>NZ_RKLR01000010.1 GCF_019599465.1 Haloarcula rubra
CCGGGCAACGGCCGTCGGTGTGCGCGCGAAACTCCGGTTCGAACTCGTCGAGAGCTGTCGTCACGGGCCGTGGCGCGTGCGCGCCAATCTGGCAGTTGCTGGACCGGCGCATCACCCGCCCCAGTTCGCGTAGTTTGTCCGTCTCGAACGAGCCGTCGTACACGTCACGCAAGAGTTCGGCGAGTTGTGTCGTCCCTTCGCGCCCGGGGACGCAACGGCCGCTGTTCTCCGTGGCGGCGAACCGCGCTCGCTCGCCAACGGTCGCCAGCGCACAGCGGTCGTCGGCGAGCAGTTCCACGACGCCGTCCGTGCCGAGACCGGCGGCCCGTAAGGATTGTGCCGTCGGGGCGACGTCGAGGTCACGGGTGATACCGCCGAGGACGCCGCCGACACAGGCCATCTTGAACGAGCCACCTATTTCGACGGCGTCGCGAACAGTATCGAGACTCCCGTCGGACCCCAGTTCGACAGTCGCAGGGGCAGCCACGTCACCAGTGACCGTGACGAGTCGGGTGCCGGGGTCGGCGGCGTCCGAGTCGACCTGTTCGGGAGTCCGGATGGCCTGTCTGACCTGCGCGACGGTCCGAGGCGTGTGAATCACCGTCGGCCGGCCGTAGAGGCCGCGTTCGGCCGGGCTCGGTGGCTGGAGACGAGGTTCGATGCGGTCAGCACCCTCCAGCGCTTCCAGTGCCGCCGTGGGCTCACCGGCGCGATACTCGTCGGGGCCGGCCACCAGTTGGGGGACCACGGGCAAGGTCTCGGCGGCGGCGTCGACGGCCCGTTGCAGATGCCTATGGAGCGGAGTCTCCGCTTCGTTCAGAAAGAGGACGGCGTCCTCGGCACCGACGTACTGGGCCACCGCTGCCAGCCCGTCGAGGACGGCGAACGGGGCGGCGGCGAGAAGCGTCTCGTCTGGCCCCGGCAGGTCGCTCGCGTCGTTCGCGTTGACGACGACGACTGAGTCACCGTCTGCCTCACGTGTCGTCTCCCAGACATCGGCCACCGGGTCGTCGGCGGCTGCGTCGCCACGACCACGCCCGAGGATACCGGACTCGGTCGCCGCCTCGGCCGTCCGGTCGGCCGAGACGAACGACCAGTCGGCGGGCGTGAGCGGGTCCGCCCAGCCACATGGGCCGAGAACGGCCCGGCGGCCGACAGAGAGTGGTCCCGACTCCGGCGTCGGAAGCGTCGTCGTCTCAGGGTCGTGGTCGACCACGGCCATGGCCTCGTCGGTCGGGAGAGTTCCGTCTTCGAGCGTCGCGACAAGGTCTCGAACGAGCGACGGCGGCGGGTCGTCAACGAACACTGTCTGTCCCGTCTTCGTCAGCATGACGAGTGGGTCGTAGGTCGTGATGCCGGTGGGCCCAGTTCTGACTACCGGGACCGAATCGGCGGCCTCCTGTGCCGCTGTTACGACCGCCTCCCCCGCGTCCGTCCGGGCGTCTGTCGCGACGCGGACGAGGGGTGAACGGCCGACGGCACCTGTGGCTCGTGTCATTGACTCGCACGTCGTGCCGGAGGGATAAAAATCCCACACGCCGCCCGTTGGTCGTCCGTCCACAACCCGGGGGTAGCGACCGATGACACAACGAGTTCGTTCGCCGATACGTCGGCGGACGGAACCTCAGGGCCGGTCCGACCGAAGCGATTAGGGGGCTCTGTCGCGGTGACTCTGGTGATGACCAATCCGCAATTCGAGACAGTCAAGACCGACGCCGCGGCGGCCATCACCGAAGACGACTTGCACTCGGTGTACGCCGGCCTCGTCCACGAGGACGGCCGCCACGAGTACTACTTCGGCAACGACACCGAATCAGCCGAGGAACTCCGCGAAGCCGCCGCGGTCCAGCTCGGCATGTTGGTGCGGGTGCTCGCCGACCGTTCGGACAGCAGCGTCGCGGAGATAACCGACCTCGCCGCGGAGCGCGCCGAGAACATGGAACTGCGCTGACGTACCGAGCGAGGTCGTAGGTGGTGATTACTCAGTCGTCGCTATAGCCTCTATCTCGACGGCAGCACCCTTAGGCACGGCCCCAGCGCCGACGGCGCTCCGCGCCGGAGGGTCCTCGTCGAAGAACTCGCTGTACGCTTCGTTGAATTCGTCGAAGTCGTCGATGTCGTCTAAGAACACCGTCGTCTTGAGCAGGTCGTCGAGGGAGAGGCCCTCCGATTCGAGGATGGCCTTGACGTTCTCCATACACTGGCGTGTCTGGTCCGCGACGGATTTGTCGTCCAGCAGTTCGCCGTCCGTCGTCAGGGGGAGTTGCCCCGCCGTGATGAGGAGGTCGCCGTTGGTCGTCGCCTGACTGTACGCGCCGACCGCCGCCGGCGCATCGTCGGTGCTGATTGTGCGCTTCATAGTCGCCCGTTGCCGGGCCCGTTTCTTAAATCCCAGTCGAGCGTCCCGGTGGCGCCACAGCACGTCAGCGAGACGACCTGTTGTGTGGTGAATCGACTACTGATTGATGACGACGATGGCGGTCAACGCCAGCCCGATTCCCGCGACCTTCTGGACTGACACCGGTTCGCCCAGCGCGACGGTGCTGATGACCGCTGCCGTCACGAAGTACATTCCGCCGATAGTCGAGACAACGGCCGTCGAACCGACGGAGACACCGATGAACGTCGAGACGACGCCGATGGCGGCGGCGATGCCCGCCGCCCCGGAGTACATCAATCCACGGTTCGTGACCGCGATCGAGACGTCGGAGGCGGCGACGTAGACGCCGGTGACGACAGCTGCAGTCGCGTAGGAGAGGAACGCCGCCATCACCGGGTCGATACTGTTCGATGCGACGTTACCGAGGATAATCCAGAACCCCCACGCAATCATGGTCCCGAAACCGAACAGGACGGCAGAGTTCATCCGCTGTCACCCGATGGAGGGGGCCTCATAATTGACTCGAGGAAGTCGGTCCTCAACCACAGGTCTGTATCACACGACAGTCGGTGCATCGGCGGCAGTTCTCTCCCCGGGTTATTGAGTCTCCTGCCCGCGGAGACAGAGTGGTACTGCGCGGGTATTTTTATATCGAGACATCCAACACCTTGGTAGTGGTTGACGTGTCAGACGAGCCCGGAGAACCTGCACTCGAGGAAGTGTTCTACCCCACAGAGCGGGTGCCGTTCGTCGAGTGGCAGCAGTTCTCCGGGGCTAAACCCACCGTGGTCCTGACCGGCGTCACCACCCTGCTCGCGTTCGTGACTGGGATGTCGAACCTCAGTCAACCGACGGTCACCGTGGACGGACCGCTCACCGCAGTCGTGACGGTGCCAGCCGGGTTCACCCAGTTCGCCGGCGTCCTATTCGCTTTCGTTCTCGGACTGGTCACAGTCGGGTTACAGCGCCGGAAGCGACTCGCCTGGCGCGTAGCGATGCTCGTGCTACCGACCCTCGCACTCCTGCCGCTTGCGACGCTCCAGACGACAGACGTCCCGCTCTTGGTGCTCCTCGTCCTCACCGTTCCGTCGCTGGTCTGGAACAGGGAGGCCTTCGACCAGTCTGTCGACCTCTCGCCGTTGCAGATAGCGGCACTGGCGGCGATGGTCGGCGTCGGTCTCTACGGGGTCGTGGGCGCGTACGCGCTCAGGAACCAGTTCCTCGAACTCGACACGTGGAGCGACGCGGTGTACTACGTCATCGTAACCATCGCGACAGTGGGATACGGGGACATCACGCCAGCGACGATGCAAGCGCGGTGGTTCTCGCTCTCGATTATCCTGTTCGGGACGGGCGCGTTCACCGTCGCAGTTGGCGCACTCGTCGGCCCTCTCATCGAATCGCGGATGGCGACAGCGTTCGGAATCATGACTGCCGCAGAACTCACACTCTTCGAGGACCACGTCGTGGTGCTCGGATACGGCGACGTGACAGCATCGTTGTTGAAAGAACTCGGGGCAGAGACTGACGTCGTCGTCGTGACGGACGACCCCGACACTGCCGCCGCTATCACGTCCGACGACGTGAGTGTCCTCACAGAGGACCCGACGGACGAGGACGTTCTGATGGACGCGTCCGTCGACACAGCACGCGGCGTGGTTGTGGGAAGCAACGACGACGCGAAGGACGTCCTCGCCGTCATCGCGGCGAAGAACGTCGCCCCGAACGTTCGTGTCGTCGCGGCCGCGACAGAGGAGAAACACGTCGACAAGTTCGACTCGGTCGGTGCCGACGAGGTCATCAACCCGCGAACCATCGGCGGCCGTTTGCTCGGCCAATCGGTGCTGGGGGAGTCAGCCTCTCTGTCGGATACCGACGGCATCGGTCCCGAACGATCCACAGGGCGAGAGAGCGGCAATACTGGAAACTGATTTACCCGTCCGGCCGCAAGTGTGGGTGATGGTAGCACAACGGGAGGGGGTCGGCCTGTTGACTATCGGGACGATATTCGTCGTCGTCTTCACACTCATGTACGGCGGCGTCGAACTCTCACAAGGAGAGTTGCTCCCAGCGGATACCACCAATCAGACAGAGGAAGACACCCGTGGAGCGATGTGGACGGAGATCAACGAGCGCAGGGCCGACCGGGGCTTCGAGCCGATGCCGTCGGATCGATTCGTCCGCGGCATCGCACAGGACACGACCGACACACTCGTCACCGACACCAGTTCGAACGGGACGGAACGCACGGAGCGACCGCTCACGAACACGCGTCTGTTCTGTACGCAGGTTCCAGTCAGCGTACAGCGCTCGAACGACACGGCCGCGACGGCCGTCGCCCTCGTAGACGAACTGGACGACTCAGCCGAGCGAAGCGCGCTCTATCGCCCGTCGGCACAGTTCCGTTCGGGCATCGGGGTCGCTATCGACGACGGCCGGGTGTACGCGGTTTTCCGGTCCTGTGAGCAGGTCGATACCTGACCGTCCGCACCGACGTCGAATCGGGTCGTGTGGTCACGATCGGGGTGGTGGCTACGGTACTACTATACGGGTCCGATACCGAATCTAGTCGTATGGCCACGTCAGCAGACGGCAGCGTCCAGCGAGTCGTCGCAGGCGTCCTCGCACCACTGTGTGTCGTCTCAGGGGCCATCGTCCTCTCGGGGTTCTTTTTTCCGGCGTTCGTCGGCGAGGCGGTCAGCGGCGCGGCCTGGCTCGGACTCTCGCTCCTGTTTTTCAGTTCCGGGCTAGGGTATCTCGCCGTGTTACCTCACCGATCTGACGACGTGCAATCGGCAGATCGGTATCTGCTGAAAGTCAGACAGACGAACATGCGGACCGCTATTCAAACCTTCCTCGCTGGACAGGACCCGCTGACGCTCGGACTTCCAGTGGTCGTCTTCGCCCTCTTTTTCGGTCTGCAGGTCGTCGCCCCGAGCCGGACGTCGGCCGCTGTCGACGCCGCCACTGGCACGGTACTGCGGACTGGGGGCCCGCTGTTCCTCCTCGCCGTCTTCCTCGCCGTCTGTTACTGTCTGTTCCTGTTGCTTGGGCCGTGGGGCGACATCACGCTCGGATCGGCTGACACGGACCCCACGTACACGTATCCGACGTACTTCACGCTCGTCTTCACCGCCGGTATCGCGGCCGGACTGGTGTTCTGGGGGCCGGCCGAGGCGCTGTTTCACTACGGCGACCCGCCGCCGTACTTCGGCGCATCGCCCCAGTCGGCGGCTGCGGTCGGCGACGCGCTGGTGTACAGCCTGTTTCACTGGGGCATCTCGGCGTGGAGTGCGTACGTGGTAATCGGCGTCCCCATCGCGTACTTCGTGTTCGAGCGCGGCGCCCCACTCCGCGTCTCGACTATTCTTGCCCCGTTCCTCGGCGTGGACGGGTTGGACTCTCGCTGGAGTCGACTCGTCGACACGCTGGCCGTGTTCGCCACCATCGGCGGCATCGCGACGTCCGTGGCACTGGTGAGCCAGCAGTTCCTCGCCGGCATCTCGTTCCAGTGGGAGGTCGTCGTCGGTCCGACTGGCCCGTTGTTGTTCGTCGGTGGCTTGACCGTCATCTTCGTCCTCTCGGCCGTCACCGGCATCCACCGCGGCATCCGGCGTATCGCCGGCCTGAACGTCGTCCTCTTCGGCCTGTTCGCGCTGTTGCTCGTCGGGGTCGGCCCGCGGTCGTTCATCGTCGAACAGGGCACGCGGGCACTGGGTCGATACATCGTCCACTTCGTGCCCCTCAGTCTGTACACCGGCGGCGAGTGGGTCGCCAACTGGACGGTCTGGAACTGGTCGTGGTGGTTCTCGTGGGCACCCTTCGCCGGCCTCTTCATCGCTGCGCTATCCCGAGGTAGACGCGTCAGGACCGTCGTGTTCACGAGCGTTGTCGCCACCGCCGCCGCGACGGTGGTCTGGTTCCTCTTGCTGGGCGGAACGTCCCTGTTCGTCCAACAGACCGGACGAGCGAACGTCCTCGGAGCGATTGCCAGCAGTAGTGCCTCGGAGGCCGTCGCCGGGTTCGCGCTGTTCGCGTCACTCCCGCTCGGACGCCTCCTCTCGTTCCTCTTTCTGGCACTCATCGTGGTGTTCATGACGACGTCCGCCGACACGTCGACGCTGGTCGTCTCGCTGCTCTCGACGCGGCGAGGACAGGTGCCGTCGACCGGGAGCGTCGTCTTCTGGGGCGTCTTTCAGGGTGCGGTAGCCACGGCGGTACTGCTCGTCGGTGGCGCGGGGACGTTACAGGCACTCGCCGTGCTCACCGGCGGACCCTTCGCCGTCATCTCCGTGGTCGCTGTGGGTGGGCTGACGCTGACGTGGTACCGGCACGAGCGGGGGCACACGTCGGTGCTCAGACGGTGGCTGGACCGGCTGCCGACGATCCAGACCCATCACGATGTCGAACCGCCGGACGAGAAGTGACCCGACGAGGGGGCGCTCAGACGCCGGCGACGTTCGTACAGAAGTTCTCGACGATCTGTTTGCCAGCGTCGGTGAGGATACTCTCGGGGTGGAACTGAACGCCCATATGCGGGTGCTCGGTGTGCTGGACGCCCATCACGATGCGCTGTTCGTCGTCCGTGTGAGCCGTCTCCACGAGTTCGCCGGGCAGGTCGTCGTCCTCGACTGCCAGCGAGTGGTACCGACCCACCTCGAAGGGGTCGTCGACGCCCTCGTAAAGGTCAGTGTGGTCGTGCTTCACCTCGGATGGTTTTCCGTGAACTACCTCCGGGGCGTGGCCGACGGGCGACCCGTGGGCCGCACACAGCGCCTGATGACCGAGACAGACACCGAGCGCCGGGTAGGTGGTCTTCGCGAACACGTCGATTGAGACGCCCGCGTCGGCCGGTGTCCCCGGGCCGGGTGAGACGACGATGCCGTCCGGGTCGAGGGCACGGATGCCCGCGACGTCGATGTCGTCGTTGCGCCGGACCTCCACGTCGGCGAACTCGCCCACGTACTGGACGAGGTTGTACGCGAAGGAGTCGTAGTTGTCGATGATGAGTATCATCGGACCCCCTCCATCGGGCCGGCGGTAGACTCTACGGCGAACGACCCCTGTTCACCGAGCGCTTCGTCTACGGCGTTGACGAGTGCACGAGCCTTGTCCAGCGTCTCTTGGTACTCTTTCGCTGGCACCGAATCGTGGACGACACCGCCGCCGACGCGCAGACGATACTCGCCCTCGTGGCGGACGAGCGTACGAATGGTGATGTTGAGCGTCGCCCGGTCGTCGAAGCCGAAGACGCCGATACTCCCCGTGTAAGGGCCGCGTCGAGTCGTCTCCACTTCGTCGATAATCTCCATCGTGCGTGGCTTCGGCGCGCCGGTAATGGTGCCACCGGGGAAGACGGCCGCGACGGCATCTGCGATGCTCACGTCGTCGCGGCGCTGGCCTTCGACCAGCGAGACGAGGTGCATCACCTCCGAGTAGCGGTCGACGCGGCGGTACTCGGCCACGTCGACGCTGCCGTACTCGCTGACCTTCCCGAGGTCGTTGCGCTCGAGGTCGACCAGCATCGCGTGTTCGGCCCGTTCCTTCTCGTCGGTCGTGAGGTCACGCTCCAGTTCGTCGTCTTCCTCGGGCGTGTCACCCCGTGGGCGCGTGCCTGCGATGGGTTCGGTCAACAGTCGGTCGCCGTCGACATCCAACAGGAGTTCGGGACTGGCACTGACGAGGTCGACGCCCGGGAACTCCAGCAGTCCCGAGTACGGCGCAGGGTTCACCCGCCGGACGGCGTCGAACGTCTCGACTGGGTGAACAGCGGCCGGGGCCGTCAGGCGATGGGAGACGTTCGTCTGAAAGGTGTCGCCGTCACGGACGTACTGTTTGATTTTCCTGACTCGTTCGGCGTAGGCCGCCTCGCCGCACTCGCTCTCGAAGGTTGCCTGCTGACTTGCGGTAGGGGGCGACTGGACGTGACGGTCGCCGTGGAGGGCGGACTCCGCGACCGCCGTCGCCCGCTCGAGTCCGTTGTCGTAGGCCGCCTCGGCGTCGTCCTCGACCACCGGACACGCGGTCACCCGGAGGGTTACCTCCCCGTCGTGTGGTTCCTCCCAGGCGGCGACGCAGTCGAACACGCCGAGTTGGAGGCGCGGGAGACCGTCGGACACCGTCGTCGACGGGATGTCCTCCAGTTCACGTGCCACGTCGTAGGACAGCCATCCGAACGCTCCACAGGGGTACGGCACGTCACACTCTCCGCGGACGAGAGTCTCTCGGTCGAGAGCGGAGTCAATGGCCTCGATACTGGGACTGCCGTCACCGTCAGCCGTGGCGTCTGCCCCGACTTCCACTTGTTCGACCGGGTCCACGGCGAAGTACCCCCACCCGGATTGCCCACCTGTCGTCTCCAGATAGATACCCTCCTCGCCCGTTCGTGCACGACGATACGCCTCGAACGGGTCGGTGACGGTGATGCGTACTTCGACGGGGACGCGGGCACCCGAGGGTGCCGACGCGGCAGTCTCGACGAACGTTGCTCGCTCCGTGACGGTTCGTATATCACTCATCTGGTACTAGAGCCTCCGCGAGGGCCGATATGCAGCCCTCGGTGTGGTTGTGTAACACCATACACTGGACCCGACAAAAACTTTGCGTGAACGGTGGATTCGGCCAAAACAGTGCCAGTTTGGGAACTGAATGACGTCGATTTCGGGACGAATATCCGACTGTATTTCAACGGGTGGACTATTCCCCATCCGCTGTTATATCGCCGGGGACTGAGTGGGTGAGCGAGTGCGGTGGCCACACAGTCGGGGGTCGACTGGTGTCGGCCCCGGCCCGTTCCAGCGTGGACTGGGGCCGAGCCTCGCCACCCACGTCAGTGACATCACTATGACTACGATAATCGACGGCAACGACATCGCGGACGGAATTCGGGCCGAGGTCAGTGCGTGTACCGACACACTCGCGGAATCAGACGTGCGGCCGGGCCTTGCGACAGTGCTGATGAGCGACGACGGGGCCAGCGAGACGTACGTCTCGATGAAACAGCGGGCCTGTGAGGAGACGGGTATCGCCGGGTTCCATCACGAAATCGACCCGGAAGAACCCGCGGAGGTGTTGTTCGACCGTATCGAGGAACTGAACGCCGATCCGACAGTCCACGGTATCCTCGTACAGATGCCGGTGCCGGACCACGTAGACAAACGGGAGGTACTGGAGCGTATCGACCCCGTGAAAGACGTCGACGGCTTCCACCCCGAGAACGTGGGTCGATTGGTCGCTGGTAACGCTCGCTTCAAGCCATGTACACCTCACGGCGTCCAGAAGATTCTGGCCGCCGAAGGCATCGAGACGGAGGGCAAAGACGCCGTCGTGGTCGGCCGGTCTGATATCGTCGGCAAACCGATGGCGAACCTCCTCGTCCAGTACGGCGAGGGTGGCAACGCGACGACGACGGTGTGTCACTCTCGGACCCAGAACCTCGCCGAGAAGACTCGGAACGCCGACATCGTGATTGCGGCCGCCGGCGTCCCCGAGATGATAGACGGCGAGATGATTCAGGAAGGTGCGACGGTCATCGACGTGGGCATCAACCGCGTCGATGCAGACAACGAGAAGGGGTACGAACTAGTCGGCGACGTGAACTTCGATAGCTGTCGCGAAAAGGCGGGCGCAATCACGCCGGTCCCCGGTGGCGTCGGACCGCTCACCATCGCGATGTTGCTCTACAACACGGTCAAAGCGGCGAGCATCCAGTCCGGCGTCTCAGTCAACCTCCCGTAATCGGCCCTTCGCCGAGGGTCCGAGTTGCTCTTCCAAGAACCCTTAACAACTTGATAAAACGAGGTTCGTCGGATTGGTCACGTCACTGCGTCTCGACGGCGCCACACTCCGGACAGACGACCTCGACCTCGCTGGACGAGGCCCCAACCGTCTCTATCAAATTGTGTCCGTCAGCGCACTGTTCGTGTAAGTACACCTCGTGGTTGCCGTGCTGGTCGAGGACGATGTGGTCCCGTTCCGAACCAGAGACCACTCCGTGACAGTAGTGGCACTCACCGCTCATACAGATATGGTCGCAATCCGACGATAAATAACTAGCCCACAGGGCCTATAGAGGGCCAATTGTGGAGTGGGTAAGCCGGCTTAACACTGGCACAACTAAGGCTATGCAGCGGGAACTTTGGGTATGGAATACGGATACACAGGCGACGCTCACGAACGGTTGTTCGAGTCCTACAAATCTGACTCGGACCCGTTTCCCGAGCAGACACCGATGGAGTTCCCGAGGCGGGAACACCGGCGCAAGGAGGTAGACATCCTCAAGCGGTTGTTCTTCCCGACCTGCTGGAACTCCGACGAGCTGATCCAGGACGAGTTGGCGGTGCTGAACAACCTCGACGGCCTCGGTGCGCTCTTCTACGCCGGTATGCGGCCATACTCCAACGGCGACGTCTCCAAAACCGTGGCCGAGACTATCGACCGCTTACCCGACATCCGCCGCCGTCTCAAGAAAGACGTCGAAGCGGCATACAAGGGTGACCCGGCGGCCAAGACCTATCTCGAGATAATCCGATCGTACCCGGGGTTCCTCGCCATTATGGTCCAGCGCGTAGCGCACGAACTGTACAAACTCGGCGCGACCGAGTACGCCCGTGAGTTGACCGAGTACGCGAAGACGGAGACGGGCATCGACATCCACCCGGGGGCCGAAATCGGCGAATACTTCTTCATCGACCACGGCACCGGCGTCGTCATCGGCGAGACAGCAACCGTTGGCGACTGGGTCCGCATATATCAGGACGTGACCCTCGGTGCGCTCCACTTCGAAGAAGAAGAAGGCGAGGAGCACGCCCTGAAGAAGGGGTACAAGCGTCACCCCGACATCGGCGACCACGTCGTTATTGGCGCCGGCACGAAGGTGTTAGGTGACATCCACGTGGGCGATCACGTCAGTATCGGCGCGAACTCGTGGGTCACCGAGGATATCCCCGACAACACGAAGGTGTTCGTCAGCGAGCACCCCGAGCAGGTGCGAAAACGCAACGACTAGAGCTCTCGCGATCCAATCCTCAGTCAGCGGGGCGTCGGCGGTGCCAATTGCACGAACGACAGACGACCAACCCCGAGCGGTGTTCGAGCGTCCCGTGACACGTCGGACAGACCGCTGGTTCGTTCATGCGCTCGACCCCGCCGTCCCCATCTGTTCGCACAGACCGATGGACCATACCGTGACTAACTCTCTGACGGCCGTTCAAGATTGACGGTCACATGTACACCGATTTATACACCTCCCGGGCGGATAGATACGGTATTCCCGCCGAAGCGGCGACGGTTTGGCCGCAGTTCGGCGACAGTGCTCTACGGCGCTGACGGCTCTGTCGAGGTATTTTCGGCATCGGATATCGAGACCGGAGAACAGAACTTTGTCATCGTTGAGGGTATGACCGCTATCGTACAGCGTCCGTGAATCTGTGCTCGCCCGCGGTCACTTCTCGACTCGTCGATGCCTCGATCGTTACATCAAGCGTCGACGCTGTCGCCGGTGAGTATTTAAACTGCAACGCATCTCCCGACCTATCTTTAAGTAGTCGGTCCCTCTCGGTGGTGATGGGTTCCGTGAGCGTTTGAGCGTCGTAGCCCACTCCCATACGCTGGCAGCGGACCCGTCTGGCATACTCGTGGATGCCTCAATCGCATCCACGTTTTCAAGTGATTCTGATGCAGCCGACGGATGAGTGCATCGATTAAAAAGGCGACAGAGTTCGTCCAACTGTGTCTGTAGAATATATCTAAGCCATAATCTATCTAACTGAGCCCCAATATACTGATCGCTCTTGCGTAGCACATTGTTAATGGCTCGCTGTCTTTCGGTTTTGGTTTGTGTCGGATGAACTCTGGTCGGGACAGAGAAGCGTTCAGGTCGGTGTTTGTAGACACCCATCAGAATTCTGCAATCGCGTCAACAATCTCTTATGGGAGAGCGTATACTGATAATCGTTCTAGCTTGCGTAGTAATGCTACACTATTTTGAGATTAGTATGTCTATACTGTCCACGTGACTGCCAGTCCGACCCTGTTATACAAACCCGACGACGACGAGGAGTTGAGCACTGCCATCGTGTCGGCGCTCTCTGACGCCAAAGGGAGAGACGTGAGCCAAGACGAATGCGTTCTGTACGACAGTATCGACCCGGATGCACTGGACAAACTGTTCAGAGGAGAGAGCGATGAAGATACGGTCAAAGTCGAGTTCACGACCCACGGTGCGATCGTGATTCTCTGGGGTAACGGTGACATCACGATTCAGGTGGAAGACCTGGAATCAGACCCAAATTACGCCTGATTGCCTCTCAGGGGCCCTCCCATACAGTTCTCAGTGAGTAGTGACGGCTGCACGGAGAGCCAGTAGTCGGGAACAAGAACGAAGACCCCCGTGGTCGTTAGTACTGCTATGCCATCACAGGAACAGGCAATCGTCGAAGACGTGATGTCCACCCCGCTCGTGACTATCGCGCCCGACGCGACGGTGGTCGAAGCGGCCAAAGAGATGCGGCGACGCGACATCAGCGCGCTGCTAGTCACGACCGCACCGCCGTCTATCGTGACGAGTACCGACATCATCGACGCCGTCTCCGAGGAACGAGACACGTCTGAGCTAAACGTCGCCGACATCATGACCGAGTCCGTCGAGACGGTCCCGCCTGACCTACGTCTCGTGGAGACGGCGGCGATGATGGAGAACTTCGGAATCAATCACCTCCCGGTCGTCGAAGACGACTTCATCGGGATGGTGTCCTCGACGGACATTACGGCCACGCTCTCGTAATCCCTTCCTCGGCGTCCCTACCGGACTATCCGGGTCCGAAACACACCGTGCGTTTTTGTGTATACGTCTGGTTTCCCGACCCATGAAAGCGACCACCCTCACGCTCCGTGGCGAGTCTGCACATCGCTTTGCGGACGCCTTCGTCGACGAGAAGGCCGATGAAAGCCGCCGGTCCTTGAACAAGCGGGGCGTGCGAAACATCCACCGGTACGAGGGGACCGACGTCACGCAAATCGCCTACGAGCGAGCGTCCGCCCATCTCGATTCTTGGCTGTTGGTCTCGCTCCTCCTCGAACCAGTTGACGAGGAAACCGCTACACTCGTCGTCATGCTCGGCGGCGGTGGGGAAGGGCCGTTCAAGTTGGACGAGGTCACCCTCAAGCGCGTTCTGGAGGGGGAAGAGGCAGTCGGAGCCACGGGGCGGTTGGCGACCGTGCTCAAAGACGTTCGGGCAGTCTGTGAGTTACTGGACCTCGACGTCGAGACCGAATGGGAATCGGACGCCGACGCTGGCCTCGCCGAAAAATTCGTCGCAGAAATTTTCGAGTAGCCAGATGGTAGCCTCCACGCCGGTCAGAACCGCTCGGCGGCCGCCTCGAACTCCTCGCGCGTGTTCAGATTCTCGAACGTCTCCATGGTTGTGTGGTTCGCTATCTCCTCACGGTCGACGACGACGTAGTCGAGGTCGAACAGCGCTTCGACGATTTTGTGTTCACCTCGTTCGAGCGCTCGGTCGCAGGCCGACTCCATCGCGTCGGTCCGATACACCGCCTGTGTTGTCTGGAACCACTCGTCGGGACGTGGGACTGCGGCGTCGTGCCCCTCGGCTCGGTCGAAGAGGTACGACACGAACGACGGGTCGACGAACGGCATGTCACAGGCGACGACGACGCCGTACTCGCTCTCGGTGGCACGGAGGCCGCGGCCGATACCCGCCATCGGTCCCTCGTCGGGCGTTTCGTCGAACGCGAATTTCGGCGTGATGCCACACCCGTCTAACGCTGCTTCGATGGCATCGCCCTGATCACGCCGACAGTTCACCACGAGTTCGTCGACCACCAGCGTGAGTCGGTCGACGACCCGCCGAATCATCGGCGTTCCCGCGAGGTCCGCGACTGCCTTGTCCCGGTCCCCGAATCGTGTCGACCGTCCACCGGCGACGACGACGCCTGCTCCCATATACGAACGTTCTCGAGTCGACATCAAGAAGGTTGCTCACCACCGGCGGTCACTGCGTGTAGGACTCGGCGAGTGAAAGGCAGCAGTCTGGGGCTTGGACACAAGCTATCTCTCCGGTTGCTCATCAGTGAAGATACAACACGAGCGGTGAGACGGCACAAACGGTCGTTCGAGTAAGCACACTCCGTGTAGTAGCAGACAAAATTGAAAATGCGGTTTTGAAGCACATGTGCCTCGAGAACAGCTATACGAGTCTGGTCGGGTATTTACTCGTGTGAGACGATGGAACAGTAGTTTATCAGTATTTTTGGTTATTTTGTCTCTACTTCTCCCAATACGTCGACAGCCGTGGCTGCTATCGCGACATTGCCGCCAAAACGCAGTTGCACTACGACGTCGCCGAGGCACTTTGTGACAACGCCCTTCTACCCGGGGTGCGAACGTAGAATAATGAGTAATGACGACGCGATGCTATCGGTGGAGGAACTGGTCGACTATTGCCAGACACAGGCGAGATTGTTGTGGGGGCGTGTCGAGACACTCGGAGAAGAGACCGACGAGATGCTGGCGGAAATAGACGAGGAGATTGCAGACGCACGAACACAGTTAGAGGAGCACTCGACGGAAGACCGCGCCGAACCCCCCGTACCAATGATGGCCGACGAAATCGGAGATATCGAGGCCCTAGAGTCAGAACTCGAGGAGAAGCAGGCAATCATCAAGGCGAAGCAAGCACGTCGTTCCGCGTTTCAGGACCTGGCCTCGGCCTACGTCGACTTGGCCGAAGAACTCGCCGCCAACGTCGACGACGTCGAGGAATCACTCTCTCGAATCGTCAGCTTCGAACACGAATTCGACGCGCCGGCCTACTTCGAAGACAGGCAGACACTCCTCGAAGCCGCGGGTGGGTCGGGAACGAACGATGAGAGATGAGATGTCGAGAGTGAATCCATCGACGTAGTGGCCGTGTTCGTGCCTGAATATCGACTGAGACTATCTGAAGTAGTCCGGTCGACATCGAGCTGCGTTTCACTGCTACAGCATCCTCGATTACTGTACTCAAATACTGGAGGATAGCACCACCCGTGCGAACGTCGACCGGTATATCTCGAAACGGCTTCGAAAATAGGTTCTGGAAGTCCTCGACTCTCGTATTTCGGTTAGTTTATCTAAATCTGGTCAATCTGTCTCTATCGTAGGCCGATATGACGTTACTGAGAACAGGGTATCAGAGATGCCGTGGACGCTAAGCGGACTGAATATCTAACACAGGTACACGCGTTATGGAGTGTGAGCTCTATATCGGTCTGCTGCTCTTTCTGCAGGACAATATTTGCGAGAGCCGAACGCGAATTTCGACGACGACTAACGGGGGCGATGGTGAACCCATCATGTATAGAGCGAGGATAACAGTCGTTATAACGAGCCACAGCGGCAGGACAAAGTGCTCATCCGGCCGCGATGGGGGGAAGACTGCTCCGTCGGAAGTACGGCTTCTTCTGTGGAACCGGCAAGCAGCGAGAATCCAGGTGCCACTACGAGAACTGTGAGTTGATTTCGATGACGTTGGCGGACCGAGTCACCATCTTCGGCAGTTCTTCTTCGTACAGTTCGCCCTCGAATCTGCTCGCTGGGCCCGAGACACTGAGCGCCCCGACGACTTCACCTTTGGTGACGACCGGTGCGGCCACACAGCGAAGCCCCTCGATTTTCTCCTCTCGGTCGAAAGCGTACCCCTGTTCGCGGACGGCCTCCAACTCCTCGAACAGCTCCTCTCGAGTCGTGATGGTCGACGACGTGTATTGTGGGAGGCCATGTTGCTCGACTATCTCCTCGACTCTTTCTTCGTCCATGTAGGCCAGCATCGCCTTACCTAGGGAGATGCAGTGGAGGTACTCGCGGTCGCCGACGGACGATGCCGTCTGGACGGCCCGCTCGCCGCCGGTCTTGTAGATGTACACCGCACGGCCGTGTTCCTCGGTCGCAAACTGCGCGAGTTCGCCGCTGTCGGCCGCCAGTTCGTTCAGTTCCTCGCGAACGACGTCGTATATCTGGAGTCGGTCCTTGACTGTCTCGGCGAGTTCGAGGTACCTGAGGCTCAGCCGATAGACTCCGTCCTGTTTCACGACGTACTCGTTCTCGGCGAGCGTCGCGAGATGGCTGTGGACCGTTCCCTTCGAGTACTCCAGCGTCTCGGCGATCTCGGTGATACCGGCCCCGTCTCGCTCCTGTAGGAACTCGATGATGTTCAACGATATCTGTACCGCATCCACCGTCCGTGATTTCGACGAGGTTCCCATACTGAGCATTTCAAATCCCGTTATCATAAATGTTCGTACGTGACGAACGATTTCCAGTGTTTGCATCAGACGAACGACTATCCAGTCGCGAGTGGTTTTCATAAATTGGTTATCCACCCGACCGTTCAATACTCGTGTGAATCCGAGAAATAATCACGCACTCCCGATATGGGGTCGTCACCCGTTCGCCAGACGCAAACTCACCGTGATTATTGTCTGCAAATCGTTTGTGCTGTCGAATTTCGGCGAGCGAGGAAAACAAATAATACGCGCCAATCACAGTGTGTGTGTACGATGGTTAGCATCGACTATATGGCCCATCAGGAGCAGTACAGTCCGTCGCAACTGTTGGATTTTTCTGTAGCGGCCGCCGACAACGGATTCGACTTCGTCTGGACCTCGGACCACTTTCACCCGTGGTTCCACACGGACGCTGAGGCAGGGTTCGCCTGGTCCTGGCTCGGTGCCGCCACCGAACGCATCGACATCCCCATCGGCACCTGTGTGACGCCCGCTGGCGAACACTACCACCCCGCGCTGATGGCACAGGCCTTCGCAACGCTGCAAGAGATGCACGACGAGCGGGTGGTTCTGGGTCTCTCGACAGGTGAGGCGATGAACGAGAAGCCGATGGGCCACGACTGGCCCGAATACGGCGTCCGCCGGAACCGTCTGGAGGAGACGCTGGAAATCGTCCACGGGCTCTGGGAGAACGAGGACTTCTACAGCTACGAGGGCGACCACTTCGAGGTCGACGACGCCCATCTCTACACCATGCCAGAGGAGCGACCCGAAGTGCAAATCGCCGCCAACGGGCCGAGTACAGCGTCGCTGACCGGCGAGTACGGCGACGGCTTCATCACGGTCAAGACCGGTCACGAGTACACCGAGCGGATGTACCCAGCCATCCAGCGCTATGCTGAAGAGGCCGGCCGCGACCCTAACGAAATCGAGACGACGCTACTCGTCATCGCGTCCTACGACGAGGACTACGAGCGCGCCCGGGCGTCGACCCGCCCCTGGTGGGCGACGACCCAGAACGTCTTCGACAAGGCGATGGCGAACCCGAAAGACATCGAGGCGGAGGGTGAGAAAGCAACTCAGGAACAGGTCGAAGAGAAGTTCCTCATCGCCGACGACCCGAGCGACATCGCGGCGCAATTGGAAGCGTACGCAGAGATGGGCTTCGACCGCATCGCACTCGGCAACACCAGTCCGGAGCCCGAACGGTTCTTCGAAGTGATGGGCGACGAGGTTATCCCGTCGCTGTAGCTTGTATTCCGGCAGTCCGACCTGGAGGCATCAGCCTTCGGGGGAATGTTTAATAAGTGGGGACTGTATTTTTACGAACGAGATGCCCAGACTGAATGGTGGCGAGATTATCGCCAAATATCTGGAGAAGGAGGGCGTCGAATACTTGGTCGGAATCCCCGGTCACGGGAGTACGAACCTACTCGACGCGTTCAACGACTCCGACGTAGAAGTCATCCAACCACGACACGAGGAAGGGGCGACACACCTTGCAGACGGGTACGCGCGCGCCAGCGGCGAGCCACTGGCCGTGTTCACCTCCATCGGACCCGGGGCGACCAACACCGTCACAGGCGCGGCGACGGCGTACGTCGACTCCATCCCGATGATCATCTTCACGGGTGCGCCACAGACCCACGAATACGGGCAGGGAATCCTACAGGAGATAGAGCGCCAGAAGCCCGGGGACTTCCCGAGCGTGATGGAACCGGTGACGAAGCAGAGCTTCGAGGTGAGCAGTGTCGAACGTCTCCCCCGAGTGCTGCGGCGTGCGTTCCAGATAGCCCTCTCCGGGCGTCCCGGCCCAGTTCACGTCGACGTACCGATGGACGTACAGGGGGCGGCTGCTGACGTCGAGCTTCCGGAACCGACCCAGAGCCGCCCACACAGTCGACCCGGTGGGGATCCACGAACCGTCTCCGACGCCGCCGAACTGTTAGAAGATGCCGAGCGTCCGGTCATCGTCCCCGGCGGCGGAACTATGCTCGCCGAGGCGTGGGACGAGGTGCAGGAACTCGCAGAACACTTGCAAGCCCCCGTCAGTCCGACGTTCCAGGCCAAAGGGATAATTCCCGAAGACCACCCGCTCTACGTTGGGTTCGCCGGCTGGATCGGCTCGACGGCGGGCAACGAGCTCGTCTCGAACGCCGACGTGATACTGGCCGTTGGATGTCGGTTTACCGACTTGCACACCTCCTCGTTCGAGGACGGCGTAAGCTTCGACATCCCGCCGAGTAAACTGATTCACGTCGACATCGACCCACAGGAAATAGGGAAGAACTTCCCAGTCGAAGTCGGCATCCAGGGCGACGCGAAGGTCGTCACGCGTCAGATTACCGAGGAACTGCAAGAGCGGATGGACCCGGTCTCCAGGGAGGACAACGAGTACTACGAAGAGGCCCAGGAGTTGTGGGAAGAGTGGGAGAGCATGGTCGCCGAGCGATGGGAGGACGACAGCGTCCCGATGAGTATCTCTCGGGCGGTCGCAAGCCTTCGGGACGTCCTCCCGCGTGACGGCGTCGTCGTCTCCAGCGCGGGCCAGCCACAGGAGACGGTCAACCCCGAGTTCCCTGTCTACGAACCGCGGACGAACATCTCGTGTGGCGGGTTCTCGACGATGGGCTTCGGCGTCTCGGCCGCCATCGGCGCGAAACTCGCCAAGCCGGACAGTCCGGTGGTAGACGTCGAGGGCGACGGGAGTTTCATGATGTGCAATCAGGAAGTCGCCTGCGCCGTCGAACACGACATCGACGTCACCTACCTCATCGTCAACAACCACGGCTGGAAGTCCATACGGAACCTGCAGGTCGACAAGTACGGATGGGACCGTGTGCTGAACACCGAGTTCAACGAGGAGACGGACATCGATTTCATGGCGATGGCCGAAGGCTTCAGCGTCGACTTCGCCGAACGCGTCGTCAAGCCGGAGAAACTCGACAGTGTGCTTGAAGACGCCATCGCGCACGACGGGCCGGCTATCGTCGAAGCGGTCGTCGAACCCGACAACCCGGACTCCGGGGCCATCATCACCGGAGAGTGGGACCTCGCAGACCTCGAAAAGTAAACCGACTTTGCGGTGTTCCGACTCCGTTTTACTAGCTATACTAAACGGTATATCTGTCTAGCTCATCTGGACCAGGACCTTTCCGTCGACGCGCTTTGCAGCCTGCCGGACGGCCGTGTCAGCGTTTTCGAGGTCGAACGTCGACGTAATCAGCGGCAGGTTATCGAGTTGGCCACTGGCCATCAGCCGAATCGTTCGCGGGAACACCTGTTGTCCGGTGTGACCCTCGGAGCCGTACAGTTGAGCGCTGCTACCCTGATACTTCCGAAGAGCGATGTCGGGGTCCGACCCCGCGTTGCTGATGTGGACGACGTTCGCGCGCTCTGCTAGGGTGTCCTCGATGACGGGATAGGTTTGAGCGACGGCGCCGCTCGTCTCGACGTGGACGTCTGCACCCTCGCCGTGGGTCACCTCGCGGACTGTCTCGACCGGGTCGACCTCGATGGGGTTGTAGACGTGTTCGAACCCGAGGTCGTGCGCTATCTTCCGGCGCTGGTCGGACGGTTCGAAGGCGATGACCTTCCCCGCTCCGGCCGCACGAGAGACGTTCATCCCGGTGAGGCCGATTGGGCCGGCCCCATGGTAGACGTGGTAGTCGCCGGGCCAGATGCCTTCGGCCCGCCCGAACAGGCCGTAATAGGTAATCGTGCTGGGTTCGATTGTCGCTGCCGCCCGGAAGAGGTCGTCCTCGTCGTCGTAGGCTCGTTCGAGCGACGAGACGCTCCAGAGAATCTTCTCCGGGACGGTGACGTACTCGGCGAACGCGCCGTCCATCGTGAACCCGATCTGTTCGAAATTCGCACAGTGGCCGTGGAAGCCCTGCCGACACATCTGACAGCGACCACAGTAGTCTGTCACCTCGGCTGTGACAGGTTCACCGGGCTCGAAGAGGTCGGCTTCGTCGCCGGTCTCGACGACTTCGCCGGAGAACTCGTGGCCGGTGACCGACGGGAACTTCGTGTACGCCGAGTAATGCATGTAGCCGTCGTCGTCGGTCTCTATCATCGAGACGTCGCTCCCACAGATACCGGTGTACTTGACGCGGACCAGTACCTCGTCGTCAGAAGGTTCCGGTCGCGTTCGTTCTTCGACGGACAGTTCGGGGTCTCGCCAGACCTGCGAGGAGTTCATCGCGCGGTGACGCTCCTGCTCATCGTCCGACAGGTCGTAGTCGGAACGGGGACTCCACTCTGCGTCGAGTACGAGTGCTCGCATGATTGGCACAGAACACCTATCAGAATATAACTGTAGGGGGTCAGGTCGCCGTCGGTGGGCGTCGTCTCCCTCGGTTCCGCTCAGAACGTCTGCCACCCGCCGTCGACGTACACCATCTCACCGGTGACGTAGTCGGCCTGTTCGCTGGCCAGAAAGAGCACCGTCGGTGCGATGTCCTCTGGGTAGCCCGGTCGGTCGAGTGGAATCGGCTTCGTGAGGTCACCGGCCGCGACGGACTCCTCTTTCTCGTCAGCGCCCGCGCCGAACTCGGTTGCGATGTGGCCCGGAGCAACGGCGTTGACACGCACGCCGTGGTCGGCAAGTTCGAGCGCTGCACCACGGGTAATCATGCGAATGGCCCCCTTCGTGGAGTCGTAGGGAATCTGGTCCGCCTGTGCGTGCGTCGAACTTATCGAGGCCGTGTTGACGATGACCCCACCCTCGCCGCGGTCGCGCATGTCGGCTGCGGCCGCCTGCGTCCCGAAGAACACGCCGTTCGTGTTGGTGCCGTGGATTTTCTCGAAGGTGTCCCGGTCGACCGAGAAGAGGTCGCCGCGGGTGAACCACCCCGCGTTGTTCACCATCACGTCGACGCCGCCGTACTCACGGGCTGCCTTGACTACGCTCGCGATTGCGTCCGGTTCCGAAACGTCGGTTTCGGCGTACTCGGCCGTGCCGCCCTCAGCTCCGATGACCTCGTGTGTCGGTCGGTCGGCGTCGGCGTCCTTCGGGTCGGGGTCGATGTCGGCGTTCAACACCGTGGCCCCCGCATCACCGAACGCGAGTGCGATTGCCCGACCGATGCCGGAACTGCCGCCAGTGACGATAACGGTCTCTCCCTCGAAGTCGAAGCTGGTGCGACCCATATCCCACCCTACAGTTCGGTCCAAATAAATGGGCCGGTTCACCCTGTCCGTGCGTAACATCTATGTAGTTCGGTGTAGACGTTCTCCATGCATGACGAGCAAGCAAGAGCAGTCGCCAGCGCCGACTGCCGTACCCGACACCGTACAGAACTACGTCGGTGGCGAGTGGGTCACAGTCAAGGGTGACGACGGCCAACCGGTCGTCAATCCGGCCACGAACGAGACACTAGCGGACGTGACGTTCTCGGACCGGTCGGCCGTCGACGATGCCATCCAGACGGCCGACGAGGCCTTTGAGGAGTGGCGCGCCACTTCGCCCGTCGACCGCGTGCAGTACCTATTCGACCTCAAGCAGGAACTCGAAGATAGACAGGAGGACATCGCGCAGGCACTCACGCGCGAACACGGCAAGACGCTCGGGGAGGCCCGCGGCGAGATCCGCCGCGGTATCGAGAACGTCGAGGTGGCGGCCGGCATCCCCAACATGCTCCGAGAGGGAAGCGGCAACGTAGAAGGCATCGCCCCGAACATGGACGAACACGCCGTCCGCCAGCCACTGGGCGTCTTCACCGCCATCACACCGTTCAACTTCCCCGCGATGATTCCCCTGTGGTTCCTGCCCTACGCCGTCGCGACGGGCAACACCTTCGTCCTCAAGCCCAGCGAAAAGGTGCCGCTCAGTTCGCAACTCATCTTCGAGGCCGTCGACGCCGCTGGCTTCCCCGACGGCGTCGTCAACCTCGTCAACGGCGGTGTCGACACAGTCAACACGCTACTGGAACACGAGGACGTGGCCGGCGTCTCCTTCGTCGGTTCGACGCCCGTCGCCCAACACATCTACGAGACGGCCGCCCAGCACGGCAAGCGCGTGCAGGCACAGGGCGGTGCGAAGAACTACGCCGTCGTCACGCCGGATGTCGAACTCGAAGACGCCGTCCCCAACATCATCGGCTCCGTCTACGGCAACGCCGGTCAACGCTGTCTCGCCAACGACGTCGTCGTCGGCGTCGGCGACGTCTACGACGACCTGCGCGAGGAGATTCTCGACGACGTCGACGACCTCACCGTCGGCAACGGCCTCGAAGAGGACACCGACGTCGGACCGCTCATCACCGGCGAGTCCGCGGAGCGCGTCGTCGGGATGATAGAGGACGCCGTCGAGGAAGGTGCCGACCTCGTCGTGGACGGCCGTGATTTCGAGCATCCCGAGTACCCCGAC
Organism: Haloarcula rubra; assembly: GCF_019599465.1. Classification (GTDB taxonomy): domain Archaea; phylum Halobacteriota; class Halobacteria; order Halobacteriales; family Haloarculaceae; genus Haloarcula; species Haloarcula rubra. The sequence continues at coordinate 23,037 of NZ_RKLR01000010.1, forward strand.
GGGAACTTCCTCGGCCCGACGCTCCTCGAAAACGTCACCACCGACATGGACATCACCCAGACCGAAATCTTCGGCCCGGTGATGGCGCTGGCAGAGGCCGAGGACTTAGACGAGGCCATCGAGATGGTCAACAGCACCGAGTACGGCAACGCGTCCTCGCTGTACACCGAGAACGGTGCCGAGGCCCGCAAGTACCGGTACGAGGTCGACGCGGGCAACATCGGCATCAACGTCGGCGTCTGCGCGCCGATGGGCTTCTTCCACTTCGGCGGCCGGAAGGGCTCGTTCTTCGGTGACCTCCACGCACAGGGCGAGGACGCCGTGAATTTTTACACCGACAAGACCATCGAGATTCAGCGCTGGTACAGCAACGCCTGAAATCCCGCGGCCTCAGCTCTAATTTCGAGTCGCTCGACGTCCGTTTTCGACGTACCGCTCTCGGGAGGAGTCACATCTCGAAGCAGCCGTTTCGAAAGGGGCAGATGTGGCGTAAAAAAGCCCGAGAGGGGGCGTCGAAGCGGTGTGCGTACGTCGGCGGCGTCGGCCGGCTCAGTCGGACGAGGCGGGAATCTCTTCTTCGAGGGCCGCGGCGTAGTCGTCTATCGCACGGTCGACGCTGTCCATCAACAGAGCGATATCCTTCCCCGCGATGAGGAAGTCGAACCCCTGTTCCAACCGGGCCTCGATGGCGTCTAGGTCGACAGTGAGCGTCCCGACCGGGACGCCGGCGCGGTCGCTCGCGTCGATAATCCGCTGGATGGCGTCGCCGAACTCCGCGGAGTCCCACTCGGCGAACATGCCCAACGCGCCCGAGAGGTCGGCCGGGCCGACGAACAGCGCGTCGATGCCGTCGACGCTGGCTATCTCCTCGGCGTTCTCGAGTCCCTCCTCGGTCTCTATCTGTGCGATGGTGAGGATAGAACCGTTGGCGTTTGCCACGTACTCTTCGAAGTTCCTGCCATAGCCCGTCGCCCGGCTTCCGGCGATACCGCGTATCCCCTCGGGGGGATATCGAATGGATTCGACGAGCGTCCGAGCCTCCTCGGCGGAGTTTATCATCGGCACCATCACGCCGGCGACGCCGATGTCTACCACCCGCTTCAGACGGACCGGATCGTTCCACGGAACGCGGACGACCGTGTCTGTTCCGCTGCTCGCGGCGTCGACCCCGCGGGCCATGTTTTCGACTGTCTCCATCGACATCGTCGTGTGTTCCATATCGACCAAGACGAAGTCCAGGTCTAGCTGCGCCACGCCTTCGGCGACTTTCGGGTGGCCGATAGAGAGCCACGTTCCGAGTGGGTGTCCGCCTGTATCGATTGCGTCCTTGATGTTGGTCATAGCTGTGTTTCGGCTGGCCAGTAGCGCCGTGACTGGGGATGGCCCGGCGTCGACTGACGTTCTATCAACTAGCTCTACGCGGAGGCACAAAAATATGCAGGCTTCTCTCAAGGTGGTCGCTCCGAGGGTCACTCGGGTGCCGTATCGCTGGTGCCACCGGAAAATATAACAGGACGAGTGCTGATACTCCAGTTGATGCGATTCGGTATCACGGCATCCCGTGACTTCAGCCTCTACCGCACGGCTGTGGCCGAGTCGCCGGCTGGAACCTACGTCGACGGCAGACCGGCCGACCGACACCGCTAGCCGATTTCCGAGACACAACCATGTACGAAGACTTCGCTTCCAAACTCGCAGCGACCATGTGGGCCGACTTCGATGAAACGCCCCGTCGGGCGACCGGCCCCACACCAGAGATAACCGATCTAGACACGGTGGTCATCGACGGGAACTTCCCGTGGACCATCGTCACTGTGGAGACGAGCGAGGGCGTCACCGGCATCGGCGAGGCCTACCCCTCGCCCGGCGTCCATGAGATAATAACCGACTATCTGCGACCCGTGCTCGTCGGTGAGAACCCAACCGACGTGGAACGGCTCTACAACCTGATGCGGGGAAGCCTTTCCGGGCGTGGTTCACAGGAGGGCGTCGGTACCATCGCAATCAGTGGCGTCGAAATCGCCCTGTGGGACGCCGCCGGAAAACTCCTCGACCAGCCAGTGTACCAGTTGCTGGGCGGAAAGACACGCGAGGAAGTGACCGTCTACGCGGACTGCCACGCCGGCGAGGCGATGGTCGAATCAGCCGAGGAAGGCCAGGAGGAGTCCACCTACGAACCGGCGGCGTACGCGCAGGCCGCACGCGCGGCCGTCGACGACGGCTTCGACGTCGTGAAGTTCGACCTCGACGTGCCGTCGGGCCGGGAGATCGACACGCTCTCGCGGCACTTCGACCCGCCCGAAATCGAGCACAAGCGGCAGGTCGTCGAGGCCGTCACCGAGGAGATCGGCCACGACGCCGAGGTGGCCGTCGACCTCCACTGGAACTTCAGTCCGGAGACGGCCGAGCGCCTCTGTCGCACGCTCGAACCGTACGACCTCGCGTGGATAGAGGACCCGATGCCCCCGGAGAACACTGACGCGATGCGCGAGTTGAAACGCCGCGTCGACGCGACCATCCTGACCGGCGAGAACCGCTACGGGCGTCACGGCTTCCGTGACCTCATCGAGGACCAAGCCGTCGACTTCCTCGCGCCGGACGTCCCGAAGACCGGCGGCATCGCCGAGACGAAGAAGATAGCCGACATGGCCGAGGCCTACTACCAAGCCCTGATTCCGCACAACATCGGCAGTCCGGTCGCCACCGCCGCGACGGCCCACGTCGGCGCGACGGTGCCGAATTTCGTCGCCTTAGAGTACCACGCCCGCGAGGTGCCATGGTGGGAGGACCTGCTCGTCCGCGAGGAGGACTTCATCCAGAACGGCCGCATTCGGGTGCCGGACGCCCCCGGACTGGGCATCGAACTCGACTGGGACGTGGTCGAAGCCCACCGGAAGGAGTAGCAGCGTCTCTGCTCGTAGCCGACTTCGTCTCATCTCCAGTACACGTTCGAGGTCGTCAGCAGCAGTGGCTTTGACCGCAAATCACCATCTATAGGGGCTGAACGGCCCCATCTGAACAGAATATTGATAACGGTTCTTTCTGAACGTGAGCGTATGCCACGGCTGAACGGTAGTGAAATCATCGGACAGTATCTGGAGAAAGAGTGCGTCGAGTATCTCGTTGGGATTCCCGGCCACGGGAGTACACTGATGATAGACGCGTTCAACGACTCCGACGTCAAGGTCTTTCAACCGTGGCACGAACAGGGAGCGACCCACATCGCGGACGGGTCACGCCCACGCGAACGGGGACCCCATCGTGGTGTACACCTCCATCGGGCCGGGTGCGACCAACACCGTCACAGGCGCGGCGACGGCGTTCGTCGACTCCGTCCCGATGGGCATCGTCACGGACTAACCACAGACCCACGAGTACGGACAGGGCATCCTCTAGGAGATAGAGCGCAAGCGCCCGGCCGACTTCCCGAATGTGATGGAACCGGTGACCAAGCAGACGTTCCAGGTCCACGACGTCGAGCAACTGCCGCGCACACTCAGACGCGCGTTTCAGGAGGCCGTGACAGCCCGTCCGGGACCGGTCCACGTCGAGGCCCTCGAACACGTCCTGTTCTGTCCGGAGGTCGAACGCGCTCCCCGCAGTGACCCCGATAGTTCTGGGTCTGTGTATTTCGGTCATACCGCTGGAGCCACGTCGTCGAGCTACCCGAAAGTAATTTCCTATGCCGTCGGTCGCGTTCACGACGCTGCTGCTCGCCCGGCCAGCCAAGGTGAAGTGACTGCCGACCAGCACCATGACCCGCCCCCGGACCGATCTCCACCGCCGAAATGGGCCTCGAAACATTAGTTTCGGAATAAACAGTTGAACTCAACAGCATGATTTATTACGTAGGAAAGATAGAGTGGAGATGTGACTCGAGCTAGCAATGCGAGAACGGATAGTGGTAGCGACACGAACGACAGAGCTGAGCGATCAGCCACGTCACGACGGAAGTTCATCGGTGCGACAGCGGGCGTCGTGGCCCTATCCGGCCTCGCCGGTTGCGGGGGCGGTGACGGCGGCGGCGGTGGCTCCGACGGCGGGTCTACTGGATCCGGGTCGAATCAGACCGCACAGGAACTGTCTGTCGCGGCAGTCGAGGGGTCCGGTCGTCTGTTCAAGCGACTCGTCGACGAGTACGTCTCCGACGACACAGGCATCACGGTCAACGTCGAACTGTTCCCGTACGCGAACCTCTTCGAGAAGACGAACAGCGTCCTCTCGACGCAGGGCGACGCGTACGACATCGCGTTCATGGACGACCCATGGTTCCCGCAGTTCGCCGGGCACGTCGACCCGATTCAGCAGTGGCTCCCGGAGGACCTGCCGATGGACCAACTCATCGAGACCACCGTCGACATCGCGACGTGGCCTACGCCGGGCGCGCCGAACATCCCGTCGGCGGAAGGGATGGACGAGCAGATCCGGGGACAGGTCATCGTCGGCAACACGCAGTTGTTCGCCTACAACAGCGGGTTCTACGATCAGGTCGGCGCAGACGCCCCCGAAACGTGGGGCGATGTCTACGAGACCGGCCAGAAGATATCCCAGCAGATAGACGGCACGAACGGGTACATCATCCGCGGGAAGCGGGGGAACCCGGTGATGGCGAACTTCTTCGCCCTCGGTAACGCCATCGGCGGGACGATGTTCGACGACGACTGGCGATACAACTGGGCCGGTGAGAACGGGACGGAGGCCGTTCGGTTCTACACTGAAGACCTCAAATCCATCAGTCCGGACGGCGTCACCTCCTTCGACAGTGACGCGGTGCTCAACGGGTTAGCGAGCGGGTCCGCTGCGCAGGCTCCTGCATGGCCGTCGGCCGCGTCACTCCTGCTCGATTCCGAAGAGTCCGACCAGGCCGACAGCATTTCGTTCACCCCCATCCCGAAAGGCCACACCGGCGCGGAGCGACAGGCGCCGACCCAGGGGAACTGGATCATGGGTATCAACAGCTACATCGACGACTCGAAGAAGAGGGCTGCCGGCGAGGTCATCAGGTCGGCCATCTCGAAGGAAGCACAGAGCAAGTACGTCGAACTCGGCGGCGTGCCGTTCCGCCACGACACCTTCGAGGAGAACATGGACGCCCAGCCGTGGTTCCCGGCACTGTACGAGAGCCTCCAGACCGCACAGTACCGGCCGCGTACGCCGCTGTACTCCGAGTTCGGTATCGGACACGGCGAACTTCTCAACGCCGCGCTCGCCGGCGACCTGTCGCCGAGCGAGATGACCCAAGAGGCGAAAAGCCAAGTCGAAGGCATCCTCTCGAACGCCAACTACTACGAGTGAAACAGTCACCTATGGAACGCGATTCACGACCAACCCCGACGTTCTCCGGTGCCCGTGACGTAGGCACCCCACCACGGGCAGGAGAGGATACCGATGGCAACTGACACGGATAGTGAGACAGTCACCCCGGATGTCGCGCAGTTCAGTACGGATACGTCTAGCCGCGAGGAGGCGCTACTGTGGGTCGACGACCATCTGAAGTGGTTGATGACGATTCCCGCGGTGCTTATCCTGTTCTCGTTGACGTTTTACCCGTTACTTCGGGCGCTGCAGTTCTCGACGCAGTCGTATCTGCCGACCGGAACGGTGTTCGTCGGCGTCGAGAACTACGTGCAACTGCTCAGCGACGGGGCGTTCCTCAACTCGCTGGTCGTTACGGCGAAGTTCGTCGGCATCGCCGTCGGAGTCGAGTTCATCCTGGGATTCGCTATGGCGTTGGTGCTGAACAAGAAGATCAAAGTCCGAGGTCTCTGGCAGACGTTGATACTCATTCCGATGATTCTGTCGCCGACGGTTATCGGACTGATCTGGCGGCTTATGTACGCACCAAACGGTCTGCTGGACTTCATCGCCGCGCCGCTGACCGGTGGGGCGAACGTCGGTTGGATCAGCGAGACGAGCGTCGCGCTGTACTCTGTCATCCTCACCGACATCTGGCAGTGGACGCCCCTAGTGGTGCTGGTGCTGTTCGCTGGACTACAGTCGGTTCCGGACGACATCAGCGAGGCGGCGGTCATGGACGGCGCGTCTCGACGACAGCGCTTCATGCACATCACGCTGCCGTACCTCAAGTCGCTGATCGTGTTGATTCTGATCATCCGGCTGGTGGACGCCCTCCGCGTGTTCGCGAAGGTGTTCATCCTCACCCGCGGCGGCCCGTCCGACGCGACGAACGTGATCAGCATGGAGATGTACCGGACCGCGTTCCGGTTCAACAACTTCGGCGAAGCCTCTGCGATGGCCGTCTCGCTCCTCGTGCTGGTGTTGATACTGGCCATGAGCTTCGTCAATATCGCTAACGTGGAGTTCGGATCATGACGACGAAACAAGACACCTCGGTCGATGCGATGCCCTACACGGAGCCGTCAGGGCTCGAAAAGATACACGAACGCCTCACGGAGACCGGACTCACGAAAGCCGGCGTCTACGGTGCTCTCGCACTCTTTCTGGTCTGGACACTGTTCCCAGTCTACTGGCTGGTGACGGCCACGCTGAAGACGCGCGAGACACTACTGTCGTTCCCGCCGCAGTGGATACCGCTAGACGCGCAGTTCGGCAACTACGCGCGATTGTTCGCAGAACGGCCCGAGTTCGTGACGTTCATCACGAACAGCGTCATCGTCACTGTCGTCACGACGATCGTTGCGACGACCATCGGCGCGATGGCCGCCTACGCGTTCGTGACCTTCGATTACCCCTACAATCTGGACTTCCACCTGCCGTTTTACATCCTGTCGACGCGGTTCATGCCGCCTATCGTCACGATAATTCCCCTGTTCGTCATCTTCCGCGGGTTCGGGTTAGTGAACACGCTCCGGGGACTCATCCTCGTCTACACGATGTTCAACATCCCGTTCGCGGTGTGGATGATGAAGGGGTTCTTCGAGGAGGTGCCAGAGAGTCTCATCGAGTCCGCGATGATCGACGGGCACACACACCTCGGCGCGTTCTTCAAAATCGTGCTGCCACTCGTGAAGCCCGGCCTCATCGCGTCGGCCATCTTCACGACGATAATCACGTGGAACGAACTGCTGTTCGCCGTGATTCTCGCACAGAGTTCGCAGGCGATTACCGTTCCCGTGGGACTTGCCTCGTTCGTCACGAAGTTCTCGGTGCAGTGGATCAACATGAGTGTCGCGGCGACGATAGCCCTCGCTCCCGTCTTGCTGTTCGCGTTCATGGCGCGACAGCAGCTCGTCAGAGGGTTCAGCATGGGGGCGGTCGGCAAATGAGCGCACACCGACGCTCACAGTCGAACGGTCGTGCCGGAGCGCCGGCATCGAATCGAGTCACTGCGGCAACGGAGAGTGACAAGCAATGGTAACTGTCGAATACGAATCAGTCAAGAAGGCGTACGGCGAAACGATAGCAATCGAAGACATCGACCTCGAGGTCGACGACGGCGAGTTCACGATACTGCTGGGTCCGAGCGGGTGCGGCAAGACGACCACGCTCCGGTGTCTGGCCGGACTCACGGAACCCACCTCGGGGACGATTACGCTCGACGGTCACGACGTGACCAACGTACATCCGAAGAACCGGAACATCGCGATGGTGTTCCAGAACTTCGCGTTGTACCCCCACATGACCGTCCGTGAGAACATCGGCTACCCGCTGAAGGTCGCCGACGTCGGCAAAGAGGAACGTGAGAACCGCATCGAACAGGTCGCGGAGACGCTGGAGATTCCGGAACTGCTCGACCGGGACATCGCCAACCTCAGCGGTGGGCAACAGCAGCGCGTCGCGCTGGGTCGGGCAATCATCCGTCGTCCGGCGGTGTTCCTGATGGACGAGCCGCTCGCGAACCTTGACGCGAAGCTCAAAATCAGCATGCGCAGCCGCATCAAGGTGCTCCAGCGGGAGATGGATATCACGACGCTTTACGTCACCCACGACCAGGAGGAGGCGATGTCACTCGGTGACAAGCTCGTCGTTATGGACAAGGGCCATATCCAACAGATAGGGACCCCCGACGAGGTGTACCACCAGCCGGTGAACCAGTTCGTCGCCGGGTTCATCGGGTCGCCGTCGATGAACTTCGTCGAGGTCAGCCATTCTGACGGACAGATTCAAGCCGAGAACGCGCCGGAAGACTTCGACGTGACGCTCGACGACGCCGTCGTGAAGCGATACAGCGGCACCGACGAGATGACGCTCGGCGTCCGCCCGCAGTACTTCAGCATCCACACCGAGGAGACGGCCAACGCGGTGGAGGCCGAAGTCGAAGTGACCGAACCACAGGGAGACGAACAGATAGTCGAAGTGGCTGCTGGCGACGTGAGCTTGACCGTCGTCGCGCCGAGCACCATCGACACGACGCGTGGCGACACAGTCTGGCTCACGCTGGAGGACGAACTCGTCCACGGCTTCGACCCCGAGACCGGAGACAGAATCGGCGACCCCGAAGAGATGGTCGCGACGACGCGCGCTTCCTCGTCGGCGGGGTCGCAGTCTTAACCGAACGATTCGATTACCACTCGTCCCGTCTAGGCTCAGCGGAAGCCGTCACTTCTCAAAGGAGACGACCGTCTTAATCGTCTCGTCGCCGTCGAGCAACGCGTCCTCAACCTCCTCAACGGCGTAGATGCCGCTGACGAGGTCGTCGAGAACGGCCGTGGGCACTGTCTGCAACCACTCGACCGCGGCCTCGAAGTGGGGTCGGCGCGAGTTCACGACACCGAGGACACCTTTGTTGTTGACGACGAGGTCCGAGTGGAAGCCGCCACCTTCTACCTCGAACGTGCTATCGCCCGGTATCCCCTGGAGGGTCACGATGCCGTTGGGGCCGAGCGCACCTACTGCGTCGATAGCGTGCCGTGGATAGCCGGTCGTCTCGAAGACGAAGTCCGCCGGTTCGTAGACATCGGGGAACTCAGGTAGTTCGGTCTCCCGCGAGTCGACGTACGTCGCTCCGACCGACTCGACGAACTCGATGGTCGGGTCAGGTCGGTCGCGGCGACCGAGACAGTACGTCCGGTCGAACTCCTCGCCCGTCGAGAGGCGGGCGATGGCCAGCAACCCGAGGTTGCCGTTGCCGAGGACGAACGCAGTTTCCGGGCGCCAGTCGAACCCCGACCGGGCCGCGAACGACTGGTCGAGGGCTTTCTCCGCGATGCTCGCTGGTTCGACGAAGATGCCGTAGTCGGCGAGCGAGTCGGGCACCGGAACGAGGTATTCGGGATCGGCGGTGAAGTACTCCGCCATGTAGCCGTGTGCGCCCGTGATGCCGCACTCGGAGAACGTTCCGGGGGGTGCCATGTCGAGTTCGCCCGTCTCGGCGAACCGCGACGTCTCGTCTGTCGGCCGGCGCACCATCGGGACCACCACGTCGCCCGTTTCGAAGTCGCTACCGTTCGGGTCTTCGACGACGCCTACCGCCTCGTGACCGATTACGAGGTGGTCGGCGCCGTCCGGAGGGTCACCGCCAATGTCGCCGGCGACGATTCGCCTGTCCGACCCATCGATACCGACTCGACGCGTTCGGACGAGCACTTCGTCGTCCGAGGGGACGGGATCGGCCGCTTCGATGACACGCAGTTCCGGGCCGTCCGGATAGAGTGCTACGGCTTGCATTGATACAACAAATCGATGCACCCACACGTATAAATCTCTACCTCTCGGTCGGTCGTTCCGCGGCCTCTGAGAGGGAGTTCGGCCCGTTCTCCGCTCGCTCAGTCGTCCGTCTGGGGCGTCTCCCCGCGGTACGTCCGGAACAGGTCGACGATGACTTGCAGGTCGTCTCGCGCCTCCGCGAACGTCGTTCGGACCGGGGCCTCACCCTCGGTGCAGTCGAGGAAGTACTCCAGTTCCCGCTTGAACGGTTCCTCGTACGACGGCGTCTCCACGGTGTCGGTCAGTTCCTCGGTGCCCTCTTTGATGCGGAGTTCGGTGGGCGTGTTCTTGATGAACGGGTTCGAGAAGTCGACCGTAACCATCCCCTCCGGCGAATCGACGCGGACGAACTCCTCGAACCACTTCCGGTCGGAGTCGCCGGTCTCCAGAATGCACTCGACGCCGTCCTCGTAAGTTAGGTGTGCCGTCGCGTAACGGCCGTCGGCGAAGACGTTCACGTGGTCGATAGACTCGACGTCGCCGAACAGGCCTCTGAGCGCGTTCACGTCGTGACAGACGTGTTCGAGTTGGAAGTCGTAGGCGTCGACGAGCGTCTCGTCGTCCGTACCGATGGCTTGCTCGATGTCTGTCTGCCGTTTGGCGCCACTCTCTTCGATGACCGATTCGGGCGGCGACCCGGGGACCAAGTCGTACACCTCCTCGACGATTCGGAAGTGGTCGGGGTCGACGTCGTAAGCGGTGACGAGGTCGATTTCGTCCAACTCGTCGACGACCGTTTGGGCTCGCTCGTAGGACGGATCGTATCGTTTCATGTAGGCGACCATCGCCGTCGCGTCGCTCGCTTCGGCCGCTTCGACCATCCGGTCTGCGTCCTCGGGCGTCGCTGCTAACGGTTTCTCGACCAGCGTGTGGATATCCGCATCGAGCGTGTCTACCGTGACGTCCGCGTGCGTGTGCGATGGTGTGAGGACCACTACGGCGTCGAGTTCGTCACCGACGTCGGCGAGGAGTTCCTCGTGTGCCCGGTAAACGTTCGGGACGTTGTATCGTTCCGCGAGCGTCGCCGCTCTGTCCTCCGCAGGGTCGACGAAGGCGTGCAACTCCGCGTCCGACAACTCGGCGAGGTAGGGGATGTGCATGACCTGTGCGACGAGGCCGCAACCAATGATTCCGAATCGCATCATCTCAGATTCTCTGTCGTGCTGTTTATAGCTTCTGGTGGCCGCACCTCGTCCGGCGGTCGAGTCACCCGGCGCCACTCGTGGAGAAAGATTGAAGCGGAGCCACAGAGACGTTCCAGTCGATAGACCGACACCGAGTCCGACAGAGAGACAATCATGAGTGGAACCCGATACCGACACGATGACCCACGTATCGAGGGGCCGAACGATATCCGCGACGAACCGGGCTGCCAGACCAGACAGAGGCGTCGATGATCGTCGGACTCAGCTCGGCGCTCGCACTACTCGCCTCGGTCTTCGCGGGTCTGCAGGCCGTCAGCGTCGAGTACGGGCTGTCGAACGGGGAGTACGAGGACGGAAGGTCGCCTGCACTTGCGGCCGCGTTCCTCAGCATCCTCGTCAGTGTCGTCGTCTTCTGGACCCTGCTACTCGTCCGTGGTGTCTCCTTCGCTTCGCTGACGGTCGAGTCGGCCGCACCGTTCGTCGTGGCGGGCCTCGCGAATCCGGCGGTGTTCCGGCTGCTGTACTTCCAGAGCATCGACCACATCGGTGCCCGTATCTCGGCAGCCATCGTCAGTGCCAACCCCGCCGTCGCCGCAATACTGGCTGTGCCGCTGTTCAGCGAGCCGCTTACCGTGCTCTCAGGTGTCGGTCTCCTGTGTATCGTCGGCGGCAGCGTAGTGTTGCAGGTGTCGTCAACCGCCGGCGAGTCGCACGACGACCTCCTCGTAGAAGAACTCGCGCGGGTCGGTCTCACGGATCTGGTTCGCCCAGTCGCAGCGATGCTACTGCTCGGCTGTTCGTTTGTTCTCGTGAAGGTAGGTCTGAACGGCTACGGCGACACGCTGGTCGGCACCGCTCTCGGACAGACGTCGGCGCTCGTCGCGTTCGGACTCCTGTTTGGCGTCTCTCGCACGTCTCGGCGTCAGGCCGGAATCCGAGATCGACTGGCACTCGCCGCGTTCACCCTCGCCGGCGTCTTCGTCGCGGGCAACTGGCTGGCCTGGTTCTCGGCGTTACAACTCGGTACCGTCGTCACCGTCGTCCCGCTCTCGAACGTCTATCCGCTGGTCGTCGTCGCGCTCTCGTACGCCATGGTGCGACGAGTGCCGAAGTCGCCGCGCGTGCTGGTCGGCATAACTGCCATCGTCGCCGGTGCGACGCTGATGCAGTTGGCCTGAGACTCTGTGTAGTGTCCTCGGCGGCGACCGAAGCGACGTCTCACTCGGCGATGATACCTTGCCAGTAGTCGTAGTTCTCCATCGCGTGGACCAGCGGCTTCTCCGTCTGGTTCTCGATTTCGATGGTGTAGTGACCGTCGTAGCCGGCCGACTCTAACGCCTCGTAAACACCAGCGAAGTCGAGGACCCCCTCGCCCAAATCGGTGAACGAGCGGAAGTAGTTGATGACGTTATCGAGGTGGAAGTCCCCCTCAGTGAGGCTGTCCCGGACATCGGCGAACCCGGTCGGCGGCGCCACGTCCTTGAGGTGAACGTAGGCGATGTCGTCGGCGAACCGCTCGACGCCGTCGGTCACGTCACCGTCGGGGAAGTGCTCTCCGTAGGGGTAGTAATGCGCAGTGTCCCAGAGTAGTTCGAGATCGTCGACGGCGTCGAGCAATCGGCGTGTCTCGGCCGCGCTCTCGACGTGGGTCGCACCGTGGTGGTGGACCAGCGGCGTCACGTCCGCGTCAGTCGCCGCCCCGGCGAGTCGGGTGAACCACTGCTGGACCGTCTCGTCGTCCTGTCGCCCTCGTTGGGGCGGCAGGAAGCCGACGAACTCGGCGCCGAGGTCGGCGAGCATCGGCAGGTCGTCGGCGACCCGGCCAACGGCCGCCTCGTCTTCGAGCCACTCGCTCATAACACAGTAGAGGTCGAGGTCGTTCTCCGCGAGTAGCCGTTCGACGGTGTCGGGACCAGTCTTCCGAATCTTCTCGAGTCCTATCTCGGCGCCGTCGTACCGGCAGGCCGCGATGTCACGGAGTCCACGGTCGATATCCGCCGCATCGTACATCATGGTCGTGTATCCTACGCCCATACACCAGTTGGGTGCGTGTGGCGACAAATAGGTTCGGGTGGCCCCGAGGACAACCTACCAACGCATCCAGTCCGGGTCCTCACAGCGGTGGGTCCGCTCGATGGCGTCGATACTGTCGATGTCCTCGTCGTCAAGGTCCACAGAGAGCGCCTCGAAGTTGTCCCGAAGGTGATCGACCGAACTCGTCCGGGGGATAGCGGCCACACCGTCCTTCGAGAGTAGCCACGCGAGGCTCACGACTGCCTCGGAGACGCCGTGCTTCTCGGCGACCACCGAGATGGCGTCCACGTCGAAGACTGCACCCTGTGCCAGCGGCGAGTATGCGACCAACTGCGTGTCGGTGTTGGCGAGGAACGCTCGGAGTTCGTCCTGCTGGAGCAGTGGGTGCATCTCCACCTGTAGGGCATCGATGTGAACGTCAACGAGGTCCCACGCGAGTTCCATGTCAGCTATCGTGTAGTTGCTCACGCCGAGGTGGTCGACGACGCCGTCTTCGACGTACTCTTCGAGAATCGGCAGGACGGTCTCGATGTCGTCCTGGCTCCGAGGCCAGTGGTGATACAGCAGGTCTACGCGGTCGAGTCCTAACCGCTCGAAACTCTCCTGGACGGCTCGGTGGACGTAGGACTCGCTCTTCTCGGGTTCCTCGAAGTGCGCGACTTTCGTGGCCACGAAGAGGTCGTCCCTGTCGACGCCGCTATCTGCGATGGCCTCGCCGACCTCTCGCTCGTTCTCGTAGAGTCGCGCCGTGTCGAGATGGCGGTAGCCGACGTCGAGTGCCGCCGCGATGGTCTCAGTTCCTGATTCATCCGTGAGTGAGTACGTTCCGAGGCCTAGCTGCGTTTGCTGGTCGAACACGTCCGACAGTTCACAGGCAGGGATTAAATCTGTGACGGAGAAGGCAGTCACCCGGTCGGGATTAGACGCAGAGGTGGCTAGGAGACCGTCAGCGGTCCGTGACCGACCGAAGGTGGTCCATGTTCTCTTTGGCGTGGACCAGCGGGTGGTTACGCTCGTTCTCTATCTCGATGGTCAGGTACCCGTCGTAGTCGACGTCGTCGAGGGTCGCCACGGCCTCGCCGAAGTCGATGACGCCGCGACCGAGGTCGGTGAACGCCCAGACGCAGTTGATGATGCTGTCGTAGTCCTTCTTCCCCTCGGTGAGATTCTGGATGTGATACTCGAATTCGGCTGGCGGGTCGATATCCTTCAGATGGACGTACGCGATGTCGTCGGCGAACCGCTCGATGCCCTCGCCGACCGACTCGCCGTATGGGTAGTAGTGTGCCGTATCGAATAGGAGCTCCAGATTGTCAGGCCCTTCGTCTAACCAGTAGCGTATCTCCTCGGGTTGTTCGACGTGCGCCCCGAAGTGGTGGTGGACGACGGGAGTGACGCCAGCTTCGGCCGCTGCTTCGCAGATGTCCTCCAGCCACTCGGCGAACGTCTCGTCGTCGACAACCCCTCGGGGCGGCGGCAGGATGCCGAGGAACGTCGACCCGAGGTCGCCGGCGAGTGCCGCGCCGTCGACGGCGCGCTGCCGGTCTTCCTCGGTGTTCAGCCATCCCGCCATCACGCAAAACAGGTCTATGTCGTACTCGTCGAGGAGGGATCCGAGCGTATCGGCCCCCAGCGCCTCCACTTTCTCTAACCCGATTTCGACGCCGTCGTATCGGCAGGCCGCAAAATCGCTGATGCCCGTTGTTGCCACTGATTCGGAGTCGTACATGATAGTGGTGTATCCGACATTCATACATAGAGGACAATTCATGCGACAGTCATAATTCTACCGCTGGAACGACGACGGCACCTCCAAGTGGAATCAAAAGTAATCGTTCGTGAGTTGCGAACGCTGTCCATCATATTGGATAACATCCGTACCCGTGTTATACAGATGGGTTGGTCAATCTATGGCGAAGTCGGACCACCAGTGCGGTCATCTACTGCATAGAAACACTTGCATCCGGAACGTCGTTGGACCTAGCTGCCATCGAAAGGTGAATCGTATCTCGAGAGTTTCGTTCGTCTCGTACAAACGTGTTCATGGTATGTTTTCACTTGACAGTCAGATAGGACTGCTGTTCCGACGGGTTGCTGTCGAGGGGTACCGAGCGACTTAGGACGCTCAACCTTCGTACGGAGAGATCCCGAGAACTCCGACTATCGGCCATGACACCCCACGCAAAGAACAGGGTTTCGCAATCCACAGCCACTCCCGTGGAGTAGGCTTTGTGGCTGGGTTCTCTTTGCATATGCGTCGTTAGCCAAGCAGTCGGCGACGATAGCCGAACTACCGTTCGGTCCACGCGAACCGGCGATACCTCTGGCACCACCGACACACTGGACACTCACCACGGTGGTCGTCGACCAGATCGGGGCCAGCCACCACCGCCCACCGTGGAGAGTGCGTTGCAGGTCTTCGAAATTGCTAAAGATGGCCACCATCAGCGCAGTCGGATATGGTTAACCGAGATCGTGGAACCGTGGAAACGAGAGGACCAGTATCTACGGCGGAGAAAATGCCGGCGCTCACGACGCCGAGGAAATTTCCGTCGATACCTTCGGCAGGGCCCAGCGAAAGTCCTCGATACGGGATTACATGTCGGTGGATGAAGAATGTGATAAGGGTTATACGTGATATTAAGACTTGGCCGGACATGTAGGCTGAACCTCGTCCTGTCGACACGCGCATCGGTCGTGTGACCGTGGCCCACCACCAGCTTTTATATATCGATAGTCGGTATCGGTGGTAAATGCCAGTAGCTTGGTTAAGTGCGGTTAGTACCAGCGACGTCGATAGCGCCGGTGGCAAAGGGGCCTCGCTCGGCGAGTTGCGTGATGCGGGCCTCCCAGTTCCCCCCGCGTTCGTCGTCACCGCCGACACGTACCGGACGTTCATCGAAGAGGCCGGAATCGCCGAAGATCTGTTCGAGGCCGTCGACGTCGACAGCGAGGATTCGGCAGCCCTCGCCGAAGCCGAACAGCGAGCCCGCGAACTCATCGTGGACACTAACATCCCCGAGCGGGTCGAGTCCTCTATTCTGGCCGCGTACGACGACTTCGACGGAGACCCGTTCGTCGCCGTCCGTTCGTCGGCGACAGCAGAGGACTTACCCGACGCCTCTTTCGCCGGGCAACAGGAGACGTTCCTCAACGTCGACCGGGAAGACCTGCTGGATCGGATCAAGCGGTGCTGGGCGTCGCTGTTCACTCAGCGTGCGATTTACTACCGCAACGAGCAGGGGTTCGCCCACGAGGACGTTGACATAGCCGTCGTCGTCCAGCGGATGGTCGACGCCGAGAAGTCCGGCGTCATGTTCACTCGCCACCCCTCCACGGGTGACCCTGAGATTACCGTCGAAGCCGCTTGGGGTCTCGGCGAAGCCGTCGTCTCCGGTGCCGTCTCACCCGACAACTACACCTACGACCGAAAGGCTGAGTCCGTCGAGACGGTCACCGTCGCAACGAAGAAGACCAAGCACGTTCGGGACGACGAGACAGGCGAGACTGTGGAGCGAACGGTCGCCGACGACCGGCAGGACGAACGCGTACTCGACGAGGGAGAACTGGCAGAGCTACACTCGCTCGGGGAACTGATCGAAGACCACTACGAGCAACCACAGGACGTGGAGTGGGCTATCACTGAGGGGAACGTCTATCTTCTCCAGTCCCGCCCGATAACCACCATCGACGACAACGTCGACGAGTCCCGCAACGGCCACGGTAATACTGTCGACGACGCATCGGACGACAGCGACGTTCTCGTCGACGGACTCGGCGCGAGTCCCGGGACAGTGACCGGAACAGCCCGCATCGTCGGAACGCTCGACCAACTCGACAAGGTCAATCAAGGCGACATCATCGTCACGGAGATGACGACGCCCGACATGGTCCCAGCGATGAAACGCGCCGGCGCACTCGTCACCGACGAAGGTGGGATGACCAGTCACGCGGCGATCGTCTCGCGTGAACTCGGCGTCCCGGCCGTCATCGGGTCGGAGACGGCAACCTCGACACTCACCGACGACCAGATAGTCTCGGTCGACGGCGACCGTGGCGTGGTCGTCGACGGCCACCGAGAGCCATCGACAGACGACGGATCCGAGGCCCAATCGAGCGCCGTCACTGACCAATCGGGCGGAGGTAACAAACCGATGACGGCGACGGATATCAAAGTAAACGTCTCGATTCCGGAGGCCGCCGAGCGCGCGGCCGCGACGGGCGCAGACGGTGTCGGCTTGCTCCGCATGGAACACATGGTCCTCTCGACGAACAAGACGCCTCAGCAGTACGTCGCTGACCACGGCGAGGAGGCGTTCGTGAACACGCTCACGGACTCCATGCGAACCGTCGCAGAGGCGTTTTACCCCCGGCCGGTCCGCGTGCGGACGCTCGACGCACCCTCCGACGAGTTCCGGCAACTGGAAGGCGGCGAGGACGAACCGAGCGAGCACAATCCAATGCTGGGGTATCGCGGCATCCGTCGGTCTCTGGACGACCCTGAAACGTTCAAACTTCAGTTGCGAGCTTTCCGGAAACTGTACGAGATGGGCTACGATAGCCTCGAACTGATGCTCCCGTTGGTCAACGACGCCGAAGACGTCCACCGAGCGAAGTCGTTGATGCGAGAGGCCGGCATCGACCCGGCGAAACGCGATTGGGGCGTGATGGTCGAGACGCCCGCGAGTGCGCTGTGCATCGAGGACCTCTGTGAGACGGGGCTAGACTTCGTCTCGTTCGGCACGAACGACCTCACGCAGTACACGCTAGCTGTCGACCGGAACAACGGTACGGTCGCGGACCGCTACGACGAACTCCATCCGGCCGTGATGCGGTTGCTCCACGACGTCATCGAGACGTGCCGCGAGTACGATGTCGCGACGAGTATCTGTGGCCAGGCGGCGTCGAAGCCTCGCATGATTCAGGAACTGGTCGATACGGGTATCACATCCATCAGCGTCAACGTCGACGCCGTCCAAAACGCCCAGAAGGAAGCTAAACGCGTCGAACAACGGCTCATTCTCGAATCGGTTCGAGACTGAGGCGGTTCAGTCGGCTCGACGATCGGACGAGAAGGTTCTGTTCGGATAAAAGCGGTACTTCAGATAATAAATTCCGTCTGGAATTGTTTTATTGTGGTTCGAACTCTTCTGAATATCGGTTTCACCAGTCGTATTTATATCCACACAAATCAAGAAGTCGAAAGACCGTTAAACAAATAAAGAGAGGATATCTATAGATAGATAGCCACTACAACATCCAGAATATTTACATTAACCGTTTTTGTTTCCACATCTCACAAATAAGAGAGTGGATTTGACATATCGAGGTAGTTTGGACGCTAAAGAACAGTATTGGGGTGTTTTTGCGCTTTTCTGCCCACAACTACAGTGAAGACCCACTCACAGCTGGGGCTCGCGCACCGATCAACAGCCAACACTCTATCCCGGTAGCCATGTGACGACACTACACAGTTGGTTTTGGTGACGCGCTCGGCTTAGTTCACTGGGTGCAGTACTCGATTGCGTCGCGAACTGCGCCCTTCTGCCCAATAAACGTGATGTGGTCGCCGTCGTATAAGACATCATCAGCGTGTGGAACCCGGCTTTCACCGTCTCGATTGATGAGTGCGATGTAACAATCGTCTGGGAGTTCGTGCCCGATATCGGCGACGGTCTTCCCAGCAATCCCCTCACCGGTCAGTTCAATCTCCTGAACGTCCCCAATTCGGTCCATCTCTGTCATCCAGTGAGCAATTCCAGGCCGCTCGATGAAGTTGTCCATCGACCACGCCACCGACATACCAGTGGGCACTGCCTCGACGTCGAGGTCTTCGAACGCGTCAACGTTGGCTGGTTGGTTCACCCGGGCGATGACTGTCTCGACGTCGAAACGATTCTTCGCTAGTTGAGCGACGAGGAGATTCACATCGTCGTTACCGGTCGCTGGAGCGATCACTTTCGCCTTGTGCGCGCCGGCAGCCTCAAGTACATCGACGTCTGTCCCGTCGCCATGTCTCACTGTAAAGCCTGCTCTGCGAGCGTCCTCGACAACCTGGCTGTTATTGTCGATGACGACTACCTCTTCACCGCGGTCTTCGAGTCGTTCGGCGAGCGCCCGTCCGACCCGGCCACCACCGATTACCAGAACCCGCATGGGGATTACGTCCAGCGCCTCGGCTATATGTCGTGCGAATCCCCCTTGGAAGACGACTGTCGCCAGAATAACGAGGAACACGGTCCCGACGAGCGTGGATGCCGCCTCGGCATTTGTCGCCTGCAGGTCGAGCGCAAAGAGCGTGGCCACACTCGCTGGGATGATACCACGTGGGCCGATAGCGCCGATGAACAGTCGCTCCCGGAGGCTGAATCGACCACCTGTCGTACACAGTAATACGAGCGCGGGTCGGACGACGAGAGTAACTGCACCGACCACGAGCAACCCACCGAGTCCGAGCGCAAGCAAGTCGCGGACCGACAGGAGCGCTGCCAGAACGATAAAGACGAACGCCAGTACCAGCAGCGTGACGTCGCCTTTGAACTGCTCGATCTCTTCTCGGTACGGGATATCTGCATTGCCGAGGACGAATCCGCCAGTTGCGACAGCGGCGATCCCTGCCTCAGAGGCACCGACCTGTGCCGCGATCAACTCCGCGATGCCGTACGAGCCCAGAGCCGCGATAAGGACGATGAGTCGAGCGTTCTGTGGGGCGTTCTCTGCTGAAAGGTCCACGTGCCGCAGGACGTACCAGACCACACCGGCGACGGTGACGCCGACCCCGATGCCAATGCCGAACCGGAGCGCGAACTCGGAGACAAGCGTGAGGATGCTGTGGTCTTCCAGGACGACGTATTCGAACGTAACGATGGCTAGGATGGCCGCCGTGACGTCGTTGGCTACACCTTCGGTTTCGAGTGTTGTCGAAACGCGCTCGCGGACGGCGACGACATTCATGATGGGTGTGATAACTGTCGGACCTGTTGCAACCAGTAACGCGCTGATGAGAAACGCTATACCCCACGTCGTGCCGAGTGCATATCGAACGACCAGCGCCGTTCCGACCAGCGAGATGAGCGCACCTACGGTAACGAGTCGGATCGACTCGAACGGGGCCTGTCGAAGACGATCGATGTGCAGATGGA
The DNA here is from genome assembly GCF_019599465.1 of Haloarcula rubra. Classification (GTDB taxonomy): domain Archaea; phylum Halobacteriota; class Halobacteria; order Halobacteriales; family Haloarculaceae; genus Haloarcula; species Haloarcula rubra. The sequence goes on from NZ_RKLR01000010.1 coordinate 42,985, forward strand.
ATGCGCCTTCGAAAACGATGATCGCTACACTGAGGCCGACGATTGCTGGTAGGGCCTGCCCGAACGCCTGTGGGTTAATCACGCCTAGTCCCTCGGGACCGACAGCAACACCCGCGAGAATGAGGAACAACACGCTCGGGACAGCGAGCTTATCTGCGAGTACCTGAGCGGCCACACCGAGCCCCATGACGGTGACGACCAGAACGATCGTATCTGTCGCAGCAGTCACTGGGAGTCTCGTGTCTGTTTTTCTCTGCCGGGTACAATTCAGTTTCTACTTTTCACCCAGTTATACTGGAGAATTTTTTCATGACGGGGATTGAATATCCATACTGAGCGACTCACCAAAACACTGCATCACAGAGAGTTAGTGGCCGATTCGCGCGCTGTATGCAGCAATGCTTTTTCGAACTACTCAGTCGATGTCAGTAATCAGCACGGTGGATTTTACTGCCACTCTACGATGTACCAACTGCACAGTGAGTTTGCTTATTGCCTCCTCAGACCGGTATTAGCAGCGGGCCGCCACCAGTGTCACATCTGCGTGGTTGCTGTCGAGGCCACTGAAAATCACTGTCCAATCGGCCACGCGACAACGGTTTGATCGGTGTCTCAATCGAAACTATCGTGGCTGACGTTCACAATCAACATATAGGACGAATTAGTTCCGGAGTCGCTGGATTCGCTTCTCCGTGGGCGGATGCGTCGAAAACAGTCGTTCGAACATCCCCTTGTCGGCGTTGAAGATACAGAGGGCGTTCATGCTGTCCTCTACAGTCGACTCACGACCCTCCGCACCACGAGAGATTTTTTCGAGGGCGCGGGCCAGTGGCTCCCCAGTTCCGATGGCTTGCCTAGCGTCTGCATCAGCGACGTACTCACGGTACCGTGAGATGGCGAGAACAAACACCATCACGAGCGCGTTTGCCACCGAGGAGGCAACCATCGCCAAAATCCACGACCCGATGTTACGCTCACCGCCAAACAGCACCGCGAAATACGCGACGTAGCCCACTAGCATCCCGATAGACTGCCCGATGACCATGGTAATCACGTCCCGGTTTTTGATGTGAGCCAGTTCGTGAGCGACCACACCTTCGAGTTCGTCGTCGTCTAACAGTTGCATCAACTCAGTCGAGACGACGACGACTCCGGCACCTTTCCGCCCGACAGCAAAGGCGTTGGGGACGCCCATATCCATCGTCATGAGCCGGGGTTCGTCGATACCCATATCGCGGCAGAGCCGCCGGACCATCTGGTGGACGTAGCCAAACCGCTGGTCGTCGGGCATATCCTTGGCTTTCCGGAGCGCCAGCCACTTCCCGAGTTTGTACTGGATAGCCGGAACGACGAGAATACCGACCAGTAATACCGGTATCAGTGGCAGTCCCAAAAGTACCGACAGCGCAGTCCCGGCGAAGATATAGAACGCGAACAGGATTGCACCAACGACGAGCATCCGTAGTTGCAGGCCAAAATCTGTCATGGGGGTTTCTACTATGTCTGTCGGTAAAACCCCCTTGAACCAGTCTCGCGGCCAGTCCATTGACCCGAGAGGGTTATTCAGAGCATCGTAGACCAGGTGTCAAAAACACAGCAGACGGTCAGCACGGAGCGCGCATTCATTACGTCATCGCGATGACTCTGGCCCTCTGTCTGTTGCTCCGATTGCTGAAAGACGCTGATGGACTCTGAGCAGTCGATCGACTTATCGAGTGATTCGGGGTCCCGCTGCTTTGCGAAAATGGTGACTGATACTCGCACTGTATGCAGCAGCGACTCTTCCACCCGCAGAACGTCTATCAGGACCAGTGTGACCGATACAGAGAATGGATACGGCAGCGGCTCACCGAGCTACCGGGGTGCTGTCAGGAGTCGGATGCCGACAACGGGGACGTCTGTACACGAGTGGAGCGGCCGCCTGCGTGACGGCGAGGCTGAAGCGGTCCTACTCGGTGATGTCGGTCCTCTCCGGCAGTTCGGGGCCGACGACCGCGGTTCGCAGGTCTACAACGCTCTGTCTAAGTCGACGAGAACTACCCTTTCAGGCGGGCGCCGACGACGGAGAGGTGGAACGGACGGGATCACCCGGCAGGGTCGGCGTGGGATTCCCGGAGTTCGACCTTGCGGATTTTGCCAGTGGATGTTTCGGGGAGGTCCTCGACGAACTCGACGACGGTCGGACACTTGAAGTGCGCGAGGTTGTCGCGGGCGAACTCGATGACCCCGTCCTCGGAGAGGTCGGCGCCAGCGGCGGGCACGACGATCGCTTTGGGCGTCTCGCCCCATTTCTCGTGGGGGACGCCGATCACGGCGACGCGCTCGATGTCGGGGTGGTTATAGAGGGCGTCTTCGACCTCGACGCTAGAGATGTTCTCGCCGCCGCTGATGATAACGTCCTTCTTGCGGTCCTTGATCGAGATCATCCCGCGCTCGTCGATAGTGGCGAAGTCGCCGGTATGGAACCACCCGTCGACCCGGTCGGTGAAGGCCTCCCGGGTTCGCTCGGGTTTGTTCCAGTAGCGGTCCATGACCTGGTTGCCGCGGACGATTATCTCACCCATCGTCTCGTCGTCGGGCGGGACGTCATCGCCGTCCTCGTCGACGACGCGCAGCTCGGTCCCGAGCATGGCGTGGCCCTGTCTGGTCTTGATGGCGAGGCGACCCTCACTCTCGATTCGACGCGGCGAGTTGCTCGTCGTGATGAGCGGGCCGGTCTCGGTCAGCCCGTAGACGTGGAGGATGTTCCAGCCGAGTTCGTCCTCGACGGTCCGGATGGTGGCCTCGGGCGGCGGGCTGGCGGCGGTCGCGATCCTGACCGGCTTGTCACCGGTCGCCGGGACATCGTGGTCCTGGTAGTGGTCGACCATCGAGTTGAGAACCGTCGGCGCGCCACAGAGGTAGGTCACGTCGTGGGCCTGGATGCGCTCGAAGGCGCCCGCTGCGTCGAAGTGGCGCTGGCAGACGTGCGTCCCGCCGACGCCAGTGACGACGTAGGGGTAACCCCACCCGTTGACGTGGAACATCGGGAGCGTCCAGAGGTAGGCGTCGTCGTCGGTGACCTCGGTGTGGTGCGCGGTGATCAGCGCGTGCCAGTGTTCGGTGCGGTGGGTTCGGACCACGCCCTTCGGCTCGCCGGTCGTCCCGCTCGTGTAGTTGATCGTCGCGGGGTCGTCCTCGGAGATGTCGGGGCGCTCTGCCTCGTCGGGGTCAGCCGCTGCAAGGAGCGATTCGTAGTCGCGCCAGTCGCCGTCGACGCGGTCGGCCGGGTTGGCGACGAACGTCGTGGCGGGGACCTGGTCGCGGACCGCCTCGATCTTCTCGGCGTACTCGTAGTCGGCGACGACCGCCTGGGCCCCACAGTCGTCGAGAATGTACTCGTAGTCCTCGGCGATAAGCCGATAGTTGAGCGGAACCGAGATGGCCCCGAGGACGTTGATCGCGTACAGCGTCTCCAGAAACCAGTGTGTGTTCGGTGAGAGTAGTGCCACGCGGTCGCCCGCCTCGATGCCGAGATGCGCGAGCGCCGCCGCTGCGCGGTCGACCCGCTCGCCGAACTCGGCGTACGTGTACTCCGTGCCGTCGTGGGCAATCACGCCAACGGCGTCTCCGTAGACATCGACCCCTCTGTCGAGGAAGTCGAGCGTCGTCATCGGTCGGTGCATGGTGTGTCAAGACGTGACGGTATGACGTAAAGGTCTTTCTCCCGGACGACGCGAACACGCGACCTCCACGGGCGGTAAAGGGCGTTTCTGGGGTTCCTAAGCCCTTAGGGGCTGATCCAGACACTGCACATTCAGCACGGGCCTATATGAATAGGTCCCAATGTGGTAGGCCCCGACACACTCCAGAGACTGATGTCAAAATGGCATTTCCATCTAATGTTGTGGTTCAGGCGCGCACTGTCCAAACCATTATTATCATTAGTTGAGGATTCCCAGACGATGTCCACAGCTCATCTCATCGCGGTCGGGTCCTCTCCGCTGGGCAAGACAGACCTGCCTGGCCGGGATTTATTCTCGAAAGCACTGGCCGAGGCCTTCGAGGACCTGCCCGATCCAGCCGACGTCGTCGACGCGCTGTACGTCGGCGCCCAGTCCGAACGGTACGAGAATCAGATCATGCAGGGTACGCTCATGGCCGAATGGGCCGGACTGCGGAACGTCCCCGCAGAGCGTGTCGAGGCGTGTGCAGCCGCTGGTGCGCTCGCGCTCAAGAACGCAGTCCGGGACGTTCGGGCGGGCGTCCACGACGCGGTGCTGGCCTGTGGCGTCGAGAAGATGACCGCCGGCGGGACCGAAGGTGCCACGAACGCGCTCGGTGCCGCCTTCGAGCGGGCCTTAGAACAGCGGTCCGGAATCACCGCGCCCGCCACGTACGCCCTGCTCGCGCGGCGGTACCTCCACGAAACCGACGCGACGGAACGGGACTTAGGCAGGATCGCCGTGAAGAACCACGGGAACGCGGCGGCCAACCCACGGGCGATGTTCCAGCAAGCAGTCGACATCGAGACTGTCATGGACGCTCCCGAAGTCGCTCCCCCACTGAAACTGTACGACTGTGCGCCGGTTACCGACGGAGCCGCCGCCATCGTCGTCGCAAACGACGAGGTCGCGGCCGACCTACAGGGCCGTCCCGATACGATCCGCGTGGCCGGCGTCGGATCGGCAGCCAACAACCTCGCCGTCGCGGAGCGCGACCTGACGTTCGTCGAGGGGGCGAACGTCGCTGCCTCCACCGCCTACGAGGACGCCGGCGTGGGCGCCGCAGATATCGACGTCGCGGAAGTCCACGACGCCTTCACCGTCTGTGAGGCACTGCTGGCCGAGGCCGCCGAGTTCGCTCCCAAAGGTCGCGGAATCGAGACCGTAGAGGTGCCTGGGGACCGGTCAGCGGGCTGGACCGACGTCCAGATCAACACCAGCGGCGGACTGAAGGCCCGTGGACACCCTATCGGGGCGACCGGGCTGTTGCAGGCCGTCGAAGCCTACGAACAACTCACTGGACGAGCCGGTGAACGGCAAGTGGCCGACGCCGACACTGCGCTGCTCATCAACGAAGGTGGCGTCGCGGACGCTCATACCGTGGCCACCGTCCTGACTGCACAATGACCGACGATAGTGACTCACCGATGACAGACACCGAAAACACGACGACGGGACCGCTCGCACCGGAAGACATCACTGCCGACTCGGCGTTCACGCTCCCGGGCTTCTTCGACGCGTTATCTGAGGGCCGATTGTTGGCCGCCCGCTGTACCGAGTGTGATACACATATGCTCCCGCCTCGCCCCGCCTGTTACGGCTGTGGCAGCCGAGCAGTTACACTATCGGAACAGCCCCGAACCGGCGAGGTAATCTCGTACACGTCGGTCAACCGACCCCCGTCTGCGTTCGAACACTTAGCGCCGATCACCGTTGCAGTGGTCGAACTCGACTCATCGGCTCGGCTTACGGGTCGCGTTGCCGCTCCGCTTGATGACGTCAGTATAGGCGACCGCGTCGAACTCAGAGTCAGAGATCCCGAGACAGTCGATATCGATCCGGACTTCGACCTGTCCTACGAGGAGGAGTGGCCGATTCACGTCTTCGAACTGATGTGAACGGCCAGACACTGTCGACGTCCTTTTCGGATGAACTCGTGACCTGGTCGACTGGAGCCATACCGTCCAGAACTGATATATGGCGTCACTGGCCGCGGCGACAAGTGGGACCACGTCGCTGAACACACAAGCCGCTAGTTTCTCTGGACAGGGCAACCCAATGGCGACGACGAAGTGAGTGGCAGGAATTGATACGCGCGGTGTATACAGCATACGCCACTCAGAGAAGAGCAATCACCAATTGAGGCACTATCATCAGTTCTGTTAGTGAGACCGCCACCAGTTTAGAGCTAATCTCAGGTTCTGTCATAAACTCCGTACTCAATACAGAGGATGTACGCTGCACAGGGATTGTGTTCCTTTCATATCGAAGTCACTGAACCACTGCCCAGTATGGGTGGGGGAGAGACCAACAACAGTTAGGTTCCATCCCTCAACAATGTAGGATGATGCAGTTCGTTCGATACACCACTGGTAGTGCCGCACAGTGGGGGGTTCGTCGTGACGACGAAATCGTCCCGCTAACTGGTCTCCGTGAAGACGTTTCGTACCAACAACTGACCGATGCGGGGTTCCTTCGTATCGTCGAGGATGCCGTTGATGCGATGGCGGACCGTTCGATTCCATCGTCGGAAGCAAAGCTCCTCGCACCGGTCCCTAGACCAGGGAAGATGATTTGTGTCGGTCTGAACTACCACGACCACGCAGAAGAACAAGACGAGGAGGTCCCCGAACGTCCGTTGCTGTTCGGAAAAGCTGGGACCGCTGTTACCAATCCCGGCGATCCCATCGTTCATCCCTCGGAACTCGACGAGGTCGACTACGAGGTCGAACTCGGCGTCGTAATTGGACGGACTGCCAAGGATGTCAGCGCGGAGGACGCACGCGACTACATCGCTGGGTACACCGCAATCAACGATGTCAGCGGCAGAGACGCACAGTTCGACGACGGACAGTTCTTCCGCGGGAAGAGTTACGACACGTTCGCCCCGATGGGTCCAGCGCTAGTTCCTGACGACCGTCTAGATCCATCTTCCCTAGACGTCGCTTGCCGGGTCAACGGCGACACCAAGCAGTCTTCCAACACCGAGGAGTTCATCTTCGGCGTCGCTGAGGTTGTCGAATACATCAGTGGGATCACCACCCTTCGCCCCGGCGACGTCATCTCGACTGGTACGCCTGGTGGGGTCGGTATCTTCCGCGACCCGCCCGAACTGCTCGAACCCGGTGACACTGTCGACGTCGAGATAGAAGGGATCGGGACACTGACTAACCACGTTGTCGCCGATCGAGACTAACGGCAGCATACGACCGAATCAATTTGTAGGTCGCGATTGATATCAGCAGTCGCCGACTGATGACCAGTTTATTATCTACTATCAGTATATGTTAATATTGCATTCTTAGTAGTATATATGGTTAGAACCTGATATCAGCCTCTAAATATCCCCACATGAAATGAACTTCATTTCTGAAAGAGATCTTCAGTCTAAAACTCGGCAATATAAACATAGTCAGCCCAAAAACCTATGCAACTAGTGCCGATATAGGTTTCCTAAACATTATTGCTGAGATTGGTTTCGGGCGACATCAATCGCGTTGTCGATCGGCCCGATTTCTGTGAATCGGTCGTCAAAAGAATGCTCGTCGGCATGTTCCGCGAGGAGATCGGCATAGACCTCTGCTTCCTCATCATCCTCGATGTCGCGGAGGAGGTCAGCGATACGACGAGCGTCGCGGGCGGCCAGCAGGATTTGCTCGGCCATACACTGTTATCTCAGCCCTACGATAAATATCTTCTATAGCTCAGACCGTATCGAAACGTCCAATATCTTCTGCTATCCCGATTGAAGCCTCACACTTCTCGAAAACATATCTAATATCTACTATTATTTGAGTAACGTAAGTTATCTACTAAAATTATTAACATTTCGGGCGTCGTTCTGCAGTTGTGAAAGCGCCCTACACCCGTATCGACGACAGAACCAGCCTCAACGCAATCTTCGACGAAGTAGACTGGGAACTTGGGTCGAATCTTGCGGTCAAAAAGCCGATGGCGAATGTGCTGACGCTTCAGTCTGCGCCCCCTACTGTAGAAGGTCGATCAATCACGGGGACAGCAGATAGCCCGTTCATCTGCGCAGCTGAATTCTCTCAGTCTCATCACTGGCCGACGGCCGGCGTCTGGGAGGTTCTCGATGCAGAGACAGCCACGCTTTGGTTGGTCGACGGCCGGACGATCCGTGACTGGCCGTGGGCGGTGTATAGCGCCGTTACCGACACGGTGGCAGAAACGGTTGGATTATCGGGAGACCGTGTCAGCACACTCCTCAGCAGTACGGCAGCCCGGTTAACAGAGAAAATGCTGGATCGTGGGCCAATTCGACAACCGTCTGACTATCGCGAACACTATCACCGACATGGCTATCGGTGGACGGTCGACAGGGTCGACCGTCGAAGTCTCGAATCGTTTATTCGGTGGAACTTCCTCAACCATCCCCAACGACGAGATAACGAGGCCCAGACTCTCGAGTGCATAATCACCGGGCTCCGGTACATGGCGACCCAACTTCGGGCTGAAGCAGATATCGTCGAACATCTGGACAGACCATCTGATGAGCGGCCCCGGCTCAGTCGACAGCCGTTCATTCGGATCGCGTATCCGACCGACACACATCGGCGCGAAACGAACGTTGCAGTCCGATCCCACACTGACCTGCAGGCAACAAAATTGAATCCTATCGAGACAGATGTTGCCACGGCTATCGAAGGCGTCGAGTCAGCCCACGACCTCGATATCGTCCACTCACCAGTCGAGGTCTGTTCACAGCCGGCTGAGGTAATCGACGCTGGGAAGGCATCCGATATTGCGCCCGTTCGGGTGGGGGCAGACCGATGGGAACGTGCCCACCCAACCGAACTGGAAGCGCACTCGCGGACGACGAGCGACGCTGTTCGGCGTTTCATCATCACCCGGCTCGGACTCGATCCGAACGAGTCGCAGTTCGAGCGCGTGTTCATACACTTAGTGCAGTACCTCCGTGAGGTAGGCGGGCTCCAACCGAGAGCACCGAGTTGTGCCGCTAGTCAGCAACTGCGAACGCTCACTGGGTCTACCGACCTGCCTCTGCCGCTTCTCCACTGGTGTGCTGTGACGGGGTTGTTCGGAATTCCGACCTTCGAGACGCCCGACCTGTTCACCGCGTTGCCGTACAGTCACACCCTGTCCGCTGCTGCAGAACGCCTGCACCGCCATCATTCGACTGTTCGAAATCTCTGTCGTGGCTGTGGGACGTACTTCGACGTCGATCCGGAGTCGCCAAGGTGGACCTGTGAACGCTGTTCACCCGAAGTGAGTCCAACGCTGGAGCGGACGGAACTATCGGCGTTCGAGGCGGATCAGGAATCACACTGTTACATCTGTCTCTCGCCAGTTGCTACTGGTCAACTCCAACGGCATCACATAATCCCACGAGACGTCTTCGAGGATGACCGTGTCAGGGATAGACCAGTCAATACGGTCACCGTCCACGCTGCCAAGTGCCCCGGGCATCCACACGCAATCTCCCATCAAACATTGGATGCGGATATCGACAGAGCGTGGAACCACCAACTAGTCGAACACGAACCAGCACGCTGGTTCAATCTCACACATCTTGCCTGGGTACTCCACGAACTCGGCGACCAGATGGCCCCACCGACTCGTCAGCGAGTGATCGAACTTATCTACCGAATGTGGACCGAACAGTTCGAATGACGCACTTCAACCGCGAGCATCACGTTATCGAGGCAGCTTTCGAGGAACTGGCCTCGCGGGTCGCCCAGTCAACCAGGACCGCGCCGACGGCCGACGCCGTCTGGGAGTGCATTGACGAGGCGGGATCAGACGCACTCGTGTCACTGGTTGGTGAGTCACCCACGATTCGGACACTGTCGCACAACGCATTCGCGGATATCGATCCAGTCCGGCCAGCATACGGACTCGACGCCGGATCAACCGGTGGGATTCAGTTACAGTCCGGCCACCGTGTCTGCCGCTGTCGTTCGATGTTTGGCGTGCTCGGCGAGAAACGAGACGTCTGGGCCGACCAGACGTTGCTCCACTCGGCTATCGACCCGTACCCAGGGACTGAACAGTACTACTCTTCGCGGATAACGAGCCGGGGCTATGGCGATGCCCGAACACGAAGCCACGTCGTTGCTTTGCCGAGTCCGACGGACGGTCGTGAGACCGACGAGCTCGTGACGCTGTTGCAGTTTTTGGCCGAGGCGCTGCACCTACAGGCGTGTGTCCACCAGCTCGATGGTCCACTCTACCTCGATGGGGCGTTGCTTCCATTGGGGCTGGCCAGTCGGCTACAGTTTTCCAGCGATACCGCGACACGAGACTCACCGTGGTTAGAGCTCGCCAGAGTCGTGTTGGCTACCTTTGCGACAGCGATAGCGGTTCACCTCGAACACGGGCACCGTGTGTTCGCGGTCGCGAAAACGCAAGAGACGAATGCGCTTGTAGGAACACTCAACGAACGTATCACAGCGGGAAAGACAGAGGTGAGTGCTGTTCGGCCGACGTCAGCAGCCGATGCAGTGCTGCCGTGGCAAACGGACCGCCAGTTCATCAGCCAATTGCTTGCTGAACAGGTCTCGGACACTGCACCGGAAACGACTTGGACCTATACGCCGTGGTTGGCACAACCAACACTGCCAGCCCCACACGCAGACCATCGACGGCATCCGCTTGCCGAGGTGGCCTTGTCGTATGTACCACAAGAATTGCTGTCGCGGGCCTACTTTTTCGTCAGAATTCCGAACCAGAACGGGCTCTACCGTATCGAGGCGCCATTGCCGACGATTCAGACAGTCACACAGGGTGAACGAGAGCGCTTACAGCGTCTCGTCATGCGGGAAATGGCACAGACCAAGGGAACTGCCCAGCCAGTCGCACGGGCCGATGAGAAAGTGCGGCTTGGGTATGCTGCGCGAGAAGAGGTGCAAGAGACTGTCGAACGAGTGTTCGACGCGGCCGGTATCACTACCCAGCGTGTGCCCGCCCACAATCGGGACATTCGCTGGCAACACTAGATCGGTGCCGAGATTCAGCGGGCCGAATCGGTACAGAATTTCGAGGCGCGTATGAACGCGTCAATTGCACTCCAGCGAGTGGGAGAGGCAATCACAGTCCGGGTTCGTACAGTAGAAATCGAATACCTGGGACGTCGATGCGGCGATACACCAGGATGCCAGTAATCAGTTTCCTGATCCGAGTCGTATTCGGTCTGGCAGCGCTCCGTAGAACTGCACACCTCGTTTCCGCACTGTGCCGCTACTCGTTCCAGAATGCCTCGATCCGTTCGTCAAGACTGGTGAGGACGGTGGCGAGTACGTCCCGCCACTCGTCCGGATAGTCCTCGTCCTCGCCTGGTGTCGATGCATCCGGGGGCGGGTGGAAGTGCTCGCGGGTGGTGTGGTCGTTCGGGTGACGCTCCCAACGGCGATCCCAGGATTCCCCCGTTTGGTATTGCTCGGCGTAATGGATGTTGACGTCGTCAGTCTCGAACCACCGGATCCGAAGATATGCACGCGTAATCCTGCTGGGGAAGTAACCGAGATCGTAGTCGGCGACGACGGCGTTCGGTGCATACGGGGGACGTGCTTGCACATCGTCGAAGCGAGCGCTTCGGGTAAGGTGCGCGGCAATGCGGTCGAGAAGTTCAGTATCGATAGGGCCGGTATTGGGCGGATCAGCCGGGTTGTCAGGCATCGATGGGACCAGGAGTGCCACCAGAGACTGGGTGGTCACGCCGCGCCGCATCTAGAAGCGCCGCTCTACGTTCGAGCGTTTTCCATTCCGAGAGTGCCTCCCACGCGTCTTCCGTTGCCATGTCCCGACTGACTTCGACGAGAGAGACCGCGTCCGGATCGTCTGCCTCAAACTGTTCCCTGTAATCTTCGATTTGGTCGATGGCGTCCGAAAGCGCCTCGACGATTTCTTGTTCAGAGTAGTCCTCGCGGATGCGATCGATCCGTCGCCACTCGAAGTACGCGTCGTTGCGCTCGTATCGGACCGGGCGGCCGCTGTGGCGGTGAACCAGCCCCATCTCGTCGAACCACTCTAGGTAGTCTCGGGCGGTTTCGGTATCGCAGTCAGCGAGATCAGCGATGTCGGACACTTTCGTAGGTGTTCGAAGTTCGGTGACGACGTCGAGGAGTCGCTCACGGATCGGCCCGCCCTTGAGCAGCGAGTCAGGCGACTCTAGCTCGTCGATGTCTGGCGGTGCTTCGTCGCCAGCGTACGCGTCGTCGGGAATATCAGTGATGTCCATTCGCGAGGCCTCCTTGCTATGACCTATCGCTTGAAGCGGTATATATCTACTGAACACTGAATTATTTCTGCTTCATTCTAAATCCGGCGAGGTACCACGCATCTCATCCCCGGATTGCGGTTTCATGTCCGATTCTGTGCAGTCACATTGTCCCGTCAATACGTTGCGACGAAGATGGTAGCGCGATGAGTCGGTTAACTGGGTTCAATCACTTCGAATTAACCAACATATTGGGGATTTACTCTGATTGTTGGTTAAGCCTGCTCGTCTCCCCCGTCCGCGGCAGTCGCAAGGCTAAAGCAGGCCCGTGTTTATACTCTATGTAAGAAACGCAGGTATGGGCACCATAGAACAATTGCAGAATATACGCCAGGGCCTCTCGACTCGAGAAAGTCGACTCCTTGCACGACTCGCTGGCGCGGGTCACCAGATCATCTCCGTCGACGACATCGAGACGACGCTGGAGGTCCCCCCAAACACCGCCCGCGAGATTGCCTCCCGGCTCACCGAGAAGGGCTGGCTCGACCGGCTCTTCCCGGGCACGTATCTCATCATTCCACTCACTGCCGGCGAGGAGGCCGTGTACACAACCCATGAGTACCTCATCGCGGCCCACGTCGCCGAGCCGATGTATATCGGCTACTACAGCGCCCTCAGCCACCACGGGCTGATCGAACAGGTCCCCCGGACGGTGTACGTCGTCACGCCGACCCGAGCGCAAAGCCGGGAGATCCACGGCGTCCCGTACCGCGTCACGACAGTCACCGAGCGGAAATTCTTCGGCTTTGAGCCGACATCGATCGAGGGCACGACCGTTCAGGTCAGCGGCCTGGAGAAGACGCTGGTCGACTGTGCGGACCACCCCGAGTTCTGTGGAGGCCTTCGGGAACTTGCGACCGCGATGCGTACTGCCGACGAACGGGGGTGCGACTGGGTCACTGTCGGCGAGTACCTCGAACGCCTCGACAACGGCGCTGCGACCAAGCGGATCGTCTACCTCGCCGACCAGCTCGGCATCGACCTCCCCGCCCGCGAGGAACTCGTCGCGTCTTTCACGAGTGGGTACTCGCTGCTGGACCCGACGCGGCCCGACACCGGATCGACCGACAGTACGTATCGCCTCCGAATCAACGTCGAGCCAGCCATGCTGGAGCCGACGGAGTCCTGATCGCGATGATCAGTCAGGACCGGCTCCGGATTCTCGCTCGCGAACTGGGCGTTCGGCAAGGGTACGCCGAAAAGAACTACGTCAATTCGTGGCTCCTCTGGGGCATCTTCACGAGCGACTACGGCGACAACCTCCTGTTCAAAGGCGGGACCGCGCTGTCCAAGCTGTATTTCCCGCAATCGTGGCGATTCTCGGAGGACCTCGATTTTGGCGTCGAAGGGGAGTACCAGGGGTCCAAACAGGAGCTCCAAGCGGTCCTCGATACGATTGCCGACCGCTCTGGCATCGAATTCGAGATTCGCGAGCACCACGAATCCCAGCAGAACCACTATCCAACCCACTACGTCGACATCAGCATTCAGTACCGGGCCGTCCTCAGCCACCCCAACACGATCAGCATCGACGTGATGGTCGACGAGCACGTCGCCTTCGACCCTGTTCAGCACTCTCACGCGTACGAAGACGTGCCCGAATTCGACCTTCAGGCGTACAGCGTCGAGGAGATCTTCGCCGAAAAGCTCCGAGCGATCTACCAGCGCGGGGCCGCCCGTGACTACTACGACCTCTATCAGCTGCTCGAGACCGATTCGGTCACGATCAACTTTGCCGACGTGGGGCCCGCCCTCGACGCGAAGTGCAAACACGATGGGCTCACCGTTGATCTGAACGACGGACTCCCGGACGAGCAACAAGAAACGATCAGCCACCAGTGGGAGACTACGCTGCCGGACCTGACCGGTGACCCGCCGGCGTTCGAAATGGTCTGGGAACAGCTGGACACGGCAATCTCCCGACAGGGATCGTCGTAGGCAACGGCCGATATCGGTGTCGATGGCCGATGGGTGTTGCATCCGGAGCTCTGGTGATTAACCAACAATTCGGGATATCTGGCTGGTGCGTTGGTTAACTTTGGCTGGCGAATCCACCGAGTCAATCGTTGATTGTCTCGTTATCGGGTCTTTCCGCAGTTCTACATAAGAGCGAGATAGTCAGACATGCCACCGACCGTGCTCTAGTAAAAACTGCAGGCTGGACACTGCACACGTCACGCCTGTTGTGACGGGGAGATGTAGCGCGAGAGCGTTGCGTGCGTTACGAACACACGCGACGACTCTGTACAGAAGGGGGCGCTGCCGGTTGCTGTGGCTAGCGTAGCCGGGCGTCGGCGGCGGCAGGGCACGTGCAACCGCGTCCAACTGCAGTAGGTGGAGACGTTTGCGTGGCTATCCAGTCGCTGTCACAGGGCTCAGGCGGGTTCCCCCGTCACAACGGGCGTGACACCACCGATGGACGCTTTCTGGTCTGAGCCGTCGATCAGATCTAACCCAACGTAGCGCTTCTCCAGTAGCCCTTCAGCGGTGTCCATGTCCATCGCGAGGATCGGTGTGGCCTCCTGGGTACTGTCGATGCAGCGGCGTTTCTCGACGAGGTCGGCCCCACCGAGGTCGATAAGCGTGTCCCAGACGCGGGCGACCGTCTGTCGATGGGGTTGTCGTCCCAGTGTACCGACGAGAGCCGTCTCGACGTCGTCTCTGGTCATGAACACGCCACTGCCGTCAGTCCGTTCGGTGGCGAACTCCGGCCAGGCTTTGGCCACCTTGATAGCGCGGTAGGTGTTCTGTCGGTTCGATTCTTCGACGAACACGTTCTTGATTTTAGCCTCCCGGCAGTTGGCGAAGAAGTCCAGCGGCGACGAACTCGGCTCGGTCCCAGACTGGTCGGCCTCTGTCAGATCTGTGTCGGTGTCCATCTGGGCGACACTGGCGATGGCGCTCTTCGCGACTTCGTGGGTCTCTTCTTGGTCCTCTTCGAGGTCGTCCAGTCGGGACTGGTTGGTCGCCGCCTGGCCGCTGGCACTGGTCGCGATTTCGTGGGTCTTCTCTCGTTGGGCTTCGAGTTCCTCGACGCGTTCCTGCAGATCCTCGATGGTCCCGACGAGTGTCTCACAGAGCTGCACGACGAGTGGGTTGACGTCCGCGTCGTCGAGGGCAGCAAGTAGGTCCGCAGGGTCGTCGTCGGCGTGGTCGATGTCTGTTCCTTGGTGCTCAGCGAGCGCATTGTCTCGGTCGTCTGCGTCGGTGCTGTCGTCGTCGGCTGTCGTAGATCGTGGCATTGTGACCACAGTGCCCGTCCCGGAATCGAACCGGGCGTCCCGACCACGGTACGGGCAGTGAATGGCTGGGGCAAGCGTGTCGTTCGGGGCACAGCGCTGCTGCTCGCGGTGGAGTGGCGCCGCTACACAGTGCTCGTGCGGGCTGCTCGTCGTCCCCCTCAGGCGCTACTGTCAGCCGACCCCCTCAGGTGGTGGGCAGCCCTGAATGCCGGGGCCCTGCCGGTGTCGACACTCCTGAATGGGAACCTCGAGGGTCGTGAGGTCGGCTCGACGAACGGCTTCGGTGAGCCGACGGCGGCGTGGCCGGTCACCGATGGAGGCCGCTATCCGAAGGACTGTCTCGTGGGCGAGGTCGGCGAGGAGCGTCCCGGTGATGGTCTGGCTATCGTCGTTAGTTGCACAGACGAGGAGCCACGGATCGGACTCGTACATCTCCAGAACAACCACTTCGCCCACTTCCGGCAGCGTCGTCGTCATTGTCGTCGCCTCCCGGACCGCAGGGCGTCGGGTGGACAAACGGCCTGTAGGTCGCGAGCGTGTCGATAGAGGACGGTACGGCCGGCGTCAGTCAGTCGGTACGCGTTCGTGCGCTCGTCGAGTGGCTCGGGTGAGAGCAGGCCCAGTTCGGCAAGTTGGCTGAGGTTCTGGTACAGCCGACTGTGGTTGATGGGGTCGGCGTACCGGTCGTCAAGGTAGTCCTTCAGCGCGAGGCCGTAGGGCTCGTCGTCGACGGCGGTGATGGCTTCCAACAGGTCGCGCTGAAAGCCGGTCAGACTATGGTAGGTCGTCATACGGTACCCCCCTGTGTGGGCGTGGCCGAGGGGTCGATGGTAGACCTAGAAAAGCTACTGAAAGGTGGTGTAGGAAAGTTGGACTTCGCGTGTCGGTTTTCGTATATGGCATGCTGTGGGGCGTTCGTGGGCCGCTCAGCCGATGAGCGAAAGATGGACGAAAGTGAGCGAACATACCGTGGTCTGGTGGTTCGGGAATCGGTGATTCGTGCACGAAAGTGGGCAGGCGGGCGATGCAACTCTTCGTCGGTGGGTTGGTGGTCGGTCATGGGTTCAGTGCGACGCCGCCGTCGTTCTGGGCGTCACCTATCCTATGCTTTACACTGGGCCACCAAATAAGTTTCTACGAATAAGCTAATTCATTCGTATGTATTTTTAAGCCGGTGATTACTTTGCAAAGACGGTTCCAGTAGAGAGCAATGGCTGGTCGTCCGAAAGATGTCTCTGACGACGAAATCCTACATGAAGTCGCGCTTGCGCGTGGACCTGTAGTGACTGCGCCGGAATTAGCAGACCGGCTGGATATGTCTGGAGCAGGCGTGAACAAACGTCTGGATCAGTTGGTTGAAGACGGATACCTCCATGAGCGTCAGGTGGGTGCAAATGCTATTGTCTACTGGCTCACCGACGAAGGCCGAGTTCGCGTAGCAGATTCTTAGTCGGCGATCCACCAGACTTTCGCACAAGCACCCACGTCTTTGGTTTTCACTTCACCTTGCTGCCTCATTTCGTGGAGCCTGTCCAAAATAGTACCACTCGACACACCAAACTCATCGGATATTTCTTTAGCAGTACAGAACGACCTTTCGTGGGATTTCATGTACGAGAGCACATCTTGGTTCGAGAATGTTCGTGGTCGAGGGGACATATCTTGAGTGGTAATAGTTTCTGCGTATGTAAAATTTTATGTCCGATGAGGTACGCAGTTTAGAATAGGAACACACGCGTCGCTGGTCGATTTCCGTCGAAATCGCCCCGGTGTAGGAGCACCGAGACGCGTGGTTCCGGTGAGAACCAATGGCAACTACGCAAGCGAACCCTCAAGAACGTATCGCACGCCAACTGCCCACTCAGTCGCCCAGCCTGTTTCTCGGCGTCGACGGTGACACCGCCCACTACTGGGAAAGTTACGAATGCACGGTGGCCGTCGTTCCGCGTGAAGCGATCTTGGCCGACGACGCCGAAGTGTTCCGGCTCGACGAGACGCCTCGTCCTACGCTCGATGACGGGTGCCAGCATGTTCGCCGAACGCGTGGCTGGAACGTCGGTCCACGCGTTGACGGCTCGCTGATGGGCGACCTTGCCCGAGGTGGCGAGGCATGAGTTGTACCGTGGAACAGCGCGAACAGGTCCGACGTGCTGCTCGAGCTATCGAGCACACTGTATCAACGGTCGCCGTCGACGTCGTCACACCTGGTGCGAGTCAGTACGACGCGTGGACGCTCGATGCCGTGTTGCAAG
Source organism: Haloarcula rubra (assembly GCF_019599465.1). GTDB lineage: Archaea > Halobacteriota > Halobacteria > Halobacteriales > Haloarculaceae > Haloarcula > Haloarcula rubra. The sequence continues at coordinate 60,443 of NZ_RKLR01000010.1, forward strand.
AGCCGGAGGGTGTGCCGCCCGAAGTGCTTCGGGAGTTAGCGTTGGCCGAGTTGACGCTCCGGCCGACGCCCTCACAGGCCGAGTATCAGCACGTGACGGCTACAGTGTAGGGGGATAACTAACCAACAATCGATATGCCTCTGGTAGGCGTTGGTTAGTCAGTTAGCTGGCTACTGACAAGAAGACTAAATAGATCGAGAGAAACTCCGGAATGCCGGATTTGACTGGGACACATGTCGAGCAGCCGGGTGCCTGCCCACGAATGGAGCGGGGGAAACGCTCCCCCTGAGTAGACGCATCATTATTCAGCATCCCGTTTTTAATGGCAATTCGACAGGGAATCGGTCACCGATCAAGGCGCTGGAGACGGTCGACGCCGACACAAAGATAGTGCCGACGAGTACGAGGCGATCCTCGACGAGTACGACGCCGACCTGGTAGGCGTGTTCGATCACGGACGAGCAAATTCGATTTGCGGAACCCGGTTCAAGGATTCTACAGGATTGGCTGTTCAGTATCCGCTCATCTGCCCCGAGGATGGGGATCCTACATTGCTGAGGAATACGGTCCCGACGAGCAGACCCACGTGTGTGGGAACGTCGTCACTGGCCCGCCTCACGGGACGACTGAGACGGGCTGTCCGAACGATTTGCCTTCCAAGGATGGGATCAGTCACACTGGCGGCAGGAGTCATTAAAGGATTCGTCCCGATCAACGTTCCCGAGACGACAGATTAGAGTACGCGCTCTGTAGTCATCACAACCTCTCCGAAATGTCACTGGTGGATAGTTTCAACAGAACCACTATTTTTCAATTTCAACGTCAGTGATCTCGAACCGGGCGCCGCCATCCTCGCCTGCTGTGAGAGAGAGCTCCCAACCGTGAGCTTCTGCAATTTGCCGTGCAATACTCAATCCGAACCCTGTTCCACCCTCTGTACTCGAGTATCCCGCCTCGAAAACTACGTTTTGATCGTCAGTCTCAATGCCGGGTCCGTCATCCGCCACATAGAAGCCATCATCCAGATCCCCAACAGTAACAGTGACAGTGTTGCCACCGTGTTCGATGGCGTTCCGAATAAGGTTCTCCAGGAGTTGTCTGAGCCGCTCTCGATCAGCGTGAATCCGTGACTCAGTAACGGTTCGTAGCGTTGCGTCAGCAGTATCGACAGTTTCCCAGCAGTTCGCCATAATCGAGCCGAGAGATACGATTTCAATATCGCTTACCTGTTTTCCTTCCTGTGCCAGTGTCAGGATATTTTCGATCAACCCGTCCATTCGGTCATGCGCCTGTGCAACCTTGTCGAGATGATCGCTGTCGCACGTCTCTTGGGCGAGCTCTAAATGCCCGTCTGCCACACTTAGCGGGTTCCGAAGATCATGACTGACCACGGATGCAAACTCCTTCAACTGTCGTTCTTTTTGCTTCTGCTCCGAGATATTCCGACTAATGACGATGAACCGCTGCTCACCATCGATAGCGTGCCGTCTGATGTGTATTTCAACAGGGAATTCACTCCCGTCTTTCCGCCGAAATTGGCCCGTTACCTTTGTTTGGGTGTTTGGCTCCATCCCCGCCCAGAGAGATCTTGCTTCATCGGGAGCGATCGTCTGATCGAGATCCCAGATTTTCATCTCCTTGAGTTCAGCCTCTGTATAGCCAGTCTGCTCACAGAGACGTGGGTTTGGATCGATGATATTTCCGTCCATGTCGTGTACATTTATCATGTCAGGTGATTCATCAAACAGAGATTCAAGCCGTGCCGTGGTTTGTCGAAGTGTTTGCTCCCGCTGTCTCCGTGTCGTGATATCCCGGCTATTGACGACAATACCGTCGATGTCTGGCCTTTCTCGGTAGTCCGTCCCTCTGATTTCGAGCCACCGCCACTCATCGTCGGCTGTCCGGAACCGGAACTCAACGCTGACCCGCTGCTCCGAACTTGTAATAAGACGTTCGAAGGCCGCATAAGCTGTCGCCGTATCGTCCGGATGAACATACGCGAACGCGTCTTCACCGAGTAACTCTCCTGCCTCGTACCCAAGAATACGCGTGACTGATGGACTCTGATACTGGATTCGACCAGCTTCGTCTACTACAGTGATGATGTCAGTTGATCCTTCCAGGTAGGATTTATGTCGTTCAAGCTCTCGCTGTCGCTCTCTACGATCTGTAATGTCCTGAAATAACGAGATGATCGTTACAACGTCACCGTCAGCGTCTGTGATGACTCGGTTGTGCCATTCACAGTAGATGCGGGTACCGTCTTTCCGAACGTTTTCATCGATGCTGTGAAACCCGCCTTCAGCCCGGGAAAGGTCATCAGTTACACGATCGACATTCTCATAACTGTCCTCGGCCACGATCTGCTCCCAAGTCTCTCCGAGCAGTTCTTCTTCTGAGTACCCCAGGATTGACTCTCCGGTCTCGTTCAGGCGAACGATTTCGAACTCTTCGTTGTACTCCAGCACACCGATCGGTGATTGTTCGATGAGTAGCGCGAGTCGTTCCTGACTATCCTGAAGTGCCGCCGTAGCGTGTTGTTGATTAACCGCATTGATGATTCGGTTGGCGAGTACAGTATACTGTCCTGATCCGGTTTCTTTTTGAAGATAATCAGTGACGCCACTGGAGATCGCTTCGCTGGCGACCTCTTCTGACCCTTTTCCTGTGTACAGAATGAACGGCAAGTCAGGATATTCCTCCCGGACGATCGAGAGAAATTCGATGCCGGTCTGTTCTGGCATGTCGTAGTCAGACACAACACAGACGTACTGTTGGTCCTGGAGGAGGTTAACTGCCTGGGCAACACTCGTGGCTATTGTCACGTCAAAGCGGTCGTCTTCGCGCTCGAGATATGTCGCAGTCAGGTCAGCGAGGTCCGGATCATCATCCACGTGAAGAACAGGTATTGACTCTAACGGTTCCACAGCGTCGACGAAGTCAGAGCTCATTGTGGCTCCTCGCTGTACAGGTCACACTCACGACTTACTCACCGGTAACCAAGACAACCGCCGTCCTACCATTCTCCAATAAGAACCGAGGGCGAGTGCCATACTCCACAGGAATGCTCCCCTTGTTTGTGACAGTGCCGATAACGGACTCCAGCGAAGATTATGAGTTAGCATTTGCTTTTCAGACGATTCCTTAGGACACTAATATGATCGCCACTGTTAAATAATTTTGAGTGGCCCCCGACGAATCACCGGTCGACAACTTCCGTTTCAAGGATTTGAAGCCGAGTTCACGGATAAGCCTCACCCTCAATAGACGCCCTGACAGGGTATGCAAAGTAAGGTGGGTAAGCTAAAATATTCCATCGACGGAACTCGGATATATGACAACAGAATTTGATTATGGACTTATCACTCGTTCCTCAGTTCTAATACAAAACAGCTATTTTTCCGGTGAACTCGAGGATCAGGATAGGGCAAACCGAGCGAGATTGCTCTAGAAAAACGCTTCGCGACTTGGCCCTTCACCCGATGCTAGCTTCGAGTGGGGGCAGATCAGTGAAACCCTAGACATACCCGAAGACGAATTCGACGCGGAAGCGATGGTCGGCGTCGGCCAACGCTCTGAGCTCGAAACACTGCCCGACGCACCCAATTCCGCAAGTCACAATTAGCATCTCCACAAATGTCACTAATTTCATATACGGCGATTTTCTCTACTCAAAGCCGCTGCTGACAACCGTTGATAAAGGATTGGAGTCTAGAGCCAACAGTTGGCTCGACGCTCAAGAGGAGACTGTGACACGCTTCGTGTGGGAATTGGAATACGAACGCCTTCTCGTGGTAGTGGATGAGACATTGCTTGCTCCCGAGAGGAGCCTCCGAAGTCATATCGCTGGTCAGTTCTGGGACCACTCTGAACGAGTCGACGACGGATTTGTACTCGGCAGCCGTGTACTCGCCTTTGAGGTCGTCTCGAAGGTATAGGACCTCGCAATCGCCTTCGTACACGACAGCGATGGTTCGCAACGCGTCATTCACGTTGTTGTGGGCGTATTCTGCTAATCGGGCAGTCGTCTCGTGAGGCATATCTGAAAGGTCACAATACATACCCTTAGTACTGCGGGCCGAAATGAATAGATACGTCCTACTCGCGATCGTGAATCCTGAACTATGTGGACCATTAATATGTCTGAACAGTAGAGATATGTTCGGTCGTCGGTGTGGCAACGACTCTACGAGGACCACGATGTCAAAGATAGCATGCACGAACTGTGGGCGAGAAATTACGTTTGGAAAAGAGGGCCAGGAATGGCGCGCACCGATGCGATATTGTCCGCGCTGTGGTGAAGAGTTTCCGCCACGGGAGGAGTGGTAACCGAGAGGACTCATACCTGAACTGTCTCGCTATTTTTGACACACCGAACCGTACTGTCGGCCGGTTCGTGTACTGTGTGGGTATGGTACTCGTTTTTGTTGCTATCCCCATATCCACAGAAGGTCCTTTTGATGAGCGAGAATTTTCTATTATTGTGCAAGTTGCGGTTTAATCTTGTCGTCTGGATTACACTAACCGATTGGTACACTTGCTCAGTGTGCAGGACTACCCCTCGGATGTGAAATGCTCCTATCGAACACCGGCCTGTGTCCAGCCTAGTGACTCACTTGATTATCTCTTCTGCGAACTGGCACCTCGGATTTATTCACGCCTACGAAAATGTCACCACATGGATCATGACTGAAACGGGAAATCTTCACGTTCTACACGTCGATAACCACCCGGGAATGGTGAGCTTGACGGCCGAGATGCTCGAGCGTGAAGACGACCGTTTCACGGTCACAACAGCGACCAGCGCCAGCGAGGGACTCGATCGGTTCTCCAACGAGAAATTTGACTGCGTTGTGTCCGACTACGATATGCCTGGCCAAAACGGCCTCGAATTTCTTGATGTCGTTCGCGAAGAGTATCCCGACCTGCCGTTCATTCTGTTCACGGGAGAGGGCAGCGAGGAACTCGCAAGCGACGCTATATCGGCCGGTGTCACCGATTACGTCCAGAAAGAACGGGGGAATGATCAGTATGCGATGCTGGCAAACCGCATCGACAACGCCGTCGAACGCGCCCGCACCAATCGAGAGTGTCAGCGCCAGCTTGACGCTATCGAAACCGCACGCGAGGGTATCAGTATCCTCGATGCCGATGGCCACTTCATCTATGTGAACGAGGCCTATGCCGACTTGTATGGCTATGACCCCGGGCAGATGTGTGACGAGCACTGGGAGCTTATCTACCCTGCTGAGGAAGTCGGTTTTGTTCACGACGAGATACTTCCCACCGTCGAGCAAGAGGGAATCTGGCACGGGGAGACGACGGGACTGCGCGCCGATGGCAGTATCTTCCTCGAAGACCACACTGTCGCTGCGACCGACCGAAATGAACTCATCTGTACCGTCCAAGATATCACTGCCCAGGAAGACCTCCACCAAAAGCACCAGTTGGTAGCACGGGCATCCACCGACGCGTTCTTCGACTGGAACCTCCGAACCGACGAGGTCACTCGCAACGAGTGGTACCTTACGATGTTTGGATACGATTCGTCGGCCATCGAGACCAGTGCCGACTGGTGGCGGGAGCGAATTCATCCCGACGACCGTGACCGCGTTCTCGCAGCAGTAGACCGGGCCGTCGAGAATCCGGCGACTAGGTACGATGAGACCTACCGCTTCGAAAAAAAGAACGGCACGTACGGGACCCTTCGATCGCGCGGCTACGTCGTCTACGACGAGAACAATAATCCGGAGCGGCTGGTCGGTGTACACATCGACGTGACCGAGCGGAAAGAGCACGAGCGGAAACTGGAGGTACGGTCAGCCGCGATGGAAGCGTCGATCGACGGGATGGCGATTCTCGACGCAGACGACGAGTACGTCTTCGTGAACCAGTCACATGCGGATATTTACGGATACGAGGAGCCAGATGCGTTCCTCGGGGAGACGTGGCAGATGTGCTACGGTAAGGACGAGCGTGATCGTCTGGAGGCAGAAATATTGCCAGAACTGTACGAGAATGGGAGCTGGCGGGGTGAAGCGGTCGGGACCCGCAAGGACGGCAGTACGTTCCCACAGGAGCTCTCCTTGACTGTGACCGACAGCGGTGGACTCATCTGTGTCGTCCGGGACATCACCGAGCGGAAACAGCAGGAGCGGGAACGCAAACAACAAAATGAGCGGTTGGAAAAATTCGCGGATACTGTCTCGCACGATCTGCGGAACCCGTTGACTGTCGCCCAAGGGCGGTTGGACCTAGCACGCGCTGAGTGCGACAGTGACTACCTCGATGGAGTGGCCGACGCACACGAGCGGATGGCCACGCTGATCGACGATCTCCTAGAACTGACCCGAGAGGGCAACCGCGTCAATGAGACCGAATCAGTCACGCTCGCAAAAATACCCACAGACTGCTGGCAAAATGTCGCAACGGCGGATGCGACACTCGTCACTGCAGTCCACCAGACGATCCATGCCGACCCGAACCGACTGAAACAACTGCTAGAGAACCTGTTCCGTAACGCAGTCGAACACGGGGGCACCGACGTTACTGTTACAGTCGGCGGCTTAAACGGCAAAAGTGGGTTCTACGTTGCCGACGACGGAACCGGGATTCCCGATGCCGAGCGCGCTACAGTGTTCGAGGCTGGCTATACCACCCTAGACGATGGGACTGGCTTTGGTCTCAACATAGTCCAGGAAATTGCTGAGGCACACGGCTGGGACGTTCAAGTGACTGACAGCGAGTCCGGTGGCGCTCGATTTGAAATTACTGGCGTCAAGTTCGTTGAATAATCGAGTACGAGCGCTCTACTGATTCAGTCGTACGCCTACTGTTCACCGAATCGTTCGGACTGCTTCCCGACGTCGACGGCGACACCGCTGCCGACTCTGGTACAACTCTGGGCGCACGGTGGTCGTTATTCCGCGTGAGGTGACCTAGCCGACGCTGCCGAGAGGTTCGTGCCGGCCGAGACGCCTTGTGAGACGCTCAGTGATTGGTGTCCTCGCGTTCGTCGAACGCGCAACCGAGAAGTTCGGACCACGTGTTGGTGTGACCGATTATCACTCTCGGTTAACGGAGACGTCTCCGCCTGCTGTGACAGTGATTTCGTACTCCAGATACTCGAAGTGTATTGTCCGATTGTCTTGTGGCGAATCGAATATTTGATCGAGAGCCTCTGTATCAATCGTCTCGAAAAGTGGGGTCGGGAGATCAGATGGGTCTGTGTTTTCTGCATCTGCAACTGCTTGCACAACCTGCCATGACGGCGGCCTCCTACCCATTACCAGATCTAACGAGCGTATGCCATATATTTATACTCACAAATTGGTTGTCACGACAATTTCTGATTGTGATCCATGAAAAATTGTTGTTACCATAATTGATATGTGTTTGTAGTACTTGACATAATATTAATGATTGCAGAGGGTCAGCAAGCCCCACAGTTCGAACTGCCAGCCGTTATTGAAAAGGAGACGACTACGCTCGACCTAGAGGTCGCTACGTCGGATGGTGGGGCCGTTCTACTGCTCTTCTATCCGTTCGATTTCAGTCCAGTCTGTACGACAGAACTCTGTGCAATTCGGGATGCGGAGTGGTTCGAGTTCACGCCGAACCTAAGCGTGTGGGCGATATCTGGTGACAGTACGTACGCCCATCGCGAGTTCGCCGACGAGTACGATCTGACGTTTCCGCTACTGAGTGATTATCACGCCACCACTGCGGAAAAATTCGATATTCGATACGAATCGTGGGAAGATCACGAGTGTGTACCCAAACGGGCAGTCTTTCTGATCGACTCCGATCGGACAGTCCAGTATTCGTGGGCAGCCGAGCAAGCCTACACCAAGCCAGATTTCGTCCCTGTCAAAGCAGCACTTGATCGTCTCTCGGGGCTTGGTGTCGAACTCGAGACTGACGAGATCGATTTCACAGTCGAGTATTCCGAAGAGTAGCACAGTCCTACGACTTACCAGGCACGACTACGCTCCACGCATATTCAATGTCATCCGAAGACCCAAACACCGAATGTCCGAACTGTACAGAGTCGTTTGGTCGTAACGAGACGGGACAGCGGATTGGATACACGATTCTGGGAGGAGGTGAGACCCTCAGTTTGATTCGGTGTCACGGTTGTGGAGTGGAACTCCCAGTTTCAGAGTCAGAGAGTGCGTCTGTGATGGTTACCGAGGACAGCCCCCAAATATTGTTGAGGATCGAAATGATACCGTGATAGTGTTTGTCTGGCTCGACCTACTGAATACTGCTGTCACAGTACTGAGTACGCGATAGACGTACATCTGTACCGAATCAGAGCCTTACTCCTTGGAGGGACGATATGCGTATTTCCCCTCATATGTTAACGTACCACCTGAAGCAGTTAATCAAGTTCGATTGCCCTCTCTGCGAACTGGAATGTAAGACCCAGAACGATCTCCGTATCTATCTCCACGTGGCTCACCGAAAGAGCTGCATCATCGACGCATATCTTGACGTCGTTGGTGAATAGAAAGACGATGGTTTCACACCATCGGAAACACGGAGTCAGAATGAACATCTAGCCGATGGTTTGAACACTAACTACCCTACACAGACTGGTTCGGCTGTGATCAATTAATCCACAGGTCAGTCTTCCTCGGTGGTCTCGTACGAGGTATCGGGGTATGGGTCGTCCCATCGATGAACGGAAACAAAAGCGTCGGGCCGCGTAGGCAATTCGAGAGCGTGTCGACCGTGGCTGTCGACACGCTCATCTAGCTACGAGGATTGCAACCCCTGGTACGCCAGCACAACGCCGACGACGAAGACTATCGTCGCCAGATAGATGGGGCCGAGGTGAGTCAGCCAATCGTGAGCGAATGCGTCTGCTGTGTAGTGCATCGGTAACGCGAGTCCTAATCCGACGACAGCGGCAACGACTGCGGTCGCCCACGCCCAGGTGAGCTGCTGGCGCACTCCGTACCACGAGAGGGCTGTGACTGCGATGCCTGTCGAGATGATGAATGCAGCCGTCGCAACGTGGAGGTGACTGATGTAGTATGCCACCGTCGGGCTCAAATCGGCCTTCGTCATGCCACCGAGCGTACTCACTCCAAGTTCGAAGCCACTCCCCACGAAATTCAGAATCAGGAAGACGATGCCGTAGCCGATGAACGCAACGCCTGCAAGAGCCATCAGCAGAGAACCATTCCGCAACCGTGACTCGAGTTCGATCTGTTCCTCTCCGCCGGCAGTCGGTTGCTTAGTTGCCATGGTGATCACGTCTGGTGCTGCACGTTCGGTACCGACAAACTGAATTCGGACCTCGCCATGTTAACTGTTAGCACGATTAGGTAATGTGTAACACTCCTATAATATTCAGATGGAACAGTAGACATGCCATCTAGTCACCATACCGTCACTGGGAAGCGGTGACAGTCTCAGCAAATTTTCGAACGTGTGAATGTGTGGCTTGTCTATTCGCTACCGAACACTTGATCAGCACTCGGTCGTCGCCAACGTCGACAACGGGAGTAGGGCAGACTACTGGGGCAGTGTCTTTCGATACCGCTGGTGCAAGACACAAAACGGACAGAACAGATACGATTACGTACTTAGACCTGAGAGTACACCTGACAATAGCTGCTAATATTGAGGGTTCCGACACATCAATCAATATACCACTCATCCCCCAACCCGTAATGGCAGATAACTCACATGGGGTGGATGGGGCATCAACCCTACAGATGTCCCGCCGGCGGTTGCTGACTGCACTAGGCGCAGCAGCAATGCCAGCCGCCGCCGGTTGTAGTAGTTCGACAGATGCCTCCGAATCCACAGAAACGACAACCACGATGCAACAGACCACTACCTCACAGCAGACGGACAGCCAAGCAATCGATCCCCGATTCGGATACATCGGGACCAGTGATGAATCACCACCGGTCGAGCCGGATCACACTATCAGTCTCGAGATCCGACCACGCGAGAACATCCCGATTCCGGAGTTCTACTTCGAACCTACGGGGCTCGCGATCGACGTCGGCGATACGGTCCGGTTCAATCTGGCGACCCCACACCACAATATCAACGCCTATCATCCGGCATTCGGCTACACACAGCGAGTGCCATCGGACGTGCCACCGTATTCGTCGCCGATTCTGGCCGCCGGCGACTACTGGCTGTACACGTTCCAGACCGAAGGCGTGCACAACATCATGTGTGCACCACACGAACTGTTCGGGATGGTCGGGAGCATCGTTGTCGGGTCGGCCACAGGCCCTGGTGCGAATCCGGTCGGCGAAGCACCGGCACCCTCCGAACAATCTCGCCCACCGGAATTCACGGCCGGCCTCGTGCTGAGCGACCCCGTTATGACACCCGAGAACATCGTCGATCAGGGTTCGGTCTCCTGGAGCGACCTCGCACCCGAGAGCAAACGACCACTTCTGACACCGGTCGAAGAAGGCTAACGCGGTAGCCTCTTCGAGTGTTTTCACTGGCATACTGAGCATATTGTCCCATTTTTGTCTGTTGTGACGATACCTCTCACTACAGAGATACTTCCGAGAACGCCGTCACCGTGGTTCCCCATGATGCTACGTCAGCCAACGATGCCGAGATGCGCCGCAAAACGCTCAGAATGTTTGTTCGAGTGAAACGGCTCTGGTGAATCGCTGGACAGCGTCGGCTTCGACCGTCAGAACTAGGAAGTTGAAGCGGGAAACCGCTGATGCTCTATGTCGAAGATCTCCCGCTTCACGAGCAAAGTCGTTCAGTTAGCTAAAAATGCTGTTGGTGAGCGAGGCGAAGTCGCCGCCCCCGAAGGGGGTGGCGGCTTCGCCGAGTATGCGGTGGTGTCGCTGCACTGTCTGCGGGTTTATCTGGAAAAATCCTACCGCGAAGCACTTGATTTGCTGAGCGAGATGCCACAAATACTCGGGGAGATCGGCCTCGACGCGGCCGATCTCCCAGACCACTCCACGCTAATCAAGTGGTTTGACAGAATCAAGACAGCACTCTGGCGAGTGCTGCTGCGCCTGTCGGCGCAGCTGCACAAGCCGAGCGGTCACGCCGCCATTGACGCGACGTTTTTCGACCGCGAAAACGCGAGCAAGCACTACTGCCGTCGGACGAATTACCGGGTTCAGACGCTCAAAGCGACAGCTCTCGTCGACACAGAAAGCCAAGCCATTCTGGACGTTCACTGCTGCTCATGACGTCGTTGACGCGGATCGGGAACACCATAGTCGAACGTCGGTCCAATGCGACAAGAGGCTATTTGACAAAGCCATACAAATTGACAAGAAGAGGGGGCCGTAAAACGAGATTTCGTGGCACTGCCGCTGTTTGGTGGAACCTGTCTCGTGGTGGCGCAGCCCTGCTGTGGTCTGGGTAGTTCTTCTGTCCAAGGGAATCGGTACAGTTACTAGTCGTCTTCGAGTTTGTCAGTGTAGTCAGCGTCAAACGTGTGCCAGCGAAATCAGAGGTTCTGGAAGATCTCGTCGACGAGCTCGCCGGTGTCGGCGACGATGGCTGCCATCTCCTCGTTGTCGGGCGCTATTCCGATGAGGCGGGCGATGCGCATGATGGAGACATGGTAAACGCGCTGTCGGCCAGGCTCTTCTTCCCAGATAACAACGTTACAGGCCATGAGAACACTGTTTTTGCTATCTGTTACGTCGAGAGCGAGGCCAGCGACTCCGGGATTGCACGCGCCCAGCACGTAGTACGGGTCGCGACCTGCGTCGACCTTCTCGTTGAGCATCTCAGATGGTGAAAACTCGACTGGGACGCCAAATCCAGCGTCGGTGAACACGTCGTGGACGTGGTCTATCGCCTCCTCGTGAGACATCTCGAGAGTGAGCTGTTTTCGCCGATATCCTCTAGACCGATCTGGCTCGGGTCGATAGGGAGCATTGTCCGTGTCGACCTGTGCGACCTGCGGCGGCGCGTTTCACCGCAGTGACGACGCGGACGACGTCACTCGATCTGCGGAGCAGTATGTTCATTTCAATCCACTACCAACAGTTTTGGTATGCCTGACAACGTTCTCGTCGCGTTCGACGGCGCCCCGCTTTCTGAGCGTGCGCTCACATATGCTATCGAGACCGTCCCTGACGCGTCCATCACCACGAATTACGTCATCAATCCGGTGGACTCCGTTATCGGTGTGGAGGCTGGGGGCTTACCAGTCGCTGCGGACTGGCACGAGAATGTGAAAGAAGAAGACACCAAAACTCACACGACGGCCACCGACCTCGCGGCCGAACGGCATACCGAACTCGAGACTGTCACGGAAGTCGGAAAACCGGCACGAGCGATCCTAGAAAACGCTGACGACCACGACAGTGACCAGATCTCATGGGTAGCCACGGCCGATCAGGAATCGACCGTACGCTCCTCGGGAGCGTTTCCGAAGCAGTCACCCGCCGAGCACGGATCCCCGTGACCATCATCAGCGAAGTTGTGCAGCCCAGAAGGACACGAGCCACGCCAGAGTGTCGAGAACCCGTTCGCATGCGGTCAGACGAGGACACAGTGACAGACCCACAATGCAAAAGCAACACACACCGTATGGAGCGAACGCGTGACCGTTACTGAATCACCCCCGCTATCGACGTGTACTTTCCAGATCGAACGTCGAGGCGGTCGTGGCGAGGCGGGAGCGCGAGCACTCGAACGCCACCTCCGGGACAGGCCCGGCGTCGACGACGTTGACGTCTCGTTCCGAACGGGGAACGTTCGGATCACCTACGACGAGAACGTCATTTCGGAAGAACGGCTTCGAGAAGCGGTGCGCGACCGTGACGTCTCGATCCAGGATGCCCCCGACGCGGCACCCGACGAGATGACCACTCGCTCGGAACTCAGACGGGAAGCAGTGTTCGTCGGTCTGACGCTGGTCGGCATGGTGACCGGCCTGGCGACGGGATGGCTTGACGGACCGCCAGTCCTGATGTGGGCCGGCTACGGCGTCGCGTACGTCTTCGGCGGGTGGTACGGACTCAAGGGAGCCATCCAGACGCTCCGCCACCGCGCGGTCGATATCGACCTGCTGATGATCGTCGCTGCGCTCGGTGCGCTCTCGATTGGGGCACCGTTCGAGGGGGCGATGCTCCTCTTCCTGTTCTCGCTGTCGAACACGCTCCAACACTACGCTATCGGGCGCTCACGCCGGGCGATCAAGTCGCTCGTCGAGATGCGCCCGGACGAAGCAAAGGTCCTGCGTGACGGTGAGGAGGTGACCGTTCCAATCGACGAAGTCGCGGTCGGTGACGTGTTCGTCGTCCGTCCCGGCGACAAACTTCCGCTCGACGGCGTCGTTAGGTCCGGCGAGGGAACGGTCGATCAGGCCTCGCTCACCGGCGAGTCCGTCCCCGTTCCGAAGGCAGCCGGCGACGAGGTGTTCGGCGGGACGATCAACGAGAGCGGGAGTCTCGAAATCGAAGTCACGCGGCAGGCCCACGAATCGGCTATCAACCACCTCATCCACATGGTCGAACGCGCACAGAGCGAGAAGGCACCGACACAGCGGCTCATCGACCGTCTCGAACAACCGTACGTCCTCGGCGTGTTCGGGCTCACAATTGCAGCTATCGCAATTCCGATCGCGCTCGGGAACGAGTTCACGGGGACCTTCTACCGAGCGATGACGCTCATGGTCGCCGCCTCGCCGTGTGCGGTCATCATCTCGACCCCCGCGGCAGTCCTCTCGGCAATCGCCTCCGGCGGCAGACAGGGGGTCCTGTTCAAGGGCGGCGAACACGTCGAGACCGCGGCACGCATCGATGCAGTCGCGTTCGACAAAACCGGCACGCTCACGCAGGGCGACACGCAGTTGACCGACGTGTTCGTCCGCGACGGGACGGTTGACGACACACTGTCCGAGGAGGGACTGCTCTCCATCGCGGCCGCAGTGCAGGCCCGCTCGGAACACCATCTCGCCCGTGCGACCGTGAGGGCGGCAGCGGATCGGGCACTCGACGTCGCTGACGCGGAGCGGTTTCAGTCAGTCGCCGGGAAAGGGGTCAAAGCAGACGTCGAAGGCCAAACTACCCACATTGGGAATCGCAGTTACTTCGCTACCGTTCTCGGAGACGCAGCAATCGATGGGCTCGAACCGGGCCTCGACCGGCTCGAAACCCTAGAGGCGGAGGGGAAAACGAGCGTTCTCGTCGCGCGCGAGCGTCACGGCGAGGTCAGCGTCCTGGGGTGGCTCGCCTTCACCGACACCGTTCGCCCCGACGCTGCCGAGATGATCGACGAGCTCCGCTCGCTGGGGGTGGAGCACATCGTCATGCTGACGGGCGACAACGAACGCGTCGCACAGCGCATCGCCGACGAGGTCGGGATCGACGAGGTCCAAGCGGAGTTGCTGCCGGAAGAGAAAGTAGCGACTATCGAAGCACTGGTCGAGCGACACGAGAACGTAGCGATGGTCGGTGACGGTGTCAACGACGCCCCAGCACTCGCTACAGCAACCCTCGGCATAGCGATGGGCGGCGCGGGGACCGACGTCGCCCTCGACACTGCCGACGTGGTACTGATGGGTGACGACCTCAGCAAGATTCCCTACGTCCTCGGCCTCGGACGCAAGACCCGCCGGACGCTCACTATCAATCTCGCCATCGCTTTCGGCGCGATTGCACTCATGGTCAGCACGATCCTCCTCCGAGGTATCCCGCTCCCGCTCGCAGTGATCGGTCACGAGGGCTCGACGGTCCTCGTCTCGCTGAACGGCCTTCGGTTGCTCGGCTATCGTGGATGAGCACGTTACAGGTGGTCGAGAGACCGTGGTCGTCACAGAAGACGAGTGAACCGTCGGAGTGACCGGAGCGAGTAATCCAGGCAAAACCGTTCGGTATCCCCCGACTGTTTTTGTGTCGGGAGTGCAAGGTCACGATACGGTCGTCGGCCACTCGATTTCTCACCCAAGAGCGTCTGTATGGTCGGCGACCACCCGACATCGACCAGCACATAGCAATCCCCGATCAGGGTATCGCTGTTCCACTGCAACCTCTGACGCAGCGGTGCTGATCGATTCTCGCTCGGTGATTCTCCGACAGGATGTAAAAAACGGGTTAGACAGTTATCGAGAATTCCGAGTCCTGTCAACATCGTACGCTTCGGTGTATGGCAAGACGACACCATCGAACGAACACGAATAATGCTGGTGAGGGTGAATTCTATCTCCCTGGCTCACTACGCCCTTCTCAGGCACCGAACTGGTCACCAATTCCTGACCAGTCTTGATTTTCTGGAATAAAGCCAGACCTATACCCTGTGACCGGGTAGCATAGTATGGGATCACGGCTGCCTCTGACAAGCACTTCGATTCAGAACTCGAAGTGAAGCCAAGGATCCCAAAAGAGCAGGACCGCGAGTTTCCCCGCTTGGAATTGAGACCCTCGGTCATCCCCTGTCTTTTCGCCACCCCCGCTTTCGGCCCAGTGAGGTGGTCAGCATCTATAGGTAACCACGCGAGCGAGAGGTGTGCCATCGTCACTCCCTTCTCCGCAGCGAGTTCCGCAACTCGTTTGTTAACGTCTGGGCCGCCACCCATGCGGTACTCCTCGTACGACTCGGTGAGCACTTCACCGCGGGTCGTCGCCATCATGTCACCTCGGGGACGGGTGAGATATCCTTCTGCGAGCGGCAACCACGGGACGGCACCGATGTCTTCTTTCTCACGGAAGGAGAACATCTCCCGTTCACCCTCGCGGTAGACGAGATTGTAGTGGTCCGGCATCGTCACGAATCGTTCGAGACCCAGGTACTCGCTGGTCGGCGATCTGGTGCAAGGTGTCGAGGCGTGACCGACGCCACCGTCGACGGCTTCGTCTACGAGCCCATGCACGGTCCCAAGCGGAAGGTCGAGTTAGAGCCCAGGTCCGATGGCGGTTTCGAGCGTATGGAAGGCGTCTGGACTGGATATGGGTAGCGACTGACCGGACGGGAGGTCGTGACGACGATACGGCTAATCTGAGTGGCGCTCGGTCTGTGTTGCCGAGTTCAGGGTCAGCAGGTAGGCCTCTGCTTTTCTTGCAAATGACTCTGCCAGCTCTGGATAGCGGAGAGAGTATCGTGTTGAATAAGGGTGCTGGCGCTGGCCGAGCAGACGCTGCGACTATCGCCGTCGCAAGCCGAGTTTCAGCACGTGAATGGGACGACGTCTGTCGATATATTATATATTTCAAACACAACCCACAGTATCAAGACAGATGAGTTACTTCGGGTCACTATGAGCGAATCGCCACCCGAAGCAGAGTTTCATAGCATCTTTTTCACTCGATTGCGAGACTACATCCATCGTGAAGACTCCCCATTTAATTCAGTAAGGATTGAGGAAAACAACGACCGTGGGCGGGCAGATATCTTTGTCGACTCTGACTTGACAGGTAGTCTCGTTATCGAAATCAAAAAAGACAGTGTTTATCCACTGAATTCTGATGTAATCAAACAAGCCAGAGATTATGCAGATGCAACTGGTGTAGACTACTTCGCCACATGCAACTCCAATGACTTTTTCTTATTCCACTACAGCGGGCAGATAGAAATTGCTGAAATACCGTATTACTACCTCAACATGCGGGATGTGGATCTCTACGATCAATCACTAAACGACCGCATCCCGACGATTCTAAATGCGGTCCAGTATCTAACAAACAGAGGGGAACTCCCTAAGCAAGGGGAGCGAGATAGAGTTGTTGGCCTTCTTCGCTCGTTCCACACCTCAATTTGGCCGACTTTTCAAGCACTGGCTCGAGAAAAATACGGCACCGATCCAACATTCACAGACAAATTTGACGAATGGGTCCTTGAGAACGATTACTCCTCTTTGGACAAGTCTGAACAGTTCGCTCTAGCTGCAAAACAGTATGCATACTTAATTTCGAACAAGATTCTATTCTACGAGGTAGTTCGGGAACAAACTCCAGACCCGGTCGAGACTGAAAGTGGCTTTGCGCTCGACTCACTCGTTGATGGGATCTCTGAGTCTGGAGTTGATCGACATATCGAACAACAATTTCAGGAAATTCAGGATGAAATCGATTATGAGCCAGTGTTTGACGAAGACTCGTCGCTATTTGCGGACTACCCACATAATGCAAAAACCCGGAAGGCGATTGTCGATCTCCTGGGTAGCATTGAAGCAAAAAAGATCTCCCAAATTGATGAAGACCTCCTGGGTGAACTGTACGAGGAACTAATCCCAGAGAGCGAACGTAGGGACCTTGGTCAGTTCTACACACACCCCGATATCGCAGAGGCGATTTGTAACTGGGCCATTGAACCCGATTCAGAGGATATCCCACGGGTACTTGATCCAGCATCAGGGAGTGGGACTTTTACTGTTGAGGCATACCACCGAATCCAGCAAGTAAACCCAACAGCGACTCATCAAGAGATCGTCGACAATATCGTTGCTGTTGATATTAATCGATTTCCGCTTCATCTAACGGCACTTAACCTCTCTTCGAGGAATATCCAAAAGAAGACCCGTGAGCTGCATACTTTCAATGACTCATTCTTTACACTCTCCCCACAAGACAAACGTATTCCGAGAAGCGATGACGACGGTGACGAGCTGGGCAACTTTGACGCTGCTGTAGCTAATCCGCCATATATCCGCCAGGAAAACTTGTACCCGAATAAGGAACATTTCCGCTCTCATCTAAAAGATTTCGCCGGGAATAATTCTAAGCTCTATTACAGTGGTAGAAAGAGCCTGTCGAAGAAATCAGACGCCTATATTTACTTCATCACACATGCCATACAATTCCTGAGAGATGGTGGCCGTCTCGGGTTCATTGTTCCAACGAAATGGTTGATTACAAAATATGGTGAGTCTTTCCAGGAGTTCCTGTACGACCAAACAAAGATCCATGCAGTAGTCGGGTTCTCAGATAGAGCATTTACTGCACTTGTTGACACGGTCTTACTCTTCGTCGAGCGATGTGAGGACGAACAGGAACGCCAGGAATCCGTTGTTGATTTTATCCGTGTAAAAGAGCAGCTATCTCCTGAGGACCTGTCTTCTATCGCGGGATATCAACGTTCTGTACCAGACGACAAGTTGTTCGATATCGAGGTATCTGACGAGTATCGGACAGTGAGTGTCCCACAGCGGCATCTGGAGGAACAGGGTGGACAAAAATTAGGATATTATCTCTATGGTCCGAGCCCATTTATTCCTCTTGTAAATAGCAAAAAGATGGTAGAATTAGAAGAATTTGCAGAGGTTTCATTTGGCAATAAAACCGGGAATAATGGATTCTTCTTGCTCGATGAGCAGGAAGTCTCTCAATGGGATATTGATGAACGGTTCTTGAAGCCTGCTATCCGTTCTATTCGGGATATGGAGTCACTGACCTTGACAGAGACAGATCAATATCTGCTCGACTTCAGTGAGTATGTAAAAGGGGTCGAAGCCCAGAGATCTGGGTTGCGTTCTAATAGTAATCTCGCAGAAGAAGTTAAAAAGCAATTGCGTGAAGATGGATATAATTCTACGCTAAGGTATCTTGAACACGGAGAAGACGAAGGAGTTCCAGAGGGGAGGACTGTCTCTGAGCAGAATACGCCGTGGTTTAATTTGGGCGAACTCCTGGTTCCTGAAGTACTCCATCCAGTCTTCTATAACGAGAGAGTATTCACCGTGGACAATATTGGTGGGTTTGCGCCAACGAACGCTATTCAATGTATAGATGTTACTCGATATGAGGATGTCATCCAATATATATTAAACTCCACTGTTTATAAAATAATGCTTGAGTTATGGGGTCGTCATGAGGGTGGCGGCGCACTGCAACTGCTCACCTACGAAGTATCCTCAGTCCCGGTCCCTAATCCGGAGCTGATGTCTGACTCACAGAGAGAACGAATCAAGGACGCCGGTCAGAGAATGGTCCGCGGTGAGACTGACGCAAGAGCTGAGTTGGATCGGGTAATACTGGAGTTCCTCGAACTCGATATGTCCCCTGAGGAACTACAGGCTGCTCATAGAGGTATGATGAGTCAGCGAATTGAAGGAGCAGCGAATGAAAACGTGATGATCAAAGATATTGACGACTTCGATGATTACAACTTAGATTCATTGATTCCAGACTATGATCCCGATAATGACGATAGTATGAATACGAACCTCAGTGACTTCTGAGCAGGGTATCTACTCAAGTCCGTCCTCGTCAACGTCGTCGCCATCGGGCGTTCGGGTCTCGGTACAGTCTGTCACCTGTGTCCGAGCCATACACTGGGCTGACTAAACCGATGGGTATAGTGCTACGTTGAGTGCGTGATCGGAAGCCGAAATCACACCTCTATCGAGAAGAAAACACCACGCTCACACTCTCAAACCAGGTCTGAAGCCACATGAATATAGCCGGGCGTTGATGTCTTGCTGGGGTATCCTCAGGGATTTCCGGTGGATTATCGATTTTGCCAATAAAACTATGAGACATGCATCAGACCATGTATTGCGGGCTATCAGAGGCACCTAACAGGGCGGGTAATTCTCTCTACACCCGCTCTGAATCTGCGGTTGGTCAAGTACCGGCAATTCGGGCAACAAAATCGCTCGCGATGATACACTGGTAGTGACCGCTCCAGACATCGCTGAACACATTAGCATCAGCCTGTTCGTTATTACCCCAACTCGTTATCAGTCGTGGTAGATCCGGTGTAGAGGCCTCATCTAATAAATCAAGAACAAGGTCAGTCGTAGTAGCTGATTCGTTCAGTGACCGAGGCGAACGCTACGTTCTGGTTTACAGCTTCTATCTCAACGGCGACGCGTTCACCGACTTCCGTGTCGGGGACGATGATGACGTAACCGCGGTCGACGCGTGCCACGCCATCGCCCTGGTCGCCGATATTCTCAATCTCGACACGCCGTGTCTCACCCTCTTCGACAGGCGGCTGGGGTGCCTCATGGGTATCCGACTGGGATGGACTCTCGGGCCGCTGATTCTCTGAATCCGTCGGGAGAAGCGCAACCCGATACGTCTCATCAGCGTCTATCACGCCAGCGTCAACCTCTGTCTTGGGAACCTCAATCACAAGCGACTCCTCGGTCTCCTCAACATCAGCAGTAAACAAACTGCGAAGGTGTGTCGGAATCTCCATCTGTCTAAGATAGCCTCTTGGTTAGAAATCTTAGAGTCTACCCATTTGAGTCTATTGCCAAAATTAGTCAGGACAGACAACCTCTCCGCAGGCAGGACACTCGGCCCAGATGCCAGTCGTCCCGTCGTCTTTCTCGTACTCGACTAACACCCACCCGGCTGGAATAGGTTCGGTACACTCCGGGCACTGACCGAGTGTCGACGCATCACGATCCACGATGATAGGACGAGGAAGTAGATTCGCTACGTCTTCCTCCAACGGCTGGAATAGTAAACGTTTGGCAGGGAACGCCCCGTCGCCTGTCGAATACGATAGTCACCGAGCATCCAGAAGTACTACATCAGTACTGTCGGTACGTTCGAATCTATGGGTGTCCGCACAGTCTTGACTCGCCTGTTCGCAGACAGCGAAGCGGACGTCATCGTCGAATGTCGACAGTGCGGCACAACGGTTGCTCCCGAGACAGACAGGTGTGACACCTGTGGTGGGACTGAATTTTGTCGGTACGACATTCCAGCATAAGCTAGTCCGACGTCGTTCTGAACGGTCGCCCTACACTCACCCTCTGTGTGCAACCAGGATAGCTCGACGGCGTCGCAAACCCTCGGGATATCGGTGTAGTGGTAGTGAGACGACGCAATCTACCCCCGTTTCAGTGTAGTGGTAGCGAGACGACGCAACCACCCCCCGTTGTTCAGTATACTGGTAGACCGACGACGTTACTGAACCATGCCGACCTCACTCTCTGTTTATACTTGCGGGAATAGAGCCGACGTTATCGAGAAGGGAGCCACACACCACGACAGATGCCTACTAGCGGAGAGGGGGAGCCCCACGGTCAAATAGGACGAAGGCCTACTGAGCGCACGCCGGTCCTTAGGCGGACACACTGCTCATAGCGCCGCCGAAACCCTGTGACCTCACGTTCGTCCAGAGTCAGAATGTTCACCCCAGCGTAGAAATCCACTTGAACAGTCGGGTCGAATCAACGCATGTCGATGTCCGGTGAGAAGCCACCAGAGCCCGAGAACGTGCTACCCGAGAACAGCGTCCTCACCCTCGAAGCCTATCTCGAAATGCTTGCGGTGCTGAGTACCCGATCACAGTTCGAACTCGTTCGGTATCTCATCCAGCACGGCGAAATGTCGAAATCGACGCTCCAAACAGCGTTCGACACTGAGGCAGACGCGTTAGAGTCACACCTGCAGGCACTCACCGACGTCGGCCTGGTCGAGACGCGAGCGAAGAATCGGACCGAAGGTGCGCTTGCGTATTCGTACCGCGCGACAATGTTCGCTGAGGTGCTCTTCGAGGAGGGTATCGAAGAACTGCTCCAGCGTGAGACCGACAGTGAGGACAGTTACAGTAGCTCTGGCGGAGTCTACTCATCGGACACTTAGGAGAGGCACTGAAAGGGGGACTACATTTAGAGTAGGGACGGTACTTCGCTAGACCGTCGACCCAACCACGGAGACCATCACCGACAGACGTCTCAAATGCGGGTCCTGTGGATGGACCCCGAAAAAGGAACGCTGCGACCAACTCAGAGAAACCCTTCAAGCCCTACTGAGTGGCGAAGACTCTGGCCCCGGCGCTGACGGCGACACCGGGCAGGCCGACGAACAGGCCGCGCCTTCCGGATCCGAGGACAGCACTACCGACGGCCAGCGAGAAACAGCCCGCCCGCCAGTTCCACGGGAACACCACCTGACCAGCCTCGTGAACAACCCGCGCCAAATCTATATCACTTGCCTGATAGGTGGGGTGGTAGAGGGGCACCAGACCACCCAACACCAGCAAGGCAACAGCCCCGTTCACCCCTCTGGTGTTGACACCACAGTATGAAAAAACACTACCCGAAACCACATGGTGACAGCACTATGCCCACCCAGAACCCTACCCAAAACTACATGGTGCCAGCATTATACCCCTCCAGCACCCTACCCAAAACTACATCATGTCAGCACCCTACCCCTCTCGCACACCCCCTCATACCATAGCCCTACCTATCCAGCACCCTACCCGAAACCACATGGTGCCAGCACCATACCCCTCCAGCACCCTACCCAAAACCACATGATGCCAGCACCCTACCTCCCCCCTATCTGCCCCGAACGACACTATATGGGCCCCCACCCCCCTTGCGGAGAACTAGGAGGGGGGTCCACGAGAGCGAGAGCATAGACTGATTCGACTGTGAGAGACTGGTGCGAATCCCACCATGCGGTATGTGGGCGGTATCTAGTAGAATCTGATAGGTCCATGTGCGGTATGAGCGGCGACAGCCGTCGAGAGAGTGGGCACAGACAGGACCGACAGTCCACCAGCCAGGTGAGAGTGAACGGGCAGTCCGGCTGCACCGGGGTGGACATGGGAGGTGCCTGAACAGGTTCGAGAGGCGAGCGTGCGTAGGCAATGGACAGTAGGTGTGAGCACCGCGGCCTACTGGGGGTTCGGTGCGGTCAACGTCACGTCGACAGACAGGTGCGCTGAAGCATGAGGGTGTGTGGGTGTGAGGACCGCGGTCCCCTGGTGGGTGAAGTCGACGTCGACAGACAGGCTCAGTTCCCGCGATTGGCTTCTGATTCGTGGGCCACGTGGCCGTGTGGAAGCCCCCGGGTTCGGCCCCCTGTCTGTCTTCCCTGTCGCTCGGCGACGGCGTCGACAGAACGAGTCGGCGCTCTACAGTTGGAGCAAACCGAGTGACTCCACTTGACACCGAGTCGGTTCACTCCACTAGTCGAGCGGTCTCGCCATCTCACCTGACCCGGTTGACCGCTTCGAGATCTGCAATCTGGCCTCGGACGTCGGTTGTACCTGGTCCCAGACCGGCCGCCAGTTCGTCGACTGTCATCGGGTCATCGACGGTCGTCGGGTCGTCGAGCGCCTGACGGACTTCGAGCCCACGGTCGTGTCGGTTGGTCAGAGTCCCTGGGCGTTATCACGCAGTACCGTTCCTCGAGTTCAGACAAGGCCTCGTTCGGGAGGGTGACGAACTGATCCTCACGGAACCGGTCGATCCGGGCATCGGGCGTCCCGGACGACGTCGGCGACGCCGGCCCGATCATCTCTCGCCAGACCGTGTGTTCGTCGGGGCCTTTCTCCCCGTGGTGGAGCAGTCTCAATCCGGTGTCCACTGTTGCCACTGTATCGATTCACGGTTTCCGATAATACGCTTCGAAGGGCGATTCGGCGGTTGTCCCGGAGCAGCTGGCGGCGGCGATGCCGACCTCGGCGATACACTAATCGAATGCTCCGGTTGACATGCGGAGGATCCGTAACCGAAAGGGTCTGAAAGAGAGCGACATGGGAAGGAACTCGTCGGCTTCGGCCTGACGAGAGTCTACCCCGAGTGGATTCGAGTTCCGCAGGACGTAATCAGTTTTCAGCGAAGTGCTGTCGTTCTGGACAGAGGCGGTGGCCTGCTGCAGCCTCGGTATTCGGTTCAGATGATCGACGTTTCTTCGGCACCGACCCGACCGTACCCGGTCCCACTTCTCGAAGATGCTGGAGGGTCGTCTCGGCCAACCCGCTATGCCGTCTCTAGTTACAATAGTAGTGACCGAGCGATTCTTATTACGAGAGAGATCAATTCTTTTTCTGATTGATGGGACAGTATACGCCAATTATGTGTTCATAGTTGACTTTTTGATTTTGAGTGAAGTTATTGAGTTCCGTATTAGGATAGTTGAGTTCGATATTTTCTTTTCGGGGTGTATATCTCTCTTCACTGTCGAGTTATTTGAGTATATCGCAGTATCCAGAGATTTCTCTGCTGTCGAATCAGAACTCTTCTACGAATCAGCTTCCAAAATTGCAGATAGAGCCCGAAACGAAATCGGTAGGAACCCACGATTCGCACGGCGTGTCACGCGATGGGCAGACAGTGTGAGTGCCGTCGGACCCTCGAGGCCGCTGAGTTGCCAACAGCATCGGCGAACAGCTTTGAGATACCATACGTACCCTTGTTATCCTGAAGTTGACGACGCCGGCTACCCGAGACAGCGATACAGTCGTCAGAGCGCCACTCAGCGGCATTGAAGCCGTCAGTACTGTCGTAGAAAATATTTGTACGGTCGTTACACGCTCAGTTCAGTTGTGACATATTTCGTATATTTTCTCGGCTCGTTATTCCTAGGCCCGGATTTTGGGGCTGTAGATGGCCTTCAAGACCGTCTTCCAGTATTCTATCGTTCTCTACTACTATTATGTATTGGCCGGGTACAAAGAGATGTCTGGCGTGTTTGGAATCATATACATTTCACGGATTCGTGCGTTAGACATTCATACCCGGGGTCCCAGAAGACGTACATGGACCGTGAAACCCTGAAACGCGCGCTAGAAAACGCCGACCTCACGAACTACGAGGCAGAAGCGTATCTGACCCTCGTGGACTACGGCCGGCTCCCGGCGGTCGACGTCGCGAAGAAGTCCGATATCCCGACCTCACAGGTGTACGACACGCTGCGGTCGCTAGAGTCGAAAGGCTTCGTCGAGACCATCGACCACGACCGGCTCCACGCCGAACCGTCGGATCCGGTGGACATACTCACACACCTGCGGGAACGGGGCGAACTGTTCAGCAACGCGGCCGAGGAACTGGAAGAGCGCTGGGACCAACCCGACCTCAGCGACCATCGGGTCGGCGTCGTCAAACACGCGGACACCGTCCTCGAACACACGCGCAACCAGATTCGGGAGGCGGAAATCGGCATCGAGGTGGCACTGACGGCCGACCAGTTCGAGTCCCTGCAGGCCGAACTCACCGAAGCCGCAGAGCGGGGCGTCGTGGTCCACGTCGCCGTCTACTACGAGCCGGGGTTAGAGGACCTGAGCGAGGACTGGGATCGTACAGGACAGGGTATCGAGATACACGTCGTGAAGATACCGGGGCCGTTTCTGGCAGTCCTCGACCGCACGCAGACGTTTTTCGCTCCGAACTCTCGGTCCGAAGAAGATTACGGCATCCTCATCAACGACAACATCCTCTCGTTCATCAACCACTGGTACTTCCAGACGTGCCTCTGGTACTCCTGGGATCCACTCCTGCCGGACCAGCAGACGCCGAAGACCTACATCAGCCTCAAGGAGTTCATCAGGGACGTGTCGACGATCTACTTCGACGGGGCGGAGGTCGCGGTCACTGTCGCCGGCATAGACACGGAAACCCGCGAGCGGCGGGAGATAACCGGGACGGTCACGGACATCTACTATCCCAACGTCTTCGTCAACGAGTCGCCGTCTCTGGAGCGACTCTCGACGTACTCCATCATCTGGGTCGACACTGGTTCGGAAGAGGTGTCGGTCGGTGGGTGGGGAGCGGTGTTCGAGGAGTTCGAGGCCCAGAAGATTACGCTCGAAGCCGTCTCCTTCGAGCACGCCGATCAGGCGTAGGTCGTCTCGACGGTCAGTTCGAGTGCCTGGTCGCCGACGCAGACGGTGTAAGTGCCGGGTACGGTCTGTCGCTCGCCGTCCTCGTCGACGCGCCCGAGTTCTGTCGCGTCGAGTACCACCTCTACAGTCGTCGCCTCGCCTCCATCGAGAGAGACACGGTCGAAGCCACGCAGTTCGCGGACCGGCGTCACGCGTGAACTGGCGTGGTCGGTGACGTAGACCTGTACGACGTCGGTACCGGTCCGATCGCTGACGTTCTCGACCGGCACCTCTACTGTCGTCGTCTCGTGGGGACCGATTGTCGACTCGGTCAAGGTCACGTCGCCGTACTCGAACTCGGCGTAACTGAGGCCGTGGCCGAACTCGAACAGCGGGTCGTACGAGGAGGGGTGTTCCTCCTGTCCGATGGGCGTGGGGTGTGGGAAGTGATTGAACCGCGTCGGGAGGTGGCCCTCGGACTTCGGAATCGAGATGGGGAGGCGACCGCTGGGGTCGTTCTCGCCGAAGAGTGTCTCCGCGACGGCCTGCCCGCCCATCGTTCCGGGGTAGTACGCCATGAGGATGGCCGGAACGTTGTCGGCCATCCAGTCGACGACGAGTGGGCGGCCCGTCACGAGGACGCCGACGACTGGCGTCCCCGTCTCGTGAATCGCCTCGACGAGGTCCCGTTGGGCGTCGGGGAGGTGGAGCGTGTGGCGGTTGGGGAACTCGTCCGGTTCCGTGCCGGTGTCGACAGTGGGACCAAACTCGTGGAGGTACCACGGTTCACCGACGGCGACGACGGCCACGTCGGCGTGTTCGGCGGCTTCGACGGCCGCGTCCACGTCGAGTGCGTCGTTCATCGTCGCACCCTGCTCGTAGACGACGTCACCGGAGGTGGCGTCCGCGATGCCGTCACGGAGAGTGACCACGTCTGTCCCCTCGGGCTCGGGGACGCTCCAGCCACCGAGTTGGTGCACGACGTCGTCGGCGTTGGGGCCAGTGACGAGGACGTCGGCGTCGTCTTCGAGCGGCAGGAGGTCGTCGTTCTGGAGGAGCGTCATCGAGTCGCGGGCCGCGTCGAGGGACGCCTCACGGTGGGCGTCGGCCCCGACGACGTCCCGCGCTTCGCTCCGGTCGACGAAGGCGTCTTCGAACAGCCCGAGTCGGAACTTCTGTTCGAGGACTCGCTCGACGCTCTCGTCGACGACGGCCTCGGCCACCTCTCCGTCCTCGACCAGCGAGACGAGGTGTTCGGCGTGGTCGATGGCGTCGACCGAAGCGATGTCGAGACCGGCCGCTCGGGTCTGCCGGACGGATCCCCGGTGGTCCGCGGTTATCTTGTGGTCGTCGTGGAGCATCCGGACGCCGTTCCAGTCCGAGACGACCGTCCCGTCGAAGCCGAGTGTGCCACGGAGCAGGTCCGTGAGGTACCGCCGCGACCCGTGGGAGGGTTCCCCGTCGATGGCGTTGTAGGAGGGCATCACCGATTCGACGTCTTCGTCCAGTACGTCGAGGAAAGACGGCAGGAACACGTTGCGGAGGAGGTACTCCGATATTTCGACCGGCGCGGCGTCCTCGCCGCGTTCGGGCTCGCTGTAGGCTGGGAAGTGTTTCGCCGTGGCGACGACCGACGACGGGTCCTCGATGCCGTCGCCCTGATAGCCACGGACTTTGGCGGCCGCCAGTTTCGCACAGAGGTAGGGACTCTCGCCGAATGTCTCGAACGTACGACCCCAGCGGGGATCCCGAGCGACGTCACAGGTCGGGGAGTAGTTCTGGTGAGCGCCGGTCCGACGTACCTCCGTCGCCGTGACGTCGGCGGCCCGTTCGACGGCGTCGACGTCCCACGTCGCCGCAGCCCCGAGACCGTTGGGGAACGCCGTCCCCTCGGCGACATACGCGTGGCCGTGGACGGCGTCGACGTTGAACAGAATCGGAATCCCGAGTCGCGTCTCCGAGAGCGCAACCTCCTGCAGGCGGTTGACGTGTTCGACGATGTCGTCCAGACGCTTGTCTACCGCACCGCCCCAGCCGAACGACGCGACGGCGCCCACGTTGTGGTCCCGTATCTCGTCTGCGACGTCGTCGATGTCCTTGAACTCCGAGAGGTGTCCGGCCCACGTCCCGACGAGTTGCCCGACCTTCTCTTCGAGCGTCATCCGTTCGAGGAGGTCGTCGACGCGTTTCGCAGTCGAGACAGTCTCGTCTCTATACAGGGGTTGCTCGCCTTTTGACTGCATGTTGAGAACGATTCTACCACGACCATTTATATTTTTGGATGGTCGAAAGAAACGGCCCTACTCGTCTGACTCGGTGCGTGCAACGACGACGAGGCCGGATTTCGTCAGGCGGAGTCGCTGGTTCGCCGCGACGCCCTCGAACCGACGTTCGGTGCCGTCGGGCCACCGGACTCGGACAGTCGCAGTCTCGTGGTGTCCGAGACCGACGTGTTCGACACGCGAATCCTGGGAGAGGTAGTCGACGTTGGCCGTCTGGACGACCGTCTGTGCGCTGTCGCCAGCGGTGACGGTGACGACGGCCCCGAGCGCCGTTGCACCGTTCTCGTCGACGGTGCGGAACTGGAGGCTGTTACGCTCGGCCGTGCCCGCGTTGTCGTAGACGACGAACGGGTCGTCGTACGTGGCGACCACGAGTTCCTGTGCGCCGTCGTGGTCGTAGTCGAGCGTCGCCAGCCCTCGACCGTCGGTCTCCTCCATTCCGTTCTGTGTCTTGTTCACTCGAGTGAACCCGGGGTCGCCCGACCCGCGAGTCGACTGGAACACCATCGGATAGGTGTAGACCGGGTCGCTCTGGTTGACCCTGATGACGTGTTGGGTCGTGTGGACGAGGTCGCGGTCGCCATCGTTGTCGAAGTCGGTGGCGCTGGCGGCCCACCCCCACCCGCCATGACGGACGCCGAAGTCGTCGGCGCGGTCGGTGAGTGTCCCGTCGCCGCCGTTGACGAGGAGCGTGTTGCCTTTCGTCCGACTGGAGTGGATGACGAACTCCAGCAGGCGTTTCAGGCGGTCGTAGCGCTCCTCGTCCATGTTCGCCTGCAGGTCTGGGAACCAGATATTCGAGACGAACACGTCGGGGCGGCCGTCGCCCGTCATGTCCGCGACTTCGGAGGACATCCCGTTGCGGGCCGTCGCCCCGCCCAGCGACCGCTGCTCGAACGTGCCGTCGCCGCGGTTGACGTACACCGTGTCGTTGTTGTAGTCGTTGGCGACGTGGATGTCCGGCCGGCCGTCCCCGGTCAGGTCGACGAAACTCGCGGCCAGACTCCAGTGGTCCCCGCTGATGTCGTCGCTGTCGACCCGGCGGAACTCGCCGCCGACGTTTTCGTAGAGGTAGTTGGGGTTCCCGTTGTCCGAGTCGATGGTCGTCTCGAGGTTGAAGTAGCCCGCCGGCTTCCGGTCGCGCCACGACCCTGACTGGTAGACGAACAGGTCCGTGTCGCCGTCGCCGTCGTAGTCCGCGGCCGTCGCCCCCAGCGGGTAGGTGAGGCTCCCGAGGCCGTAGTCGGCCCGTTCGAATGTCCCGCCGTCGTTGTGGAACGCGTGGACTGCCCCGTCGCGGGTGAACAGGAACAGGTCGGGATAGCCGTCTCGCTCGACATCGACGAACGCCGCGCTCTTGACCGGGCCCTCCACCGACGGCAAGGCGTCGCTCCGGGCGAACTGGCCCTCGTGGTTCTCGAACAGCATCGGGCCGGCGCCGCCGATAGCCAGTACGTCCGTCCACGAGTCGTTGTTCACGTCGGCGGTGTACACGCCGGAGTTGCCGCTCCCCACGCCGCTTCCGGTCGCCTCGTAGGTGAGCCCCGACGACGCCGTCACGTTCTCGAACTGAAGCCGCGGTTCCTCGGACTCCGGCGCGTCGGTCCCGAAGGCGTCCCCGGCCGTACACCCCGCGAGGACGACCAGCAGCACCACTGCAACGGTGAGTATGCCCGTTCGCATCTCAGACCACCGGGAGTGCCCACTTCTCGCGCGGCGGGGCGAGGTACGCCCCGCGCCGGAGCGTCTCTAAGTAGTCGACGATACCGTGGTCTTCGGCGGGCACGTCGTGGTCGTACTCGTCTACGTTCATCGCTTTGCGCGTCTCGACGAAGTCGGCAATCGTCTCCTGGATGGAGTTGAACTGGAACCCCGCGCCGTCGTGGACCGTGTCGGCGACCCCCTCGGTGCGACGGAGGATGGGCGTCTCGAACTCCTCGTCACGGGCGCGTGCCACTTTCTGTGTGTGGCCGACGCGGCCGTGAGTTTCCGCGTCCTCGTCGATACGGTCGACGTCTGCCTCTGTGATGCCGCTGTCGCTGCCGAGTTTCTCGCCGACGGGGCCGACGTCCTCGGAACTGTGGGCCGGGCAGAACATCTCCTCGGTCCGTTCCTCGTGGCTCTGGTCGTACCAGCGGTCGAGGTCGATACGGAGCGTCGAGGAGGCGATGGTCGTCCCGCCGGCCATGGGGCCGCTGTCGATGGTGACCCGGTCCTCGCTGGGGAGGTTGTCCTGAAAGCCCGATTTGAACCCCATCGACAGCGGGGCGTCGTCCGGGATGTCCTCGTCGTCGAGTTTGTCGGCGGGCAGTCCCTTCCCGACGTAGCCCGTGTGACGGCCGGCCTTCGAGAAGACGCCCTCGAACGTCGACTCGACGGGGAGGCCGTTGACCTCGTCGAGTTCGCCGAACATCGCCGCCTCCGCCGAGAGGACGACCGATCCGATGTCGCTGGTCAGCACCATCACCGCGTCGTAGGCGTCAGCCTGCGAGGGGTCTTCGCCGACGGCTTCGAGGACCGACTCCGGCGTCGCCAACCCCTCGGGAACGTCCCCGACCTGCTCGAAGTATCGCGGCGCGTAGCCGAGCATGAACAGCAGACCGCGGTGGAACGCTGCGCCGGCGTTGCCGCCGGTGCCCCACTGGAACGCCCGGTCGAGCAGTCGAAGCGTCTCCTCGACCTGTGCGCGTTCCTCGTCGGTCGGCGGGGCCGACCCCTCGTAGGAGAGGCCGACCACGACGAGTTGCTGGGGCGGAACGGTGTTCCCGTGGGCGTCGCGAACGAGGTACTCCCCCCAGCGGTGTTGCCCGTTCGGGACGGCGTCGGAGTCGCCTCGCGGGAACTCCGGTTCCGGGTCGGCCGCCGTCTCGGTCTGCTCGGTCTCCCCGTCGAGTTTGGACTGCTCCTGTTCGAGACACGCCGAGAGGGCGCTCGTCCCGCCGATAGCCACCGCCGCGCGGACGAAGCTACGACGAGAGAGGTTCCCTGACTCATCTGGACGCATTACCTGTGGTAACGAATACCGGGAATTAATACTTTCGCCGTTCTCCGTACCGCGTGCCGACCCAGGGACGGTATATAGCCCCATCGACGGCGTGTCACACGTCGCTTCGCTCCCCGAGGCGGGCGTACGAGTGGCCGAATATGGATGATTGACCAAAATATTTAATACTGGTTAGCGAACTCCTCTGATTGTACGCATGTCACAAGCGACAGATGACTATAGCGACTTGATTAGCCGACGGAAGTTCGTCAAACTGACAGGTGTCTCCGGGGCAGCGGCGCTGGCCGGCTGCGGGGGCGATAGCGGCGACGGCGGTGCGACCGAGAGCGACGACGGTGGGGCCACCGACAGCGAGGGGGGCTCGGGCGTGCTCAGCGCAACTCTCACTGGCGCGACGAACAACGGGGTGCCGTCGAACCTGCACGTGAACCCGATGGCGACCCAGAACTACGACTGGATCGCCGGCAACCACCTCTTCGAGCGGTTCGCCGCCTACAACTTCTCCACGCAGGAGTTCGAACTGGCAGGCCTCGAAAGCTGGTCCTTCGAGGGACAGACGGTCACGCTCACCCTGCGCGAGGACCTCGCGTGGGACACTGGCGACCCCGTCACGGCCGACGACGTCATCCTGCAGTTCAAGCTGATGAAGAAGACCGGAGCGACGCTGTGGGACTTCGCCGACAGCGTCGAGAAGGGCGAGGACGATAAGACGGTCGTCATCACGCTCGAGCGACCGTCGAACCCGGAGATCATCAAGCACACGCTGGCCAACGGCGACCTCCGGATTCACGGCTACCAGCCCGTCTACGAACAGTTCCTCGACAAGGATGCGGCTGCCGTCCAGCAGTTCCAGTGGGAGGAGGACATCCACGGCAACGGCCCGTTCTCCTACGAGTCGAAGAACGACCAGGCGTGGACCCTCTCGCGCAACGACGACTTCCACAGCGCGGACGACATCAACTTCGAGACGTACGAACTCCTGAGCCGACAGGACAACACCGCACTCCAGCAGGGCCTGATGGGCGGCGAACTCGACGTCGTCACGAGCCTGTTCGCCCCGCCGAAGATAGTCGCGAACTTCCCGGACCGCGTCGAGGAGGTCCAGCTGCCGGCGAAGTGGGGCTACGGTATCATGTTCAACCACGACGACCCCGTCTTCGGGAAGCGGAAGGTCCGACAGGCCGTCGCGCACGTCATCAACCGCAAGCAGGTCGCCGACAACGCCGGGCCGCGGACGAAAGACCCGGCACCGAAGGTCACCGGCATCGCGCCGTCAGACCAGGAGTCGTGGCTCGGCGACGCCTTCGATAGCTTCGAGGGCTACGGCATGAGCGCCACCCAGTCCGAGAAGGCTGCCACACTGCTCCGCGAGGCGGGCTACTCGAAGTCCAGCGGCAAGTGGCGCGACGGCGACGGCAACACGCTGGGCGGCAGCTACGTCACCCCGGCCGGGTGGACCGACTGGACGACGGCGACCAACACCGTGGTCGACCAGCTGAACGCCTTCGGCTTCGACTTCGAGATTAACTCGCTGCCCGGCGGCGACTACTTCGGGGCCTACATCGAGTCCAACTTCAAGATGGGCGCGTTCTACTGGCTGCCGGGCGGCGCCCGGTCGTCGTTCCCGTACTTCCCGCTGCGCTGGCAGCTGAAAGCCCCCGACATCAGCGGTGGGCACAACTTCTCGACGGGCGAACACACCGTCCCGGCGATGAACGGGTCTGGCGAGATGACGCTGAACCCGCTCGAAGAGATTCGCACCGTCGCGACGACCCAGGACGAAGCGCAGGTCGCCGAGACGGTCAAGCGTGTCGCGTGGCACCACAACCAGAACCTCCCTGTGCTGGGTCTGGTCGGCAAACTGGACCAGTCGTGGCTCACAGACGCCGAGTGGGACGTCGTGTCGAAGGACGACCCCGCTCGCGGCGTCAAGTGGCCATCCCACTGGCTCCCCAAGCAGGGCAAGCTCAGCGCCACCGAATAACACCACTAAAGGAAGTACGCAATGGTCAACTACTACGTGCGGCGGACCGCCAGAGTCTTCGTCACGATATACCTCGTGGCGTCGCTGACCTTCGGTCTCGTCCGGTTGCTCCCCGGCGGTCCGTTCACGCTGTTACGCGCACAACTACTCCGTCAGGGGGTGCCGGCCGACGAGGTAGACGCCAGAATCGCGAACCTACAGAACATTCGACCGGACGCGCCCCTCTGGCGCCAGTACATCGACTACATGGGTGCGCTCTTTCAGGGGAACCTCGGAGAATCCATCTCGCTGGGTGAGCCCGTCGTCTCGGTTCTCGCCAGCGCGGCGCCGTGGACGATATTCGTCGTGCTCGTCTCGACGATACTCGTCTTCGTCGTCGGCATCTTCCTCGGGTCGCTGCAGGCCTACTGGGAGGGGAGCCGGTTCGACCAGTTAGTGACCGGCGTCTCGATTTCGCTGATGTCTGTGCCGTTCTACGTCGTCGCCGTCATCGCGCTGTACATCTTCGCCTACCAGTTCGGCTGGCTCCCGACGGCAGGGACCGTGGCGAACGGCGTCGAGCGGGAACTCGGCGTGCCGTTCGTCGTCAGCGCCCTGAAACACAGCGTGCTCCCCATCCTCTCGTACACGCTGGGCGCCGCGGGCGGGCAGGCACTCGCGATGCGGGGCAACAGCATCCAGGTGCTTGGCAACGACTACGTGCAGGTCGCGCGCCTCCGTGGCCTCTCGGACAGGCGCATCGCGACCCGGTACGTCGCTCGGAACGCCATCCTGCCGATGTACACCGGGTTCCTGCTCCTGCTCGGCTTCCGCCTCGGCGGCACCGTCATCCTGGAACAGATATTCTCCTACACCGGCCTCGGCTACTACATGATCTCGGCGCTGAACGCCAACGACTACCCGCTGATGATGGGGACCTTCCTCGTCATCACCGTGGCGCTCGTGCTCGGCGTGTACGTCGCCGACCTGACCTACAGCAAAATCGACCCGCGAATCAGCGCAGGTGAGTCAGATGAAGCATACTGAGACGGACAGCACGGGCGTCGACTGGCGGAGCGAGAACGCGTCGGCCCCGGACATGTCGACGAGCGAGCGCCTCCGGGAAGTGTACGAGGAGCGGATTCGAACCCCGATGGTGGTCGCGTGGGCCGATTGGCGGACCCGTTTCGGCTTCATCATCCTCGGGTTCTACCTGCTGATGGCGCTCGTCGCGGTGTTGGGTCTGTGGCGCGAGCCGTCTACCAGCCAGGCACCGCGGTACCTCATGCTGTTCGAGAACATGAACTACCCTCTCGGCACGACCGCTTCGGGGGTCGACCTCGCCGCGCTCATCATCCACTCGACGCCGTCCATCCTGCTGATGATTACCGCCGGCGCGGTCTGGGCGACGGGCATCGCGGTCGGTATCGGTACCCTCGCTGGCTACAAGGGCGGCCGCGTCGACCGCATGTTGATGTCCTTCTCGGACCTCGTGATGGCGATTCCGGGCCTCCCGCTCGTCATCATCCTCGCGGTGACGCTCAACCCCGAGAACCCCATCCTGCTGGGCGTCATCATCAACATCAGCTACTGGGCCGGTCTCGGCCGGTCGCTACGCTCGCAAGTACTCACAATCCGCGAGAACGACTACGTCGAGGCCTCCCGGACCATGGGGGTCAGCACACCGAAGATAATCGCGAAGGACATCATCCCGAACCTGATGCCGTACGTGACGGTGAACTTCGTGTTCGCCGCGCGCTACGTCATGTTCGCGTCCGTGGGGTTGTACTTCCTCGGCGTCCTGCCCTACTCCACCCAGAACTGGGGCGTGACGCTGAACTTCGCGTACAGCGGCGGGGCGCTGTTCTCGTGGAGCGCGGCCCACTGGCTCCTGGCCCCGATGGTCGCCATCATGGGCCTCTCGCTGGGCCTCATCCTCCTCGGACAGGGGATGGACCGCGTGTTCAATCCCAGAGTCCGAACCCGGATGGCCGGCGAGTCGAAGTCGACTGCCTCGGACGACGAAGACGCAGGCGTGACGGAGGTGCTCTAGATGGCTCACGAAGCTGCAACTCGACGAGACGACGACCCGATGGACGCGACCGACCCCATCATCGAGATGCGAAACGCCAGGGTCACCTACGACGACGGCGAGACGTTCGTCTTAGACGACGTGAGCATGGCCGTCGAACGCAACGAGGTGGTCGGTGTCGTCGGCGAGAGCGGCAGCGGGAAGTCCATGTTCGCATCGGCGATGCTCGACGCAATTCCCGACCCCGGCAGACTGTCGGGGGAAATCCTCTACCACAAGGACGACGGGACGACTATCGACGTCCTCGAACTCAGTCCGGAGGAACTCCGCAAGTTCCGCTGGGAGGAGGTCGCGATGGTGTTCCAAGGGGCGATGAGTTCGTTCAACCCCACGATGAAGGTCGGCGGCCACTTCGAGGAGACGCTGAAGGCTCACGACGCCGACGTGATCGAGGGGATGGCGCGTGCAGAGGAACTCCTCGCGGACCTGTACCTTGACCCCGAACGCGTGCTGGACTCGTACCCGCACGAGCTCTCGGGTGGGATGCAACAGCGGGCGCTCATCGCGCTGTCGCTCGTACTGGAACCAAACGTCCTCGTGATGGACGAACCGACGGCCGCGCTGGACCTGTTGATGCAACGGTCCATCCTGATGCTCCTCCAAGAGCTACAGGAGAAGTACGACCTGACGATGGTGTTCATCACGCACGACCTGCCGCTGGTGGCCGCACTGGCCGACCGGATGGCCGTGATGTACGCCTTCGACCTCATCGAGGTCGCGCCGCGGGACCAACTCATAGGCGACTCTGGACACCCCTACACGCGGGCGCTGCTCAACTCGACGCCGAACCTCGATGCCCCCTTAGAGGAGATGCGCGCTATCGAGGGCCAGAGCCCCGCCCCGATCAACGTGCCCTCGGGGTGTTCGTACGCGCCCCGCTGTCCGCTGGCGACCGAAGAGTGTCGCGAGGTCGACCCCGAGTTCTACGAAACCGGAGTCGGCCACAGCACGGCCTGTCACCACTGGGAGCGGGCGCGCGAGACCATCGACCTGAACTTCGAGGCCGTCGAGGACGACGCTGTCGGCGCTGACACGGAGGACCACGCATGAGCCAGACCCACGACACCGCCGACCGGCGGAGACAAGACGAGGAACCGCTCGTCTCGCTGGAGGACGTCGAAGTCCACTTCGAGAAGAATCAGGGGCTGTTCGACTTCTTCGAGGAGCCGGAGGTAGTCAGGGCCGTCGACGGCATCTCGCTCGACATCGAGGAGAACGACGTCCTCGCACTCGTCGGCGAGAGTGGCTGTGGGAAGTCGACACTCGGTAAGACCAGTATCGGGCTCCAGCGCCCCACCGCGGGCACGGTCCGCTACCGGGGACAGGACGTCTGGGCCGCCAAGGACGGCCGGGGCGACGTCGACATCCCGTTCGACGAGATACGCTCGTCGCTCCAGATTATCCACCAGGACCCCGGGAGTTCGCTGAACCCGAACCAGCGAATCGTCGACATCCTCGCTCAGCCCATCAAGTTGACGCACCCGGACGTCGGTCCCACGGAGCGACGCGAGCGCATCTACTCGCTGCTCGAACGCGTCGGGATGAACCCCGCCGCGGACTTCGCCGACCGCTACCCGCACCAACTCAGCGGCGGCGAGCAACAGCGAGTCGCGCTCGCTCGCGCGCTGTTGATGAACCCGGACCTCATCCTCGCGGACGAGGCCATAAGCGCACTCGACGTCTCGCTCCGCGTCGAGATGATGGACCTCATGTTGGACCTGCAGGAGGACTTCGACACGTCGTTCGTCTTTATCTCGCACGACCTCTCTAACGCGCGGTACTTCGCCGAGCACGGGAACGGCCGCATCGGCGTGATGTATCTGGGCGAACTCGTCGAAGTCGGGCGGGCCGAGCAACTCATCGAGGACCCCGGCCACCCCTACACGAACGTGTTGCGGTGGGCGACACCGGACCTCGCACTGCACGCCGACGGCGCGAGCGAACCGCCGATGCGGAAGATAGACATCCCCGACCCGGTCGACCCGCCGAGTGGCTGTCGGTTCCACACGCGCTGTCCGGAGGCAAGAGAGGCCTGTCGGGAGGCCTGCCCCGCCTTGGAGGGCGAGACAGGTGCCCACCGGACCGCGTGTTTCCGCAACCAACCCGACCACGAGTACTGGGACAGCGCGCCGTTAGAAGACTGAGGCGGCGGCGCCGCCTACTCGTCTCCGGGTTCGGGCGTCAATCGGCCCGACTCGACCATCTCTTCGAGCGGGTGGCCATCTATCTCTGCGGGGAGGTCGACCCGACCGTTCCGCCGGACCGACTCGTAGCCCGCGAACAGAATCTCGGCAGTGTTGAGGCCACGCCGTCCACTGATGACCGGTTCGCGGTCTTCCTCGAAGGCGTCGACGACTTCGCTGGCCGACCGGTCCTGAAACGCCGAACCGTACCGGTCGTCCTCGGACCCGGTGACGTGCATCGTCTCGCCGTCGACGTCGACGGCTCTGCGGTCCCCGCCGTGTGCCACCTCCAGCATCGGTCCCTCGTCGACGTCGATTCGTATCTCGCCGGTCGTGCCCCGGAGGACGAACGAAGCGTCGGCGAAATCGCCCCCCTCGCCACCAGAGAGCGTGCCGTAGACGCCGTTGTCGTAGCGCCACTGCGCCCACATCTGGTTCTCCTGGTGGGTCCCGAATCGCACGTCTTCCTCACGGTAGTCCAGCGCGGCTAACACCCACTCGGCGCCGTGTTCGTCGTTGAACATCCCCGCGAGGTCGACCGTGTGGGCCCCGATGTCGTAGAAGTCGCCCCACGTAATCTCGACCCGTTCGAGGTCGCCGATTTCCCCCTCGTCGAGCAGTCGCTTGGCCTCGACGAACGGCTTGCCGAACCGGCGCTGTCGGTTGAAGGTCAGTTGTACGTCGTTGCGCCAGCATTCCTGAACCATCGTCCGCGCGTCCGGCCAGTTCGTGGCCATCGGCTTCTCGCAGTGCACCGCGTCGACGGTGTGGCTCCGGGCACAGCCGACCACGACATCGTGGTGGACCGCAGGCGGCACGGCGACCGTGGCGATGGCCGGGTCCAGTTCGGTCAGCATCGTCTCGTAATCCTCGTAGACGGCCGTCTCGGGCAGGTCGAACGTCTCCCCGAAGGCAGTCCCGTGCTCCGGAACGACGTCCGCGACGCCGACGACCGCACAGCGAGGGTCGTTCTCGAAGGCTTCGGCGTGGCGATATCCCATCGCGAACCCGTCGACCGACGGATTCGCCGGGTCCGGTCCCGCACCGATGACGACGACTTCGTACGTATGCATATCTCTGCTCTAACCTCGGGCGAGTGAGACAAAACCGTTACGCCGGGACTGACCCCACACCTATACGGGACCGGGTCGAGACAGACGACTATGAACGTCCTCATCATCGGCGGTACGGGACTCATCAGCACGGGAATCACCCGACAAGCGGTCGCCGCTGGTCACGACGTGACCGTGTTCACTCGCGGACAGACTGAAGCGAACCTCCCGGCAGCAGTCGACCGAATAACGGGCGACCGGACCGAGCGCGAGGCGCTAGAACGCGCCCGTGAATCGCTCTCGCTCGACTGCGTGATAGACATGGTCGGCTTCGACCCAGCGGACGTCGAGACGGCCATCGAGGTGTTCGACGGCTGCGTCGACCAGTACGTCTTCTGTAGCACGGTCGACGTGTACCATCGGCCGGTCGAGACGATTCCGATTCGCGAACGTGCCGCCCGCGAACCACCGGTCAGCGAGTACGGTGCGGACAAGGCGGCCTGCGAAGACCGTCTGTTCGAGGCGTACCGTCGAGACGGGTTCCCCGCGACGATTATCCGCCCGTGGCACACCTACGGCGAAGGCGGTGGCATCATCGATACGCTCTCTAGCGACGCGTACGTCGACCGTCTCCGGCGCGGCAAGCCAATCGTCGTCCACGGAGACGGAACGTCTGTGTGGGGACCGTGTCACCGCGACGACGTGGCCGCCGCGTTCGTCGCCGCCGTCGGAAACCCCGAGACCATCGGCGAAGCCTACCACACGACGGCGACGGAGCCGATGACGTGGA
Source organism: Haloarcula rubra (assembly GCF_019599465.1). Lineage (GTDB taxonomy): Archaea > Halobacteriota > Halobacteria > Halobacteriales > Haloarculaceae > Haloarcula > Haloarcula rubra. Next base: position 99,291 of record NZ_RKLR01000010.1, read on the forward strand.
ACCAGTACCACAGGCGGGCGGCGGCCGCACTGGACGCCCCGGAACCGGAACTGGTCCACGTGCCAACTGACGCGCTCCGCCGAGCGGTCCCGGACCGGGCGACAGCAGTGCTGGACCACTTCCAGTTCTCCACGGTGTTCGACACGACCAAGGCCGAGCGTGACCTCGGGTTCCGGCAGACCGTCTCTTGGGAGGACGGCGTCCAGCGAACCGTCGACCGTCTCGCGACCGACGGCACTATCGCCGACTGGGACAGCGACCCCGAGTACGACGCCGTCGTCTCGGCGTGGCGGAACGCGACCGATTCCTTCGCCGCGGCACTCCAGTAACGCACCGCGCGGGCGGTGTGCCCGCGTACTCTCGACGCAGGGTTACTCGGTGACGATAGTCGTGAAGCCGTCGAAGTTGAGGATGACGCGCTGTGCGAAGTCGCCGAAGACAGCTTTTCCGGTCGGCGAGCGTGACGACCCGACGATGAACACGTGGTCACAGTCGTGTTCGTCGGCCGTCTCGAGGACGGTCTGGGCGCGATTGGTCTCCGAATCGACAGCGACGACGACTCGCGTCTCGCCGGCAGCGTTCGACAGTACCGGTTCGGTGAACGCCTTCGCGTCCGCCGCCGCCCCCTCGATGACGGCAGAGTGGTCGTAGTCGACGTGTTCGACCTGGCCGACTGACTCGAGTGTGTCCACGTCCGCGTCGTACTCGGCCCCGTCGAGATGCCACAGGACGACGAGTTCGTGCCCCTCGTGGAGCCACTCCGCCGCTTCCGCCATCAAATCGCGATGCGTCTCCGTGTCTCTGAGACTTACCAGCCCGCGTTTCATACACCCGAAACAGCCCCGCTCAGTGCATAAAACTACCGACAGTGGGGATAGACACGCATCCGTCGGTCGAATGACCGCCATTGCTCCCCCGTCGGCTTCCGAGAGGAGCGAGTCGACCGGGACGTTAATGACCGTGTAGACGGACGTGAACGTATGGCACTGAAAGAGTACCTGCTGGACGCCGCCTGCGAGCAACGGAACCAGATTCCGCTGATGCTCGCCGTCGTCCTCGTGATGGGGGTCCTGCTGGCGTTCTCGTTTCTGTTTCTCCAACCCGGAACTGCCGCGTACGTCATCGCGCTCGTGGACTTGATCCTGGTCGTCGGCTGTCTCGTCACGTTCGGCGGCACCTACTGGTACTGTACGAAGCGAGCGATGGACGACTGACGGGGTGCTACTGAGCGAGGAAAGCCGCCGTGTCGTCGGCGAACGTTGCCACCTCGTCGTTCGGGTCCGTCTCCGCGACCTCTCTGAGCGCGTCGGCGTATCGCTCGTCTTCGAGGAACCCGAGCGTCTTGACGGCCCGCGCCCGGACGACGCTCGCGTCGTCGTCGAGACAGGAGACCACAGAGTCTGCGACTGGGGCCACCGCCGACGGCGTGTCGCGTCCGACCGCAGCGAGGACCTCCAGCGCCGCCCCGCAGACCACGGGCTCCTCGACCGCCGTGAGGTCCGCGAGGGTGTCGACGTGGTCGGCGACTGCCGACGGGTCCGCCTCGGCCACCGCGACAGCGACGTTGGCGAACACCTGCCGGGCGATTCGGTGGTATTCCTGTTCCTCCTCTTCGTGCTCTCGAACGGTCCGCTGTGTCACGCGGTCGTCGACGCAGGCCGCTACCGACGACTCGTCCCGAGTGGGTAAGCGGCCGAGATGGTCGAGAAGCGTCCCGACGATCGGTGTGCAACGATCCGGTTCCTGTTTGGCGACGGTTGCGAGCAGTCGTGCGCCCGATAGCCTGACGCCACCGAGTTTGGAGTCGACCAACGTCACCGCGTCGTCGAGGACGCCAGCGACGACGGCGGGGTCGGCTGTACCGGCCTCTGTGAGCGCCGCCGCGGCGGTCCGGACCACACCGGGATTGTCGTCGCGTAACGCTCGTCCGAGTGCGTCGACGAACGGTCGAATCGCGTCGGCGTCCGCTTCGGCGACCATCACAGCGACGCGTGCACCTCGTTGGCGGACGGGGGCCCGGTCGTCGTCGAGGGCTGCGTTCACCTCAGCCGGGTCGACCGACTCGGGCGTCACCTCGTTCAGCACCACCTCTCGGAGAGGGGGCTGGCTCGTCCCAGACATGTACGCTCGTTTTCGTGCCGACCGTAAAATACGTACCGGTGTCACTTGGTGACACGCACACTGCTCACCCAGTCGCCGACCCCTACCAGACCTGGTCGAGTAACGTCTGTATCGGGAGCGTGACGGCGATGCGGTGGAGTTCCACGTCCTCTTCGGTCGCGCCCCGCCCGCCGATGCGGACCCGTACCTCTCCCGTGTCGACAGTAACCGTCTCGACGCCCGTGAGGTCGGCGACGTCGGTCGGGCACCGCTTCCCGACCGGGTCGGGTACTGGACGTCCGCGACGGTTCCCGTCGCCCCCCACGTCGTGTGCGCTTCGAGTCCAGAAAGACTCGGGAGCACGCCGGCGGCTGCTGCCGCCTGCAACAGGCCGCGTCGGGTCAGTGGCAGGCCGCCATCGCTGTCTGTCTCGTCCGACCGGTCTGGGGACGGTTGGCGCATACTCTCGTCGTGCTGTGTGTTCCCTTGCATAGTTGCGTCGCCAACCGGACGCCATCAGGCACACGGTGGCACGTCAAGGCAGTAGTGGACGGAGGTCATATCCCCTGTTACCACGTCGGTCGTGGCAACCTTCATAACCGGTAGGGTAGGACCGTTCCCGTCGCCGGTTCGGCACGAACGGAGACGCAACTCTTCGTCGGCAGTGAGAGCCCGACCGGAAGTGGCGACGGCCGGGCGGTCGATGGCATGGTGGTGCTAACGGGCCGTCGAATGACGGCCCACTGACTGACACAACCCTCGCGAGACTGCGAGAGCAATGGTCTGGAGCAACGTTACTCCGGCTGTTAGTAATTAGTAATAGCTGATAAATTTGGCGGTGTATATCAGGGTTCCAAACGTGACCGGCGGATCGAACGTCGTCGGTTCGCGAAACGGCTTCAACTCACTGTTCAGGGTTTGGGTACGCAGCAGTCCCCCACAGTACGGCAGGTTCAGAGCCGAGGAGGCATGTTTGACAAAACCATATATAATCTGTTACTATATTTTTCCGACCCTCTCTTTTCTGTAATAGCATTACAACGGCGCTTCGGTATAATTGAAAAGTTGTCAGGTAGTCGCCGATGTAAAATATTCTGTATCAATTGATCTGAAGCGGAGAAGAGATCACCGTACGAACTTCCGACCCACTCATAACACAAGTACGTCCGTTATGTGTGATCGTGGATCCGGTTGGCTCTGTCGGGAAGGCCCGTTTCCGATGATGGACCCTTGCATGCGTCTTACCAGGAGTGACTCGTGACTGTAGTCGCATTCACACAGTCGTTCTCAGCTGTCTGAGTAATATCCATATCCATTTTGTGAGTTCTGGGAGGTATTTCATTCTATTCTGCGATATTTTCCTCCTTTTTTGTGGACGATACATACAATGTGAGGGCTTAAGCACCTAAATCCAGCTTCCATCAGTTAATATCTCCCAGTCACAAACGTATAGACAGTATACATCAGGCGACCAGTGGCTACGCAGTTCCTGGCCGCCCTATATGACGAAATCACTCGCCTCGGTACTTCGTCTCGACAATATACTCGCGGATCGGTCGTCGATGGTCCCCGAACAATCGCGTCTTCTCGACGCCACGACCGCTGCGCATCCACTTGTTTACAACGGGAGGTCATAGAGGGAAGTCGAGAGACCGGTCGCGTCACTCACCATTCGGATACGCGGATGGATGGAATCGACGCCGGGGTTAGCGCTGGCTGGTCCCCGTGACGACGGGTCGACTCGGGGAGCAACAGCGAGGCGCTGGGTGCAGCGAAGCACCTCGCAAACGTGTAGCGGCGAAAGGTCACAGAACTCTCGAATCCACGTACCGACACACGTTCAGTCGACGGTCTCGACGACGAACCGGCGGGCTTCGATGTCCTCTAACATCGCGCCCCAGCCGCCCACAGTGTAGGTCTCGTCGGGTGTCTCGAGCGTGACGGTGGCCTCGTCGGTGAACGTCGCCAGTGCAGGGCCGTCTTCGCCGGCGGTGTAAGTGATGTCGTCGACGCGGCCGGTGAACTGGCGCTCGACGCCCTCGCCGCGAACCTGGCCATGGACTGTCATCACCACCTCGCAGCCTTCGTCGATTAGCGGACGGATGTCACGGATGCACTCGCGGATGTTGGTAAACGTCCGCGGGAGCGTGTCCTCGCGGGCGTCGAATACCTGCGGCCACGGCTCCCAGAAGGCCGTCTGGAAGTACCAGTCGAACATCCGGGACAGAGAGTAGTCGTTGACCAACAGGCCGTACTCTTGGCGTGGGTGCAGCGTCTCTTCGGGCGTAAACGAGACGGACATTCGGTCGGCCAGCAGGAGGAACGGCGTCGGAAGCCGTCGGTGGCGGACCTCGGTCACAGCGCCGTCGAAGTCGAGGTCGGGCAACTCCTCGACGCCCGAGAGAGTGGCCTTGACGACGACGCCCCGCCCCACGGCGGCCGCGAGCGACTCGCGGAACTCCCGGAACTGCGCCGGGGTCAGCGCCACCTCTATCTCGTTCTCCGCGTCGTCGATCTGCTCGGCGGCACGGTCGTAGATGGTCGAGACCGGGCGGATGATGCTGACCTGGTGGTTCTCGACGGTGGGCTTCTCCCAGCGTTCACGGAGTTCGGAGCCCGCCTCCGTGACCGTGTCGGCGTAGGCGTCCAACTGCTCGATGACCTCCTCGGGGTCTCGTGCGCGAGCGTGGAGACTGCCCTTCTCGTAGGTTTCGACGTAGCCACTGCCCTCCAGATTCCGGAGCACGTCGTAGATGCGGGCCTGCGGGACGTCGCTCGCGTCGGCTATCTCCGTCGCCGAGGCGCTGCCCACTTCGAGGACGGTGACGTATGCGTCGGCCTCGTACTGGGTCAAGCCGATGTCTTCGAGGGTGGTGCGGAGTGTCTCCGTGTCCATTGGCGGCACTTCTGTCGTCTCGTCGCTAAAGCGTGACGCCTTCCGGCAGGGACTCGGTCTCGACGGCACGGTTGAACACGGCCGCGCCGGTGTCGCCGTCGAACACGTGGACGCGGTCTCGCGGGAACCGCAGTCGGACCGTCTGCCCGAAGTCGATGTCGTACTCGCCTGCGACGGAGGCGACGAGTTCAGTGCCGCCGACGTCGAGATGGATGAGGTTCTCCCGACCCATCGGCTCCACGACTTCGACGGTTCCCTCGACTGTATCGGGGCCGGCTTCGGTCGCCAGTTCGATGTCTTCGGGGCGAACGCCCAGTGTGACGCCGGTGGCCTTCCCGATACGGTCGGCCTGCGCGTCGGTGAACGCGTACTCGACGCCGTCGGTGGAGCCGACACCGGAGCGAGCGTCGTAGTCGAGTTCGAAGAAGTTCATCGAGGGCGAGCCGATGAACCCGGCGACGAACCGGTTGGCCGGCTCGTGGTAACACTCGAGTGGCGTGCCGAGTTGTTGGAGTTCCCCGTCGTTCAGGACGGCGATTCGGTCGCCCATCGTCATCGCTTCGGTCTGGTCGTGGGTGACGTAGACGGTAGCGACCGACAGTTGCTCGTGGAGTTGCTGGAGTTCCGTTCGCATCTCCGTCCGGAGCTTCGCGTCGAGGTTCGAGAGCGGTTCGTCCATGAGGAACACCGACGGCTCGCGGACGATGGCCCGTCCCAGTGCAACTCGCTGTTTCTGCCCGCCAGAGAGGGCGTCGGGCCGACGGTCCAGTAACTCGTTGATGCTCAACATCTCGGCCGCCTCGAAGACCCGTTGGTCTATCTCCGCGTCGTCGAGGGCCGTCGTCATCTCCAGCCCGAATCGCATGTTCTCCTCGACTGTCTTGTGCGGGTACAGCGCGTAGTTCTGGAACACCATCGCGATGTCCCGGTCTTTGGGCTTGGCGTCGTTGACCACGTCGTCGCCGACGCGGACCTCACCCTCGGTCACCTCTTCGAGGCCCGCCAAGAGGCGGAGTGTCGTCGACTTTCCACACCCCGAAGGACCGACGAGGACGAGGAACTCGCCGTCGCGGACCGTGATGTCGAGGTCGTCGACGGCGACGACCGGTCCGTCGTCGGCGTCGAAACGTTTCGTGACGCCGTCGTACTCGACGGCGGTGCGTGTCTCTTGGGCGCTCGCCATTGTCTACCGTACCAGTCAAACGCCGGGGACTTAGTAGTTACTACTCCAGTAGTGTGAGTGTTTCAGACGCTGAAACCGACGAGCCACGGGATGAAGGACGGCGAGAGGTAGACGAACCACTGGACGGTCCAGGCGAGCCCCAACCACAGGAGTCCCCACGGCGACGAGACGAGGACGGGGCGGACCGGCCAACGGGCGCCCTCGTTCGTGCTCTCGCGGGGGTAAACGAAGTCCGCGAGGAAGTGCAACGCCATCCCGAGGGTCACGAAGTGAATAGTCGTCGCGAACACGGGGGGGAGTAGGCCCACACGTTCGAGCCCAGTGTACACCAACGCCGGGAGGAGGAACGTGTGGAGGAGCCACGACCGGTGGAGCCGTTCGTCGACGGTATCGAGTTCTGGGAGCAGCGTGCCCGCGACGAGCGGGACGGCGACGGCGGGATGGTAGCCGAGGACGACGGCGAGGAACGCGACGGGGACGGCACTCGCGACGTGGCGTTCGGGGCGGGTCACGACCCACCACCCGTCCGGAGCGTGCCCTGATAGGCACGAACCACTCTGAGTGCACCGTCACCGGCAGTCTCCTCGTACGCGACGACTTCGAGGACCGCCAGCAGTCCCGGCAGGAGGAGTACGGCGGCGATGCCGAGGCCGAGACACAGCACGACCAGCAGGGAGGCGAACAGGGCATGCAAGACAGAGAACGAAGGCGTCGAGAGGAGGTGCCGACCGGCGTCCCACAGCGCCTGTCGGGCCGACGGCGCACCCTCCCGGACGAGCAGCGTCGCGGCCCGGAGCACCGTGACGAGCGCGGCACTGAGCGCGTATCCACCGAGTATGGCGCCGACGAGCAACGGTCCGCTCCGGTTGGCAACGGCGAGGCCGGCGTAGGCGATGGTGGTCACGGCCACGGCCAGCACGAAGACGCCGAGTGGCAGGCCACGACGGAACTGCTCGCGGAACGTCGTCCGGAACACGCGGAGGCGGTCCCGCTCCGTGACCTTCCCGCCCGCCGCTCGACCTGTGACACCCTCGGTCTGGGCCGCGACCAGCGCGACGACGGCCGGTCCGAGCGTGACGAGCGGGAGCGTCGCCAGCGAGAACACGAGACTCAGCGCGACGACGCTGGTCAGGTCCGAGTAGGCCGCGCGACCGAACGCCGCGAGCGTGCCGACCGGGTCGAGGGTTGGACGGGATGTCATAGTGGTGTCTCCGGGGTGGGTCGGTGAAATTGGTTACTCCACGAGTAATGGTGGTGCGACGGGGTCCCCGTCGACGGCCCGCAGGCACGCGAGCGGGGCGGCGGCGGCCCACGCTTGCGGTTCACAGGCCTCGCCGTACGTGACCGGCACAGTCGTCCGGTCACGGTCGAACCCGGCGAACAGTTCGGGCAGGCGGTCGTTGCCGCGAGCGCGGGCCGCCGCGACCAGTCCCTCGCCGACCCGCCGAGCCGCGTCCTCGCGGTCGTAGCGGGCCATCCCCAGCGCACAGAGGGAGTTGTCGTGGGGCCAGACGCTGCCGAGGTGGTAGCTCTGTGGGTTGTAGGCATCGTGGTCGGCCGAGAGCGTGCGGATGCCCCAGCCGGTGAACATGTCCGGCGCGAGCAGTCGGTCGACGACGCTGTCGGCGCGGGTCTCTGGGACGATACCGCTCCAGAGACAGTGCCCGGGGTTGGTCGTCACCGACGGGATTTGCTCGCCAGCGCCGGTGACTGCGACGGCGTAGAACGACTCTTCGGAGAGCCAGAACGCATCGTCGAACCGCGTGCGGAGGCCGTCGGCCGCGCGTTCGAGTTCGCGGGCACGGTTCGGGGCGCCGACGTGGTCGGCCAGTTCGGCACCGCGTCGCATAGCGTCGTAGGCGTACCCCTGGACTTCGGCAGCAGCGAGGTCCCCACTGGGGTGGCGCCCGTCCGGGAACAAGATGCCGTCGCCGCTGTCTTTCCACGCCTGATGACGGAGGCTCCCGGACTCTCCGCTCTCGAGGTCGTACGTGACGAACTCGCCGTCGCCGATGCCGTACTCCTCGAGCCACGTCAGCCCACGGTCGACGTGGGGCCACAAGTCGGCCGCGAATTCGTCGTCGCCGGTGAACCGCCACGTCTCGTGGGCGAGGACGACGAACAACGCCGTCGCGTCGACGGTTCCGAAGTACGGTCGATGCGGGACCAGTTCCCGGGCGGTGAGTTCCCCGTGTCGAATTTCGTGGAGTATCTTTCCGGGTTCGGCGTCGCGTTCCGGGTCGACCTCGGTCGCCTGCTGTGCTGCGAGATACCGACAGGTCCCCTTCGCCACTTCTGTGGTCAGCGGCAGAGCCTGATAGGCCGCGATGAGAGAGTCACGTCCGAAGGCGGTGGCGAACCACGGAACGCCCGCCGAGAACAGCGGACCGTGCTCCGTGTCGAGGCGGAGTTCGAGCAAGTTCTCCCGGCTCTCTGCGAGCACGTCCTGCCAGCTCTCGTCGTGGTCAGGGAGCGTCGTGGCTTCCAGCCACCGATGTTCCCGCTCGCGAACGTCGCGTCGGGCCTTGTCGACTGCGTCGACGGCGGAACTAACCGGTCGGGTCGGCGTCACGGCGACCGAGAGGTCGCGGTGTTCGCCGGCAGCCAGCGTGAGTGGGAGCGTCAGCGTCGCGTCGGCCCGCTGGCCGTCGGTCGTCACGGCCGGGTCGGCATCCGTCGTGCCGTCGACGGTGACCGACACCTCCCGGTCGAAGTCGACGTCGTCGGGGTCGTAGCTGAACGTCACGCCGGCGTCACCGGTCCGTGCCTGTACCGTCCGCTCCATCTCGGTCCCCATGCCACGGACCTCGAACAGGTCGTCGAACCGCGTCCCGAGCGAGAGGGTCAGAGTCGTCTCGGTCCGGTCGTCGGTCAGGTTCGAGACAGTTATCCGCTCGTAGAGGCCGTCCGTGACGAACTGGTGGCGTGCGACGTGGTAGCGGCGCGCACCGGTCTCCAGCGGAGAGCCCAGATGCAGGAGACGCTCGCCCGGTCTGACGTCCACGACTTCCAGCGCGTCTAAATCGGTCGGTAGTGAGAGATCGTAGCAGTCGAGGTGTCGGACGTCGCGGTGATAGAAGCCATCGTGGTCACGACTCGGCTGCCCGTCCTCGTCCGTTACGAGAAACGTCGAGCCGGTGACGACTGTGCTGTCGGTCTTCATCGTGCGGCGATATACCGGTGGTGGGTAATAAAACCCCACGTCAGTTACTACTGGAGTAGTTACACCTAGGAAAGATTTAAGTACTCTCGCTATTTCGTTGTGCACGAACGTACATGACCGACGACAGCACAAACGGACGACTCTCACGGCGGCGGTTCGTGGCGGGACTGAGCACGGCGGGGGCGGCGGCGTTCCTCGCAGGGTGTAGCGACGACAGTGGTGGTTCGAGTGGTGACGGGTCCAGCGGTGACGGGTCCGGTAGCACGACGACGACCGCAGGGACGACGACGCCGATGAACGCCGACATCACCCTCTCGGGGTGGGCGGCCAACAACGAGGAGTCCGCACTCGTCACGGACCTCGTCTCGGAGTTCGAGTCCAACCACGAAGGCATCGGAGTCGACTACAACCCTATCCAGTCGAAGTACAAACAGAAGCTCAAAACCCAACTCGGGGCTGGCAACGCCCCCGACGCGTTCTACGTCGACTCGTCGTACTTCCCGTCGTTCGCGTCGGCGAACGTCCTGCTCTCGATGGAACCGCTCGCCGAATCGGAGGACTACGACACCGACGACTTTTTCGACCCACTGCTGGACGCGTTCCGCTTCGATGGCACGCTGTACGGTGTCCCGAAAGACTTCTCGACTCTGGGACTGTTCCACAACACGGCGATGTTCGAGGAGGCCAGCGTCGACCCACCGACGACGTGGTCACAGTTCGAGGACGCGCTCTCGGCGCTAAAGGACAACGTCTCGAACGAGAGCTTCAAGGCCCCGATGATAGAGTACGCCAACGGCCGCTCGTGGTGGGCGTTCCTCTATCAGAACGGCGGGCAGGTTCTCTCCGAGGACGGTAGTGAGGCCGTCTTCGCCGACGACCCCGGCGTCGAGGCGCTGGAGTTCCTCACCGGACTGAAAGAAGACGGCCTGCTGGCAGTCCCGAGTGACCTCGGTTCGGGGTGGCACGGGGCCGCAATCGCCAATCAGGAGGTCGCGACAGCGATTCTCGGGCCATGGGGGCTGCCATTCCTCGAAGGATACGAGGACAACCCCGACATCAACGGTCAGATAGACGTCGCCCACCTGCCGAAGCCGAGCGACGGCGAGAAGGCGACCATCGCGTACACGGTTTCGTACAGCGCCTCAGCGAACACTGACAGCCCAGCGGCGACCCGCGAACTGATCCGGAGCCTCACCAGCGACGAAGGGATGGCTCGCTGGGCAAAGAAGGGGCTGGCGCTGTCTGCCCGGAAGTCCCACGCGGATCTCGACTACTACGACGAGCACCCGCGCCGGAAGACGTTACTGGAGGCCGGTGACTGGTCTCAACCCTTCTCATTCGGCCCCAAGAGCGAGTCCATCGTCAACCGTGTCCGCCCGCAACTGGAGGCCGCGATGTTAGGGGAGAAGTCACCCTCGGACGCACTGTCGACCGCCCAGCAGAAAATCAACGACGAGGTCCTGTAACCGCCTATGGCGACCGAGTCCCAGCGGTCTCTGGTCGGGGACGTACTCGCCGGCACTCGCCGGATACTCGCCAGTGCCAAGCATCGCGTGGGAATCACCGAGGACCAGAACAATCTCATGGGATTCGCGTTCGTCGCGCCGAACATCCTCGTCTTCTCGGCGTTCCTGCTGGGGCCGGTGCTCTACGCCTTCTACATCTCGTTTCAGGAGTGGAGCATCCTCGCGGGTGCCGGCACCTGGGTCGGATTGACGAACTACGTCGAGGTCCTGCGCCCGCTACCGCTGGCTTACACTGGCAATGGGTTGACGTGGCGACCCGAAGTACTCACGAGTCCGTCGGCGAACCTCTGGTGGTACGCACTGAAGAACACGTTCGTGTACGCCATCGGGACGGTCCCGCTCCAGATATTCGGTGGACTCGCGGTAGCACTCATGCTCGACAAGCGCGTGCGGTTCAAGAAGACCTATCGCGCGGCCTACTTCATGCCGGTGATGCTGTCGGGCGCGGCGTCGGCGGTGATGTGGCGCTGGTTCCTCGCCGGCGACGGCGTCATCAACAGCGTCCTGCCGACGTTCCTCGAACACAACTGGGCCGGTGACCCGGGGACTGCGCTGGGCGGCGTCATGCTCATGGCCGTCTGGGGCGGTATCGGCTCGAACATGATATTCTTCCTCGCGGGCCTACAGAACATCCCCGAGGAACTGTACGAGGCCGCCCGTATCGACGGGGCCAGCGCCTGGCACCGCTTCCGGCACGTCACCTGGCCCAGTCTCGGAAACACGAACTTCTTCGTGTTCGTGATGGCCATCATCTCAGCGTTCCAGGTGTTCGGCATCGCGCTGGTGTTCTCCGAGGGTGGCCCCGTTTACGCGACCACGACGACGGTCCTGCTCATCTATCAGCGTGCCTTCGAAGAGGGTGCCTTCGGTGAGGGCGCCGCGATGGCGTTCCTCCTGTTCATCCTCATCTTCTCCTTTAGCTACTACCAGTACCGCTACCGTGACGAGACGGAGGTGGACTACTGATGGCTCGCTCGAACTACGAGTACCCCGGCTACGAGCGCAGTGGCGCCGGCTACTGGACGAAGACGACACTGCTGTACGTCCTCGTCACCGCCGGCGCGCTGTGGATGACGCTGCCGTTCTGGTGGACGCTGACCACCTCGCTGTCGGCGTCGCCGACGGCGGCGACGGTGTCGTTCATCCCCGCAGAGTTCACGCTCGACAACTTCCTCACGCTGTGGCGACGACCGGACATCCTGCTGGTCCGGTGGTTCGTCAACACCGTCATCTTCGCGGTGACTGTGACGGCGTTCAACCTAACCTTCGACTCGCTGGCGGGCTACGCGCTCGCGAAGGTCGACTTCTGGGGCCGGGACAAACTGTTCCTGGGGTTCATCTCGACGATGATGATTCCGGGTATGGTGACCTTGATTCCGGTGTACCTCATCCTCGTCGAACTCGGCTGGATCAACACCTACCAGGGGCTCATTGCGCCGCTGGTCGCCCAACCGCTGGGTATCTTCCTGCTGCGCCAGCACTTCAAGAGCCTGCCGTCGGCGCTGGGCGACGCGGCGAAGATAGACGGCTGCAACGAGTTCCAGACGTTCTACAAGATATACCTCCCACTGGCGAAGCCGGCACTTGCGACGCTCGGCATCTTCACGTTCATGGGTGCCTGGAACAACTTCCAGTGGCCGCTCATAATCGCTAACGACAACGAGATGTACACGCTGCCCATCGCACTGTTCGCGGTGCGCAACCAGTACTTCGCAGAGTGGGGGCTGATGATGGCCGCCGCGCTGATCATCGTCGCGCCGGTCATCGTCGCCTTCCTCGCCGCGCAGAACTACTTCATCCGCGGGATGAGCCTCTCGGGGATGAAGGGGTAGTTCGATTCCGGCCCGAAACGTTATCGGGGGCCGGAGACGTTTCCAGCAGGAACATCAACCGCATCGCGGCTCATGTTACTGAGACTTATACAGACACACCCGTGGGTAGAGCGTCAGCTCGGGCGGCACACATGTCCCCGAACGCACCGAAGATTCTGACATCCTCCCACGCCTCTAGCCACGGTAGAGTACGGCTCAGGGCCCCCTAACTTCGAGTGCGTCACCAGAGAGAAATCCCGTAGCCATCAGTCGTCGAACGATGGCAACCAGTCCGTTGTCGAATCCGCGGCCGAAAACCCCCTGTTCGTGTTCACGGCCGTCTTCCATAGTTTCAGAGAACGAACTCACCAAGATAGCCTCGCGGTCCGCCAGTAACAGCCGACTGATCTCCGTGTCGTCGCCCGGGAGCGGCGAACGACTCAGCCAGTCCAATCCCGATACGAACACCTCGATATCCGGGAGTGAGTCCTGAACCTCGACCTGGAGGTCTTCGTCGATCGTGCCGACGATAGTGTTTACACCACGTTTCTGGGCCGCCCGCAGCTGATTGGCTAACTGGTCGGTGAAAATGCTCTCGTGCCCGATCACGAGTATCAACTCGTCTGTTGACCCTTCGATCAATTGTTGTGTCCGACTAGTGATGCCCTGATTCCCCGAGAGGGCCCATACTTCATGGGTTGCTTCCTCGGTATCGTCCTCGTCAGTTCGTTCGAGCCCGCTCAGTACACCTCTTAGTGACTGCGCGCGCTCCACATACTCCGACTCGAGTGTATTGACGGCTTCGTCGACCGTGACCGCCCGAAACACCTGTGGATTCGAGTGTTGTGTCTCGACTAACCCCTTCGATTCCAGCACGCGAACCGCGTCGTAGACGCGCGTTCGAGGTACCTCGGACGTCTCGCTGATGTCTTTGGCCGTTCCACGTTGCCGACGCGAGAGCGCTACGAACGATTTGGCTTCGTACTCTTTGAGCCCGAGTTTTTGGAGCAGTTCGATCGCTTCTTCTTGATTTGAAACATCATTCATTGGTCCCAACCTCGACTGCTACAGTGTCTTTCGTCCCCCGGGCGTATAGTACATCGCACTGGTATCAAGGGCTGTCACTCATATAATTACACAATATTGAAGAAATCAGACGTTCTAAGCCCAGCAAACTATGACTTCTCAGCTGTTCACTCATTTAATCACAATACATCTATGTACGGGTAGCACGCAGGGTAGCGTGGCGTGTAGTAGCAGAACTGGTCCCAACCTCTCTGTTGCTACACGTCTGAAACCACCACACACGGTGGCTTTCACTAGACTGGTGACGATTCGATGTCCGGTGACCCATCCGACAAAGCACGTTCCACGGCCGTCAAGCAGCTGAAAGCACTCGGCCTCAGTACCTACGCCGCCCGAACGTTCGTCGCACTCGTCAGTCTCAGAGAGGGTACCGCCCAAGACGTAAGCGAGGTCGCCGACGTCCCCCGGACACGCGTCTACGATGCAGCGGACGAACTCCGGGATCGTGGCCTCGTTGACGTAAAACAAGCCAATCCCAAACAGTATTGGGCGATTTCGACGGAGACGGCCGGCCGACACTTCGAGCAAGAATATAACCACCGCGTAACGTCTCTAACAGACGCGCTCGAGGCACTCGAAACCGCGAATCATACCATCGAACAGCGGGGCGTCTGGACAGTAACCGGCCGGGAGACGGTGACCGAGCGCGTGGTCGATTTCATCTCGGGAGCTGACGACGAGATCGTGTACATGACTTCCGAGAACCTGCTAACCGAAGAGATTGCCGACCATATATCACGTGCTAGCGACCGTGGGGTATCGATTCGCCTCGGCGAGATGTCGGAATCCACCGAGGATCGTCTCGAACAGAGACTCCCTCACGCGCAATTTTTCGAATCGTTGTGGGATTGGGCGGACACGCCAGCCGGACGGCTTCTGATGGTCGATCAGAAAAAAACACTCGTGAGCGTACTCGTCGACGGTGATGGTGGCCACCCGCCCGAACCGCTTGACGAAACCGCTATCTGGGGTTCAGGGCCGACAAATAGTTTAGTCGTCGTCCTGAGAGCGATGTTCACCTGGCAGCTCGACAACAATCGGGAGTAGTCTCGTACTCTGTAACTCAGAGAATCACAAAAACCATATGCAGACACAGTTCGTAAATTAGGGAACAGAAGTCATAGTGGTTCACCCTGCTGTCGCTACTCCCTCTACAACCGGTGATCGAAAATGTGCGACGATACGAATAAGATAGGCAACTCGAATCCAACCGACCAGCCCGGAAGCTCAGACTCGACACGCACTACAGTTCATCGGAACTGGAAACAATCGGGCCAACCCAGTGTGACCATCGTCGAAGCCGTTACTGCGGCTACCGATCGGATGGCGGCAGACATGCCACCACTACACGAGACGATCGATACAGATGCCCTCGATGCGCTGCTCAATAGACAGTCATCGTCTGTAGCAGTCTCGTTTCGGTACGCCGATGCCGACGTCTCGATAAAAGGGAACGGTACCCTCGAAATCGAAGTCGGTGGATACCCATTCGAAGAAAACAACGAGTAATGTAGACCGAGCGCTGAAGACGCATACTGGCGTTCTGTGACGCTCCAGCGGTTCTCATCGGTCTGCCGTGCAGATTCTGAGAAAAGTCTGTATCAGGATAACTCCGTAGATGTATCCTCTCGATGACCGTCAATTACCTCAAGCAGGGAGAGAATGTTCTGAAACTCCTGGCCTCGGCACACGATGCTCTGATCCGCATCGTAATCGATCACGTTCGCTTCCTGTAACATCGGCAGATGAACGTGGTGAAGTTCGATACCTCGGTTTTCTACGGATCCGTTCGCATCTGAATTCATCGGACCCTCCCCACCCAGATGCTTCTTGAGTTGATCTACAGTCGTCCCGTCAGATGTCTCAGCCACCCGGCGGAGGATCTGTCGTCGCTGCTGTTTAAGCAGCAATCGTAGCGCTGTCTCGGTCGATATCGGCTCTTGTAAGTCGCTCATGATTTGCCCCACCATGTTCCGACGGGACACTGGCTCGCATGAACATGGGCTAGATACTTTATATGCCCAGCAGAAACCAGTGTCGTTGACCCGAATCCTCAAAGTGTGTCGGCAACTCGAAAAGCAAATGAATTGATCCGGAGAAGGGCACTGTCTAGTTCTGGATGACCTCACCTGGCGTTTTGCCGTCGAGTGCCTGGTTCGGTCGTTCGTGGTTGTAGTGGTGTCTGAAGCGTCGTAGCCACTGTTTCGCGCTGGATTGACTGCCCCTC
>NZ_RKLR01000011.1 GCF_019599465.1 Haloarcula rubra
CCAGCAGGTCCGCTGCAGCCGATTCCGACACGAATCGGCTCATTGGGAACATATCGGGCACCGCTGGCGCGGTGCCCTTGCCCTCTTCGACTTTCAGCCGCAGCTCTCGCTATCAACAATCTACTTCGCAAGAGCGAACAACGGAAGCAGGTCGCCAAGGTGAAGCGTCATATCCGGCGGAAGGTCCTGGACTACCAGCACAAACTCACAACATGGCTTGTCCGCGAGTACGACGCCGTATTCGTGGAAGACTTGGACGTGAAGGAGATGCTGGAGCAGTCGCACAACGCTCGCAACAAGCAGGACGCGGCGTGGCGACAATTCATCACGCTCCTCGAATACAAGGCCGAATTGTATGGCACGCACGTTGTGCAGGTCGAACCCGAGGGGACGACCAAGGAGTGTGCGTCGTGTGGTGTGGAAACGGCGAAGCCTATCTGGGTTCGGGAACACTCGTGTCCGTCGTGTGGGTTTGAGACGGACAGGGACGCGAACGCGGCGGTGAACGTGTTGCAACGCGGTTTTGTTGAACTAGGGCTGGGATGGCCCGAGTCAACGCCTGTCACTCCATGAGAATTCTGCTAAGTCCCTGGAGCGTGAAGTACGCCAGGGAGTGAAAGGTCGATCAGTCTCCTACGCCTGAGAGCGGGGGCCTGTGACGGACCAACCATGCGAAGGAACAGGAGAACTGGGATCGCAGCCCGGCTGACCCACGGTCAGCCGTGGCTGCAAGCCCGCAGAGATGACGTTCCGCTTCACGCGTGCCACTCCAGAGGTGACCAATGAGCGATCATTACCTGGGCATCGATGTCCACAAAACAGAGTCTCAGGTCGCAGTTATTGACGAGATGGGTGAAGTGACTGAAGAGGTTCGCGTCGAGAACGCGAACCTCGACGAAATTGCACAGAAGTACGCTGGGAGTGACGCTGCACTTGAAGCGACCAGCAACTACTTCACGATCTACGATACGCTCGACGAGTATCTCGATGTGACGCTCGCCAATCCGGTGAAAGCGGATTGGCTCGCTGGCCAAAAGCAGAAGAACGACCGTGTAGATGCGAAGCAGCTTGCACGGTTTCTCCGGTTGAACGAAGTCCCAGAGAGTTACGTGCCGTCAAGAAAGCTCAGAAGGTGTCGTGCGCTCGCACGTAGCCGGAAGAAGCTAGTCAACAAACGCACTGATTTCAAAAACGAAGTCAGCGCGTTGCTTGATCAGACCGGAAACGTGTATGACGGGAAACTTTGGACGGAGGGAGGGCGTGAGTTCTTGGCAGAACTCACGCTCGAAGAGCCGTATGAGATGGTTTTAGACCAGTGGTTGGAGGCAGTTGATGAGTTCACGGTGAAAATCAAGCGACTTCAGCGGAAGATCGAGACGGTGGCGACAGAGTTAGAGGAGACAACGCTGTTGATGTCTGCTCCGGGTGTTGCTGCGTATTCGGGCGTAATGATCCTCTCCGAACTAGGTGAAGTGGACCGATTTGATCGGTCGAGTGAAGCAGTGAGTTATGCTGGACTCGATCCGGTCGTCCGCGAGTCGGGGGACTCGCGGACTGAGCATGGGATCAGCAAGGAAGGAAACGGGTATTTGCGCTGGATTCTCGTCCAGTGTGCGAACACAGCAGTTCACAACGCGAAGGATCCGTACTTGAGTGAGTTCTACTGGCGGTTGCGTGAGACACGAAACAAGCCGCATAAAGTAGCGATCGTAGCAACAGCTCGCAAGCTGTTGGTGTCGCTGTTCCATATGCTCAGCCGTGAGGAACCATACGATCCGCCGGGGGTGAGTGCCTGAGAGACGCTGTCGCGTCTCTCTTCGACCGGGCTAGAGCATCATGAGCCACAGGTGACGCCATACAAGATATCTCCGCACACTGGAAAGTCATATCATCACTGGGCTGTAGTCTGGTGATTTCTTGCCGTCCCGAAGTTGACACTGAGAGCGACCCCAAATCATTATATCGCCAACGGTGGTTAGTTCAGGTAGCAGAATTCTCAGAGATGGAGACTGTGACCGCTACGGACGCTGATGAGTTTCGAGAGGTGTCTGCAAGTCACGTCGTGGAAACAGGAAGCCTGTCCTCGTAAGAACAGGATTCCCCGCGCACGGTGGCGCGGGGTAACATTCAATGGGGAGTTCGTTCTATTAATCTCACAGTGGTTGTTTTACACGCTACGTTCCCGCTCGATCCAGAAACTCGTGACGAAGCACTCGACCTCATCAGAGACCTCGTCGAACAGTCTCAGCAGGAAGACGGGATGATCGACTACCGCGCCGCGACGGACATCGCGGACCCGAACGTCGTACGGTTCTTCGAACAGTACGAAGACGCCGCTGCATTCGAGGCCCACTCGCAGACAGACCACTTCCAGGAGTTCGAAGCTCGGCTCCCCGACTTGCTCGCAGGTGAGCCCGAAGTTCTCCGGTTCGAGATCGACTCGGCGACCGAACTCGAGCTCTGACGGGAGGTACTCAGTAGATTCCGTCCAACGCCAGTCAGTGAACTAACGGCGTTGGTTTGGCATCAGGGTCTACCTCACCCCCCAACCACGGGAAATGGCGCCAGTAAGCCACCGTATATCGTCACAGCGACGAGGTGGTGTTTTTTGGTCGACAGCCACCGGCAGTCACTCGGACGCGACCTGCCGCCGTTCCGGGTTCTCGTACTCGAACTCCTTCGATTGGATCATTGCCAGGGTTTCTTCGATGGACGGCCGGTCGCCCCAGAACGTTCCGTAATAGGCGAAGCGAACAGCCCCAGTCGGATCGAGAATAATCGTCGCAGGTCGATTGATATACTCGGCGTGGACGGCGTAAGCCATCGGATCGACGCCGTATTTCGCGCCGACAGCCCCTGCACGATCGAGAAGGTGTGGCCACCAGATCTCCTCGGCGTACGACTCAATAAACGACTCCTCAGCGAACCAGTACTCCGGTTCGAACTCCCGACCGACCATCACGCGACCGCGATACTGGCCGTGACATTCGATCGTCGCCACGTTGATATCCGCCTCCTGCAGCTCCTCGCGAAGCTCGATCAGTTCGTCGAACTCGCGGTGACAGACCGGACACCAGTCGGCGAACACCCAAATCAGGACTGTCCAATCGTCTCCAATCGAGTCCTCCAAATCCCATGTCCGTCCGTCAGTATCTGGCAGTACGAATGACGGCGCACCCTCACCGACTGCCAGCTGTTCGAACGTGTTCTCGTCGAGATTTCGATACGCGGCCTCCAGATCGGGTTCGGCGACGGCGCCCTTTTCGATGCGGTCGATCGAAAGTTCGGCTTGATGACGGACGTCTTTCGAGTCGTCGTTCGCGTGCCGGTCACGTAGCAAGTCCAGCGACTGGGTGGCACCGATTTGCCCCAACGCGACGATCGCCTGCGATCGTGCCAGTGGGTCAGGATCTTCGCGGACCACCCGTTCGAGCGACTCCACCTCGCTCTGGGCTCGCAGAATTCCCAGCGCCGTTGCACAGACGTAGCGTACCTGTACGTCGTCGTCCTCAAGTCCGCCGGCGGTTTCAGACGTTTTGGCGTCACCGAGCCGAACGAGGTCGCGGACGGCGAGCAGTCGGACCCGCCAATCGTCGTCGTCGAGGTCCGCAATGCCGTGTTCTTCGAGCGTCCGATCGACCGTGAAGCTTGTCTCATCAACAGGGTGGAATGTGTGCGTCCGGACACGGTCGAGTACCGCCTCCACGGACATTCCATCGGAGGAGCTCACTTCTGTATCGTTCATACACCCACGAGACGGCCGGACCAGAAAAGGATACGCGACGGCGAGACCGAGACGGCGGCGGAAGCCGGGTAACCGTGCCGTGAAATCAGACGCCGAGCGTCTCACCCGTTCAAGGAACGTGGACCGATCGGTGCGCGTTCAAAATGCGACCGGAACCGGGCTACGACGGTCGGGCCGCGGTCTCGTCAGGACTTGAGAGCCGATCCCGGTCGTGGGGTTGGTCGTAATCGAGCCCCGGCCCGATCGGCGTAATCTCCCCTTGGTAGTAACCGTCGTCTTTGATGTGCTCCATTCGCACCGTCTCCGCGAACCCCGGCGTCTGGTAGAGATCCCGCAGGTACGGCCAGAGGTTGTCGTACTGATGGATGTACTGTCGGTTGCACTTGAACGCCGTATGATAGCACTCATCGAACCGAATCAGCGTCGGAAACATTCGCACGTCGGCGAGCGTCAGCCGGTCGCCGGCGAGGTAGCGTTGGTCGGCGAGGACCTCATCCCAATGGTCCAGCGCATCGAACACGTCGGTGACGGCCTCGTCGTAGGCAGCCTGTGACTCCGCGAAACCGGCCCGATAGACGCCGTTGTTGATCGAATCGTAGATCGAATCGATGATCCGGTCGATCTTCTCGCGGTAGCCCTCGGGATACAGCTCGCGCCCATCGTCACCGTAGTCGGCGAACTCGGTGGCGAACATCCGTATGATCTCAATGGATTCGTTGTTGACGATGGTCTCGTGCTCTCGGTCCCAGAGAACCGGCACGGTCACCCGACTGGTGTACTCGGGGTCGGCCGCGACGTACACGTCCCGGAGATATTCACAGCCGTTGACTGTGTCGGGAGTACAGCCGTCTTTCTCGGGGGTGAACTCCCAGCCCTCGTCCTCGCGCCACGGATCGACGATGTCCATCGAGACGACGTCGGTCAGCCCGGCGAGGCGGCGCGTGAGCGCGGCACCGTGTGCCCACGGACAGTTCCGCGCGATGTAGAGGTGGTACCGCCCGGCCGCCGGCTGGAGTTTGGTATCCGGGGCGTCCTGAATCCAATCACGGAACGAGGTTTCAGCCCGATCAAACGCGCCACTCTCGTCAGTATACGGTCCGATATCGGTCTTCCAGTCCCCGTCGACGAGCATATTCCGACCCATAGGACGATAGAGGGGCTTCTCGCATACAATCCTGCCGCCCAGTCGTGCTCAGCCAGCACAACCGATGGGTGGTTCCGTTCCCACCGCAGTCAGATGAACTCGGAGTTCTGCGGGCCGTTCGTGATGTGGACCTCGAACGGCTGTGTACTGACATCGCCCTGGTCGACGAGGTGCCAGTAGGTCTCGGCCATCTCGTCGGGGTCGAGGAAAGTCTCGTCCTCCCGGTCGGGGAATCGGTCACGAACGCCCGGCGTGTCGATCTGCCCGTCGATGACGACGTGCGCGACGTGAACTCCTTCGGGGCCAAACTCTTGGGCGATATCCATCGCCATCCCGCGGGCGGCGAACTTCGCGGCCGTGAATCCGATCGCCCCACCAAGACTCCGGACGGCGGAGGTTGCACCCGTGAAAATGACTGTCCCGCCGCCCGTCTCAAGCATGTCGCCAACGGCTTCTTGCGAGCAGACGAACGCACCCCGCCCGTTGACCGCCCACGCCTCTTCGAATTCCTCGACGTTCACGTCCATAAGCCCCTTCCAGGAGGCGGCACTCGCGTGGTTCACCAGGATATCGACCGGCCCGAATGCCTCGCGAACCGCCTCGAACCCATCTCGGATCTGCTCAACCTCTGTGAGATCAGTCTGGACAGCCAGCCCCTCTCCAGCGTCCGGAAGATCCTCAGCAAGTTCGTCGATGTAGCCCGCCGACCGAGCGAAGAGAGCGACCTGACATCCCTCGGCTGCGAATTTTCGTGCGAGTGATTCACCGAGTCCTGGACCGACCCCTGCGATGACTGCTGTACGAGTCATAGAACGGTCTACGAACCGGACCGGCAAAGCCGTGGTGACGGACCGCTCACTGGTCAGTCGACAGCTGGGCACCGAATTCACCACTCTCACCCAGTTCGATGAGCGCGCGATTGAGGAGTTCTCGAACGACGAACTCCTCGTAGTGTTGCGTCTCGCAGTATTCACACGGCTTCATCTCCCGGGCCACAGCCTCGATCTCGTCGCTATGTTCCTCAGCAAGGGTCTCTATCAGGCCGGCCAGTTCCTCGGTCGTCGTCTCCTGTGCCGAAGCAAGTAGCTCTCCACTGCTTTCCGGAAGATCGTAGGAAAAGACTCGCGTGTTCGACTTGTAGTACTTCCGCGTCCCCCCGCCAGCCTCTTCCAGACGGGCGATTTCCACCATCCCCGCATCCTTCAGGACGTTCACGTGGTGACGCACTGTCGTCTCGGCCTTCTCTTCGCCGCGACGATGCAGTTCGTCGTGAATCTCCTCGATCGTCATCTCCTCAGTCGCGAGCATGTCGAGGATCTTCGCCCGGACATCGTTTTCCAGTGCCTTCGCTTTCTCCGGGTCGGTGGTTACGACTTCCCGGATCGGCACGTCAGATTCGAGGAGCGCCATTCTTGTGACGAGGTAAGCGGACGACGACGGTAAGAGTAACGCCACGCTCCCGGCAGTGGTGGTATAATATCGAGACCGCTATAACTACCGTCGTAATGGTTATCTCCGTTGCACGATAACCAACAAGCACGATGGGAACGACACACGAACAATTCAACGTCGGGGGGATGTCCTGCTCGTTCTGTGCCGAGAGCATCAAGAAGGCCTACAGCCGAACCGATGGTGTCGAGGACGTCGACGTGAGTCTCGCCCACGAGGAAGTTCTCGTCGAATACGACGACGACCTGCTGAGTGAGGTCGAGGTGAAGGACACGCTCCAGGACCTCGGGTACACCATCCGCGACCCAGACAAAGCGAAGCGGTACGAGCAACAGCAGGCCGAACTCGCCGACGGCAAGCGCCGCCTCCTCATCGCCGGTGGCGCATCCATCGTTGTCGCTGCCCTGATGGGATGGATGTTTGTCGTGATGGGGCGCTTCGAGTCAGCATCTCTCGCGATGGATATATTGAACTTAGGACTGGCGCTCGGGACGATGTTCGGCCCTGGACGGTATATCAAACAGAAGACGTTCCAGAGCCTGCGCCGAGGGATCTTCAACCAGCACGTCCTCCTGGAAGCGGGCGCGTTCGCCGGGCTCGTCGGCGGACTGCTTGGCCTGTTCGTGTTCCCGAGCTTCCCGACCGTCCACTTCTTCGCCGTCTCCGTGTTCATCACCACCTACCACATCCTCTCGGAGTACACCAGCCTCATCGTCCGCACTCGGGCCTCCCAAGCCGTCCAGAGCCTCCTCGATCTCCAACCCGACACAGCACGCCGCGTCAGTGATGACGGTGATGTCGAGGAGGTTCCTGTCGACGATCTCGACGTCGATGATCGCGTCCGGGTAAAGCCCGGTGAGAACATCCCCGTCGACGGCGAGATCATCGAGGGTAAATCCACAGTTGACGAGTCGGTCGCCACTGGTGAGTTCATCCCCGAAGAGAAGGCCGAAGGCGACGAGGTGATTGGCGGCAGCGTCAACGAGACCGGGACGCTGCTCATCGAGGTAACTGCAACCGGTGAGGACGCGTTCCTGAACCAGGTGGCACGCGAAATTGAGGAGGCGCGGGCGATGAAACCCGGCATCATCCAGCTCGCCGACCGCGTGCTCAAGTACTTCGTCCCAGGCGTCTTGACGATTGCCGCGCTCTCGTTCCTCTTCTGGGTGGTCGCACCGCTCGCGTGGGGGGCAGCCCCCAACGTCCAGCGCGGGGCATTCGCAGCCTTGGCCGTCCTCGTCCTCGGCTATCCGTGTGCGCTCGGGATGGCGACGCCGCTCGCCCTCATCCGGGGCGGCGGAAAGGCCGCCGACCGTGGCATCCTGATGCGTTCCGGCGACGCCTTCCAGATCTTCCCCGACGTCGACCACATCGTGCTGGACAAGACCGGCACCATCACCGTCGGCGAACCCGCCATCAGTGAGGTCGTCGCGTTCGGTGCCGACGAGGTGGATGTACTCAGGACTGCGGCCAGTGCAGAGGCGTTCTCCGAGCATCCGCTCGCCGATGCGATCCTCGAGTTCGCCGACGAGCAAGATGTCGAGTACGCTGACCCCAATGATTTCGACTCTGTGACCGGCAAGGGCGTCCGGGCAACCGTGGCCAGCGACGACGTGCTGCTCGGGAAACCGGGATGGCTCAGCGACGAGGGAATCGACCTATCGAAGAGGGCCGACGACATTAAGCGACTCCAGGGCCGCGGCCTCACCGTCTCTGGGGTCGTCCGAGGCGGTGACCTAATCGGCCTGATCGGCATCGGCGACGAAATCAAAGCCGACGCCGCCGAGACCATCCGGCGGATGCGCGACGCCAGCATCACGCCCGTGATGATTACTGGAGACAACGAGCGCACCGCAAACGCGGTTGCCGACGAGGTCGGCATCGACCGCGTCATGGCAGACATCCTGCCCGATGAGAAACGCGAGGAGATCGGTCGCCTGCAGCAAGCCGATCACCGCGTAGCGATGGTCGGCGACGGCATCAACGACGCGCCGGCACTCACGCAGGCGGACATCGGCATCGCCATCGGCGCCGGCACCGATATCGCCATCGAGTCAGCGGATATCGTCCTGATGGGCGACCGGCTCGGTGGCGTGATGGATGCCTACGAGATCGGGAACGAGAGCTATCGGAAGACTCGCCAGAATCTCGTGACGGCCTTCGCGTTCAACGGCGTCGGCGTCGCCGCCGCGACCACGGGGCTCGTTCACCCGGTGTTTGCGATGCTTGCGATGGTGTTGTCCGTCTCGGCCGTCCTCGCCAACAGCTTCGCTGGTCAGCTCCTCTCGGGCGATGGTGTCAACACCGAGTTCGCCCTCGACGAACGCACGGATGGTGACGTGAGCGACGGCCGAGCGGCGGCCGATTAGGCCACGACATCGTACCCGGCCTGTTCGATTGCCGCGTTCACCTCATCATCGGAGACCTCATCCTTGAGGATTACGTCGATCGTATCAGCGTCGTGGTCGGCCTCGACCCGATTCACACCATCGAGGTTTCGCAGGGCGCTCTCCACGTTCTGTTCGCACCCGTTGCACGACATCCCGGTGACTGAGATCGTCTTTCGCTCCATACGGGGTTATAAACACTTGCGGGGGATGACCATTACGATAACTATTGTATCGATTTCAATCCTATTAGAGGTGGGGCGTTATCGTCCGAAGAGTTGTTTGTGTCGGCCCCAAAGGGGTGGAGGCTCTTCGAGATGGGGACCACTGACGACGAAGAGAGTAACGAATTCCCTCCAGAGAAGCGTCTCGAAGCATCGAACACGCGTCTGATCAAGGCCGATATCGCGACAATCCCCGATATGGAAACCCTCCAGGAGTGTGTTGCCTACGAGAACTCCCACCAGAACCGAACGCAGATCCTGCGCCGGCTCAAGTGGAAGGCCGAAGAGCTGCGTGAGGGCGAAGAGTAAGCCCTATACTTAACCAACACACTCTGCGTGATTTCACCTATTGTTGGTTAACAGACTGTACCTCGGTTTTTCCGGCCCCTGAACGGGCGCGGGGCGGCCAACAACGGCCTCGTGACTCCAATCATGTCCCTCTATCTGAGCTCCAGCGCCAGCACGGCGAGTGAAATCGCTACCGCCAGACAAGCAGAACAGATAGCGTTCCTTCATCGTGTTCCATTTGCTGTCGACGCCTTGGCCCCAGGCTTCCTTCCCGGCTTTCGGGAGGACTGCGGGTATCAGGAGACCCAATATCAGAATCTCACCCTCCCCGTCGGTATGCTCGACAATGACTTCCGGAACCCCGATCTGGATCGATTCGTCGATCGGTTCTTCGAGTACGAACCGCAGGTCGCCGTTATCGGCGACATCTATGAACCCGCGGACGTCGATGACCACGTGGCCGCAGCTCGCGAGATCCAAGCGAGCTACCCTGAGGCCGAGCTCATCATCGTCCCGAAGTCCCAGCCGGTGATCGACATAATTCCCCAGAACCTCATTCTGGGGTATTCGCGCGGGTACGCCGACCGGTTGGCCCACGAGTTCTCTGACCCGGCGGACTGGCGCGGTCGCCGCGTCCACATCCTCGGCGGAAGCCCACCCAAGCAGCTCGACGCCATTCGACAGCTGACCAGGCCGACACTCACCGACGAGCCACCGGCCGACATCGTCGGCGTCGACTGGAACGGGCTGCATCGCGGCGCACAATTCGGGGAGTTCTGGACGGCCGACGGCTGGGACGACAGCGGTCGCGACGCCGACCACGTCACCGTCCGAAAGACGGTGCGCCACAGCCTCGCTCGCGTCCGTGAGTTTTGGAGGGCGAACGGTGTCTGGCCCGAAACGACACCGCAAGACGAGGGGCTCAACGTCGGGTACGAGGGACCGAGTCCTGCCGATCTCGAGCACGCCGCCTGTACCGAGTGCGGGACGAACGTCTGGCGAACTCGCCACGGCCCGTACGTCGCCGAATACGATACCGGCGCAATCTGTGGATACTGCAGCTACGAGTGCTACTTCAGCCACCGTCACCGGAACAACCTGGAGGAAATCGCTGGCGAGCAGAGCGTCTACCTGCCGCCGGCGTGACTTCACGACCTGTTTTTCGTGCCCCCAGAGAGGGCGAGGGCTCCTTCGAAAGCTCTCAGAGGTGACTTCCAGTGAGTCAACAACAGCGTCCCGACAACGTCTCGATCGACGAGATCCCGGTCGATATCGACAACACGCAATCAGCGGAGGTCGATCCCGCCGATATCCCCGACGAAATCGAATCCATCACCCGTGGGCTCGCCGGCGAGCAGCCGCCGACGAATCCCATAGTGGTTCTCAAAGCGGCGCGCTGGTGGTATCTACAAGGCAAGGGTGGCACGGATCCCGCCTTCCAGTGGGCCATCGAGTGGGCGCGTCATCTTGCGACCGACACGCCCAGTGACGTCGAGCGATTCGACGAGTTCCTCGAGTACCTCGTTACGGTCGGCTTCGCGGACGAACGCCACGAGCTCCGCTAACCGACAGAGTGGTTTTTTGAACGTCCCTGAGGGGTGCGGCGCGGTCTGAGCAGACGCAGTCGCCGTGAACTTGATTCGGTGAACACAATGGCTACGACCAGTGATTCGTCGGTCTCCTTCGACCAGACCGACACGCGATCCGACGAGATGAACAGCACTATCGAACAGTGGATCGACGACCTCGTCGCCGGCGTCGACGACGCGCAGGCCAGCGCGGAGTTCCAGGAGTGGCTGGACGTCCAGAGTCGCTTCCACGACTACTCCTACCGGAACACGCTCCTCATCAAGCGGCAGTGTCCCGAGGCGACCCGGGTGGCGGGCTACCGGACGTGGCAGGAGGAGTTCGACCGCCACGTCCAGGAGGGGGATTCGGCCATCTGGATCTGGGCGCCGATCATCACGAAGCAGTGTCCAGAGTGCGAGAACTCGCCAAGCTACCACGAGGACAGCGACTGTGACTACGACGAGACACCGCCTGAAGAGTGGTCCGAGGGCCTCGTTGGGTTCAAGCCTGCGCCGGTGTTCGACGTCTCTCAGACCGAAGGCGAACCGCTTCCTGATCTCGATACGGAAGCCACCGGGGACGCCGGCGACCTCGTCGGTCGGCTGACTGGAGCTGCCGACGAACTTGGCGTGACGGTTCGGATCGTTCCGGAAGCGGAGTGGACGCACGGTGAGGCCAAAGGCATCTGCGAGCAGCTGAGTCTCGTCGATATGCAACCGCGTGTCGAGGTGCGTGATCGGGAGAACGATGCCGACCTTGCGCGGACGCTGATCCACGAGTACGCGACGGCCCATACCTGGACATCGTCGACGACTATCGAGATTCGGCGGACATGACCATCTCCAGGGACAGCGTTCCGTGGATCTGTTCGCGAAAGCCTTCGACCAGCTTCCAGAGCGGATGGCCGTCACCGATGGAGACGTTTTCGGTGCCGTCTGTGAGGAGTACGGTCTGTCCAGCGATGCGTTCGGGCATCACTTCACCTCACTCCCTGTGTGTGAGTTGCTGTTCGACCTCGCCGGCGTCGTCGACGAGTCAGACAACGATCAGCGGCCGACCGTTACCGATCCGGCGTGTGGCAGCGGTCGGTTGCTCCTAACGGCTGGCCATACACAGCCTGAGGCGCTGTTCATCGGACAGGACAAAGACCCGCTGTGTGCGAAGATGGCCGCGTTGAACTGCTATTTCCTCAATCTCGATGCGTACATCATTCAAGGCGATTCTCTAACTGTCGAGTGTCAGCGAGTGTGGCAGACGTCCCGGTCGCCGATGTGCGGCGCTATTCGTGAACACGACGAAGAGGGGGTGATGGCGCTTCGCGATTCGTTGACCGAGACTTTCGAGAGCGAGTCTGGAGATAGTCCTCCTGCCGGCGTGGGCGAGGCGTCTGCGGATGGCGAGGAGGCCGCTCGGTCTGACCTATCGACCCTGACTGGTAGTGAGCAGGCATCGCTTGGAGCCTTCGACAGCGACCACTGAGTACAGGGCAGGTTTGTGCGCCCCAAGAGGGTGCGGGGCGTATCCAAGTGGACTCCCCACATAGAAACATGACTGACAACAACAGTCCAGATACCGTTGAGCGTGTCGAACGAACCGATGTCGGGACCAGTCTCGAAGCCCGGCTCAAGCGAGGCACCAGTACTCGGGACGAAGACCGCATCACGATCAAAGCGAAGGGCGAAACGGCAGCCGACACACTCGAAGCGTTCGAGATACTGCTTGCAAGGTACGAGTCAGAGTATAGCGATCGACTGCGCGCACTCCAGCCGTCGGAGGACAACGACGTCGACGAGATGTAATCTCCGAACAGACCTGCTGAAATTCACATCTGCTATTTGAACGTGGTACAGGCTGTTTAGCCTCGGAACTGATATCATTCCTTCAAGCCCAGACAACTGAATCAAACATGAAATTGTCCGTGGATACTGAGTATTTTCAGGTAGAGAAGACGCATGACGCATTTATACCCCCCGAGGGAGAAGTCTATGAAAGAGATACCGAGGAAATGGGAAGCATACATCACCAATCATTTCTAGAAGCCATCGAAGCTGCTGGGCATTCGATCTATGTCACCGACGAAAATGGCGTTATAGAATACGCTAACCCAGAATTCGAGAAGATCACCGGCTACTCCAAACATGAAGCCGTCGGGCAAACCCCACGTATTCTGAAGTCAGGAGAACACAACCAACAATTCTACCAGGAGCTGTGGGAAACCATCATATCTGGCGAAGTTTGGCGGGGTGAAATCACCAATACTACGAAATCTGGTAACCAGTTTGTCGTCGACCAGAGCATCGCACCGGTTACCGATGATACAGGTGCAATCACGAACTTCGTTTCCGTCAACATCGACATCACCGACCAGAAGGAACGGGAGCGGGAACTCAAACGGGAACGGGATCGGCTTGATGAGTTCGCAAATATCGTCAGTCACGACCTTCGAAACCCCCTGACGGTCATCAAAGGACGGGTAAAACTTGCTCGAGAAGAAACCGACAGCGAACACCTAGACGCAATCGAGACTGCAGCTGCCCGGATGGAGCGTCTCATCAATGATGTTCTCTGGCTGTCTCGTGAGGGGAGAGACATCGGGTCTTTGGACGCTGTGCAGCTTTCGGATGTCGTTGATTCCGCGTGGACGCTTGTGGCCGATGGGGCAGACAAGCCTGAGCTGCGCTACAAGGATGGCCCGCAATCGCTGCCGACGTTTGAAGCCGATTCCGATCGACTCCGCCAACTTCTCGAAAACCTGTTCCGGAACACTATCGAACACGGTGGTGACGACGTAACAGTTACTGTTGGTGTTCTAGACGACGGCTTTTATATCGAGGATAACGGGCCTGGCATCCCTGAAAGTCGACGTGATGACGTGTTTACTCCTGGGTACTCGACCAGCGAAGCGGGAACGGGCTTTGGGTTGAGTATCGTCAAGCAGGTTGTTGAAGGGCACGGCTGGGTGGTTCGGGTGACCGACGGCTCGAACGGCGGCGCCCGATTTGAGATCACAGGTATACACCCCATCAACGAAGAGATGCGTATGTCGAAGGATTCGTGATCTTCTACATTGAGTGACCACTCTTTCTTCTCTGAACTCTGTCTTGTTGACGGTGTGTCGTGTAACCATTAGACCCTGCAATCTCTCTCACAGTTAGGCTCCAATATGGTTGCCTCAGTCTGTCGCTAGTTGGTTTTGTGCTGCCTCTTGCGGTGGAGGCATTCCAGAAATGCACGCCGAGACAGACGAGATAGTTGAACCGACCTTCATCGACGACGTGCCGTTCGAACCCGACCTCAAACAAACCATCGCGGCCGAACATGGGCTGCCGTTCTACGTCGACATCAATCGACCGGACGAGGTGCCAGCAGATGAAGCCGAACGTACTATCGACCTCGCCGAACGGGTACTCTCTGCTGGCGGGTGTCGCACTGGCTTCGGGCACCACGAGGAACTCCGTCGGTCGATGGCCGAGTGGGCACCTGACCGTGACGAAGACCGACCGGACGATCCCGGCTACTGGCGGCGGATGGTGTACACTATGTCCCCTCGGGAACGGAACTTTGGCCGGTTGCAGGGCAACCCCGACAAGCAGTTGCAGAAGGCCAGAACCGTACTAGCGTGGGCCAGCGACTGCATCGACGAGGGCGTGTTACGAGAGATCGAACACGCCCAGCTGACCGATATCGAGCAAGCTTGGCGCGACGCCGCCGAAGCGGAGAAAGAACGGCGGGCTATCGAGGCATTCGAACAGGATCCACCGGCGGAGTTCGAGGGCTGGACACGGTTTGCCGCCGACCACGATGCTGTCGACGTCGCCTACCACGCGAAGAACCATGGGACACCGGTCATTGCGACGGTGTTCCGGACCAGCGACGGGAGCATGGACGCGCAAGAGTTCACGTTGGAGACGTGGCTCGACGCCGGCGGCGATCCACAGGCAGCCCGGCCGAACCGGTACTGCGTCACCAGCACTGGCGATGGACACTACGCTCGCCTGCGGTCGCATCTGCAGACGTTCGATGTCGACTCGCTCGCCGAGGCGTCTCTGGAGGAGTGCTGATGTCGCGACATCGATCACGTGCATCACAACAGCGACAATCGGAGTTCGCTGAATCGTTCGCCTGCGAGTTCGACGCCGCTGCGATCCATAATACGGTGTGGGAGACTGTCGACGAAGACTCGGACTTGGCACGACTCTGCGATGCGGCCGCGGCCGCTGATGAGGCGCTCGATATTCGTGGTGACGGTGCGCTCGTAGCGAAACTCGATGAAGCGTGGGGACGCCTTGACTGGGTCGCCCGACAACGTGCCCTTGAGGTCGTCGCCGAAGCCTGTGCCGTAGTCATTACCGAGGGTGGGCAATGGGTCACAGACGGTCACTGGGACGCTGAAGAAATCACCGACGCGCAAACGGAAGCGCGTGACTGGATAGCCACGCATACCGACGTCGCTGAACGGGTCGGCGTTCTCACCGACATCGCGACGCATACAGCCGACGACTGACTGTCGTTCCACACTCCTCCATCGATGTGTTCTGTAAACTTACTGAGGTGCCGATGGTTTATCAATGAGGACGAACAGACGCAGGTGTGTGACCGATCGGACCCCTGAATTTGACCCTGCAGATCTCCGAGGCGCGGCAAGTTCTGATCCCAAGACCAGTCGGGACGACGGCGACTGTCGGCGCGGTGACTATCCAACGAAGTCTACAGAGGATTCAAACCAGTGTAACTCCTGCTCTCGGACGATTTCTGCCGAGGAACCACAATGCCCTTTCTGTGCGACTGCAGGTGTTACCGACTCTCCAGTAGAGGGACAGTCAGACGATGAGTGGACGTTCGGCCGTGTCGTCGTCGCCGTCGTTGACGCCAACTCTACGTACCACGCGAAGGCGCTCGGGGCAGCGGCACTCTCCATTGCTGACGATCTCGTTGCCGGGTCAGACACGTCCCACAGTGCGGTCAAGCCCATCGCGGACTTCGAAAGCGAGCCAGCCTCACACCTTACTGAGGGGTGGCCATCGTTGCCGGCGGCAGCACCTCTCACGGCCGAGACCGGGGGTGAGGTGCTTTCGGCCGCTCGCACACAGACCGACTGGGCAGCTGATGACGCCACCCCAGTCATCTATCGCGAGGACGGGACGCCGATCCGGGACGAGAGTGAGTTCGACTCTCTCTTAGCTGACTCCGCTGGGATGTCGTACTGGGTTGTGCCAGGACTCGCCCAGCGCTACGACGCATCGCCGGACGTCGACGCACTCATTGAGCACTTCGAAGGCGCGACTATCGAACACGAGTTCGCCTGTCGAGCGTGTCAGACGAGTACTGCGCATACCTACGTTGGTGAGGATGGGGTCGCGACACACCCGTATACTGGGCGCGCGATATGGGTGTGTCAGGACTGTGGCCACCCTCGTCACGAACCGGCGGCGGCCGACGCTCGGCCAGACTTGCGTGACCGACCAGCACTTGCTGAGCACTCTTCGGTTTCGTCGGCTGACGCGACCCACCGTGAGATGGTTGCAATTCAGACGCAGGAATTCGACGCTCAGATCGCGGCATATCGCGAGCGCCATGACCGATATCCGTGGCAATAGACTCAAATAGACTGACACTGACACATGACCACGAGGATATCGTACATAGATGAATATTCCATCCGAACTTCGCAGTTTGTTTACCGCCGATATTGAGGAGACCGACGAGTCGTTCGTCGTCGAGGTTCCTGAAAGTGAGATCGACGCCGGTGCTGTGGATTCTGGCAAGACGTACCGAATCGCACTCATCCCAACAGATCCAGCGACACAGCAGTCCGATAGTGTATCGCGGTCGGCTGAGACTGCGGCTCCACAGCCACCCGTCGAGGAAGGAGAGACACGCCGTCTCGAAATCGAGACGCTTGGCGATCAGGGTGATGGGATCGCGAAAGTCGAGCGCGGGTATGTCGTCATCGTCCCCGACACTGAAATCGGCGAACGCGTCGCTGTCGAAATCGAGTCGGTCACCCAGAACGCGGCTTTTGGCTCTGTCACTGAACGACTTGATCTTTACGAGTAATCGACACGACGCTATCTCCGAGTCTTGATCCGCTAGTTCAACGTGTACGAACCTCTGCGGAACGGCTGTCCCACACGACAAAAGCCACCGGGGTACCACACCCGGCGGAACTGGTAATGGGGTGGGAAGTGGGGGATGACGGACACGCTGGGAGTGATGGCTTCAGCGGTGTCCGCAGCGGACGTTATCAGTGTGTTATATATGACTATTATGGTATGCGTCTCGAACTTTGGTTGACCATGCCGCGACAAGGGGCCGTTCAAGAACGGCTGGGTCAATTGTCGGTCGGCCACCGCTACCGACGAGTCCTGATAGCCACTCTCACTATCCAACCACGGCCACTCAACAGCGTCCCGGCGACGGTGTCGAGTCGCTCACTCGCCTCCGCTGTCGTTTTGTGTGCCCCCGAGTGGGTGCGGGGTGACACAGTCCCCCGCTGATACTGCATGGGACATCGCGCACTCGTTGCCTACGAACGGCCGGACAGCACGTACAATATCCACTACACGCACTGGGGTGGGCTCAACCTCCGACTCAAACAGGAGATTACACCACAGACGCCCTTCGGTGGCGACACACCCTCGGACCAACAGCAAGCGACGTACGAACAACTCCAGACGGCGACCAGTGTCGACACCGACGCGTTCGAGAAAGAAGATGACGCTCGGGTCTGGATCGAGCCAGAGGTTGTCGGGGTGACGTTCGATGACGTGTTAGAGACGCACTTGAACTACTGTTCGCACGAAGCGTTGTACGTCGTCGACGCCGACCTGCGAGTTACGGCGTATCGCACGCACTGGTTCGGGTTGCAGTACGATTGTGAGTCGATTACCGATGGTGCGAGGACCGGCAACGGTGCGGTGAGGACCGTCCGGTGGCACAACGGTGAGCCAGTCGGTGATGGGTATGTGCAGGGGGAGTTTCAAGCGCTCAGGGATGTCGTCGGCGATATGGTTGACCGTGGAGTGTTTACGCGGCAGTCAGCGGTCGGGTACATGGAACAACAACTTCGAGAGTGGACTGGGTCGAATCAGGAGTTGCACGTTCGGACGGCTTGATTCGGTGTGGTTTGACGGCGTGGACAATTCAGTTGACGAGCACAACTTCTGGTCTGCTGGCTTTCCCTTACGATGGGGATGTCTGAGGTTTGAGTGACATTATAGTGGGAAGCCGCTTTTTCCCTCAGTGCAGCCGGAGCACAGCGGTCGAAATGTCGGTATTGGTGGAATCAGGCTAACCAACATACAGATGAACTTTCCCCGTCTGTTGGTTAGCACTCGCTGTGGATAGACACTGGCGACGGCGTCGGCCCCAGGGTCACCTCGGTGGGCGGTATGCTATCGCTCGTCGCCAGCGCGATGGAGAAACTCTCGCCTCTCCGGACGGTGTGGTGGAAAATCTGGTCCCGTCGGCATAGAGTCGCGGTGATCCTGTTTGGACTTGGCAACGCCGACGTTGGCAGCATGCGATGGGATTGCCGACGTCGATTGAATGGGGGTGGAAGCACAGCCGGCGGTGGTGGAGGTGTTCGGCACGGTCGTCGGGTCCGTCTGACCAACGTTGGGAAGCCCTCTTTTTAGATGCCCAGTTGCTCCAGTATCTCTTGCTCGACAAACTCAACCAGGACCGGGAATTCCTTTAGGACATCTTTGAGGCGATCCAAGAAATCGTCTGTAGAGGGATTCCAAATCACGTCATCCATTATCGTCTCCGCCTGATACCTCGTGTCAAACTGAAACTCTGTGGATAACGAATCTAATTCACCCACAGCATACGCAACTGCATTTTTCGAATCGTATAGGTGGCCCTGAATGATTTCTAGACCTAATCGCTGGAACCAGTGAGACAGTATCATCAAGACTGTGTGTACCAACTGTCCTGCGTTTCCGGGGAGGTATCGCTGAACTCGATACAGGACTCGGTTCGAAAGATATCGAGTCCCACGCCATGCAAAGCGGTAGTTGAACGGAACGTAGAATAACGATAGCTCAATGAGTAATCCGAGTATAGCGAAACCAAACTTCTGGTGCTTCTGTGAGTCGATCTTTGAAGGTTTGAGTCCTTGCTTTGTGTTGGCTCTATGTAGAGGAACAGCTGTGTTCCCGATAGTTCCGAGTGAGAGGAGTATCCCCCCAATCTTGCTGGCGTAAGACAGCATCGCAATCGGACGGCTCGCTATTCTCAGGTTTAGTGATTTATCCAACGTCTCGAAGATGCTCTTTATCGCTTGGTAGTTGTTCTCCAGTACAGCCTGCGTATCTGACAAGGCCGTCAGATTGTGAGGGAACAGGTCGGAATGCTCCAGATAGATCGGGGCGATCTCGTTTGCCAGATCCACGAAGGTCTGCATCGTTCCCTGAATCCCCTCATCGGCAAGCGTAGAAGCGAGTCGAAGTATCCTGTTCAGAATCTCGTCACCTACCCACTCTGGAGGGGAATTTGTCTTGGCGGACCTCGCAAACGGTGTACTAATCCCCACACCCATCGCACTCATGAAATCACGACGATACATAATACAACTCCGGAACCCATGATGTTAAAATAATTATCATCCCATCAAACCTTTCATACATGAGGGCCCTAGCATTGTTGGCCGGTTGGATATGCGCGAGAAGCGTGTGTCCTAGATGTTTTGCAATAGAACTCGGGAACGAGTGCATGAGGCTGAAGGACTACGACGACAAAAAGGACGAGTTTGAGCCTCGGACTTCCACCGAATTAGACGGTGTAAAGAGGGTTCGAACCCAACAGTTACGGACAAATCGACTCTGGTGAATCGCTGGACAGCGTCGGCTTTGCGCTAGCGCTTAGTTGAGATGTCGAAGACGAATTTCTTGCGGCGCCTGCCGAGTATATAGATTACCTCTCCTTTTCGGTGGGGCGTAGAAAGCACTAGCTTCTCACGCAGTCCTCAAAACACTCGATAGAATTGATTCAGTCAAATAGAACCAGAGTTTCTTCACCGAACACAGGGACCTCCGTACAGTCGTCGACTCCCTTTGCCTGATTCAGTCCTCAGACTCTCCCTCCTCGTAGCCAGCTTTGTACTCATCTCGTACTGTTCTCGAAGCTCGTCTTGAGATCTTAGCGAGATTCTTGTTGAATCGACGGATAGAGAGGTAGATGTACAGCAGGAGGAGATACGGCCAGATGAACAACTCCACGACTGCGTAGAGAACGAGTTTGAGAAACCGGTACTCTATCGGGCCGATATGGACACTACCTATCTGGATGCCGCCCGATTCGTCTTGCTGGTCGCTGTCTGAATCAGTCATTGTAATCTTCGGCCGACGCCGTCGCTGCTAGAACTAGCAGCGCCAGTAGGACCTATTCAGAGAGACAGCCATGAAGAATATAGAATTACTGACACAACCTCCAGAACATAGCCTAATCAGGCACCAAAACATGCCATACAGAATGATAGCCTTTGACTGACAAGTAAAATAATGCCCCATTAGGTTGTTCTTGAGTGCGACGCCGATTTGTAGCTTGGAGCTTCATTTACACTCAGGATGAGCCAGAGTGAGGTACTTAGGATTCTCAGAGATTTTGACGGCGAGGCAACGGTTAGTGAAATTCGGAGAGAAGTGCAAAAAAGATTTCCAGACCGTTCTTTAGACACGTATGTTCACAAGAGGCTCTATTCACTCAGGAACCAAGGCTTAGCTTCTGCCTCAGAGGTAAAAGGAGAAACTGTTTGGAGATTAACTGAGAGAGGTGAAGAATACAAAAATCTCAGCTCGAATATTGCGGGCATAAGTTCGGCCTCTGCAGAAAAAATAAAAAGCCGTGGTTTATCTGTGGGTAATATTGTTGCTACTGTACTTGTAGCTAATGAACTTGACTTGACTGAAATAGCTTCAAATCTACAGGCTGCAGAATATCACTCTGAGGTGGATTCTCATCTGACATACTCCCCAAAAGAGTCTATTTGTGTTTCTTTACGGGTCCCATCAACAGGTCGGGTCACAGTCACTGGGGCAAAGAACTCGGAGCAAATATGTACTGGATTGATGCAGCTCTGCTCTGAGCTTGATAAAATCGGTATGAGTGCAGAATTTGATAGAGAGAAAATCATAATTCAAAATGTCATTGCAACTAGAGGAATAGGTCAAGAAATAGACTTAGATGCTTTGACCGCATCACTTGGCGACGAAAGAGCAGAGTATAATCCAGACAATTTTCCCGGCATTATTTATCGGCCTAATATTCCAGGCACAGCCTTGATATTCAGAACTGGAAAGATTGTATTTAATGGAGTCAAGAACTACGAACAGCTAGCTGAATTGAGTGATAATGTCGAATTGGAAATTTCGAAGAGAAATATTGACTACTGACGGGAAAATTTCACAGGGTTTTGTATACCGAATTCTTGAAATCTGCAAAGCAACATTCTGCATCGGCGGTCTGCTTACTACCAGTTATTACAACTTTACCGGTAGCAAAGACCAAAATAACACAGTTTCCATTGTCTGGTCTATAGATTAGACCTGGGAACTGCTCAGGCTCGTATTCAGTCTTCTCGAGACCTAAGCTGATAACAAGAGCATTTAGATTGAGATTTTGTCCAAGCTCGGCCGTACAGACGTAGTTTTGAATCGAGAACCACTTATTTTCTGGCCTTTCGATAACGTCCATATCAGAGAACAAATTCAGAAATCGCTCTCGGAACGAATAGGACTCTTCCTCGGAGTCTGCACCGGTGATGATGAATTTCCCCGTTCTGTATACCGTTATCAGCGGCGCGTCTTCCTCGAATCGGAGGTACATCCCCGGATACTTCTCGGGGTCGTAGCGAGCGACCGGCTCACCAATATCGTCAGCGAGGCGTTCTAAGTCAAGCTCGGCATCTAGAGCACCGGACGCGACGACATTTACAATCTCTACCATCCTGCCCTCCGAATCACACTTAGATCTCGTTTCAAATCTCTTCAAGCCTCGTCTATACACTTGCTGGTTTCCGCTCTCTGTGAGGTATTGTTGAAAGTGACTATCGGAAGAGCACTTATACCCCGAGTGAAATCTAGTGAGTAATGGCTGACAAAGGAACCGACCCCGAAGACGAAGCCCGAGAGGTCATTGATACCCAGCTAAAAGAAGCAGGCTGGAAAGACCTCGAGGAACACGGAGGCGATACGGGCTTCGAGCGGGAATATTCCACCTCTTCTGGTCCTGTCGACTACGCCCTTCTCGTCTCAGGGAAGCCCGTTGCCGTCGTGGAAGCGAAGGAAGCCCAGAAAGACGCTTATGCTGCCCTCACTCAAGCCAAACGATACGCACAGGACATCGGTACAGGGGAGAACTACGCCGGGCGGTACGGCGTGCCCTTCGTGTTTACTGCGAACTCTGATGAGGTTTGGTTTCAGGACCTTCGGCAAGAGGCCCCGCTTGAACGGAAGCTACGTAACTTCCACCGACCTGAAGGATTCGAACAGTTCCTCAATACCGATTACAAGGCCGCAAAGGAGTGGCTAGAAGACACGCCGATTCGAGACTCCGACTCGGACCTCTGGGACAATCAGTTCGAAGCCATTCAGAACATCGAGGAGGCAATTCACCAGAATAAGCGCCGGATGCTCGTTCAGATGGCAACGGGAACCGGGAAAACTCGGATGGCCTGCGCTCAGACCTACCGCCTCCTGAAATCCGGCTACGTCAATAGCGTTCTCTTCCTCGTCGACCGGAACAGCCTCGGGAATCAAGCCGAGAGCGCGTTCAAAAACTACGATGTCGGCCCGGCGATGAAGCTGAGCGATATCTACATTATCGAGCAGGTCGAGGACGGCGTCTATCCCGAGAACGCGGACATCGTCATCGCCACCCTTCAGGGGATGTACAGTCTGCTCGAAAATCACGACGAACTCGTTATCCCGCAAGACGCGTTCGACTTCATCATCTCCGACGAGTCCCACCGCTCTATCTACGGGGACTGGAGGGTCGTTTTGAACCACTTCGACGCCCTCCAGCTCGGTCTAACGGCGACCCCGGCGACCCACACA
This sequence comes from Haloarcula rubra, assembly GCF_019599465.1. Lineage (GTDB taxonomy): Archaea > Halobacteriota > Halobacteria > Halobacteriales > Haloarculaceae > Haloarcula > Haloarcula rubra. The sequence continues at coordinate 22,863 of NZ_RKLR01000011.1, forward strand.
CTGAGCTACTTCAACGAGAACTGGGTCTACCAGTACGGCTACTGGCAGGCCGTCGATGACGGCCACGTCGTCCCCTACGAGACGTACCGGATTCAGACGGGCATTACCATGGACGGCCTCTACTACGAGGATGAGGAGTACAATCCCGAGGACCTCGAAAACAAAATCACCGTCCCCTCTACGAACCGCCTCATAGCAGAAGAGTTCCGGAAGCAGTCAGGCGAGGACGAAAAGACGCTAGTTTTCGCTAAGAACGACCGTCACGCTACCGAGTTAGAGAAGATATTCAGGGAGGTCTACTCGGACAAGGACGACCGCTACGTCAAGAAAATCACCTACACGACCGACGACCCCGACGGCTGGATTAAGCGATTCAGGAACCAGAAGTACCCGAAAATCGCGGTGACGGTCGATATGGTCAGTACTGGTGTCGACGTCAAACCTATCGAGAACATCATCTTTATCCGGCCGACTCGTTCCGCCGTCCTCTACAACCAGATGATTGGCCGGGGGACTCGAACCTGCGACGAGATTGGCAAGGAGAAGTTCACCATCTACGACTGTATCGGCATCGTTGACTACTTCAGCGAAACGCCGCCGTTCAACACGTATCGCCCGGATGGAACCGTCGACGAAGAGAAATCGGGGAAGAAGAAGCGAGATGACGACGATGACGACGAAATTGTCGTCGCCGACGACGTTCAGGACCACCTCGAATTCTCGGGGTATATGTTCGAGACGGAGGACGGCCAAGAGCTACGGCCGGACGACTACGTCACCCACTTCGAGCGGTACGTGAGACAGAACCGATCCGAGATTGAAGCAATAAAAATAATAATGGAGTCCCCGGAAGCCCTCAAGCGTAAACACCTCCGGGAACTCAATCGGAAGCTTCAGGACGAACCGGAGAAGTTCTCCGAAGAGAAACTGCAAAAGGCCTACGGGCAGGAGATGACCGACATCATCGGCTTCATCACACACGCCCTTGGTGACGACGAGTTCCCCACGACGGAAGACCGCGTTGAGAAAGCCTTCGACGCCTGGATACAGGATAAGGACTTCACCGAGGAGGAGCGCGAGTGGCTGAATATGATTCAGCGTCACTTCGTGCAGGAGAAGGTCATCAAGAAAGAGGACTTCAACCGTATTCCGTTCTCCCGGCGCGGAGGTTGGAGGTCTGCTGCGAAAGCGTTCGGTGGCGAAGAGGAACTGAAAGACGTAATTCACGAACTCAACGAGGAAGTCATCTTAGCATGAGTCAGAATAACGGCAAACTTGACGTAGAACAGAAAATTTGGGACATCTGCGGCATCTTACGCGACGACGGGATGCACATCGGCACCTATGTCGAACAGGTGACGGTGCTGCTGTTCCTCAAAATGATGGACGAGCGGGAGCAGTTTGGTAGCCAGTCCATCGAAATCCCCGAAGAGTGTCAATGGAGTACTCTGAAAGACAAAGAGGGTGAGGAACTTCTCGAGCATTACAATCGGGTCGTCCTCCCCACACTCGGAGACCAAGAGGGTATTGTAGGTGAGATTTTCGCTCGTGTCAATAGTCAGTTCCGTACTCCGGTCAACCTTCGCGAGGCGATTCGTGAAATTGACAATATAGAATGGTCGGCAGTTGATGTTGATGTAAAGGGGACTGCGTATGAAGCACTTCTCCAGAGATACGCAGAGGAAGCAAAGGGTGCAGGTCAGTATTTCACACCACGTCCTGCGATTAAGGCGATAGTCAAAGCGGTTGACCCGGACCATAAAGATAAGATTCATGACCCCGCTGCAGGGACTGGTGGGTTTCTGATTCAGGCTTTTGAGCATATTCTAGAAAAGACAAATGAGGGCTTGGACCTGAATCGGGAAGAGCGCAGAGCCTTAACCACCGAGAGGCTTTCGGGAATGGAATTGGTGCCCGAAACCCGCCGGCTTGGGTTAATGAACCTCGCTCTTCATGACCTACAACCAGAACATTTCGATATTGGTGACTCTTTAGAACCGGGGACGCATACCAATGAGAGGTATGATATTGTACTCACTAATCCCCCATATGGTGGTAATCAAAAAAAGACTCGTGCTAGAGATGACTTTATAGTTGACACAAAAAGTCCCGAACTCAATTTCATTCAGCACGCTATGAGCATTTTGTCTGATGGCGGTGAATGTGGGATGGTTGTCCCAGACGGAGTACTGTTCAAGGGTGGGCAGTCCGAGCGTATCCGGGAAAATCTTCTACGTGATTTCAACTTACATACGATATTGGTTCTCCCAATCGGGGCATTCCATCCATATACCAATGTCACTACAAACGTGATATTCTTTGAAAAGGGAGAACCAACAGACGAAGTCGGATATTATGACCTCAGAACCAACACCGAAAAAATAAAGAAAAGTAACCCATTGACCGAGAGTCATTTTGAAGATTTCATCAATAACTACGATACGAGACATGAAAGCGAACGATTCTTTACCGTCTCCATTGAGGAGATAGAAGAAAACGGATACTCTCTCAATTACAAGCAATACAAAGAATTCGACAATACAGAAGACGAATTACCGGAGCCAGAGGAATTGATGACTGAATTCCTATCTCTCCAAGAATCTCTCACAGAGAACATTGAAGCCATCCAAGAAGAGCTGGAGTTGGAGGAGAAGTAATATGCGAATGCACAATAGTCAACTCCCCAATCATTGGCAATGGAAGAAGTTGGGTGATGTAGTGACAGTAAACCCACGATACCAGTATGATGATTCTCTGGATGAACATCCTCATGTTCCAATGTCGGCGGTGAGCGAAGATACAAAGAGAATTACTGAATTTACCTCTAAGGAAAATATCTATTCTGGATTATCGAAATTCAAAGAAGATGATGTGCTCTTTGCAAGAATTACTCCCTGCACAGAAAACGGGAAAGTAGCGTTGGTAGCAAACATTCCCGAGAACTACGAAATGTCATTTGGGTCGTCGGAGTTTGCAGTGTTGAGTGCAGGAGACGAGATATTGCCTCGTTTCCTATATTATCTATGTCAGGCACCGGGACTTCGCACTCGTGCAATCAACCAAATGAAGGGTGCTTCAGGTAGGAAGAGGGTCCCATATTCTTTCCTCAGAGAAGAAATAGAGATACCAATACCGCCTATAGAAGAGCAAAAACAAATAGTTGAAATATTAGATAGTATATTCCATGAAATTGAGAATATAGAAGAAGTAACACACCGAGAAGAGGAGATAGAATCTATCTTCTTTGAATCTGCGTTATCTGATGCGATAAATCAAATTGGAGAGCGGGAAACTAGCGAGTGGATTAGGATTTCGGATGTATGCGATGAAACCAAGAACGGGGGGACACCAAAGCGTTCTGAAGAGCGCTATTGGGAAGGTGAAATCCCTTGGTTAAAATCAGGAGAAGTGGACAATAACAAACTGTACGATGCTGAAGAGTACATTACAAAGAAAGGTCTTGATCAGAGTAGCGCCAAGCTGTTCCGACCAGATACTGTTTTAGTTGCGATGTATGGTGATGGGAACACGAGAGGTCGCGCTTCACTGCTAAAGGAAGAGATGAGTGCAAATCAGGCTGTCTGTGGTCTCTCACCTAATCAAGAACAGTGTATCCCTGAGTATCTATGGTATTGTGTTATGTCCTTGAGGGCGAAACTACGGGCAAAAAGTCGAGGAGGGAATCAGGCAAACCTGAATCAGGGAATGATTGTCGAGGAAAAAATCCCACTTCCACCACTGGAAACTCAAAGGCACGTCGTAAGCAAACTTAGCCGTATTCAAGATAGGTTTGATAACATCTCCTCGTCACTCGACGGGCAAAGACAGGTTCTCTCGATTCTCCCTGAGTCAATCTTACATAGCGTTCTGAAGGGAGAGACCACTCCAGTAGAAGGAGAATTTAGAAGCGGAATCAATGACTCAGGCCAATTAGCGATACAAGAATTCAACTGATTACCGATAATTGTCTTTGTCCATCACCATCTAGCCTCCCGTAGTCCCAAACGGGCCTATGTGGCCTTTCAGCTTGTACTCTATTCACCTTTTGATTACGACTGTCCTCTCTCAGAGGGTAGCAGACGCGATTCTCCAACGTCTGGTCACTTCTCCTTGCAAATGTATGGATAGAAAGCTGGCCTCGGCACTCCTAGTTGATCCGACATACATAGGATTAACCGACGAATCGCTGTCTGAGGCCTTTTCTCCTACGGTGATAACATGACCGAGGACGATCCACAGTGGAAAGAGACGCTCGGCCTTGCAGACGATTCGACGAGAGTACAGATCATCTGCAAGGAACAGCACAGGGACGAATGGACAAAAGAGGCTGACGAGAAGGGGTATAGCAGCCGTAGTAGCTACCTGTACGAACTCATTGAAGAAGCCAGAGCATATCGCAAAGAGGGATTCCTTGGTTGGGAACACGCACAGGAACAGATTGAGGAACTGGAAACGGAGGTAGAGCAGTTAGAAAATGAGCTGGATAAGGAAAAGGAAGCAAACAAATCACCGCTCAGCAATCCGACCACGGTAAAGCGGCACCTCTCAGAAAACTATACACCATTGAGCGATATCGTAGAAGAATTTCTGCAGGAAGAGGATTTGGAGCAGGTACTTCGGCCAGCAATTGAGGACACTTTGTATGCTCTCACTGGACAAGACGAGGTCGAATACCAACGGGGTCACGGTTGGCGACTCACTGAGGGAGGTGATGGATAGATAGTTGACGACTGGTACGAGAAGGTCTTCGAGAACAAGCACGACGAAATCAACGAGTTCCTGCGGCAGAAGGAGGCGATGGGCCGTAGTCCGCGAACACTCAATGCCTACAGTCGTACGCTGAAGAAGTTCTATCACGAGCAATTTCCGGACCTGACGCCTGCAAAAACGGAAGTTAGACACATCGAAGAATATCTGCATGAACTGAACGAACGGGATCTAAGTCAGAATACGAAACGTCGGTATCTCGAATCACTCTCCTCGTTTTTTAGCTACGCGATGAAGCGACCACGGTTTGAGAAGATCAACAGCAATCCCGCTGGCGTCGTATTGGAGGAAATCCCGAAGCGGGTTCACGATAGACCTGATTGTGCGACGTGGGAGAATGCGAAGAAGATCGTCCACGAGATTGCCGATCCTCGTGATAAGTCGGTCGCGGTGCTTCTGGCTAAAACTGGGTGTCGGTTGACTGCAGCGCTTGAGATTCAGCAAGACGACTTGATGCTGGAGGAAGGATTCATTCGCCTGCGCAAGCGAAAGGGCGGGAAGCAGACAGTCGTACCAGTCGATGATGAGGTAATCAAGAGTCTCCGCAGGCTTCAGAAGATTATCCCTGATGATGAGTTAGATTACCTCTTCGTCAGCATGCGGGGTCATCGTCTATCCCGTGAACGGATCCGAGTCGCTGTCCGGAAGGCTGCAATCACAAGTGGCATTATGGAAAGAGGTGAGACTCAGTTTCACCGGAAGTTTACACCGCATACATTTCGAACTGTTTTCACGACACTGATGCGGAAGCGGGGTATGGATGATAGAATCCTCAAATATATCCGGGGCGATTCCAGCGATCAGACGATGGATGTCTACACGAGGGTTGATCGAGGGGAGGCTCGGGAACAATATCTAGACTGCGTAGCGAAATTGGGGCTCTGAAAGCCTTCCCCCCTGTTACAAGGCGTGTTCTTGGTTTGGATGCGATCCCGAGTTCGGATGTCGGTTTAACAACAACTGCTCATCCCTACTTTTATAATTACTATCTCGGTATTTGGCAGAAATGACTGATCAACAGAAAGGTAACGTTCAGCACGTCTGCATATATCAGTGCCGACCTCAAGCTGATGACCCTTGGTACGATCTTTATGAGGAAATCGATGCTGATGAGTTAGATGATTACGAGAACACCAAGGATATTGTTCGGGGGTTTATGGGAACTTTAGAGCCAAAGCAGTATGGAGATCCGTCCATTAAGAGTGCTCGCAAACATGATTTTGATACAGAGGCCACTCAATCAACTCTCAATACCCTCTCAACCTTCCATTTGGATGATGATACTAGCGTGGACAGCGTGGAAAAAGAAGACGAATCAGAAGAAGATAGCGGCGAAGAGGAAACAGAAGGCGATAGTGAGGCTGAAGAAACTTTTTTAGATGTATCGGATCCATTGGTTGATGGGTATGTTGAAGCACCTAATAGCGTAGATTGTTTTCTGTTGTTTGTTGAATATAGGTGGGAAAGTGATCGGTATGAATCAGAAAACAGGTTGATGGTTGTACAACTTCCTCTGCGAGAGGACGTCTTTATTCCTGGAGAAGAGGACGAAGGAGATGAAGACGCAGAAGAACTGTTCTCTCAGCTCCAAGATGCTTTCGATGATAATTTGAAAAAATCAGTATTGTACCCTTATCAGGAGATACCCGAGTTGGAAGACGATAGCTCAGAAGAGGCTACAGATGGGACAGATGAAACTTCTGAAGACGATAATTCAGATGAAGATCGTCTGGGTGTTGCTTATCTGTATCAGGGTAATGGACAAGCACAATACTGGTATAAGTACCTTGATTTACAAGAAGAGGAACATAAGGACGAAATTCTGGCAAATCAACGGGTTGAGATTATAAAACAGTTGCAAGATGACGATACTGATGTGGAGGATGTTGATGATCCATTTAAAGAAATTGACTCGTTGGAAGATGTTGATCTTGATGATCTACCTGATGGTATCGATCAGTATTGGGAGAGTGGTGTAGTTGTAGAGATAGGGAATGTCAAGATCCAGGGTATTACTGTAGGCGATGTTCTCGGACAGGATGCAATTGAGTTCTATGAAAGTGAGGAGACCGACGAGGTATTCACGGTCGTAAGAGGACAGGAACCATCGTTCCGACCTGTGGGACAAGGAACTTATCACCAGACGGGCGATGAAGAAGATAATGATGAGACTATTGACATCCCTATTTTCCCGGAACTATCTGAATACAAAGACCTGAGCCAACTGATTAATGATTGAGGAATTATCAATACTAGAATATATTCAGGAAGCCTATTTAGAGGATGCAACATGGGCTCCGGAGACGGTGACAGTCAATAACCAGCCGGTTAGTGAGCTGTCTAGATCAGAATTTGAGTCGTTAGTAGAGCAGATTGATTCTCGTCCGAGATGGTTCAGAAGTTTCCAACTCGCTATCCCGGCATCTTCACCATATGAGACCGAGACTCAGGTCCTTACCCTCCAAAACGGAGTGGGTTTTGAGCAAGGTGGAGTCACTGAAATGCTATCTGAGAGCGATGAGGATAGCGCAGATTGGGCGGGAAGAATTTCGAATCATTTCTCAGATGGTGAGCATCGAGAAGGAGTTGAGCTGATCTTTGAGGCCCTCGGTATATCAGACATAGACGAGCTAGAAATATCAATCACAGTTAATAAATCACATATCGTAGAAGATTTTTGCGACGAAAATTCGGTGGGTGTTAGCGATGCGGATGTACAACTGTGGACTAGTAAAGAGACGCTGGGGCAATGGATTGAGAGATCCAGCGTAGAACATATAATTGACAGACAGTTCAATGATTCGAGCACACCCTATCACTACTTTCTGGAAAATGAGGGAGTTGAAGAGAGCCGGTTTCTGGGTTTTGTGTCGGCTCATTCCTTGGAAAACGGTAGAACGGATTTTCTCCCCGTGAGTTGCCAGGAGAATTATAGGCGAGAACAAGAGATACTATCTTCTGTTTTTGAGGATACTAAGTTCAGCTCCCCGCCTGTTTCACCACTTGTATTTGATAATCCAGTAATCCGTGGGATGTATCAAAGTGTCTTTGTTTTTGCGGCTACTGCTTGTCTAGCCAGTGATTACAGCCTCAGCAGAGATTCATTTGAAGCAGAGACAAAGACCGACCGGCATCATACGAGAAGTGAGTTTGATTTTAATGAACCAAGTGATGTTTCGTTTGACGACCAACCACTGAATGACTTGTATAGTCTGTTGGAGCAGGTGCTTCACGGTGACGGACCGTCCTCCCTGAACCATTGGCACCAAGCTGTCGCCACCCATTGTTCATCTTTTACCGAGATTCCGTTAAAACGTCGTGAGATTGTTCACTACTGTGGATTCCTCCAAGAGGAAGCAGCTAAACAAGAATTAGAGCAACTACAAAACACGGTTGAAGAAGCATTCGAGTTAACGAGAACTGTCGCAAACTCACTTTCAGAAGCCTCTCAGTCTCTTACATCGGATCTTCAGAAGGTCATCATCACACTTCTGGCCGCTATAGTAACGAATTTCGTTCTGATTCTACGCTATTCGGATCTTCATGTTCTTGCCCCATTCAGCGTAGCAGCCATCGCAGCAATTCTCATCTTTTACTTCCCGATCATTCAAAACGAGATAGATGAAACCCAGTCGGTAATGGAGAACCGTACTGGGGATTTCATAATTTACCTTTCAGAGATCCGTAGTCACGTAGGTACACGAGTTTTTGACCTTGAAAAGATAGAGGGCCAATATAAAGTTCATCTCAGAACCGCGTTCAATTCGCTTCAAAATGCGAGACAGACCACCAGTAGAATCTATCTGCTGTTGGTACTGATTTGGGCGATAATCATCTTTTACGGGTTGCTCATAATAGCAGATAACACATTCATTGGTCTACAAAATTCGCTCAGCGATCTTGGCTTGCAAACATCCACTAACCAGGGCCAAGGAACTATAAAAATAACAATACTAGTCTCAACAGTGCCGGCAATCTGGCTCCTCTACAAATTAATCAGCTATCACTATTCTTCTGAGGGCAAATTCCTATCATGTTCTCTGACTCCAGTTGAATCACCAAACGATCCAGAAATCAACTTCCCTCAGATAGAAGATGAGTCAACCAGCATGGACGAAGTCGATATTGACTTCTTTGAAAATGCTACCCCTCGTCATTATTTTGATTTCTGTCCGCTCCTTCTGACAATACTTTTCATTAGTATTATCGCAATCGCTGGTGCCGCAATATGTATCAATTGACGATTGGACTACAGGGTGCGAAGAAGGTTTGCACGAAGTTAACGATTTCCGGGGCAGAACAGTCGTAGTGCTTGTGGCTAAAGCTTTTGTCGACTGGTTAAGAATTGCGTAATAATGAGCGACGGAGAGGGACTCGAAGGCTACGATCCAGACGAAGTTCTTCTGGACCGGATCGATAATCGCAGCAAGGAGTTCACCAATCGTCTCCATGAAATGTTCGCTGGTGACCGCCTCGATCACAGGGCACCAATGGTCCGCATTCTTCTTGTGGACCGTTTTGAGGAACAGGTTCGGGAGTTCGTAAAAAACTATGACCTGTTGAAAGAGCGGAACATCAACCGACGGTATGCTGAAGAATTTCTGGAGTCTGAGTATGATGTCCCGCGGGAAGACTTGGATACAGACGATCGCTGGGAATTGCTTCTCGTTATCTACGAACATGGGCTAGAAGACGAGCTTGAAAAGATTATGTTCCGCTCGGAGCTGTTCGCGGTCAAGAACGAGGAATCATACTATCTTGATGAGAAGCTTGAGATCGACGATATCGATACCAAAGTTAGCGAGTTCATGGAACAGGTGAACATCGAGGAACAACGGTTGGACCCGCTGCGGATTCTCGTTGATTCTGACGATGAGGCCGTATTCTTGCAAATCTATCGCGAGTACGGCCGGAAATACCGCCGAATCTTCGAGTTCCGTGATAACGGCAAGGATACACCGCCAGCAGAACCATCTATCTCTGGAGAACAATATTACCCTCTTAAGAATATTGGCATTAGCATCGAACCGCAAGAGAGTGAAACAAAAATAACCTTTACCAAGAAACCGGGTGCCAAGGGGTGGCGGCAGGAGATTAGTGAACTGTTTGATTTCCTGTTCGGTATTGACGAACCGTTGGAACGATTTACTGAAGAACGATCTGAAGTAATCGAGACGATTCAACAGGGTGCGAAGGAAGCGGCGGAGAACGAAGAGAATACCTCCGAGGCTTTAAAAGAAGTAATTTCTGAGACGAAGGAAGATCGAAAGGAGGATCTAAAAGATGGAGAACTACCGGAAGACAAGGAAGAAGAGTTGATAACAAAATACGAATCGATAGAACTTGTGGGCTATGCGATTAGCGACGACCAGTCGACAAGCACTGACGAGTTTGTTATTATTGCGAACAACTTAGACAATCTGTTTGAGACAATCGACGGCATTGAAACCAGCTTCCAAGACTACTTAGAGAAAGCCGATGAGGAGAATATCGAACTTGTTCTGCAAATCGGCGGTGAACGGATTCGTCTGGAATCCGGCGACTGGTCGCCATTGAGCGGACGAATATCAGAAGAGAACAAGGAGGCACTGGAACGGTTCTTCCAACCCAGCAATGAGGAGTGATACTGTTCAAGCACTGCAGACATTCCTCGCAGAGGAGCGTCCAGTTGAGGAGGAAATGGTTCCTGCAGAGTTAGATGGTTCGTACTGCGAGAAACTAGTGCAGCCACCCAGCACCTGTGTAATCGATGGCTGTGTCAACGAAGCCCGGGTGTTGGAAGAGGATGGACAGTTCTTGGTCCGGTGCTACGCGAACTCCGAGCATGTCGAATATGTCGATAAAAATGATCGGCAGCGGTATCGGCCTGACTTTGAGGCCGTATTGAATGATGTCGCCGCCAATCTTAGTCTTACCCCGGTGGACTATACTGGTGATGCCTTACCCCGATATGCTTTGGTTCGGACAGAGGAAAACATCGACATTGCGGTATTGTATGGACCGAATGACTACAAGAAGACGATCAAGGACGTGTTGCAGCGGACAATCGAGAATGGCGAACCTTGTCTCCTACTGACTCCGCGAGGCGAAATAAGCGATATCGTCGAACTGCAATCGGTCTACGGCACAGGCTATCTCGCCTATGCTATGCCTTTCCAACAGGTTGCCAGCACCACGCAAATTCAAGAGACACTTCAAACGATTGTGGAACTGCATGCGCTCAACCAACAGGTAATAACGGACCGGTTTGGCGAAGATCCGAACGATTTCACCGTTAAGGCCGATCGCAACCCTAGCTACATCTTGTCGGAACTAAGTCAGCTTAAGATACTCCGTTCAAATGGAGAGATTCGCAATGGAGATGGAAGCCGATTGGAAAAGATCAGTGAGGCCGCGTTCTCACATCTATTCAGTGTACAACCAGGGTTCGGTGGTGAGGACAGTGTCGGTGAGATAGAACCGGATAATCTCTTCTACATTCAGGAGGATGGAAGCCACGGTATGATAGAGTATGAGCCGGTTCTAGGAGTTGTGGATACAAAGTCGGGGAAGGTGGCGAATTTCGGGCAGGAGAAGGTAGATGGTAAGCATGAAGAATATGTGAAGCGGGCGCGAAGTTACTCGTTCCAGAGTGCGGCGATCGCACATATTTTCGTCGTGGCAAATGTCCGTGGGAAGCAAGAGATCAAATTCTATGACCGAATGCAGCGCCATTATGACGAAGATATGTATATGGTGGTGTTGACAGTAGATGCGTTTTTGGCGATCATGGCCGCGTATCTCTCGGCAACTCTTTCGAACGAACTCTCACTCGATGGTGGATCGTTTACAAGAGGTGTATATCCGCTTTTCCACCGAGATACGTTCAATTCAGCTGAATATCAGTACCTGCGGGAGTATACACGGAGTGTCGGACGGTCGGAAGAGGAGCAGTCTGAGTATGAACAGGACTACGATGAGCGGTCTAGTTTGCTTGTGGTTACTCGAGATGTAGTCATCGCTCATTTAGAGCAGAGGATCGAAGGAACAGGAGAAATCGAGAGACTACTGGAGACTTACCTAGAATAGGTGATATTAGATCATGAATCTGCAAGGAGAGACGGGACATACTCGAGGTCGGTGCAGATGGACGTGTTGAGTCGGTCAGTGAGGCCTTGTTGCTAGGCAATGCCAACGAAGAACTGTTCGGTGATGACAATGTCAGCATCCAAGAAATTTGTGAGGAGATTCTCTCGCTCACGAAGCTGGACGATGAGGATTCAATCTGTGCTCTTGAACTACCTGACCCAAATAAAGTCTAACAGTTGAGACTCCTTCAGAAGTCGTTAAGTCGGTCTTCTTGATGTTCTATACCATCTAAGAGACGGTCTTCAGCTTCTTCAGCGAACAGTCGAACGGAGGATGGGAGTGAGAGGTCTTCTTGCCAGTCGCGGAGCATCTCTATCTCATCTTCCTTCTTGCTGACTCCGGACAGACTCCGAGTTGCGAGGGCGTCTGTGTAGAGTGCGCTGTGGATCACGTGTTGCACGGATTCTGCTTCATGGATGTTGTCGACGCCTTCGGTCGCTACTTTTCGATAAATTTTCTTCGTATCCTCAGTTACCGGGAGGAACTTGCAGTACCAGATAACTTGGAGTAACTGGTCCTCAGAACAGTCTGGGATCCTTGGTAGTAGGTGCTCTGTGATATCCGCTATGGGGAAGCACCCGGTTAGATCTGAGAACGCCATTGGGGTGTAGTAGTCAGTGTCGAGAATCCGTTCACATATTTTACTGACTGCAGATTCGTAGCTCTCTGCTGTTTTCATCCGGTCTGTTTCTATGTCCAAGTGAGTCGGTAAAAGTGAGACACCAGTGTATTCGTTTTCCAGCCGTTGGAGAGCGAAGTCGACGAACTGCTCTGGGTCCCGTTCTGCAACCTCCTCGATTACGAGTTGAACGCTATGTGATTCTGAGGCCAGGTTTTCTCTTTTCTCAGCGTAGTCCAACACCTGCTCAAGGATTGCTCCATCCACAGCCTTCGAGTCGTCCTTGTACAACGGAAGTGGCTGCAAGGCGGAATCCACGGACTGTGGATCAAGTGACTCTGCATCTTGTAGAAGCCTAAGAAGGATTGATTCTGTCCACTCCTGATGGTCTTCCCAGTGTCCATTCACAACTTGGCTTATACCTGAGACAAATTCTGGAGGGTATGGCGATTGATGTCCCAGCAGATCCTCGACTTTCTGCTGGACGTAGTCTAGATCTTCCGAAGATAGCGCTCGGAGACCGGCTGGAGCCAAGTCGAATCGTTCTTCTTTGATATATTGGTTGACGAGGTCTTTCCCTTTCTCAGGGTCAGCAGAGCAGATTCCCATCAGGACGTGCGGTAAGCAGGGTTTGAGATCGGGTTCATCTGCTTCGAGAAGTTGTACGCCGAAGTCGGGGCGTTCATCTGCCAGTATCATGAAGAATTGGTTGAAAGAGGAGTCAGTAACCTCCGAGACGATATCCTTGAAATCGCCTGGTTCGAACCCCCCTTCGTCCATTTCTCCTGCGAAACTCCGGATTTCAGCTTCCCACTCCTCTATCTTCTTCGGTCCTCCGCGCCGCATGTGCTGAAGAAGTTGGTACCGCTCGTTGTCTTCTAGTTCTTCCTGAAATTCCTGGATCTCTTCTTTGAGCCCGAGTTCATCTGCGTTTTCACGATCAGCTAACCGGCTCAGAGCATCGATACACTGCAAGTCCTCATCTTCAGAGACGTATTCAGTGGCGAATCCGAGTATCTTAGCCAGTTCTTCTTGATGGAATACTTCCTGATGTTTGCTGTAGTACCTGGCTTGGGAGTTTTCAAACCCTCTTAATTTTTCTGCAGCGGTTTTCCGTACCTCGGGGTGTGGATCTTTCCGGATTATCTCGATGAGTAGGTCGATTGCTTGTTTTCGGAGTTCCAGCCATGACTCCGTTACAGGCACTTTCCCCTGCCAAGATCGCATCTGAGAGCGGTTGATCGGGTCGACAGAGAAGTCGTGTATCTCGGTGCTTGAGACCTCCCCGATGACGTCGAGCAGGTCGAGTCTGAGTTCGTCGTCGAGTTCTCCAGAGAGGAAGTGTTCCCCGATTACGTATAGGATCTTTTGTTGGGCACCCGGTGATTTATTGAATCCTGGGCGTAGTGCTTCCCGTAGTTTTTGATCAACGCTACCGGTCTGAAGCTGTGACTGAGACGGATAATTGACTGCGATCCAGAGCAACCACCAAGTAGCGTCTTCCGGCTCTCCCTGTAGTGCGTTGGAAAGCAGATCGATTGACTCGATTAGAAGGTCTCCTGCTGGAGAAGCGGTATACATTGACCTCCGGAATAGCTGTTCTTCTTCCGGGTCTTCGGGTAGTTCTTCTTTTTGTACGGCTTTGACGAGTTCTATGGCGTAATGTGGATGAGTTGACCCTAGAATCTTGAACCTACGAAGCAGTTTCACTCTCTCCGCAAACCCGTATTCGCTTATTTTCTCTTTCTCCGTATTTAGACCGTCTCGAATTGTTTTCCGGGCTTCTCGACAGTTGTATCGTCGGTGAATTATAGCTAACTGGTTTATTTGATTCTTCCCGGTGAACTCGCTGAAGTTGTCGTAGATTTCATCTTGGTAGTCGCGTGGAGAGTCAGAGAAGAAGCTGTTGTAGACAATATATTCTTGGAGCGCGTCAGGTTGGACAGTTAGACGATCCGAATGTTCGGCCACGAGCCCGATATTTTCTGTCAATATTTCCCTTAGCTCGATATCAGTAGCTCTGTCCACTGATATTGCTTCTCGAAATTTCTGTAGTAGATCATCGTTGTTCGTATCCAGTTCTCCGATTGCTGCAAGGTACTTAACGTACGTCTCCAGCTTCTTCGGACTGCCTACTCCCTGTTGCTCCCCCAGTTTTTGGACATCTGATAGAACGTCGTCGAAGACGGCTTCAAGAGATTTATCTTGAGCAATGGCATCTGAAGTTTGATCATCGTTGGAAAACTGGTCGGCTAAGAGATGGGCGAAAAGAGGCAAGCCTTCACTTATTGAAACGATCTGGTCTAGTGTAGCAGGATGGTTGATCCCGTAATATTCTTGTAAAATTTCGTGGATGTCATCGGTGTTCAACGGTTGAAGTTCGACTACTTCAGTTTCTACGTCCCTGAATCGGTTACCGTAATCTTGTAGCGAAGAGATGAAATGCGGCCTCTCTGAAAAAATGAGTTTAAGATGTGGCTGGTACTGGTCTACGAGATCAAATAGGCGCTTGATCATCCGTCTTTAGCTAAGAGAAGAACCGCTGTACAGCAGTAGCTTATCGAGGCTGCTTTTCGAGAGGAATGAGGAGGCGACGAGTGTGCACAACGGCACCTCCTCATCGAGAATGATGCGTCGGCTCACTACACTGTTTCCCTCCGAGTTCCTCGAAGAGCACGCCGAGGAACTCGGCGTGGTCGAGCGAGAGGGCAAGCTTCAGATTCCTGTCCTCGTGTGGACGCTCGTGTTCGGCTTCGCCGCAGGCGAGAGCCGAACACTCGCTGGGTTTAGACGCTGCTACAACGCTACAGCTGACGAACCGATCTCTTCTGGCGGTTTCTATCACCGGTTGACGCCTACTCTTGCAGAGTATCTCCGCGACCTCGTCGAGCGCGGCCTCGACGAGGTCGCTGTCCCTGATGCTGTTGACGCTGATATCGACCGATTCAGGGACGTGATGATCGCTGATGGAACGGTGTTGCGGTTGCACGAGTTCCTCTCTGATGAGTTCCAAGCCCGTCACGAGGAGCAGGCTGGAGCGAAGCTCCACCTGCTCCACAATGCCACCGACCAGACGATTGAACGGATCGATGTGACTGATGAGAAAACGCACGACAGTGCGCTGTTCAAGACAGGATCGTGGCTGCAAGGACGACTGGTTCTGTTTGATCGAGCGTACTTCAAGTACCGCCGCTTTGCGTTGATCGATGAGAATGACGGCTACTTTGTGAGTCGGCTGAAGCAGAACGCAAATCCGGTGATAACGACGGAATTACGGGAATGGCGCGGCCGCGCCATTCCCTTGGAGGGCAAGCAGATCCACGACGTGGTCGATGATCTCTCGCGGAAGTATATCGACGTAAAAGTCGAGGCAGAGTTCAAACGCGGGCCGTACAACGGCACACGGTCGCTGGACACGAAGCGGTTTCGCGTCGTCGGCGTCCGCAACGAGGACGCCGACGACTACCATCTCTATATCACGAATCTGCCGCAAGAGGAGTTTCTCCCGGCGGATCTAGCGACGCTGTATCGGTGTCGATGGGAGGTAGAAACGTTGTTCCGTGAGTTGAAAACGCAGTACGAACTGGACGAATTCGACACGAACAACCCTGATGTCGTGAAAATTCTACTATACGCTGCGTTGCTGTCACTGCTGGTGAGCCGGGAGTTGTTGGATCTGGTCACCGAGCAGGCCGACGATGAGATTGTGTTTCCGCCGGAACGCTGGGCGGCGACCTTCCGGTCGCACGCCCAGCTCATCCTCCACGAACTCGGTGAGTACCTCGGCTACTCGCCACCGCCGTTGCTGGAGCGGCTGATCAAGGATGCTCAGAAGATCCACCAACAACGACCGATACTCCAAGAGACGCTCGCTACCGCTACACAACCGAGGTGTGAGTCTTAGCTAAAGACGAATGGGCGCTTGATTTGGTCAGTGTTCCGGGCATCGTCTACGAAGAGGATAGTGTTCCTCTCCTCCTTTAGTTCGAGTTCCTCCAACCCGTCGTCGATATTTCCGGCGTGGATGTCTGTCCAGTATATCTGCCAGTTCGGCTTTTCGGCCTCCAAGAGCAGACTGCCTTCAACGACGAGCCTTGTCTTCCCGATACCTGCTCGTCCGGAGAGTATGAGTACATCTTCCTCAGAGTTTGGAAAGTCGGTAATCGTGTCTAGTTCATTTTCCCGGCCGAAGAACGGGAGATCGTACCTATCATATGGATGTTCTCCGTTGAGCCGTTCTTGGAATCTTTCTGGTATGGGCTGGAAAACGCTGTATTTCTTATCCGTGGGGAGTCGACCTGCTATCTCTTGGATTTCAAGAAGTATCTCACTTTGACCTTCCTCCAGATCTTCTGTGTACTGATGTATTCGCTGGGTATAGTCCATTATCAGTTTGTGACCGATCTCCTGATTTTGGCTTATCTCCAGCTCCAACTGATTCAGAAATTCGTTTACGAGGTCTTCTGGCGAGGCTTCAACCTGTTCGCCAAGCATGTCTTCGTTGAATACCTCCCCAATATCTGAAGGCGGAATCAAATCGTCTCCATCGTCAAATTCTTCGACGAGTTCAACGACATGATCATCCTCGAAGATATGGATGAAGACATCAGCGTCCAAGCCTTCGTGATTCTCCGCTACGTGAGAAGCTGCATTTTCTACAGCTTCATTCAGGAAGTGCATCCGCTTCCCCTTCCCATAGAGGTACTTCGCTGTAGAAGAAGCGAGGATGCTTGCACCTATCGAGATCGGTTCGACCATACTCCGTTTATTCAGGTTACCATTTTAATAGTAGCCTCCGATAGCACTGAATCTCGTTTCAACATCTATCAAATTCTAGAACTATAGGTATTAAAAAAGAAGGTAGTCGGGGTGACGTCCGGTAGGTGTCAAATCACCAAATAGATTGAATCATCAGGAACTTATGAGCCAGAAGTATAATAGACCGGTATGATCTGTCCAAACAAAGCAGCACTATTATTGCTCGCTCTCTGGTTTCCGAGGATAGGTTTTTAGCACGATTCCGGGTGGGTTGAACGAGATCGCTCCTATATCTTCATCTCGAAGTGAATAACTAAAAAAGGCCGAGAGTACTTCCAGATACCGCCGTTTCGAACTGTGTTTGAGATCACGTTCATCCAATTGGGAAAGGAAGTCACGCACATGCTCGGTTGTCGTCTCTTTCGGCGATAGGTCTGGGAATGCCTCGATAAAGAAGAATCGAAGCACGCGCTGATTCAGTTCGAGCACATCATCACTTAATGACGACTCCTTCTCATCGAAGTACTTCAGGATTGCTTCGTACTCAGATAATCTATCGTCAAGGTCCATTCAACACCACACCCCCATTATTACAGGTAATCTTTATATATGGAACGGAGGTTGGATCCCGCTTTGAGAGAGCTGACGTAGGATGAGTGGCCCCTTGGTGAATGTAGGACTCGTCCTTGGACCAAAATATTCTCTAACACGGTCAAGATGCAGTAAAAATTGAGTCCAACAAACACTCAAATGCCTCTAACGGTTTTGATTCCTCCTCAGAAGTTATTTGATGACGCTGCCGCCGATCTAACGGCAGCAGCGGGCCATTCGGCACTCATAGGGCTCGTCACTCCGTTGTAGAGGGGGACGACAGAGTGGCCGCAGTATGGTCGTGATTATCGCCGTAATCAAGATTAACAGACCAGCGTCAGGCTTGGAGACGATCAGCTGGTGAGTTTCAGTATGTAAAATTACATATGAGGGTAGGCACCTGCGGAAGACGTTTGCTTGGTACGGAGGCTTACCGTGGTACCAGCTCCGCTTTTCCCCCTCAAGGACAATATCAGCAGTGTCACGCCAACTGTCTCACCTGACTGTGAGCGGGAGGTCCGCACTCTCCAACTCACCAAGTCTCCGCTGTCTTCGCTTTCTCTCGAGTTCGGTAGAAGTAGGTCCGTACCGCCTCACACGTGACATCGTGCTTGTCGGCCAGCCAGTCAGTGTTGACCCACGGGTTGCGTAGATGTAGGTCGCTATCACGGCTTTGCCGGTCGCCGCGATGTTCAACGGGCACCCGTGCCCTGGTCCTCGTCGAAGATCCCCACAGTCAGGTAGACCTCCTGATACCGCTCGGCGCGTTCGCGGTCGTCAAAGATCACGGTTTCATGGGTCGGTGCCTCGAAGCGGTAGCTATACTCGACGTCGGGGCGGCCGGTCGCGTCAACGATACGGGCGAGGCGGTGCCGAGCGTGCTCCCGCTCAGTTGGTTCAAGATCGTCAAGAACAGAGAACAATCATTCACAGATTGTGATTTACGCACTATCAATCTGTGCACGGGGTAGTGCCGAGTGCTCGACTTGAGGGAGTGGTCATTCTCTGCTGGTATGGCGGAATGAGGAATCATATTCGGCGTTCAAGAAATTTCTTGGTCTCATCGGCCTGCTTGCACTCTTTTTCCCACGAATCTACGTGGAGTATGGAACGGGTCTCGCGTACACCGAGGCGTCCTCACCAGAGTGGAAGCCGTGGTGTACACAGGGACGCGCGTTGTTGGCCTGCTGTACGTCAGTATCGCTCTCAACGAGTTCCGGAGTGATCGGAGACACAGAACATTCGAACACCTACTGAATAGTTGCTTCAGCAGTATAACGGGGAAGAAACGACGGTCCGAGAACGGCGCGGTGAGAACTAACCAACAGTCGGTCGGATATGCTCCGATTGTTGGTTAACTCTGTCTCAGACTTACACTGTCGCCGTCACGTGCTGGTACCCGGCTTGCGATGGCGTCGGCCGAAGCGTCATTCCGGCAAGCGCCAACTCACGCAATACCTCGGACGGTACACCGTCCGAACCACGCAACACGGCATCGAGCGTCCACGCGTCATACTGGCTCGCGTTTGGCGCGACGACGTCGACGGCTACAGTAGGAACCGCGTCCCGAATCGCCTGAGCAGCACGCCACACCTGCTCGCATCGCTCCACGGTACAGCTCATGCCTCCACCGCCTGAGCGAGATCACCGACGAGCGAGCCAGCAACATGCGGGCCAACGTCCCAGCCACGGGTACCCCGAACATGCTCGCACCAGTCAGCGAGCTCGGCACACGGCGTCTCGTCCAGTTCGAACGTCTTCGCGTTGTCGACGGACTCGGCGTCCCGTGGGACAACCGCAATAGCCGATTCGTAACTGTCCCAGTAGTTGGCGGCGTCGTCCCCGTCAATGCCGAGGAATAATCCTGGCGACTGGGTGAGTAGTTGGCGTGCGATACGTTCTTGTGAGTTCGCTTGCGTAGTTGCCATTGGTTCTTGAGGAACCACGCGTCTCGGTGTTGCACCACCGGGGCGATTTCCGAAAGAAACCGACCAGCCACGCGTGTATCCCTACTCGATACTATTGTGCTGGAAAAACAAAAAACTATTGCCCTAGAGTAACAAATGTGGGCTGAGACAAATGTCTACTCGAGGACCAGAGAGGAAGGTTACTAATCAAGAATTACTCGATTGTTTCGACGACGTCGACAAGCCGTTCGTGACGACATCAGACATCGCTGCACGGGTTGACTTGTCGAAGACTCGAATACGTCAGCGTCTACAGTCGATGAGAACAGAGATTCGGATAGAACGCCACAAAGTTGGAAATGCAGTAGTTTACTGGTTGCCTGAGGAGAAGTCTGGATCCAACTGAGCACGCCCAGCATCCGTTACCCAGTACACTCGTGCACGGCCGACTCTCTCTGATTCTACCCACCCTTTTTCCTCCATGTCCTGGAGTTTGTTACTTACAGCGGTGTTGCTGATGTCTAACCGTTCAGCAAGGTCTTTTGGTGCCTGTACTGGCGGGTAGGCCAATCTGATCTCTTTCAGAACATCAGTTTGAGTGACCGTTGGGTCAGGTCCGGGCTTAGACACTTTAGAAGTGATTCAATCGGTTCAGACATAGTAATGTCTCTCGACAAGTGTTCTTCTAGAGCAAGCATTATGAGGTCCCGGTGTAACAGCATGAGATAGACGACGCCCACAACGACGGCGGCGTCGCACCGACCCCATGACCGACCACAAGCTCCCCTACGACGAGTCGCATCGCTCGCCAACGATCGTCCGCCCACGAATTCACCGATTCAGACCCACCAGAGAACAGTCCCTTCGCCCACACACCCACTCGATCAGTCCCACAAAGGTAGCCCAAGCATGACGACCTACCACGAGCTGACCGGCTTCCAGCGCGACGTCCTCCAGGCCATCGCCGCCGTCGACGACGAACCCTACGGCCTCGCCCTGAAGGCCTACCTCGACGAGCGATACGCCGACCCGATCAAACACAGCCGACTCTACCAGAACCTCGACGACCTCGTCGACCTGAACATTATCGAGCGCAACGACGTTGATGGCCGCACGAACGCGTATACGCTGACCGACGCTGGCAGACCCCTCCTCCAGCACCAAGCTGAAACGCTAACCAGTCTGTGCAACCGTCCGCGACCCGTCGCCGATGGGAGTGGGCATCGATGACGGACCGGTCAGCGATTCCGCGAGGGAACAGCTCAACGTCCAGAAACTGGAATCCAGTCAGTCGATGCTGTCAGAGGCATGGGTCCACGGCGAGTGTGGTGACTGACTGGAATCCTTTTGGGTCCTATGTTACCGAGAAACATATCTGTTTCTCTTGGCCATCTATCACGACTGTCCGAAGCGATTCGACGCCCCATCGTGCTCGTCGATGGGGGTCGACATCACTTGCCTCTGACAGCACTCCGGGACAAAGCGAACTGCCCTGTTCCGGCACTAATCAGAACGCATTCCAGCATAGATGTAACTATCGCTTCATTTCGACCTGCCGACGGACAGTCCGTCGATCTACGACCGCCTCAGGTGGTGTCTCCTGATGGACACATCCGACAGCACTGACTGTCACCGGCGGCATCCCACTGCCGGGACAGCCAGCCGCTGTGGGGTGGCTCCCACGACGTCCACCTAGCGACGAGGCAGTCTGAGGTGAGCCAGTAGATACGTCGTCTGGAGAGAGGCATCGATAGCCCGTGCCGTGGTCGGCACTGTTCGGTTCGATTCCGAGGACGGGCTCTGTGGTCCCTATGGATGATGCGACCCGACAGGACAGTTGTGCCGGACAGAACCCAGAGACTGACGACGCGGCGCTGGCCGACCAGTTCGACATTGACAGCGGCCAGTCTGAGCTGGATACTGCAAATCTCCAGTCCCTTGTCGACCAGCTAGAGGAGTCGGTCTCTCCCCTCGTTTCGAGTGTTCTTGAGGAATTGGTCGCGACCGTCGACCACTTGCAGACGCGGGTCGCTGATCTCGAAGCAGACCTCGACCGCACGCACGATGTCGCGACCACGGCGGTCGGCGACGCCGCCGAAAACACGAGCCGTCTCGACAACGTCGAAGCCCAACAAGAACAGACGCATGAGGTTGCCAAGAGTGCGATCGCGAAAGCCCAACAACTCGACGCTGATGCCGACCACCAGGCAGACGCCGAGACACTCCCCGAGGGCGTCGAGCCCAGTTCCTCACCGCTGGACTTCTTCGCGAACTGTCGCCAGCAGACACTCAAACAGGTGTTCGTCGAGCAGTCCAACCGGCAGAACACCTATCGAGCGATCGCGGTCGCCAAACGCTGGCCGGAGTTCGCCACCGAGCGGACCGACGGCAGTGGCGTGTTCCTCACGAAAGACGACGTCGAGGACGCGTTGCTTGCCGAACTTGGGAGGACGCCCCATCGCCAGACGATCGCCCGGGTGTGGGACACACTGCAGGAACTCGGCGGGACGGACCTCGTCCAGAAGACACGACAGGTCGGCCGTCGACAGACCCAGACCGAGATCCTGGCGATGGACATCGAGACTGCTGAGGGCTTGCTGGAGCAACGCTACGTCGGGTTGGACTTGCTGACTGGCAGTGCGGGCAAAGTGACGACGGGTGGCGTCACACCTGTTGTGACCGGGGGTGGTGGGGCTACGGTGTGACGCCGGCGTACTGAGACACGTTTCGGCTAACAAGTGGCTGTGGGGACGCGACAGCACGTGTCCTGCTGTCGTCGACACCGCTGTGCGCTAGCTGCAGGGCTGGACAGGACCCCCTCTGGTTCAGAGATAGAGCGAGTGTTCGTAACAAGAGCGACCCAGTGGGTGCGGTCGACGGCGTCACAACAGGTGTGACAGATCGCGAAGAGTGTGGCAGCGAATCGTCCGCAATCCCCAGCGGCATTGTGCTAACCAACATACCGTCAGATTTGCCGCCCCTGTTGGTTAGCTAGCTCCCTCCAGATTTTGTGCTCTCCTTCGAAGACTGGAGGCACTCCTAATGAACAACCACCAAGACGTCAGCTTCGAGCAGTACGCGTTCGACGACGGCGACCGAGTACACGTTGACTGGTCCGAGGGTATCGGCCCACTCGACGCGTTCGTTGGCACCGTCACCGGAATCTCACGAAGCGCCGGCGACGTGATTGTCGCCGTCGAGGCCGATGCCGGCCAGTATCCTGACGGGTCGATCTACGGCGGCACCCACGACTGTGCGCCCGAGTGGGTCACGCCGCTTTAGCTGTGGTAGCAGAGGTTTCCATACATTCGCAGTCATGGGTATCTCTGACTGACAGGTTGGCCGTAATTCCAGACGAATGGGCGACGCCAAGTGTCTGTACGGTGGCTCCGGAGGAGCTTTTGTCCGGAGAACTGATAGGGCAGGTATGCACCCGAGTGCCGAGCAGTTCGTCAATCGAGCCCGCGACCAGTACGGCGTCGAGATCGACGCCCACGAGTTTCCCGAGGGAACGAAGACGGCCGCCGACGCAGCCGATGCGGTCGGCTGCGAGCTCGCCCAGATCGCCAGCAGTATCGTCATGTCCGTTGACGACGACCTAGTGGTGGTCGTGACCAGTGGCGCCAACCGCGTGAGCGAGTCGAAAGTTGCCGCCCATTTTGACGTCCCGGAGGAGCCGGTATCGATGGCCGACGCTGGGCAGGTCAAAGAACGGATCGGCTGGTCAATTGGCGGCGTCCCACCGATCTGTCACGACGCCGCGGTTCCCGTCCTGTTTGATGAGACTCTAACGAAGTTCGACACCGTCTGGGCGGCGGCCGGCACACCCGAGGCGGTCTTTCCGATCACACCGTCTCGCATTCGGGAGCTGTCGGAGGCGACGGTGCTGGACGTCGCCGAGTAATCCCCGGAGCACGACGATAGTACCGATAGCATGCACATCGGCATGTTTCAACTTTAATTACGGCCGACCCAGTGGCAAGTTGGTTCTCGATGTCGATTGTGCCGGTTAACGGGGCTCTCAAACCGGGTTACGAGATGGGTAAACAGCCCGCAGACACACCGGGTTTCCGGTGAACTATCGCTTGGGGCTGGCGGTCGGGAATGAGCGCTGGAAGAACGGGGTGCGGTAGGCGTGGGACTGACGGACTGGGCTGAGAAGGGGTTTCCTTGGTGTGGCATAGCCAGCGGCATAAGCCGCTTCTGAGCGGCTGTAATAGTGACTGGAGCTGCAGACTTAGTCTCCGATGAGCAACATAGCTTCAGCATCGAAAACATTTCGAGGGGTGGCGATAGCGTTTTCTGTGAGTACGATAGATGTACGCCTGTATGTCGGAAGCGGACTCAAACAACGGCGACCCCGAGATTGACCGGATCAACCTCCGCATCGCACGGTCGTTCCTTGACGTCGTCGACGAGACGTGGCGAGAACGGGGCTTCAACAGCCGCAGCGAGTTCATCCGGTTCGCACTACGTGACGCCGTAAACCACCCGGAAGGCGCGGGCGTTTGGAAGGATCTCGCGATTAGCGAAGCGCAGTTCGACGAGGGGGACGGCATATCGAGCGACGAGATTCGAGCACAGTATGGATCCGACAGCGAGTGACGAAGGGTGGGACTGGGAATTTTCGCCGCGAGCCGAGACACAGTTCGCGCAGCTCGACTCTGACACCCAGCAGCGAATCATCGACAAGTTAGACGACGTGGTGTCTTCAGAGTGGCGCGATCCCGACGAGTTCCTCGAACCGCTGACAAACTCCCCGTTCCAGAAGTTGCGTGTCGGCGGTTACCGGCTCGGTTGTCGGTTACACCGCGAGTCGACACTGCTCCGGGTCGAGAGTGTTCGAAAGCGCGAAGGCGCATATAAGGGCGACGACTAACGGCTCTGGCAAGTTGGCGTTTGGGACCCGGTGCCTGGAGTACTGGATGCTGCGGTCGCTTATCGGGTCGCCGGTCAAAACGGTAAGATTGAGAGATACCGAGTTTCCGGTGGACTGTTGCGTGGGGCTGGCGACCGGGAATGATCGACGCAAGAACGGTGTGCAGTAGGCGTGGGACTGACAGAGTGGGCTGAGAAAGGGTTTCCTTGGTGTGCCACAGGCAGCGGCGTCAGCCGCCGCCGAGCGGCTCTCCCAGTTGGTTGGTGGCCGGGTGGGTCTACAGTGGTGTTCACAGGGGTTCAGGCAGCCGAACATGACAAAGTCGAGTACCCCTACACGTGGGATTACAATTGGTTGCAGTATTGTGACTACGATTGGCCATTCATGTGGAGAGATTGTTTGAGGTAGGAGTGGACGCAGTCTTACGGGGCGGCTTGACGGCACTAACAACGGTACGCCTGAAATGACACCTGATTGTGACCGGTAAATCACCACAACAGCAACGACGACATCGACGTCGATCCAGCACAACTTGAAAGCCCCAAGCCGCTGGCGGCCGCTCAGCGACATATCCTCACTGCGTTCGGATAGGGGTCGCTGAGGCGACCAAGGCAAGCGCCAGCGGCGTGCCCCTTTCAGTCCCGCCAGTACAGCAGGAACCCTCGGGACCGCCCTCCCTCGCCGGAACGAGGACGCTCGCTGACTCACGACAGCGTCGTTCGTCGGCGCGGCCGCAAGTGGCCGCGCA
This sequence comes from Haloarcula rubra, assembly GCF_019599465.1. GTDB lineage: Archaea > Halobacteriota > Halobacteria > Halobacteriales > Haloarculaceae > Haloarcula > Haloarcula rubra. Next base: position 48,260 of record NZ_RKLR01000011.1, read on the forward strand.
CCGCTCGCTGTGGTCCGGGCTGCTCACTCCGTTGCGCTGCCGGGCTTTCACCCATCCGGCACTCGGTCGGTCCCTCGGGATGCTCACCACAACTGCAACCGCACACGAGGTCCCCGCCGCTGGGGGTGGCACCCCGACTAGCCTTTATATACTATTCTGGCCGGAAACGACACCCTGGAATCAGGCAATAGAGACCTACTATACCGAATCTAATACAGTTAAACCAAATATATTTAGTCGTTGGTTTTAAGTAAGTGGCACCCATGGCCTTATGTACGGAAAGGCACGACACGCGGCGCTCTCGAAGCCGTTTTGCGCTGTAGGAAAACCGGGTGTAGCAGCACCCGGCAAGTGTCTTCCCGTGGACTACGGTAAGACAATGTACGATAACGACTCCGCCGGTAAGAAAGCATCGTCCGATTTCGACCAGACGGTCCTCCTTAGTGACCACGTCGAGGGAGCCGAGCATATGCTCGACGCCGTCGCCGAAACCGCAAACGGCGACGAACTCGATTACCGCCCTAACCGTGGCCACGACTCGCGCGGGAACTACTACGAACGCCAGACGGATTACGACTGGACCCGCTCGACCGATGTCGGCCCGAACCGTCGGTTTGGCGAGACGCTCGCCCAGCAAGAGGAACGCCACGGCCGCGAAGCCGAACAGGCCCGGCACGCCGAGACGGCACGCGATGCCCACACGGACGACGCCGACCGTGAAGCGTCGGCCCGCCAGCTCACGACGAGCGAGACCGAGCGAGCCGACGGCTTCGAAGCCGAAGCCGACCCACGGGCTGACATGGACACCGCGACGCTGGCCGACGTGAATCAGGACGCTGTCCGCGTGAGTGATGAGACGGGTATCTCTCGGGCCGCCGCAAGTCGACTCGTGGCCGACCACGCCGCAGATGGCGGGTCGGTGTTCGACGGCGTGTTTGGCGCACTCCTCAGTGCGCGGGCCGCGATGAACACGCCGGTCCCGGTTGCGGACGTGAACCCCTACGCCTACGAGACCACCATCGAGGGGACGGTCACCCACCTTATCGAGGACCCGGACGCCCCGAACCAGTATCAGGTGGCATACGTCGAGGACGACGACGGCGACACGGCGAAAGTCACGGTCTGGGTCAAATCCGTCCACGGTGGCCGGATGGTGCGCACGCTCCACGAAGGCGACCGCGTGCGTATCTGTGGCGGCAAGCCCGACGAGTACAACGGGCTCACGACTGTCTCGGTCACGAGCGACACCACCATGTGCATTCTCGACCGCGGCGACGGGCCCGCTCCAACCGGTGACTGTCGGGCCTCGTTCGGCTGTGCCGGTGACAGTCCCCGGCTGGCCCCGTGGGATGCCGAGTCAGATACCCACGCATGGGCGAACCAGATGGATATGGATATGGCCGTTGCGGTGACGCTCGGCGACTAGGCCGGTCCCAGCCGGTCAGTCGACCGGCGCCGTCTCGTCGGGGTAGGCCCCCGTCGGCGCGCAGCCACCTCGTGCACGCGGCCTCGTCGCCGCCCATCGGCACACCAGGGCGGCGACGAGCCAACCGCGCGCACGGACTGGGACGGGGTACTGCTCAACGCGTCGCGTTGGTCAGTCGAACCGAGTGTCCAAGATACTCGGTATCCCGGGTGGTGCGCTCGCGTGGGCCAGCCGGCCTGGGTGTCGACAGTGTGGGCAAATCGTGTGTGGCCGCACGCGGCGCCGCCGGCTGACTCACTCCGTTCGTCTGCCGGGCCCTCGTTCGCTGTCGCTCACGAGGACGACGGAGCGCTGCGCTCGGCGCAACCGCGCGCCTCGCGTCGGTCCACCGCGCCTGCAGTCGCGGGCGCGGTCCCCGCAGACAGTATCCACGAGTGGACGACTTGCGCTCAGCTGCGACGACCCCGAAAGCGGAGGGACGAGTCTCTAACCAACATCGGGGGTATCCGAGCCCGATTGTTGGTTAGCTCTATGAGACGACTTAGGCCTATGCGGGCGTAACGCATTGTCCTGCGTTTTCTCGTGGAGGATGGACGCAAACCGCTGCAAGTGAGCAAGACGTTCGGTCCGATACTGCAGAATTGGTTTCGCGAGAGGGCGTTGTTGAGATAATGGACCAGGGCGAGGATGACGAGTAGTGGTGACTGGATTTCAAAGGTTATGTCAGGTTGTCTCGAAACTCGACGAATTCGGCGGCTCTGAGTGGCGAGATCCGGACGATTTCCTTACACCACTGCCCGGTAGTCCATTCTCGAAACTTCGGATCGGATAGTACCGACTCGCCTGTCTCCTCGATCACGGTTGGTCCTTGAGGTCCATCGGAGTGAACATCGGGGCGGTGCCTACACCGCCGCCGACTGAGGAGAGTCGAGAGTATTGACGTGTTCGAGACGTCGGTACGCCAGTGAGCGCTTCGTGTCATAGGTGGCTGTGAGAATACACCGTTCTGTAGATGTGCTAAATCACAAGCAGCTTCACATGACTTACCCGTCTGGCGAGACGACCCAAAGTCAGGCAACTCAGTATGTCTCCAGCAGATTCTTCCCACCAATCGGACGACTTCCAGAGTCATCCGCCGATTCCCTGTACTGCGTGTGAGTCTGCGTTCCAGTCGAACGCTATGCCCTCATTCCTACTCCTTGATCAGCTCACAATTCCGCTCGTCGGCTGTGATACCCACCTCACACAGTTTACCGATATCTGTGAGTATACAACCGAGAACACCGCAGATCTCCTCGATCATCAACCCGCCGGAGATCTGGGGTGTCCTAGCTGTCACCTCTCGCCCTACGATCCGAACTACCCCATGATCCCAGTCCAAGATGGTGCAGTTGCTGTTCTTGCGTGTCCGGATCATCAGTCAGAAATCGTTGAGCGGTTCCATACCGGACTTAACACGAAACAACAGCTCACAACCTCCCTCAATATGTCATAGGCTCACTCGAGTCTCTTGATTGCAATTTTCGGGGTGAGAAATCTGGATACGCTGTTCGGTGTGTCCTTTGTATCTTGCACGCTCGGTTTACCTTTGCAAGAGCTGTCAGAATCAGCGTGCTAAATGTAGAGGATGAGTTCAGCACGGCACCCTCATTTTTTACGCTGAAGGCAGTGAACCAGTTGCTTAGTAGTTGGTGAACACTTGACAATATCAGATGATATTGATGGTTCCGACACATCAATTAATAATACACTCATCCCCTGACCCGTAATGGCAGATAGCTCACATGGGGTGGATGGGGCATCAACCCTGCCGATGTCCCGCCGGCAGTTGTTGACTGCACTTGGTGCAGCAGCAATGCCAGCCGCCGCCGGTTGTAGTAGCTCGACGGATGCCTCCGATACCACAGAAACGACCACCACGATGCAACAGACCACTACCTCACAGCAGACGGACAGTCAGGCAATCAATTCCCGATTCGGGTATATCGGGACAAGTGACGAGTCGCCACCGGTCGAACCAGATCACACGATCAGCCTCGAAATTCGGCCACGAGAGAACATCCCGATTCCAGAGTTCTACTTCGAACCCAGCGGGCTCGCCATCGACGTCGGTGACACCGTCCGGTTCAACATGGCGACTCCTCACCACAACATCAACGCCTATCACCCAGCATTCGGCTACACACAGCGGGTTCCCTCGGACGTGCCGCCCTATTCGTCGCCGATTCTGGCCGCTGGCGACTACTGGCTCTACACGTTCGAAACAGAAGGCGTACACAATATCATGTGTGCTCCCCACGAACTGTTTGGGATGGTCGGAAGCATCGTCGTCGGGTCGGCCACGGGTCCTGGTGCGAATCCTGTCGGCGAAGCGCCGGCGCCCTCCGAACAGTCTCGCCCACCGGAGTTCACGGCCGGCCTCGTGCTGAGCGATCCCGCGATGGCACCCGAAAACATCGTCGAGCAGGGCTCGGTCTCCTGGAGCGACCTCGCACCTGAGAGCAAACGACCACTTCTGACACCGGTCGAAGAAGGCTAACGCGGTAGCCCCTCGATTCTCGACGTTGTCGTACTGGTCGAGACATACACATTCACTGTGGGTCAAACTACACTTTGTCGGCTCTGTTGAAATTCTAGTAGTTCAACGACCTATCCTGGTGAATTAGCCGGTCGGTAGGACTGCTCACTTAGCTTCTATCGCAACTGGAGATTCCACTCAGTACATCGAACAGTAAGATGAGGCGGGAAATTGTATGGTGCACTATGCCACAACCACCCGCCTCAACGAGGAAACACTGGGTTGCTATTTAGACTTTTTGTGCTGGCCGATTCGAGTTCGCTAAACGAGCATCATCTCTGTGCGAGATATGCGCGCTGTATTCAGCACGACCGCTAAAACCTATCACCAACTGACGGTTTCAACAAGGTAGTTTAATTCAACGAGACACTCCTCTCTGTCAGTGGTCTGTCTAACAGGTTCGGCAAGCCTGTATTCATTGAGACCAATAGTGTCTCAGCGTCTCGCGGTGCGTATGAGTTGTTGTGGACGTAACCGGTGTCGGATTGCGGTGGTATGTGCGGTATCCATCCATGCACTGGACCGCAATCCACGTGAATCATCAGATGGCCTGAATAAAAAGATTAGTTTGTATCTCGACCAGGGAATCTCATCGAATTTCGCCTTCTCGAATCGAATCCCCATTTAACGGCTGCTTCGAGCTACTCGGGAATTTCGTATCGACAAAACGCAGTCGCCCCACACGCGTCACACTCGTCAGTCTCTGGAGCGACCGTTGTGCCGCACTGTCGACATTCGACGACGACAGTCACCTCGCTGTCGAGGAACTGCTCAAGGATTGTGCGGACACTCATCCTGGTCTGGAATGTACGGGGCTCAGATGTAACCCTTCCGGAGACCGTTTTCGCTCGAAACCGCCAGACATAGCGACAATACACCACCAAACGCTTATTTTCGTGGCCGAATCACACTCTCGTGGAAGGGGAACTGTCACACGCTCCTTCCGTTTCCATGACCCGTGATGCGTCGACGCTTGGTCGGTGTCCAGAATGCAGCGCGAGCATCTCTGCTGCATGGGTGTTAGTCGAGTACGAGAAAGCCGACGGTACGACCGGTATCTGGGCTGAATGTCCGGCCTGTGACGATGTTGTTTGTCCCGAGTAGCAGCCGTATTGGCTCATACCTAGTCCGACCAGTGTCTGACACGCCGTCGCCGCAGAACGGTCGTGCAGTGCGGGGAGTCGCCAGCACTACGGAAGGGTGTCTGGATCAGTCTCCTCGAGGAGTTTCCGGCGGGTGTGCGTGTTTTCGCCTTCCGCAACGCCGCCTGTAGCGGCAGTCCCTGCACAAAGTGAGCAGTCTGGCCAGTGATCCGGTAGCTTCTGTCGCTCCGTTTTTTCAACAGCGGTTGCTTGCTGGAGCGGTTGGCAGTCTGGATCTGTGTGAATGTGTACGGTGGCCCCTGCCCCGACTGGACCCCGTTTCTTGATCCAGACTGTCTTACTCGCCATTGTCGTTCTTACCGGCGCTTTCTGCAGGACAGGCTTATGTATTTCGTCCGTCGACGGCAGCCTCTGCTCTCGTGAGCGTGATTTGTGCGTTCCACGGATGAGTGGTGAACCATGACTGACCTACCACACCCACGATGGTTAGCTGACCAGTTCGACGAGTACGGACAGATCCGAGTCGACACGTGGCCCGACGCCGTCGCACTCGTGACACAGTTTCTCGAAATGACTGGTCGGGTGTGTGACGTCGACATCAGGCCCCGCGTGTTACCGGGACAAGCTGACCCGGTCGAGTACCTCGTCATCTTTCAGCGTCTTCGGTACGACTCCGAGTCAGGTTGGTTTCGTGGCGACTACTATCGCTGGTCTCTCGACTGGACCGAGGAAGAGCGGCCCGATGACGTCCCTGTGCTCACTGTGAGCGACGACTAGCGAGTGGTGGTGGCGACGTCAACGAAAGTCGGTAGTGCCGTCATCTCTGTTGTCGCTATGAGGACTCTCTCAAACCGATTCGAGCACCCGTCCCAAGAGTGGTTGCACCCAGTGGATGTGTGCATCCTCCGGTGGTCTAGCTGCGCTGGCTATGGTAGTTTCCTTCCCATTCGGTAGCGTGCTACATCTACGGATTCTAAGGGGTTTGATAGCCGGCTCAGAACGTCGGATGGGGACTCCAATTTTGCGCGCCGACAGCCACCACCGAACATTAATCGATTTCGATATATCACACTGAATATCTGAGCCAGACTTCCGCGAATTTCTGGGGCAAGATAAATGGTCTAAGTATTTGTGACTTATTCGGCTCTCGTCCTGCGATTAGAACAAGTCGTGACAATATTTTCTTATAAAAATATGACTTAGACGGCCGCATTCTTGCGTTTTCGAGCTAATATACATTAGAAGAAAATACCTTACTGGAGATGTTACAAATAGTCAGCTCAGGGGAGCCTCACGATTGGGAGATAGCAGAGACAAACTCGGTGGAAGCGTTGAGACTCAGACTATTAGTTAGGTATCTAAAAGTAGTGAGTCGAAGCCTCAATGGGCTGGAAAACTAACGGGACTCTCCGCAAAGACTGGGGGATCAGAGCGAGACATCCAGCGACTGAAAACGTCGGAGGCTACATGAAGTCGGCCGCGTTGAAATCGTCGTCCTCGTCGGATGACTTGGAACCGGACTTGGAGGCACAATCATTGCCAGTGGCGCCAGTATCATCTACTGGCTCATCAACTGACGATGACGTAACAGAGCCTGTTTCCTCAGCATCGTCCGACTGGTCAGCGCCGGGAGACATAGTAGGCGTCTCCGAGTTATTTCCGGTAGCCGCTGCTGATTTATCAGCATTCAGTGATGACTCCTCTGCTGGTGACTCATCCGATGGGTTCTCTCTGGACTCAGACCGCTCACCTGCACCACTGGTATCACTCCCTTCAGACGGAAGTGGTGTATCTGATTCGTCCTCAAACAGGCTCTCAGGGACATCAGAGTCGTCAGCGACAGTCGGGGTGACAGCAGTTGAGTCGCTGGCCAGCGCCGCAGTGGTATACTCCTCCTGGAACGAGTCGCTCATCCGGAGGATACTGGTCCGTTTCTCGACCTCGTCAAGGATGTCAGAGGGCAGGAGTCCAGTCGCACGGTCGATTTCGAGGAGCCGCTCACGAATTTCGACGGTGGTTTCCTCTTTGTCAGGTAAGTCCAGTACTCGCCGATCGAGCATCGCACACAGGTCCGAGAAGGCGTCGACGTTCTGCCCCTGCGTGATCGGGGCGCTATCGACGTCGAGTCGCGAGAGGGCATCCTGCCAGCGCCGGTCGCTGTAGGTTATCGCCGGCGTCTCGTCGACGGCTGAATCCGCCCATACATCCGAGTCGACATCGCTGACGGACTGGTCGTCATTCACGTCATCGTCAGCCGTCTCCCGTCGGGCGACATACTGCTTGACCATCTCTATCCAGCTATCCGTCTCCGTCAGCCCACCATCAAGATCTTCCTCACGGGGTTTTCCGGGGGAGTCGACGCCACGCTCAGGCAAGTCGTCGCGGACCTGATGGAGCTCGTACGTCTGACCGTGCCACCAGGACGTTCGCGTAACGGTGATACACTCACCGGGTTCAAAATCCCGGAGTTGCCCAGACGTGACGGGCGCTTTTTCCGTCTCCCGGACACTCTCCCGGGCTTGCGAGCGCTGTGTTTTCGCGCCTGTGTTTCGGGACAAAGCGTGGGTTTCAGTGCGGTCGAGGATCCGTCGCTCGCCGATTTCGTTCCGAATGAACTCGGTCGACTGGGCATCGCCTGGCCCGAAGTACAAGCCCTGCGGACAGTTGCCGAGGATTCCGGAGATGTCGCTATACGTGTCCTCTAATTGGCCGATCGTCTGGACGCCGACGAGCGCCCGTGCTTTCTCCTTGCGCCCACGGGCGGTGAGATTCGTGATCTGACCGAGCGGTGGCAACTGGTCAATTTCGTCGAGGACATGGACGGTCGGATTGGGTGACTCCATCGCGAAGCGGATTGACCAGTCGATAAGCAGCTGGAACATCGGGCCCAGGGTCGCCATTCGCGACGGACTGGAGTCAATGATTAACACGCGGCCGTCGGGGTTCTGGATATACTCGCGCAGTGAGAACGACCCATGGTCTCCGAAGTCGTCGACGAAGACTGGCCGGGTGTATTCGATGAGTGTCTGGTAGACGTTCTGTGCACCTTTCCCCTGGTCAGTGTCCAGATGGTCAGATTCGAGTCGGTCGTAACGATCGAGTTTCTTGTAGATGCCAGCCCGCCCCTCTTCGAGCAGCGAGACGATATCCATGTGCGAGAGGTTGTCCCGCCGGTTGTTCCGCTGGGCCTCCAGATGGAGGTACATGAGCATGTCCTCGAACACCTGCTTGGCCGGCGTATGAAACGGGTTGTGACCGTCTGGGTTCCCGAAGACGGCGGCTGCGATTTCGCGGAAATCCTGCATCGACTCGGCGTCCCTGAACAGGTTCCACGTGACGTCGCCGTCGAGGCCGACACGCTTGACGTCGAATCCAAGGTCACCGTAGAACTGCTGGAACTCTTCGCCGGCGTCATGGGCGATGACGGCAGTGTCTGCGTTGTAGGGGAGTTGGTAGGCGAGTAACTGCATCGCCGAGGACTTTCCACTCCCCGTTTCACCGATGACGGCCGTCGAGACGTCCTGTTTGAGTGTCGGTGGGGTTGGTGCGTCGTCGTGTTTGGTCTCGGTGTCCTCGTACGGGACGACCAGCTCATCGTCGTCACACTCCCACGGCTCACGAGTCAACAGTTTCGGAGAGGTTCGTCGACCGACTTCGACAGCGCCAATCGTCACCACAAGCGCAGTATACGTCGTCGCCGCGATGGGATAGGAAACGAACGGAACCGCAGCACCGGGCACCTGGAACCCCATGAACAGGCCGGTGACAGAGAACGCGGCGAGGACGTGTGCAAACGGGAACAGCACCAACACGAGATAGTCCCCACTCAAAAGCGCTTCAGAGTAGTACAGCGCGGTTGCGAGGAAGAAGCCGAGGTAGACGTATCGCCAGGCCCAGAACCGCTTGTGGAACGGCTTGTCTCCGTCCATCCACATCGGCGGGAACAACAGCATGAACAGACTCCAGACGATCATCGCCGGTTCGTCGTACTTGAGACTGGCCGGCAACTCCGCTGGCTGTTGTCCCGGTGGCGTGGACGACTGAGAGTCCTGTGGCATCAACGTCCCCCGCCACGGTCGAAGTCACGATCCGGCGTGACCTCCCGTTCCGACTCCTCAACTACTGTCGAGTCGGAGTCGGTAGTCTCCGCTAGGTCAGAGTCGCGAGTCTGATCGTGGGCAGCATCAGCAGTGATCGCCGACGCTCGCTCGGGAGCCCGCTCTTTGAGGCGGTCGGGTTCTCGAAAGACCTCTCTGGCACGGTCACGGAGCCGCTCAAGATCGTCCCTAGCCATCTGCAGTTCCGGTTCGGTCCCAGTCGCAGCAACGTGCGAGTGGACAATCTCGCTGTCCTCGTGGACGGCGTACACATAGTCAGTCGTCGGTTGCTGTCCGAACGCATCCTCCATGAACTCGCGTGTGTTCTCGCCGACCGCCTGGGGCGAGAACTGAGCGTCCGGATGGGGCGAGACGATGAAGTGGCGCTGGAACCCGAACCGTTCGCTCTTCTTGACGAACTGTTCGATTTGTTCTTCGGGGAGTGCCCGGCCAGTCCGGTTCCGAAGCGGCACCTTCTGCCGGTCTGTCTCTCTGTCCCGACGGATGTATTTCAGCAGGTCCCCTGCACCGGACCGCTGGAAGTCAGTTTTCAGAATCATGAGTCAGGAGCGAGCAAGGATGCGAGTGACGACACTTGGTCAGCCGCTTCGGCATCATCCTCCGACAGAGCACTCGCTCCCGTTTGACTGTCAGCCAACCGGAGAGCAGCTCGTTTGATCGCGTCTTCGCGTTCTTCCGGGCTGTATTCGTGTTTGAGCAGTTCCCAGAGCGCCATCACGTACATCGTCCGCAGCGACTGGAGGTGTTCGAAATCTGGGGTCGTGTCGTTCTGTAGTTCGTCTATCGAGTTGACGAGGTCATCGACAGCGTCGTTGATTGTCGATATGAGGTCCTTATCAGCCGAGTAGCGAGAGTGGCGCTCCTCCGGTTCCATATCGTGATGAGTCTTCAGAACCATCTCGCAATACGCAGATGCTGACAGGCCTTCCTGCTCAGCCTGCTCTTCAACCATCTCTACCACTTCCTCACTCGTGTAGACCTGCAACCGAGCATCCGACATTATGCATCATCCTCTTCCTTCTGCCGGAGTTTCTCAAGTCCTCTGTCCAGCTGCTCCGAGGCGTTTGCCATCGCATCGGCCTGTGCTTCGCTAGGATGCTCCGAGCTGAGGAGATTCCATAGGGCAACCCCGTAGAACTGTTCCTCCTCAGTCGACGGCGCAAACGTCGATTCTATCTCGTCAATAACTTCGTCCTGCATCTGCTCTAGCTGCTGGTCCAGGTCAGTCTCCGAGATGCGTTCAAAACGGACATCGCGAGCGAGCTGTCTATCGAGCGCGAGCACACAGTATTGAGAAAGGCTCATATCTCGTTTGTCTGCCATCTGCTCGATCATCTCCTTCTGCTCATCCGATGTGTAGAAGGTCACGTGTTTACTCATCGGCATCACCACCAGTGTCGTGCGCTGCTGGGGCTGTGCCGTTCGTCGTAGTTGACTGCCGTTGCGCCTCCATGGAATCGAGTACCTGTGTCATAGAATCGGTAAACGAGTCGACGCCGGCATCAGTTGTCGTACTGTTCGCTGTTGCTGGCTCCTGCCCGTCGTCAGCCGATGATGAACTGGAACGCTCCTCGTCGGCGTCGGTCGCCCGATCAAGCGCGACCGATAGCGCGTCGAGGAGTTCCGCATCCGACACCCCGGACAGGAGAGTCTCGGCCTGGTCTCTGGTCAGTCCGTGTTGCTTGGTCAGGTCGCTCACCATCGCTTCGTGGGTGAGGAACTCGTCGAACGCTTCAACCTGCTCAGGTCGATTCTCGATCAGGACGTCCAGTGGGTCATCCACTGTCGTGTCGAGGTCGATGACGCGCTTTTCCTCCCACGAGGTGCGAATCTGGACCGGGTAGTCGCCCTGCTCGTCGACACGGACCAACGCCTCGCTGTAGCCCTGGCCGTCGCCAACTGACTCTTTCCCGGCCTGCGCGTTGTTCACGTAGTGTTGTTGTTCACTGGTCAGGCCAGCACGCTGGGCGGTCTTAGCGTCCAGACTCGGCTCTCGGTGATGCACCATAATCGGGCACATCCCAGCTATTTCTTCAGCAGCGTCGCCGTCGTAGAACTCGTTGAGTGTCTGGGAGAGCATCACCAGTCGGATCCCCGCGTGTCGCTGATGGCGGGCAATCTGGTTCAGGAATGCCAGGTTGGCATCGTCGGCGAAGAGATAGTGGGCTTCGTCGATGATGACCTCCACCTTTGTCTCCATATTCTTCGCCTGCTGGTACAGCGTCGAGAGCAGCAGTTGCATGATGAACGACTGTTTGCCCAGCCCCTCACCAGAGCCTTCGACCTGCTGGAGATCCAGATACACGCCCTTGCTGTCGTTGTCGATGAGGTTCAGATTCGACTCTTCTGCGAGATTGCCGTACGTACTCCCTTTGCGGAACGGCTGCAACGCTACTGACAGCTCGTCGGCGTACTCCCGAATCGTCTGTTTCGCGCTCTCTGTTTCGGCGCCAGGGAACCGTTCTGGATTTGTCTGAATCTCGTCGATGAGGTCGAGGATGTCCTGCATCGTCGGGGAGTTTTCGGGCGTGTGCGTCGACGGGTCATCCCGATCGATATCGGATTCCTCGAACACCGTTTGAATGAGGAACGTGATCAGGCCGCTGTGCATGTCGAGGTCGATATCCCGCGATGCGAGGAAGTTCATGATGACCCCGTACACCTCGTCGATCTTCGCCCGGACGGGCTCCATATCCGGTGATTGTTCGAGGACGTGCTGGGGCGTGGGATGCATCTCGCAGGGATTCAGCGGTGTGTCCCCGCTGATAGTGATGGTCTTCGCGTCCAGCACCTGCGCGTTCCCGCGCATGTCCCCGACCGGGTCGATATAGACTTGCTTGACGTCCGAGCGCTTTTTCAGCATCCGCAGGGCTCGGGCTTGCGTCCCGTGGGTCTTTCCGCCGCCGGGCATCCCGGTGACCAGTTCCGAGTGGCCGGTCTCCAGTTCCCACGGGTCGATGAGCACCGTCGAGTCGTTGTGGTCGTGGGTGCCGTACTGGATGCCGTCGGCCATCCGCAGGTAGTTCGACGAGAACGGGAATAGCGATCCCAGTGCTTCGCCGGTCATCGATGACAAACGGTTTCGTCCCAGTTCGTTCCCGCCGATGGGCGAGACTGTGACTAGCCCCTGTTCCTGTCTCCGGGTCGCCCGCTTGATCGAGCAGTTCGCCGGCGAGTCCCGCAGTAGCGTTTCCAGTTGGGTGGTCTGCTGGCGCAGTTCTTCTTTGGAGTCTGCGGTAACGCGGATGAACACGCCAGCCTGATACAGTGACGTGTGGTTCCGGCGGACGGCCTGCCGGATGTACTTCGCACGCTGGATATCGTGCTGGAGGTCTTCACTATCGAGTTCGCCGACGTCCTCTTGCAGGACTCGCAGCGAGGAGACCCATTCTGAAATAACCTCCACGGCGTCCTGCGAGTCGTACGGGTCGATATGGATGGAGACGTCGGCTTTCAGATCCGTATCCAACAGGAGGCGTTCGAGCATCCCGTTGGTCGGATGCTCTGGGAATGTCTCGATCCAGAACGTCCGCGCGAACGTCTCGTTATCGAGGATCGTGTAGTCCTCGTACCAGTCAACCGCCGATGGCGCGAGCAAGGACTGTTGTTCTTGGCCGGGCTGACGGAACGCCGCCGGAACTGCATCGGTATCCACATCCTCGAACCCGGGAGGTTCCTCTTGCAGGTCTTCTCGATCGAGGTCTTGCGTCGCTGCATCCTGTCCACGAGTGTAATGCAGCGGGGAGAGGCCAGACGTCTCCGCAAGCGCTCCGAACGACTGAGACTCACACGCCCAGTATTCTTTGGTGAGCTTCGCCAGCTGTACCGGTGAAACCGGGGTGCCACTACACCGATACAGGCTATTGACAGCACGAGTCGTCGACGTGACGCGGTCTTTCAGTTTCTTCGCCTTGTAAGTCTCGCGCTCACTCTGAGTGAGGCCATCAGAGGCGACGACCTCAGCGAGACGGCCCACGACGGGTACATCTGCCAGCGTGTGGAGTAGCGACGCCGACTCACGGTCGATCGCATCGATATCGTCGTCCGTAACCGAGACGATAATGTAGTACTCTCGTTCCATCTCCGTCCCGGCTACCGGCTCGTCGTCGGTCGTGTAGCGGTTGACCCACTCCATTAGCAGCCCCCGAAGTATGGGGAGCCGGTTCGTGTCGGGATCGCTCAGGCGTTCCTGATGTGAGCGGATGTGATTCGACTGGTCGATTTCTCGAGTCGTGACGTACAGGTCCGTCTTTCCTTCCAGTGAGTTCGCCAAGTCAGTGAGCGAGCGAACTGCCTGCTGCCACTGCTCACCGTCCTGGAGGGCCATGTTGGCGGGTGTGACCTGGACTGCGCCGAGATGCGCGCCGTCGACGCGCTTGATGCCGTGCGGGAGGACCCGATCGACACGGGTGACCGCCCGCGTGTCCTGTGCCCCGTCGTCGAAGAGATACTCGGGTTTCTTGATGGCCCACCGGAGGCGAACTGACAGCCACTCAGTCAGCCGATAGTACCGGGGCCGGGCTTTGTGGAGCCCGAGCAGGAACAGTTCCGTCGCGATGAGCAGTCCCGTCGCTGGCACGAGGAAGCCCGATGGCACGAACGGCATCCCGAGGAAGACGAGCCACCCGAAGAGGGGCAGGATGAACAGCAGTAACTCTCCAAACGTGTACTGTCCCCAGAACTCGGTCGTCCCGCCGAGATCGTCGTGGACGATATTCGTGTTGAATTCGTCAGTCGATGCGTTACTCATCGGTGTCCTCCATCTGTTGAATACGGGCGCTGCTGTCGTCTGGGAACCGGTACGCGTCCGGCCCCAGGATATCAGCATCCGTCTGCAATGCTTCGTGGAGCTGTTCTACTCTGGACCCGGATTCCGTAGCGCCGCCGCCCTCTGGTGCGTCGGCGTCGTGGTGATACACTGTGGTATCGTCCCGATTGTACGACGATTCTTCGTCGTCGACGACTGCCGTTGGCCGATTTCGAACTTGCTCACCATCGGCCGGTTCCGTTTGCCGTGAGGTAACTTCGCTACTGTCGGCAGTCGTCCCATCATCAGACTCCCTGCCGAAAGCTTGTTCAAATGGATCTGCCGCAGTGGAGTTTGATGAACTCCCGGTGGCTGATGCAGTCCCCGCGGCTGTGGATGGACTCCCAGTACTGGCGGACCCACCTGCCGAGCTACTCGGCGGCGCCGAGGGGCCGGGTGGACCACCACCGTCGGTTCCAGCTGGTGCACTCCCTGCGCCAGTCCCGCTGGATCCTGACCCGTTTGGTCCCTGTGACGGACCGCTTCCAGACGAGCCACTGCCGGACAGCTCGCGATGGACCATGCGAGCACCCAGTGCGGTCCCGGTCGAGTTGCCTTGCATCGCACTCTGTGCGGCAGTCACTGCGCCACCAGCCGCGGGACCACCGACGGCGTAGGCACCGAGCGTGGCGGCGGCACCACCGACCTCGACGGGCTTTTTGCCCGCCGCCCAGGCCTGGTCGCTCATTCGGACCAGCGTCGGACTGCTCTTCTGAATCATCATCTTCTGGGCTTTCGCCGACAGGTACAGCAGGAGGGGTGCAGCGAAGAGTCCCATCCCCGGCACTCCCCAGTCGTTCACTTCGATGCCGATGCGGATGAGCAGTGCCGAAGGTAGGCTTGCCGCGATGAGTCCAGGATACGTCGCAGCAATCTGCTTCGAGAGGCTGCTGAACTTCCCGAACGGCCACACCTCGATGGCCCAGAATGTCGCCAATAGCGGCATACCCAGTGTGAGCAGTATGACGCCAATCCAGCGAGTAATCGAGATCGCGAGGACCTTCGCGTAAATATAGAGCAGGATAGCTAGCATGACGAGCGCGATCGGAGGCGCAAAGGATATGAGCGAATTGAAGACGAAGATTTCGGCGGCCACTGCGCCTTCGTCTGCACCTTGGAACGTAGAGATCGTCGTCCCAAGCACGTCGAAGAATTGCAGGCCTAGGGAGGCCATTGGTAGCCAGACAAAGACAGAGAGGAACGCAATAAAGAGTCGACGGCCTACCTTTTTTCGGATAACTGGATTCATCGATTGGTACCGTAGTCCGACCGCTGCGATTACGATGAGTTGGAGGCCGAGCGCAAGTCCTACGACGTAATCAAAATAGATCGTCTCAATAAGACTGCTCCAGGGGCTGTTGACAGCGGTTCTAAATGCGATTTGGAAGGTATCTGTGGGCCCACCCCTCGGTGCTGGGGTTCCGACGAGCGGCTCCACAAGTGTATTCATCACATGCCTACGGAGCCACTCTTTGAACGCAACCGGAAAGAGATTCATCAGGTCTACCAACGCCTGATAGAAGACGTCTCTGAGGGTTTCGAGACTCTGCATATGTTATTCAGTTGTCGTCTGGTCTCGTTCTACGATGGTTTGTTTCCCGTCAAGAGAGATCTCGCAGAAATTCTCACGCTTCGGACTATATCTGAACGTCTGGATGAACGTTACTGGATCGCTGAATGCCGATTTCAAGGTCAATTTAGCATCTCGTGTATGAGTTTTTGAACAGTGGAAATCTTGTGCCAAATAGCTACGTACCGGCAGTACCGTTGTCGCACCCGATTCAACCAGAATGCCGAGATCTTCTTCCGAAGTCTCCTTGTCGAAGTTTTCTAAATGCGGGCCGTCCTCCGAAATGACGTCTTGCGCTATATCCGGGTGGTCTCCAGTATTTTCTACAATGAGTCCGATTGGTTCCCGTCCTTCGCGCTGTGGTTCTGGTAACTCAGAATGTTCATTTGGACCGACAACGTCATGCAGAGTGAGTGAAGCAGAGTACGTCAACGGGACATCAACCTCTGTATTTTCGCCGATTAGTATGAGCGTATTTTCACCTTGAGTGATTCTCTCAGACGGCGAGTCCCCCAACCGAGCAACGACGAATTCAGCTACTGTTTCACGCTCAGAGATGTAGGCTCTGTCCACCTCATTCCCAAGCCCGTTGATCAAGCCGACTTGGGTGATTTTTGAGTTCTCCGCGAGCTGGAACTTCGCAATGACTCGGGAAGAGTAGCCAGCTTTCCCCTCAAACGTAACCGATTCAAGAACATCCGTTTCCAAGCTCGGGCTCGAAGCCGGCGTCCCGTCTGTGTTATTCGAAGAGCCGGTACTGTCACTACAGCCAGCAAGGGCGACCAATCCGGCACCCAGTCCGCTCAGAAGCGTTCGTCTGTCGATACAACGTGCAGTACTCGTACTGGTTGTGTTATCACTCATGCTGAGTAGAGTCCTAACAGTCGTCCATTCGTCCAGATGTCTATTCCGTACAGGAGCAACCCCAGCGGGAGGAACCACAGGACGGTCGCGACGATCAGCGACACGATCGTCTCGAACAGCGGGTACGTTGATTCGACGGACTCGACCCTCGTCGTTCGCTCCGTCGCGACGATATCGCCGACCACCGGGTTCGACTGCTCCCACCAGTGGTACTTCGGCCGGTAGGTCAGCAGCATCCGGTCGATGCCGCGCGCCGGCAGCGTGATGGTGAATGTCCCTCGCTCGGTGGGCTGTAACGTGTGCGACCGCGTATGGTTACGTGCGGTCACAGTCACCGTCCCGAAGCCGACGGGATAGCCGCGCGTCGACTGGACTGTCACTGACAGCGTCGTCGCGTTTCGCGTCCGGTTCACGACGCTCGCGGTCATATTGGCTGGGTACGCGCTGACCGTCTTCGACGCCGACAACCCGCCCTTCGTGTAACTCCCGCGCACGATTCCAGTCACCGTTGGCGAGCTATACGCTCGGAACGAGTGGGAGTTGTTCGCTCGGATGATGACCCGCTCCGTCCGGGTAGTGGTCGCTGACTGATTCAGCAAAATCTCGGGGCCGAGCAACGGAGTTCGCGCTTCCGGTCCTGGGCGGTGCGTCACGACAAAATCCCGCTGGATGCGGTCGTAGTCGTCGCCCAGTTCGTAGAACCGACCCTGTGCCGCCAGCGAATACTGGTCGCTGTTGGCGAGTGGCCCTCGCTTTGCTGGGATGGCATGGACCTGCAAGGGTCGGACCGTCTGCGAGACGGGCGCTTCCCCGCCAGATGTCGAGTTCCATGCCGCCCAGCCCTCGGGACTCCGGGTGTAGAACCGCCACCGACTATGTATCGTATCGCCAGTCTCAAACGAGGCACTCCGCCAGAGCTCCGGCACCGTCATGCTGACACCAGAGCTGTTGCGGTGATCCGCTAGTGAGACGGTGATCTCTGATTCGTTGAGTTCGTAGGCCGTGACCTGCCGTGAGTCGGACACCGTTGTCGTGAACGTCGGGTGGGCAACGTCCGTGTCATTCTCCTCCGGATCGTCCCAGCGCTTTTCGACAGTCACTGTGACCTGCATCTGCACAGTCAGCGTCGACCGCCCGCTGAGGTTGTGGTACTGGAGTTCTGCAGTCGGCGACGATGACGTGTCCTGTCGCTCGCCGTCGACGTACAACGTGACGTGGTCAACGCTCGTCGACTGGACGTGACAGGAAATCTCTACGTCGTCTTCATCCGGACAGCGGGGTGTTGACCCAGAGTAGGAACCAATCGTCCGCACCGTTCCATTGGGACTGGCGTATTGCGTCGTCCCTTCTGGCTGGTGAACCACGGTCAGCGGATTCACCGCGAAAATCTCGATGTACGTATCGTCGACAACCCCGGACGTCGGCGAGGTCCGTGTCGGGTACGCCGATCCACTGCCATCACGATACCGTTCGAGTTCGCGGTCGTTCCACGCTTCGACGTTTGGCGGCTGCCTGAACGTAATGTCGCTGGCACAGGGGATACGCCCGATCTGACTCAGCGACTCCGCAGGTTCTGAGTCGTTTGACGTATATCGGTAGTCCGGATCGCCGGACCAGTACGCTCGGAAGAACGCCGCATCGAACGTATGTGTATACGCTGGTGGGTCCGTTCCCGGTCGCTCCGGCCGCGGTGAGTCGTCGGCAAAGCACTGGTGGCCTTGCTGAACGAGCGGCCTGTCGACCGACGCTTGTCCAGTCGTCATCTCCGTCGACGCAGCCACAGCTGGTGTCACCAGACTGCTGGTGATGACTGTGGCCACGAGGAGGCGATGCAGGGCGGACATCAGGTCGGGTGGGCGGCAGATGTCGGTGGTGGTTTAGCTAGAGCTACTGGCGAAAGGCGTCACACATTCAGAGAACGAGAATCCGATTTCGTTCCCGAATTTCGCCACGATCTCTGGTGCGACCAACGCCATGATGACGACGCCGAGGCCGATCCCCGAAAGGATGAGGTCCCGACGAGCCTGGTTCTGTGCGTTCGGGTTACCCGTCGACCGCATATAGGCGAGTCCACTGCGGCCGGTGAAGAACATCCCCGCTGGCAGACCGAGAGCGGCAAGCGCGCTGAAGACGACGCTGATACCTGTTTCGACCGGCGTTCCACAGTATACCGAGCCGACGTCAGATTGTGCCAACGCTGGCCCACTGAACAGAACGACCACGAGCGCTAACTGCATCGTAGTCTGGAGAAGTGGTCGGAGGGTAATGGATCGCAGTCCGTGGTAGGCACGCTTGCGAACAGCGTGGAGGCGACTCTGCAAATGATTCATGGAGGGTGATTCGGTGTGTGACCGTGGTGTCGTACTCATAGTCTGAATACTGATGGCTCTGGTTGCCTAACGATGCGACAGCTGACCCGCGAAATTAGATCGGATGCATGACCTCACTCGAGTGGGCAGCGAATGACCCATTGGCCCACCGTATTGGAGTGCTGCCATGTTCGCGACCATGGACCTGGTGAAATCAACTCCTATCGTATCCAGATCCGTCACTCGGGAGATTAAAAAGTGTATTGGCCAGTGTTAATTTTAGATTTTTGTATCTTATCTGCTAACGTAAATATAGATATTTAACCCACATATAGGATATTTATAATTCAGCTCATATATAATATGTAATAGGTCTACTTGATGGGTCGAAGATGATTGTGTACGATATACTACTCAAATGATTTGTCTGCGATCGTACTACATTCGTTTTATCCTCCCCAAGCTCGAGCATCCGCTTGATGCCGCAGATCTACTTCGAAGACATCACAGAGGGTACGATAAGAGACATCGGCAGTTACACTGTTCCGCAA
The DNA here is from genome assembly GCF_019599465.1 of Haloarcula rubra. GTDB lineage: Archaea > Halobacteriota > Halobacteria > Halobacteriales > Haloarculaceae > Haloarcula > Haloarcula rubra. The sequence continues at coordinate 67,586 of NZ_RKLR01000011.1, forward strand.
GATGAGATGATTGCATTCTCCAAACAGTACGATCCTCAACCGATACATATCGACGAGGAGGCGGCGTCGAAGTCTGTATTCGGAGATATTATCGCCAGTGGATGGTACACCGCATGTATCTGTATGCGGCTGCTCGTCGATGAATTCCTCGGTGAAACAGTGAGCATCGGCTCACCGGGGCTGGACGAACTGTCCTGGACAACGCCTGTGTACGCTGGCGACACCCTAACTGTCGAAAACGAGATTCTCGATACCCGACTGTCGGAAAGCCGTGACGACCGGGGGTACGTGCGCAATCAAACCCGTGCGTACAACCAAGACAACGACATGGTAATCTCTTGGATCGCGACGACCATCGTTCTCTGTCGTGACGCTCGCTGAGTCATTTGTAGATAATCACGAAGTGCACTATCTCTGGCTGGAAGGCCATCCAATCGAAGAACTGCTCCACGAGCGATTCACTGGCCCAGCGGAAGTCGTCGCTCCTAACGGTGGTCGAACAGGCGACGTTCGCGACCTGTTGGTTGAAGATGTCGAGGCGACACCCATCGTCGTTCTCGACGCAGCTCGTCGCCCCCAGCGCCCGGTAATCTGGATCCAGCGATTGGACCTCCGCGTACCCGAGGTCCATCAGGACGGCCCACAGCTGACCGTACGCGTCGCCATCCGGGATGACCAGGTCGATGTCTTTCGTCGCTCCCTTGAGGTCGCGCAGCGACATCGCGCCACCACCGATCAGGTATACCGTGAGCGGGGCCGAGAGCCCATCCGCGATTCGCTGGAACTCGTTCTCGATGTACTCACGTCCGAATGTTGGTCTCATTGTGGGAGTTGCACCTCATAGTCAGCCGCCAACTCCTGGAACTCGTCCCACTCCGGGAGTCGGTCGTCGTCGACCTCGCCGTGGGTCTCGAGGTAGCGGAGCAGAGCGCCCGCCTGCGTGACGCCGCCACCTATTTATATGTCGTTGCACAAAATCAGATAGTATCTGAAATGGCGAAACAGGATATAACAGTCTGCATCGATGCGTATCCCGACCCGGATACCGATGTCTTCCGTATCGGGGCCGCGGACGACATCCTCCGCCTGCTCGCTGACGCCCACGACACGGAATTTACGATCCCCGAACTCGTCGACGCCACAGGCGTCACCCGCTCGACGGTGTGGCGGGCTGTCGACCTCCTCGACAGTATCGGTGCCATCCGAATTCGAGAGACGCCACAACGAAACTACATCGCGATCGACCCCCAGCGACTCCAGAAAGACGATCCGATACTTGCTATTCCGCAGTCGGAGTTCCACGCACCGATCCGGGCATTCGTTGACCGCATGCAAGCCACGCTCACTGAGGCCGACGACGTTGACGACCTCCTCGGTATCGTTATTTTCGGGAGCGTCGCTCGGGGCGAAGCTGACCGCCAGAGCGACATCGATTGTTTCGTCGTCATCGATGGCGACCGAACGACAGCCCGCCGGCAGGTTACCGATATCGTTGCTGATCTCCAGTCCGACCGCTTCGACGGTGACCGATTCGCGTTCGAACCGTATGTTGAATCCGCCGAGAGCGCACGCAGAGCTGGATCAAAGCTTCGAGAAATCTTCGCTGAAGGAATTACGGTCTACGGCAGCGACCACCTTGACTCGCTCCGGAAGGAGATCGTCGCCGATGAGTAGTACGCGGATCGAGCAGCTCATCGATACTGTGCAAGCCGCGTTCGACCGCCGCCCAACAGATATCGAAGCCGGGCTTGATGTCGAGGATGCCGCCCTCCTTCAGCTGCGGAAGGCCTGTCGCTTGCTCGCCGGCGCCGAGGCACTGCAACAGGCCAGCTACTACACACTCGTCATCGAAGCGTCGTTCGTCGCCATCGAACGGACCGTGGAATTTCGCCTCCTCGAACGCGGCACGATGCAGCCGGATGATCTTCCTGGCACGCATCCTGGTGTTTATCGAGAGGCGGCGGCGGCCGGTGTTTTCGGAGAATCGATGGCGGCTGATCTCGCAGATCTCTGGCGTGACCACCGGGCAAAAACGTACTATCAGGATGGGCTCGCCTCAGCAGCGCGTGCTGAAGCGATGTACGAACTCGCCACCGAGATTCATACATACGTTACCGGGCGGTCTCGACAGGGACACGAGTGTATCTGCGGAAAGACCGTATAGTTACACTGAGCCGACGCATCTGTATCAAACGTAGCGCCCAATGTAGTTAATTTGACTCAAGAAAATACATAATATACAATCTCGTATACAATACGAAGTATATAAATACATAAATTACAGACAGGAACAATATGACCTGATAAGAGGGGAAAATTGTGTATCTCTTGGCTATATCTTGAGTAAGCGAATGTATTTGCAGAGAAGTTTGGCGCTGAACCTCGAATTTATCTGAACTCGGCGCCATTAAGGATGCGACTGGCTCATTGCTTCGGTGCTGGGAGACTGGACGAGTGGGGCTACGAACCCTTCCGATAGCGGACTACAGATTTCCTACTATCTGCCGGTGTCTAAAACTACCTCGGTCTAGAGGACACGTTTTCGGGATATAGAGCGTCTACAAACGAATATCGGTCGAATCAGGCGAAGTTTGAGATGTTCTCACGGAAATGCTATGTATCGGTCGCCGACTAGCGAGGAGGGACGGGCCGATTGGAGGGAGTAGTCGATATCGTGCTCAGACCGCGAGTCCTGCGGCTTGCCGCAGGCGAGCGGAAGGTGCAGCAGCACCTTCTCATCCGACTTTTCGGAGAGAGTGGCCGACCGCCCGGACGAACGTCCTGGCGGTCACGACTGGCGGCGATCTGATTTCTCGCTCCATGCCGACTTTCACCAGAAAGTCGGTGAGCCGCCACAGATTGTACAGTAATGCTGCAAACGTGAAGTTGAACAACCGTACTCTGTAGTCTGTCGAGGAGGTTTTCGGAAGGTACGCTTTCACCGACTTGTACTGGTTTTCGATGTCCCAGCGACGGCCGTAACTGTTCGTAACGTGAGCGATCTCGTCGGGAACGACGTGATCGCGGTTGGTCACGAACACGGCGTACTCTCCATCAGCGTCGTCACTGGTGGCTGGAACGTACAGATACTCTGCAGTATGATCGACGCCCCCGTCGATTCCGACGGGGACGTCGTGGTTGACAGCTGCGTCTACCCCGTCTTTGCTCTTGATGTGCTTGATCGCCTCGTAATCGGACTCGTATTTCGGCACTGGCATCGTGTACAGCAGGCCACGACCGTCGATCTCTGCACGGACGTTTCTCGTGTAGAAGCCACGATCCAACAGAATTTCGTCCAGATCGACGTACTGCTGGGCTCTCGAAAGCAGACGCGCAACGGCGTCTGCTTTCGAGTCAGCTGGCACCTCGGCTGGTTCCCAGTCTGAGTGTTCCTTGACGCCCTCAATCCCCAAGATGATCGGAACGTCGTTCCCGACGATCGTGATCGTCGCGAACGTGTAGCCGTGTTTCAACTCACCGTCGTCGACGTACCCGCTCACCATGGGCGGGTACGTCGACTTTGGGATCTGTTCGTCCTTGTCGATCCACGGCCAGACGTGGTAGGGGACGTGCGTGAAATCGACGGCCGCCACGACGTGGCGGTCGTCGAATGGATCTTCGTACCGAATCGTCTGGAGGATGTTCTCCGTCGCGGTATCGAATGCGTCCATGAGATGCTCGCGAAAAACCTCGGTGAACGCCACGATATCCTCGATCTGTTGTTCTTGGAGTGGGACAGATACCTCTTGATCAGCCGGCATTGCGAACTGCTTGATCACTCGGAGGAACGTCGAGTCGTCACAGACGTCGTTCTCGTCGAGAAACCATCCGGCTTCACCCTCTGAATGGGCACTTCCCTGGGTGAGGCATGCCGAGGCGAACAGATCGAGGATCTGTTCGTCCTCGTAGACTCTATTCTGGGCCCTACCAGAGTCGAACTCGCCGAAGGCGTGCCTTCGGGCGAGCTCGACGATCTTGTTCCCCTGCTTTCGAATGTGTTCGCGTGTTACGGTTGGTTCATCACGGTCTTCTTCGATATCGTCTTCATCTGGGATGAGTGGAACTCGTGCTTCCAAGATGACGCCGCGGTCAACGGCTTCTTGTGCGATACCTGTAGCTGCCGCGTTGAGCGTCAGTTTGGTCTGTTCACTGAACTGCTTCCATGCGTACGAGATTGATTGCTGGCTCGGTGCCTTGTCCAAATCAAGCGTCTTCAGGAGTGATGGGCGATCTTCGAGGCGATCTGCGACCTCGCTCTGGGCGAGGTCGTAGATCTCCTGATAGAGATACACCCGAGCCATCGGTTCGGTGCCGTTTGCGGCCTTGTGTTGCTGGCGGTCGTCGGTAAGTCCGTCAACTGGAATCGATACCTCTCCAAGAACACGCCAGAGATGATCCACTGATTCACAGACTTCCCCAGCGTGATAGACGATCGCCCCCGCGAGCGCGGGGGCGTCGTCATCAACCGCCGACATCCGTTTTGAAGTCATCGTAGTTCTGAGCGCGGCGGCGAGCGGTTTCAAGTCGTCACATTAGTCGCCAGATCAACTGTTTCACATCTCTATTGAACTCATAGCTGTCTTGTCAATCGATACCGCCACGCAAAGAAATTATCAGCAATCTAGTGGTTGGTAGAATTTGAGATCCCGAAAACGTGTGGAGGAATCTGTGCCAATTTTATATAGCGCTTAATGGTTTATGACAATCAAATGCCGCCGCAGTCTTGCGATTCCCATCAAAAACACTTCACTATACATTAAACGAATAATGTACGGTGGATTTTTACACCCCTGCGCCGTCAGGTCAGTCTAACGGATGTCTCAGGACCAGACCACCCCTTCTGATGGCCGTAAACCCCTTGAAGCGGCCATCGAACACTTCGTCGCCGATAAGGAGAAACTCGATGGCTCCGGGAACTACGCCGACATGGCTGGCCGCGTCGTCCGCCGGTGGGCCAACCAACACTGTGAGCGCCTTGAGTACGTCGACGAAGTCGAACCCCGACACATGGAGAGCTACGCCGATTACCTCGCTCGGCGCGCACAGGCCCGCGCTGCCGACCCGACAGATGAAGCAGGCATCACCGGCCGCACAGCTCATCAGTACTACAGCCTTGTCCGCGCGTTCCTCACGCACTGCCAGAAGTGGGAGTGGCTATCCGAGAACCCTGCCATCGTCGAGCGTGTCACCGGGAAACTCCCTGACCAGAGCCTCGGACAGACTGACACTCAGCAGTTCTGGTCCCCCGACGAGCGACAGGCACTCTGCAACTACGCCGATAAGCAGGCCCACGCCGCCATCGATGCCGATGGTATGGCCGCCCGGACTGAGGTCCGTGACAGGGCCCTCGTGTACGTCCTCGCCTACACAGGGGCACGTGTGAGCGAACTGGTTCGGGATAGTCGCGACGAGCGCCGGACCGGCATCACGTGGGCCGACGTCGACCTCGCAGACAACCGAATTCAGGTTCTCGGAAAGAATCAGGAACGCCAGCATCTCCAGCTTCCCGAGCAGGCTCAGCCCGCCATCGAACGCTGGGAAACCGTCCTCGACCCGCCCGTCGACTCGTGGCCGGTGTTCCCGACGCTCCATGCCCCCTCGCTACACAGTGTGCTCCCCGAGGACGCCGAACCCGACGGCGACCTGCTCGCCACACTGCGCGAGCACGATGCTCGGCCGCCGTCTATCTCTGTCAACGGCGTTCGGTCGATCCTCAAGCGATTGTGCGAAGAGGGCGATATCGACGTCGACGGGCCGAAAGACTACCTGACGCCCCACGGCGCGCGGCGCGGCGTCGGGGAGTTCCTGTACCGCAACGTCGGGTTCGAGGCCGCCCAACGGGCTCTTCGTCACGAAGACCCGTCGACGACGAGCCAGATGTACAGCCACATCGAGGCTAGCGAACTAGCGGATGTGACGAGTGAGGCGTTTGAGGAGACGGATGACAAGTGAACTACCCTACTTGCTCACGGCTGACGCCGTTCGCGCCTCAACTCAGCTAAACTCAAGCTACGTTTGGCGATTTACTGGTCACTACTCTCGAGAACGGCAACGATATCGGACAGGTCGAAGAGACGGATGTCGTCACGTTCGTCTGCAGCTTCTTCGACGGAGCGTTTGAACCCAGAGCGGCTGAACAAGGCGAATTCATACGTCGGCTCACTACCTCCGGTGGGTGTCCAGTCGATATGGGAGACATCGTCTTCGAGGTCCGCGAGCACGTCATAGCCAAGGGGGGTGTTGGTAAATTTCGCTTCGCCGGCGATCAGCGTTGACTCGTCAGTTGGTGCGACAACATCTACCTCCCGACCCTTGTACCACCACTGGCTTGGCACCTGTGTGAGCTGGTAGTCTGCATAGAGCGCCGGCACCGCCTGGTGACAAAGCGATTCGAACGTTTCGCTGACAAAATCGGGCAATTCCGGTTCGATGAGATCCGCGTAGGCGTTCTCCCCGTAGAGTTCGTACTGTCCCTCGCGGCCATAGAGATACCGGAAGTAAAACCGGAACACGGGATCTCGAATCTGGTACCGAGTCCGCTTGCTGCTCGCCGCGTCGGCGAGTGCTGGATGGTGTTTCTCGATGATCTGGAACGTTTCCATCCGGTCGAAGTAGTATGACGTGTTGGTGCTCTCGATGCCGGCTCCTTGGGCGATCTCGTTTCGACTGCGGTTCCCGCTGGCCATCGACTCCAGCACGGAGAAATACGTGTTCACCTGGTTAAATTCCATCTGGAGGACATGTGCTCCGAAGTTAGAAACTTAACTATAATAGTCTGAACTATAATAGTCTGGAACCTAATACGGTGGATCAATCTTCGATCCTTCACCCACTAACCAACATAAGGTGAGTATCGGCCACCGTGTTGGTTAGCAAGAAGAGCCCGACGAGTCACTCAACCAGCAACACAAACGAAAACAGACCGCTACAGCAGTTCAATCCAACGCGCCAAAGCCTTCGTCTTCCATCAACTCGGCGACCTTCTCGGGGTTCTGGAACGCAGCGAGCAGTGCGAACTCACGAGCGTCGGTTTTCGCGACTTCGCCAGTGTCGAGTTCGTCGGCGAGTGCGTTCCGAAACGCGGCTTCCTGCTCGGCGACTTCCTCTCGGAGGTGGATCTCTATGCGTTTGTCACGCTCGTCGCCGACGTTGCTCCGACGAACGAAGTACGGATACTCCGGCGTCGCGGATTCCTCTGTCGACGTCGCCTCGGTATCTGATGACGTCACGGTGGCCGCGTCTGCCGAGTTTGTCCCCGTCGCCGTCGAATCGTCCTCATCGGCTGTACTGGACTGACTACCCGCCGACGGTTGGTGGCTCTCGTCTCCTTCATTCGTCACCTCGTCACTGTCGGCGTCGTCGTCACCACTCCCGAAGTCGAGGTTCCCGGAACCGGACTTGAAGTTGCTCATGCAGTCGTCGCCTCCGTCGGCTCGTCTTCTTCGAGGTTGATCTGGCGGTTATCATGGCCGTCGATATCCAGTTCGAGGACCGGGTCAATCTCGGCGTCGAATGTTTCCGTCGCAATGAAGCGAGCCAGTTCGTAGAGTTTCTCTAGTGTATCGATCTCCCGGTCACGGACACGCCGCTGGCCGGGCTCACTGATCATCTCGCCGTCTCTCTCGAAGGTTTTCCAGCGCTCTTCTACCACTTTGAACGCAGACCCTCGCGCCTCCCACATCGCGTCCATAAGGCTCTCGCGGTTGCCGATGGTCACTGGTGTCGCGAACTCGGCCGTGTTCTCGAACTGTTGCTGGTACTGCTGGTGAGCATTGGTCTGGCCGACACCCGACGGCACGACACACGACAGTCCAATCTCGATGTCGAGCTGTGTCTCCATGTTGCCGACCAGTTCGTCCAGCCCGTCGAGACTTAGGTTCCCCTTCCCCGCGGGCTTGACCGGCGCCACGAGTGTTCGAAGGGCGAAGATCGCGTTATACAGCAGGTCTTCCGCACGGGCGTTGGGGTCGATGAGGATAGCGTCGTACTTTTCGTGGAGTGCCTGTTTCTCCCAGAGGAGTTCGTACAGCAGCTCGAACCGAGGATATTCCTCCCGGGTCATGTTCTGCATCCCCGTCTCGTAGGATATCTTCTGCTCCAGGTTGGACGTGAAGTCACCGAGCATGTCGTGACTCGGGATGATGTCGACGCCCTCTTCGGTCGTCTCGATGAGATCATCGAAATCCCCGTCGGGCATATCCAGAATATGCTTGACCAGATTGTCCGCGTCTGGGTCGCTTCGGTGCTCTCCGACGTCGAAGAGGCTAGTCAGGTTCCCCTCCTGTGGGTCGAAATCCAGCACGAGTGTGTTCTGGCCCATCCGTTCGAGCGCGACGGCGAGGTTGGCCGTCATCGTGGTCTTGTACGTTCCGCCCGACTCCGAGTACACCACGGCCGTAATCATACACAACGTGCTATAGCATCCTGTATCATAAATCTGTGTCAGACGTTCAAGACAGACAGCTGTTACAGATACCTATTACAGATATTTGTACAAGAAATCCCTAACGCTGCTCTACTGCGATTTCGAGTTATAAAGTCGAAATTGAGGCTTCTCAGTATATCACAGATATCTGTTACAGCTATCTGTAACTGCATTCATACTGGTACTCGGAGCCCGACCATGTAGTCTGTTACAGACGTCTGTAATAGAAATCAGTCTGTGATGTCCGTGACAAATTGGACTTTTCTGTAACCGATCTATGTACAGGTTAACTGTATCCCGGAACCAATAGCTGATTGACAAGGTGATTGGCTGTCGACCACAGCCAGCTGGGGTAAGCAATTCGTTTGGCTACCTCTATTTTAACCTGTAACAGAAGTCTGTAACAGATAACTTTCCTATCCAGTCACCTCACAGATCCGCAGCAACTGATTCGTAGGAGGTTCTCTGACGGAAATCGGACACCCAGACGACTGTAACAGATAACTGTTACAGATACGGGTCTGTTTTTGTCTATAGATACACACCTAGCTGTTCGTTGACTCAAAAACTGTTCGTCGTGGGTTCGAGACCCTTATGTGAACCACTGAGTGCTATACAATTCCCCTTCCTGATTTTGCAGACCTTCGCAGTATGTGTGACGAAAATCGTCGGTTTGCTGACTGTATCCTCTGTATCTCGCACAACAGTATTGTCATTCTGTGAGGGTTTCAACAGAGTCATACAACCATAGACTTAGTCGCAGATGGGGGCTTCAGAAACACCCGGATGCTTGCTCAAAGTGTGCCGTCGGGACTTCGAACTCCGGGTAGTATATTCGCGGATCGATGGAGGATACATCGGACGGTATTTTTGTAAGTTCCCTGTCTCGGGCGGCGACAACGAGAACCATCGAATCAAGAATATCATCACGGCGAACCTCTTTGAGGAGATACGTATCACGGGCCTGTTGATAGCACTTCTTGGCACTATCGAGTTCGTCGCTGAGCAGTTTCATTCGAATGCCACGGCCACACTCTGACGATTTCGAATAGGCGACTGGCTGGCCATTTAGCGCCGCGAAGCAGAGTTCTGGATGACTTTCGTACACCTGGTCATCATCTGGGTCTACCATCTCTGCGACCTCCCGAATCTTCTGACTGATACTGTGTGCCTGTTGAGAGTGTCCGTGACCGACCTTCTCGCGATGCTTATCGCTCGCTTCCTGATACTCATCACAATCGACGGCACTTCGGCACGGTGGATAAAACACCGAAACCCCACGGCTGCCTAACAGGTCCCGAGCGGTGATATCACATTGCCGGCGTTCATCTTTCGGGAGTCCAATAGGGATGTCAACAAGTATCCGGTCCGCCTCGGAGTGGTTCTCGATATTCTCTGAAAACGCACCGACCCTGTCCATGCGTGGTTCTCCGTTCTCGACAACCGTCAGAAACCATCCGGTTTGGCAGGCATCCACGCCAACGACGGTTGAATCATTTGTCGCCATTTGTCAGTAATTGTGGGGAGAACAAACAAGACGTTACTGCCACCGGGAGTGAAACCGTTCGCATTCAGCGTATTGTAGGCTGTCAGAATGGTTAGACAGGAACCACATGTCACGCCGTACGGTTACTGGCCGCGGTCACCAGAGTCAAAAATCGACATAGATTGGCATGCCTGAACGATTGACCGACTCGTGAAGGGCAAGAATAGCTGGTTTTGACATTCAGTTCCTCTCTTTCTAAATACAAGGAACCACGAGCATAGACGATCAGACGGAGGTCCACTGATATTGGAGGATAACCTCCCTCGTTGATGGGCCCCTGCGTTGCGGTGTTTTGCTGGATGAATACCTGTCTCTATTAGCTCCTGACCGTCATTTTGGATTGTCTAACAGGACAACATTTACTACACGAGACGTATATTTTCGGATATGATTCGTCCCGTTGATGACGAGGCATTACAAGATATCTCTCGGAATATTGCACTCAATAATTATGGGTTCCTGTATGTAAATGATCACAAAGATCAAATACAGACAGAATATGAGAGTGCCGACACGAGTTTGACGAAAGCTGGTAGCCTATCGCTGTCGGACATTGAGGGGACGCTTCAGGACATCGCTGACGACGATCTTTCTGCTTTCGAGCGGCGACGTAGTGGCGTCTACTACTACGATCCGTTCGAAACCCGTGAAGGAAGCCGCGTCAGCGACGAACTCAAGAGCATCTTCACGTACGACCTCGTGGTTAACACGCAGACCATCGAGTCACGATTCGATATCGCGCCGACGGACGTGGACTTCTTTACGGACGAACTGGAGGGCGAGGACTATGTCCGTCGAATCGCTGCGGGCGAGCGGGACTACTATGTCAGCGGACCACGACTAAAAGACGAGACCTCTGGAGATGCGAGTGTTGACTCTCGGCTCCAGGAAGAGGCCAAGCACGGGACTATCTCGCACACCGATCTCGAGAACGTCGTCGACGTGGCTGCTACCAGCGACGTCATCCGCTTTCTCGAGAAGAACGACTTCATCGCCGATCTCGACGGGGAGTATGTCGTAAAAAGTGCAATGGACGAGTACGCGGCCCACCTAGCAAATGAGGTGGGCGAGAGTGCCGTCGACGAACTCGGCGACGTAGGCGTTCTCCCGCTCTCCGAGTTCGAACAGATCCTCCGCAACGAGATCGACGAGCTGTTCGACGTACTGCCCCATCTCGACCGGCAGGACTCCGAGGATCTAGTGGCGGCAGTCCGCGACGAGGTAGCGACTCGACATGATCTCGAGGTCTCCCGCGAACTGGTGGTCGACCCGGCACGGTTCGACGACTACGTGGCCCGCCGGGCTGAACAGATTCGAGACGACATCGAGAGCGAAAACGAACTTGCAACGCCGAGCGACTACCGCGATCACGGCCACCCCGAAATCGAAACCATCGAGATCAGCGACGCGACGCGAGTCAACCAGCACGTACGCGGAGCCATCACGGACCAGTTCGACACGCTCGTCGACCAACGATTCTCTGCGGAGAGTGACGCCTAACAATGCCACAGACATACACAAACTTCGACGCCATCGAACAGGACGGACAGCATTACATCGTCGCTACTCCCAAAAGCGAACACGAAGAACCAGTTCGGTTTTCGGGCGATCTTGAGGAGACAGAGGGACTCGACGCTACTTTCCGTGATGTCATCAAGAGTCTCATCCAGCAGGACCTCTCCGACGCATTGAACCTTGAGGCAGACACCGGTGGAACGATCTCCCGCGAAGAGGCAATCAGAACCCTCGCCAATGCGGAGGAGTCGCCTGTCACCGTCCAGTCCGAGCAGCAGGCTGAGGCCATCATCGACTACTTTATCGACAACGGTATCCTGAAAGAGGAGGGATCAGAGGTCGTCGTCCTCTCAGACCCGGAGTCTTTGGCGGACATCGCCGCCGAGGGTGGCGACTCGGAAGAGGACTCCGCGATGCTTCTCAACTGGATGTCGGCTATCGAGGGGTGTACGACGAAGATCCAGGAGACCATCGACACCGTCGAGGAAGTCGAAGATGAGCTTCGCGAGCAGATGGGGCAGATCGACGTCTCCCAGAAGATGGAGGAATACGAGCACAAACAGAAAGAAGTCGCTCAGCGAATCATGAATCTCACGAATGGGGGACAGCTCGATAAGTCTGATCTGAGCAATAGCGAACAGGCCGAGTACGAACGACTCGAACACAGACTGTTCCATCTCGAATCAATGATAGATTCGGTCAGCAGCGGGAGCGATCTTGACCAGGAGATCCAGAAGATGACGAACGAACTCTCGATGCACGTCCAGAATCTGAGTGACACACAGGGGTCGCTTGAGGTCCAACTCGAACGGCTACGGAAGGTCTACCAGGTCAACGAGCACATCAACTACGAAGATGCGAAAGAGATGGCAGAGCACCTCTCCAGTGTCGCCTCGGCAGTTGCAGGCGTCGCAGACGCTGCAGAACGGAAAGAAGACGGAGATGCAATCAGTCTCGCCTCTTCCGTGGTTGAAGAGATGGGCAAATCGGAGTCCATTACGCAGGACACCGGTCCGGACGTAGAATCAGCCGGGCAAGAGCAGGGACTCTGAGTCGATGCAGGCTCAGTCGCTCGTGGTCGGGGCGCGAGCGCTCGATCGCCGAGCCGACGCCTTACTCGCCAAGCAGCGGCTCGAGCCGACATCTACTCGACGACAGGGGCTCGCACAACTATCGACTCTCAGCACACTCAACGCACTCATCGCAGCTGGCACTCCACTCCCGGTCCCAGGTACCACCGACTCAGAAAACGGCCTCGTCAGGCGTCTTCTGGAGCGACTATACGCCGACGGCGACCTCTCCTTGGCAGCACTCGACGAGTCCCTGTGTAACCGCGCAGCACAGATTGACCGTGTGACTACCGCAGGACCGATACTCATCATCCCGCTCGGCCTCGAGGGTACCGCGAGGCACAACTGGCGGCCTGTATTCCGTCTGCTGATTGACCGGCTGGACGACACCGAAGCAAAGTGTGATCGGGTCGTCGCCCGCACTGAGACTCTCTCGTCGGCATCTGTCGCCCACCGGACCTGGCAGAGTACCGTCGAGACAGTTCGAGAGACGAGAGATCTTCTCAGAACGCAATTAGCACGGCAGGAGCGGCTGCGGCGGCTTTATACTAAGCCTGCCGACGAGCCCGCTGAGTTCGCCGCTTGGACTATCGATCAGCTAACTGATGCAACGACTGAACCATGAGCACGCTCAACCTCAACCCGATAACGAAGTCGGACCGACCGACGTCCCAGATAACTATTCAGAAGCGAAAGGTCGGGTCGTCGAAACTCATCGCGGCCGAACACAAGAACACGAAGGGGTACTTCTACGTTGATCCCCAGCAGGAGGTGATGAGCAGCGACCTCCAGAACACTGTCTACCTACACGAGAACGTCGCTGAACTCTTCGGCGGGATTGACCACGGTGTTCCGTTCCGCATCCACACCGACGTAGGATTGAGCGAGGTAGCAACTTGCGAGGCGGCAACACTCCATCTACAAGACGGGAATGAGGACCAACTGCGCAACCACCTCAAGAACGAGCGGTTCCTTCTTCATCGTGGGCTCGAAGAGGTCACTGACGTAGCTGGGACACTCACTGCCTTCGATGTCGTTTCCTTGGAACCGTACAATTACACGACGCTCGTGGTCACTGACGACACCGATATCGAATTTGTAGATGCGAGCGAAGCCGAGCGACAGCGGAGTACGACCGGCGGTGGTGGTCGACCAGGTCCTGATGCAGGCCGTAGCCCGGGGCCAGGTGACGACGGAGAGATGGACGTGGATATCGACGTCTCGCCAGAGAAACCGACGGTGAGCTTCGAGGACGACGTAGCGGGCCTTGAAGACGTCAAAGAGACTGCCAGGATGCTACTGGCGCTGTTCGATCCGGACACGAAGCAAGCGGTGACACAACGCTACGGCGAGAACTTCGCAGCCCGAGGTGGAAGCATGCTATTGTACGGACCGCCCGGCTGTGGCAAGACGTTAGTTTCGGAGGCTATCGCGTACGAGGCGGCCAACAATACGAATATCGAGGAGGAGTACGGCGATGTAAAGTTCCTCCCGGTGAAAGGTGGCGACATCCTCTCCCGATACCCAGGTGAGGCTGAACGCCGCGTCGAAGCGGTATTCGAAGAAGCCCATCGAGTCGCACAAGACGGGTTCGCCGTTCTCTTCTTCGACGAGATAGAGACGCTCATTCCTGACCGGAGTGACGACAATCTCCAGCGCCACGAACGCTCCTTGACCAATGCCTTCCTCCAGGAGATGGGGACCGACAAGATCGAGGACAATCTGTTGGTTATCGGTGCGACGAACATGCCGTTCACCATTGACCCGGCTGCCAGTCGCCGATTTCCCCTCCAACAGTTCATTCCCCAGCCCGGTCAGGCCGTGATGCGTCAAGTTTGGGAAAAAGAACTCTCGGAATTGGAGGCGGCAAATGAAGCGGCGGACATTGATTACGACCGACTCGGTGAAGCATCCACTGGATACACGCCCGCTGAAATCGCTGACCGCGTGCTTGGGACGGACCTTCAGCGCGACCTCATCCGGAGTGTCATTGACGATGACCGTCAGCCAGTGACCCCTGACACCGAGTACCTGCTTGACCGACTGGACGAGCACCAACCGAAGACGATTCGCCAATTCGTCACGAGTGTCCGCGACGAAGCTGACGCACTGGAGGGATACCCGGAGATGCGAGACTACGTCAGCGAACAGGCCGACCGGCTTGACCTCTCGATGGGTGGTGGGTCGCTGGCTGAGCAATTGGCCGCCGTTACCGACGGAACAGATGACGGTACTGAGGACAACGGCGTGGGGGACTGACGGATGGGGGCGCCCGAGCCCGACCGATCGTACAGCGAGGTCACGCAGTTTTCACTTGGTACCGATACGATGCTCGCCGCCGATACATCGGCGGTGGTAGTCGCGACGCCTTCCGGGCGACTCACCGTCATCAACGACGACGGAAGATCCACAGTCTCAGTTGACGGACCAGTCGACGCTGTAGCTGCGGAGCGGTACCTATTCACACTCAGTGACGAGACGGTGCGAGCAACGACGACGAGTGGTATCGAACTCTGGACGACGCCCGTTGAAGCAGCGACGGCCATCGCACCAGTCGGTGCTGGAGGCGTGTTAGCCTGCGTTACTGACGATGGTCGAGTCGTCGGTCTTGACACCGAGACCGGCACGAAACTCTACTCAGCCGAACGTCCGCATACCGATGTCTCCGAACTTGCGGCCATTGTCGGCGGGCACGGCCGCGTCGTCGTCGCCGCGTGGTCGTTCCTCACTGCCTTCGATGATACCGGAGAGGTACTGTTCGACCGAAATTTAGACGGCGCTATCGCACAGGTAGCGGTGCTTGAGACGGCTGTCGTAGTCAGGCTGAAAGACGGGCGACTCGTCAGGCTGGCGATGCCTGATGCCAACCAAGTATGGCGGCAGGATACCGATGCACGGGACATCACTGCGCTCAGAAATGACGTCATCGTCATTGACGACGACGGCCTCAGGTACGTCGACGAGCACGGGACCGTCGACCAGTTGTCGCTTCCCGGCGGAGACGCCGTGACTGCCACGAACGAGGGGTCGTTCATAGTGACCGGAGATGGTGGGACACAGACCGTCTTTCAACAAGGGGTGCCAGCGGCGGCAGCACTCAATGCTACGGTGCTGACCGATCGGGCTCGTGCTGACGAGTCGATACGTGTACAGATCACGAACACGGGGCCCGGCCGTGTCGAGGCATCACCGTCGGTTGAGACTGACGCCAGCACCTCACTGCAACTGGACGACGATCATCGGTCCATCACGCTCGATTCGGATGAATCGACTGAGATCACGGTTCCAGTGAAAAGCGTAGATGAGAGTGGTGAAGCAACAGTAACAGTAGCGGTTGATGGAACTACTATTGGAGACGGTATAGTCGAAACAGTCAGATATAGCGACCCTGCGACAGTTGTAGATGTCGAGGCGGCACTTAAACGAGTTACGGAGGACGGCGCGGCCGTGGTCGTCACTGTGTCTAATAGCGCTGACGTGCCCGTCAACGTGGCTTTTGAGGGAGCGACCGACACCGTTCAGCCAGGTGATGAAGGCGAGGTATCGACGACGGTTCCGCTTGAGAACGATGCGGACTACTCACTCTCGGTCACGCTTGACGACCAGAGTGCGGACATTCCCGTCCCGGTCTCGCTCCCATCAGACCGTCCGTCGCTGACTATCACCGCCGGTGGGGATCAGTCCAATCCATTCCTCGATGTGCTCCTCGAGGCTCCGTTTGAGGCCACACTCACGGGGACACTCGTGATAGAGGCCGACGAGCGCCTGCATATCGAACGGGACCTGGAACTCCCGGGTGGTTCGCGCTTCCAACTTGTCGTACCGTTGACCGAGTCGGTTATCGCTAGCGGGATGGACGTAACGACGAGGCTGTCCGGGCATGATCTTTCTGAGCGCACCTCACTTTCAGTCGAAGCTTGGGATCGCGGCTCTGAAACCGAGACAGTACCTTCGCACGGCGGGACTGAGGCCACAGACGCACCAGGTAGATCAGGACAGATAGGTGCACAGGGACATACCGCTGACAGCAAAGATGATTCGCCGAGTACGTTGACAGACAGTCCTAACGCCACGTTGACTCCATCACTGCACGTAGAAAGGGAGGCACCTGAGTCGATCCAGCGGGGCCAGCGGTTTACTGAGACGGTGATCGTGACCAACGTCGGGACGCGTACGGCGAGTGATATCACGATTGCACTTGGCGACCAGCAGTACCGCATTGACCGTCTTGAACCGGACCAGCGCTTCGAACTTGAACGCGACCATGCCTTGTTCGACGTAGGGGAGGCGGAAGTGGCAGACGGGACAGTAGCGCACGATGGCACGAGCAAGGAGGTACCACCGCATACACTCACCGTCGAACCAGGGCCAATTCTCGCCCGGGTGACGACGAATCTCCACGGGCAAATGACTGCGTTGAGCTTCGAGTGTACAAACACGGGCGACCAGCCTTGCCGCATCGGGGTCCTCGGCGTGAACCCGCATGAAGGCGCTGACGCTACCTGGACGCTCGACGACAGCCCCGAACTGGAACCTGGTGGGACCCTGACGATCGAACGACAGACCGACCGGACCGACCTCGCTTCAGCCGCCCCCTTCGTAGCTGGCGTCCGTTATGTAACGCCTGATACAGACCCGACGAGCTACTGGACACTTGCAGCACAGGGGAAAACCGACAACGAAGTTAGCGGGACAGGTAATGGGACAGCGCAAACTTCGAACACTGCACTCAGGCTCGGGGCTCAACCTCGTTCGCCACCAATGGTCGGGCGAAACAGCGCTATCGAATGTACGCTCACCGCCGGCACGACTGTGACTGACCTCACGGTTGAGGCAGTGGGTGACGCTGTCACGCCACTGTCGACCGGTGAACGCGACATCGGACGGATTGCCGCTGGTGATGCCGAGAACTACGTTGTCGACATTGAACCGACAGAGCAGGGGACAGCCTCGTTCACGCTAACCACGTCTGGGTCAACGCAAGAGGGCGATGTCGACCACACCTACCGCGTCTCGGGACCGATCGCAGAGGATGCCGGAGAAGACGTGGCTGATGAGTGGTCGGTGACACGTACCGATAGTCAGTCATCGGACGACGAGCGGGCCGACGAAGAAGTGATAGATGATGGTCAGGACACGCTGAGGGAGCAGGTGCCCCCAACGCATCTCGTCACGTCGTGTCGTGCGCCAGAAGGAAGTCCCCGCTGACAGCCTCGGTGGAGTCCTGTACGTAGCGGTAGATGGCCCGCGCTTCTAGACCGAGGAGGACCAGGAAGGCTATCGCGACCGCGCCAGCCAGACTGAACGAGAGCAGACGACCCTGTTCCATCTGCTGGCTAAACGCGGCCCGTTCTGTCCGGGCCGTCTGTGCACGACTACTCGCGCCAGCCGATTCGAACTGCTGTTCGGCCTGCGTGTACGACCCGACGACTGCGGCTTGCTGCCGTTCGACGGAGTCTAGATTGCCTATCCAGAACACTGGCCTGCCGCCGATAGAGAGCATTGTCGTGGCCGTCAGATTTGCTTGAGACTGTCTGGCCGCCTGGAGGTCCGCGTTCCCATCACTGACGAGCGTCGAGTACTCTCGGAACGCCGATCGCGATTGATTCGTCAGCCGAGCGGCTTGCTCGTCGTCGTCGGCCAGTGCCGCTAACTGTGCGAGCTGGCGGTAGGTCTGTGCCCGCTCGAGCATCGTCGTCTCATTCGAGTCGAGACGCTGCTGGTAGTACTTGCGCTGTTCGTCGAGCATGTCGGTCAGTATCAACCCAGCGGCGTCCGAAGAGGTCACCATCCGTTCGCGTATGTCTGGCGTCCGGACACGCTCTGACCCGGTCTGCAGGGTATTGTACGTCGCTGCAGCTCGAGTCAGCGAGCGTTGAGCAGCAGTGTGATTGCCATTGTCCAGTTGGCGGCGGGCGTCAGCCGTGTACTGCAGGAACAGCACCGTGCTTCGGCCTGCAGCGCTAACTGTTGTCACATCGCGTCGCGCCTGCTGTGACCCGCCCTCACGTAGTTCCGTCGCCAGCGTTTCCATTGCCCCGGCGGTCTGTGTGGCGACCTTCTGTCGGCGGCTATCACCGGCTGTCTCGGCGTTTTGCAGATCCTCGACAGTCGCTGTGAAGTCGACCGGACGCGGTGTTGCCGTGATGGTGATGGTCTGTGCCTCGATGTTGTCACCGGTGATGCGATACTCCCAAGAGTATTCTGTGAAGAACTTTGCTCGTGTGTCGAAGGTCAGTGACGTGACGAACGGCGTGGACTCGCCGGCTGTTAGTGATTCGGGTCGTTCAGTCACGGTTAGCCAACCCTGGTCAGGGCCTGAAACCTTCGATATCTGGAAGTTCTGCACGTCGTTGTAACCCAGCCGCTCGCTGATGAGCACATTCCGAGTAACGCTCCGCGTGGCGACGATACGCCCGTACTGGACGTCACTGGTCTCGACAGCGAGATCCGTGTCGTGGTCAATGGTCACTGTCGACGACGCGGTCTCTTCGCCGGCCTGCTCCGCGTCGACGATGACGCTCATGCTCCTGTCACCCTCGTCAGCCGACGAGTCGGCAGTGACCCGAACGTCCACGGTTCGAGATGACTGTGCTGGAATCGAATCCGGCGCATCGACCACTCTCGCGGTCAAGTCACTGCCGGAGACCGAGGGTTGCACGTCTGTCAGTTGCATCGGCTGGTCGCCGCCGTTCTCAATGGTGACCGGGACTGTCGTTGAGAACTGATCAGTCTGAGCGCGTGGCTCATCGAACACAATGGTTCGGTCGGCGGCGCTGACAGACTCGTAGTACGGTGGGTAGATCACCCGTGCGCTGAAGCTTATTGTCGTCCCGGTTCCATCGGGATCGTCTGGCCGAAACGTCGCGCCCAAGTTGATGTCGGCATGTTGTCGAGCATCCGCATCGACGTCTATCGTCGCAGTCCCGTCCTCAGAGCCGCCAGCAGAGATGTAGCCGCCGATGCCGGATATGGAAAGCGTCCCTCGCGGGTCATTGTCGTAGGAAATCTGGACGCCATCGACGTTATCGTAGCCGCCACCCTCCTCCAGAGTGAACTGTGTCGAGGCGGACTCCCCGACGAGGATGTCACCGAGTGATATCTGCCGATCTGGTGCGGTCACCGCTGGTGCCTTGATAACATCAATACTGACGGTGAACGACTCTGTGTGTCCGAGCGAGTCGGTCATCTCGACGGTGAACGAGTGGCTTCCTTCCGTGAGCGAGCCATCGGCGTCGATGTCCACCTCAACCGAGCCGGTATCTCCAGCACCGATTTCATCCGGTGTCGAGACGGAGACGCTCATTCCCGACGGGACGCCACTAGTTGAGGCATCCACACCCGTCATAACACCATCGCCGGTATTTTCGACGTCGGCAGTCACCGTCGTTGAGGCTGTGTCGTCCTCGGTGAACGTGACCTCACCGGTCTGAGTACCGACTGAGCCGAAGCGGGGTTCGAGCACCTGTACGTCGACTGATAACGTCTCAGAGTAGCTGCTGCCTGGTCCGTTAACGGTCGAATAGAGGTCGTACGTTCCCTCACGCGCACCGCTCTGGGCACTCACGTCGTACTCCACAGTGTACGTTTCGCCCGCCTGAACGGTGAACGATTCGCGGCTCTGGAGTGTGAACGTCACATCACCACCGCTCTGGCTATCGCTCATGGGACTAATCGTCGCCGTCCCGTTTCCTTGTGCGGTGAACGTGTAGCTCAGCGTCGTACTGTCGCTATCACTGCTCTGAGCAGCTTCGAGTTCGAGTGATCCAGTATGAGACGCCGCTCCGAGTCCGGCGCTAGTGAGCAGACAGAGAGCCACGACGACCACCGAGACGACGCGGGTGCGTTCAACCACGGAGCATCGCCCCCACGAGGACGGAATCACCGTGTGCAGCGGCCTCCAAATCACGCTGCCAGACGACCAGCCGCCAGGCGATGAGCGAACAGAACAGGCCGAGGATGACTGTGTAGCCTACAATGAGAGTCGCGCTCGCGAGGGCTAGTGTCGATCGAGTGTCCTCCACAGAGGATCGGAGGTCAGCCAGTGCCTGCGCCCGCGCGGACAATCCATGTTGTTCGGCCAATGCAAGCGCCCCATCGGTCTCACGTGTCGCCTCTTGTGCCGCGCGATATTTCGGGAACACTCCAAACCCGTACCCCGTCAGCGCCGTTACAAGACCACCACAGTTCGAACAGCCGTTGACGAACGACGAGGCGGCAGCCGCGGATTCGTTCATCGACGACACATCGGCTCGGTAGCTCTGTTCGCTACTCTCTACCCGGATGAGAACCTGTGAATAGCGGTCCGTTGCACCCGCGCGTTGATAAGCGAGCGCCGCCCGTCGGAGAGTCTCGATGCGCTCTCTGGTGACAGACTCTGACTCCGCGGCTGATTGAAGTGCCTGTCCGGTCCGGGCGTAGAATCGTTCCAGAGCCACCTCAGCGAGGACGGCGTAGCGCTCGCCCCCCTCGACAGCTCGTAGCTGTTGGCTGATTTTACTGGTATCGTTCGCAGCCTCGATAGCCGCACCGTACTCTCCAGCCTGCTGGCGTCCGTACGCAGTCTGGAAGGTCTGGAGCAAGTTGAGGACGAGTCGCATGCGCTCGGCCTCGGTTTCGGTGAAATTGCCTATCTGGACTGCCAGCACGGCCTGTGAGCGGATAACCTCGAATTCACTGTAGGTCGTGTATGCAGCCGTTCCGTTCAGCCCGCGAAACGTGGCGAGATATGCCGACGCTGAGTCGGGCTGACTCTCGTTCGTTTGAGCGAACGTCGTCGTCTGACTGACAGTCGCCGTCTCCCCCGATGCCGGCATGGCACTACCGACAACCGGCACCGTGACGATTGAGAGTGCGACGATTAGTACCACAAAATATCTGTTCATACTCATGATTAGTACACCGTCCGTTCCATCCGCGCTCTGAGTCGGTCGTCGTCGAACAACCCGTCGATGGCGTCCAAGAGCGCCTCAGCGACGGTTATGAGGGCGGCCGACTCGACCTGTGTCGCCCCCGTGTTGTCCCGGACCATTGTTCGGACCGCCTCCCACATCTCTCTCGCTGGACTGACCTCGGCAACGTCACTGACAGCCGCCGAAATACGCTCATCGACCGCCTCAAGCGAATCGAGAACCTCGCCGCGTTGCTGCCCGATATCCTGCTCGGAAAGCGCCGCGACGCGGTCCACGTCGATCTGTCCGCGCCACGATACCGTCACGGACGGTAGGTCAGAACATGCTGAGAAGAGGTCGACGTTCCGCTTCGAGGTCATCACGTCGTCGACGGTTTCTGTCGCCGCCTCAGTTGCGTCGAGCAACGCTGAGACGACCTCGTCGGGATCTATATCGGCGGTCAGCAGCGTGTATCCGCTTTCCGGTATCCGCTCGACCGTGTCGAGTGATGCCTCAAGGACGCTCGCATAGTATGCCTGAATCGCCCCATCGCGACGGCTCGCCGTCCCGATGTCATCGGCCCGACCTCGGAGTGAGCGTATTCGCTCACGGGCTGTCGACGACAGGTCGTAGTCGAACTGGACGGCAACTTGTTTCCGGCTCGTCTCCCCGTCACAGACTCGAACGGTTGTTCGGCCGGCACTGAATTGTGACGGCCGGCTGTTGAGATCCGGTTTGATAGTGTACTCACCGATACCGACGTTTGAGAGTGTCACTGAACCGTCGTTATCGGTGGTGTCCGTGAATTGCTGACCGTCGCGTTGTCGAGTCACTGTTAGAGGGACACCTGGAACTCCCTCGCCGTCTATCGTCACCGCTGTCTTGATGGATCCTACGAGCGGCCGGAGCTCTATCGTCTCTGCGGTGGTCCCTTTAACCGATGAAGCACTCCAAGTCGCCGCTTTGTACAGATTATGATCAACTTCAACTTCGATCGACGAAGCTGATAGCGGTAAAGTCGTGGCCCATCTTCCGTTCTGGTTCGTCTTGCCTTTCCGACGATCGCCATCGACCGTCATAATTATGTCTGCATCATCCACCGGTTCGCCCGAGTCCCGGTCGAGGGCTTCAATGGCTACTTGATGTCCCTCGAAGGTCAATGGCAACTCCGTCTGAGCGCGAGTTACTTTCCGCTCTTTTTTCACCTCCTGGCCGGCTTGGACTGCACGGGCGGTCCATGTGCCTTCTTCAAGTGGGATCGTCTCAACACCGTCGCTGATATCAATGGTACGCTGGACCGTATCGCGGATGTTGACGTCCATGCCCGGCTGCAACTGAACTTGCACCGTCCCGCTGACCGGCGCTCCGTCAGCATCGTTAACACGGACTGTCGTCTGGTACGTTGTCGGGCCCGAAGCAGTGCTTTCAGATGTACTCGATTGATACAGGATCAGACCAAGTAGAACAGAGATAGTGATGTGCCCATAGCTACTACCGAAGGCAAGTAGGTTGACACGATTCTGCAGGATGTCTATATCTGTAAGTATGTATAGTCCGGCAGCGAGTAGGAATCCTATAGCGGGGCCGACTACGCTGACCAACACCGCTTTCGCTCCATCCATGTCGAGGATACTCGCGCATACTATCCATACTAGTATGACTAACGCTATGGCACTGAAGGCTGCGAGCAAGAATATTGCGAACTCAGTCATTCCGTCAGTAACCGACCAACCTAATCCGGCGCCAAATACCAAGGCCCCAATCACCAGTCCGATTTTCATCTGGTGGTCGTTCGCTAACTGTTGTTCCATGGCGACCGACGCCCCAAACACAATAACTCCCAGCAACCCGGACAACAGGAGCAGCGTGTTTTCCTGTATAAAGGAACCTACGTCATTAATGAAGCCGCTTCCTCCCTTGTCGCTGCCTCCGTTACTTTTTTGTTGAGATGACTCGCCTCCGACAGCTTCGACTGTAACCGCCCAGTAGTCCTGCTGACCGACCAGCACGGCTGTAAACCGCTCTCCCACAGATAGCTTGGTCTCTGTCGCATCAAGCTTCCCGTTCGCGATTACACTATCGTCATATCTCAGTAGACCCTCGCTGGTCTGTATCCAGATCGCCGCAAGATCCTCCGGTACTGCGCTGCCGAACGAGACTGTCTTAGCTGACTGGTTCCATTCGGCTGTTTGGGAACCGTCGGTGGCTTGCAACATCTCACTCGGTGCTCGGCTCCTGTTATACACCTCCCGCCCATCGACTTCGCTGATTCGCAGTGTCAAGTGATCGGCGTAGAGTAGTTGCTCCGGTAGTGCGAACCGACCGCCATAGTCCGTTGCTCCGCTCGTCATCGGACCGTTGGCAGTCATTGTACGGCTAAAGTTACCGGGCGGCCCGGCCGTCGTCGCCACGACGATGTATTCCTGACCTGCGAACACAAGCGGATGGCTTACTTTGGCGCCGTCGGCTGTCGGTGTGAGGTACGCCGTCGCCTCCTGACTAGGATTTACGCTGTATTCTGCAACGGTGATTGAGGGAAGTACGCGAAGTTTGAGCGACTCGAACAGTGAGACACTCTCCCTCAGTGTGAGCATTGGAATACGGAGCGATCCGTCGCGGTACCGAGCGTCAACCGTGACAGCCTCGCTACCTGCGCTGACCGCTACGGGTACCGATCCCCCCTCGGGGATTCCGATGACGCTGCTTGAATTGACCGGGAGCGTAACGTTTCGGGCAATAACAGTGGCATCACCGCTTTTTTCAACGTATCGGAGATCGACTCTTTGCCGATCCGTCGTGTTCATTATCCCCGTCACTCTGACCGTGATATTCTTATCAGCGAGGTCACCACTGACGCTCCTGAATTCTCGTATCTGAATATGTGTTATGTTTTCTGAACGATTAGTGAAATTGATGGTATAGTTCGTTATATTTTGATTCCCAGCGGAGACCGTGACCGATTGCGTACCGTTCCCGCCGGCAGCGGACTGTTGGACAGTTACCTCGACGGCGTCGCTAGTGCGGTTTATCGTAATGCCATCGTCCGCTGAGGCGTTCCCGACACCAGCCGCAAGAACCGCTATCACGACAAGCAGGTACATTAGTATACGCCCCGCAGTCGCGCGATTTGTCGCTCCCACGTTGATCACCTCCGGTTGCCTGTCAGGTAGTCATTGAGGTTCTGCTGTATCGTGCGGAACTGGTCCGCAGTGAACTCCTCTGTCGGTGTGTCGATGTTCGTCGAAAGGCCGTGCTCAGTTGCTTCCTCCATGATTTGTTCGAACTTCGGCCGAGACTGCTCCAGCAATGGTTCGAGGTCGAATCCACCGAACAGCAACAACACGTCGATAGAGTCATCTTGCCGCTGTGTTGGCGTCAGCGTCGGCATCTGGTGGACCACCTCGTCCATGCCGTTGTCGTCAAGCCATTGTTGGAGAGACATCTCAAGATCGGCCTCAGTGTATTCTCCGGACTCTATGAGATGTTCAGGCGCTCTGACGACAGCGTAGACAACTTTCGATGTCGTCGGGTCCATCGGAACAAAGACGTTGTCTGCGGCCTTCTCGAACAGCAGGTCGAGTTCGAAGACGGACGGCTGGCCCATGGCAATGCCGGGCGTGAAGTGGTAGGAATCGAGCCGAGACGGCCACGTCACGAGGTCCGAGACGTCGACGACGCTGTGGGTTTGTCGACCGGCCCCAATCATCATATCCATCGCGGCGATCGCGTTGCGGTTTACAGATTCGTATTTGTCCTCGTTGGGGGCGTTGAGTTCGTCGTCGTTCGAGATGTGGGAGTTCGAGACGAGCATGACCATATCGGCATTCTGCGTCCCATCGTACCACCGGAGAAGACGAGAGAGCCCACAAACGGCGTTGAAGTGGCGCTGTCCCCCCTCGAAGTCGTACGGCCATGCTGCAAGCGCGACGTGGACGACGTCGCCCATCGCTTCCGTTGGCGGGTTCTCTTTCAACGAACGGATGATATACGGAACTGAGCCGTTACCCGTTCCACCGCCGAGCGTCGTCATATAGAGGAAAGCGTCAGATTGGTCGATGCCACCGGCCTCTATCTTCTCACTGATACGGTCCTCGTCGATTTCGGCACACTGCTCGCCGCCTGGGAAGTAGTTCCCAACGCCGTCAAGCGGACCGAATTCGAGGGTGTGGTCGGCACGGATATCCTGAATATCGATCGTGTTGCGTTCGATACGATCGATCGTGTTAGCGATGTCCGTACGATTGGTGTTCATCACCAGCACCCGGTCGTCGATACCGGGGTTCTCGGTGCGACTGAACAGCGTCGAAGCGATACGGCCGCCGCCCTCACCGGAGGCGAGGACGGCCCAGCGGGTGTAGGTGTCTGATTTTGACATGGTTAGTGTTTCGTGAGATGATCGTCCTCGGCGGTCGCGTCAGCGAGGTCGTCGGTCGCCAGTTGCGCGAGCGTCGCGTTCGGCACCGGTGCTGAGAGGAACCGTTCTTTGAGCTCGTCGAAGGCGATTGTTTCCCCCTCGTCGAGGTTGTACGCGACAACGTTCTCAAGTTCGCCGCGTAGCGTCTCGTCGTCGTAGACGATGACGGTACCGTCGTTTAGCTGCGTCGCGTCGTGTCCCGCACGCTCGGCCCAGAGAGTCAGTAGACACGGGATGTATTCGGAATCGACGCGGTAGGACATGGCAGTACTGAGATACCCTTCGTCGTCGAACCGGTCATCAAACGTGTCCGACAGTTCGTCGAGGTACTGCTCTGACTCGGTCTGGATGCCGTCACAGACGCGGTCACGGAGCGTGACCTCGGGAAGATCGAGTGACAGTTCATTCTCGGCGTCGACTGTTACAGTTGCCTCTGCCGACCCGAAGTCGTCGTCGCTCGGTACAGCCTCTACCGCATATTCTCCGTACGGAACGTCTTCGAATGTGACTGAACCGACGAGTGGGGTGGTGACTGATTCCGTGGCTGTGTGTCGATCCCCGTCGAGTGTGACGGTTACCTCACGGTCCGGACCGCCACGGTCGAACTTCACAGTCACCTTGACCGGGTACATCTCTCCGCCGCCAGAGACCGACAGGCTCGGTTCGTCGATATCGAACGAGACGGCTTCAGGATTCTCACGGTAGTAGAGGCCAAGGAACTGCTCCTCGTGTTGTCGCACCGGGAGATCGTCGGCGTCAACCCGCCCGGTTGCCTGCAGTTCTGTCTCGATAACCTCGCGCACCTGGTCATAACCTTTGACCACGTCGTCTTTCGGTCGCAGTTCGTCCAATGCAGCAGTCAGCGAATTGGTGGCCTCGATCCACGTGGCCTCGAACGACTGGAGATCGTCTGTATCACGTAGCTCGCTGGCGAAATCCTGCTCGTACGCGTCGGGGACGGTGTAGTATCCATCGGGGATGTCGGCTCGTTCAAGCCGATCGACAATGTCGGTCAGGTCAGATTCGAGCGCGGTCACCGCTGCAACCGCTCTTTGTCGAGCGGTTTCACGATGCTCTGTCAGCGCCGACAGTTCCATCGCATCGTCTAGACTGTCGATTGCCTGCCGGAGATCGCTCACGTCCACGTCAGTGTCAGTGAGGTAGTCGTCGACATCGCTGTCGGCCACAGTGTCGAGTAGTGAGCGAAGATCGGTTCGGACAGCGCCGAACGCACTCTCTCCCTCGCGGCGTACAGTGTCACGCGCGTCGAGTAGGGCGGCGACCGCGTCAGCGAAGCGGTCGTCGGCCGCGGCGGCACGGGCCTCGGACAGGCGATCCTCGACGGCCGCACGGTCCACGTCGTCGGCGGACCCGACGGTGCTTTGGATGGTCTCGGCCGCTCGGTCAATTCGGTCTGTCGCATACTTGCGGGCTTCGTCAAGCGTTGCGCCCGCAGCCTCCCAGTCGTCGGCCGGAACATCATCTGGAGTCGGTCGGTCGTCGACCGCTGCCAAGTCGTCGATGCGCTCCAATTCAGACCCGATGTTTGCAACGCGACGCTCAACGGCCTCGCCGAAGGCAGCGTCAAGATCACTCGTCAGTGTGTCGACGCGGCTCGCCAACGAATTCACGTCTTCGAGCGTGCCGACGCTGCCGAGCGTGAATGCTCCACTCTCACGATCGAAGTCGATCCCTTCCCCACGCAAGTCCGACACGAGTGCGTCAACTCCGAGTCCGAGACCCCCGTCGAACACGTCGGGGTACTCCCGACGCATTCGTTCGCGCTTCTCCCACGCCTCGCTGAACGACTCGCCGACTTCACGCGCTCTCCGCCGAGTATATTGTGTCTGGTCGGTCCCAGTTGAAGTAATTCGCCGGCGGACCCAGAGCCCCCCGACAACGACGAGCATCGGCGCGATGGCGATGGTTGCGTACACTGCCAGCTGAGAGCCGAAGAAGACGAACACACCCGCACTGAGGAGACCGCCGAGAACGACGAGACCGAAGATGCCGGCGACGGTTCGAGTTGAAGACTTCACAGCAACGCACCCCCGATTCCCGTCACGATCAAAAGCGCAAGGCCGCCGACGACAAGCGCTAGACCGAGCGCCACCGGCGCAGTCAGCAACGACCTATCGAAGTCGCTTCCGCGGAAGTCACTGAAGTCCTGCGTCT
The DNA here is from genome assembly GCF_019599465.1 of Haloarcula rubra. Taxonomy (GTDB): domain Archaea; phylum Halobacteriota; class Halobacteria; order Halobacteriales; family Haloarculaceae; genus Haloarcula; species Haloarcula rubra. Next base: position 95,622 of record NZ_RKLR01000011.1, read on the forward strand.
TCTGCCCATACTGTCTGAGTCTGTACCCGCCGCCGATGGCCCCTATGACGAGGCCGGTAAGTAGTCCCGCTGCCATGTTCGTGATAATTGTCTGTCGTGCTGCGCGCTCGACCGAGCGCAGTGCGCCACGGTAGGTGTCAAGCGCAGCTGCGGTCCGTTCGGTCGTTGTACGCTCGCTGTCGTGGAGGGCTTCGAGGGCTTGTCCGTGATCACCGTGTGGAAGCGTACTCTCCGTCGCCCGCACGTAGAGCAGGGACTGTAGGGCTGCTGCGCGATCGTCTGCGGTCGCTTGGGAGGTATTTAGCTTTGCGAGTGAGGCGTTCGCTGTCGAAGCGTGTTCGTTGGCGAAGGCCGACGGACCGGCTTTCCGGATGTTCTGTGCGGTCTGGTTCAGGGCATCGGCGGCCATCCGTGTTTCATTCCGAGCCGAGAGGTACTTGCTCTCGTTCGCTGCGTAGGATGTCGCCCGCTCGGAACGGAACGACAACTGCGTGCCTGTCAGTGTTGACTGCACCGTTGGTCCCTGCTGGACGGTGACCGTGATCTCGTTCTGCGGCGACTGGTTGCGAATCGTGTCCACGTTCAGGACGACCGACTCCTTGTTTTCAGGAATGACGGCACGATAGGTGTCGCCCTCTCTGGTCACGTTATCAAGGCCAGCATCGGCTCCAATACCCCACACTGTTTGCCCGCCAGCAGTCGGGCTCTCGGCTTCTCCATCACCGCAGTAGGCCACGTACACCACAGTCCCAGGGTACAGCGTCGCCCCGTCAGTGTGGGCTCGATCGTGATGCTCGACGAACAGAACGACGGTGTTCGGTCGATCCTGACAGGTGCTGTCGAGCCCTGATGGCGCGTCGGCCACGGCGGTTCCTGTACAGAGGGCCACAAGGACTATGCCGACGACGAAGGCGGTACGTCCGCACGTCATAGCTTGCGGTTCCAGTGGGCGTACATCGACACGCTCCCGATCAATACCCCGATGCCGAGGCCGAGCAGCACTCCGCTACTAATGTGTAACAAGGGTTGCTGGCTCAGTCGAACCATGGACACCGCGTCTGCAGTTCGGGTCTGTAGACTAGCAACGCCACCGCTCGACTGACCGACCGCGGCGCCGGCAAACAGCGCCACGACAATCGCGACACCCCATAAGTAGACGGTTCGAACCTGCATCATGACACGACAGCCTCTGACTCCCGCTCGTATTCGGTCGCCAGCGATTCCAGTTCGTCGAGGCGATCGAGGTCTTCCCGTCGGTAGGTGAATAATGTCGTGAAAGAGACGAGATTACGTTTTGTCAGCGTCGCGCCGAGATTTACCTCGTCGCACCGGGCCGTGAGGAACGACCGAAGCTTCGACGTGTCAATCTGGTAGTCGGTGTCTGCGACGTAGTTTGAAGGAGCCCGCAGGAGGCCGATAGCCTTCCGAGCGTCCTGTGTGTCCGCTCCTTCAACAGTCTGTTTCAGTTCTGCCAGATGCGATAACGCGGAGGCATCGACAGACTTCCCACCGATGAACGGGAGGAGGTAGCCCGACAGTGATTTCGTCATCTGGACTGAACGTCCCATCGACGCATATCCCGTCTCACTCTGCTCGCCGCCGAGTCCGAACGAGAGGCTTGTCACAATGTCCTGGATGTCGATGATGGGCGGATCGACGTCGTACTCGCTGCGGTCAATACGTTCGAGTACCGTCCCGGAGACGAGATCTACTATCGACGAAGCCACATATTCATTGAGGTCGGTGAATTGTCCTTCAGCCGCCTCGTGATACGAGAGGCGCTCGTTGTCGACAAGAATGATGCCGTCGGCGACGTCCTCGATGCGGTCTATCCCGTACCTCGCATTCCATGCCTGCCGGCTCGGTGAGGCAGATTCTTCCTCGTCACTCTGTCCGACGGGCCCTTGCGTGTTCGGGAGTACGCAAACAGCGATGGTCTTGCAGGTCCCATTCGTGTAGTCGTCAACTGCTTCAATGAGGTGCGGCGTGATGCCGCATCCGGTTCCTCCACCGAGCCCACAGAAGACGAACGCGAACGGGACGTTCGTTTCTGCGGTCTGGGTCGGACTATCGTCTTCGTCGTCTTCCGACTTAATGGACTCTGTCAGTTCGTCACGGATGGTATTCTGCAGAACGCTCCTATTGTCTTCCATCACCTCGTTTGCTCGAACAGGATTTCGGCCGAATCCGCCCGTAACCTGCTCTTCGAAGCCATCGGTGGTTCCAGGGACGAGACCGGCACCCTCCGCTACGCCATACCAATTATCACGATCTACATTTTTCAATTTCTGCAAGTCTCTTATAGTCGAATTAAATATGAGCGGGGTCGCTATCTGTCCCATGTTCTTATGGGCGAAAACTTCGTCGACAATGGAACTTCCTGCCTGTCCCGCCCCCACAAAGAGATATGGCATTGGTTTACGTATCAAGTATCCAGTATTATAAACGTGTCTCTAATTATACGAAATAATAACGTGTTCTGTCATTTTTATTAGAGTCAGAAATCGTACAATTGGCGGCAATAACGTCCGTTAGAAATTAGCTAACGTATCTGATCTACTGGATACCTATGAAGTCGATCATCATCTCAGCGGTTTCAGCCTCTAAGCTGTTCGAGCAGGACGCTGTAGGCGTGGCGATCGTACAGCTCAGCCACCCAGTCAAGCGTTTTGTCAGCGGCTTTTAAATAACCGACTGCCCGATCTTTGTTGCCACTTGCTCGGGCGTCGGTGGCTGCTTCTTGGAGCGAACTCACGAGTTCGAGGAAATGAATCGGGATACTGTGGTCGTGTTGTGGGTAGTCCGAGGGGTACTGAGTTCGCATCGTCGAACGTCGCTGTTCGACCTCGTCGGTCAGCGATTGGAGTTCTGATTCGTTTTCGTCCCCGCCAGCGCCGCCACCCGTTTGCACCTGTTTCAGTAGCCGGTGGTCGTAGAACCGGAGTTCTTGCCGAGCAGCGTAGATGGTCACGAGGTCCGATTTACCAGCCTGTCGCACGGTCGACTGGAGTTCTGACGCCCGCTCTCGAAGCACCGATCCGACAGGAGAGTCGACTGACTCAAACTCGTCGGCCAGCCGCTCGGCCAGCCGCGCCACCTCATTACTTTCGAGACCGTCAAGACGGTGACCGGTTGTTTCTGCACGGTCGATGGTCGCGACGACTGAACGGAGAGTCTCTGCACTATCCTGCTGAGAGATGGCCTCGCTCGTCAGCACGTCGACGAACTCCCGCCCAAGCGTACTCTCCGGCGCGAGGTCCAAACGGCTGGCGACGCTGTGGAGGCTGTTCTCTTGATCGGCGAACGAAATACTGCCGTCGTCTAATCGATCCGCGAGCGATGCAAGCCAGGCTGCTGTCCCGACCGAACTATCGAACGCTATCGTCGTTTGCTCGTTCGCGGCTGTACATACCCGCTCAGCGTTCTCTACTAACTCCTCCCGTTCACTCTCACACTCTTCGCGCTCTTCCGCCACAGTCGAGAGTGTCACGGCGATCGTTTCGAGTGCATCACCGAGTTCGCCTTCGACATCGGCGGTCCGTCGGTCCAGAGTCCGACCGAGTTCGCGTGGCTCCACGTGGGGTTTGATAGCCTGTAGGGCTGACTCGACAGCTGCGTGGTGGTTCAGCGTCGTGACGACATTATCAAGCGTCTCTGTCAATTTCCGCTCAGGAGCTTTATCGGCTGATGACAAATATTCCAACAGACGCTGGCCAGATGCGGTCTCTGCGGTGGTGCTGCCCCGGACCGACGAGACAGCACCGGTGATCGCAGCTGGAGTGACTTCTTTTGGTTCCGCTCCAGTGTCTGTCTCCGACTCCGATCCACCAGGGGCTTGCCCATGTTGATCGTGTGGGTCTGTCTGTGTCAGGGTACCGCGTTCCGCAGCCCGTCGGACCTCTTCAGCCGTCTCGACCGGGCTGTCCTCTGGCTGGAGATTGTCACGCTCGTTGAGGGCAGTCGCATCTACGACAGCGTATATCGTCTCGGTGAGTGTCTCGACAGCCTCAGTCACCGCTTGGGGATTTGGAGGCTGGTTCAATCGCTCTGCTGGTGCTTGGAGAGCAGGCCCGTCGTCCTCGTTCTCTGCGGTCTTCCGTCCGGTGATGAATCCCCCCGCGCTGCCGACGACCAGCGCTGCCACCGCTGCGCCGGCTGCCACGAGTAGTTCGACCATCGTATCACCCCATGTTCTCTCGGCCGAGGCAATCGAACAGCGGTTCGACGGTATCCCACATTTCGCGGAGTTCCGATGCCTCCTGACTGTCGCTGTGTTCGACCAGTTCCCTGGCGTGGTCGTACATTCGCTCAAGTGTCGGAAGGTGGGGGTTCCACAGCAGTCCCCATAGGTATACGTCGTCGACGTGTGGCACGACGAGTTGGTTCACGTATACGTCGATGGATCCCGGCCCTTCGAAGTTCTCGCGTGCGAGGAAGTCCTCGCCACTCAAGATACTGCTCAGTTCGTTATTACTCAACAGCGGAGCTAACTCCTCCATTTTCTCCTCTGGGCCGTACACCATGAACGTCCCTCCCCATGCTGTCTTCGGGTCGAACTCGACTAACTGGCCCTGCAGGAGCGTGGACCGTGCAAGCGTATCGAGGCGTGACCGATCGAAGGTAGACGCACTAGTCTTCCCGATGACCGGCGCCATCACGACCGCCGGTTTATACGCACGGTCCTCACTCTGACTGTACTTTCGCTGAACTGGCCTGAAACTGTCGGGAACGTCGAACACTTCCCCGTTGATACGAGCGGTCCCTGCAGTATCGGCTGATTGCGGCGTTGAGGACATCGTGAAGGATTCGAGGAACGTGACGAGGAGACGGTTAATATCGGTATACATCGGGGGATTGTACCGTCCGAGCATGTCCTGATCGATATCGACCGCTAGATCAGAGGGCGGGTCATCAAGCTTGCTGTTGTCGAACGGGATAATCCCGTCAACTGCTTTCGAGAGATAGGCCATCCCGACAACGCCGCGGACCATCTCGCTCGATCCGAACTCGTGATCCGAGGGGAGGACAACTGAACTGATGAGCGGCTTCGAGAAAGCGATGGTGTCCTCGCCGCCGGTTCCCTCAGTGATGAGATCTCGGATGTTCTCGGCGAGTACCGGTGTCGCGCCACAGCCAGTCCCCTTCGTGACGCTGTTGATCAGCATCACCGCCTGTGACGCCTCGATGTCGTTAAGATTGAGGTCCAGTCGGTCTCGAATGGCGTTCTTTTCGCCCTCGAAGTCCTTTTGCATCAGCTGTCGGCCAACTTTCCAGTTGCGGCCGGCCCCGGAGTAGTTGTGGTGGCGGTAACCTATCATCCCGTTCGTGACGAGCGCTTCCCGCGAGAACCCTCGGTCCTCGCGAGCGTAGTACGTCTCGCCCAACTCCGTGATGTTCGTGTTGAGACTACCGTAGTTAGCGAGGCCGCCCTCCCACACTTCGGCCAGGCTACTGTTGTTGTTCCGCAGCGTATCACGCCGCATCAACACCGCGTCGATGATGTGATTACCCGCACCACCGACGCCGATCATCAGCCACTTGTTACCAGTCGCACCGCTCAGTGGGCTGCCAACTGTGTCACCGCCACTTCCGGCCGAACCGGGGCCTGTCGATGAACCACCTGTACCGTCGGCTCCTTGGCCCACCGTGCCTGTTGTCGTCATTGGACTGGTCGTAGTCCCGGTTTCCGTGGGACTACTGCCTCCGGCTCCACCGGATCCAGTGCGTTCGCCTTGCTCTGGTTGGCTCTGGAGTCGATCGTCACCAGCGGACACGTCCTCAGTTTCGGTGTCGGTTTCGCTCGTTTGGAACCGGGACTTCAGCGTTCCATCACCGTCGAAAATATCGTCGTAGCGGTCCGGATAGACTTCACGAACGGACTCCGGTGTCTCCGCGTGGTTCGCTGCGATGTGTTCCTCGATACTCGGTTCCTCCGTGTCCTGCAGACAGATTTTGCATTTGTCACTCATTGGTGGTCGGTCATCCGCTCGTATTGGCTGTGTTCAGTCATCGGTTCTTCGAGTACTGGTTTTGGAGGTCGTCCATCACTCGCTGGGGGCTCACGCCATCGGCAACTTTGATGGAGACAAAACCCGGCGGCGGGTCTTCTGGTACCTCCATGCCGACGACGTCTCCCTGTCGTTCGGCGAACGATTGTGCCTCCCGGAGAACTTCGTCGGAGACGAATTTCTCGGGGAGTTGTTCCGTCTGGAGTTCGACAGTGTCGTCGGACGCACTCGCCGTGGCCGTTGACTGCAACTCCCGGAGGACGTACAGGACGTCATCAGGGTCGGCCCCGTTTGTCGTCGTCTCCGTTCGCCCTCTTGCCGTGTCATGGTCGTCGGCTGTCGCCTCGCCGTCACCAGCTATCTCCAGCGTGGTTCCCTTGACAGCGTACTCAACACCATAGCTCTGTTCAAACGGAACCCGGAGTTGCGCGGTTAGGTCTTTGCCGACGACGCCTGGGACGGGAATCGACCCCGACCCATAGTCGATAGTCGCCACGACGCTTTCACCGAAAAACTCCGCTATGGCCTGGACCGCCGCCGCTTCCTCACGCGCCTCCTTGGCGTAGCGTTCGGCGGCGTCGAACCGCCCCTCGTGGAGTGCGACCTGCGCGTCGGTCTTGGCGTCCGAAACCGACAGCCGATTCGGGACCGATAGCGTCTCGTCAGGCGTTCGTCCTTCGAGTAGATACTCTCGTAATCGTTCCTGTGCCACGCCATCGAGATTGTCGAGGTGGTCTTCGGCGAGTACGAGCGACTCGTCGGCCGCATCAAGGCCCGTCGCGACTCGCGTTTCGTGTTCGTCCAGCGCCGTTTCGAGATCCGAGAGGTGAGTCTCGACGCGTTCTATCGCGTTGGCGACCGGCCCAAGACCCTGCGTATCGATAGCGTTGACGAGCCTGTCGTCGAGTTCGTGTTGATCACCGCCGATCTGTACCGGCGGGCCATCGAGCGTCGGCAGTGATATCTCGTTGTACGACCGGAGATTCCGTACCTCGTAAGCTTGGTCGTATCGGGAGACATAGTGAAGGTCTCCGAACTCGTCGCGGATACGGTCGACGACAGCCCGCTCCAGTTCTCGTTGGAGTCGGTTCGCGCGTTCCTCGGGATTCAGTCCCTCGGCATCCGTGCGCACCTGTGCAGCCGCATCGTTCCGCTCTCGACTTGATTCCGGCCCCTCAGTCAGGTCGTCTGCTCGGTCCACAACGGACTGACACTCCTCACGAAACGCCGCCATCTCGGTCTCGAACGACTCCACAGCAGCCGGTGCAAACGACCGCAGTGACGACAGCGTACTCTCGCTAGCCGCTGCATCGACCTGATCGTCGAACTGTTCCAGCGCCTTGCGGGCGTCTTTCCTGGCCGCCGAGAGCTGTTCACTCGTCTCCTCATCGAGGGTGATGTCCCACTCGAAGACGAGCGACGCGCCCCAACTCGCCGCTGCTGCGACAACCGGTACCAGTAGGAAGCCAGCAACTTGGGCCGTCGGCACGTCTGCCGACAGTACCGGAAGGTAAACGAGTTCGAACAGGACCAGAAACAGCGTCACGAAGCCTGTCGCTCCGAGTGTGAACACACGGTGCCTAATCACGAATAACCCCGCCCCCTGTGCCAACCACGCTACCGTGACCAACACGAAGAGTACGAGTACAATCGCTGAACTCGCTCGGAATATGGTTCCGGCGGCGTCGAATACGGCGATGGATTGGAACAACCGTTTAAGCCCACCAATGACGGGTATCCCACTCGCAGATGTCCCAAGCAACGCAACCGCCGCCTGGATGAATGACGCGAGGATTGGCAGGCCGGCTATGAACCAGCAAGCACCCGACAATCGTCGTCGGTTTTGTAACATCTAGAATCAGCGTTGTTAATCGGAGGATAAAATACTTAGTACCGAGTTAGCGATCTGACCTGTTACGAGCTTTCATTACCACTTTTAAAATACCAAACCTATACTCTGGTCTTAATATCAACGCTGCTGATTTCTTCTTGTTCGTCTTCCGTCGGGGTCCAGCCGACTCAGTTTCGTGAACTCGGGAAAAGACTATTACCTACTTGTCAAAAAATCACCGCGTAGATGTCAAACGAAGATACACAGCTAGCTCGGACCTCGTCTCTCGATTCCTTCGAAGATGTCCTCGTACGACTTGGCGGAAGTTCTGAGGCGTTGATTATCGATTCGGCGGCCGACCGGGCAGCCCGTATCGTCGATATGGACATCCGGCAGTCGGCGTCGTCGGCGTTCGACCGGTGGCTCGCGAAGTACGGTGCTGAGTGGAGAGAGTTCCACGGAAGACGTCGATACAGACGTTTTCTCCTCCGAATCGGGTGCCGAGACGCCGGTCCAGAGCGTGCCCACCAGCGTTCCGGGTGCGGCTACAGCCGATACACAGCCCACTCCAGCCGCGCAGACTGATGACGAACTGCCATCGCGGTTGGAGATGCCGCCGATTCCTCGCCGCGTCCACGGTAGTGGTCGGTGGCCCGGCTGCTTCTATCGGCAGCTACGACAACCTTGCCGACGGTGACGACGGTGAGACGCGGCGCGGCCAGTCAACGGCCAAACAGTTGGCGAGCTGACGTATTCAAGCCATAGTCACCCTGTCGTATTGTTGGAACTACACATATTCCGCCGCTAAGAGTACCACCCGAAGTATGCCAAATAATGGCACACATGGACGGGCGTCACCGACCACGATTGGCAGCATCCTGCTCGTGTGTCTCGTCGTGGTCACCACCGGGATGGCCGGGCTGTCACTGGGACAGCAACAGCAGAGTGAGCAAGAGCCGAACAACCAGCAGTCGGCGGCCACACAGCTCGAGATCCCGCCGAACACGCCTACCAATGTCAACGGCGTGCTCGGACTGGGGGACGAGGACTGGTTCGAATTCGACGCGCAGGAAGGAGATACCATCACCATCGATTACAGTGGGTCGGCGGGAGAGGCCCGGCTGCGTGGACCGGACGGCACGGTGCTTGATGCTGAGAGTTCGACGATTCAACGGTTGCAGGCGACTGCCGAACAGGACGGAACGCACTACATACAGTTGACGACTACCGCCGCCGCGAACGGGGATTACTCAATGGAATTCAGGCTCCAGCGGGCGGATGACGAGAATGGCGGGGAGGAAACGACGACACCTGACGAGTCCAGTGAAACCGACAGCAGCCAGAGTAGTGATAATGCAGATGCACCGACCAGAACAGAGCAGGACGAATCGACCGGTGAGGTGACGGCTTCAGGTGACCAGTTTGCCGATTCATGTGATGCAGAAGGGGTCCAGCCGGTAACGCCAGGAACGTACAGTGATTTGCTCACCCCGGTTGACGGGGATGTACTCCTCGTCAATCTCTCTGAGGGCGAGTTTATTACTGTGAATGTGACCTATGAGGGACCAGAAAGTTCGAATCTCGCAATTGTTGGGTCGTCTACCTCATTCTCAGCAGTCAACGGCAGTCAAGTGCAGACAATCCCGAATACGAGAGCCACTAGGACACGTGCTATCGCCGTAGCGCCTGGGAATACCCAATTCCGAGTATATGCTGAGTCAGATGACGGTGTTTGTCTTAATCTCTATACTGTGGAAGAAGGGCTTTTACCGTCGAATATAGGGGTATCTGGGGGTGGTGGTGCGGGGACGTGGAGTCTTTCGTTCACTGCAAACAACCCCGACCCCCGACGTATTAATCAGACGCAGGTGCCCGGCGATACGCAGCGTAGCGAGTTAGCTTCGCGTATCGCAGAATTAGAGCAACAGATCGCGGATTTGCGTGAGCGAATCGCTCGGTTAGAGGAACAGGCCGCTGTCGGTTCCAATAACACGACGGCCGAAAACTGGTGTTCTCAGGGTCAACCTGCTTAACCACAATGGTTATAGAGCCAGTAACAAATAACTAGTCTGGACAGCGGGCTGGCCGCTCTTGCTCGTGAATTCAAAGTCGACATACCCAAAGGTATGAAATGACGGTACTGTATACTTCGGATAATGGATGCAGCAGAGTATGTCCACTCAGTGAAAGAGCAATTACGCGCTTTCGACTTTGTCGAGGAAGATGATTATCGGAATCCGGGGATGATTGACTCTTGCTTCTACAGATGTACTGACGGAGTCGTGAATACAACTGAAGAAGTTGTCGCAATTGTGCGGCTAACCGAGGCTGATGTCGAATCGGTAAAGGAAGCCATTGAGGCTTCAAAATCATTCTTTGAGTGGAAAGAAGACGGAGGGCTTGAGGCAACGAACCGACGATGGACATATGCGCTTCTCATCCTTGATTCAGCGTCTGGACCAGTGCGGACTGCGGTAAAACGGATGGTCGGTAAGTTTGAGGGTGGATTCATTCTCCCTGTCATTGCTACAATGGATGATGAAGCTCTGGTGTATGAGCGGCCAGGAAAGCTAAAGAAGGTCGGCAATCATAAAAAGGTCTCAGAGAACGCTCAGAAGTATTTCAAGCCGTAGTTGGGAAGAGCGGGCCAATTGTGGAGTGTGACTACTACAGACAGCGGACAAATTACTCGGTGTCACCTGAGGAGTGTTCGTCACCGGAGGTGATCGAGGTCCCCTCGTCTGTCTGTTCCTGGTCGGTAAGCGAAATCCCATCGTTATCGGGGGGTGACAGCCCTTCATCTTCATCTGGTCCGTCTGCGTTTAATGTACCAGTAGAAGTAAATTCACGATCCGGTGAGAGGGAGTCGACGTTCGTATCCGACTCGTCAAGCAGTGGAATCTCATCTGCCTGTAGTTCGGCCTGTGACCGCCGTAACGGGGTTCCATCACCCGAATGAGCAGCGATTTGAGGCAGGATATCCATCTCAACGAGCGTCTCGAAGTCGGCCGAGCCGACGTTAAGTATTTCTTGGAGACTGTAGCTCATACGGTACCAATGTTCCTCGGGTGCGTTTCTGATATCTGCAGGGGAACTTTCGAAGAGCGGTAAATTCCAGAAGGCTCGCTCTGTGTGGTCTAACAGGTGCGTGAATAGCCGTTCAATATCGCCTAAGACTTGATTCTTGACAGCCGAATAATCCTCACACGTGCCAAGTTTTTCGATATACTCTGTGAGCCGGTCTTCTGGTGGCTGCCAACTAAGCAGATAAAGTCCGGAGACCGACCATGCAGCGCCAGCAACTGCCAGACTGGCAATTTGCAGATATCTGTTCCACGGTGTGGCATCGTGTGCTATCCACCCGAACGAGAAGTTTCGCCGAGAGAATGGCCTAAGGAGACGCAGTGCCGCGAATCCTCGGTCACCTTTCGTCGGCAGATCGCCCGCGAAGTGCCCCAGTGATCCGAATGCAACCGAATCAAGGACCCAGTCGGCCATCGACTCCATCGCGTTAATTATCGCTTCTGACTGCTCAGAGAGATGCAGATAGCCCGCGGTGGACTCCCCAACTTTTGTTGCGGCATACTTTATGATTCGAGCTGCCCCGTATGCACTCCCCAGAATCGGAATGGAATGCAGTTCCCGGTGCGCCCCGTTCAACGGAATTGCGTCGTCGTTGAGGATGTCCAATTCGTAGGTGTCGAACCGATAGGAGACAGCCGCACTGAGCCCAGTGAACCCCAGTCCTGCGACTGCCAACGGGGCTCGGCGCTGTAGTCGTTCTTTGATAGAAGGAGGTTCTATCCCGGAGGTATACTCATCACGAACCCGACTGCGAAGCCAGCCAGCAACAAGCGCGGAACTGACTCCAGCAACAGTTGCTCCATGTGTATACCCTTTCATACCACTTTATCTCATCCGAAGCCGAATAGGTGTTTCTCCGCGAATACAATACTCTAGATTAGTCTTCTCGATATCGCGGACAGTGTATTTAACCCAGTGAGAGCCAATTCCTTCGCCATAATCCTGCAGCACATCATTAATTACTGTGCGATAGGGTTCGATGGAATGTAACTAATTCTGCCGAGCGTGATGTCTCCTCTAACTGGTTGACCATCGTTCTTATCCCGCACTCGTGGTGGGTCTGATTTGACGTACGGCCAAATTAACCAACATTGCTAAGATGTCCGCTTCTATGTTGGTTAAGGATTCAAAGATCCAATTTATCACTCCCTCGGAGTCCCTTTAGATTGGTATACCGCCACGGGGACAAGCCAAGACACACTCTGCCTGTTCAACCAGAAGCAGATGGTGACCTATCCCGCCTCAACGAAACAAAGGAGTACCTCATTCAGTTGTCGAATGGTCTCCGGACGCCGTTCCCCTGTGTTCTCGAGGTAGGGGTGATACGGTAACTCTTCGCCAAGACGCACTCTCAGAAGCCGGTCAAGGTTAATCATCGGTGCCGGGGCCTGATCGTCGTCGCGGATACCAAACGTTGCATGCCCATCGACTGTGAATTTGACCCGATCCCCCGATTGGCGCTCCAGACTGACGCGATACTCGTTTGCTGACCAGGCGTATTTTGTCCCTGTCTCGGCGGGTCGGACGACAATTCGGTATGTCGCAGTCGCCTCGAAAAGAGAACGGAAGAGAGGTACTGCGACGTACTCAGGCGGTGATTGGAGTGCGCGGATTGGCCTCGACTGTTCGAGTTTGTTCTCATCACGCCAGTACTCGAACACGAGATCCTCAACCACATCATCGCCGACATCCTCAACCACGATGTCATCGAAGTCGAACCCGAGCCACATGATGGCCTGGTCCGGGTCGAGTGATCCGAACGGGGTGGACTCAGGAATATCAGCACTCGGTTCTATCGCCGACACAAGCCGCTTCCGAACATCGATAGTCGTTGTATCGGTAGACAACCAGAGCGTTCCCGTATCGGTCTCGACCCCCAGTAGTCCCTGCACCGTTAGGCTAGCGTACGGTGCGGGTGGCGTGAGTGGCTCTGTACAGTCCCTTTGCTGCGGTGGACTGTAGAAATAGCCCGCTCTGCTGTATTCGTATGCGTGTGTCTCTGCGGTGAACGGAACGTTCCTCTCATGCAGCGAAATCTCGAGCGGTGAATCCTCGTGAATGAACGGGTCGACAGCGTTCTCGACTCCAAGGACATCCGGCACGGAAATCGCCGAGAGGGAATATTGTGGTGAGACCGCGCTGACTTGTTGTAGCCGTTGTTCGGTTGTCTCACTGTCAATGTGTCTGTCTCCCCCACGAGTCGGTAACGTACACTCGTGGTACTCGGTCGGGTAGTGTGTGTCAAACGGCTCACCCAGAGATACTGTCAGCGGCTCTGCTGCCAATTGCGGCTTGAACGCGTACTGGCGGCCATGTGGCGTGTCGATCCACCCAACAGGCTGGACTGCCTCTGTTTCAGTCTCGAATTCGAGACTGTCTGTCGGTGGGGTAACTCCCGACGCGAAGGTCACGTCGAGGCACGGGAGCTGACCGACTTCGTCGATTTGCTGTGTCGTTGGCCTCACCGCAGTCATCACGGCCGCTGGAAGGAACGGATCCTCGAACCCGGCCGATTCGAGCTGACTTGCCTCAAGTCTGATAGTTCGCGTGAGTGGTCGGTCATAGCTGCGGTACAGGTACCCGGCTTCTGCGGCTTCGAGTACATCCGTTGGAAGCCTTCCAGCAGTCGAATACGTGGTCCCACTAATCAGGAGTCGGTCCCACTCCTCGATTGGCTCATCGAGTTCGTCGTTGGCCAACTGTGTGAGCTGGCTTGCCGAGAGTTGGTACACCGGTGTTTCGAGGGGCGTGGTGACCTGCAGGTCCAACGATTCGATGTACTGATTCTCCGACTCTCTTTCAATTGGTATATTAACATTCTTGTCACTTGAAGTCAGTGAGGTCTCGTACGTCGTTAGCTCGCCAGTGACGATGTCACGGATATACCAGTGGGCTTCCTCAATTTCGAACGGGACCGCTTTATCAGGCCAGTCGATCACGATTTCGGTTGCTGAGGCGGTGAGCGTGGCCGAGACCAGATTCCCTATCGATTGGCGTGTGTATGGAAGGAACCCACCACTCCCAGCTTCGATCCGCTCGTCGATATCCGTCAGCGTCTGTGCATCGGCGCGCCCGTAACATTCGGCCAGCGACTCCAAGAAGAAGTTCCCGACAGACTCGATACGGTCTGAATCGCGGAGCCAGATTCCGTACTCGACATTTCCGCCATTTTTCTTCCAGGCATTCGCCGTCAAATTTGCCGAGGTCAACAGCACATCCTTGAGTACCGTCTCAGCACCAACTGTCTCAATCACAAGTAGCACTTTGAGGTGAGCCAAGCCGCCCCGAATCTGACTCCCTGAGGGCAGTGTCTCGCCATCATCTCCGGGAAAGCGAGTCTGGAGGCCGAACTCACCGAATTGGGCAGCAAGTTCGTCCACATCGGCAGTTCCGAGGAACGATCCAATGCTCGGCTGTGTCGTATCAATAAACGCCGATGGGTCGGCGCCGTACACTTCGATACTGAGCTGGTCGTCATCCAAACCCGGTGGGGCAAGTGCAGTGAGTTCCTTGATGCCGGTTTTGTTAACGTTCGGCGTAAAATACGAGAGTGTAACATCGCCACTCGTCTCGCGCAGACACTGTGTGACAGAGCGCCGCAGCGATTCACCGAGTCCCGAATGCACGACAATCGGTTCAGTTGGCCAGCGCCGGAGTGCATCATCCACACTTTCTGATGGTGTCCGCCGGAGGAGCGATTGAACGGTGTCTAGAAGCTGTGTGACACGATCGTTGTTTGTGGCTTTCGACGGAATTCGACCTGCAAGGAGGTCATCGAGCGTGAACGCCGTTTTGACTGTGCCCTCGAACCGGCTGGCCCATTCGACGTTGCTGAAGAGTCCGGCGTGACTCAGATTGAACGACCCAGTCCAGACGACGATTCGGTCTGGTCCCCAGACGACCACACACTTGCCGTGCACATCGCGTTCGAGAAGAGTGAATTCTTCGTGCTCCACGTCCTCCGACAGGCGAATCTTGTCCGCTGTGTCGCTGGGCGTACAGACCAGCGTCTCGAAGTCGTCGAACCAGTCCAGATAGCCCGGTGTCACCGTGTAGGTTGTAATGAGAGCGTGCTCGAATGCGGTGTCCGATCCGTTGACTGTCTCTTTGATCTGTGCCCCGACATCGTCGACGGTGAACGGTTGTTTACCCATCGACAACCGCCTCGGTTAGCGTTTCTGTCCAGTTGATGACCTCGTCGACACCATAGAACGTCGCTGAGTCGTTCTCCTGAATCGGCGCTGTGACACGGTAGTGGTCGCTTTCGTCGACGAGCACATCGTTCCACTCTAGCAACGCGATGAAGAGCTCACGCGGGCTGTCACCCGCACCGAGCTGTGCGCGGAACTGATCCAGGAGGGCCACAACGGTATCCTCATGCATCGATGTGAGTACCCCGAGGAGATCCGCAAGTTCTGCTCCGTAGCGGTCCTGTGTCGAGAGTTCGATAAACCGTTCAAACGACTCCGCAGTCCCGTGATCTTCGAAGAGCTCATCGATATCGTCGTCGGTGATGATTCCCGACGTGTTGGCGATGAGATGGCGAGCCAAATCTTCGCCGTCCGCGAGGAAATAATTGACACTCCAAAAATAACAGAGCGGTTCGAGCACATCAAATACCTCTCTCGAGATGTTGGCCTCAGGGAACTGTCCGCTCGCTTCATCGATAATGTCTGCTCGAGAGCGGTAAAGTTCGGGCAGATGTCGGAGGTCGTCCAGAATCGCGTCTCTGTCTTGCGAGGGGCCGACAACGGCGATGAGGAGAATCGATCCGACGAGATATTCACCGTGTTCACGTGCTTGTACGGCTTCGAGGAAGGCATTTGCTTCGTCAGCAGCGATGGCGAACTGTGTGTTCGCCAGTCGTGCTAGGGTTGCCGCCGGTGCCTGTTCCAACAGTGGGCGAACGAAGTTGAGATTTGACCCAATGACGACCTCACTCAAGCGGGTGCGATGGAGGGCCGATACCGCACTAAAGCATCGTTCGATTGCCCAGACGAAGGCCGTCACGATACTACCGTATTTCTCACGCTCATTTGCCCCTGTGTTGTGGGTAACATTGCGGAGTTGTGTTTCGAACTGCTCGGCAAACGATATATCGTTCTCGGCACACCGCGCCCGGAACCGTTGTGACATGAATCCCAGTGTCTCTGTGGTGAACTTACTCAGCGATGGGGCTTCCCCAGCGGCGACTTGCAAGAAGTGATCGACTAGCCCGTCGTAGAGGCCACGACCAGTGCCCGTTGCTGGCTTGAACAGCCACTCGCTGGCGGCGTTTTCGCCGACCGTGATATCAGGTATTCGTCCCTGTCGCGTCTCATAGAGGGACCGAAGGGCGTAGTAGAGTACCCCGTCGGTGGCGACTCGTTTGTCGTCGCGTTCCGCCCACAGGTAGAGGTGGTCCTGCTCGGTCAGTTCATAGCCGTTCTCGTGGAGGTAGATTGCGTACTTGTTCCAGAACATCGGGTACATAATCATCCCGACATCTGGGAAGACGATCTCAGTGACTGCCTTTGGCCGAAAGTAGTTCGCCTGTGTCCCACCCTCGGGGCGAGCCGAGAGGAAGAACTCGTCTCCCATGGTGGTTTGTGGCATAGTTTGTCGAGTTGTCCCGGCTATAAGAGCATTGGTACGTAGATGATGTATAATTGACAGGCATCTTGATGAGGGTCATGATATGCAGAATGATTTCACTTCTACAACGAGGCTTAGCGTCGATTAACATCCTGTACGCCCCAGTTTAATGACGACCGGTCGAGAAAGACTGTAGCAATGGCAGCTACTCTCACCGAGCCCACGGTTCTCGCTGTCGCGAAGGACACTCTCTACCCTGATCTCGATAAGGGCCCAGACCATTACGCTGTCACCGAAACCCAGTTCACCAAGCCGACGTGGGGCGGGTGGGAAATCCCGGACGATCTGCGTCGTCGTCTCGCACCATACAACACGATTCGTCTTGCCGACGGTGAGCCTGACCTCCTCGGCGTGGGGATGCCTGCTCTCGAAGTGCTGAACGCTGATGCCGCGACAACCCCTGTCGCCGTCATCGAAGCGAAAGGCCACAACACCGACCCGAGCGCCGCCGACGTCCGAACCGGCATCAACCAGGCGCACGGCCACTTGTCCGAAGTCAACATTGGGTATGTCGCCGCCCCCATTCAGAGCATCTCTGACCAGGCACGTGCCCTCGCACGCGATGTTAACGTCGGCGTCATCGGCGTCGAAAGCCCGTACGACGCAACGCTCATCGAGCCCGCTCGCGTCACCGGCGTCGGCGACTTCTCCACCACTATCGACGCAATCCGGTTCCAAGCCACAACGCACCGACTCACCGAAGGAAGCTTTCCAGTAAACCACCCGAAGAACTACCTCGGCTACGCACTCGCCCTCGCTGCAGATGGCGACACCGCTGACATCTACTCCGAACACGTGATCAACAGCGTGTCCGGCGGTCGCCGCGGGGCAATCCTCCTCGGTCTCGTCGACAATCAGCCCGGTGGAGAGACACTCACGCACCTCGGTGCAGAAGTCGTCCGCTTTGCCCGCACCCAACACGGGACCGTTGCTGCCGCCCTCGACAAATTCGCCTCGTGGAAAGGCCGGTCAACCCGATTCACGACGCTCGCTCCCCGCTGGGCGCAACTCGCCCGCTCAGTCGCCATTCAGTACGAGCCAACGCAACTCATCATCGAAGCACTCGAACGCCTCCACCAGCGCGGCATTAACCCCGCAACCATCGACGCCGTCGTCCGAGAAGCCTCCCGCATCAACCAACCCCTCACCGTTGAAGTGTTCTTTACTCAATCCAAGCGTGAGGATGTGCTCACCGCTGACGGAGAAATCAACGAATCAGTGCTTACGGATCCGACCGTGTACAAGTCGGGCATTCACTTCCAATTCAAATACCACCTCCGTCACATCGGACTGCTCACGCACGGCGGAACAGACGACAAAGACGCCGTCCTCACCAACAAGTGGGCATCATTCGTCTTTAGCTAAGACTCACACCTCGGTTGCGTAGCGGTAGCGAGCGTCTCCTGTAAGATCGGTCGCTGTTGATGGATCTTCTGTGCATCTTCGATCAACCGCTCCAACAGCGGCGGTGGT
>NZ_RKLR01000012.1 GCF_019599465.1 Haloarcula rubra
GGTGGCTCTCGCCCCACCGAGGAGTGTCAAAAGACAAGCTAACACCGTATCTTAGAGCCTTTCAGCTCCGCTGCGAACTCTACAGAAAACCAGGTGACGAAGCGCTCAAACATGCTCTCGACGCCGCCCTCTGAAAATCAACAACGTGCTTCACAAGAGCGTAGATCAAATAGAGGGAGTTCATTCTTGGGAGGGAACAGAAAAAGTCCGTGGTAAATTAACCTCTGCCGAGACAGAGTTCACGGAACTTCTGGTGTCTATCAGCGAGCATTCTGTCGAATTTGCATATTGGCATAAGTCTCACAAAGAGTGGCGAAATATTTCGGTTCCATGTTCAGAAGTGGTAGAGAACGACCTTCCCCAAGGAATAGAAAACGTAGAAAAGCTCTATAGCACATTCTACGATTTCTTCACCGTTGAGTATGATGGGGAGATAGACCATTTCAATGAAAATGTCAATTCCTCAGAGGCGACAGCGGTTCATAAAATAGAGAAAATTTTCAATCGCTTTGGTGAAATTGCTCTTCCACTACGGGAACGACGATCAGACAAAGAACCACTCGAAATGAACGATGAAGCGGATGTTCAGTATCTTCTCCACGGGCTACTTAAACTGGACTTTGATGATGTCCGCCGAGAGCCGCACACCGAACGTCATAGCTCCGTGTCCCCTCGGATAGATTTCTTGATACAGGATGAAACGATTGGAATCGAAGTAAAACGAGCTTCGCCTACTCGTCAAGAGAAAGCACTTCGCAAGGAGCTATCTGAAGATAAGGAACAGTACCGGCTTGACACTAACATCGACACTCTGTTAATGTTCATATACGACCCTGAGAAGCAAATTGAAAACAAAGCCGAATTTGAGTCTTCATTCGAACAGGAAACGCCACAGATGGAAACCAGAGTGACGGTCACGAGATAGCACAACCGGGATTCAGATACTCATTCTTCAAGTCGGAGGTCGTCGGCGTCTAGATCGCCCGCAAGGTAGTCGCGGCCTTTCTGCGTAATCTGGTAGTAGCCCTTCCCCTCATCAACTTTCTCCAGTAGCCCGCGTTTCGAGAGTTTCCTCATCCGGCGAGCAACCGTCTCGTGGCTCTTGTCAATGAGGTTCCGCTGGTCATGGAGATTGTACCAGACCAACGCAGGCGAGAGTACGAGAGCGTCATCTTGGACCGCGAAGAACTCCAGAATGGAGTCATCTACTTCGTTCATTCCTGCCACTCGCGGGCGCATACCCGGAAATCTCGCGGGTTCCCGATAGTTGCAACGGTCGGATTTATCGCGATGGGTGTGAAAGTCGTTTCTGACATATACAGCACAAAGTTGAAATGGATAGCACAAAAGTAGGGTAGGTATAGAGCGCATCACCGGGCCGTCGATGGAGCAGGTAGGGGTGAGAAAGAGTTGGACGCCGACGAGCCACCGTCGGCCGGGGTGCCGCTCTCGTGAGCGAACACATGACCACGACCGATGCACGCCGCCAAAAGACAGGTGGCACGACCGACCGCCCGCGCCCCGGTTTCACTTTCACCTCCGAAATAGCGAATATTTGGGGGACGGGGTGGCGAAACGATTACTTTCACTTCCACCACACGCGTCTGGATTCCTCCTTTTGTACCCCCCTCCGTCAGTCCCGAGCGGTAATGTCGGAGACGAAGAAGACGGTCGAGATAGAGAACCGTAGCGACCGGTGGCGGTTCGTGTGTCCCCGCGGCCACCGGTCCTGGGAGCCCACCAACCACCACTTCTGGTGTTCGAAGTGTGCCCGCGCCGACGACGTCGACGGCGTGTTCCACGAACTGCGTGACCGTCGCGACGGCGGGCTGCTGGAACGCGAGCAGGTCCGACTGCTGACGCCCGTTGGTCCCTACGACCGCGACCTCGACGGAGGTGAGCGCGCGTGACCGACCTCGAACCGCTCGTCCCCGCCCGCGGCATCGAGATGTACATCGACGCCCGGCAGGACGAATTGAGCGAGGCCACGCTCCAGTCACAGGAGTACCGGCTGGAGGCATTCAGGGAGTTCTGCGACGAGGAGGACATCGACAACCTCAACGACCTGACCGGCCGGGACCTGTACGCCTATCGCGTCTGGCGGCGCGAGGGGAACGGCCTTGACCGCGAGCCCATCGAGCCTATCACGCTCCGCGGCCAGCTGGCGACGGTCCGCTCGTTCCTCCGGTTCGCCGCGGAAGTCGACGCGGTGCCCGAGGACCTGCAGAACAAGGTACCTCTGCCCACAGTCAACGGCGGGGCCGGCGTGAGCGCAACGACGCTGGAACCGGACCGCGCCGACGAGATACTCGACTACCTCCGGAAGTTCGAGTACGCCTCGAAGACCCACGTCATCGTCCTCCTGCTGTGGCACACCGGCGCGCGTATGGGCGGCATCCGCGCGCTGGACGTAGACGACTGTCACCTCGACGACGACAATCCCGGTGTCGAGTTCGTGAACCGACCGGACACCGACACGCCGCTGAAGAACAAGGACAAGGGCCAGCGCTGGAACGCGATCAACCACCACGTCGCCGATGTCCTCCGCGACTACATCGACGGCCCGCGGCACAGCGTCTTCGACGAGTACGGCCGCCGCCCGCTCATCACGACGACGAACGGCCGGGCGTCGCGCTCGACGATTCGCTCGGCGGTGTACAAAGTCACCCGTCCCTGCTGGCGCGGCGAGGAGTGCCCTCACGACCGCGACCCTGAGGATTGCGATGCCACTGCGCGGAGCCTCGCTTCGAAGTGTCCCTCCGCCCGGTCCCCCCACGACGTGCGGAGCGGGCGGGTCACCTCCTACCGACGCGAGGACGTGCCCCGCCGAGTGGTGTCCGATCGACTGAACGCGAGCGACCAGATTCTCGACAAACACTACGACCGACGCGGCGAGCGAGAGAAGTCCGAACAGCGTCGCGATTACCTTCCAGATTCATGATTAATTCCAATTTGACAAGCCGCGGTAACTACCAGACGAAGAGACGAAACCGGCAGATTTCAACTAGTGCCTGCACGATTCTGAGTCGGGTCCAGTATCGTGGCTAATCATATCATTCTCCAAGCGGTGCCAATTGCCACATGATCATTCTTCGACCGTGTCAATGAGGTCGGCCGCCGTCGCCGAAATTCGGTCCAACCGGTCATGGAGCGTCTCCGGCGCGTCGTCGTCCCACGCAGCTAGGTAGAATGCCGAGTTGTCCGGGTCCAACCCGAAGTGCCGACTCACGATGTAAGCGACGGCTTCAGCCTCGACTTCGAGACAGGATGTCTCCTCGTCAAAGTCGGGCTCGAAGTGCAACAGGGCGTGCGCGAATTCGTGAATGAGGGTTCTCGCGAGGTCCGCACGGTTGTCCCGGTCGACAACCTCGACAATCGGATTGGTCGTCGTGACACTCCGACGCTCGCACACCCCACGTGCCGAACCGTGCGTCCATTCCTCGGGATCGACAATGGTTGCGTCGACGCCGATGTCGTCGGTCGCCACCAACAGGTCCTCGACGAGACCGTCTGCCTCGCCATGGGTCTTGGTCTCGAGGTCGGGTAGCGGCTCTCCCTCAGTCTGCGAGACATCGAACACCGCCGTCGGCCGGAATCCCACGAGGCCTCGCGACCAGTTGTCTGGTTCTGCCTCATCGTACTCACACTCGGTATTTGCGTGGTACGAGGGCGAATTGCCGCACTTGGGACACTTGTTCGTGATGATGGGTGCCCAGATCCAGATCGCGTCCTCACCTTGCTGGACCTGCCGGTCGAACTCCTCTTGCCAGGTGTTGTACCCCGCGACTTTGGTCGCTTCGGGACACTGCAATTGGATGAGGAGCGTGTTCCGGGCCGAGTAATCGTGAAACTTGCTCTGGACGTCCAGCCACTGCTGGAACTGCTCGCTGGCTTGTGCGTCGTCGGTCAACTCCGCGAGGTCTGCAACCCACGCATCAAGCTGGTCACGCATGTCGTCGGCACGCGTGTCAGACTCGTCGAACGAGCAGGTAGTCTGTTGGCTGGCCGCTGTCTTGGGAAGGTCGGTTTGGATCGTCGACATCGTTGTGTCCGGGACGCACTCTCGGGCACGCCCCGCACCTCCCACGGGGCACACAAAATCCGTCTGTGGGTGCTACTCGCCGTCGTCGGCAGTCGCGGCCTGCCAGCCCGTGTGGAAGTACGCAACTGCCTTGTCCGATCCAAAGGCTCGTCCAGACGGAGAATGGACGAGCAACTGCTCGTCTGGAACGACGTCGATAACGCCCTCAGCACGGAGGTCCTCGACGAGATCGTGAGCAACCGACTCGTCGAAACGCAGAGCGGCCGTTCGCTCTTTGTCGCGGTCGTTGGCTAGCTGTCGACGCTCGAATCGCTCGTAATCTGGGATAGTCTCGTCCATGATGTCGCGAGAGGTCGCCCTCTCGCTTCACTGGGGGCGCAAAAATCGACTAACCAACAATCAGCGATTTTCTACCGATTGTTGGTTAGCGACACACCACTGTGTCCGGAGCTTTCGACCGAGAATGTGGTCAGGTCGGCAATTTCGGTGCAACGATGAACTGACAGATGGCCTCGGTGTCAGGGAATGGTGCGCTGATACGGACAGGATTGTGTCGATTCACTTGGAGTTTGCAAGGAGACTCACCCGGCAAGGCACGGTCGATCGTTCGGAGGCGGCTCGTTTCGAACCGCGTCAGTGCCTCGGTAGCCTCGAATGCAACCAGTTCCTGCTGCTGATGCCGGTACACTATACTGTCGACATCGCCGTCGGCATGGACTCGGAGTTCACCGTCGTCGTCGACATCGATCTCAACCCGTTCCGAAAGGACGCTACGGCAGACAGCGAAAACGAGAGATCTGCTCGCGAGGTGTGGGATGTCTCTGACAACTCAATCTCGAAGAGACTCGCTGGGGTTCTGATGAACTCGGCCGAAAGGAGTTTAGTCATCCGGGTGATCCCGTCAACCTCGAATACGCTCGCACTAGCGTTCATAGAGAACCATCCGACATCGTCTGAACTCATGATGAATTCCCTCACCCGCTAAGGGAGCACACAGAATCCAAGAGACGGTATGAGGGTATCATAGAACAGTTCGCATACCCCGCAAGTCGTCACAGGGTGAATCGTTCAGTACAGTCAAGTGACTCCGCGACACAACAGCCGCCAGTCGACGAAGGTGAAACACGCCGCGTCGAGATTGAGAGTATGGGCGATCAAGGTGACGGAGTGGCACGAGTCGAACGGGGTACGTCGTTATCGTCCCTGACACAGAAATCGGTGAACGCATCACTGTCGAGATCGAAGCGGTCAATCAGAACGTGGCTTTTGGCACCGTCACTGAGCGACATAGCTACTACGAGTGATATCCATCCTACGCCGCAGGACAAGACTTTGAAATTGGATTCAAAAATGGCGACAGGGTGGACGGACACGCTGGGAGAGTGATGGCTTCGGTCATGCCCGCATCTAACCGTTTTGATCAGGTAGTGGTTTCAGAGCAGGTGAAAGAGGGGTCACCGGCTCTGATGGGGTGCCTCTGACAGCCCGCAGTGCGTCGTTTGATACGTGTTTTTATAGTCCTATTGGCATTAGTCCGTACTCCATTGAAAATCGCTGAGGATACCTCAGCGATACGTCGACGACCAGCCGTGGTCCTGCGGTCGCCGACGTTGCTGTCAGAGGCACGGGCATTCGGGCCCGCGTGAGGAACATGTGCTATCCCCACTCAAAAGTTCCGAGAACATCAAAAATTGACAGACAACCTTGCACTCGAGGAATGTCGGTGCAAGACCTGTCTTCAGAAACCTACCAGTGAGTCCTAGAGAAGAATCCATAACGGACTGACATTGGTCTCCTTCAGCAGGGCATGCGTCTTTGTCTGGGAAGTTCAGATACAAGGACTCCGATATTAGTCGTGAGACCCGTGTGTGGAGTGCGCCGTTATGTCACCTGTCGATTGAAAGTGATGAAAGAATGAGCCGCTTGATTCCCCGGCGAAGTAGTCCACCGGCAGCTGGTTGGGAGATCCCGAGCTCCGCTGCCACATCACGGAGGCTCGCTTCCCGAGGTTCCTCAAAGTAGCCGGCCTTGAGTGCGAGGAGTAACGCTTCACGCTGACTCGTGGTGAGTCCTGCATCCGTTTCTAGCGGGCTCGCGTAGCCGTTCACTCGCTGTAGCTCAATTTCTATGTCGTTCTCCGACGCAAATTCCCAGAGGCGGGAGAGTTGCTCACGACTCGGCATCCAGACAGTCATAATCCAGGCTGCCCCGTCGTTTTTTATTTCAAGCGCTACCCCGTTAGAAATAGAAATGACTGGAGAGAAGAGTTGCGACTGATTCGTGTATTCAAAGCTGTAGATCGCCTCGTCGTCCGTTCGGAGGACTTGTTCGTAGTCCGCTATTGTGTGATCGTTTTGCAATCCAGCCTCAAACTGCTCGAAACTCTCTGAGTGAATGTGGTATAGATATTTACCCGAATGGGGGTCAGTTCCGGCTTCCGAGATCGGTTCTACCGTAGCTGTTTGGTCGTGAGCTAGTGTTTGTGTCAGGACCAAATCAGGATGTTGGACTCGGAAGACAGCCGTTACATCACTCATTACCTGTACGATACGGACAGCGACTACGAATAAACTGGCCTCGTTTCTTCGTCGTTTACTGACCCTTTTATATCAAACTGCTCCTTGGCGGCATAGTCAGGCTAAGACAGGCAGACGGCTCACTTGCGCTCAAACTGTGTACTCATTCCATCAAACGGAACGCAGGGAGGATGATGATAGTACCTCCTATGATGCACACGGTAATCTGTTCGTCCCCGATTCCCCCTGGTTGGGACTGCGATGAAAGAGGCGTCGGAATGATTACAGCTACAGTATTAAAAACGAAAGAAGCTGATTCTATTTCTTACTGACCGTATTTCCCTGTGTATACGTCCTAAACTCAGAATGAAGAGAACTGAACAAAGCTTTCAGAGCCTGCTCAGTTCTACCCGGTTCCCGAGAAGGGCGTGGTGAGCCAGGGAGATAGAATTTAACCTCATCAGCGTTATTCGTGTTCGTTCGGTGGCGTCGTTTTGTCATACACCCAATAGTACGATGTGGACAGAAATCGGAATTCTCCATAACTGTATAACCCGTTTTTCACATCGTGTCGAAGAATCACCGAGAGAGGGTAGACCAGCAATGCTGAGTCAGAAACTGCAGTAGTACAACGAGGTCCTGATCGATGATTGCGATGCGCAGATTGATGCCGAGTGGCCGTCGACCATACAGACGCTCTTGGGTGAGAACATGAGTGGCCGACGACCGTATTGTGACCTTGTACTCCCGACACAAAAACAGTTGGAGAATACTGTTCGGTTTGGCCCGGATTACCCTGCAGTGCTGGCGATGGGCAAGTACGCCACAACTTGTGTAGCCGTAGCTGCTTCAATTTCCCGAGGGGCTGCATGTAACCGCCTTGGCCACGCGACACGGCGTTGACGGTCCAAGTGTTTGCAGATGAGCGGGGCGAGTGCCTCGGGGCTTGACTCCGAGGGCAGTCCACTGTAACCCTGTCGGCAATCGGGAAAACGATGGTACTACCTCTTGTGTTTGTCGGGCGCTTCGCTGCATACAGCATCCCTGGCATCGGTGACAGTATCCGGCTGCCCGTCAGCACGACGCTGTTCATCGAAGAGGGTGAGCGACTGAACGCCGTTGCCGGCAGTTTCTCGCTCCGATAACTCTCGTGGAAGATTGGACAACTACCCGGGTCGGTGGCAGTCGGCGCAATTTAGCATCGGCGCTGATTGCATTTTGGGTGGCTGCGGCCTGTGCTGGCGCTGCTGCAGTGGGGTTTGTGGCCGTGGTAACTCGACCAGCCATGAACAATCGGCATCGACAGCTGTCAATTCTGCGGACTGAGTCCGCTTAGTTACAGTGGTCGATTGGTACAGTTTCTCTGTTCAGAGCCACTCGTGTAATCGTTGCAGAGTAAACACATGCATGGTACGGTGAGGACTACTCGTCCGTCTCGAGTTCTTTGACTATCGTCGCAGGATTCCCCTGAACGACGACGTCGTCAGGGATGTCCTCTGTCACGACTGCTCCAGACCCAATAACAACGTCGTCACCAACCGTTACACCGGGATTGAGAACCGCTTGGCCGCCGATCCAGACATTATCGCCGACCGTCACTGGTTTGCCGTACTCCAGCCCTTTGACCCGTTCGGTCGCATCAAGCGAGTGGGTCGCGGTGTAGATGTGGACGCCTGGCCCAATCTGACAGTTCTGGCCAATATTCACTCGGCAGACGTCTAGGATAACGCAGTCGAAGTTCGCATAGAAGTTCTCTCCCACATGGATGTTGTAGCCGTAGTCACAGCGAAAGGGCGGCTCTACATGGCATTCCTCGCCAAGTGACCCGAATAGGTCTTCGAGTAGCTTTCGGCGCGTCTCATGATTGTCCGGTGCTGTCCGATTGTAGCGTCTCGTCAGGTTACGCGCATGATTCCGCTCGGCCACGAGTTCAGGATCATCGGCGGCGTATAGTTCCCCGTTCAGCATCTTCTCTTTTTCACTGGCCATGGTTACGGTTGCCCGGACACGTCCGATACGTATTCCGAACTCCGTTTTTGGGGATTCGGAGGTATGCAAACCAGACGTTGCAGACAAGATGACCGAGATTTAAACTAGAGGCATAGCAAGAGTGCTGGATTCTCGAGCACCGTATTGGGGGATCGTACGCCGGTAAGTACAGGCTGGCAACCTATCGTTCAGTATGGCGTCGTCAGTTAATTTGTTGTACTACAGTCAGAAATAGGATCCGTCACTTCGAAGGTTACACTGACAAGCTCGGGATTGTGATCTGCGTTTTCTTCGAGAAAGACCTCGATATCGTTGAGTTCAAGATTTTTAGTCGTCGGCTCACCGTGTTGCGGTTCGAGGGTAAACTTTCGGCGGGATAACTGGCCTGACATGCCAAATAATTCTCTTTTTGCATGACAAATGACTGTTGCTAAGAGATATATTTCAGCCACCATCTCTTGAAGTAACGCTACTGATGATATTGGTTTGCACAGTATCTCGTGGAAGCCGTTCTCGTCTATGGTCGGCTGTCGGGGATATTGAGACAAAAACCGGCACACCGGCTTATTGAAGGGAATCTAGCGCTTCCCAGCGCTGCATGGATGGCAGGGTGTTCGGTTCCATCGCTTCAATTATGGGTATTTCAAAGGACGGAATCAACGAAACAATGATGATGCGGTCGCTGGCACGGCTAACCTAATGGACCCCCGCTGGACGTTCCTGGCGGTGGTCGCTACCGAGGAACAGACGCGACTCAATGAACTCGGAGCGCAGGTCGAACAGTCCTGAAAACCACGCCTGGTCTAAATACCCGACGCGGTCATGGATGGTGAGGGTGAGACTTTGGCGTATGGCGGGCACCTGAGGGGGTACGGCAGTGCCCGCACTGACGGCTATCGGTCATAGTCAAATGGACGTTGTGTCTAGGCAAGTAAACCGGGCGGCGACGTCACCCGTCGGCGGCCGCGCGCCGTACTTGCTCGCGCCCGGTGCGACGACGTTTATCGGACAGTGGACGGAGTCTACAGGGAGTTGCACTCGTCAGCGAATGAAGTGGCTTCTGGTCGGTGAATACGGCGATTGCCCACTGTCGGCGAAAATTCTCCCCGTTCGGTACAATATGATACGAAATATCATGGGCCGTGTGTCGGTTGAACGACCGGTCCTCGGCATCGTAAAAGCTGCCGTCACGTCGACAGGTACGTTCTAGAACGCCTCTGAGTTGCCCCCTGGTTCTGGAGCCACCCATGCGACCGCAATCCCGCAGATGGCGAGGACTCCAGCGAGTAAGAATGCAGTATCGAATCCAGCAATGTCAACAATAACACCGCCTGCAATCGGGGCAAGGAACGCTCCCGTCAACCCAACACTCGTCTGGAACGCGACAGCTGTCGCAGCGACCCGCGAATCGACAACCTCTCGAACGTACGTGAAGGACAGGCCGAGCGTTAGCTGGACTGCAAACCCGGTGAGAACCAGGAGCCCAATGAGCAGTGGAAGTGAG
This sequence comes from Haloarcula rubra, assembly GCF_019599465.1. Lineage (GTDB taxonomy): Archaea > Halobacteriota > Halobacteria > Halobacteriales > Haloarculaceae > Haloarcula > Haloarcula rubra. Next base: position 10,052 of record NZ_RKLR01000012.1, read on the forward strand.
CGAAATCGGGTAAAGACGAGCACGAGTGGAGCGGCAACCCCAAAAGATCCTAAGACGATGGGCTGGCGGCGACCACCGAAGATCCGGTCGGACAGGAGGCCACTACTGATCCGGGAGACAACACCGATGGCCGGAAACACGGCTACCAGAAGGCCACTCGCTGCGAGTGAAAGCCCGAGTTCCGCTGTGAGATACGATGAACCCCAGCTATTCACGAACAGGTACAACGAATAGCCGAGAAACCCGAGCAGCCCAACTGTCCAGACATTCCGGTTCTGGAGAACCGCACCGAACTCCTGAATGGAAGGCGCGTCTCCCCGGGTCGTTCCGAGTCCTCGACTGGCCGGCCAAAACAGGAGGAGACCAACGATTGTGAGGCCCGCGAATGCAACAAAGATCGCGGGCCATCCGAATCGATGCGCAATCAGTGGGCCAGTCCCCTGACCAAGTGCGAATCCGATTGGCCCACTCGCGGTGAAGATGCCGACTGCCGTTGCCCGGTTCTCAGCGTTCGCTGCCCGACTCACGATATCGATGCCCGCATTCCAGACGACGACGTAGGCGACGCCACCGAGCGCTCGTGATGCAATCAACGATCGGTAGTCCCCTTGGCGCCCAGCGAACCATCCCCACGTCCCTGCAGCAACGAGTGTGAGAACCGCGAGTGCCATCGCGTGCCTGGAATCTGTTCGGTCGAGCACCGCCCCAGCCGGGAGGCTTGCAACCACTGCAGCGCCGAACATGATCCCGACGAGGAACCCAGCGATTGTCGGGCCGATACCCAACGAGTCACGAATGAGTGGGGTGACACTAGCCGGAACGATCTCATAGGCAGCCAATCCTGTCGAGATGAGGCTCGCCCCAACGACGAGTCCCCACGTCGACTGGTGGTTCTGTTGTGGTTCACTGTTGGTTGCGTCTTCAGACTGGGTAGTGGTAAGTCGGCTAGTCATTAGTTGAGGTGGTGGGCGCTGAAATCGAGAGGAGACGGTCGATCGTGATGAGGTTCGATAATCGCATATCCACGTTACATATCGCTTCGCATACCTCTGGGGGTTAAATAACAAACAACTTTGTCAATAGCTGGTCTGATGATTAACTAGCCCTACACATGTATTCCGACTCAGCACAGCAACAGAACTGGATGCACATTCGAATCGGCATTGAAAAAATCGTTCGCGCTACCAGTGTATTCGAATAATGGTTTCTTCTCCACCTGTTCTCGATTCGTCGACGGTGTTGCTCGTCGGGACGGATGACTGGATTGCGCGATTTGCCACGACCCTTGAGACACGGATTGATGCGACTGTGCATACAGCTCGAACCAAGGCGAAAGCGATCGACATCGTCCGGAAACGGACTCCGGACTGTCTCATCAGCGGATACACGCTCGAAGAAACGACGGGGCTGGAATTACTCAGAGAAATACGCACCGAAACCACGACTCTACCGGTACTACTCTGTACCGTCGACGGGAGCGAAGCCATCGCCAGCGAGGCTATCGAGGCTGGTGTTACCGATTATATCGTGCTCACGGAACCGGTAGAACAGATGCACGAAGAACTCCTCGAACGAAGTGAACAGGCCGTCCGATCTGCACAGCGGTCGGTAACGCAGCGGGAGCGGGCTAGACAGTTCGACGCTATCTTCAACGATTCGCGAACCGCGACGTGGGTGCTTGACCCGGATGGCTCGCTCGCCCGTGTGAACGAAACAGCACGGGAGATGATAGAAGAGGACGTCGAAACGATCGTTGGCGAGCCATTCTGGACGCTACCATGGTGGGCAGAGACCGATGCAACGAACGCAGACATCGAACAGATCGTGGAGAGCGCACTCGGCGGAACGTTCGGCAACGCGGTCGTCCAACAGCCCCCACACGTCCAGGACCCACGCGTCATCGATCTCTCCGTGCATCCGGTCGAGAACGAACGAGGTGACCTCGTCTCGATTGTCGTCGAAGGCGTCGACATCACCGAACGCGTCGGCCTCGAACGCGATCTCCGTCAATCAGAGCAACTTCATCGCGTCACGCTCAACAACATGACCGACACCGTCCTCATCACGGATGAGGCCGGCGAGTACACCTACGTCTGTCCCAACGTCCACTTTATTTTCGGCTACACAGCTGACGAGATTCACCAGCAGGGGACAATCGACGACCTCCTCGGTGAAGATCTCTTCGACCGCGACGAACTCGCGGCTGACGGCGTTCTCAGGAACATCGAAACCACAGCGACAGACAAGGCGGGTCGCGAACACACACTCCTCGTGAACGTCCGGGAGGTCTCGATTCAGGACGGAACACTCCTCTTCAGCTGTCGGGACATTACGAAACGAAAGCAACGCGAGGAGGCCCTCGCAACGCTTCAGGAAACCGCTCGGGACTTCCTCTACGCCGAAACCCATCAGGAAATCGCCCAGCACGTCGTCGACGACACACCCGGCGTCCTCAATCTGGATGCGAGTGCGGTCTATCTCTTCGATGCCGATACCAACGATCTTCAACCGGCAGCACACTCGGCGACGATGAAAGAACTCAACGGCCCGCTCCCCACCGTTCACGCCGACGGCGAGACTCTTCCGAGTTACAGTTTCGTCGAAGACGAAGCCCTATTCTTCGACGACGTTCACGAGACGGATCGGCTTGAGAACCGGGCGACTGACCTTCGCAGTGCAGCCTACATTCCACTCGGCAACCACGGCGTTTTCGTTGCTGGTTCGGACCGAGTTGGTATCTTCGACGACGTGACCAAGGAACTGGCCGATCTGCTCGCCGCAACAGCCGAGGCAGCCCTCGACCGCGTCACGCGAGAGTCACGACTCCGTGAACAGGACCGTACGCTCCAGCAGCAAAACGAACAACTCACCGCCCTGAACCGTATCAACGAGACGATTCGGGAGATCGATCAAGCCCTCGTGCAGGCCGAAACGCGAGAGGAGATCGATCACACGGTCTGTGAGTTGTTGACCGCCGACGATCGGTTCAGATTTGCCTGGATCGGCACAGTCGATTCAGCGACCGACACCGTCGATCCACGGGCCTGGGCAGGCACCGAAGAGGGTTATCTGGATAGCCAGTCGTTCACCGTCGACGCGTCAGGGACAGAGCCGGCCGGACAAACTGCAGCGACCAGCGACGTGACGATGGTTACGAACGTCGCTACCGGTCTCCGTGACGAAGTCTGGCGGAAGGAGGCACTCACTCGCGACTATCTCTCTGTATTGAGTATCCCGCTCGTGTACAACGACCTCATGCACGGTGTCCTAACAGTCTACGCTCCAGACCGGGATGCGTTCGACGAGACGACGAAAGCTGTCCTGGGTGAACTCGGTGAAACCATCGCGTCTGCTCTCAGCGCGATCGAGCGGAAGAATGCGCTGCTCTCGACCTCGATGACGCGTGTCGAGTTCGTCATCGACGATCCGGCGTTCGTCCTCACACGGCTTGCACGGGACACAGCGTGCACACTCACATATCAGGGTGGCGTCCAGCGGTCAACCGAGGGGAACTACGTGTTCGTTACTGTCGAGGGCGCAGCTCTGGCTGACGTTGCAGACACCGCTGCACAGCTAGTCGCAATCGACGATGTCCAACAGATCAGTACCGATGGTGATGGGGGTGTCTTGCGGCTTCGGCTCACTCAACCGTTTCTGGCTCTGGAGCTGGCTGATCACGGTGCTGTCTTCCGGAAAGCGACGGCAAACCCCACCACGACAACGCTCGTCATCGATATTCCGGATAGTATAGATGTTCGAACGATCACACAACTCGTCCGTGAGGCGTTCTCGACCGTCGAACTCCGCTCCAAACAGACGCTCGATCAGACCGCAGAACGCGACCTTTACGCGACGTTCCTCGAGAAACTGACCGAGCGACAGCTGGAAGTGATCCAGACGGCGTACTACAGTGGGTTCTTCGAGTCACCGCGTGAGAGCACTGGCGAAGATGTTGCAGAGACACTCGGTATCTCCCCGCCTGCATTTTATAAACACGCCCGCACGGTTCAGCGGAAACTGTTTGCCACGCTCTTCGAAGAGTATAACCACCCCATCGCAGCCTCTGTTAGTAGGGTTCAATAACAAACAACTAGTTCAGAATAGGGTTCTTTAACAAACATCTCATTATTCCCTTATACACTTATTACGATTTATCAGAGTGCTTCCGATCCACCGATCGGCGCTCGTGAATTCATCATGAGGAATGTCGATCCTGAACCAGACGAAGAAACACCGTACGAGTGTTTCGAGTGTGGCAATGTCATCTTCGCAGAGACCAGTCCCGGCCAGTGCCCCGACTGCAGTGGCCCGATGCGAAACCGTCGAACCCCGCTTGAATGACCATGGCTTCCAAAACCCATAGCTCACGCGGCGAATCAGAAGACGCGACGGTAGAATCGTCCGAGCCGGGATCGGCACTTCAAACGGCCCGTCGACAGCTGTACCGTGTTTCCGACCATCTTGACATCGACCAGAACATCGTCGAACGGCTCAAATACCCTAAAACGGTTCAGGAGGTCACAGTTCCAATCGAGCGGGGTAAGCTACCACGGCCTGAAGGCCGTGGCATTCAGCGTGGACTCCCACTCAAGCCAAATTTGGCACGGATGTGACTCCGTTCGTGTTCACCATCCCGCTGTTCAAGCGCACGCCTACGGGTGCGCCTCCCTCGCCTCCAGTTTGGTTGCGAAGGAGTTTTAGTCCGATGTTCTTCGAGGCGTTGTAGTCAGCGTGGTTCTCGTACCCGCATTGCTGACACGCGAACGACTCTTGGTGGCGATTCCCGCCGTGGGTGAACCCGCACGTCGAGCACCGCTGTGACGTGTACGCAGGATTCACCTGTTCGACCGAAATACCGCGTTCTTCAGCCTTGTACTCGACGTTCTCGTACAAACTTCGGAACGCCCACTCGTGAAACTTCCGTGCGTTCGGCATTCGCTCTCGAATGTTGGTCAAGTCCTCGAAGGCGATGTGCGAGCAGTCGTTCTCGACCGCTTCTTCGACAAGCTCGTTCGCAATGCGGTGTAGTTCCTGTGTGAACCGCCATGTCTCCGTCTCACCGACCGACTGGACGTTCTCATGTGCCCACCGCGTCCCACACTCCTGAAGCGACCGACGGCGCTCAACGTACTCAGTACGCCAGTGGTTGAGTTCGTCGGCAGACCAGAACGTCCCTGCCGAAGTGACAGCGATGTTCTCAACCCCGAGGTCTACCCCAAGAACCGTTCCGTTCTTGGAGCGTTCGGGGGTGTCCACATCCGCCTTTGTTCGGATATGGAGGTAGAGTCCGTCGTCTCGCTCGTGGAGCGTCGCACCTGTTCGTTCGTAGTCCTCGTTGAACAGGTACTCTGCGTGGGGTGTGTCGCGGTCCTCGTTGGGAAGGATGTACTCGGCGGTGACACGCCCGTCAACAGTAGACAGCGTGGCGTGGTCGTCGTAGAACGTTGCGTTGCGCTGGTTGTACTCACAGAACGGGGTCGTGAACGTCGGGAGCGAAGCGTACTCTCCTTTCTTCCACTTCGATACGACGCTTTTGAGCGCGTCTACAGCGCGGTCGCGTGCGGACTGAACGTGGTTGCTGTGTAGCTCGGTTCGGTCGCGCACGTCGCTGTAGGTTTCTTCATGGAGTACGGACTTCCGTGTCTCGACGTACTCTCCTTCGGACGCAACGTCTACGATGTAGTTAGCTGAATCGAGGAACTGCTGGATTGTCGCCCGAAGAAGGTCAGCGTCGCTATCGTCCACGTCGAGCTTGACGGGGACGGTTCGACGGACCTCCATATACCTCACAAAACACCGAGCGTTTTTATGTCTTAATTAGGGAGTCGCCCTGCCATCGACGGTGCTTGGTGGAGGGAGTGTCGGTTTCCTCCTGCGCCTAAAGGCGCAGGTATCCACCTTGCATCTCTATGACGCCGCAAATCAGTCGTTCAGCTAAGCTGCTTATTGACCAACAATCATTCTCTCGGGCGATCAGAATATTCTGGAGAGCGGACTGATTAGAACTAAAGCTGCGTTCAGACCCGGAATCGCACCTTAATTCCGTCCGGCCCTGTGACGGCGATACCGTCGCCCGTCTCAGTGACTGTATACTGACTGTCCGCGGCTCGCTCATGGACTTCGTCGAGTGTCTCTGTGTCGTGAAGGACCACTTCAAACCAAGATAGACCTGTGCCGCCGGCTGGCGTTGATCGATGGTTCCACGTGTTCGCACCGATATGATGGTGGTATCCGCCAGCACCGATGAAGAGTGCGGCTGGCACTTCCGTTTGTACATCGAACCCGATGGTGTCCACGTAGAAGTCGCTGAACACCTCCAGTGAAGACACTTCGAGGTGAACGTGCCCCACGTCCGTTCCAGCAGGAAGTCCTGACTTACCGGCGGCAACAGCCTCTACAGATTCCAGATCAAGGGGATACGTTCCCATCCGAACGCGCCCACCGTCACCGAGAGGCCAGTCCTCACGTGGGTAATCTCGGTAGATCTCGATGCCGTTGCCCTCCGGGTCAGTAAGGTACAGTGCCTCACTGACGCCGTGGTCGGATGCACCGCCGAGTTGCCAATGCTCCCGGATGCGGGCTAATGCATCGCCCAACGCCTCACGCGAGGGAACCCTGAACGCGTTGTGGAAGAGGCCTGCTCCCGACTGGTGTCGGGAGAGTGCATCCGGGTCGTGCTCTAGGACGAGCAGCGGGGTCTCCTCGACACCGAGAACGGCTGTCGTGTCGGCGTGACTGAGAACGCTGAGTCCAACGACGTCCCGGTAGAACTCGGCCATTTCCGTGAGCTCCGAGACGCGAAGCGCTGTCCGTCCGATATGTGTTTCCTGTGGGAGTGTTTCTGTATTCATTGAAGTCAATAAAATGGATGTGGGCGCTGCTTATCTATCTACGACCCGCGCCTGAGACGAATCAGAAGAGCTGTCCTCGTGGTCGAACAGCACGTGTTCGATCGAGAGTGCTCCAGGGCCACTCAGAGAAAGCGCTACTGCGATCAAGGTGAGTGTGAGCGTCAGTTCGATACCATTACTCGCGGCTGGATACCCGTTGGGTAGGTGGAACAGCAGTGTCGCGACGAGCATATCGATGGCGATTACCACACTTACGATTCGAACGGCCAGGCCGGCCAGCAACAAGATGCCGCCGACAAGTTCGAGGAGACCGACACCCCATGCCGCAATCGTTGGAAGCGGAACGCCGAGGCTCGCCAAGAAGCCCGTGAACCCCGAGATGCCCATCGACTTCGGCCCGATTGCGAACACTTTGCCAACGCCAGAGATGAGCATCGGAATCCCGAGGGCGAGTCGAACGATGGCAAGACTCCACCGCCTAGCCGTCTCGGACGACTGCTGATGTGACACGGTCTGGGCCATTAGATCTCCACCTCTGACTGGCCGCCAGTCATCTGGACAATCTGCCCCGTGACTCCCTCATTCGAGAGTAGATGGAGTACTTCGTCGACGATGGCTTCGGGTGCGGTCCACTCGGAAAAGTCCGCATCCGGCATCGCTTCGCGATTCCCGGGAACGTCGATGAGGAACGGAGCGATCGCGTTGACGCGGCCATCGAGTTCGACGTCGAGCGATTCGGCCAACGTGCGGACAGCGCCCTTCCCGACGTCGTACGCGAGCGTACCGCCGACAGGTTCGATAGCCCGGTCCGAGCTGAACAGGACGACACCGCTGTGCTCGTTGAGGTGGTCCGCAAAGGCCTTGACAGTCAGGAAGGCCGTTTTCGCGTGCCGATTGAGCGCGGCTTCGAACACATCACCGTCGGTATCATTGATGCCGCCCATCGAGAACCCCCCGGCGAGGCCGACGATATGATCGACCGGCCCGAGATTGCCGGCGACAGTCTCGGCGAATGCTTCGACCGCCGCCTGATCGGTTAGATCGACCTGGTGGTACGACACTGCGTCGGCGTACTCGGCCCGCGTCTCGACACCGTCTCTTGCACTTTCGGTAACGTAGGTACCGACGACGTTGGCACCGCGATCAATGAGCGCGTCCGTCACATACGGGCCCATATTCCCGGTAGCACCGGTTACCAGCACAGTTGCGTTTTGTAGTTCCATTACATTACCTAGTTTGTAGGCAAACCTTCTTATAGCTCAGGCAACAACCATGTGAGTAGGTTATGTCGACCCAACCACCCGAGGGTGATTCGGAGGAAAAGACCGACGTTGAGCGGCGAAATGCAGACGTCTGTAACGTCGTCGGAGCAGTTGAAGAGGTGGGGTCGAAGTGGAAACTCGTCATACTCAACGATTTACGAGATGGAGAAAAGCGGTTCAACGAACTCAAGCGGTCGACGGGAGCGAGTTCCTATACACTGTCTCGCGTCCTTAATGATCTGGAGGAGGAAGGATTCATCGACAACCGCAAGGAGTTGGAGTCACCAGTTGCAAGCTATTACACGTTGACCGAGAAGGGGGGCGATCTCTGCCCCGTATTTGATGCTTTAGATGAATGGGGAGCAGACTGGCTTGAGTAGTCCAACGACCGTCCGAGTCCCTGGTATCGCTGTATCTTCGAAGAACAGCGCCGTCATGAAACATTAGCGTAATCTTCAGAATCGCCGTTGACATCCTCCTCCGCCTTCAGGCGGAGGAATCCCACGGCACCGCACCGCTGGATTGGGATATTACGGTCTGCAGTCTACCACTTGTTCCTGCGGTTGGAATCCGCTGGACAAGTCGTAAAGGTAGACTCCGGGCTGTGCCAACCAGCCGATACTCCTATCCTCGTCCAAACTGGTCGAAGACTTGGAGTTACTTTGGTTCAAGTCGAGACGGATGTTCTCCGCCCCATTCACGTTAGCGTTGAACGCTGCATCACACGGCTCGCAGACGTACAACCCGCGCTCAAGACGCTGACTGTCGTCTTCCCTCCCGCAAACGCAACACGTCTTGCTCGTGTCTCGCTCGGACACTTCCACGACCGTGATGCCCTCGACTTTTGCCTTGTATTCGAGGATGTTGGTGAACCGGTCGAACGCCCAGCCGTGTAAGTCAAGGTTGCCGTGCTTTCCCCAGTTCTTCGACTCGCCGTCTTCGTCCTCGCGGACGCCTTCCAAGTCCCCGACGTTGATACGACCAACATCCTTCTCGACACACCGTTCAACGATGTGTTTGGCGAGACTGTGGAAGAAGTGGGTGCGGCGCTCCGACCACTTCACGTGGAGACGAGTGGCTCGTTCACCACCGGATTCGTCGCACTTGGCGATCTCTTTCGGGAAGTAGTACCCGTCCTGTTTCAGCCGATTTCCGGGGTACAGATCGGCGCCCTCGGTACTGTAGGCGACGGCGGCAAAGTTGCTGATGCCGAGGTCGATACCAGCAGTTTCGTTGCCGGGAGCGTCGGGAGTGTCGATTTCGTCTGTGCAGACAAGGTGGAGTTCCCACCGTTCCGTTGCATTGTCGTAGACGGCCCTGACTTGTTGCAGGTTTTCAACCTCTACGCCGGGCCGTGTCTCGTATTCGACGAGGATGTATTCCCACGCTCGGGGGTGTTCCTTGTGATTCGTTCCTTTGGAGAGTCTAACGCGGTTGTTATTGGTGTCGTGGCGGATGCCGTTCTGCTTCCACGTCACCGTGCTACGAGGGTGTTCTTCGTGGACGCGGCGGCCTTGGTCGTCGTAGTAGTTGCGTTTGCGGTAGCCGGGCGGATTGTCCCTGTCATCATCACTGGAGTACCACGAGCTGAAGGCTTCAGCGAGTTCCTCCAGAACCCGCTGACTGGACTGACTGTGCAGTCCCTTGTACTTGTCGTGACCTTTCAACTCGTCTTTCAACCCCTCGTGGTCGGGGATTTCGCCCGTCTCCTCCCATACGTCTCGGGAGTGGTAGTTAGCGACGTTCCAGAGCTTGCTGGCACTCCACCCGTGCCGGTCGAGCGAGTCCTCTACCTGCGCGTGGTTGAGGATTTTCGCTCGGTGGGTTCGGTGGACTTCCAGCATCCTGAACGCCTGTATAATCGCTTATACTCGCTTCTATTGTGAAATATTGGGTTGAAGACCGGTTGAATATCCGGGCTTGCTATCGACAATGGATTGTGGAGGGGTTGGCGGATTCATCCCGCGCCTAAACACGCGGGTATTCTCCTTGTTCTGTATAAGACCCGTGACCTCTTACCCAGGCGCTTGATCGTATCTTTGTAGGCCGCATCCCTCTCTGTCACCCTTATTGATATCATCAAAATGGCAAGCCTGCAGACCTTCTCTGTCCGCCGATTCTCGCGCACCAGACTTCTGATGACATCCGTGTAACCTACTATCCTCTATGTCCGGGAAGCGATATATAGGTTCAAATACGAACTAGGTAACGTAATGAAATCACAATTCCAGCGACGGTCAGATTGGAGACAGACGACGGCGCCGAGGGAGGTGCCCGAATGATGGTGTTTGATACGGCTTCCGGCGCGGTCGTTTTCCTGCTTGCGCGGATGCTGTTCGGTGGTGTCCTCGCGTTCATGGGCCTGAACCACTTCCTGAATGCCGAGCAGATGACTCCCTACGCCGAGGCGAAGGGCCTGCCAGCGCCAGGACTAGCCGTCTACGCCAGCGGGGGTCTGCTCGTCTTCAGCGGCTTGGGCATTATCCTCGGTGTGTTCCCGGCACTAGCTGCCGGCGCACTGGCGACGTTCCTACTTGTCTCGGCGGTGACGATGCACAACTTCTGGGCCGTCCCCGAAGACCAGCAGCAAGACGAGATGACCGGCTTCCTGAAGAACGTCGTGATGGCCGGCGGTGCGCTTGCCTTGCTGGCTGCCGCGGGCACGGTGTGGCCCTACAGCGTTGGCATCTCGCTATTCTGAGATCCTGCCCACTGTTCCTTGGGCGCGCTCTTTTCAGAATGCTTTCGACAACGGTTGTGGTGTTAGACTCAAACCCGCAGTCACACGGTGTGCTTTCGAGTTCTTTCCCACACTGCTGACTGAATGCAGTTTCTGACGATGTCACTCCCCAGCCACAGAGAACTCCAGTCTCCGTTGTAGTTTCACTACCTGTTGTCGCTCCTGTACTACCAGCTATGTCTCCACTTGAGGTGTTTACAGTAAGAGGAGTGTCACCGATGTAACTACCTGACACCGGTGTCCGCAAGCACTTTTGTACTAATTACTCCTCCCTGTAGATGCTGTTATACCTAACGCGAAATAATATGTCTCAACAGAAATCAGATTACGTAGACGACGCGGATGTTGACGAATCACTGGACGAACTGGCCTCCGAAGAGGCCATTGAGGAAACTGTTCAGAGCCTTGAAAAGAACGGGTTCGATGTTATCGTCGTTGATTCAGCTGACGATGCTCTTGCGGAGCTTCAGTCACTCATCCCTGCAGAGACGTCTGTGATGAACGGCCACTCGACCACACTTGAAGAGATAGGATTCGTGGAGTACCTGAGTGAAGGGGATCACGACTGGGCGAGTCTCCCCGACGAGATCTGGAGCATCGACGACGACGCTCAGCGCCAAGCTGCTCGCAGAGAGTCGCAAACGGCTGACTACTTCCTCGGTGGCATTAACGGCATTTCCCAGACCGGCGAACTCGTCGCGGCGGACCGATCGGGGAGCCGCATCGGTGCCTATCCGTTCGCTGCCAGTAACGTCGTCATTGTCAGTGGTGTGAACAAGATCGTGCCGACGCTCGACGACGCGCTAGACCGACTGGAGACCGTGGCCTACCCCCTGGAAAACGAGCGTGCGAAGGAGGCATATGGCGTCGACTCCGCGATTGCCAAACAGCTTATTCTCCGCCAAGAACTCGAAGACGACCGTACTACGGTTGTTCTCATCCGCGAGCACCTCGGCTACTAGCGGAAGTATCAGGTTATCGACCGGACAGTGGTCAGCGGTCGTATCTTTTTGCGTTATCAATCGTGTGCCCAATACTGAGCAACTGGTAACCCGATGTTGTATAGACTATAGACCCCGCTCCACGAAGGAACGTGGTCTCTCAAGCACACTCACGCGGTGTCTGCGAAATGCGTCATAGAAGCCTTGGGCCTTCACCCCCAGGGGATTCACAGTAACATCGCATCGACGTACTCACTCGCAGTCTGCCGTGCCGTTTCGAGTTCCTCGAGATCATCCAACACCACTGCCCGAGTCCGGGCACCATCGACGATAGTCATCAGTGAGCGAGTTACGTGGTCAGCGTCGACATCTTCGAACACGTCTTCGTCCATTCCGTGATTGATTACTGCTTTGAGCATGTACCGAATGTACTCATCGTTTTGCTGGAAGCGCTCGCTGAATGCCTCCTTGTACGGCGCCTGACTCCGCATTTCCAGCAACGCGATCGAGAGGTCAGGATTCTCTTGTGGTTTGACGAGGAGTTCGTTGAGCAGCAATTCCAGTCGTTCCTCCGGGTCAGTCGTTTCGACATCGTGTATCGAATCGACGAACTGTTCAAGGAGATAATCGAGAAAGGCCGCGAGGAGTTCGTCCTTCGTGTCGTAGTAATAATGCACTGCAGCAGTGGATTTCCCGTATTCGTCTGCAATCCGTTTAATCGTGAGCTCGGCGTACCCGTGTTCGCGAAGTGCCCTGTAGGTCGCCTCCATGATCGCTTCGTCAGGTTCTGAAAAAGTCCGATCTGAGGGGTCGGCCATTGATATTGATTTAGGCTTTGGTTGGATAACGGTTGTGACCACACGATGATTCCCGAAGAATTACTAACTAATTAGTTAGCTAATGCCCCGTTAGAGATCTCAGCTAATCAGTAACTCCCATTCTATCACTGCGGCCAAAGAGTTTTGACTAACTAGTTAGTAAGTTATGGTAGTCACCGCAATGGATGATGATACAGCTACCGAAATTCTGAAAGCAACGTATCGGGTTCTCTGCGTGCACGGCTACGCTGATCTCACTCTCGAACGCATCGCTGACGAGGCAGATCGGAGCAAAGCATCCATCTATCACCACTACGATAGCAAAGAGGGTCTCTTGATCGAGTTTCTTGACTTTCTGTACGACCAATACACTGCGCAGCTTCTGTCAATCGACGGTGGTACGCCGCGTGAACAACTCTATGCACTCCTTGACACGGTACTCACTGACGAAGACGCTGGGCCTGACCAAGAGATCCGAATCGCATTGTTGGAAGTGAAAGCACAAGCACCGTACAACGACGCCCTTCAGACGCAACTTGCCAGCTTCGATGAGGTACTCTTCGACCGGCTACGTGAGATCATCGCGGCTGGCATCGAGATGGGCGAATTCGATGCAACGGTCAAGCCGGCCGCCGCCGCTGACTTCCTCGTGACTGCCATCACGGGTGCCCATACGCGGCGTGTCGCCGTGGGGTACTCATCCGAGAAACTCTACGAAATGATAACACGGTACGCTGAAAGACAGCTTTTCGCAGACGAGCCATCGGAGGCGGCCCACTGATGGGGGTTCGAAATCGTATTTCCTCTCTGTTCAGAGGGCCCGACGAGTTCGATCTCACTACGGGTGACATCGGGAAGCCTCTGTTCTTCCTGTCGATGCCGATTGTCGTGACGAACCTCTTCCAGACGGCGTACAACCTCGCCGACACGTTCTGGCTCGGTCAGTATAGCACGGATGCCCTGGCGGCGATCAGCTTCGCGTTCCCGATGGTGTTCCTGCTCATCTCCCTCGGGATGGGGATCTCCGTCGCCGGCAGTGTGCTCGTCGCCCAATTTACCGGTGCAGACGAGGAACGCGAAGCCGAGTACGCCGCCTCGCAGACGGTTACGTTTGCGGTCATTGTATCAATCCTCCTCGGCGTCGTGGGCTACTTCGGCGTTGAGACGTTCCTCAGTCTATTGGGCGCGTCGCAGGATGTCCTGCCGATGGCGACCGGCTATATGGAGGTCATCTCGCTGGGCCTACTGTTCATGTTCGGTTTCTTCGTCTTCGTTGCGCTCATGCGCGGGTACGGCGATACGATCACGCCCATGCTCGTCATGTTCGGCTCGGTCGTACTCAATATCATCATCGACCCGTTCCTGATCTTCGGGTGGACTGTCGTAGAGAACGCGCCGCTCGTCGGTACGCTCTCCTTTCCCGAACTCGGGATCCAGGGCGCCGCCATCGCAACCGTGTTCTCGCGTGCACTTGCCCTGCTCGTTGGGCTCGCAATCATGTTCCGCGGAAACCGTGGGGTTCAGATCCATCTCCGGGAAATGATCCCGGATCTCTCGTACCTCCGGCGGCTCGTCCGCATCGGCCTGCCAGCATCGATTGAGGGTACGGGACGGGCGTTATCGATGAACTTGCTGTTGGTCATCGTCGCCCTCTTTCCGGACACGGTGGTCGCCGCCTACGGGATCGGGACGCGCGTGTTCTCGGTTATCTTTTTACCAGCTATCGCCGTCGCCCGCGGAGTGGAAACGATGACCGGTCAAAACATGGGGGCCAACAAACCAGACCGGGCAGAACGGGCAGCAGGGCTCGCAGCGAAGGTGCTCTTCGGCGTGCTGACCGTCGCGGGTATACTCGTCTGGGTGACCGCAGCACCGATCGCCGATCTGTTCACGACAAACCCCGACGTCGTCGAGATCACCACCCAGTTCATCCGGTATGTCGCGTTGACCTTCGGGTTTATCGGCATTATGCGGGCCTACACAGGCAGCTTTCGGGGTGCGGGGAAGACGCTCACTGCCGCGGCTATCTCCGTGCTGATGCTGGGCGTCATCCGCTTCCCGATTGCGTGGGTTGCTGCTGGCCCACTCGGGGAACTCGGAATCTGGCTGTCGTTCTCTATCTCGAACGTTGCGGGAGCAACAATCGCCTACGTGTGGTATCAGCGTGGAGCGTGGCAAGAGACAACACTCACGGAATCTCGACTCAACCTCAGCAAAACCGCCACTGAGGCCTCAGCAGATGGAGATTGATCGCAGTGACCCATTCAGAAATAGTCCCACAGTCGAAAATAGACGCACATCTCGACCAAGTTCTCAGTGATGCGGATGAACGCAGAGTCCGCCTCGCGCACGAGATTGTAGCCGAACCAGACGACAGGTGGTACAGGCAACTCGCAGTGAACGTCTACGCTTCGCTGACAGACACTCCGGATGTCGATACTGTCCTTCCCGCTGCCACCGCAATCGAACTGCTCTGCGGGTATGTACGTCTTCGGAATTTTATCGAGATGGTCCAAGAATACCTAGCCTACGAGAGGAAGCATCAGAATCGGACGCCCGTGCAGCACCAACTTCAACTGCGGGCTCGCAAACTTCGTCGGGCAGACTGGGGCATACTGGCTCCGGTCACGATTTAAAAGCGAGACTATCACTGTGAACCAGCTAAGCTCAAGACCAAGCCTCTGCTCAACCTATCGATTCGTAGAAAACACTTTCACCATCAACATTACGCTCGTGGTTAGTTGATCATTCTGTTGGAGCGAGAGCTCTCGTTGAGATAGTCAGTCCCAGTCAAACATTGCAAGCAGAAAGAAAGGGCAGGGAAGGGGGTGGATGGCACGTGGGGGTGGAACCCAGCCGGTGTGGGGAGGTACATTGCCAGACCGGCCATTCTCGATTTTGGCGTGACGCTGCATAGTGCTATTACCCTACCAATCCGGTAGAGCTATGATTTTGACGTGGACGAGCCAGGCGACTCTGCAGAGACTGTCGGCTCATCTGCGCTACTCCGGTGGGTAGCGAACGTCACAGCGACCCCATCCAACAAATGGCCGACTGCCTCGGCATGAACGTCTTTCCGTTCGGCGATCGCCGCTGGGCCGACATCCTGAGAATCGTATGTCTCGAACGCATCTGCCGGTATCTCGACCTCGTTCCCTTTAACGAGATGTCGACGTATCACGGCGAGGAGGCAGTGGATGTGGATGAGCTCTTGCTTTCGCATACACTGTACCTCTCACTCTAGGTCGGTAGCAATGTCACCACACTAATCCGGTATTGGCAGTCACAGGCCCTCGTCTGTGGTTGCCTCGACCGAGGCTGTGAGGAGTTTTTGCAACCCTGCACGGATATGTTGATGAAACGTCGAGGGTGAAATCCCGAGTGAATTCGCTATATCGTCTCCGGTACTTAGGCGCGGCCGTTCGAAGAACCCGGCGAAATAGGCGGCTTCGAGCGCATTGCGTTGTTTGTCCGTCAATCGCTCGTCGATCGTCGAGTGGAATCGATGTCCAGTCTGAATCGGTCTATCGACAGTCCGCTTCGCCCGTAGCTCAATCTCTGCCAACGTCGTCTCGAGAATGTCGATTATACGACCCACTTCGGCCGTCTGTGGGATTTCGACACGAACGGTTCCGTTTCCGTTTTTTGCGGTCATCTCAGTGACAGTCCCGCCCATCTCTGCAATCACTGTGAGGATCGATGACTCGTCCACACCGATCTCACAGAGACAGTTACCATTTTGATAATTGATCACTCGTGCATGATTGAGGCTCTCGAGTTGATTCGCTGTCTCTGAAACGGCCGTCGGAGATGCGCCCGTCACGGTAAAGTATTCGAGATACGAGGCGTCGTCTCGCCTCGCGATACCCTCAAGCGATACTGTCGCCTCTAGTTCTGTGGCAGTTTGGATGAAGAACTGCTGGTCGTCCCAACATTCGAATACGAGTTCGACGACACGATCCGCGGCGAGTGCCTCTTTCCGCTTCACTGCGGCTATCGCGTGTCCAATCGTTTCGCCGAGTTCCGCGAGTACTGTCTGGTGGCGCTCACCGATAGGGATCGAGTTGTCGGCATACACGACGAGGACACCATAGAGCGTCTCCCGATACGGTATCGGGATAGCGATGGGAACACTGCCGCCATCGATCGAGAGAACGTCGCTGGCTGCTTTGGATACCGGACGATTCGACCAGTCTCGACCCACACAGATGTCGTCCGTCTGGAGTGCTTGCTCAGACGGCCACACCGTCGCGTTGTCGTTCTCGACCACGTCGAGTAGCTCATTGAGGTCGCCATCGCCGAGTCCGGCCCACGAACGGGGTGTAAGATACCGATCTGGCGACTGTGGTTCTCCGATCCACGTAGCGGCGTACGCATCCACGGTCGCGAGTCTGTCACAGACTGCCTCTTCGATAGCGGTCCGGTCACCAGCCTTTACGAGCGCTTTTCCGATGTCGCGAATGACGGTGTTGACTCGATTCAGCCGCTCCAGATCGTCGCGCTGGCGTTCGATCTCGCGTTCACGTTCCCGCCGCTCTGTCATGTCACGTGTGACCTTCGCGAATCCCTGCAGTTCACCGTTCTCGTGAAGTGCCGTGATGGTCACGTGCGCCCAGAAGGTAGAGCCGTCCTTGCGGACTCGATAGCCTTCGTCTTCGACGTGTCCCTCGGTGCTTGCCTCTTCGAGTAACGATTCCGGAACGCCGTTCTCGACGGCTTCCTCTGGATAGAGGACTGAAAAGTGCTCACCGAGTATCTCTGATTTGGAATACCCTTTAATTCGCTCGGCGCCGCTGTTCCAAGTTCTGATTCGTCCATCGGCATCAAGGAGGAATATCGCATAGTCCGTGACCGCGTCGACGAACAGGTCGAACCGTTCCCGTTCACGTTCGGCCGCCTGTACCGCCGCTTTTCGGGCACTAATGTCGCGCCCTGCCCCGACGAGCCCCCAGACCGTTCCATCCCCGCGGGTGAGTGGAGCACCGTTGTACTCGTAGGGGAGTTGCGTCCCGTCCTTCGTCACGAGGAGTGATTCCTCCGTTTCGACGGTCTCCTGTTCGACGACGTTTGATATAGCCTCGGCGAGCCGTGACGTATCGCTATCGGGGACGAACTCCAGTGCGTGCATCGTGGCAATCTCGGCATCCGAATAGCCAGTCACCGTCGGGAGGCGCTCGTTCCACCACAGCATCTGGCCGTTCGTATCGAACACATACACGATCTCGGGGATGGCGTCGAGAATCCCGTCGATCAGCGTCGACTCGTCGAGGCGATCATGTGCTTCCTCGCTGTCCGTAGTGGTTGGTTCAGACGGTTTAGATTGGAAATGGCCGTAGAGTTCCCTCGTCGTGGACCGAGCGGTGTGGCGGAGTCGATCTTGAACAGCTGCCATTGATCGCTCTTCGGCGTTGATTAGTCTCCAGGCAGTTCCATGCCGGAGCGTCTGTGGAGACACGTCAGTTGCTTCGCCTCGGTCACGGAGTGTATACGGGCGGAGGGAAGCGGCTTCGGCGGTCTTGGTGACGATATCTCGAATCCCTTTCGGCGTCAAACGGTCTCGTTCTCTGGATGGGAATAGGATAGCAGTCTCGATATCCCGGTTGTAGAGATACGATTTGAGCAGGCGTATTGTCCCCAGCGAGTGAGCTGGATCCAGTGTGATTGTCACACTGGATGTCGATTCCGAGTGTTGTGGCGGTGGTTGTCTAGCACACGGCAAAGACAGTTCACCGCTCTCGAGGTTAAGTTGGTCGACGTCGAGTTCGACGAGTTCGCTGACACGGAGACCAACGTCGTAGAGTAATGTGATGATCGCCTCGTTCCGTTGTCGAAACTGGGGCTGAAAGGACTCATCGTAACAGGCTGTCCGCAGCCGTTGGATCTGGTCTGGTTGGAGCCACGTTGCAGCTCGTTCGGGGCTGGAATTGGTGGTTGGCATGAACGCGAACCCTCTCTCAATGAAGGTATTGTCCCTCTAGTGTACGATTATCTGCTCCTCTAATTTAAAAACACGTGAACATTTGACGTGGTGAAGCTGGGGCGACACAGGTAACAGTAGACGTGTCCGTGGCTTCACAGTGAATCTCTACAGGCGGAGGCTTCACTCTGCCTCGAGAGTCAAATACCCGTCTGAGTGGACATTGACGGTGTATTCGCAGTACTGAAACCTCACATGTCCGTCCAGTTGTGCGGATGGGTTGGGCCAGCTCGTGAACAGGGCGTCGAGCGCATCGGTGTCGATGGTGTCATGCAGTGGCGGCAGTTCGGATTCATCGACATCTTCACAGCCGGACACAGCCTGGATTACCGCTATCGACGGTGAAGCGTCCCCTTCTCGAACGTATCTAACACGTTGTGCCATTGCCACTTGTTTTTATTCACATGAGAGGATAGGTTTGGTACCGTAACTGTCCGTGGAACAGATGCTCGCCCACCACAGGCCAAGTGCTGAATGCAGGCGTAGATCTTAGGATGTGGCTACTCTGCCAGCGACATGACTTCGGAGGCTCCTCTCGGGAGCAAGCAGTGTCTCATCCACTACCACGAGAAGGCGTTCGTATTCCAACTCCCACACGAAGTGTGTCACAGTATCCTCTTAAGCGTTGAGCCAACTGTCGGGTCCCGGCTCCAGTCTTTCATCAACGGCTGTCAAGAGCAACTGTGACCAGGTATTTCAGCGCCGCCGATACTCTTCGAGAGCTTCTCCGCTCGCAGTTATCGATTTCCAGCGTTAGTCAGCGCTGTGAGTCGGGAGGAAACCGCAACTTGGGCACCCAGTGTGTTTCGTGGTCTGATAGCTCAATTTCCTGCTACAACTTGCACAATGGTATTGTACTCGTTCCATTAGGCGACAGTCATTCTCATAGACACATATGACTTGCGTGAGTTGAGTTCACGCAGCACTGTGTACTGGTAAGAGGGTCTCACAGACAGGCAGTTACCACTCGTATGCCCGCTGTGAATGTCTCCTACTCATAGTGGGATTACCTGCAACTGTCCCGAGTGGTTTGAGCAGTCTCTACGAGACTCGCACCCAACTATCGCTCGTGCTGAAGCTTCTCAGCCGTCTTGTTGCCGATACTGTCGACGCGCTGGAGGTCGTCGGTGTTAGCCACGTGTAGGTCCGCCACGCTGTCGAACTTAGCAGGGAAGTTGTGGAATAGGTCGTTGCTGAGCGTCGTTACCACTCCGCTCGCGTGTACATGCGGCGCCAGGAGTCTCTCTGGGGTGTCTGGACACCCAGACGTTTGCCACCGACACCTTCCTCGAAATCCTCGATCGTAAGCGCACTCGGCAACGGAGCTAAAAATCTCGCAGCCCGGCGATGTCCGCCACTCCGCAGACATCCGCTAGCCCGACCGCATTGCACCCTGCCTTGACGACGTCGATACCGGCACCTAGCTGTTAATCTATCCCACGAGTAGCCACCTCGACTGATCGACTGCAGACCACTTCACGGTCAACCAGTCCAACGGTTACACCAACTACGGCGCCCGCTGGTATATGGCCGTCGAGGGCGCCGACGCAATGCCCGAGGACACCGTTCGATGAGTCTTCAACGCAGACTGCGACCCCGGCATCCCACAAGAAAGTCGAACGAAATTCGGTAAGTGGCGGCCGTGTATCGACGACGAGGCTCCGAACGTGGCGGTGAGGAAATGACGATGCCAGGCGCTCGCCCAGTCACATGCAGGGCGCAACGACACGCTTGTTGGAGGGCCATGCGGATCACGAGGGCGGCGTGTCGGCCGCCCGGGGGCGGACATCACCCGGACGGCCGCCAAACAGGCACACACAATCAGTGGGGGCCGATAGTGCGCAGACGCAGACTCCGTTACAGGGCCCGATATGGATACCGGTGCCCAGTGCATTGTATCGGGGACACACCTGCTAAGTATACAGCCACTAACGAGGGGTTCGATGATGGCCAAAGCACTCTCAGAATAGCAAGAGGACTTAGTTGGAGATTGCTAAGCGGTCTTTTTCAATTCACTTGGTAGTAGATCTCTCTCTACGATCACTGGTAGATCGCGTTCCGTTGAACTTCGATCTTTCAACGATGTCCATTCGCAAATTGGAGTCCAATGATGGCTTCGGCGATACGGAAGCGGTTGAGCTGTTCGTTCGCTTCCCCATGAACTGTGTCACTCAGCGTCGATCATATTCTGGGCCTCGATCGTATCCCAGACTTCCCTGCCCGCGTCTGTAACGCCATAGACACGCCCCTTCCGGCGGTCCTCAGAGACCAAGAGCGTGACGAGATCCGAATCACGTAGTTCTTGGAGTGCTCGGGATATATGTGCGATACTGAGTCCGGTTTCATCAGAAATGAGTGACGGTGTCGCGGGTCCCTCTGCGAGGCGTTGTAATGTGTCAACGCGGTAGCGAGAACTGATGACGAAGCTAACGTCATCCCACTGCTCATCGGACGTCATAGGGGGGTCCGTCTCTGCCAGCTCTGGTCGTATTCTCCCATCATTGTAGGGTAGTTAACATATATTCATTCGGTAGCTGATTAATAGCGCTGATAGTTCAGATGGGTAAGAAATCACAAATTCGGAGATTGCTGATGGTAATCGACTGTTTCTTCACTTGATACAGATCCCCGTCCACGACGGTGTGATCCTGACGGAATCTGAGGCTGACTAAGAGATGTGGCGACGTCGAAAGCAAGACTACCGGAACCTGTCCCTTGAGCCGCGATGGGTGACGTAGAGTGTTTTGAGTGCAAAGAGGCTAGCAAATTGCGACATCATGTGGCCGACTCCAACTGGTGACGGCTAACAGCGCTTTATCCCACTGTCGAACATTAGGGCTACAGAGAATCGAAGAGAAAGCCCACGACTTTAGTCGTGAGAAAAGTCAGGATAGAATCGACCGCAAATCAACATGATGCTGTGTAGTCCAAGCAGTCCGAAAAAAAGTAGCACCTCTTGAATACTGTCAAGGCCGGCGATTAGCAGTGGTATGTATAATAATGGCAAGATAATCGAACTCCAGAAGAGAATGCGTAACAAGCCAAATTTCACGGATTGTAGGATATTGGAGATTCTTTGGAGCAAGGGGTGGTTCAGAACGTTGTTTTTTTGCAAATCTATCGGCCCCAACACGACAAAGTATAATCTCGCAACGCACGGTTAGTAATCCACTCGCTACATGCTCGTGAAACCGCAGTATTCCATTTCTACAGTTGAGATAGGCCGAGTGCCCGGGGTTGTTCGAAAGACTGACGCTCTCTCATGGTGACGAGACGCAGTCGGTGCCTCGAACCATTAAACTCCGAGGCAGTTCACGTTAGAGTTCTGGGTCGGTGATACGCAGTTCGCCCTCAACCTCATAGAGCCAGCCGTTGTCGAGCAGTTGTTCGATGGCATACTCAGTATCTGCTTGATCGGCTGGGAACTCTTCTTCCGCACGCAACAGTCTCTGAGCCTCTTCACGAGATATTCCGTTCTGTGGGGACTCAGTCCCAGACTCTAAGATTTCGTAGGCCTCCATGATCCAGTCCGGAAGTGAGCGCGAGTCATTTGACCACATTCGTATGCACCTGGGCTATCTGGTATCTATCGATTCGTGGGACAGTCCATTAAAACACTGCCCTCGGTGTCTGAACGGGCGACACTGAGAGGCGAACCTCAGTGATCTCACCTTCTTCCCAGCAGAGATTCCATGCTGGTCGGAAACCTATGTTTCCGAAGTATTCGCTACCTGATAGCGTGTATGCGAGGCTGGTAACTATTGCAAGGAGACCGATCGTGTCTGTGAGTCGCGTCGATCAGATGGCGGTGACGCGGGTCACGTCGTCGTCCAGTGCCT
The DNA here is from genome assembly GCF_019599465.1 of Haloarcula rubra. GTDB lineage: Archaea > Halobacteriota > Halobacteria > Halobacteriales > Haloarculaceae > Haloarcula > Haloarcula rubra. Next base: position 32,480 of record NZ_RKLR01000012.1, read on the forward strand.
GTGCGTCTTCCGGGAGCAAGGCGACCACGAGATACTCAGCGTAGTCTTCGAAGTACTCGACGAGCTGGGCGATTCGAACCGAGTCGATAGCTTCCAGTGAGTCGAGCAACATGAACGGGACCGTCTCGTGGAGGTCGTGGACGAGGTAGCCTGCAAGTGCGAAGATGAGCCCCGTGACCTCGCGCTCACTCTCGCTCAGATGCTCGATGGTATCTTCGTAGGCTGCCCCGGCTTCGGTCGTTCGGACGATATGGATCTCGAACGCTGTCTGCTCCACCTTCTGTCGACCTTCACGGACGGTTTCTTCAACACGCTCGATCCAGATGCGATCGAGGTTCTCATAGGCTAAGATATCGAGAATCGCGTCCATATGTTCGTTGAACTCATCGACGGCGTCAGCTTCGATCTGGTCGATCTTCGTCCGTTCGTCAGTCAGTTGCTCGACCAAGTCCTCGCGATCGTTTCGGAGGTCTTCAGCACGGTCGAGCATACTCTCGATCTCCTCGATTTCTTCAGTGACGTCCTCTAAGTCAGACTCAAGGCTGTCGATCTCGAACTCGAGTTGGTTGGCTTCTTTGTGGAGTGAGAGTACTTCCTCGAAGTCTTCGGATTCAAGGTCGTCGACGTCAGCTTCGAGCGTTTCGACGTCGTCGGTTAATTCTTTGCGCTGGGATTTGAGCGAGTCGAGCTGCGTGTCTCGGCTCTCAAGTTCGTCTTCGATGTCCGCGAGTTTGCGCTCGATCTCTTCACGCCGATTTTGTTGCTGTTTGGCCTCACGCTGCTCTGCTTTCAGATCTTCAAGCTCTGATTTGACGTCATTAAGGTCTTGCATTAGGTCCTGTCGGCGTTCTTGGAGACGCTCGACAGTGTCCTCAATTTGGTTACGCTCGACTGTCGACCCACACGTCCAACACGTAACTGAATTACCGCCGTTACCGAGCAGTTCATCCGTTGGCGAACTAGTTGATTCAGACTGATCAGCTGCATCAAGCGTCTCGAGTATCTCGTAGTCGTCTTCTTCTAATCGCTCTTCGTTGTACTGGATGAGGCTCTGGAGGTCGGAGATCTGGGAATTCAGCGTTTGGCGTTTCTCGCGGAGTTGTTCGATCTCGGTTTCGAGGTGCTGGTGATCGCCCATCGGTGTCTCGGGTAACTCTTCGAGGTCGTCTTCGAGCTCGCTCCGTTCCTGCTTGAGTGACGTGATACTCTCGTTTTGCGTCTCGATTTGGCGCCGCACCGATTCGAGGTCTGAACGCGTTGAGCGAAGTTCGTCAAGTTTGTCTTCCAGCTCTTCTTGTTCCTGTCGACTCGTCTCAATGTCCTGATTGCTTTCGTCTATCTCTGCTTCTTTGTCAGCAAGCTCGTCCTTTTTGGCTCGTATCTGTTCCTGTATCTGCTTCCGATGTTGTTCGAGATCCGGAATATCCGTTTTTCTATCTTCGATAGCGGCTAGTTCGTCGTTAATATCGTCTTTTCGTTCTTCTAATTCGCGTATTTTATTCTTTATCTCTCCAATATCGACAGGCCGCATGATGATCTCACGAAGATCGTCCCCACGGGCGACAGACTGACGCGCTTCGTTGGTTTCGAGCAGGAACGCGAAGAGTTCTGCCACCTCGGGATCGTTAAGGTAGCCGTCGCCATCGAACGCGACTGAATCACCTGCACGAGTGAGTGTCTGTTCGTAGGTTTCACCATCGAGGTCAAGTTGGACGCGACCCTCGTCGGCATCACCTTTCAGAGTCGCATGAGTGCTTCCCATCGCGGCCATTATCGATTGCAGGAATGACGTCCGGTTGGTGGCATTCTTGCCAGTCAAGACGGTCACACCAGGGGGAATCGAAACGTGGGAACTGTCGATACCGCCTATATTCTCTACAGTGAATTCTGCTGTCTGAGACACCTGTTCGGAGGGGGCCATACGCCAAGGGAGTGGTTCGATCTATTAAAATCTTGCATGGTAAATTTGTTATGTCTGGGTGTAAGGCTATCCAGTCTTGTGTAGATGACAGAGAAGAGGATACACTGCAGTAAACTAATTCACTTCACAGCCAACGCCGAGTAATATGCTCTTCCGGCTCTCTAAATCAGGGATTAGCTCGAAGTCGCCGAAAAACACACTGAGTGTACTCTTTAATGAACTGTCCTGATTTTCCAGTGTAACAGACTCTATTCAACAACTCTCATATGAGAGATGGTGTCGCGAGACCGAATGCAAACAAAAATGAAAACGCAAGCAATAGCTTTCCTGTCCGTTCTAATGCTGGGTTGAGCGCCTCTCCCGTCGTCTCTTCTCGGATTGTCATCCAAAGTCGCCAAGCCAGCGGCGTCGTCAACAGTGGAGTAAGTGGAAACACACTCTGCCAACATACTGCGAAGACGAGAGGAACGAGATAGGAAAGTGCGAGCAGGGCAGTGTACTCGATTCTACTCCACTGGTATCCAATCTTCACAGCGAGTGTCCTCTTCCCCGTTTCACGGTCGGTTTCCAGATCGCGGATATTGTTCACCACGAGAATGTTCGTCGAGAGCGCGGCCGCCGGTAAACTCGCTACGACTGCCGCAACTGGGACTGTTCCTGCAGGTATCGAAATCGGAATTGGACCCACGGTAGCGACCGTCGATACAGCCTGAACGTAGTACGTTCCTGTGACCGCAACCAAACCGAAGAAGATGAATACAAACAGGTCACCGAGGCCATGGTACCCGAACGGATAGGGTCCGCCAGTATAAGCGAATCCAGCAAGAATTGAGAGGAGACCGACAGCAATGATCGGCACGCCACCGATATATACCAAGTAGATACCGACGAGTGCTGCAAGCGAGAACGACACGTAAATTGCTCCTTGGACACGCTTGGGAGAGATAAGACCCGACTGAGTAACCCTCTGAAATCCTTCTCTGTCTTCTGTGTCAGCACCACGAATTGCGTCGTAGTAATCATTCGTAAAGTTTGATCCTATCTGAAGAAAAAGCGCTCCGAGCAACGCAGCAACTGCAGGTCCAACAGCGAACACACCATCGTGAATCGCTAAACCGACGCCGACGATGACTGGGGAAGCTCCTGCCGGTAGCGTCTGTGGACGGATAGCCATCAACCACGCTCTCAAACGGGCTACACTGTGTTGATTGTCCATCGCTACAAGATTTCCAGTGACGCTATTTTTTTCTGTTGAGATCGATTCTCACCTGTCAGTGCGCTGTAGCGCCCATTATTCGACCGCGAGAGCGGACGGTTCACACCGAGAGAACGAGGCCCACCGCGTGGAGCACTTGAAGGTCCTATGCGACCTGCAGGACAGAACGGGGAACATCACAGAATTCGTCTCTCTCCCTTCCATCCACAAAATACTCGCCTCTGCGATGACGGCGTCGTCGAGTCCGGCGCCTCGAAGGCTGGTGATGAACTTCTCATCGCTGTCTCGCGACTGTTCCTCGATAATGTTGAACACATCCAATCGTGGGTGAAGTATGGTGATGAGTTCGGCCTGGAGATCCTGAACTGCGGTGTAGACGACTTTATGGGCACTATTCTCTCCGAGGAAATCACGAAGCAAGCGGGCGGCGAGTACGGCGAGTGCCGTTCGTTCAGGGACAATGTGGATATGCTGAGCGCAATCGGGTGCCCCCCGGTCAAGCGTAACACCGACTACAGCGAGCGCCGACGGATTGACCCGGACGACAAGGTGTTCAGCCCCGATCCAGGCGTGCCGTTCGCGCGCACGCCACTACTCGGATAGAGGAATCGGGAGTGATGACGACAACACACGGGGCGCTGGCAAGTTTTTCCGCCTCACCGCAACGATGTTCGACTCATTGTCTGCGGAATATAGTTGCAAACCGTAATCTTTGAGATACCGCCTGTAGGCCTGCAACGCGGAGGTGAGTAAAAGATTATAAATACTTGAACAGGCAACCTTCTCGTTGAGAGAAATGGCAGTTCAGCAAACACGACTAGAAATGGCTGAAGGGGAAGCAGACACGGTCTCTCGTGCTATTGTCCAACATGTTGCAGAGGTTGCAGACAAGGACTTGACCGAACTACCACCATTGTACGAAACGATTGACCCAGATGCATTAGATACGCTCTTAGATTCACTTGACGAAGATAACAGCTCGTTTTCGCTGGAGTTTACATATGCTGGACAACAGATTTCAATCAAAATAGATGAGACTGTGGGCTGTAGTGAGTAGTCAGTAGATTATTTTTGGAATTCTAAAATAGTCCGTCATACTAGGCAGTGAAGACGAGGGGCTCAGACGAGTCCTACATCCGCGGGAGCCATATAACGACTTACGGAAAATTGCGAGGATTAGAGGGGTCAGAAGTGACATCGTTCGTGGTGCCCTTTTATACTCGCTTTCGGACGGTCACTGCCGGTATTGGTGTCCTCAGTTATCCTGGACGAACGTGACTGGACAGGGTGCCTCAAGCATCAGCGTCTGTGCCAAGCTACCGAAGACAGCTTTGTCGGTCGGAGTACGGCGACTCCCACCGACCACGAGACGGTCGGCGTCAATCTCCGACGCTAGAGCGAGTAGTGCCTCGTCGGGTTCGCCGACCGCTCCGCGGATATCGTACTCAATCCCGATGTCCTCGAAGCGGTCGAGTATTGACTGGACTGTCTCGTGTTTGGCGGCGATCTCGTCAGGGGAGTACTCTTCGAGGAGCTCGTCGTACTCTGACTGAGAGAGAATCTGTGGAAAGCCCCCTCCTGATATCGGTGGGATCGTCGGCGTGAACTCGTCAGTGTCCTTAGGAATGGCGTGAGCCACTACGACGGTGGCATCGGTCGGTTTGGCGCTTTCTACAGCGACGTCGACGAGCCGGTGCACCCGGTCCTCATCTGCGTCGCTGACGGGAAGCAGGATTGACTCGACTGTCATATGTATACCAGTGACCATCAAGTATAATAATATTTGTTTTCCGTAATGGGCTGGCAGATTCGAAGAACGTGTCGCGTCATGTGACACCACTCACTGGTGAGGTTCGGCTTGACTACCGTGACCGATTGTCGCCAATCTCACCAGGTCTCTATCGTCGCTCAGTCGTCGGAGGGTGTTTTGCTCACCGTTGAGTCGACAGTGGATCGGGTCACGAACCAAGTCGCCACGAGGGCTCCTGCGACGACGAGTTGGGCGTAACCGACGATCCGGAGCATCCCCACGCGCCCGAATGCGTCAACGAGCGGCATTGGAGCGAACGGCGAGAGCGCGAATCCACCATAGGTCATCATGGTAATACCACTCAGAGCGCGCCCGCGAACCTCCTCTTGGACGACCGACGCCACCCAGTCGTTCACCGTAGGCATGACAATGCCGAATCCCATCGCACCGGCGATGACGACACCTGCTATCACGAGTGGGGCGGAGTTAGCGGCTGTGAACAGGAGGAATCCAGCACCTCCAACAGCGAAGGCGGCCGCCATCACCGTAATGTGCTGTACGTGTTGTTTGATTCGACCATACAGCGTGGCGGCAACGACTCCCGCGACCATCACGCCCGAAATCACCAGTCCGATCTGTGAACCGCCCACGCTGAGCGAACTTTGGAGGTAGTACGGGACCTCAATCATGACTAGATTGGTCGCCATCATCCCGAGAAGTACCAGGAGGTAGATACCGATCACTAGTTTCGCAGGCGCCTCCCGTACGATCTTGGCGGCCGCCTCGAGCCGGCTGACTTCGTTGTCTCTTGCCGACTCTTTCACATCGGGTTCCGGCAGGAACCGAATGATCGGTGGGACGAACAAAAGCGCCCCCGCGAAAACGAGGAAGATATATCGCCAACCGATACTCGAAGCGATGTAACCCCCAAGGGTGGCTGCGACAGCACCGCCACCGGCCTGTACCGCGCCGTAGTAACCCATAACCGATTCGCGACGGTTGCCTGAATAGTAGTCTGCGATGAGTGTCGGCACCGTCACCATGAGTGCACCGACGGCGATTCCATCAAGAATACGCGTTGCGAGGATCAGGTAGATTGAGTCGAGGAAGAACGCGGCGCTCGTCCCGACACCGTAGATGATCACTGCAGCGATCAGGATGGGCTTGCGCGCGTACTTGTCGAGCAGATACCCTGTGAGCGGCGCGACAACGATCACGATCCACGCTGAGGTTGTGCTAACGAGCTGCGCCAGCGTCTCCGAGTTCGGCAGGTGGGAGAACGTCTCCTGGATGGCTGGAATGGTCGGATTGATTAGCGCCCCAGAGAACGACGGGATGACGCCGATTAAGACCAACGTCACGAGCATCGACCAGTGGAACGACTTCGAGTGGTCTGCCGACATGCTCATTCACCGGATCTTGTTCCGCTCTCCGAACGGTGCATAATTGCAAATCGACTCCCTAAGAGATGACGTGGCATACACTTAGATGTGTACCCACAACTATTATAAATATCTTTCTATGACGGTTGCAGTGAGTGCAAGGCGCTTAGGTTCAACTTTTTATGGGTCTGCCCGATTCGGTGTCTTCCCTAATAGGCGTCGAGCAGCAGTGATCAGGATCGCCATACACCGGCGGCGATTCCCGGAACGATGACGCTCACGAGGCTGAATGCGATGATTGTCACGAGAACATCTGGTGAGGGAAAGCTTGTCGTCGCAACGAGCAATGCTATGGCCGCGTTTCGAGCCGTAGTTGACGTCGCGAGGACCTCTCGGGTGGATTTTTCCGGACCACCGAAGGCGTATCCTGTGATCATCGAACCAACCACGATCACGGAAGATATAATCATCACGCCAGTCCCGACCAGCCGGCCGATCTCGCTGACGTTGATTGCCAGCAAGAGCGCTATTAGAACAAAAAGTAAGATAGTCGAGAGCCTGCGCATCGGGCCGTGTAACGTCAAGGCGAGCGCCTGATGGCATTCACGTAAACCGAATCCTACGAGTAGTGGAAGAAGCTGAACGAGGATGACCATCCGTGCTATCCCGATCAGGTTGACACCTACATTCCCGGGGACGAGAAGCGCCAACGACGCCGGGATTGTGAAAACGGAAACGGTCGCTAACATGACCATGAGACCACTTGCGAAGGCAACATTGCTGTTCGATATTTCTGCGAGCTTCGGTCCGAACGGTGCACCGGGCGACACAGCAATCAAGAACAATCCGACTGTGTGACTTGTGTTCAGTGGAGCGATGAGGACTGCTGCCATCACTAATAACGGAACGCCGACGAGATTTACGAACATAGACCGCATCACGAGCCCGAACTGGGTAACCGAGGCCAGGACGTCGTCAATACGAATCTCAAGACCAACCGAGAACATAGTCGCGAGGACGAACATCGTGACCAGCGGATCCACAAGCGCGGCGGGGCTTAGAACCACCATTCATACTTGACTCGGTCAGAGAGCGTCAAAAGTGACGTGGACCAGTCGCGTCGGCACCATGTCTGTATTCACAGCGCCTGCCTCGTTGTATTGCGGGCATCAGTACGGGCACTGGAATCTGCGGTGGTCTCGAAACGATAATGTATATACGCTTCTGCCAACATTTGGCTAATATGGTTCGACCAGCCTTAGTGCTCCCCCCAGAGCCCGACGAGCGGTGGCAACTGGCAAAGCAGATGGGCGTCACCGACGCCGTAATACATCCTCTCGAAATCGGCGATGACAAAACTTCGTGGACCTATGACGAGCTCCGCGGACTCCAGAACTGGCTTGAAGACGCCGGCCTGAACTTCTCCGTACTGGAAGGCAGCGTTCCGCTAACCGACCGCGTCCGCCTTGGGCTCAAGGGCCGAGACGAAGACATCGATGAATTCAAACAGTTCCTCCGGGACTGCGGCGACCTCGGTATCTCTGTCGTCTGTTACGACTGGATGGCCGGCGTCCGCTGGGCTCGGACTGAGGCACATATCGAGTCTCGCGGTGGGTCCTACGTGACCGGCTACGACAATCAGAAGATGCAGGGTGGACCGACTGTAGCGGCTTCCGAGCGTAGCCACGAAGAGATCTTCCAGGCGTTGGCGTATTTCCTTGAGGAGGTTATTCCAGTGGCCGAAGAGGCGGGCGTCAAGCTTGGACTCCACCCTGATGATCCGCCGCGCGAGTCCGTTCGCGACGTCCCCCGTGTCGCCAATAGTGTCGAGAACTACGAGCGAATCTTAGATGTCGTCGACAGCGAGCACAACGGCGTCACGTTCTGCCAGGGCAACTTCGCCGCGATGGGTGCAGATATCCCGAAGGCGATTCGAAACTTCGGTGAGCGAATCAACTTCGTTCATTTCCGTGATGTCGAGGGCGATGCAAACCAGTTCGTCGAGACATGGCACGACGACGGTCCGACAGACATGCACGCAGCGATGGCAGCCTACGAGGAGGCCGTCGACGGCGAGGTGCCGATGCGACCTGACCACGTGCCAACGATGGCCGGTGAGGACAACTCCAATCCCGGCTACCACACGAAGGGACGACTGTTCGCAATCGGCTACATGCGTGGTCTGATGGATTCAGTCGAGTAGGGCAAAAAATAATCTATCGTACCGGTCGACGACCGATACTACCGATCAAGATTTTCTGATGTCGGTGGCGGGTGTTCTTTCAAGTGGTCCTGGCGTACTTCTACAGTGTCGTCACTGTTGCTCCGAGGTGTAGAAGTCCCGGAGGACGTGGAATGCTTTCTTTTTGCGACCGTGCTGATCAACGACGCCCTTCCGGTTGTAACCGCGCTGGTATTCGTTCTGGCGCATCGGTGCTCGGAAGTCGAAGAGGATCCACGGAGATATGCCGGCCACTTGCTCTTTTGCTGCGACCGCTTCCGTCTGACCCCGGTAGATTGCAGCCTGATACTCCTCACTCCAGCGGTCGTCCTCTGTTCCGTGGTTGCCCCACTTGGCACCGCCGCCGGTCTCGGAGATAACGACCGGCGTCCCGTCGGGATCATCCTGGAAGTGCTGCATATCCTCGGAATCACCGTAGTACCATCCGAAGTACTCGTTGATACCAACCACGTCAAGGGCGTCCTCCAGCGGATCTTGGATGACAAGCCCGTCGTCGGTCTCGTCTACGAAACACGCCGCGGTCACGAGTCGCGTGTCGTCGAGATTCCGGACATAATCGGCCATCTCTGGGAGCACCTCATTTCGAGTTTCGTCATTGTGGTCGGTCTCGTTCGCGATTGACCAGAGCACGACCGATGCGCGGTTCCAGTCGCGCTGAATCAGCTCGCGGAGCTGTTGCCGGTACAGCTCCTGTATGTCCTCGTCGCCGAAGTTGATGTCCCAGTATGCGGGGACTTCCTCCCAGAGGAGAATGCCTTCCTCGTCCGCCGTCCGGGCCATCTCTTCGGTGTGGGGATAATGTGCCAGCCGTGCGAAGTTACAGCCCAGTTCGTTGATCCACTGGAAGCGCGTCTGGACATCTTCTACGTCGAGCGCACGCCCCTTGCCAGCGACTTCCTCGTGGAGTGCTATACCGCGGAGCCACACCTCCTCGCCGTTGACAAGGACATCGCTCCCTCGAACCTCAACCTCACGGAAGCCGACACGGTCGGTGACCGCGTCGTCGCCATACGTGAGTTCAATCTCGTACAGGCGTGGGTTATCAGGACTCCACAGTGTCAGGTCGTCGCGGTCGAACGAGAGCTCCGCGCTGAGCCGTCCATCACTGTCGGACGTGAGCGATTCGTCGACATCAAGTTCTGGGAGGGAGATAGCGGCCTCAGCTCCCGTATCGGACCCGTCAAGCCAGGCATCGATATGGACATCGACTGCATCATCGCTGACGGTAGTCTCGACTTTGAAGTTTCGCAGGTACGTTTCCGGGACCGAAACGAGGTCGACCGATCGGTTGACACCACCGAAGTTGTACCAGTCGGTGCTCTCGTTCGGAATACCGTCCTCGTAGCGCTTGTTATCCATCCGAAGGACGATCACGTTCTCGCCGTCTTGGAGTTCGTCGGTGATTTCGAAGCTGAAGGGTGTGTAGCCTCCCTCGTGGTCTCCGAGGCGCTCGCCGTTGAGCCAAACTTCTGCCTTGTAGTTTACCGCACCGAATCGGAGGAACGTGCGGTCTTGTTCGTCGATCTCCTCTCGGTCGAACGTCCGCGCGAACCACACCCAGCCTTCGAAGTGACGGAACTCGGGCATTTCCTCGCCCCAGCTAGATGGGACATCCACCGAGTATCCGTCATAGATATTGAAGTCCGTGATGTCGTCGTTGCCCGACGCACTGGGCTCGTAGATCGATTCAAAGCTCAGCGCCGGCTGCCCGTCATCGTCAGGAAGTGCCGCAACGTCGTCGTCATCATCGTCGACGAAGTCGTCGAAGTAATCCCGGAACATCTCGTACTGATCGGGAATTGCCTGCCATTCGCCGTCAAGCGAGTAGCTATCTCGCGGATACTCTAACAGTTGCATCAATTATAGACGACGGGTCAACCGCATAAAAAAGTTCTGTGACGGGTCAACACTCCACGCCTCGCGTAAATTTAGGCGTCGATCGTCGTCTGCAGATCGTCTAATCTGCGACGTCAATACCCAATGCTGCGCTGACGGCCGGTCGTTAGTTTGAGACCTGTTCGACTCGTGGTTCGAGACCGTGGACAAGCGCATCGCCAGTCGCGTTGTCGAAGAGATGGATTTGAGCACGGTCAAGCGCGATGTCTACTGTCTCTCCGGTCTCGATGTCGACAGTCGGCTCGACGGTCATCAGCAACTGGTCTGTCTGAGTGTCGGTTTGGTCTCCCTCGTCGAGATCCGTCTCGAAGGCCACGTCCGCTCCCTCGGGACGCAAATAAACGACGAGTTCGTCGCCCATTGGCTGGACGACGTCGACCTCCATCGTAATCACGTCCGTCGCGGTGGCCGTGGTGCGGTGGGAATCGAGGTAGACATCCTCCGGACGAACACCGAGGACAACATCATCACCGTCGTTAGCGCCGACAGACGGTGGAATGTCGATATCCATGTCGAGGTCTGGGGCGACGAACGAACCACCGTTTATCTGACCGTTGATGAACCGCATGCTGGGCGAGCCAACGAAGCCTGCGACGAACAGGTTTGCTGGCTCGTTGTAACACTCGAGCGGCGGTGCGAACTGCTGGAGTTGTCCGTCGTTGATGATGGCGATGCGGTCGGACATCGTCATCGCCTCCGCCTGATCGTGTGTGACGTACACCGTGGTCACGTCCAGTTCCTGCTGGAGCCGCTGGAGTTCCGTCCGCATGTGAACCCGAAGCTTCGCGTCGAGGTTCGCTAACGGTTCGTCCATCAGGAACACCTCCGGATCCATGACGATCGCTCGGCCGATAGCGACGCGCTGGCGCTGCCCGCCCGACAGTTCGTCGGGCATCCGGTCGAGCATCCCGTTTATCTGTAAGATATCGGCAGCCTGGTCGACGCGTTTGTCGATCTCCGAGTGCTTGTAGTTCTTCAGTCGGAGGCCGAAGGTCAGGTTCTCCCGGACGGTCATATGAGGGAACAGCGCGATGTTCTGAAACACCATCGCGATGTCCCGGTCCTTCGGGGGCTTGTTCGTCACGTCCGTCCCGGCGATCTCGATGAGACCACTGGTCGGTTTGGTCAGCCCAGACACCGTCTCGAGTGTCGTCGACTTCCCACAGCCCGATGGGCCGATGAGCGAGATGAACTCGCCGTCTTTGATGTCTAAGTTCATGTCGTCGACCGCGACGACGTCGCTGTACCGCTTCGTTACACCGTCGAGTTTGAGGTGAGTCATGGTCTGTCTGGATGTTGGTGGTAATTGTGTGCCAAGGCTATCCCTTGATAGAGCCGGACGTGAGCCCGCTCACTATCTTCCGTTGTGCGAGCAGGACGATGAGCGCGACGGGCACGACGCCGATGAGGCTTGCGGCCGCCATCAGGTCGTACCTGACGGAGACCTCGGTCTGATAGCGCAACAGCCCCCAGACGATGGGCGACCAGTTCTGGGGAGAGCCGGTCGTCATCAGCTGGGAGAAAAAGAACTCGTTGTAGGCCGTGATGAACGTGAGGATACCTGCAGTGACGAATCCCGGCGCGGAGAGCGGCGCGATGATACGGTAGAGCGCGCCGATTCGAGTCGTGCCAGTTACTCGGGCAGCGTCTTCGAGCCCGTCGGGAATCTGGCTATAGAACGTCGTCAGGAGGAGGATGGCGAACGGTAGAGAAAGCGCCGTCAGTGGAAGTCCGACGGCCGCCGGTGAGTTGAACAAGTTCGGACTGCTAACTCCCAGCACGGTCACGTTCCCCGTCAGGAGTTTGAATAGCCCGACGATGAACGTCGCGCCGGGGAAATACGAGATAGAGATGAGCAAGAGGAACAGCGGCCGCTTCCCCCGGAACTCCATTCGCCCGAACGTGTATCCCGCGAGGCTCGCGAACACCAGCACGAACGCCGTCACGCCCGTCGCGATGATGAGACTGTTACGCATATAGAGGTGGAACGGAACCGCCTGAAACGCGCCGATGAACGACGTTGGGTCGAAGCCCGCTGGCAGCAGGCCGGCACTCGTCGTTTCACCTGGTGACGAGAGCGCCAGCATCAGCAGGTAGTAGAAGGGGAACAGCGAGATGAGCAGGATAAGGAGCGTCGTCCCATAGAACGTGTACCGGAAGAGTGGGCTGGAGTCGTCGTCGAGATCGACCGCGAACAACCGGTCTGAGAGCGAGGAGTCGGGCGCCATCTCAGATACCCCCCGCACGCGAACGGCTGAGGACCACGAGGTAGATCATCGAGACCGAGCCTATCAACAACGCCGTGAGGAACGCGAGTGCCGATGCGGTCCCGTAGAGGCTCCCGTTGAACGTCCCGACGACGGCACACGTGATCGACGGCATCGTACTACAGTTGGCGATAGCGTCGATCTGCCCGTAGACGCGCATCGATCCGATAGAGGTCAGGAGCATCGCGACCATCAACGTCGGTATCGCCTGCGGGAGCGTGATCATGCGGAACTGTTGCCATCGTGAGGCCCCGGCAACCTTCGCAACGTCGTAGAGGTGCTCGTCGATGCTTTGGAGTCCCGCGAGCACGATCAGTGCGACGTATGCCGAGCGTTTCCAGATGGCTGCCAGCGTCACGATTCCGACTGTCGAAGCGCTGTTGCTGAGCGGTCGCGCCCCGACGAGGCCGATATCGTGGAGGATCCGGGTCCCGAACCCACCGGGGATGAACATGAGGTAGAAGATCATCCCCTGGATGACGATTGGGACAGCCCAGGGAATCAGTACCGCGGTCCGCACGATGGAGCGGCCTCGGAACGTCTTGTTGAGAACTAGGGCCTGCACGAAGCCAAGCGCGGTAATCAGCACGACACTCACCGCCGTGTAGATCATCGTCGTTGGCAGAATGCTCTGGAACGGGTTGCTCAAGTCGAAGAACGGACGGATGAGTATCGCTCCGCGCTGCCCAGTCACGATTTCAACGTAGTTCTGGAGGCCGACGAACGCACCGGTGAACTGACTGAAGCTGTCCGCGTACATCGATGTCCGGAGTGTAAAGAGGATCGGCCACAGCGCGATAGCCGTGAATATCACTAGCGTCGGCGCGAGCACCAAATACGCGAACTTGGTCTCCGAGAGGTTCTCGACCCAGTTGTTCACGTAGGCACCGCTCCGTCGGAGACTGTTCGGAACTATCGACGCCTTTTGCGTTGCTGTCCGGTTACTACTGGCCATAGCTGTCCTCGATCTGCGCTAACTGTTCCTTGGCATCGGCCATCCCCTTCTTGGGAGCCTTGCTTTGGGAGACTACGTTGTGGACTTCTTGGGAGATGACCTTCGACTCCTGGAAGTAGATGGGTGTGACCGGGCGGGGCATCGCGTTGTCAGCCATCACCGAGAACGTATCCATGTACTGGCCGAAGAGCGAGTGGTTCTTCACCGCCTCGGACTGCAGGAGTTTCGGCTTCGCTGGCAGATAGCCCGACAGATTGAACCACTTGACAAGGAAGTCGTCCTTCATCACCGTTTGCAGCACTTCGAGCGCCGCGTCCTGCTTGTTGGAATTCGGATTGACCGAGAGGTTGTAGCCAGCCAGTGGTGACATCGTCCCACCGACACCCTCGTACGTTGAGTCTGACTGTTGAATCCCATACGGCTTCGGCATGAGACCGAGTTTCTCGTTCACGGCGTCGCCGAAGTTGTCTCCCGAAGATGCGAGCTTGGCGAACGCGGGGTTGCCGACAGTATAGGCGAACGAATTTCCGTTGAGGAAGGCATCGAGGTCTTTGGTGTATCGCCACCCGAGCACGTCAGATGGGACGATGCCACCGACGAACGAATCGTTGTCCAGCGAGTGCTGGTCCTCGTGCCCCCACATGAACGTCCGAAGCATCCGGAGTGCGCTGAGAACCTGTTCTTCGTCGATAGTGATCGGCCGGTCGCCGACGGGTCCGAACAGATGCTCTCGACCGCCGAAGTACGCACCACCCCACTGTGACATGATGGAGTTGAACGTACAACATGTGATGGTTTGTGAAAGCTCGAAGGGCATCGTGAGCCCATACTGGAGCCCCTGCTGCTCCTGGATATCGGCGGCGATCTGGGAGAACTCTTCCCACGATTTTGGTTCCGTACCCCAGTTCTCAGCATCGGGGTCGTACCCGGCCTCCCGAGCAAGGTCGCGCCGGTACCACATCCCTCGAACGTCCATGATGAGAGGGACCCCGAAGATGTTCCCGTTTCGGCCACGGCTCGAATCGATGCTCTCGGCGTTGTACTCGTTCTCGAGGGTCTGGACGTGTTCAGCGGGGAGTGCATCACTGAGGTTCAATAACTGTCCGCGGCGGATGAACGGGATCGACCACCCGACGTCCATAGTCAGGATGTCCGGACTGCTCCGACCGGCGTTGAGCCACTGTCGGTACTGCTCTTCCAGCGTTCCGGGTGACTTGGTACTGACCTCGATATTGATGTCCTCCGAGAGCCCCGCCTCGTGGAGCGCTGGCTCGAACTGTTCTATGGCCTGCTTTGGCGTCCGAGCTATCAAGTTCATCGATACTGTCGTCGACCCGGTTGAACCGCCACTGCCTCCCCCGGTCGTGTTTGATCCACTACCACCGTCGCCCGAACACCCAGCAATCGAGGCGCCAATGCCTGTCGTACCAACTGCTCGAATAAACCGTCGCCTGTGTACACCACTATCGTCGGACATGTTACGACCAGACATACATATACTATAATATTAATAGTTTTTGGCCCATGCAATTTCTGATCATGCTTGAAAGACACAACCATACCACTAAAATGTAGTCTTAGATCGACTACCGACTGAGAAGGGGCATCGGCTGCTGGATGTCTCAACTCAGAGCTTTCTGCCATCCCTCTAGCTACCCAAGCGCCCGGCGTGTCAGGCTCGTCCATTGCGATACCGCCAATCGTCCGAGGTCCACCCGCCGTCTGCATGGCGCACCTCATCGGTGACGAAGGTATCCTCACGGGCGAAGAAGAGAGCACAATTCGCCATACCTGCGACGGAGTTGCACTACGCTATCGTTGACCGTCGCTTGATGTCTTAGTCGGTGAAGCCCGCGGATTCTTGTGTTTCGTCGTGATATCGGTGTAGGTGAAGTGGAGACCAGCGCGGCCAACCACAGCGTCCAAAACCGATCGCCTCAGACGCCGCTGAACGCGGAGAATCCGCCGTCGATCGGAATCACTGTCCCGGTGATGAACTCAGAACCGGGTGCAATCAGCCACAGAATGGTCGTCGAGAGGTCCTCCGGATCGCCGAATCGGCCTTGCGGAGTATGGTCGATGATAGACTGTCCGCGATCCGTGAACTCCCCGGTTTCCTCGTCGATCAACAGATAACGGTTCTGTTCGGTGAGGAAGAACCCCGGCGCAATCGCGTTCACGCGGATATCTGGGGAATACTCCTGTGCCATGTGGACGGCCAACCATTCCGTGAAGTTCGAGACGGCGGCCTTCGCGCCTGAATACCCGGGAATCTTGGTTAAAGGTGTGAACGCGTTCATCGACGAAACGTTCAGGATCGTTCCCTTCCCCCGATCGGCCATGTACTTGCCGAAGGCCTGCGACGCGAGAATCGTTCCCACGAAGTTGATGTTAACGACACTTTCGAGGCCCTCCTTCGACAGATCGAAGAAGGACGTGTCTGCCCCCGTCGTTGCGTCGGGATGATTCCCGCCGGCGGCGTTGACGAGAACGTCGATGCGCCCGAATTCGTCGACGACCGTCTCAGCGGCCGCATCCAGTTCAGCGCGGTCGAGCACCGACGCCGGAATAGTGATGGCATCGATCCCCCGTTCCGCAAGTTCGGCTCGTGTCTCCTCAAGTCCCTCTTCCCCGCGGGCGAGGAGTGCGACCTTGCCGCCGTTCTCACCGATCGCTTTTGCCATTTCGGAGCCCAAGACGCCCGATCCACCGGTTATCACGCAGACTTTGCCGTCGATATCGAAATCGTTTGGAACAGTCATCGTGGTCTACAACCCAGATCGTAGCGGAGGTGTATGTATGTTCGTGTTTTTGGCGAACGTGGACGAGCCGAGGACAAATCTGTCGACCCGATCTTCCGGGGCAGATTATGCCGACCGGCCTGTCAGTACACTCGTCTACACTACTCGAATCCGTAGAGAGACTTAGGTCGATCGTAGGCCAGGTGAGTCGCGAGATTCTCGGCATGAGCCATCGGTATTTGCCCTCGATCGACCAAGTCGCCAAGCATGTTCGCCAACGAACGGCGGAACATCTCGAAACGGGAACTGAACGACATCAGCTTCCGGGAATCACTCACCATCCCAGCATGATTCGCGAGCAGGTCGACGCTGGCGACCTGACGCAATTGCTCGTCTATTCCATACGGACTGTCATTGAACCACCACGCAGGACCGACGCTGACGTTCGGGAACGCCCGCGACAGTGTCGTGATGGACGGATAGTGTGTCGGGTCGACAGTGTAGAGGACAATATCCATTTCATTGTCGAACGTGTTCAGGAAATACCGGAGGTTATCTGTCAACTCGATCGACTGCGTCGAAACATCCCCACCCGCGTCGGCGCCGACAGTCTCGTAGAGGGAGTCACGGTAGTCGCGGACAGGCCCGATATGAAGCTGCATGACCCAGTCTTTCTCGGCATTGAGCTTCCCTACCTCTTCGAGCAAGAACGCCTGAAGGTCACGAACACCCGTTTCCGTCAGGTTCTGTCCGTCGATGGCCCGTTGATAGAGGGTTCGCGCACGCTCTCGACTGACCGGTCTGGAGACTGGTTCGGTCAGACTGAGGTCGCTAGCCCGACAGCCGTGTTCAGCGAAGTAGTCGTGTGTCTGAGCCATGGCATCCAGGAACCCCGATAGCGTCTCGGTCCGAATTCCGGTTGCCGACTCAAGTTCTTCGACGAACCCATACCACGATCCATTGTCAACCTGGAACGCTCGGTCAATGCGCCACGTCGGACACACGTTAAGCCCGTCAATGTCGTCGGCAGCACGTTCGTGCTCCGAGAGCGAAGAAGTCGGGTCGTCCGTCGTACAGAGAACTTCGACATCCATGGCATCGAGAAGTTCTTGAGGACGCATGTCACGGGTGGATAACTGTGCCTCTGTCTCGCGCCAGATCTCTTCAGCAGTCTCTGATGATATCGGCTTCTCGATACCAAACTGCCGTTGCAAATCGAGATGTATCCACTCGTAAGTCGGATTGCCCGCAAGTTCTGGGAAGACCTCCGCCAGTGCCATCCACTTTTCCTTGTTCGAGGCGTCGCCGGTTATCTTGTGCTCCGGAACACCTCGTTTTCGCATCATCGACCATACGTAGTGGTCTGTCGCTCCTTCTACCTCCCAGATATCGTTCCAGCCGTCATTGGCTACGATTTCGTTGAGGTCAGCGTGACTGTGCGGGTCAACTATCGGAAGATCTCTGATACTGTCGTACAGTTCAACAGCTTTCCCCGACTCAAGGAGGTAACTGTCATCAACGAAGCCCATGTATTCGGGTCGCTGGTTCATATATATAAATCTAACGACAAGCCGGGCGGTATCGAGTCGATTCTCTTGCAATCCAATAGATTCTCCAGCAACGAATCAGGTGAGAAAGGGCTTCAGACTGGGGCTTGTCCGAGCAGCTCGAGTTCATAAACGGCAGAGATAGCTCGTATGTCAGCCATTGCTGCTCGTTACGCAGTGCTCATTTGAGAATCGAATACCGGAAACGACCGTGTGTTCTCGAAGAGCGAATCACCAGTCAGTACGATAGCTTCAGCATCTAACTGTAGCAAAAATCAGACGAGACGGGTTGGAATAACACAAGTACAACAGTTATCTCATGAGTCCGTTTAAGCTGCGTCACGGTGTAGAAGGTCCTGAGTGGGAGATCGCTTCAAGTGATTATGACATTCTTAGGCCCTCATCTAGCCGTTTCTCACTTGTCGAACGATTCTATCGGAAGTGATTGACAGGACTGGAGATCAACAAGCTGGTCCGAACGAGTTGGAAGCTGCACAGAGCACCGAGTGACGTCGGCCACCACTGTTACTAACACCAGTACACTAGTTATTTCCAACCAAAGGACCGCGTACTTCCTGTTCCGGCCCTGGAAGTATAGGTCCAGGTGCCAGACCTGCCTAGCGCGAAAGTTCCGAATGTAATTCGAATTGAAATATCTATTCTTCGTTTTCTGGCCCTTAGATGGTCTGAAACACAGGATTCGATAGAAGAGAACAAGGTATAAGTGGCGTCGCTTTGTTGTATGAACTATGCCCACGAACACGCCGCGAAAGATAGAGGCGGTCCGCAAGACCTGCCGAATTATCGATATTCTCCAGACGCGTGGCGAGGCAGGTATCACGGAAATATCCGAAGAGATGGATTTTTCGAAGAGTGCAGTACACGGCCATCTCGCTACCCTCGCAGACGAGGGGCTCGTTGTGAAAGACGGACATTCGTATTATCTTAGTCTGCAGTTCGTCGACATCGCCGAATCAATCAAGGAGCGGATCGCGAAGCGAGAGATCGTCAGAGAGCAAGTTCGTACGCTCGCAGAAGAAACCGGTGAAGTCGTTCACTTTGGTGCAGAGGAGAACGGGCAGGTAGTCTATCTCTCGAAATCCAAGGGTGATTCAGCAGTCGAGACCGCCTCGAAAGTCGGTAAACGGATGCCAATGCACTCGACATCGCTGGGCAAAGCAATACTGGCCGAACTACCAAGCGAAGACGCAGAACGAATCATCGACCAACACGAACTGACCGCACGGACAGAACACACGCTTACTGATCCTGACGAGCTGCTGGCGGAACTGGGCGAGACACGTGAGCGCGGATATTCCATCGACGACGAGGAAAACATCCCAGGGGTCCGCTGTATTGGGATGGCTGTCTCAGATCCGGAGGCAGGTGTCTTCGGCGCACTCAGCATCTCGGCACCATCCCAGCGGATGACAGAAGATAGAATCGAAAACGAACTCTCTGAGAAGATCGCGCAGGCCGCCAACGTCATCGAAGTCAACTCCATGTACTCGTAATCCCACGCCTCAGATTGATCTACGGCGCGAAGTGGACCATCTCATCAAAACATTTGTAAGCGGGTATCGGGTATCTACCTCTGATGTCGGAGAGCTACAAGAATTATGTACGCGGTGAGTGGGTCACCGCCGAGTCCGGAGAGTTGTTCAAGGTTATCGATCCAGCACAGTCCGACGAAGTCGTCGGAATGTATCAACAGTCCAGTGAAGCGGATGCTAACGGGGCGATAGAGGTCGCAGCTGCTGCACAGGACACGTGGGCGGCAACACCCGGACCGGAGCGGGGAGCGGTGCTGAAGCAGGCGGGCGACACGCTCGCGGACCGGAAAGAGGAAGCCATCGAGACGCTGGTTCGCGAAGAAGGGAAAGCACGGTCCGAAGCAGCGGGCGAAGTGCAGCGAGCTATCGATATCTTCGCGTACTACGGTCAGAAGGCGAGGGACCTCGGGGGGAAACACAAGGCGTCTAGCAGTCGCAGCACGGACCTCTACACGAAAGTCGAACCGCTGGGGACCGTCGGACTCATTACGCCATGGAATTACCCAATCGCGATTCCGGCCTGGAAACTTGCCCCAGCACTCGCGGCAGGCAACTCTGTCGTCATCAAGCCCGCAACCGCTGCACCTGGCCCGACGCGAATACTCTTCGAGTGCCTCGATTCGGCTGGTCTGCCAGACGGCGTCGCAAATATGGTCACAGGCTCTGGGAGCCAAGTCGGAACACCACTCGTCGAACACGACGACATCGATGGCGTGTCCTTCACTGGAAGTACGTCCGTCGGAACGCACATCGCAGAGAGTGCCGCTGCGGAACGCAAGCGGGTTCAATGTGAGATGGGAGGAAAGAACCCGACTGTCGTGATGCCGAGTGCGGATCTCGACGAGGCTGCAGAAATAGTCGCGAATGGAGCTTTCGGCACGACGGGCCAATCCTGTACTGCCGCGTCACGGGCCATCGTTCACGAGGACGTCTACGAGTCGTTCGTTGAGAAAGTCGTCGAATACGCCGACTCAGTGGATATCGGTGCCGGTCTGGACGACCCAGATATGGGCCCACACGTTTCGAAGAGTGAGCTCGCCTCCACGCTGGAGTATGTCGATATCGGACGTGAGGAGGGTGCCACTCTCGAAACCGGCGGGACCCGATTGAACGAGAACGACTTCGAAGACGGATTCTACGTCGCTCCGACCGTATTCTCCGACGTGAGCAACGACATGCGCATCGCACAGGAGGAGATATTTGGCCCGGTGCTATCCGTCATCGAAGCTGGTGATTTCGACGACGCGATAGAGTTAGCGAACGACACCGACTACGGACTCGCCGCGAGCATCGTGACCGATCGACTCTCTGAGGCCGACGCGTTCGTCGACCGTATTGAATCCGGTGTCGCTAAAGTGAACGAGAAGACGACTGGGCTGGAGCTACACGTTCCCTTCGGCGGCTACAAAGACTCTTCGACGAATACCTACCGCGAACAAGGAGACGCTGGCCTCGATTTCTTCACCTCGACAAAGACCGTCTATCGAAATTACTGAATCCTATCATCAGTGGACAGAGCAGACCGCGTGGTGAATCGCTTCCTCAACTGTTCACGTACGTCGCCGTCGTTAGCTAATTGGAATGGGATTTATGGACAGTTATTTATACTAGCAGTTACTGGGTCTACACAATGACACTCGGTATAGAGGAGGTCAAAGACCGTCTTAGAGGTGTGGCGGTCGGTCTCTTGACCCCCTTCGACGACCAAGGTGAGATAGAGTACTGGAAGATTGAAAAAAACGCACAGGCACATTATAAACGCGGAATTCGCACGTATCTCGCGGCTGCGAACATCAGCGAGTACCACTCCTTGTCTCAGGAAGAGCGTGTTGAGGTGACCGAAACGAGCGTGAAAGGGCTCCCATCCAACGCGTGTGTACTCGCTGGCGTCGGTGGGAGCACGTCGGCAGCCCGTGATTTGATTCAGGCCTACGACCGCATCGGCGTCGACGCGATGATGATAATGCCGCCAGACCACACGTACCTGCACGAACGTGGGTTGCTCGACTACTATCACAAATTAGCCGACGTGACCGAAACGCCGCTGGTCCCGTACGTCCGTGGCTTCGACCCATCTGTCGAGTATCTCGCGGAGCTTTCTCGAATCGACGGTGTCGCTGGCATCAAGTATGCTCTCGAAGATCCGATAAAACTCGGTGCGGCGACGAGCAAGGGTGCTGACGACGTCGTGTGGGTCAACGGCTTAGCAGAGCCCTACGCAGTCTCCTACTGGGCCGAGGGTGCAGAAGGCTTCTCCGCTGGTGTAAGCAATTTCCGGCCAGAGGTCGGTCTCGCCCTGTTCGAAGCACTCTCGAACGGGGACTGGGAACGCGCTCGAAACCTCCGGGATATCTGTCTGCCCTATCAGAACTTCCGCGACCGAACCGGCCAAAACAACTCGATTGCAGGCGCTATCAGTGTCCCGGCTGTAAAGAAGGGCCTCGAACTCGCCGGGATGCACGGTGGGAGTGTGCGAGAGCCGATCCAGCCCCTGTCATCGGTAGAAGCACAAGAAGCGACGGAGATCTACAACAAATTGGACGACGATATCGCACGGCTGATTGAGTGAGTTATCGTAGAACAAAGAGCTAAGACAGAGACCTACGTAAGTTAGCACATGACACAAAACATGACAAGCGACACAGAATCGCTCCCGTTGCGGAGTGGACTCAGGACACGGACGCTCTCGGACGAACGACTTCGCTTCTGCCGGCAGATCGGCGTCGAAGACATCTTTCTAGACCACCGGGATCCGCGTGGCGACGTTTTTGAAGACGAGGGTAGCAACGACAGCGAAACGATCACGATTGACGAAGGCGTCGTCCCGTCCGTTTCCGAGTTAGTACAGGCGCGCCGGCGCGCAGAAGATGCGGGCCTGCGGCTGATGGGCATCCAGTCGCTGAGTTACAACGTCTACGGAAAGATCATGCTCGGCAAGGATGGACAGGAAGCGCAACTGGAAACCATCAAGAATCTCATCCGGAACGTGGGACAGGCCGATATTCCGATACTGGGCTATCAGTGGAATCCGCGGGGCGTCGTGCCGATGCGCACATCACAGACGGTCCGTCTGCGTGGCGATGCGCGAGGGAGAGGCTTCGACATCGAGGACATCTCCGACCCGTACGAACGAGCCCCAGGTGTGGAGCGTGAGTACGAGGAAGCGGAACTCTGGGACAACTACGAACGATTCCTCGAAGAGGTCCTGCCCGTTGCCGAAGAGGCAGGCGTCGAGATGGCACTTCACCCCGCCGACCCACCCACGGTCGAACAACTCGGCGGTATCCCCCGCCTGTTTCGTAGCTTTGAGGCGTTCCAGCGCGCGATGGATCTTGTGCCGAGCGAGAATCACGGACTTAAGCTCTGCCTTGGATGCTTCTCTGAGATGCCGGACACGGACATCACTGATGTGATAGAGTACTTCGGCTCTAACGACGATATCGTCTTCGTCCACTTCCGAGATGTCATCGGCACCTGGCCGAGTTTCACGGAGACGTTCGTCGACGACGAGCAGAGTAACTTCGATGCACTAGACGCTGTCGAAGCGCTACAAGAGGTCGGGTTCGATGGCGTGATGGTTCCGGACCACGTCCCAGAAATCGTTGACGACACTGAGTGGGGCCACCGCTCCCGAGCCCATGCAATCGCGTATCTCAACGGTCTGCTCGCGTGTTCTCGGCGGGAGTAACAGCCGCTGACCGGCGGTATCCGAACTAACCAGTTTAATAGTGAAGACACGTTGTGGGAACATATCGCAAGTTTATTTGATTGCTTAACCGAGGTATGTTCTATGAACGTGCTGGTCACCGGCGCATACGGTCGGTGTGGAACCGCCATAATCGACAATCTGCACCAGAGCTCGGACTACGAGTTAACGTATCTGAACCGCTCTGACCGGCCTGACGATCACCGATACGGTTCGTTCGATACGCACGTCGCCGACGTATCCGACTACAATGCGATTCGTCCCGCCTTCGACGGGCAGGACGCCGTCGTTCATCTTGCAGCCTATCCCTACACTGACGGCGACTGGTCAGATGTTTTCGAACCGAACATCCTCGGGATGTACAACGTCTTAGAGGCTGCACGGGACGCGGAAGTTGAGTCCTTTGTGTTCGGATCTACGAACCACGTGCAAGGGCTGTACGAAGCCGAACTAGCACCCGATATCTACCGGCGGGAACACCCGCTATTACTCGACCACACGGACCCCGTCCGGCCGGATTCGTTCTACGGTGCGACGAAATCGTTCGGCGAAGATATCGGCCGGTATTACGCGGAAGCAATGGATTGGCCGCGACGGTTCTATGCCCTGCGTATCTGTACTGTTCAGTCGGCCGCATACGACAATCCATACGGCCCTGCAGAGAGACGCGTCGAAGAAGGCGAAATCACTCGGGGCGACGCAGCGTATCAACAATCAGTGAAGCGAACGAAAGCCACGTGGCACTCCCGTCGTGACTTCGCTCACCTGATCGACTGTTGTCTGCAGGACTCTGACGTGACTTACGGGATATTCAACGGCGTCAGCGCTAATGACCGCCGCTGGTTCTCCATCCAGAACGCTCGCGAACGACTCGGATATCAGCCCCAGGACAATGGCGAAACTTGGAACGAACCCCCCACGACCGAGCAGCGCGACACGGAGTCGTAACACGTCGAAACCAGAAAAGCTGAATACGACGGTACGATATCAAAGGGTGTGACACAAAAATTTCCCATAGCAGTTATTGGGACGTATAGCCCTGCAAACAGTGCGGGAGTCCACACGGTCGCAGTCAATCCGGATACCGGTGCGTTGGACCAACTCGACTCCGTCGTCGCTGGCCCGGACCCTACGTTCGTCGCATCACATCCGCACGACGATTACATCTACGCCGCAGTTCGAGCTGAACCAGAAGGTGTCATCAAGGCCTTCCAGGTTGACAACGACACCGGCGAGCTATCGCTCGTAAACAGCGTCGAGAGTGGGGCACTCAGCCCTTGTCACTGTAGTGTCGATGCGACAGGAGAGTACCTGTTTGTTGCTCATTACACAGGTGGGGCTGTGTCGATGCTCCCGCTCAAAGCCGATGGTGGAGTGGCTGCGCCGACTGCAGTTATAGAACATAGCGGCTCCAGTACCGATCCTAACAGGCAGACAAGTCCACATCCGCACTCGGTCAATCCCGGGCCGGATAACGACTACCTCTATGTTCCGGATCTCGGAACTGATCAAGTCGTAATTTACGATATTCGGCCTGAAGAGGACAATATCGCATTGTATCAGACGGTGGATATCGAACCTGGGTCCGGTCCACGCCACCTCTCTTTCAGTCCCGACGACGAGTATGTATACCTCATCAACGAACTTGATTCGACGGTTACCGTCTTCCAGCGAACCCTCGACGGTGAGTTGACGAAGGAGTCGAAGGTATCCACTCTCCCATCCGATTTCGATGAAAAAAACAAGACTGCGGAGATCCAAGTTCATCCCTCCGGCCGATACGTGTTCGCCTCGAACCGGGGTCGAGACACTATCGTCACATTCGCTGTTGATGGTGACGAACTACATCGCATTGAGGAGGCACCGACCGGTGGCGAGTGGCCCCGGCATTTCAACGTTTGTCCGACGGGAGAGACTCTCTTTGTAGAAAATCGGGATACCGACGAGGTAATCGCCTTCGATATCGACATCGAGACAGGTGGTCTCACTCAAACCGAACAACGATTGAACGTCACAGAACCGGTTTGTCTTCAGTGGATTTGACGTTTCAACCGCATCCGTGCTGGTGTCGCTCTGTGTCTCATCCGTCAGCAGCCGGACAGCGACCCGCGGAGATATCGCGGTATTATCCGGTATGACGCCGCTTTTATTGCTAAAGCCGGTAATTTCTATGTGGCGATAGATACAATCCTGCTTGCTCTCGGCGATAACGACGAACAGCGTGTGGAAGAACTCACTCGAGTCGCTCTCGAAATGGCTAGGCCCACTGACGCGACTATCGTAATCGGCCACGTCTTCGAGAGTGACAAAGAACCGGGTTTACTTGACGGGGTATCTGCACTCAGTGGTACTGCACCCTATCTCCTCACCGAACAGGAGTACGACCAGGTATTGGATGAGGGAGAGCTCAACGAAATCGATGACGAGTCCGCCGACGACATCGCGGCTAAGCATGCGACCGTTCAGAGCGCTGTGCAGTTGCTGAGTGAGGAAGCGCAATCATACACTGTTCGAGGCGTAGTCGGCAAACCAGGGAACGCACTCGTCGCGCTTTCCAAAGAGATCAATGCTGACCAGATCGTAGTCGGCGGCAGACGACGGTCACCGACTGACAAGGCCGTATTCGGAAGTGTTGCTCAAAATGTGATACTCAGTGCACCCTGTCCGGTTACTTTTGTCCATGGAGAGGAGGAAAATGAGACACCAGGGTGAAAATACAATTAGACTGCAATCTGTACAGCACACTCGTCAGAGTTGCACAAGCTACGACAAGTCCTTTTCAGACTACTGATCCTCTAGTGTCTGCAACTCGTTGCTGGCCACAAATCGATCAAGTTAAGTAGCGAAACCCCAACCGAACAAATGGCTGAACTACACGGACTGAACCTGTGACGTCGGAGAGTTCCAGTGTTCAGATTGGATCGGAGTCTGAAAACAGGTTGTTGCTGCAATAGGTCCGTGGTTTGGCCGGCATCTATTGCCCCCGTGGTTGCTTGTACCAGGTCTTCTCCGAGACCTCCACACCCCCTTGCACTAATTTTTAAATTCATCACTCAACAAGTAATGAATCGATAATTGTAACTTACTCAAAGGCATCATTTAAATATTCTCGGATAATGTAACCAAAATTTATTTACTGAGATTTGAATTGTACATTCGATACCAACTCATTGTTTAACTAGACCTTGTAGTGTAGGAAGTTTCCAATCATAACTGACCGCCGCTAATCGCGTTGTGATAGTAACAAGCGCGCATGTTCCAGCAGCACTGGTCCCAGAGGCCCCCATAGCCTCGGCTACAAAGAATCCAGTTCCACCCAGCACTGCACAACTCGCATAGAAGTCATCGAACAGGATGAACGGAGATCGATCCAGAAGGATATCGGCAAACGCACCGCCACCTACGGCATTGATCGTTGCAACAGCGATAACACCAAACACCGAGACACTTGCTTCGGTGGCCACAATAGCACCGGTTGTAGTAAAAGCCGCGAGCCCGATAGCGTCCGCAACAACAGTGATTGGATGAGTATCTGGAGATGTTAGGACGATACTCAGTACAATCGCCAATCCAACTCCAAAGAGTCCCAGACTGATTTCAACAGGTGACTGAAGTGCTAGTGGAATCCGTGACACGAAGATATCGCGCGTCGCTCCACCAGCAAAGGCCATTGTCAAACCAACGATAGTAATTCCGAGTAAGTCGAACCCCTCACGGATCGCTTTCGAGGATCCAACGAGGGCGAATGCGATTAAACCAATCGTGTTCATCACTGCGAACGGATCGCCAAACAATGCTGTGAGGAGATTCTGACCCATTACTTATTGCTAATAGAACGAATCTATTGAGTGCTTCGAGATTACTTTTCACTTCTAAATACCGGCGGTGGACCGAGTCATCGTTACGCGGCCATCATCCTAGTTACTCGTCCGATGCTCCCACATTGCTTCCGCTGTGCGGAGCGCATATACTGTTTCTTCGACGTCGTGGACCCGAACAATGTCTGCTCCGTTTTCCGCTGCGACGAGGTTGGCAGCGAGACTCGGCGCTAATCGATTGTTCGGCGGGAGGTCCATGAGTTCGGTTGTAAACGATTTGCGTGATGCACCGATGAGGACTGGGAATCCGAGCTCAGCAATTTCGTCAGTGCGAGCGATAAGTTCTATATCCTCACCGTCTCCAGTTGCGAAACCGATCCCTGGGTCAAGGATGAGTTGGTCTGAAGAAACCCCGTCGGCCATAGCACGCTCAACATTGTTATCTAGCCGTTCACAGACCTGGGTAACTATATCATCAGTGTCCGAGGAATACTCGGGATTGACTGGAAGATTAACTGCGTCCATGAGCACTACACTGCACTCTCGTACAGCGACCAACGACCGCATTTCAGGATCGTCAAGCCCGTTTTGATCATTGATGACGTCGGCACCGGCATCTAATGCTGCATCCGCAACGTCTGGTTTGTACGTGTCGACAGAAATCAACGCATCAATCTCAGGATTCTCAGTGATCTGTTCAATGACAGGAACAACTCGTTTTAGTTCTTCTTGAGTTGAAACAGGTTCGGCGCCCGGTCGGGTACTTTCTCCACCGACGTCGATTATGTCTGCACCCGCCTCATCAATCTCCTGAGCACGTGTAACGGCGTCCTCAACCGTCGTGTAACAGCCTCCATCAGAAAACGAATCAGGGGTAACGTTCAGAATACCCATCACTTGCGTATAATTCGCTCGTTCTAGTTTCTGTATCATGTTTATTTAGTGTTGTCAGTATATTATTTTTGATTCTCTCTATTAGATATTATTCACGTAAATCACGGAGTTTGGCGGCAGCAGCTCCCGAATCGATTGCGGCACGGGCACGAGCAACGCCTTGCTGTATCGTTTCTGTGACACCAGCAGTATATATTGTAGCGCCTGCGTTTGCAAGGATGATATTTCGCTTCGGGCCAGTAACTGAACCTGTAAGTATTCCCCGGAGATCAGCTGCATTCTCTTCAGGCGTTCCACCTGCAACCGATTCAATGGCATGGGTTTCCAGCCCTAGGTCTTCAGGAGTGATTGTATATTCCTCAACAGAATCGTCGGTAATTTCAGCGACAATCGTTTCGTCATGGACTGCAACTTCATCAAGTCCCGACCCATGCACCACAAGCGCTCGCTCAACCTCTAGCTGGGCAAGCGCTTCAGCCATAATCGGCACTAAATCTGGATTGTATACACCGACCACTTGTGCGTCAGCACCGGCAGGATTGGTCAGTGGCCCAAGTATATTGAAGATCGTCCGAATTCCAATTTCTTTGCGTGGATCAATGACGGCATCCATAGCCGGGTTAAAAACCGGTGCAAGCATGAACCCGATTCCGTCGGACTCGATTGCAGCTTCAACCTCCTGTGGTTCAGCCTCAATATTTACACCTACAGCGTCCAGTACGTCGGCGCTTCCTGATGAAGAAGAAACCGAATAGTTGCCGTGCTTGGCTACTACCGCACCTGCTCCCGCTGCGGCTATTGCGCTGGTCGTAGAGACGTTGATCGTATTATAATCGTCACCACCAGTACCACAGATATCGACTAGCGGGGAGCAATCCGGATTGATTGTCCGCATTGTATCTCGCATCCCCTGTGCGAAGCCCGCGATCTCGGTCTTAGTCTCCCCCTTTTTGCGGAGTGCAGCGAGCAGTGCGCCAATCTGAGCCTGAGTTGCCTCTCCGAAAATCAATTGTGCGGTTTCACGCGCCTCTTCGATATCCAAATTCCTGCCGCTGGTTACGTGTTCTATGTAGTGTGTTATATCGCTCATAGATGGACTCTTTTGTACATTAGAACCCAAATATACACACTAACTTAACACTATGGATTCAGGGATTATGACTTGCTCAGCGTTGGAATGTGGTGAAAATACTGTCTGAGAGAGGCAGATATAATCGTACATATAGATGTCACTTATTCCATCTGTGCCATTCATTTCAACTATTCAGCGACTGTTAGCTGATGCCACGCTCACACTATTGAAGAAGACAACTGGAATAGGATGAATAGTCAATCATTCTCGTCAAAGTCAGATCCAGGGTGACAACTCTCTAAGCTCCCGGAAAATTAGTTAACGGATCCGACCATGTACTTGAGATTCAGGAGAAGTCACTCTGGGACGTCATGGCTTAATCAGAAACTCAGTAATTGTGCGAATCCCCGTCGACAATTACTTTGTTTCCTCATCAACGGCGTCAAATACGTTCTCTTGGGATGGAAACTCACCTTCTCGCACGTCGTCTACATAAGATTCCACTGCCTCTTGGATGATGGAATTGAGATCGGTGTACTGTTTCGAAAATCGGTACGATTCTTCATTTAGACCCAATACGTCGGTGAGGACCAAAACTTGCCCGTCAACGTACCGACCTGCCCCAATGCCGATCGTGGGAATATTGACTGCCTCGGTGACCAGTTTTCCCGTCTCTTCTGTGACGGCTTCAAGGATGATGGAAAACGCTCCGGCCTCTTCCAGTTGTTCCGCCGTCTCAACCAGCGCCTCAACCGTAGCCGAACTGCCATCACCCCGCCCTTGTACGTACCCGCCTCCAATTTGATTCATCCGCTGGGGGGTCAACCCAATATGGCCGACGACTGGCATTCCAAGTTCAGTTAACCGAGACACGATCTCGACGGTCGTTTCTCCGTATGGAGCAGTCTCTAATTTCACAGCATCGGCCCCTGCCTCCTTCATGAATCGGCCGGCATTCTCGACTGACTTTTTAAGCGACATGCCGTACGACAAGAACGGCATATCGCCGATTACCATTGCATCCTCTACCGCCCGGTCAACGGCTGCAGTATTCGACAGTGCTTCGTCGAGAGTCACCTGAAGCGTGTCATCGTACCCCAAGTGATTATCACCAGCACTATCGCCGACCAGGATCATATCTACGCCACCTGTATCTATTTGACGGGCTAGCGGAGCATCATATGCAGTCAACATCGTGAGCGAATCTCCATCTTCATACTTTTTAGTGAGATCCGGAATTGATACGCGACCCATACTGGAACCGTTTCACAGCGCTATGATATATCATTCGTTATAGCCTCCGTTGTACTGCCCGGATTAACAGCTTCAGGGCTTGAGCCCAGAGCGTTTGACATGTGACGCATTCCATGATATCCACTGTATCTCTTTGAGTACAGCCACCTCATCCTATTTGTATTCATCTTTTGTTGTATAAGTGGTTTTTTACCACATTTCATGTTAGCCTGACATCAAATTTAAATTTTCATCCTATATTATAGCGATATATTTTTATTTTTGCCCTATATTTTGTTTTGGTATCTTTAATATGAGCAACTATCGAGAACTGTGTACTATCTAACTATGTATCGCTCAAGCGAATACTGCATGTTGGAATACGTCTTTAATAACTGGACTCGCCATTCAGCCACCACTCCACCATTCGGATCCCTGATTAACAGAATGCAGACGCCCAAGAGAATCGGCAAAGCAAAATCTCCTACGCAGATAGGTCAGTTGATATTGAAGGGATCAGGCGCATATAGTAGCCAGAATACAGCTGTAGATGATCTCATCCGGTCCGAAACTCGTGTATAAAACACTTGAAGATGTGTGTGGGCTCACACAAAACTCACGAGAGAAGCATCTCTTATTGGTAGGACATTATACTCTACGCTAAGAGAATTATAAAAGAGCGAAATAATCACCGTACGGACTAGGTTCGGAGATGTCTGCCGAAGTGTACATTCAATCCTGAAGAGGACTACGCTCGCAGAGGTGAAAACACGGCAGGAACAACATTAGCGTGGGACAGAGAGGCACTAATACGCGGGCTACAACATCGGGGCTCTCTAACCGTTACGCTGACTGAGTAGGTGACGTTGTCAGAGGCTGAGGATCAACCATGTCATGGATGCCGTTACTGTTCCTGCCATTTAGGTGGGCATACGCATACAATATAAAGATGACGGTACATCATGGTCATTTAGGTTATCCTGCTCAGTTCGTACCAGTGAGAGATTGATCAACAGATCATAAATAGGGCTGTCGCGGGTCCCATCCAATATCTCACCGCCTTGTCCCCACTATACTGATTAACGACCTTTCCATTCAGGTTCTCGATCCTCAAAGAACGCGTCGATACCCTCCTTTTTGTCTTCGGTGGCGAACAGCTGTGCGAACAGTTCCGCCTCGTAGTCGATGCCGTCGTTCAGGTCCATCTGTGACGCCGCGCGAACGCTCTCCTTGGCGTATTGGAGTGCAATAGGGCTCTTTTCCGCGATAGAGTCCGTTATCGATGCGACGGCGTCGTCAAGACCGTCTGGATCGGTCACTTCGTCGACGAGCCCGATGTTATAGGCTTCATCAGCGTCGATAAGGTCGCCGGTGAGGATCAGTTTCATTGCCTGCCCCTCGCCGATCAGCCGTGGAAGCCGCTGTGTCCCACCACCACCCGGAATGATTCCGAGGTTAATCTCTGGTTGTCCAAGCTTGCTTCCTCGCTGGACGATACGAATATCACATGCAGTCGCGAGTTCGAGTCCGCCACCCAGCGCGTGCCCGTTGATGCGAGCGACGACTGGCGTTTGTAGTTCTGCGACGGTTTCGTAGATTCGAGGTCGTTCGCTCGCTCGGCGCTGTTCGAGCATATTGCGCTCACGAAGTTCACTCACGTCCGCGCCAGCGACGAAGGCGTTACATTCCGCCGAACCGGTGATAATCGCAACGCGAGCATCAGCATCCTCAACGGCCTGCAAAACGTCGGTCAACTCCGCTCGGACGGTGCCATTCAGGGCATTCCGTGCATCTGGCCGGTCGATAGTTACCGTGACTGTACCCGCACCATCTCGGTCAACATCGAGTGTCTCGTAGTCCGCGTCCAAGACTGCCATCGGGTCGTCAGTCATCGGTTACCCCATTCGCCGCTCATAGCGACTGGTTCGCCGTCCTCCCAGATGTAGAAGCCCTCACCGGACTTCTGTCCGTTCTTGCCCGCACGAACCTTCCGCTTCAGCAGTTGTGGGGGTTTGAACCGCTCACCTAGTTCCTCACGGAGGTACTCGAGAATGTCCAGGCGAACGTCTAGCCCCACGACATCCGTGAGTTCGAGTGGCCCCATTGGATGGTTGTACCCTAGTTCCATCGCGTTGTCGATGTCTTCCGGCGACGCGACGCCTTCCTCGACCATCCGGATAGCTTCGACGCCGAGTGCGACGCCGAGACGGGAAGACGCGAATCCCGGAGTGTCACGCACGACGACCGGTGTCTTATCGATACTGTCGACGTAGTCCACAGCAAACTCTCGCGTCCGGTCGGTCGTCCGTTCCGCGACGATAATTTCGACGAGAGACATGATGTGGACGGGGTTGAAGAAGTGCAAACCGACGAATCGACCAGGCCTGTCAAGGGTACTCGCGAGTTCGGTTACCGAGAGCGACGAGGTGTTGGTTGCAAGAACAACCTCCTCGTCGACCGCTGCCTCGGCCTCAGAGAGGACATTCTTTTTCAGGTCGACTTTTTCGGGAACGGCTTCAACGACTAAGTCGGACCCGTCGACAGCGGTCTCTAAGTCGGTCTCACCGGAGATGCGACCGAGCGTTTCTGATTTTTCGTTTTCGGTGACCTTCCCGCGTTCGATGCCACCGTCAAGGTTTGATTCGATGGCGTCGATGCCGTCAGCGACGAGATCTTCGTCAAGATCTCGAAGGGTAACATCGTGACCAGCCATTGCACTGACCTGTGTGATACCATGACCCATGGTTCCTGCGCCTAGTACAGTTATCCGCATACGTACGAACGCTACAGGGAAAGGTATAAGTGTTAATATTACAACCGCAGCTTCGGCAGTCCAGGGGGTGTCGGTCTTCCTATGTGTGTGCAGTGGCGGAAAAGACATGTGCCTGGCCGGTCAGAGAATTCCTGTGCAAGAGTCAATATACGGTGCGGCACCGATAGTGGCGGACTCAGCGTTCGTCTCGAAGATGGCGTATCTTATCGGCGATGTCGCCGTCGGGGAACAGAGCAGTGTTTGGCCGTTCGTTTGTCTCCGCGGGGACGAGAGCGATATGCCAGCCACGGTCGGTGACGAGTGCAACGTTCAGGAGTTCACGATGCTCCACGGTGCGACCCTCGAAGATGAGGTGTCGGTGGGACACAACGTTGTCATCGACTACGCCACTGTCAAGGAGCACTCCCTCATCGGCATGAACAGCGCGGTGTTGCGTGGTGCGACGGTAGAGTCGAACTGTCTCGTCGCTGCAGGCAGTCTCGTGCGACAAGACCAGACGATACCCGAAGGTCACTTAGCCTATGGCGTCCCGGCGGAAACGCGCCCACTGAGCGATACGCAGCGTGAGGAAATTTCGATGGTCCACGAACATTACGTAGAACTCGGACAGGACTACAAGCAGACTGGCCGGTTCGAGTGACGAAGAGATGATATCCACTTATGTCGCTGGAACGTCACTGCTTGGGTGAGACATGAGGTACGACGTGCTAACGTGTCCAGCATGCGGTGACCCCCTTGAAGACGACGACGGAGAGATACCGGAAAGTATCCAGGATGGTCGTCTACGCGTTGCAGTCGACTGTCCGACTTGTGATATGCCGTTGCGAGTCGATTTCGACGATCTCGATCCGAGAACTGGTGATGTCGCCGTCTCCATCGAGACACGCGAGGAGTGAGCCGGGATGCTGACGCGACGATTCGAGTAGTGTCGTCACGGTTCCGTCATGTGGCGATTTCTGTTTTTCTGTGGCCTGTATAGGTCTAAACGCGCCCCTCGTTCCGAGCCCTCACAGAAGAACGACAGCGGTTGAATATACCAGCAATTATAAGATGATATCGACTGTCATGAGATACATGGCCGATAGCCCAGCGAATACCGATGATACCGGACGGATTATCGATGCACACGTCCACATGAATCCATTCTGGCGACTGGACGACGATGCCCGTGCATTGCTTCGCGAACACGGACACGGGTTCGACAAGAAGCTGGAATTAGCGCGTAATCCGGAACAGTTCGTCAAGTACCTCGACGAACAGGGCGTGGAGAAAGCGGCCATCATTAATTACGTGTCGCCAATTTTGGGCTACACGCACGACGTGAACGACTGGGCCGCAGACTTCCGTGATACAGCGCCAGACCGTATCCTCGCCTTCGGGGGGTTCGACCCAAACGAGACTGCCGACGCCGAGGCGGAACTCGATCACGCCCTTGATGACCTCGACCTAGACGGCATCAAGATACATCCTCCACACCAAAACGTGCAGGCGAACGATTACCTCTCTGACCCCGGGTATCGTGACTCCGGCGGACTCCGTCGCCTCTACGAACGCTGTGCGGAAGCTGACGTTCCGGTCATGGTACACACAGGGACGAGCATCTTCCCTGGCGCTCGCTCTCGGCTCTCGGACCCGATGCCGTTGGACGACGTCGCAGTCGATTTCCCCGACCTCGACATCATCATGGCCCACGGTGGACGGCCAATGTACACAGACGAAGCGTGGTTCCTGCTGCGTCGACACGAGAACATCTACTTTGATATCTCATCGATTCCCCCGTCAAACCTGCTGAATCACTTCCCACGGCTGGAAGAAGTCGTAGAACAGGTGCTGTTCGGCACCGACTGGCCGGGTCCGATGGTCCCCGGTATCAAAGAGAACGCCGAGGCGGTTCGGTCGCTCCCACTCTCACCAGAGGCACTAGACCGAATTCTGTACGGGACTTCGGCAGAGCTATTCAACATCGAATGAGCCCGTTCCGTATCGCACACAGCCACGGTAGTCCGGAAGGCGAGAACAGCACGTACGTCTTCCCAGAACGAGGAGTGGTCGTCGATCCTGGCCCACCGGGTGAGAAACCTTGGGAGACACTCCGCACCGGACTCGAAGGCCACGGACTCGGAGTGGCCGATGTGGAGGAGATCGTACTCACACACTGGCACTCTGACCACGCTGGACTCGGCCCACGGCTGGCAGCTGCCGCGGATGCCAATATTCACATGCACGAGCGAGACGCACCGTTGATCCGGGACTACGGAGCTGAACGCCAGCGCCGGGTCGAACGAGACGCCGAAACACTCCGTTCATGGGGAGCTTCAGACGCGGTTGTTTCAGACGTTCGCGCAACCGATTCTCCGTCTCCGATGCCTGAAACCGTGCCAGTAATTGGCCACACAGACAGTGCTAGCGTTGCCGGTCTCGAACTCAGGCACACGCCCGGTCACACCTGTGGACATATAGCGGTCCATGCCGAGGGGACGCTCTACGTCGGTGACGCGGTCTTGCCGATGTACACGCCAAACGTTGGTGGTAGTGATACCCGAACTGCCGCAGGGAATCCGCTTGAGACGTATCTACGGACGCTCAACCGGATTGCCAGGTGGGATGTCTCGCAAACGGCAAGGCCGGGACACGGCCCAACCGTTTCGCTTGACGACCGCATCGAAGTCATCCGAAAGCACCACCGAGAGCGCGTGGCCGACGTCGTCAACGCGACACCAAACGACGGGGCCACACCGTGGGCGGTCGCACGGACGCTCTTCGGCGAGATGTCCGGCATCCACGCGAAGATGGGGGCTGGTGAAGCAGCCGCGCATCTCACCCACGCCGCACAACTAGGTTTAGTTGAGCGAGTCGACGAAGACCCACTCACGTATCGACCGACGGAACGATCAGTCGAGGACGTTTCACGGTTGCTGGCCGAGTAATCCGGACGGCGACCATAGATATATATACGACCGCTGTATACACCGTCGTAGGTCCCGAAAACACACTCGAGAGTGTTTCATCATGACTAGATACAGTACTGCGGAAGAGAATCTCCCAGACGACCCAGAGGGCGAAGTGCGTATTCAGCTGACAGATACAGACACAAAGGAAATATTCGTGACGCGGGCAAGGGTGGCAGAGTCCGAAAGCGAACTTGATGACCCAGAGCCACTGACGGTTGTCCGTGGCCCTCACGAGAACATCAAAGAGGAGTGGTACATCGATATTCTGGAAACAAATCCGGAACTCGGCGAGATCGACGAGGAGATTCTCCACGACTGCATCGAGTACAGCCGTACCGAATCGAACGTGATCAACGCACGATCCGAAGACGCCCGTGCGATGCTTCAGTATCTCGTAACAGTCGGGGAGTTTGATTCCGTATCCGACGCGGTCCGTACAATAGTCAACTCATATATGCAGGACGCGTACCCCGAACTGCTCGATGCCTATCTTGACGTCAAAGCAGAACGCATCCGGGACGAGATTTCTAGTTCGTTCGGTGACAACAGATGAGTGCAGATGAGAGCGACGCGACCGACAGTTTCCGTGGCTACCTAGAGCGCTTAGAGAAACGCGGCGCATGCAACCGAATCGACCATCAAATATCGTGGAATCTCGAAACTGGTGCGGTGACGATGCGTGCCAACGAGCGTGACTCGGCCATTCCAGTTTTCGAAGACGTGAGCGACGAGTCTGAGGCCCGACTCGTGGGAGACCCGTATCGTGGGTCCCGCCAACAGCCCTGGGGGCGTGTCGCGACTGGTCTGGGTCTAAGCGACGACCTAACGACCGACGGCTTCTACGAGGAGATCATCGACCGCTTGCGTTCGCCGGTAGCACCAACCGTTGTCGAGGACGATGCCGCACCGTGTAAACAGGTGGTTCACAGCGGCGAAGACGTGGACCTTCTCTCGTTCCCATGGCCGTTCCTCCACGTCGGCGACGGCGGTCGTTACTCGAATCTGCACACGCTCATCGCGGACGACCGAGACACGGAGTGGACGGACTGGTCATCGCATCGGACGATGTTCCACGACAACACTCGCGCGAGCGTCCTGTTGCTTGCAGGGGAGCAGACGCCGAACATCTACTACTACAAGTACGAACGGCATGACGAACCAATGCCGGTCGCTCTAGCCATCGGGGCAGAACCGGCAGTCGAGTGCGTCTCTATGATGTGGATCCCGACCGGCCGAAACGAAGCCGATTTCGCGGGCGGTTTGAAACGCGCGCCTGTCGAACTCGTCCCGTGCGAGACGAACGACCTACTCGTCCCCGCAACTGCAGAGATAGTCCTCGAAGGCCGTATCCTTCCCAACAGTCGACTCGACGAGGGGCCGTACGGGGACTACTTCGGTTACATGCACGGCCCTCGCCGGTCGATGCCAGTGCTCGAGATAGATGCGATCACTCACCGAGATCAACCGTACATTCCCTTCACCGTGGAATGGTCAGAGGTCGGGTACGCCCACAATACGACATCCTCAATGGAAGTCGCGTGTGTCGGTCCCGACGCGACACTGGGTCTCCGTGCGGCCGGGTTCGACGTGGAGAAACTGGCACCGTGGCCCTTCACACCACGGACAGTCTACGTCATCTCCACGGATACGACCCGACCGTCGTACCTCCACGAACTCGCCAACTTCATTTTCACGACATGGGGTATGCTTCACGTGGATTTCTTCGTCTTCGTCGATTCGGATGTGGACCCGTTCGACCAGTGCACAGTGCTCGAAGCGATGGCGCTGTACGCCGACCCAGATGAAGACTTCCACCAATTCGGTACGGAGACGATGCCAAAAGTCCCACTCAACATCTACCAGACGCCTGAAGAGAAAGGAGACGTACAGATGGGGACATCGAAGGCGAAGACGGCCAAGACGTACATCGATGCGACACGTCCCGAAGGTGTTGAGCATATAAATCGCTCCGAATCCGAAAACCGTCGGGAGCGTGCGCGCGAGATACTCGACGATGCGGGACTGTCTGCCGAAATCTTCGAGAAACCGAGCGTCTCACGGGAGGGAGAGAACTGATGGCGGACGGACGCTCGTTCCGTGAGGGGGTCGATATATTAAACGAGAGCGACGATCTTCTGGACGTCGAAAACCACGTCCCGGACGAAGATATCGCCGCAGTGGCGGCTGAGGCAGTACGCTCAAACGGACCGGCGGTGCGATTTTCAGAGACTAGCGGTGTCGTGACCCCAGTCTCTGGAGCGTTCGCAGGACCAGAGCAGGCGACACAGTATCGAGAAAAACCGTGGACACGCCTCGCACTTGCACTCGGCCTCGGAACAGACACGCCGTACCAGCGCGTCGTCGAACGCGTTGCCGGGCCACTGGCAGCGACGACAGAGCCTGAGGAGACTGAGCTACTCGCCGAATCGTCGGATGCAGACTGTTACTCGCTGGGTCTGCCACCACTCAACCCTGGTGAGCCACCCGCGTTCACGCTCGGTGTACTCGCTATCAAGGACGGCGACGAGACACAGTGGCTCCCAGTGCGTGGGACGGTCCGCGGCACGAATCGTCTCCGCGCAGTTATCCCGACGAACAGTGCCATTCAGCCTGGCGCAGCAGTCTCGCTCTGTCTCGGCGTCCCAGCGGCGGCATTGACCAACACCATACTCCACTGGCTCGATAGGACACAAACGGGGAGTATCCGTCCCAGTACGCGTTCTGACGCCGTATCAATCGCGAAGCACGAAGGGGTGACAGTACCAGCAACCTCCGAAGTACTCGTGACTGGACGCGTCGCTGATTTCGAAGTGGGAGCGTCTTCTTCCGACATAAAGACGGCGTGGGAACTGGCAATGGATACGGACGTCGTCGACATCAGCGTCGATGTGGTGGCGCACCGTGACTCACCGCGGGTGCCGTTCGTCCCGCTCGGAACACCACTCACTGACGACATCCAACTAGTCGGCATCGTCGAATCCGCACGCCTGAACTATCGGGTGAACAACTATTGGGGTATCGCACCTGCCGAGTGGATCCGCCTCCCTGGTGAGATGGGGCTGGGGATGTGCGTCGTCGCCTCCGAGATACTGTACGCCGGGTTCGAGTGGCAATTATCCAATACCCTGTTCTCATTCTCTAACCTATTCGACAAGATACTCATCCTCGACGAGGACACTTCGGCTGCTGATCTCTCGCGCCCGCTCGACGATATCTGGGTGAAAGCACATCCATCACAGGACTGGGTGTTCAGCGAACCGAGTGCACCCGCTGCGACTGCGCCGAAGTACCGTACTGACGGTACACCTGGGTCGCGGCTGTTCATCAACGCCACGTGGGACCCACGCTGGGACGAAGAGTACATCGCGCCGCGAGTGACTTACGAGACGTCTTACCCCGAAGAAGTCCGCCAGACCGTCTCGGAGATGTGGGACGATCTCGGTTTCGATTCGTCAAACAGCAGTTGAATCACTCGGGGACGAACTTCAGTCCGTATCGAGTGACACCTTCGACGCTGTAGATTCTGCGGACTCGTCCGACGACTCGGTCACCGACGGAGACCTCGTCAGGTTCGCAGTCTGTCAACTGGACGGGGAACCGGGCCGTCCCGTCGCCGGCGGTAACCTCGACGATAGCCACGGCGAACGGTCCGTCACGACGCTGGAGTTCGACGAACTCCGGCGGTGCGCCACCCTGCCCGATGACGGTCACAGCAACGATTTCACCGGAGCGCGGGAGTTCAATTTTGTCGAACTCCACACGTTTGTGGCAGTCGGGACAGGCACCCTCTGGCGGGAAGGCGACCGCTTCGCAGTTTGGACACTGGCCCGCTTCGAGGCGATAGCGCTGTTGAATCGTCCGTTGCCACGAAGGGAGACTGACATGAGCGCCGCCGCCGGCAACCTCGGTTTCACCGATCTGACCACGTTCGCGGAGCGCCGCCGCGTACGGGATAGAGACGCCGCCGTCGATAGCCTCGGACACAGAGGCGTCGATGGCTGTTCGGGTTTCGAACGCGAGTGCGACGGCCGTCGCGCCACTTCCGAAGAAGCCAGCGACAGTGACCGACGAAGGGTCGCTCTCGTCAAGGGCGGCGAGCAAGCCTATAGCCGTTGTCGCCGCGCCAGCATCGCCGACGTCGTTGACAAGCGTGCCGCGTTCGACCGTCTCGGCGTCGTAGGGTAACGCACGAGCGATTCGGTGCGGGATGTCAGGAGTAGGCTGATATAGACTCGCGCCATCAACGGCCTCGTGGTCGATGTCGAGTGCTTCGGCGGCAG
Organism: Haloarcula rubra; assembly: GCF_019599465.1. Taxonomy (GTDB): domain Archaea; phylum Halobacteriota; class Halobacteria; order Halobacteriales; family Haloarculaceae; genus Haloarcula; species Haloarcula rubra. Next base: position 72,677 of record NZ_RKLR01000012.1, read on the forward strand.
TCGAGACTAGATCACGGATCGTCTCGCGCTCGTAGGTTGTGATGTCCAGTTCCTCGACAGTCTCGCTCCCGCGTTCGCGGAACCGAAGTCCCGGTGCGTCACGGGAGCGTGTGGCCGAGTCTGCGAGGATAACTGCACCACCCTCATCGAAGAGGAACGCGGCCGCACCAGCTCCGACGCGCTGTCCGACTTCAGCTGGGTCACCTTTCGGCGCATCAGAGACGACGGCCAGTGCGGGACCCGAAGCGGCTGCTGCCGACAAGAGTACGTTCGCACCAGCTACCGTGCTCTGCGTAGCTGCTTCCAGTTCACAGTCTGTATTGAGACCGAGTGCCGACGCGGCCCGCGGCGCGAACTCCTCCTCTTCGAGCGGTGGCGTTGTCGTTCCAATCGCGAGGTGGTTGATGTCTCTTGGGTCTATTTTGCTATCATCAAGTGCGTTACGAGCCGCCGCGATGGCCATCGTGAGCGCGTCTTCATCGGCCGCTGGCACGGCGATCTGTGAGACGGGTGCACTGGTCCCCCACGCCGCTTCGATCTCGTCGCCATTCAGTCGGGACTGCGGGAGGTAGACGCCGGTTGCGACAATACCGCGTGCGTAATTCATAGTTCACCCCCGTCAATCCGCTCAAAGACGTGGACGGTTACACCACCACCGGAGCCACCGACGTTGTGTGTCAGCCCCACCTTTGGATCGTCGACCTGGACATGGGCGTTACCCCGGAGTTGGGAGAATGCCTCGACGACCTGTCCCGTTCCAGTCGCCCCGATTGGGTGGCCTTTCGATTTGAGACCACCAGAGGTGTTCACCGGTAGTTTCCCATCAGGGTCGGTGACGCCCTCCCGGAGGAGCCGCGGAGCCTCACCCCTGTCACAGAACCCGAGGTCCTCGTAGGCGGCGAGTTCGGCGATAGCGAAGCAATCGTGTACCTCGGCGAAGTCGAGGTCGTCAGGCCGAATGCCGGCCTCGTCGTAGGCGCGTTCTGCAGCTGTCTCGGAGGCCGGGATACTCGTTAGCGAGTCGCGCTGGAACAATCCGACGCGACCGCTGGCCGCACCCGCGCCCGCGACACGAACTGGGGCGTCCGATAGCTCACGTGCGGCGTCCTCGCTCGCGACGAGAACTGCGCTCGCGCCGTCCGTCGTCGGGCAACAGTGATAGAGGTTCAATGGGGCGGCGACATCAGGAGCATTCATCGCATCCTCCAGCGAACACTCGAACCCGAGCTGTGCATGCGGGTTCTGTGCCCCGTTAGCGTGGTTCTTGACCGCGACGCGGGAGATATCCTCCTTCGTCGCTTCGTACTCGCGCATGTAGGCACTCGCCATCTGCGCGTAGACGCCAGCGAACGTAGTTCCGGAGAGACGCTCCCACTCCGTCTCGCCGCTGACGCCGAGCCACCACTTCGTGTGGTCGCCGCTCATGTCGGTCATCACCTCGTAGCCACCGGCGAGTGCGACGTCTACCATCCCCGAGCGGACTGCCATCACGGCCTGCCGGAGCGCGTAGCCGGAGGCCGCACACGCGTTCTCGACGCGTGTCGTCGGGATACCATGAAGCCCGAGGTGTTCGGTCACGGCCGGCCCGCTCAACCCCAGTTGCCGACCACCGACACCAAGGGTGCCGAGAAACGCTTCGTCGATTCGGTCGGTATCGAAGTCGCTGTCGACGCTCTCGATGGCCTCGTCGAACGCGTCGTCGAACAGCGACCGGTACGACTCCGAAGGGAACGACCCGAAGTCTGACTGTCCAGCGCCGATGATGTACGCATCGGTCATACACGTTAGATGATGACGGGCGACTATAAGATACGGGGGTCCGGAGAGTGGCACTGCGCAGATAGCGTCGAAAGCGAAGCGAACGGGTACCCCCTTTTCAAAAATCCCGACTGCCTCGTCAGAGCGAACGACTAACTAGAACTGCTCGGAGTACGGTCGAACCATTCACTCATCGCTGAACAGTGCACGCATCTGGGGAGTGAACGAGATCGGGTTGCCCGACTCGTCGAAACTCCCGTACTCGGAGACTCCCTCGATACTTACGCGGCCGTCACTCTTGAATTGGTGTTTGATTCGGAGAGTATCTTCGGTGACGCATCGAACGTCCGATTCGATTGTGAGCGTCGACTCGTACTGGACGGGGGAGACAAACTCCCAGCGCCAGTCGCGCAGACGGAACGGTTTGCAGTCCTCGCTCATCGTCTCGAGATTCGTTTCCGCCGACTCGATGAAGCGTTCGAGCGCCACGTCGGCAAAGCGCGGATACTCTTCGAAGTATGCGAGTTCAGAGCCTTCGATATGGGGGCCTCGGACATCGAACGATGCTGAGAACGATGGCCAATCTCCGTCATCGTCCGCCCCACGTGGGCCGACTTCGGGGGCGGTATCTTCGAGTGCCTCCTGGAACCGATTCCGGGTTTCCTCAGGAAGTGGGTCCGCACCGCCGTCCGGAGCGATGGTGACGTGCGTGAGTCGTGCCGTTGCGAGACGGTCACCGTCGCCATCAGCCATCTCGTAGCACAACTCGACGCTACTCTCACCGACCGATATCGGCGTCGTCTCGACAGTCACCGTATCGCGAAATCTGGGATAGCGATAGACAGTCGTCGCAGCGACGACGGGCGCGTAGGGGATGCCGCCAGCATCGACGATGTCCTCGAACGCGTGGCCGAATGCTTCGGTAATGACTTGCGTCGAGATAAGTTCCCAGTCGAAGAACCGTGCCCCGTGAACGAGTGGCCCAGCGAGTTCACCAAACCGAACGTCGTGTGTATCGATAGTTCGCACACTAGGTGAGGTGTGTGACAAGTATTAAAAACGTCTCGGCCCGGCTGGTTTTATATCGCTTCGAGCAGCACATCGTGTATGGTTCGAGTCGAGAAAGCCGACCGCGTACACACACTCTCTTTCGACCGCCCAGAAACGAAAAACTCCTTTACTGTCGACGCGGCGAACGAACTCGTTGACGCACTGGAGACTGCTGAGAGCGAGGACTCTCGAGCGGTGGTCGTCACGGGTGACGGCGATGCGTTCTGTGCTGGTGGCGACATCGATGCGATGGCCGACCGTGACGAGACGCCTAAGGAGGCCTACGAACGTCTCCAGTCGACACTCAACACCGTCATCGAGCGCATCCTAACGGCGCCGTTCCCCGTCATCGCGAAAATCAACGGCGACGCCGTCGGTGCAGGAACGAACATCTCGGCCGCGTGTGACTTTGCCTACGCCGACAGTGAGGCCCGCTTCGGCGAAGTGTTTGGCAACGTCGGGCTGATTCCTGACTCGGGCGGCACGTTTCTGCTCCCGGCACTGGTCGGCCTCCGGACGGCGAAGGAACTGACGATGACTGGCCGACTGTTCGACGCCGAGGAGGCAGCGGCGATGGACCTAATCAATCGCGCGGTCGCTGAAGATGAACTCGACGAGTCCGTCGAGGAACTGCTAGACACACTCGACCGAAAGCCCACCGAGACACTCGGGCTGACGAAGCGCGGTATCCACGAGAACATCGGCCGGCCGTTCCGTGACGCACTGGAGCGAGAAGCCTACCTGCAAACCCTTGCTTACGGGAGCGAGGCGCACGAAATCGGGGTGAACGCGTTTTTACAGGACGAGCGACCCGACTTCCGGTAAGCAGGCGTGGAGGCAAGTTTTTTTATAGACGTGTATGATAGTCAACCACGTATGAGCTACGACGGTCCGACAGAGCTGTATATCGACGGTGAATGGACGGCAGCGGAGAACGGCGAAACGATAGATACGGTCGATCCAGCGACCGAAGAGACGTATGCGACGGTGGCCTGCGCCTCGGCCGAAGACGTCAGTCACGCGGTGGCCGCAGCGGACGCGGCCGCCGAGCGCGGGTCGGAGTGGCGGACGATGAGCCCGAGCGAGCGCGGTGCGCACCTCCGTGCGATGGCCGACGAGATAGAGTCGATGGCCGACGAGATCGGCCTCGTCGAATCCCACGACAACGGTAAGACGCCGTTCGAGGCCAGCCTCGACATCGACATGGTCGTCGACACGTTCCGTTACTACGCCGGCTGGGCGGACAAACTGACGGGCGAGACTATCCCTGTTCCCGGCAACCGACTCGACTACACCCTGCAGGAACCACTCGGTGTCACCGCGCACATCGCGCCGTGGAACTATCCCTTCCAGCTCGCGGGTCGCAGCCTCGCACCCGCGCTCGCGTGCGGTAACACAGCTGTTCTCAAGCCCTCGAACACGACGCCGTTGACCGCACTCTACTACGCGAAGGCCGCCGAAGCGGCTGGTCTCCCCGACGGCGTACTAAACGTCGTTCCGGGCACGGGCTCTGAAGCTGGGAGCGCGCTCGTCTCCGAACCCGCGGTCGACCATGTCGCCTTCACCGGTAGTACCGGCGTCGGGAAGCACATCATGTCCGAAGCCGCGGACAACGTGACCGGCGTCACGCTGGAACTGGGCGGGAAAGGACCGAACATGGTCTTCCCCGACGCCGATCTCGAAGCCGCGTCGAAGGGCGTCCACTACGGCATCTTCATGAACTGCGGCCAGATGTGCTGGGCTGGGTCGCGCCTGCTCGTCCACGAGGACATCCACGACGAAGTCGTCGAGCGGGTCGTGAACCGCGCAGAGGCGACGCCGCTGGGTAGCGGTATCGACGACGACGGGCGGATGGGTCCCGCAGTGAGCGAGAGTCACCGCGAAGAGGTGCTCGACTACATCCAGACCGGTATCGACGAGGGTGCGACGGTCGCGACCGGCGGCGGTATTCCCGAGGACAAAGAGCAGGGATACTTCATCGAACCGACGGTGTTCACTGACGTGACGAACGACATGACCATCGCACGCGAGGAAATCTTCGGTCCGGTTCTCTCGGTTATCGAGTTCAGTGACGACGAGGAGGCCATCGAAATCGCGAACGACTCCCCGTTCGGCCTGAGCGCGGGCATCTGGACGAACAATATCAACCGCGCCCACGACACGGCAGCACGCTTGGACTACGGGATGGTCAGCATCAACGAGTACCCACAGACGTTCCCACAAACGCCGTTCGGTGGATTCAAAGAGAGCGGCGTCGGTCGCGAACAGGGGACCGAGGCTATCAAAGAGTACACGCAAGCGAAGAACGTCAACGTCAACATCGACCGGTAACGGACGTCCCGTCCCACGACCGGCTTTTTCGCCACTCTCTGGAACTAGGGTTGTCGCGACTAACGTCGCGAATCCCCGAGCCCTCAGTACTTCCCGATGTACCTGTGGGCGTAACGGGGTGGGAGTTTCACCTCCTGAATAGAGTTGTCGACCGTACAACCCACAGCGGACCGCGAAATCTTAATACGTCAGGGCCGAGGTGAACCTGTATGCAGCTTCTAGAACGATCGCTGTCAGAGGAGCACCGTGAGATTAGAGACCGCGCCGACGAGTTCGCGCGCGATGTCGTCGAACCACGTGCAGAGGAGATCGAATCGAACGACGAGTTCCCGCGAGACGTCATCGAGGCCGCCGGCGATGCTGGTCTCCTCGGCATCCTCCTGCCGGAGGAGTACGGTGGGCTGGACTCTGACTTCGTCTCGTACGCGCTCGCAGTCGAACGAGTCGCGCGCGCGAGCGGTGCAGTCGCCGAGACTATACAGGGCCACACCTTCGCCGCACTCCCGATCGCACGTCACGGCACGGAGGCACAGAAAGAACAGTGGCTCCCGGAGATGGTGGCAGGCGAATCCGTCGGGGCGATGTTGCTCACGGAGCCCGGGGCGGGGAGTTCGCCGACAGAACTCGAGACAGTCGCCGAAGAGAGTGACGAAGGGTACCGCCTAACGGGCGAGAAGTCCTTCGGGACGAACGCCGGCGTCGCCGACGTCCATCTCGTCGTCGGGCGCAAGCAACCGCAGCCCTCGGATTCCCACGGAGTCAGCGTCTTCCTCGTGCCGTCGATAGACGACACAGACGGGTTCGTGTTCGACCGGGCGGAGTTCATGGGGATGCGCGGACACGTCACCGGCGATTCGACACTCGAAGGCGTCGACGTCGATTCGGACGCACTCCTCGGCGAGGTTGGACAGGGCTTCCGCATTGCGATGGGGACCATCGACATGGCGAGGACGGGACTCGGAGCCATCGGGACCGGTATCGCGAAAGCCGCGTACGATGACGCCGTCGATTACGCGAGCGAACGTCGACAGGGTGGCAACGCTATCGGAGAGTATCAGGCCGTGCAGGTACTCGTTGCGAAGATGGGCACGCGACTCGACGCGGCACGGCATCTCGTCTACGAGTCGGCCGCGACCATCGCTGACGAGGGTGGGAACACGCGAAAGTCGAGTCAGGCGAAGTACTACGCGAGTGACGTCGCAGAGTTCGTCACGCGCAACGCGATGCAGATCTACGGCGGCAAGGGGTACCGGACGGACTACCCGCTCGAACGGTACTTCCGTGACGCAAAAATACTGAGTTTGATCGGTGGGACCACCGAGATTCAACAGACGACCGTCGCGACTGAATCGCTCTCGCTGTAGTTAGTCGTCCGACGTGGGCTCGGGAGCGTCCTTCTCGCCGATTTCGACACCGACGAAGTCCGGTTCTCGATCCTCGAGGAACGCGTCGACGCCTTCTTTCGCGGAGTCCGATCCAAGCAGCGCGTTCTGAAGTTCGCGCTCGTGGGAGAGCGCGTCCCAGAGCGGCATTTCGAGACCCTCGTTGACGGCGAGCTTGTTGTGGCCGACGGCACCAGCGGGCTTCTCGACGATCTCCTCGGCGAACTCGAAAACGGCGTCCTCAACGTCTTCCGGCGGGTGGATTTCGTCGAAGATGTCCTTCTCGTAGGCCTCCTGCGGCGTGAGTTCCTCGCCGGTGATCATCATGCGGAGTGCGTCCGAGCGGTTGATGTACCGGGGCAGGAGCTGCGTCCCTGCCTCGCCGGCGATCAGGCCAAGGTGGACTTCGGGCATCCCGACACGGTAGTTGTCGTCATCGCCGACGAATCGGAAGTCGCAGGCGAGGGCCAGTTCGAGGCCACCACCCATGCAGTGCCCGTCGACAGCGGCGATGAAGATCGTGTCCGTCGTCCGCATCTTCATGATGATCTCCTTCGAGGTCTGGCTGGCGTAGCCGATTTGGTGGGCTTCCTCTGTCTGGAGGTCGTTGATGTCGAACCCGGTCGAGAAGATGTCCTCGTTGGCGCTCCCGAAGACGCACACACGGACGTCGTCGTCGAACCGAACACCTTCGACGGCGCGCTGCAGTTCGAGCAGGACGTCGATGTTGTGGGCGTTCACAGGCGGCCGGTCGATCCGGAGGATACCGACGTGGTTCTCTACTTCAGTCTGGAAGTACTCTAGGTCTAGCTGGTCGAATGACTCCATTGTCCATTATCGAAAACTCATGCATAGGATATAAACTTTTTGGGAAGGGTGAGACAGACGATTCGAACCAGACTGTGCTCTTGGAGCTTGATAGCCCCGATAGCACAGTAGGTGCTCTATGCGCACACGCCGTTCACAGTCGCGGACTACCGCCCGTCGTCGGGTGACTTCCCGTCGTACTTGAGCCGCTCGAACATCGTGTTGCAGCCGTGGCAGTAGTACTGGCTCTTGGATATCTCCGACCCGAACGCGGATTCCTGTTCCGTATCTCGCGACCCACAGAACGGGCACTCTGGGTGTTTCTCCAGATCCTGTTCGTTGTTCATGGATGCACTCATGGGTCAGGCTCGTGCGAACTCAGCGTTCTTGACGCCGGTCAACGCGTCGACCAGTTCGGAGCTGATGTGTCCCTCGCCGACGCGGCGGCGCTTGCTGTCCCATTCGTCCGAGTCGGGTACGTCCCAGTCGGCCACCGAGATGTCGACGTCGGTGTCCTCGAAGATCGACTCGTACTGCGCTTTGAACCCCTCACGGACGTCGACGGCCGACCTGTCAGTGAAACCCGACTGTACGAGTGGGTCCGAGTCGGCGTCGAGCGTTGCCGGCCCGATGAACGCGAGTACGCCCGGGACCGCCGCTTCGAGTGCGGCTTCGACCTCTTCGGTGTTCTCGTCGGCGTGACGTTCGAGGCTGCCGTCCAGGTGTTCCAAGTGGAAGTACTCGTCCTGCCCGATGCGCTCGCCGAGACCAGTGAAGTCCTCGTGGACGATTGAGTCGATGAGATACCAGGCGGCACGCTCAGTCAAATCTGCGACCGTGACGAACTCGACCCACGAGTCGAATTCGTCATCGAGACAGGCGGCGTTAGCGAACTTCTCGGGCGGTCGATCACCTTGCAACCACGAGAGCGCGCGACCGTGGTTGGAGAGCTTCTCGAACAGTTGTCGGACGTGGCCGATCTCGTCCTGGGCAGCACTCGCGCCCGCGATGTCGTCCTCCAAGACCGGACCTGAAAGCATCCACTCCGTGTACCGGTGTGAGAGTATCAGCTTCGTGTCCGCGATCGCTTGTACGTACTCTACCGCGTCGTCACTCCAGTTCTCAGTCATTGTGTGCTCCTGGGCGGTGATTCCGCCTTCTGCTTGCCCGCTACTTCGACAATCTCGGCCCTTGGGACGGCGATCATCCGGTCCCAGTCCTCTTCATCGAACGTCGTCCGTGCGTACGTCTTCACGATCTTGTCGTCCGGTGCGTCCACGTTGCCGACGTGGATCAGTTCCTCTCCTGGTCTAATGCGTGCAAATACTTCGTATTTCATAGTGCAATCCCCGATTCTCGCAGTTTCTCGCGCGCCTCGTCGTCCAGCATGTCTTTGGTCCACACAGGATCCCAGACTACGTCGATTTCGACGTCGGTGATCCCGTCCATCGTCCGGAGGCATCCCCGAATGTCGTCGTGGATGAACTCGTACGCTGGACACCCCATGCAGGGGAACGATACGTCGACCTGGGCAACTCCGTCTCTGTCCACGTCGACATCGTATATCATAGCCATCTCGACCAGACTCAGCGGAATGTGTGGGTCCGGTATCTCGTCGAGGTTCGCCCAGACTGCCTGTTCCAGTTCGGACTCGGTACCGTCAGGACCGATGTCGAACGGACCGAATCCCATCTCGTCAATTTCCGTCTTCGAACTCTTGCTCATAGTACTGCAGTTAGGGCATCACGTCGACTTTGCCAGACTGGATCAGGTTGACGTACTTCTCGTTCGCTGGTCCGCGTGCCCGCCAACGGTCGATGACGTCGTCCCACGAGATCGGCTCGTCGAAGAGCCACTCTTTGTTCTCTTCGTCGAACGCGACCGGGAACTCGTAGTCGATGACGTACTCGTCGGCGTCCTCGTCGTAGTGTGCGGGGAACTCGATGTCGATCTCGTTGAGGAAGGGGACCGTCCGGTCCAACCAGTCCTGCCGAAGTTCGTCGTTCGATTTCCCCTTGATACGGTATTCGAGCTGGTCGTCGTGACGCTTCTTGTCGTCAGGGAGCCCAAACCATTCCAGCGCGATCGGGAACATCCAGTCGACGGCTTCCTGGACCTTTGCTTTGGTCGTCTCGTTCTTGTTGGAGAGGCGGCGCATCCACGTCTCACCGTGGCGGAGGTGGAACTGCTCCTCTTTAGACACCTTCGTCAGTGCGCGTTTCCACGGAGCGTAGGACGTGTTCTCGTGGATGTCCCCTAGGAGAGTGATTCCTGCACGATCGAACAGACCGTGGGCGCAGACGAGTTCGGCGAAGTTGTCGATGTGCTGGTCGAAGCCGTACGTGTTGCGGAACTCGTGCGGTTCTCGGTTGAAGATCAGGTCCTCTCGGTCCTCACCAAGGTCCTCCAGCAGGCGGTAAGCGATGTGGCCGTGACCGAGTTCGTCCTGAATGACGCTCACGCACGAGGCCCGGGCGTCGAGGCTCGGAGCGTTGAGTGACTGCTCGTAGTACGCTGGGGCACTCATCAATTCGGTGTCGGCCGAAACCATCAGTATCTGCTTCAGCGCCTTCTTGTATCCTTCAGTCATCTCCTCTTCCGACTCGACCATCTTCCCGTTCTGTAGCTGTTCTTTAAACTCTTCTTCGGAGAGTGTGGCTGGGTCTACGGACATTTCGATACAATACCACATTCGACCGATGACGTATAAGCCTTTCCCAGAGTCTGACGAATCATCCGTAGCGAGGAGGGAATTTTTTATCTAAGGGGTTTCTATAGGGGGTTATGGAAGCCGAGATTAGACAAGCCGAGAAAGCAGATGGTACCGAACTTATCGAACTCTGGCACGGTTTCACCGATTACCTCTCGAATTACGACGATCGATACCAACACAAAGACGAGGCTGACGAACGCTGGCTGCAGTACTTCGAGAATCAGCTTCTCGATTCGAAGTACGGGACCGTTTTCGTCGCCGAATTAGACGACAATCTCGTCGGCGTCCTCGAGGTGCGAGTTGTCGGTGACCATCCGATATTCCGTCTGCAAGATCACGGGTACATCAACGGCCACTTCGTGTTAGAGGAACATCGTGAATCAGGTATCGGACAGCAACTACTCGAGGCAGCTGCCGACTGGCTCCGAGACCATCCGCGAGGGATCGATTTCTGTCGCGTCGACGTAATCGAGGGCGACGACCAGGGCATGTCGATCTACGAAGAACTCGACTTCGAACCAATCGAACACGTCTACGAGTGCGAGCTATAACGATGGTTACGACGCATACAGTCGAGTTCGTCGATCTGGAACGGTCGATAGAGGTCCCCGAAACGCAGACTATACTCGAAGCAGCTGACGAGGCAGGCCTCGAATTGCCGTACCAGTGCCGAATGGGCGTCTGCGGTGTCTGTAGTGCGCTTCTTCTCGAGGAAGGAGAGGTCCAGCAAACGGAGGCGATGTTCCTCTCTGCCAAGGAAAAAGAAGAGGGGTATGTGCTGACCTGTGTCGCCAAGCCTCGCTCAGACCTGAAGCTCAGGTCTAACGAGGGTCCGTAGGAGTTCCTTCTCCCACATTGTGATCTCGAACCAGAGCTACCGGGAAGGTTCTGCAGCCAATATGTTTACAGTAATCGTAAACACCATCTATGTACAATGCAACTGCATGCCGCGCCCCTCGAGATCAGATACTGAGATACCAAATGTGCGAGGTATGGGTGGGTCGAAAACGAACGGGAAATATAAAATTTGTTATAAAAACACCCAGCCTAGCTGAAGTGTCTCATACTACCAGGAAGAGATAACACATGTACTCCCATTATGAAGAGCGTGGTACGACTACACATTCTCTTGGTTTTCGAAACACTGCTATCGCGGTCGAATAGAATTCGCCATAACACATGTACAGTAGTTATGGGAGTGAGGTCATAATTCAGTCTCGTCCAGTTACCGTATGGTAGAGTCAGCACTGATTCCTGCCATCGAAAAGATACTGAAATATCAATGATTCTCACGTTGTAGTTAAACCCTATTCTTGACGATTTATAATGTAAACGTTCCTGTTTTCACTCTCTGTAAATGATGGGAGATAATCACTTCTAAGGCCACAGCGGCACATCTGGCCGAGACACTCGGCACTGACGAATGTGCCCACTAATTATCGATACGGATGCCAATCGAAAAGGAAGGTTTGTACCACGATACCGCAATCGTGCCACCCTGCGCTAGACCGGTACAGCCTCGTCGTTACGCAGTCTGTTCTCGCTCTCGAAGCTTTGTTCGCTGAATTTTGCCCGTCTCTGTGCGTGGCAGTTCGTTAAGGAACTGAATTGCTCGTGGATACTTGTAGGGTGCGAGTGTGTTCTTGACATGGTTCTGGAGTTCTGTGACGAGTTCCTCACTTCCCTCGTAGTCCTCGTGGAGAACGATGTACGCTTTCACGATCTCACCGCGTTCCTCGTCGGGGGCGCCGATGACGGCTACCTCCTGAACGGATTCTCGTTCTTCAAGAACCATCTCAACTTCTGGGCCGGGAATGTTGTAGCCGCTGGAGATGATGAGGTCATCTTCGCGGGACTGGTACTCAAACCGACCGTCCTCGCGCTGGACGAAGATGTCGCCAGGGAAACTCCAGCCGTCTTCGACAGCTTCCTTTTGTTTTTCGGGACGGTTCCAGTACGTAATGCCCGTCGGGCCCCGAACAGCAAGTTGACCAGACCGGCCACGTTCCAGTTCTTCGCCTGTCTCAGGGTCGACGATTTTGGCCTCGTAGCCCGGGACGGCGAACCCTGTCGCACTGGGATCGACGTCATCGGTGTGGCGGTGAGAAATGAAGATGTGGAGCATCTCCGTCGTGCCGATGCCGTCGAGAATATCGATACCGTACTTCTCGTTGATTTCGTCGAACGTGTGGGGTGCCAGCGGTTCACCGGCACTAAGCCCAAGTCGGAGAGAACTCACATCGTATTCTTCGTGTCCCTCGGGGAACTTCGAGAGAATCTGGTTGTACGCGGTCGGGACAGAGCAGAACACGCTGATTCCGTGGTCCTCGATAGCCTCGAGGAGCGTCTCCGGTGTCGCGTCCTGGACTAAACTGGTCGTGGCACCGAATCGGAGGGGGAACGTGACGAGGTCCCCGTATCCATACGCAAACGGGAGTGGGGGATTCCCCCCGAAGACATCGTCCTCCGTCGGTTCGATGCAGTATCGGGCGTATCCGTCGGCCGTCGCAAGAATATCAGAGTGGGAGTGCACGGCGCCTTTCGGGCGGCCGGTCGTCCCACTGGTATACAGCATCAGCCCGAGGTCTGTCGCTTCCGTGTCGTGGGACTCCAGATCCTCGCTCGCATCCTCGATGAGTGCCCCGTAGCTCGGGTGGTCGTGTTCGATACCGACGTCGTCGGCTACGACAATCTCCTCGACGCAGTCGACGGCATCTACGGCATCTTCGAGTTCATCCAACAGATCGTCGTAGACGATTGCGACCTTGATTTTGGCGTCGTCGAGGATATGTGTAAGTTCTTTAGCTCGCAGTAGTTTCATCGAGGGCTGTGGAATCGCCCCGATTTTCTGGACGGCCAGACAGGAGACGATAGCTTCCGGTCGGTTCGGGAACCGCACAAGCACCCGGTCTCCCGGTTCGATCCCAAGGTTTTGCAAAGCGTTCCCGAATCGGTTGACCTTCTTTTGGAGGTCATTATATGTGATTTCTCGATCTCGGAACCGAATGGCAACGTTGTCCCCGCGGCCTTCTTCGACGTGCTTGTCGACTAGCTCCTCCGCTACGTTGATATGGGACGGGTAGTCAGTCTCGGGGAGCGCGTTGACTGGTTCCGGGCCGTACGCTGCGTCGGGTAGACATGACTCGGGTACGTTCTGCTGCATCTCTCAGTCAGATAATGAGGAACATCATATTTGTTTGTTTCGGTAATTGACACCATTTATCAGAGACGTTACCTGAAGGGCAATTCAACGGGTCCAGAAGCCGTCAGGGTCGAATTTTCGAATCAAGTCCAGCACCGTCTGCGACGGCGGGTCGGTTCGTCCCACAGCGTCGCCGGTTACGTCTTTAGCAGTTCTGAGGTCCCACGGAAAGTCGTCGACGATATCGTCAAGATCGACACCCGGATGGACCGACTCGACGTACATCTCCCCGTCGTCATCGAAGCTGAACGTGGCCTTCGTCGTGACGAGCGTTTCCGGACCGCCACCCGCCACCGAATTACGTTCACGCCAATCGCCACCTTCACCGTGGCCGGGGCTCGTGTTGTACGTCACGTTCTGCACGAACCGACGCGGTTCGTGGGGCATCAGAATCACTGTCCGTTGGGATAGACAAGCGATATCGCAGGCACCGCCGCTCCCTGGAAGTCGGATCTGACGCGACCCCGATGAAACGCGGGTCGTGTTCAGGTTCCCGTACCGGTCAATCTCCGCGCCGCCGAGGAAGCCGACGTCGATATCACCTCGCTGGAGGCGCGACATGATGTCTATCATGCTCGTCGTCGAGACAGCATGATCGAGGTTCGGAAGGTCACACATCGTATGGAGGAATCCGTCCGCCGGGTCATCGCGTACGACGCCGCTTTCGAACACAGAGAGTGCGTTCGTGGCGTGCGTGCTAACCGCGACCTGAAACGCGATGAGCGGCAACCGCATCCCGACGAATGCGACGTCACCGTCGTCGATTTCACGTGCCGCAGCAGCGACCATCAGTTCCCGGTCCGTGTATGCCTCACTTTCCATACTCCACCTCCGCGGCCACAGTCGGTTCAGAGACGCTGAGGTTGCGCTCGATTTTTTCCATGTACGTCGTCCGATCCGGAACGGAATAGACCCACTCTTCTAGCCAGTCCGCGGCGTCCGCCAAGTCGTTCGTTCGCTCGGCGTAGTCGACGTAATACTCGTTGTCTCGGTTGTACCGGCCCGCGAGTGGAGACGGGTGGGCGCCGTATGGGACTTCCGCGACCGTAGTCACTGACTCTCTGGTTATTGCGGTTCGGCTGGGGTCGCTCTTTATAACGTCGGAGTCGACGATTTCCTCGGCGACGACAAGCGTGTTCTTCGCAGCCTTGACTCCCTCGAACGTCACTCCGGAGTTGCCCCAGAAGTGAGCGTCGCCATATGGCGACGCCCGCTGGACGTGTACGATCGCCCAGTCCGGCCGGATGGCTGGAACGAGAGCCAATCGGTCACCCGAGTATGGGTCTTCGGCCTCACGAAAACGATCGCTCTCGTCGAAGATATCACTCCCTAGCAACGACCGCGTCGGGAGATACGGAACGCCCATCGCGGCGGCCTTCAGCGACAGCGCGATGCTGAAGTTCGAGTGATTCTCAACCTCGAGGTCACCGTCTTCGACGGCCCGTCTGAAGTTGTAGCCGGTACCAGCGCTAACGTTGCCGACCCACGCGGCCCGAACTCTGTCAACCAGGTCTGCGGCCACCAACTGATCGAACAGGAGGTCACTGATAGGGCCGATCAGTGTCAGGTCGTCGGTCCCCTGACGTATCAGTTCGTGCCCAGCGGCGAACGGAATCGCGTGTTCGAGGGCGAGTCCCATCGCGATGGAACTCCCCGGTTCGATCATCTCGATTGCTGCAGAAAGGTCTCGTACCTTTGTGTCTGGCATACAATCCCAAACTCTGCCGTCGGATATAAAATGTAGGGGTTAGGAGAAGACCTTCTCTCTGTAGGTCACCAGTGCGCTCCGCACCCTGCTCAACAAGACTTTCGGGTGGGGGTTCGACCGGACCGTCTGGAAGATACCGGCTAGTCCACGCGGCGCAAAAATGACGATGACGATGTAGACGATACCGAGGTAAATCTCCCAGTTGCCGATGGCCGATAGCGAATCTTCGAGGAACACGACGAGGAAAGCACCGGCTATCGGCCCCCAGAGCGTCCCCATCCCTCCCAGCAGTGTCATCACGATCAGTTCACCGCTGGTCGTCCAGTGGAGCATCGACGTGGTGGCGGTACTATTGAACGGCACCCAGAGGCCGCCCGCCAGTCCTGCCATCGCACCGCTTATCGTGAACGCAACGATCTTGTACCGGTCCACGTTGTAGCCGATGAACGCGACGCGGTCCTCGTTCTCGCGGATAGCCTGTAGCACGCGGCCGAACGGCGAGTTGGCGAGTCGAGTGACCAATGCCAACATCCCCGCGAGTATCACGAGCGCGAGGTAATAGTACGACATGAGCGAACCGGTGTCCATCCCAAATAGCGTCAGTGAGGTGATGCCGACGAGGCCGTTGTCTCCGTTTGTCACGGCGTCAACGCCGAGCAACATAGCCGGGATGTCGTTGAACGCTATCGTGTAGAACAGCTGGGCGAACGCCAGCGTGAGCATGGCGAAGTAGATGCCACGTGCAGAGACGCTCAACCACCCAATAATCGCCGCAACAATTGCTCCGATGATAACCGCCGCCGGCAAGACCAGTAGTGCACTGGAGGTCACATTCTGTATCAACAGCGCAGCAGCGTAGCCGCCGGCTCCGAACATGGCCGCGTGGCCGAACGAGAGCAGCCCGGCATACCCGAAGACGAAATCCAGACTGAGTGCGAACAGCGCGAAGATGAACATATGTGTCACGAGGTCCATCCAAAACGGGTGAATCATCTGTGCCACCGGAGCGAACAGCACAGCGACAACGCCCGCGACGAACAGGCCGAGTCGGACTCGACCGCTGAGGACGTCTGTCTCGGCGTGTGCGGAGAAGTGCCGACCGACGATGTCCTTGACACTCATCTCACGTCGCCTCCGGGTTGCCGAACAGCCCAGCCGGTTTTACGAGCAAGACAGCCGCCATCAACAGGTACAGGAGCGCGTCGGTAAACTGCGGCGCGAATGTCGGCCCGAACGCATTGAGCATCCCGACGATGAACGCGCCGACGACGGCGCCACGATAACTCCCGAGCCCTCCGATGACGACGATGGCGAACGCCTGGATGATGATGCTCGCAGCCATCCCCGGGTCAACCGCTTGGGAAGTTCCGAGGAGAACGCCTGCCAATCCGGCGAGCACCGAACCGAGGACGAATACGGCAGTGAACACCCGCTTGACGTCCGTCCCGAGGGCGTTCACCATCTCCGAGTCGTGCGCGCTTGCGCGCATGACGATACCGAAGTCACTCTGGCGAATCGCCAGCCACAGGGCGGCCGTGACAGCGATGCTCACACCCAGCAGGAACAGCCGAAACAGTGGGTACGAGAACAACACCAGGTCCACCGATCCGTCGAGGAGCGCAGGAGTCGAAATGTTCTGCACCTGTCCACCCCAGATCTCTGTCACCAACCCGTGTAGCATGATGGCGAACCCGAACGTCAGGAGGATGTGATAGAGCGGGTTCCGACCATAGAGAGGGCGTATCGAGAAGTATTCGATGAGGCCCCCGAGGAGACCAACCAGTAACGGTGCGATCAAGAGTGCTGCCCACCAGTTTCCGGTCACCGAGACGACAGTGAGGCCAAAGTACGCCCCGAGCATGTATAGCGACCCGTGCGCGAAGTTGATGACATCCATCATGCCGAATATCAGCGTCAGCCCCACAGTGACAAGTACGAGCGTCATGCCCATCTCGACGCCGAGCAGCGCGGTTTTCGCTATTCCGTCAAGGACCATGTTACAGGCTGCACCCCCACGTTGGGCCTTCGACTTGCGACAGCGTTTCGACCACTTCGTTCTGGACGCCACCACCGTCCGCTTCGACGACTTGGCGGACATCCATGTCCATAATCGGATCGTGCGTACTAGATTTGAATTTGAAGTAGCCGCGCGGACTGTCCAGTTCCTTCCCGGCGAGGCCACTGGCCATACTGTCGGTATCGGTGCCACCTGCTTCCTTGACGGCCATCTCGGCTGCGAGCCCAGAGTCGTATCCTTGACACGCGTACACGTTCGGGGTCGTATCGTACTGTCCCGAATACGCCTCCACAAACGCCTGATTGCGGTCGGACTGCTTCGTCGGTGTGTAGTGCAAGAGGGAGTACATCCCGAGAGCCGCCTTCCCCTGTGCCGGAAGCGTGTCCGCCGACAAGAGGAATCCGCTTCCGGTCTGTGTCATCTTCTCATTGAGCCCGAAAGAGCTGAACTGCTTGATGTAGTTCACGGCGTCACTCCCGGCGAAGAACGAGAACACGGCGTCGGCCCCGCTGTTCTCTATCTCCTGGAGGAACGACGAGTAGTCGGATGTCCCGAGTGGTGCGCCGATCTCGTCAACGACCGTTCCACCGGCCTCTTCGAACGCCTCCTGAAAGAGGTTCTTCGACTGCTGCCCGAATGTGTAGTTCGCGTACGAGAGGACGACGTTGTCCGCGATGTTGTCCTTGACGTAGGAGGCGAGCGGTGCGCTCGTCTGCCATGTGTTGAACGAGGTACGGAAATGATACCTCGTGCAGTTGTCCTGTACGAGTTTGTAGTTACCCGCGTTGGCGTTCAGCCAGATGGCGCTACCGGCGCTAGCTATCTCGGGTTTCATCGCGCCCGCGACGGCACTGGAGACCGGCCCGACGATGAAATCGACGTTCTCCGACTGGAGGAACTCCTGTGTGATAGACGCCCCCGTCGCCGGGTCTGCGCCGGTGTCCTGTCGGATATATTCGACCGTCCGCCCGTCGATTTCACCACCCAACTGCTGGTCGAGACGGAGTTTTACCCCGTTGACGATACTCTCGCCCAGGAACGAGTACGTCCCGGAGAAGGGCAGCACGAATCCGATCTTGACCGTGTCTGACCCCCCACCACCACCGCCGCCGAGACAACCAGCAATCGAAGCTCCCGCGACAGCGCCGCTTCCTGCAAGGAACTTCCGACGACTGTACTGCTCGCTACGCTTCTCGTGGGGCATGCTCTCTGATGGCATACGGTGACCGACGCATACTGCACAAATATATGTTATGGTTCCATTAAGCGTCGGGACGGTTGCTGTATCTGAGTTTACAGACAGAGTTAGATTTTTATATGCGTAAGGACCTGTTGTTGGTATGGCAACGCCTCTCGTGGCGTTGGACAGTGTCTCGAAAGAGTTCGGGAAGATCCGAGCTGTGGACGATGTCACCCTCGACATTCGTGAAGATGAGGTGACTGCCGTCATTGGCCCCAACGGGGCTGGCAAGACGACGCTGTTCAATCTGATTACCGGCCGATATGGGCTGACAGATGGACGTATTGAATTGCGCGGGAACCGAATAGACGGGCTTGAACCTCAGGAGATCGTCCAGCAGGGGCTCGCGCGTTCGTTCCAAATAACGAACTTCTTCCCCGACCTGACCGCGCTCGAAAACATCCGACTGGCGGCTCAGGCACAGCGATCTGACCTGTCACCGAGTGCCTTGCTTCGGCATCACGACAACGAACCGGGGCCGCGTGACGCGGCTATGGACGTGCTGAAACGGCTCGACCTCCTCGACATCGCACGAGAACCGGCCAGTTCGCTCGCCCACGGGCAGCAACGCCACCTCGAAATCGGCATCGCACTCGCCTGTGATCCGGACATTCTCGTGATGGACGAACCAACTGCGGGAATGAGCCCCGATGAGACCGTTGAGACGCGCGAACTCGTCGAGGATCTCGCCGAGGACATCACCATCGTCATCGTCGAACACGACATGGACGTCGTCATGCGTGTCGCGGACCGGCTCGCTGTGATGGAGAACGGGTCGTTACTCACCGCCGGGCCACCAGAAACCGTAAAGAAAGACGAGCGTGTCCAACAGGCGTATCTCGGAGGAGAGACAGCATGACGGTACTCGAAGTAGACGGTGTCGACACGTACTACGGACCGAGCCACGTCCTCCACGACGTCTCGTTAGACATCAACGAGGGCGAGATAGTCGCCCTCATCGGCCGTAACGGTGCCGGGAAGACCACCACGCTTCGGACGATAATGGGTGTCACGCCACCGAAAAACGGATCAGTCCGTCTCCACGGAGACGACGTTCAGGGCCTCCCACCCAACCAGATTCGGCGACGCGGAATCTCTTGGACACCCGAGGACCGACGCGTCTTCCCCGACCTGACTGTCGCCGAGAACCTCCAGATCGCCAACCGAGTCAAAGCCGACAACGAAGAATCCAACCGTGGCACGACGTTCAGTATTGAGGACGTCTACGACAGTTTCGATCGTCTTGACGAACGACGGGGCCAGCGGGCGGGCACGATGAGTGGCGGCGAACAGCAGATGCTAGCCATCGCTCGGTCGCTCGTCGGTCCACCAGTCGAAGTGCTGGCACTCGACGAGCCGTCAGAAGGCCTTGCACCACAGATCGTCGACGACGTAAGCGATATGATCGAACAGTTGAACGAGCGAGGGATGACGATACTCCTCGTCGAACAGAACGCGCACTTGGCCCTAGAATTAGCGGATAGGGCGTACGTACTCGAGACGGGACACATCGAACTGACGGCACCCGCTGACGAGTTACTGGACGATCAGGACGTGCTCGAAACGTATCTCGGAGTTCGATAACCGTGACTCCAGACCTGACCGACGGGGAGACTCGACGATACCACGAGGATGTTCGGGCCGACATCGACACCGACACCGGCGTCGCGTGGCTCGTGATGGAAGCCGATGAGAACGACGTGAACGCGTTCACCGCAACGAGCGTCGACGCACTCACCGAGGCGGTGACTGATTTACGGGACGACGTGCGGTGTCTCGTCCTCTACGGAGAGAGCGATTTCTCTGTCGGAGCAAACCTGGCTGACGTACAGAACACGCCACAGGAACTCCGACCAGCCAAAATAGACAATACGGCTGCGGCGTCGAACCGGTTCATCCAAGCACTTCGATCGCTTGATGCGCCGGTCGTCGCCGCTATTGTGGGGACTGCCGCCGGTGGCGGCCTCGGGTTCGCCCTCGCTTGTGACATGGTCGTTATGCACGAGCCGGCGTCGTTGGACACAGCGTACGCACGTATCGGTCTCACCCCCGACAATGCGACACCCTTCTTCCTCACGCGTGCGGTCGGCCCGTATCAGGCCCGCGACCTTCTCTTCGATCCACGACCGATATCCGCCTCCGAAGCGAAGAGTCTCGGCATAACAGATCGTATTGTTACCGGGTCACACACAGATTTCCTTGCCGAGATATCCGAATTAGCGAATCGGCTCGCAAGGGGACCGACGGACGTATACGGGAAAATCAAGACACTGGTCGACAGCGCGTTCCAATCACAACTCGACGACCATCTCGAACTGGAGCGAGACATGATCCGCACGGCGAGCGAGTCGGACGTCTTCAACGAAGGGCTCAATGCGTTTGTCGAGAAGCGAGACCCCGAGTGGGACTGACGGGTTCATTCTCCCGACTCTGACCAGTTCCCAGCCGATGAGATTCGGGACAATTTATTCACCATCGGTAATGGTATATGTTCACATGAACGAAAACGTCGCGGAAACGAATTCGGCCTGTACCGGATGGGATAACTCTTCGTGTGAGGGGACCGAATACTGTCCGCCGCGCTGTCCTCGCTTCGTCGACAAGGAAGGCGTCCCCCGAATCGCTCGTCGCTTCGAGCCAGCGGACTTCGACGCCGTCGTCGACATGTACGACGGCCTCGACAGCTACAGTCGAACGCAGGGAATTCCGCCAGCCACGCGGTCACAGATAAAAAAATGGATCTCGTCGCTCGTTGAGAACGGTTTGAATCTCGTGGTCGAAGACGACAGCCGAATCATCGGCCACGCTGCGGCCGTTCCCGCGTCTGCGTCCGCGCCCGAGCTCGTCATCTTTCTCCATCAGTCCGCCAGAAACAGGGGTATCGGTTCGGAATTGCTCAAACATCTCATCGCACACGCCGACGACCAGGGCCGCGACGGACTAACGCTCAACGTCTCGTGTGGAAACAGCCGAGCGATTACCGTCTACGAGAATATCGGGTTCGACGAGATTGAGCGCACCAAGACCGACATCGAAATGGAACTGTCGATGGACGAACCTATCGTCGACCGCGTCCAACTGTTTCCCGCCCAGCGAGATGGGTAGCACAGGGATTCGACTATCCCGTCTCCCTGCCCGACGATCAATAGGTCAGACCAACAGACGACCAGCACCACACGGTGGTTATATGAATGTTTGGCGAGAAAAGCGCCGTATGTTCCGAGAGCTGATCGCATTAGACACACCGCTCCCGCAGGCCAACGCTCAGATTGCCGCAGTCGAGGACAGGGTTCAGTCTGGACAAGAGTTTGATGCATATCTCTTACACGTCTTCGGCGACAATCCAGAGGGCGCGTCAGTCGGTCAGGTCGAAGCGGTCCGGGAAGCAAAAGAGCGTCTCGAAGACCTCGGCGTTGATGTCGAGCTATTAGAGTCGAGCGGATCCCCAGCAGATGAGATACTCGTCTACGCCGAAGAGTACGACGTCGACCAGATTTGCGTCGGTGGACGAAAGCGAAGTCCCACCGGTAAAGCGCTGTTCGGGAGCGTTACCCAGGAAGTCATTCTCGGGACAAATCGACCCGTACTCGTCTGTGGCGGTGCGATGGAGGAGTAGGACGCGTTCGATACCGGCTTTCCAGCGATAGAAGCGCGTGAGGACGCAAAAGAAGCGGAACGAGCCGTTGAAACTGCTGCAGAATGGATCCGCTTCACGGAGTTCCGATCGAGATCAAAGACCTCCTCGGAGTATAGAGGGGATTCAGCATGCGAAGGGTGCAAAACCACTTGAGAATGTCGTCGCCGTAATACTTCGATAGCGTCCAGTATTTAAAGAATGCCGGAGCGATCGTTGTCGGAAAAACAAACATCACAGAATTTGGTCGTAAAAGACAAACTGATAATCTACCTTGATTCGTCGGAATTATTCTTGAGCCCTCCATTCGGTATCACGTCCACAAGAGCGAATCACACGTGGTTTTGCTAGACAACATCAGTAGTTATGAATACATTTATTGGAATGTCATTAGCCCATAGTGCTGCTAAGTCTGGTCTATTGAAGGGTGAATCCGAAAACTGCTCGTGTCTGAGCTGAGGTTATCGTCCCGAATGGGATTTCAAACAATCTCACATTATCGACTTGCTGATCTCAGTCGTCGCCGGCCACGCTACCCGCTCCGGCATCGGGCGTCCGGAGGACGGCTTCGTCCGTCTCCGGGCCGAGCGGTTCCAGCCGGACGCTCGACACCTTGTACTCCGGAATCCCTGCCGTGGGGTCGAACGTCTCCCCGGTGAGTTTGTTCACCGCGCCGGCGGCGAAGTGCATCGGGATGAACAGCGTTCCCGGACCGACGCGGTCGGTGACCTGTGCTTTGACGACGATGGACCCCCGGCGGGACTCTACCCGGACGTATTCGCCGTCGGCGACGCCCAACTGCTCGGCCGTGTCGGGGTGAATCTCCACGAAGCTCTCGCCGACGTGGCTCATCAGCCCTTCGACGCGCCGCGTAATCTGGCCCGTGTGCCAGTGATACAGCACGCGCCCCGACGTCAGCGTCAACGGGAACTCCTCGTCCGGGACTTCACCGGGATGGCCGCCGTCCGCGGGAACGAACCTAGCCTTCCCGTCGTCGTGGTTGAAGTTCCCCTCCTCGTAGTCGTAGAGGTACGGCGTCCCTGCGTGGTCCTCGTCCCAGCAGGGCCACTGCAGCCCGTGTTCCTCGCCCGATTCGAGGCGCTCGTACGTGACGCCGCCGTAGATGGGTGCCAGCGAGTTGATCTCGTCCATCACCTCGCGCGGGTGGTCGTAGTCCCAGTCGTAGCCCAGACGGTTCGCCAGCGCCTGCGTAATCTCCCAGTCCTGCCGGGCCTCACCCGGCGGCTCCGCCGTCGGTCGCACCCGCTGGACCCGTCGCTCGGTGTTCGTGAACGTGCCGTGTTTCTCCGGCGAGGTGGCCGCCGGCAGAATCACGTCGGCGTGGTCGGCCGTCTCCGTCATGAAGATGTCCTGCACGACGAGGAACTCCAGGTCTTCGAGCGCCTCGGCGGCGTGCTGGATGTCCGGTTCCGACAACGCCGGGTTCTCCCCGACGACGTACATCCCGCGGAGGTTCCCCTCGTGGGCCTCGGCCAGCATCTCCGGCACTTTCAGCCCGGGTTCCTCGGGCGGGCGCTCGCCCCACACGTCGGCGAACTTCTCGCCCACCTCGTCGTCGGCCGGGTCCTGATACCCCGGGAGACTTCCGGGGAGAGTCCCCATGTCGCCCCCGCCGCCCTGTACGTTGTTCTGTCCCCGGAACGGCGAGAGTCCCGCACCGGGCTTGCCGAGTTGGCCGAGCAACAGCGCGAGGTCGGCCATCGCCAGCAGGTTCTCGGTGCCGTGGGACTGCTGGGTCATGCCCATCGCCCAGCCGAAGACGACGGTGTCGGCCTCGGCCAGCGTCTCGGCGGCCGACGCCAGCTCGTCCGGTGAGACGCCGGCCAACTCCTCGACTTTCTCCGGCGTGAACGCCTGCACCTTCTCCTTCAGGTCCTCGAAGTTCTTCGTGTTGCGTTCGATGAACTCCGTATCCTGTAAGTCGTGTTCGATGATGTAGCGCATCAGGCCGTTGAGCCACGCCACGTCGTACCCCGGATTGGTGCGGGTGTACTGGTCGGCGTGTTCGGCGATGCCGACCTCCCGTGGGTCGAACACGACGAGGTCGGCCCCGTCGCGGACGTTCTGTTTGATGCGCGTCGCGAGCACTGGGTGCGATTCTGTCGTATTGGACCCGCTGATGAGATAGGCGTCGGCCTCGCCGACGTCCTCGTTGATGCGGTTGGTCATCGCCCCGTACCCCACGGTCTGCTGGAGCGCCGCCACCGTCGAGGAGTGACACAGGCGCGCGCAGTTGTCGATGTTCTTCGTGCCCAGCACCTGTCGGGCGAACTTCTGGACGAGGTACGCTTCTTCGTTGCTCCCTTTCGAGGAGGCGAGACAGCCGAGTGCGTCGATACCGTGTTCGTCCTGAATCTCGGTGAGGCGGTCGGCGACGTAGTCCAGCGCCTCGTCCCAACTCGCTGGCTCTAACTCGCCGTCGTCGTTCCGAATCAGCGGTTCGGTCACGCGCTTCTCGCTGTTGGCGAACTCGTGGCCGAACTTCCCTTTCACGCAGGTGGAGAAGTTGTTGGCCGGCGCCGTATCGGGGTCGTCGACGGGGACGACGCCCAGCGACTCGCCGTCTTTGCCCCACATCTCAAACCGACACCCGACAGCACAGAACCCACAGGTCGTCTCCTGCTTGTCGATTTTCGAGAGGCGATAGTCGCTAACTTTGTTCGCTACGTCGAACAGACGGCCCTCGGGGAGCGTGTTCGCGGCGATGCCCTCCGCCGTGTGTTCGGCGGCGAGGAACGCCTCGTTACCGAACTGCTTGGCGAGGTCACCGGCGTTGCGTTTGGCCTTCGAGA
>NZ_RKLR01000013.1 GCF_019599465.1 Haloarcula rubra
GTGCGCTCATTCTCCCAAACGTCTTCATTGTCCTCGTTCAACGTCTCGCTGAGGAGGTCTGCGAGTTGCATGAGCACTTCTCGCTACGGCCTCCTCGCTTCTCAAACTCGCTCAACTAGACAGTGCCCCGTTACGAGTGTTGTTATGATATTGAAATGATTATATTAGGACGTATCGGCTCGTCTTCTCGGGGCTGACGCGGCGGATACGGGTGAGCGGTGCTGTCTGTCGCCTGCCGGCGTCGAGATAGCCACCGGTTTCGGATACGTACTAGTGGTGTATAATTGCATATCGTGCGATGGAAGTCCTAGCCGACGAGCCTTATGTATCAGAACCGGTGACTGTCGGGTATGTCGACTACTGAGACGTGGAACGACCCGAACCGATGTCCGTTCTGTGACGAGGTACTCGCCTCGCCGGGTGCGGGGTTCGTAGCGCACATCGAATCTCGGTCCGAGTGTGCGGACGCCTTCGGCCGGTGGCGCGACCGTATCGGCGACGACGTCGCGGGTGGCTGGAGCGGGTGACCCTCCCACCGACGGAACCGACAGCGGAAAGACCGTCGGTCGCTAACGGCCGCACATGACAGAGGCCGACGAGCCGGTCGACCCCAGCGAGGTCGGCGAGCAAGACGCGCCGCCGGTCGAGGAGAAGCCGTACAAGATAATCTTCGAGGCCAACAAGTGCTTCGGCGCGGGGAAGTGTGCCGAGGTGTCGACGAACTGGTCGCTGGACCTCGACACCGGCATCGCCAAGCCGAAGACGTACTTCTTCGGCGAAGCGGAACTCGACCACAACGTGAAGGCGGCGGAGGTGTGCCCGGCGAAGAAGGACCGCGGGGTCATCCACGTCGTCGACCGGCGAACCGACGAGGAGATCGCCCCCGACCCCGACGGCGACGGCACGCTCTCGGTCGACTGGTAACCGAAACCCGTTTTCCCCCTGAGTGTGGAGAGGTGCATACGCGAGGGTCGCCTAGCCTGGCCAATGGCGGTGGGCTTAAGACCCGCTCCCGTAGGGGTCCATGGGTTCGAATCCCATCCCTCGCACTTTCCGACTCGCCAGAACACGTAGCCGCAGTGCTCGCAGTCGTAGGCGGCGACACGGCCGACGATGTGTCTCGTGCCAGCCTCGACGATACGACGCGTTTTTCCTGTCGAGACGGCTAGAGAGGGACGATGACTGACGTGCCAGCAGACGTCGAGAAGGTCTTCGGTGACCGCGAGGGGTTCGTCGCCAGCGGCGACGGCTACGCGTTGGAGACGACGCGGTTCGACGGTCGAGTGACGGCGACCGAGGGCGAGGCGTGGCGGACGGACTACGAGGTGACGGTTCGGGCCCCGTCGTTACAGGCCGCGACGGCCGACGAGGTGGGGCCGGCCGTCGTCGACGGGTGGTTCGAGACCTTCGAGCGGCGCCTCGAGGACGTGCCGAAGTCGACCCGCGTGGCCGTCGAGTTGGACGAGTACACCGTCGAACGTGACGGCGAGGACGTGGTCGTCACGTACCGCTACAGCCTCGGCGGCGAACGGGAGGCCGCCGACGCGGCGAAGGCGTTCGTCGAGTACGTCGAAGGGACGTACGTCGAGGGCATCGTTCCCGGCTACGACTACGTCGGTACCGTCGCAGACCTGATGGACTCGGCGAGCACCGGCGGGAGCGAGGGGACGCGCGGCGGCACGCCGCTGTAGGCAGGAGTCACAGGTTCATCTCGACGGCAGTTCCGGCCTCGCGACAGGTTTCGAGGGCGTGTTTGGCGGCCATGCCCGCGCCCTGTGCGGTGCGGTCCCGGCCGACGCCCACCTTCAACTCGACGCCGACGGCGTCCTCGACGTGGTCGATGGCGTCGGCGTACTCCTCGGCGTCCATCTTCGGGCAGACGGCGATGACGTTGTCGCCGCCGACGAAGAAGGAGAGACCGTCGTGGGCCCGACGCATGTACTGCATGAGTTCGGCGTAGCCCTGCTCTATCTCGATGAACGTATCGAACTCGTTGAGTTGGTCGGTGTACTTCTCGGTCGCGTTGTCGACGTCGAAGTGCGCGAGTTGGACGTCCTGTCCCGTGCGTTCGACCTCTGGGAGGGGGTCGCCGCGGAGCACTTCGGTCCGCTCGGCGTCCTGTGCGGAGCCCTCGTCCTGTAACTGCGAGGTGGCCGTTTCCAGCGCCTCGGCGGGCGACCCGTCGACGGCCACGCTCATGCTGATCGTCACGGGGTACCGGTTGCGCACCGACTCCTGAATCAGCGAGTGGTCGGCCATCGAGAGGCCGTTGGTGACCGCGATCATGTTGTCGAACCGCGAGAAGAACACGTACCCCTCGCGGTTGCCGACGAGTTGCGAGAGGTCGGCGTACAGTCGTGACTGCAGGGTCTGGAGGTCGACTTCGCGCCGCGGCGACGGCGTCACCGTCCACGGCCCGTAGTTGTCTATCTGCAGTAACGTGACTTGCGTGTGTGTCACTACCGACTGCTTGTAGGTAGGGCTATTCGACTGTTTGGATTTCCCGCGAAGACTGCCGGAGAGTCAGTCCATCGCGATGTACGTCTGGGTGCTCTCGACGCCGGAGATCTCCTGTATGTGGGTGGCGGCGACGTCCTTGACTTCGGCCGGCGTCGCCACGTCGACTTTCGCGATGAGGTCGACGTCGCCGGCGACGATGTGAGCCTCCACGACCCCGTCGATAGCCTCGATTTCGTTCTTCAGTCTGTCCGCGTCGCCAGTGTGAGCTTTGACCATGACGTAAGCAGTAACCATCGTTAGGCACCTCCGAGTGCAGTCGCGTGGCCGCTCTCGCCGACGACGATAGAGCGGACGTCGGCGAGCGTGTCGAAGTCGGCGAGGACGACCACGTGGTCGCCCAGTTCGAGCGTCTCGTCGGGGTCGGGAATCGTCAGCGCCGACTCGCCTTTCCCGTGGGCCATCAGTTTGGCGTTGGCCGGCAGTTCCAGTTCGGAGAGCGAGTAGCCGTTCATCGGCGAGGACTCGGTGATAGTGAACTCCACGAGTTGGAGGTTCTGGGCGATGTCCGCGACGGCGCGGATGTTCCCGCCGAGGAGGGCGTTCTTCGCGGCGATGGCACCGAGCCGTTCGGGGTAGATGACCTCGTCGACTTCCGAGGCGTAGCGGCGGTATATCTCCTCGCGGTAGTCCTCGTCGATGCGCATCACCGTCCGACAGCCGTGTTCTTTCCCGATCATGCAGGCGACGAAGTTGTCGTTGAGGTCGCCGGTCAGCGCGCCCAGTGCGTCGGCGGCGTCGAGGTCGGCCCCGTCGAGGATGGTCTCGATGGCGCCGTCGCCCTCGATGACCTCGAAGCCGGCGGTACGCGCTCGCTCGACAGCGCCCTCGTCCTGTTCGATGAGGACGACGTCGTGCCCGCTCTCTTGCAACACGCGTGCGGTCCGGAGACCGACGCGTCCTGCACCCACGATAACAAATCGCATGTGATGCCGTACGCAACGGGAGTGAATAAAAGTATCCCGCCGGACCACCGGCGTTCGGGGAGTCGGTCTCGGACACGCCGGGCCCACGAGGCCCCGGAGCGCTCCCGTTGGTCGGTCGCGCGAAACTTTTTGAGGTATGGTACCGCATAGCACTGTATGGTCAGCGCGTTCATCATGATAAAGACCGTCGCGGGCAAGTCCGACGAACTGCTCTCGGCGGTCACGGAGTCCGAGGGAATCACCGAGGCCCACATCGTCGCCGGCCAGTACGACATCATCGCGGAGGCCACCGGCCCCGAAGTGTACGACGTGATGCAGTCGGTCGCGACGCGGGTCCGTAATCTGGAGGGCGTGGCGGACACGCGGACGTACATCTGTCTAGAGTGACCGATTCCGACACGGCAAAGAGCGTCGCCACCCTAGGTCGGGTATGGTCAGCGTCGTCGGTCTCGTCGGACTGGTCGTCATCGTGCTGGTGAACAGCGCCGTGGCGGCACTCGTGACGCGCTTCTTCCGCGTCCGCATGAACACGCGGTGGGGCGGTGCGCTCTACTCGGTGCTGTTCGGGGCGTTCGCGCTGTTGCTCCTCTCGGTCCTCCTGTCTGTACCCGTCGGCCCGTTCGTCACGCTGGGGACGGTGACGTTCCTCACACTGGGCGTCGTGTTGCCACTGGTCGTCGGGATGACCTTCGACTACGTCTGGATGCCCTCGCCCGACGAGATCGACCTCCCGACGTCGACGAACTAGTCGCGCCGGTCGAGAATCGCCGACCGGACGCGGTCGTACACGGTGTCCGGGGCCGCCGTCGCGTCGACCCGGACGAATCGCTCGGGGTCGGCCGCGACGAGTCGCTCGTAGTTCTCGCCGACCTCGGCCAGATACTCGGCCGTCTCGAACTTGTTGGTGGCACCGCTCCGACGGGCCGCCGTCTCGGGGTCGACGTCGAGGTACACCGTCAGGTCCGGCGGGCGAGTCCACGGCGCGTGGACCTCCCGGACGTAGTCGAGTGGGTCCTCGAAGTGGTCGGACGCGGCGAGGGTCGCGCCCTGATAGGCGTACCGCGAGTCCGAGTAGCGGTCCGAGACGACGAGGCGGCCGTCGTCGAGGGCCGGCCGGACGGTGTCGGCGAGGTGGGCGGCGTGGTCGGCCGTGTAGAGAAACAGTTCCGCCAGCGAGTCCGCCTCGTCGTCGTCGATAGAGCGCTGGACGGCCTCGCCGTACCAGCTATCGGTCGGTTCGCGCGTGAACGTGGCGTCTCCCGGCAGGGCGTCGTCGGTCCGGAGTCGCTCCCAGACCGTCGTCTTGCCGCTGCCGTCGAGGCCTTCGAGCGTGACGAGCATATCCGACCGTCGGTGCCGGGGTACGTAAGCACCCCGGAGCGCCGTCCGGTCGATTCTGAACGGGTCGACGGGCGGAAATCCAAACCAGTTGCGCCTTACCTTTACGGTGATTGGCGGCGACGGAACGGGTATGGACGTACTTGTGGTCGGCGGGACCGGCTTCATCGGACAGTATCTGTGTCGGGAACTCGACGACCGAGGCCACGAGGTCACCGCACTTGCACGGAACCCTCACGACGCCGACCTACCGACGGGCGTGATCCGGAAGGAAGGCGACGTGACCGACTACGACAGCATCGAAGGTGCCTTCGAGGGGCAGGACGCCGTCGTCTTCCTCCCGGCGCTCTCACCACTGTTCAAGCCCGACGGCGGCAACGAGATGCACGAGGTGGTCCACCTCGGCGGGACCGAGAACTGCGTGCGGGCCGCCGAGGAACACGGCGTCGAGCGGTTCCTCCAGATGAGCGCGCTGGGTGCGGACCCGAACGGGCCGACACACTACCTCCGCGCGAAGGGGAAGGCCGAGCAGGTGGTCGAGGGGTCCGACCTCGACTGGGTCGTCTTCCGCCCGTCTATCGTCTTCGGCGAGGGCGACGAGTTCGCCTACTTCACCAAGCGACTCAAACAGATATTCGCCCCCGGCGTCCCCGTGTATCCGCTGCCCGGTGGCGGCGAGAAGGCCCACTTCCAGCTCATCTGGGTCGAGGACCTCGTCCCGATGCTCGCCGACGCACTGGAGGACGACGAGCACGTCGGCGAGATATACGAGGTCGGCGGCCCGGAGACGCTGAGCCTCAAGGCGGCGACCGAACTCGTCTTCGAGGCCGAGGGGAAGTCCATCACCATCGTGCCGCTGCCGATGGGGTTGGCCAAAGTCGGTCTTCCGGTACTGGGGGCGCTCGGCTTCCCGATGGGGAGCGACCAGTACGAGGGACTGGACTTCGACAACACCCCCCGCGACAACGACGTCGGCGTCTTCGGCGTCGACCCCGAGTCCATGCGGACCTACGGGGACTATCTCGGCGTCGAGTAGCGACCCAAACGCCGTTTTTTCAGACCTAATAGCGGATTGACTCGGACAGGCGTACGCCCGGAACCGCTCGAAACCGGACTGTCCGGGACGGAACGGGGATAATGCCTCCCTAACATCAGGATATTTTTGTTTCTGATACGGACTTTCATCGGTGAGATTTGGGCAAAAAACTTATACGCGCAATCCTACTTAGGCCTTTTAAGCGGAGGACCATATTCATGAAACTCGCGATGATCGGCTTCGGGCAGGCCGGCGGCAAAATCGTGGACAAGTTCCTCGAGTACGACCAGAACACGAACTCGGGAATCGTCCGCTCGGCCGTCGCTGTCAACACAGCGAAGGCAGACCTGCTCGGACTAGAACACATACCGGAGGAGAATCGAGTGCTCATCGGCCAGGCCCGCGTCAAGGGCCACGGCGTGGGCGCGGACAACGAACTCGGCGCGGAAATCGCCGAAGAGGACATCGACGAGATACAGGGAGCCATCGACAACATCCCCGTCCACGAGGTGGACGCGTTCCTCGTCGTCGCCGGCCTCGGCGGTGGGACCGGGTCCGGTGGCTCGCCGGTCATCGCGAAACATCTCAAGCGCATCTACACCGAACCCGTCTACGGACTCGGCGTCCTGCCCGGGAGCGACGAAGGTGGCATCTACACGCTGAACGCCGCCCGCTCGTTCCAGACGTTCGTCCGTGAGGTGGACAACCTCATGGTGTTCGACAACGACGCCTGGCGGAAGACCGGGGAGTCGGTCGAGGGTGGCTACGACCACATCAACGAGGAGATAGTCCGTCGGTTCGGCGTCCTCTTCGGCGCCGGGGAAGTCGAGGCCGGCGACAACATCGCCGAGAGCGTCGTCGACTCCTCCGAGATCATCAACACGCTCGACGGCGGCGGCGTCTCGACGGTCGGGTACGCCTCCGAGGACGTCGAAGTCTCCTCGGGTGGCGGCGGCCTCCTCTCCCGGTTCAAGGGCGACGACGGCGGCGACGAGGGGATGGACACCGCCAACACGACCAACCGCATCACGTCGCTCGTCCGGAAGGCCGCACTCGGCCGCCTGACGCTCCCCTGCGAGATCGAGGGTGCCGAGCGCGCCCTCCTCGTGATGGCCGGCCCGCCCGAACACCTCAACCGCAAAGGTATCGAGCGCGGCCGCAAGTGGCTGGAGGAGCAGACCGGGTCCATGGAGGTCCGCGGTGGGGACTACCCGACCAACGCGCCGAAGGTCGCCGCCTCTATCCTGCTGGCGGGCGTCCACAACGTCCCGCGCATCAAGGAGCTTCAGCAGGTCGCCATCGAAGCGCAGGACAACATCGACGACATCAGGAAACAAAGCGAAGATAACTTAGAGGACTTGGTTGAAGACGATGAGGATGAACTCGATCCGCTCTTCTAAGGGCATCGTAACCGTCCTCTGTGTGGTCGGCTTGCTCGCCGTCGCCGGGACGGCCAGCGCCTTCACCGTCTCTGCAGAGGGCGTACCGTCCGAATCAGGCGTCGGCGACGAGGTGACGGTCACCTACACCGTCGACGACCCCTTCACCGGGACGTCGAACGAGTGGACGCTCGCGGGCGAGACGGAACTGGAGAACGTTAGCTGGACCGTGACGGTCCTCCGTGCCGGCAGTCAGGTCAGCCAACAGACCTACGGCGACCAGTCGTTCAGTCAAGACCTCGACATCGACAACAACGGCGATCAGGTCCGGGTCGAACTCACCGGGACGACGCCAGCCGTCGAGAACTACACGTACCAGCCAGAAGAGCAGTACGTCGTCGCCAGCCTCACGCGAGTGAGCGGGAGCAACGAAGAGGAGTTCCAGAACAGCACGGCCCACCACTACACCGCCGACAGCCGTGAAGCGCGACAGGCCATCGACAGCGCACAGGCGGCTATCGACGCCGCCGGCGGCAACAGTGACGCCGAGCAACTGGTCGACAGCGCCGTCTCCTCCTACGAGAACGGCAACTTCGAGAACGCCGTCAACCTCGCGAATCAGGCCCGGAACACGGCCCAGCAGGCCCAGCAGAGCCAGCAGACGACCCAGACGCTGCTGCTGGCCGGCGGCGGACTCGTCGTCCTCCTCCTGCTCGCGGGCGGCGGTTACTACATCTACACGCAGACCCAAGGCGACGACTACAGCAAACTGTAATGCGAACCGTCGTCCCCGTCTCGGGGAGCGACCCCAAAACCCGGCTTTCGCCCGTTCTCGGTCCCGACGAGCGGCGCGCGTTCACCGAGGCGATGCTGGCGGATGTCCTCGACGCACTCGACGGCGCCGGCCACAGTCCCGACGTCGTCTCGACCGGGCCGGTCGAGTGTGACGCGCCCGTGACCGTCGACGACCGGGGCCTCGACGCACTCGTCAACGACCTGCTCGCAGAGGGGCCGCTGGCGGTGGTGATGGCCGACCTCCCGCTTCTCACCGCCGACGCCGTCGAGCGCCTGTTCGCGCCCGCGGCCGACGTGGTGCTGGCGCCGGGACTCGGCGGCGGGACCAACGCGTTCGTCTGCCGGCACCCGGAGTTCCGCGTCGACTACCACGGGGCGTCGATTCGGGACCACCGGCGCATCGCCGACGACGTGGGCGCGAGTCTCGCAGAGGTCGACTCGCGGGTGCTGGCGACGGATATCGACGAACCGGCCGACCTCGCGGAGGTCCTCCTGCACGGCGACGGGCGGGCCGCCGACTGGCTCACCGACGCCGGGTTCGAGTTGTCGTTCGACGACGGCCGCGTCGGCGTCGCCCGTGAGTGAACCCTTTTGGTCGTCCGGCACAGACCGGCGGACGTGATTCCCGGGGCCGAGGCGTACGACGTCGACGTGACCATCGACGACGCGGCGATAGAGCGCCTGTTGTCGGTGACGCCGGCCGACGTGGAGAGCGCCGACGCACTCTCCTACTGTCGGAACGTGTTCGTCCCGCTGACGACCGCCTGTCGGTACACCTGTACCTACTGCACCTACTACGACCCGCCGGGGCAGGCAGACCTCATGACGCCCGAGGAGATACGCGAGACGTGCCAGCGAGGCGCCGAGGCCGGGTGCACGGAGGCGCTGTTCACGTTCGGCGACGACCCCGACGACCGCTACACAGCGATGTACGACCGGCTGGCCGAGCTGGGTCACGAGACCATCCACGAGTACCTCCGCGAGGCCTGCGAGATAGCGCTCGAGGAGGGACTGCTCCCGCACGCCAACCCCGGCGACCAGACCCGCGAGCAGATGGCGACGGTCGCCGACCTGAACGCCTCGATGGGCGTGATGCTGGAGACGACCGCGGACGTGCAGGCCCACGGCGGCCCGCGGGCGAAGAACCCCGGCCAGCGACTGGCGACCATCCGCACCGCCGGGGAACTCGGCGTTCCGTTCACGACGGGCATCCTCGTCGGCCTCGGCGAGGACTGGCGGGACCGCGCCGAGAGTATCCTCGCTATCCGCGAGATGCACGACCGCTACGGCCACGTCCAGGAGGTCATCGTCCAACCGGTCGTGGAGAACGAGCGCTGGCAGAACGGGTCGCCCGACCTCGCGACGATGCGCCGCGTGACCGCGATGGCGCGGGCGGGCCTCCCGGAGGACGTGTCCGTACAGGTGCCGCCAAACCTCGCCCCGGCCCGGGACCTGACCGACTGCGGCATCGACGACCTCGGCGGCGTCTCGCCGGTGACTGTCGACCACATCAACCCGGAGTACGAGTGGCCGGCCCTGCAGGAACTGCGGGCCGTCGCCGACAGCGCCGGAGTGCCACTCGCCGAACGCCTCCCGGTGTACGAGCGGTACGCCGACGCGGAGTGGCTCTCGCCGGAGATTCGCGACGCCATCCGCGCCGACACGCCCGCCGGTGAGCGCTTCCGGTCCGTGCTCGAACGGGGCGAGAACCCCGTGCAGACGTGAGGACGGCGGCGACGTTCCGGTTCGGAGACATCGCTCAGCGACACGGACCGAGTACCACCTAGACGGCTAGGTTCTAGATATATACCCCCTCGAACGCTTATTTGATACCGTCCGGGGCGTGCCTCTGACAGCCAACCCGGGCAACGACGTCGTCTCGGGGCGGCCGAGGACGTGGTCACCCCGATTTTACGACGGAGACATCTACTGGGGAGCGACGTCTCAGTCCAACAGCGGCGTCCCGTCGGCCCTCGGTCCGAGTTCCGGCCCGACCACGTCGGCGTCCGGGTCGACGACGCGGCGCTGTCGGTAGTCGGTCGACCGTTCGACCGGTGTCCGTCCGATGGCGGTAATCATGTCCGAGTACTCGCGGACGGAACGGAACTCGCCGTAGCCGCCGCCGGCGCGTTTCGTTATCTCCTCAGAGAGGATGGTCCCCATGAAGTCGTCGGCGCCGCAGGTCAGCATCTTCAGGCCGTGAGCGTCGCCGTACTTGACCCACGAGGACTGGACGTGGTCGACGTTGTCGAGAAACAGCCGCGAGACGGCGATCATCAGTTCGTCCTCGTCGCGGCTGGCGCCGCCCGAGACCATGTCGCGGTCGTACAGCGGCGTCTCCTCGTGGACGAACGACAGCGGGACGAACTCCGTGATAGCCCCGGTCCGGTCCTGGAGGTCCCGGACCTTCTGGAGGTGCTGGACCCGGTGTTTCGCGTTCTCGACGTGGCCGTACATGATGGTCGCCGTCATGTCGAGGCCGACGTTCGCGGCGGCTTCCATCGCTTCGAGCCACTCGCCGCTGTCTATCTTTCCGGGGCAGATGACGTCCCGAACCTCGTCGACGAGAATCTCCGCCGCCGTCCCGGGGACGCTGTCGAGGCCCGCGTCTTGCAGGCGCTCGAACACCTCCTCGTAGGTCCAGTCGGTCCCCCGGCGAGCGTGATACGCCTCCTCTGGGGTCATCGAGTGGACGTGGACGCCGTCGACGCTCATCGCCCGCAACTGCTCGCAGTAGGTGCCCGGGTCGACGTCGTACTCGCTCGCCGGGCGGTAGTTCAGGTCGCCGCGCTCGCTGGCGTCCATAATCTCCAGATGCTCGCTGTCGAGCGCCAGCGCCGGGTGGAGCCCGGAGACGGACGTGACCTCGTAGATGCCACGGTCGACGGCGTCCCGGACGACGTCACGCGATTCCTCGGGCGTCTTGGTGAACCCGCCGTGGTCGTCCTGATAGCTGCTGCGGAACTGCTCGGAGCGGTCCTTGAAGTTACAGAACAGACAGCCGGTGTTGCAGGCCGTCGTGACGTTGTTGTTGAGGTTGGCGACGAACGTCACCTCGTCACCGACCACCTCGGCCCGTCGGCGGTCGGCGGCCTCTAGGACCAGTTCTTTCCGTCGGCGGTCGATGCCCTCGTGGTCGGTGCCGGTGGTGACGAGTTCGACGCCGTCGGCGACGGAGAGGCGGTGTCCGTCGCGGGCCTTCGCGAGTGCGTTCTCGAAGGACTGGTCGGTCACCGGCCGGTGGGCGAAGTCGAACTCGCCGGCGGGGTCCGCGGCGTCGAAAGCGTCCGGCATTGCTCGTTCGAACGGGAACGACGGCCAAAAACGTGTGGGTGTCTGCGGACGGCGCGGTCCCCCGCCGGCGGCGGACTACCCCGACGGGAGGACGCCGGTGACTGCACCGACAGTCTCGGCGACCACCCACGCGACGAACGTGACGTACGCCGCCAGCAGTCCGTACGACTCCGCGGTGCTCAGCGAGAGGTCGGTCCGCAGGGCGGTGAAGAGGAGGATGGTCGCCAGCGTGAGGACGCCGAACATCGGGACGGCCATCTCGAAGTCGACGGTCCACGCGCCGACGAGGAGTACGCCCATCGGAATAGCGACGAGCAGGTCGAACGTGTTCGAACCGAGGACGTTCGCCAGCGAGGTGACGCCGCGGTTCTGGCGGGCGGCGCGGACGCTGACGAGTGTATCGGGGAGGCTGGTCGCCCCGGCGAGGACGGTGACGCCCAGCAGGAACTCGTCGGCGCCGACCGTCTCGCCGATGACCGACACCGAGTGGACGAGGTTCTCGACGGCGACGAGGATGACCGCGAGGCCGGCCATCAACAAGAGCCACTGTCGCCCGACGGCGACGTCGGCGGCCTCGCTCCCGTCGCTCTCGAAGTCGGCCGTGTCCTGATACTGGATGAAGACGTAGAGCCCGTACAGCGCGAGC
The DNA here is from genome assembly GCF_019599465.1 of Haloarcula rubra. Classification (GTDB taxonomy): domain Archaea; phylum Halobacteriota; class Halobacteria; order Halobacteriales; family Haloarculaceae; genus Haloarcula; species Haloarcula rubra. The sequence goes on from NZ_RKLR01000013.1 coordinate 11,932, forward strand.
GGTATGGCCGCCAGCGGGCGGGTGACCGCCCCCGAGAGCGGCGCCTCGCCGGGGTAGTAGATGACCGCGAGCGCGAAGGTGATGAGGAGGACGGAGACGGCCAGCATGTAGAACTGCGCCTCCTTGTAGACGAGCGTCCGGTTGGACTCGATGTCGTCGTCGGTGGCGATGCCCGCGACGGCGGGAATCACGAGAACGTTGAAGATGGCCGACCCGACGATGGCGCCGACGCCCAGCGGCATCGACCCGTCGAGCGCCGCGAACACGACGGTCGCGAGTTCCGGGAAACTGGACCCGACGGCGACGAGTATCGCCCCCTGCACCACGTCCGGCAGGCCGTAGTGGGCCGCCAGCCGTTCGCTCGCCGTCTCCAGCCACTCGCTACCCTTCCATATCGCCACCGTCGCCGCGACGACGACGCCGACCGCGACCAGCAGATTCCCGGCCATGTGGTCGTGGATGACCGGGCGACGGCAAAGTGGTTGTCCTCTCACGGTTCGAACCGCTAGCAGCCCCTCCGAGTCTCACAAGTGTTTAAGGACTAGTCGTATATGCCGCCGTTCGTCAGGTCTCCACGTAGGAGCGATACAGACGTACACCAATGACGAATCAGATGCAGTCTCCAGACAGTTTCGTGCAGTCCCCCTCCGACGACGTGGCCGAAGTCGAGTCGGCCGTCGTCTCCTTTCTCCGGGAGCGCGTCCGGGCCGCCGACGCTGACGGCGTCGTCGTCGCGATGAGCGGCGGCCTCGACTCGACGGTGACGGCCACGCTCGCCGCCGAAGCGCTCGGCCCGAAGCGCGTCCTCGGGCTCGCGATGCCCTGCCACAAGACGGACGCCACCGCGGCGATGGAGGCCGAAACCGTCGCGGACCAGCTCGGCATCGCGTTCCAGCGAGTCCACCTCCGTCCGTTGCTCCACCAGTTCGACCACGACGTCGTCCCCAGCCTCGACCCCGGCGAGACGGACGGGTCGGTGCCGACCGACGACCGCGCGCTCGGCAACGCCGTCGCCCGGTTCCGAATGACCTGTGCGTACTACGCCGCCAACCGGACGAACCGCCTCGTCGTGGGCACCGCCAACCGGTCGGAACTCCTGCTGGGGTACGTCACGAAGTTCGGCGACGGCGGTGCCGACCTGTTCCCCCTCGGCGACCTCTACAAGACGGAGGTCCGGGCGCTCGGTCGCCACCTCGGCCTGCCCGACGCCATCGTCGAGCGGACGCCGACCGCCGGCTTCCGGGCGGGCCAGACCGACGCCGACGACCTCGGTGCGACCTACGACGTCGTCGACTCGGTGCTGTGGCGCGTCGTCGAGCAGGGCGACCCGGTCGACAGCGTGGCCGACTCGCTCGGCGTCGAGACGGCGACGGCGAGCCGACTCGTCTCGATGTGTTCGGAGACGGCCCACAAACGGGCGATGCCGCCGACGCCGGGACTCGGTGAGCGGCCCCGGCGGCCCACGGACTCCGACCCGGCGTGACCTGCCGCGGAGGCACTCTGACGCCGCGGCTCGGTTGCCTGCCGCGGAGACTCTCAGACGCCGCGGCTCGGTTGCCTGCCGCGGAGACTGTTCGCGCCGAGTGAGAAACGTCTTTGTCCCCGCCCGCAAAGCGCCGGCAATGACGAGCGTCAAGGAGTTCCGTATCGACGAGGCGGCGACGGCCACCGACCTCGGCCGCGGCGCGTTCGTGTTCACGGACGACTACTCGGTGTTCGACTGGGGGAAGATGCCCGACCAGATTCCCGACAAGGGGGCGTCGCTGTGTACGATGGGCGCGTTCAACTTCCAGCTGTTGGAGGAGAACCACATCCCGACGCACTACGAGGGCGTTCGGGTCGCCGACCACGACGAGGTACTGGACCTCGGCGAGGCGCTCTCGACGGGCCACACGCCGGCGGAGATGGTCATCTCGCTGACGCAGGTGCCGGACCTGCCGTTCGCGGACGGCGAGTACGACTACGAGGCCTACCACGCCGAGGCCGGGCAGAACTACCTGATTCCGCTCGAAATCGTCTTCCGGAACCGCGTGCCCGTCGGGTCGTCGCTCCGCAAGCGCACCGACCCCGCGGACCACGGCCTCGACTTCGAGACGTGGCCGGACGAGGCGGTCGATCTGGACCAGCCAATCGTCGAGTTCTCCACGAAGTACGAGGAACAGGACAGCTACCTCGACCGCGCAGAGGCCGACCGCATCGCCGGTGCCGCCAGTATCGACCAGCTAGAGGAACTGGCGCTCGCGGTCAACCACGTCGTCACCGACCAGGCGGCCGACGCCGACCTCGTCCACGAGGACGGGAAGATCGAGTGTCTCTACCACGAGGGACAGATTCACGTCGCCGACGTCGTCGGCACGTTCGACGAGAACCGCTTCTCCTACGACGGTCAGCAGGTCTCGAAAGAGGTCATCCGCCAGTACCACAAGCGCACCCAACCCGAGTGGGTCGAGGCCGTCGCCGAGGCCAAACAGCAGGCCACCGAGCAGGGCGTCGCCGACTGGAAGTCGCTGTGTGACGTCTCGCCTGAACCGCTCGACGAGTCGGTCGTCATGGCCGCCCGGGACCTCTACTGTGCCGGGACCAACGCCTACGTCGGCGGCGACGTCTTCGACGCCCCCTCGCTGTCGGCCGCCGTCGACGCCGTCCGGGACCTGTAGCGAGTTCGACACCCGGGTCTCAGTCGTCGAGTCGCACGTCCACGTCGGTCACCGCCACCGTCGTCTCGTCGGTCGTCAGCACACAGGAGACCGTGTCGCCGGCCGCGGGCGTACAACTCACCTGTGGCCGGCTATCGAGGTACCGACCCCACGCCTCGTGGCGCGGCGAGGTCACGTTGAGGTAGACGGTGTCGCCTGCCGTCCCGGTCTGTGCGACTGTCGTCTCGTTGCGGGTCGTCCGGACGCTGGCGGTAGTCTGGCCGCCGACAGACGTCGCCGCCACCGGTCGTGTCCGGACGACGTGAAGCCGTGCGTAGTCGGCCGTGACGAGCAGTCGCGGCGGTCTGGCCATCACCTGTCCGTCCCGGTCCGCGCGGATGACGGCCCCGTTCGCGTAGACGACCCGCGTCCCACTCTTGGCGTCCAGCACGAGCGGACGGGTCTCGACCGTCTTCCGGACCCCGTCGGCCGGGACGTGGACCTCGAACGTCACGTCCTCCCCGACCGACAGCGAGACGCCGTCGAGTTTCACCGTCGTCGTGCGACTCGGGACGCCCTCGCCGGCGACGTCGTCGACGTTGGCCGCCAGCACCTCGAACGACCGGACGCCGTTGGTGACTCGTTCCTCGTCGCGCACGTCCTCGAGGGCCGCGAATCCGCCGACGCTGACGAGACCGACCATCACGAGGACGGTGCCGAAGATGACGACGAACCCGACGGTCGTGCTCTGAGCGCGGTCGGTCACGCGTCCACCTCCAGCGTGTCGGCCCCCTCGTCGTAGGTCACGACGACCGGGCCACCGTCGACGGTCGTCTCCGCGATTGCGGTGCCGGTCTTGAGGTGGACTGCGACGGAGGTGTCGGCCACGTCGCTCACGAGGACGATACGGTACCGGTAGAACGCGCCCGTATCCGCTCGCTCGTCGATACTGAGGCGGTACTGCCCGTTCGCGACTCGGTCGGGGAGAGCGGCCCGCACCGTGACCGCCTCGGGTGCGTCGGCCGCCCGGGCCATGCTGTCCGCCGAGGTCAACGCCGAGGCGAGGCGGTTCCCGAGGACGGACAACTCAGAGTGGACCGCTTTACTGCGCTCGTCCTCGACGAGCGAGACGGATACCGAGAGCAGGGTGACGACGAGCAACAGTGTGATGCCGAGCGTCAGGACGTACCCGACGGCCGTCGAGGCGCCGCGGTCATGCATCGGCATCACCCGCCAGCACCGTCGTCTCGGTGACGTACTCGGTCGTCGGCGTCTCGTAGGTCACTCGAATCGACACACTGTAGATGCGCTCGGTCACGTGCGGGTCGCCGCTGCCCGCCGTCCCGTAGTCGCTGTCATCGACGAAAGGTCGAGACCGGTCGACGATCATGGAGTAGTTGCCGGCGGCGTTCGAGCCCCAGTAGTAGGCGACGTCGTAGGAACTCCCGACGGCGTCGAAGCCCGCGACCTGCGGACAGTCGGTCCCTTCGACGGACCCGTTCGAGAGGTCGACGACGGCGTAGCCGTCGGCCCCCGCCGAGACGGAACACGCGGGCAGTAGCGACCCACTCGTGTCCTGCACCCTCACGACCACGTCGCCGCCCTCCCGGTAGACGAACAGTCGCCAGACGTCGGCCCCGTCGGCCACGTCGAGGTGGAACACGCGGTCCTCGTGCAACGTGGTCGCGTTGGTGTCGTCCGGCGAGGCGACGAGTGCGCTCTCCGAGACGTTCAGTCGGGCGTCGCGGGTGCCGGAGACGCCGCTGGCGAGCGTCCAGTTGTCGGCCCCGGACACGTTCGTCATCGGGCGCGTCGCGTTGGCCTGTAGGATTCGGGTCCCCTCGGTCGTCCCGGTGACCGAGACGGTCGCTCGCGCCCCGCGCCGGGCCGCGTAGCCGTCGGCCTGTTCGCTCCAGTCGGCGACGCCCTCGTCTAGTTCGGTCTGGAGCGTCGTGTAGCTGGTGTCGTTGTGGCGGTTGACGTACGCGAGCGTCCCGTCCGCCCCCTCGGCGGCCGCGTCGGCGAACGCGACGGCGTCTCCGCCGTCGGCGTCGTGGCTCGCGACCATCGTCTGGGAGTACGCCGACGCGTTCAGCGCCAGCGCGAGCACCACGAACAGGACGGCGATGCCGAACGTCGTCACGAGCAACACCTGTCCGCGGTCACCCCGCTCGCGTCGCATCAGGTCGACCACAGGACCACCTCCACCCGGACCACGTTGTAGACGCCGCTGTTCGGGGCGCTGTCCGGTATGTAGAGCGACGCGTTCGCCAGCGTCTGCTCGGTCGGCGTCTCCGCGGCCGTGTAGCGAACGTCGTCGTCGTAGAGCGTGAGGAACGCGGCGACGCTGACGGCGTCGTCGCTGGGGGTCCCACTGTCGACGACCGCTCTCGTCTCCGTCGCGCCCGACGCGTCGCGATACTGGACGTCGACGTTGTAGGCCACGCCGTCGGCGCCGACGCTCCGGTCGAGACGGTCGCCGAAGTCGGTCGGGAGCGTGCCGTTGGCGTAGGCCGACTCGTACGGTTCGAGGCCGTGGAACGTCCCCGTCGCGTCGTTCCAGTACAGCACCGTCCGGCGGAGCGACCCGTCCTCGACGGCGGCGTCTAGCACGCCGCTCCCGACGCGTTCGAGTTGCTGCTGCTGGGACTCGCTGGCCGTACTCGCGGTCTGTGGCGTCACGGCCGTCGACTGGAGCGCGAAGACGACGGCGCCGAGGAGGAGGAGTGCAGCGACGAACGCTTCCAGCGTGTACGCCTGTCCACGGGTCGACATCGTCACCACACCTCCACTCGTAACGTCGCCGCCGTGCCGTCGAGCGAGACGTGCCGCCGTGCCGTGGCGACGGACGCGTCGCCGGTGTGGGGCGGGGGTCCGACCGCCAGCGGTGACCCGCCGCTCGAACACGGCACGACGGTCCCGCCGTCGGCACACAGTACCTCTCGGGTCGCGTCGCCGGCGACGTCCCGCCGGAGCGTCACGTTCACGCCGTAGCGCTCGCCGACACCGACCTGATCGGTGAGCGTCGCGCTCGTGTCGAAGGTGGCACAGGGGTTGGCACCGCTCTGGTTGAAGAACCAGAAGGCACAGGTCGAGAGCGTCGTCGTCCCGGGGTCCCCGAGGTGCAACTCGACGAGTTGGGTCCCCACCCTGTCCGCGACCAGCGCCGTCTCCTGACCCCCGTCGGTCGGCGTGAGCAGGTCCGGGACGAACAGGAGGACGAACCCGACGACGACGAAGAACACCGCCATCCCCGTCAGGAAGTCGATGGGCATCTGCCCCCGCGTCGACGATGCTGGCGCCATCTCACCCCACCACCATCCAGACGGCGAGCGAAATCGTCAGGAGGACCACGACGAACTTCGCGCCGCCGCGCAGGGTCGCCTCGCGCAGATACCCCGCGATGAGCCCCGCGGAGACGGCCTGTATCGTCACCGCGTGGAAGAACATCAGCGAGAGCAGGTCGGCGTCGACCCCGGCCAGCGACATCCCGCCGCCGGTCCGGGCCGTCTGGTCGGCGCCGAACTCCGCCATGACGTCGATGAACTGCACTTTCAGCAACGCCATCACGCCCAGCAGGGTGACGTACGTCATCAGGACGATGGCGACCTGCATCAGCGTCCGCGACCGACGTTCCCGCGCCAGGTCGTCCTGCACCTCGCTCGCCTTCGCGGCCGTCGACAGCACCTCGGAGATGTGACTGGACGCCTCCTGGGCCTTCGTGACGAGTTTCACCGTCCGCGCGAGTCGCGGAATCCGGTACTTGTTGTTGAACTCGATGAGCGACTCCTTGAGACTCATCCCGTAGTTGACCTTCCGGTAGATGACTCGGAACTCGTCGGCGAGTTTGTCCGAGGACGTCTCCGAGACGGTCTTGATAGATTCGAGCGTCGTCGCGCCGGTGTCGTTGACCGTCGAGAGTTTCAGGAGGGTGTCCGAGAGGGACCCGAGCAGTGCGCGACGGGAGCGGCGGTCCCACTCGTGGAACACCGCGAGCGGCGTCACGACGAGGAACAGCGGCACGTAGCAGTAGACGAACGTCGCCCACACCGGTCGTGCGACGACGCCGTCCCACGACACCGGGACGGCCCCGGAGAGGGCCGCCGCGCCGACCAGCGAGACGGAGGCCGGCACGGAGAGGGCGAGGGTGTACAGCGGGTTGTCCCGGAAGAACAGGTGCGGGTTCCGCAACAGGTCGACCGTCTCCTGAAGCCCCTTCTTGCGTTCGATGCGGTCGAAGATGTGGTAGGTGCCGCTGAAGGCGGTGATGAACCCGAGGTCACGGAGGCCACGTCGACCCTGCGTCTCGAGCCACGCACTCTGCTCGCGCGGTCGGATGACCCCGTCGCCGAACTCGTCTTGCTTGACCGTCGTGACGAGGACGAGGAAGGCGGCGGCGATGAGCGGAATCAGCCCGTAGACGGTGACGTACAGCAGTAGCTCCGAGGCGTTCCCGAGCATGTTCATGATGACGAGGATGATGACGAGCAGCAAGGGGAACAGCGACAGCGTGATGTACATCTCCCCGAGGAGTTCGAGGACGTCGAGCGTCTGTTCCTGCTCCTGTTTGGCCGCTCGCATGTACTTGTGCTTCTTGTTGTCGAGGAACGAGGTCATGTCACCGCCGCTGTTGATGACCGCGAGCATGTCGACGAGGAACTCCCGGAGTTCGTCGCTCGGTGTCTGTTCTAGCTGGTGTCGAATCGCCGTCCGGTAGTCGGTGTCCAGCGAGTTCGTCTCCCTGACGATGGCCTGGAACTCCTGTGATACCTCCCCGTAGGTGTCCTCGGCCTTCGCCATCGCCTCCAGCAGTTCGAGTTGGCTGAGGCCACCGATGGAGAGGGCGTACATGAACGACACCGAGTCAGAGAGGAGCATGTTTATCTCCCGACGGCGGGCGCTCGCACGCGAGTACGGAATCGCGAGAAGGCCTCCGAAGCCGAGTCCGAACCCGAGGCCGCCGAGGACGAAGCCGAGGACGACGACGACGAACGGCACGCGGAGCGTCCGGACGAGCGTGACGAGCGTGCTGTTCTCCGGGAGCGGGACGCCCAGTAAGGGGCCGGACAGGAAGCCGATAGTGGCGAGCAGGTAGCCGAGGGCGATACCGACGAACCAGAGAGCGACCCCCGTGACGAGACCGACACCGACGGCTCGCGAGAGGTACATCTCGACGGTCACGGGCATCCGCGCCTCGGCGAGTTTCCGCTCTACGGTCGTGACGAACTGGTCGTCGTCTTCGAACACGTAGTCGTAGACCGGGTAGAACGCGTTCCCGAGTCTGTCCGCGCCCCCCTCGAGCGTGCGGACCGTCGGGTGGTCGCCGGTCTCGGTACTCATCTATGCCCCCGTCTCGTCGTCTGAGTCCGTGTCCTCGCCGGCGTCGAGCGATCGCTCGTCGTCCGACGTCTCCCCGACAGCGTCCGCTGGTCCGGGCCCCTCGTCGTCGTCGAACAGGGTATCGAGCGACCCGCTATCCGAGGGGCCGTCGTCCACGGCGGCGGGTTCGAGGTCCGTGTCGTCGCCGTCGTCGGGCACCGCGAGTGCGGCCTCGCCCGCCGGCATAGTCTCGGCTTTCGTCGCGGCGAGGTCGACGTCTTCGAGTGCGGCCACGATGGCTTTCACTCGGGATTCGGTGACCTCCTCGCCCGCGGACTCGAGGACAGCCGTGAGGTTCGATTCGTCGATCTCCGCGCCGGTCTCGTGCAGGATGAGTGCTGCGTAAACGTATTCCATGGTGTATCACTCCGTGTCGCCGTCGGTCCGTTCGTCGCCCTGTTCCACGACCACGGGGTCGGCAAGGGGGGCCGTCCCCATCCCGTCGGCCGCCAGCCCGCTCCGTATCTCGGCGCCCTTCGCCCGCGCGTGTTCCGGCAGTGCGTCCATCAGCGAGAACGCGTCGCGGTCGCGGTACTCCTCGAAGAGTGTCCCGTCGGCGGTGTCGAGAATCTCTCTGGCCGCCTGTCGCGTCTCTGGGTCCGGGTCCGGTCGCGGGACGACCGCTTCCTTCTCCGGGTCGATGTCTATCTCGACGCTCTCCATCTCCCGGAGGTCCGAGAGGCTCTCGCCGAGTTCCCCCCGGGCCAGCAGTGCGAGAATCGCCTCGGGGTCGTTGATGAACGCCTGCAGCGTCGCGGCGACCTCCGCGTAGTCGTTGAGGTCGCTGTCGACGAGGTACGCCAGCACGACCTTCCGCTTGAACAGTTCCGTCTGGAGGCGGTCGTGGTCCCACCCCCTGTCGAACTGTATCTCCTGGAGCGTGTTCGAGCGACCGAGTTGCAGGAACTCGTCGCTCTCGGGTTGCCACTCGAAGATGTCGCGGATGTTTATCTCGTCGTTCTCGGCGTCGTAGTGGTTGACCTCGGTTATCGTCTTGTTCCGCCGGACCTTGCGGCCCTGCACCCGGGTCTGGGTCTGAATCGAGACGAGGTCGAGGCCGGTGAACATCGTCTTCGAGACGTTGATGGGGTCCGTCGTGAACCGCTTCAGCACCTCGCCGACGGAGTCGGCGTGGAACGTCGTCAGCGTCGTGTGCCCCGTCGACATGATCTGGAACAGCGTGCGGCCCTCCTCGCCGCGGACCTCGCCCATGACGATGAACTCCGGCCGCTGGCGGAGCGCCGCTTCCAGCAGGTCGAACTCGTCGACGTCGCCCACGTCGTCCTCGCCGAAGGAGGGGCGGGTGACGCTGGCGACCCAGTTGCGCTGTGGCAACTCGACCTCGCGGGTGTCCTCGATGGAGACTATCTTCGAGTTCGAGGGGATGAACAGCGAGACGGCGTTCAGACTCGTCGTCTTCCCGGACGCCGTCCCACCGGCGAAGATGAGGCTCCGGTTGTTCTCGATGGCGAGCCAGAGGAACGCCATCTCCTCCAGCGAGAACGTGTTCCAGTTGATGAGGTCGATGGGGGTGAACGGGACGTCCTTGAACTGCCGAATCGTGTAGTTGGTCCCGTGGTCCGAGACCTCCCGACCCAGCGTCAACTGGGCGCGAGAGCCGTCCGGCAGCGTCGCGTCGACCTGCGGTCGCCGCTTCGAGATGCCCTTCCCCGAGCGCTGTGCGAGTTTGACGACGAAGTTGTCCAGTCCCGTCTCGTCGTGGCTGACGTTCGTGATGACGTTCTCGTACTCCGTGTGGTAGACGAAGACCGGCGAGTCGTAGCCGTCACAGGAGATGTCCTCGACGTTGACGTCGTGCTTGATGGCGTCGATGCGCTCGTAGCCGAGGAAGTCGCGCTGGAGTTCGTACAGGAGGCGCTCGACCTGTGCCTCCGTCAGCGTCCCGGCGTCCTCCTCGATGACCGCCGGTTCGGGTCGGGCCGCGAGACCCTGTAGCTCCCGATCGGAGCGCTCCACGGCCTCGCCGATGTCGAACAGGTCCTTGAACTGCCCGACGACGCTGTCGTCTCGGACGCCGTCGCGGAGGTCGTACTGGTCCAAGAGCCGGAGCGTCTCCGAGCGGATGACGTCGGCTCTGTCGGCCTCGCTGCCGTCGATGAGGGCGTCCTCGTCGGAGTACTTCACCGCCGTCCTGAGGCGGCCGGTCAGGTACTCCTTGACCCGCGCCTCGATGTCGTTCATGTACGGTTCGACGACGGTGTACTTCTTCTCGTTCTCCTTGATGGAGTGGAAGACGACGACGCAGGCGTAGGGTTTGTTCACCCAGTAGCGCTCCACCTCGACGAAGTGACGCTTCTTCTCCATCGGGACCGCCTTCTCCAGGTCGTAGCGGTTGGCGAGCGTCGTCAGCCCGTCGTGGGTCGAGAAGAAGCTGTCCTCGTCGATCTCGGGGTTGACGTTGACCGTGCGCCGGTCGACGATGTCGTCGACGGCCGCGGCGAAGTCGCTGGCCCGCGTGAGACGGTCCTCCATCTCCTCGGGCGGGAAGCCGAGGAACGATTCCGGGTCGAACGGCTCGGCGGTCCCGTCGCCGTCGCTCGGCGGGTGGCCGTCCTCGTCGTAGTGGTACTCCCACTTGAAGTGTTCCCACGTGTACGCGTCTTTCGTGACCGGCGTGGCCGCTATCCACTCGGCGTACTGGTCGTAGAGCCGGTTTGCGTTCGCCTTCGCGTGGCCGACGCGTGCGGGGAACTCGTCCGGGTGACACCCGAGGTACGTCGCGGGCGAGAACTCTGTCGCCGCCCAGTCTCGCGTCCGGACGGGCGCATCGTCGGTCGTCTTCCTACCGAAGGCCCCGAGGACGCCGCCGTCGTCGTCGGACTGCTCCGTCTCGACGATTCGCTCGACGTCCGCGCTGTACCCCATCTCGGCCAGCAGGTCGTCCCACGTGTACGTGCCGACCGCGACCGGGCGGTCCCGCTGGTCGTCGTCCGTGGGCGGTCCGGACGCGGACGTCACGGACCGTCACCCCGCCGTTGCGAGTCCCCACCGTTCGGATTGCTGTGTTCACTCATTGTAGTCCCGACACACTGCCCTCGGCGCCGTCGGCCACCGATAAATCGGTGCCTGACCCGGCGACGCCGGAGCGCGTGTGGCTGGGTATCACCACACACCTACACGGTGTTGGTAATGTGTGGTTTACCTGAAATTATAGACGGTATACCGCTGCTACGACCACGTCCGGGACGGCGGCCCACAGACCCACGTGTGGGAGTAGCGGGCATATACGCCAGTATCCGACGTGAGAACGAGACGTGACGAGCGAAGGCACCACGTTATCTCGGCGTCGAGCGGAACGACACCCGAATGATAGAAAACCAATACGAAATCACAGGGCAGACGAGATGGACGAGCAGTAAGCGACTACTGTACCGAGCGGCGACCGACAGAAAGTATCAGTCAAGCTATATCTCGGCTGGTGTCGATGGCGACTTCCTGCGTCAGTTCGAGTTTCACCGTCTCGTCGAACGGCGCACCGCCCCGGAACTTCGGCACGATGAGGCGGTTCTCGATACTCTCGCCCCGGACCTCCGTCGAGAGCTCGAAGATGATGTCGGCGAGGTACTCGGTGACGTCGCGCTGGACGGGGACCTGCCGACCGTCGAGGCCGTGCATGACCGCGAAGCTATCTTTCTCGGCGAGTTCGTCGCGGACGTCGTTGAGGAAGTGGAGGTACTCCTGGGTGTTCCCCGTTTCGAGCATGTCGACCGTGTCGACGACGATAGTCGACTGGGCCGGACTGTCGCGGATGACCTGATACGTCTCTTTCAGCGGGCGCTCGCCGATAGCGTACAGGTCCGTGGTGTCGAGCGTCCCGCCGGCGTTCCGCATCGCGGTCCCGACCGCCCGCTTCGACCGTGCCGTGGTGAGATAGGCTGTCCGCCGCGGGGTGGTCAGCTCGTAGAGGAACTGTTCGGACTGGCTCGCCGGGTCCGCAGAGAGGAGCGCGAGGCTCCCCGGCGGGACGCCGCCGTTCAGTTTCCGGTCCAACACGTCGATGCCCGTCCGGAGGACACGCGTCATCGTCCACCCCGCTGGTCGTCACGCACTCGCTCGCACACCCGTGCGCGAGGTCCGTCACTGCTTGGTCGGTCAGTACTGTGTGGTCCCATCGATATGGGCCCTTTCGACAGTACACACGTTGTTACAGCCCCCATACGACCGACGTGGCGCGGGAAGAAACCGGCTACTACCGTAAACGGTTCTGAACAGTAGTTGAACGTTTCAGGCACATCTATCAGAGTAACGAGGTATTTATCGAATAACAATATCCCACTGAGCGGTTGGATGAGGTGCAGCGATGGTCGAGAGTGCAAGGGAGTCGGCGCGGTGGGGAGATACGACGGCATCCGCTGGCCCGCGACGCCGCGGGCGGGACGGGTGTGCGGCCGTCGAGGACACCAGTGTCGGGCGGCGTGACGTGTCGACGCGACTGCCGAACCGTACTCGGGAACCATCCACCACAGAACCATGCAACTACGAAACCTCAAAGCACTGTTCGCAGACGACGACGCGGTCTCACCGGTCATCGGCGTCGTGCTGATGGTCGCGATTACGGTCATCCTCGCAGCCGTCATCGGGTCGTTCGTGCTCGGGCTGGGCAGCTCGACGAGCGCGACGCCGCAGGCGAGTTTCACGTTCGACTACGATAGCGGAAACGTGACTATCGCCCACGACGGCGGTGACACCCTCAGCAAGGCAAACCTAAAAATTACGGACAGCAACAGTGACGACCTTTCGATATCGGGGGCTGCGCCCTCGGAGATATCGGCAGGCGACGAGCTCGTGTCGAGCGGCACCTACGACTCGGGCGAGACCATCAAGGTCGTCTACAACTCGCCGAACAGCGACAAGAGCGCGGTCCTCGCCACGTCGACGGCACCGTGACCGCGCACGCACAGACATAACACCAAACTGCGGTCCCGGTCCCCGTCTGGCGTTCGGTATCCGTCGTCGGTGACGGATAACTCCGGGCACAGGGGACGACGACACACGGGACACGACGAGACACACAATGAACGCAGACACGACCCGACGAACCGAGGAGACGGGCACTACGACCAGCGGTCGCCGGACGACCGCACGCGGCCAGTCGGAGGTCATCGCCGTCGTCCTGTTGCTGGTCGTCGTCGTTCTGAGCCTGTCCGTCCTCGTCGCGAGCGGGACGACGGCCATCGTCGAGACGCGCGACAGAGCGGAGATAGGCGCCGCCGAACACGCGTTCGCGGCGTTCGATACCGACGTGAGCGCCGTCGCGTTCGGCCAGTCCCGCGCGAGTACCGATCTGGGCCTGCGTGCCAACGACGGCGAGGTACGGTACCACGACACCGGGTGGGTTCGCGTCGTGGTCGACAACGAGACGAGCGCCGAGGCCGTCGTCGTGAACGAGTCGCTCGGGACGGTGCAGTACAGGCAGGGCGAGACGACCATCGCGTCACAGGGTGGCGGCGTCTGGCGGCGTGACGGCGACGGGTCGGTGATGCTTTCTCGGCCCGAGTTCCACTACCGAGACCGAACCTTGACGCTCCCACTCGTCTCCATGGACGGAGAGACGGGGCTATCGAGCCGACTCGACAGCCGGCCCGACGGCGCGCCGGTCCAGCGGTACCCGAACCGGACGCTCGGGTTCTCGAACCCGCCCGACAGCGGGTCGGTGACGGTGACGGTCCAGAGCGAGTACTACGACGCGTGGGGTCGCCACTTCGAGGCCGAGACCGACGCCATCGTGAGCTACGACCACGCGAACGAGCGCGTGACCGTCACGTTCGTCGTCTTGCCGGGCCACACCACCTTCGACGCTGGCATCATCGCGACGTCGAGTACGGGTGAACTGGCCGTCGCGGGGACCGGCGCCTACGTGAACAGCTACGACTCCGCCGACGGGAACTACTCGCAGACTCGCTCGGCGGACGGGCTGATACAGTCGGCTGGCGACGTCACGGCGTCGGGGAACTCGCTCGTCGACGGCGACGTCAACTCAGGGGGGACGATCGAACTGCAGGGCAGTACGACCATCAACGGAAGCGTCTACTGGACGAAGGTCCCCGAACCGGACAGCACCAAAGTATCGGGCGAGGTGAGTTCTAGCAACGGCGTACAGTCGGTGAATCCCATCGACACGTTCGTCGCGACGTACGCCCAGCGTGTCAGAGACCGGAACGACAACGACCGGACGTCGGCCATCAGCGACGAGCAACTCACGATAACGGGGTCGTCCGCCGAACTCGACGCGGGTCGGTACTACGTCCACAACGTCACGCTGGACGGCGAGTCCATGACGCTGAACACCACCGACGGCGACGTGACGGTGGTCGTTCGCGACTACGTGAAACTGGAACAGGGCGGGAATCTCACCGTCGAGGGCGACGGCATCGCTCGTCTCGTCGTCGCCGGCGAGAACGACACGACCGTCTCGCCGACGGGGCTCGGGAGCAAAGCTGTCAACTTCCACGTCGGCAAGGGCAGCGCCGTCCACGTTCCCGGCGAAGACTCGCGGCACCTCAGAGTGTACGGCAACCGGTCGTTCAACGCGACTATCGCCGGTTCGAACAGCAACCGGGCGAGTTTCGACGGCCTCGTCTACGCGCCGGCGGGCACCGACGGGAGCGGCTACGTCTACATCAAACAGGGCGACCTGTACGGCCTCGCCGTGACCGGTAACCTCACCGTCGGCCAGTACGGCGCCGCCCACTACGACTACGGGCTCAAGGGCAAGACCCGGATACGCTCGCCGTTCTCGGAGCTAGAGCAACTGTACGTCACAGTCCACCGAGTGCGAATCGAGTCTGGGAGCTAACACGATGGGACGAACACGTATCTCGACACGACGGACGGCATCGACCCGCCCCGACGGGCGTCGAGACAGCGCAGTCGACCACGCGGGCCGTCGTCGGTCCGCTCGCGGGACGGACAGTCGCGGACGGTGGAGGGACGACCGATGACCGTCGTGGAGCGGTTGGTCGCGTACGTCGCGTTCGGTGGGTCGTCGTGTCCCCGGTGTGGCGACACGTCGACGGTGGTCCACGAGTGCTGTCGCTGTGGGACCTCGGTCGACGCACACGTAGAACGGTGCCCTCGCTGCGCGTCCGTCGACATCGCTCGCTACGAGATTTGAGCACGACGGAGAGTCGCGCCTGCGAACGGGTGGGGAAGAATCCGGCACGCGCTCCCGCGCGGTCGGCTACGTCTCAGTCGTCTGCCTCGGCCCCCGGTTCGTCACCGGCGACGAACTCGCCGAGGCCGTCGATGGGGCGGTCCGGGTTCTCGTCGTCGAGCGTCTCCGGCGCGCCCAGTTGGACCTCGGTCTCCTCGGGGTCCCGGAGCTTCGTCCGGCCGCGGTGGACCGTCACCTCGTCGTTCAGGTGGAGTTTGATGGCCTCGATGAGCGCCTCCGCCTCCAGCGGCTGGCCGAGTTCCTGCAGTTCCTCCTCGGTGGCGTCGTCGGGGACGTTGAACGCTCGCTGGGTGATGATGGGGCCCTGGTCTAAGTCGGTCGTCACGTAGTGGCCGGTGACGCCGGCGATACGGACCCCCTCCTCGATGGCCTGCATGTACGCCGAGGCACCGGGGAACGCGGGCAGGAGGCTCGGGTGGACGTTGATGATGCGGCTCTCGTAGCGGAAGACGACGTCCGGCGAGAGGATGCGCATGTAGCGGGCCAGCGCGATGAGGTCGGCGTCGTACTCCGCGAGCAGTTCGAGAAGTCGCTCCTCGTCGGGCGTGCCCTTCTCGTCGCCGATGTCGTGGAAGGGGACGTCGTACTTCCGGGCCAGCGGTTCGAGGTCGTCGTGGTTGCCGATGACCACCTCGATGTCCGCGCCGAGGTCGCCGTTGGCCCACGCCTCGAACAGGGCTTCGAGGCAGTGGGACTCCTTCGTGACGAGGACGGCGATGGACTGGGTCTCGCGGTCGGCGGGGAACCGGACCTGTAGGTCGACGCCCAACTCGTCGCCGAGTTCGGTGAGGTCTTCCCGGAGTTTCTCCTCCGTCGTCACCATCTCGGCGGTGTCGACGTGCATCGTCATCCGGAAGACGCCGTCGCGGACCGCCTGGTCCAGGTCCTCTATGTTGATGCCGCGCTCGAACAGCAGGGACGTGACCTCGGCGATGAGTCCCGTGTCGTCGTCACCGACGACGGTAATCTCGGTGAGACCGTGGGTCATACCTGCCACCTCCGGCGGATACAGGGGTTCATTGGCGTCCAGTTCGGCAGGGGCGATGCAAAAGCCTTCGTTTTCCGCCCTCCAACGGCGGTATAGCTTAGTTGTTGGGGCCACAGGGTGGGCACGTGAGAGGTACGTTGGCGACTGTGGTCTGTGCCGACGCCGACGACGAGCGTCGGTCGGCAACGGTGACAGCGCTCGAATCGGCCGGTTTCGACGTGCTGGCGGCGTCGTCCGTCTCGGCCGTCGAGGCCGCGCTCGACGACGACGTCGACTGTGTCGTGACCGCGTTCAGGTTCCCCGACGGCGACGGGTTCGACGTGGTGGGGACCGTCCGCGACCGACGTCCGGACTGCGCCTGTGTCTTCTTCACCTCTGCGTCGCCCTCGGAGTTGCCCCGTGGCGGCCGGGACCAGATCGTGGAGTACGTCCCGCAGTCGGTCCCGGACGCCCGCGACCGACTCGTCGACGTCGTCGAGGGGGCCACCGCCGAGGCGACGCAGGCGGCCTACCCGCTCCCCGAGAACGAGACCGAGCGACTGGCGGCGGTCCGGGCGTACGACGTGGCCGAACTGTCCGCCGAGGCGACGTTCGAGCGCCTGACGGCGCTGATGACGACGCACTTCGACATCGACGTCGCCTTCGTCGGTCTGGTCGACGAACACGAGGAGCGGTTCGTCGCCTGTACGGGGGCCAACTGGCGAACGCTGGCGCGGGAAGACAGCATCTGTACCCACACCATCCTCACCGACGAGGAGATGGTCGTCGAGGACACCCACGAGGACCCCCGTTTTGCCGAAGTCGACCGGCTGGACGAACTGAACATCCGGTCGTACGCCGGCGCTCGCATCACCGACGAGGAGGGGAACGCGCTGGGCGCGGTCTGCTGTATCGACGACGAACCGCGCTCGTACACGCGGGCAGAACTGGACGACCTCCGGCGGTTCGCCGACGAGGTCGAAGAACAACTCCTGTTGCGCCGTCGACTCGGCGGCGGAGGTGAGTGAGGTGTCGTTACAGGGGGACACGGTCTACGAGTTCGAGCGCCTGCCGCTGGAACCGGTGGCGACGGGGACGAACCTGCTCGTGACGGGGCCGACGCTTGGTGGGACCCGAGAGTTGCTCCTCCGCCTCTTGCTCGGCGACGACGCCGTCCTCGTCATCACGGCCGACACGAGCGCTCGCGAGACGCTGGCGGACTACGAGCGAGTCGGCGGCGAGGGCCCCAGCGAACGAGTCCGCGTCGTCGACTGCTCGCAGGACGACGACGCCGACCTCGGCGAGTTCGTCTCGGCCGTCGGGTCCCCCGGAGACCTCACCGGCATCGGTATCGAGTACGCCGGGCAGTACGAGTCCGTCTACGCCCGCGGGTACGACACGGCCCGGACGGGCATCTACACGCTGACACCGCTCCTCGTCTACAACGACGACGTTCGGCCGGTGTTTCGCTTCGTCAACACCGTCACCAGTCGCATCCGGACCGCCGACGGACTGGGCGTGTGTGCCATCGACCCCGACGCCCACGAGGACCGAGTCCTCGGGAGTATCGCCCAGTCGTTCGACGGCCGCGTCGAGGTGCGCGATACCGACGACGGCGTCGAAATCCGGGTACGGGGGCTGCCCGACCAGCCACGCGAGTGGACGGCGGTGCCCGCGCTCCGATAACACAAGCGTTTTCTCCGCCCCCCGCCCGGCTCTCAGTAATGACTGCCTTCACCGCGACCGTCACCGTTCGCCTCAAGCGGGGCGTCCTGGACCCCGAGGCCGAGACTACCCAGCGGCAACTCGAACGCCTCGGCTTCGACCTCGACGACCTGCGGTCGGCCGACCGGTTCGAGATCGACCTCGACGCCGACGGGGCCGACGAGGCCGCCGAACGCGCCGAGGAGATGGCCGAACGCCTCCTCGCGAACCCGACCATCCACGACTACGACGTGGAGGTCGCCGAACGGGAATGATAGCCGTCACACTGACGCCGATGCTCGGTTCCCACACGGGGTGGTCACTGTGACCATCGCCGTCATCCAGTTCGGCGGGTCGAACTGCGACCGCGACTCCGTGCGCGCCCTCGAGACGCTGGGCTTCGACGCCGAACTCGTCTGGCACGAGGACGGTCTGCCCGACGACGTCGACGGCATCATGCTCCCCGGTGGGTTCTCCTACGGTGACTATCTCCGGGCCGGCGCGATGGCCGCTCGCTCGCCCATCATGGAGGAGGTGCGGGAGGCCGCCGCCGACGGGACGCCGGTGCTGGGCGTCTGCAACGGCGCCCAAATCGGCTGTGAGTCCTCGCTCACCCCCGGCGTGTTCACCACTAACGAGAGCGCCCGCTTCCAGTGTGAACACGTCCACCTCCGCGTCGAGAACGCCGACACGCCGTGGACCCGCCACTACGAGGAGGGCGACGTCGTCGAACTCCCCATCGCCCACGGCGAAGGGCGCTACGAGATTACCGACGAGCGACTCGACGAACTCGAAGCCGAGGACCGAATCATCTTCAAGTACTGCGACGCCGAGGGCAACGTCACGCCCGAAGCGAACCCCAACGGGTCGAAACACGCCGTCGCGGGTGTCACCGGTGACTCGGACCACGTCGCCGTGATGATGCCCCACCCCGAGCGGGCGTCGCTCGACGATTTGGGCCGCACCGACGGCAAGCCCGTCCTGCAGGGCTTCGCCGACTAACCGCAGGCTATCGTCGTTCCCGTTCTCGTGAGTGCGGTCCGGCCGTCTGTTTCTATCGCGACGCCGTCGCGCTGGTCGTCGCAGTCGAACTGGTCCCGATAGAGTGACTTCGTGCTGTGGCCGCTCGCTGTCGTCACTCTCGGTCGGTAACAACCCCCTCTGTCCGGTCGCTACGGGAGTGTGGTCCAAAGGGGATAGGATGGGGCCAGTGGAGCGTGTGACATGTTCCGCGGCCCCTACGAATCAATATAGCCCCCGATGGTAAAAACGCCAGCCTACCGGAGTGAAAGTGAAACCGGCCGTCTCGAGGACTGGGAACAGTCACCACACTCATCTTCTGCCGACACCTACCCGACAGTATGAGCACGGACGACACCACCGCCGCCGACGAGTCGGTCCGAGTATGGCTGGTCGAACGGACTTACTCCGACGACGAGCAGAACCTCATCGTCCTCACCTACGCCACCCCGGACGGCCAGCGGGACTTCCGCAAAGAGCGGGCGCTGACCTCCTACACCGGCGACCACCGGGAGACGCCCGTCTCGATGGCCGTCGACCCGGACAACCTCGGGCGCGTCGACGACGCCGAGACGCGAGACCGCTACGCTGGCGAAGTCGAACGGATGCAGGCGAAACACGACCCGGACGACGTGCTCTGACACGCCGGTCCGTCCTGCCGTCCCAACCCCGCAGTCTACGCGGCGCTCTCGCGACGCCACAGCGAGACGTACACGGCGGCAGTGGCGAGCAGTCCGACGCCGACGGCCACCTCGACGGTGAACAGCGACCGGCCGACGTTCACGTACGAGAGCGCGAGTACCAGCAACACCGCCGGCCCGAACGCGGCGTAGGCGAACAGCAGACGGCGACGCTCCGGCGGCAGGTCCGCGAGTTCGAGCGCCACCGCCATGAGCGTCCCGAGGCCGGCGAGGAGTCCGAGGGGGAGCGCGACGAGCGCGGAGAACTCGACGTTCACGAGTTCGATGATGGTCACAGTCACTAACAGGAAGGTCGTGACCGCCCCACCGACCGCAGCGAGCGATGTCCGGTAGTCCACGTGGACTGGTTGGGCGAAATCCGGTATAAACGTACGTGAAAGCGGGACGATTACCGCGCCAGCGGCATCGAGTAACTGGTCTCGCGTTCGATGACGGCCTCGTAGGTGGCTTCGCACTCGCAGTCGACTTGCTCGAAGACGCTCGGGTCCTGTCGCAGGTCGAAGTCCTTGATGGCTCGCTGGACCCGGTCGTCGCACTCACCGCAGTTGTGCGGGCCGCGGTCGCTGCCGTGGCCGACGGGGTCAGAGACGACGATGACGTCCTCGTCGGCGGTCGACTCGAGCACTGCGGCGACCGACCAGAGCCACGGCGGGCGGTAGCCGCCGTCGTGGTACAGTTCCTCGACCATCGTGTACCGCTGGACGTTACAGGGGTTCATCGAGACGGTGTGACAGCCGTCGACGGCGGCACACTTCCTGACGGAGCGCTTCATGTCCGCGACGGCCTCGCTCTCCGAGAGGAACGGCGGCTTCATCAGGAGGTAGGCCTTGACGCCGGCACCCGCGTCCCGTGCCGCGGCACAGGCCTCTTCGAAGTCCGCGAAGTCGAAGTACTTGTTCACGCAGTCGTGGCGCACGCGGTCGGTCGCCGTCTCTAGCCCGACGGCCACGTCCGTCTCTAGTCCGGCGTCGACGAAATCCGCGACGCGGTCCTCCTGGACGAAGTCCGGCAAGGACTCGACGACGATGCGCTCGCGGTCGGCGAACGTGTCGGCGATGGCCTGCCGCGTCTCGGCGGGGACTTCACGCTCGTCGAGGAAACTCCCGGAGGTGTAAATCTTGATGAGGCCGCTCTGCTCGTCGGCCTCCTCGGCCTCGTGGTCGAGACAGTGCCGAATCTGTGCCATCAGG
Organism: Haloarcula rubra; assembly: GCF_019599465.1. Lineage (GTDB taxonomy): Archaea > Halobacteriota > Halobacteria > Halobacteriales > Haloarculaceae > Haloarcula > Haloarcula rubra. Next base: position 32,724 of record NZ_RKLR01000013.1, read on the forward strand.
TCCTCGTGGGCGACGCTGCCGCCCTCGACGGACTCGGCGACGTACCCGCACATCGTACACCCGCCGGCGCGGGCCCACCGACAGCCGCCGGTGTTGAGGATGATGGTCAGGCTCTGGTAGACGCCGTCGGGCGTGTTGTCCTCGTCTAGCCAGACGCGCGTGGGTTCACGGGGGTCGTACGTCGAGTCGTTGCGCGACCGGATATCGCGCATCACCGAATTGTGGGCGTCCATGCCCTTGCCCTGCTCGTAGACGTCGGGACTGGGCTTGCTCATTACGCCGCTTTTGCCGACGGGTGCGTATATCGCCTTCGTTAGGCCTCGCGAGCGATGCGGTCGCGCACCGCCAACCATCCCACGCCGGCGAGGCCGGCGCCGACGGCGTTGGCGAGGAAGTCCGCACCGCTCGTGTCACGGGTCGCGACCAACCCTTGCAGGAACTCGATGCCGGCGCCGTAGCCGACGGCGAGAGTCGCGAGAGCGGCGACGACGGCGACAGTCCGGGTTCGCCGCCCCCACGCGAGGAGCGTCGTCAGCACCCCGTAGCTCCCGGCGTGGACCCACTTGTCGAGTGCGACGCCGAGCAGTGTCGGCACCGCGTCCGCGCCGCTCTCGGGCACCGGCACGAGCGACGTGACGAGTAACAGGCCGGCGAACGCGACGGCGGGCGCGTACCGACGGAACCGCGACGGGTCCATACGCGTCGTTCGTCGCGTCCGCCGATAAGTCACGCGGTGCTCAGGCGACGCCGAAGACGAGCGCCAGCGCCCGGAGTCCCACGAGGACGCCGACGGTGCCGGCCACACCGTACATCGCCGCCCGGTTCCGGTACCGGGTCGCCGCCGTCGACAGCGACCCCACGGCGATGTGGACGTCCTCGCCGAGGACGAGTCCGTCGTCGGTCTCCCGGACGGTCCCCGCGACGGCGACGTGGTCGTCCGGCGCGACGACCGACTCCGCGTACCGGCGGGGTTTGTCTCTGTGGTCGCGTTCCACCTCCGGCGCAGGGTTCGGGAACGCCTCTGGCGGGCGCTCGTCGGCCTCTCGGACGAATCGCTCCTCGGTCGGTACCGAGAGCGTTTCCGGAGCCGCTACCCCGGTAACGTGCTACTACTTATCCTGACACATGTTCACAATAAACACAGATAACTCGGAGGAGGATAGCCAAAACTGGATGAGAAGCAGCCCGTCTCGCCGAAACAGTGGATTGAGAAAAACTGAGAAAGAACGAACATGACTGATCGACCTTCAATCGAGGAATTGGACCTCAGTGACGCAGAGCTACTCGAAGTAATCAAAAACCACGGTATCGACCGTCGGTCCGTGATGAAGCTTCTCGGTGTCGGAACTGCAGTATCTCTTGGTACCGGTAGCGCGGTCGCAAAGCACGACGACCCGCATCCGCCGCGTATCGACTCACATTACGGCTATTCGACCCCGAACGCCGACGATATCCCGAAGAGATTGGAACCGGACCACGTGGTCGAACTGCACGTAATCCCGCCAAACCCTCCGGAGCCGCCGATGTTCCACTTCGCGCCCAGTGGACTCTCCGTGGACCCCGGTGATATCGTCCAGTTCACATTTAAATTCCCGGACCACACGATTACGGCGTATCACCCGGCACATGGGTTCCAGCGGCGGGTTCCAGAACAGGCCCCACCGTTCTCGTCACCGGTCGTCAACGCCGGTGGAGCGTGGCTCTATCGGTTCGAGACCGAAGGCCTCTACGACATGTACTGCGGGCCACACCACGTTCTCGGTATGGCAATGCGAATCGTCGTCGGCGACCTCAGCGGCGAGGATATCCCGGACTACGAGGGTAAGTTCGAAGCTCCATCGCCGCTGTTGGCACCGTTCAGTAAGGAATTTCTCGAACACGAACTCCATGATTTCACTGCGTTCATTGATGGAGACAACGAAGGCTGTAAATGGGTATGGCTGACCCCGAAAGAAATCCTCGATACGGACGCGCTCGACCCAGAGAACATACAGGCGGATGATGGAAAAGTGTCGTTCGACGAGGTTCTCGCGGACATCAATCGTGCCGACGTCACTCACGAACACGACTAGGTCGTGAGGGCAATCGAGACGGGTCTGCTACCTTTCGATTTTTGCTGCGCGGGTGGCCCTACCGCTCTTCGACGTGGCGCATCTGGACGGCGATGCCCCGCGTCGAGGACTGCATCTCAGAGCCGTGCATCTCCGCGCGACCGACGCCGAAGGCGGCGTCGCCCCGCACGACGACTTCGTCGCCGACGCGGATGTCGTCGCTGGCGTCGACGATGCCCGGCGCGAGCACCGACCCGTGAGGGACGAACGGCTCTATCTCGACGGTCTTCGTCGGGACGGCGCTCTCGACCCAGCGGCGTGCGCCCGCGAGCGTCATCGAGAGGACGCCGTACTGCTGGGCCAGCGCCGCCAGTTGCTCGCCGTCTTCGTCGTCGGCCCGTAGCTGTGGGTACCGACCCTGCGTGCCGATGTCGGGGAACAACTCGTCGCCGGCACCGGCGCCGAACTGGTAGTCGGCGACGGCCCGAATCGTGTTGGCCTCGCGGGTGGACTTCTGGTAGGTGTCCCACCCCTCCAGTTCGGCCGCGAGGTTACCGAGCGAGTCGGCCGTCGTCGGGTGGTCCGTGACGGTGTACGTGAAGTCCAGTCCGAGCGAGTCCTCGACGCGTTCGCAGATGTCGCGGTACCCCTCGCCGGGGACGTGCGCGATGATGTCGGGGTAGTCGGCGTCGGCGAGGTAGCGTTCGAGCACCTGCGAGACGAACTCTATCTCGTTGGCAGTCCAGCGGCCGGTCACCACGGAGTCGTAGTGCTGGGCGGGGTAGGTGAGTTCGAGTTCCTGCGGAACGACGCCGATGGGCGACGTCATCGACAGCATGTGGGCGCGCCAGTGGACGGCGTCGTGGTACTGCTTGTGGCTCTGGGAGTCGCTGTAGGGCTTGCGGGCCGAGCAGGGGACGATGACCAGCGGCCGGTCGTCGAACCGCGGGACGTAGCGGTCGGTGACGCGCTCGGCGAAGCGCTGAATCTCGACGCGGCGGATGGAGTCCTCGCTCGCCGCCGAGAGTTGGGCGCGGCGGATGAGCGGCGTGCGCTGTTCGACGTATCCGTACTGCTGGTCCAGTCGGCGGAACGTCGCCGTCAGCCAGTTGTCCTGTCGGGCCTGCCCCTCGACGTAGTCACGCAGACGGCCGTCGCGGATGCGGCGGCGGACCCGACGGAGTTCGGCGGCGAGGGCGTTGACGTTGTGTTCGACGCAGTCCTCGCGCGTGAACGCCTCGCGCGGCGTCTGACAGGCCGGACACGAGCAGGGGAGTTCGTCTAAGTCTTCGAGGAAGTACGCCTCGTCCGTCGTGAGGTAGCGACCCTCGGTGCCGCGAATCACGGCCCGGTGTGGGTCGACCACGTCGGCGCCCGCGTAGACGAGCGTCGCGACGTTCCGGGGGGTGGCGACGCCCGGGAGATAGAGTGCGGTGTCGGCGGGGACGGCCTCGCGCGTCGCCGTCACGGCATCGACGAACGCCGAGGCGTGGCCGACGTAGCCCGGCGCGCCCGCGAGGACGTACACGTCGCTGCCGTGGTCGGTGGCGGTGTCGGGCGAGACGACGGCGCCGCTCGGGAAGTCGACGTCGGGGTAGTCGGGAGCGAACGCGTCGGCGACTTCGTCCGGCGTGCCCGCTGGCAGGCCGCGGTGGGGGAGTATCGTCACCTGCGAGTCGTCGCCCGCCGGCGTCTCCTGTGGCGTCGGCCAGCGACTGCCGGCGTCGTGGAGGAGACGGTGGACGTCTCCGGGCGTGTCGGCGTCCACGTCGTCGACCAGCGCCGGGGTCGTCACGGACTCGGCGAGGCGCAACTCGCCCAGTCGCGCGGCGCCGTCGCGCTCGTGGACCTCGAAGTAGTCGGTCATGCCACCTTCTCTGCCACGGGCGCTCAACTATCTTGCTCTTCGAGGGCCGAGACGGGCAAGGGTAATCCCCGCCGCGTCCGAAACCGTGTCCATGGAGGTCACAGTGTACGGCCACCTCCGGGGAGCCACCGGCGAGAAGACGGTGCCCGTCGACTTCGACGGCGGGACGGTTCGTGAGGCGGTGTCGGCTCTCGTCGAGGCGTACCCGCGTGCGGAGCGTCACCTCTTCGACGACGGCGCCCTCGAATCGAGCGTCCGGCTCTCTGTCGACGGGACCACGGTGGATGCCGACGACCACTGTCCGGCCGACGCCGAACTCAGCGTCCACCCGCCGATGCAGGGTGGCTGAGCGCGACGCGGCGCACGTCGACGGCACGCACGCGGCCGACTACGCTATCCGCTCGCCGCCGTCGGTGACGTCGTCCAGCGGTCGGAGGCGATACTCGCCGGACCCGGTGTGCTGTTCGAGGACGGCCCGTTCGGTGTGGGGCGGCGCCGTCACCGTCGGCGTCGTGATTATCTCTCGCTCGACGATGGCACAGAATCGCCAGTACCCGTCGGCGTCGGACATGGCTAGTCGACTATCGTCCCGCGGCAGACAAAAGCGTGCGGTGTGGTCACGTGGCACGTCCCGGGAGCCGTGGGGTTTTGCCCCTCGGACGGTAACGCCCCGGCATGGTCGGGTCCCGAACCGTGACGGCCGTCGTCGGCCTCGTCGTGAGCCTCCTCGTCACTGTGGCGCTCTGGTGGTACTTCGATAGCCTGTTCGTCTTCCTGTTCCTCCCGTTCGTCCCGTTCCTCTTCCGGGGGTTGGGCGACGACGAACCGACTGTCGTGCAGGAGTGTCCCCACTGCGGGTTTCAGGCGACGGTGGACTCCTACGACTACTGCCCCAGAGACGGTACACGGCTGGAGCCGGCGTCGGACCGGTAGCACCCGTTCCTGACAAGCATTTATTACGAACGCGTTGATAGGTCCGCGTATGTCGGGGGTTCGAAAGGGGACCTGCGAGGACGTGCCAGCGGTCCAGCGCGTCGCTCGCCGGGCGTGGCACGGCGCCCACGACGACATCGTCGGCGCGGCCACCGTCGACGCGTTCCTCCAGCGGTACTACACGCCGTCGCGGCTGGACGACGCCGTCACGGACTCGGACCGCGTGTTTCTCGTCGCGACGGTCGACGGCGACGTGGTCGGGTTCGCCGAGGCCGGGCCGACGGAGGCCGACCGGACGTGGTCACTCGCACGCTGTTACGTCGACCCGGGGCACTGGCGCGAGGGTATCGGCACGGCGTTGCTCGACGCCATCGAGTCTGGCGTCCGGGACCGCGGCGGGCGACGCCTGCGGTTGGTCGTCATGGCCGACAACGACGACGCCGTCGCGTTCTACGAGTCGCGTGGGTTCCTCCGCGTCGACGACCACTACGACGAGTTCCTCGACGTCGACGGCTACGTCTACGCGAAGTCGCTCTAGTCTCGGCGCTCTGCGACGAGGACGCCGACCTGTTCGGAGACCATCTCGACGGCCGTGAGTGCGTAGCCCGCGTCGGTGAAGGCATCGGCGAGGACGCCGACCGTCGCCGGGTCGTCCACCTCGGGGCTGTAGAAGGGGTCCTCTGGGTTCGGTTCGCCGAAGAACATCACGTCGCCGAGGACGATGCGGCGCGGCCCCAGTTCGGCGATGACGTCGATGGCCTCGCGCTTCTCGTCGTCGCCGAGGTGGTGCATCGCGAAGTTCGAGGTGACGATATCGACGGCGACGCCGTCGGGCACCTGCGGGTCGCGGAAGCGACCCTCGCCGAAGGTGACGTTCGCGACGCCGTCCTCGGCGGCCTTCTCGCGGGCCTGTTCGATCATCCCCTCGCTGATGTCGCGGCCGACGACCTCGCCGGCGGCGTCGGCCAGGCCGAAGGCGATAGCGCCCGTCCCGGTGCCCAAGTCGAGTACCACGTCGTCAGATTGGGGGTCGGCGTGGGCGACGACGAGGTCCGCACAGGCCCGGTACTCCGGGGAGTCCTGACTCTCGTCGTAGTCGGCGGCGTGGTCGGAGAAGCGGTCCGCGTGTTCGTCAAGCGACTTCTTCATACCCGCCGCTACGGGCGGTGGCGTGAAAGGCGCCGCGGATGCGGTCGGCGCCCTGAGAGGGGTGGCAGAGAGGGCAGGAACCGAGCGGGGACCGGGCGGCGAGAGGGGTGGGGCTCGGTGGAGTGGGGTCACGCGCCGGTCGCCATGTCGACGGCGCGCGTGGGAGCGTCAGCGGTCAGGGGACGTTACTTGCCGGACGCGCCAGCCGCGGCCTCGCTCGCGTTGGCCGCCGTGTCGGCGCCCTCACCGCCGCCCGGTGTCAGACCGCTGATGGTCTCACCGATGCCGTCCTTGGCCTCGCCGGCCGAGGGGCCGACCTCCCCGAGGATGTCGCCGACGAACTCCGGTACCTGCGCGGGCAGGTCTGCGGGCGGGCCGGCCTGCATCGCCATCCGCGCCGCGTCGTTTGCGAACGTTGCCATCGTGAGCGGGTCTGCTTCGAACATCGCAACTCGGTCTTCCGGGGACAGGTGTAAAGTGGGGGGTGGCAGTGAAGGCGATTTCCGGCCGGTTTCGGGCCGACTTTACGACGTTTAACGCAGATTAAACCGGCCTAAAGCGAATCGATCAGGTCGCAGGCGCCGGGTTCCAGATTCGGACCGATTCGCCACCGAGGGCGCGCCGTGCGCGGCCGACTACAGGTCGTACTGCTCGCGGACGAGGTGGTCGAGCCCCCGGTCTTCGAGGCGGTCCATCGGTGCGAGCATGGTCAACTGGACGACCCCCGGTAGCCGACCGATTTCGACGCCACCGGTGAACGTACACCGAGTGCGCACCTCGCCCTCGGTCATGTCCAGCAGCGTCCCCGCCCGGTCGAAGGCGTTCTCGGTGGCGTCGTTGACCGTCGCGCCGGAGCCGACCACCTGAATCGGCCCCATGTCCGTCTCGACGTCGACGCCGTACTCCGCGCCGAGTGCTTCGCCGGCCTCAACGTCGTCGTCCGTGTACGGTTTGGCGATGTGCGGGAGGTCCTCGTCGTTGGGCAGGAGTATCGGCCCATCGATGTCTAGTCCCTCGATGACCTCCACCTCGAACTCGGTGTGGCCGCTGACGTCGGTGGTGTGCAAGGCCAGTTCGCCGTCGCCCTGATTGGCGTGCATGTCGCCGACGTAGATGCCGCCGCCGTCGATCTTCACCGGGCAGACGAGGATGGCCCCCTCCCGAACGGCGTTGATGTCCATGTGCCCGTCCGTTCGCTCGGCGAGTTCGTCTTCGCTGTCGAGGCCCCAGTCGTGGTCGGCGCCGATGAGGAACTGGCCGAAGTCCCCGGCGTTGTGCGAGTCCGGCAGTTCGATGGGCGGCGTCGTCCCGATGTTCCCGAGGAACGGCCGGAGGTGTCCGAGCGTCCCCGGCATCTCCGAGGGTTCGTACAATAGGATGGGGTGCTGGCGGGAATTCTCCGGGAGCGCCATGGCCTCGTCGGCCCGTTCGGCGAGGTCGTGGGCGGCCTCGCTGTCGACCGTCAATCCCACCTCGCCGTCGTGGTCGAAGACGGCCGTGATACCGTACTCGAAGGCGAAGGAGGAGGCGTTGGCCCCACACTCCGCACACCGGATGGACTCCTCGCCGGTGCCCTCGACGACGCTCTCGGGCCACTCGGCACCGCACTCCGGGCACTTGTGGTCGACGAACGGGTCGTCACCGAAGGCGCCCTCGCGTTCGTCCATCGACCCGGTGCTGGTGGCGACGCTGGTCACCTCGATGTCGTTGATGCGGATGGCGATGGCGTCACCGACCTCTGCGCCGTCGACGCGAATCGGTTTCGTCACCTCGTGGCCACCCCGGAACTCGGGCGTAATCATCGGCCCCCAACAGGCCGGTGGCGTGTGTGTCCGCACCGTGCCGCCGTCGGCGACCGTTCCCGCCCACTCTTGCTCTGGCCCGACCAGTCCGAGCGTGTACTCGTCGACTTCGAGCTCTTTCGTGACTTGCTGTGACATACCACGCTACTGTTGGGAGTCGAACAGAATAAGCGTACGGCCCAATCGACGACCGGGTTCGCGTCGACGGCCCGGAGACGACCGTTCGCCGTCGGACTCGCTACTGCTCGTCGGTTCCCTGCGGTCACCGCGTCGCTTCGAGGGCCGCTCCTCCGGTCGCGCCCCTCGCTACTGCTCGCGGGTCGCTCCGCTCCCCGCTCGCAATCCGAGACCCCTCACTTCGTTCGGGCTCTCGCTAGTCCCTCGCGTGCAGGTCACGCAGTCGCACCCCGTCGGGCACCGTCTCCAGCGCCGTCGCGGGCCAGTCGTCGTGGACCAGCGTGAACTCCACGTCGGGGTGCAGGCTGACGAGACGGGCGACGCCGTCGGCGGCGGCCTCGTAGGCCGCCCGGTCGGTCCGCTCGGGCACCTCGGCGGTCAGCGGATACGTCTCCGCGAGTTCGCGGGGGTACGGACCGAACGGTGGGACGACGCCCCACGTCTCGTCGTAGCGGTCGTTCGACCCGCCCTCGGTCAGGAGCACCGAGTCGGCGTCCAGTTCGAACCGGTCCAGTCGCTCGTGGTGGCGCAGCACCTCGGGTCTGCGCGCGCTCTCGGTGGAGGTGTAGAAGAAGGCGTCCTTCGAGACGGGGTCGGTCCGTTCGAGTTGCTCGGCGTGGGAGAGCAGTGCGCGGTAGCCGTCGAGCATCGTCGGGTGCCCGCGGGCGCGAGAGTCGACCAGTTCCATGAGGTTCCCCGAACGGATGGCCTGCCGGACGGTCCGAATCTCGCCGTAGGTGACGTGGAGGTTGTGCCGGGCCAGCAGGTCCTCGCGGGTATCGTCGGCCATCGAACGAAGTCCCGCGGGGGTGTGGTCGGTACAGACCGGGCACTGACACGGGAAGTACTCGAGGTCGTCCAGCAGTTCGGTGCCCCGGACCGTGAGGTAGCGGTCGTCGCGGGCGTACAGGGCGTAGGCCGCCGAGTCGAAGAGGTCACAGCCCAGCGCCGCCGCCATCGCGAACATCATCGGGTGGCCGGCACCGAACAGGTGGACCGGTCCCGTCTCGCCGAGGCCGCGCTTGCAGGCCGCGACGACGTCCGCGAGGTCGGCGTAGCGGTACTCGTTCATCAGCGGCACGACGGCACCCAGCGGGAACACGTCCAGCCCCGTCGATTTGGCGTCTCGCGCACCCTGCTCACGCAGGTCGGGGTACGTCGACCCCTGCACCGGCGCGGAGACGAGCATCTCGCCGGTGTCGACCGCGGTCGCTCGCTCCAGTCGCTCCTGCGTGGTCTCGAGTTCCGACTCGGCGCGTTCGCGGTCGACGTCGGGCGGCGTCGGGATGTCCACCGGCGTCCCGATGTCCGACCCGATGTCGTGCTGGAACTGGAGAATCTCCTCGGTGGTCACGTCGATGTCGCCGTACTCGGCGAGTTGGAACGACCCCGAGTCGGTCATGATGGCACCCGAGAAGTCCAGCAGGTCGTGCAGACCCCGTTCGAGGGCCGGCTCACGGAGGTCCTCGGAGCCGTGGAGGATGTAGCTGTTCGTGATGAGAATCTCCGCGCCGAACTCGGATTCGAGCGCCGACGGGTCGACCGTCTGGACGTGGGGGTTGACCACGGGGAGGATAGTCGGCGTCTGGACCGTGACGCCGGCGCGCGGCACCTCGAGTTCGCCGAGACGGCCCGCAGCGTCGTAGGCCCGGACCTCGAAGTTCGTCATGAGCGTCGTCGGCGGGGCGCGCGCCTAAGGGTTGTGTTCTACAGGTCGGTCGGGTCCAGTCGGTCGACGAGGCCGTCGAAGTCGTCGTCGAAACTGAGGACTGCATCGATGTCGTGATGCTCAGCCTGCGCGACGAGAATGGAGTCGGTGAAACTCAGGTTCTGGTCGTCGTAGCGCTCGAACACGTCGATACCGTCTGTGAACAGCGCGTGAGACACGTGCAGAATCTCGTACACCTCCGGAAACGACCCAGTTCCACGGAGGCGTCGTCCCAGTCGATGAGCAGCCTCGATAGAGTTGCTCCGCTTGAGCGTCAGCGTGACCGCCTCGTCGTAGACGTACTCGCTGACGTAGGGCTGCCCGTGTTCGCCGTCGTACACCGTCTCCAATGCATCGCTGGCGGCTGTGTGCCGAGCCGAATCGGTGTCGTGGTCGGCGTAAAGAACACCCGTATCGACGAGGACAGTCATCCGTAGAGTATATCGTCGATATCTTCTTCGTCAGTCTCGGTGCCCGAACTGAATCTACCGCGCTGCATCGCTTCTTTCTCGTCGTCAGTGAGTGGGACCGCGGACTCCCGGAACGAGTCGACGACCTCTGCCCGCGACTCGTACGCGTCGTCGATGAGCCGTGAGAGGAGTTCCTGCTGCGTGACCGTCTTGCCGGCTTTCAGCCGAATCTCGGCCTGTAGCTCTTCGAGACGGGACTTGGCGTCCTCGTCGACCTTGACCGCTGTCGCCATGATTACTTGGTAACTCTCTCTACCCGATAAACGTTGGTACGAGTCAGCGCTCGAACAGCGCGTAGTACATGATACCCACCGCCGAGCGGCCGTCCTGCAGGTCGCCGGCCTGCACGGCCTCTAGTAGCGCCTCGAACGTCGTCGTCTCGACGCGGATGGACTCGTTGAAGTCGAGGTCCTGTTCGGCCGTCGGCGTACACCCCTCGGCGAGGAAGTAGTGGAACACCGAGTCGGCGTAGCCGTTGGCCGGTTCCGCGGTGTAGAGGTGGCGCACGTCGTCGGCCTCGTAGCCCGTCTCCTCGCGGAGTTCCCGGTCGACGGCGGCCCGCGGTGCGTCGTCGTCGGCCTCCATACTCCCGGCCGGGAGCGCGCGATTGAGGCGCTTGACCGCCTGTCGCCACTCTTCGATGACGACGACGTCGCCGTCTGCGGTAAAGGGCAGTATCACGACACTGTCGCCCTCCCGCAGGAAGTCGAAGTCCGACTCGGTCCCGTCGGGCAGTCGCACGTCCTCGTGGACGATGTCGAACCCCGGGCACGTGTAGGCCGTCTCCGTGTCGAGCGTCTCCCACGCGAGGTCGTCTGGCATGCGCGGGTCTGGGGACGGGACTGATAAACCCGTGGCGATTGCAAGCCTAGCGCGTATCCGAGCGGCCGTCGTAGTAACGACTCGATGAGAACATCCTCGATAGTCCTCGTCTGTGGCGCACTCCTGTTCGCACTCCCGGTTCCCGGCACGTTCATCGCCGGCGCACTCGTGATGCTCGGCGGCGGCGTGGCCCGCTGGCTCGGGTCGTAGACGGCCTCGAGCGCGGGTTCGCGAGCGGTCTTCCTCGAATATTTCGACCGGTGAGCGACGGCAGTCCTCAGAGTTTCTCGGCGTTCCGGGCCTGTTCCGTGCGGCGCCGTGCCTGTTCGAGGCGGCGCCCAGCGGCGTTGGCCAGCGGGTCCGGCAGGTCGTCGCTCGCCTCGGCGAGGCGGGTCGCCACTCGCTGGAGTCGCTCGGCGACGGCGTCGAGTCGCTGGTCGGCACCGTTCCCGTCGCCGGCCCGCGCCCGTTCCGCCGCCTTCCGGGCCGACTCGGCGACGGCGGCGAGCGCCTGCTCCAGTCCCTGCACGGCGTTCTGCGAGCCGCCGTCTTCCACCCCGTTGCGACTATCGGCGTCCGTCTGCTGGTCGCCGTCGCCGCTGCCGTCGGCCGTCTCGGCCACCTCGCCGCGGGTCTCCTCGGCGATGTCCGCGAGGAACGTCGACAGCGACGCCTTCCCCGTGTCGGGCCGCTCGATGCGGACCGACTCCTCGGCCGCCGGGTCCGGGTTCACGCGGAACGCGCCGACGGCGTCGTCGGCGTCCCGGACCTCCGTCGTGTAGGCACCGCCGTCGTGGACGTACACCGCGTCCGCGCCGTCGAGCGGCGAGTCGTACAGTCGGCCGGCGAAGTCGTCTTCGACCGCGAGGTCGGTCAGGTCGCTGTCGGCGTCGGCCGGGTCCAGTTCGAGTTTGCGGGCGCGCTCGTTGGCGACGGTCGGTATCTCGCCGTCGACGCCGGCCAGCGTCGGCCCGCCCTCGTCGGCGACGGCCACCTGCTCACTGTGCGGGGCTGCCCCGGCGCGGTTGACCGTCAGTCGGTGGTCGCCCGCCGGCACGTCCTGTACGGCGGCGACGCCGTCGAAGGTGGGCACCGCCTCGGGGTCGCTCTCCAGCAGCGCGAACGCCTCGACGGTCGACGACTGCGTGGTCAGGCCCTCGTCCTCCGGGGCGTCGCCGCTCGGGACGGCCTCGGAGATGCTCGCGACGATAGTGTTGATAGGGGCCGCCTCGCCGATGGCGTCGTAGCGCTCGGCGAGCGCCGCGCGGTGGTTCGGTTCGGAGATGTCCGCCGCCGGGTTCTCGTACCGTGGCTGGCCCCACGGCGCGCCCGTCGTCGTGATGTGGCCAGCGATGGCGTCCTCGCCGAACTCCGGGACGGCGAACTCGAAGCTCAACTGCGGCCCCGTGAAGTCCGTGATAGACTCTATCTCGCCGGTCGGGACGAGGTCGTACTCGACGTCGGCCTCGTCGCCGCCCTCGCGTTCGGCGTGTTTGAACACGAGTCCCGTCGACCGGTCGGGGAGGTCCGTCGGCGGCGACGAGAGCGAGTCCAGCGAGCGCACCGTCAGGGCCTCGTCGACGAGGTCCGAACGCTCGACGGACGGGAGGTCTGGGTGGTCGTACAGCGGAGCCCCCTCGTACTCGGGGACGACGTAGGGCAGTCGGTGACCCTCGTCACGCGGCAACCCGTAGGCGAAGGGGATGGCGGCCACGTCCTCCAGCGTCTCGATGGCGCTGTTGGTGATGTCCGCGAAGGACCCGTCCTCCGGGAGTCGCTGGAACTCGTCGGCGGAGTCGTTGACCGACAGCGCGCTGGAGTGCGAGCCCAGTTCCGAGAGGATGCGCGGCACCCCCTCCGGGTCCGGGTCGAGGAACTCGTTGTTGGGCACCTTCCGGGAGTGGGAGCTGGCGACGTACAGCTGTGGCTCGTCGGTCTCCGTGTCCACGAAGACGTGCAGCACTTCCCAGTCGTGCCAGTGGAAGTTGGTCGTGAACTGGTCGAACGCGGAGTACAGCCAGAACTGGACGACCGCCAGCGGCGAGTCCTCGTACTCGACGGCGTGGTAGAACACCGTCGGGTTCGGCGGTTGCTCGCCCGTGAACCGCTCGTGGTAGCCGTCGAAGGCGTCGAACCCGTCGACGACCGTCTCGCCGTCGCGTTCGCTCGTGTACGGTCGCGGGTCCGTCGGGAACCACGGTTCGTTCTCGTCGAAGTACAGGGTGGGTGCGAAGCGGGTGGCGAGTTCGCTGGCACGGTCGGCGTCCACCTCGCTCGCGTCGCTGTCCTCGCCGCCTTCGAGGACCGAACAGCCGGCGACCGAGGCCGCCCCGACGCCCGCCAGCGACGCGAGGAGCGTCCGTCGGTCGAGTGTCGACTCAGACATCTCGTCTCTCACCCCGTCGCACGTGCCCGTCGCCGGTGGGCGGGCAGCGCTCGTCGGTTCGACGGACCGTCTGCATCATACGGCGTCGTCGGGAGCGCGAGTGAAATGTCTTCTGGGGCCGGTCAGTACCGCGTGAAGCCGTCCGTGTCGAGATAGTTGTGTGCGACGGTGACGGCGTGGTCGGCGTGCAGTCGCTCGGGGCCGAGCGAGACGCGCTCGTCGGCAGCCTCGGCCAGCAACTCGGCCTCGCTCGCCGCGAAGTCGTGGTGGTCCGAGAGGACGAACACCGGGTCTGTCGGCGGCCCGACGTCGACGACTGGGTCGCCGTCCTCGTGGAGCTGGACGACGGTCCCGTCTCGTGCTACGTCCTCCAGCGTTCCCTCGAACCCCCGGCGAGTGAGCGAGACGCCGGGCGACGTCTCGACCGGGACGTGACCGATAGCCTCCGCGCGCTCTTCGAGCGCGTTGCGGACGAGCGCCGCCGTCGACCGCTCGTCCGGGTTGAGTCGCCGCAGGTCGCTCCCCTCGAAGGTGACGGTGTACTCGTCGGCGAGGACGAGGTGCGTGCGGACGTCCTCGCGGATGTCGTGACTCAGGAAGAAGGCGCTGTTGACACAGCGACAGAGCACGTCTAGGCGACCGGCGGCCCCGGCGAGGTCGTCGAGCGAGAAGTCGGGCGTGGTGGGTGCGTCGTGGCCGACGACGACGAACTGGCGCATACTCGGTGGTGACTGTCGGGGCTGTTAGGTGTGTCGAGACGGCCGGGACGACAGCGGACCACTCGAAGACGTCGGGGTGCCAGTCGTCGTTTACAGACGACGGCGCACGGTCGGTGGACCGACACCGCTCCGGTCGGCCACCGGTAATCCGAGGTTGTCCCGTGGCTAGTTCTGATAAGTGCGCCTTTCGAATCCGGGCTAGTGACAACGTCAGAATAACAATCAGCACGACTCCGTATACCTGCGACAGACCATGACGGAGTCGAACGGGGCTTCACGACGGCTGTTTCTTCGACGAACCGGCAGTGTACTGGGTGTCGTCGGTAGCCTCTATCACACATCTGACATCGCTCGCGGACACGACGACGAGGACGAAGACGACGACCGGGAGCGGGACCGGGAACGGGACGCCGCCGTCGACGAGTTGCGAACGGCGTTCGCCAGCCCGGACCGATACGTCGACGTCGGGGACCGCGTCGACGACTTCGAAGATCTCGACGAGTGGGATGTCGAGAACGGGTCGCTCAACGTCGAAGAGAGGGACGTCTATCAGGGCACCCAGTCGGCGCGGCTATCCCTGGAGTCCGGCGATGGCGGGACGCTCGAAATCAGTCGCGAGTTCGACGACGACCTCGACCTCTCGGACCGGTCGCTCTCGCTGGCGCTCAAACTCGAAGCGCCCGAGGTCGAGCAGTTGACCGTCACCGTCGAGGACGACGACGGCGACGAAGTGCGGATGCGCCGCCGGACCATCACGCCGACCTACGGGTGGTTCCGTCTAGACCTCGGCATCACGGGGGTCGACGGCGACCCGGACCTCGCGGAGGTCGAGGAGATTCGGCTCAGCATGAACCAGGACTACGGACGCCCCATCGAACTGTTGGTCGACGACCTCCGCGCGACCGAACGCGGCGACGGCGGCTACGTCGTCCTGACCTTCGACGATACAGAGGCGTCCCAGTACACCCGGGCGTTCCCCGTGATGGACGAGTACGACTTCCCCGGGTTCGCGGCCGTCAATCCCGACCGAGTGGGGGACGACGACTACCTCTCGGTCGACCAACTCCGCGACCTGCAGGACGCCGGGTGGGAGATCGGGAGCCACACGGTCGACCACGAACGGCTCACGGAACTCGAGACCGACGCGATTCGTTCACAGGTCCGCGACGCCAAAGCGTGGCTCCTCGACAACGGGTTCGAGGACGGCGCCAGCAGTTTCGTCTATCCGTGGGGCAGCAACGACCCGCGGACGCGCGACGTCGTCGAGAACTACCACTATCTGGCGTTCACGGACGGGAGCAACACGCACGGCCACCAACTCGGCGGGCCGCTGACCGTCGGCCGCATCTTCGCCGAGGAACGGGACCGGGTCGATGACGCAATCGAGTTGGCCGCTGAGTACGACCAGCTCGTCGTCCTCGCCTACCACGAGATCGGCGACGAGGACTGGATCAGCGAGGCAGGGTTCCGCAACCAGATGCGACGAATCGACGAGACCGACGACGTAGAGGTGGTCACCCCGTCGTACCTCCTGACCGACCTGTTCGACCCGCCGGTGTTCGAGTCCGACGACGGCCTCTTCGACTGAGCGGCGAGTTTTTGTTTCCGGTCACCGGAACGTGACCGGTCCGTGTACAACAGTTTCGATGAGGGCAGGCAGATTGGCGGAGACGCCCCTCGGATTCGCGACTCGAAGGCACGCCGTCGACACAGCGACAGCAGACGTGGGGTGGCCAACGACGTCGTCGGCAGCGGTGTTCTGGCCAAGGTGCGCTTTAGCACCTGTGTCCGTGCCATACACGATGTTGGCCAGACCGACGGGTATAGTGCTACGTCGAGGGCGTGACGGAAAGTCGAAACACCGTCCCCTATCGAGGAGGAAACGTGGTGTTCGGATCCGGCGATTCCCGATACAGGTCGGTGACCGAACGATGCCCAGGAAACTCTCTGTCTGGGGATTACGCAGGTGAAGGAAAGTAGTCGAAACCGGTCCTGATGGACTGAATGGATGGTGTTAGAGCGACAGCGACTGGTTCACCACAGCAACACCGTTCAGATTAACATTGACGAATGTCCGGCCGTCGATATTCGCGACGTTGGATGGTTGCGTGTTCACGGAAACCGTGAGGCGGTTCTCTGGTGTAGCTGCAAGGTAGAGAGTATCACCGCCGCTAATCGTCGAGGACGTTTGCCCGAAGGCACTACCGTCGGCGAAAGAGAGACTACCAGAGATATTCGATGGGAGTGACCCGTCGCCCTCGATGTCTATGGCGACGTACTTCGGGTCATCGCCGCCGGCAGGGCGTGCGGTGAACGTGACCGCGTCTGCCCTGGCAGTCGAAAGCCACGATGGTTCCGATACAGAAGTCGAACCGACCGCCTTGGTTGCGAACGAGAACTCTGTGTCGGTCGAGCGGTCGTTCCGAGAAAAGGTCATATCGTATTTCAGATCGACTATGCGGCCGTCTTCTGTCAGGAGAACAGTGCCACTGTAAGAGTCGATAGTGTCGATAGCCCGGCGTCGGAATCGCTCTGTCAGCGAGGCATCGTCTGCTTCGGCCCGAATCAACAGACTGCCGTTCTGTTCGACGGCGTCGGTCGGCGTATAGTTGCCTGCTTCGATATGCCGACGGAGACGGCGGATCTGTGAGACAGCATCGCGGTTGACTGTCGGATCGACAGTGAAGTGGAACTCACCGTCGTTTGCACTCGCGAACCCGATATCTCCGTTTTTGTAGAACGACCGGTTGGACGTGTTCGAAGAGACCTGTTCCTGATGAATACTGTTCGATCCAATCTCGACCGTCGTCTGCGTGAGACGACTCCCCTCCACAGACTCCATCTCGATGGTATACTGTTCACCGAGCAACTGACGTTGGTGGCTCGTCACCACATCAGCCGAGACGTCATCGCCGGTTACTCCGTCGGGAAAAGAAACATCCTCCAGCGTTGGTTCGGGCGTCGCAGTCGGTGTATCGGTCGGCGTCTCTGTCGGGGTCGAGGTATCTGTATCAGTCTCGGTCGTGGAAGAATCGCTCCCACTGGAACAACCAGCGAGCAAAGACGTTCCGACAGCAGCGAGATACGTTCTACGTTGCATGCATTTTCAGGCCTCCATCCAATTATATAAAAGCTGTTAATTACACTTATAATATAAAATATTACATACTGGTCGCGGTAGTGTCAGTCCTCTGTTTCAGCTATTACGTACGTCATGTACCTTGCCGCGTGGAAGGGAGGTGCCGTTCGAGTTTCCGACGGTTCCGGCGTCGCCATGGGTGGAATGCTGCAATCAAATCCGTCGTATTCTTCTCCGAAAATCGAAATGCCGGACAGTCATCACTCGCTCCGTCATCCCCCAAACTCGTTCTCTTCGCACGGCTGTTCGACAGGAGCACCGAATCAACCCCTACTCGTAGCCCCGAAAAATATCGTCGTACCTGGACGGACTACCGTTGGGCGGTACGGTCTGTACTCCCGTCGTCGAGTGCGGGCAGCGTTGGAGTGGTTCGTCGCTATACTCGCCGCAGAAGTCGCGGATAAGCCGCTCGTTGGTGTCCAAGAGACTCACGGAGACCGCCCGTAGGGCGGCCGCTAACTGTCAGGAAACCCATAAAAGAGGGTTTGTAGGTAGTGGGCCGGCGCGAATTCGAATCGCGGTTACGGCCACCCGAAGGCCGAAGGATACCAGGCTACCCCACCGGCCCGTGCGATAGCATCTGAAGGAAGGCGAGGGCGATTTTTAACCCTTCCGGAACGGCCGAGCGGTCGTGGGTCACCGGCACGGCCGACCCCTCGAAATGGCAGAAGATATTTACCCGAGTGTAGTTACTCACGAGTTGAGTAACTATGAGCATCCTCGTCACCGGGGCCGACGGCTACATCGGCTGGCCCACCGCCTTGCGCATCGCGAACCGAACCGACAACCGTGTCCTCCTCGTGGACAACTTCGCCCGCCGTGAGTGGGTCGAAGAGGTCGGCGCGACCAGCGCCACACCGGTCGCGTCCATCGACGAGCGCATCCGCGCCGCCGAGGAGACGCTCGGCGTCTCGAACATGTCCTTCGTCGAGGGCGACCTGACCGAGCGAGCGTTCGTCGACGAACTCCTGCAGGTCCACGAACCGGAAACCATCGTCCACGCGGCCGCCCAGCCCTCCGCGCCGTACTCGCAGATCAACGGCGAGCGGGCCAACTACACCCAGCACAACAACATGCAGGCCACGCGGAACCTGCTGTGGGGCCTCGAAGAGCACGACCTCACAGATACGCACTTCGTCGAGACGACGACGACGGGCGTCTACGGCGCGCCGGAGTTCCCCATCCCCGAGGGCGGCGCGACGATGGAGAATCAGGGCGAGGCCGACGACGTGCCCTTCCCGGCGATGGCTGGGAGCTGGTACCACCTCACGAAGTCCCACGACGCGGCCAACATGCGACTGGCCCACAAGCAGTTCGACATCCCCATCTCGGACGTGCGCACGGCCATCACCTACGGCACCGAGACCGAGGAGACCCGGGAGGACGACCGACTGAAGACCCGCTTCGACTTCGACTACTACTTCGGGACCGTCGGCCACCGCTTCTGCGCCCAAGCCGTCGCCGGCTACCCGGTCACCGTCTACGGCAAGGGCGAACAGCGCAAACCGTTCGTCTCGCTCGAGGACGCTGTCGAAGGCCTCGCACAGCTCGCACTCGGCGACGCCGACGACCGACCCGACGGCCTGACCGTCTACAATCAGGTCACGCGGGCCATCAGCATCGTCGAGATAGCCGAGACCATCGCCGACGTGGGGAGCGAGTTCGAGTTGGACGTGGCCGTCGAGCACTTCGAGAACCCGCGCGACGAGGACGAGACCCACAAGATGGAGATCGAGAACGAGCGCTACGACGACCTCATCGGCGGGCAGGCTCAGACCTTCGAGGAAGGCGTCGAGGACATCTTCGAGACGCTGACGCGGTACACCGAGACCATCGAGTCCCACGAGGACCGCTTCCTGCCGGGCGTCCTAGAGGAATGACGACCGACGTCCTCGTCACGGGTGGCTGTGGCTACATCGGGAGCGACCTGATTCCGCGCCTCCAGGCCGACGGCCGGGTGGGCGAGGTGGTCGTCCTCGACAGTCTCACCTCGGGGTCGCCGCGGGCCCTGATGGGTGCCGTCGACGGCAATCTGGAGTTCCGCCGCGGCGACGTCCGCGAGTACGGCGACGTCGAGAGCGCCATGCGCGGCGTCGACACCGTCGTCCACCTGGCTGCCATCACCGGCGCGTCCAGCACCCGCGACCGGCGCGAGGAGACGGTCGCGGTCAACTACGACGGCACCGAGAACGTCCTGAAGGCCGCCGGGAAGTTGGGCGTCGAGAACGTCGTCTTCGCCTCCTCGTGTAACGTCTATGGCCGGGCGACCAGCACGGACATCGACGAGACGGTCACGCCCGACCCCATCAACCCCTACGCCGAGACAAAACTCGACTCCGAGACCCTGCTGCGGGAGTACTGCGAGGAGTTCGGCATGGACGGCACCGCCCTGCGGATGGCGACGAACTTCGGCTACTCGCCGGGTGTCCGGTTCAACCTCGTCGTGAACTACTTCGTGTTCCGGGCGCTCACCGGGCGCACGCTCACCGTCTACGGCGACGGGTCGAACTGGCGGCCGTTCATCCACGTCTCCGACGCCGCCCGCGCCTACAAACACGCCGCGCTCGAACCGGGCGAGTGGGACGAGACGGTGTACAACGTCGGGAGTTCCGACGCCAACTACCAGATTTCGGAGATAGCCGACGTCGTCGACGAGGAGGTCGGCGCCGTCGACATCACCTACCTCGAAGACGAACACCCCGGCCCCTCGTACCACGTCAATTTCGACCGACTTCGCAGAACAGGCTTCGAACCGCAGACCACCCTCCGCGAGGGGGTTCGCGACCTCGCACGGAGATTCACCGATGCCTGAACGAGACATAGACACGCCACACATCGCTATCACGGGCGCGGCCGGCTACATCGGCAGCCGCGTCCTCGTCGAACTGCAGGAACAGCACCCCGACTGGGAACTCACCGCCGTCGACAACTTCTACCGGGGCGACCTCCGGACCGTCGGCGACGTCGACGTCGACCACGTCGACATCCGGAACCGCGACCGGCTGGAGGCCGCGTTAGAGGGTGCCGACGTCGTTCTGCATCTGGCCGCGGTGTCGGGCGTCGACGACTGCGACGAGAACCCGGACCTGGCCTACGAGGTCAACGTGCAGGGGACCGAGAACGTCGCGTGGTTCTGCCGGAAGACCGGTGCGGCGCTGGCGTTCCCCTTCTCGATGGCCGT
Organism: Haloarcula rubra; assembly: GCF_019599465.1. Taxonomy (GTDB): domain Archaea; phylum Halobacteriota; class Halobacteria; order Halobacteriales; family Haloarculaceae; genus Haloarcula; species Haloarcula rubra. Next base: position 53,128 of record NZ_RKLR01000013.1, read on the forward strand.
CATCGGCGACCCACAGGCGTTCCCCATCACCGTCGACCACCCGCGGGACCCCATCAACTGGTACGGCCGGACGAAACTCCTCTCGGAGCGAGCCATCGACACGTTCTCCGACGGCGCGTTCCCGGCCCACCAGTTCATGATATCGAACCTCTACGGTGGCCACGAGGTCGGCGGGGAGCGCATCTCGAAGGGGACCGTCATCAACTTCTTCCTCGGCCGGGCGCTGGCCGGCGAGACGCTGACCGTGTACGAGCCCGGCACCCAGTCGCGGAACTTCGTCCACGTGAAGGACGTGGCGCGGGCGTACGTCCGGAGCGCGGAACGACTCGTAGAGCAGCTACAGGCCGGCGAGACCGGCGTCAAGAAGTTCGAGATAGCCAGTGACGAGGACCCGAGCGTCCACGAAGTCGCGAGGCTCGTCCGTGACACGGCCGTCGAGTTCGGCTACGACCCCACGGTTGAACTCGTCGAGAACCCCCGTGCCGGTGAGGAGACACTCGTCGACGACTTCCCGGTCGATACCACGGCTGCTCGCGAACATCTCGGCTGGGCCGCCGAACACGACGTGGCCTCGGTCGTTCGGGACGCACTGGCCGACACGGAGTAGCGCCCACACGCCGCCTGCGGAAACCGCAACGACCATCTATCTGACTGCGCTCACCGGATGACGTGAAGGTCCGGTACCGTGCCGTCGTCGCACTCCTGTTGCTGTCGGTCCTCGGGGCGAGTTTCGTCCACTACGAGGCCACCGAGGACCAGCGCTGGCCGTATCCCGACGCCGACGAACTGGCGGCAGATTACGACACCTACGTCGGCAAGCAGGCGTTCCTGTTCGGGGAGGTGACCGCTGTCGACGCCGACGGGGCTGCATTCACTATCAAGGTCGAAGCTACCGGTGAGATTATCACCCTCAGCGTAAACGGTAGCGACGCCGATGTCGAACGAGGCGGGACCGTCCAGGTGTACGGGACACTCGAACCCGACAGGACCGTCGACGCGCAGGTCGTCAGAGTGGTCAACGCGAGTACCGGGGCGCTTCTGTACAAGTACGGGGCCTCGTTAGTCGGTGTCCTCCTGTTCCTCGTCCTGTTCGCCCGGTACTGGCGCGTCGACACCGGCCGCTGGGTTCTGGAGGCGAGACGCGATGGCTGACCTGCTGACACACGTGCTGGTCCCGTTCGTCCTGCTGACCGTCGCCAGCTGGCGTGTCGACTGGCTGGACCGGCGCTGGGTCGTCGTCGGGATGGGTGGCGGCGCCATCCCTGATCTAGTCAAGGTCGACCTCGTGCTCGAGGCCGATAGCGTCGGCGCGATGCTCGGTGTGCCACTCTCCTACGGTTCGTTCTCGACGCTCGGCGGCGTCCTCGTCGTCGCAGCACTCATCACGCTGGCGTTCCGGCGCGACCACTGGCGGCGGGTGTACGGCCTGCTCGTCGCCGGGGGCCTGAGCGCGCTCGTCCTCGATGGCCTTCGGGTGTTCGCCGACGGCCACGCTTCGGCGTGGCTCTATCCGTTCACGAACTGGCGTCCGCCGACGCCGAGCCTCTACGTCTCCTCTGACCCTACGGTACTCGTCGTGACGCTCGCGCTCGCGATGGTCGTCCTCGTCGCCGACCGGTACCGGGAACCGTCGTAGCCCGACCTACCACGTCAGGCCTTCGTACGTAATCCCGTCACGCCGCTGGACAATCCGCCGACCATCTACCACCACGGGGTCGGCCATCGCGCCGAACTCGTCGTCGAGCGCCGCGAACTCGTCCCAGTCCGTGACGACCACCGCACCGTGAGCGCCTTCCAACGCCTCGGCAGCGGACCCGGCGTACTCGACGTCGGGATATCGCTCACGCATGTTCTCGACGGCGACGGGGTCGTACGCCACCACTTCGGCGCCCCGCTCTCGCAGGCCCTCGATGACCGGCACGGCGCGCGTGTTCCGGATGTCGTCGGTACCGGGCTTGAACGCCAGTCCGAGCACGGCGACGCGCTTGCCGGCGACGTCGACGTGGTCGTCTAACAGGGAGAGCAGGCGCTCGGGTTGGGTGTCGTTCACTTCGACGGCGGCCGACAGGACCGCTGGGTCGTAACCCTCTTGGCGGGCCGCAGAGATAATTGCATCCGTATCTTTCGGAAAGCAACTCCCGCCCCAGCCGACCCCACTCCGCAGGAACTGCTCGCCGATGCGGTCGTCGAGACCGATGGCCTCGGCCACCTCGTAGGCGTCGACACCGAACTCCTTGCAGACGTTCCCGATGTCGTTGATGAGCGAGACCTTGCTCGCGAGGAAGGTGTTGTTGGCGTACTTTATCATCTCGGCCTCGGCGATACCCGTCTCCACCACGGGCACGTCGTCGTCGGCGGCCTCACGGAGGGGCGCGTAGAGAGCGCGTAACCGCTCGAACGCGCGTTCGTCGTCGGCGCCGAAGACGAGTTTGTCGGGGTTCAGGAAGTCCTCGACGGCGGTACCCTCCCGCTGGAACTCGGGGTTCGAGGCGACGAGGAAATCCTCCCCCCGTGTGAGTCCGGCGTCGGCGATGCGCGGGGCCAGTCGATCGTCGGTCGTCCGCGGGATGACCGTCGACTTCGTGACGACGAGGTGCGGGTCAGCAGCGTCGTCGGCGTCGGCGAGTGCTTCTCCGACGGACGTCGCGCCGGCCTCCATGTACTGCAGGTCGATACTGCCGTCTTCGTTGGAGGGGGTCGGCAGGGCCAGCATCGTCAGGTCCGTCTCGCGGACGACGCCGTAGTCCGTGGTCGCGCGCAGTCGGTCGCCGCCGTGGTCGGCGACCAGGTCGTCCAGTCCCGGTTCGTGGATGGGCGACTCGCCGGCGTTGACCGCGTCGACGATAGCCTCGTCGACATCGATTGTCGTCACCTCGTGGCCCAACTCGGCGAGACAGGCCGCCACGGTCGTCCCGACGTAGCCGCTCCCGACGATGCTGACGTTCATCGGCGGAGGGTTGGCCACCACCGCACTTGAGAACTCGGGTCCTTCGCCGGCGTCGTTCGGCGCTCTCTTCCGCTACGGCCTCGGGGATAATCCCCCTATAACAACGCCGTGCTGTGACGCAGGCGTGACCAGTCAGGCGACTCAGGTCGCCGTTCGGACACCAATGGACACTGAACGACTCGTGTCGGTCGGCGTCGCCTCTGTCGTCGTCGTCGCCATCGGCCTCTCGGCCGCGACGCTCGGTTCGTCGATGTCGACCGACCCATCGGACGCGATAGACCCGGATTACGACATGCTCCCCGTCGGTGACGACCGGGCCGGCGAGATAGAGGACGCTGCACAGAATCTCCACGACCGCTACACGGGCAATCCAGCACCGACCGGAGAGCGGAGCGAGAACGCGAACAGGGACCCCGACGGCTCCGATAGGCAGTCAGCCAGCGAGTCGAGTAGCGCGAACTCGGAATCGAACGCGGGGTCGGGCGGCGAGAACAACCAGCAGCAAGCGCCGAGCGAGGGCGAGGGGACCGGCGTCGTGCCGTCGGAGTCGAACCTGCAGGCACTCCTCGTGGCGCTCCTCTCGCTGGTGGCGCTCGCGGCGCTCGTAGGCATCGCGTACCGCTACCGCGAAGAGATTATCTCGCTGTTAGGAATGATAGTGGGGGCCGAAGCCCCGCCCGACGAGGGGAACGAAACGTTGCGACCGGCACCAGAGAACGAAGTCCAGCGAGCGTGGGTAGCCCTGCTTCGACGCGCCGGTATCGTCCGACAGCGGACGAAGACGCCCCGAGACTGTGCCCGTGCGGCCGTCGAGACGGGGTTGGACGCCGACGCGGTCCACCAGCTCCGGCGGACGTTCGAGGACGTCGAGTACGGTGGCGCGCCGCCGTCGGGCGAGCGAGAGCGGATCGCCCGGGAATCGCTCGAGACGCTGGGGGACGACGCCGATGAGTGAGCGAGCGGTGACCGGCGTCCGGCGACTCGGGTGGTACCTGCTCGTGGCCGTCGGCGTCCTCGCGTTCGCGCTGGCGGTCCTCCCCGGCGGGTCGGGCCTCTTCCCGACGGAGTCGCTCATCGACCGGGTCGGCAACGAGTACTTCCTGCTGGGGATTCTCGGCGGCGTCGCCGTCGGCGTCCTCGGGTGGATGGTCGTCCGCCGAGCGAGAGAACACGTCACGCAGGCGGACCCGCCGGAACCGGAGACGGTTCGGGACGCGCCGCCGCCCGGCGCCGAGTTCGACCGGCTGGTCGAGGGCCTGCCGACGCTCTCGGCGCGTGAGGGGAGCGAAGACGCCGAGGAACTCCGCCGGCGGTTGCGGTCGACGGTGGTCGCGACGCTGATGCGCGAGGAGGACCTGAGCGAGGAGCGTGCCGAGCGGTGGGTCGCCGAGGGCGCGTGGACCGACGACCCGGTCGCCACGCGGTTCCTGGACGAGACGGCGAGCGGCCCCCCACTGAGCGAGCGCGCTCGACTCCTGCTCCGCGGTGACTCGTGGGTCCAGCACGGCGCCAGAGCGGTCGCACGCGCCCTTCTGGAGCAGACCGACGCGGCCGACGAGCGTGGGGAAGGGAGCGAGGAGGCATGACCACGGTCCGGACGACCGGCCGCTGGCGCGGTATCGTCGCCGTCGGCCTGTTCGCCGTCGCCGTCGGCGTCCTCGCCGACCGGCCCGCAGTGTTGCTCGTCGGGGCCGTCGGCGCCGGCTACGCGGCGTATCCCCGACTGCTCGGCCCACCGTCCGTCGAGTTGGAGTTGGAGCGCCGGCTCGACGACGGCCATCCGGCACGCGGCGACCCGGTGACGGTGACGACGCGGCTGACGAACACCGGCGACCGCACACTGACGGACGTGCGCGTCGTCGACGGCGTCCCGCCGATGCTCACCGTCGCGTCGGCCAGTCCGCGCCACGCCGCCGTGTTGCGGCCCGGCGAGACGACGGAGTACACCTACGCCGTCGAGGCCGAACACGGCCGCCACCAGTTCGACCCCGCTACCGTCGTCGTCAGGGACGTGACCGGCGGGCACGAGGTGGAGACGACGGTGGCGACGGGCACCGAAATCGACTGCGCCGAGTCCGTCCCCTCCCTGCCGGTGCGCCAGCAGACCAACGGCCACGCCGGTCGTCTGGTCACCGACGACGGCGGGAGCGGCATCGAGTTCCACGCCGTCCGTGAGTATCGCCGTGGGGACCCGCTGGGTCGCATCGACTCGAAACGGTGGGCCCGCACCGGCGAACTCACGACCATCGAGTTCCGCGAGGAACGGCGCACCTCGGTCCTCCTGCTGGTCGACGCCCGCGAACCGGCCTACCGGTCAGCGCGCGAGGGAACGCCCAACGCCGTCGCCCACAGCCTCGCGGCCGTCGAGCGACTGCTGGCGACGCTCGACGACACCAACGACTTCGTCGGCGTGGCCGCGCTAGGCCGGGAGTTCTGCTGGGCCGCGCCCGGCGTCGGCCCGGACCACCACGCCGACCTCCGCCGACTGCTCGGGACCCACCCTGGCCTGTCGGCGACGCCGCCGGTACCCGGGGAGGACGGCGACGTCGCTCGGCAGACGGAGATGCTCAGGAAGCGCCTCGACACCGACACGCAGGTGCTCGTCTGCTCGCCGCTGGCCGACGACGCCATAGTACGGACCGTGCGGACCCTGGAGGCGGCGTCCCACACCACGACGGTGCTGTGTCCGGACGTGACCGCCGACCGGACGCCCGGGCAACGGCTGGCACGCACCGAGCGCGAGAACCGGATACACGCGCTCCGCGAGGCCGGCGTCCCGGTCATCGACTGGACGCCGACCGAGTCGCTGGGCACCGTGCTTCTGGGCGAGCGACGACGGCGGTGGTCGGCGTGACTGGCGTCGACCACCGGCCCACGCCCGTCGCCAGCGCGCTGGCGATACTGCTGGCGGGCGTCTCGACGGTACTCTTGGCGCCCGGCCCCGACCAGCGCCTGGCCGTGTTCGGGACGGTCGCGGGCGTCGCGCTCGTCGTCTTCGGCGACCGGGACGACCTGACCGGCGAGTACCCCCCGCTGGTCGGGCAGGCGGTCGTCGCCGTCGGGGCGATAGTCGTCGTCGCGTCGCTCTCGCACGCCCTGAGCGCGGTTAACGAGTTCGGCGCACAGGCGGAACTCGTCCCGGGACTGGTCGGTATCGTGTGCGTCGGCCTCGGAACGCGGCCGCTCAGACAGCGCATCGCCCGCCGGTTCGTCTCGGCGGGGCTGGCCGCCCTCGTCGTCGGCGTCGTCCTCACCGGCATCTTCGAGCGCGCGGAGCCACCGGCACTGCTGGCGGCGACGGCCGCCGCTATCGTTGCGTGGGACCTCGCGGAACACGCTATCAGCCTCGGCGAGCAGTTGCGGGCCGACGCCCGCACCTACACCGTCGAACTCGTCCACGCCGGTGCTAGCGGCGGCTACGGGGCCGTGCTGGTCGTCGGTGCGCTGGTCCTCTACGAGAACGGGGGGACCGGAGTGCCGCTGGGTGCGCTGGCCTTGCTCCTCGCCGCCGCCGTCACTCTGATGGCTGTTCTGTATAGGTGACCGTGGGCACCTCGACGTCGTCCAGCAGGTCCGCCACGACGGCGCGCTTCTCGACGTCGTCGACGCGCGCGTCCGGCGTCAGGACGAGGCGATGCGAGAGGACTTCCGGCGCGATGCGGGCCACGTGGTCGGGCGTGACGTAGTCCCGGCCGCGGACGACGGCGAGCGCTCTGGCCGCCTCGAACAACCGCTGGGTCGCTCGCGGGGAGACGCCCGTCTCGACGCGCGAGTCCTCGCGGGTCGCGCGGGCCAGTCGGACGACGTACTTCCGGACCTCTTTCTCGACGTGGACCGATTCTGGTGCCTGCCGGAGTTCTGCGGGAGCCATGGAGACGGCCTCCGTCACCGACGGCGTCCGGTCGGTGCGGGCCGCACGCCGGTCGATAATCTCCAGTTCGCCGTCCTCGTCGGGGTAGCCCAGACTCGTCTTCACGACGAAGCGGTCGACCTGTGCCTCCGGCAGCGGGAAGGTGCCGTCCTGTTCGATTGGGTTCTGGGTCGCGATGACGAAGAAGGGGTCCGGGAGGGCGTGAGTCTCCCCGTCGATGGTGACCTGCCCCTCCGCCATCGCCTCCAGCAGTGCGGCCTGCGTCTTCGGCGACGCGCGGTTTATCTCGTCGGCGAGGACGACGTTGCCGAAGATGGGGCCCTCGCGGAACTCGAACTCCTGGGTCTTCTCGTTGAAGACGTAGGTGCCGGTGACGTCGGCCGGCAGGAGGTCCGGCGTGAACTGGATGCGCGAGAACTCGAGTCCGAGCGCGTTCGCGAGCGACCGCGCGGTGAGCGTCTTGCCGGTCCCCGGCACGTCTTCCAGCAGGACGTGGCCGCGAGCGAGGAAGCCCGACAGGACGGTTTCGAGCGTCTCTCGCTCGGTGATGACCGCGCCGGAGACGGTGTCGAGGACGGTCCCGCAGTGGTCGGCGACAGCGTCGACGTCGGTGTCCGTACTCATCGAGCGGTGACAGAGGGATTGCGGGCTTAGTTATCGCCGGCCTACCGGTTCCCCTGGCGACGAGAGGGGACAGCAGTCGGGTCGGTACGAAACGGGTACTGGGAGACTGGGACGGTGGTCTGTCTGCGTGGACGTCGACACTCCCCCTCCCAGCGCCACCGGTCGGTCTTTACACGTGAAGCACTCCACATCGAGCTATCGCGCCACTCAGCTAGCGTCGAGCAATGCGCGGCTCAATTCGCTCTTCCGGTGTGCGGTCTGCAGATGTCGATAGAGCGTCTTCGGGTCGTTCTCGAAGACGCAGAGCGGACAGCGGGCCGTCCCGTCGTCGCTCGGGTCGCCGCCGTCAACGTCCTCGGTACGAGTAGCGAATGCGATTTCGTCGGTCGCCATGATACAGTAGCCAGTATCGCTGTCGACGGTCTAACTCTTGACTGCAAGTAGCTAGACCGGATGGTTCGCGACGACACCGAGAGCGACAGTACCGGGCCGAACGCCCGTGCGTACTGGTGCGCTACACTGTCGCACTCGGATCCGAATCGACAGCCAGCACGGTCGTTCGAGGCGAACGGCGACTGGGCCGTGCGTAGTGTCGCAATGCCTAAGCTGTATGGTTGTGATTACCAAGCATGGGCAAATCGAAACTATTCAGACGTGAATTGCTATACGGACTCGGCGGGGCCGGTGCCGGAGCGCTCCTCCTCGGAACGGGGACGGCGGGTGCCGTCGACACGGCGCGTCACATCGTCGGGACGAGTACGCCGGCCGCGACGGCCGCTGCGAAACGAAAGGCAGACTCGGTCTACCGGGTCCTCGATTTCGGCGACATCGGGCAGGCAGTCGCCGGTCGGTTCTCCACACAGGCGCTGGACGCCCTCAGACGAAACCCGAACGTGCGGTACGTCGAGGCCGACGGCAAGATGCGCGTTATCAGCATCGACTCCAGTGACCCCGAAGTCCCGTGGGGCGTCGACCGGGTCGACGCCGAGAAGGCCCAGGCCGACGGTGCCACCGGTGACGGTGCGGACGTCTCGATACTCGACACTGGTATCGACTCGAACCACCCGGACCTCCAGGGCAACCTCGGCACGGGTAAGGCGTTCGTGAAAGCGAAAGGGCCCTACGCCGAGGCGTGGGACGACGACAACGGCCACGGGACCCACTGCGCGGGCACCGCCGACGCGGTGGACGACGGCGAAGGCGTCGTCGGCGTGAGTTCGGCGGCGACGCTGCACGCGGTGAAGGTACTCGACAAGAACGGAAGCGGGTCCTACTCCGACGTCGCCGCCGGCCTCGAGTGGGTCGCAGACCAGGGCTACGACGTCGGAAGCCTGAGTCTCGGCGGCCCGAAATCGAGCACTATCAAAGACGCCTGTCAGTACGCCTACGACAGGGGCGTCCTGCTCGTCGCCGCCGCAGGGAACGACGGCAGCGACGTCGAGGGGACGGCGCCCGCTACCTACTCGACGGTGATGGCGATAAGTGCCACCGACGACACCGACGGCTTCGCGAGTTTCTCGAACTACGGCAGCGACATCGAACTCGCCGCCCCCGGCGTCGACGTCTACTCGACGTACAATGGCGGCGGGTACGAGACGCTCTCGGGGACGTCGATGGCCTGTCCGCACGTCAGCGGCGCTGGCGGGCAGCTGATGGCACAGGGCTACGGGCACACCGAGGCCCGCACGCAACTCAACGATACGGCGGAGGACATCGGGCTGTCGGACAGTAAGCAAGGGAACGGGTTACTGGACGTCGAAGCCGCAGTGTCGGGGTCCGGGTCTAACGATGGTGCGCCGACCGTCTCGTGGGTCACGCCCGCCGACGGTGAGACGGTGTCGGGGACGATAACGGTCCAGATAGACGCCAGCGATAGCGAGGACAGCGACGACTCGCTCGACGTCACGTACACTGTCGACAGCGGCTCCGCACGCGCGACCACGTACAACTCCACCTCGGGCTACTACGAGGACTCGTGGGACACCACGGGCGTGGCGGACGGTGACCACACCCTGACCGCCAGTGCGACGGACTCCGCTGGCAACACGACCAGTGCGAGCATCACCGTCACGACCGACAACACCGAGAGCACCCTCGCCGTCGACGGCCTCTCGGTGAGCGAGGACAACAGCGGCGGCAGTCCACACGCCGACTTCGACGCCTCGTGGCGCGTCAGCGACTCCGACGGCGACCTCCAGACGGTCGACCTGACGCTCACCGATGCCGATACGGGCGCGACCGAAGACACGGCCAGCGTCGACGTCAGCGGGTCCGATGCCTCCGGCACGACCGGCCTGAGTGCCAAATTCGACGAGAACAACGGCCACACCTACGAGGTCGAACTCGTCGTGACCGACGCCGCCGGCAACACCGCGTCTGCGACCGCCACCGAGGTCGAAGACGGGAGCTAGCGACTCTGGCGGACAGTGCGATTGAAACTGGACGCACAATTCGACAGGTGAGCCGTCACCCCGCCGAATTCACGAGAGCCTGCGAGCGAGCCACGACCGCGCTCGCTGTGGACGCGTGGCGACTATGACGGTCGTCTCGGCGCGCCGGCCGACTGTGCGGGCGGTCGACCCGACGACGACCCGGCGGAGTCGACCGCCACCGCCGCCACCGATGACGGTCACGTCCCGTTCCTCGGCGGCCGCGACCAGCGTCTCGGCGACATCCTCGCCTTCCACAACGTTCGTCGTCGTGGCCACGTCTCCGACCGCGGACGCCGCCTCCGCGACGAGCGTCTCGGCCTCCTCGCGCGTCTCGTCGGAGGCGTCGGGTGCCACCACTCTGAGCACGTCGACGCGGGCCTCGTTCGCCCGAGCGATGGCGTGACACACTCCCGCCGCGAGGGCCGTGTGTGCCCCGGGTCCAGCGGGGAGGCAGATGGTCTCGACGCCGTTCGCGGTCGGGCCTATCTTCTCGACGAGGACGTCACAGGGGGCCGAGGCGACGACGTCGTCGACGATGTGTCCCAGCACGATGTCGCTGTGGCGACGCGCGTGCCAGCCCATCAGTATCGCGTCGGCGTCGCAGTCCGTCGCCGCAGTGACGATGCCACTGGCGACGCTGTCGGCGACGACGAGGCGCCCGTCTACGTCGACGTCGGTTCCCTCGGCGACGTCGATTGCACGGTCCAGTAGCTCGCGGCGGTCACCGCTGAACTCCTCCTTGATGACCTCGTCGCGGAACACCCAGAACGGCGACGACCGGGACTCGCCCACGACGCTGATGACGAAGACGTCCCCGTCGCGGTCGCGGGCGATGTCGAGCGCCGTCCGCATCAGCTGCCCGATTTGGTCGGATTCAGCCACCGAGACGGCGACTCGATAGTCGGTCGCTGTTGGGTCGGTCGCCATTGTTCATTGTTAGCACTACATTGACAAAAGTATGAGCACGAATAGACGAGTCGGAGAGACGGGGCGGCGACACCGCACGTCACGCCCTCAGTAACCGCCGTCGTCGTCCGGTACCGGCGTCGGCGTCGCTGTCTCTGTGGGGGTGTCCGTCGCTGTCGACGTGGTCGTCGGCTGCTCGGCCGCCGTGACGACGAGTCTGCCGAGCATCCGCGGCGGGTGAAACGTACAGACGTAATCGAACGTCCCGGTCTGCTGGACCGTGAACGACACCGACGCCCCGCTGTCGACCGTCTCGTCAACGTCCAGCGCCGGCACCGTTATCGTGTGTCTGGCCACGTCCTCGTTGGTGACCGTCAGCCCGGTACCCGACGTGACCTCGGCGACCAGCGGGTGGAACTCGGTGTTCGCCATCCGAATCGTGGTCGTCGGTTCGGGTTCGACCCCCGAGAGCCGGCCCCACTCGTAGCCCGGATACGCCTGCTGTCCCGCCGTCGGCGTCCCCGTCGTCGTCGGCTCTGACGCGGTCGGCGTCTCTGTCGCCGTCTGCGTCGCTGTGGGTGTTCGCGTGTCCGTCGGCGTTTCCGTGTCGGTTACCGTCGGTGACCCGCCGCCGTCGCCCTGCTGGCCCGAACACCCCGCGACCAGCGGTGCCGTCACGAGCGCACCGCGAGTCAGAAACGTCCGTCGGTCCATCAGTACCCGCCTCCCGCGTCGCCGCCGTCACCGCCGTCGCCGCCTCCGAGCGGTCGCTCAATAGTCGCCTCGCCGACGCCAACCTTCATGCTCATCCCCGTCAGGTCCGAACTGCCGTGGAACCGACAGTACACGTCGTACACGCCGTCGCCGTCGAACGTGTGGGTCGCCGTCTCGCCGCCCGGCACCTCCACGTCCGCGTCCCAGTTGTCCGACGCGCTGGTCACGGTGTGGGCGTCGCCGTCCTCGTTCGTCCACGAGACCGTCGCGCCCGCCTCGACGTGGACGTTCCGCGGGTCGAACTGGCTGTCGACCATCGTGACGTCCGTCGTGTCTTCGACAGACGACTCGCCACCGTCACCACCGCTGGCACACCCCGCGAGTACCCCGGCCACCGCGCCGCAAGTCATCTGGAGCACTGTCCGCCTGTCTGGAGCCATAGTGGAGCCTCCAAGTCTAGTGTTGAGTGTCCAACACGAAGTAGGTGCGGTACGGGTCGTACGTCTGTCGATGAGGTCGGAGAGACTCACTACCAGGTAGAGACGACGTGGTTCGAGGGCTGTCCGTCGGTGCCCGAACACCCTCGACGAACGCACGAGCGAATCGCAACCGCCGTTCGACGGCCGCTGTGGATTCCCTGTCGGTCGTTACTCTCGACAACTCCCGGAAGAGTCAGAGTGACCGTCTGCATCCGACGCAGTGTCCAACGTGATACCACAGCGTCGTTCGGCCTCGGACAGCTGGACGACGCCGACGTCCGGTGCTGTCTGTTCCATGTCGTCCGTCTGTTCACACTCGCCATCCCGCTGATTCGTAGCCTCACCCATGGCGGGCGTCTCGCCGGATACGTGATTGTTACGCGGTGTATACCACCGGCAGCGAGCACCGGTGAGTTCGTCAAGGTCGGTGCCCGTACGTACTGGACAGACGGATTGCTCACTCGGGTATCGTCGGCCCGCAGGCAACCGAAGTGGTCTCAGTACCGGAGTAGACTGAATCGAAATATGCCAGTCGGCAATCTACACGGTCGGCGTCCCGAGTCGTATCAATGTCTGCAACCGGAGGAACATTTTAGTCGACGTCGTGCTTCGGGCGATGGACCTAGTGCCTGACAAGCGCTACGACAGCGCGACGATGCTACGTCAGGACCTCGCCGAGAGACTACAGTAGCGATGGCCGGCTCGTCGCACCCAAACTACCTACGGGTCGAGTGAGTAGGGCGGGACACGCTGATTGAGTGAGTCTACAAGCATGAAACAGTACCCGTCGATTCCACACGCCGAAAACGCGCCGGCCGGACTCTTCGAATCAGGCCACCTGTGGCTGCTGGAGAAAGTCGACGGGGCGCTCCTTCGCTTCCAGTTGCAGGACTCGGGCCTCGTTCGGTTCGGCGACCGGGACCGGGTCTACGACGACCCCGATACCGTCCCCGACCCGTACCAGCACGCCGTCCGCCACGTCCGAGAGCACCTCGACCGGGAGGCGCTTCGGACCGCCGTCGACGACGTCGAGGACGTCGTCTTCTTCGGCGAGGCGACACACCGCCACACGATCGCCTACGACTGGGCGCAGACGCCGTCGTTTCTCGGCTTCGACGTCTGGTCGGACAGCCGCGAAGCCTTCCGCCCACCGGACGCCGCCGAGCAGATATTCGACCGCCTCGGCCTCCAGCCCGTGAACGCCTTCGAGCGGGAACAGCAGGCGCAGTATTTCGACCCCGATTCGTACACGTTCCCCGAATCAGCGTGGTACGATGGGCCGCCAGAAGGTGTCGTCATTCGAAACAAGCGCGGCCAGCGAGCGATACTGCCAAATCCCGACGTCCGGGAGGCTGACGGACCGGACCCAGTCGACGCACCGGAATCCGAATTGGCAGAGCGATACGCGACGACGCGTCGGTTCGAGCGGGTCGTCGACGAACTCGAAGCCAGTAGCCGACCGGTGACGTTCGACGCACTCTACGACCGCGTGCTGAAGACCATCGTTCGGGAAGCGTACGGCCGCCTCTACCATGCACGGAGCGACGTCGACATGGGCGATTTTCGATCCGAGGTTGCCGCACTGACGCGGGCGTTTCTCGACGACCGAGTTGCTGACCGCTAACACGACGTTCCTGTGCGTATCGGAGCGGCCCGAATCCCGATGCAGTTATTCGGAGATTGCGTAGCCACAGAAACAGCCTCGGTCACGGTGTCCCAAGGATTATCTTGGTTCCCCCAGCGGTGCACAAACACTCTCTGTTCCGCGAAGGATAGGCCCGTCTTGCCGTCGAGAAGCCTTCAGACCGTCGGTGGCGGGACACTGACATCGACGCCGCACTGCCACCTGCTCGCCTCGCGTTCCTGCTTCCCTCCACAGCAGTCAGTTTTCGCTCAGACAGTTCTCCCAAACCGGGCTCGTACCAAGGTTGAGCCAACGAAACACCGGGAAGCGTGACTTTGGAGTGCTTCGGACGATAGCGGGGCTCTCTGCAGTGTGTTCGCATCAGTGTCAGGTGAATCCGAGCGTTCTTTTCTCCCCAACCCCAGGCCACAGCTATGTGGCCATGGGGACACGCCGCCGTCGGCTATCTACTCTGTACGCTCTGGCTGCGGGCACGCTATGGTCATCGGCCGACGGCCGGCGTCGTGCTGCCACTCGCCGTCGGCACCCAGTTTCCGGATCTCGTCGATAAACCGCTCGGCTGGACGCTCGGCGTGCTGCCATCCGGTCGTGCTGGTGCTCACTCGTTACTAATCGCCCTCCCACTGCTTGTCGTGCTCTGGTGGCATCTCGATAGCCGCCATGGTCGCACAGCGGTGGCCGGCTTCGCACTCGGCTATCTCTCACATCTCGCTGGTGATGGGATCTATGCCGTCTTCGACGGTGAAGTGCTCTATCTGGGATATCTCCTCTGGCCCGTGACGCCACTCCCACCATACGAAGAGTCGGCTGGGATTCTCGCGCACTTCGCAGCAGCGGAAGTTACGCCACACCTCCTTCTCGAGGTTGGCCTGTTCGTCGTCGCCACAGCACTCTGGCTGGTCGATGGCGCCCCGGGGCTTCGCGTATTGGGACAATGGTGTATGCGACAGGCCAACGCCGCGGCGTCGACGCTTGCTGGTCGATAAGTATCTGTACGGGACTGAAAGACCGACGCCGTGCCCGCCGCTTCGACAAGAGTTTTATCGCTGCTCTGACCACAGAAATGTATGAAGGCTGTCGTACTCGCCGCCGGTGAAGGGACCCGCCTTCGTCCCCTCACCGAGGACAAACCGAAGGGCATGGTCGAGGTCGCGGGCAAGCCCATCCTCACGCACTGTTTCGAGCAACTCATCGACCTCGGCGCCGACGAACTGCTTGTCGTCGTCGGGTACAAGAAACAGGCCATCATCAACCACTACGAGGACGAGTTCGAGGGCGTCCCGATCACGTACACCCACCAGCGCGAGCAGAAAGGACTCGCCCACGCGCTGCTTACCGTCGAAGAGCACGTTGAGGACGACTTCATGCTGATGCTGGGGGACAACATCTTCGAGGCGAACCTCAGCGACGTCGTCAACCGACAGCAGGAGGACCGTGCCGACGCCGCCTTCCTCGTCGAGGAGGTCCCCTGGGAGGAAGCCAGCCGGTACGGCGTCTGTGACACCAACAAGTACGGCGAAATCACGGAGGTTATCGAAAAGCCAGAGGACCCACCATCCAATCTCGTGATGACTGGCTTCTACACCTTCACGCCGGCCATCTTCCACGCCTGCCATCTCGTCCAGCCCTCTGGTCGCGACGAGTACGAGATCAGCGACGCAATCGACCTGCTGTTGCACTCGGGCCGGACGATCGACGCCATCCGCATGGACGGCTGGCGAAACGACATCGGATATCCCGAGGACCGCGACGAAGCCGAAGAGCGTCTCCAGGGTGAAGTCGACCCAGAACTCGCCGCCGAGAACATCGCGGCGAGCGAGTAGCCGGAAGCCGGCCGACAGACAGCATGTCGATTGAAGAGGCACAGATCCGCGAGCGATGTACGGAGGCGATGTTCGAGCGTGGCCAGAACTACCGTACAGAGGGGCGGATCGGACGCCTGACTCGGTTCGGAGATGTGATCACCGCCGACGTACAGGGTTCGCAGTCTTACGACGTGACCGTCGACCTGGCCACGACACCGTTCGAGGCAACCTGTACGTGTCCGTACGATGGCCCCGGCATCTGCAAACACGTCGTCGCCGTTCTGTTGGACGTCGCTGAGCAGCCACCGGACGACGAACGTGAGCAGATCGAACGCCTGTTGCAGGACACCGACCCGGATGCACTCCGGTCGTTCCTCCTCGACGAACTCGCTCGGAATCCCGAACTGCGCGACCGGCTCCGCGCACGATTGGGCGATGAGCATCGTTCGGTCGACGACTACCGAGCCGACGTCGACCAGCTGTTCGACGATTACACAGTCGAGTATCCGGTCGTCACGGAAGCCATCGACTTCTCGCACTTCCTTGAGCAGGCCGAGCAGTACCGGTCACGCGGTCGCTATCGCGAGGCCGCGATCATCTATCGCGCCCTTGCAGAGGGAATCGAAGCCAACGAGAATCTGATCGACGCTGCCTACGACCACTACGCCAAAACCTTCCAGACCGCACTGGACGGCTACGTCGAGTGCGTACAAGCATCTGATTTAGGTGATGACGAACGGCAGGAGGCGATTGCAGCCCTGTCCGAACGGGCCGGTGACGCAATCGGACCGTACGCTGAGCGGTATCGGGAGGCCGTCGAGACGCTCGACAGCAGCTGAGTCAGTTATACGGCTCGCAGACCCGCTGAATCCCCTCTTCGAAGGAGATCTGTGGTTCCCACCCAGTGGTGGCGTGCATCTTCCCGTAGTCGCCACAGGTGTCGTGGACGTACACGTCGTCGGGGATGGGGTTCTCGACGAACTCCGGATCGATGTCGGTCCCGAGTTCGTCGTTGAGCATGTCGACGACGGTGAGGAAATCGTAGGCCTCGCCGGTCCCGAGGTTGTAGATGCCGTGCAGTTCGTGGTCGGCCGCCTGTTCGAGCCCGCGGACGATGTCCTCGACGTGGGTGAAGTCCCGCGTCTGCGTGCCGTCGCCGTACAGCACCGGCGCCTCGCCGGTGGCCATGTCGTCGGCGAACTGCGCGATGACGTTCGCGTACTCGCCTTTGTGTTCCTCGGCGCCGCCGTAGCCCTGATACACGGAGAAGAAGCGCATCCCGGCCAGCGAAATGTCGTAGTGGTTGTGGAAGTACTCGGCGTAGGTTTCACGGGCCATCTTCGACGCCTCGTACCCCGTGTTGACGGTCACGTCCATGTCCTCAGGCGAGGGCTCGGTCTGGCTGCCGTAGATCGAGGAGGTCGAGGCGTAGACGATCGTATCACACCCGTCGTCGCGGGCCTGTTCGACCGTGTTGACGAACCCTTCGACGTTGACCCGAGCGCCGTGGGTCGGGTTGTCCTCGTGCATCGCATACGACGACAGCGCCGCGAGATGAAAGACGACGTCGACGTCCGTCGGCAGGTCGTCCTCGACGACGCTCCGCTCGACGTACTCGACCGCGTCGTCGACGTTCTCGGGCGTGCCGAGATAGCCGTCGTCGACGACGATCACGTCGTTGTCGACAGCGAGCGTATTCGCGAGATTCGAGCCGATGAAGCCGCCACCACCAGTAACCAGCACGCGTTGTCCGTCCATACGCAACGGAAACTGTCGACATGGCAAAATCGTGTTGGTTGGCTCCGGGATTTGGCCACACGTGGGTTTTTGCAATCAATCCAGACCCTCGACGACACTCGGATATATCGATATCACAACGATTTCGATTATCTCGAATACCCATAGACCGGTTCGGCGCCCGCCTATTGACCTGTCCTATTAGAGTATTACCACAGTCTCGGAGTGGATGGCCGTCGACAGTTAGTCATGCTGTCTGAGAACGGACCCCGGAGCCGTTTGTGATCGGTAGATTGACTGACTCTGTCAGATGTATCCAGGGTCCATCGTATCTCTCGCGTTGACGACACAAAAGTGCTTGTCTACTCAGGGGACACAACGTCAGGCTTCGGCAATCCTCCAATATGATAGTGCCCGATATCAGCAACGTCGTCACGGAAATCGTCATCTCACGGGCACCGTGAGCTTTCGCCTTGCAATTCTGTACCCGTATCGACTGTCATCAGTTTACTACCGTAGCGCCATCTCACTTGATTCAACAGCGGTACAGTGAGATTATCCTAGCTGTGAACGGTGGGATTCTCTCGCTGAATCAAGATGGCGAGATAAGGTGACGATATCCCGGTTATAGTATAAGCTGGTTAACTATTCCATAGCCCCGCATAGTCCCGTTCTACGGGGAGTCAACGTGTCTAAAAACGGTACGCTGGATTCGAACGGCCGACAGTCACAGATGAGACGATGCCGACGTAGGAGCGCCGAGGATTGCTTCGCTGTTCTGTGGCAGCAGGTCGCTCAACACGAAGGAGGCCAATCGACGGCCTTTCACACAGCAGCTACTGCGGGTAGGTTCCTCGGGCGACACTTCGCTCGGCACGCGTGCCCCGAGGCGGTCACTGAGATCCATCAGTGCTTCCAGCCGGCCGGTTGGCTCCGCGTGCAGTGCCGTGTTGACTCGCCAGTCGGGACACGTCTCTCCTATGACCCGTTGCAGCGAGACGTCGGTGCAACTCCGGCGGCGGGTCTTCGCGATCAGTGCCCTGCTGGGTCGCGACTGGCCGGGGAGCTCCCCAGCGTTTGAATCCATGACACCACAATCGACCACTGACATCGACGATCTCGACATAGCAATCGCGCACAAACATGCTCCACAATGGGGCGGTGCCGAGCACGTCGCTACCGAACTCGCCCGAACGTTCGATGCACCCGTCTACACCGGACTGGTCGGTCCCGATGTAACGCTACCGAGCGACGTGGACTGGCACACGCTCGTCACCGGACGTCTCGCCGACTGGTGGAGTACGAAAAGTACGCTCGCCGAAGCCACGCGAGACTTCGCCTATCAGGTTATCTGGGATCACGTTCCCGAATTGGGCAACTACGACGTCGTCATTGTCTCGGGTAACAGTCCATCGTGGAACGTGCCGCCGGATACGCAGACGACTATCAAGTACGTCCACTCGACACCACGGACAGCGTACGACCGGTATGTAGACAAGGGCGAGTCGTTGTTCGTGAAGTGCTATGCGAAGGCAACGCGGGTACTGACCCAGCCGACGCTCGCGTTCCCTGATCGCTACGTCTGTAACAGCGACCTGGTCGCCCGCCGGTGTGTCAAGTACTGGGACCGAGGTTCAGCCAATCTCGAGGTGGTCTACCCACCGACAGATGTCACACAATACGGACCAGAGCACGCTGTTGGAGGCAGCGACTACTACCTCACGTATTCACGCCTCGTCGATGCCAAGCACGTCGACGAGATCATCGCAGCGTTTGCCGGTCTCGATGAACGGCTGGTCGTCGGCGGTGACGGACCACAGCGCACGGCACTCGAACGGCAGGCCGCTGAACACGACAATATCGAGATCATCGGCTACATGGACGAAGCGGCGAAACGGCGTCGACTCGCAGAGGCCGAGGCAGTCATTATGAACGCTGCAAACGAGGACTTTGGGCTCGTCCCGGTGGAGGCCTTTGCCTCCGGGACACCCGTCCTTGGCGTCGCGGAAGGATTCACGCCCCATCTCATCAAAGACGGCAAGAACGGGTACGTATACCAGCGCAGTATCGATGCACTTCGGGCGGCCGTCCGGACTCATGCGAGCACGGGCGTCACGTGGCAACCAGAAACGATACAGCGGTATACCCAGCAGTTCAGTCGGTCCCGCTTCCAGAGCGAGATGCGACGAATCGTCCGGGAAGCACATGCAGCAACGCGGATTAGCGGGCCAGACAGCGTTCCCAGGGAACCAGTGAGCGACGAGGCTGCGACGACGCTACCGGATGGTGGTCAGGATGCATGATTGTTCGGTTGAGCGGCAACTGCCGGCGACGGAAGTGCCATCGCGTCTGAATCTCGGATGTGGTGAGGATTATCGCGAGCAATGGCACAATGTCGACATCCGCTCGGCTGTCGATCCCGATGAAGAGGTGAATCTGAACGTCTATCCCTGGCCGTGGGACGACGATACGTTCCAGCTGGTACTCGCACGGCACGTCATTGAGCATCTCGACGATCAATACCGGGCACTCGATGAACTGGCGCGTATTACTGCTGCTAATGGGCAGATCCGTATTCGCTGCCCGCACTGGAACAGTGCGTCACAGGCAATCGATCCCACGCACACGACCCCAGTCGATCCTCGAACGCTGAGGCATGCACTGGCACCTGACTGGAATGTCGAGGACGTCCAGTATACGCGAGTTCGCATCGGCCGACTGTTACCCGAGCGGATCGCAGTCTGGATAGCCGATATGGTCGGCCACGTCGTCACCGAGTGGGAAGCAACGATTCGCTTGCCAAAAGAAACAGTATGAGTCGAACAACCGATAGCGGCTACCAGCAAGACAGCAGTGTCGCAACTCCGACTCTCGATGCGCACGCCAGGAGAACGGAGATAGACGGTTCGTCCCAGGTTCGATTGGCAGTCGAGACGAGGGTGTCAGCGCGAGGAGTGTGATGTTAGATGACGCTCACTGATTGGCTCAATAATTGTCAGGACTACTTTGCTAACCACGACTATCGCAGTGCGACCCGCGCGTCGGCGCTCTCGTTCTGGCGTGGCGTGGTCGACCGAGCCTGTCGACCACTTCCGAACTATGGGATGAACGTGTTTGAGCGCGATTGGGACGTCCTCATCATTCTAGATGCGTGTCGTCCGGACCAACTCGAAATCGTCGCCGACGAGTATGACTTCCTGCCTGCCAACGTCCCGACGATATACTCGGTGGGATCCTCGTCGAAGCCATGGATGCAATCGACGTTCGTTCCCGAGTATCGCCAAGACGTCGCAGAGACAGCGTATATCAGCGGCAATGGTTTCACGAAAGATTTCCTGCCGACTGACGTCCTCGCTGGACAGACAGCGACCACAGCGGGAAACATCCCGCTTGTCGCCGACGATTTCGCTCACTTCGAAGCCGTCGCGTATCAGGACGGGGCTCACGATGATACTCTGGGTACGATCCCGCCCAGAGAAATCACGGCACGCGCCGTTGAATACTGGCGCAACCATCGAGATGCGAATCGGCTCCTCCTGCACTACATGCAGCCACATGCACCATATCCATCGCTTGGCGGTGTTGAACGCCTGGCGAGCGATGAAGTCGGCACCTACGCCCAGCGATGGACGGTGTGGGATCGCTTGTTCGTCGGAGAGCTGAGTCGAGACGCGGCGCTGTCGGCGTACCGTGACTGTCTGCGGTGGGTACTCGACGACATCGCAGTCCTGCTAGAAAACATCGATGCCGAAGATGTGGTACTCTCCGCGGATCACGCCGAGCTATTTGGTGAATATGGGATGTACAGTCATCCAAACGTCCCTATTCCAGACTTACGGCGTGTTCCTTGGGTCGAAGTAACGGCTACGGATACAGAAACATTGGTCCCCGAGTGTCCACCCGTTGCCATACGGCAACTTACGAGTGGTGCAGTGTCCGACGAACAAGTTCACAGTCGGCTCGCGGATCTCGGCTACAGATAGCGATTGGCGTTCGCCGTCTTGCAGCGATTTCAGCAACACCTTGTTACACTCGCTTCGGGCGTGTCGGCTCTGGCACGTGGTAGTCGAGAATGATGGCGAGACACCCCGGTATGTACTTTCCAAGCCACAGGTTGGTATGCACATCGTGCGCGGACAGGTGTCGCACAAAAATGTGGATAG
This sequence comes from Haloarcula rubra, assembly GCF_019599465.1. Lineage (GTDB taxonomy): Archaea > Halobacteriota > Halobacteria > Halobacteriales > Haloarculaceae > Haloarcula > Haloarcula rubra. The sequence goes on from NZ_RKLR01000013.1 coordinate 74,451, forward strand.
GTGTCGAAGTCAGTTACGTGCCGACCGTCGAGGACCCGGAACCGCCACTCGTGGTCGTGGCATCCTGATTGTTGATCGTCACGGTGAACGTCCCTTCGGCGACGGCAGACTGGACCGTTCCATCATCGTTGCCGAGGAGGTTCCCGTTGTCGTCGTAGAGATACACCGTCTTCTTGTAGGTGATACTCGTGCTATTCGATTCGCCATCGGTCGGCTCTTCGATCGACGTGTTGTTCAGATCCGCCGGCGACTCGACCGAGTTGCCGCCACCACCGCCATCGGTGAGGATCTTCCAGTTGATGTCGGCGTTCACGAAGCCGGCTTTCGTCGGGCCGGTCGCCTTCGTGTAGCTGTTCGGGTCCTCCGAGGCGTATTCGCCGTCGCCACCCCAGCCATCGGAACTGTTTTTTTCGGAGAAGTCTTCGAGATCGACGGGATTGTTGCGTCCGTCGTAAATCGTCGCCGTGAACGGGGTGCTGGAGTTCGGTGCGACGATAATCTGGTCGACGTAGGCCACCTTGGCGACTGGCTTATCGAACCCGTCCCACTGGAGACGGTGGGTCAGGGCGACCTCCACGTAGGAGACTTGCCCGTCGTCGGTCTGGACTGCGCTGGCGTCCTGGATATCGAGCCCGCTCTGGACTGCTGCAACCGATCCAGTGGAAGCGAACAGGCCTGCGCCGCCGATTACACTCGCTGTTGCGATACCTCCGGCCGTTTTGATATAGTCTCGTCGTTGCATTGTCGTACCCCCCACAGACCCCCTGAGATTCGTTACCGACGCGGTCGCAGACAGCTACCGGCTGGCGCCTACTCACCCAGAGAGCGTGAGGCGTTCAGTTGACAATATTCCGACTGTAATTGGTATAAGACATGTAAGTAACCGAAGGTAGAAGCTTATTGGATAGTAGAGAGTCTATAATTGGAAAGTTCTCGGATGTGGATCCATATTCCGGATACCTCGATCGTAGACGGCTGTCGCGGTGGCGTCGTCGTTTCTATCCAGTTCCTGTCAGTCAATCGTACTGAATGTCGAATGTCATCACTCTCCGGTCCGTCAGACAGACGAACTGGGTCGCGCTAAGCGCATCACCGGCCTCGACTGCGTTGGCAACAGCGTGACTGAACAGCTGTGTTCCGTCGTCGGGCCGCAACTGCCCGAGTGTCGCGGCTTCGGTTCCGGTCCAGAGTGTCTCTCTATCGCGAAGGAGTACGTTGACAGCCCCATCGAGCTGTGTTCGCCAGCGCTGTGATCCGTCGGTTGTATCGAGCGCGTACACAGCATTGTCCTCGGCAGCGACATACAACGTCCCTGGCTCGTATTGGTATCGGCGGGGGCTGTCGAAGGGCTCGAATCGCCACCGACGCGTCCCGTCGGGCGCGAGCGCGGTGACACCGTCCTGTGTGGGCACGTAGACGCCGTCGGTGTCGGCGAACATGCGCTTTGCACGGTATGGCGTGTGGCTAATGTCGTCCCACTGGACATCGTGGGGGCCAACCCGCCACGCTCGGCTGCCATCGGACAGCGAGTGTGCCTCGATGCGGTTGTGTGTTCGCAGATAGAGCCTGTCTTCGTGAATCGCGGTGGCCGATACCGGGTCTCCGTTTGCGGTTTCGACCGACCAGATTTCTGTCCCATCAGTGTCGAGGACGTACAGATATGTCGGGTCGAACTCCGAGTTTCCGACCGAGCCGACCGTCTTGCCGTCTGACTCCCCGGCACCGACGACGATACGATTTTGCGCCGTCGCGGCGAGTGGGACCGTCGTCACGCCGGTCCCGGCTTCGAACGTCCAGGTGGTCGACCCATCAGACCGCGAGAGCGCGTACAACGTTCCATCGTGTCCAGGGGCGTAGACCGTCGACGCCGAAATCGCGGGTAGTGCGAAGACAGGCGCTGTCTCTGCCGTCCACTCAACGGCGCCGTCGGCTGGTGATACCGCACTCACACCGTGTCGCCCACCGAGGACGATACTGTCGTGGTCGGGTGCTGTCCGGATGACCGACGTCGGACCCGGTGGTTCGGTGCTCCGCGTCTGTCTGAGACCGGTAGGGGCTACGCTAGTGTTAGTCGCAGTTGTCGTGCTATTGCTGACCATCGGCGTCGTCATGTCTGTCTGGTCCCCTCGAGCGGTCGGTGTCGCGTTACCGGTCCCCGTTCGGAGACAGCCGGCAGACAGCACGCCTACGAGGAGCGTGGCGAACCCGCGTCGCGTCCAGCGGTGACTGTCGGATTGACCACGCGTCATGGCTGTGTGAGTGCGCGGAGACGAGCATCGCTGGTCGTCACGAACACACGACCGTCGGCGACGGCCAATCCGTCGCTGACGCCGGTCCCGGCGACATCGACACCCCCAAGTGAGAGGTCACCCGCTGCCGATGCAGTACCGCTGGCGACGTCGACACGGGAGAGACTGGTGCCTGAAAGTGCCCAAAACGTGCCATCGTCGGCAAGATACGTAGCGTCGTGACTCCCGGGTCCGATGGCTGTAGTCCAGGTTACGTCCCCGGTCGACCCAGCGATCCCCGCCAGTTTCGTCCCACGACTGACGACGATTGTGTCTGCTGTCGTGTCGTAGATCCGTCCAATGCGCGAGTCCGTGACCTCTGTCTGCACATCGCCAGATCGGGCGTCGATGAGCATGTGATGGTCGCCGCCGTTGTAGGCGAGACACGTCCCACCTGCGACGCCTACCCGTGGATTGGCACTAGAGTCCGCGAGATCACGCTCGATATGCCATAGCTCCTCACCGGTCGTGGCGTCGAGTCCGGCGAAAGCCCACGGTGGTTCACCGTGGTGGCCGGTGGGTTGGATCCCGATACAGACCGTCTCACTGTCGTTATCGACGGCGACGCGTGGTCCGTCACCGGTGTTTGTCCACTTGGCGTCGCCCGTCGTCGGATCGAGCGCTCTGAGGGATTTCTGCACCCCACACTGGAATACTGTCCCACCGGCGACGGTCTGTGCGCGAGTGCCGTTCTCGAAGCCGGATGCCCGATACGAGACGGTCCCGTCGTCGATAGCGACGCCCAGTTGTTCTTCGAACCCTGCCGCGACGGCGATGCCACCGGTTGCTGCGAGTCCCTTCTCGAGTTCCGTGTCGCTCGTCACGGTCCACTGTTTCTGACCTGTCGCCGCGTCGAACGCGTACACGTGTCTGTCGATACTGGTCGCAAGGACAGTCCCGTCGGTGACGACCGGGCCGGAAATGAACGGGGCTTGGGCGTTGGCGATCCACTCGGTACCCGGCGGGAGGTCTGCCGTTGGCGTGTCCGTCTGTGTGTTCGCACCGGCCGTCGCTGTCGAGTTACTACCGGCCTCGCCAGATGCGTCTGCGGCGGCGTCAGTGCTAGTCTGAGTCGCTGCTGACTCGGAAAATTGGAGGCAGCCACCCAGACTGACAGTCGCGGCGAGGGCAGTCAGGTACTGGCGTCGGCGTGACGTCTGCGTGGAGCGGTCCATGCCCGCCACCGGATCACTCCGCTCGCTGGGCACAGGTTCTGATGGCTTCGTAGACCGTTTCGGGTTCGTCAACGTTCTCCAGTCGGAGCGGCCCCAACCCCCGGTTCATAGAGATCGTTCCGTAGCCCAGAATGGTCTGAATGCGGTTCTGGCTCAGTTCGTGGCTCCGGACCTTGTCGAATCGGATGCCCTTCGAGTGCGTCCGGAACAGCAGTTCGTACTGCTGTTCGACGCGACTCCGGGTGACGACGTACGTTGTCCTGACAAGGACGATCGTCCGGATCAGAAACCGTACTGTCAAGATGAGTCCGAGCAATAGGATGATGAGTGCAGCGGTATTCGTGATGTCGGACGATCCGAGCGCCTCGGGGTTGAGCTGGAGGTAGCCGAACACGCCGAGGCTGAGAAGCAAGACGACACCGAGCCGAATCAGCGTCGGTCTAGTCGTCGGGTTCGTCCGGAGAATGATTTCGTCGCGATCATCGGACTGGTCTGCAGTGGTTGACTCGCTCGCTCCGTTCGACGTTTGTGGATCTTGTCGTGCCATATTACGCGATGATGTATGTGATGATGGAACCGGTGACGTACACGACCGGTGAGAGGGCGACAGCGATAACAGCGATAACCGCATTACTTCGCGTCGCTCGATGGTTGATTCGGGCGCCGAGATACAGCGAAAACAGGTAATATAGGAGTGTCAGCGTGAGGATTGCCAGTATCCACTGGCCTTGTGTCGAGATGGTCTCAACGCCCAGTGAGTTCGGACGGCCGCCCGGCAGTTCCAATCCTGCCCCGAGAGCGTCGATAATGGCATAGACGAACGCTGCCTGGAGGGTTCTGACGAGTTGGCGTGCGCCACTCACGCCAGCCTGGTTGGTGAGATACCAGACGGCGGAGAACGTCGCGACGAGATACGCACTCGTCGTGTACACGACGGTGTGCATGCTCTGGACGATGCCCTGTGAATCCCGGACGATGAGTACTCCCACGTGGAAGGTCACCAGCGTGATGGCGGTCGCGATCGATATGAACAGAGAGTTCTGGACGAACGCGACGAGCAACTGCCAACTGGCGGTCGCATCGATACCGTACGAACTGACGACGTCCGCAAAGCCGGCTGGGGCCCGTTGTGAGGATTGAATACCGATGCCGGCGAGCGTCAACGGAATCGCGTAGGCGACGAGATTGACCAGGTACACACCGAGTAGTGAACCTAGCTGCCGGATTACCCCGAGTCTAGAAGCACCGTACGAGTCTGTCTGGAATTCGACAAACCGATGCGGGCGGAAAATCGCGTCAAATGCCCCCCGTACTATCGCACCGACACCTCTCACAGCCATACACTACCCTGTCCTATCATGGCTGTATAACTTATGCTTTCATATTACTTTTCGAATAGTCTGTTTTTTGTACCGACAATTACAGTGTTTGGATATGACTCGTCGCGCCGGGAAATTGCCGCTCATCGCCACCGTGACTGTGTCGCTCTGGACCGCCGGCCTCGTTCTCGCATACCTGCTCGAGCTCGGGACTCTACAGGAACTGCTCTGGGCGTGTTGGGCTGCCTCGTTGCTCCTCGTGCCGATCGTCATCGTCGACAGTCGGCATACAGGTGCGTTCTCGTGGCCGGTCCTCGTCGGCCTCCTGTTGCCGGGGCTTAATCTGCTGGTCGGCACAGCGTACGCGCTCTCACAGTTCCGCCGTCGGCACGGTCAGCCCAATGATCGACACGGCCTGCTCTTTTTTGCCGGCGTCTTCACCGCTGCACTCGCCGTCGTCGTCACCCCGTATGTACTCGGCCCCATCGCACTCCTCTGTGGCCTTCTGGTACGTCGGCAGTACAGTACTCGCGAGGGCGCACTCTTGCTAACGGTTGGGGGCGTTACCACGCTGTTCGGGCTGGCGCTGAACGTGGTCGTGTTCCTGTTCGTCCGTCCCGGTCCGGTCGCTTAGATGAGATATTTTGTGAGCAAACCAATGACGAGATCAGCCGATTCGACACGGTGTCCGAGGCAGTCGCGGTGGATGAGTCACTATTACGCAGCCCGAGACAGTGCGGCAAACCGGTTATAGAGTCAGATATGACTGATTCAAACCTGACAAACTACAGTCGACGGACGCTCCTAGCAACGCTCGGCACCGGGTTCCTGACCGGGTGCCTCAGAACGGGTGCTGATACAGCCCCGACACAGACAACATCAACGGCGGCACAGTCAGAGACGGCGACTGCGACAGATGTCGCGACAGCGACCAAGACGCCTGAACCCCCGGTGTCGCTGTCCCGAGAGTGGAACGCGTTTTTCGAGCCGACAGGAGCACCATTTGTCGACGGCAAGACGATCTATTCCGGGTCACGAAAGGGCGTTCGAGCAATCGTTGCGGATGACGGCACGGAGCGCTGGCGAACGGAACAAGAACTGATCTCGCTGCGTGGCACGCTCGATAACGATGCGTTGTACTATACGTCGTTTCTAGAGCCCGGGCTGTACAGAGCAAACGCCGGGACAGGGGCAGTCGAAGCGACGGCCGATGTCGGCCCCGCGGGTGGCCGACCCGTCGTCACGAGCGACTACGTCGTCGTCGGAACCGATCACAACTCCGGCGGCGATACTACGAACGAGATCGTCGGCTTATCGAAACGTGACTTCAGTCGTATCTGGTCTGTCTCTGAAACCGATACTAGCTACGGGGGCGGTATCGCGTTCGATGGGCGCGCTATCGTCGGGTTCGGCACCCCGAACCAATCACGTATCGAGGCTCGAAATCCAGCGACCGGTGTCGTCGAATGGGCTGTCGACGGGTACCTTACCGCACCGCTCCAACAGTACGACGGCAGCCTGTACGCGCCGGTCGCCAGCGCCGGCGTGGATCTACTGAAAATAGCGCCTGCCGATGGCACAGTTGTGTGGCGTCATACGCTCGAGCAACTGAACGATTCCATGTATGTCTACACTGCAGCACCAACCTTCGACGGCGACCGTGCGTATTTTGCGTCCTACTCGCAGGTTCATGCAATCGACCTAGCGACAGGCGAAACGGTGTGGAAGACGACGACTGACCGGCCGATAAAAGCGACACCAGCAATCGTCGGTGACTACGTGTGGGTTGTTCCGACGGCTCTGCCCGATGAAGAGCGCAATCGAGAGTTGTACGGCTTCGACATCGAGACGGGAGAGAAAGTGATCCAAACTCGCTTCGCCGCGTCAACTCACAACGCCCTCTCGTTAGGTGACACGCTGGCGGTCGTCATGGAGAATCAGGTGGCTGCATTCTCTCCGGAGGCAAATACATGAAGCGACGACAACTGCTTACGCTGCTGGCGACTGCCGGGACCGGTGGCTGTCTCAGCTTTCAGGAAGCCGGGCAGTCGAACACGACGACACGGACAGGAACAGGGACGACAGCCGAACCGAACTCCACACAACAATCGACCGATACGCCATCGGACTACGCGTCGACAGCTGCCTCCGTCGAGACAGTGCAGACGCTTCCACTAGATATCACCGCACTGTCGGCCGCTGGCTCGTCGTACTCGGTCGCCACGTACGAACAAGTCCAGCTCCGCAAGTTCGGTTCGTCCACCCCCAAGTCGACACTCGAAATTACGCTCAACAGTCCGGTACTCGAATTGACTGACTCAGCATGCTACGTCGGGAGCCGAGTGTCTGATTCGGGGGCCTCGACGATTCACCGATTCGACCCGGAAAGCGGACAGCAGCAAGCGCAGACCCAGATTGAGGGTTATATAGAGGGACTCACTGCAATCGGGAATCTACTCGTCTGTAGCACAGTCGAAGAGTCAAGCGCCTACGAAGAGCGCTACGCGAATCGAATTATCGCAGTAGACCGGACGAGCCTCGAGCAGCAGTGGACGAACGCGGTTGGAAACGACGCCTTCCCAAGTAGCGTGACGCGACTCGACGATACGTTGCATGTTGGCTTTTCCAACTTTCTCGTCGGGTTTGCGGTGTCAGACGGGACGATTCAGTATCGTGCGCCGTTGACTACTGGCTACCCAGTGGCTTACCAAGGCGACCTGATTGCAGATGTGAATCGGAAACTGCGCCGCATCAACACCGAGACATTGGAATACGAGTGGAGTGTCGGGAGTGAGGTCGCTGGTCGACCGGTGTTCGTTGGTGACAGCGTTGCCGCTCCGACGACGGACGGCATCATGTGTGCGACGCTCGCAGACGGGCAACAGCGGTGGTCGCGCACACTGGAGGACGTGAGTGGGCTCACGCCGGATCGACTTGTGTACCAAGACGGTCTCCTGTGGTATGGAACCGCGACAGAGGAACTCTACGGCCTCGTTCCGACGACCGGCGAAACCGCGTTTTCGATGGACGCCGATCTCACGCACATTGCCGCGACAACGCAGGGCGTCGTCATCAATTCGGGCTACGAGACGCTCGAACTCCAAATCGCTTTAGCAGAGTGACCGCTGATACAGCGATTCGAATTGTGCTCATGATAAAGATATTTTTCTTTTTCGGCTTATATCGATACATTTAGATATTATAGGTTATGTGAACAGGATGTGTCCCTGAATATTGGCTCCTCCTTACGCGGCGGATTCCGGCGAGTCGCGAACAGAAACGGGGTGGTTCTCACCCTCGCATACGTGGTGATCGGTCTCATCTGGCAAGTCGCATTCTATAGTGCATTCGTCACCTGGTTGCAGGGGTCTGGCGTCCCCGCGACAGAGGTACCACTTCCAACGATAGACGTTCCGCTTGGCGTTTCAGCGATTGTGGCTCTTATGTCACTACTATTGCTTCAGGTCGCCGCGATCGTCTCAATTCGAACTTTCGTTGGAGGTCATACCCAGTCGATTCCGGCGGAATATTTCTCTCGGAACATGATCTTGGTACTGATCAATGCACTCTTGGGTAGCCTTGTGTACGGAATCCTCGTGTTCATCGGCTCGGTGTTGTTCCTCATTCCGGGCATCATTGCGTATGTGGCATTCCTGTTCATGCTGGTCTATATTGCCGTCGAAGACGAGAATTTTATTGCAGCACTGCGTGATAGCTGGAATCTAACACGTGGTAACTGGTTACCCCTATTCGGGCTACTCCTGATTGTCTTCGTTGTTGTTGGAGTCGTACCTGGAATTCTGTCAGCGCTCGTTTCGTTCGTGGTGAGTTCGGTTGTCGGTCCGGCCATAAGCACTCTCGTGTCTGGTGTGATCACGCTGCCGTTCTCACTGCTTGTGCTGGGCATTCTGGCAGAAGCGTTCGTCCAGCTTCGTGATGACGAGACCATGCCAAAGATGTAACAGAGCGAGTCCTTTTCTGAAAGACAACTTTCTGAATCCGAACCCGGTCGGTAGAAACCAATACGATACGGTTCACTCCAAACAATATGGATGACAATCAGCCACAAGACGACGCAAACGATAGTAATCAGATCAACGAACGTCTCGATCGGCTCCTCGATTTGCTGGCGACGTATTTACCGTGATGTGACAGTCTTCCTGACGTAAACGGCGATATTCTCTTCTTGAGGGAGATAGCGGACGTACCACATGATACTTGTCCACGGCCTCGATACTGCGATATCTTTAGATGCCCGGGACCGAAGTATGGTCACTCCACACTGCCACGAGCGTCAGGAGTCTTGCCATGACCACGTCGTTCGGCCAGCCAACCACCAAACCGTCCGGCGAGTGCACCAAGGACCGCGATGACGGACAGTATAGTCCCTCCAAACACGAGGATGACAATGATACTGGTCGCCTGAAACCACAATGGGTTCGGTAAGGTTGGCACAGCCTGGAGTAATTCAGTCAGCGCCCAGAGCGCCGGAAGTCCCCCTACGAGTGCGGCTCGGAGTCCGGTCGCAGTGCTATTACCGCCGTCTCGCTTGATGAGGTATCCAGCGAGCGCGCTCCCGACCACGATCATTTCGAGAGTCATATTCTCCGGGGATTGCCACGCTTCCAGTGCGGTGAATGGGGCGGCGAGTACCCCGCCAATCATGGCATACTTCCACGTTTTCGAGAGGTCGAGGTGGAGGGGCATCGTAGGTAGCTATGCCCCCATATGTAATTAATCTGTCCTATTGGTAGTTTGTTGAGCGTTCGAAGACCAGTGAGTGTCTACCAATCCGCGTGATGAACCACCGTTCTGGCACGTTGATAGTAGTTTAGTCAGCAACTCAGTACAGATAATTGAGAGAGTGTTTTTGTATATGCTTCCCTGAGAGTGCGCTGTGTATCCACCCTCCAGTAGTTCCGCTGATAGCGACAATCGCGGAGCTTCACCGATCATCGGCAACATCCTCCTCATCGGTGTTGTCGTCATACTCGGGACCGTTATGACCGTAGTTGCCTTCGGATATGTGGATTCGCTACGAGCCCCAGCGCCGCAGACAGCGTTTGCAGGCGAGTTCTCTAATCAAGGGCGTCTCACTATCAGCCACACAGACGGTGAGACCGTCCCAGCGCAAGATATCCTCGTCAGGGTCTCTGATTCCACAGGCGACACAACATTAGGAACATGGAAAACACTCTACGGAACGCCAACAGATGTCTCGGCTGGGAATAGCATCACACTGTCCGGATTCAATGGCGACGAAACCGTCTACCTCGTGTGGAAGCCGCTATCACAGGACCGCTCACAGATTCTCTCGAGATTCCAGACACGGAATATCCCATCACCGCTCTCGTCGGCAACTGTCTCTGACAGCACCGGGCAATTCGCGAGTCAGCGGAGTCCGCCGTTCGGATCGACAGCGTGGCAGTCACTGGCTCGAATCGGTGGGGCAATTGGGAACTGAGCACTAGCCGGGACGATACGCCCAATCCCAGCATCTCCTCACAGGAAGCAGACTACCCCTGGCAAAACGGGCAGACCGTTCCGTTCACGCTGGCATACAATCAGGACGGAAACGACGAAGCACGACTCACAATCGATGGTTCAACCGCCGTTGCAGACACGACCTCGTACCCCGCCACGGGCGACAGTATCGGTATGACTCTCAAGGTAACTTCGCCGTCGACGATGTCGGTCTCGGTCTCAAATCTCCGTCTCGACGGGCTTCGACTCTCTCAACAATCTGCTCAAACGGGTAGCAACAACGCAGTCAATCTCCACATCAATAGAGATTCAATCAGCGACGGATTCGTCCTAACCGGGTCAGTCACGTTCGGGTGGTCTGGGAGCAGACCGAGTGAGTCTAATATGCAGCTGAATTTCGAGATCGAAGAGGACGGAACCGGGTCGAGCTGACTGACGGCGTGCTTTCTGGTGACTGATGGCGACGGGGGCAGGCAATTAGAATTCTGGGCTAGGTTATCCAAAATACACGTACCATGTGTATTCCACTCATCCAATCAAAGGCACTGTCTAGTTGAGCGAGTTTGAGAAGCGAGGAGGCCGTAGCGAGAAGTGCTCATGCAACTCGCAGACCTCCTCAGCGAGACGTTGAACGAGGACAATGAAGACGTTTGGGAGAATGAGCGCAC
>NZ_RKLR01000014.1 GCF_019599465.1 Haloarcula rubra
CGACTACAACGCCTCGAAGAACATCGGATTGCAGTATCTCCGTCGCAGGCAAAACGCAGGCGACGGAGGCGCACCCGTAGATGTGCGCCTGAATCGCGGGACGCTGAACGTGAGTGGGGAGTACGTATCCCCTGCCCCTATTGAGGCATAGAACGGGAGTCCACGCGAAAGCCTCGGGGCTTGACCCCGAGGCGATTTACAAACGGTGGGGGGCGTGATGAGGGCCGTTCAGAACGTGATTAGAACTTTCGGCCCGTAGTACATTGAGTGCTCTAATGGACTATCTTGGCGAGATTTCCGTCAAGGAACTTCAAGACGCTCTCGACGACGTCCACTCGAGTGGCAGGACAGACCGAAGCAATCTGCGGCGGACAGGTCGAAGTTGTTCTCTCCGCTGGGCGTTCTGTTGAGCGTGTTCTGGACGGCGCAGAGTATCTGATCGCGACGTCACGAAAGACGTACACGCCGCCAGCGAACTACACGTTCGACGACTGGGGTCCGCTCCAATCTGGACGGCTCACGCTTCTGAATGGGCGCCCACAGTTCTCCCCGACGCTGCTCAGACGAGGACTCGAAACCCTCTCACCGAGTTAGAGCTACCATCCCGAGCGGTTCCCGATATTCTATCGCGGCGCCGACGCGCTCTACGTCGAAGGCCCTACCGGGGGAGTCATGATCGCTAAAAGCTCGACCACCGAGCACTAAGGCCTCAACAGAACCGCTGAGACCGACTCCCTATCCAGAAGTACATAGATGTTTAAGTCACCACAGCGGTATTGTGTAGATATGGCCACGGATCTCACCGAGCGGGTACAAGAAATCGCTGAAGCGCGAGGACTACCCGAGTCAGAGATCCTCGAGCTAGCGTTGGAACGCGGTGTGGAAGATCTGTGGGCAGATCTCATCCTCTCACGGTATGTGAACGACGAAATCGACCGAGAGACGGCAATTGATCTTCTCGGGCGAGACCGAGTCAAGCGTGCAGAACGTGAGGTTCAAGCAGTCGAAGATGATGTGCGGTGGGGTCTGAATGCGTGATTGTCGCAGTGGCTGATGCCGGGCCAATCATACACCTCGCCGAAATTGAATCACTTAGTGTCCTCTCTGCGGTTGACCAACTACTGATCCCTCAAACGGTGTATGATGAGCTTGAGGCTGGTACAGTTCCACTTGGGCTTGATGACCTCTTATATGATGTCGTCGAAGCAGACCCTGCTGCCCTCAGTATTGAGTTAGACCCTGGGGAAACAGCCGCTCTGGCGATTGCGACTGATCGGTCGGCGGTACTGTTGACCGATGATCTTGAGGCTAGAGACGCTGCTGTGGATCTCGATATTGAGGTTCATGGATCAATTGGCATCATCGTACTTGCATACACTCGCGATCGAATCAGCAAATCGAGTGCAATCGACTTAATGCGGGCGCTACAGTCTGAGACAAGCCTGTTCATCACGGATGCGGTAGTAGAGCGTGGTGTCGAACTGCTTGAGGACGACGCCTAAGTCTGCTGTGTCCTGATTGAGATTGTCGGACATTCGTCAGAACGGCCTGAGATCCCTCAAGATAGTGTTTTCATCCAGATTTTGTGCACCTCTGGTGGGTGAGGATGTTGCAGAACCAATCACGCCATCGTTGATTCGGTGGAGCACGTCCTGACCACTAGTACGAGATTGTCGAATCAGTCACTGCCGCTGTTCGGGACCAACACTCGTCCGATGGCGATATCGAAGCGCTCGTCCTCGGTGCTGTGGTGAAGCAATCGAACAGCCTAGACACACCGGACATCTTGGAGCTTCGTGCACAGTTGGACGTCGCCGAAGACGTGATATTCGGGCAGGCCCGAACGAAAGAGATGATGACGCCAGCAGAGGTGGTAAACCCCTTCGTGTCCGGCTTTTCCACCCAAGCGAAACATCTCCAGTGTGGCGGTTTACTGTCCGACGGCGGCTACGTCCACACCTATGAGTAAGGATAGCAGTCCGACCCGTGTCGCCATTGCCTGTCAGGGTGGTGGCAGCCATACCGCATTCACAGCAGGCGTTCTCCGAGAGATTCTGGCCCACTGGGACGACGACCGCTACGACCTCGTGGGCATCAGCGGCAGTTCCGGTGGGGCGTTCAACGCACTCGCGATGTGGTACGGCCTGCTGACCGGCGATGCCGACGACGCGGCGGACATCCTCGAGGGCATCTGGTCGGACATGGCCGTCGACGGGCCGAGCGATCGATGGCTCAACACGTGGGTGACCGGTCTCTCTCGGATGGAAAGTGCCGGTTTCGCCATTCCATCGGTGAGTCCTTCACAACTCCCGATGCCAGAACTCGGCAAGCAACGCATACGCACCGTACTGGAGCGCTACATCGACTTCGAAACCATTCCCGAGCTCTGCCAGCGCGACGTACCGGACCTCGTCGTCGGGACAGTCAATATCAACGCCGGCGTGTTCGAGACGTTCACGAACGAGGACGTGTCCGTCGAAGCGGTCCTGGCATCAGCGGCAGTGCCGAACCTCTTCGAGGCCGTCGAAATACACGGCCACTACCACTGGGATGGGCTGTTCTCGCAGAACCCGCCGGTCAGTGACCTGATGGATCAGCCACCCGGCTGCAAGCCCGAGGAACTGTGGGTGATTCAAGTGAATCCACAGACGTTCGAGGGCGAACCGACGACGAGTGAAGTCATCGCCGACAGGCGCAACGAGCTATCAGGGAACATCTCTCTCAATCAGGAACTGAGGTTCATCCAGCGAGTCAACGACTGGGTTGAGGACGGGAAGCTCCCTGACGACGAGTTCACGAAGACCGAGGTTCACCGCATCGAGATGGGGAAACGGTTCCACTGTTCGACCAAGGTGGACCGCGACCCGGTTTTCCTCGAAGAGCTACAGGAATTGGGTCGGGAGCGCGCTCAGGAGTTCCTCGGCCACAGGGACGCAGCGTAAACAGCCTCGGGCGCGGTGGCCCGAGGCTTTTGTTGGTTCCCTCAGCCGTGCGCTAGCACTCCCTGTTCCGCGAGGGAACGGGATGAGGTTGGGCGGCTTCCGCGCCCCGACCCGGACAGACGCACCAACCGAACCTGCGGCTGGGTTTTGTGAGTCCGGTAATTAGTCGTGTTACCGTCGGGTTTCGCCTTCTCGCGCCACGCGATGTTCACCGATGCATTCCGGTCAGCGTGGTCTTGCGCCACGTCACACTCGTCGTTCGTACAGCGGAAACGCCGCCCCTGCCGATCCCCACGCTCACCACAGCACGAACCCGTCTTCGAGTTGTAGTAAGCGTCTACCGTATCCGTAGGAATCTCTCGCCATGTCGCCTTATACCGACCCCAGTGGGTCGGGGAACTCGCCCTCCCAACTAGTTTAGACATAGCCAACGAGGCCAGTGCCATCGTCCTGCCAGCGAGACGCACGCACGCGATCACGATATCGACGTCCTCATCCTTGTCGCTGGCTCTGGTCAGGACGGCGATTCTCTGGCACTATCGGACAAAGCGTCTCTCGCCAGCATGCCGGCGCTAGGGTGGGCCACGTGTGGGGATTCGACGAATGCGAGAGCGTCGTCAAGCCGGACTGTCGTTCGCCGCGGGTCGGCCACGTCCTTCGTAGAACTCGCCGCCCCACTGTCCGATCCAGATGTCCTGGTTCGCGAGGTACAGTGCGCCCGCCGTATCGAACATCCGGTCCGTCACAGACCACTCGCCGGCCCCGGTATCGTACTGGACCGAGGCGTTGTACACGGCGGCCTGTCCGAATTCACCGCCCGCGTCCGCCGGGAGCGGGAGGGGGTACTCGGCGTTCTCGCTCCGGGACTGGGGCCGTTCCGCGCGCTGGAGGCGACCCCGATTGAACGTCTGGTTGAAGTACCGGGCGTATCTGTCCTTGACGTCCATCCCGAGGACTGCGTCGGCCGCGTTGATGCCGCCAGTGACGTCACCGGCGTCCCTCGCCGTGATAGTGTACGTCGAGTCGTCAGTTCCGGAGGCGAACGTCCCGGCGTCGTCGTCCCAGAGTTCGTCGACGAGGTAGCCCAGCACAGACTCGGCCGTCCCGGTGAAGTCGACGCCGTCGATTTCGGACGCCCAGAGGAGCCCTTGGCCCACGACGCCCTGCGTCGCTGCCTGATTCTCCGCACCGTTCTGGACTCTCCCGTCACTCGTCAGGTTGTTTACGACGGCACCTGCGAGACCCTCGGCGTGGGAGGCAGCCTGTGAGGTGAGGTCCTGTGACCCGGCGTGGGTGCCGTACCAGCCGATAGCACCGAGCATCTGACCGAGGTCTCTGGTTGATCCCATGTCGACGATGTTTTGCGGCGAGAACAGCGACATCGTCGTCTTCGCCAGGCCGTCCGTAAGACTCTGAATCTTCTTCGGCGGAATCAACGGCTCCGGGTTCTCGTAGCCGAACCAGCCGCCCTTCGCGAGACTGGTCATGTCCGACATGAACCACAGGAACGCCGAGTGGTGGTTCGGACGTGCCGTCGCGTCGACGACTTCGCCGGCGCCGGGGTTGAACCCGGACACGAGTTCCATACTCTCACCCTTCGTGAGAGCCCCGTTGCCCTCGGGACCGCCCACTATCAACGTCGCATTGATACCGATTTGGGCGAGCGTCGACAACACCATCGACCGGAACTCCGCCGCCAGACTGTCGGGGAGGATTTCGAAGTGATTCTCGAAGTTCTTCGCCCAGGTGACGCCCTTCAGGTGCGTCCACCCCGCCGAGGACGGACTGACCACGCCTGACGCCTTCGATTCGTCCCACGCCAGCGTCGACGCATCGGGACGGTCGTCTTCACCCCTCAAGACCGGTTGTTGGGTAAACGCTGGGTCACCACTCGTGAACGCGGCCATGTTCAGGTTCGCATTCTTCACGGGTGGACGTTCCTGTCCGGCGGCCTCGAGCATCGCGGGGAACCGCTTATCGAACGCCTGTTGTTGCTGTTCGTTGTGCGGGAACAGCACACCGTTACCGCTCATCGAGATGTTGGTACTCATGTTGTACAGCGAGTACCAGTAGGAGTCCCACGTCGCGTCTGTCCAGTCGTACGCCGCCGTCTCATCTCCGTCCGTGTCCTCCCCTTCGGTGTCTTGTCCGGTCTCTGTACTATCACCTGCTGCCTCTGTGTCCGTGGGCGAGGGCGTTCCGCCCTCCTCGTCCTCTGTCCCCGTACAGCCAGCGAGTGACACCAGTGCGGCAGCACTCCCGTACTTTACGACGTCGCGTCTGGTATACCGGTTCATAGAGAGAGATGTCTCGACCAGTCCGATGAATCCTCGCTGTCTGTGTGTGACTCTCTCTCAATTGAGATAGCTATTTATAGGTGATTTGAGAGTTAGCGAGAACTCGTAGGCGGTACCGTATCCCTCCGAAAAGGTGGCTCTCTCGAATCATACGGATACAGCGCGGAAACCCACTCTTCAGGGATGGGAGAAAGCGCATACACTCTGTGAACAGACCGCCAAACAACAGCCCGACCTACTCCCTAGCGCATTTGAATGAGTTCATAAATCCCGATTGTGTCATCAATTGGTCGTATTTAACTCCAGAATAAACGTTTATAGCCACATTCTGAAATTGCGTTCCCATTCTAAATCCGAATACGAATATCTACACCCGATATGTGAAATATGACGACAGATGCGTGAAAAGTACGAAACGGTCCGGACGAAACCGGACCGAATATCCCACGGTAGGTTCGTGACCAAACGGTGGTCGGTAGTTGACGCCCCGTTTCAGTAGTTCCCCGTCGAGACGATAGGTGGTGCGTCGTGAGGACCGTACGGAGCGTCGTCGAGGTACTCACCGGCCGGTTCGAAGTAGTCGGCCAGCGACGCGGCAGCTTCCTTTCGGAGGACCGTCGCCGGGTTCTCGCCCTGAAGGTACTCCAGAGCCTGTCCCGCTGCGTTGAGATTGTACTCGGCAGCTTTCTCCCTGCGTGCGGCGTACAGCTCGACCTCGTCGCGGGCAACGGCGTCGGTCTGGGCACGGTACGCGACGGCGACTGCGGATGCGGCCTCGTCGGCGTCGGCGATACCGGAGTTCATCCCACGTGCGCCGAACGGTGCGAGGAGATGTGCGGCTTCGCCAGCGAGCAATACGCGTCGGTGCTCGTCGACGAACGTGTCGGCCATCACCTGGAGGAATTTGTAACTCGAGACCCACGTCAGGTTGTCTGCGTACTCCTCACCCATCACTGCGGTGACGAACTCGCGCATCTTCTCGTCGGTGACCAGTTCGTCTGGGTCGTCGTCCTCGATGCACTGGATGTCGAGTCGCCACCCACCAGTGAACGGAACGAGCATCACGTTGCGGCCGCCCACGTCAGGGTCGTCGTAGTGGAACAGTCGTTCGAGGGGCCACTGTTCGTCTTCGTCCTCGAGTTCGTCGACGTCGGCGATGATGAAGGAGTTCTTCGACTGGTCACCTTCGAACTCGGCGCCGATTTCGTCTCGGACCGTCGAACCGCCGCCATCGGCACCGACGAGGTACGGCGTCTCCCACTCTTGGCCGTCGGACGTTTCGACGTGGACCCCGTCTGGACTCGACTCGACTGTCTCGACGGCGCAGTCCCAGTGGATGTCGATACCGGCTTCGTCGAGGGCCTCGTGCATGAACTCCTCTGTGCGGACCTGCGGGACGCTGGTGAAGTGTGGGAACTTACCGTCACCTCCGGGGTTGTCGTAGGTCCGCTTGAACACTTCCTTACCTCGCCAGCAGGTTCGTCGGGTCGGCCAGACGAGTCCCTCCTCGACCAGGTTTTCACCGAGTCCCGGATGGACCCGTTCGAGAGTGTGAAGCGTCGTGCCGTGAACGTAAATGGCGCGGCTGCCAGACCGGTCACGGTCCGCAGAGTCCGCTTCCAGAATCGTCGCTGGCACACCGCGTGCGTTCAGTGCGAGCGCTGTCGTCATACCGACTGGGCCCGCACCGGCAATCAACACCGGGCGATCCGCATCAGTGGTGCTCATCGTGTCTGTATGATGCTTGTGACAGGACCCTCATAATTATTGTGGTCGAGAGGGGGTATACGGCCTCGTCAGTCCCTCTAACGTCGAATATCCGCACGGCTATCGACGGGAGAACGTGCTCGAACGGGTCGGCGTTACAGGCCCAGTTGCGTTTCGACCCAGTGGTCGCGCGCGGCGAACACCATCGCTTCCTCGTCTTCGAACGTCGTCGTCTCGGCGACGAACTCGTCCCATGTCCCGTCCGGAACGAGTGCCAGCTCTGCGGCCGAGTCGGCATCTGACGGGCTGGCTACGACCATCTCGTCGAAGTTCTCGAAGTCGGTGTGTTCCTGCACGAACGTCTCGTCGAAGATGTCGGTGATCGGTATCTCCTCGTGTTCACCGACAACGTCGCGCGGGTCTGGGAGGTCATCAGCTTCGGCAGCAGCTTCTGCCAAGTCGCTTTCTCGAACCATACAAACGATGATGACTGATGCCACCTAAACGTTTCTGGTGACCGTTGGTGGACAAGAACGCGCGCTATGAAACCGCCGTCAGATTTGTAAAACGGGGTCGACGGTGTCGTTCTGTAGTCGCCGACGAGAGCCTTACTACGACATTTCGGCGAGTACGGATGCGGCGTAAGCTCCTCGCTCCGGAGTGTCGAACGTCGCGACGCCAAGCTCTTCCATCCGCTCTCGGTCTTCCGTGAGGGCCGCATCCGGTCCGGCGACGGTAAACACGACCGGCTTTTCGATATCGTTCGTGAGTTGTTCGAGTTCTTCGACAGGATACCCCAGCGAGTGCTCGAATATCTCGTAGACGAGGACGATGTCGACGTTGTCGTCTCGGCCGACCGCGTCGATGACCTCGCCGAACTCTGGCATCGGTCGACCCGTGTCGACGGGGTTCTGGTCGTACGTGAACCCGAGGAGGATGTCGTCGAGGCGCGCGCGAGTCTCCTCGGTCAAGGCCGGGAAGTTCACGTTTCGCTCCTGTAAGTAGTCCGCCATCATGATGCCCGGCCCGGCCTGTGCGGTGACGAGACCGACGTTCGGGCCCTCGGGTACCGGGCATTTGGCGAGAACACGACTCGCGTCGAGCAACTCCGTCATCGAGTCGGCCATGATGGCACCTGCGTCGGTAAACTCACGTTCGTAGCGTCCGTACTCCTGGATTGGTGCGGCAGTGTGTGCTTGGACGAACTCCTCCATCCGGTTCCCAGACTTGAGAGCGACGACGGGCGTACTCGCCTCGTGGATAGTCTCGATAGTGGCGTCGATCTCGCTCGTTCCCTCGATGTGTAGCGCTATCGCGTCCGTCTCTGGGTCGGCGTCGAGGACGGGAATGACGTCGTCGAAGTCCGTGTTCACTCGGTTGCCGAGACCGTACATCCCCGCCGTCCCGTAGCCCTCGCGGTCTAGCTGGAACGTAGCGGTCACGCCTACCCCACCGCTCTGGGCGACGATGGCGACGTTACCGGCCTCTATCTCGTCGAATCCCGGTACGAAGGAACTGAAGACGTTTCGGTGTGGCATGATGTGCCCGGCCGTGTTCGGGCCGAGCACAGAGATTCCATACTCCTCTGCTGTGTGATGGATTTGTTCTTGCAGTTGTTTGCCGTCCGAACCGGCTTCGGCGAACCCGCCTGCGAAGACGACTGCGGCGCCGACGCCAGCCTCGCCACACTCTTGCAGGACGTCGGGCGTAGCCGGTGCGGGGACACAGCAGAGTGCGAGGTCTGCGTCGGTCTCGGCCACGGATTCGACGAAGTCGTATCCGTAGACAGACCCCTCACCCGACGGGTTGACGGGATACACGGGGCCATCGAACTCCTTCGCGTTCGCCATCGCGTCGTTACCGAGTTTACCGGGTGTCTTCGACGCGCCGATGACTGCGATGCTGTCCGGGTCGAACAGGTCTGAGAGGCCCATGGGGCCAGTTCTCCGGAGCCTCGAATATAATTTTCGACTGTGTAGTCTAGCGAATCATTCTGGCGAGGCGACGGTGTGGATACGGCACGTTGGATTTTTATTCACTTCCAACATTCACCAGTATATGCGTTTCTACGACGATATCGAGGTCGGCGACGTGCGCCGCTCCGACGAGTACCGAATCTCGAAGTCCGAAATCGTCGAGTTCGCCGAAAAGTACGACCCCCAACCGTTCCACACGGACGAGGCGGCAGCCGAGAACTCCGTCTTCGGCGGCCTCGTCGCTTCGGGCTGGCAAACCGCAGCTATCTGTATGCGCCTCCACGTCGAGAGTAGCGAGGACACGGCGACGCAGGCCGGAGTCGGCGTCGACGACCTCCGGTGGCACCGCCCACTCCGACCGGGTGACTCGCTACGGTTGCGTAACGAGATCGGCGACAAGCGCCCCTCCGAAAGCGACCCGAGCAGAGGGTTCGTGACGACGTACCACGATGGGCTGAATCAGGACGACGAGTTGGTCATCTCCTACGAGGCCACGGCTATGGTCCGGAGACCGAGCGAGGAGTAACCAAGTGATTGGGCGAGAGTCTGGCCGTTACCGGTATGAAATATCTTAACACGGAGATGCTGACAAACTCCATTCATCACGATGCCTGCTACCGATGAGGCGACACTAGGGCCCGAACTATCGGACGATATGGACGAGACTGAGCGCATCCGCGCCGAACGTGACCACTGGCGTCACCTCTTCGATCAACTCGCTGCATGGTTCCCCGAACCCGTTATCGTCGTTGACGACGACGGGAGACTGACACACTGGAACGACGAACAGGCGGAGTTCATCGGAACTCCGGCTGAAGAGGCGCTCGGTAGACCAGCACACGAGGTCGTCGGTACCGACGAAGTGACCGAGACGCTAGCAGAGGAAGTCGCTCGGACCGGCGAACCTGTTCGGGAAACAGATGTCAGGTCGGGCACTCACGACGACGGCAGCGACTGGCACGTCCGGGCGACCGGTGTTCCGTTAGTTTCGACAGAGGGAACTGTGGTAGGCTGCTTCGAATACGTCAGCCGAGTCACCGACCTCGTCGAACAGCGACAGTCGCTGCAACAGGTCCAACGAAAGGTGCAAGAGGAACTGGAGACGTCAGTCACAGATCTCGAATCTGCGGCCGGCCAAGTGGCAGAGAACGCGGCAGAGATTGCCGACATAGCGGAGCAAGAGGCCGACAACGTGGACGACGTCGACGAGGAGATACAGACACTGAGTGCGACGACCGAGGAAGTCGCCTCGAGCGTCGAGACCATCAGTACGCAGAGCGACGAGACGGAGAAACTAGCCGAAGATTCCGAAATCGCCACGCAGGACTTACTGGAGACGGTCGAGGAAGTCTCAGACGCGAGCGAACAGATGGCGACCGACGCGACAGAACTGGCGGACCGGATAGCTGAGATAGACGAGGTAGTCGCTACTATCGACGACCTCGCCGAGCAAATAAACATGTTGGCGCTGAACGCCTCCATCGAGGCCGCCAGGGCGGGTGAGGCCGGTGACGGGTTCGCCGTCGTCGCTGATGAGGTCAAGAACCTCGCCACCGAGTCACAGGACGAGGCCGACCGAATCGAGCAATTGATAGACTCGGTCTCGGAGATAGCGACGGCGACGGTCGATAGCGTCGAGCAGACGACCGAGATGATCGCCGACATTGAGGCGAAGATCCGAGTAGTGAACGACAACCAACAGCAGATACAGGACTCGATTGCAGACATCGCCACGCAACTGAACCAGATAGCCGACGCGACCGACGACCAGGCGACTAGCGCGGAGGAAATCGCGGCACTCTTAGACAGAACTGTCGAGGGTGTCACGCAGGTGGCCGACGAGGTGGGAGAACTCGCGGCCGCGAATCAGCGCCAAACGGCCCAAATCGCGCAGATACGCGCCAGCGTCGAGTCGCTCGAACGGAACCTCGACGAGGCAGTCGATGCGGGCTGAGCGTTACTCGTCCGCGCTCCCACAGACGAGAACCGGGAGGTGAGTCCCGAGAATCACGTCCTGCGTGACGCTCCCGAACAGTGCTTTGCCTGCGGGGGTTCGCTTGCGACCCCCGACACATATCTGGTCGACGTCGTACTCCTCGGCGTGTGCTAGTATCTCGCCAGCTGGGTCGCCACTCGATTCGAGTAGTTCGACAGTGACGCCCACCGCTTCGAGGCGGTCCATCGTCTCTCTCACTGCCTCCACCTGGTGGACGGAGGCTCCTTCTGGATTGTCGTCGAAGACGTGTAGGAGGAACGCTTCCGCGCCGTCCGCTGTCTCGACCATGTCCTCGATGGCGCGTATCTGTGCGTTAGCCTGCGAAAGGTCGTCGTCTAGCGCTACTAGCAGTCGTACCATATCACCCCGTTCGGCACAGTGGCCCTTATATCCACTGCGTATTCTCACCCGTACGTGTTCCCACGACCTGTAAAATAGGTGGAGCAGTTAGTGTGTACCATGGCTCGAGACGACAAGTGGGCATGCGGTGGCTGGGACAACGGGGAGTGCGTGGGGACGCCGTACTGCCCGCCGCGCTGTCCTCGATTCAGCGACCGGGAATCCGTTCAGGGGCTCGTCCGTCCTCACGAGCCCACCGATACAGACGCGCTCGTCGAAATGTACCTCGGGCTCGCCCCTTCGGACAGGACGATGGGTTTGCCGCCGGCAACCGAGAGTAGACTCCGGCGGTGGCTCGGCAGATTCATCGACGAGGGCTGGAGCCTCGTCGCCGAGATAGACTCTACGATCGTCGGGCACACGGGCGCGACGCCGGGTGACGCTGCAGCGCCGCACATGGTCGTCTTCGTCGCTGACGAGGCACAGGGTCGGGGTATCGGGTCGGAACTTGTGCGACATCTCGTTGCTCACGCGTCCGAGCGAAACCACGACGCGCTCACGCTGACCGTCGACGCCGACAACGACGCCGCGGTATCGGTGTACGACAACGTCGGGTTCGATGTCGTCGAACAGATGGACGGCGAGCTCGAAATGCAACTCTCACTCGACCGCCCGCTCGTAGAACGTCTACAGCGGCCGCCAGCGGAGCGGTAACCGCAAGGGAGTAGACGACACACTACCGCACGAGCCGATTTTGTTCGACGACAGCGAACAGTATGTTTTCGGACAGACACCCACGTTTTAGTTACTGCACGGCGGTCGAATCTGTATGCAACGACAATACGAGGGTGCGACCCCACGAATCGCGGACGAAGCGTTCGTCTCGGAGATGGCCTACGCAATCGGCGACGTCGAAGTCGGTTCACGGTCGAGTATCTGGCCCTTCGTCTGTCTGCGCGGCGACGGTAGCCCCGTCACGGTCGGCGAAGAGACCAACGTGCAGGAGTTCACCATGCTTCACGGCGCGACGCTCGGAGACGAGGTGACGGTCGGCCACGGGGCAGTCGTGGACTACGCCGAGGTGCACGACCACTCGTTGGTCGGCATGGGGAGCGCGGTGATGGGTGGCGCGACCGTCGAATCGAACTGTATCGTCGCCGCGAACGCCGTCGTGCGGCAGGGCCAGCGAATACCGGAAGGTCACATGGCCTACGGCGTCCCCGCCGAGACGCGCCCGCTCGGCGACGAGCAGGTGGCCCAGATTGGTGTGACCCACGAGAACTACGTCGAGTTATCGGCCAAATACCGTGGGACGCCGGCGGAAGCGAACCGGAACGGAGACTGACAGATTGAATAACAGGTGTACAGTAGTTAGTTTAACTGCGGGGCCACACCAGAATCTTCATTCGACAACATCGAACGCACGAATTCCTGCATGCACTGACTGGTCGGCCATTCAGCAATGCTTAATTGTGACGTATACGTTATCCACGGTATGGAACGAATCTCGAAAACCGGAAAGGGCATCAAATCCGACGAGACGCTGTTCGCTCTCATCGAAACTCTTCGGGAACTCGACGGTGCAGGCGTGACCGAACTGGCAGATCGGCTCGACGTCGCGAAGAGTACGGTCCACGGCCACTTGACGAGTATGCGTGAACACGGCTTCGTGGTGAAACGTGGGCGGGAGTACCACCTCGGACTGGCGTTCTTCGACTACGGCCAGTACGTCAGGGGGCAGATGGGTATCTTTCGGTCAGGGATGCAGGCCGTCGACGAACTTGAGAAAGCTACCGGTGAGATGGCGTGGCTCATCACCCACGAGAACGGGAAGGCGATGTACATCTACGGCCGCGGCGGACAGAACGACATCGACATCAACACGATTCTCGGGACGTGGGCGTACATGCACTGCAACTCCGGTGGGAAAGCTATCCTCGCGCACCTTCCCGACGAGGAGATACACCAAATCGTCGACGAACACGGCCTGCCGGCTCGGACGGAGAACACTATCACCACGCGCGAGGCCTTGTTCGAGGAACTTGAACAGATTCGAGAGCAGGGGTACGCACTCAATCGCAGTGAAGACCTCAAGGGAGTCCACGCAATCGGTATCCCGTTGATGTTCGAGGGCGAGATACAGGGAGCGCTGAGCATCGCCGGCCCCGCACACCGACTCTCACAGGAACGGTGCGAAGGCGAAGTGCTCGACCAACTCCGAGCCGCTACCGACGAGATAGAGTTGAATCTGGCCTACCGCTGAGGTGCGGACGAGTCTGTTCGCCCACGTCCACCCCGCACAGCGACCCCCACACAACGCGAGGAACAGGGATCCGACGAACACGTAGCTCAGCGCCATCTGTGTCATGACCGCCCACCGGGGCCTTGCGACCAGTGTCGCCACGGCACACCCACCGGCAGCGACGGCCGCGACAGCGGCGAGACGCGGGAAGACACCCACTCCGACGAAGCCGAGGAGAACGAGTGACGAAACGGTGAAACAGCCGACGGCAATTCTCTTGGCGCCGGTCTCCCCCGCGATGACGGGGACGGTCCGTTTCTCGACGGTGCGGTCGAACGCCGCGTCGAGTCGGTCGATGCCCACCTTGATACCAGCCAACAGGATTGCTACGCTGAGGGCTGCCGCGATTACGTCACTCGGGATTCGCCCTGTCTGCGTGGCGAACCCACCAGCGAGCGTGAGAGCGATGCCGACCGGGTAATCGACGGTGACTGGCACCGGATGCTTGTCGAGATACGGGGCGTGCAACAGCGCGAGAGTGAGTAGCGCGAGGACGGACCCGACTGCAAGGACGCCGGCCGTCACCGCCAGTGACGACGCGAGCCCGAGCGTGACGACGACGGCGACGGCCGTCGCCCAACGGTACGTCGACACCGAGAGTGACGGTCGTTCCTCACCGCGCAGGTGGCCGTCCACGAGGCCGTCCCGGAGGTGGGCGACGTACAGCGTCGTTCCGACGGCAGCCGCGTGTTGGGCCCCAAGCCAGATGCTCACGCTCGGGGCTAGTAGTGCCCCGCAGAGCGACGTCGCGACGACGGGCACCATGAACACCGGCCGGACGTGCGCAGCCAGCCCGACGAGCGGTCGTGCCATGGGGTGATTACTCGACGGCCCCCTATAAGCCACACCGTCCCGGTCACGTCGGTGTAACCAGAACTATTAATACTGCAGTTAGTCTGGTACATCGTAACAGAACCACCATGTTACTCAGAGAGGCATTCGCCCGGACAGTTCGGTGTCATCCGGACGTGACGGCCATCATCACGGAGGACGGGCAGTCGTTCACCTACGCGACGCTCGACCGACGGAGCACGCGACTGGCGAACGCACTCCAACAGCGTGTCGGTGACGGGCGGTGTGCCGTCCTCGCCCTCAACGGCCTCCCTGCCGTCGAGTCGATGCTCGCCAACAACAAGCGTGGGGTCGGCAGTGTGCAACTGTCGTACCGGGCGACTGCGGCGGAACTAGAGCGAATGTCGGAGACGGCGTCTGCTCGCGCTCTCGTTTTCGACGACGCCAACGCGGACACGGCGCTGGAATTGCTCGACCGTGGTGGGTTCGAGACGGCGATACACGCCGGCGACAGTGACGTCGACCACGACCTCGTCGAGTCCTACGATGCGGTCATCGACGAGGCGACCCCCGACCTCGACCCCTCGCTCCCGGTGGGTGACGAGTGTGGCGTCCTCTACACCAGTGGGACGACTAGTACGCCGAAGGCAGTCCCCTTCGACCAAGAGCAACTGTGGTACGGGGCCATCCAGGTCGTGATGGAACACGGCATCGACGAGACTGACACGGCCCTGTGCACGACACCGTGGTACCACATGGTGACGACCGACGCGTGGCTGTATCCCCACTTCGTCGCGGGCGCGACGGTCGTCCTCCACACCTCGTTCGACCCCACGGAGGCACTGGAACTCATCGAGGAACACGACGTGAGCGGCCTCCTCGCGGTGCCGACCCAACTCAAGGCGCTCAACGGCGTCCAGCGCGAGGCCGATTTCGACGTCGACGCGCTGGAGTACATCAGGACCGGGGGCTCGATAGTCACGGAAGACCTCGTCGAGGAGACGACGGCGCAACTGACCGACGGCGTCTACAACACCTACGGCATGACCGAGGCTGGACCGGACCTCACGTTCGCCCACCCGAGCGTACAGGACGACCATCCCGGCACCATCGGCAAAGCCTCGTTCTCGTGGGACCTGCGAGTCGTCGAGACGGCACCGCTCGACGAACACCCGGACCCAGAAGCCACCGTCGACGCCGGTGAGCGCGGGGAGATTATCGCGCGCGGTCCGGGGATGTCCGACGGCTACATCGACAACGACGAGGCCGAGTCGAAGACCTACTTCGACGGCTGGCTCCGCACTCGCGACGTGGCGACCGTCGACGAAGACGGCTACCTCTACATCGTCGACCGCGTGGACAACATGATAGTCAGCGGCGGCGAGAACGTCTATCCCGCCGAAGTGGAGGCCACGTTAGAGAGCCACCCCGACATCGAAGAGGTCTGTGTCTTCGGCCTCGACGACGAACAGTGGGGGCAGGTAGTCACCGCAGTCGTCGTCACCGAAAGCGACCTCACGGCCACGGAACTGGACGAGTACTGTCTGGAGACGGAGTCGCTGGCGGACTTCAAGCGACCCCGAGAGTACGCCGTCACCAGCGACCCGCTCGCGCGGACGGACACTGGGACCGTCATCCGGAGCCGACTCGTCGAGGAGCACTTCCCCGACCGATAGTTCAGAACGACAGCGTGAAAATCGCTATCTGGACCGGCACGAGCAAGAGGAGTGTCGCGAGCGAGCAGACGCTCGCCATCTTCGTCAGTTCCATCGAATCGACCACGTCGAGACCGAGAATTGCCACGAGGACCGCCGACTGGTACGGGAAGAAGTAGGCGTTCAGCGCGACGGCCTCTATCATCGCCACTGGAACGAGCGGGATGCCGGCGCTGGTCGCGAAAGAGACCAAGATCGGGGTGAGGACGCTCGCGACGGCGAGGCCCTCCATCACGAGTGTCAGCGCGAGCGCCGCCACGACTACGACGCCGAGTACGAGTGGGAGCGACGGGTCGGCTGGAAGCGTCGACAGGAGGCGGTTCGCGGCAAGGTCCGTGAAGGCCGTCTGTCGGAGTCCCTCGGCGATGGCGAAGATAGCGCCGAGGAAAAAGAGGATGGAGAAATCCGCCTCACCGACGGCTTCGGCCCCGACCACCCCGATTCGCGGAGCGAACGCCAACAGGGTCACCACGACGGCGCCGAACAGCGGGTGCAAGCCGTGGAGGAAGTCCGTCGCCCAGATGGCGACGCCGAGCAGGAGGAAGACTAGCATCCGTCGCTCTCGCGACGTCGTCGAGACGGTGCCGTCCCAGTCTGGTGCGTTCACACCGTCTCGGTCGGATGGCCGATACAGCACGTACGCGATGCCGACGATGAGAGCGACGCGTCCGAGTCCCATCACCGGACCGAGCCACAGCGTCCACTCCGTCCACGTGATGGCCGGACCACCGCTGGACTCGACGAGACCGGTGACGATGATGTTGGCGAGCGACCCGGTGAGGATACCCGACGACCCGTAGAACGTCGCGAACAGCGGGCCGAGGAAGATACCGACCTTCGCCCGTCGCTCGTCGAACAGGTCCCCGAGCGACTGGAGAATCGGCGCGAGGATTAGCACCCGGACCAGCGACGACGGGACCAGTACCGCCAGCGCGAGACTCCCGAACGAGAGGACGACGAGCAGGTACCGATAGGCCGCGACGGCGTCAGTCGCCACGGCCGCAGGCATCCGGTGGAGGGCCAGTCGCTCGACGAGGTCGGCCAGTCCGCTCTGTCGGGCGGCCTCGCCGATGAGGATACCCACGACGACTAGCCACGTCGCCGGCGACTGGAACCCCGTCAGCGCGAGGTCGGTCGAGAAGGCGACGCCGATGAGGCCTACGCCGAGCAGTGCAGTGAACCACGGTTTGACCGGTGCCCCAACCCACAGTGCGATGCAAAAGAGCGTGATGCCGAGCATCCGGGCCGCTCCGGCAGAGAGTGGGGCGAACCGGAGGACGGCGCCCGCCGCGAGCATCCCGACCGGCACGGAGAGCCACGCCGGATCGACACCACGGAGGACGGCCGCGCGACTCGCAGTTTCGTCCGACATTCTGGGTACCGAGTGACACACCACCGACCACTATCAGACTATCGGTGCCGAAAGAGGCTTGCGGGTGCCGGTCCAGTTGTCGAGTGGTATGCCGACAGCAATCGTACCGGACGTGTACGACATCACCGTCAAGACTGCCCCGGACGCCCGCTATAGGGTCTTCCTGTTCGACGGCGAGACGCCGACACTCGTCGACGCCGGGTTCGAAGACACCGTCGACGTCGTCGCCGACGCACTCGACGACCTCGGAATCGTGCCAGAGCGCGTCGTTATCACCCACGGTGACCCCGACCACGTCGGCGGCCTCGCGGGCCTGGTCGAACGCTACGGTCTCGAAACGTGGGTCCCCGAGGGCGTCGAGACGGAGGGCGCTGTCGACCACCGGTACGGCGACGGCGACAGTGTCGGACCGTTCACCGCCGTCCACGTCCCCGGTCACACACCGTCACACCACGCCCTCGTCGACGAAGCACGTGGTATCGCGGTGTTGGGCGACGCCCTGTTCGGGTCCGACGCTCGGGGCCTCCCGCCGGGATACTTCGTTCTCCCGACGGCGTTCTTCTCGATGGACGTGGCCACCGCCGACGAGAACCTCGAACGGTTGGTCGACTACGAGTTCGACGTGGGACTGGTGTATCACGGGTCCAGCGTCACCGAGAACGCGAGTGAGAAGATACAGTCGTTCGTCGACTTCGCCGGGAAGCCCTCGTAAGGGTCAGTGCCGTCAGTCGCCGGTGACGGCGTTCGAGAGGTCCTCGTTGGCGTGTTCGCCGAGGTACGCCTCGATGACCTCGTCGTCGTTCTGTATCTCGTCGGGTGTTCCCTCGGCGATGAGACGGCCGTTGTTCAGCACCATCACTCGCTCGCTGACGGTCATCAGCGCGCGCATCACGTGGTCGATGAGGAAGACGGTCTTCCCCTCGTTCTTGATGTCGCCGATGAGGTCGACGATGTCCTCCGTCTCCTCGGGGTCGAGACCACCAGCCACCTCGTCGAAGAGGACGAGTTCGGGGTCGGTCGCCAGAACCCGAGCGATTTCGAGTCGCTTCAGCTGACCGACACTCAGTTCGTCCGGCTCGCTGTACTGGACGTCGGCGAGGTCCACGAACTCCAGCATCTCGCGGGCCCGCCCGCGCACGTCGTCGAACTCCCGACCGCCGAACTCCGCGCCGACGGCGACGTTCTCCAGCAGCGTCATGCTCTCGAACGGTCGGACAATCTGATGGGTCTTCGCGAGGCCGCGGTGGCAGATTTCGTGCGGAGACTGGCCCGTTATCTCCTCGCCGTCGAAGAAGACTCGGCCTTCGGTCGGTTCGTGGACTCCGGTCACCGTCCGGAACAGTGTCGACTTCCCCGCGCCGTTCGGGCCGATGAGTCCGACGGCTTCGCCACGCTCGACGGAGAAGGAGACGTCGTCGATGGCGACGACGCCGCCGAACTTCTTCGTGAGGTTCTGCCCTTCGAGTAGCGCCATTGCGAGTTCGTACCTTATCCACTCAGATAAACCTACCCCTGTCACTTCGTGGCGAGGGAAAACGCTTTCAGCCAGTTGCGAGAAGGAGGAGGCGTGACTCTGAGACAGATGTTCGACCCGTCGGCCGTGGCCGTTGTCGGCGCCTCGACCACAGAGGGCAAGATTGGCTACGAGGCGATGGCGAACGCCACCGAGTTCGACGGACCGGTGTATCCGGTCAATCCGTCCAGCGACGGACGTCTGTTCGGTGAGGCGTTCGTCGCCTCGGTGACCGACATCGACGACGACGTAGACCTCGCGCTCTGCTGTGTCCCCGCACCGGCTACGCCCGACGTCCTGCAAGAGTGTGGCGAGGCCGGCGTCGGTGCGGCGGTCATCTACGCCGGCGGGTTCGCAGAGGCGGGCGAGGAGGGCGAGCGGTTACAAGCAGCCGTCGTCGAGACGGCCGACCAGTACGACATCTCGTTGCTCGGTCCGAACACGAGCGGGTTCGTCGTCCCCGAGACGGATCTCCTGTGTTCGTTCGCCAGCGGCGCCGAGAAGCTTCCGCCGGGGAACACTGCGGTCGTAGCCCAGAGTGGTGGCGTCGCACACGCACTGGCCTTTCAGTCCCGTAGGCAGGGACGCGGCGTCTCCGCGATGGTCGGCCTCGGAAACCGCGCGAACGTCGGGTTCACCGAGACTATCGAGTACTTCGACGGCGACGAACGGACCGACGCCATCGTCCTCCACGTCGAGGGGACTGATGACGGACGGGCCCTACTAGAGGCCTGTCGTGCCAGCGACACGCCGGTCGTCGCCTACAAGGTTGGCCAGTCGGACGTGGGCGAGTTCGCCGAGTCCCACACTGGCGCGCTCACCGGGGACCACGAACTGTACACCGCCGGGTTCGCTCAGTACGGCGTGCCGACGGTCGACGCGACGGACGCGCTACTGGACGCGGCCGCGGCGCTGGGGAACTCGCCAGCGCCGGACGGTCCGAACGTCGGCGTCGTCACCGCACAAGCCGGCCCAGGCATCATCATCACCGACCGCATCCAGCGCGCCGGCGGATTCCTCCCTGAATTGACCCCCGAGACCAGGGACCGGGTGGACGATATCTTACCGGGGGTCACCTACACCAGCAACCCGGTCGACACCGGCCGTCCGATGCCGGCGTTCGGCGATGTCGTCACGGCCGTCGCCGAGGACGACGCCGTCGACATCGTGTTGGTCTACGAACTGTACGAACAGGCGATGGGCTTCCCCGTCGAGTCGCTGGACGGCCTCGCTGAACGCGTCGACAAGCCGGTCCTGTTCGCCACCGACGGCATCGAGGAGGACATGGCCGAGGACGAATCGGCGCTGGCCGACGTGGGTGTCCCAGTGTTCGAGACGCCTGAGCGGGCCGCCGACGCAGCGGCCGTCCTCGCTCGCTACGCGAGGATGCAGGGCTCTGCCGAGGGCACGGAGGTGGTCGCCGATGACTGATAGACCCATCGCGGCCGCTCGAGCGGACGGGCGACGGACTCTGACCGAGGCCGAGGGAAAACAGCTACTCGCGGACGCGGGCGTGGAGACACCATCATTCGCGGTGTGTGCGACTGTGGACGAGGCCGTCGAGGCGGCCGAAGGCATGGGGTATCCAGTCGTCGTGAAGGTGTCCTCGCCGTCGGTCACCCACAAGAGCGAGTGGGCCTCGGGTGCGGGGGTCACGGTCGGTATCGCCTCCGAAGAGGGTGTACGCACCGCTTCAGAACGCATCTTCGAAGCGGCCACCGAGCAGAACGTCCACGCGGACGTCCTCGTCGAGGAAGCGATGGACGTCGAGGCCGGCACAGAAGTCATCGTCGGCGGACTGCGAGACCCCTCGTTCGGTCCGGTCGTACTGACAGGACTCGGCGGCGTATTCACCGAAGTGTTCGAAGACACGAGCCATCGCATCGCCCCTATCGGCCGAGCCGAGGCACGAGCGGCCATCGAGGAACTGCAAGCCGCGGAACTACTGGAGGGGTATCGGGGGAGCGAACCGGCCGACGTGGACGCACTCGCCGACGTCGTGGCAATCGTGGGCGACCTCGTGACCGAGCACCCGATCGCGGAACTCGATGTCAACCCGGTACTCGCGTCGGCAGACGGTGCCGTAGCGCTTGACGCCCTCGTCGTCCTCGACCCCGAGACCGCTGTGGATCCGGCGAGTGGGACTGAGGCGGGGGTGGACCGATGAGCTACGAACGAACGTGGACGGTGCGGTTCTCCGATGCGGACCCGTTCGGTATCGCTCACTATCCCCGCATCGTCGACGCATTGCACGAGACGTCGGACATGTTCATGGAAGAAATCGAGTATCCGTTCTGGGAGATATCACAGGATCACGGCTTCGGCCTGCCGCTCGTCGAGATAGACTTCGAGTTCGAGTCGCCCGTCGAAGCCGGCGACGAGGTGACAATCGCGCTGACTCCCGACGTGGGGACCCGGAGTGTCAGATTCGACTACACGGCGACCTGTGACGGAACGGTGGCCTTCGAGGGGTACGAACAGCGGGTGTGTGCCGAACACGGCGGCGGTGGTGCCATCGACGTGCCCGAAGGCCTGCGGGAAGCGATGTTGGCCTACGCCGAGCAGTGACCGACGCGGTCGAAAGTATGGTTTCGAGGTAACGAAGCGTTTTTACCGATTCCACAACGTTGTATCGATATGGCGGAATTCGAGAATCCCTACGCGGAGGAAGACCCGTTCGTAGAAGCGCACTTCGACTGCCTGGACTGCGGCGGGAAACTCTGGGAGTACGCCATTCAGAGACAGATGGTCTGCGAGGACTGCCGGTCGGTGTTCGCTTCTGACGACGTCTTCGAGGTGCAGGTGTAGCCTCCGACCCGAGCGACGTGGTTGTGACCGTGACGACTCACCTACGGCCAGAGATAGCTTTGCGGCCCGAAATGCCGTTCTAAGCCATCTCAAGCCCGCTCAGTGGTGTTTGTCCAGTACACTTATGATGGTGGTGTGCTAACGTGTTGGTACACTATGGCCCAGACAGAGCCAGAGGACCAGGAGCTAGAGGAGCAACTCGAGCTGAGCTCCGACACACGGAGCATCCTCGAGAAGCACAACCTCCGCCCGCTGTGGGAGGTGGAGGACGACTTCGGGAACACCATCGACGACTTGGAGGCGGACATCTGGAAGTGGGACGACATCCAGGCGGCCATCGACGGCGTCGAAGACGACGTTCCTATCGCAGACCTGCCGCCGGGCTTCCAGCGACGGGTGGCGGTACCCATCAACGCCTCTTTCGGGAACGCAATCTCGAACACGATATACGTCGGTGTCCAGACAGTCTCGCCCGGTGAGACCGCGCCCTCCCATCGGCACGGTGCGAACGCGCTTCGCTTCACAATCGACGGTAGTGAGGACATGAAGACCGTCGTCGCGGGCGAGGAGTTCCCGATGAAGGACAACGACCTCGTCACGACGCCCCAGTGGGAGTGGCACGACCACGTAAACGACTCCGACGAGACGGCGGCGTGGCTCGACGTCCTCGACCTCCCGCTCGTGCTGGACTCGCTGAACGCCCGCAACACGTTCGAGAACCACGAGCTCGAACGTCAACCAGTCACCAAAACGCAAGGGTACTGGGACTCCCAGTACGGTCGCGGCCGCCCGGAAGACGAGACCAAGGACGGCAGCATCCCTGGCCCGTTCGAGGGCATCCGCGAGGCGACGCCGCCGTACCGCTTCAAGTGGTCCGAGATGGTCCAGTCGCTGCACCAGCGGGCCGAGAACGACGAGCCGGACCCGTACGACGGATACAGCCTCTCGTACGTCAATCCCGCGACCGGGTCGCCACCACTATTCCCGACGATGTCGTTCCGCGCCCAACTGTTGCAGGAGGCGACTGACGCTCACTTCCACAACGCGACGGAAGTCTACTTCGTCGTCGAAGGAGCGGGTGCGACCCACGTCGACGGCGAGGCACTCGAGTGGAGCGAGCGGGACATCTTCGTGGTCCCGCCGGACGCGACCCATCATCACGAACCCGACGACGGGGAGGCCATCCTGCTCGGGATGACCGACCGACCGGTGTTCGAGGCGATGAACTTCTACGCCGAGGCCAGCCCCTCGTCGTAACGCCAGTACCTGTCGACCGGCTGGTCTCCGGACCCGCTCGTACCATCTCCCGGTGTGACACTACCCTCGCAATAACGGGTATCTTTATAATCTATCATCTATATCAGCCTATACGGTATGGTCAACGACGATAGCCCAGTCACACGTCGGTCGTATCTCAAAGGAACTGCCGGTGCTGCTGCGATGGCCGGTCTCGCCGGATGTGCGTTCGGCGGCGGGGGTGGCGGCGGCGACGACACGCTGACGATAGCCGGAACGATTCCCGAGACGGGAGCGTTCTCCTCGCTCGGACAGGACCTCCGGCGCGGGTACGAACTCGGGCAGGCAAGGATGAACGAACAACTCGACCGCGACGTCGAACTCATCCTGCAGGACGACGAGAGTGACGCCCAGACGCTCCGCCAAAACCTGCAGCAGATGACCAGCAACAACGACGTCGACATGATCTGGGGGAGCTTCTCCAGTCTGCTGGTCACCGCGGGGAGCGCCTTCGCCGAGAACCAGAACCTCCCGTTCCTCGGAATCGCCTTCGCGTACGAGGCGCCCCACCGAAACGACAACTACGAGTGGACGTACGCACCCTTCCCGAAGTCCCGTGACGTCGCTCGCTCGACGCTCGGGACACTCGAACTTATCCCGGAGGGCAACCGACCGAACCGGGTCGGCATCTGGGAACCGAACTCAGGGTGGGGCAAAGAGCAGGCCGACTACTGGGAGAACCGACTGGGTGACGCCGGGTACGATATCGTCCTGCGTGAGACGTTCGAAATCGGCTCGCAGGACTTCTCGACACTCATCAGTCAGTCTCAGAGCGCTGACGTCGAAGTCTTGCTGTCGAATCCGACGCCGGGCGGCGGTATCACGGCGGTCAACCAGATGCAGTCGAACAACTGGTCGCCGAAGATGCTCAAGTTCGTCCGCGGGGCCGACCCGTCGGCGTGGTGGTCGGCGCTCAGCGACGCGGGTGCGTACGCGCTGATGTGTCCGGGGTGGGTACCCGGCCTGACGGGCAACGGCAACCAACGCCTTCGCGAGTCCTACATGAGCGAGTACGACACCGAGAGTCAGTACATGCCGGTCAACGTCGGTGGCTCCTACAACCTCACGCAGGTCGCTCTGCAGGCAGTGCAGGCCGCGGGGTCGACCGAGGCCGACGCCATCCAGAGCGCGCTCCGTAGCGAGACGTTCCAGACGGTCATCGGCGAGTTCGGCTTCGAGGACAACGGGCTCCCGGCCGAGGGCGACCTGACCGCACCGACCGGGCAGTGGTGGGACGGTGCGCAGCGACTGGCTTACCCGAACACTGGCTCCCAGCGTGCCCTCGAGTTCAAATACCCCATCCCATCGTGGAGCGAGCGCTGAACCACCAATGGTAGCTGGGGAACTCGTCTCACAGTCGATTGTCAACGGGATACTGCTCGGGGGCATCTACGCCGTCGCAGCGCTTGGCCTGTCGCTCGTGTTCGGTATCATGGACATCGTGAATCTCGCCCACGGCCACATGCTGATGGTGGGTGCCTACGTCGCCATCCTCGTGTTCGCTGCGACTGGCATCACGCCACTCGTGGGGATGTTCATCGCGATGGGGTTGCTGTTCGTCCTCGGAATCGTCCTCCAGAAGGTGCTGTTGAAACACGTCGTCGGCGAGGGCATCGAACAGCCCATCATCGTGTTGTTCGGTCTCGCGCTGATACTCCAGAATATCGGCCAGCTAGTCCTCGGCGGTGATGCGCGGACTGCCGACCTCGGAATCCCCGGCGACG
Source organism: Haloarcula rubra (assembly GCF_019599465.1). Taxonomy (GTDB): domain Archaea; phylum Halobacteriota; class Halobacteria; order Halobacteriales; family Haloarculaceae; genus Haloarcula; species Haloarcula rubra. Next base: position 24,780 of record NZ_RKLR01000014.1, read on the forward strand.
GCATCAACCTCGGGTTCGCCTTCCTCTCCCTACCTCGGACGGTGACGTTCGTCGTCGCCGTCGTCCTCATCGGTGCGACGTGGGCGTTCCTGCAGTACACCAAGACGGGACAGGCAATCCGTGCGACGGCACAGAACCGGACCGCGGCCCGATACATGGGTATCGACACCGACCGTATCTACATCATCACGCTCGGCATCGGGACGGCGCTGGCCGGCGCGGCCGGCGCGCTGCTGTCGATGCTGTTCCCCATCAACCCCTTCGTCGGATGGTCGTACCTACTGAAGGCGTTCGCGGTCGTGGTACTGGGTGGCGTCGGGAGCATCCTCGGGACGCTCGTCGGCGGCGTCATCCTCGGCGTCTCCGAGAACCTCGGGGCGCTGTACCTCGGCGGCGGCTACCGCAACGTGGTGAGCCTGCTCATCTTCCTCGGCGTGTTGCTCCTCAAACCCGAGGGGCTGTTCGGCACCGGAGGTGGTGGTGAGTGAGCTTCCTCGAACGGCATCCCGAGAAACCACTGCTCGCGAACCGTCGCCTCCGAGCCGTCATCGGCGTGGTGGTGCTGGCACTACTGGCGGTACCGTTCGTGACGACGGACGCGCTGACTGGCCTCATCCTCACCGGACTCGTGTTCGTGATGCTCGGCGTCTCGTGGAACCTGCTCGCGGGGTACGCGGGACAGATTTCGCTGGGACACGCCGCGTTCTTCGGCATGGGCGCGTTCGTCGCCGCTTGGCTGACTACACCCTCTGCGGCGGGGTTCCCGGCGTCGATACAGCTACCGATACTGGTCGCGGTGGTCGTCGGCGGTGTGGCCGCCGCGCTCATCGCGCTGATTATCGGCCCCATCATCTTCCGACTGAGTGGTCACTACTTCGCCATCGGGACGCTCGCACTGGCGGCGGTCATCGAACTGGTGATGCTGGACCAGCGTTCGCTCACCGGCGGGTCGACCGGCTACTACGTGCAGGGCGACCTGGCCATCAACGACTTCGTGGGTCACGGGGACGTGATGTTCCTGTTGACGCTCGTCGCGACGGTACTCACTATCGCGGTGACCTACCGTATCGTCCGTGGTGCAGGTGGTCTGGGCATGAAGGCCATCCACGACGACGAGGAGGCCGCAAGTAGCCTCGGCGTCAACCCGCTGAAGTACAAGATGTACGCCTTCGTCGTCTCGTCGTTCTTCGCCGGACTCGCCGGCGGACTCTACGGCCACTACACGCTGTACATCAACCCCGAATCGACGCTCGCGGTGACGTGGACCATCGACTCGCTCGTCATCGTCATCCTCGGTGGGATGGGCACGTTCGCCGGTCCGATACTCGGATCGGCGCTGTTCCTCCTGCTGGACACCGGTCTGGCAGCTATCGTCGGGAGCGTCGCGACCACTATCGAGGGCACACTCATCATCCTGTTCATCATCTTCCTCCCGCAGGGCCTGTACGGTCTCGCGGAGGACTACCTCATTACCGACGTCGGCAGAGGTGGCGCGTCGGCGGCCCCGAAGTCCAGTGACGCGACGCCGGGCACGGACCCGGACGTAGTTTCCGACGAGGACTGACCGACTGCTCGCCCTCTTTAGGTTGCGACACGGCTCAAAAACGAATTGCCGTTCTGTGCTGACTCGGATTCAGGCCCCGAGGTACGATTCTTCGACCCGCTCGTCCTGTGCGAGTTCCGCGGCCGTTCCGGAGAGCGTCATTCGTCCCGTCTTAATGACGTAGCCGCGGTCCGCCACCCGGAGCGCGTTGTAGATGTCTTGTTCGACCAGTAAGACGGTCGTCCCTTGCTCGTTGATGCGCTCGATGGCCTCGAACACGTCGTCAACGAGGACCGGTGCGAGGCCGAGACTCGCCTCGTCGAGTAGGAGCAAGTCGGGGTCGCTCATCAGGCCACGCCCGATGGCGAGCATCTGCTGTTCGCCGCCCGAGAGCGTACCGGCGCGCTGGTCGGCCCGTTCCTCTAGTCGGGGGAAGATATCGTACACTGTCTCCAGCCGTTCGTCCATCTTACTGCGGTCGACGTACGCACCGAGTTCGAGATTCTCACGGATACTGCTGTCCGTGAATATCTCTCGGCCCTCGGGGACGTGTGCGATCCCCTCTTTGACGACGTCTTCGAAGGGCATCGCTCCGATGTCCTCGCCTCGGAACCGGACCTCGCCGGCTGTCGGCGTCAGGTCGCCACAGATGGTCTTGAGCGTAGTCGTCTTGCCCGCGCCGTTCGCACCGAGCAGTGCGACCGTCTCGCCTTTCTCTACGGAGAGACTTACGTCCCACAGCACCTGCACGTTCCCGTACGACACGTCTATCGAGTCGACTTCGAGGAGTGCCATCGATTATCAGCCCTTCGCTGTCCGTTTTCTTAAGCCTACCCCTCTCCATTCTGGGTCGCGGTCAGCAGCACCGCTACGTGAGACTCGGAACCGCGAAGAAGTGGTATGAGCCGACCGCGGTCGTTCGTCTCGGTTACTCCTGGCCGCCCTTCTGGACGTCGGCCTCTGCGTAGCTCACGTCGCGTTCGGTGACGTCGACGGTCATCGAACCGACGGACTCGATTTCGGCCTCGATGGTGTCGCCGTCGGAGAGTTCGCTGACGCCCTCGGGCGTGCCCGTGGTAATCACGTCACCGGTCTCCAGCGTGGCCCCGAGCGAGGCGTACTGCACGACGTCGGCGCAGGTGTACACCATGTCGCCGGTGTTCTCGTACTGGCGGCGTTCGCCGTTGAGTTGCAGTTCCATCTGGAGGTCCTGCGGGTCGTCGATCTCGTCGGCGGTGGTCACGCACGGGCCGATTACCGTGAACGTGTCGTAGGACTTCCGGTTCGAGCGGTCCTGGTCGCCCCGGAGCGAGATGTCGAGCAGGATGGTGTATCCGAAGATGTGGTCCCACGCCTCCTCGGCGGGCACGTCCTTGATGTCGCCCTCCATGACGAATGCCAGTTCTACCTCGTGGTCCGTCCGCCTGTCCGTGAAGGGCAGTTCGATGCCGTGGTCCGGGCCGACGACGCTGGAGGGGGCCTTCAGGAAGTAGCCCTTGTCCTTGATGGAGAACCACTCTTCGGTGGTGATGTCGCGGTCCGACAACGCCTCCTCGATGTGGTTCTCGTAGTTCAGCGGCGCAGCGATGACCTTTCCGGGCCGACCCACGGGTGAGCCGATATCTACGTCGGTGACGGCGTGGTCGGCGTCGGCGTCTTCGTACTCACTGGCGTCGTAGTCGCCCTCGATGTACTCGACGAGAGGTTCGTCGCCGTCGAGGCCGAGGCGGTCGCTCAGTGCGATGACTCCGGTACCGTCGTCTGTGAGCAAGCCTAACTGGTCGTCGTCGTAGCGGACGAATCGCATAGACGAGATATCGACGGAAACCGTGATAAAAGATGCCCTTCTGGCCGACCGATTCCGTGGCGAAGGCGGGGACGTCGCACACTCAAAAGTGCGCGTCCGTCCGGGTCAGGTCGCAGTCCTCGGCCACGTCCTCGCGGAAGTGGTCGGCCAGCGAGTCGACCGTCCAACCGTCCGGCTTGACGCCGACGGCTTCCATGGCCGGGTCCGAGAAGACGCCCACGCGGTCGCCGCCAGCGTAGAGCGTACACCCTGTCACGTCTTCAGCCGCCTCGCTGGCGAGGTACGCGACCATCGGTGCCACTTTCTCGGGCGGCATCTCCTCGCGGGTGTATGGGCGGTGTTCCTCGGGGACCGTCTCGGTCATCCGCGTGTAGCCGTTCGGGACGAGCGCGTTGACACGTACGTCCGAGCGGTGCATCTCCGTCGACACCGAGCGTACCATCCCGAGCACGCCCGCTTTCGCGGCGGCGTAGTTGGCCTGTCCGAGGTTCCCGCGGGCGGCCCCGGCGCTGACAGCCAGGTACGAGCGCTGGCGGTCGAAGCCGTCCTCGCCAGTTTCTCGCCAGTGGCCACACGCTGCACGGAGCGGTGCGAACTGGCCGGTGAGGTTAGTCTCGACGACGGCCGTCCAGTCCTCGGGGTCGAGTTTGTAGCTCATCCCGTCCCGGAGGATGCCAGCGAAGTTCGCGACGAAGTCGAGTCGACCGTGTTCGGCGACCGTCTCCTCGACGAGGCGGTCCGCGTACTCGAAATCGCTCACGTCGCCGTGGTGGGCCGTCGCCTCACCGCCAGCCTCGCGGATGTCGACCGCGACCCGTTCGGCGACGGCCGCGTCGCTCCCCTCACCCGAGACAGAGGTCCCACGGTCGTTCACCACGACGGTCGCGCCGTGGTCGGCGAGTTCGTGGGCCGCCGCCTCGCCGAGGCCGTTCCCCCCGCCGGCGACGATACAGACCGTCTCGTCCAACATCTCAGAACGGGAACTCGCGGTCCTCGTGCTGGAGCGATATCCACTTCTTCTCGGTCGCCTCGTCGAGGAAGTCGTCGGTGTTGTAGCCGCCGACGCCGGACGCGCCGGTCCCGCTGAACGGCACGTGGGCCTCGTCGTTTATCGGTTGGTCGTTGACGTGGACCATGCCGGTCTCCATCCGCTGGGCGATGCGCTTGCCCGCGCCCACGTCGCCGGCGTGAACCGACCCGGAGAGACCGAACTCGGTATCGTTGGCGAGTTCGACCGCCTCGTCGACGTCCGAGAACGGGATGACTGGAACCACCGGGCCGAAGTGCTCGTTGCATGCGGCGGCCATGTCGTTGGTCACGTCCGACAGCACGGTCGGTTCGACGACCAGCGAGTCCTCGACGCCGTCGAGTTCGACCGTCTCGCCGCCGGTCTCGAGCGTCGCTCCGGCGTCGACGGTCCGTTCGACGTAGTCCAGAATCTCGTCTCGCTGTGACTCGTCGATGATGGGGCCGACGACGACGTGGTCGTGGGCGCTCCCGGCCGGCAGGTTCTCTGCTCGCTCGGCTATCTTCTCGACGTACTCGTCGTAGACGTCCTCGTGGACGAGATGGCGGTTGATTGAGATACAGACCTGTCCCTGATGGGCGAACGACCCGAAGACACCGGCGTTTACGGCCTGTTCGAGGTCGGCGTCGTCGGTGACGATGTGAGCGTTGTTGCCGCCGAGTTCCATCGCGGCCTCGGCGAGGTTCTCGCCGGCCGCTGCGGCGACGCGCCGACCGACTTCGGTCGACCCAGTGAACGCGACTACGTCGCTCTGGTCGTGACTGGCGACGGCGTCGCCGATTTCCGACCCGCGGCCGGTGACGACGTTGATGACCCCCTCGGGGAAGCCCGCGTCCTCGAACAGTCGAGCGAACAGGAGACCACCCACGACCGGCGTGTTAGTCGCCGGCTTGACGACGACGGTGTTTCCTGCGGCGACGGCCGGGACGATGGCTCGCGCCGAGAGGTTCAGTGGGAAGTTCCACGGAGAGATGACCGTCACGACGCCCTGTGGCTCTCGCTGGACGACGTTCTCTTTGCCGGGGATGTTCGAGGCGGCGTGTTCACCTTTCATCCGCCGGGGTAGTGTCGCGGCCTCGGCTATCTGGTCCTCGGCGAGGTGGACGGACGTCTCGCCCATCCCCTCTATCTGACCGGCCTCCGTCGCCAGCAGGTCGACGATTTCTTCGCTGTGTTCGTCCATCGTCTGCAGGAGGTTCTGGACGAGTTCTTCGCGGCGTGCCGGCGGCGTCTGTTCCCACTCAGTCTGGGCCTCGGCGGCCGCCTCGTAGGCCGCGTCCACATCGGCGTCGTTGCCACGGGGAACCTCTGTGACCGTCTCACGTGTGGACGGGTCGGTCACGGCTATCGTATCCCCGCTGTCGCTCGCGCGCCACTCCCCACCGATGTAGAGCGAACTCCAGTCGGCGTCGATACTGTACCGGGATAGGCTGTCCTGCGCCATACGCTCACATACGTCGAACAGAGTATGAAGGTTTGGTAACATCGATGTCAGTGGCCGACACTGGCCTCGCCGGTCGGCAGGGACGATCCGTTACTCGAACGGGCGAGGCAGGATGTCGGCTTACCGACCAGCGCCAGATAGTGCTGCGTCTATCGCTTCGATGGGCGTCGGTGGTTCGTCCCGGTCGACCCCGGCGAACGTCCCGTCCGTGTCGACGTCGAGGTCCGCGAGTTGTGTTCGACAGGACGCCCCGGGCGCGACGACGGCTCCCGCCTCGCTGTCACTCACCTGGCCTTCGAGCGTGTCACCGATAGCCATGCTCATCGCGTGGTGTTCGGCCTCGTAGCCGAAACTGCCGGCCATGCCACAGCAGCCCGAATCGAGCGGGTCGACTTCGTAGCCCGCCCGCCGCAGGACACCCACGGCGTGGTGGTCCTTCTTCGTCGCTTTCTGGTGACAATGCCCGTGGTAGGCCATCGAGCGCCCCGGGGCATCGAGCGACAGGTTATCGTCCAGTCGGAAGATATCGAGGTACTCACAGACCCCGTAGCTGTTGACTGCGAGTGTCTCGACGTCCTCGCCCGAGAGCAGATCCAGATAGTCCGACTGGAGCATCACCGCGTCGCTGGGTTCGACCACGACGATGTCCCATCCGTTCGCGACGCGAGGGGTCAGCGCGTCGACAGCCTCGCGTGCCGTCTCGCGGGTGGCGTCGACGAACCCTTTGGAGTACGCCGGCCGCCCGCTGTCGGTCACGTCGGCCAAGTCGACGTGAACGCCGGCCGCTTCGAGGACCCGAACTGCGGCTTTCCCTACTTCGGGGTGGCTGAAGTTCGTGTACGTGTCGGGGAACAACACGGCCTTCCGGTCGGCTTCGGTCTCTGTGACCTGTGGCCCACGGGACTCGAACCAGTCTTGCAAGCTCTCACGTTCGAACGTCGGGAGCGAGCGCTCACGAGCGATACCTAGCGTCTTTTCCATCAACGCCCGTGCACCCGGAAGCTTCGGGCCGAGGTTCGAGAGCGGGGCGAGCGTACTCCCGAGGCGGGCCAACGTGTCGACGTTGGCGAACACCCGTTCGCGGAGGCCCGCACCATGTTCTTGATGATGGGCGTGTTCGACCTCGACTTTCAGTTTTGCCATGTCCACCTCGCTCGGACAATCGTGGGCACACCCCTTACAGCCGATACAGAGGTCCATGACCTCGGAGACGAACTCGTCGTCGGTCGGGTCGTCCGGCAGGTCGCCGCTCATCGCCTGCCGGAGCATGTTGGCTCTGCCCCGGGTCGACGTGACTTCTTCGTCTGCCGCCCGGAAGGTCGGACACATCACGCCCCCCTCGGACTGCTGGGTGCGACAGCCGCCACAGCCGTGACACAGTTCGACCATCCCCTGCATACCGTTCTCGTTGTCCCACTCCAGCGCCGAGTCGAACCCGGCGTCGAACTCGTACTCGGGGTCGAAGCGTAGATTCTCGGTCAGCGAGACGTCGCCACAGACCTGGCCGGGGTTGAGGAGCCAGTCGGGATCGAACGCCGTCTTCAGGTCGCGGAACGCCTCCCAGAGCCGTTCGCCGTACAGTTTTCGGTTCCACTGCGTGCGGGCGCGGCCGTCACCGTGCTCGCCGGAGACGGACCCGCCGAACTCCACCACGAGGTCGGTGACGGCCTCGCCGATGTTCTCCATCGCGTCGAGGTCGGTCTGAGATTTCGTGTTCACGAGCGGCCGGACGTGTAACACGCCCGGGCCCGCGTGGGCGTAGAACGAGGCGAACGTGTCGTTCGCTTCGAGAACGTCCTGAAACTCGCTGACGAACTCTGGGAGGTGTTCCGGCGGGATAGCACAGTCTTCGAGGAAGCTGATGTGCTTGGCGTCGCTCGTCCGCCCGAGCAGGATTGGGAGTCCGGACTTTCGGAGCTTCCAAATCTCTTTGCGCTCGTCGGCGTCGTAGGCCTCCAGAGCGTCGAACGCGTACCGGTCGACCTCGGTGGCTGTTTCGTCACTATCGTCGTCCGGCACCCGATCGGCCAGCAGGTCCGCCACCTGGTCGCGGCCGTGTTCGTCGTCGTCGGCGTAGAACTCCACCAGCAGGGCGGCCCGCGTCCGGTCGGGGAGTTTCGCCGCCACGTCGGCGAACTCCGTCGTGTCGGACGCGAGGTCGATGAGTACGTCGTCGATGAGTTCGACCGCCGCCGGGTCGTGGTCGAGCACGTGTCGGACGTCACTGACCGCCTCGACGACGCTGTCGTAAGTCAACAGGGCGACCGATTTCGTCTCTGGGAGTGGTTCGAGCGAGACGGTCGCCTCGGTGACGACGGCGAGGGTTCCCTCGCTGCCGGCGAGCAGACGGGCGAGGTTGACGGTCCCTGCCTCCCCGTACTCGCCTTCGTACTCGGCGACCAGGCGGTCGAGGTTGTATCCCGAGACGTTACGCTTGAGTTCGGGATAGCGTTCGTCTATCTCGTCGGCGTGGTCGTCGAGTAGCGACAGGACGCCGGCGGCGATACGTGCTTCGAGGTCCTCACCGTCGGGGTCCGCACGGTCTCGGAGGTCTTCGACCGCCACCTCGCCGAACGTGGTGACAGTGCCGTCCGCGAGAACCACCTCGCACTCCTCGACGTAGTGATCGGTCTTCTCGTAGACGAGCGAGTGCGCGCCCGTCGAGTTGTTACCGATGGCGCCACCGATGGCGCTCCGGTTGCCCGCAGCGGGGTCTGGTCCGAAGGTCAGCCCGTACTCGGCCGCCCTGTCGTTGAGGTCGGCGAGTACTGTCCCGGCCTGCACGCGGGCCTGACGGGTATCGGGGTCCATCGATATCACGCCGTCCATGTGTCGTGTGAAGTCCAGTACGACCGCCTCGTTCACGGTCTGGCCCGCGAGACTCGTCCCTCCGCCCCGGGGAAGGACGGGTATGTCACGCTCGGCGCAGTAGGAGACGACGCTGGCCGCCTCCGCCGTCGAGGTAGGGAAGACGACACCGATAGGTGTCACCTCGTAGGCGCTGGCATCTGTCGCGTAGAGTTGCCGAGTGTAGGTGTCGAACCGAACCTCGCCGTCGACTCTCGTTTCGAGGTCGGAGACGAGACCCGGCCGCTCGACAGACCCGCCGACGTAGTCGTAGTCCGCTCGCTCGTCGCTCGCCGTTGGGGCGAGTTGGATACCACCGTCTGTGGCGGCGTCGCTATCGTCGTCGCGCATGTACGTCGAACTGTGAGAACCAGTCACTTAATCCCCCCGTTGTCGCTGTACCGACGACCGCGGCAGTACAGTTTTTACCACGCCCCTCGTCGTACGATATCGTGACTGAGAGAGAGACGACCCCTTCTGACGAGCGGTTACAGACTCTGGTGAATCGCCTTCTCGAGCGAGATGCCGACGCCCACGCTGATGCCGTTGAGGCACTTGGGGACGTGGGTGACCAGCGTGTAGTCCCACATCTCTTCGAAGTCCTCGTCATCGACGCGATAGCGAACGACTGGGCCGAGTTCGGGTTCCCCGCTGCCCTCAGAGAACGCGACCCACCGCGGTACCTCGACCTCCCTGAAGTCCGTTGGCCCGGTGTCCGCGACGCGCTGGCGGCGTTGACGGATCCGGACTTCGACTCCGACCACGCGTGGGTCGAGTGGGAGTCGTGGTACTCCCAACAGGACATCGACCCGTTGGTAGGCTTCGAGGACTGGAAACTCAGGCTCTACCGTTCGTATCTCCCACCGGTTGGCGGACTGCTGGACTGTGGGCCACGAGATTTCGACGTGCAGGACATTCGGTGGGGGAACTGCGACCGGTCGTTCCTCGCTGCGCTGAACGCACCGGACTTCGTCCCGGGCGAGGCCGTCGACGCTACGGGGAGCGGCGGCGATCAGGACAGATATCTGGAAGCGGAAGACACGGTCTTCGGCTTCGAACTCGACGGAACCGCCTATGCCGTACCTCGGTGGGTACTCTTCCCCCACGAACTCCTGAACGCTACTCTGTCCGGCGTCCCGGTCAGTCTCACCTACTGCACACTGTGCAACGCCCCTATCCTCTACGACCGGCGCATCGGAGAGGAGACGCTGACATTCGGAAGTTCCGGTATGTTGCTGTCGGGCAACAAGGTGATGTACGACGAGGAGACCGAGACGCTATGGGACCAGCACAGCGGCACCCCCATCGGAGGCCATTATTTGGAACGTGATTCTGGTCTCTTCCTCGACCAGTTCGCGGTCACGCAAACCACCTGGGCCGACTGGCGGGCCGAGTACCCCGACACCCTCGCGCTAGATATCGACACCGGCTACGACTACGACTACTCTTTCTACGACGGCAACGTCGGCTTCTTCGAACACTATTGGAACAGAGAGGAAATCGTCCAACCGGGCGTCCAGAGAGCCGACGACCGTCTCCCAGAGAAGGCCTCCGTCTACGGCATCACCGGGAGTGATCCGGATGCGGTGTGGGTCGTCTCAGTCGAGGACCTCGACGCTGACGACGTCGTGTCGGGGACCGTCGGCGGGCAGGAGGTGGTCGCGTTCCTCGACGCCACCGGCGACGTGGCCGTCTACGAATCCCCACCGACCCCCGTCGAGCGAACCGCAGACGGCCTCGTCGACGGCGAGGGGACAGAGTGGCTCGTCGAACGGAACGCCCTCCGGGCCGACGGCGCGACCAGAGACCGAATCGCCGGCCGCCACGGTCTGTGGTTCGCGTTCCGGACACACTACGAGACCGCGCACGTCCTCGACTGAGACGCATTCGTGACGCGTATCCCGCTTCCGAATGGCCATCTCACACTTTGGCGACCATAATATCGTGTATATATTTCAAACTACGCCATCTATTTTATAGAGTTCTATTTTCAGTACAAGCAGTGCCTAAATAGTAGTATACGATATCGTAATTTGGAACTTGTCTTTATATGACGGAATATAGGCAGATTTGGTAACAGAGGGTGGTATATGAATCCGAATAATGCCTCAATTTCGAATATGCCATCCTTCAAACCTGAATAATCCAGAAAACTCTCTAAGGCGGGTCGAAATCACGACTACTGACTCTATCTGTGACTGAATTCGGATGTACACACCTATCCATCCACATTCTGGGTCTGATATCTGCTCGGCTAGCGAACGGTTGCCCCCACGAGGAACCAACGGCGTCGCCTGAAGGAGCTTCCAGTATCAACTGATTTGTCACGACGCCTCGTCTTCCAAACAATGGGAACTGACTCGGACGTCGGCAGGCAATCGAAGGTCGAACGGCTGCTAGACGAGTACGATTTGGAGCCGCTCGGCGCGGAACTCGAAGCGGCGTGGCTCGGCGAGGGCCAGGAGCGCCAGAGTCTTCGCTCGCTCGCCGACCGGTTCAATCGGGCGCTCCTCGTCGCCGCGATTCGTGACGCCGGGATGGACGTCGTCGACGGAGAGCCGGCCAATTTTTATCGTCTGTTGACCGACGACGACGACGTCAGCGCTGGTCAACGCGTGGAAGCACGCAACCGCCTCGAACGCGGCGGTGTCGACGTCGCCAGTCTGGAAGACGACTTCGTCACTTATCAGGCGATTCGGCACTATCTCACGAACGTTCGCGGTGCGAGCTACCAGAACGAAAACACGGAACAGGTACAGCGAGAACGCGACAGTATCGACCGATTGCAGTCCAGGGTAGAAACCGTGGTCCGAGACACCGTCGACCGATTGCGCAACAACGAACGGCTAGCCGTCGGTGAGTATCGCGTGTTCGTCAGCGTCGAAATCCTGTGTCAGGACTGCGGTGGGCAGTTCAGCGTCGGTGACCTCCTCCGTCGCGGCGGCTGTCGCTGTGAGCAGGACTAGCCGATGTCGGTCACTCGATGGTAGTCGTCCGGGAGCGCCTCTGCATCTTCGGGGAGTAACGCGACGACGAGGTACGTCGGATACGAGGCGAAGTACTCTACGAGCGCCGCGATGCGCTCTGCGTCGATTGCCTCCAACGAGTCGAGTAACATGAACGGGACTTCCTGATGGACGTCGTGAACGAGGTAGCCGGCGAGGGCGAACACGAGTCCGGTGACCTCACGCTCGCTCTCGCTGAGGTGGGCGATCGTGTCCTCGTAGACGGTCCCGCCTTCGGAACTCCTGACGACGTGTAGTTCGAACGTCGACCCTTCGATGACGTCTTCCGCCGCTATCTGGTCGACGGCGTCGGTGGGCTGGTCGGTCCGTTCCAGCCATATCCGTTCGAGGTTTTCGTACCCGAGGATGTCGAGCAGATCGTCCATCCGCTCGTTGAACTGCTCAGTCGCCTCACTCTCTATCTGGTCGATTCGGGTCCGCAAGTCGATGAGTTCGGCGACGGTATCCTGTCGCTGCGAGACCAACGATTCCTCACGCCTGATTTCGGCCTCTATCTCTTCTATTTCCTCGTTCAACTCGTCGAGTTCCGATTCGAGGCGGTCGAGCTCGAACTCCAGTTCGTTGGCCTCGGTATGTAGGTCGAGTACTTCGTCGAACTCCTCGGAACGTAACGATGACACGCGGTCTTCGAGTTCGGCGACTCGGTTGGATAGATTGTCACGACGCTCCCGAAGGTCGGTGACCGTCGACTGTCGCCGTTCGATTTCGGCGTCGATGTCCGATATCGTCTCGTTCAGGTTCGCGCGTCGTTCGACCGCCGACTCGATGTCGTCACGTTCCTCTCTCAGTTCACCGAGGTCCGCCTCGATATCGTCTATTTCGGAGAGGGTCTCCTCGCGGTGGTTACGCATCGTCTCGAGCGTCGACTCGATTCGTTCGCGCTTCACCCGCGACCCGCAGGTCCAACAGGTCGTCTTCGACCCGCGGTAGAGTTGGTCTGTAATGTCGCCAACGGTCTCCGGTTTCGCGGCTATCGCCTCCGTGATCTGTGTGTGTTCACCTGCGAGCAACTCCTCGTTGAACCTGATGACGTTTTGCAATCTGGTCGTGTACTCGGAGAGGTCGCGTTTGCGCTCGCGAAGCGCGGTAAGTTCGGCTTTCGTCTCTTCGAGCCGTTCTTCCGGCGCGTCCGTCAGACTACTTCGCTCCGCTGCGAGGCTCCCTCGCTCGTCGCGTAAGGCGCTGATACTCTCCTGTTCGGTCTGTATCTCTTCCCGGACGTGTCTGAGTTCGGACCGTGTCGCCTGTAGTTCGTCGAGTGCCGTCTCCAGTTCGTTCTTGTTTTGACGAGTTATTTCGGGGTCCAGCGTCCGGTCGTCGATGTCGGCCTCGACCGACTGAAGTTCGTCCCGAACGTCATCGATTTCCGCCCTGAGTGTCGACCGCCGCTGTTCGAGGTCGGGGAGGTCTTGCTTCAGCGACGCCACCTCGTCGAGTTCGTCGTCGATAGCCGCCTTACGCTGTTCGGCATTCCGAATCTCCCGGCGCAGTTCCGCGAGGTCGACCGGTCGCATGAGTATCTCACGTAAGTCGTCGTCACGTACGACTGCTTGGCGCGCATCGTTGTCCTCGAGGAGGAACGCGAAGAGGTTCGCGAGCGTCGAGTCCGAGAGTACTCCGGAACCGGACCCCACGACGCCGCTCTCCGTTTTGGTAACCGTCCGCGCGTACCTCTCGCCGCCCAGCGACAGTTCGACGCGACCGCGGTCCGCGCTCCCTTTGACGGTCGTCCAGTCGCTCCCGTGGGCAGCCATTATCGCCTGCAGGAACGAGGTTCGGTTCGTCGCGTTCCGGCCCGCCAGTATCGTCACCCCCGGTGATATCTCGACTGTCGCCGATTCGATACCACCGATGTGCTCGACGTCGAACCGTGCGGGGTCACCGGTGGTCTCGGTCGATTTCATGCGCGTACGTGGGCGAGTGAGACGGTTAAAGACCCGGGGCGCGCGGCGAGCGAGGTCCGACCGACGGACCGTCGCTTCAGACAAAGACTAACACCCATATGTGTGTTATTTTGCACTCCCCACATCTTCCGAACCAGTCATAATCGGTCACTGGAACTATTGTGTCGGTCAGACACTCTCACAAACAATCACTAACGCGAATATTTATGTACAACTATTGACGACGCCTGCGATGTAGTTCGCAATGTCCGATAGCAACCAAATCGAAAGCGCGCTCCGCGCTCACGTGACCTCCGTCAAGGAGGACTTGATGACCGGCGTGTCGTTCATGATTCCCTTCGTCACCATCGGAGGCATCTTCCTCGCCGTCGCCTACGCGGTCGGTGACACACAGGCCGTCTTCGAGAACACCGGCTCCGCCGGATGGTTCCTCGCCCAGATCGGCGTCGCAGGCCTGACCATCATGGTGCCCATCCTGGGGGCGTACATCGCGTACGCTATCGCCGACCGCCCCGGGCTGGCGCCCGGGTTCCTGCTGGCGTACATCCTCCAGCAGGGGACGGTCATCGAACAAGCGGCCGGCGTCATCGGCCTCTCGGGCGGCGGTGCGGGGGCCGGCTACCTCGGTGCCATCGTCGCTGGTCTGCTGGCCGGGTACGTCGCACGGTGGTTCAAACAGCTCGACGTACCGGGATTCATTCAGCCGATGATGCCAGTGTTGGTCATTCCGGTCGCGACGATGGCCGTCCTCACACCCATCATGCTCTTCGTGCTGGGCGTACCCGTCGCCCTCGCGAATCAGGGCCTCACCGGGTTCTTAGAGTCGATGCAGGGCGGGCAGGCCGTCGTCGTCGGTCTCATCCTCGGTGGGATGATGGCGTTCGACATGGGCGGCCCCGTCAACAAGGTGGCCTACGTCTTCTCTACGGGCCTCATCACCGAAGGTATCTACGCGCCGATGGCCGCCGTGATGATCGGCGGGATGGTGCCACCTATCGGGTTGGCCGTCTCCAACTTCATCGCCCCGCACAAGTACGCGGCCGAGATGTACGAGAACGCCAAGAGCGGCGTCGTGTTGGGTTCGTCGTTCATCACCGAGGGCGCGATTCCCTACGCGGCGGCCGACCCGCTCCGCGTCATCCCCTCGGTCGTCGCCGGGAGTGCGGTCGGCGGCGCCGCGTCGATGGCGATGGGCGTGACGATGCCCGCCCCGCACGGCGGCATCTTCGTCGTGTTGCTGTCGAACAAGCCCCTGATGTTCCTCGGGTGCATCCTGCTTGGCTCGCTGGTCACCGCGACCATCGCCACGCTCGTCAAACCCGACTTCGAGGACCGAATCGAGGCCGAACAGGAAGCGGCGAACGCGACGCCGAGCGACGACTGAGAACGTACGAACGGTAGCGCGCGGATAGCTGACCCCCCACGAGAGACACAATGACAGACGCAATTCAACAGGACGACATCGACGAACTGCTCCCGGCGAGCCACGTCTCGCTGGCCGAACCACCTGCGCAGAAGGAAGCCTGTATCGAACACCTGCTAGACCTGCTGGTTGACGCCGGCCGTGTCGAGGACCGACAGACGGCCCTCGATGCCCTGCTGGCCCGCGAGGAACAGACGACCACCGGCGTCGGCATGGGTATCGGTATCCCGCACGCGAAGACAGACGCCGTCTCGCGACCCTCGCTGGCGTTCACCCGCTCTGAGGAGGGCGTAGACTTCGGCTCGATGGACGGTGAGCCCGCGACGCTCGTCTTCCTCATCCTCGTCCCGGAGGAAGGCGGCGAGGACCACCTCAGCATCCTCAGTTCGCTCTCGCGCTCTCTGATGCACGACGACGTGCGCGAGCGACTCCACGAGGCCGACGACGAGGCCGCAGTACGAGACACGCTCCGGGAGGCACTCGCATGAGTGTCGAACGCACCGTCACCATCGTTCCCGAGGCGGGACTCCACGCCCGTCCGGCGGCGGCGTTCGTCGAGGCCGTCAACGACTACGAGGCGGAGGTAACTGCTGGGCAACCGGGCGACGACCTCGTGCAGGCGGGGAGTATGATTGCCGTCACCAGTCTCGGCGTCGGCGAGGGTGACGAACTCCGCCTCGTCGCCGACGGTCCCGACGCGGAGGCCGTGCTCGACGAACTCGAAGACATACTGACCACACCCGAGGAGGAGTTGAGCGCCTGACGATGGCAGACCGAACCTTCCACGGAACCGGGGCCACACCGCGCTCCGGCCTCGGTACAGTCGTCTGGTACGACCCAGAAGTCACGCTTCCCGACCCCGAGGACGTGACCGTCGACGGCGACACCGAGAGCGAGCAGTTCGCGGCCGCCGTCGAGACGGCCCGCGCCGAACTCGAAGCCGAACGCGCGGCGACCGCCGACCGCGTCGGCGAGGACGAGGCCGCCGTCTTCGACGCGCACATCCAGTTCCTCGAAGACCCGACGATAGAGGACGCCGTCGAGACGGGCATCGCTGACGGCCTGCCCGCCGCGAACGCCGTCGACGACGCCTTCGGCGAACACATCGAGCAGTTCGAGGGCATGGACGGCCGGATGGCCGAGCGGGCGGACGACCTCCGGGACGTCCGTGACCGACTGCTCCGTGTGTTGACCGACGGCGAGCGGGTCAACCTCGGACAGGTCCCCGAGGGCAGTGTCGTCCTCGCCGAACGACTGACGCCCAGCGACACGGCGCAACTAGACCCCGACACTGTCGCCGGATTCGCGACCGTGACCGGTGGCCGGACCTCCCACGCGGCCATCTTCGCCGGGTCGCTGGCACTGCCGGCCGTCGTCGGCGTCGGTGATGCACTCGACGACGTCGCGGAGGGGACCGAAGTCGTCGTCGACGGTGACGACGGCACGTTACTGGTGGGCCCCGACGAGGACGAGCGCGAGGCTGCCGCCGCGGATACCGGTGTTGCAGTCGTCGACGAAGCCGTCGAGACGACCGACGGGCACCACGTGGAAGTCGCGGCGAACGTCGGTCGACCCGAGGAGTTGTCGGCCGCTGCCGACCGCGGGGCAGACGGCGTCGGCCTGTTCCGAACCGAGTTCCTCTTCCTCGACAGAGAGTCGCCCCCATCGGAAGACGAGCAGTACGAGGCCGTCTGCGAGGCGCTGGACACGTTCTCTGACGGCCGCGTCGTCGTACGGACTCTCGACATCGGCGGCGACAAGCGCATCCCCTACCTCGACCTCCCGGAGGAGGAGAACCCCTTCCTCGGCGAACGGGGCATCCGTCGCTCGCTGGACCCGGACTCGGACCTGTTTGCGACCCAACTCCGGGCGCTCATGCGGGCGGCGGCCGACGGCGCTGGCGAACTGAACGTCATGTTCCCGCTCGTCGCCACCGTCGAGGAGTTGGAGGCGGCGCTCGACGCCGTCGACTCGGCGGCCGCTGATCTCGACGACAGAGGCGTCGCCTACGAGACACCGTCGCTGGGCGTGATGATAGAGACGCCAAGCGCCGTGTTCGTGGCCGACGAACTCGCGGCGCGGGTCGACTTCCTCTCTATCGGGACGAACGACCTCACGCAGTACGTGATGGCGGCCGACCGGGAGAACGAACGGGTCGGGGACTTGCACGACCCCGTCCACCCGGGCGTCCTGCGGGCGATTCGCCACACGGTCGAACGGGCACACGCCGAGGACGCGTGGGTCGGGATGTGTGGTGAGATGGCCGGCGACCCCGATCTGACGGAACTGCTGGTCGGCCTCGGTCTCGACGAACTCAGCATGAGCGCCGTCACTACCCCGGAAGTGAAGACTGAGGTCAGCCAGACCGAGTACAGTACCGCGAGCGAGCGCGCCGACCGCGCTCGCCACGCCGCAACACGCAGTGCAGCGCAGTCAACTATCCGAGACACATGAAATTCGTCGCAGTAACCGCTTGTCCGACAGGCATCGCACACAGCCAGATGGCCGCAGAGAACTTAGAACAGACCGCTGCCGAGCAGGGCCACGATATCGACGTCGAGATACAGGGCGCGATGGGCGCGGAAAACGAACTCTCCGCGGCCGACATCGAGGCGGCCGACGCCGCAATCATCGCGGCCGACACGTCCGTCAGTCGTGACCGGTTCGAGGACGCGGACGTCCCCGTCGTCAAGGGGACGGTCAAGGACGCCGTCAACGACGTCGAAGGCCTGCTAGCCGAGGCAGTCGAGACCGCCGGCGGTGACGCCGAGGTCGACACGTCCGAGACGAGCAAGGCTGACGACACCACCGCGGCCGATGACAGCGAGTCACAGCGTCGCCGCGGTGGCGACCGTTCGAAGAGCCTCGCTAACCGACTGAAGCGACTGTTCACGTAGTCCTCCAACCCGAATGCGGCCAACGCGAGGGCACACAGCCGTGGGCCTACCTCTGCCGAACGGACAGACGGTCCAGAAACGGCCTCAGGCGGCCGCTGTAGCCACTCTCAGCCCCTTATAGACGTGCTGGCTCGCGACCCACACACCGAGGTCGGTGGTATTCGATGCCGACCCGGAGACAGCCTATTGGTTGAGGACTGGTGCTTTCAGCTCCGCGACTTCGGAGAGAATCTGTTCGACCGCCGCGTCGTCGACGCCGTTGGCTCGTAACGCCGACTCAAGATGTTCGGCCACCGCCCGGAAATCACGCTCGTCGAGGTCCAGATGAGCGTGTGCGTCCCGCATATCGTCGCCGGTGTACTCGACCGGGCCGCCAGTAACCGAACTGATGAACTGGATCTGGTGGGCACGTAGCTCCGCCATGTCTTGGTCCTCGAAGTATTCGACGAGCCGTTCGTCGTCGAGTACTGCGTCGTAGAAGTCCGAAACGACCGCTTCGACCGCTTCGCGGCCGCCTATCTCGTCGTATATTGTTCCATCCATTGTCGCGGTGAGGACTTCCGCGAGGAGCGGAAAAAAGCCAGTTCCGAACACGTTCGTTTGCTTTGTGTCAACGCCTCCCATTACAGCCAGTGGGTCACGGTGAGTCTAACGGGCCCTAGCTCAACCCTCAGAATCCTCTCTCGCATCTCGGTAGGCGGTCGCTCATCTCAGTGGAGCACCCACAGTCAACCGAGTTCGAGCGTCTCGAAGTAGTCGAGACAGGTCACCAATGCCGGATTCGGTTCGTAGTAGACGTTCTGGTCGGTTCGGTCGAACTCTACGACGCCGGCATCGCTCAAGCGGGGCAGATGATTGTGGACGAGCGTCTTCCTGAGTTGGTCTCGGGGAGGTACGTCTCGGCCCGGGACTGCCGTCGCCCGCCTGTGCACTTCGTCGACCAACGTGTCGAGTGGAATCGTCCCTGCCTCTCGGTCTTTGAGGTGGTACAGTACCGTTCTCCGTACGGGTGCCGACAGGAGCGCTAGCACCGTGTCGAAGGAGTACCGTAGCGACACGGCGTCGGACTGGTCGGCCGCCACGCCCGTCCGCTCCGCTGGCGGTGTCGGCGTCTGGCGGAACGTCGGCCGCTCGTCGGCGTCCGTCCCATCCGCGACTATCCACCCCTCACCGTCGTACTCCACTACCGCGTCGACCAGCGGCCGCAACGTCGTCAGCGTTGCCTCGTCGCAGGTTGCCGTGTCGAGGTGGTAGTGGATGCCGGCGTCGAGGTCGGCAGCGAGTTCGTTCAGTCCTGTGACGAGCGTGACGACGTCGTGCGTATCGAACTGCTCCAGCAACGCTGTCACCGAGTGGACACAGACTTGTGTCGGTTGGTCGGTCTGTTCCCAAGCACCGAGGTACCTGGCGATGGTCAATCCCACGTCCAGTATGTCAGCTTCGGCGGCCAGCATCTCGACGTCGACCGTCGACGTTGACGCGACCGAACTCGACTGTGGTACTGTCGAGACACCCGGCCGGGCGTCTACGATGGTCGCTCGTTTCGGATCGCCTTCGTCGGCGTGCTGGTGCCAGACAGACAGGCGTTCCTCGGGTGTCGCTTCGGTCGTCACACTCAGCACGTTCGTCTCTGCCGGCGGCGTCGCAGTCAGTAGGTCGATACACGCTTCGTCGTCGGGGTCACTGTCTGCGGGTGCGAGAAGGAGTACCGATGTCGCGTCAGTGAGATACTGTGCGAGTCCTTCTCGGTCGAACGTCATTGGTTCGTGTTATTTGTCTAATCCTAAAAGCATTTCCACGGAGACTGTCACGATTCGGGAGGCGATGTCGTAGAATCAGCGAAGATTCGACCGATAGGCGCAAGATATGAACAGTGCGATCATCACATCCGGTCCGTCCCGAAGTGCCTACTGCCCCCCTATACGGCGCTTAACTAACGGCGTCTCTCCCGATGTACCGACCGAGCAATGACCACGACAGCCGAAAGGGGCGAAGAGCCACTCACCGAGAAACAGCGACGGATTCTCGACTACCTGAAATCGAACGCCGAGACGGAGACGTACTTCAAATCACGCCTCATCGGCCGAGAACTCGGGTTGTCTGCGAAAGAGGTCGGAACGAACATGGCTGTCATCGAAGCGGGTGAGTACGACGTCGCTGTCGAGAAGTGGGGGTACTCGTCGTCGACGACGTGGCAAGTCGAACTCTGATGACGATGTCCCGCCTCCCCCGACGCTCCCACCTGAAAGAGTGGGACGTAGCCGAGGACCTCGTCGGGACGCTTCCGTCGCTTCCGCCCGGTCAGGACGGAACTTGGTGGTCGTGTCGACGTCCGACGGGCCCCCGCCGGCAGTGGTACGATACTATATTACCAGCTATCTATCAAGAAGTAACGAATGGTGCCCTCCGGAGCTAATCAACGTGGTCTCTCACGGCGGACCGTGCTGCGTTCGACGGCCGGTTTCGCGGCCGGTCTCGCGTCCGTAGGGACCGGTTCGGCCCAGTCGTTGACCGTGGCTTCACCGACCGTCCTGACGTGGAACGTCTCCCTCGGCGTCGACCTGACGCGGCTCTTTCGAGCGGAGTCGCTCGCCGACGTCGAGCGCATCGCGGGACGCCTTCTCGCCGATGTCGACCCCCCGGCGTACGAGGCCCGGGCCGAAGCGATCGCAGGAGAGATTGCCGCGACCGACGCGGACGTGGTCGCTCTGCAGGAGGCAGCGGTGTTTCGGACCCAGGAGTCGAGTGATTACGGCGCAGAGAGCGAGACGCCGGCCAAGGCGGTTCTCGTCGATATCCTGTCGGAGATAACGACGGCGCTCTCGGCGCGCGGCCTCGACTACAGCGTCGCCGCTGAGACGGTCACGACCGACTTCGAGGTCCCCGCAGCCACCGACGGGGGGACCGTCGACGTCCGCATCACCGACAGGGACGTGTTGCTCGTCCGTAGCGACGTCGCAGTCGAGCCTGCGGTGGCCGACACCTTCGACGCTGCGCTCGAACTCACAGTGCCGGAAAGTGACGAGAAGGTCGTCCTCCGGCGCGGATTCTGCTCTGCGACAGTGCGTCTGGACGGCGGCCGGTTCACTGCTGTCTCGACCCACCTTGAGTCGGTAACACAACTGTTCCGCCTCTCACAGGCCAGAGAGCTACTCGCCCGTCTCCCGTCGGACCGACCAGTCGTACTCTGTGGAGACTTCAATAGCGGTCCCGGCGGGCCGACACAGACCTACGACCACCTCACTGCGTCGTTCGACGACGCCTACGCCGTTCGCCGATCCGATACGGACGGTAACACCTGCTGTCAGGCGACGGACCTCCGCAACGAAGAGTCACAGTTGACTCGCCGAATCGATGCCGCTCTCTACCGAGGTGGGCTTCGGCCCACGGCAGTCCGACGAGTCGGCCACGAACCGACCGCGCGCGTCGAAGTACAACACGACGGTGAGACCGTCAGCGTGTGGCCCTCGGACCACGCTGGCGTGGTCGCGACGTTCGAACTGACCGCGACGACGCCGACTGGAACGCCCGAACCGACAACAAAGACGCCTGCGTCGGCCACGGAGAGTGAGTCGACGGTCACCGGTACGCCGTCCCCGACCGGTGGGTCACCGGAGACGACAGCGGGTGCGTCTGGACCGGGGATGGGGCTCGCTGGGGCTATCGTCGGGCTAGTGGTAGGCGTCCTCTCATGGTCGCGCCGGGAGTGAAATACGCCTCGATACCTGTACAGCCCACGGCGGATTCAACGAGTACGTATCGGCTCCGAACTGCCGAATACTGTCCGAGCGCTACGAGCGTAGGTTTCGAAGGGGCCCTGTTGGTATAGCTGACTAGCTAAGCTAGCTGGCTATACTATTATCGGATGTGCAAACGAACTATCTCTATCACCTTCGATGTCGAAATATCACCATCTCTGAACAGATTTCGCCTAGTCGGCGCTAGAGCCCAGCTAACTATTCTCCTCTTAGTTAATCACGTCTCAAATGTGAAGATACTGCGCAGCTCTCGCTCAATATTATCGGTAAATTCGGTGAGTACGGTTTCGAACGTCGCTTCGTCGCCCGGCAGTGACGCCGCACGCTCGTCGACGTCCTCGGGCAGTCTGACACTGAACTCGCCGTCGCCTTCGTACACCGGTTCGCTCTCGCTGAGAACCTGCCGGTCGATAGCCCGAAGCACCTCGGAGTCATACTGTCCGTGCAACGTCTGATAGGCGTTCGAGTACGCCGTCTCTAACTCCTCGAAGTAGTGGACGTACTTCTCTTCGAACTTCTCAGGGTCGAAATCGGTCATTGTTGAGTATTTTCGTGACGAGATTTAAGCATTCTGCGACTATATATCGACAATACACGTCAGCGGCCTCGTCGTCAGTGCCAGTTATCGTGCTCGTATTCGAGACACCAAAGATATGAGACAATCCGATTCGGAGTCTCGAATATCATTCGAGAACATTCGTATTACTAAATATGAAGACAAATTTCGATATTCTGTATCTGTATCTCTCAGAATAAATTATATACGTAAAATATATGGTCATACTACGAATTTTGTGTGAGGATGGGCGCATTCTGTATGTATTTGGGGTGGGCCAACACAAGCAAACAGCAGCGTCGCTACTATGGCGTCGGTTCAGTTCCTCATCCCCGAGAATCGCTGGCTTTCGGGCGGTAGTTCATTGCCGCAGGTCTGTCCAGCAATGGTTTTAATATATCATCACACACAGCTCTATCCGTCATGCAAGTAGGCGTATTAACCGTCCCGTTAGCCAGTGAACCACTTACAGATTCTCTGTCGTATCTGGACGGCATCGGCGTTGACGCCGTGGAGTTGGGCTGTGGCGGCTATCCGGGCGACGACCACCTCCCGCGCGAGGAGTATCTGGACGACGATGCGGCACAGACCGCGCTCCACGACCTACTGGACGAGTACGAGATGGAGGTAAGCGCGCTGGCGACCCACAACAACCCGCTCCACCCCGACGAGGGCCGGGCGGCCGAGGCGGACACGGAACTCCGCGAGGCCATCGAACTCGCCGACCAGCTCGGCGTCGACGCGGTCACCTGTTTCTCCGGGCTCCCGGCCGGCGGGCCCAACGACGAAGTGCCCAACTGGGTGACCGCGCCGTGGCCCAGCGAACACGCCGACGCCCACGACTACCAGTGGGACGTCGCCGTCGAGTACTGGGCCGACCTCGCCGACCACGCCGCCGCCCACGACGTCGACGTCGCCATCGAGATGCACCCGAACATGCTCGTCTACGAGCCACACGGGCTGTTGAAACTCCGCGAGGCCACGAACGAACGCGTCGGCGCGAACTTCGACCCCTCGCACCTCTACTGGCAGGGCATCGACGTGACCGCGGCCATCCGCCTGCTGGGCGACCACGACGCCATCCACCACTTCCACGCCAAAGACACCAAAGTCTACGACGAGAACGCTCGGGAGAAGGGCGTCCTCGACACGACCGGATATACGGAGGAAGCGGACCGCTCGTGGCTGTTCCGCTCCATCGGTTACGGCCACGGCGAACAGCACTGGAAAGACGTCGTCTCCACACTGCGGATGGTCGGCTACGACGGCGCCCTCTCTATCGAACACGAGGACTCGCTCACCAGCGCCCGCGAGGGACTGGAGAAGGCCGTCGACGTCCTCGACCGCGCCGTCTTCGAAACCCAACCCGGCGACGCCTACTGGGCGGAGTAACTGCCGAGATACTCACAATGACTACGAAACCACTCGATATCGGCGTTCTGGGGTATCGCTCCACGGCCACCTTTTTCCGCCTCGGGTCGCCTGCGGCGACCACTCGGCGCAAAAACGTGGGCGAAAAAGGCCGCTCGCTCACGCTGTTCGCTCGCGGCACGGGAGAGACGAGCGCATGACCACAGAACCACTCGACATCGGCGTTCTGGGGTACCGCTTCATGGGCAAAGCGCACGCAAATGCGTTCGCGCGCTTGCCCATGTTCTTCGAGGACGCGCCCGAACTCAACCGCGACGTACTGGTCGGGCGCGACGAAGACGCGCTGGCAGACGCCGCCGACCAACTCGGGTTCGCGCGGACGGCGACCGACTGGCGCGACGTGATAGACGACGTGGACGTGTTCTACAACCTCGGGCCGAACCACGTCCACGCCGAGCCGTCCATCGCGGCGCTGGAAGCCGGGACGCCGGTCTTCTGCGAAAAACCACTGGCGCCGACGCTGGAGACGGCCGAACAGATGGCCGAAGCCGCCGCCGACGCGGCAGTGCCGGCGGGCATCGCGTTCAACTACCGGTTCATCCCGGCCATCCAGTACGCGAAGAACCTCATCGACGCCGGGGAGTTGGGAGAGATTCGCCACTTCCGCGGGCGGTACTTACAGGACTGGCTGACCGACCCCGAAGCGCCGTGGTCGTGGCGCAACGACGCGGAGATGGCCGGCAGCGGCGCGCTCGGGGACTTGGGCGCGCACACGATTGATTTGGCGCGGTTCCTCGTCGGGGGCATCGCGGAACTGAGCGGGCACCTGCGGACGTTCGTCGACGAGCGACCGATCGAAGACGGAAGCGAGACGCGGCCGGTCACGGTCGACGACGCGTACTCGGCACAGGTCGCCTTCGAGAACGGCGTGATGGGAACCTTGGAGGCCTCGCGGTTCGCCAACGGCCACAAGAACGACCATACGGTAGAGATAGAAGGCTCGGAGGGAAGCCTGCGGTTCTCGCTGGAGCGGCTGAACGAACTGGAACTGCTACGCGAGGACGGGCGGGGCTTCGAGACGATACTGATGACAGAGGCCGAGGATCCGTACGTCGAGCACTGGTGGCCGCCGGGCCACGTCATCGGGTGGGAACACACGTTCGTCCACGAGAACTACGAGTTCCTCTCGGCCGTCGCCGACGACGCCGCCTACGAACCCAGCTTCGCCGACGGACTGGCCGTCCAGCGGGTACTGGACGCTGTCGAACGGAGCGATGCCAACGGCGAGTGGGTCGACGTCGCGTAGGCGAAAAAGGACTGTTAGAAAATTTTTAATAGTTGGAGGCGAGATCCAAAAGTGGATACTCAGAACGAGTGTCCACGGTGACGATACCTCTGACTCGTCAGTCATGGGTCCGGTGCTGTCAGTCCACCGTCCGTCACCACCCCCAATCCACCCCACCACTTCCCCACCGTTTTCATCGAGTTACGGCACGAGCGACTGCTATCTGTTTCGAAGCCGACCGGGGGCGATATCGTATCGGCGGACCGCCGCAACGGACGCGTCAGAGAAGCGGTGATACGGTGCGAGTTAGCTGACAGAGGTACCGAATCGACTACCGTGGGAAGTCACTCTTTGACTGCTCCTTTGGTCAATCCGGAGATGATGTACCGTTGAGTCACCAGCAGGAACACCGCCACGGGTGCGATGGTAATGACAATCCCGGCCGAAAGTTCGTTCCACGCGATGTTGTACTGGCCGACGAACTCGGTAGTGGCGACGGGCAGTGTCTTCGCCTCCGTCCGGGTCAGGACGAGCGCGAAAAAGTACTCGTTCCAAGTCAGGATGAAGCTGATGATGGCGGCGGCGCCGATACCTGGTTTGATGAGCGGGAGGTAGATGTGATAGAACGTCTGGAGGTGGGTCGCACCGTCGACCTCGGCGGCTTCACCGAGGCTGTCGGGGATGTCGTCGATGAACCCACGAGTGAACCAGACGATGAGCGGAAGCGTAAACACGGCGTACACGAGACCGAGCCAGAGACTGCTGTCCAGCGACCCCAGTGCGCGGAAGATATTGAAGTACGGGATGGTCGCGACGATGGGCGGGAGCATGAAGATGGAGAGGAAGAAAAAGCCCAGATGGTGGTCGAGGTTCAGTCCAAAATCGTACCGGACGATGACGTACGTCGCGGGAATGCCCAGTACCAACCCGACGACGACGGCGATGAGCGTCGCGACGAGACTGTTGACGACGTAGTCGAAGTACGCGCCCTGAATCAGGATGGACTCGTACGCGTCGAGCGTGACCGTTTCCGGAATCCAGATGGGTGGCAGTCGGAACGAGGCGCGTGTCGTCATCACCGACCGGGTGAGTATCCAGTAGATGGGGAACAACGCCACGAGCGTAGCGAGTGCGACGAATAGCGTTCCGGTTCTATCGAGCAGTGCGTCTGTATCGAGTGGGGATGTCGTACTCATGATTATCTCGCCTCGTTGACTCGTGAGAGTGCGGCGATGAACACGTTGCTCACGAGGATGATGAACACCAGGAACAGGAACGACATCGCGGCCGCGCTCGCGGTGTTGAGGAACGAGAAGGCGTTCTCGTAGATGAGCATCGTGAGCGTCTTGGTCGACCCACCGGGGCCACCGCCGGTCATCGCGAATATCTTGTCACCGCCCTTGAACGCCATGATGAGGCGGATGAGCGCGGTCACGAGCAACACGGGGTATAACTGCGGAAGGATGATGTATCGGAATCGCTGGAGGCGGGTCGCCCCGTCTATCTTGGCCGCCTCGATGAGGCTCTCCGGAATCGTCTGGAGGCCGGCGTAGACCAGCACAAACACGAACGGCGTCCACTGCCAGACGTCCGCGGCGACGACGGTCACCATCGCCAGTTGCGGGTCACTGAGCCACACCGGTTCCGGGAGACCGATAGTGCCGAACAAGTAGTTGACGATACCGAGGTTCGAACTGAAGAACCACCGGAACATCAGCCCGACAGCGAAGGTACTCAGCACCATCGGTAACAGAAGGATGGTCTGGACCGACCGCTCGAACCGGTTGACAGAGTTGTATGCCATCGCGAGCGCCGTCCCGAAGAGGAGTTCGAGGCCGACCGACGGCACCGCGAACAGCAGCGTCGCGACGACGGCCTCGTGGAACGAGGGGCTGAGAATCACGTCGACGTAGTTCTCTAGACCGACGAATGCGCCGCCGACGCCCTCCGAGAGACTCAATCTGAGGAGGAACACCATCGGGTAAACGATCCACGCGACGGCGTAGAGGAACGCCGGTAAGACCATCCCGTACTTGAATACGGTCCGACGGTCGACAGATTGCCACGTGACCCCGTCGAGTGACGGGAGTGTGCGTGTCGCCATTGGCCTCAGTAGCCCTGTTCTTCCAGGAGCTGACGGGTCTCGTCAGCGGCGTTGGACAGGGCTTTTTGCGGATCCATGCCCTGGGTGATCGACCGGGTCAACCACTTCTGCATCGTGCTGGACCACTCGAAATAGCCCTTGATTTTCGGTCGGCCGATGCCGTACTCCGTGAGGCCCTCGTACAGTGCTTGGAAGAACGCGGGCGAGGTCTGGAACACCTCGTTGCCCGACTGGGTGAGGTGGTCGTACGCGGACTGACGACTCGGCTGAGCACCGTAGCGAGCGCGCTCTATCTGCACGTCCGTACTGGAGAGCCACTCGATGAACCGCCACGCGGCGCGTTTCTTCTGTGAGTTCTTCGGGATAGCGAGCGACCACGTGCCGTAGTGTGGGCGTCGGAGCATGGTTCCGGAGACGTCGGACCCTGGGTACGGTGCGTACCCAACTTTGCCAGCGACTTCTGACTGTTCGGGGTCGTTCGCGACACGGGCCGTGCTGGAGAACGCTTGGCCGGTGGCGAGGCGTCCCTGAATGAAGTTCTGCGTGACGTCCGTCCAGTCCCAACTCGTGACGCCATCGGGCGTGTAGTCCGCTTCGACTAGTTCTTTGTAGTACTTCAGCGTATCTACGGCGGTCTGGTTGTCGAAGACGGGGTTCCACGACTCGCTGATACCGAAGGGTGCCTCCTCGATGGTCTCACCCTCGAAGAAGCGCCCGCCGCGGGCGTACAGCATGCTCTTCCACTCGACGAGAAGGGATTCGTGCTCTTTGGCCATCATCGCCATGCCGTAGCGGTTCTGGTCGTGGTCGGTCAATTCTCGTGCGACCCGCTGGTAGTCTGCGAGGGTCTGGGGCGGCGAGAGTCCGGCCTCGTCGTACAGGTCTTTCCGGTAGTACAGCGTGAGGACGTTGGGCTGATACGGGATGCCCATTATGTTGCCAGCGTCGAGGTTCAGGTAGTCGTCCGGGGCTCCCCAGACGACGGTGTCGTCCCAGACGCGCTGGAGAAAGTCCGACTGGGGCAAGTCACTCTGAGCGAGGCGGTCGTTCAGCGGCTGTATCCAGTCGTTACTGACGAACGCGGGCCAGTACGGGACGTCGACGTCGATGACGTCGTAGCTCCCGGAGGAGCCTTCGAGCGACGTGAACTGTTTGGAGATGAGGTCTCCGTAGGGCGCCGTCTCTAAGTTGACTGTTATGCCCGTCTCCTCCTCGAACTGCGGGAGTACCTGCCGGGTCGCCTCCGCCTGCGCGGCGGCGTATTCCAGCATGTTGATGGTCGTCCCAGAGAGGTCGTCGTCGCCGCCCTCGGTCACGGTTCCACCCGTCTCCGTCCCTCCACCGCCGCCACCGCTCCCACCGTCGCCCCAACCGATACACCCCGAGAGGAGTGCGGCCGCGCCGGCGGCACCGCCTTTCAGGAACGTCCGGCGGTGGCTGGCGGTAGTCCTCGTCGTACTCTCTACTGCGTGGTGGCTGTCACTGCTACGCATACCTGTATGGTGCCAATAATAGTATATAATTGTTTGGGTGGAACCCGGTCCGTTGGCAAATATTTAAATACGATGAGTCAGCATCTCATACGTGCGATGGTTCGACTAGGCATCAACACTTGGCTGTACGCTAGTTTTCCAGTGTGGACTCCGAGTTACACGTTGGAAGACGCTATCGACCACGTCGACGACGCGGGATTCGACTCTATCGAGTTCGGCGCCGCGTCGCCGCACGCGTGGCCACAGTACATGGATGAAGAACGACAAGCATCGATTCAAGAACGACTGGACGCGAGTGACATGACGGTTTCGAGCATCTGCCCGGCATTAGGCGGTGGGCCTGGCCCCAACCCAGCCAGCCCGCTTGAAGAAGAACGGGAGGCGGCCCGCGAACACTACATGGGATGTCTCGATGTCGCCGAGATGTTCGACAGCGACATCGTCATCTGGGTCGGTGGGTGGCGGTTACAGGGTCAGCGCTTCGAGGACGCGTGGGCTAACCAACGGGCTATACTCGAGGACGTCCTCGACACCGCCGAGGATAGGGACAAGACGGTCGTTATCGAGGCCAACGCCGCCGACGTCAACCTCATCGAGACGACTCAACAGCAGTTGCGACTGCTGGAGGAGGTCGATTCATCCAGTGCGGCGGCGATGATGGACACCGCACACGCCGCCCACCGCGGGGAGTCCCCGGCTGCGTACGTCGAGGAACTGGGCGCGAACCTCGCTCACTTGCACCTCGCCGACACCGACCGGCTCCCGCCGGGGGAGGGTGACCTCTCCTTCCGCGCGATGTTCGACAAGTTGGACGACATCGGCTACGACGGTCACTACACCGCAGAGATATTTGGTGGCCATCTCGACCCCGACGAGGCGGCACTGACCACTCGCGAGAACCTCTCCGCGATGCTGGAGTGACCCATGGCGTCTGTCACTGTCGACCGGATGACGAAGGTGTACGACGACGACGGTGCAGACATCGTCGCCGTCTCTGACCTCGATATCGAGGTACGCGACGGCGAGTTCCTCGTCCTCGTCGGCCCCTCCGGGTGTGGAAAGTCGACGACCCTGCGGTGTATCGCCGGCCTCGAATCGGTGAGTGAGGGAACCATCGCTATCGGTGACGACGTGGTCACGGGGAAGAGCCCCCGTGAGCGTAACATCGCGATGGTGTTCCAGAACTACGCGCTGTACCCCCACATGACCGCTCGGGAGAACATGTCCTTCGGGCTGAAGATGTCCGGTGAGTACACCGACCGAGAAATCGCAGACCGCGTCGAGTCCGCGGCCGAGTTGATGGGCATCGAACCGTTGCTGGAGAAGCGGCCGGGAGAACTCTCCGGTGGCCAGCAACAACGGGTCGCGCTCGGACGGGCTATCGTCCGCGACCCGGCGGTGTTCCTGATGGACGAGCCGCTGTCGAATCTGGACGCGAAGCTCCGGACGCAGATGCGGACCGAACTCCAAAGCCTCCAGTCGGAACTGGGGACGACGACGATCTACGTGACCCACGACCAGACAGAGGCGATGACGATGGCGGACCGAATAGCTATCCTCAACGACGGCGAGCTACAGCAGATAGGGTCACCGCTGGAGTGTTACTACGCGCCAGCGAACCGATTCGTCGCGGGGTTCATCGGGTCGCCGTCCATGAACTTCCTCGACGTGACCGTCGACGGCGAGGTGCTCCGACACGATTCGCTCACCCTCCCGGTCACGCCGTCGCTCAGCGACACGGTCGGTGGGATGGAGTCAGTCACGCTCGGTATCAGACCCGAAGACATCACGCTGGAGTCGGGGCCGACCCAGGACGCCGACGCTATCGAAGCGACAGTCGACGTCGTGGAACCGATGGGTGACCTCTCGTACGTCTATCTAACTGTCGGTGGGACAGAGATTACTGCGACGGTCGAGGGTGAGCGGGTGTTCACTGCGGGAGAGACTGTCACGATGCGGTTCCCCGACGACCGGCTCCACCTCTTCGAGACGGAGACGGGCGAGGCGGTGCGGACACGGGTCGTCCCTGAGGACAGGTCGGTTCAGGGCGGCGGAATCGCAGGCTGACCCACGTCGTCTTTTGTGGCCCGTAATCCGAAGCGACGCAAGTTCCCAGCACCTGTGCAGTTCTAATGGACCACACGAGGAACGCGACCCTAGCTACCCTTAGGACGGAACAATCGGATCGTAGGACCTGATAGAGCAGGGGTTCGCGAGCAGCGAATGGCTGTCAGCGGCCACACAGCCACAGGAAAACGTGATACGACAGGAGGCCAGCGTAATAGTACATCGGCCCGGTGAAACTATGCCTCAACGAACCATGCTAGTCGTTTCCTAGCAGAGAACGCTGTCGTGTCGTTCGCACCGAGAGGAAGGTGGTCAGTCGGAGGACCGGTAAGTGTCGCTACCGTCTCAGAAGTTCTGAATAACGGGAGTACATATGTTAGTGATGTTGCGAACCCCACTCGAAAACCGATAACGGACGTACCAACGTTACGAGGACGGGTGGGAAGTGGCGTTCGCTGGGAGGAAAAACGGTGGCAGAAAGCTCCAGAGTGGCGTTACTGGTCGAAATAGGCCGCGATGTCTTCTGGGGGGTCGGTCTGGAAGTAGGTCGGATACAGGTCGAGGAGGTTCCCGCGATGAATCGGGAGGACGCCCGAAGCGATGAACGGAGGGGTACTGTTCGCCAGCAGCGAATTGGCTATCATGTCCGCTTCGATTCGGCCCTGCTGATAGGGGAACTGGGCACCAGTCGCTTTGATTGGACCGTCCATGGCGATGTTGGCCGCCGTGTCGGTACTGAGCCCCGTCGTGGTGATGACGAGATCCTCCATACCCCTGTCGAGTGCGGCGTCGGCCGCCTGAGTACCGGGCGGGTCGCCCCAACTGACGAAGAGGCCGTCGAGGTCCGGGTTCGTCGTGAGGAGGTCGCTTGCGAGGTCGTAGACGTCGTCCGGGTCAGTGAAACCCTCCTCCGCGACGACGGTCACGTCCTCGGCCGGTTCGAGGACGTCGCGGACGCCCTGTTCGCGGGCAGAAGTGACGTAGAAGGGGGCGTCGAAGGTGATGAGGCCGACAGTGCCCGACCCGACTCTGTCGCGGAGGAACCGGCCAGCGAAGATGCCTAGCCCCTGATTGTCCGAAGAGACGGTGCCCGCGTAGTCCTCGGGATGCTCGAACCCCTGTGGGACGTTGTCGATGAAGACGATTTTCGTTCCGGCGGCGGCGACGTTGCGGTACGCCTTCGCGGTGGCAATCTGATCGATGGGGATGGAGACGAGGGCGTCGACGTCTTTCGCCGCGAGCCGGTTGATGATGTCGACCTGCTTGCTCGCGTCGAACTCCGACCCGTAGATACCCTCGACGCTGATGCCGAGGTCCTCGAAGCGGGTGGTCAGGCCGTCCAACTGGAGGCGAACGTAGTCCGTCTTGAGGTAGTGGAACACGATGGCGACGGTGTAGTCCGACGCCCGAAGGTGCTCGATGTCCTGTTGGGAGAGGACCACGTCCTCTGCCGGTGACGGTTCGGCCCCCTTCGGACCTTTGCCGACTGGGTTACCAGACAGAATCGTTTTCATTGTAAGACTCCAGTTCGCGGTCAGTAATAGTATTTGTGGACACCTCGTCGAGTACCCCACTATCCCAGACACCAATGTCGTAGTAGAGGAACGTCGTCGACTACGTGGCGGAACAATAATTATATATAGGTGGGCCAGAAACAGATTCGTGCAGAGTAAATATGACAAGCCAGAAGAATCGTCGAGCGTTCTTGAGAGGCATCGGTGCGGTCGGCCTCGGAATCGGACTTGCAGGGTGCAGTGGTGACGGTAACAGTGGTGATGGTGGTGGGGGTACCGCTACGGGAGACGGCAGCACGGGCACCTCCAGCAGTGATGGTGGCGCTGGTGGGGTCCAGTTCGACCTTGACGCCATCGACCCGGAAGGGCTCGTTGGACAGGGTCCCTACGGCGAAGAGGCGGCCGCACCGGAGTCGGTCGCACTTTCCGAGACTGAGGTCTCAGACGTGCAGAACGAGGGTTTCAACGTCGAGATCGTCTTCCACTACAAGGGAGACACATGGGTTCGTCTCCAGCGTGAAGCCATCAAGAAGCGTACCAGTGACCTGGGCATGAACATCACGGGTATCCACTACCCCGACTTCTCTGCCCAGAAGCAGAGCAACATCCTGGAGACGGTCGCCCAGAAAGACAACGTCGACGGCGTGTTTTCGATTCCGGTCGACACGGCGGCGACGACGGATGCCTATCAGGCGGTCCTCGACGCCGGCAAGGAACTCGTCTTCATGGACAACGTCGCCGAGGGCTTCCAGCACCCGTCCGATTACGCGGGCCTCGTCGCGGCCGACAACCGCGGCATGGGAACAATTGGCGGGCGGATGATGACGGAACTCGTGGACTCGGGCAAGATTATCTTCCTCGAGTTCGACGTGCCGTTCTACGTCGTCGATGAACGGGAAACGGGGGCCAAGCAGGTCCTCCAGGAGAGTGGGAACTACGAAGTGAAGACCTACGGGTTTACTGACCCGGGGAAGGTGCTTCAGGTTGCGCAGGACGCACTCACCTCAAACCCAGACGCGGCGGGGCTTTGGGCACCGTGGGTCGATGCGCCGGGCGCACAGGCCATTCAGGCCATCCGTCAAGCAGGCATGGACATTCCGGTCACCTCCTGTGATCTCGGCGAACGGAGTGCAGTGCTGATGGCCGAGCGTTCCGCGCTCAAGGGCGTTGGGTCCCAACAACCGTATGCGCAGGGGCTTACCGAGGTCGACGTGATGGCCAAAGCCCTGCTTGGGAAGGAGACGCCGCCGTACATCGGCCTGCCCTCGCCACCGGTGGCACGACAGAACCTGCTGGAGATGTACCCGGAGATACTGAAAGAGGAACCGCCGGAGACGGTCACGAAGCACTTCCAATGAGATGGTACTGATGGCGACGACATCGACATCCGACATCGGAAAACTGGTCAGCGACAGACTCGGGCGATTCGGCGAAATCGCACTCCTAGTCGGTGCAATCGTACTTCTCGGTGGTATCTTCACAGCGACGAGCCCCGTGTTCTTCTCCATCGGGAACTTCGTGAACATCATCAGGCAGACGTCTATCGTCATCGTCTTGGGTCTGGGAATGACCTACGTCATCATCAGCGCGGAGATAGACGTCTCCATCGGTGGCGTGATGGCACTGAGTGCCGTCTCGGCAGGGCTCGTCATCAACGCTGTCGGTCCGTTCGCTGGCGCGGTCGTCGGTCTGCTGGTCGGCTTGGGTTTCGGGCTGGCTAACGGCCTCGTGACGATTCGGTTCGGTATCCCGTCGTTCATCGTGACTATCGGTACGTTGGGTATCGCCCGAGGGGCCGCGTTCATCGTCTCCCAACAACGACCCATCATCGTCAGGAATGCCGCGTTCGAGACGGCATTCGGCGGAACAGTCGGGCCAGTACCGGTTCTCATCCTGTGGGCGCTTGGGCTGGCAATCGTCGCGGGTATCGCGCTCTGGCGAACCCGGTTCGGTCGACACGTCTATGCCACCGGTGACTCAGAGCAGGCGTCCCGGTATTCGGGTATCAACACGGACCGCGTGAAGATTATGACGCTCGCGCTGGCCGGGTTGGCCGCCGGTATAGCCGGACTGCTGTTCATCGGGCGACTCGGTGCGGCCCGCGCCGACATGGCCTCGGGCATCGAGCTCGCGGTCATCGCCGCCGTAATCATCGGCGGTACCTCGCTGTTCGGTGGCCGCGGGAGTATCGTCGGAACGATACTCGGTGCGTTGCTCATCAGTGTCATCGACAACGGACTCACGCTGCTGGGCTTCGGTTCCAGTTGGCAACAGCTCATCCGTGGCGTCGTCATCATCGCCGCCGTCGCGCTCCGCGATAGGGACGAGGAGGGGAGCTTCCTATGAGCGAAGTCATCGAACTGGAACACATCTCGAAGCAGTTCGGGCAGGTGCAGGCTCTCGAAGACGTCTCGTTCGGTATCGAAGAGAATGAGGTGCTCGCGCTAGTCGGTGACAACGGCGCCGGGAAATCAACCCTGATCAAGATAATCAGCGGCGTCCTACAGCAGACGAGCGGGACCATCTACATCCGCGGCGAGGAAGCAGAAATCGGCGACTACAACGATGCTGAGGCGCGGGGTATCGAGACGGTCTATCAAGACCTCGCTATCGCCCCTAACCGGACGGTCGCACAGAACATCTTCCTCGGCAACGAGATACTGGAGAGCGGCCCGTTGGGCAAGCTACTCCGGTTCGTCGACGACGATCAAATGGAGCGAGAGGCCTCGGAGCTACTCTCGAGACTGGAACTGAACCTCGACCCGGGGAGTGCGGTCAAGAACTTCTCCGGCGGTGAGCAACAGAGCGTCGCCATCGCCCGGGCGCTTCAGTCGGACCCGGACATCGTCATCCTCGACGAGCCGACCAGCGCGCTCTCGCTGGACGCGACTCAGCGAGTGCTGGACCTCATCAAACGGCTCAACGAGCAGAACGTGACGATAATCTTCATCAGCCACAATCTCGAGGCGGTGTTCAACGTGGCCGACCGGGCTGCAATCCTCGCATCCGGAAGACTCGTCGGCGTCGAAGACCTGACCGACGTGACCGAGGACGAACTCGTCGGGATGATGATGGGACGCGCTCGTCAGTCGGCCGACTGACAACGAACTCACACGTAAACAAACTGTCAAAAAATTAATAAGTATGCGCACGAAACACGAAGGTGACCACCTATGAAAGGAGTCGTACTACCAGGCGATAAAGAAGCACACGTACAGGACTGGGACAACCAATCGCTCGGCCCGGACGAAGTCCGCGTCGACATCGGTGCGGCGGCGCTCTGTCGGAGCGACATGAGCCTCTACAACGGCAACCCGCTCGTCGGGAGTAAGCCCGCAGGTACGGTCGTTCCCGGCCACGAACCTGCCGGTACAATCTCGGAAGTGGGCGACAACGTCGACCACCTCTCCGAGGGCGACCGCGTCGCAATCAACTGCTTCGCGGGATGTGAACACTGCGAATACTGCCTGCGAGGCGAACCGAACCTCTGCCCGGACGTCGAGATTCTGGGGTTCGACCGTCACGGCGGTGACGCCGAGGAACTCGTCACACCGGCGTCGACCTGTCACCCGATGCCCGACGAGATGAGCATGGGTGTCGGCGCTATCGCGACGGACGCCCTCGGCAACCTCTGGAGTACGCTCAACGAGTGTAACGTCAACGGCACCGACACGGTGGGCATCATCGGCCTCGGACCGATGGGCCTCGCCGGCGTCCTCAACGCGGACGCGATGGGAGCCGATGTCGTCGCGTACGAACTCGTCGACCACCGTCGGGAAAAGGGTCTGGACCTCGGTGCCGAGTACGCCGTCGACCCCGGAGAAGAAGACGCGCAGGAACGGACCGACCAAATTACGAACGGACGCGGACTCGACGTCGTCGTCGACTGTTCGGGCGCCCAGCCTGGCATCGAGATGGGCTTCGACTTGGTCAAGAAACACGGTACGTTCGCTCAAATCGGCGAGACGGACGAAGTGACCCTCAACCCCAGTGAAGACCTCATCCACAAGAAGGTCGACTACATGGGGTCGTGGTACTTCCGAAGCTACGAGTGGCCCGAAATCGCGGAGTTCATCGTCGAGAAAATTGGTAACGACCGTGCCGAGGAGATCATCTCCCACGAGTACGAACTCGAGGAGGAGAAGGTCCAAGAGGCGTTCCGAAAGTTCGACAACCACGAGACCCAGAAGGTCATCTTCACGCCGTAATTGAGGCCACGTCGACCCGGACGGCGCAACCGTGTCGCAGCGGACCTCGGTAGTGTGGTGACCCGTTTTCGAATGCCTGGCCGGCCACAGACGGACCGCATCTTGTATGTTGTCATCTCACAAGCACTCATGGCACGCATATCAACAGTGGACCAGATACGGTCGGAGACGATGTAGTGACGCTCGAACAGGGCTACTCCTGACGGACCCAGTCACTCCTTTCGTCCTTTCCACCGATATCGACCGGGTATAGACGAGCAATGGCGCCGACGACGGAACGGTCAGTAGAGGTCTTCGGGGATGTGCGACCCCTCTCCGAGTGGGTCGCGCGATTCGAGCGAGAACTTGACTTCGACGAAGTTCTTCGTCTGCCTGACCAGCGCCGGAACCTCTTCGGTGAAGTGGTCCTCGGTCAACAAAGAGAGGGGGCCGGAGACGGCCACGGCACCGACGACGCCGCCATCCTCCGAGAGAATGGGAGCACCGACGCCGCGCATCCCCGGAACGTTCTCTTCGTCCTCAAACGCGATGCCCTCCTGTCGAATGGTCTGGAGTTCGTCCTCTAACGTCGCTCGGTCCGTAATCGTGTTCTCGGTTTTCCCAGCTAGCGTGCCGTTTAGCAACCGGTCACGCTTCCCGTCGGACAACCGGGAAAGGATTGCTTTCCCCGCGGCAGAACTGTGGAGCGTAATTTGCTTTCCGACACTGAGGTTCGGCACCACGGAGTCTTCACCATCGGCAGTGTGGATACAGTACGCGTACTCCGAGTCCATTGCGGTGAGGTAGGCGAAGTAGTTGCTTTTCTCGGCCAGTTTGTCCACTTCGTCGGCCCCGATGGCGTACAACTGGCTGTTTGTCTTGACGTACTCACCCAGCAAGAGGAATCGGAAACTCAACCGGTATTCGGTCTGCTGTTTCGTCACCATTCCCGTTTTCACCAAAGTCGAGAGCTGCTTGTAAACGCCACTCTTAGACATCCCCAAATATTCAGATAGTTCCGTGACACCGGCTCCGTCGAGATCTTTGAGTGCGGTGAGGACACCGACTGCCCGCTCGACGGCTTCGACCGTTTCAGCGGGCCGCTTGTCGTTGTCCATGTTGTTTAGAATTTTGACTACCGGACTACTTAGACGTTCGGGACTCGGATATATACGGTATACCGTCACTGGCTACCGGCACACTGTCTCTGGAATCATGAGTATCCCCAGAGTGATTTTCGAAAATTCTTCCATCGGATATATTGCTAATCCGTCACCAATCATAGTAACACGAAACGCCCACGATCTACACTTATACCTATATGTGCCAGATTATGGTTGTGGAAATCGAACTACCACTACATATCTGAGATTATAATGCCCTATTGACTATATTTATAGTCATAGTTACAAGACGAACTCTAAATTAGCATATATGGACACATAATTTCCATTTTTCTTCGAATATGGATGCTTTTCACGGAATGTGGCACGAGTTCCGAACGAATTACCCCTCATAAGATAGCGACATCGTTCAGAGTGAGTGTTCGAGTTCGAAGGTCAGTCAGTTCCAGTACCTCTTTCCGTCCCGTTACCACAGCACCGATATGAAACTCGCACGCATGCAGACACCCGAAGGCGTAGTCAGTGGTCGCTACGCCGACGGCATCGTGACGACAGACGAGGGCGAGTACGTCGTCGGGCGCGACGGCGAACTGACCTACCCCTGTTCGCCGTCCGCGCTGTATTGTGTCGGCCGGAACTTCGCGGAGACGTTAGAGCAGATGGACTACGAACGACCGGACGAACCGGACTTCTTCATCAAACCGCCAGCGTCGCTGGTCGGGCCGGACCAGCCGATTCGGTATCCGGATTGGACCGACGAACTAACCTACGCAGGCGAACTCGTCGCCGTCGTCGACGAACGCTGCCGGGACGTCGAGGTGGACGACGTCCCCGACGTCGTCCGTGGGTACACCGTGATGAACGACGTCGACGCGCTCGACCAACAGGGCCGCACCGCGCGCAAGGCCTTCGACACGTCGGGACCGCTCGGCCCGTGGTTAGAGACCGACCTCGACCCCCGAGGCATCGACATGGAGACGGTCGTCGACGGCGAGACCCGACAGTCGGCGAACACGGAACTGATGCTGTTCGACCCCTACGAAATCGTCTCGTTCCTCTCGCGACGGTTCACGCTCCGACCCGGCGACGCCATCGCGTTCGGTAGTCCCGCGAATCCCGGGACCGTCGAGCCCGGCGATACCATCGAGATTACGTACGAGGGCGTCGGCACTCTCCGGAACACGGTCGTCGAGTCCCGTTCCTGAGCTCAGACATAGCGGTCTCTCGGACCGACCCACTACTTGCGTCGTACCGTACACCCTAATTCACGGAGCGTCTGGGTGGCCCTATCGAGATCCGACGCTTTGACGAGGACGTGGTCGGTCGAGTACGCGGAGACGACGAATACTGACACGTCGGCGTCGGCCAGCGCCGAGGCGACAACCGATAAAAACCCGACGAGATCGAACGGCAGTGTCACGTCGAAGGTCAATCGTCGCCAGCCACGGTCTACCTCGACAGCCTCCGCCACGGTCGGACTGGCTTCGTCGACGACGACCGTGGTCTCGGAGTCGTCCTGGATGGTCGCGAACGCGTCCGGGTCCGGGTCGTCGGTTCGGCAGACCGCGTACACGCCGTCTGCGACGACGACGGTGGCGCCATCGAGAACCTCACTTGGGTCCATACCGTTCCCCTTCGCTGTCCCGCTACTAGTAAAGAGTGCCCGTCAAACGGGGATGAAGTCCGGGTCGACGGCGCTCAGACGGTTCGTGTTCTCGAAGAACTGGAAGAACGACTCGTAGCAGTCCGTACACTTGCCGTCGGCGTCGTACCGGAGCGTGTGCCAGTCGGCGACGATGGCACAGTAGCGCTTCGCTCGCGTGAGCGCGACGTTCAGCCGCCGAGGACCGTCGACGGGTCTGCCGAGGAAGCCGACGTCGCCGTCACCGTTGCTCCGGACCAACGAGAGGACGATAGCCGTCCGCTCGCCCCCCTGAAACGAGTCGATGGTGTCGACAGTGACGCGGTCGGCACAGTCGAGATGTTCAGCGAGCGTGTCGCGAATACACCCTAGCTGCGCCGTATAGGGTGTGATGACGCCGACTTCCTCGGGTGGAACGTCGTCGAGTAGGTCCTCGACGATGTGGGTAACTAGCCGCGCCTCCGTCGGGTTCGCCTTCGAGTGCTCGACCGTCTCGACGGACCCACCGACGTTGTACCCCTCGATAGCGGGCCTGTCGGGAAGCGAGTCCACAGCACGACCGTTCCGGAGCGTTCGGTCGTAGAACTGTCTATTCGGGAAGTACGCGATGTCCCGGTGCATCCGGTACTGGGTCTGGAGTTGGAGCCCCACCCCCTCGTAGACGCCGCCGTCGGCGTAGACGTGTTCGAACAGGGAGTGACCGTAACTCGACTCAGGCGGGGCCTCGCCCGCGCTGTACGGCGGCAGTTGGCGGTGGTCACCGGCCAACACCGCGCGTTCGGCGCGCACGAGCGGGATGCACGAGGCCGGGCAAGTCGACTGGGTCGCCTCGTCCAGCACGAGGAGGTCGAACTCCCGCGCGAGGGTCGCGGCGCTGTTGTTCGTCGCTGCGACCACGTCGGCCCGACCCGGAACGTCCCCGTACGCACGGGCGACGACGTCGCTAGCCGAGTTGCTCGCGTTTACCCGGTCCATCGTGAACTCTCCGTCGCCGTGCTGGCCGTAGGCGTGGAGCGAGCGAGGGTCGGCGTCGTCAGCCGTGGAGGACCCAGCGACGAGGTTGTCGACGGCCTGATTGGAGTCCGCACAGACGAGGACGCTCTCGCCGGCGGCCGCGGCGCGCCTGACGACTTCGACGAGCGTCCGTGTCTTCCCGGTTCCCGGCGGGCCGTGGATACAGAACAGGTCGTCGGCCAGTAGTGCGTGTTCGACAGCCAGTTGTTGTTCCTGATTGAGTGCAGTGTCTCGCTGTTGGCTCTGTGCGGCGGCTCCGTTCGAGAAAGTGATGGGCCGCGTGCCCGCCAGTACCTCGCCGAGTCGGTGGTCGCGTAAGGCTTCGATTGCGGCCGATTCTCTGTCGAAAGGTACGGGGTTCAACAGCGCCGTGAGGCCGACCGTCGTGTCCCCTCCAGCGAGTGCGGTGTCGAGCGTCGTCGCCCCGGAGACAGCACTCCAGTCGACTCTGAGCCAGACGTTCAGCCCGCGGATGCGTTCGACCGTCGCCTCGACGGGGAACGGGTCGGGACTGGCCCCGTCGACCGCGTGGACCAGCACCTCGTTGCCCTCGTGAATCCCGAACTCGGACTCGACGAAGAACGCCCAGTCGCCGTCACGTCGCGATTCGAGGTGCGCCGGCAGGTCCACTCGAAAACGGTACTCACCGCTCCCTTCCGAGCCTACGGCGTGGAGCCTCGGAATCGCGTCACCGCCTGCCTCGTACAGCCCTCGGGGGGACTGCCCGGTCGCTCGTTCCCGGTTGGACTCCCGAGTCGCCGCTCGCTCGTTCTCGACGAACGACTGGAGCGCGTCTACGAGAGCGTCGGGTTCCACCGGGTTAGTGGCCGGTTCACTGTCGTCGATTGGCGAGTCGTATGTCGGCGGATACGTCTCGGGAACGTAGTCGGAGTGCCAAAACCGGACGCGGTTCGCGAGTCGCGTCTCGCCGAACGCCTCGGCGTCGAGAAAGTCCCTGTCCCCGTCGCGCTCGAATACGAAAATCGGCCCGTGGAGGGAATGGTCTGTGAACGCGACGAACGAGTCCGTGAGCGTCGCCGACTCTGTGGTGTGGAGCGGGATACACGTCCAGTCTTCGTCCGGATGTGCGAGACTGTCGTGGTGTCCGGCGAACTCGGCGATGGGTCTGGCTGGAACTGACGGTCCCCCGTCGGCGAGGTCGGCGTCCGTCGCCGCGTGGAGGGTCGCACCATCGAGGTCGAAGCGCCCGATGACGTGGTCGAACAGGAGCGACATCTGTCAGCGCGTTTGTCCCTCTCGGATAAAACACTACGTGCCGGCGATGGAGAACGTATCTGTCTACAAACATCTCTGCGTGTACAGGACCGAGCAGTCGAAGGTGGCCGTGTACTGGCTCCTCAGTCCTCGCCCTCAGTCGCGCCAATCACTTCGGCTATCTCACGCACCGTTCGCAGGAGGTCCGCGACGGTTTCGAGGAACGTATCTAACTGCTGGAGCAACCGCTCGGCGTCGGTCACTTCGCTATCGCCGGCCGGTGTCTCCGTGTGTCCGTCAGCGTGTGCGACGACGCCGCTACCACCGAGCGTACTCGCGACGAGGACGAGCCCCGCCACGGCTACGTAGAGAGTCGTACGACGGAACGTCATAGGTGCATCTGAGACCCGGGGTCAGATTATTAACGGCTGTGTAATGCAGGACCGACGACATCTGGTGGTCGAACCAGCCAAGATGGGTACGGTCAGTACAGATTCCACTCCGCTATTCTGTTCATGATACGTGAACATTTATGACATCGCCACTCCTGAGTCTCCTCCATGCCCCGTCCCACTGTCCCGGAGCCAGACGAGATGGACGGCAGAGTCGCCCGGACGACGGTCACGACCTTCCGCATCATCGACGCGCTCCGGGACCGCGACGCCGTCGGCGTCACGGAGCTCGCCGACGAGTTGTCGCTCGGTAAAGGCACGGTCCACAAACACCTGCACACACTCCACGAGATGGAGTACGTAATCAGGGAGGACGGAAAGTACCGTCTCAGCTTGGGCTTTCTCGGCCTCGGTGCGAGCGTCCGGACACGGATGCCCATTTACCGCGTCGTCCAGCGACCACTCGAGAACCTCTCGGAGTCGACGGGGGAGGTAGCGAGCATCATGATTCCGGAACACACGTGGGGCGTCTATCTCGCTCGCGTGACTACGAGCAGTGAGCCGCCGACGGAGTTGTACGAAGGGAAACGGGTCCCGCTGACGGCGACGGCAGCCGGGAAGGCGATTCTCGCGTACCTGCCCGACGACGAACGCGACCGTATTCTCGACGAGTCGGGACTGCCGAGACTCACGGACAACACTATCACCGACCGTGAGACGCTGCTCGAAGAACTCCAGACGATACACGACGACCGGACGGCACACGACCGCGGCGAACTGGAGGCGGACCGTCACTGTGTGGCGTCGCCGATTACGGACGAGAACAACACTGCGATAGCAGCCGTCTCCGTGTCGGGTCCGGCCGACCGGATGCGTGAAAAATCCGTCCGACAGGACTTCCCGAGTATCCTCGGGAGTACGGCGACGTCCATCAAGAACCGAGTGGCCAACCAGCGCTCGAAACGGAGCGAGGACACGGCCCCGGAATAGATAACCCATGACTGATACAGTACACACATGACCAGCGACACACCACCCAACGTCCTCGTCGTGATGACGGACCAGCAGCGGTGGGACACGCTGGGCACGTATGGCTGTCCACACGACCTAACACCGACCCTCGACGACATCGCCCGTGACGGAACCGTCGTCGAACACGCGATTACCCCGCAACCGGTCTGTGCGCCGTACAGGGCCGCCTTCCACACCGGCAAGTACCCGACAGAGAACGACGTGTGGCGCGAGGGCCTCGCTATCGACCCCGACGAGACGACGCTGGCACATCGGTTCGCCGACTCGGGCTACGACGTCGGGTTCGTCGGCAACTGGCACGTCGGTGGGACCTTCGACGCGCCGGTTCCGGCGGAGATGCGCGGCGGATACGACGACTTCTGGCGGGCAGCGGACGTCCCCGAGTTCACCTCCCGACCGACTGAGGGCTATCTGTACGACGAGGACGGGGAGCAGGCGACTTTCGATACGTACCGGACGGACGCGTTCGTCGACTTCGCTGTGGACGCCCTCGACGCACTCGAAGAGCCGTTCTTCCTCGTCGTCTCGCTTGTCGAACCCCACCACCAGAACGACATGTGGACCTTCGTCGCTCCAGAGGGGTACGCCGAGCGCTACGAGAAGGACCCACACGTCCCTGCCGACCTCCAGAACTGCCCGGGGGACTGGTACAGCGAACTGCCGGACTACTACGGGATGATACGGCGGGTGGACGAGGCCATGAACCGACTCCATCGGCGGCTCGAGGACATCGGCGTCCGCGACGACACCGTCTTCGCGTACACGTCCGATCACGGCAACCACTTCCGGACGCGTCCGGGCGAGTACAAACGCTCACCGCACGACTCGGCAGTCCGCGTGCCACTGTTGTTCAGTGGCCCAGGCTTCGAGGAAGGCGGTCGCATCGAGCAAGTGGTCAGTACTATCGACCTCCCGGCGACGTTACTCGACGCCGCTGGATTGGACGTTCCGGGAGAGCTACACGGAGACAGTCTCCTCCCCGTGATCCGGGGCGAGGAACCCGACGAAGATGGCGAAGCGTTCGTCCAGATAAGCGAATCACAGATGGGCCGCGCTCTGCGGACGGACCGATGGAAGTACGCCGTCGCCGCGTCGAAAGAGACAGGGTGGCGCGGTGGCAACGGCGAACCCGCCAGCGACAACTACGTCGAGCGATACCTCTACGACCTCCGCCGTGACCCGATAGAGCGCATCAACCTCGCCGGGCGACCGAACTAC
The DNA here is from genome assembly GCF_019599465.1 of Haloarcula rubra. Lineage (GTDB taxonomy): Archaea > Halobacteriota > Halobacteria > Halobacteriales > Haloarculaceae > Haloarcula > Haloarcula rubra. The sequence goes on from NZ_RKLR01000014.1 coordinate 68,670, forward strand.
CGGGACGTGGCCGATCGACTCCAGCGTCGACTGCTTGACCACATCGGGGCCGTGGAGGGGGCGTCGCCGACCATCAAGCGACTCGAGCGGGGTTACAAGGAGTACTGACCGGGGTGATGACCGTCCACGGTGTCCCCCGACAACGACGGTCACGTGTACCACGTTTCACTCTGGTTTCCCGTCGTAACACGTGAGTCGGTGGGAGACAGCTAAACGTAACCAACTCGACGGTAGCGTTATACACTCCCCTCGAAATTGTCCGATGGGTGCCGAACGCGGTGCAGTGCAGGGTGGCACCTATCGGAGGCACAAGCCATGCGTCCACTCCCACGAGCGATGGTCGTCACCCTCGTGGCCGTCGCTGTCCTTACCGTCACCCCCGCGGCTGCAACCGCACAGAGCACGCTCGCACCTGCGTCGGGTGACCGGACGGGGCAGGCGGCCATCTACCAGACCGAGACCGTCGACTACGTCGAATCGGTGTCAGATAGCCGAACGACGTACGCGGACGTCGTGACCTCGGCGGCGGCCGGGGGACGAGGACACACCACTACCGAGGTCCGGAACTCCCGATTCGGTGACGTCGAGCCGCTGGGCCACGATACCCGGGAACGGCTCTACGACGTCATCAGCGAGGACCCCGGTGTATACCTCACTGAACTTGCCCGACGGACCGAGACCCCCGTCTCGACCGTCAGGTACCACGTCCGCGTACTGGTCGACGCTGGACTGGTCGAACGAACCACAGAGCGTGGTCGGACCCACCTCTCACCGGCCGGCCTCGACGACGCCCTGTCACCGGTCCGGCTGGAGGACGGCACCCGACGTGCCATCCTAGTCGCGCTGGACCGACTGGACCGGGCAACCGGTCAGGAGTTGGCAGACCACCTCGGGTTGACGGAGGCGACGCTATCGTATCACCTCCAGCGGCTCTCCGACGATGGCTTCGTCGTCCGCGAGGACGACGGGCGAACGGTCGTCAACGCGTTGGCGACAGGGGCCGCAAACCTGCACGCGACTGCGGAAAGCTGACGGCTAGAGGGTGCCGTCAGAACGTCTTTTTTATCGGCGTGAATCCGGCAAGGTGTGATGAACCTGACTCGATTACTCCCGAGCGGGACGATGAGGCGGGCTCCCGTGCCGAATAGTCCTGACCGACGCGCGGATTCGCTGCAGCTACGACCCTTTGAGCACCACTCATTCTCTGACAAGGAGGAACGGACATGACCGAGAGTCACTCGCCTGCTGGGTCGGCAGACAGTGGCCCCGAGGATACCGCGAAGTGTCCGAAACCCGACATCGAACCCGAGGCCGAAGACCTGACGAGAGACGACGTCTTCCACATCCTCCAGTCCCAGCGACGCCGACGCGTCCTCGCGTACATCAGGGCATACGGCGACGACGGCTACGCCCGGATGCAAGACATCGCCGAGCACATCGCCGCACTGGAGAACGACACGACCGTCGAGAATCTCCGTTCCCAGCAGCGCCAGCGTGTGTACATCGCACTCTACCAGTCACACCTTCCGAAAATGGACGACGTCGGCGTCGTCGAGTACGACAAAGACCGCGGCCACGTGCGGACGACCGAGCGAACCGAGCGCTTCGACGGCTACCTCGACCGTGAGTCGATCCGTCTGAACGACGACGAACAGCCTTCCGTCGAAACTGCCAGCACTGGCCCGGCCGACGAACCCGTCGATGCGGACGAATCACGGGGTGGAACGTTCACCGACTGGCACCGACGATACCTCTACGCCTCGGGCGGGAGTTTCCTGATTATCGGGGCAGTGTGGAACGGACTGCTGTCGGGCACCGTGTTGTCGGCAGGGAACGTCGGCCTCGTCGTCGCCATCGCCTTCGCGCTTCTCGCACTCACCCACTGGGTGACCGGGTCGTCGTGAGCGACTCGTCAGGATTCAGAGTCGGGGGCTTCTGCGGGCGTACAAACCACGTTTTCACGGCCAGTGGAGACGCGGACGAGAAGCCCCTCCTCCTCCAGCGTGTCCAGTAGGCGACCCACCGTCGTCTTCGACCACGGGAGACACGTGATGATGGTCTGTTGCCGAACGCGACCGCCCTTGCTCTCGACGAACAGGTGTACGAACGCCGCTGGTCGCATTCCCGTGACCCGTTCGAACGTCGACGCCGAGAAGCGCCCCTTCGCGTCCGTGACTGCCTCGGGCGAGACGTCTGGAAGTGCCTCCGGAGAGAACTGTCGGGCACTGTCGTCGCTATCGATGCGCTGTAGGAGGTCGCCGTGTACGTCCTCGACGCCGAAGGCGCTCAGGACGACTGCGCTCCCCAACAGGACACCGACGAGGACCCAGCCCCAGAGGAGGCCCGACAGTATCTGGAGCAGATTCGAGGTGAATTGCCAGAATGAGCGCCCCATCCCTCCGGTGACCGCGTTAGCCCAGCGCAGTACGGTCCGCCAGAGTCGACCGATCAGTGCGACGAACTCCGTCCAGAGAGTGGTCAGGACTCCGCCGGTAGGTATCATTGCTCGTCTGTGTGAGCACAGAAATTTCGGACCGTTCAATAATCCTTGGATACGGACACGTACGTCGTCGAGCGACCGGTAGAGAGGGGTGTCGAGGCGGCGTTTACGGAAGTTCGAGGAGAAAGCCCCGCCCTTTAGCGCGGGGATGAATCCGACCCTATCCTTCGCAAACCACCATTCAAACGCTCGGCAGGATATTCCACACTCGAATCCAGACCTTCAAGTAAGTTTGTCTACATAGGTTACGTATGGCGAAACAGGTCGTCACCCGCACCTACACTGCTTCCATCAGGAACCAGCAACAGGTGCAAGACGACCTCGACGCCCTCGGGTTCTCGGCATCGAAACTCTGGAACGTCGGACGGTGGGTCTGCGACCGTGTATGGTCAGAGATTGGTCACATCCCCGGTCACAACGAACTCACCTCGTACCTGAAGTCACACGAACGCTATGATGACCTGCATTCGCAGTCAAGTCAGCGAGTTTTGCAAGAACTCGCTGAAGCGTTCAACGGCTGGTACGGCAAACGACGCAATGGAGACACAAGGGCGAACCCGCCGAAGTACCGTAAACACGGCGACGACCACCCCCGAAGCACGGTCACGTTCAAAAACAAAGGCTTCAAAGTCGACACCACATACAACCGCGTCAGACTCAGCAAAGGCTCGAACCTCAAAGACTACTGGTCAGACTTCATCCTCTGTGAATACCAGACGCGCCCTGATGTTGACCTCTCCACCGTGGAGAGCGTTCAACAAGTGCGGGCGGTCTGGACGGGTGACGAGTGGGAGTTTCACTTCGTCTGTAAAGTCGAAATTGACGTGTCAGAGGCACCCGGTGAGAAAACAGTGGGTGTTGACCTCGGTATCAACAACTTCGCCGCATTCGCATACGAGGACGGCCACAGCGAACTGTACCCGTTGAATTGTCTGAAGCAGGACGACTACTACTTCAGCAAGCGCATCGCTCGGTGTGACGACTCCGACTCAGAGCAGGCCACGCGACTGAATCAGATGAAGTCGGGTCGTCGTACTCACTACTTCCACACGCTCTCGAAACACATCGTTCAACGGTGTGTTGACGAAGCAGTTGGAACGATTGTGGTGGGTGACCTCTCCGGTATCCGCGAGGACGAAGAAAACGGCGGAGCGAAGAACTGGGGGAAGCACGGCAACCTCGACTTGCACTCGTGGGCGTTCGACCGCTTCACCGACCTACTCGAATACAAGGCTCAGATGGAAGGCATTACGGTTGAAGAAGTGTCTGAGCGGGATACGTCGAAGTCGTGTTCGTGCTGTGGTCGAAAGCGTGATGCGAACCGTGTTGAACGTGGGTTGTACGTCTGCGATGAGTGTGATACGGTAGCGAATGCGGATGTGAACGCCGCTGAGAACATTCGGCAGAAAGTATCTCCGAGTTCATTGAGTCTTTCGGTGAATAGGAGTAACGGCTGGTTGGCACAGCCTTCGGTGTACCTGTTCGATTCAGAGAGCGGATGCTTTGCACCGCGAGAACAGGCTACGTCGTAAACCACAATATCCCAACGGAGGTCGGGAATCCTCGCCCTTCAGGGCGGGGAGGATGTCAATCGACACTGGCGTGGGATACGTGGGTCCGGGGGTGGCTGTGCAACCCGCCGCCGCCAGGTGGCTGGCATATTGTTTAGTGCATTGACACCAATGGTCTAGCATGCAGGGGAATCGCCATCCCTGGCAACGGCTGCTACTCGGGCTGGTTGCGGTACTCGCCCTGTACGGGAGCGTCGCGATCCCCTCACTGTACGGCGACTTCCTCTGGTTTGCCGCCCTCGGGTATGAGTCGGTGTTTCTGACGATCCTCGCGTACTGGCTCGGGCTGTTCGTTCTGGCCGCGGGGCTCAGCGCCCTCGTTCTGTACGGCAGCTATCGCATCGCTACGCAGAACCTCCAGCGCAGCGGCGCTCGCAAGCCGCCGTGGCACTATCGGCTGGGTAGCATCGCCGTCGCTTTGCTCATCGGCCTCGTTTACGCCTCCGCGTGGGACACCGTCCTCCGGTTTACTCATGCGACGTCCTTCGGCGTCGCTGATCCGATCTCCGGACTCGATGTTGCGTTCTACGTGTACACGCTGCCGTTCCTGAACCTCATAGTGGGGTATCTCGTCGTCGTCACCGCGACGGGGCTCGGTCTGTCGCTGGCGCTGTACGGTCGCGCGTTCGTCGCCACCAAGAGCCAGACTGATGGGGACGCTACTGGTCGGCCAGCCTCCTACGATCTCTGGGGCTACCTGTCGTATCTCAGAACGCATGCCTATACACACATCGTGAGCTACATCGGCGTCCTGCTACTTCTGCTGGGGCTCCTGTTTTTCTTCGATCGATACGAGCTTCTGTTTTCTCCCCGCGGTGTCGTCTTCGGGATGGGCGCCACCGACCGAGCAGTGTTTTTGCCCCTGCTGGGCGTGCTCACGGTAACCGCCCTGCTCGGCGGCCTGGTCGTCCTCGCCAGCAGATGGCTGCCAGACGCGCGTGCAGTGTACGTGCCTATTGCCCTGCTCATCGGGTTCGTACTCGTTGGGCACACTGCCGGCGCCGTCTATCAGGAGTTCGTCGTCGAGCCCGACGAGCTCAACAAAGAAGCGCAGTATCTCGAACACGAGATCGAGTTCACCAACAGCGCCTACGCGCTCGATCGCATCGAGGAGCAGCAGTTCGCTGTCTCCGATACGCTCACTCGAGGGCAGCTCGATGACAATCCGGGGACCATCGACAACGTCCGGCTGTGGGATCCTCGGCCACTCCTGACGACGTACAACGAACTCCAGATCTTCCGAACCTACTACCAGTTCACTGACGTCGATATCGATCGGTACGAAGTGGACGGTCAGAAGACACAGGTGATGGTCTCTGCCCGCGAGCTCGAATTCGAGGCGCTGCCATCCGAGTCCCAGACGTGGGTCAACCGACACCTCGTGTACACACACGGCTTCGGGGTCGCCATGTCCCCGGTCAGCAGCGTCACTGCAGACGGCTTACCCACGTTCTACATCAAGGATATCCCGCCACAATCGTCGGCTGGTATCACCATCACCCAGCCACGCATCTACTACGGGGAGACGACGACCGACTACGCCATCGTCAACACGAACACTCGCGAACTCGACTACCCGAGTGGTGGCCAGAACGTCTACACGTCCTACAGGGGTGACGGCGGCACTCTGCTCGACTCGCCGCTCCGGGAACTCGTCTTCTCGATCAAGTTCCTGGACCCTCGAATCATCCTCTCGGATTCCGTGACTGCGGAGTCACGACTGCAGTTCAACAGGGACATCCAGACGCGGGCACCTACCATCGCCCCCTTCCTCGAATACGATCGTGACCCGTACGTGGTGGCGTCGAACGGGAAGCTCTACTGGATCTACGACGCCTACACGACGACCAATACCTACCCGTACTCCGACCGGGTCCAGTTCAAAGGCGACCAGGTGAATTACGTCCGCAACTCCGTCAAAGTCGTCATCGACGCCCATACCGGCGAGACCACCTACTACGTCGCCGAGCCTGACGATCCGCTCATTCGGACCTACCGGAAGGCCTTCCCGGGACTGTTCAGGGATTTCGAGGCAATGCCCGCTGGTCTCCGCCAACACGTCCGATATCCCGAGGATGCGTTCCGGGTCCAGGCACAGCAGTACCTCCTGTACCATATGCAGGACCCACGGGTGTTCTACAACAAAGAGGACGCCTGGCGCATCCCGAACGAGGTAGCCCGGGGTGCAGAGCTTCCGATGGTCCCCTACTACATTATCATGACTTTCCCCGGGGCGGACGAGCCCGAGTTCGTCATGATTCAACCGTACATCCCCGAGGGGCGACAGAACATGATCGGGTGGCTTGCCGCCCGGTCGGATCCGCCGCACTACGGGACGCTCAAGGCGTTCCGCTTCTCGAAGCAGCGGCTGATTTTCGGGCCGATGCAGATCGAGTCCCGCATCGACCAGGACGCTGATATCTCCCAACAGATCACCCTCTGGTCACAGGCCGGGTCATCGGTCATCCGGGGGAATCTGCTGGCCATCCCGATCGGTGATACCATCATCTACGTCGAACCGCTGTTTCTCGAATCCCGGGAGCAGGGGGCACTGCCGGAGCTCAAGCGGGTCATCCTGGTCCACGGCGACCGGGTGACGATGCAGCCGTCGCTCGAGCAAGCCCTCGCGGTGCAGGCCGGGATGGCCAGCCCCGCGGCGCCGAGTCCCGAAGCCGGCCTGACGCCGGCCGAACTCGAGCGGGCCCGAACGCTGTACGACGAGGCCCAGGCGGCGTTGCAGCGCGGCGACTTCGCGACGTACGCCCAGAAGATCAGTGCCCTCGGCGAGGTGCTCGAGGCGTCCGACGCCCAGCAAGAGGGGAACACGACGGGGCGATAGCAACACGGCGGGCATATCTTGACGCATCCAGGTGGCTCTGTTGAGTGGTGGGTGCTCGACCCGCTCCGCCCCACAGGGTCCGAAGGTGGTCGGGCCCGACCAGCCCCAGGTCGAAGTCCTGCGACAGGACACCGACGCGGCCACTGCGGGGACACTCATCCACGAGTACGCCCATGCGTTGTTGCACGTCGGCGTCGAGGACGCCACCGAATGCACCAAACGCGAACTCGAAGCGGAGGCGGTGGCGTACATCGTCGGCCGCTATTTCGGACTGGACATGGCTGGGTCGGCGTTCTATCTGGCATCGATAGCGGGGTACGGGTTCGAGAACACGCCACTGACACCTGGACAGCCGGAGTACGTGACTGCGATTCTTTTCATCGTCTGCCTTGGCTTCGTGTTGACATCCTCCCGCGCCTACAGACGCGGGAATCCACGAAGTGGAGATTCAGGTTGCGCGTTTCCTCGGTTCTCAAGTACGCTTTCGCGTGGAACGTCGAAGGTCGCCACCGAGTTGTGACCAACGGTGTGCTTTCCAGCGCGTGTAGCCCTGTCAATCGGGCCTTCCTCCCTGCATACAGCAGGCGTCAAAGACGGCTGGCTATTCAACCAGCGAGGTAGCACGGTTCGACTCGCCCGAAGCGTTAGCCCGTGCATGGTTCTCCCTCCCGTTGTACGATATTCTCCGAAGCGTTCAGGTCCGCGTGGCGTCCACGACCACACTCCGAACACAAAAAGTGGTCGCCATCACGATTGCCCATCGACCCACACGCCGAACACCGTTGACTTGTGTGATAGGCGTCAACTTTCTCGACGCGAATACCAGCGCGTTCGGCTTTGTAGGTGATGAACTGCTGGAGTTGGTGGAAGTGCCACGAATGAACGCCCGACCACGAACTGTTCTCGCGGATGCCTTCGAGGTCTTCCATCCGAATGGTGGGATTCTCGAACTGTTCCGCGAAGTGATAAGACGACGGGAGAGTTTGTGATTTAGGTCTTTGATTCGACGCTGTTCTTTGTCACCCACACAGGTTCGTGCGCGAAGCGCACCCGCTTCCGAAAGCGAATCGCGTAGGGAACGATATTTGCGCCGAACGTACTTCGCCTCACCACCCGACACCAGCATTGATTCACCCTCCCCGTGGGCGGTCACAGCG
>NZ_RKLR01000015.1 GCF_019599465.1 Haloarcula rubra
AAGGCCGCGAGCGCGACCAGGAGTCGCGCTCGCGTGGCCTGTCCACGCGTGGACGAGGATCGTACGACGGCGACAAACCGCCGGTGTTCACGCTGGTCGATCGTGGCTCGGACGATCGGTACGTCGTGCCAGCGAAATCCGCCGACGAATCGACCATTCGACTCCTGCTTGCTGACCACGACGAGGAGTCGCTGACCGTCTATACGGACGGATTTCGGGCCTACGATCCGCTCGAAGAAGACGACGCATTCACCCGCAAATACGTCGTCCACGGTGACGGAGAATACGCTGACGGCGACATCCACGTCAACAGCTGCGAGAGCCACGCGTCGCTGACGCGACGGTGGCTCTCGCCCCACCGAGGAGTGTCAAAAGACAAGCTAACACCGTATCTTAGAGCCTTTCAGCTCCGTTGCGAACTCTACAGAAAACCAGGTGACGAAGCGCTCAAACATGCTCTCGACGCCGCCCTCTGAAAATCAACAACGTGCTTCACAAGAGCGTCCGTTGTTTCTCCCAGTTGTTCGACCCTTTCTCCTTGCGAGACAACGTGCGTTGCTCGCGGCGCAGATGCTCGTAGTCGTCTGCGAGGTCTGGCCAGTCCACGGTCGTACCGTCCGAGGTGTGGATGTAGTTCTGGATGCCGAGGTCAACGCCAACGCTGTTGTTCGCGTCCAGCGAGCCCACGTCGGGTTTCTCCGACAGGTCAGCATCGTCGGTTTCCAATCCGAAGGAGACGAACCACTCGCCAGTCGTCTCCTTTTTGATCGTGACTTCTTTAATCGTGGTGTGGTCGGGAATCGGACGCGGGTACCGGAGTTTCACCCAGCCGATTTTGCTGAAGCGGACGTATGCGTACTTGCAGTGCCCCCTCTTTTCATCGAGGTCGAAGCCAGACTGGTTGTACGTCACACTCCGATAGTCGCTGGGTGCTTGCCGTTTGAGCCGACCAACGGTGGCCCCCCTTCCCTTTCATCTTGTGAAGGGTCGAGAGATTACGATAGAAGCGAGCGACGGTGGCTTGCGCGGCCTTCGAGTGCAGTTCAGCAAACACCGGCCACTTGCGCTTCCACTCGGGGAGTTTGTTGTTCTGGTCGTACTCGCTCGGCTTGTCGTCCTCTGGAGCTTGCTCGTAGTCTGAGCGGACGTGATTGTAGAGTTGACGATGAACGTCGATGTGATGTTCCAGCCGCTCCGCTACCTCTCCTGTCGGGTATGCTTGGTAGCGGTGACTGAAATCCATCGCTGTCTACTGGTCTGGAGTGTGTCTGATTAATGGTTTGTTTTGCGGATTGTCGGCTTCATCCCCGACCACGGTAGGTCGGGGTATTCGCCTCGCTTACCAATATAAATCCTGACCGGGTTGGTGCTTGACCCACCCTATCGGATCAGTAACAGGCAGGTCTGTGGACGTTCACCGACACGAATGGTCTTCTCCGAGGTAGGTTCCGCGTCCGTTTGACGAGACAATCCGGTTCAATTGAATTCTCCAACAGGGAGGGACAGAGGGGCTGACTGTGGTCCGATCCCCGGTTACTGGATTGTAAGCGCGAAGAGTGTGAGGTTGTGGACAGCAGGAATGAGACCGGCGCCGGCGGCGATGACTAGCAGGCCCACTGACTCTCGGTCCAGGTGATCTCTGTTTGTGTCGAGAACGGCTAAGACGAGCAATGCCGCCGTTATTTTTACGAGGAGAAAGAGTACGACGCCGGACGGGCCGACGCCGTCTCCGAACTGAATGATCGTTGCAGAGATCGGGTTCCGTTCGATCGTCCCGAGGCGCTCGAGTCCGATTCCCGTGGTCGTTGCGTCAAGGACGTGCGCAAAGAGGACCCCACCACCGAGCCACCCGTGGGTGGACAGATATCGATCCTGAACCGCTCGTAGGACAAGTCCGGTGATACCGATCGCTAGCACGATTGCAGCTGCGTTCCAGACGACAACTCGCCACTGGAGCGCCTCCGTTGCGAGAACACTTACTCCGCCGACGGTGATAGCTGTGAGGACACCGCTTACGGCTGTCCATCGAGCGATATCGTTCACATCGGCAGCATCGAGTATCAGCCACAGTCCTGCAACCAGCGTAGCAACTATGAGGTACACAGTGGGGCTCCGAACGAAGCCAGCGGCCAGTCCCGACATGGGTACTGAACGTCCGATAGCGACCGCGACACCGATGACGCCGAACCACGGAAGCGTAGCCGCGATGTCGACCGCAGTCACGGCAACGTGGCGACGACGCAGGGTCCACGCTATCGCGACAATTGAAAAGCTGGCGAGGGCAAATGAGATGACGGAGTCGATCATTTTGGCGATATTGGACAACGGTGTGCGGCGGGCAGCCGCTCTCGACAGTCCTCTAGAACTACGTCAGGCGTACGTGCTCTCAAGATGGGTGACGATGGCGTCGCTCTCTGCCATCCCCTCGACTCCGTGTTCGGGGTCAACGAGTACCGGCACCCCGGACTGACCGCTCACGGATTTCACTTCAAACCGGAGAAACCGGAAGGGAAGAACATTATGAGTCTCGTATTCTAAATCCAGTTCATCAAGCTTGTTTTCAACCTTCGCACAGTACGGGCAGCCGGGGAGTCGATAGAGTTCCAGCATTGGATCGTAGTAGAGAGTGAGCGTCGTCTCATTAAATACTCCTCGCGAATGCGAAACGAGTTCGCACGAGCGCTGTGGCTGTCAGAGTGAACGTCCAATCGAGAACGGGAGTTCTCAATATCTGCTTCGGAGGTGATTCACTCGATACAACAGCTCATTTTCGACGTGTCGCGACGGAACGCCTGACACGCCTGTTTGAACGCCTCGGAGAACGTCGGGAACGGGTGAACGGTATCGATGATATCGTCGACGGTGAGACCGAATTTCACCGCCAGCGTGGCTTCCATGATCATGTCGGCGGCACGGGGTCCGACCATGTGGACGCCGACGATCTCGTCGGTCTCGTGGTGCTTGACGACCTGGACGAGGCCCTCTGTGTTCTTGACAGCCTTCGCCCGCGGTACGTCCGCCATCTGGATGGTCCGGCACGAACAGGTGCCGTGCTCATCCATGGACTCCAGTTCGGTCGTGCCGACAGCAGCGACCTCGGGACTGGTGAAGACGACTGCGGGAACCGCGTCGTAATCAATGCTGACGCTCTCGTCTTCGAAGGCGTTCTTGACGGCGTGATTGCCCTCCTTGGCGGCGACCGTCTCCAGTTCGGGCTCGCCGATCACGTCGCCCGCCGCGTAGATGTCGGGATTGGTCGTCTGGAAATGCTCGTCGACACGAATCGTCCCGTCGTCGTTTGTTTCAACCCCTACCGTTTCCAGGCCGATGCCCTCGCTATTCGGCTGGACGCCGGTTGCGACGAACAGCGCGTCCCCGGTGACTGTCCGCTCGGTGCCGTCGACGACCGTTTCGACGGCGACGCCTGATTGGATCGCTTCGGCTCCACCGTCGGCTGCTGATGCGTGGACACGCTGGAAACCGTTGCCGGTGACCACCTTGATGCCTTCCGCCTCGAATGCGCGCTGCATCTCACGCCCGAGTTGGCCTTCCATGTCCGAGAGGAGGCGGTCGGAGCGCTGCAGAATCGTCACGTCGACACCAACGCGGTGGAGAATCTGGCCCCACTCGAGAGCGATGTAACCCCCGCCGAGCATCACGATACTCTCAGGGAGGTCGCGCTCCTTGAGGATCGTTTCGCTCGTGTAGTAATCGACGTCGTCGAGGCCGTCGATGGGCGGCGCCCACGGTGAACTGCCGGTCGCGACGAGCGCCTTTTCCCCAGTGATGCGCTCCCCCTCGTCGGCGCCGTCGACGACTTCGATGGTCGTGTCGTCGACCAGTTGGCCGTAGCCCTCGTAGATGTCGGTCTCGAAGTGCTCGGCGACATCGACGTAGTTCTCCTGGCGGAATCCCTTGACGAGTTCGTCGGTGCCGTCGAGTGCGTCGGCCCAGTCGACGGTCGGTTCCTCGGGGTATCGAACGGCGTTAAAGGGATTCTCCGACGCTGCAGCGCCGCTCTCGGCGACGGCAAGGAGATGCTTACTCGGGATACAGCCGACGTTCACGCAGGTTCCGCCGATGGGCAGGCCGGTATTCACCATCGCCGTCGAGAGATCCCGCCGGCACGCTTCAGTGATCGCGGCGAAGGCAGCGGCCCCTCCGCCAAGAATCACGAGATCATAGTCAGACATGCTGGTCATTCATGGCTATACTTTATGACGGGAAGTTCTTATACTTCGGAGTCCAAAGCTATAGAGTAAGTTCGAGACTACAAAGCTATGGCAGATACCACCGCAGACGCGCCCGTGTGCGATATCGACGGAACGTGCTACTGTCCGCTCACGGGTGTCATCGACACGCTGAGCCGGAAATATGCGATGCAACTCGTCAGCATCATCGGGGCGCACGATTCACTCCGGTTCGCGGAGATCGAAGAACATCTTCCGACGGCGAGTACTTCGACCATCTCGAAACGCCTCGACGAGTTCGAGGAAGCCGGACTGATCTCTCGGACCCAGTACAACGAGATTCCACCCCGTGTCGAGTACTCGCTGACCGACGATGGAGATGAGGTGCGAACCCGTCTCGAACCGCTGTTGGAATGGGCTTCGGCGGCCGAGTGACTCCGGCGAGTAGCCGGTTGTGTAATGTAAATGCACGTTCGATAGTCTATTAAGATGGTTCCGTGCCCTTCTGTTATTCATGCCTGAACAGCCGTCTCTGTCACCTCAGGAAACTTCTGCTGACCTTGCGGATCTCCCGCCGAGCGCCAAACTCGTCGCAAAAATGCTCGAATACGAGGGCGATAGCACGCAGTCGGAGCTCGCTGAGTCAACGCTTCTCCCGCGCCGCACCGTTCGATATGCTCTCACGGAACTCGAAAAAAACGGGATCGTCTCCTCCCGTATCTCGTTCATGGATGCGAGACAGCGGATCTACTCACTCGAATTGGGTGACGGCCAACGTGTTGGCACCGGCGCTTAGGTCAGTCCTAATCCACCGCCAACCAGACGAAATCCAACGACAGTGAGGAGACCGAAGACGACGAGTCTGCGAGACCGCTCGCTGGCAGTCATTCGGAGGCGCTTCCCGACAGCGACCCCGATTGCGGCCGGGATGGCAGCGACGACGGACGCGAACAGGACGGTCTGGCTGGGATACAGCCCGAATAGACCCGCCACACCAACGCGGATCCCGTTGAGCCCCAGAAATACGAGGGCGACGACGCCGACGAATAACCCGTGGGAGAGGTCGAAGATCCGCAGATACGCGATGAGCTGTACCCCGACGTTCGTCCCTCCGAACAGCAGTCCTGAAATGCTGCCGACGCCGACCATCCCAACTCGCGTTTGAGCGAACGAACCGATTCCACCTGCCGACCACTCCGGGAGGGAGATTCGTCGCTGGGCGGTCGCGACGAACCCGAGCGTCAATACTCCGAGACCGAGACGCAGCGGGGTGGTCGGAAGACTACTCAGGACGGCCATCCCGACAACCGTGCCGACCAGTGCTGCACCGATGAGTGGGGCAAACCGTTGACTACAGGTTCGCAGCTCTTCCCGGGTGAGATCTCGTACTAGCGAGAGATTCACCGCGAGAATGGGGATGATCATGAAAACAACTGCCGTTGCCGGATCGATTACCGTTGCAAGCGCCATCGTCCCGACGAGGGCGAACCCGAAGCCAGCGAGTCCATTCGTCGTCCCGGCGACCAGAATAACGAGCGTCATCAGCGCCACTGTCGGCCCCCCGATGGCTGCAATCATTTGTCAGCGCTCGTAAGCTGCTCGTAGAGGACTGGGAGTGTCCCGTAGCTGATGGCGTTTCGAACCAGGGCCTCGGTCGTCGTGTACTCGTCAGTTCCGTGCGCTGTCTGGGTCCGGAAGCCGAACTCGACCGTTGGAATCCCCTCGTGTCGAAGCACTTTGGCATCACCGCCACCGGTTGCGCTCCGCCGGTAGACTTGGTCGTCGACGACGTGGTCGGCTGCCCGCGCGCTCGCTTCGACGATCGGACTCCCGAGCGGCTCGTACGAACCACGGGTCCACGAGATATCAGTGATCTCGATGCCGTCCATCCCGGCCAAACAGTTCCGGATCCCGCTAAGCGCGTCTCTGGTGTCGACACCGGCCGTCAATCGAATATCGACTCTACTTCGTGAACGAGGCGGCGTCACGTCGCTGCAACTTCTCTCGGCTCGGTCTCCTAGCTCGCCGCAACGGACTGGTGGTTTGACGCGGCGCTCGTAATACCCCCTATCTCTTATTTGCGCGCTTGTTAATATCTATCATGGGAATGACGAGCGTCGATCCGACCGGCTCAGCAGTCAAACTCGAATTCGAGCTTCTGGATCGTGACTGTTTCTTCGTCGATGCATCCGCCGTCGCTGACTGTCGAGTCACCCTTGAACATATGGTGAACCGTTCCGATGATCGGCTACTGGAGTACTTTACCGTGGAAGGGACGGCACCTGATCGCGTTCTCTCCATGGTCGAGGAGACGGCAGTTATCGACGAGGCGCGGCTAATTAGCCGGGGGGTTGACGGCGGCCTGTTCGAGTTCGTTGTTTCGGGCCCCTGCGTGACGACTACCCTCGCTGATACGGGGGCCATCGCACGATCAGTGCTGGCTGACGAAGGGATCGGTGAGATTGTCGCAGACGTGCCCGCCCACGTCGACGTCAGGCGGGTCGCCGAACAGTTCGGAGACCAGTATCCGGAGTCGACGCTCACTGCCTGCCGAAACTCCAACGAACCGGTTCCGGTCCGGACCGAGTCCGGGGTTCACGCGACGATGGCCGACCAGCTCACCGACAAGCAACAGGAAGTGCTCCGAACCGCCTACCTGAGCGGCTACTTCAGCTGGCCACGACGGTCCAGTGCCGAGGAGTGTGCCGACGCGCTCGGCATCGCACAATCGACGTTTAGCCAGCACATCCGGACTGCCGAGGAGAAGGTCATCGGGCGGCTGTTCGAAAGTGGCGTCGAGCAGTGACTGTCAGCGACTGACCGTCCGACAGAGAAGTTATTGTTGCTTCGAAACCGGCTGCTGTCCGATTCCATTGAGAGGGCTCATCGTAGCCGAACGGATAGAGCAAGCCTGCCAACCGAGGTGTTCGATTCTATCGAGAGAGTGAATCTATCCACCACTACGATAATCCGTATAAAAACCGGTCCTATGAACATAGGGACTAGCGCTTTGCGCCTTTCTACCAAAGCATCTGCGAGGTCAAGAGTGACGATGACGACAACCTACGACGAATGGACTGCGGCACAGGACAGCACGACGGTGACCGTGGACGACCACGAGATCGAGATGACGTACCGCGACGAAGGCAGTGGTGACCCCGTCGTCTTCCTCCACGGTATCCCGACAAACTCGTACCTCTTTCGCGACCAGTTCGACGCGGTTGCTGCGGAACGGCGTGCAATCGCGCCGGACATGATCGGCTACGGCAACTCCGCGATGTACGACGGATTCGACCGGTCAATCCGCGCCCAGGAGCTTGCGATCCGGAGTCTCGTTGACGAGCACGACTTCGATACCATCGACTTCGTCGGGCACGATCTCGGTGGCGGTGTGGGTTTACGCTACGCGGCCCGGACGCCAGACGCGATCGACCGGCTGGTCCTGTCGAACTCTGTCGCCTACGACTCCTGGCCGATCCAGACGATCACCGACCTCGGCCTGCCCGAGACGGCACGAGAAACGAGCGTTGAGGAACTCCAGGGGATGCTCGATGGGCTGTTCCGGGACACGCTCTTCGGCGACGACCACGACGAAGCATTCCTTGACGGAATGAAGGCGCCGTGGGCCTCTGAGGAAGGCGTCACCTCCGTCGTGCGCAACGCGAGTGCGACAAACACCAGCCACACGACGGAGGTTGATCCGAGTGACGTAACCGCCGACACGCTCTTGCTGTGGGGAACCGAAGACGAGTTCCAGCCGATCGAATGGGCGGAACGACTCGAAGCCGACATCGACTCCTGTGAGCTGATCGGTCTCGAAGCGAACCATTGGGTTCCGGAGGATCGGACGGCAGAGTTCACCGACCACCTGACCGAGTTTCTGCTGTGAACCGCTTCGGGATCAAACCCCGAGGCGCTCGGCCTGCTCCGCCTGTAGACGAATCTCCGTCTGACACACCACTCGCTTGCCGTCTTTTATATTCTCGGCCCGAATAGGACACGCATCGAGAAGGTTCGCATCGACGAGGTAAACAACAGCGTCCAGCCGGCGGCAGTAATGCGCCACCTCACAGAGCCGCTCGGTGTCACCGACCTCGCGATCAACTACTACGAGCACGAACCCGGCGATAGCTTTGTGTTCGCCTACCACAACCACGAGGTACAGGAGGAACCGTTCTACGTTCAGTCGTGGACGGCGACGTTCAAGACCGAGGCCGATCCGGTGGCGGTCGACGAAGGCGAGATTATCCGATTCGACCGTGAGGAGTTCCAGCGTGGCTGGAATCGGGGAGACGAAAGCGTCCGCGCGCTCGCGCTCGGCGCACCGCTGGAGTACTGGGAGCAACGCAAACTGCGACACTGTCCGGAGTGCAAGACCGACACGGAGGGGCGACTGGAACGAACCGATGACGAGAGTACAGTCGTTGCCTACTGCAAGTGATGCAACGCGGAGACAGGACGGTGGTTCCAGGGATCGATGAAGGGCGAAGTTCCGTAGTATTGTTCGATCCCCATCCTTCGCTACCTATGGGCGGATCACCGCTCGACCCTCGATCTCACCATGTTCGAGTTTTTCAGCGACTACGTTGACATCGTCGAGGTCGTAGTAGGACGTGTGTAGATCGACCTCGTCCTGCTCGACCAGAGCGACGAGTTCCTGAAGCTCCGAGAACTGTCCGACGATATTACCTACGTAGGAAAATTCACCGTTGACAAGTGCCTGAGCGGGTTCGTGGATGTGGCCGCCGTAGCCGATGATGTGGTGGTCGCCACCGGCGGCGGTGATGTCGGGGGCGTACTCGGTCGTCACATCCGCACCGACGAAGTCAAGCACCTGTGTTGCACCTGTGCCGTCGGTGACGCTGTCGATGAACTCGCGTACGTCGTCTTTCTCGGGATTGACAGTGTGGTCGACGCCGAGGTCCTCGGCCAGTTCGAGTGCCTCGTCTTTCAGGTCGACTGCGGTGATCTCTGCCGCACTCATCGCGTCGAGACACTGGACGCCGATATGACCGAGGCCGCCGACACCGATGACGGTGGCGTGGTCACCGGGATTCAGCTCGGCGACTGCCTTCTTTGCGGCGTGATAGGCAGTGATCCCGGCGTCGGCGTGGGGTGCGATCTCTGCCGGATCGACGCCATCGGGCAGCGGGATCACCGACCGCTCGCTGGTCAGCAGGTACTCGGCGAACCCGCCGTCGATCGTCAATCCGTTGAACGACTGGTTCTCGCAGTACATCGTCTCGCCGAGTCGACAGGGTCGACAGGTTCCACACGTCTGGACCGGATGGCAGATGACCTGGTCGCCCTCTGAGACGATGTCAACCTCGTCACCTGTTTTGAGGACTCGACCGGCGTTTTCGTGGCCAAGCGTCATCGGCAGGTCCTGGTCGACGTACTCGTCCCACATTCCTTCGATGATGTGGTTGTCCGTCTGGCACCATCCGGCACCGATCACCTCGACGAGGACGCCGTCCGACCGCTCGATTGTCGGTCGGTCGATCTCCTCGATCGTCAGTCCCTCGCTCATGTCGTCCGTGTACTCGTGGAGTCGTGCTGCGTGCATGTCACACTCTAACAATAGCACCACTCTGCCTAAGAAGTACGCCTATAGTTATCGGTAAAATCACTATTGCCGTGTGTTACCACTATCCAAGAGCAATGTACACGCACAACGGCGAAGACGTGTTCGTCATCGACGGACACATCCACCTCTGGGACGCGACAGAGGAGAACATCGTCCACGAGGGCGGCGAACAGTTCATCCAGTGCTTCTACGACTACCACACGGCGTTCACGCCCGAGGAAGAGCAGTGGGACATGGACACGTACCGGCAGTACGGAGCCGAACGAATGATCCAGGACCTCTTCCGAGACGGCTACGTCGACATGGGTATCTTCCAGCCGACGTACCTGACTGACTTCTACGACGAGGGGTTCAATACGACCGATCAGAACGCCGAACTCGCCGAGGAATATCCCGAGCGGTTCGTCCTCAATGGAAGCTTCGACCCGCGGGACGGCGACGAAGGAATCGCCCACCTCGAACGCCTCAAGGACGACTATGACATCCAGGGCGTGAAGCTCTACACGGCGGAGTGGCGCGGCGACTCGAAGGGCTGGCGCCTCGACAGCGAGGAATCGTTCCGTTTCCTTGAGAAGTGCGCCGAACTCGGGATCGAGAACATCCACGCCCACAAGGGACCGACGATCCGGCCGTTGAACCGCGATGCCTTCGACGTTGGCGACGTCGACGACGCGGCCACGTCGTTCCCGGATCTCAACTTTATCGTGGAACACGTCGGCTTCCCGCGTGTGGACGACTTCTGTCACATCGCCACCCAGGAGACTAACGTCTACGGCGGACTTGCCGTCGCGGCGCCATTCGCTCAGAACCGCCCGCGGAAGTTCGCCGAGATGATGGGTGAACTCCTGTTCTGGGTTGGCGAAGACAACCTCCTCTTCGGCAGCGACTACGGCATCTGGGAGCCCGACTGGCTCGTTCCGGCAGTGATGAACGCGGAGTTGACCCAGGAGGAACGAGCCGAGTACGGCGTCGAACTCTCCCCAGACGTCAAGCGAAAGATCATGGGAGAAAACGCGGCACAGCTCTACAACATCGACATCGAGGAAAAGAAAGAACAGTTCCGCGACGACGCGATCAGCCAGGAGTTTGAGCTCGGCGACAGCTACGAGGAGGCATCGGCGGACTGAACCATGGCGACGACAGATCCACCGGACTCACCGGGCTCGACGAACCACTCGGAGATAGCCCACTCCTCGGTGACCACCGACAAGTCGGTCGATCTCGACGCCATCCGCGACCGTCTCGACCACGTCCACGACCCTGAACTGGATCGCTCTATCGTCGAACTCCAGTACGTCGAAGCGATCGAGATCGACGATGGGGCAGTGACCGTTGCGTTCGTGCTTCCGACGGCCTGGTGTTCGCCTGCCTTTGCGTGGATGATGGCGACGGGTATCCGAGACGAAGTTGAGGTGGTTTCCGGCGTCACGTCCGTTACTGTCCGTCTCTCGGACCACATGCACGGCGACGAGATCACGACCGGTGTCAATCAACGTCGCTCCTTCGACTCTGTGTTCGAGGACGCCGAAGACGGCATCATGGCTGTCCAGCAAAAACTCGACGAGAAGGCCCGGTTCGCTCGCCAACACAGCGCGATCAAGGCCCTCCAACAGGGCGGACTTGATCCCGATCAGATCGCGCCACTGACGCGGGCCGACATCGAACTTGATTTCAGTTCTGATTTGGCGGCTGTAACCGTCCAAGATGGCGCACTGACGGTCACCGTGGCGCGCGACCCACTGGCCGAGTATCTCAACAAGGCCCGAGAGACGGGCCTCGTTGCTGACGAGAGCGATCGTCTGTTCGCTGACCGCGAAGGCGAGCCGCTAGCTTCCGACCCGGAGTCGTTCGAATCGATTGTCCGTGACGCGCGGCTCGCTGCCGCGAACATCGAGGGCCAGGGGGCGATCTGCGAATCGCTCCATGAATCTCGGAACGGGGTCCACTTCGACTGATTGGTTCAAAAACTAGGCAAAATCAATTCGCTTCTTGAGAGACTCGGTCGGCGAGAGAACCACACAGTCGATCCACGTTGGCCTCAGGCAGACAGATCCTGTTCTCCGGCGGAATCACTGACCGATTCAAGCGTCGTTACCAGTTCCGCGACAGAGTGTTGCGCGTCGTTTTCTGCGCATGGCGTGACCAGAACTAGATCGTCGTCATCAAACACTGCAACAGCGATTCGTGGGAATTGATGCCCCGTTACCGTCGTCCTCGTCAGCGTAGAGTCGACGCATCGATCTCGAAATCCAACGAGGTCTACCCCGAACTCGCTCGCCCACGCCCCAAATCGCTCAAATCGATTGAGAAGGAACTGTCCAGTGTCTGTTGCTGCAGCGGCCGTCGATTCGCAGACGCAATCTCCAGTGACATAGAGATCGACCGTCTCGATATCGCCTTCAGCCTCCAGTGTCCGTAGTCTGCGGATGAGGTCCTCCTGTTGTGGTCTGGCTGTCCCGGGTGCCAGCGATCGAACGAACACCTCGATACGGAAAAAAGAGTGCCCGCCCCCGAGGTGATTGTAGAGCATTGTCATCTCGTCGCTCCACTGTTGTCTCTCCATCGGTGTCCCATATCAACACATGTTACGAGGACATCATAACTGGCGGGTAAAACCCAGGTAACGGCGTTATGGCATAGTAAGTGCTAGACAACCAGACAGAAGTCTACCCTTCTCGGATGTTTTTATGAGATAACCTAATGAACGTAATTTTCGAAGAAGCTGTACCGCTTGAGAACTGCGTTCGCGCCCACCCAGAGCGCTGGACGGTAACGGACTTAGAAACCCAGAATGAGTTACGGTGACGTAACCAACTAATCCGAACGTTACACCCGGTTTATTACTTACTGTGCAGTATGTAGTTACTGGAGGTAACCTACAGACGCAATACGCGTCAGGAACTCACCCATGGTAAGCATACTCAGCGGTTTGGTCGGCGGATTGGTCGCAACAATAGTTATGACGATGTTCATGATGGCACTCGGAGACGACTCACCCCCACCGACGGCAGCCCTCTGGGCGAAGTATGTCGGCGACGAAGGTCCCGAGTCGTACATGATGCAAGGCATGGCGTTGCACATGCTGTATGGCATTGGTGCCGGGGCAGTCTTTGCTGTCGTTGTGACAGCGCTCGGCTTCGGCGTCGGTCCCGGTGCGCTCACTACGAGCCTGCTGTGGGCAGTCGTGTACGGGCTTGTCCTGACCGTCGTCGGCGCGGTGTTCTGGATGCGAGTCGTCCTTGCGATGGAGCCCGAGCCGGCTATGGTTGGCATGTTCACGCTGTTCCATCTGGTGTACGGGATCGTTCTCGGCGCGATGGTAACGTACGTCCCGTTGTGAGCTACCACAGACGATGGAGGACTCTGAGACGGCAGCTGGTACCGACGACAACCGTGATCGGCTGGTGACGACGGCGCTGGACCTACTCTCAATTGACACGCAAAACCCACCCGGAGAAACCGCCGCCGCCGTCTCGTACGTGGAACAGAAACTCGAATCGGCTGGTCTTGTCACACGAAGACTTGCTGACGACGAGTCCGAGGGTATAGTTGCATGGATTGAGGGGCATCCGAAACCAGAACTCGTGTTCAGCGGCCACCTAGATACGGTGCCATACACCGAGAGTGAGTGGTCAGTAGACCCATTGGGCGAGCGTGATGGCGATATCGTCTACGGCAGAGGTGCCTCTGATATGAAAGGTGCCGTCGCCGGAATGTTGACAGCGGCGCGCAGTCTTGCGACGGTCGATAAAAATGGATCAATCCCAGTGGGGTTCGCCTTTGTTACTGACGAGGAGACGGGCGGTGGGGACGCAGTTTTGCACGGGCTTGACGCGTTCGAGAGCCCCCCATCGGCATGCGTCATCGGCGAATTGTCGGGGACGCCGGACCGTCCAGCCGTCGCCGTGGCAGACAAAGGAAGCATCTGGCTGACCCTGTCCTCGACAGGTGAGGGAGCTCACGGTTCCCGGCCGATGCTTGGAGAGAACGTCGTCGATAGGTTGTACGCGACGGTTGATGCTTTTCGCGAGGAACTTCACGCTGTGCGCTTCGACCTGCATCCCGATGTCCAGCGCATCCTCACTCAATCGGTCGCCTACTATTCACCGCTGATGGGCGAGGACACCGCTTGGGACCTGTTCGAGCGCCCGACCGTGAGCCTTGGAACGTTTGAGGGGGGTGACAATATAAACAGTGTTCCCGTGACCGCTCGTGCGACGATCGACGTGCGGTTGACGGCGAGTGTCGCTACCAAACCGATTCTGGACCGCATCCGCACGTTCGTTGAGAAACAAACTGGCGTGACACTATCGTCCGTCAAGTGGAGAGACGGTACCTACGAGTCACCCGACGCGCCGCTCGTTGAGGCCGTCCAGCGCGCCGGACGCACGGTCACCGGACGCAAGCTATTGGCTCGGAGCGCCACCGGCGGCGGTGACGCCAAGACACTGCGAGACCGAGGCATCTCGACTGTCGAATTCGCGCTCGGGACGGAGACGGCACACGCCGTCGACGAGCGAACGACGGTCGATGCGCTCGCACACACTGCTGAAATATACGCTGCCCTCCCGGCGGCGCTAGAGGCGGTAGATGGCGAGTGAAAACCGAGTGAGTCCCACCTCGGGGCGTTACGCCACCGTTAGTAGCGATTGATATGGTTGGCTCACATGGATACAATATGCTAATCAATGGAGATAGAGCACTGGATCTTACGCTTCCGGGTGTTCCAGCCGACCGATCGGCTGACGTCGAACAATATCGGTTGTCCGACGCACTCGGATCCAAGCCGGTGTTGCTGAATTTCTACTTTTTCGATGGTGAACTACCCCACCCTACTCACTCGCCACAGTAGTGCCTCACTCCTTGAGGGTGGGGTAGTTCACTCCGGAGTGTCGACAGACCAGTTGCGATATACACGACCTGTCGTGGTTTGATTTCGGCTGACAGTACGTTCAATCACCGTGGGTTCGCCCATTAAGAGGGACTGGACTAGCCGCTACTCTCCGACAGCGACGGGGCTATCGCTGAAACGTACGACGTGTTGTGCAACGAGTTTCAGGGACATCGACGTATCGCGATGCGTATCGTATTCTTTGTGGTTCAGACGCAGACGATCCGATACGTGTAGTGCGCTGATAATCCTGGCGAACAACCAAACTGGGAAGCCGCCAAACGTGCTGTCGAAACGGTCAAATAGTCGATCTATGAGGATGATAGTATATAGTAAGTTAGTTACGTAGAGTAATTATATAGTCCTACAGGACGAACAGTTCAGCATAGCATGCATGACTCGTCCGACGGACTTCAGGTGTGGTGCGCTGGGGAAGAGTGGTGTCCCGTCACCTCGACGGCGACGCTCATTTGCCGGAAGTGGCATCCGGTGATTATCCATCGACTCCTCAATGACGGACCGCTCGGGTTCAGCGCATTACAGGATCAAGTCGACGGTGTCTCAAGTAAGGTCCTCTCCGACAGTCTGGAGGATCTCCAAGAAAAGAAACTGATCGAGCGCTCGATAGTTAGCGAGCAACCGTTCCGTGTTGAGTACTCGCTGACCGAGCGGGGGAGCGAACTCGAACCAGTAGTAAGTGCGATGGAAAATTGGGGTAAGCGGCATCTCCAGCCGCCAGAAGACGAGCATAGCGGCCGGTTTTGACTGCTCAAACAAAAGTGACGCCCGTGATTTCGAACGCTGCACCTCCGGCCTCACTGTCCGAGACATCGATATCCCAGCCGTGAGCCGCTACGATGTCCGCTACGATCGCTAGCCCGAATCCGGTGCCACTGTCGATTGTTGTGTATCCCCATTCGAATACCTGGTCCTGTTCTGTTGGTGGCACCCCAGGACCATCGTCACTCACGACGAACCCGTCGTCGGTCGCCCAGAGTGTGACTGTAACGTCAACCGGACCGTGGTCCACCGCATTTCGAAAGAGGTTGTCGAACAGTTCTCGGAGTTGATCGCCGTCTGCCACCAAATTGACGGCTGCATCCGTCCGTAAGGTAGCGTTCGCTGTCTGAACTTGTTCCCACGCTTTTGTCCCGACGGTTTCGAGGTCAACGGGGCTGAGATTATTTTTATCAACGCTCTCGGCCCTCGCCAACGTCAGGACGTTATCCAAGATGGCATCTATCTCTCTGATAGTAGTTTCTATTTTATTGAAGTGTTGCTTTTTACCGGTCTCGCGGGCGAGTTCGAGTTGGCCGTGTAATGTCGTCAGTGGGTTCCGTAGGTCATGAGAGACCGTTCGCGCGAACCGGTCTAACCTTTTTACCTGCCGTTCGAGTTCGCGTTGGCGGCGGACGCGTTCGGACACATCTCGGAGGATCGCGATCATTCGCGTCTGTTCTGACGACGCAGCCTCCGATTCCAGTGTGGCCCCGGACACCTCTGTCGGGATCTCTCGACCGTCTTTTGTTATGCAAGTCAAATTGTCGGTCCACCCAGACCCGGTCTGTTGCACGTCGGCGATGAACGACTCGCGCACGCGGTCCATATCGTCTGGGTGAATCACGCTCGGATCCAGTGACAGAAGCGTCTCACGATCGTATCCAAGCAGCTCACAGGCAGCTGGATTCACGTCAACGAACGATTCGGTGCCGAAATCGACAACCATGATGGCGTCGTTACTGTACCGAAAGATCTTCGCGTACCGTTCGCTTAGGTCGGTGTCGTCGTTCGGGGTACTCTCGTCCATGTCGGTCCTCGGATACAGATATTAATCAGAGAGACAATTTGTACATATCTAACTCTTTTGTAACACGTACGTAACCTCCCTTTGCAAGCAGCAACCACGTTACGTTCGGGTGAGCTACGGTTATTGTAGACCCGCAGCTTTCTTTTGACGTGACCCGACTCGAACTCCTCGATATCGACGACATACCCGAATCGTATCATCACCTGTTCACGGATGACTATCTGGGCGACCGCCACATATTCCGGGTGTGGGCGCACAACCCGGAACTACTCGAGGCGACGCTGGAGTACCTGAACACGCTGTACGACCAGCTGACTCCACGGACGAAGGAACTGGTCATCCTCACGGTCGCACGGGCCCGAGGCGCCCGTTACGAGTGGCACCAACACGTAGACATCGCCCGCGACAAAGGCGTCACGACCGACGAGATGCGGGCTATCGGTGGTGGAGACTTTTCTGTTTTCGACAACGCCGAGTTCGTCTTGGTCCAGTACGCCGAGGCTGTCGCGGCCGGCACGGTGACCAACCAGATTCACGACGCGCTCGCGCACGCGTACTCGCCGGCGGAAATCGTGGCAGTCGGCCTGTTGGTCGACTTCTATGTGGGTCTGTGTAACTACGTCGCTTCAGTCGATCTCCCGTTCGAGGGCGGCGAGTTCGTCGGCTGGACGCCCGACGACGAGACCATTGAGACCCGATTTGCCTGAGAATGGAGGTCCCAGTCGACGGCAACCGCTTCGTGGTTCTGGGCACAGCTGGGGCTATCGTGATGGCAGTCGTATCCGGACAGTTGTCGGCCGTCGGCGCGTTCCCCATGGAGCAGTTCCTCGCTCACTGGTGGGTGTTCCCGGCGTCGATCGCGTTCGCGACTGTGGCGTTGTCGTCCGGCGTCTCTGGGGCGCTGTTCTTCAGCCCCTTCTTCATGCTCGTCGTGGGCCTCACGCCTTCCCAGGCAATTGGGGCGGGCCTGTTGACCGAAGTGTTCGGAATGGGCAACGGCTTGCGGTCGTACGTAAAACAGCGCATCGTCGATTTCCAGACCGCTAAGTGGCTGCTTGCAGGGTCGGTCCCGGCCATCGTCGTTGGTGCGTTCGCCGCCCACTTCGTTGATCCGACTCTCCTGAAGCTCATCTTCGGTGCCGGACTGCTCTTACTGGGTGGCTTTCTCGTCTACTACGAGTCTCCCGAACGATGCGAACCGGGGGAGTGTGAGGGCGAGTTCCTGAAAAAAAAGAACACCGGGAGAGGCAGTACGGAGATAAAAGCCGCCGACGGCGAAAGCTTTCGGTACGACACGTGCTGGCGGCCACCGGGCGTGGCCCTCTCGACGGTCGGTGGGTTCGTCACTGGACTCATCAGTGCTGGCCTGCCGGAAATCGTCACGACACAACTTATCGTCCGCTGCCGTATCCCGCCCCGTGTTGCAGTCGCCACGAGTGTCTTCGTGCTCGGTATCACCGCTGTCGCCGGTGCCGTGGTCCACGCCCTGACTGCGACACCGGTCTGGTACGTCGTGGCGTGGTCGATTCCGGGCGTCCTCATCGGCGGAACTATAGGCACCCGAGTCGGTAAGTATGTCCCAAGTGAATTGATGGAGACAGGATTGGGTGTCGTTTTCGCTATCGTCGGGGGCATCGTGTTGGCACTGGAACTAGTCGTGGGGTGACCGTGCGGCCGCGTAACCTTCCAGAGCACCGGCGCAGTCAGCTCTCCGAGTGTCCGCCCAGCGCGAAACTAATTTATATTACACTCGTCCACGAGGGACCGCTAACTCAGGGACAACTCGTCGACGAAACGACCCTCCCGAAACGAACTGTTCGCAGCGCGCTGGATAGACTGGAACGTCTGGGGTTTGTTGATTCGGAAGTACACTTCCCCGATGCCCGGAAAAAAGTGTTCCAACTCTTCGTTGACGAATCAGAACCAGACGCGTGATTGCTGGCGACGGTGGCGCTCAATTCCAGTCTCGTTCACAGTATTTCGGGAGGTACACCCCTCATACGGCCCTCCGAGGAGCAGTCGATGACTATCGCCACGTGTCGAGGTTGACCGACTTGGTAGCCTGAACCCACGCATCCTCTTCGTTTTCGTCGTAGATGATGGTATCTTCGTCCGACGTGACGTGAGTGTACCTCGTGTAATCGCCCACCACGGGGCCGGTAGTTGGGAACCTCTCGTGCCTATCGCCAGTCTTCGTGGACATAGTGTGGTGCCTCCGTCACGTTTCGATGTACTATCTACTTACCTAAAGTATCTCGCTAACTGCTAGCTCACCTTGTTCCTGTGACGAAACCGACGACGACGGATATTCGGCGTTACCCCAACGTGAGATGGAGTTATGAACACGAACTGTCTCTATCTATCCGAGTACACGATGCCCGACCAAGAGATGGACTTATCCGCTCCGGAGTTGACTCCTGATGACCTGCTTCGCATCGATGACCCGTACTTCGACACCGATTCCGTCGCACTGGTGACCGGTGCCGCGTCCGGTATCGGCCGTGCGACCGCCGTCGCACTGGCGAGCAATGGATTGACGGTCGTCGGTGCCGATATCGATGCCGAAGGACTGGACGGGACTGGCGACGTTGTCTCCGAGTTTGACGCCGGGGGTGCGTTCCACGGCGTCGAAACGGACCTGACGGACGACGAGGACGTAGAGGCGGTGGTCGAGGCAGCCGCCGAGGAGGGTGATCTTCGGTTTGTCGCGAACATCGCCGGTATGCAGCATATTGCCAGCATTGCAGAGTTCCCGATGGAGAAGTACGACCTCTTGCTCGACATCATGCTGCGATCGCCGTTCAAAACCGCACAGGCAGCAATTCCCCACATCGAAGCGACAGACGACGACGTCGGCGCAATCGCGAACATGTCTTCGGTCCACGGCCACTATGCGACGAAAGACAAACCGGCATACATCGCCGCGAAACACGGGCTGACCGGCCTGACGCGTGCTATCGCCGCCGAGGGTAACGGGACACTCCGCGGGTTCTCTGTGAGCGTCGGATACGTGCTGACGCCGCTGATGATCAATCAGATAGAGGATACCGCCGCGGAGCGCGGGATCTCTAAGCAGGAGGTCATCGAGGATGTGATGCTGGGACAGGCCCGCACCAAAGAGATGATGGCGCCAGCAGAGGTGGCCAATCTCTTCGTATTCGGCTTTTCCAGCCACGCAAAACACCTCAACGGTGGCGATCTACTGTTCGATGGTGGCTACGTCCACACCTATGAGTGAAGAGCGTGACCCGACCCGTGTCGCCATCGCCTGCCAGGGTGGTGGCAGCCATACCGCATTCACAGCAGGTGTCCTCCGAGAGATTCTGGCCCACTGGGACGACGACCGATACGACCTCGTGGGCATCAGCGGCAGTTCCGGTGGGGCGTTCAACGCACTCGCGATGTGGTACGGCTTGCTGACTGGCGACGCCGACGACGCGGCGGATATCCTCGAGGGCATCTGGTCGGACATGGCCGTCGACGGGCCAAGCGATCAGTGGCTCAACACCTGGGTGACGGGTCTCTCCCGGATGGAGAGTGCCGGTTTCGCTATTCCCTCGGTGAGTCCCTCACAGCTTCCGATGCCGGAACTCGGGAAACAACGTATTCGCACAGTACTGGAGCGCTATATCGACTTCGAAACAATTCCCGAGCTCTGTCAACGCGATGCGCCTGACCTCGTCGTCGGGACAGTCAATATCAACGCTGGCGTGTTCGAGACGTTCACGAACGAGGACGTGTCCGTCGACGCTGTCTTGGCATCAGCAGCAGTGCCGAACCTGTTCGAGGCCGTCAAAATACATGGCCACTACCACTGGGACGGGCTGTTCTCGCAGAACCCGCCGGTCAGCGACCTGATGGACCAGCCACCCGGCCGCAAGCCCGAGGAACTGTGGGTGATTCAAGTGAACCCCCAGACGTTCGAGGGCGAACCGACGACGAGTGAAGTCATCGCGGACCGTCGCAACGAGCTATCGGGGAACATCTCGCTCAATCAGGAGCTGGGGTTCATCCAGCGAGTCAACGACTGGGTCGATGACGGTAAACTCCCCGCCGACGAATTCACGAAGACCGAGATTCACCGCATCGAGATGGGGAAACGGTTCCACTGTTCCACGAAGGTAGACCGCGACCCGGCGTTCCTCGCCGAACTCCAAGAGTTGGGTCGTGAGCGCGCCCAGGAGTTCCTCGACCAACGGGACGCGATTTAGTCCCCGCCGTAGGTGTGGAAATCCACGGCCTGTTCGAGCAGTTCGTCCGGGATGCCTGGCACTTCTTCGGAGCGCACCGGCCCCTGTTCGTCGAGCAGTTCGGGGTCTCGCGGGAAGTCACGGAGTTCGAAGTGGATGTCGATGCCGGCCTTCGCGCCCTGCCCCAGCGCAACCGGGAGTTGGTTGTGGCCCGGCGTCATATCCCCGACAGCGTAGACACCGTCGACGTCCGTCCGGCCGTGGTCGTCGACGGCAACAGTCCCGTCGTCGTTGATGTCACAGCCGAGTTCGCGGGCCAGTCCGTTGTTGTACTCGGCGCCGTACATTGCGAACCCGCCTTTGTACTCTCGTACCGTTCCGTCTTCGAACTCCAAGGCCTTCAGCCACCCGTCCTCCCCGTTTTGGATGCCAGTCACGTCCTCGTGGATGACGTCGATGGGATGCCGGTCAAGCATCCCGTCCGTCTCGTCGCTCCACTCGGGATCGTGGCCGCGCGTAAGCAGGTCGACCTCGTCGGTGAAGTTCAGCATGATACCGGCGACGTGGGCGGCGCTCTCGGCGTGACCCATCACATACACCGACTCGTCGACGAACATGTGGGCATCACAGTGCAGACAGTAGTGGAGGCCACGCCCGGTCCGGGGAAGTGGCGGCTCCGGCCGAACGTCGTTGAACCCCGTCGCGAGGACGGCCGCCTCGGCGTCGTACTCGGCACTGTTGCCGGCCAGCCGGACTCCGTCGTCTTCGGTGGGTGCACACGACTGGACCATGTCCTGGTGGAGGTCACAGCCGTACTCTTCCAGCTGCTCGCGGCCAGCGCTCAGGAACTCCATGCCGCTCGTATCTTCGGTCACGCCCAGCAGGTTGTGGACCTCCTGCATCATCGCCGCGCGGCCTCCGCCACGATTAATCACGGCGGTCCGGTGGCCGAGCCGTGTGGCGTACAATGCTGCAGTCATCCCTGCGGGCCCGCCACCGACGACGACGACGTCGTACTCGTAGCGTGACTGATCGTCACTCATGAGTGACCCATAAACACGATATGAATAAAAAGCTAGACGTAGAGGAACCAGGATAACGTCATCGTCGCCCTGTTACCTCTGCCTTACTCCGTCGTTCATACGCGTTCACCGTATAGTAACAATCGTACCCGTGACTCCCGAAATCTCGGATTTCGAACTCCCGAACGTCGGTGTCGGTCCGGACCCGCTATCACTGAGCGACGTGGACACAGCAACGGATTTCGCCGTCTTGCTATTTCTACGGGACTATCACTGCCCAAAATGCAAGACACAGGTCGAGTCGATGGCCGAGGAGGCGCGCCGATTTAACGAACTCAACGCCGCAGTCGTACCGATTCTGCCGGAACCGGTTGAGAGGGCCCGGTCGTGGAAGGAGAACTTCGAGACCGAATTCCCGTTTCCACTGCTCGCCGACGGTGACAAACGCGTCGCCGAAGCGTACGACCAGCCGACCCAGTACGGTCCCGTGGGCTCGCTCCACGACCTCATCGGTCGTCTCCCACAGAGTCTCGTCCTGGACCTTCGGGGCGAGGTTGCCGAAGTGGTGTTCACCCATCGTGGCGACGCTGTCGGCGACAGACCGTCCGTATCGGAACTGATCGACGAGGTTGAGTCGGTACAGGAATCGTTCGTGTTCGACTGCTCGCTGGTCGACTGCTGATGATGTCGTCAGTCCCGGTTCCTGGTCTCGGGCGTCTCCGTCTCTGTCGGCCGCCCACCGGTGCCGGGTGCGTACAGCGAAACGACGATGAGTGACATCCCCAGACCGACGAATCCTGTCTGAATCGTGCCGGAGAGCAGTGTCGAGAAGTGAAGCACGTCGTAGCAGATTCCTTCGAGGACTGACCCGACGCTGAGAAGCGTGAATCCGCCCGCAACGAGTAGCATCCGCTGACTACGTTCACGACGAGCAGCCCGATACCCCTGGAATGCGATTACCAGCCCGAGTACGACAATCAGGGCCTTCGCCGCGAGCAATCCAAAGAACATCAGTCCCACCCCGACTGCATTGCGTCCCACATCGTCCGGAGACGGTCCGGCGCGTCGTCGCGCCGGTCGACGTCGATCGATAGATCACCGTCGTCGAGACTGATCGAGAGACGGTCCAGATTCGACTCGAACCGTCTGTAATGATTCCCGTCGGACTCCAGCTCTGTCCGCTCGCGAAGCAGGCCGAATTCGAGTAGGTCCTCGATACGCCGATAGATGGTCGCTAGCGATGCGTCACAGTGTGGTTCCAGCGACTGAGCCGACATTGGCTCGCAGTCGGCGACAACCAAGATACGTTTCACTACGTCGTCGCTGAGTAGGTCAAGTATACGATCGTTCGCCCCCTCGGTTCCAGCCATACAAGTATCCCCATCTCGGGGTTTCAGGAACTTACTTAATACCTGTATAAGAAGTCGAATGACCGTTCACGACGTGATTCGTGCGGCTGATACAGCGCGTTCGCAGCCAGTGCGAACGCGCGCCCCGATTTATCTCCGGTAGCGTTCTCTCCCAAGATATGAGTGCCGGCGCAACCAGCCCGGCCAGCTCATGAGATACTGATACGAACTCATGCAAACGCAGCACACCTCGCCTACAGCCGTGCTCGAACAGCGTTCTGAACACATCATCACGTCGTCAGAGGACAGATGAACGACAAGCACCCAACGCGGAGACGCGTACTGTTGGGCGCGGGCACGCTCGCCGGATTGGCGGGTTGTACCGGGCTCGGCGCCAAAGAGTCGGCGACGTCGGAGACGGAGACGACTCAGCGGGAGGCCACGGATACCCCGTCACCAACTGAGACAGCATCCCCGACGTCGACGGAAGAGGACGCACCGGGATACATCGAAGATCACTGGCACGGACGGCTCTTTTTCGAAATCGACGGTGACATCGTCGACTTCGTGAAGCCGAAGTACTATCTCGACAACATCGAGGACGAACGCCCGGAGACGGTGTACTTCCACTTTCACGAGTCAGCTCACGCGCCGAACGAGTGGAGCAACGAGAAGCAAGTAATTACATTCGGGCGCGCACTGAACCTCTTGCCCGGCATCGAGTACACACAGCGAGATGGTGAACACGTCGTCAGCTACGAAGGGGCGACCTATGACGGCACCAACGACGGGACGGACGTGTCGATACACCGCGGCACCGAACGAATAGACCCGACGACCTACGAAGTAGAAAACGGTGACAATTTCTGGGTCAGTGTCCGGACAGCGGACGGTTCGACAGACGATTCCGAGCGGTCCGGACAGCTCGTCGTCGACGTGAACAACCGTCGACTGAACGAGGGCGGCGAGACGTTCCGTGGCGTCGACACTGATCGGTTCGAGTTCCGCGACGACGGCGAGCGATACCGGTGGTACAACACCGGGGACCCAGTGACGGTGGCCGAAGCGCTCGGAGCGCTACCGAACGTGGAGTACAGACAGGATAGCGCCGGCGAGCACGTCTTCGAGTACGGGGTTGGCGGCGACTACGGCGGCACCTATCACGACGCCGCTGACGCGACGAAGATACTCGTCCGTCAGCGGGCAACTGCGGTCGATCCGACGACGTACGAACTACAGGACGGCGATGTCATCTGGGTGTACGTCCACACCGAGAAGGCACCCGACAACCACTGATACGACTATGAGCACCTACACTTTGGCCTTCAAACCGGCAATCGGGCTGTACGGTCAACACGACCCAAGCGCAGCGCTTTTCGAGGATGGAGACCTCGTTTTCGCCGTCGAGGAGGAACGACTCTCGCGGGAGAAACACGCTGTCGACACCTTCCCGGAGCGCGCCATCCGGGCAGCGCTCGATTACGCCAGCATCGACTTGCCGGCGGTAGACCGCGTGGTACTCCCGTACGACCCGTCGCTGCGGTCGAACATTCTCTCTCACTACGTCCGCGACGCGGTTCGGGTGGACGGCCCATTGCGGAAGCTGACCGCGATAGAAAACGTCGTCAAGACGCAGCTAGAGAGTCGTTTCGCTCCGACGCGGCGCATCGAGTCGCGACTGGCAGATATCGGAACACCGGTACCGCCGATAGAGACCCGCTCGCATCACGCGTCTCACGCCGCGAGCGCGTTCCACCCGTCGGGGTTCGACGAGGCGCTCGTACTCACCGTCGACGCCAAAGGCGAGTACGACGCGACGGTCGTCTGGCACGGTGACGAGGACGGGCTGGAACGGGTCCGGACGTACGAGCACCCCAACAGCCTGGGGCTCTTCTTTGCCACCATTACGGAGTATCTGGGTTACCGTATGTTCAACGGCGAGGGGAAAGTAATGGGACTCGCACCGTATGGCGAGGACAACCCCGACATCGAAGCCACGCTCCGCTCGCTCGTCGACACCGGCGTCGACTACGACGTGACTGAGCTCACCCGGCGCTGGGGCACCGGATACGGCGTCAGACGGCTCGAAGACGCCTTCGGTCGGGACCGGAAAGACACTCCAGAAGAGTTCACGCAGTGGGAGCGAGATCTCGCACACACCGCACAGAAACTCCTCGAGGAGACGGTGCTGGACATCGTTGAGCGACACGCCGAGGTGGCCGGAACCGCGAACCTCACCCTCGCTGGCGGCGTCGCGCTGAACTGTAAGCTGAACAAGCGCCTCCGGGAGTCGCCGACCGTCGACGAGATGTTCGTCCAGCCGGTCGCACACGACGCCGGACTGGCGCTCGGTGCGGGATTGCTCGACCAGCGGCCATCAGAGGTGCCGACGATGGAGACGGTCTACCACGGACCGTCGTACGACGCGGACGACATCCGGACCGTCCTCGAGACGAACAAGATAGCCTACAGCGAACCGGACGACGTTGAGCGCCACGTCGCCGAACGTCTCGCTGACGGCGCGCTGGTCGGCTGGTTCAACGGGCGCCTCGAACTCGGGCCGCGCGCGCTCGGCAACCGGAGCATTCTGGCCGACCCACGGAGTATCGACTCCCGAGACAGAGTGAACCGGTACGTCAAACACCGGGAGGAGTGGCGGCCCTTCGCGCCCTCGATGCTCGAAGGGGCGGTCGAGGAATACCTCGTCGACGGCGAACGGGCCCCGTTCATGATCTCGGCGTTCGACGTCAGGCCCGAGAAGCGCGACGAGATTCCGGGCGCCCTCCACCCTGCTGACGACACGACGCGGCCCCAAACTGTCAACGCCCGCCAGAACCCTCGGTATCACCGCCTCATCTCCGAGTTCGAGGCGCTCACCGGTGTCCCGGTCGTGTTGAACACCTCGTTCAACGACCACGCCGAACCGATCGTCAACACGCCCACGGAGGCGTTGAAAGACTTCTTTGGGATGGGACTGGACGTGCTGGTCCTGCAAGACATGGTCGTCACGAAAACGGACGCGGCTATCAAGCGCGAACCGCGCTCTGTCCAGTCACTCTAGACCGGTACGTCGTCGAACGCGTACTCGACGACCTTGTTCAGCGTCGGATGGGCGTGGATGGTGTCGGTGATGTCCGAGACGTGTCCCGACCCGGCCCGCATCGCCACGACAGCCTCGTGAATCATTGTCGTCGCCTCGTAACCAAGCGCGTGGACGCCCAGAATCTCGCCGTCGGGAGCGGCCAGTACTTTCACGAACCCGTCGTCGAGTTTCTTCGCACGGCCCATGGGCGTGTCCGGCAGGTCCGCTCGGCCGACGATGTACTCGCTGTCGGCGTCCTGCAGGTCTCGCTCCGTCTCGCCGACGCCGGCCATCTGGGGTTCGGTGAAGATGGCGTGGGGCATCGCAGTGAAGTCGGCCACCCTGTCACCGTCGTGGACCACGTTCTCGATGGTGACCTGCGTCTCGTAGTCACCGGAGTGTTTGAACATCGCGTTGTCCGCGATGTCGCCCTGCGCCCAGACCCCATCGGCCGACGTCTCCAGCCTGCCGTTCGTGATGATGAATCCGTTGTCGTCGGTCTCGATGCCCGAAGCCTCGACGTCAAGCGTATCGGTGTTGGGACGGCGACCCAGCGCCACCAGCAGGTCCTCACCGGACACAGCGACAGTCTCTCCATCCTCGGTCTCGGCGTGGACGGTCACGCTGTCCCCGTCGCTCTCGACGCCGGTCGCACGGTGGCCGGTGTAGACCTCGTGGCGCTCGCCGGCGATATCTGTGAACGTCTCCGCCACGTCCGGGTCCTCTCGAGGGACCAGCGTCTCCATCATTTCGACGATAGTCACGTCGGTACCCAGCGACTCGAAAAAGTACCCCAGCTCGACGGCGATGTACCCTCCACCCAGAATCACGAGTGAATCGGGCTGGTCCCGGCGGTAGAGCGCGTCCTGGCTGGTCATGTACTCGACGTCCTCAAGTCCGTCGATAGGGGGGACCAGCGGCCTGCTTCCGGCGGCGACGACGACCCTGTCGGCGCTAACGCGCTCGCCGTCGACCGCCACGGTCCGTTCGTCGACGAAGGTCGCTTCGTGCTTGTACAACGTCAGATGCTCTTTCTGACGGTAGCTGTCTTCCATCCCCTCGGCCAGCGGAGAGAGCGTCTCGTCCATGTCGTCGACGATGGCCTCGTAGTCGACGTCGTCCAGTGAGGCTTCGACGAAGAACTTCTCGGCGTCTCTGACGTGATTCGCGGCCGTCGCCGCCTGTATGAGCATCTTCGACGGGTTACACCCACGGTTCAGACAGGTTCCCCCGAGCGGGCCGGGTTCGACTAGCGCCGTTTCCAGTCCCGCGTCGGCGGCCGCCGCCGCGACGTTGTTGCCAGTCCCACCGCCGATGACGAGAACATCGTAGTGGTCCGTCATCGGTCACCCTCCACGAGCCCGTGTTCGGTGTCCCAGTGTACGATGGCGTCGACGACTGGCTCAAGACCGCTCCCACGCTCGGTCAACGAATACTCGACGCGAACCGGTTGGTCGCTGACGATGTCCCGGCTGACCAGCCCCTGGTCTTCGAGTGACGAGAGACTCTCGGAGAGCATCTTCGAGGAGACACCGTCGAGGTGGTTTTTCAGGCTGCTGAACCCCATCGGACCGTCCGCCAGCAGGTAGTAGACGATTCGGAGATGCCACTTGCGGCCGAGGACCTCGTGGGCGGCCCCGAACGCCGAGTCCGGGTCGGAAAAGTGCCTTCTGTCGGTCGTCTCGATTCGGTTCCACGTGGCGGTCGGCGATTCGGAACTCATAGTCTATCCGAACAGTAAACCGGAACGGTTCTTAGTCCACTCCGGATACACACCACGACCTCAGATCTCCGATAGATTTTTATACCCGGGTCGACGCCGAATTACTCGTCAGTCTTATTGTCCGAGAACCGCTCCCAGAACACCGTGTCGAGTCCCTCATCGTAGTCCTCGTTCTGATAATCTGCTTTCGTGAGGTTGGCCTCCTCAATGAGGCTGGCGGCTTCGCCGGCCCACGTATAGAACCCCACGAGCGTCTCTTCGCGCATCTCCTCAAGGTCGATAGAGTGGTAGACGTTGACGTATCCCCCCGTTTCACGGTTCAATTGCGTCTTTTCGAGAAGGCCGAACTCAACGAGTTCGTTGAGATACATTCTGACAGTCCCCTCTTCGTAATCGAGTCGATCGGCCAATTCGCCCGGTGACAGGGGCCCGTCGCCGATGACGCACAGACAGATGTCCAGTCCCGGTTTGGGGAGCCCGAAGGCGTCGAGTAACACCTGTCGCACGTCTGGCGGCCGGATGTCGAGACGAGACTCCGTGACTCGCTCCATCGTCTCACCGTGGCAGGTCATTCCGCCGTCGCAATCTTGCATCGTGAGAACGACGTTGTTGCAGTCCACACAGCGGTAGATTGCGTACTCGCGGTCGCGCAGGTCTACTTCGCGTCGGCTGTTGTCGTCGCCAGATCCCCAATCCGGGGTCTCGTTTTCACTCATAATTCGATGTTCCCCCTCCGGGGCAGTATCGTATCGTTCCACCACTACCGTAATGAAAGTTATAGTCGGCTCACTCGTCGACGACGTCGACGACTACGTTCTCCAGTTCGATATCCAGTTCGAGGAACTGTCGCCCCGTTACCGTCGGTCGGACGCCGCTCTCGGTCCATTCTACGAACTCGGACCGGCAGAGCGTATTCAGAACGGGTGTCACGCGGTCGGGCGTCGTTTCGGCCGCCTCCGCGATGGTGTGGGTAGACACAGGCCGGTCGGTACTCTTGTAGATGTCGGACACCACTTCGAGGATACCATCCGGAGACATAGTCATTTTGAGCACCAGTCGGTACGTGGAGATAGACCCAAGCCCGTTCAAATAGATTGCTTACGCGACCGATACGGCCTTACGCCGAGTACACCAGACGGCATCCGAGGGGTCCGACCGACCAGAGCAGTTCCCGACCGCACATTGGAACCGACTAGGGATCCGCTCCAGTGTCCACCGCCCTCACTCAACCGACGACTTCGGGAAACTGATCGTTGATGGGTGTGTCCACTTTCGAAGAGGGGTGTCCTAACCCGCAGGTAGTAGCATTTCCGGGTTGTAATTTCGTTTCTATCGATATCAGCGTATATCTATTCGCTATCCACCGACTGTACGTTTATATCTCCGTATTACAGTGTCCGAAGTTCCATGTGTGTAGGCATATGGTGGTGACGTAACGGTATTACCGCTACGTTCGGGACCAATTAAATGTACCCAGAACGTAGCTACGACTACACCCGAAAATCGGTTGAGAACGATGTCAACGAAAACCAGCGACTCCACCGACCGACTCCCGACGGCAGGTCCAGATACGGGAACGTTCGACCGTTACAAGGCCGTGATTACGGACGACGGCGAGTTCCTCATCTACGACGTCGAATCAGAGGACGCGTGGATTCAATCACAGGTGGCGGTAAAACTGGAGACGTATCGATAGTGGACGAGATGAACGTGTGCGCTGACTGGCCCTTGAACGACGTGGGCGCCGCTACCAGATCGGTCACCACCCAGCCAGTCAGTTACCGCGTGAAAACAGTCTTTCCGTCGAAAATCCGCCTACGACACAGTTACTGAATAGTTATATTAACCGAGAGAAAACTGTGAACAGCGGCAACAGTGACACACCGAGTGGTCGTGACCCCGCGAGAACTGGGCTGAGACCACACCAGTCACGAACTCGAAACCCATGCGCAAAATTTCACGACGGACGGTCATCGGACGATTCGGGGCGGCTATCGTAGGCATCGCGAGTGTCGGCACCGGCGCGGGGCGTTCGACCGACGACGTACACGACGCCCTCGAAGAACTCTACGAGTCGTTCGTGGACCTCGAAGCAGAGGTAGAGAGCACGGTGAACGTACTCGACGAAATGGACGTCGACCGGGATTTTAATCCCACCGAGCTACCGGACTTCGATGACGAACTCGGAAGCCCCGGTTTCGACGGGTTTTCTGAAGACCCGGATTTTGACGGCGAGGGGCCGTCTCCGGACTTCGACGGCGGAGACGACACGCCGGGTCTCGACGACGTTGACGACGACCTCGTCATTAACGGCGTCCCAGTCGGGCAGATGGAGTCGCTGGACCAGGTCAACGAGTCGGTGCTCTCTCAGTTTGACGGCAGAGTCATTGTCAACGGTGTGCCCCTCGGACGGGCGAGCGAAGCCCACACTGGGACGGCGAACGATTCGGCCACGACTGCAGGTGCAGACGTCAGCGGTGGGACGACCAACAGCACCGCAAATGGGGCTTCCAATAGCAGCGAACAGGTTGTCGCCGACGGTGTTGGAGGCGACATCTCGGGGAACCCCACTGGCAGTCGCCAGAGCGATAGCGACGAGCAAACGGTGGCCATCGAACGGATTCGAGCCCGGACGGCCCTCGCCGACGTTCGCGAGGAGGTCGCCGAGGTCGCGACTGTCCTTGACGAAATCAGGACCAGCCAGTACACTATCGTACGACAAGAGAGTCAGCGGGCCCACGCACTGCTCGACGATGTTCAGAAGGCCGTCGACACGACCGAGCGACGACTCGGGGCTAACCGAAGCGGTCTCGTCGAACCGATGAAACGAGTGGCGAACCAGCTAAACGAACGCATCGATCATCTCGAAGAGCTACTGGGCGACTTCGACGACGGGTTCGGGCCTTGAGCACTCGAGTCCGAGCCAAGTCCCTACCCCTGCCGGTTAACCGTCTCTTGTTCGACTAATGACCGGGGTTCGGTGTCGAAAAATCACGACCATGAGACGAGAGCCGTCAGCGAGGACGTCTCGGTTCGAGAGTAGTATTGCCGGACGACCGAATCCTCAGGACTGTTCGCCTCGTTCTGCCGGGTCCGTTCGGAATTCGGGGTCAGTCTCGTTGAATTCGGTCCGGAAGTCGGAGTCGATATCTTCGTCGAACTCGACGTCGAAATCCGGGTCTACCTGCTCACCGCTCGCGACAGTCTCGTTGGAGTCGCTGTCCATCGTCGGTTGGTACTCCCACTCGTCGCCGTTGCACGGACTAGATGCCCCGGTCATACAGATACCGAACTCGTCGGACTCCCGCTCGACGGCCGACGATTCGTTTCGAAACTGCGGCGGATCTCCCGGGTCAGTCGGTGCCTCGCCGGGAAACGCAAGCGACCGTGCACTCACCGTGCCCATCACGGAAGCGCCTATTATCAGTATCGCGATAGTGACTGCCGCTGATTGAACGATTATCCGAGTTTGTTTGTCTCGCATCATGCTGGAAACCGTGCGCACGTACCACAAAGGAGGTTCAGTATCAAATACCTAATACAACTGCCAGGTAACGTGGTATCTCGATAGTCAGCCACGGTAGCAAGTTCAAAGCGTTAGGATGATATCACGGGCGACCGAGACTCAGATGTCGTCACTCATCGTCTTCCGCGTCGAAAAAAAAAGCCGCGATGGCACACACGTTT
Source organism: Haloarcula rubra (assembly GCF_019599465.1). Taxonomy (GTDB): domain Archaea; phylum Halobacteriota; class Halobacteria; order Halobacteriales; family Haloarculaceae; genus Haloarcula; species Haloarcula rubra. Next base: position 31,529 of record NZ_RKLR01000015.1, read on the forward strand.
TAGCCGGAGCGTGGTTGGGGGAATAGGGATGACAGTGTCGTTATGAGCACACCCGTCGGCGAGGGTAGGGGGATCCGACATTTGGGACGTTCGTGCGTACCATCTGTCTGTTGGACGATGAGATATTTTATTGTTTTGTACCGAAGAGTAATCGGGTTACCGATAGATCAGAACGCCACAACGAGGGATGGTTGGTTCGGTGGGGAGATCCCATTGAGACCCGGGGCTACGATCTTTGGGCTCGGTACGCCTATGTGCTAAGGTGTGCTCTTTTTATCAGTCCCCCTCAACAATTCATGTTGATTACGTATGGATAGTGGACAAATCACGCACATGCGGGCTAACGCTGTGCGGCACGAATTGAACGGTGAACTTGACGAGACCGGTCAACGAACGCGACCCGATGTCTCCCATAGCCTGACGGTCGGGGGCCTACTTCAAAAAGGAGAGGCTGGAATTAAAACCCGAAGCGATGGTCAACTTCGGTGACTACGACACGCTGTCCGTGACGGTCTGGCTGCGCCGAGCAGCGTCTACTACCAGCGATCGGTCAGAACTTCTGGCCCGCCTCAGGGAGCTGGAACGTGATGGGGTCATCCAGGACCTTTCGGTGAACAACTGGAGCAAACAGATCGAATGTGATCCGGAGTACCGAGTGCACGGGTCCAACGAGGAGATACGGCACAGACTCGCGGAGTTTCAGGACTGGGCCGATGAAGAGGGTCACGAGCTAGAACCCGCGTTTCGGTGGTGTGAGACGACATCGCTAGCCACGGACGAAACGAAGGAAGTGGTCACCCTCCCCGTGACGTGTATCGAAGTACGTGGTGACGGCGAGTTGCTGGCGGTGTTTCCCTGTACGAGCGACGGAAATACGAACAGCGTCGCTGACTGTGTCACCGGGCTAGAGAAACTCGCGGCCCATGCAGACGACTCCGTCGCGGAGCAAGCGGAGTCGACAGGCCGTCCCCCCTCAGGCAGGTGATTTACCGGCGGTCAGTTGCATCCTCCCCGACGTCGAAAAACGACGAGAGTGACCGCAGCGAAGGGGGAGAAGTCACGAACGAGACAGCGACGAAGGCGAGGAGACTTGCCAGGACTCCGGGAACCACCGGGTCACCGACTAGCGCGTCCGCTCTTGCCGGGACGAAACTGTAGATGTTGGTGGCAGCGTGCCAGACGACGACAGTCGAGAAGCCGACTGTCATACCCACGATGCCACCCTGCGTCGTCGCTCGTTTCCAGTGCAGTCCGAGGAGAAACGGGACGGCGAACGTGCCGCCCATCAGTGAGGCCTGTAGGATGGCGATGAACTGGACGAGTCAACCGACGAGTTCGCGGTTCAAGGCGGGTACGGCCGGGGCTGTGCCCGTGAGAAGGACGGCCAGTCGGTTCACGATGAGCTTCTGGCGTTCCGTCGCGGACTGATGGACTAGCTCCCCGTGACACTCGCCGCGATAGGCGCCCCGGCCAACGGTTCAGACGCGTCACCAGCCCGGTTGGTCGCCAGCGTCGGTTCCTGTGTCGTGATAGGATAATAGGGTTGGCTGTCGTAGTCGACAGTCGTTGCGGAGAAGCACTCCAGACCGGCTAGTCGAACAGCGTGGACAGCAGTTTCCACTCGGCCAGACGGAGATGCTGGTGAAGCGTCGACGAGGAGATGTCCAGCCGGTCTGCAACTTCCTCGGCCGTACTCTCGCGTGGCCAGTCGAAGTAGCCAGCCTCGTACGCGTTCTCGAGAACGGCCTGCTGGCGGTCAGTTAGTTTACCTTCGATAGTCTCCCGGAACTCGCCGACACTCTTTCCACCGCGCTTGCGCTCCCGCTTTGCTACGAGTTCCGAGTCGGGGTACAGCTGCTGGAACCGGTCGACGACGTCACGGATGTCCGCGCTCTGTGGGACTTCGAGGACTACTTCGCCCTCGCCGTGCCTGCCGATAGCAGTCTGGATACTGGCGCCCGTCGTCGCGAGTTCCTGTGCGAGCGCTCGCGTCTGAATCAACTCCAGCAAACACTCCGCATCGTTCTCGCTGACGAGTTCGGCACGTTCGACGCTGTCGAGTTCTTCCGCCACTGCGGCCGGGTCCTCCGAACCGGTGTCCTGTATCCGGAGGTAACAGCGGACACTCCCGCCGTCCGCGGGTTCGGCTATCTCGAGTCGACAGTTGCAGTCGAGACGGTCGGAGACGGCGACGACGAGGCTACGGGGGTCCCGGACCTCGAACCTGAGTTCGGTAATACGATTCGACAGCAACACCTGTCGGTTCTGGACGGCGTTGATGGCGAACCCCGCTGTTTCACCGAGCAGTTCGAACTCCTCTTTCGGGCTCCGTTTGAACGTCTCGGAGCGAGTGGTTTTGAGTATCAGAACACCGTAGATGCGCGTGCCGTACGAGAGTGGGATGGCAGCGACTGTCTCGAACTCCTCCAACTCACTGAGAACAATGTCCGAGGCCGCGTCCATCTCTTCGTCAGATACGCGGTACTGTCGGACTGTCTCGACGTCACCGGTCTGGACTGCGTTGAGGACCGTGTCCGCACCGGCTTTGAACAGGTCGATGCCCGCTGTCGCCTGCAGTGTCTCGGCGTCGGTCCCTGCGCTGGCTCGTGGAATGATTTCCTCCGTCTCCCTGTCGACTTCACCGACCCAGGCGTACTCGTAGAGGTCCGACTCGACGAGGCGCTCACAGATAGCGGTCTCTATCTCGTCGCGAGTCGCTGCGTCGACTAGCGACTGGATAATCTCTCTCACGACGGTGTTTATCCGATTGACCCACGTCAGTTCGTCTCGCCCGTCGCGGAGTTCCTGCTCGCGCTCCAACCGTTCAAGGGCGATTCCCAGTGCAGTCCCCAACAGTCGGACAAACTCTACGACGTCATCGTCGGGCGTCTCTCCGATGTCCATAAGTACGGACAGGGACCCGTAGTCCCGCAGTGGCACATGGAGACTCGCGTACGCTGCCGCTTCAGCGGCCGGTTCGTGTGCGTCGGCCGATTTGATAACTGGTTCACCACGACGGTACGCCGTGCCCGCGTAGGTTGCGTCGAGGTCGTAGGCGGGCCGTGACTCCAGTAGTGACTTGGCACTGTCGGTCATCGCATCGAGTTCGAGCGTGTTTGCCTCCCGGTCGAACAGCCGTATAGCAGCCACGTCGAACGGGAGACAGTCCGTGACGATATCTGTCCCGAGTCGAGATATCTCGTCCCAGCTTTCGGCTTGCATCAACTTCTGGTTCAGTTCGTTCAGTGCCTTGAGCCGTCGCTCTTGGGCCTTTCGGTCACTGATGTCAGAACAGACGTTCACGTACCCTCCCTCGTCGAGTCGCGTCAGTGCGACGCCGAGGTCCACGGCACTGCCGTCGCGGCGGATACCCGTCAGCTCCCCCCGCCAAGCTCCCGCGTCGGTAACTGACGGAATGACCTCGGTCTGCATCCGTTCGACGCTGTCGCCGTCGAGGAGCTCCTGCCACCCCTGTTGGACGAGTGTCTCACGGTCCTCGTAATCGAAGATGTCGGCGTAGGCGGGGTTCACATAGACGAATTCGGCGTCCTTGTCGAGTATCGCGATACCGTCGTTAGCGGCCTCGACTGCGGCCGACCGACGGCGCTCGGTCCGCTCACTCTCTAATCGGTCGAGCGCTGTCTCCGCGTTACCAGCGACGATTCGAAGCAGGCTCCGAATGGAAGAGGTGAGTTGCCCGCTCTCGGTAGCGCCGATACCCAAGAGACCGTGTTCACCGAGCGGCAACAGGAACCGGCTCTCGAGCGAGAACTCTGGGTGCGCCGGGTTCTCGATGGCCCCATAGTCCGAGATGAACTGCTGCTCACCGGTATGGAAAGCCTGTATTTCGACGGTCTCCGGTCCGATATCGAACTGCGCCGCGTCGTGCCCATCCTTGACCATCGCCTCAATTTCGTCGCTGACCTCGACAGGCTTCAGACGGTCCGTCTCTGGGTCCGGTACCCAGACTGCTGCCGCCGGACAGTCGAGGACACGCTGGACGATGTTGAGAACGACTGTAGCTACTTCTGAAACCGATTCGGCAGTGATGAGTTCACTCGTGGTCTTCGTCAGCGCTTCGAGTCGGGCCTCGTACTCTGTCTGTTCCGAGATGTCCCTGACGCTGGCCAGAATGTACGAACTCCCCGTGGTGGTGACTCTCGTCGCGGACACCTCGGCCGGAATCCGAGTGCCTTCACAGGTGTGGCAGCTCAGGTCGTCGGTCCATCCTTCTCCGACTTGCATGACACGGTCGATGAACGAGTTCAACGGCTGTGTTGAATCACTAGACGGCGTCGGAATAGGTCGCTAAATCGAAGGAGTTGAAGCGGGAGACTTCAGTTGTTCATGACCCAAATCTCCCGCTTCACTAGCGAAATCGTCCCGATTTCTCAAAGAGTTACTGGCGATGGAGACGAATCCGCCGCCCCAGAAGGTGGCGGCGGATTCGCCGACTACGCCCTCGTTTCCCTGCACTGTCTGCGGATTTACCTCGATACGTCCTACCGGATGACCATCGACCTGCTCAAGGAGATGCCACAAATAACCGGGGAGATCGGCCTTGACGCAGCCGATCTCCCCTCACCGTCCACGTTGTGTAAAGCGTTCGATCGGATCAGTATGAGTATCTGCCGAGTGTTGCTGCGCCAGTCGGCGCAGCTACACGATCCTTCGAAACACGCCGCTATTGACGCTACATTCTACGAACGCTCAGCAGCGAGCCGACACTACTGTCAGCGAATAAGCTACCGCGTGCAGAAGCTGAAAGTCACGAAACTCGTCGACACAGAGACGCAAGCAGTCCTTGACGTACACTGTTCGACGACTCGGGAAGGAAGCGACGCAGACCTCGCTGAGCAGATCGCCCGCCGGAACGCGGGCGATCTGCGGTCTCTGGCGGCTGACAAAGGCTACGACAAGCAAGCGCTCCGCGAAGCACTGCGTGAACTCGGCATCAGACCACTCATCAAGCACCGTATCTTCGCTCCGTACGACCACGCTCACAACGCCAGAATCGACAAACAACGCTACAATCAGCGCTCAATGACTGAGACCGTCAATTCGGCTGTGAAGCGCTCGCTCGGCTTCGCCGTGCGATCGCGTTCCTGGTTCCGTGAGTTCCGAGAAATCGCTCTGATGTGTGTCGTCTACAACATCAAGCGGGCTGTGAAACAGTGAATTCCACCGCCTTATGGCGATTCAACACAGCCAGTTCAACCGATCCATATCGTCGGGATGGACGTCCTCGAGAGTGAGCGACAGGAGTTCCGCTCGGTCGTAGCCGAGCAGTGAACACGCGCGCACGTTACAGTCGACGAACGTACCGTCTTCCGGGTCGAACACGAGGATAGCGTCGTTGACTGTCTCGAACGCCTCCCCACCAATCGCCTCACGAAACGCGTCTCCAGAGGGCCGTTCCCAGCCACCACGTTCGATAGAGAGAGCGAAGAATTGCCGTTCGTTTTGCGCACTTTCCGAGAGAGACACCGACAGCGGTCCATCTGGCCCACGCACCGTAACTGTCCCGCGATGTGACTCCCCATGGGTGAGAGGTCGGTCCCGCAGTTCGTCCAGTGATAGACCATCGGTGTCGTTTGAGAGCACACTATCGACAGATTGTCCTTCGATAGCGGCAATATCGACGTTGAGTAATTCACCAGCAGATTCGTTCGCGTACACAACCTGACCAGTTTCGTCTGCCACGAGGATACTCGTAGTCATATCGTCGACTACCCGACCCAAGAACTCACATCGGGTCTGACTGTCTAATGACATACACTCCTCGCCGCGTGGCTGTTCGGATGTTCGTCTGGAGCTATTCGTGAATCGGACACGACGGGTCGCACAGAGAACAATGATGCTATCGTTACATATAGTTCGCCCCCTCATGTTTCTCTTATGCACAGGCGTCGGGTATCGACTTCTACCGTCATGCCTCCGATTGCAGGGCAGAGACAGAATGGCGGTCCGTTCGTCTATGTATTATTTCACTTATTTTGATGTTTCGTGAGGATACTATCCGTATTTGCCGCTTATTTCGCTCGCCCGATACCGACTGAACTGCGTTACCGTACGGCTATTGGTTTGATTATTCGATTCTTTTGTGTGGTAAGGAGTTCGGTACGATACGGTCGGTCGCTCTGAAACGGGCCGAACATAGCTCCTATCCTTCTCAATCGTCTTCATCACGAGCTGCACTCGTCGTGCGGCGGCCCTTCGCCCGTTACTTGCCCACTCCGAAGCTAGTAACACGAGTACGCATGTTAGAAAATATGGGTCTCAGAGTTCGGTCCGGTGTCTGTGGTAGGCCGGGTGAATTGGTACGTGGTGAGGGATCTGCAATCGCACATTCTAGATTACCGGACGCTGACCCGGCCGACTATTGTTGGTTGGACAGTCGACTCTCGACAGACACCCATTCGTTGTCGTCGGGATCTGACGCGCTGGAATCGTTCTGCTGCGAGGAGCTACCCGGATACGTCAGATCGAGAAGAAGGAGCCAAACCGCGTCGGTCGCCGCATAGGTCGCCAAGCAAGCCACCCACTGTTACCCTCCTGAGCAGCGTTCGTGAGTGTTCCAGAGAGTTGAGACAGAACGTGGGCGGCGATTATAGAGACGGTACTTCATCGAATAGTTGATTACGATGGGACGGACGTTTCGGCTTTTGGTGTCCACGTCAGCTGCTCCCAAACTATGTTGGGTGGGCGAGTACCAGAGTGGTCGGTACAAGGGATATGATACCACAGTCTAAAGGTTAGTGTGGATACCATGTGTCCCGACCGCAAAGCGACTGCCGCTGCCGCCGAGCACAGTGATATACAGAACAGGCCGAGACAGCCAGAATCAGTACGCACGCGCAACGAGTTGTTGTCACTTTCAGACGTTCTCGGACGGAAGTGGAGTCTCGTCATCGTACACGAACTTCTTCGAGACGGTCCACTCGGGTTCAGCGACTTGCTTACCGAAATCAACGACATCTCCAGTAAAGTTCTCTCGGAGAGTCTCGACAACTTAGAGGAGGCCGGATTCGTCGAGCGTACTATCGTCAGTGAGCGACCGTTCCGCGTGGAGTACTCCCTGACCAACCGTGGCATCGCACTCGATTCGGTTATCGACAAAGTTCGGGAGGGGGCAATCAATGTCACCTGATCGCCAGTTCCTGCCCAGCACCGATCACGGACAGCGGCCCCACACGCAACACCCCATCTGTTCCGAGCGATGACTGTCGTTCCGAAGCAGGTTCGCCCCACGTCCGGTATGATCAAGCGAGTCGAACACTACGTCCGAGCGGTAGTGACTCGAGTAGGGTTCTGGCTCGCTATCACACTCCCCTTTTTATACATTCCGTTGCTGGCGACAGGCCTCGAAACTCTCCCGATGATCGAGGCGTTCATTTTTCTCTTGCTACTGCACGCTGGCACAGTGTACGTCGGTCAGTGGTACTAATTATACGCTTCGTTCATCGACCGACCTGGGTTCCAGCCCTTCTTTTTTCGCTCGACGACGAAGTGGACGGACGCCAGCAATAGAAACGACACAGCTACGACCAACAGTACGTTTTCGAGCGGCCAGAGACCGGGGAACGGTGTGACACTGGCAGAGAGCAGGCCGATGTCGAACACTGCGACCAACAAATAATACAAATACCAGTCGGGTCCTGTCCGACGTCCGGCGAGATACGGTTCTATCTGCGTGATGGTGTCGCCGGACGCGACGGTCTGTTCGTCCGTGTCGTAGTCGACGAGTCCCGCGCTAGAGAGCTTCGGCACGTGTGACTGATAGAGTGAAACGTACATTCGGCGTCGTTCGTCGACAGTCAATTCCTCTCGCGGTTTGTCGTTCTCCCATGCAGCGACAGACTTTGCGAGGTCGATTAATCCCACCGGTTCCTCTGTACGCCGTAGGTATTCCAGAATGAATCTGCGGCGTTTGTTGCTGAGTATGTGGAAGATTTCGTCTCGCGAGAGTCGGTTTTCGTCGTTGGACTTGTGAGCGGGTGCTGACATTTGTATCGGTCGGATGGACGTGTTCGACGACGGGGAGTGATACGCACGAGCGACCGGGAGACGTCAGTTCGGTCTTCGATACCGGGTATGACGTTGTTTTGATTAAAATAATATAATATTTTACGTACGTGACGGTGAGTCGCTCACGACACGGTCAGAGCGTAACGTCGCAGTAGGCTTGATTCGCCAGAAGGCACAGTAGAAGTTGTCTCGCGATACTACTGTCCAGACGACCACTGCAAAGGGGTGTCCGTTCTGCGGACGAGCGTCACTACCCGGGCCGTCTCGATAGCTGCTGCCGTGCGGACTGGTCCTGCGGGCTGGGGGCCAACAATCACATCGTCTGCTGTTCGCTCGGTCTCGTACAACCCCTGCTCGTCGGCGTGCCACGTGAGGAATAGCGTCGAGTCAGCCATATCACAGCGGAGGCAGGCATCGAGGGGACGGTTCTGCAGACTGTACAACCAATCGGTCAGCGGGAGGCCGGACCGGGAGCAATGCGACTGGACCCGCGAAAGCGGGGCCGGCAGAGGATCTAGCGTGTCAGTTCGTCTGGGCCTGTCGTGTGCAGGGTGGTCTGTGGTCATAGTCGGGTCGCACGTGTGAGGCGAACAGACTCCGGGGCGGTCAGGATGTGTCGCACCTTCTTCAGAGATTGCTCGGAGGCTGGTCACGTGGTAGCATCACTGGACCGGATCGAACGGATTTGCGCTTACGAGTACGCATCTACGTACAGGAGTCTATATCTTAAACGTTGGACTACCAACTCTAATTCACTATCTTCGCGGTAAGTCGATTTCAGACCGATATCGACAGCAGGCAGCGGGGGGACCAAACAGCTAAACGTCCGAACACCGTTATTCTAGAGGAGGAACAGCATGGTCGAAGACACAGGGAGGGACACCGACGAGGCCGTAGACATCGTCTCGCGGCGCGCGTCAGTCATCGACTGTCTGATGGACGGCCCCAAGTACAACCGGGATATCCGGGACGCTCTAGATGTCTCGCGGTCGACGGCGTACAAGGCTACGTCGGAACTGGAGAGGTTACAACTAGTCCGCCGAGGTGATGACGGTCACGAATTGACCGTGTTCGGACGACTTCTCTACGACGAATATCGACGCTTCCGCGACAGAGCCGACGACGTTTGCCGTACCGGTGGACTACTGGCCGTTCTCCCGCCGGACGTCGAGATACCGTTCGATGTCGTAAAAGACGCCGAAATATCACTCTCGAAGCGGCACGCACCGAACGAACCAGTCCGAGAAATCGAGCGTCTCGTCGAGGCAGCGTCCTCGGTGAACGGGACTGCACCGGTCGTGTTGCCACGCTACGTCGAACTGTTCTCTCGACAGGTCCTGTCCGGTGAACTGGAGGCCGAGCTTGTGTGGGAACGACCGGTCTTCGAATATCTCATTACAGATTACGAAGAAGATTTCACCGCGGCCTTAGAGATAGACGATCTCCGTGGCTGGGTGACCGACGCCGAACTCCCGTACGGATTACTAGTTGTCGAAGAGCCAACACAGGAAATCGCAATCATCGTTTACGACGACACTGGAGACATAGAGGGAGTGCTGATCAATGACTCAGACCGAGCGTACGCGTGGGGGCGTGACCGGTGGGAAGAGTACCTCAGCTCCGCGACCCGCCCGGTATCGGATACGGAGAGATAGACGGCTGGCTCTCGAAAGCCGTGGCATGGCTGGCTGTCGACGTGGACAGAGCGGTCGTCAGCGCGCTCACTGACACGACGGGGGTGTTTCGCGATTCGAATCATGGTTCGGCAGCTCGAACCTGCTTACGTCGGTACCCACGTGCGACTCGGCAGAGTGATTGACCCACGGTCCGTATCAACAAGTGGGCCCGCAGCCTGGAACACATGGTATCCAACGGCAACGACACGCTACAGAGCGAGACAACCAACGAATGTGCGGTCTGTGGTGCGGAGATAGAGACCGATACGTGGCATATCGTCACGGCGGAGACGTCGACGGACAGTCTGATCACGATACGCACGTTCTGTAGCGAGGGCTGTCGAGACCGATGGGAGGAGATATAAAAAGATCCGACGATGATCGTCACAGTTCACCACAGGGAGGCTGTTACTCTATTTACGGTCTTCGGACACGGAGGTCGACTCGAGACACGCTGATTCCTCTGAAAGAGCGTTCTTCCCCGCTTCGAGCGCTGATTCGACGTCGTCAGGTTCGTGCTCCAGCTCGCGGAGGGTATATCGGTAGGGTGTGTCCGCGTACTCGAACTGAGCGAACAACTCCGCGAGCACGTCCCGGACAATCGAGACGTCGTCGTGAGTCCACAGTAACCAGACGACTGGTGTCTGGACCCCGTTGTGGACGTCCTGTCGAACGTCTCTTATGTCGTCGAACACGAGAGAGTGTGCTCTGTACGTCACGAGGTCACGCACCGTCCGGTCGACGGTGTCCTCGTCGATATCGTAGAGAACACCCGGGACCTGACCAAAGGCGGTGATGTCACGGGCACGGTAGGCGTACGCGAACTGCATCAGTGCTACTGCGTCGTCGATCGAGTCCGTCTGGACCAGTTCCCTGTGTACCGCACGCTCGACTGACGGGATACGAGCGGTCTCGACGAGGTACTCGGTTATCGTCTCGGTTATCGCCTCGGCGTTCACGTTGGGGACGTTCACGAACGACAAAAGGCTCGCAAACGCGACGTTGACCGCCACCTGCAGTCGGTCCTGAGTACTCGCGTTCGCCGTGTCGATGAACTCGTCGAGCATCGTCACCAACACATCGAGGCCCACGAGTAGCTTTAGATGCTGCGTCTCTACCACCTCGACGCGGTCGTCGTACGCGACGAGTGCAGGCACCGTCCGCGTCGGCTTCTTTCCGTACACCCAGAGCTCCAGTGGCAGTCGCAGGTTCTCGGCCACCGCTGGGACGGAGATACCGTCGGGAGCGGTCGAACCCAGACCGTCGTCCCGGGCACGGATGTCCTGCAGCAGTGACTCGTAAACAGACGTGACGTCGTCGGCAAATGCCGATGGCTGTGGTGATTTCTGAGTCATGCCGGTGTGGGCTCGGTACCGTTGTCGATTCGTCCCAATAGAAACTACATAGGCTAGAGTCTTAAATACTCGATTACTCCTCAGTGAGACAGTTACGAGAACGTACCAACGCATACCGGAGCCAGTGGCGACCGACGAGCGGGCGCCGTTTCGTCGCCGAAATCGGCCGGTGGTCGGGTAAGCCAGAGATTATGCGTGTACGCCCGAAACCCAACACGGTGGGCGCAGGGCCCGTCAATATGTCAGTACATCCGGCACTCCGTAGTTGTGTTCTCGTCACGTGGCTCCTCGTCGGGGCCTTCGCAAGTCCTGCCGTCGTCGGGATAGCCACGGCAGAGGCCGGCAACGTGAACACGACGGCAGTGCCGGACCGAGAACCGAGTATGGTTTCGGCTGTCGAGGTACTGGAGACGTCGGGTGATGCCAACGACAGTGTCGTCGCCGACGACGCGCGCTTCGAGACGGTAGTTCGGTCAGACGGCGACCGAGAGGTCCGTGTCGTCGTCTCCAGAGACGACCGGTATCAGGCGTCTTCAGACCTGATGGCCACTGGGCCGTCGCCGGAGTTCGACCTCGGTTCGGTTCCGAACGCAGCCGGTGTCTGGACAGTGTACGCGGCGGAGAACGCCACCCACGCAGCCGAACCAGCCGAGGGCGCGCGTCTCGAAAGATGGGGTGAGGCCGAGGCTCGATTGCTCGTCGCGAACACGAGCGCCGTCAGTGCCAAGAGGGCCGACAGTTACTGGCAGTCCAGTCGGCGGGTTTGGCGCGGGAGCGACCGCTTCCTGAAGAGCGACCGAGTCGCCGCCGATGCCGACGCGGTCTGGACGCTATACGAACTCTCCGACGGCGGACCGATTCGCCTCGGGGCGGTCACGCTCGACGAGAACGCCGAGGTCGTCGTCGATACGAGTAGACTCGATGGTCGGTACGTCGTCGTGTCGGAGGAAGGACGCGTCCTCAGATTCGACCGCGAGGGCCGGGTCGTCGAGCGGACGCCGGTGAGCGACGAAGCGGCGCTCCGACGGGCGGCCGTGACCGTCAGCACGCAAGACCTGACAGTCGCTACCGAGAACGCGTCAGTCGCGACGAGACCCACTACGCTCAAGTTCGATTCGAATCGGGCGCAGTACACCGTGACGGTGAGAGCCGATGGGCTATCGACGGCCGAACTCGGCCGAATGGTCGACGGTTCGAGGCCCGTTGAACGAGGGGACGACGTCGCGATCCGCGTGACGCCCGAGAGAGGCCGGGTTCGGCTGAACCTCTCGGGGGTGGAACGAGGTCGGTACGTCCTCAACATCGTGGTCACCGACAGCACTGCCGACGCGTCCGTGCCAGTAGTCCGGTTCGGTGAGCAGGACGTGGCGGCTGCCTTCACGACGAGGGTTCACACGACTGGCGAAGGCGGTGTCGTGCGGGTCCCGATTCGGTTGCGCAACGCCGACCGTGCCACCGTCTCCATCGGGTCTCCGGCAGTCAACTACCACACCACGGCCGAGGTAGTGGACACCGACGGTGACGGCGTCGTATTGCTGACGATGAACGCGTGGCTCGCCGGACGCTCGGTGGCGGCAAACGAACGGGCGTATGCTGCGACGGACGGGCGCGTACGGGACGTGACACTACACACCGACCCGGTTGCGAGTCCACCACTCGACGTCGCGAACTATCCGCTCGCCCTGTCCGTCCGAGGCCGCGAGAAACACGCAGGACTCGTGGCGGTCCAGAACCGTTCGGTCAAGCGGCCACGAACACTGACCGCACCTGCGGCCGACTACGCGGAGCTAGATAGTGTCGAGGCCGTCAGGGCAGCCAACGACCGGGGACCACTCACGAGCGATACGACCGTCGCGGACGGCGATGTCGCCGTCCTCGAACTCCGAGCGCCCGGACTCGTCGGTTGGCTCGCGGCTAACCCTCCGGACGACGCGGACGTGACGGACGCGTTCGTCGACGGTGTAGCGTCCTCGGATTCGTTCTCGGTCCAGGTTCGCGAGCGGGACCCTGCTCCCAACGAACCGCCAGCACGTCTCGACCTGCGCTCGACGGCCGCTGCGGACGGATTCAGGGTCGTTACGGACACACGGAACGGGACGGTGTTCCTCGTCGTCGACACCGCGCGAGCCGTGCTCAGGAAGCCGAACGGTGCGACGCGGACGCTCGGCCCTGCCGACGACCTGCAGACGAACCTGACTGTCGGCCGGACGAACGGTGCCCTCGACGGCCAGCGAACCGCCGTCGCCGACTGGCAGATCGTCGAGCGTCGCGTGACGGTCGATGGACCGCGCCACGTCCGCCCCGCATCCTGTCAACGAATCATGGGCCAGAGTACCCTCGCACCGGGTACGTCACTCCACCTCCGAGTGCACGGGACCGACGGCCGGACAGTGGCGCTTCCGGAGACGAGCGTCGAGTCTACCGGACGGTTCGATGGGACAGCTAACTTCTCCGACGTGGAACCGAACACGACCCTCGCCGTCTCGCCCCACAACGAACGCGGCCCCACTGCGACAGTCCGGGTCGTCGACCGGTCGCCTGCGGCGGTCCGACTCCGCAACCAGTCGGCCGGAGTGAGTGGTATCCACATCGACGCCGTCCGCCTCCCGGCGGGCGGATTCGTCGTGGTCTACGATGCGAGCGGATTCGACGTGGTGGGGGTAAGCGAGCGACTCGACGCCGGGGTACGGCGAGACGTCCGGATACCGCTGGACCGCCGGCCGAACGAGTCGTTCACCGCCGTCGCCGTCCCGCACGCTGACACCGACGGGGACGGTCGATTCGACGGGCCAGCCGTCGATATTTCCTTCCATCGTTCGTGTGACGTGGTCACCGCGAGTGCGTCCATCGGTCGAGCGAACGCCTCGGCGGTGCGGAGGCCCGACTCGACGACTCCCGAGACCGGTCACCGACCGATTCAGTCGCTGACAGTCGAGGCGCCGGCGTCGGCGTCGGACCCGGCCCGGCGGACTCCAAACGTCCGGGAAGCCCAAAATAACCGAAGTGCCGACGCAAACCGACCAGTTCCGACCGGTGAAACGCCATCGGCCCTCCATCGCAGTCGCGCTGATCGATTGTTCGTCCTCGGTGTGGTCCTCGTCGTCGTCGCCGGTTCGGCTCTCCTCGGCCGACGGGCGAGATAGCGAGCAACCGCTGCAGGTCGACTGGTTGTGCCCCCGAGCGTCACTTTCTGTCGACGTGGGCCGCTATCGGTTGCCGGTTACTGCCCGCCACGTTGGAGCGCGTCCAGCAGTTGTTGCTCGGTCCACCGGCGGTGCGCGACGATAGCCCGCACCCCGTGGTCTGTCAGGGTGTACTGGTTCGACCGGTCCGTCTGCCGCTCCTTGTGGACGAATCCACGGTCGACCAGTTCGTCGAGGTTCGCGTACAAGCGACCGCGTGTAACGGACTCGCTGTAGTATTCGTCGAGTTCTGCCTGTACTGCAAGTCCGTGCGGCGACTCCAGTCCGACGAGCGCGTAGAGGATATCGCGTTGGAACCCGGTCAGACCGTCCATGTCTCGTTTGTGCTCGCTCCGCGCGTATATTCCCTCGCTCGTGTGCCGCTCACGGCCTTACCGTCCCGAAAGGTAGTAACCGAGACGGACCCGCGTCCCCACTCGAACGGAGCAGGGCGTCTACCCGACGTATGCCATCCATACGGGACCAGCCCGGGAGGGTGTCCGAGTGAACGATACGTGTTTCAGTGACCGAAACTGTCCGAACCGTCGAATCGTGTTCGCCGAGAGTACACGTTCGTTCAACGATTCTTGAACAATTCTTTTATACAGTTACTACATTACCTGACTGTAACCACCCAACTATGTGGTAGCCTATGACGGATACAAACAAGTGCAGAAAAATAGGTCCGGTCACCCGTCGAGCGTTCACGAAGACAGTCGGTCTCGGACTGTTCGGGAGTGGAGTCGCATCGGCCGGGAACCGTTCGACGTCGACGGAACGGTGGGTCGTCGGGACTGACTCTCAGTTTGGGACAGACAGCGTGGTACAGCAGTCCGCAGCAGTAGAAAAAACCGTCGACCTCGGCGCTCTCGGGGACGCTGTCGTCGGTTATTTTGAATCCACGACTGCCTCGGCACTCGAGGGGACTGCTGGTGTGAGATACGTCGAAGAGGACGTCGACGTCGAGTTTCCCCGTTCGGGTGTCGGCACGGTCGAACAGCAGGACGGTTTCGACCCACTGGGCCAACGGATGCCGTGGGGGTGCGAACGAATCGGGGCGTCGGGGGTCCACGGTGACGGACTGACTGGGAAGGGCATAGACGTCGCTGTCATCGATAGTGGTATCGACAGTGACCACCCCGACCTCGTATCTAACCTCGGGGACGGGTACGCAGTCACGCCCTGCGGGGACGACGAGTGCCGGTACGAGTGGGACGACGACCACTCGCACGGGACCCACTGTGCGGGTATCGTCGGGGCACGGGACAACGCTCGCGGCGTTCTCGGCGTCGCACCCAGCGTGACACTGCACGCCGTGAAGGTGATGACTGCCCTCGGGAGCGGGTCGGGTAGTGACGTCGCGGAAGGCATCGTGTGGGCGACCGACCAGGGGTGTGACGTCGCCAACATCAGCCTCGGGTCGGAGTCACCCTCGGACATCGTTCACGACGCGGTCAAATACGCGGAACGGAACGGGATGCTCGTCGTGGCTCCGGCCGGGAACGAGGGTCCGTGTTCCGACTGCCTGCATTACCCCGGTGCATATCCCGAGACGCTGTGTGTCGGGGCCACAGAACCCGACGACGACCTCGCAGACTACTCCTCGGTCGGCGACGCCGTCGAGATCGTGGCACCGGGCACGGACATCCTCTCGACTATCGTCGGCGGGGATTACCACGAGTTCTCCGGGACGTCGATGGCGACGCCCCACGTCGTCGGCGCCGCGGCGCTTCTCGTCGAAGCAGGGTACACGCCTGCAGAAGCGCGCGCACGACTACTGGAGACCGCCGAAGATATCGCCCTCGACGTGGACGAATCGGGTGCCGGCCTCGTGGACTGTGCCGCGGCGGCGAAGGGTAGTCTGGAACCAACAGCCGCCGTCGAGACGGGGTACGTCAAGAGTGTCGGGGACACGTCGGCGACAGTCACTGGTCGACTCACGCGATTACTCGGAACCGACAGCGTAACCGTCGGCATCGAGTACTGGCCCAGTGACGCGTCTGCGGACGCTGCGTCCCGCGAGACGGCCGGCTCGAGGTCCGAGACAGGCCGGTTCGAGGCGACGCTCTCGGACCTCGACCGGGAGTTGGAGTACCGCTACCGGGCCGTCTGTACCGGTGCCGTCAGTGCGATCGGGTCGACGCACCGATTCACGACCGGGGAAGACCCGCCTAGTGTGACGGTCGCCACGGAGTCCGTCAGTGACGTCGGTGCTACGACTGCGAGCGTCACGGGGAACCTGACGTCGCTGGCCGGCCGGGACGCCGTTGACGTCGGCTTCGAGTACTGGATCGACGGTGACCGCGACGCGACCCGAGAGCTAACCGACACCGTCGAACGACAGGAGACCGGGCGGTTCAGCCGGACTATCGGCAATATCGACCCAGAGACTACGTACACCGTGCGTGCGCTGGCCGCACCTGCCCGCGGGGATGCGGTGTTCGGAGACGAGACGACGTTCACGACGGCCGACGGACTCGCCGTCATCGCTAACGCCGCCGACGACGTCGGACCCTTCGGCGCGACGTTGCGGGGCGAGGTCACCTCGCTGGGTCCGTTCGACGCGGTCGAGACCGGGTTCCGCTACTGGGAGCGTGGAGCGGGCGAGTCGTCCGTTAAAAACGTCGAGGCGGGGTCCGTAACTGCCACCGGCACCTTCGAAACGAACGTCATCGACCTGCAGAGCGGCACCGAATATCTGTACGTCGCCTACGCACGGTCCGACGGCGGCGAGACGGCCACCTCGGAACCGGTAGCGTTCTCGACCAGCGGGCAGGACTGGTAGACGCCGTTCATCACAGGGGCGACAATCTTGAGGTGATGTCCGGCTGGTTTGCGACGTACCGAGAATGTGATAAGTTAACGAA
Source organism: Haloarcula rubra (assembly GCF_019599465.1). Lineage (GTDB taxonomy): Archaea > Halobacteriota > Halobacteria > Halobacteriales > Haloarculaceae > Haloarcula > Haloarcula rubra. Next base: position 48,637 of record NZ_RKLR01000015.1, read on the forward strand.
CGAGAGAGACGACGAGGGTTCTACACTCGCTTTCACGGCGGTCACCACGTTACCTCGTATTAATCGGGTAATGAATCAGTCAGTTTCTCTCTAGCCAGTTCCCCGCTGTCGTTACCGAAAGCAGCGCTCGACACGGTTATACGCTAACTGGGTGTTTATACTGTGACTAATCAGTTGTCTTACCCTTATGGTGGTCTGGCCGGTACTCTCTGATGCTGTCACAGTCGGGGCCAACGACCTCCCTGTCCCGCCTGCTGTGACGACCAACCTATGAATAGCACGCTAAAGTTCGCGTTGACGATGTTCCTGGCCGTGACCGTCGCGTTCGGCATGACGATGCCGGCCGCGGCGAGTCACGGACACACCGGGGACGCAACAGTGGCACAGAACAACAACGACGAGGTAGACATTGAAGGCGAGGATCTCGACGTCGAACACGACGGGGACGACGCTGACGTCGAGGCCGCGGACACCGAGTTCGAGACGGCAGACGACCGCGACGACGTGGACGTCGAGGCTGACGACACGGAGATAGAGCAGTCCGACGACGCCGCCGAGGTCGAAGCCGGTGACACCGACTTCGAGAGCGAGGAAGATGGTGACGAAGTCGACCTTGACGCCGACGACACCGAGGTCGAACAGGACGACGACGCCGCCGAAGTCGAGGCCGGCGACACCGACTTCGAGGCTGACGCCGGCGGTGACCTCGTCGATTTCGAGACGGAAGACTCCGACATCGAGCAGGACGGTGACACGGTCGACATCGAAGACGACTCCGACGGTCACGGCCTCGACTTCGAGCAGTCCGGTGACGACGTCGACGTCGAACACGACGAGGCCGAAATCGAGCAGGTCGGCGGCGACTCGGACATCGAACTCAACGGGAACGTTGATTACGAGAACGACAACGGCGACCTCGACATCGAGACCGAGGACGCCGGCGACGTGGACATCGACCTCGACGACGGAGACTATGAGGTCGAGACTGACGAGGGTGAAATCGAAGAGAGCAACGGCGACTTAGACGTTGAGGCAGACGAGAACAACCTCGACTTCGAGAAGGACAACGGTCGGACCGACTTCGAGGCCGACGACAACCACGACATCGAAGTCGACGGTGACGACGTCGAAGCGACGACCAACGGCGCCGACTTCGAGAACGATGCTACCGGCATTGAGGCCGAATCGAACGACGCGGACGTCGAACTCGACGAAGACGAACTCGAAGCGGAGACGGCTGACGTCGACTTCGAGAACGACTTCGCCGGCACCGACGTGACCACGGCCGACGCCGACATCGAGCAGGACGAAGACGAACTCGAAGCGACGACGGCCGACGCGGACTTCGAGAACGACGACAACGAAGCCGAACTCACGACTGACGACGCGGACATCGAGCAGGACGACGACGAACTCGAAGTGGAAGACGACGACCACGACATCGAGAGCAACGGCGACACCGTCGAAGTCGAGAGCAACGGTCGCTAACTACCGGTACCGATCGGCTTTTTATTTTTTCGAACGGGTAGCGGCAACACTCGGCGTCGCTATTCGGCGAGCGGTAACGTAGTCGGCACGGTGTAAGGTACTTACTTATTTCCGCTACATGACCAATCAGTTAGATTATAGTTATTACGGGGCAGCGCCTTTGTACAACTGCAATGAGACAGTACCTGCGCAAAGCCAGTTCGACGATTACGGTCGCTCTGCTCGTATTTACGGCGGTGAGCGGTCTCGCAGTCGGCACAGCGAGTGCAGACCATTTCGACGGCAACGACATCGAGGTTGAGAGCGACGACAAGGACTTCGAGGTGGACGACGCCGACGACTTCGAGTACGAGGAAGACGACGAGCTAGAAATACAGGGTGAGGACATCGAGGTCGATAGCGACGACACTGACTTCGAACTCGACGGCGACGCCGATGTCGAGTACGAGATGGACGAGGAGTTCGAAGCCGAGAGCGACGACGGTCTCGAATTCGAACGTGACGACCTCGACGTCGAAATCGACGGCGACGCGGACGTCGACTACGACGACAACGGACTCGAGGCGGAGGGTGACGATATCGACATCGAATACGGAGACCTCGACGTCGAGGTCGACGGTGACGACGTGGAAGTCGAAATCGACGACGACGGCAGAATCGAGATCGATGCCTGAAGTCCACGACCTGTTCGTGTACGAGCCACTGCCCGCTAAATAGTCACGGTTCGCGACTCGCCGCTTGGCGGGTACGTCCGCCAGCGTCGACGTCAGGCGAACCACCCGGGTTCGACCGGGCCTTCATTTTTGTCGGCGACCAGCGCCGCCCCGCATTCCGAGTGTAACAGTATGTTCGTTAGCACAATCTGAGTGACCCGAGGGTGAGTTTCTCTCCGTACGGTTACGTACTATGGCGCATAAAATCCCATAACTAGGGCGGAATAATAACGTTATAACGGGCGGCTCCGTAGTCGGAAACGGTTGCAGTTCGCGGCTCGTTTCTGGCTGAGGGCTGTGACGACCACTGACATATGTACCGAACGATACAGACCGCACTTGTCGCGGTCCTCACGCTGACGATGCTGGTCGGCGCGGCCGTGCCGGCCGCCGCAGACGTCGACGTAGAGAGCGACGAGTTGGAGGTCGAACACGACGGCGACGACGTCGAGGTTGAAGCCGACGACTTCGATCTAGAGAGTGAGGACGGCCGTGACACGGTCGACGTAGAGGTAGACGACACAGAGATAGAACAGAACGGTGACGGCGCCGAGATAGAAGCCGACGAGACCGACCTCGAGGTCGAGGGCGACGGTGACGCGGTCGACCTCGAGGTGGACGAGACGGAAATAGAACAGGCTGACGACGATGCAGACGTCGAGGTCGGCGACACTGACTTCGAGAGCGCCGACGGTGGAGACCGAGTCGACGTCGAAGCTGGTGAGACCGAGATCGAACAGGACGGTGACCAAATCGACATCGAGGACGACGCTGACGGCCACGGTCTCGATTTCGAACAGGACGGTGACGATGTGGACGTCGAACACGACGAGATCGAGATCGAAGAGAGAGACGGGGACGTCGAAATCGAGGATGATACCCTCGATTACGAGGTCGACAGCGACGGGAGCGTCGATATCGAGGCAAGTGGTAGCGGCTCCATCGACATCGACCTCGACGGTGATAACTTCGAATTCGAGAGTGACGATCACGACATCGAACAGGACAGCGACTCTCTCGACGTTGAGGCCGAGGAGAACGACCTCGACTTCGAGAAGGACGACGACGAGACCGAATTCGAGGCTGACGACGGCCACGACATCGAGGTCGACGATGATGACCTCGACGTCGAGAGCCGCGACATCGACTTCGAGAACGACCTGTTCGGCGTCGAGGTCGAGTCCCGAGATGCCGACATCGAACAGGACGACGACGAGCTAGAGGTCGAGAGCGACGACACCGACTTCGAGAACGACTTCGCCGGACTCGACGTACTGACCGGCGACGCGGACGTCGAACTGGACGACGACGAACTCGAAGCGACGACGGCCGACGTCAACTTCGAGAACGACGAGCGTGAACTCGAAGTCGAGTCCACGTCAATCGACGTCGAACAGGACGATGATGAACTAGAAGTGGAAGACGACGACCACGACATCGAGAGCAGCGGCGACACCGTCGATGTCGAGAGCGACTGAGCCGTACTCACTCGCGACCCCGGAGAGTAACCTTCCGCGATCATTTTTTGACTCTCGAACTGTGGACGTAAAATACGCCTGAGCGGGAGTGACCGACGGCGCTCCGCACACTCTCCAGACACCGCACTGTCGACGTAGACGCTGTATGCAATCAAACAGTCGGATCGCTCGCTTGCACGGGCGGACCTGAGCGGTCGGTTAGCACCCCAGTGCGGTGTTAGGTGCTAACATTATATTCAACGAGTGACTAGTCAGTTATCTTAGATTCATGTGGCTGTCGTGCCTTTGTCCAGATACGATGCGAGAGAAATTGTTCAAGACTGCATCGATCTTCGCGGTCGGCCTGCTGGTCATCGCAGCCATCGGCGGACTGGCCGTCGGCACAGCTAGCGCAGACCACTTCGACGACACCAACGTCGACATCGACGCTCCAGACAAGGACTTCGAGGTGGACGACGCCGACGACTTCGAGTACGAGGAAGACGACGAATTGGAGGCAGACGGTGAAGACATCGAGGTGGATAGCGACGATACCGACTTCGAACTCGACGACGACGCGGACGTCGAGTACGAGGAAGACGAGAGCTTCGACGCCGAGAGCGACGACGTCGACTTCGAACGTGACGATGTCGAGGTAGACATCGACGACGACGCGGACGTCGAGTATGAGGACGACGAACTGGAGGCCGAAGGGGACGACATCGACCTCGAAACTGACGACGGCGACATTGAGGTCGACGGTGAGGACGCCGAAATCGAGTACGACGACGACGGTGACGTCGAAATCGATATCGGCTGACGACCGATAGGCAGTTCATCGGTCACGGGTCGTTTTTTAGCGGTGCACCCATCAGCGCGAGGTTTCGGCATTAAGAGTATTTTCGATAACCGAACAGTCACTGCTCGGTATTCGAGTAGCCGGAACGGAAATCGACGAAGACGGCTTCGAGACGGAGGAGTCTGGAGGTCGAGGACGATGGGACAGTCGAGACGACACCCTTGAGATCGAAGGGGGTGCTGCCGTGGTGGTGAAGACCAGTAGCGTCGAAACCGACGAGGGCGAGGCAGAAACTGGTGGGAATCGACGTCGAAATCACCCGACAAGGTAACCGCCCGTGCTTAGAAGTCTTCCCGGCGTGAGTCTGCATTGTTCACTAGCCTGTAATGGTGTGCTCTTCGTGCGGAACTGTCAATAGAATTGAAACTGTAGTTATAGCTGTATGAGGGCCCTGCACCAGCGACAGGGAAGCGACGAGTCGACGGATGATCCGACACGTCGACGGCTTCTCAGGGGTGTGCTCGGCGTCGCGGCTTCGACGACTGCGATATCTGTCCTGAGCGGCGTGGCGACAGCACACTTCGCAATCGAGTTGCAGGTGGATATACAACCCGAGAATGCAGCGAACTTCGTCGACCTTGAGGCACACGATACAGTGACAGTCGCCGTGCACACCTCGACGTTCCTGAATAGCAATTGAAACCACACGACGTTCGATCCCATAGTGAGACCCGTCCGCTATCGTTTCGGGTCAAGCTTCGCAGTTCAAAACGGTGAGGGTGCACGTCCAGTCGACACCGGAGCGGTCACGCAAGTCGACGGTGAAGAGGCGCTCGTACTGGACTTTCCGGTGAACGAAACGGATCTCGACGGCGGCGAAGAGACCGCATGGCTCTACTGGGAGCGCGACGAGTCAGGCACACACGGGTACGCTGGCGTCGATTCCGTGAGGGCCTATGGTACCCCACGTAGTTCCCGCGACCTGCTCGAACTGCTCAGACAGCTGTTACGCGACCACGTTGACGTGTAACTGCGCGCCGAGACGACGCCTGCCATGTCGGTTAAGTGACGACAGTCGCAGTCTCTATCCCCTAGCACGTCACGACAATCGTTTCGGAACACAGTCGAGCCGTAGTCCTCGTCGCTTTCCGTGGTCATTCGCATCGGCTTACCGCTGTACAACTTCCTGTGTAACGGTAACTCGTATCACTAAGTCGCTATCGGCACTATGTACAGGTAATCCCGAGCGAGGGAGTCCAATAGTACAATGACCAAACAAATCATGTGCGACGCACCGAACTGTGACTTCGAAGTGCGGTCGGACACAGAGGAAGAACTCGTATCGGTTGTCCAGCAACACGCAGAGCAGCACCACGACGCAACCCTGTCCCGAGAAGACGCCATGGGGATGGTACGGGAAATTTGAGGGATGCCGCACGACGCAGTACCCGTGCGGAAATCGGGTTTCCGTACCGCGACAGGGTAACCGTTCGTACTTTTTGTTTCCGCTCAGTCGTATAGTCCACCACACGGTCGCGGCTCCATCTTGAGTGTTGATTCGGTCCGGTGCCGGTACGGATACAGATGGTTCGAACGACACAGTTCACCCTGAGCGTAACGCTCACAGGGCTCGTCAGTATAACTGCACCAGCGGTATCGAACGAGGCTGAGACAGCGAACACGACCGGGAGACAGAACGGTACGACCTAGAGCGGCGTCGAAGTCGACGGTGCAGGCAGCGATGTCGAAAAGGACGACGACATTGACAGGGACAGGACGGACCTGGGCACTGATGGCGCGACCGCCGAACAGGACGACCGCACCCTTGACGTTGAGTACACGGCTGGATAGAGCCACTCGGCTTGCGCTATCGTGGGGCGGTGCCCGCGACGTAACACGACCTCGGTGGCGTTACAGCGTTACCATACATACAGCGTATGACTGATCAGTTATATTGGATTTATCCGGGCGTAGCCCCTACTTTCAGATACCACTCGACCGGACACGGCGCGGTCGTGTCCACGCTGGTGAATGAAGAATGAGAGGTGCACAACTACTCACACTAACCGTACTCGTCGTAGCGGTGGCAGGGATGGCGACCCCGGCCGCCGCGGCGACGGACGGGACGACGATAGATCCGCTCGCCGACGACGGCATCGATATCGAGTTCGGCGACGGAGAAGTCGAACAGGACGACGACCAGACCGACGTCGAGACCGACGACGTCGACTACGAACGGACCAGCGACCGGACCGAAGTAGAGACGGTCGACACCGATATCGAACAGGATGGCGACGTCACCGACGTCGAAACTGACGAGTTCGAGTACCAGCAATACAACGGGACGCTGGACTTCGACACCGCTGACGGCTCTATCGAGGTAGACATCGACGAAGGCGGCATCGACATCGAAGCCGGCGACAAGGAGATAGAACAAGTCGGTGACGAGTTCGAAGTCGAAGACGATGACATCGAGTTCGACAGCGACGGACAGGACGCCGACGTCGAGACCGACGAATACGACATCGAGCAGTCCGGTGACGACACCGACGTCGAATCCGATACCGTCGACTACGAACTGAGCGACGACCGGTTCGAGTTCGAGACGGTCGAAGGAGACGACGTCAGCATCGAACTGACCGACGACGGCGATGTCGACGTCGAGGTCAACGGGCAGGACCTCGAACAGAACGGGGACAGTCTCGAGGTAACGACCGCCGACGTCGACTTCGAGGCTGACGGCGAGACAACTGACGTCGAGACGGCCGACACCGATATCGAACAGGACGACGAGACGCTCGACGCCGAAACTGACGATGTCGATGTAGAGAATGACGGCGACAGCGTCAACGTCGAACGCGCCGACTGAGGCCCCGTCACCGGTTCGGGACGCTGGTAGACTTATCGTGCGGAAACCCCGCCGTTTTTGCGTTCCCAACCACTGCTTGATGCACGATATTTTTGCGTCACTATCTGTCGGTGGACGTTCCACACCCAGTGGGCGTAGCCTATCAACATGGTCTGAGGTAGTTACTCATGTTGTGCCAGTAGAAGCAGCTTAGTCAGCGCTGTTTGTGTGTTTTTCTCGTCTTATCGGAGTGACACTATGGGTGTCCAGTAAATAATAGCAACAGTAATGGATTCGATAGACAAGGTCTGGTGTGATGGCGAGGAATGGTGCCCGATAACCGTGACAGCGAGTCTCCTGAGCAAGAAGTGGCACCCAGTCATCGTTTCTCGGCTCCTCGTACAAGACGAGCTCGGGTTCGCGGAGCTACAGGAACGCATCACCGACGTCTCTTCGAAGGTGCTCTCAGACGCCTTGCAGGATCTCGAGGACAAGGGCCTCGTCGAGCGGGAAATCGTCAGCGAAAAACCCTTCCGGGTCAGCTACTCACTGACAGAGCAGGGAAGATCTCTCGAACCGATCATCGACAAGATGGACGACTGGGGCACCAACTACCTAGAGACGAGTGGTGAACCACCGTCAGATATTGCCTGAGTCCTGTCCGGTGTGTTGGAATTTCGTCGAGGGCCGTTAACACGCGTATATCGATCGGGATCAGGAGTAATCTGTTGGTACTTATGCACTCGGTGGCCAAATCTTGAGACACATCGTATCAATGGGTTCCTTATCGCGGCGGGAGTACTTAGCATCCGGTAGCGTCGGAACCGTGACACTTCTGTCCAGTTTCGGTTCACGAGCACTCCAACGTGGGAAGGGTACTGAAACGAATACGGACGCTTCGCCGACCGACACCGGTACACCAGAAGACGGAACGGCCGACGGACGTGCGGGACAGACAGGGACTCAGAACGACGACGGACGGAATAGCTGCGAGCGGGCTTCGTTCGAACGCGACGAGGACGGCGCTATCAGTTTCGAGCGAGGGCCAGTCGAGTTCGACTCCGACGAGGATTTTATGGCCCTTTCGAGGAGCGCTGTGCCGTTCGTTGACCTGGAGATTAGAGGGACCGATATCGACCTGTCTATCGAAACGGACGACGAGACGCTAGAGTTAGACGTGACCGAAGACGAGACGGACCTCGAGGGGAGAGGCAACCCAGCGTCGCTCGAACGGGACGACAATGAGGTCGAGTACCGGTCGGCCGACATCGACGTCGAGTGGACCTCGGAGCGACTCGACATCGACAGGCCGGTCGACGTCGATGTCAGGAACGAGGAGTTCGAGTATCGGGACCAGCGACTCTCTTTCGATTGGGACGCGGACCGACGTGAGTTCGAGTACACGTGTCGAGATGCGTGATGGGGACCGAGTATTAAGTTCGCCCGCACCGACATGTGTGCCATGCAAACGGTTCGAATCGCGGGCGTCGGACTGACACACTTCGGTGTCCACCCGGAACGGACTGGTCGAGATCTGTTCGCGGAGGCAGCATTAGAGGCTATAACGGACGCCTCGGTTCCGCGAGACGACGTAGAGTGGGTCCATTACGGGAACTTCATGGCCGAACTCGCCGAACACCAGGGCCATCAGGGGCCACTGATGGCCGAGAGCGTGGGCCTCGCAGACCGCCCGGCAACTCGCCACGAGAACGCCTGTACGTCCAGCGGCGCCGCGTTCCGAGAGGCCGTCGAGACGATTCGAGCAGGGAGCGCGGACGTCGTGCTGGTCGGTGGCGCCGAGCGGATGAACAATCTCGGAACGGCGGGTGCGACGGAGGCACTCGCTATCGCGGCGGACGAACTCTTCGAGGTCCGGGCCGGCGTCACGTTCCCCGGTGCCTACGCGCTCATGGCGCGAGCGTACTTCGCAGAACACGGCGGGGACCGAGCAGATCTCGCTCACGTCGCGGTGAAGAACCACGCGAACGCCACGGTCAACGAGTACGCCCAGTTCCAGCGCGAGATATCCGTCGAAGAAGCGCTCGACGCCCCGATGATCGCTGACCCCATCGGCATGTACGACGCCTGTCCGATAACCGATGGGGCCAGCGCCGTCGTCCTGACCAGCGAGTCGTACGCACGCGAGCACGACGTCGATGCTCCCGTCGTTGTCGCTGGGTCAGGGCAGGGCGGTGACGCGCTGGCACTTCAGGACAGAGCGTCTCTCGCGAGCACGCCCGCGACCGAGCGGGCCGCCGAGACGGCGTACGACGACGCCAACATCACAGTGGACGACGTCGACCTCACCGAAGTGCACGACTGTTTCACCATCGCAGAGGTGCTGGCGATCGAGGCACTGGGCTTCTACGACGAAGGTGAGGGTATCGGCGCTGCACGGGAGGAGGAGACGACGCGAGACGGACCTCGGCCAGTCAACCTCTCTGGAGGGCTGAAAGCGAAGGGCCACCCCGTCGGTGCCACCGGTACCGGCCAACTCGTGGAGGCGACGCGGCTACTCCGCGGGGACCATCCGAACAGCGACGCCGTCCCGGACGCCACGACGGCACTCACGCACAACGCGGGAGGGACCGTCGCCAGTGCCGTCGTTCACATCTTGGAGGTGGAGCGATGACGAGCGGCGCGCCGGTCCGTGACAGTGGCTTCGACGACTTCCTGGACGCACTCGCGGACGGAGACGGGTACTACCTGGAGTGCTCGAACGGACACGGGTCGTTCCCTCCACGCAGAGCCTGTCGAGTATGTGGCGAGACCGACTTAGAGCAGCGCACGCTTCCCTCGAGTGGCACGGTCGAGACCTTCACGATCGTCAGAGTGCCCACACCCCAGTTCGAGGGTGAGACGCCTTACGTGACGGCTATCACCGCGTTCGGCTCAGTCCGGCTGACGGGAATCGTTCGCGATGTCGACCCCGACAGTGTCGAACGCGGACTGACTGTCGAACCGTCTGTCGAAAGGTGGGACGACGACACTCGACGTCTGACGTTCGAACCTCGGTGACTACCGTTCGAAGTCGGACCCTCGCTGGGGGACCCACCCACAGTCGATACAGTTCAACAGCCCTTGGCAGTTCGCGAGCGTGGCATCACATTCAGGGCAGTCCCAGTACTCTGTCGCATCAGAGGCCATACGTCATTTTCCTGCTGATCACAAATAATCGTTTTCAGTGGGTGGAGGCGATATCGTAGTCAGGCCGGACTGTCGTTCACCCCGGGTCGGCCGCGACCTTCGTAGAACTCGCCACCCCACTGGCCGATCCAGATATCCTGATTGGCGAGGTACAGCGCGCCTGCCGTATCGAACATCCGATCTGTCACAGACCACTCGTCGGCCCCCGTATCGTACTCGACCGAGGCGTTGTACACGGCGGCCTGCCCGAACTCGCCGCCCGCGTCCGCCGGGAGCGGCAGGGGATACTCGGCGTTCTCGCTCCGGGACGGGGGCCGCTCCGCACGCTGTAGGCGCCCCCGGTTGAACGTCTGGTTGAAGTACCGGGCGTATATCTCCTTGACGTCCATCCCGAGGACAGCGTCGGCCGCGTTGATGCCGCCCGTGATATCGCCGGCATCCTGCGCCGTGATAGCGTACGTCGAGTCGTCAGTTCCGGAGGCGAACGTGCCTGCGTCGTCGTCCCAGAGGTCTTCGACGAGGTAGCCGAGCACCGTCTCGGCCGTCCCCGTGAAGTCAACGCCGTCCATCTCGGACGCCCAGAGGAGACCCTGGCCCACGACACTCTGTGTCGCGGCCTGGTTCGCCGCGCCGTTCTGGACTACTCCGTCACTCATCAGGTTGTCTTCGACAGCACCTGCGAGACCTTCCGCGTAGGAGGCGGCCTGTGAAGCGAGGTCCTGTGATCCGGCGTGGGTACCGTACCAGCCGATGGCACCGAGCATCTGGCCGAGGTCCCTGGTAGACCCCATGTCGACGATATTCTGCGGCGAGAACAGCGACATCGTCGTCTTCGCCAGACCGTCCGTGAGGCCCTGGATCTTTTTCGGCGGAATCAGCGGCTCCGGGTTCTCGTAGCCGAACCAGCCGCCATTCGCGAGACTGGTCATGTCCGACATGAACCACAGGAACGCCGAGTGGTGGTTCGGACGGGCCGTCGCGTCGACGACTTCGCCGGCACTCGGGTTGAACCCGGAGACGAGTTCCATACTCTCGCCCTTCGTGAGTGCCCCGTTGCCCTCGGGACCGCCCACTATCAACGTCGCATTGATACCGATTTGGGCGAGCGTCGACAACACCATCGAACGGAACTCCGCCGCCAGACTGTCCGGGAGGAGGTCGAAGTGGTTCTCGAAGTTCTTCGCCCAGGTGACGCCCTTCAGGTGTGTCCATCCCGCCGAGGACGGACTGACCACGCCCGACGTCTGCGATTTGTCCCACGCCAACGTCGACGCGTCCGGACGGCCGTCCTCGCCCGCGAGGACGGGTTTTTGAGTGAACGCTGGATCACCACTCGTGAAGGCGGCCATGTTCAGATTCGCGTTCTGTACAGGCGGGCGTTCCTGTCCTGCAGCCTCGAGCATCGCAGGGAACCGCTTGTCGAACGCCTGTTGTTGCTGTTCGTTGTGCGGGAACAGCACACCGTTACCGCTCATCGAGATGTTGGTACTCATGTTGTATAGCGAGTACCAGTACGAATCCCACGTCGCGTCCGTCCAAGTGTACGCCGCCGTCTCACCTCCCTCCGTGTCCTCCCCCTCGGTGTCCTGTTCGGGCCCTGTACCATCGCCCGCCGCTTCTGTATCCGTGGGAGAGGGCGTTCCGCCCTCCTCGTCGTCTGTCCCCGTACAGCCAGCGAGTGAGACTAGTGCAGCAGCACTTCCGTACTTTACGACGTCGCGTCTGGTATACCGAGTCATAGAGAGAGGTATTTCGATCAGTCCGATGAAACCTCGCTGTTTGTGTGAGACTCTCTCGCAACTGAGATAGTTATTTATAGGAGGTCTGGGATCTTGTGAGAACTAACGGACGTATCGTCGGCGTCTGAACGGGGGCTCTCTCGGCTCACCCGACGTATCGGTCAGTCAGACCCCGGTGGTGGCGTCTGCGTCGCTGGAACACGGTTCGAGACGTAGCTCCTGTGCATGGAGACAACCGATGTTTCGAACCGTGATGCATGGGTGCGTGCGTAACGTGAATACCGTGCCTACTGTAGCTGAGTGTAGGTAACAGAATATAACTAGATGAGGTAACGTAACTATTCTGTTACCCGCTTACCGACCACTAACCATGAGATCGAAACTGTTCAGTACACTGTTGACGGTCGGCGTAAGTCTCTTGCTCGTCGTCGGGATGAGTGGACTCACCGCCGGTGTCGCGAGTGCGGACCACTTCGACGACAACGATATCGACGTAGAGAGCGACGACAAGGATTTCGAGGTCGACGACGCCGACGACTTCGAGTACGACGAGGACGATGAACTGGAGGTTGATGGCGACGACGTTGACGTGGATAGCGACGATACGGACTTCGAGGTCGATGACGATGCCCACGTCGAGTACGAGGAAGACGAGAGCTTCGAAGCTTTCGGTGACGACGGTCTCGACTTCGAACACGACGATACCGAGTTCGACATCGACGACGACGCGCACGTCGACTACGATGACGACGACGAGTTCGAGGCTGAGGGCGACGACATCGAATTCGAACACGACGACCACGACGTTGAGGTCGACGGTGACGACGTAGAGGTCGAGTACGACGACGGAGAGATAGAGGTCGACGGGTAACTCGACTGCCCACTCCAGCCAATTGAGACGACAGACGAACTGGTTAGGCTTCTCGATGCGGTTGGAGACACGGTTTCGCAGGGCACCGATGATTCGGCTAACGGCATCTGACCGTCGTCTCGGCGTCGCTGTTGCTCAAACAGGCTTCAGACCACGACCGGGTACAGACGCTTGACGTCGGGGACAAACAGACCCAGAGATGGCTGTAAGGTGACGGCACTGAACTCACCTCGTTACCAGTGTTTTACCGGGAGTTGATATGCAGCCACCTCATTGGTGTCAGTGAGTATGGCAATCGATCCAGCGTGCGGTGTCGAAGTGGATCCGACCAACCCCGGCGCGACTGCGACGTATCAAGGACGAACCTACGTTTTCTGTTCGGAAGGGTGCAAAGAACACTTCGAGTCGGATCCGGAACAGTACGTCGAAGTCGACGATCAAAAAGTCCAACTCAGCCAAATCGACGACGTACAGACCCAACGCATCCAGACAGCAGACGAGACAGAACAGTTCGAGCTGTCTGTCAGTGAACCGGGTAAATTGACTCCAGGGGACGAAGTGACGTACACTCGGAAAATCACAGAGGATCACGTTCAGCAGTTCGCAAAGATAACTGGCGATTCGAACGCCTTGCACCTGAGCGAGGCGTTCGCCGAACGAACCCGGTTCGGGGAGCGAATCGCTCATGGGGCACTCGTATCCGGCCTCATCAGTGCTGCTTTAGCCGCGCTTCCCGGAATGACTATCTTTCTCTCACAGGACCTTGAGTTCAAACGCCCAGTCAAGATCGGTGAGACTGTCGAGGCCTCTTGCAAAGTCGTCGAAGTCATCGAAGAAGATGATTCTGTCTGACCGTGCGGGTACGCAAAGCATCCGGTGACGTCGCTATCTACGGCACGGCTAGTGTCCTGATAGACGAACTGCCAGAATTCGAGTAAGATACGTTAACCACCTTCTTTTGACCAGCACCCGAGTCGTCGCGAACAACGGTCCCCCCACTCCCGTCGACATATTGTGGCGGATACGGCACACTTTGTACATACATCTTTTAAAAAGATAAATACATTTGTTTCTCTATATTTGACATCAAAAACTTCATTTATAGCCATCGTTTATAGCTGTACATTCCTAGATATCCACGAATGAAGATATCTCTCCCCAATGTGTGTACAATGAGGATAGATGCGAGAAAAGTACAGAGTGATCCGGATGGAATCGGACCGAAAGTCCCACGGTAAGTTTGTGACCCAACGGTAGCCGGTAGTTGCGACCTCGTTTCAGTAGTTCCCCGTCGAGATGATTGGTGGTGCGTCGTGAGGACCGTACGGCGCATCGTCGAGGTACTCACCAGCCGGTTCGAAGTAGTCTACCAGCGACGCGGCAGCTTCCTTTCGGAGCACTGTCGCCGGGTTCTCGCTCTGAAGGGCTCTATTGAATCACTAGACGGCGTCGGGATAGTTCGCTAAATCGAAGGAATTGAAGCGGGAGACTCCAGTTGATTATGACTCAAATCTCCCGCTTCATTAGCGAAGTAGCCCCGGTTACTCAAGTTGTTACCGGTGATGGAGACGAATCCGCCGCCCCGGAAGGTGGCGGCGGATTTGCCGATTACGCACTCGTTTCCCTCCACTGTCTGCGGGTTTACCTTGATACGACCTACCGAATGACGATTGACCTGCTGAAGGAGATGCCACAAATAACCAGGGATATCGGCCTCAGCGCGGCCGATCTCTCCTCTCCATCCACGTTGTGTAAGGCCTTCGACCGAATCAATATAGTGTGTGCCGAGTGCTACTGCGCCAGTCGGCGCAGTTGCACGCTCCGTCCGAACACGCCGCCATCGACGCCACATTCTACGAACGCTCAGCAGCGAGCCGCCACTACTGCCAGCGGATAAGCTACCGCGTACAGAAACTAAAAGTCGCGAAACTCGTCGATACAGAGACTCAAGCGATCCTGGACGTACACTGCACAACGACTCGGGAAGGAAGCGACGCAGACCTCGCTGAGCAGATCGCCCACCGGAACGCGGGCGCTCTCTCGCCGCCGATAAGGGCTATGACAAGCAGTAACTCCGAGAAGCACTAGATTAGGTTGGGGGAAGAAGTCGGTTCATTGGCTGATTATTCGGTTACGGATCCCGCGACGGAATCTGCCGTCTCGATCGTCAGAACGTGATGACTTCGTAGCCGTCGTCGACGAGCGAACGGATACTGGGGTGGCCGTCGTGGTCGTCGAGTCGAACCACGCCGGAGTCATTCACTGCATCATCGACACCGAACGCCCCGGAGCAGTAATCACACGCGGACGCGTCATCCTTGACAGCCTGATAGAGTTCGTGGGGATCACTGTCCGGATCTTCGAGTTCGGGAATCCACTGGGTACCGGCACCATCGAAGATGAGTTCGATCTCATCCCCATCAGTCTCGGCGAACTCCTTCGCCGTCTCGAGCCCATTAACGATACGACCCAGGTTCGCATGCCCTTCTGTTCCAGCCAGGATCACAACTGCTGCTTTTGCCATTGCATCAGTGAGTATAGCCGCGGAGAATATAGTCCGTCTGCGGCCGTGCAACGATGATACGCCTGCGAATGTGATTTATATACCTCCGTGCCGCTTGACGAGACCCACGGTATCGAAAATCCGTCTGGAGCAGTCGTCTCAGGTTGTGATTTTTCGATGATGGAGATACCGGTCACTCAGAAGGTACCCGGCCGGCCCCTCTCTGTACTGTCCTCTCGATTGGCGAGGACGTACGCTTCGAGGCCATCGAGGACTTCCTCGAACGTCTTCTGGAAGCGGGACTCCATCATCAATTTCGCCATTACCGTTCCGAGGAAACCGTACTTTGGTTCGAACGTGGCAGCCATTGTGACTACCGCCGCATCACCACGCTCCTCTACACTGATTTGGACCTGATTTCGCTTCAGCGGCATACTGCCGACATCGATGAACTCCACCGTATAGTTCGACCCAGGATTGTAGTCGACAATCTCTTCCTCGATACGATCACCATCCTCGAATACACACTCGCGGGTCGCGCCGACACCAGTCTCCGGACCGTTGATGATCTTCGACGTCGCAACGTGTGGGTTGTACTCCGAGACACGGCCGAACTCATCGAGTGCAGCCCACGCGTCTTCCGCGGGGACTGAAATCATCTTCTCAACACTAACAGTGTGCATAATTCACTAGAGCAATCTCCCCGATATAGCGCTATCTTGGTAGTGCAAAAAACAAACACAGGGAGGGTAGACAGAATCACGACATCACCCATCCCGTATGACAGATACTCTCTGTAGCAGTGCTGCTCTGAGAGATCTTTAGTACGAATCTTGGATCAAAGTTCGACGTCTGTTGCCGACTCGACCTCGAAGCGAGTCACTTCTGGCTCTCCGCCGAGTAACTCCGGTAGTTCAGCTTCGAACCTCTCGAAGTGCTCGGACTCAGCGTGTGCCCCGAATGCTGCTTCGTCCTCGTACTGTTCGAAGAACCGGAAGAGATTCTCGTCGTCTACATCGATTGCGACTCGGTAGTCGATGATTCTGCTCTGTTGAATAGCGATCTATTCAGCCGATATCACGGGTTTAGAAGGATGAAGCCGAGGAATTCGATTCTTGCCTATGGAAGTCGACCTCCTCGACTTCGTTGAGCAGTGTCGTGACCTAGCTA
>NZ_RKLR01000016.1 GCF_019599465.1 Haloarcula rubra
CCAGCAGGTCCGCTGCAGCCGATTCCGACACGAATCGGCTCATTGGGAACATATCGGGCACCGCTGGCGCGGTGCCCTTGCCCTCTTCGACTTTCAGCCGCAGCTCTCGCTATCAACAATCTACTTCCCAAGAGCGTTGATCTAATTCGATTTCTATTGACGGGAAAGATTCAGATTCCAACCAATCCTCAAGTAACTTCACAATCTCTAAGACTTGGTTTGTGTCTAGTCCCGAGAGACTCATCTCTTCGCTTGCTCGCTTATTAGCTGAACCTCCCGATTTAACCGACTCCTGACGAGATAGATTTATTTCAATTTCATCTCCTTGTTCTTTTATAGATAGGACAACAGAAACCGCCTCATTTCTGGCACTGATTCCATTTTTATGTAGGCATGAAAATCCATTTTGCATAATTTGTTGACTCAACTTCTTATCGTACGCATTTGGTACTTATGCAGATGACTGGTTCTCAAGAACTTACGACACCTGAAGCAATGGACACCCACAAGACAACTGCCCATCACGAACTCCGTGATGGCTGCTGTCTCTGAATCAACATCCCGCGTCCTCGAACCGCACATCCCCAGCGGCGAACGGCTGATCGAGGCCCACACGGCCGACGGTCGGACCGTCGCCGTCACCGATCGCCGCGTCATCGAACTCCACCACGAGGAGGACGACATGAGTCAGGACACCTCCCTCGAAAGCGTCCTGCTCACCTCCGACTACGTCGTCGGCTCGGAGTACGGCCGGACCGAGGACACGACGAACCCACTCGTGGAGTGGATTGCCGGCGGCTTGCTGGCGTTCCTCGGCGTCGTCATCGCGGTCGTCGGCAGCGAGACGAGCGCGCTGGTCATCGGTGTCGGGCTGATTCTTGGCGGTGTGGCCGTCGTCTACCTCTCGCGGGCCCAGACCAGCGGCGAGATCTCGGCGACTGTCCACCGCACCGGCGACCTCTCCGACCGGAGCCGGACGTTCCCTCAGGGCGAGGCCGAAGTCGCGCGGGCTATCTCCGAGCAGGTGGCGACGTTGAACGGGCCGGCGTAGGAAGAACGAACTGTCTATACTGCTCGCTTACCACAGAGGCGCCTGTGTCTCCTCGTTTCAGCAGGGGACTCACTATTGTACGGGCCAATGTCTGAGGAGGACTACTTCCTGCGATGTTTCGAGTAGTGTAACAAGATATCCCGGACACCACTCAAATATTCTCTTACCAGAAAATATCTATAGTATAACAATTAGTCCCTCCCATGTCCCTCTAAGAGCCTATCTTACCAGATGGGTGGAATGTATTCCATGGAAAACGAATCACCGCTATCGCGGAGAACAGTTCTCAAGGGGACTGTTGCCGGAGCGCTCGGCAGCTCTGCGTTCAGTGGACTTGCGTCTGCAACGGGGAATAGTCAGGGTCAAAGTCAATCGTGTTCTTGCCCGTCAGGGACACGACTTGTGGCCAAATTCGAAAACGAAGACGGTGAACTGGTGTTCGAGAAGACGGACACCGAAATGTCTCCTTCAGATAATTTTTCATTCTCGAATATCTCGTACAAGGAGGATGACCCAGAGGAGATTATGTCTCTTGAGTGGGATTCTTTCCCATACACGGTCACGGAAGTCGTGATAAAGACTGGTGACGGGTGTTTCGACTCGGAGTCAGATGCTGTCTCGATAGACTCGGAGGAGCCTGGGTCTGGGAGCATCGATGTTTCGGAGATTGGCAAAAAGGCGCTCAGTAACATCCACTTCTGTGCGCCGGCGTTCTTCCAATTAGACGCCGCGAACACCGAATCACCCTACGAAATCGGAAACCCTACACGCACGTACGAGGGAATCGCTGGCGGTGGGGAATATGGCTGTGTGGGCTACCGCCTAACAGCAGGCGGGCGCATTAACGAGGATTTCAGCAGCTACAGCACTATAGAACCAAACGACGACTGTACGGAAGCTGAGCTTACACTCGTGCCAAAAAGGGTACCACCAGAGGCAGACGGCAACGTCTCCGTTATTTCTGCTGACGCGCCAGCATTCCTTCCCAAAAGTGGCAATTCAGATTACCGGGAGGCCATTATCGACGAACAGGTCATCTTTGACGAAGATGCGCGGAAGTACACGGAATCGGATGTGGGAACAGAGTTCACGCATACTGTGAGTATCCCGCAGCCACAACCAGACTCCTGAGAAATCTAAAGCACCGATTCAACTATTTTTTACCCAGCTATAGAAGGCGACTATCGCTGACAGCCCAGACCTGTTCATATCGCTTGCAGTACACTGTCGGTTCCTGCAGCTGGTGGTGATGCTGTGGGCACATCATCCGCCACAGGTCGCCGAGCTTCTCGTCGACGGACACACTGATCGGCGGTTCCCGATATCTTCCAGCAGTACTCGGCGGCCGCCTCCGCTACTGTAGACGTGGCACAATCCATTTCTCGCCGTCTTGTTCCTATTAATGGATACGGTCATATTGCCTCGAGCACAATAATAAGAACAAGTCCTATAGATACCCCCGCTGCTATAATTAGTAGTCCGCGAGCCAGTGTATAAAGAAACTGAGTAAATATACCAGTATCCTGTTCCGACTCCGCATTTACCCTCTGTGGTGTTTGAGTCCCATGCTCTGTTAGGTTCTCATCGGCAGGATTGGCGACAGTACTTTTAATTTGGTCAGAAGAGGTGTTTGCTGAGTCAATTTCATCATTGGTTTCTGGTTTCTTGGGCTTCTCTTGAGAGTCGTTCGCTGATGTGGATTGGTGTATAGGTTCCGGTTCACTTGACGAACGGACGGCTTCTTCCTTGTATTCGTTTCTCCAGCCACTGGTATCAATACCCCGGTTATTCCGAGATTTGTCTTCTTCGTCGTTCGTTGAATCCGCTTTTGAAGAAGGTGTTGTGCTATCCTCTGTTTCCCCACATACTGATTCGGACTCGCTGTCAGGTAGTCCATCATCGCGGGCTCTCTCGCTATCGCCTCCGACGAGATGGCTGTTTTCACTGTCAAGTGAATCAGTTGAACGCTGTCGTGTCCCGGCTGTATCACGACCGTAATCCAGATCGAACCACGATGGGAACGTCGTACTATTTTGGAAATTACTTTCGTGAACTTTGATGTGGCAACTTCTACACAGCGTCACCAAATTCGAACCGACATGATTTCCGCCTGATGACTTCGGTACGATGTGGTGGGCATGGAGTTCGGTATCACCCTGTTCACCTCCTCTGACGCCGCAGTTTTGACATTGGTACTGATCTCGCCGATAAACTCTACGCCTGCGATTTTCCCAGTCGTTTGGCAATTCGTTGCCATCTGATTTGTGTGGTCCAGAATTCGCCCGGTCGAAACAGCCTGTGCAAAGCGTCACAAAGTTTGATCTGGCCGACTGTTCGCCCTCGTCACTTGGAACAACCTGATAGACGCGAAGGTTCTCACCTTCACCACTTGTAGAACAGTTCCGGCATTGATAGTCATCTCGCAAAAATATTTCCTCTGGCTCCGGACTTCCCATCAATCGGCTTTGAGGAAGATGACTTAAATATCTAGTATATCTCAGACGTGCTGATGGAATCAGAACCTGGGATTTCTGAAGAAACGGCTCTGTAGTTTCGGTACACTGCGGTTGATTTCACGGATATCTCACGCTCCGGCGGAGGTTGTAGACGGTGGCTTTCAGCAGCATTTCACGGAACTCCAGCCACCAGCTTCGCGCACGCACGGCTGCGCCGAGCGTGCGCTTGATTGACGAGAAGACAGTTTCTGACATGGAACGCTGGTGGTATCGATCACCGTCCATGCGGGCGTTATGGGCGTGATCGAGCGGGTTCATAATCCTGTGCTTGATCAGCGGTCTGATGCCGTTGTCGCGGAGTTCGTCGCGGAAGGCTTTGGCGTCATAGCCTCGGTCGGCGGCGAGGCTCCGCAGGTCGCCGGCGTTGCGCCGGGCGACCTGCGGGCCGATCTTCGCATCGTGTTTCTTCGAGGTCGTCGAATGGATGTCGGTGATGTACAGCGTTTCGACATCCACGAGAGCAGTGACTTTCAGCGCCCGGACGCGGTAGTGCGTACGATTAGCGTAGTGACGGCTGGGCTGGTCGCGGTCGAAGCCTGTCGAATCGATAGCAGCGTGGCCAGTGCGTTTCTCGGCTGACGCGCCGAGAAACGCACGCCACGTCTTCGTCGGAATCCGCGCAAACCACGTGCGGAGAACGGTGTAGTGAGGCAATCGCGTGAGACCGATCTCGTCGAGGACGCCGGGCATCTCACTGAGCAAATCCACCGCGACGCGGTAGGATTTGCCCAGCTCGATGCGGAGTGCATGCAGCGTGAGCATCGCCCACTCGGCGAACCCGCCACCCCCTTCGGGGTCGGCGGGTTCGTCTGGATTAGCGACAACAGATTTAGCCTTAGCCACCGTAACACGCGTGAGGAGACGGAATTCCGATACCACAACACTCCGTCTCTTCGCTTTCTACGGCAATAACGCAGTCGCGGCGTCTCCGTCTAGCGAAACTACAGAGCCGAAGAAACACACTCTATGGGGTGTGTATAGACAAAATTGGCCGATGTGTTTGCTACCGCTCACCCACCACAGCGTAGCTCTGCGTCTCCTCCTTATCGATCAAATCCTCGTACCGATAGGCGTGGTTGCACCGCTTGCAGTACACCGTCGGCCCCTGCTGGTCCTGCAACTGGTGATGATGCTGTGGGCACATCATCCGCCACAGGTCGCCGAGTTTCTCGTCGACGGACTCACTCATCGCCGGTCTCCGAGATCTTCCGGCAGTATTCGGCGGCCGCCTCCGCCGCCGTCGGCGCGATGCCCTGGACGGCGACGCCGCCCTGCGTCGCCAGCCAGCTCCCGTCGTCCTGCTCTTTGAGGACGATGGTCGTCCAGTAGTTCCCGTGCGTGTGCAGCTCCGCGGTCTCGTGTACTTCCTTGTCGTCGTAGGTCGCTCCCATACGTGGCTCTGTGGACGGGCTGCTAAAGGGGGTGAGCCATGGGTGTAGAGTGGAAGTGAAAGTGGAGCAGACTCCAGCCCGAAATTACAACCACTTCTCGAAAGAGGACTGAGCGGGAGACTTATCTCGCATCTTGAAGTCTGGCAGTTCGCGTTCTTCTAAGTCGTTGTCTCGTAGAATCCGCGATGCATGCTCACCAACGACAGGAGCCACGAGCATCCCTCGAACAGCAGAACTCTCCGTTTGGCGATAATGTTTCACGTACCGCAGGAGCTGGTCAACGTGTTCAGCTTTCCCTGCAGGATGTTTCACCTCAATGACGACGATTTTGCCATCAGAGTCAGCAGCTACAAAATCGATATGGCCTTGAGGAACCGAGTATTCGTGATGCAGAATTCT
The DNA here is from genome assembly GCF_019599465.1 of Haloarcula rubra. Taxonomy (GTDB): domain Archaea; phylum Halobacteriota; class Halobacteria; order Halobacteriales; family Haloarculaceae; genus Haloarcula; species Haloarcula rubra. Next base: position 5,358 of record NZ_RKLR01000016.1, read on the forward strand.
TAGTCCTTCCTCGATCTCTTCGGGGTTTTCTTTTATGAACTGGTGCATCCGGTCCTCTGTCTGGTACTGCTGAACACTCGCTTCGTCTGTGGCCTGAGACCGAACACAGAGCCCGATATCGTAGAGCCGAACGTGAAGTGTGTCCTCCCCGTTCGACTTCCGGCCATAGAGTAGAGTACAATCATCCAATGGGTAGAGTTCTACCGAACTCCTGATACCCTGTCTGGCGATTGCTCGCGCGCCTGACGGACGGTGGACTGAAATAGCGCCATCCGGCTTACAGATGATGACCCTGTCACCTCTCCCAACTTCCCCTTCTCGACCCCCTGACCATTCGACCATACATTCTGCAAAAATGACGACAACATCACCCATCGACCGCGATTCAGAAAGGATGGATTCCAACTCATCAAAATCAGGGGAAGGAAAGCAACTTGCGTCCATCTCCGTTTCGTATGGTCATTCGGACCAGTAATTATCTTTTCCTATGATGTCACTTTTCGATGTGAACTCTACTCTGAACGGTTATGTCGTAGGTTCCGCTGATACCGAGTGTTTCAGCAATCTCCCGCTTCTGCCGGGTGGTCAAATCGTCCCGTTCCAGCACCTCTTGGATTCGCTCGTCGATACGCCAGGAGAACTCGGCGGACTTCATGAGGGCCGTCGTCTTGTTACAGCCCCAGAACTCGGCGGCCTGCTCGATGGTGTCCGTGCGGTGCGCGTGCTTGCCGTCTTCGCGGATTCGCATACTGGGACAAACACTTAATGTGGTAAAAATGAGCTACGAGATTTACCACGAAATAAATAGAGAGCAGTCAGACAATCCGCATCTCTGAATTATTTGATTAAATCATTTTTCGAACCACGGACATCATCTTCGCTGAATACGCTACTACGTTGTTTGATTTTTTCTGGAGAGATTGCTTGTTGTGTGCCGTCCCACTCAATTCCCTCTTCCCGTACATGATCTTGAAATAGTGAGTTCTCTCGTAGTTCCTTAGGATTAGTCGTCCAAGTTCGAATCCATCCCTCTAAGTGACCTCCATAGTTTTCTTTGATTATTACTCGAATCGGGATTTCCGAAATTTCCTGATTTAGCCCACCTGAGTCAGAATATATTGGTCGGTCATCGATTTTTTCAGGATAACCATCTGACTGTATGCGTAGATCTCTGGAATCGTCTGTCGCTGGATTTGCGCAGTATACGATATCAGCTGTATCTATTCGCTCAACCAGTGTCCATACAGCCATACCACTGTCCAGTCTTTCAGGACGGTCTATGCCTATCTTCTCATATACTGATTCAATCTCATACATATTTTATAATCATTTGACCTGACAGATTATATCTGACGGAAACTGAGGACTCCATTCGTGAACACGAGGGCTAAAGCGAGGTATTCTCGACCAACTCGAAGCCCGATTACTGATAAAACGCCCGCGGCCCACGCCCATCGCTCGTCCACGTCTTCCACTCAGCCCACGATACCCGCAAGAATATGCACACGGCCAGTTTTCGCTCGTGTGCATATCGCGTCGAGGACGATCTTCGAGCTGCAACCCCATGGTTAGAAAATCTCACACGCTTAATCATGATGAGCAGAATATCTATTACGATGGTACAAAATCTAATCTTAGTTGGGGCGGGTGCAAGTTACGGTGCTGGTGATATCGTACCAAATCAACCACCTCTTGGAGGAGGTCTTTTTGCAGAACTTGAATCTACATTTCCAAACACATGGGGAGCCCTTCCGGAGCACATAAAAAACGAATTTCGTACAGATTTTGAGGAGGGAATGGTTGCTCTTAGCGAATTTAATTCTAAGCTTCATGCGCCATTATATCAAGCAATGGGGGCATATTTTGCACAATTCAGCATCGGCAGCGAAACGACGCAGTACGAAATCCTTGTTGACAGCCTATCAGACTCGTTGGCAGATGGGGAAACAGTCCTATCCTCGCTCAATTATGAGTGCTTGTTGGAAGAGGCGATGAGTGATTTTGGTCATAAAATAAATTATTTTCCTGACGAGCTTGGCGAAGCTGCGACTGTACTGAAGCCACATGGTTCTTGTAATTTTTTATCACAAAACCTCACGGCACAGGGTGATATTCAATTCTCCGAGGGAGTCTCGTTCTCAGGTGGTGTGGAAGCTGTCTCTCGGAAAGAGGTCATACAATATCATCGAGGAAACAACGCACTGTACCCTGCTATGGCTCTTTTTCGACCAGACAAGTATACACAGGTCGGTACCAGCGTTATTCAATCCATCCAGGGGAAATGGAAAGAGGCAGTTCAACAATCAGACAAGGTCGGGATTATTGGTGTTAATCCGCGACCCAGTGACGACCATCTCTGGGAACCCCTATCGAATACCGATGCTGAGATCTTCTATATCGGCGGTGAAGATTCCTTTGACAGATGGACAAGGAACCACCGAGACTCGGGTATGAATACGTTCATTTCCAACCGGTTCCATGAGGGAGTGTCTGAACTCACCGATGAGTTGCAGTAGCTCTCATAGTTGTACCTGAAGTACGACCTGACTTTTACCGGACTACCCGAGAGCGGCGGGCATGGCCGTTTGCGCGGCCACTCGAACTATGTTCGGAAAGATCGACATCGAAGACGCACTGGCCGGTGTGCTGTTCACCGCCAGTGCACTCGTCACCAACAGTATCGCTTCCATCAGTGTCCTCGGCTACGACCTCAGCGCGGCCGTTTGGACCGTCCAGAACACGGACATCACGTTCGCGTTCCTCATCTCTATCGCCGCACTCGTCGCGGCCTACGCGACCAACCGCGTCAACAAGACGAAGAGCAAGAGCTACGAAGTCGAGACGGACCTCGTGGCTATCGCGAAGGGCTCGGCGACCGTCGAGACCTACCTCGCGGGCGGGACGCTTCTCATTGTTCTGCTGACCGGCCTGAACATCCTCGGCGTCGGTGACGCCATCGCCGGGACCGCTGCGTTCGGCATGGTCGTCGTCGCCGTCGAGGCAGCCGGCTACTACGTCATCAGCTACCTCGGGTGAGTTCCGATGGAACGCACTCTCAGCTACGGCCTAGTCGGGACCATCGGCGTGTCGGCGTCGACCATCTCGGCGGCCGTTGTCGGTGACCCGTTCCCCGTGGTCGTCCCGGCCCTCGTGGGCGGGACCGTCATCGCCGGCCACCACGTCCGGCACCGACATCACACCGACGACAACATCGAGGGACAGACCGAGATCGTCAGCGAGGAGGGATCGGCGTGACCAGTCGCGCCCGCTCGCTCGCGCTGTCCGCTCTCGTCATCTGGTCGGCCGTTCTTGTGGGCATTGGGCCGAGTCTCATCGGCCCCGCCGAAGCGCAGACCGACGCGCAGACCCACACATTCGACGGGAGCCAGCAGGGCGCGGACAAACCCCGCGTCGTCGCCGTCGACGTGAGCAACATGACCGGCACCGTCACCGTCGAGTGGTCCACCGGCGACACCGGCAGTCCGTCGACGTACGTGCTGGAGCGCCGGACCGTCACCGCGCCGTTCTCCGCCAACGAGTTGGCGATCTCGAATCAAGGCGCGTACAGCACCGTGAACGTCACCGTCACCGGCGGGAGCGGGAACGCCTCCTTCAACGGCTATGAGAACCGCCTCACTATGCCGAACGACGTGAAGACCTTCGGTGGGACTGGCGGGGACCGTAACCGTATCTGCAACCTCCACGAGAAGATTTCCCAGGGCGTTGACCCCGGGTTCACTATGCTGGACTGTGTGGCTCAGCCCGGCACGACGGCCGTGAACACTACCGGGACGGATGCCGCACAGGTCGAGACAGACATCTACCAGTCCGCCCAGAACAGCGAAGCGGCCTTCGACAACTACAACACTACCCTGCGGAACTACCTGCAGGACACCGAGACGCAGGCCCTCATCATCGCAAAGAATCAGTACATCCGAGAACTGAACAACGGGAGTAGTAAGTCCGCCGCCGAAACCGCCGCCATCAACGCCGCAGAGGACTATTACGCGGTAAAACAGGCGAACCTGCTGAACGAGTGGACTCGGCAGGTCGAACACCACGAGTATCTGAACCAGACAGCCATGAACGAGTCTGGTGTCTCGAAGGATTTCGTGTGGGACACCCGAGACCGGACCTATGACTCTGGTTCCGGTATCTACATCCATGCCGACCGCATTCAGGACAAGACTCGAACGGTGACGCTCGTTAACGGGTCTACTCAGGATGTTCGGACCCTCGGGTTCACTATCGACGGCGAAGATTCGTCGTATAATGACGGTGGGACCGAAGACGTGTGGGTCGGACCGTCCGACGGCCGGACGATGATTACCGGCAATAGCGGCTCTCAGACCGTCAACGTCACCGCCATGATTGTGAAGGACCCCGACAACTCCAGCCAGCGGATGGAGCATATCACCTTCGAGGATTACAAACGGTCATACGACGCCCTAACCGCGCAAGAGGCGTCCGTAGAAGGCGAAATCGGGACTCTCGTGAACAACACGTACGACGCCTACCAGCAGGGCAAAATCAACACCACAGACCTGATTGACCCCTATGTCCTCGCAAGCGAGCGGTCCCCCGACTCCGAGTTTCAGGGGTGGGCGGCCAGTCAACTCACCCTGCTCGGCCAGAACAGCCCGAGCAACTTCGACACGACCGGGGCCTTCGAGGTGACGACTGGTAACGAGACCTACGAGGGTATCGTTTTTAGCCCCCAGAACCCTGCAAGCGGCCAGTTCGAGGCTAACACGACCTACGACGCCGCAAACATCTCGGGGACGCAGTACCTCGTGACCGCGAACCGGACCCGTGAGCTAACCGGCACCTTCACGCTCGGGAACATCACCGCAAAAGACGGTGAGAGAGTCCAGAACGTCACAATAGAGAAAACCACCTACCAGACCAGCAACGTCACCGAACTCAAGCAACTGTACGAAGACCTCGCCTACGAACGGGCGAAGATTGAAGCCCGCGAGCAGGCCCTGCGTGCCGCCGCTGGCGGTGGTGGGTTACTCGGCGGGAGCATGAACGCGACGGCCGCGCTCGTCGTCGTCGCGCTCGTGCTCGCGCTCGGTATCATCAACAACTAACCGACCCATGAGATTCCCATTTTTCGCCGCGCTGCTGGTCGTGAGCCTCGTGCTCGCCGGTAGCGCCCCAGCCGTCGCACAGGCAGGCAACAGCCCACAGCCCACCGCACCGCTCACGAACACCACCGACACACCCGGCAGTTCGGACGCGACGAAAACCGAACGCATCGACGGCCAGACCGTCATCGTCGATTCGGAGTATCGAGCGAACAAATCGGTGGCGCTCATCACGCTCCGCTCCTCGGCCGGGCAGGCGGTCACCCTCTCGGACGCCGGCCGCTTCCAGCAGGGCGGGAAGGTCCCCGTCCGCACGGTCGCCATCGCCGCCGGTGAGACCACCACGGTCGAACTCCCGGTGACCGAGCAAGACGGCTACGTCGGCGTCGCTATCTCCACCGAAAACACGCCACTCTACGCCGAAATCATCCAGCAGCCGAGCGGCGGCGGTCTCGACATCCTGCGTGCGCTCGGGTCGCTGCAGGCCTGGATCGCTGGCCTCACCGTCGCGTTCGTCTGGATGGTCGTCGCCGGCTGGAACGTCCTTCGCGGTGAGGACAGCCGCCCGGAGGTGGCCTAACGTGCCCGCGCCCACGTTCCAGAACAATCGCGACCGCCTCACGTACCTGCTCGCCGAGTACAAATTCCTCGTCGGTGGGATGTTCGTCGGTGCGATCGGCCTCGTCGCCTACTACCAGCCGCAGGCCCCGACGCTCCCGACATGGATACCGGCCGTGCTGGTCGGCTGGCTCGTCTTCGCGATTCCGTGCTATCTGGTCGGAGCGAAGATTGCCCGCTGGCTTCGCCAACGGAACTGGGTCGAAGTCCACCACGTCAACGCCGTTGACGACACCGTGGAGAAGTACTACGTCCCGCCCGCAGTGTGGCAGGAGAAGGAAATCCCCGATGACGCTCCAGACCCGTACCCGATCAATGGCGGCCGCGCCTGGGCCGTCCGCGAGTACGAGTATCTCGAAGACGTTGACCAGCTCCGCGTGAAAGGCGTCTGGCTCGAAGGCTGTCAGGACACGGAACTGATGACCAGTAAGAAGCAGATGCAGGACATCCACGGCTGGCTCATCGACCGCGCCGAAGAACTCGCCGCTATCCGTGGACGCTGGTCCCGGGGTGCTGTGGAACTCCAGCAGAAGCCCGTCACGGCCGACGCCGAAGCCAACGAACGCGGTCAGATGATTCAGAAGACGGCGGCGAAGGACACCTTCGGCGACCTCATCGAGGACGGTGAGGAGTTCGAGAACGCACCGAGTATCCACGACCTCGACGACCGCCCCGACCCCACCGCTTCCGCTGCTGTGGGCGATGGGCCGGCCGCTCCGACCGACACCACGCAAGACCCACAGGTGAACGATGACTGACGACGCCAGCGACCTCTACACCCCCGCACAGTTCCGCGAGTACCAGGACGGCCACGGCCAGCGCGACGCTGACGAGGTGCATCCCCACGCCGGCATCGTTCGCGACGAGAAACTGTCGCGCTACCTCTCCATTCTGGAAACGCACTACGACCCGACCCAGTGCGACCGCCCCGACAAGATGCCCGGCAAGGCCAAAGATCTCCAGCACGTCCGCGATATCGTCCGTATCGAGGGGACCGAGACCGCCCGGCAGGCCATGGCGAACGGGGATATGCAGTCGTTGAAGCACTTCACCGGCGACGCCGGCCAGCGGGCCGATATCTCCGGCATCAAGGCTATCGACCAGCTCCGCGCGCAGATGACAGGCCCCGCGCCGATGTTCTACGAATGGGCCGAACCCGGTACCGGGAAGTCGAACTTCGCCTGCCTGCTGGGCCAACTTTGGAAGGAGCAGAAGCCCGCCGACGCGCTGGTTGCCTCCAACATCCGGACGCTCGAGGAGACCGATGAGTGGACCGATACGGACGGCGACCGTCGCGATGGGTGGCTGGCCAACTATGGCGAACTCAACGAGTGGCTCAAACAGGACGGCGACCCGATGCACAACGAACAGCGCCCGAAGCTCTTCATCTTCGACGAGGCCTCTTCGAACGCCGGCGGGAGTGGGAAGGACGGCTACGACACGAAGACGAAGCTCGGTCCGCTCACCTACAAGATTCGGAAGTACGGCGGCTCGCTCATCATCATCGGCCACGACGGCCGCGACGTGCATCCGCTGGTCCGTGAACTCGGCGTCTGTGTCCACAAGGAGGGGCTAAAAGAGGCCACGTTCTACGAGGACGTGCGGAACCGGAAGGGCGTCAATCCGATTTTCTCCGTGTCGGGCATCCCCGAGACGGACTGGCGCTACGACGACAAGGAACCGACGACGTGGTCCTGGTCGAGCAGCGGCGACGACGCCGACGAGGTGGACCCCGCCGACCTCTCCCGGAAGCTCGCTATCTATACGGTCATCACCGCGAGGGAGGCCGACCCGGACAAACCAAACCACGAAATCGCCGATTTCGTCCCGTACAGTGCCGAATGGGTCCGCCAGCGCTGGAACGAGTACGAACACGACGGCGACCATCGGAACGTCGTTGGTGAGGTGACGGAGCTAACTGCATGACTGCGGTAGGACTCGGCCAACCCAACAACAACCAACCCCCTGGCGTACCCCTCTTGTTGGCCCATAGCCGGCGCTCGCTGTCGCTCGCTTCGAGAGCCATGGGCAACGGCCGACACCCATCCGGAGGAGTATCTATATATGACGCACGCGAGGTGCGCGGATGAATCGAAGCCACCGAGCGAATCACTACGGCACGCTCGTCGAGCGACAGGCCGCCGAGCGGTACGGCCTCGATCTCGACCGCACCAGCTGGCATGACGCCCGCCGGCCCGACGGAACGCCGGTCGAAATCAAGTCCGCGATGCACCGACACAGCGATGGGCAGCCCGGCACCTTCAAACTCTACGACCAGTACCACGAGCGGCTACGGGAAGCGAACGGGTGGTACGTCTTCGGCGTGTATCGGGTTCGTGGGAAGGGTGTAGAGGTGCTGGAGTGGGAGATGCGCCACTCGTCAAGGTTGCCGTATCTAGAGTGGCATGGCGGAGGAAATCACCGTAACGCGAAACAAGCGAAAATCGGTATTAGCAAATTGTTTGATTTTTAGAGCGTCTTGGCTATTATTCACTCACTGGATTCTTTTCAATCACTTCCTGCAAAACAAATAGATGAGAGTTACACATTACTTCAATATTTGTATCTGAATACTTATCTCTAAACTCACTTAGCGTCTCGTCATCTAGCTCTTCGGTAACATCGTCCGGTAGCGGGGTACTGAGCCTGTGAAGGGTTCCCTCAACTCGACCGGGCTCAGGCAACTCCTCGGGATCTCTTATTCTTTTGAGTTCCGGGAATCCAGGATTGGGATACTCATAGTTGTCCGTCTCAGCTTCAATCAATCCTCGGTGAGTAGTGTGATTTCGCAACTCGTGAAGCACCTGTGACACGGTCAAATCTTTTAACAGATTCTGTGAGGACTGGTAATATTCTTCAAATTCCTCCATTCCAGAATACTGTTTCTGCATCGCTAGCGTAACTGCTCGGCTTGCAGCCAGAAACGCGTCAAAATAGTATAGGAATTCGTCGCCCTCTGAATCAACCATTTGATCCAAAAAGAACTGTGCTTCTTCTAGTTTGAGAGATGCTTGATCCTCTGTCACAAAATATTCTAAACTAACCACTTGCATAATTTCTTGGATATATTGTGGTATGATATCTGATTAGGCCCCAGAACGCTAAAACGAGTTATTGCCAAAGAGGTACCAAAAACAGCAATAGCGCGCTCCCTTCCAGGGGTCTGTTTAGCGTCAACAATGGCACCGCTGTGCAGTGTATTTTGACAATGTGGCCTTAGCCACACTCGTTAATAGCCATCAGTGACTGCCCTGATTTTGTGCGCCTCTTGCGGGTGAGAGGCTCATGAGTACTGACCAGCAGCAGGCCATCGACGAACAGGACCAAGACCAGCAAGCTGACGACGTCGATTCCATCGAAGCCGAGCATCGACGTGCCCAAGAATCCGGTGAGGTGTTCGACGGGGAACCGGGAGAGGAACTCTGATTATGGCTGACAGTACGGAGTCGCCTCAGCATATCGAAACGAGAGCTGACAGCCTGGTCGGTACACCTCTGGAACGGGCGCAGATTCGAATCACGGAGACTGGGTTCCTTGCCGCCTTCAGCGATGACTGGTGTTCGTGGCAGGGCCTGTTCCCAACTCGAGAGCTAGCGGCACAGGCGGTCACAACCCACACCGAACGCGCTCGTCGGTCGCCCGACTACGCGTACCACTACGGGGCCCAGTCCCCATTCGTCGTCGAACTTCTCGACGACAAGACTGCCCAGCTCTGTCCCTGTCAGGAACTTGAGTCACTCAAACCCTGGCAGGCAGATCGCGATGGGCAACAACTCCTCCGCGCCAAGTCTGGCCGCCCACCTCTTGACGAGGTGCTTCACCGTGGGCACCTCATCGAATGCCATGGACCGGACGACGGGATGGTTTTGTCGGTCTCGTCGACGCGCTGTTTCGGTTTGCCAGCGTTCAGTGTCATCTTCGCCGATCCCGACACGGAGTCCAATCAAGACGGAACCTATCCTGACTCGTCGTATCGGTACCTGAACAACTACGTCGCTCGCGAAGGTGAAGCTCTCTGCGTCTCGATGCATGACCGACTCGCGTTCAGAGGACAGACGGACGCGCAGACCGACCTCGGCCGTGGTCTTAACCAACATCGTTCGAGGGAACCATCATTTGTTGGTTAACCACAGATTCCGATTTTGTGCTCCTCCAATGGGCCGAGAGGATGTCAGAAAACACCTCGTCCCGGACCGATGTCGCGTGTACAGACCAGCGTGGTGGCTTCGAATTCATAGAGACAGTTGAGGACCACGAAATCGAGGTCGACTACTCGTGGCGGTATGTCGACCGTATCCAGCTTGCGGAGGGACAGACGAAGCGAATTGACGACCCAGACGGGTACTTCGGCGGAGATGAGGAGTACAGTTGTACCTGTGGCGCAGAGTTCGATTCTGAGGCCGACGCTAAGGACCATCTCCACGCGATGGCTGCTCGCGGCCCGCCAGTCGAGACAGCATCTCGACCACGCCCGATCGAGTGGCAGGACCAGACCGAAACAATCTGCGGCGGACAGGTCGAAGTTGTTCTCTCGGCTGGGCGTTCGGTCGGACGTGTTCTGGACGGCGCAGAGTATCTGGTTGCGACGTCTCGGGCGACATACACGCCGCCAGCGAACTATACGTTCGATGACTGGGGTCCGCTCGAATCCGGACGGCTCATGCTTCCGAATGGTCGCCCACAGTACTCCCCGACGCTGCTCAGCCGAGTACTCGAAACTTTGTCTCCGAGCTACAGCTACCATCCCGAGCGGTTCACGATATTCTATCGCGGCGCCGACGCGCTCTACGTCGAAGGTCTCAAACAGGGCATCATGATCGCTGAACGCTCAACCACCGACTAACCACAGATCCCGATTTTGTGTACCTCTGGTGGGTGAGAGGATGTTGCAGAACCAGTCACGCTATCGTCGATTCGGTGGAGTACGTCCTGACCAAGAGCGCGAGAGTGTCGCATCGCTCACGGCCGCTGTTCGCGACCAGTACTCGTCCGATGCCGACATCGAAGCGCTCGTCCTCAGTGCCCTCGCACAGCAATCGGACGGTCTCGACACCCCTGACATCTTGGAACTTCGAACACAGTTGGACGTCGCCGTCGACGAGCAGGCCCCACTCCGACAGCAGGTCCGGACCGTGCTTGCGGCCATTGCCAGTACCATGACGCGGTGGGAGCAAACGGGGAGAAGAGCATGAAACGAGGTGGACCCGCGACACTGGGTGATTTCGGCGCCGGCGGCCGCCAGTCGGACACGCTCATCGACCGGGAGGCAGCCGCGACGGCCGCCGCAACCGGCCAGTGGGCGTACCACGTCCATACGAGCACCACTATCGCGTGGGAGATTCCGGGGACTGCGGCGACACTGCTCCTCAAGAGGGACGACGAGGTGTGGCGACTGCAACGCGCCGGCCGCCCTCTGGGCACGCGGTCGACACTGGACGCCGGCATCGCATTCGCCGAGCAGTACATGCGCCAGCGGCCAGCGGGTGGACGATGAGCGAGCAGTGTGACGACGCGGTCCTTGCGGACCTCCCTCCCGAGCGGCTGCTGGCTAGCGATCAGCTTGGACCGATCAAGGCCGGCATCCAGTGTATGGATTCGATCGAGATGATCCAAGAGTACCTAGCCTATGAGACGAAGCATCAGAATCGCACGCCAGTACAACACCAGCTTCGCCTCCGCGCTCGCGAACTCCGTCGGGCAGACTGTGGCAGTACTGGCGGCGGTTACGATTCGAAGACGAGACGAACCCTGTAAATCGCCTTGGGGTCACGTGGTTGGAGGCCGACGGCGTCCCGTCATCACGAGAGAGCCTTCCTCTCTCGAACGACCACGAGGCACTCGGCCTGCTCCGCCTGTAGATATTGGGATGGCGGCTACTCGGTCGAGTCAGAGACCTCGTCTGGTGTCGTGATCGAGTAGAGACGTTTACGCGCGTCGGCGAAATATATCTCCTCTTCGACGACGTTTTTCTCCAACAGTACTTTCAACGCAGATCTGACGGTTCTGGGAGAGAGCAAGGTCTCCTCGGCAAGCTGACTCTGTGTTAGCTCGTTTTCGTATTCCAACGTTTTATATACGAGCTTGGCGCTGGGGGGCACGTCAGCGAGTTGTTTGCGCCAATCCTTGCTCACAAGTACATATTGAACGTTATCACAACAATACTTCTGTTGTCCTCTTTTGTGACAGAAGACGGAGAATTCTCCGACGTGGCTGTTCTTGTGTGTGATTAGCTTGAGCCGAGTGAACTACCCCACCCTACTCGCTCACCGCTTGCGCGGTTCGCTCCTTGAGGGTGGGGCTTCCTGTTTCCACGACGCGCTTTGCAGATACAGGTGTATCCACAGGGAGAGCAGTCTCCACAGGCGTTGATTCGGAGTGAACCACTCCTACGTCTTCATACCGCGAAAAAGAATACGCTCATCCGTAGCACATTGTTGATTTCACAGCGTCGCTTGAATGGCGTGTTTGAGAGCATCTCGGCCGGGTTTTCGAAACAGCTCTCGACGTAGCTGAAACGCTCTGAGATACTGAGTCAGCGTGTCTACCGAAAACCGGGGAAAGAAGCGCTCAAAACTGCGCGCTAACTCACCAACAATCTACGCCACAAGAGCGTATAAGATGAAGCACCAGAATCAGACACCGGTGCAGCACCAACTTCGATTGCGGGCTCACGAACGTCGTCGGGAAGAAGCTGAAACCGCTGACGACAGAACCAATTGAGACTACGATTGCTGTATCTTCGTATTGGCCTATGCTGTGCATTAAAAATGAACAGCCACTCCCAGATCTCGAGATCGTCCTGTGGCAGGCCAACTCCCTCACCCTACTTGCTCGAGCCTGATGCTCGCACGATTCAGAGGGGGTTGAATACTACCCACCACATACATAACAGAAAGATGAAGATATTGTTTTAACATGTAGCCAGGAACACGTAAACGGAACTAATTGATATGCGGCACTGGGCACGCGTTTTCATCGGGTCGGGTATCCTTATTATGATCTCCTTGCTCTGGCACCCGTTTTCTCACACGTTGGACAGATACTCAATTGGTTATCTCATAGTTGTATTAGTCCTTATTAGTGGAGCCGGACTGGGCCTTCTCTATGGGGGGTATTGGCATTTGCATAACCCCCTCCCTCGCGACCGATATCCCCGTCTGTTGGGGTGGCTGCTGGCAGGTGCACTCTTGCTCATGAGTATCGGTGTAATCAGTCTGTATCTCGGCTCGGTTCAGATCACGCAGGCGGAACTCTTCGCTGTACTGCACTTAACGAGTTCTCTTGGGATTGCTACCGGGCTACTGGTTGGGACTGTCGAAGCTACTGCAATCGTCCAGTCACGGGCCGCTGCGAGGACTGAGGCGAAGGCGAGAGCGCTTGAGCGTGAGCGTGACCGCATCTACCGACTTACTGGGTTGCTCCGCCATCATATCTTGAATAGTCTTACCGTCATTTCTGGGTATGTCGATTATTTATCGACGGATATCCCTCCAGAGGATGAAGAAAAGCTGGATGCCATTGATGAGCGCATTAAGACGATAACGACACTCATTGAGAATATTCGCACTCTGTCGACGACTTTGCAAGATGATTCGCCACAGACTCAGTACGATGTGGAGGTGCTTTTTAAAAAGGTCTGTGAAGAGGTCGCACCGCCACAGACCGTTTCGATTACCATCCCGACCGACACTCCAACACTCTATACCACAGTCACATTTGAGCAGACACTGTGTCTGCTGTTTGATGCGTTGGCTGACGTGTTCGATGCTTCGGACACGTTCACAGTTACTGCATGTGGATCGCATGAGGGCGTCACGATATCCATTTCGACAGCAGAGCCAAAAGCACTGACACAGGAGTCATTTTCTAGGGCTGGACCTGAAACCGATGTGAAATTCGCACTCGCCCGGGAATTGCTCACCAGTTCTGGGACGTTACAGTTGGATGATTCGCAAGACACCACTCTTGCATGCCAATTCACGGTAGACACACTTGCAAGCTGTAACGATAACCTGACGGACAACCAATGAGCAGTCCTCGTGCAGGTAGCTTCGTCAGACAGAGTGCCACAGTAGCCCATCTATAGACCGCTTTTCCTCAGTAGGGATGTTTATTCGATTTTGGTCACGGTTACCGCATACGTGGCACCACACTCACCACACACAGCCGTCACACTCACCTGTGTATCCCCACCTCTGGTGAAATCGGAGATCTCAGCCCCACACCCACAATCAAATCGGAATTCCATACAGATTAATTATGAAGCTGAATACTGATAAGTACGTCGTGCATTATCTCTCTGAGAGAAAATGACTGGCTACCAGACACTTTTTTGCTTTCCAGCAGATGTGGGAAGAAACATCTTCTAGTTGTTATTGTATCTGTGAGGATGTGAAATCAACTAGGGGAAGTCAGTGTAGGCGACACTCATCAGTGGGTTAAAAACGGTTGGGAGAGTGGGTCTCTAGCCAGGTAACCGAACCGTGGTTTTGTACACCCCCTGTTTGTGCGGGGCGTTCCACAGTGGGCGCGCCGTCTGCCAACCATGTCTACCGTTACAGTCACATCTAAGAGATCGCTCGCGACTGCCGTCGACGGGATAGGGGTCTATCGATGACCGACGACAACGCCAACCCGGACGACCGGACGGTCGCAGCGCTGACCGACGTGATGACTGTGCTGGATTCGATCGCCCAGGGTGCTGACGCTCCGGACCTGTACCTCGTGGTGTCGGGCTCCGGGTCGGCATACCTCGTCGACACGGCCGAGGGCCGGTGTGAGTGTCCAGACGACACACATCGGCCGGTCGAGTGCAAGCATCGCCGGCGTGTCGCATTTGCCATCGGCGAGCGCCCCATCCTCGAGTGGGTCAATCCGGCGGCACTCGATGATCAGTTTGGATTGCACGTCAATGCCGATCGGCGCCGAGCAGTTGCTGATGGTGGCGACGTCCGGACGCCGTCTGACGAAAGCAAGGGTACTGGGTCGGCCAGTGGCCCGCTTGCCGTCGAGGCCGACGACGATCCACGAACAAAGCGTGCGAAGCGCGAAGATATCGACGTCTCGTTTCTCACGAAGCCCGGCCGGTACGAGGTGTATTCGGCATCCGGTCGTATCTACGAGGTCGACGTTATTGAGAAGACGTGTAGCTGTCCGGACGACGCGGCGCGATGCAAGCACCTCCGGCGGGTCGAGATCGAGATCCGAGCAGGGTTGGTCCCTCGGCCGGACGGTCGACTTCCGGATGCGTAACCGGCACGAGCCGAGTGGGTTTGCGTCTCTCAGGGGATTGAGAGAGTCTTCTCATGGCTTCGAGCACTGTCCAGCAGGAGTCGGACGTATCGACACAGCAGTATCCAGAATGTGGCGGTGACCTCGTTCAGGATGCACATGAAACCCACTGTGGAGTGTGCGGCTTCGTCGTCAAGGACGAACCCGTCGACCACGGACCCGAGTGGACCGACCCCTACTCCGGCGAGCAGATCTTCGGCGGCGCTCAGGCCGTCATCAACCCGCCCGAAGAGGACGCCTTCCGCGAGCAGGCACTCCACTACCACGACTTCGGTCCGCTGCGGGACCGGGAGACGGGCGAGTTCGTCACTCCTGACGAAGAGCACAACCTGAACGCTGGGACGATGGCGATCAACTGCCGGAACTCGCCGTTCTACCACTGCGACGACGAGGATGCAGCGTACGTCCACAGCTCCCAGGTTCACGGCGATCCAGAGACGCCGGTGATCGAGGCCTACGAAAGCGACGAGATTCGGTTCCGGTTGTTCCAGGGCGCCTACGAGGAACAGCCCAACTTCGGACTCCACGGTCTCCGATTCGATCCAGAAGGATTCGCCGAGCAGGACATGGTCTCGCAAGTCATCGGCACGTCCGAGGCGTTCACTTTCAGGGTTCCTCCGGAAAAGACTCAGCAGGATTTCGAGCACATCACCAACCCCAATGATCTCCCGGTCCGTGACTACCGGTATGGATCGAACATCATCGACGACATTTGGACCGGGATGTGGGGACTGCTCCGCATCTGGGGCGGGGAAGTTGACCACCTCCAAGCGTTACCCGAGGTGGGCGCACCTAACACGTCGATTTCTGACGACGAACTCCGAGCAATGGGCCACCCGGTACCGTTCTCGGATCCCGATTGGACCGAAGAAGGCCAGCGTGCGAAACTCATCTACGACGAAGACGATGACAGGGATTTCCCACCGGACAAGGACGCTCGGCGGAACGATGGTGTTGGAGCGATTCCCCCAACGCCCGAGGGAGACAGCAAGGGTCCGAGTAATCCGTGCCCCGACAAGGGACCAGATCGAACGTTCGACATTACGGCCTTCCAGGTCGACATCCCGTACAATGACTACGGCGATCACGACGAACACGGCGTCGTCTTCGCCCTCGACAGGTACGTCGATGAAATCAAGAGCGGTGATCGGCCCGTCGAACCGCTGACACTCCACGCGAACAAAGGCGACTGCATCGAGATTAACCTCACGAACGACCTACCCGATGATCTCGACAACAACCATCCCCACCCAAAGATGCGGGTGTCCCAGGACTGGGAGCGATCGAGTCGGATTTCACTCCACCCGATCCAGTTGATGTACGACGTCAACGGGTCGAACGGGTCGACCGTCGGGTTCAACCACGATACCACGGTCGGACAGAACGAGACGATTACCTACCGCTGGAACGCCGACGTGGAGGTGGGGACCGCGCTCCTGTGGGACATGGCCGACGTCAGGAGCACCCGTCACCACGGCGCCTTCGGTCAGTTGGTGACCGAACCCGATGGGTCGTTCACGCTCGATAACGAAACCGGCGAGGTCAACGTCACGAAAGCGGCGTCGATGATTAAAACAGCGGACGACGACCCCGATTTCCGCGAGAACGCGCTGATATTCGCTGACGGACAGTTCATCCTCAACCGGGATGATCCCGAGGACTGTATCGTCCCACCGGGGCCCGACATCGAGAACCCAGATGATCCCTGTACGCAACTCGGCGACTCTGAAGACCAGGGGTTCGGCGGCATCAACTACCGCTGCGAGCCCTTCGTACGTCGGTTTGAGAACAACGACATCCAACACCTCGTCTATAGCTCGAAGGAACACGGCGATCCCAACACGCCCATCTGGAAGGCAGTCAGGGACGACCCGGTCAAGTTCCGGGTGGCCTCGGGAGCGAACAAGGCTCGGGCGGTCGCGTTCCACCTCGCCGAACACCAGTGGCAACGCTTCCAAGAAGTCGTGGAGGCATCCATCATCGGCGTCGACGGGCAACTCCCTGGGCGGGCGTTGACCATGGACCTACTCGGTGGTGCCGGCGGGTTAGGAAGCGACAGCGGCAACGGTGATTACATTTATCAAGAGACGAAACAGCGCCGCCGGCTCGAAGCAGGACTGTGGGGTATCTTCCGTGTCCATCAACAACCCGAGAAATTCCCCGGGAGAGGAGTCCAGCCGCTTCCGGACCGAGCGGGAGAAATTCCGCTCGCGGGCCGGCCGGAGTTTGTCGTTCAGACAGGCGACGTGGCCGGGATCGGAAACCAAGATACCGTCATCGGTGTGCCCGGAAGGAATATCGGTGCCTTCCAGGCTGGTGCAGCGTACGTGTTCACGGATACTCCTCCGGGACGGATCACTGATCTCGCGGACGCCGACCTCCAGATCCCGAACGAGACCGCACAGCAGCGTGTCGGTACTGACATCCGCCTCGTTGCGAGAGACGCCGGCGGCCAAGACATCGTCGTGGCCTCCACAACCGAGGACGATCGGATCATTGAGGGCGGCCAGCCACTGCTCGATCTCATCGAATCTCCGCCATCATCGGAGATTGACGACTTCATTCGGGGGACGGCCAACACCAACGTCAGAGCGATCGTCCCCTTCGACGAGGTGTCGAGATCGGAGACCGAAACCGACACCGGCAATGGCGGTGGGAAGGGGAACGGTGACGGGAACAACAAAACAAAAACCGTAGTAGCAACGGTGAGGGACGCGGAATCCAGGATAAGTACTGGAGGTGTGGACGAGGACTGCTAATTCTGGTGGCTCACTCCGTGTAGATTCGAAACAGAGAGTTATTCGGAGGGCGTGATGTTCTGATTCAGCCGAAACAGGTTCGTCGGATCGTATTTATCTTTGAGTGCGACCAGCCGCTCGAAGTTCTTTTGACCGGCCGCCGACCGCACTAACTCTTCACCCTCCTCGCCGAAACCGGGGAAGTTCAGGTACAGGCTCCCGTCCGAGAAGCGGTGCATGTCCGCCCACGCCTCGCGGGTCCAGGCGACGATCTCCTCGGTGTTGGAGGGGTCCTCCCACGTCGAATCGAAGCTTAGCATGTACGCGGGACTTCGGTCACCGTAGGACGTTTCGGTCGAGCCGACGCGCTGCATAGCACCGCCGTGATGCCAGAGCGGGATGAGGATACTCGATGCGGGCCGATCCTCGACGATCGAGATGATCTCGTCGATGATCTCCTCGTCGAGGCGATGCAGATTGATCGACTTCCAGTAGTGGCACAGTTCGCCCTCTGGGAAGAACGGGTCGAACAGCTTCTGAACCTGCGTGAACGGCATTCGTCCACTCAGGTCGATGAGCGGCTTGGCGAGGTCACGGAGCGGCCAGAGGATGCGCTCGCCCTCCTCTGCCGGGCCGCAGTGCATAGCGGCGACGGTGACGATCGGCTCCCCGTGCGTCTCTTCGGGGAAATCGGGAACGGCGGGCACCGACCAGAAGACCAACTCCGAGGACACCTCCTCGGGTGCGTCAGCCATGAAATCCCGCCACGCGGGGACCACTTCGCGCGCCGTCGCGAGCGGGTACATCACGCCAGCGAACATCACTTTGGGACCGACCGGATGGAGACGGTACTCGAAACTGGTGACGACGCCGAAGTTGCCACCACCACCACGAATCCCCCAGAACAACTCGGGGCTCTGGGTCTCGCTCGCGGTGAGGAACTCGCCGTCCGCGGTCACGATGTCTACAGAAACGAGGTTGTCGATGGACAGCCCGTACTTCCGGCGGAGCCATCCCATCCCGCCGCTCAAGGTCAGCCCCGCGATGCCGGTGATTGAGACGACGCCACCGGGCGTCGCCAGCCCGAACTGCTGGGTTTCGTGGTCGAGCTCGCCCCACGTCACGCCTCCTTCCGCACGGACGGTCTGGGCATCAAGGTCGACGTGAACTCCCTTCATCCGGGAGAGATCGATCACCAGCCCGCCGTCACAGACGGCCGTCCCGGCGACGTTGTGCCCGCCCCCACGGATCGCCACCAGCAGGTCGTTCTCGCGGGCGAAGTTTACGGCGTCGATGACGTCCGCGACGCCCGTACACTGAGCGATGAGCGCCGGGTACTTGTCGATCACCCGATTCCAGACCGCACGCGCCTCGTCGTACTCGTCGTCGCCCGGGCGAATCACGTCGCCCTGGAACCCCTCGACGAACGCCTCCACGTGGGTGTCGTCAAGCAGGGTTCCGGACCATTCGATGATGGAAGTATTCTCGATATCGAGGACTACAATACCGGAGACGGTGGTCTCACCGTCCTCGTCGTCGGAGTCGCGGCCCGGAGACTGTTCCGCCGGGGCCCCGTGACCGGACACTTGGATCACCAGTGTTCCATCTGCGACGGTGACATCGTCGATTGTCAGGTCGAAGTCGGAGACGGCATCCCTGGTCCGCGTGATGTACCGTTTGTAGCAATCTAGGCCGATTCCAGTAGTAGGTTCCGCGGGATCGTGGACGACGACATCGGAGGCACACAGGTCGTCAATCCTGTCGAGGTCGCCATCGTCCCAGGCCGCGTCAACGAGGGTGCGAGCGAGCGTTTCGTGGTCAATCGGTGTATCCGTGTCCCGGTGAGACATGGTAGAGGCTACGGCCGGGGAACAAATGTAAGCAACTAGTGATATTTTTGTCCCAATTGAGATCGT
Organism: Haloarcula rubra; assembly: GCF_019599465.1. Taxonomy (GTDB): domain Archaea; phylum Halobacteriota; class Halobacteria; order Halobacteriales; family Haloarculaceae; genus Haloarcula; species Haloarcula rubra. The sequence continues at coordinate 25,011 of NZ_RKLR01000016.1, forward strand.
CTCGGCCCCTGAGACAGACCTATTATCAAAGACCGCGAATTCATGCGTATGACGGCGATTCGACCCGAGGATCCCGACCTACTGATCGACCTGATCCGGCGCTCACCACTGCTCGAGGAGCTCCAGCAGGATGCGCTCGACCGGGCAGAGCTCCAGGATCGGCTGGCCGTCTCGAGGGCTACCTGCCACCGGCATACGCGAACTCTCGACGAATTGGGCGTCATCGAGCGGGTTGATAGTCACTTTCAACTTACCGAGGCAGGGTGGCTGCTCACGGATGCACTCACCACGTTCAAACGAGACGCTAGGTCGGCAGTACAGCTCGCTCCCGTGCTAGACGCGGTAGGGGATGCACCAGGCGAGATCGACGCCAAGGCGTTCGCCGACGCGACCGTGACGAGCGCTGAGCGCGGCGACCCGTACAGCCCGGTGGCCCGTTTCATTACGCTCGTCCGGGAGACGGAGGCGCTCCGCGGGCTCGACATGGACGCCATCGCCCCGCTGTACATGGACGAGATCCAGAAACGTATCGTCGGCGGGATGGAGACGGAGGATATCACGCATCCCGGGGCCGTCAAGGACTCGCTCGATGGCTACCCAGACAAGTGCATGGAAGCCTGCGCGAGCGGCTACCTCACGGTCCAACTGTACGACGATCTCCCATTCGGGCTCGCTATCTTCGATGATCGGGTTGGGATCGGCGTCTGTGAACAGGGCACCCGAAACCTCCGCGTATTCGTCGATACGGACTCGCCAGCGGTGCGTGAGTGGGCCGAGTCAGTCTATGAGGTGTACGAATCCGAGGCGATTCTGCTGGAGGAGTACACCCAACAGGGTTTCAGGGAAGCTATTGAAGCCTGAGAAAAAACACTCCGCGCCCTTCCGGACCGGTCCTATCGGGGAATGGCTCCGAGCTCTCGCCACTCCCGGACACCGGACCGGTGATTCGACCGACAACGGATAGCCCTCAGGGCGTTGGTTCGATGTTCTGGTTGAGGTGGAAGACGTTGTCGGGGTCGTACTCAGCCTTGATGTCGGCGAGCCGCCTGTAGGTGCGCTCGCCGTAGGCCTCACGGACCCGATGAGTACCGTCGTCGGCACCGAGGAAGTTTACGTAGACTCCCTCTCGATGGGGTTCGAGGGCCTCGAAGAACTTACGGGTCCACTCCGTGTCTGACTCGGCGAAGTCCTCGTCGGGCCGCCACACGCCGTTGATGTTGATATTGTGCGGCGCGTTTCGACCGGCGTAGGCGGTAGCATCCTCGGGGACACGACTCACCGCACCACCGAGGTGGAACATCACCGCGTACGACCGGGGTGACTCCGCGGCGAAAGCATGGTCAATGAGCACGTCGATTAGATCGTCGGACAGTTCGGGCAGGTCGGTCGACTTCCAGTAGTAGTGCCAGCCGTGGAGGACGGTGCTGTCGAGTCCACTCTGGTGGGCCAGGTAGGGCTTGCGGGAGACGAGGTCGAGCAGCGGCGTGCCGTATTCGCGCAGCGGTCGGAGGACGTGCTTGCCTTCCTCGATGTCACCCGCGTAGCAGGTGGAGACGGCCACGGCCGGTCGCCAGTGAAGTTCCTCGGGAACGACCGGGATGGGTGGGATGGTCCCGAACTTGACGACTGTGCCCAGCTCGTCGGGCGCATCCCGCACGAAGTCGCGGTAGAAGCGCAGCACGCCGGCGGCGGCATTCGCCGTCCAGAACACGGGGCCGGCGAGCACTGCAGGACCGACCGGGTGGAGCGCGAACTCGAAGGACGTCACGATCCCGAAGTTCCCGCCACCGCCCCGCAACGCCCAGAATAGCTCCGGATGCTCGTGGTCCGAGGCTCGGAGGAACTCACCATCGGCGGTCACCATATCAACGGAGCGCAAGTTGTCGACGGTGAGGCCGTGCTTGCGCATCAGCCAGCCGATTCCACCACCGAGGGTGAGCCCGGCGACACCAGTGTGGCTCACGACGCCGCCTGTGGTCGCCAGTCCGTGGGCCTGGGTCTCGTGATCGACGTCACCCCACAGGGCACCACCCTGTACGCGGGCGGTCCGCGCATCGGGGTCGATCCACACGGCCCGCATCTCCGAGAGATCGACGACGAATCCATCATCACAGACGGCGGTGCCAGCGACGTTGTGGCCGCCACCACGCACCGCGATTTCGAGGTCGTGCTCCCGGGCGAAGTGGACCGAACTCGCGACATCAGCGGCACCGGCACACTGGGAGATCAGTCTTGGTCGCCGGTCGATCATGCCGTTCCAGACCTCCCGGCCCTCATCGTAGCCCTCGTCGCCGGGACGGAGCAGGGTGCCCAAAAGCGTGTTTCGGAAGTCTTTGAGGGCTGTTACGTCAGTGTCGCTTTCCGTTTGTGTCATTGTAGTCACTGTCCCGCGATCACCTCGACACCTCGTCTCACTCGGCCCCTCACACAGAGAGCGGTCACTTCCGCACTACGTGACCTACAACGTTAATTGTTACCAATACACAATGCCTGCTGAGGCCAGTCTCTATATGTGTCACGCACCTTCTGTCAATGTCTGATGGTTTCAACATAGCCCTTGAATCAACATTGAGCGCTTTACCGAGTCATGCAGGACTGTCCACATTAGTGAATTCGAATCTGGCACCACCTTCAGGACTTTCAGCCAGCGAAACCTCCCAGCCATGCCCTGCGGCAATCTGTCTGATGCTGACCATGCCGAGTCCTGCACCGTCGTCTTTCGTCGTGAAGCCCGGCTTAAAGATCGTATCCGGTGATTCGTCCGGCAATCCCGGTCCAGTATCCTCGTAGTAGAACCCATTGGGAAGAGTCCCGACGCGCATTGTAGTGCCGTCACCCCCGTGCTCGATCGTATTATGCACGAGATTCTCGGCCAGTCGAGCCAATGCCTGCTTGTCGGCGACAATCACGTTCGAATCGGCGACGTCGACCGAATGCGATCCACCTTCGGACCACCTCACGGACTGGAATACCTCCGCAAAATCGACGGGTTCCAGGTCGTTTACCAGTTGACGCTGACGCATCACATTGGAGAGATCGTCGATCAGTTCGTCCAACCGGTCTGCAGCTTGCTGTGCCTCCGTCAGACGCTCCATCTCACCCGATTGCATCGCCAGTTCGATGTTACCTCGGATAACAGACAATGGGTTCTTCAGATCGTGTGAGACGACTTCGGCGAACTCGCTCAACCACTCGATCTGGTCTTCCATCGCAGTTTGTTGAGCCTTCAGTTCGGTCACGTCGCGCTGGAAGCCGACAAAATGCGTAACTGTACCGTCCTCGTCTTCGACAGGAGAAATCTCTAGATAGTTCCAGAACGGGTCACCATCTGCATCGTAGTTCAAGATTGCTGTCGAGATCGATTCCTCGTTATCGATGGCCTTGCGTATCGCGGTGACTGTCTCTGGGGTTGTGCCTTCACCTTGCAAGAAGCGACAGTTCTTCCCGAGAATCTCTCCTCGGTCGTACCCAGTCAGCGTTACGAACCCATCATTCACGTAAACGAGCGGATTGTCCTCCTGGGTAGGATCGGTGATCGTAACACCGACCGACGCTGCATCCAGTGCCCGGTTCTTGAGTTCCAGTTCCTGTTTCAGTTCGTCCTCTGAAGCGAGACTTTGGACCAGACAGACGTGCCCGCCGTCGTCAGTTGGTGTCAAGACCAGTCGCTCACTCACGGTCTCTCCGTTTTTGGTCAATCCTGTAGCGTAGCCGCTCCACGAGCCACGAGAGTCTAATTTCGGGAGAATCTCGTTCGTGAATCGGTCGGCTTCTGCGTCGGGGTACAGCATCTCCCAGTGCTGACCGATAATTTCGGCTCGTTCCCGGTCATAAATCTCGGCGTAGGCTTCGTTCAGGTACTGGTAGATTCCGTCTTCGTCGATGATTCCAATGCCTTCCTGTGCGGATTCGATGGCCCTGAAGCCCCGTTGTACCTGCTCTTCTGCTCGGTGTTTTTCGACGAGATTCTCTATCTTGTTCGCGAGGACTGGGTATTCTTCTGGCCCACCCTTCTGGAGATACTCGTCGACACCTGCTGAAATAGCCTTACTCGCGATCTCTTCACTTCCCTTTCCAGTAAACAGGATGAACGGAATATCGACCCCTTCATTCTGTACCGCATTCAGAATCGCCAACCCATTGAGTGTCGGCATATCGTAATCACAGACGATACAATCGTACGCGCCCTCGATAGCCTCGGTTAGACCAGTGGTTGGGTCCGTCACCGTCGTCGTCTCTGCTTGCTCTAATTCATGTTCAAGAAAATCGGCAGAGAGCTCTATCAAATCTTCGTCATCATCGATCAACAGTACTGAAATCTGCTGATCGTGCATATCGAAAGGGGCGATATCATTCAATGGGGCCGAGGGCATACACTAGTTGATGCGATTCAAGGATTAAACAGTAATCACTAGGTAGTCAGCCAGCAAGTAATCGGATTGATAAATATGCCACAGATTGAGGCTCTCAATGGGGCCGATAGATCACGTCGTTCGGAGATGGTCCGTCCGGGGTTCCCCCTTTTGCTTCAGTTTCTCTATCTCGTGTTCTGCTTTGGACTCGTCAATCCCGACACGGCGAGCGTTGCGGACGACTTGCTGGATGTGTGCTCCTTCGTCGAAGCGTTCCTCAAGCTCGTCGATAATGCCCCGGATATTCTGTATCCGATCTCGTTGAGATGTAGTCCCTGTGATCACATCGTCACCGATGATGAACTGCTATGGATGTGGGGTTCCGACGTCGGCGTCACCACCGACGAACTCGTTGACACTATCCTCAGTGGACTCGTCGTACAGGTTCACGACGAACTGGTGGGAATCAGCATCGACCTCGGCATCAACGTCAACCAAAACCTCGTTCGGCAATGCGTTGTCGAGTTCATCTCGGAGTTCTTCCTCAGCTTCTGTAGATAGCTCATCAGCACGGTCCATGTGCTCTTCGCCCTTGTCGATGTGAGCCGAAGCGTTTTCGAGCACTGCAAGCGGTTCATCCGGAACGGTTTCATCCCACTCTGGCATATGCGCTCTGTCGTTCCTCGTCCACTTTTGTGATTCGGACACACCGGGTTTCCGGTGAAAATACCACATCTCTCAACACTGACGGTGCCAACCAATCGGAGTGCTTGCTCAGTGCCCGGGGTTGCTCTCAAAAATGGCTGGGACACACACCGGGTTTCCGGTGAAATCTCGGTAGAGAGCAGGAAGGCAAAGACCGATAGGTCTCACAACTCGGATTATCCAGAAGTGCCACAATAACACCTCAAACCTGTGGGTTCCACCTTCTACGATTTGGGCCAGAGGAAGATCTACAAGAACATGACGTCCTACCGAAATAGACCTGTTCTCAATTGCTGTCTGACATAGTTTTAATACAGTTCCTTCTGTACAGGTCCGCAGAACGTTCACACCGTTTTAGAAGACGAACTGACGTTCGTCTGTATTTTGCCGAAGTCGATTCGAAATTTCTTCGCGACGATTGCGTTGTCAGCGGCAGCTTCCAGTCGGTCCACTCGACGATTTCCTCTGTATCAAGATCTATATACCAATCAGACAGGATTCGACACAACGTTTCCGGTGAGTCACAACCCCTGTTTCGTCTGGACCAGATACACTCACTACTCCTATTTCACCGGAAACCCGGTGTGCGTGTGTCGGGGAAAGTATCAAGACGTTTCACCGGAAACCCGGTGTGCAAGGGATGTCTGACTCCGACGATCTGTTTATTCGTGAGGACCCAATCTTCGTCAACAAGGAACTTCTTGAAATCAGTCACCTCCCCGACGAAGATCGTATCGTCGGCCGTGACGAAGAAATCAGCCAACTTGCCAACGCTGTCAACCCAGCCATTTTCGGACAGAGTCCGAGCAATGTTCTGATCTACGGGAAGACTGGCACTGGCAAGTCACTGTGCGCGAAGTACGTCTCGAGCCAACTCGTCAGCACAGCCGAAGACGAGGGCGTCGACGCTATCTTCGCATACGTCGACTGTGCACAGGACACGACGGAGACTCAGGCCGTTCAGACCATTGCTGATAGCGTCAACACTCCTGAGGCCGACATCTACATCCCGGACAAGGGAATCAGTACGGCCACCTACTACAAGCGCCTCTGGCGCATTCTCGACGCGCACCACGACGTCGCGTTAATCATCCTTGACGAAATCGACAAACTGGAAGACGACTCCATCCTGATGCAACTCTCTCGAGCTGGTGAGGCCGGGAAGATCGAGGACTGCAAAATCGGTGTTATCGGCATCAGTAACAAAATCAAGTACAAAGACCGGATGGACGAACGGGTCAAATCGAGCCTCTGCGAGCGTGAGTTCGTCTTCCCACCATACGACGCAACGCAACTCAACGAAATCATGGAGGCTCGAAGCGACGCGTTCCGCGATGGTGTGATTGAGGATGGCGTCATTCCCCGGGCTGCCGCACTCGCTGCTCGCGAACACGGCGATGCTCGGAAGGCTATCGATATTCTTCGCTACGCCGGCGAAATCGCGCAGTCGACGAACGCCGACACCGTTCCCGAGGACTTCGTGGTCCAGGCGAGAGAGCGAGCTGAAACAGACCGTTTCAGCGAGTTAATCAGTGGCTCGACACCGCACTCCAGATACGTTCTGCAGGCCCTGACAGTCCTCTCGCTAAACGATGAGGACGCCACCGGCTACCGAACGACTCGCATCTACGACGTGTATGAGGACATCTGTCGGCAGGAGGGCGCTGACGCACTCTCGCTGCGGCGAGTTCGAGACCTTCTCAAAGAGCATGCGTTCCTCGACGTCATTGAGCAGAGTCGCCATAGTGGTGGGAGTGCCGAAGGGAGTTACACCGAACACGAACTCCTCGAAGACCCGGAAGTGGTGAAAGAGGTTCTCGAAGACAACATCGAGTAGCTATCCGGTTAGCGTTCTCGAACAGTGACCGTTCTCAGAAGTCGTGCTGAATAAACAGCGTGAATCTATCGGTGATATACAGAGTGATTCGTATTTAGTAATGGAGACTGGTCAGCTGGAATAGCCGCTACAGTTACCTCATTTCTAAACACAGACGGCACAAATGGGACTATTTCGAAGTGATAAGTGGGAGTGTAATCGTTGTGGGGAGACTTATCGGTCAAATCCATCCGAGTGTTCTGAGTGTGGATACACTGTCCTCACCCAATATCATGAAGGCGAAGGGAAGTCGTCCATGGGTCGGAAAACACAACCCGCATCCGACCAAGAATCACGGAAGGTAGTTTGGTACTGTGATAAGTGCAAACAGAAACACATAGATGAGCCAGAGCAGTGCAAAGTCTGTGGAACAGAGGAGTTCGAGAGGGCTGGTGGGAAATCAGCCAAACCCGAAGAAGTCCACCAGTACACGCGCCCTGACGATGATGCCGAGACAATCTCGAACGTCCGTGAGGCCACGAGTTCTCCAGTCCAGCCGGAATCCGATGATAACAATCTCGGTCTCTATGCCTGGTTCCTACTGCTCGTGATTTTCGTCGCACTCATCTTTTACTTACTCTAATTTTATTGAAACGACCTGTCTTGGCAAGAAAGCCAATCTTCGTTGCCATGTATGACGATGTCTTCCCATAGTACAATGTCTTTGATGACTGGTCGTCCTGTATCGTGAACTACTGAATCCACACGTTGCTTCGGGCCAGTCATAATATTGATAATAACCCGTCAGTTATATTTTGAGCAGTGGATGGCTAGCTGTAATATCTGTGGGGAAGATAGTGGGCTCTCCAATAATTGCACGTACTGTGAAGGAACATTCTGTTCTGAGCACGTTCTCCCCGAAAAGCACAACTGTCCTGCGCTTCGTTCAGCAGAGACCTTGGGCCCTGAATTTCGCGAAGCAAAGCGGGATGTTGTTTTTGGGGAAGGGGATGATAGCCAATCAGGAAATACGTCTGGACAACCGAAAAAACCAGATACCGATAATTTTGGAATCAAAGATGAGGAGAAGGTAAATCAAGAACCTACGCAACCAAAAACCGATTCAAACCCACCTTCGAGAGAGGCTGAATATGAGAGTAGTCCTAACGTAGCTACCGACGGGAGTATTGTAGGAAGAGAAGCAGCGGAATCTGCATCCCAAACAGCAAGCAATCTCGCTACGCCAGTTCAGAAACTCTTTGCTGGTGCTATACTAAGAGACGAAACTAATCGTCAATTCTAACTTGGTTCGTTACGTTACCAGCATAATGGCAAGATTAGAAAACGTCTCCGTCGAGAAATTAGAAGAAGCGCTCGACGAAGCAACTGGAAAACGGGAGACACAGCGGTTGCTTGTGGCGATTATCTACAAGCGAGGTCCTTCTGCGCCGATGATCGCAGAGTGGCTCGACACGCGCGAACAAACGATTTATCGGTGGTTTGACCGACTTGAAGAAGAACCGATCAGCCAAGCAGTTCAGGATCGACAGCGGTCCGGTCGGCCGTCGAAACTCGACGACGCCGACCAAGCGGAGTTTCAAGAAGCCGTCCAAGATCCGCCGTCTGAAGCCGGCTACGACCAACCGGCGTGGACGACCGAACTCGCTCAGCAGTTTCTCAAAGACGAGTTCGGTGTAGAATATTCCCGGCGTCACGTCCAGAGACTGCTGAAAGACGCCGATCTCACCTGGCAGACGCCACGGCCGCAACCGCCGACGGCTGATGAGGATGAACGCACCGAATTTTGGGAAGCTACCAAAAAAACTGAGTAAAACGCTCTCTGAAGAGTATACTACTGTTGCGATCGATCAAACGCGGAAAACGATCGGTTGTGACCTCTATCGCTCGTGGTTTCCACGCGGTCAACGAGTGAATCTCCCGTTTTGGCGGCGCTCGAAGGGTGTGAAGCTACTCGGCGCAGTCTCCGATAAACGCGAATTTTTCGCAACCGAAGTCTCAGATCGCTTCACCAGCGACGTGACGATCAGATTTCTTCGAGCACTCCAAGACGAGTTTGGCGAGAAAATCCACGTTCTGCTGGATAACGCGTCATATTTCAAGTCTCAGCAAGTGCGCGACTTCGTCGAAGAAACACAGATCGAAGTATCGTATTTCCCGCGGGGATCGCCGGATCTCAACCCTGTCGAAGAATGTTGGCGTCAATTGAAGCGATCTCTTGGAAACCGCTTCTTCGGCTCGATCGACGAGCTCAGGCCAGCTGTGACAACCGCACTACGTCAAATTAATCCACCACAGATAACCGATTACTTACGTCGGTCAGTATAGCGCAGGCCCACGATACAGCGGCGATTGTCCACACTGTGGGAAGTGGGTCTCACGACGGCGAACAGATCGATTCACAACCTGCCAGCGCTGTGGCTGGAAGGCAGGACTACCACTGGTCCGTATCGCCACTCACTGGCCCAACTGGCTGCTGTGGAAACGACGCGGAATCCGGTGGACGAAGCGGCTGTTAATCGTCTCGGTGATCGTCGCATTCGTCGCTGGTCTCATAGGGTCAACTGTTGGGACAGGCATCGAACCAGTGGATAGGACATCAACAGAGATTGCTGAACAGGCTGGTATCACCAACCCCTCTCAGCATTTGTTGCCAACCTGACTGCGTATGAATCAGCGGATGTGTCGACGACATCCAGCAGCCCCACTGAAGCAACGGAAACTCCAGCCGATACCGGAGGCCAGACGACAAATAGTGGTTCCGATGAAATTGACGTCTCGGCCGTTGAGATGGCAATCCATAGGGAAATAAACCAGCGACGGACCGCAAACGGGCTTGACAAATTGGAATATCGCTCTGATCTTGTAGAGGTCGCTCGCTATCATTCGCGGGATATGGCCAACAAGAGATACTTCGCACATGACTCACCGGATGGTGAATCCTTTGGAGACCGCTATCACCAATTCGGTATCGACTGTGCTGGTGGGGAGAACATCGCCTACACCTATTGGGAAGAGAATATTCAATCGGAAGGTGGGCTTCTGTACCATGATTCAGAACAGGATGTGGCCCTTGGAATCGTTAATCAGTGGATGAATTCGACCGGCCATCGAGAGAACATCCTCAGAGAGCGATTCCAGTCAGAGGGTATTGGAATATACGTTGCGGAAATAGACGGAGCGATTCGAATATACGCTACGCAGAACTTCTGTTGATTAGCATACGGTGATTTGATGTCACAACAGTTGGGAATTTCAACAGAGACTGGTTAATCAAACTCACCGCTTACTAACTGCAATTTCACCGGAAACCCGGTGTGGGGACGACGGTTCATTTTGAAGGTAACTCCTGCAGTTCGACTGGAAATCTGCCATTGCAGATAGCGAATAGACGGTATATCGCTGCCAAATACACCGGAAACGTGGTGTGCGATGTCGGACTTCCTTACGCCGGCTCGACCGGCCCGACGTACTGACTCTTGACCTGCTCGCCTTCGCGCCACTGCAGATAGTAGTAGTCCCGCTCGTCGATAGTCTTCATCGTCAGCGTCCCCTTCCCCGCCGGCACATCGCCTTTCTCTCGCGCGACGTCGACCGCCTCGTCCCACTCGTCGTCGTCCCAATCGTCGGGCGTTTCGACGTCAGGTTCCTCTTCACTCGCCTCGAGTAGTGCGGCCAGCGCGTCTTCGACGACGTCTTCGGGCACATCCATGAACACGCGATGGCCGGCGGCACCGCCAACCTCGTCGAACCGCGCTGGACCTACTGGCTGGCCGTCGCCATCGAACAGGAACGTCGGATTCAGGAACTCGAAGGCGAGATGGCGGGCTTCAAGGAGGCCCTGGAGTTGGCCGGGGCCGCCCAGTCAGAATGACGCGACTGACCGATATCGTCGAGTCGTGGCGGGTGCGATGCCCGTACGGGCATACGCATCTCGTCGACCAGCAGGGCCCGACCGCGTACTGCAAGGGCTGTCGGGAGGCGTATCGGTATGGCGACCTCGTCGACGCCCGGGAAGCGGACGCGCCGGCGCTCGTGGCTGATGTCGATCATCGAAGTGAATAGCACGGTCGCTCCGAATGCGATTACGGTGTGTTCCATGGGTTGCTGGGGTCGGCCATGCAATTGGTGCGCCGCCGCGACGTCGGAGCTGACGCATGGCGACGAGTGGCTGTGTTGGTCAGTATCGGGACCAGTGCCAGACGCGTCAGGAGTCTTGCGAGGCCGACCAGCACGGGCTGGACGACTTTGCGACGCGACCCCAACGGACCCCTTCTGGGGGAAATGCGTCCGTGCCGGGCTCTTATGTAAGCATAATATATGTTGACTATTGTGATAGGATGGTTACCGAGCTGTAGAACCGCACCGGGCTGAAAACACCCAGTGCAGGCGGGTGGAGTGTGGTAGTCTGCAAGCTTCCTCTGTAGGGTCCTGTCAGTGCCCGCACCAACGTCTATCGGATAATGGCAAATGGGTGTTGTCTCTAAGTAAGTAGACCGAGCACCGGCACCACCTGTCAGCAGTCGTGTCACCGACGACTGAGTAGTGAATCGACGTGAGCGATGAAAGCACCGGGCTGAAAACACCCGGCGCGGGCGGATTCAATGGCAGGTGGCGGCTTAGGCGACCGGTGTCTGCGGACCCGCTGGGGGTGGGGAGATGGCTTCAGCGGTGTCCGCGGCGGATATTATCGGCGTAGTACGTATGTTGGTTGTGGTACAGCTACCGAAAACGTACTGAGCACCGATGGAAGTGGGGTTCACAGGGGCCAGCTACCACGGCCACTGGCCGTCTGTAGGCGCCTCTGACAGCCCCCATTGGGGGGTCGTAGAGCTAATACTTAGGCCTATTGCCACTAGTGGACACTCCATGGAAAATCGCTGAGAACCGATCCCAGCGATCGCCGACGGCCAGCGGCGAAAGCCGTGGACGGCGGCGTAGGCTGTCAGAGGCGCGGGCAGTGTGCCCGCATTCCAACCACTCAACCAATACACATAGATTTTGGGTGTGTCTGTGACAATTAGCAGCTATCGAGTGCTGAAACGGCTCATCGTCAAATCTCCACTTGATTTTTGGTAAATATGCGTACATCAAGGACGTAAATCACCGACACCTACATTTGGGTGGTTCTGGAGAGTGTCAGAACCAGTCTCAAGTCACGGAGGTGGCCGACGAGGTTGGCCAACAGGGACTGGGCGACGTCGCGAGCGAAACCTACTCCGGGAGATTTTCACTCCCGGAGTAGGGTTGCCAGATAGGTGAGTTCAGGCTCGAACCCTGGCGTGATGGGAGTGACCGACAGAGTTCGTACCCGAGCTCATAGCCTCTAACGCTGCGTGGCGGTGTGGGCCGGATAACCCACGACCAATACCTCACGACAGCCGGTCTTTGTTATTCTATCCCAAACGAAATAATCAACTCCCTTCTCTTTCCGGGGTCGTGTGTTCTCGACGCCGACTGACGAGTCGGGTCCGAGTCGTGTTCAACTCACCGTGACATCTGTCTGGGTGATAGAGTGCGCCGGGCTGAAAACCCCGGCGCGGGTAGGATGGTCCGCGGCAGCAATACGGACACACTGCGGTTATGAGGAAGTAGCTGCAGCGGTGCGCGCAGTGAGTACGTGCGAACGGATAGCTAATCAGCGTTGCGACGTTGTTCCAGTCCTAGTGTGATGTAGAAGGAGTTATACAACAGTTCGCATACCTGTTCTCCCCTTCCTTAATTCGGTCAGTATATGGGTAGCAGACAGCGTATGTTATCTCTATTGGGCCCGTATTTACTATCGTAATGGAATCAAAACATTCGGAAGTGTGCAAGCGGTGCGGTGGCCCAACCGGCCCCTGCGAAAACGTAACGAACCAGTCTCCATCCGATCCGCTCGTCGTCTCCGAATGTGCTCGCTGTGGTGCGATCGTTAGTATCGGTGGCCATCGGTGGTAAATTCGCAGGTATACCAATCAGACGTTGCTGACGAGATCACCGAGTATTAAATTACGAACTGAACGAGAATGCGGGCTTCTCGGGCACTGGAGTAAGAGTTATGCCGTGCTGGTCAGTACAGTTGAGGGGCTACACAGGTATTGTAACCCATATAATCACACCAAGATTATGTGCATGGATGTAAACGGTTGGCTATGGGAGAGTCCGACACAGCAGTATTGCTCCAGTCAGAGCAGGAGTGGTCGAACACAGAGCCAAGTATTGCTGTTGTTGAAGCAATTGCCGGCTTAGAAAATGTCGAGGCGAAAGATCTCGCTCCCAGATTATTCGACTGTGCTGACCCTGAATCACTCAATACTCTCATCACTGACAATAGCGAGATTGCTATTTCATTTCCCTACGAGGATTATAGGATTCAAATCGACGGGAACACACTGAGCGTTAGTTACGACTGAAACCATCAGCGTAGAATCTGCGGTCAGTTCGCAGATGCACCAAACGGTTGTTGCTGTCCAGATAGCTGAGTATTAAACTACGGTCTGCACCAAAATGAGGGATTCTGGTGCATCAAAATGACTTCCTGTGTATAGGGGCACATCAGGGAAAAGACACCGCTACCGCACCTGCACACGAAACACTCGACAGGGAAGATGGCATATCTCAGAACGGAACGCGGGAGGAATCCGATACGCGGCTCCTGCCAGTCACCACTCCTCACGTGGCGGGAATTCCTCCCCGCAGCGTGGACAATATCGCATGGGTGCGCGCGACTCTTGACTCTTCCTCCCGTACGTGATTTCTCGCCCGCAACTCTCACATGCTATCTTTGACATCGTATTCCTCATTGGGCCGTTGCCGCACCGACGACCTGCTAGCTGCTCTCTGGCCAACTATGTTAATGTGGCACATAGTTTGCGTTTTACGTTCGGGAGTATGATTGAGCTATTCACTTCGGCCCGCAGTACTAAGGGTGCGTCTCGTGACCGTTCAGATATGCCGCACGAGACGGCTGCCCGACTGGCAGAATACGCCCACAACAACGTGAACGACGCGTTGCGGACCATCGCAGTCATCTACGAAGACGATTGCGAGGTCGTGTATCTTCGCGACGACCTCAAAGGCGAGTACACAGCTGACGAGTACAAAGCCGTCGCCGGGTCGTTTCGAGTGGTTCCAGAACTGACCGCGGATATGACTTCGGAAGCGCCGCTTGGAAGCAAACACTGTCTCATCCACTACCACGAGGACGCATTCGTGTTCCAGTTCCCGCACGAAGGCTGTCACAGTATCCTCTTGAGCGTCGAACCAACTGTCGGCTCTCGACTCCGGTCTTTCATCAACGGCTGTCAAGAGCAACTGTGAGCAGGCAGCTCAGAACGACAGGTTACAACGCTTCGAGGGTTATTTACACGCTGTTTGCCGCTTTCCAGCGTTAGTCAGCGCTGTGGGTCGGGAGGAAACCGCAACTTGGGCACCCAGTGTGTTTTGTAGTCTGATAGCTTAATTTGCTGCGACAGCCCATACAATTGTATTGTACTTGTTCCATCAGCATAGAGTCATTCTCATAGACATATACGGCTTGCGTGGGGTGAGTTCACGCAGTACTACCTGTGGCAAGGACGGGACACCAGCCACAGGCCACCGACTCAGTTGAGCAAGAACTCGAAGACCGTGTTGAAGAGTGCGTCGACGGCGAGGCAGGTGATGCGGACGAGGTCGCCGACGCGTTTCTGTCGGGCTAACTCGTCCAGTCAGCATCGGTAGGTCACCGACGCCAACCGCTTAGCTACCACTCGGCTTCGGGTTTGTCGGTGATGCGGTCCTGTGCGTGGGTATCGAGGTCGTCGTACGTCCGCTTCGCAGGAGCGCGGAACTGCCACCTCCACCTATCATTCATCGCCGGCGAGCGTCACCTCCGACATCGCAGCGCCACGTGCGTGTATTCGCCCAGCACCGTGCAGTCAACACAGAGCGTCGCATCACCAAACCCGCGGACGCCCGTGTCGCGAGACATAACGCCACACTGCTGACACTCACCTGGCATCGACACTCCCGATGCGATCAGTGTCCGTGGAAAGTCAACCGCCTCGGGATCAATCCCCGTGGCATCCGCCTCGTACCGCCTGTGAACATGGCCACTTCCTCGCAGGCATCTACAGGCGGAGCAGGCCGAGTGCCTCGGGATCGTTCGAGAGAGCGAAGGCCCTCTCGTGATGACGAGACGCCGTCGGCGTCTCGAACCACTTGACCCCAAGGTGGTTCACTCTGCGAAGAAGGCGTCGTATTCACCGACGAGATCGCGGAGTTCCGCCGATTTCGGCGGTTTCTTATGCCGCATAAAATAACTCGCGACCGCGTTTGCAAGTACGAGTGCGGCACCGTCCGAGAGGTTCTCGGAGAGTGCGAGAGCGAGACCGCTGTTGAAGTGCTCGTCGACGTTCCGTATCTGTCGTGGGTTGACAATCTGTGGGGCGCGCGCCGAGCGGACATCGTCCTGCGACGCCATAATCGCGCCCCGCTGAGAGTGCATCGCGTACCGAGTAACGCCGAGTTGGTTGCGAACTCGCTCAACAGTGGGCGTCGTAGTCTCGTCATCGCCCCGCAGGAGCGTATCACGGAATCGGCGGGTCTGACTCCGGTTCGCTGTGACCGTGACGGGGACCACATCGTCAAGCGCGGAGATTGAGTCGCGGCCGTGTTCTATCTCTGTGCGGGAGAACTGACTGATCTCGCCTGGCGAGAAGTGGACGTGGTCCGGCGGCGAAGAGAGGAGAGGCCACAGGTCCTCACGGAGCCCATCAAGGATGTCGGGGAGGTTCGGCGTCGCGTACCACGACCCGAGCGTCAGAAGCGCAGACCCGTCGACGTACTCGGCCAGCACTGACAGTTCGATCCGCTCTGTAACCCTCTCCCAATCTATTGATTCCAGGTTAGGTTCCGTGAGGAGGAACTTCCGGTCCTCGAACCAGACGAAGTCCGTGCTCGTTGTCTGACCGATACTGACAAGTTTGTGGTTTCGGAAGCGGCTCGCAAACTCGGAGCGAACCGGGTCGCCGAGAGGACCGAGGAGGGTCAGGTCGTAACCGAGATCGTCGAAGACGCCGCCGACGTGGGCGACGTGGCCGCCGGGTTCCGTCCGAATCTGTCGCCACTGAATGCGCGGGGCCATCTCGCTGGCCTCGAAGCGGACCAGAGCCTCCCTGAAGGCGTCGAACTGGCGGATTCGTTGGTACTCCTCACCCGGAGGGCGCTCAACGAGTTCGCGCATCCGATCGACGAACGCATCGAGTCCGATGACGACGGATTCGTTGCCGAACTCCGCGGGGAGTTCGGCCTGACACGCCTCAAGATGGCGCTTCGTCTCGTCGTCAAGGTGGTCGGAGTGTGTCGTCACGTTCTCCCGGAGTTCGATACTGTGGGCGGCATAATCGACGTTCCGGGTTCCGACGCCGCCAACGGTGACCAGCGACGACTCGACGTGTTCGGTCGGTGCCTCGATGTCGAGCGTGAGCGACGCCCGCACGTCGTACTCAGTGTAGTAATAACTCGTCAGCGTTCCGCGCTTCGAGACGTCTTCGCCAGTCTCCGTGTCGTACCCCTCGAAGGATATCTCGAAGGCGTCAACGGGTCGACTGTCGGTCAGAGTTGCGAGGTCGGCCAGACAGTCCCGGATGCGCATGTACTGGCGCGGAAGCGTCGGTTGCGTGGACCCGCCGACAACCGGTTTCGCGACGGGCCAGACTGACTCGGAGACGAACCGGTCGAGCACCATCGCGAGGCTGGGGTTGGTCACGTAGTAGCCGTGTTCCTCATCATTGAGGTATTTGTGGCCGGTTTGTGCCCAATAGAGACCACGGCTTCGATCGACGGTGAGCGCGAAGTCCTCCTTCGAGGTGACAGTCCGAACCTCGTCGACGGTCTCCGGGAGCCGCTTGCCGAGGCCCTGCATCTCGTCGTCCGTCGCTTCAGGCGAGACATTCGAGACGATGAGCCGAATTTGCTGATCCGTACACTGTTCAAGGTCCTCGACCACCGCGGGAAGTCGATCGATGGGGAGGAGTAAGAGGATGTCGTGGTCGGCCGTCTGGAGCAGATCGCTGACGTATCGCTTGATGGTGCTCTCGCTTTTGAACAGTGCGACGCCACTCTCGACTGTCTCGACCGTGTCGTGGAGTTCCTCCAGATACTCCTCGGCACGCGAAATCTGGTCTCGAATCGAGGAGAGCGCTTCCGAGGGGTCGACGGCGTAGGCCTTCCGTGGGTAGTCGTCGATGACCTCGACGAACCCGCGCTCACGGAGGCCGTCAACAATATCGTAGACGCGCTGTTTCGGAACGTCACTGGTCTCCGAGATGTCGGTCATCGTCTGGGTCCCGCCCCGGACGAGTGCGAGGTACACCTCAGTCTCGTAGGTCGTCAGGTCGACGTTGTCTTCAAGAGTCTCCCTGAGGAGCGCGAGTTTCGCGTCGTCCTCTGCAGTCATTGTCGTGTGCTAGAGTTTCCGCAATAAGCCGTTTGCTGAATACGACCAGTGCCTGAGGCCATGGTGGACAGTGACGTGACCGACACATATAAATCCAAAGAAAATCCTCACGATAGTTGTGAAAATGGATCACTCGAATATCACTCTCGGGACAAAAGCCCGTCCCGAAAGGACGCTTCTTGTTGCCGATACACCGCCTGAACCCGATTTACCGCACGAGACGCGGTCGCTCGCGGACCTCTCCGCTGAGGCGCTGGACAAGTACGACGTGCTTTGGATGCACCGTGACTCGGCGCTCGATGACGCCGCCAGACAGCACCTCGAAGCGGTCGGTGACGGATTACTCGAGTTCGTCGCGGACGGTGGCGGCCTCCTGCTTACCCACGGCGCCGTCGAGGCGGCGGCCGAACTCGGTATCGAGGCGTACGAACCTGATTCAGTCGGCCGCGTCGACGTCGACGAGACGGGATTCCTCGTCCGCCGTCTCTTCAACGATCACCCGATATTCGACGGCATCGACGGTCTCCGGCCTTCCATTGAACCCACTATGGACGCCGTCTCCGTCCACTACGACTCGCTCCATCCAAGCGACGCCGACGTTCTCGCGGCCCGACGCGACGACGGGGCCGACCGTCCGAACCGTAAATCCATCCTCCGCTGGGAGGTTGGCGACGGTCGGGTCGTCGGCGTCGGTCACGGTCTCGCTGGCCTCCAGACCGACGTACAGGAGACGCTTCTCAACAACTGTCTCGCCTACGCCGCGGGCGAAGGGTCGGACCCGCTGACAATCGGCCGACCGAAAGGCCGCGAGGAGTTCGAGGCGATGCGCGAAGCGGTACCCGACGCGAACCACCGGCCTGCGTATCACTTCACGCCGCCCGCGAACTGGCTCAATGATCCCAACGGTCTCGTCCAGTGGAACGGTCGCTATCACCTCTTCTACCAGTACAACCCAGCAGGGCCGTTCCACGACAGCATTCACTGGGGCCATGCCGTCTCCGACGACCTCGTCCACTGGGAGGACGAACCGATAGCGCTCGCACCCGACCCCGAGGGTCCGGACGCCGTCGGCGTCTGGTCCGGGTGTTTCGTCGACGACGAGGGCACGCCGAGCGTGATGTACACCGGCGGCGACGACGGGGATCAACTGCCGTGTCTCGCTCGTGCCAAGGACGACGCGCTCCGGACGTGGACCAAAGCGCCCGAGAACCCGCTTATCACGGGGATGCCCGACGAGGTGGACGTGCTACAGAGCATTGACTGGCACGCGGAGTTTCGCGACCACTGCGTCTGGCGGACCGGCGATACGTGGTATCAGATCGTCGGCTCCGGTATCGAAGGTGAAGGGGGTGCCGCGCTGTTGTTCGAGTCCGAGGACCTCCTTGAGTGGGAGTACTGCCATCCGATTCTGACTGGCGACTGGCGGAAGTCAGGCCCCATCTGGGAGTGTCCGGAACTCCTGCGGTTCGACAAAGGGTCCCTGCTCCACGTCTCGGACTACTCGAAGGTCGCGTACTTCAGCGGCGAGTACAACGAGGCGACGAAGCGGTTCGAACCCGAGGACCACGGCGTCCTCGATCACGGCGTCTTCTACGCCCCGCAGTCGTTCGAGGCGGACGACGGTCGGACGCTCATGTTCGGATGGCTGAAAGAGGACCGAGACAGGGCGGCCCAGTGGGACGCCGGATGGTCCGGTGCGATGTCCCTGCCACGCGTCGTCTCGCTGTCCGAGGACGGCACGCCGGCGTTCTCGCTTCCGTCGGAACTTGAGGCGCTCAGGGACACCCATCACTCGTTCAGTGACCTCGACATCTCTCCAGGCGGCAAGAACCCGCTCGCCGACATCAAGGGAGATACGCTGGAAATAAAGATGACCGTCGATGCGCGGAACGTGGGCGAGTTCGGCCTCGTTCTGCGGGAGACTCCCGACGGCGAGGAGCGCACGGTCGTCCGGTGTAAGATTCGCCACCGCGAGGTGGTTGTCGACCGCTCGCAGTCGTCCAACAGCCACGCGGCGGCTGACAGTCCGCACTCGATGCCCATCACGCTTGACGAGGACGGGACGTTCTCGCTCCACCTGTTCCTCGATCGGTCGGTCCTCGAACTGTTCACGAATGACGCGCAGGCGCTCACCTCCCGGATCTACCCGACGCGAGCGGACAGCACAGGGATCGGACTGTACGCCGACGATTGCGAGGTGACCATCAGGTCCCTCGACCTGTGGGAACTCGCCGCTGGAGAATATTAATCACTCTAGTTGGGAAAACTTGATATGGTAGCGCACGAGTGTTGTTGTCGATGGGTCGTATCACAATAGACAATGTACGAAAGGAGTACGACTCCGACGCCGGAACGATTCGGGCCGTCGACGATGTGAGCCTGAACGTCCGAGACGGGGAGTTCCTCACCATCGTCGGCCCCTCTGGGTCCGGAAAGTCGACGCTCCTGCGGATGATTGCCGGATTGGAGGACATCACCGGCGGCGAGATACGCATCGACGACACCGTCGTAAACGACATCGCGCCACAGAACCGCGGCGTTGCGATGGTCTTCCAGAACTACGCGTTGTATCCGCACATGAGCGTCCGACAGAACATGTCCTACGGATTGAAACTGACGACGGACCTCGGCGACGACGAGATTCGCCGGCGCGTCGAGGACACGGCAGAGATGATGGGTATCGGTGACCTGCTCGACAAGAAGCCCAACAACCTCTCTGGCGGGCAACAACAACGGGTCGCCACCGGTCGCGCCATCGTCCGGCAACCCGACGTGTTCCTGTTCGACGAACCGCTCAGCAATTTAGACGCCAAACTCCGCTTGCACATGCGCACAGAACTCCAGCGCATCCAGGAGGAACTGGAGACCACCGCCGTCTACGTCACCCACGACCAGACGGAGGCGATGACGATGAGCGACCGCATCGTCATCCTCAACGACGGGACGATTCAACAAGTTGGGACGCCAGCCGAGGTGTACGCTGACCCGGTTAACAAGTTCGTCGCGGACTTCATCGGGTCGCCCTCGATGAACTTCTTCGACGTCTCGCTGGAGGAGGACGTCCTCTACGGCGATGACTTCGACTACGCGATTCCAAGCTCCTTCGCAAGCGTCGTCCGCGAGAACGCCCGGAGCGATAGCCTCGTCCTTGGCATCCGGCCCGAACACATCACCGTCGACACCGATGGCGAGGATACCGTCACCGCGACGCTGGACGTCCTCGAACACGAGGGGAGCGACAACTACCTCTACCTTTCAAAAGGTGACACCGAGTGGACGGTCCGCGTCGACGGCAATACCCGGTTCGAGTGGGGCGAGACCGTCGAATTCTCGCTCCCACCGGAACATCTGCACGTCTTCGACGCCGAGACGGGCGAGAACCTCGTCGTCGAAGAGGGGATGACGGCCGATGTCGACAGCTCCTCAGTCACTGCATAGTGCGATTAGGATTACCAACGATAGTAAATAATACAGCAACCATGTCACAACGTAACAGCGAATCCGAAGGGTCGAACAGCACGAAAATGAACCGCCGTCGAGTCCTGAGCGCGGGCGGTGCCGCACTCGCGGCAGGCATCGCCGGTTGCGCCGGCCTGACGGGTGGCGGGGGGAGCAGCGGCGACGGCAGCAGTAGCGATGGAAACACTGGGAGCGACGGTGCCGCCAGCGGTGACGTCGAGATAGACTACTGGATGTACTTCGGTGCACAGGAGAACGAGGAGATGACGGCCCTCGTAGACGAGTTCAATTCGCAGGACAACGGCATCCACGTCAACAAACAGAGCGTCCCCTTCGGGGAGTTCCTCAACAAACTGTTCACCTCTGTCAACTCCGGCAACGCGCCCCACGTCGCGAGCTACTACGGCTCCTATGGACGCCACCTGAAGCCGATTACCCACTCGATCGATGATTACCTCTCCGACGGCGCGAAAAACAAGTACTTCGACATCGCGTGGGACAACCTGCAGGTCGACGGCTCGACGTACGCCCTGCCGATAGATATCCACGGGAAGGCGCTGTATACGAACGACGGTGTGCTGGAATCGGCTGGCGTCGACCCAGACTTTACTGACTGGCAGGCGTTCTCGGATGCCTGTGACACCATCGTCAGCGACACGGACTCTCGTGCGTTCTCCTTTATTAACTGGAACATCGGTCAGGCCGCGTTCCGGGCGTACATCATCGCACTCACGCAGGCCGGCGGGAACATCGTCACTGGCGAACCGGGAAGTTACAAAGTGGCCTACGACAACGACGTCGGCATGCAGACGGCCGACCTGATGACGAAGATCACCGGCGATTTCGGCTGGGACACCCCGCAGTTCCAGAGCGACTCCGCACGCGTGCAAGACTTCGTCAGCGGTGACCTCGGGATGTTCATTGCCGGCACCTGGTCAGTCAACAACTTCGAGAACGAGAGTGGCAAGATTCCCGAGGACCTCTCCTTCAGCTTCCAGAATCCCTTCATGTTCCCCGGTGAGGGCGACGACGTGGCATGGTGTGAGTCCAATTCGCTGTACTTCCCGAAAAACGAGAGCCACTCCGACGCCGAGAAACAGGCGGCTGTCGAGTTCGCCGAGTACGTCACCCAGAACAACACGCTGTGGGCCTCGGCCGGTGGCCACCTCCCTGCCGCGAAATCTGTCGCCACCTCCAGCGAAGTCAAGAACACCGACCTCTGGCAGAAGTACGGCACCATCTCGACGATGTATGAGATGGTCACGAACAAGCAGGTCCGCTATCAACCAAAGACGGCCATTCACATCAACAGCGATCGTTTCTGGGGACCGTTCGTCGATATGTACCTCCAGAATACCGACGTTGAATCGGGCGTGAAATCCAGTGCGAACGCACTCAAGCAAGCCCTCAACCAATAATTCACAACCATGAGTAGCGTCGAAGCAACGACAGACACTCGGACCGTAAGCCGCTGGGAACAGCTGTTCGACCGGTCCACCCGGGAGTTGCTCGTTGGATTGCTGTTCGCAGCCCCGTATCTCGCACTGTTTACCGTGTTCCTCTTGTACCCCCTGCTGAAGGGGCTGTACATGAGCCTCCACGAGTGGAACTTCCTCGAACCATCGAAGTCGACGTACGTCGGCTTGGAGAACTACGCAAGGCTGCTGGAAGACCCCGCATTCTGGAACGCGCTGTGGAACACGCTGGAGTTCGTGGGAATGACGGTGCCGCTCATCGTCGGCATCAGTCTCGTCCTCGCACTGGGCCTGAACAAGGAACTGAAAGGGAGTCGTGTGCTGCAGTTCATCTACTTCAGCCCGTACGTCCTGACCGTCTCCGTCGTGGGTATCATCTGGGCGCAGATGTTCGCACAGGGTGGCGTCGGCACGCAGTACCTCGGGTGGTTGTTCGAGGGAACGCCCCTGAACTCGAAGTTCTGGGCCATGCCGGCCATCGTCGTCACGACGGTATGGTGGCAGGCCGGGTTCTACTTCGCGGTGTTGCTCGCGGCCCGACAGAACGTGCCCGAGCGGCTCTACGAGGCCGCCCGTCTCGACGGTGCCGGGCCGTGGCGCATGTTTCGGGACATCACGCTTCCGCACATGAAGAATGCGCTCCTGTTCGTCGTCATCGCATCAAGCATCTTCCAGTTTCAGGTGTTCGGCCAGCCGTACCTGATGACGAAAGGCGGCCCGGTCGGTAGCACGGAGACCCTCGTGTACTACCTCTACGAACTCGGGTTCCAGACGCGCGAACTCGGCTTCGGGGCTGCCGTCGGCTACACGCTGCTGGTGATACTGGTCGGCGTGTCCGCACTAAACTACGTCCTCGTGGGGACCAACGATGAGTAACGCAGACACAACCCAGTCGCTGACGGATCGCCTTACCGACCGCGACACCCAATATCGAATCGCACTTTACGCCGTCATGTACGGACTGGCGGTGGTATTCTTCATCCCCTACTGGCGGATGTTCCAGCTGTCGGTGACGCCGATGAGCGTGCTCTCGCAGGGCGGATTCAACTGGATACCGCCGGAGCTGACCTTCGCCGTGTGGCAACGATACCTAGTCGAAGAACCGATCATCTACCAGTGGGCGTTCAACACGCTCACCATCGCCAGCATCACGACATTCCTCGTGTTGCTCGTCGACTCGATGATCGCCTTCTCCATCACTAGACTTGACTGGCCGGGGCAGGGCGCGATTCTGGCTGTCATCATGGCGAGCTTCATGATTCCGGGGTACGTGAACATCATCCCGCTGTACACGCTCATCAACGACCTCGGCCTGATGAACTCCTACTGGGCCATCATCCTCCCGTTCGCGGCTGGGCCGCTGGGCGTGTTCCTGCTCGTCCAGTTCTTCCGGGATATTCCCGAGGAACTGGAGGAAGCAGCACGCCTCGACGGCTTCTCGTCACTGCGCATCTACGCGCGTATCATCTTGCCGCTGTCGACGCCCATCCTGACTGCGCTGGGTCTGTTCGTGTTCATCTGGAGCTGGAACCAGTTCCTCTGGCCGCTCATCGTCCTGAACGACGACGCACTCTACACCCTGCCCATAGGTGTGGTGACCCTGCGGGACGTGAACGCGCTGGCACCGAACGTTATCATGACGTCGCTCGCGCTGGCGTCGCTCCCACTGTTCATCGTCTTCCTGCTGTTCCAGGACAAGCTCATCTCCAGCGTTCAGATGCAGGCAGGGACGGGATAACACGATGACCAGTGAAACGGACCAAACCGCGTTCCGCCACGCGCTCGCCGAAGTGCCAGGATTCATCTACCACAACGGCCTCCGACTCGCCTTGATCAGCCTCGCGTGGACCCTCGCCTCACTCCCGCTGGTGACTATCGGCCCGGTCACGCTGGCCGCCTACGTCGCAATTCGTGACCTCCGAAGCGACTGCAACCGAATCGACTGGGACAACGTGTGGACTGTCCTGCGCCAGAACGGTGTCGCCAGTGCGTTGTTCAGCGGTATCCCGGTCGCCTTCGGCGCTGTCGCCGTCACCTACGGCGTGACGGCGCTCCGGCAAGGGTCGCTGGCTGGCGAACTCGTCGCGCTCATGGCGGCGTACGTTGCACTGTACGTCGCACTCGCGCTGATTCCCACCTACGTCAAACTGGCACACGGGACGGATCCGGTCGCAGCGTTCCGCTACGGAGTCAGTTGGCTAGCTCACCATCCCACACCCGCGTTAGCGATGGGGTTACTGACTGTCGTCGTCCTGGCGGTGACCGCCGTGCTGACCATCGCCTTCGTCTTGCTGTTCGCCGGCATCGCGTTCTCCATCCAGGTAGCTGTGGTCGAATCGGTCGACGAACGAATAGGCGAAACGACGGTTACGGAAAATTCGAGGCGAAAGCCTCGCGCTTCAGGGCGGGGATGAAGCCGACAAACAGTATTCAACCGCCAACGATGGCATAGACGGGGTTCCAAGGCAATCTTTTAGACGTCAGACCGTGATAGTATGCATAGATGTAAAGAGTACCCGTCACGCGACATACGAACTCTACTACCACATAGTGTTCGTGCCGAAATATCGGCGTTCGCACCTGACGGGGAAGACAAAGGAACGTCTCGAAGCCATCTTCGCGGAAATCTGTGAGGACAAAGACCTCGAGCTGGCCGAGTCCGAGGTCATGCCCGACCACGCACACCTGTTCATCGGGAGTCCATCCAAGAACGCCCCGTCACTCATTGTTAACTGGGTGAAGGGCATCTCAGCGCGGAAGTATAATCAGCGGTACGACGACCGCGTGAAGTGGACTCGTTCGTACTACGTCGGAACAGCGGGGAGTGCCTCGAAGGGCGCTGTCGAACAGTACATCGCTGAACAGGAAGGTGACAACGAATGAAGCGCGTCAACACCTTTGAGGTCGCTCCACAGACCGCGAACGACAAAGAGTGCCTCCTACGGCTACTCGACGCTTCCGCCTCTCTGTGGAACGAGTTGACCTACGAACGTCGTCAGAACTACTTCGGTGACGGCGACGTATGGGACACCTCTGAGTACAGAGGGCGCTACAACGGTGTCGTCGGTAGCGCGACTGTTCAACAGGTCACACGCAAGAACAGCGAAGCGTGGCAGTCGTTCTTCGCTCTCAAGGAGAAAGGCGAGGACGCCAACCCGCCGTCGTACTCGGGCAACGAGGAGGACGGACGCGAATTCCGTACCTACATCCGAAACAACCAGTACACGATTCGGTGGGGGGAGCGTAGCCGTCTCGAAATCCCTGTCGGGCAAGAACTGAAAGACGAATACGGACTCGGCTACCACGAACGACTCCGCCTCGAAGTCCGAGGCAACCCGAAGTGGGACGGCAAACAGGGTCGTCTGGAACTTGAGTACGATGAGGTTAGCGACACGTTCAGGGCTTTCCAACCAGTCACCGTCCCTGATTCTCGACTGGATTCACCACTGGCTTCTCACGAAGCCGCCCTCGACGTTGGCGCGAACAATCTCGTCGCCTGTTCCACGACCACTGGGAACCAGTACCTCTACGACGGTCGGGAGTTGTTCGGACGGTTCCGCGAGACGACCGATGAAATCGCCCGCCTCCAGTCGAAACTCCGAGAGGGACGCTACAGTTCCAGGCGGATTCGACGGCTGTACCGACAGCGAACGAAACGCCGTGACCACGCACAGAACGCGCTGGTGCGCGACCTCGTTGAACGGCTGTACGACGAGGGCGTGGCGACGGTGTACGTGGGCGACTTGACCGATGTGCTGGAAACACATTGGTCGGTCAGGGTGAACGAGAAGACGCACAACTTCTGGGCGTTCAAGAAGTTCAGCCACCGTCTCGCGTGCGTCTGTGAGGAGTACAGCATCTCTCTCGAAGCCGAGTCGGAAGCGTGGACGAGTCAGACGTGTCCCGAGTGTGGCGACCACGAGGAGACAGTTCACCACGGGGATACGCTGACGTGTCCGTGTGGCTTCGAGAGACACGCCGACCTCACGGCGTCAGAGACGTTCCTTCGAGAAAATAGCGATTGCGAAGTCAGGCCGATGGCACGGCCCGTGCGATTCGAGTGGGACGACCACGACTGGTCGGGGAAACCACACCCTCACGAAAGTCCCAGAGAAGTGCGCACAAACCCGCAAGTTGCCTCCGTGGGTCGGTAGCCGAACCTCCAACGGAGGAATCCTCGCGCTTCAGCGCGGGGAGGATGTCAATCGTGGTTTTGTACTCGCCTTGCAATGCGTGGTCGCCGGCTTCAATGGCGGCCCACGCTTGATCGAGCAGTTCTCCAAGTTCTTCGACGTCAGTTTCGACTGCCGCATACGGATCGCGGGTCCGAGACCCACGCTCGCCCGGGGGCTGGAGGACATACTGGACGTGCCGTCGGATCGCGTCTCGGTTGATGGTTGGATGCTGGTCGCGGGCGTCGCCGGCTGTGTCTTCTGACTGTGGTGTCTCGAGTCGGGATTCAATCCACTCTCCAAGGTCGGGACGATGCTCGACGAGGGCAACGAGCAGGTTTCGGAGTTGCTGTGGCTCTGTGTCGGCGACCAGTTCGGAGATAGGTGGGCGCTGGCTGATTTCGTCGGGATCGCGGCTGTACGTCAGGAGGACGGCCACGCGATGCTTACAGATGCCGCCGTGATCGTACGGGCAGGAACACATCGTGTCGACGACGCCAGTCTCATCGAGTTCGATCCGTACCCGATAGGGCTCGTACTGACTGCCGTCGACCGCTGCTTCGAGACGGTTGCCACGACGTGTGACCTCGCGGACGGCACCGTGCTCGTAGTACTCCTCTCCTCGGTCGTATGACTGCGCTCGGGCGAGGTCACGGATGGCTGCCTCGGTTATCGTCGGTGCCCGTGCCATCGGTAGCACTCTCCACGGCCCTCCCGATAGAAAAGGCCAGGACAGTGCCGTCGTCAAGACCGCTTCGATAGCGGATTCACTGCGGACTCAACGGCGGGTCGTCTCAGTCGTCGTCAGTAGCTCGTCGATGAACGCTGCGAGGAGCGAGTCAGGATCGCGATCGGGCTCGGTCGGTGATGCCTGCCAGAGTTCGACATCGAACTCCCGTGTTTCGGTTGCCAGCCCTTCTGTGGCGGTGACCATGAGAATCGCGTGCTGGTAGATTACGACTGCTCGATTCGCATCGACGTCGGGATATTCGATCGCGGCCGTTTCAAGGGCAGCGTGGAGATCGACTGGTTCGGACAGCGTACACTGCTGTGCCGGCTCCTCATCGCCTGTCATAGTCGTCGATACTCGTCGTCAGTACAAGTATGCCGGGCCTCAGTTGTGCGCTCTCAGGCAAGCTCCAGGAACAGTGGGGTCGACACGGTCGGCGGGGTGAGTTCAGTATCCAATACCGGCCGCTGTAAGCGAACTCCGTTGGGTACTCTGGCTTCTCGTCTGTGCTGCTGTTCTGTGGGTTGGTCGAGACGCCAGCTGGCTGAGCAGTAGCGGGTCATTGATCCACATGACCAACAGGACGTCAGAGACTAGCAGTGCCGCCAGCGCGAACACGGCATAAACGAGGGTGATCTGGAGCGGTGATAGGTTTAAATCGAAGTGCACGGGTAGTCACCCCTGTCACGCCGTTGTGGGGAGTGAGGACGTCGTGTTAACTTTGGCATCGGTTCCACCAGACAGCGAAGGCTTCGAGCCAGGATTCTGCTGTCGCCGGCTCGACGTGACTAAACGTATTTGAAAACGAAGAAATTCGTCGTTCGCTCTTGCGTAGCACATTGTTGATGGCTCGCTGTCTTTCGGTTTTGGTTTGTGTCGGATGAACTCTGGTCGGGACAGAGAAGCGTTCAGGTCGGTGTTTGTAGGCACCCATCAGAATTCTGCAATCGTGTCAACAATCTCTTATGCAAGAGAGTTCGTCATTTTACTTCACGAAAGACACGTTCGACGCTGTTCCGATTTCCGTGGCGACGGATATGAAATCGGAGTCCCAGTCGTGAGAGTGCGTCTTTGAGATAGGCAGCGTCGTCATGAGAAACGTCGCATCGTCGATGTCGTGTTTCTCGCGGAGTTCACGCAGAAACACGAGCGTGAGTCCCGAATTCGTCGTTGGAAACAGGCGGACGTGCAGGAATTCGTTGGTTGTGGGATCGACGGCGGCGTACAGCCAATAGCGCTCGGTCCCGAGCTGAATTACGGTCTCGTCCACCGCAACGTAATTCGACGATCTCGTTCCTGTCGGCTGTAAATCAGCCTTCTGCACCCAGTTATGAATCGCCGTTCGGCTGCGTTGGACACCCAACTTCTCAAGATACTGTTTGGTATTCGAAAGTGACAAGCCAGCCAGATGCAACTGAATACCCATTTCAACGATCGGCTCGGATGTCCGCTCACGCTCCACAAAATCCAAATCAATCCAGTCGCTATCTCCGGTGAGGCGGTCGATTTCGGACATAGAGCATTCGAAACACCGACCGCCTCATCCTTATCTTAACACGACCAGTGAGGACTCCACGCAGTTTTGAGAGCGATGGTCGCGTGGCTGTGGCACTCAGCTATCATGGTCACTCACATCCCGACCGGTGTTAATCTCGAACTGTGCGCCACCGTCGACGGATTCTGTGAGATCGATCGTCCAGCCGTGGGCGCCGACTATCTGCTGGACGATGGCGAGTCCGAAGCCAGTGCCCTCGGTCACCGTGGAGTATCCATGCTCGAAGATCTCATCGCGGTCGGCTGGCGCAATCCCGGGGCCGTCATCCGCGACCAGAAAGCCGGTGTCGTCCGCACAGGGTTTCACTCGAATCGTCACGTCAGGGCCACCGTGATCGATGGCGTTCCTGAACAGGTTCTCGAAGAGCTGTTGCAGACGACTCGCGTCTGCATCGACCTGAACGTCGGCATCGACGTCGAGCGTAGCCGTGTCTGTCTGCACCTGCTGCCACGCTTCGGTGGCGACCTGCTGGATCGAGACCGGTGTCGTCTCCACGACGGACTGCCCCTGCCGGGCCAGGGTTAGAACGTCGTCGATGAGCGCGGCCATCCGGTCGTGCGCCCGGCGGATCGCGGCGACGTGGTCGTTCTCCTCGGGGACATCGAGCAGCTCTAACTGACCGTTCGCAATACTCAGTGGGTTGCGGAGATCGTGTGAGAGGACGCCGGCGAACTCCTCGAGGCGGTCGTTCTGTCGTTGGAGCTCCCGCTCGCGCTGCCTGAGTTCACGTTCGTCTGCGGCCCGATCGAGAGCCGTCTTGACATTGGCGGCCAGAATCTGTGCCAGTGACACGTCAGCGTCGTCGAACGCCGCCGGTTTTGTGGCAGCGATGTTGAGTGTCCCGTGCGTGCCGATCGGGAGGATCATCAGACTTCGGACCCCGCTGCCGGCATTGACCGACGCGTCGCAGTCAGTGACGTCCTTGATAAGCCGCGGTGCTCCGGTTTCGAGTGGCTCCCACGCGAGGCT
Organism: Haloarcula rubra; assembly: GCF_019599465.1. Classification (GTDB taxonomy): domain Archaea; phylum Halobacteriota; class Halobacteria; order Halobacteriales; family Haloarculaceae; genus Haloarcula; species Haloarcula rubra. Next base: position 54,685 of record NZ_RKLR01000016.1, read on the forward strand.
CTCCTCCCGGTCGAAGACGGTCGGGTTGCCGAGTTGTTCATGTCCCTCTTCAGTGACTGCGACGGGAACGAGCACGTCCCGCTCCGTGTCGTGATACCGGACGGACACCAGCGAAAACCCGAGTATGTCACGAGCTGCTTCGAGCGTGAGATCGGCGATCGTTTGCTCGTCGGAGACAGTCATCAGCTTCCGGGTTGCGTCGTGGAGTTGCGCCAGGGTCCGTTCGTGGGTTTTCCGGTCCAGTGCGACCGTGGTCGTCGCAGCAAGGAGTTCGGCCAGCTGGATCTCGTCGTCATCGAACGCATGCGAGTCCAGTGAGGAGATAATGAACACGCCATGTGCTCCCAGAGGGAGGATGAGAGCGCTCCGCACTGGCGTGTCTGGGGTGGGGAGCCGGGAATCTGCGACGTCTGTGACGTCATCGATAACCCGGGGTTCGCCGGTGTCGAAACACTCCCACACGACAGTATCTGACTCCGTGTACGTAAGATCGCCCTCCTGGAAGTAGTCGGTTACATCTGCTGTCATCGACATCGGACGGAGCTCCCGCTCAGCGTCGTCGACGAGATGCACTGCACTGAATGGGCGATCTAACGTATCCCGGGCGGCGGTGACCGCCAGGTCACAGATCTGCTCAGGTGACGACGCCTGAATCTGATCACGAGTCACGTCGTTGAGGGCTTCGAGGGTCCGCTCGCGCCGTTTGCGGTCGGTAATGTCGGTGTAGATGCCGTACGCGTCGTTGTGATCCGAATCGATAGGGACGTTCCGGAAGAGGAAGTCCCGAATCTCACCGTCGGCCGTTTGCCGGCGGACTTCCCGAATGATCTGTTCGTCAGCCACTGCTCGCTCGTCAATTCGGGCCGCTTCGTCGGCGAACTCCGGGGGAACGATGAGATCGTTCAGGGACGTTCCGATGGTCTCCTCGGTTGGATACCCGAATACCTCTTCGAACGCCTCATTGACTGCCTGCGTGATCGGCTTGCCGTCGTTGAGTGAGACGGTCACTGCAGGGTCTGGAATCGCCTCGAAGAGGGTTGCGAACCGGTCGCGCTCCCGGCTAAGTTGTGTTTCACGCTTACGAAGCGTCTGTTCGCGCTCGGCGCGGGCCAGCGCCGCTTCGAGGTTCGTTGCCAGCACCTTCGCGAGCGTGATGTCGGTCTGGTCGAACGCACCGGCTGTCGTCGACCCGATGAGGAACACCCCATGCTCGCCAAGTGGCAAGTGGATCTCGGTCCGGATCGGCGTCTGTGGGTTGGACACGTTGTCAGCCCCTCGAATATCGTCATGAACCGTCACCTCTTGTGTCTCGTAGATCTGCCACGCAACGCTGTCGTCGGGTGTGAAGACGGGTGGCTCACCGACCACGTCAGCAGTCTCGTCCGACCACGCGACCGGAACGAGCCCCTCCACGGTTTCGTCATAGAGGTGGATTCCATTGAGCGGTAGCTGAAGGATCTCGCTGGCGGCCTCGCTTGCGACGGTCGCGATGTCTTCGGGCGTTTCTGCAGCCATCAACTCTCTGGTGGTCTCGTGAAGTGCGCCCAAACGGTGTTCGTACTGTTTTTGTTCTGTGATGTCGCGATACACCCAGAGATAGCCCGTGTCGTCCGCTCCGAGTTCCACTGGCGTCGACCGCCGTTCCAGCGTCCGGCCATCAACGAGGTCGAACTCTTCGCGGTGAATCGACGCCGCAGCCGAGACTGCCTCATTCGTCCGTTCGATGAATTGCTCGGCGTCGACGAACTGGTCTTTGACGCCTTCAGCAGCGGCTGCACAATCACGTCCGACGAGGTCTGCGGGTTCTGCGTCGATATCGAAGGTTTCACAGAACGCTTGGTTCGTGAATAATAGCTGCCGGTCGCCGTCTTCTGCCAGAATCCCGGCCGGAATATTCTGCGTGAGCGTCGACAGTAACGAAGACCGGGAAGCAAGCGTCTCTCGTTCGGCCCGTAACTGGTTTTCACGACGAATCACACGCGCTCGAAACAGGCCACCGACACTCCCGACAGCCATCCCAACGGCAGCACCGAACAACACAGCCTCAACGATCTCAGCAAATGGCAGGAGATGCCCCTCGATCCGGAGCTCAGCGTGATAGAGTGCCACGATGCCTGTTAGTAGTACCGTCGTCCCGAGGGTTGTGCCGATGATTGTTCGGAACGCCGCTGGGGAAAACGACGCTTCTCGAAGCCGAACCGCGAGATAGAGTGGGACACCCAACGCACCGATAAACACGAGCGCCTCCACCACGGCGAGCGGCGTGACTGGGCCGTCTCGCAAGAATAACCACTGCGTGAGGTAGCTGCCTATAAAGAGCGCTGGGGGGAGCGTAAGAACCGCGAGTGTCGACCGGCGTGACGTGGTCTGGCTCATGTATGCTTTCTGGATTTTTGTCCAGCTACTGAGGAGAGGTTGATGCTGTGATTAGTTCGCCGACAATAAGATAGAGTCATACAGATATTGTGTCATAGGAGTACCAAATAAATTGGTTATGAAAAGATAATTAACACTAGTTATATTAAGTACAATCAACAGCTGTCGGTAATGTGCTGTGTCGTCGCCGTCGCCGACGAGAAAAAAAGACTCGTCGATTAGATGAATAGTTGCCTTCGATGCGGTCAGTACAGGACAAGCAGGTAACGGAGCCGTAATCAGGCATACCAATACCTGTCAAATGCGGCATCCAAGGGACAGTGTGTGGATAGAACAGTAACGGACTACTGGTCTGTCTCGAGTTCCTTGACTACCGTCGCGGGATTGCCCTGTACGACGACGTCGGCAGGGACGTCCTCTGTCACAACTGCACCAGACCCAACAACGGCATTGTCACCGACCGTTACACCGGGATTGAGAACCGCCTGGCCGCCAATCCAGACGTTGTCGCCGACTGTCACAGGTTTACCGTACTCCGGTCCTTTGACCCGCTCGTTCGCATCAAGCGGGTGAGTCGCGGTGTAAATGTGAACACCTGGCCCAATCTGACAGTTCTGGCCAATATCCACTCGACATACGTCTAAGATGACGCAGTCGAAGTTCGCGTAGAAGTTCTCACCCACGTGGATGTTGTATCCGTAGTCACAGCGAAACGGCGGCTCTACGTAACACTCCTCGCCCAGTGATCCAAGTAGATCTTCCAGCAGCTCTCGTCGTGTCTCATCGCCATCCGGTGCTGTCTGATTATAGCGTCTTGTGAGATCACGGGCATGTTCCCGTTCAGCCACGAGTTTTGGGTCATCAGCGTCGTACAGTTCCCCGGTCAGCATCTTTTCTTTTTCACTGGCCATGGCTACGGTTGGCCAGCTACATCAAATACGTATTCCGGACTCTGTTCTGGGTAGTTCGCACGAGCGATCTAACAGTCGATTCGCTGAATCCCGGGATGAAAACAATGCCTCGGGGCGATTCTATGCCATGTTTTTACCGTTCGTAGATCAGAAGACCACTACTTTCAGCATATGGACTCAGCCCGCAAGGACACCGGTAGCGTCGTGTAGACGCCTCTACTAGGATGTGAAAGTGAACTGTGATGGCACCAAGATGACCAATTCGGTCCGTACTTTTGTTACATTCCTCTTGTTATTTGAAGCAGATCGGTATGTTCTCATGGATTGAATCCTGGCGACGATGGTCAGTAACAGCACTGGGGGCGCTCCTTTGTGGTGGTATTGTCGGAGTGGCAGTTCTCAATAACCTCGAGTGGACAACACTACATAACCTCCAGGTTGGTATTCCAGTCCTCCTTGCACTCGGCCTTGCCGCGTATGGTGGATGGCTCGTACAGTCGGATTTCTCTCCGGAGCGAATCCGCCGGATTGCACTCTGGAGCCTCGCCGGTGCTGTCCTTCTTGGCTCGTTTGCTGCGTGGGAAATGTACACCCACCTTCTCGAAGGTGATCCGTTCGTGGAGACACTTCATGAACCTCTGCTCGGTATGGCAGAAGGCGCAACTGTCGGCGGCGTGGTCGGCTACTACGATGCCCGCCGAAAGAATCAGTATCTCGAAGCCGAGCAGGCCCGGCAAGCCATCTCTGTATCGATGGACGGCATCGCTATTCTCAATGAGGACGGGGAATACGAAGTCGTGAATCAGGCGCATGCCGACGTCTATGGGTACGACGATCCGAACGCATTCATCGGCGACACTTGGCACCTCTGCTATCCAGAGGAGGAAGCCGCACGCGTCGAAGAGGAGGTCATCCCCGAACTCTACGAAAAAGGGAACTGGCGTGGAGAACTCACCGGACAGCGTCGTGACGGGAGCACTTTTCCACAAGAGATTACCCTCTCCGTGCGTCCGACTGGTGGCCTCGTCTGCATCGTCCGCGATATCACCGAGCGCAAGGAGCAGGAAGATCGTCTCAGGTCGCTCCACGGCATCACCCGCGAGTTCCTGACTGTGGACACGTCCGACGAAATCACGACAGAGATGATTTCGGCCGCCGACAGGATGCTCGGGTACCCACTAACAGCTGTCTGGAAGTACGACGACAAGGCCGACTTGCTTGTCCCTTGGGAGGCAGCAGAGCCAGCACGTCGGTTCGCAGAGCGAGCCGGACTTGATGGACTTCCACCTCTCGAATCTGAGTCGGTTGAAATGGAAATCTTCCACGACGATGAGGCTGTGCTCGTTGAGGACTATCAAATGCTGGAGAGGAGTCAGGTGCCAGACATACCTTTGGGAACAGTTCTCTTTGTTCCGCTCGGCAATCACGGACTGGTCGCCATCGGCTCTCCCGAACCAGAGGCGATCGATGCAACGGACCGCTTCTTGGCGGAGATTCTCGTTTCCAACGCCACGGCGGCAATGGACCGTCTCGAACGCGAACAGGAACTCGCGAACCGGGAGCAGCGACTCCGGACGGTCGTCGAGAACGTGCCGGTTATCCTGTTCACTATCAATCAGGATTGGGAGATCACGCTCCAGGTCGGCAAGGGTCTCGATCAGGTCGGGGTTGACCAGAACCAGATGGTCGGGGCAACGGTGGCGGACACGTTCGGCGACTCCCCCGTGATCACTGACGCGATCGGTCGAAGTCTCGACGGTGAACCCGTTGATGTCACGGTCGACCTCTGGGGGCGAACCTACCAGGTCTGGTACCAGCCGATCAAGGACGATGGCGAGGTGACGAATGTGATCGGCGTCGCGATGGACGTGACCGAACGCCAGAAACGTGAGCAGGGCATCAGAGCCCTCCACGACGCAACCCGCGAGATGATGCAGGAGACCGATCGCGAGACGATCTGCCAAATCGCGGTCGATACCGCCGAGAACGCGCTCGGACTGCCAATTTCGGCAGTGTGGTTACAGGCCGAGGATCACAGACGACTGGACCCTGTCGCATCGTCGAACCAAGCTGAGAACCTGTTCGACGAGCTTCCGGTCTTCGAGCCGGAGGAGAGTATCTCTTGGCAGGTCTACGAAGAAGGGGAGCCACGTGTCTACGACGACGTTCGTGATGAAGACGACCGATTCAATCCCGAGACCGAGATGCGAAGCGAGTTGATCGTCCCGATCGGCAAGTATGGCGTGTTGAACAGCGGTTCGACCGAGACTGGCCAGTTCGAGGAGACGGACGTGGTGCTCGCGCAACTGCTGGCTGCGAACACCCGCTCAGCTCTCGAACGCGCCGAGCGAGAAACTGCCCTCCAGCACCAGACCGACCAAATGGAGTTCTTCAATTCGATTCTCCGCCACGACGTGCTCAACGGGATGACGGTAATTCGCAGTCGGGCCGAATTCCTCATGGAGGAACTTGACGGCGACCAGCTCCAGGACGCCGAGACGATCGTCGACTGGTCGAACGACATCGTCACGATTATTCAGCGCGTCCGGACAGTACTGGAGACGTTGACGGGGACCGGGGACCCACAGCTGGAGCCCGTCGCTCTCTCGTCGGTGCTTCGCTCCGAAGTCGATCGGGTCCGGACGACCTATCCCGAGGTCGCGTTCGACACGGAGATTCCTAATTCCGTGACCGTCCAGGCAAACGAATTGCTGGGTGAAGTCCTGGGGAATGTCATCACGAACGCGGTCGACCACAACGACACGGACGGGTTACGTGTCTCGGTAAGCGTCGACAGCTACGACGAGCGTGAGGACTTCGTGACAGTCCGGGTTGCTGACAACGGCCGTGGTGTCCCCGACGATATCAAGGAGACGATTTTCCGGCGGGAAGAAACGGGTCACGCGAAATCCACCGGGTCTGGATTCGGCCTCTTCTTCGTTGATTCGATGGTGACCGAGTACGGGGGCGACGTTTGGGTCGAAGATAATGTGCCACAGGGCGCCGAGTTCATTATTGAACTCCCGAGACCATGACGTTGTCCTCCCCCCACGCGTCGACGCCTCTGCAGACCCTTCGGGAACAAGTCTCAAGGAGACGGTATCCGAAGCAGGGACCAAGACTTGTCATGAACGACTCAGATGCTCCGGTTGTTCTCATCGTCGAGGATGAGCCGGATGTCGCAGAAACGTACGAACGATGGTTACAGGACTACGACGTTCGCCGAGTCGAAACCGGGGATTCGGCGCTCGCTCAACTCGATGAGACGATCGATGTCGTACTCCTGGATCGGATGCTACCCGGGATGTCTGGCGCAGACGTCCTTGCGGAGATTCGCTCCGGGGCGATCGACTGCCGGGTGGCGATGGTGACAGCGGTCGATCCCAGCTTTGACATCATCGAGATGGGCTTCGACGAGTACGTCACGAAGCCACCGGATCGCGAGCAACTCCGTGAGACCGTTGAGCGACTCTTGCATCGCGCGACGCTCAACGGGGAGCTACAAGAGTACTACTCGCTCGTGGCTCGCCGGGCAGCCCTCGAATCGGAGTTTACAGAGGACCGTTTAGAATCGAACGACGAGTACGCACAGCTGGTCGAGCGCATCGAAAGCCATCAGGCCGACGTTGATGAGACGATGGGTGATATGGCCTCTGACTCCGAGTTTGTCGGGGCTGTCCGCGAAATCATGGATGATTCGAGCGGAACCGACGCGTCAGACGGGGATGAATTCACGGATTTAACGGAGTGAACACCCATGTACGATATCGCTGACGTTCTTCCGGCAGGAACGATCTCGGAACTAGAGCCAGGGACGAGTCTCTTGATCGCGGGTCCGGCCATGAGTGGAAAACAGGATCTCGCGCTGAACCTGCTTGCTGCAGGGCTTGACGGAGCGAATGGACTGCTGATCGTCACGACGAACGAATCTGCGGCGGCATGTCTCGACGACCTCGAACAACGGGTGACGTCACTCGATCACGATCGAGTGGGGGTCGTCGACTGTTCGGGGAGCAGCCAGCAGCAATCGATCCGGGATATCGCCACCCAACGTGTGTCGTCGCCTGGTGATCTCACGGGCATCAGTATCGGGACCGCCAAACTCATGCAGCAGTTCACCAGCCAGGATATCTCGAGTTTGCGCCACGGTCTCGTCTCTGTCTCGACGCTGCTCCAGTATCTCGATCTTGAGACGGTCTTCAAGTTTCTCCACATCTACACGACGCGTATCTCCGATACCCAGGGATTGGGCATCTTTACAATCGACAACGTCTCACACGATCCACAAACGATCAACACCGTAATGAATGAGTTTGACGGCATGATCGAACTCCGCGAGACTGAGACCGGTGAGCGCAAGGTTCGCATCCGAGGGATACCCGATGCGCCGAGCGGTTGGCAGCCGCTCTGACGGTTTCGTGGTTCGTGAATCTCAGTACGGCATGGACCGACGGGAACTCGGTCAGGAGATTTGACCGGGCTCTTCTTCATATTCGACGGCAAGCTCGATGTCTTCAGCTCCAAAGCCATCACGTTCTTCTGTCAACCGGTCGAGTGCTTCTTTCACCGGAAAGAAGTCGGGCTTTTCGAACGCATCACCGGTCGACCAAGCGTATCAAATCGTCTGTGACGAGTCGATGAGAAAGACCGCGCATTGCGGGACACACTGGTGGTTCTCCCACTCGTCGTAACACACCTCGTATGCTGTGGCGACGCTCCCGTGACTGTCGCTGAGCAGCGGGAAATTCAATCTGTACTCGTCTGCCCTGGTGAGCGTACGCGCTATCAAACACATCTTCCGAGACTGGAATGTGCCGACGTCGTCGTATACGATCAGGAACGAGAGCTCGTTTCGCTACCTAAATATAGTGTGGATGCAGCGCCCAATACCAAGTGGTTGATGAACGGGTGACTGACAGATCTGACAAGTCAATATAGTTTATAAACAGACTGGACACACGGACAAACTTGGTATAGTACCTATCCGTCCCCCCGTAGCAGTAGACGTGTACTAATGAGTCAGCGAAACACATCCTCGCAACCGTCCAACTCGCTGCCGTCTGTTGCAGTTATCGAAGCTGTTGCTGATCATGAAGGAGTTGATGCGGCTGAACTGGCCCCACTCAGTACGGTCATCGATCCAGATGCTCTTGATAACTTGTTTGTGTACTCAACCGCCGAATTTCCACATCCGAAAGGACACATTGAATTTCAGTACTGTGGGTACACTATTGCCGTACACTCCAATGGCCAGATTGTCGTTGAGATGTAGATTGACATCCTCCCGCGCCTACAGACGCGGGAATCCACGAAGTGGAGATTCAGGTTGCGCGTTTCCTCGGTTCTCAAGTACGCTTTCGCGTGGAACGTCGAAGGTCGCCACCGAGTTGTGACCAACGGTGTGCTTTCCAGCGCGTGTAGCCCTGTCAAGGGGGCCTTCCTCCCTGCATACAGCAGGCGTCGAAGACGGCTGGCTATTCAACCAGCGAGGTAGCACGGTTCGACTCGCCCGAAGCGTTAGCCCGTGCATGGTTCTCCCTCCCGTTGTGCGATATTCTCCGAAGCGTTCAGGTCCGCGTGGCGTCCACGACCACACTCCGAACACGAAAAGTGGTCGCCATCACGATTGCCCATCGACCCACACGCCGAACACCGCTGACTCGTGTGATAGGCGTCAACTTTCTCGACGCGAATACCGGCGCGTTCGGCTTTGTACGTGATGAATTGCTGGAGTTGGTGGAAGTGCCACGAATGAACGCCCGACCACGAACTGTTCTCGCGGATGCCTTCGAGGTCTTCCATCCGAATGATGGGATTCTCGAACTGTTTCGCGAACGTGATAAGACGACGGGAGAGTTTGTGATTTAGGTCTTTGATTCGACGCTGTTCTTTGTCACCCACACGGGTTCGTGCGCGAAGCGCACCCGCTTCCGAAAGCGAATCGCGTAGGGAACGATATTTGCGCCGAACGTACTTCGCCTCACCACCCGACACCAGCATTGATTCACCCTCCCCGTGGGCGGTCACAGCG
>NZ_RKLR01000017.1 GCF_019599465.1 Haloarcula rubra
TGGACTTCCCGGTCGACGGGGAGATGCAGGCCGACACGGCCGTCGTCGAGGACATCCTCAACACCACCTACGAGTTCTCCGAACTCGAGGACCCTGCGAACGTCCTCGTCTTCCCGAACCTCGAAGCGGGCAACATCGGCTACAAACTCCTGCAGCGGCTGGGTGGTGCCGAGGCCATCGGCCCGATGCTCGTCGGCATGGACAAACCGGTCCACGTCATTCAGCGCGGTGACGAGGTCAAGGACATCGTCAACCTCGCTGGCGTCGCTGTCGTAGACGCTCAGCAAGAGTAGTCAGGGCAACAGCGTTGGCGCATTACCGAGGAACGGAGGACCGCGCAAACGAACACACTAAAGGCCATGTCGGTGTACAACCTCGACGAACCGCCGACGGCCGAAGTCACCGACCGAGTGGCCGGGGACGACCGAATCATCGAGACGACGTACGTCGCCCTCGGCGACGAGTAACCGAATTATAAAAACACCGGAAAGCTGGAGTCGCAATTCGATCCACTCATTGAAAAATTAAAATATAACTCATGTACTAAGTCAGATTATTAATTGACAACATGGAAAACAACAAATATTCGCTGGTCGGTGTTACAGATGATTTAGAGGAGGTACAAGCGGTCGAGAACATAGCAGACTATATCGATTTACTACCATTTGAGTCCGCACACATTTATTAGTCTATACAGAGTCGAGATATGCACGTAATGTCAGAAACAGAGATTAATAAACAGCAGTTAGTATCACGATTACCGGATCCAGAAGAAAGCGAGAACATCATTCACAACCCTCCAACCGACGAATTACGTGCGTTCTCGGCAGACCTCGAGACGACGACGGAATTCGAATCTCCGTCGTACGTCAGCATCGAAAAGTCTCGAAATGCTGAAAAGACCAAAAACCGAATCGACGACGAGTTTGATGCCGCAGACTGGAAGTTCATCAACGAAGCACTCGAGTCTGCAAACGAGTCGGAGCTCGTTTGTGTAGATCGGCAAGTGGGGCGACACCCAGAGAATAGCTATGTTTGCAGGTACTATGTCCCAAAATGGTACAGCCGTATCGCACTCAGCCTGTCTAAACTACTGGAACCCGCAGATCTTACTCGCGAACCAGACTTCCACACGGTACAGCTCCCGAGTTGGGAAGAGACACAGATTCGAATTCTCCCAGAACAGGGGTTCACGGTCGTCGCTGGAAGTGACTACTTTGGTGAAGCAAAAAAATCGTTCCTCCGGTTGTTTATGTACTACTCGAAACAGCAAGGAGGACTCGGTTTGCACGCTGGGAGCAAGCAAGTCCGCTTGGAGACCGACGACGGAATGGAGACCATTGGACAACTATTCCTCGGCCTGTCCGGTACGGGTAAGTCGACACTGACAGCACACGGGCTCTGGCTTGATGATCCAGAAGACGCAACGATGCTTCAAGATGATGTCTGTGCTCTCCGACCAGACGGCATCGTTGCTGGGAGCGAAGGCAGAGGATTATTCATCAAAACACATTGCCTTGACGAGGAGACTGAACCGGGAATTTACAACGCGGCGACAGACGAATCTGCGATTCTAGAGAACGTCGACGTTGCGTCTGATGGAACGGTTTATTTCGACAGCGACAGGTACACTACCAACGGACGTGCAATTATACAGCGGGAACAGTTGGCGTCTGCCGGTGAGGAGATTGACTTGCCAAAGGTAGATCAAGTATTCTTTATTACACGGAATCCGGCTATGCCTCCAGTCGCAAAATTGAGTCCTGAAGAGGGTGCCATCGCATTCATGCTCGGCGAATCGGTCCAGACAAGCGCGGGAGATCCAACGGCCGCAGGAAAGTCGATACGCGTTGTCGGGACGAACCCGTTTATAATCGGATCGGAAGGCAAAGAAGGAAACCGGTTCCGGGATCTCATCGCAGATCTCGACGTGGAATGTTATGTGTTGAACACAGGGAGTGTTGGGTCAACAGATATTGGTGTTCAAGACACGATCACCCTATTGCGTGCTATTGTACGTCAAGACGTTCAGTGGGAAACAGATATGACAACAAATCTAACAGTTCCTGTCGATGTCCCGGATATGGATGTGATCAAGTTCGATGTCGAAGCGAATTTAGAGGACTGCGAGGCCACTCTTGATGACCTCCGTCGAGACCGGGAACAGTACCTCGAAAAGTTCGACGACCTTGACGATGACATCAAGGAAGCATTGTACTGATTGAAGGGTACTGAATAATCCTGAGATATAATCAAAAATTTCCAATAGCAGTTCGAAGCTCTCTTCTCTCAAGTATTGTTGACAAAGCAGAACTAAACGAAAGTCAAAAAAGAACTAGCTCGGACAACTGGTTTGGAAGATTTCGATCCTCTCAGAATGTGCATCTGTCGCACTGTCATTTGTATTCGACCGCAAATACAGCCTCATCATGAACCAGAAAATCACGGGTAGAGACCGTTTGTGTTACCGGTTAATTTGGTGTCCGCACGAAGACGGGATTAACACTTGAGCGAAGTGGATACAGTGCTAATCCTCTCCTCAATATTCCCGTCTTCTCGACCAGATCAGCGTAGAGTGTAGCGGTGACCGTCGTTGATTTGGCTGCGAGCGAAAGAAGACCAGCGAGTGCTGTGAATTCCCTGTCGCGCAGCACACTGATTGAGCTACCAGTAGTATTTATTCTGAGACCATTGATAACCGTCACTCTCTGGCATTTGAGGTGAGTGAAATAATGATGGTGCAAGGGATGGTATGCGACCCATGGGGGGAGTCCCTGTACACCCATACGATACTCAGACCGACAGGTGAGAGATACAGTCCCGGAGACGATGATAACACAGGGTGAAACAGCGCCTTTAGAACTGCTACTCGTCACCCGCCATCTCTAAGCCGGAGTGGCATGTACTTATATATTAGGATATATCTTTGATCGCATTTGAGTTTACCAGATGCGCACATTCTAAAACAGGACCTGGCCGAAACAGTGCTGCACAATTACAGAGATTGTGTGACAGAGAGCATTAGTATCTCTAAGTCAAATACACTTCTTCCGTCAAAGAATTTAGAGAATCACTCGCAAACTGGGGAATATAGAAAATTATAGCCTCACAATATATACAAATGAGATGATATATGCCGTATCTATCTACAAAATGATATTCTATACTTGTATACTCGTAGCAGAGAGGCTGTTACGCGTCGAAAGCCGCATGAACATCCGCTATGAATGGATGACCAAAATTATATGGCCGGTCGAAGCCCTTTATTCAAACTCGTAGACCTCCGAGGAGCGGCAAGTTCTGGACCCGAGACCAGTCAGAACAGCAGCGAACACCGGCCCGGTGGCTATCCACCGCAGTCCACGGCCGTTGCGGACCGATGTAACTCCTGATCTCGGGCGATTCTTACTGTGGGGCGGCAGTGTCTCTTCTATGCGACTGAAGGTATCACAGAATCTCCAGCCGATGGATAGTTGACCATCTACCTTGCAACAGAAACTCCATACGTTCGTGACAGGACTCTTCTCGCAAAGTCCCGAATGTTACTGTGATCTCGATTCTTGAGGAACTGACTTGGCCGAAGGGGTTCTGAAACAACCGAGATCGTATTCTGACATATCGTACCGACAAAACTCAGTCGCACCACAGATAGCACACTTGTCAGTCCCGGGAGCGACCGTTGTGCCGCACTGTCGACATTCGACAGCGACGGTCACTTCCTTGCCGAGGAGGTGCTCAAGAACTGTGCGGAAACCCATCCTAGCCTGCATAGGGTATCGAGAGGGTGTCATAGAACAGTTCGCATACCCCGCAAGTCGTCACAGAGTGATTCGTTCAGTACAGTACATCTACTGAGCGGCGTATTCTCTCATCGGGGCCTGAAACGAAGTGACTTCGGCAGTAACGACTTGTTCACTAAGTCGCAAAACCACTCAATACAGAGAATATACCTATCATTTAGTAATTTGTAGACGAGAGGTATAGTTGCCTAAATTACATATGGGTGTGCGTTCAGTACTGTAGCATGGTGGATACCGGTTCCTTATTCCAATTGTTGGCCGACGACACCCGCCGACGCATACTCTATGCGTTGTGCGATAATGCGTCGATCCGTATTCCAGAAGGTATCCTCTCACGCGGTCAGGTACAATCACGAGACACTCAACCGCACTCTCCTCACAGTTCTTCCACCCAAATCAACGGAGAGTCGGTGCAACAACTCGAAATGCAGCTTCATCACGTGCATCTCCCAAAATTAGAGGATGGAGGTGCTATCGAATGGGAACGAGAAACACAAACCGTCTCACGAGGCCCGCAATTCGATAAGTTGGAAGCCATTCTCAGACTCCTCTTCGTGAACCAAGACCGACTTCCGGATGATTTCCTTTGATTTCAGCCATTTCGCTCTGTTATTCGGCCCTCCTCACAACTGCGATACTGGTTATTAAGCGCTCTGTATCTTGCAGGGTCGCAACCGATTTGCTCGAGTCCTGTCAGTAACGTCGTGCGAGATACAGAGAGAACACGTTGCAGATAGGTAATTATGGCTGGCGGAGTCCACAAAGGTGGGCTGGTCAGAGTACGCCTCGGAGGCCGAGCATCATCAGAATAATAGCCAGCATGAAGATGGTTTGGAGGAGTCCCCACTGCATAGCTTTGCCGAATAACTCATCAAGTCGGTCGCCATCAGGAGCGTCCTGATTGAGTTCGACGACCATCTTCGTGGTGACCAGGTGCAATGGGCCGAATCCGTTAATCAGCATTAGTATGCCGATTCCGAGGGCACCCCACAGCCAGATTGACGGGGTAGTCCAGTAGCCTAACATAGCTGCAAGACCGATACCCGAACCGATCACACCGAGACTGAGTGGCTCGGCCACGGCAACCATTTTCGGTATGAGTTGCTGATTGACTGCACCAGCAGCCTCGTCAGGAGCCGCATCAAGAGACGGCCCCAACACGAATTTGAAAAAGAAGTCGAGGCCAAACCAGAAAGCGCCCAGAGCCACGTGCGTGTAAAACATCAGTGCCGTATTCCCGGATAAGTACGCGAGAACCGGCATCCCGAGGGTGATAAGTATGGAGACAACTGTGAACTGCCTATCAGCTAATTCAACAACTAAACCGATCTCTTCCCCATGGGATGTAGGGTTATTATATGTAGATGCCATATGCTATCTCCTGAAATCCAACCTACATAAATATTGTCAAAAAGGATATTGTTCCTCCTTCGGGAGAATACTTGCTAAATCGACCAGAGTAGATGCTATCGATATCTTTGAGCGCCCAGTGCAAGATACGCATACCCACTCTAACGGATAATTCGCCGAATCTCGGGTGCAAACAACATCGTGTGAATCGTTCTATGACACCCTCTATCGATGTAATTCTTCCAGATACCAATGTTGCTCGAAATCGGCAGACATAGCGACCCTACATCACCAAACGCTTATTTTTGTGGGTGATCCACGATTTTGTGGAAGGACAGTTGTCACACGCTCCTTCCCACTCCCATGAACCGTGATGCGTCGACGCTCGGTCGGTGTCCAGAGTGTGGCGAGAGCATCTCTGCTGCATGGGTGTTAGTTGAATACGAGAAAGCCGATGGCACGACTGGGGTCTGGGCTGAGTGCCCGGCCTGTGCAGATGTTGTCTGTCCTGAGTAGCAGCAGCGGTGGTTCATAACCGGTCCGAAACAGCAGTTGCTACGTCGTCGCCACCGAGGGAGGTTCACTGCCGGTCGTCACAACACTACGGAGAGTATCTGGATCAGTTTCTTCGAGAAATTTCTGACGTGCATACGTATTTTCGCCTTCGGGGACGCCGTCCGTAGCTGCTGTCCCTGCACAGAGCGAGCAGTCAGGCCAGTTATCCGGCAGTTTCAGTCGCTCTGTTTCTCGGATCGCTATTGCTTGCTGCAGGGGATGACAGTCAGGAGCCGTGTGAATATGCACGGGGCCCCTATCCTGATCGGACCCTGTTTTTGATCCAAACCGTGTCGCTCGACATTGCTGACTTTCTAGCGTCGATTTCGGCGAGGCAGGGATTACGGAAAATTCGAGGCGAAAGCCTCGCGCTTCAGCGCGGGGAGGATGTCAAATATTTCGTCGGAGACAGCGGCTGGTCTGTCGACAGGCCGCGACCGATGATCGGTGAGCGTATAGATGGTGGTGCCGGCCACCACTGTCGTGGTTGATGGGAATGTTTGGTATTGTGTGATATTCGACTGACTCCATCAGTACGGTATACAGAGTATTCTAGAAGACTCTAGGTTACCTTTCTACCCGCTAACCATCAGGAACATATGTGCATGTTCAACGCGAGGAGAGCTACTGAATGATGGGGCAATCGGTTGAGGAGGTCCCACACGGGTATTCAATGGAGCCACTACAGTTAGCGGGAGGAATCGATACCAGCGACCGGCAATTGCAGCTTCCAGTCGGACAGACAAGAACAGATTATGCCCACAGAGGTGACAATGACGAAATCCAATGAGAACCAGTCGAACGGAATGGAGGCGGAGTCAGACGAACAGCCAGAGTATGTCGAGACGGGAACTCGCGTTGAATTCTGGATACGTGAGGATACACCATACTGCGTCCATGACGTACAAGAGAGAACATACGAGCGGTTACAATGTCTTCAGGAGGCAGGTCGTATCGCCTCGGTCACCAGTCACCTGTGGAACCCTATCGAGACGACGCCCAAAAAAACGAGTCAAGAGCATACCGCTGTCTATCGTGAGCGATTATCGGAATTCAAGGCCTGGGCGAACGAACACAGCCGCTCGCTCACGCCGGGGTTCAAAACACGTCCAATCAGCTCGCTGTTTGCTGAAGAGGAGCAGGAAGTAATCGTCCCCCCGATGCTGTGTCTCGCTGTTTATAAAAATGATAAGCTTAGATCTGTGTTTCCGAACGCTGACGGTGACTGCGTCCACACAGTCGGCGACGGTCTTGACCGCCTCGAATCAGAGACTGACGGCTCCAGTATCGGGGGTGTGACAGCGTGAACAGATCCACCATTTCAGGGCCACACATCGAACGCGACAGCCGGTTATCGCACACAGGTACTGTTAGCTGTCCCACGGTAGGTGGTCGTGATGACTAACCGTGACGCTCTCTCACCACATGTTCGGATCGTCGAAGCAGAACATCATCTGAGCGAGGCCCAATCGGCACTGGCCGAGGAGGACAACGAATTAATCGATTTGATTGCCGAGCTACGCCGTGAGGTCAACGCGGTTGGTCAGATGGTAGAGGAGACGCACAAAGACACCACAGATCCGTGGCGACGGAGAAAATCGCCATGACGCCCCCACAGACCGTAGATGCCGCTGATCTCCAGTCGCTTACGGTAGACGAAATACACGATCTACTTTCGTCGCGCTACCGGCGGTATACGCTATACAGCCTCTCGGTGTTTACACCTCCAGTGACACTGGCCCGAGTTGCAGATTACGTCACGGAGTGGGAATTCGGCGTGGCTGTTGACGACTTCCCAGACAAGCGCCTCGAAGTATACATGGCGCTGTACCATGATCATCTCCCACACCTCGTCAACGCCGGCGCCATCAACTACGATCAAGAGACTGACACACTCGAACCCGGGTCGAAAGCGGCAGAACTACAGTTCGAACTTGATCGCCTGCGGGACGAAGAACTGCAAGAGGCACACAAGCAGCTATTTACAGGCATCTGAGCCACAACAGCAGTTTTCCGTGCATCTGACTGTAGAGCACGTCATGGCCAATTCAACCCACTCATCGACCTGCTGCTGGCATCAATGAGTGACGCATCGCCGACAGTGCAAACCGGTTCGCTATCCGACCCTGTTCTGTGGCTGTATACCGGAACCTACACGACCGAATCTGTTGTGAGCGGCCACTACTCGTCTAACAGGACTGAAACTACTGTGTCGTGTGCTTTCCGGAGACGGTAGTGCAGCGCTGGCGAGGAAATATCGAACGTATCGGCGATCTCTTCCACTGTCGTGTCGCGTGGCCACCGGTAATATCCCCGTGAATAGGCCGCTTTGAGCGTGGCCTCTTGTTTCGGTGTCAGCAGCTCGTTGACCTGTTCTCGCATGGCGGTTACTGTTTTCATCGGCCGGTCGACGTGCCGTTTACTGACAACTTCGATCCCGGGAACAATCTCACGGAGATCAGCAAGGAGAGGGCCGACTGTCACTCCCGGCGGCAGTTCGACGCTAAGCGAGATGTCACCGTCCTCTGCACGTGCTCTCGTCATGGACGCGCCATAGTCAGTGAGGACATCAAGTGGCAGCCGAGGTATCTCCTCGAGATGAGTTTCGATGAGTGCCGGCTCGCTGTTTTTTACCGGACGTACCACTTCACTCTCTGCGTCTAGTTGTCCATCGTCCAGGTGGTTGCATACCTCTGCTGGATCACCTCCTAGCACCGTGAGATAATAGATGTGGCCGCCGTCGCTGATCGGAACACGCTGTTCGAGTTCGAGTTCGCATCCCAACTCGGTCGTTACTTCAGCGAAGTCGATCGCAGCGTCAGGCATCTGAAAGTCGAGAGCAACAGCGGTCTCAGCTGTAAGCGAGCGCTGACTGTGCACTCGCTGAATTGCAAGCGCGATACTTCGGCCAAGATCAGTGAGTACTGCCTGTTCGGCCTCGCTAATCGTGTGTTCCTCTGGCGTATAGACGACCAGCACACCGTATGTCGTTTCGTCAGTGGCGATGGGGACTGCCGCAAGCGAATGATGCCCACTCTCAAGCGCTATCTCTCGTCTGGAGTCCGGAAATCGATCCGCAGTGGATATATTGTCGATAACTTGTAGCTCACCCGCCTGAAGCGCGACCGATGCGGGTCCCGGTTCTCCGCCCGAAATCCGATCAAGATAGGCGTCGTTGATGCCGGCACTCGTCTGTGGAACGATGGTTGGGTCGTTCGAGCCCGATTGGCTCCGCCTTCCGACCCAGACTGTCTGATACAGGTCGGAATCGGTGAGCCGCTCACAGACGGCAGTCTCGATGCCTTCTCGCGTAGTCGTGTTTTGCAGTGCCTGTGTGAGATTCCGAACGAGCGTATTGAGTCGCTTGAGCTGGGTGAGGTCATCCCGTTGCTGTGCGAGCGTCTGTTCGCGCTTTTTCCGGTCGCTGATGTCAGTAGCTGTGCCAAACCACTCGACAATCTCGCCGTCGTCGTCCAGAATCGGCACTGCTCGCGAGTGTATCCAGCCTCGCGTTCCATCCACTTGCACCACCTGGTGTTCCAGTTCAAACCTGCTTCTAGTCTCGATAGCCTCTTCGATGGCCGCCGTTACTCGCGGCCGTTCGTCCGGTGGAATGTACTCCTCCAGCCACGTCTGTCGGGGGTTGTCCGTATCGGCAATGAACTCTTGCCCATCCATATACCTCATTTCGGACCAATCTGAACTCATTCGATAGACGACATCCGAGGTAGCCGTTACGAACGCATCCAGTCGCTCTTGGCTCTCGCGTAACGCCTCTCGGGCTTCCTTGCGTTCCGTGATTTCCTGTGAGATAACACTGAGCCCCCCCTCATCAGGATACGCCTGTAGTTCTACCCAGTAGTCTTCAGCCTCGGTGTAGTACTCACACGACTTTGGCTCCTGTGACTCCATAGCCTCCCGGAGCGTCTCCCCAAATACGGTTTCCTCGAGTTCGGGATACACGTCCCAGAAATCTTTGCCGAGGATATCCGCAGCCGGCATATCGCCACGGTCTGCAACAGTGTCGTTCCAGTAGGTGACGTTCCAGTCGGAATCGAAAGCGTAGTAGGCGTCAGTAATCCGCTCGGTCAGCCGCTGGTACTTTTGTTCACGCTTTTTGCGCTCAGTCACGTCGCTAGCGATACCGACGATGGCTCGAAGTGTCCCGTTGTCGTCGTAGATGCCAGACGATCGATCGTGGATCCACCGTATCTCTCCGTCTGGTTGGACGACGCGGTAGGTCTCTTCGTATGCATCGGGGTTGGTCTGCTGCGCTCCGAGTGCTTCCTGTACTCGCTCACGGTCGTCAGAATGGATGGCATCAACGAACGATTTAGCGTCTGTACGCAGCGTCTCAGTCGGGCGGCCCCAGACATCTTCGTACGAGTCGCTAACAAACTCGATTTCGTCTTTCTCTGGGCTGGTTATCCAGACGACGTCAGAAACGGTTGTCTTGATCTGCTCGAGTCTCTCCTCACGCTCCCGGCGTTCGAGTTCGTGTCCCACCCAATTGCTGAGACACTCCACGAATGTCACCGCCCAGTCGGGGAACGCTTCGGCACGTGGATCTATGCTATAGAAACAGAAGGTACCGTACACCTCTCCATTGACAGTGACGGGTGCTCCGAGGTAACTCGCGATTCCCCACTCAGAACCCACTAGCTCAGGGGCTTGCGCTTTAACATCCCTAAGGACTAGTGTCTGGTTTTGCTCGACGACGCGCTCACAATTGGGTAAGTCCGCTAACGGGACCGTTGTGCCCTGAAGGTCGGCCGATGATTGTGTAGCGACCGACTCGAAGATGTACTGGTCGTCTTGCACACGAGAGAGGGTTGCGTAGTCGATTCCGATGGCGTTCTGCCCGAGCTCTAAGAGCGTCGTAATCTTTTCACCGAACGAACGGTCGGGCGCAGTACTGATTTCACACGCCTCGCGTAAGACCCGTTGACCGTCCTTCCGGGCGGTGGTCTCACGGTGAGTGACCGTAGCGTGTTTTGCTCCGTCATGTATGACGGTGGTCGCGTGCGTCGAAAACCATCGTCGTCTGTCAGAGGATTCGACGGTGAACTCGATTTCGAACTGTTCACGGGTCCCCTGCAGCAGTTCGCGAACTCCGGTAGCCACACGGTCTGCAGACGTCGTCTCGGCAGTATCCAGAGCTGTCAAATAATCCTCACCGGCGGCAGCGGAATGCAACCAATCATCGGTTGTTTCGGCACCGTCCTCCCACGCAGAGTTCGTCGCGAGAACCGTTCCGTCGGCGCCGAGAATAGCGGCGCTATTCGGGACCATCTCGACAGCAGAAACCAAGAATTGTCGCTCAGGACCTCCATTCGGGAGGCTCGAAACCATACGAACGTCACCTGCTCCGGCAACTTAACACACTCGAATCAGACTACTAACACGATAGGTGTTTACAGCGATGATCCGCGAAGGAGACTGCTGGCTCGGACTGGTTGACAATCGTCCTAGCACTAATTCGGGATCAGGTATGTGTCCTCTGCCAATCTTACCAGCCTCCAACATGGCACCTTTCTTTGGAAACCAAGCGTCGTATTCAAAATGAACCCCGACCCGGCACACGTCGCCATCGAGCAGTAGCTCCGGCAACACGCAGTTTTGCTCTTTGATTTCACCTCAAAACTAGACCACGAACGGTTGACGCGGAGTATGAGTAGACAGTGTATCTCGGCTGACTGCAAGTATCAGGCTCTCTTTACACCATTAAGCTCAGCCGTCGAGGTTGGCTGGGCCGATGTACTTTGATTTAATCTTTTCACCTTCCCGCCACTGCCAATAGTGGTATTGGTTGTCGTTGATTTCCTTGATTGTGATCGTCGCTTTGGCAGGGACGTCGTCCGGGAGGTTGTCTGGTCGCTCCTCCACTTCTTCTTGGTCAGCCGACTCCTCAATACGGGCCTCACGTTCCTTGTGCTCGGCTAGTGCTTCGGCGTACGTAGCAATGTCTCGGAGTCGTTCCGGGGTTGACTCGCTGAGCGTATTGACGATCTCCGTCGTGAGGTTCGCCGGTGGGGTCGGGGGTTCGTAGGACATCGGCTACTCTCGTATTAACCAACACAACTCGCTAATGCATAGTTTTGTTGGTTAATACGATGGGAGCGGCCCCCACTCCGTTGGCTGTAACATTACTCGAAACTCCTTTATATAGTAGTTTCGTGCTATGTTATACTGTGCTCCGGCGCATCGAACTAAAGGTCCTCGCCACGGTCGCCCGCGGCGACACGATCTCCGAGCTCGCGACGAAGCTCGACCACAGCGAGAGCTACCTCTCCCGTGCCGTCGCCGACCTCGTTGAAAAGGGGCTCGTCTACACGGAACGCGATGGCCGGCGCAAAAGAGTCGTTCCGTCGGATGCTCGCGCCGTCGAACTCTATCGGGATCTCGTCCGCCAGCACTCCCACATCGACTTTCCCGAGCTGCTGACCGGCAAGACACTCGAAGTGCTGTACTACCTCGACCAGCCACGGACCGTCTCCGAGATCGCCGACCGGAGCGACAACTACCGCAACACGGTCAACCGAGTCCTCAAGCGGTTTCGCGACCGGGGCCTCGTCGGGACGGCCGACGGCCGCTATGACTTCAACGCCGACTTCGACCGTCTCCACGCGTTCGTCCATGAACTCGCACACCATCTTCATCGCCAACGCCTCGAATCCGTTGTCCCGAAGGGCACGATTCTCTGGGAGGACTATGACGAATTCCTCACCCAGATCGAGACGGAGATCGACGCAGAGGAGTTCCACGAAACCGGCCTCGCTCGATTCGCGGCCTTTGACCTCCAGTTCATGCTCACTGGCCACCGCTACTACCTCTACTCCGAGGAACTCGACGCAGTCTCGCCGGCGGAGCTCTGCTGTCACACGCTGTTAATCGACGACGGCAGCCGTCACCGTTCGTACTGTCTCCTCCTGCTCAGCCACGTCGACGTCGACGAGGAGGACCTCCGAGAGCAGGCGGCGAAGTATGACCTCGAAGACGAAGCCGACGCCTTGCTCCGCTACCTTGAGACCCACGGCGAGGTCGACGACGACCGACTCCCGGAGTGGGACGAGTTCCAGGAGCTGGCGGCTGACTACGAGGTGTGGCTCTCCTGAGACCGAACTTCGTCGCCAGCCGTGGCGTCAGCCAGCGTCAGTTCGGGTCGTAGGGATTCGTTGCTGTATCGAGCCGATAGACATCCCCGACAGCGTCAAAATCGTCGTCAAACGCATAGAGGTAGCCGAGCCCCTCGGTTTGCATATACGCGACAATGCAGGCGTCGACGAAGGAGAGTGGTTCGTGTTGGCGAAAGAGGGCCTTCCCTGTCGCGAGGGCGTCGGTGGTGAGTGAGTCGATGTGGAAGCGGGCGTTTTCTTCGATGCGATCGAGGAGATCGACGGCTGCGTCGTGGCCGGCGTGGCTCGTGAGGCCGTTGAGTGTTTCCGCGAGCACGTAGTCGAGGACGACTGCCTCCGGGAGCGTACCATTGTCGATGCCCTGGAGCACCGGAAGCGCGGCATCGTGGGATCCGTCCCCCCGGTATGCGGCGGCAAAGAGGACTGTCGTATCGATGAGTGCCCGAGACATTTACTCGACGTCGACGCCCCAGGCGTCGTGATCGCTCGTTACATCGGTCGATTCCGCTCCGTCGTAGCCGTCGAAGTCGGCGAAGGTACCTGTTTGCTGTTGGATGACGTGCACCCGAATGCTCCCGTCGTCTTCGAGATGCCATCGGAGGTGATCCCCATCGTCGATATCGAGCTCACGCCGAATCCGGGCAGGGATGTTCGCCTGGTTTCCAGACACCTTGCTTTCGGCGTCGACTCTGTCGCTGCTCATAGCTCTGGCTACGTGACCCGCCGTGAAAAGTCTAGTGTGCCGCCACACTACCCAGTGGAATGAGAGGGATTCCGAAGAAGATGGTAACCTACCCTGGGGTCGTTGGGAGCCGGCCGCCTGGTCGGGGAACACGGCCCCGTTTGATTTCGTGGTCGACGCGACGCAGATGCCTGCAGCCGCCTTTGGGTGAGCGCTGCTGCCAGTCGGGACAGGTACACGATTCGTCGATGACGTCGACGATGTTCCGTAGTACGGTCAGATGGTCGTCCGGGGAAGAACGCCCGGAAGTGCGTACACATGACCTGCGGCGGGAATGGCTTCCGCAGATCGGCTGGCGCGGGATATCTTAACCAACAATTCAGTGTGTCCGGCTAAATGTTGGTTAATAGAATTGGGGGGATTGGCAATCCTCGAGGACGTCGATAACTCCTTCCGACTTGATACTGATTTGTTGAGCCACTCGCGACGAGATGGAGAGCGTCCGACTACAACAGGCCGAGCGCCTCGGAAATCAAACCCGAGCGGTTCCATATCGACTAGGACACCCCCACCCCACTGCTTCCGCTGTTAGCGACAGAACAGACAGCACCACCCCCATGGGAGGGGGTGTCTTGTTGTTCGGTGCAAAACAGCGTGCGGATATAGTTTATAGTGAATACACTTGAAGTTATTCACTAGCTCTAGAAACATACCTGACGAAACGGGGACGGCTTCGAAGCACCAGCAAGATCTAACAGCGGAAGCAGTGGGGTGGGGGTCATCCCCACCCCACCATGCTAATAGATGATCTTCGGCTAACAGCGGAACTGGTGGGGTGGGACCCAATCCAAACTACCGAGGAAGAACGGAGCTTCGTACCTGCCCTCTCTAACAGCGGAAGTAGTGGGGTGGGTCCCTCCCCCATCTTGTTACTCTAACAGCGGAAATAGTGGGGTTATCTATATTTAAGTAACGCCGAACAACGGAAGCAGCGGAACCAAAGGTTAAGTCAATTCGTGTCACAAGGTGGTAGTAATGTCTGATCTCTCATTTACGCCGACCTCTTCAATCTTCGAACAGCGTGAGGCACTGCTCGAGGAGTGGACGCCTGATGAGCTCGTTGGCCGCGACGACGAGCTGAATCGTTATCACGCAGCGCTTCAGCCAGTCATCAATAACGAGAGTCCTTCGAACATCTTCCTGTATGGCAAGAGTGGTGTTGGAAAGACTGCCGCGACACGCTATCTGTTGAATGCACTCGAACGAGATGCGGCGGACGTCGACGGCCTTGACCTACATACGATCGAAATAAATTGTGATGGGCTCAACTCCAGTTATCAGGCCGCCGTCGCTCTGGTGAATGAACTTCGAGACCCGGCAAACCAGATTTCTAACACCGGCTATCCACAGGCATCGGTCTATCAGTTCCTCTTCGAAGAACTCGATAAGGTTGGTGGGACTGTCCTCATCGTGTTGGACGAAGTCGATCACATCCGGGACGACTCCCTCCTGTACAAACTTCCACGCGCCCGATCCAACGGTGACGTGACTGATGC
Source organism: Haloarcula rubra (assembly GCF_019599465.1). Taxonomy (GTDB): domain Archaea; phylum Halobacteriota; class Halobacteria; order Halobacteriales; family Haloarculaceae; genus Haloarcula; species Haloarcula rubra. The sequence continues at coordinate 15,080 of NZ_RKLR01000017.1, forward strand.
GAAACTGGGAGTTATCGGAATCTCCAACGACCTCGATTTCCGCGCTCAGTTATCTTCGAAAGTCCGCTCGAGTCTCTGTGAGAAGGAAGTCTCCTTTTCGGCATACGACGCTGGCGAACTACAACTGGTTCTCCAGCAGCGTGAAGCAGTTGCATTCCAGAATGGCGTACTCGACGACGGCGTCGTCGAGATGTGTGCTGCGTATGGAGCGAAAGACTCCGGTGACGCTCGGCAAGCTCTCGATCTCCTGTTGGAGGCCGGTGACCTCGCTCGCGAGAATAACGATGAACTCGTCACCGAATATCACGTCAAACAGGCCCGCCGTCGCCTGCAGACGGATCAAGTAGTCGAGGGAATCCGGAACTACTCAGACCACGGCCAACTGGTCCTCTATGCATTGACCCTTCTCGCCGAACAGGGGGAGACTCCTGCGAGAACCAAAGATATCCTCGCAGCGTATGAGCAGGTCGCTAACGAGAACGGCATGAATCCAGTCTCCCTACGCTCGGTTCGAGACTATCTCGGTGAACTCGATCAGCTCGGGATCATCTCCTCAACTGAGTACAATCGCGGTAAGGGAGGTGGCAAGTACAAAGAACACGACCTCGAGCAATCAATCAGCTCGGTTAAAACGGGGTTGTCTGAACTCTTAGACGCGACACCCTGACCCACCGGTTCCGCTGTTAACTCCAACCCCACTGGTTCCGCTGATAGCGACCATAACAACCCCACCAGTTCCGCTGTTAGCGCTGAGAGGAATCTCGCCCATGGCAAGCGAATCAGCGATCCCAATGACCAAGTAGGCAAACATGGTTCAGAATGCTCGTCAGACCCATTAACCTCCAGTGTACTGTCGTCACTAGATGCAGTCTGAGCGAACACGTAGTGACGACAGGTCGCGACAAACAGATTTCCCACTTACTGACCACAGCGCTGACGCTGTCTCAGGCGACTACCGAGACAGCGTCGACGCACACGTCTCGTCTGAAGACAACGGCCCGTTGATCGTGAGTATTAGCGATATTCACGGGTTTCTCGATGCTGCACGGAGTGCATTACTGACGTTGGGAGACCATCCCGACTACGACCCAATCGTCGAACAAGACGAGGCTGGAAACCTTCACTGGGCGAGCAACGATTATGTCCTCGTGTTCAATGGCGATCTCGTTGACCGTGGTCCAGCTAACGTCGAAACAATACAGATGGTTGCTCGTCTCATCGAGCAAGCTCCACGTGGGCGCGTACGAGTAACACTCGGTAATCACGAGATGGGGATTCTCACACAGGCACTCTTCAGCTGGGGCAGTTGGTTTTCCGGACAGGTTGGACCAGATGCTCGGCGCTCGCTAGTCACTGCTATTCGAAACGGCCACGTTGTAGCTGCATACAAGGGCTACACTGTCACCTATGCACATGCCGGGCACAACGATCCATATGACGTAACGACTGTGAATCGAAACCTGGCTGATGCAGCTTCCCAACTTCATGGTACGATCGGCAGTGCCGACGATGTGACGATCCAACAGCAAATTGTTCAGGACAACCCACTCGTGTTGGGCATGGGCACGCGCCATCCGAAAGGCCCTGACGCTGGATTAATCTGGTTGGATTTCCAGCATCTCCAACGAGATGCACCCCCGCAAGTCGTTGGACATACTCGACATGATACGATTACGCACAAAGGCCAGGTGATCTGTCAAAACGTGATCCGAAACACAGTCGATACACCCGGTGGCGAGGCCGTCCTTGTCGAAGACTCAGCTGGCCTCGCTTCTCTTCGAAGAGATGCCACCGGTGATGTCACGGAACAACCGGTGACGCTGGAGTAATCCGCTGCTCACTAACCAACGCCAGTCCATTTTGGCGGGAATGTTGGTTAGCCAAACCCGTTTTCGTGTGCTGGATGATTTTGCGATATACTAAGATACGCGTTATCCTACAGTCCGAAAAGACTGGCGTCCTGTGCCTCAGCCAACTCCTCCTGGGTGTCTTCGACGTTGTCCAGCCGGCGTTTGAGGTCCTCGATAGTGCTGTCCAACTTGTCGACCTTATTCTCGAGTCGAGATATCTGTCTGTCGTGACGGCTAATTTCTTCCTCAAGTTCGTCGACACGATCGTTTAAATTGCTTATCTTCCCACTGTTCACCTCGACATCGACTCGCATCTCTGTCGCGAAGTCTTTTAGAACACGGACCTTGACCTCATCGACGTACTCCTGGAGTTTGCCCACATCAGTTTCGAGATCCCTTTGCGTTCGTTTTACATCCTGCAGATCCTCTTCCTTCGACTCCTTGACTGACTTGATCTGTTCCTCTAGATCCTGGACCGCTGTCAGTGCAGCCTCCTCCGCAGCGTCTTGGGCCCGGTCTTCGGTTGATTCGACCATCTCTTCGGTCTCAGCCTGGACCTCCTTGATGGTCTCAAGTGCCTCATGCACCTCCGATTTGAGTGGTGTGAACTTACCCTGCACCGTCGCGGCTGTCGACTTGGCGGCTTTCGCCGTCGAGAGAGCGCGCTGGCACACATTGATAGCTTCCTCCTCGGTTTGTGGGATCTTGATGTCGTCGTAGTTGGCCTTGACCCAGCGCTCGCCGAGTTCTGTAATAAGCCATTTCGCCTCGCCCCCGGGCTCCGGGGCGATTTTCTGGACCTGTCCAGCGTCGACGAGCGCATTATGATACCCACCTGTGCAGCGATAGTGCACCTGCTGGGTTTTATTAAGGCCTGCCGCTGACACGACGTCGCTCGTCAGCACTGGGCCGTCTTGCTGGTCCAGTGCGAGTAGAATCCGTTCAGCCTTCCTGTGGTGGTCCGTATCGCCCATGGCCCGCAAATGTGAGTCATATTTGAAAGCTTTACCGCTACCACTGACCCTCGCAAGAGAATCGGCCTATTTGCTGCCCCCCTCCACCCAGCGACACCCTATAAGGGGGGGACCCCCCACCGCGGAGCGAAGACCCCGGGGAGGGGTGCCGACCGCTTGTAGCCTGCCCTGCCTGTCCCACGAGTGTAGCCACTGGCTGCCTGTCCCTTATATACGAAAGCGAACGGGGCCGGGATAGGCGTAGCCCGCTCTCAGAAACGGATCACGGGGCGACGTCGCCGCAGTCCCGCGCCGTCGAGCCCTGGTGGGAGGACTTGAGCAACTGCAGAGTCACGACGTCGGTACAGTCCAAACACACTTCCACTGTGCTACCATGGTGCTCGTCACGACTCAAGATAGAGGCAGACTGACGACGCGCCTCACACGCGCTTGACGAATTACTCTGGAGACCGTATACGTCGATCCACGACCATCCATGACACGGCTCTCTGTACGTATTCGGGATCGTACGGTAGACGTCGGCCATCGTGACAACCACCTCCGCTACTGTGATCGGATCCCACGTGATCGAGAGGATAGCCGATGAAGGATAGCGGTTTTGGCGTTTGAATCGGATCAGAGAGTGCCCCGGACGGCAGTCGTTCGGCCGGTGAGATTGATCACCGACGTCGGATTGTCGTTGCGTGCTCGTGGCTCGCCATCTATACGGTATCTGTGACTCGCCAGCCCGGAATGCGGGTTTCGCGGATGGCGACATCTGGAGGAGTAGTTATCGGCGAATCGTAGCAACGATGACACTCCGAATACTGTCGGCGCGCCCTACTCCTCAGATGTGTCTGGCGAGTCGACTTCGGTAGAGCTACTATAGGCGTCTTCATTATCGGTCTCACGCTGGAGCAGTTCTTCGATACCTTCCTTGAAGAGTCCCTCTGCGAACACTGTCGCACGGTACGAATACTCGATCGCTCCTTCGGACGGCCGATTCTTTGTTCGTGTCTCCACCAAGCCGACGTCGGTGAGTGCCTGTAGGTGTGACTCTACCGCGTCGTGCTCGCTATCGAACGCTGTTTGAAGCATCTCTTTCGACATTTCGCCGTTCTGTAAAAGGTACCGAACGAGTTCGAACTGTGATCGTGTACTTAACACTGCGAGCATCTCGAGATAGGCTTCGAGGGAGAGGACGCTGTTCTCGGGTAGCACGCTCTCGTGCTCTGGTGGCTTCTCACCGGACATCGATGCGTGGAGACTCGACGCCACCGTTCAAGTGGATTTCTACGCTGGGGTGAGCATTCTGACTCTGGACGAACCGTGGGGCCACAGGGTTTCGACGGCGTTGAAAACGGTGTGTCCGGCCGAGGACCGGCGTGTGGTCAGTTGGCCTTCGTCCTATTTGATCATGGGGCTACCCCTCTCCGCTAGTAGGCATCTGTCGGGGTGTGTAGCTCCCATTTTGGTAACGTCGGCTCTATACCCGCAACTATAAACAGAGGGTGGGGTCGGCATGGTTCAGTAACGTCGTCTGTCTACCAGTATACTGAAGAACGGGGGGTGTTGCGTCGTCTCGCTACCCCACACTGAAGCGAGGTCGATTGCGTCGACTGACTACCATTACACTGAAACGGGGTTGATTGCGTCGACTGACTACCATTACACTGAAACGGGGTTGATTGCGTCGACTGACTACCATTACACTGAAACGGGGTTGATTGCGTCGACTGACTACCATTACACTGAAACGGGGTTGATTGCGTCATCTCGCTACCATTACAGTGAAGTGGGATTGCGTCATCTGACTACCACTACATTGAAACGGGGTTGATTGCGTCGACTGACGGGGTTGATTGCGTCGACTGACTACCACTACACTGACATACCGAGGGTTTGCGACGCCGTCGAGTTATCCAGGTTGCACACAGGGGGTGAGTGTAGGGCGACCGTTCAGAACGACATCGGACTAGCTTATGCTGGAATGTCGTATCGACAAAATTCAGTCCCACCACAGGTGTCACACTCGTCTGTCTCGGGAGCAACTGTTGTCCCGCACTGTCGACATTCGACGATGACGATGTCGAGACGGCGATCGAGGAGATCACGAGCCAATGGGGCCAGATTGATATCCTCGTCAATAATGCCGGGATATTCAACTTCGCTCTGTTCGAAGACCAGAGACTCGCTGATACGAAACGTGAATTTGAGGTGAACTACTTCGGCTACGTCCGACTAATCCACGCCGTCCTCCCCCACATGCGAGAACGGGATGCGGGCATCATCCACAACGTGAGTTCCGGGGCAGGGCTTGTCGGCCACCCGGGACTTTCCGGCTACGCTTCGACGAAAGGCGCAATCGAGGCGCTCGTACGTTCTCTGCGACTGGAACTGCGACACGAGAGTGTCGCGTGTACCGTGATGCACCCGCCACTGTCGAATACACGCTCCACGGCCGAACTCGGCTACCCGGAATCACTGTTGAGTGACCCGGCAGATGTTGGCCGCAAGTTAGCGGGGAAGATCGAATCGAAGGAACCGGTAATCCACGCTAACTGGAAGACGAAACTCGGTCTTGCCGTCTCGAAGCGTGTGCCGTATCTCGTGCGAAAGGGGACCGAACGGTTCGTCGAACCCGCTGAGTAGATCCTACGCTTCCCGGAGAAGCAGGCTCAAAGCTCCAGTACTGCTTGTTGTTAGACGACCATCTAACAGGTCTCTGGCGAGACACGGACTAGGTTTTTCTCGGGTGGGGTGCTAACAAATAACATCATGAGTTGTGATGAGTTACCCCCAAAACCAGATCCCGACGATGATGTATTCGAGGTGTGTCCGGTTGCCCGGGCGTTCGAGATAGTCGGCTCAAAATGGCGACTTACCGTGCTGCGGAGCCTCCACCTGTACGGAGAACAACGATTCAGTGAGCTCCAGGAAACGACAACGGCCGACTCGACGACCCTTTCGCGCGTGCTGGAGAATTTAGAGAACCAGGATCTCGTTACCCGACGGTTGGAGGACCGACCGATCTCCACGTACTACGACTTGACGGAACGAGGGGAATCGCTCACTGGCGTGTTCGACGAGTTCGAGGAATGGGCATTCGAACACACTGCGGCGGAGATGCCTGCCGTTGAGCTACCCGAGTAGTTCGCTCTGATCGACGCTTTCCGGTTACGAAATGTTACTTCCTTATACGATCATAACCGACTCATACATATATCACAAAAATTATAATTTCGGCTGGGGCGAAATCGTCGTGTGGCCACTTCGGCCAGGGAAGTTGATACACATGGTAGAAACGCCAGTGGATACAGCAGATACCAAAGAACAGAGCGTCTTAGTGGTCGGTGCGACGGGAAACCAGGGCGGCGTCACAATCGATCATCTGTTAGCGGCCGACAGTGAATTCACTGTCTGTGGCCTCACACGAACGCCGGACAGCGAGGCCGCAAGATCCCTCGCAGAACGCGGTGTGGACATCAGGCGAGGGAACCTGAACGACAAGGAGACGCTCCGACCTGCCGTTGACGGTATCGACGCCGTCGTCATCGTAACGAACATCTGGTCAGCCGGATTCGACGAGTCGATTCTCCAGGGAAAGAACATCGCCGACGTGGCCGTTGAAATGGGGGTCGACCATGTGGTGTTTAGCGGCGCTGGATACCATGACCGGAATCTCGGAATCGCCGCCCTCGAACCAACCGGTGAGGTTGAGCAGTATATCAGGTCGCTGAATGTACCCGCGACATTCTTACGGCCCGTGTGGTTCATGCATAACCTCGAACCCGCCTATGAAGATATCCTCGACGGCACACTCGCCTTGCCCGTAGAAGAGGATGTGACTCTTCAGATGATCGATGTCGACGATGTAGGCCGCGCGACCGCGCAGATCCTCGCGGATCCCAACGAGTTTACGGGGAAAGGTTTCGATCTCGCAGGGGACGAACGCTCGCTCTCCGAGATGGCTCGGATCCTATCCGAGGTAACGGTTGCTGACGTCCAACCGTACACCGTTCCCATCGAGGACGCCAGAGAAGAGATGGGCGATGCGATGGCCGAACTGTTCCAGTGGTTCAACGACGAGGGCTACTCGGTCGATATCGAGCACATGGAGCGACGGTTGGGGTTCGAATTCACCAGTTTCCGCGAGTACCTTGAAAACAACGGCTGGATTGACAAGAAGCAACCGACCCGGATTCCCGGCCTCGTGAAGGCCATGATGCAAGGCTGATGCTAGTATGCAAAATATGACTACAAACGAACCAGATCGAACGGTCGCTATAGGAGTTCATCGGAACGGCATCGGTGGCGTCAATTGGTATCTAACCGGGGTGACCGATGGCATCCATTGACCAGCCAACGTCGCATCGTGAAGAACTCGGGTTGGTCGTTGACCTCGCTGACCAACAGTTTGCCATCGTCGCCGTCCTCGTCACAATCGGGGCACCGGTCGTCGCGTACCTGTCGGGCATCGCATCGTTCATGTTCTACGTCCACGTTGCACTTGGAGCGTTCTGGTTTGGACTCGACTTCTTTTTCAAGTTCGTACTCGGACCCGCGCTTGACGCTGCACCGGAGGATGCTGCCGGTGCAGTCAATCACCAACTGATCCCGAAGATAGTTGCGGTGGCTGAACCGCTCAGCGTCGGTGTAATCGGGTCTGGCATAGGTCTCGCATTCATGTTGGGGTATTGGGCTGATCCCTCGATTTGGCTGTGGGGCGCACTCGTCATCGGGATACTCATGCTTCTAAACGGCTTTGGACCACTCCATCTAGTTACGACGAAGATGGTCGTGGAACTCAACAACGATGATCCGGATGGCGAGCGACTCAACACGTTATTCAGCAAAGCCATGCAGTGGGGACTGCTCCAAACCGTGTTCATGCTGGCTATCATTATGATGATGGTTGGCCTCCGCGGGTTGCTTTGACCGGGCCGGTATCGACTACTTCAGACAGAACAACCGCTTTGAACAGGTTCAGTTGGGGGAGTTCTACTACTGACTATCTGTCCTGTATCTCGTAAAGGAGGTGAAGATTGCTTAGATATTGCCAGAAACCCCGTTTTTAACCCTCGAATTCGGACGCTTCATGGCTGAAGGTCGATTCCTTCGATAGTCGAACCAGAGCCTGCAGCGCCATCGCTGCATCTACTAGTAGTTTCTGAATGTGGAACCCCGTTTCGGGGAGAATCCCTCTCACGCTGTGCAGCCACCACACTGAGTGTCTACTAGCAGAAATCTGACTGAGCTGGTAGAGACTAGTTTGCTCAGTACAGGGGAGGGAACTACTGCCACGGACTACACGAGTCTCAAATGCACGAGTGAGCGACGCTAACCCAACCTGAGGTGCGAATGACTTTGAGCCCTGCAAGATCCTGATCATCACAATTGGCCGTGACGTACCACACGATTTCCCCTACATCCTGAGAGACGACAACAACCACGGCAAAGCGTTGAGGGAGATCGTTAATGGAAGTCTGATTTGTTTCCCCAGAAGCAAGCGTGTACCGTCCATGGAGACGGGCCGATTCGGGTAGTTCGACGGTCGTGAGTGTCTGGTTATCTCCGGAATTGTGAGAGGTGATTCCTTGGTCAATCGAGGTGGTGTCAACACGCCCGTCATTAAAGCGAATGGTGTATTCAGCCGGGAGTTCTACCACTGACACTTCGAACGTGTGATTTGTGCTTGCTGAGTTGTTGAGGATAACCGTAACCGGGCGCTCTTGAACGGATGAGCCACTGAATGGAAGGGCAGTACAGCCTGCGACCACCAGCAGCGCTCCAAGACCGAACGTACAAAGAACGCGCCTCGGTTGGTCGTCCCACCGTGCATACCATCAGTTCGCGAGGCACCGTAATCAATAGCAGTCGCTTATCGTTTGGCTGGTGCAACGACTGGTAACTACGCACACCTGCTGAACGGTCGATACAGACGGTCACTCTACCAGCGGTGACTCAAATTGCTACTTGGGGTATCCGGAGATTCATACTAACTGCTGGTGAGGCATGTAGTATGGCTCAGCGTGCCCCAGCGACTCCACAGTACATTCTCGCTATCGCGGGGCCACTCATCGGAGCGGGACTATTGTTTTTCAATTTCGTAGTGTCCTGTGGGCCGGTCGGGTATTCAGCGGGCGAATCGCCGCCGCGTGGGTTTCGATATGTCATCCTTGAGTGGCAGAACATCGGTATCGCGTACGGGAACGGCTGTGAGATAACATATCATCCGATTATTCTATTTGGCGGGATAGCCCTCATTGGTGCCGGAATCCTCTCCCTCTCCGTCATCTGGAGGCATACCGGACAATAAGCAGTGTATAGTGGCCGGCAGGTTCAGTAACTTCACCGTGAAATGAAGGGCGCTCTGGTGAGACCGCCTTTGAACCAGCAGACCTGATGGAGATGACCAATGTAGTATACTATCCTGCTACAGTCGTCTCCAGTATAGCGGTTTTCGACACAATAGCGCCTACTAGTAGTTGCTGAATGTGGAACGCCGTTTCCCCAAGAGTCCCTCTCCGGGTGTGCAGACACCATAGCTGAGAACTGCTATAGTAACCGTTAGAACTTTTCACTCTGTCACTCTTTCAATAGATGGTGGATCATCTCGACGAAATCTCCGTCGAGGAATTGCAAGACGCTCTCAACAACGTGGACGGTAAGAAGCCGACACAACGGCTTTTAGCGGCAATCGCGTACAAAAACGGTGTTTCGCAAACTGAGTTAGCCGAGTGGTACGACGTTCAGCGGCGGACAATCTACAGCTGGCTCAAGCGACTCGATACCGACGAGTCGCTTGAGCAGGCTGTGTCTGATGATAAGCGAACTGGGAGAAAACGAAAACTCTCAGAAACACATCAAGAAGAATTCGAAGAAACCGTTCACGAACCACCCGGCGAGGTCGGTATCGACGCGCCGGCGTGGACGCCGGCGCTCGTCCAAGACTATCTCGAAGAAACGTACGGTGTCGAGTATTCAATCCCGAGTTGTCGGCGGTTGCTGAAAGAAGCGGGATTGAGTTATCAGAAATCACGCCGGAAAGCCGCCGAAGCAGACGAAGACGAGCAAGAGGAATTCCACGACGAACTCAAAAAAGGCGGCGGGAGATGGACGCCACCGTAGTCTGGATCGACCAAACCAAGAAATCCGTGCAAGTCGAGCTGCGTGCCGCGTGGTTTCCGCGCGGCACGCGGCCCACCGTCGAACTGTCTGGCCAACGCGACTGGACGTGTCTGCTGGGCGCGATCACCGAGAACGGTGATCGCTTTTTCTCCCGATTCACCGAGTACGTCACCGCCGAACACGCGAAACATTTCATTTTGGCATTATGCAAAGAATTCGAAGACAACTTGATTGTTGTCCTAGATGGAGCGCCATATTTCCAGGCGTCGGCCGTCACGGACCTAGCGGCCCGTGACGACCTCGCCTTCGTGACGTTACCGTCGTATTCGCCGGAACTGAATCCTGTCGAGGAGTGCTGGAGACAGCTTCAAGCGTTTCTTAGCAACCGCTTCTTAGACTCACTCGACGAGCTGACGACAGCGATTGATACAGCTCTCGACCAACTTTCCATCCCAAAAGTGAGCAACTATTTCTAACATTTACTATAGTTTGATAGCGCTGGAAGCCACTCGCATCAATCGCGGCTTCACCACTTCAGCCCGCCTGCTCCGCCGAAGCGCGGAGCAGGCGGCGGAGTTCACGCATCCGGTACTCTTGTTCCCACCGGCACAACGAGCTGTAGTTCGGTGCCTCATCAAGGTAGAATACGGCGAGAATATCGGGCATCTCTTCAGTCTCACGGAGACTCTTCTCCAGTTCGACACGGTACAGAATCAACGCGATCTGCACCCACTCGGCGTACCCGTCCGCGCCGTCCGGTGCGGCGGGTACGTCCGGATTGTCAACGTGTTGTTTGGCAAGATCACGACACATTCGAGCGAGCCGTCTGAGCGATGCCATATCGACAGACGGCGTCCATTTCCCGGTTAGCTTGACGGAATCTTCCTGTGAAAGCGTCTGAGACTCCCGTCAATCAGCGGCAAAACAGGGCAACATCATATCAACTGAACGCTAATAATTACTCCAGCAATTCCTATCAGCGACAGATACGCCGATTTTCGAACTACCGGTTTCAGCAACGACCGATTGATACTCGCTGCAAATCCGATTTTCACCAGTATACTGGACAGCGTACCAGCGAGAACCCCATGTGCTGCTACTGCAGGTGTGATCTGCCCATTTGCAGCTAGCGAGACCGCCGTCGTAGTTGTCGTTCCGCTTGAGACGATCCCACTGAGGAAACTGGTAATGAGGAAGCCAGTCGTTCCGAACAAGCGCTGAGCTCCTGCCGTCAGTATGAGTACACCAAGGAAGAGGAGACCAAATTTGAGTGCACTCGTACTGCTGAATGGAGAATCAAAATCGACATCTAATTCGCCCTCCCAATCACCATCGTAGAGGGCAAGCGCTACCCCGCTGATTGCAATTAGACCGAGGGGTAGTCCAACACTGATAGCCGATTCTGGTACAAACACGACGATAATCGCTAAATTCCGGATAGCCATCGCCGCATCGGCTATCAGTATTGTTCCTACTGCGAGTCTCGTGATACCTACGTTGTTTTTAGCACGTCCTGCAATCTCACCGATTACAGCTGTGGAGTTTACTAACCCACCGAAGAATCCGGTTACAGCGATGCCCATACTTCCGTACCGCTGCATAACAGTATAATTAACAAACCCGATACCACTGACTGCAATCACCAGCATCCAGACGAGCTTTGGATCGATTGCATCCCATGGGCCATAGGTACCCCCAGGTAGCAGCGGATAGACCACGAAGGCAATAATCGCAAACTCTCCCGCACTTCGTACTTCTTCTCGCGAGAGCTGGTTTGCGAATCCATGCAACTCGCCTCGTAGGACGAGAAGAAATGACGATGTGATTCCGATGATGGCTCCGATGAGTACGTGCTCCGCACCTACGAGTATACCAACCGCGTACGCGAGCAGAAGTGAAGTAGATGTTGTCAGGGATAACCCCAGTTCAGGGTCATTAATCGATTTGTTGAATTGCGATACTAAACCACGGACACCCAGCAGACCACCCTGAATTAGCACTAGTACTCCGCCCAGTGCTAACAGCACCCCATCATTAAGTGACATTGCTGCTGCACCGATTAAACTGGTTAGTGTGAATGTGCGTATGCCCGCGGACTTGTTTGACCACTCCCGTTCAAGACCAAGCAGCATCCCCAGCAATCCAGCTATGAAGAGATTGACAATCTCTGTATCGAGTGTAAGACCCTCTATTCCTACGACCATGATCGAATTAGCAATCCGGTACTCGGCTAGAAATCGAGATTTTTGCTTGTCGACCCGTCATATTTATATAGTATATGTAGCTCTATTGTGTCTATAGGGACAAACATAGTGATGGGTAATAGGTGTTACTCTTGACTCACCGATGCGTCACAACGCTTCGCTGGGACATCAACGTTCGCGCATCCACGATTATCGGCTTCGTCGGTGAGGCGGTATTGGGGGTCCCACTGCAGACTCAAATCAACTATTTCAACTGGGAAGCAGTTCTCACTATCCTCATCTCCATTCTCGGCCTCGTTCTTGTGAGCGAGGCTGTGTCTGCATATCTGCGAAAGAAAGTGATGTAGACACTCTACTATCACCTACCGTGTTACGGACGAGATTGTTAATACTATTAGATAGTTCAAAAGTTTTATATATGTGTATGTGTATATACTACGAATGGGGTCGGACACCACTGTGTCTGCCACTCTGGTGTGCCCCACTCCGTTTTGAAACATGCGAAAAATGCCATTAGATTCTAATAAGCACTGTTTAGTTGAGCGAGTTTGAGAAGCGAGGAGGCCGTAGCGAGAAGTGTCCATGCAACTCGTAGACCTCCTCAGCGAGACGTTGAACGAGGACAACGAAGACGTTTGGGAGAACGAGCGCACCCCGACACCGGTCCGGCGATTTGGGTTCGTCTCCATACGGCGGGGCTGTCGATCAGGGAGACGGTTGCGATCTTAGACCTGCTGGGTGTCGATCACTCTCACGGTGCGGTCTGGAACTGGGTTCATACACTGTCTGAAGCCCAGAGCGACCCGCCGACGGCGGAGCCGTCGCGGGTCGCGGTCGACGAGAAACAAATCACGGTTGACGGGGAAAAGAAATGGTTGTACGCCGCTGTCGATACTGAATCAAAGTTGCTGCTCGAAATTGACGTGTTCAGTCGCCGCGGGACTGGCCCCGCGGCGGCGTTCCTACATCAGCTCACCGAGAAACACGATGTCGCCGATACAGTGTTTCTCGTCGGTGCTGGCGGCTATCTGACTGCCCTTGCTCGTCATGGATTGAGCGGTCGGCTCGACTACCGAACCCGGAACCACATCGAAAAATGGTTCCAGGCGGTGACCATGCGAATCGATCGCTTTCACTCCTGGAGAAGCAGTCAATCCAGCGCGAAACAGTGGCTACGACACTTCAGACATCACTACAACCATGAAAGGCCGAACCAGGCACTTGACGGACGAACGCCAGCTGAGGAGGTTCAGAACTAGACAGTGCCGGTTGAAAGTGAAGTTCTCTACGTCGACACGTCCCCGTAGCCCGCCAGGTTAAATCCAACTATATAATACCTTGGCAAAAGAAATATAACAGTCTATCACACATGATTGATCGGCTAGCAATGACAGCAAACAGGTCCAGACGTAAGTTCATCAAAGGCGCAGGAGCAGCAACCATCGCCGGCCTAGCAGGCTGTACAGGTGACGGCGGGTCGGACGGCAGCAGTGGTGACGGCTCCAGCGGTGACGGTAGCAGTGGCGACGGGACCACGGCTGGCTCGACCGGTTCGGAGACGGTGAGTCTCCGGTTCTGGCACGCGATGGGCGGCGACCTCGGCAAACTCATCGACTCGATGGTGAGCGACTTCGCGAGTCAGGCCGACGGCATCGAGATGACCGCCACGCAGAAGGGGAGTTACCGGGAGACGCTGAACGCGACGACGTCAGCGGTCCAGGCAGGCAACCCACCAGCCATCGCGCAAATATTCGAGATCGGGACACAGCTCGCTATCGACAGCGGTGTGTTCGCCCCGGTCGAGGACATCATCCCGTCTGACGTCAACTTCGACAACTACCTCGATTCGGTGCTGAACTACTACCGGATCAACGGGAAACTCAACTCGATGCCGTTCAATTCCTCGAACGCCATCTTCTACTACAACAAGAACGCCTTCGAGGAGGCGGGACTGGACCCGGAGAACCCACCGACGACCTTCCAGGGAATCACCGATGCGGCGAACACACTGACCGAGGCCGGCGTCGTCGACAAGGGGACGACGTGGCCGAACCACTCGTGGTTCGTCGAGCAGTGGTTCGCAGAGCAGGGTCAGACGCTCGTCAACAAGAAGAACGGGCGCACGGGACGCGCCGACAAGATCCACCTCGAGAGCGAGGCCTCGAAGAATATTTTCAACTGGTGGGCAGACCTCTACAACCAAGACCAGTACCTCAACCCCGGTATCGAGGCGTGGTCGGAGGCCCAGCAGGCGTTCCTCACACAGAAGGTCGGCATCCTCGGCTACTCGACGTCGAGTATCGCCCCGATGAAGCAGGGTGCCAAAGACAACGGCTTCGAACTCGGTACGATGCGACTCCCGACCCCCGGTGGCCAGCGCGAGGGCGTCGTCATCGGCGGCGCTTCCCTGTGGTCACCGGCGGACATCTCGGAGGCCAAGAAGCAGGCCGCCGGTAAGTTCCTCGCGTGGCTGACCAAGCCCGAGCAACAGAAGCGCTGGCACACCAACACTGGCTACTTCCCGGTCCGGGAGGAGGCAATCTCAGAACTCGAGAACGAGGGCTTCTACGAGGAGAACCCCAACTTCACGACGGCGATAGAACAGCTCCGAGAGACAAAGGATTCGCCGGCGACTCGCGGTGCCCTGATGGGGCCGTTCACACAGATCCGCACGATGGTCGAAGAGGGGTACGTCAATATGATACAGAACGAGAACCGGAGCGTCACTGACGTCCTCAACAAGGTCGACTCCGATGCAGAGGACGCGCTGGCGTCCTACAATCAGAAGGCCAACTAAGAGACGAAGGACGACACCACTTGCATCGTATCCTCGACCACCACTTTACAACCCATGGCAGAATACACCAAACCATACGACTCGAAGCTTCAGGCGGGGGCGCTGTTACTGCCGACCTTCGTCGTGCTTGTCGCGTTCCTGTACTACCCAGCAGTCGAGACGTTCCGGCTGAGCTTTCACCAGACGCTGTTACTCGGGACAAAACAGACGTTTGTGGGAGTGGCAAACTACGTCGGGCTCCTGACCTCGGAGGCGTATCGGACGAGCGTAATCATCTCGTTCGCCTTCGCCGCGGCCGTAGTGGTCGGGACACTGTTGGTCTCGTTGTTTGTCTCCTATCTCCTTTTCGAAGTGGAGGCCTGGGAGTCGAGTTACCTGTTGGTCGCGATTTGGCCCTACGCGTTGCCGACAGCTGTCGCTGCGACGATCCTCACCTTTATGCTCCACCCGAACCTTGGGATCGTGACCCATTACCTCGAGGCGCTGACCGGGCTCTCGCTCGACTGGTTCACGAGCGGCCCGCAGGCGTTCCTCGTCGTGGCTATCGTGGCCATCTGGAAACAACTCGGCTACAACATCATCTTCCTCGTCGCAGCGCTGAACAACGTTCCCAAGACCCTGACCGAATCCGCTCAGCTCGACGGAGTCGGGCGGTTGACGATGCTATATCGAGTGTACGTCCCGCTCATTTCTCCAACGCTCGTTTTCCTGGTGGTGATGAACACCATCTACGCCTTCTTCGGGACGTTCCCCCTCGTGGACCTGATGACTAGTGGCGGGCCCAACAACGCGACGAACCTGCTCATCTTCAAACTGTACCGTGACGCCTTCGCGTTCAACAGTCTGGGGAAGGCATCCGCCGAGTCGGTGATCCTGTTCGTCATCGTCTCGGTGCTGATGTACCTCCAACTGCGCTTCAGCGACAGTCACACCCACTACGGAGCCTAACATCATGGCGACAGAAACCACGGATCGGACCGAGGCGGGAGGGAATCTTCCCGGAGCCGTATCGGTGAGCGACGTCTTCGACGACCAGTTGTTCGTCCACCTGGGCCTCGTCGTGTCGGTACTCCTGATGTCGATGCCGCTGGTACTCGCGGTCATCATGAGTACGCAGACGTCGACGGAGGTGTACCAGGTTACCAACATCGGCCCCGGGAGCGCCGGCCTCTCGAACTACGAGACGGCGCTCAGCGAGTACAACCTGATGCAGTACATGATCAACTCCTTCGTGATGGCGACGGTCATCGTCGTCGGAAAGGTGGCCCTGTCGCTGTTGGCCGCACTTGCACTGGTGTACTATCGGCTCCCGTACGAGCGGGCCATCTTCATGTTCATCCTCCTCACGTTGCTCATCCCGGTCCCGGTGCGCATCGTCCCGCTCTTCCAGTTGATGGCAGACCTCGGCTGGGCGAACACGTTGCTCTCTATCACGGGCCCGTACATCGCGAGCGCGACGGCGGTGTTCCTGTTCAGACAGCACTTCATGTCGATCCCGGCGTCACTCGTCGAGAACGCACGACTTGACGGCGTCGGCCCGCTCCAGTTCCTCTTCAAGGTGTTGATCCCCATGTCTAAGGGGATGATCGCTGGCGTCTCCGTTATCACGTTCATCTACGCGTGGAATCAGTACCTCTGGCCGCTCATCGTCATCAGCGACCAGTCGAAACAGGTCATTCAGGTGGGTATCAAGTTCCTACAGGGTGCCAGCCAGTCGGGACTCACCCAGTGGGGCCTGATCATGGCCGGCGCCGTCATAGCGTTGCTCCCGCCGCTAGTCGTGCTCTACGCGCTGCACCGCCCACTTCTCGAAACCTTCGCCCTCCAACAAAAATAAGCCCATGTCACAGATTACACTCGACACACTGACGAAGCACTTCGGCGACGTCGAAGCGGTCAAAGGCATTGACCTCACCGTCCGGGAGGGCGAATTCCTCGTCCTCGTCGGTCCGTCCGGGTGTGGCAAGTCGACGACGCTCCGGATGATCGCCGGCCTTGAAGAGATCACCGATGGGACGCTGTCGATCAACGACACCGTGATCAACGACCTCCCACCCAACGAGCGGAGCATCGCGATGGTGTTCCAGAACTACGCGCTGTACCCACACATGACGGCGCGTAAGAACATGACCTTCGGTATCAAATCATCGACCTCGTTCGACGATGAGGAGATCGATCGCCGGCTGACCGAGGTCGCCGAAACGCTCGACATCGAAGAGTTGGTCGACCGCAAACCCGGTGAACTGTCCGGGGGCGAACGACAGCGCGTCGCAATCGGCCGAGCGCTGCTCCGCGAACCCGAAGTGTTCCTGCTCGACGAGCCACTGTCGAACCTAGACGCCAAACTCCGCGTCCAGATGCGGGCGGAACTGCTAAAACTCCACCAGCGCCTCGAGACGACCACCGTCTACGTGACGCACGACCAGACGGAGGCGATGACGCTCGGCGACCGGGTTGCCGTCCTGAACGAGGGGCAGATCGAGCAGGTCGACACACCACAGACGCTGTACGACTTCCCCGAGACGCAGTTCGTCGCGGAGTTCATCGGGAGTCCAGCCATGAACATCCTCCCGATTGAAATCGTTGGCGAGGAACCGGTACGAGTCCAGCACGACGGCTTCGACCTGCCGTTGCCGAATCCCGAGAACTTCGACGCAACGCCGTCGACGGCGTACCTCGGCGTCCGACCCGAGGACGTCTCGCTGGAGTCGAATCTCCCGGACGACGCACAGACGTTCACCGCCGACGTCACCGTCACCGAACCCCTCGGAGAGTCACTCCTGTTGCACTGTACGGTCGGCTCAGACGAGATCCAGATGAAGGCCGAGGCACGCAGCGAAATCAACCCCGGCGACACCATCTCTATCGGCGTCGACGAGGAGCGACTCCACGTCTACGACGCCGACGGCGACGCTGTGTACCACTCGTCAGCACGAAGTCCCGCCCTCGAAGAGCCGATTTCCTAGGGTACGTAGGCCGAACGGCCTCCGTCGGTGGTCGTACTCGGCAGCCAGATTTCGACCGACGACCACCAGTGTCGGGCCATCCAAGAACCCGAATCCCTGTCTCGTCTACTACTCATCTACTTCGTTCGATCGCCCGTTCCAGTTCGTCAGTGACCTCGCTGAGCGCGGTTGGGATCTCGAACTCCAGGACGTTGCCATCGATCCGGTAGGTCGAACCCGACACACTCAACGACTCGTCCCGTCGCGGCCGGTGGAGACGAACCTGCTGTCCCGGCGGGAATCGGGTCAGTCACGAACCGGGGGAACTCGAAGAGGCTAGACGGTGTCGTCCATCGTTCGCACAGGTACAGCTTTTATTAGGGCCGGATTTGAGTATTTTCGTTAGGAAGGTTCGATCAGATGTCGAGAGTTCCGTACAGGAGACGAGAGTTCATACCTGCCGTCAGTGGGGCTGCCGTGGCAGCGATGGCGGGATGTCTCGGTGTGGTCGAAGAAGGAACCACCGACGGGAACGATACCGAGAGGGACGACACAATGCATACAACCGACTCGAAAGACGACAACGGCGACGAAGGAACGAGAGCAAGGACAGACGGCGGTGACCTCCGGATCATTGGTCACCGTGGGTGTGCCGACCAGTACCCCGAGAACACGGTGTTCGCCGTCGAGCAGTCCGCACCACACGTCGACATGATCGAAATCGACGTCCAGCGGTGTGAATCGGGGGAACTCGTAGTCTTTCACGACGACAAACTCGACCGACTGACCGACGCCACTGGCTCCGTGGAGACGACCGACTGGGAGACGCTACGGGAGTTGCAGATACTCGACAGTGACGAGACGATCCCCTTACTGTCTGAACTCCTCGACGCAGTGCCGACAGACACCGCGGTCAACATCGAACTCAAACACGAGGGCATGGCGAGCGAGATTCTCGAAGCCGCGAGCGCGGTTCCGAACGAGGTGCTGATATCCTCGTTCTCGGTCACCGCGTTGCGGGAGGTCAGAGAGCGAGACGAGGAGGCAGCGCTCGCATTGGTCATCTACGAGAAACCCGACCGCAACCGCTCAATCGCCATGGACCTCGACTGTGTCGCGATCAACCCCGGGTACGAGATGGTTCTCGGGACGGATTTCGTCAAGAAGGCCCACGCGGACGGACTCGGGGTCAACACGTGGACAATCGACGATGCGGCCACCGCAGACCGGGTACGAGCCGCGGGTGTCGATGGGGTCTTCGTCGATCGGTGGGATATCGTCTGAGCCGTCGTGCGAGACACGTCGACGAGAGAACGGGACACGAGACGTCGAGATTCGGCCGGTCGCCGACTGGCCGGCGACTCAGAGTAACTGGACGCTGAGCGCGTCACCGAGTACGCCGATCAACGACAGATACGCCGACTTCCGAACGACTGGTGAGAGTAGCGAGCGGTTGATGCTGGCTGCGAGGCCGATTTTGACGAGGATGCTCGAGAGCATCCCGAGGAGGATACCCCGTGTCGCCGTGACATTCGAGATCAGACCGGTCGTGGCGAGTGTCTCCGCTGTGGTCGTTGTCGTGCCACTCGAGACGAGACCCGACAGGAAACTACTCAACAGGAACCCGGACTTTCCGAAGAAGTCCTGTGCCCCTGCCGTGAGGACCAACACGAGCAAGAAGAGCGTGCCGAACTTCAGCGCGTTCCGGCTACTGAACGGCGAGTCGAACTCGAGGTCGATCTTCCCCTCCCAGTCCGTGTCGTACAGTGCAAGCGCGATCCCTTCGAGCGTGATGAACCCGAGTGGGAGACCGACACCGAGGGCCGACGCTGGCAGGAAGACGACGAGGATAGCGAGGTTACGCACCGCCATCGCGGCGTCGGCCATCAGTATCGTCCCGACGGCGACCTGCAGTATCCCGGCGTTCTCTCGTGCTTGACCCCCGATCTCGCCGATGACCGCCGTCGAGTTGACCAGCCCCCCGAAGAAGCCAGTGATAGCGATACCGTGGCTCCCGTAGCGCTGGATGACGGCGTAGTTGACGAAGCCGATGGCGCTGACGGCGATGACGAGTAATCACACGAGTTTCGGTTCGATCGCGTTCCACGGGCCGTACGTGCCACTGGGGAGGATCGGATAGACGACCAACGCGATGATAGCGAACTCGGCGGCGCTCCGCACTTCTTCGCGAGAGAGCGTGTTCGCGAAGCCGTGCAGTTCCCGACGGAGGACGAGGAGGAACGACGAGGATATCCCAATGACGACTCCGGAGAGTCCTTCCCCGCTACCGACGAGGATCCCGACGACGTACGCGACGAGTAACGACGTTGACGTCGTCAGCGAGAGTCCTCGCACACCGTCGGTGTCAGCTCCGACCACCTCGGAGATGAGTCCCTGGACCCCGAGGAGGCCCCCCTGGAGGAGCACGAGGATACCACCGAGCGCGACGAGAATCGGCTCTTCGGCCATCACCGAGGCCGCGCCGATGATGCTCGTCAGCGTGAACGTCGGAATGCCCGCAGACTTGTTCGACAACTCTCGTTCGAGGCCGAGAAGCATCCCAAGCGCCGCTGCGACGAACAACTGGACCACTGCGGGGTCGACGTCGAGGCCGTTCATAGTGGATATCATCAGTCCTTCTCCGAACGGGTCACGCGTGGCAACTGCGTGCAGTGACTCGACTCCGGTCCGTTCCGGAGTCGCAGCCGCGTGGGATCTATATTCTATACAGTCCTATGTACCACGCTATGGGTGGCGTGACGACGGATATAATTCTTCGGGAGGACTCCCGGCCTCCGAGTTGGGTCCACTGAACGGAAACAGGAACCGTGGGCGGTTCGACGGGGTGAGACGTCGGGCGATCAGAAGAAATTCGTACTAGGGAGGCGTCTCCCCAACTGGACCTAGGCAATGGAGAAATCACGGCGGTATCAGGCGATCTACTTCGTTTACTTCGCGGCCTTTAGCGGGTTCGTCGCCTACCGAAACGTGTTCTATCAGGAACTGGGCATGGACGGGGTCCAGATGGGCATACTCGGTTCCATGCTCGTGGCGAGTGGGGTGCTCGCGCAACCGGTCTGGGGAGTCGTCGCGGACTACACGCGCTCACCGAGTCGGGTGATCATGCTGGCGGCAGCGCTCTCAGGGGTCGCAATCTTGACGTACCCGTTAGCGATGGGGCTCCCGGGGAGTCCGTTTCTGCTCGTTGCCGTCGGGACCGTTGCCTACGCGGCGACACGCGCACCCATCGTCCCGATCTCGAACGCATTGGTCGTCTCACGAGGGTACAACTACGCGCTGACACGGAGCTTTGGGTCGCTGGCGTTCGGCGCGACCGTCCTGACGCTCAGTACAGTACTGGTTTGGACCGGCGTGAGTGTCATCGTCTACGTGTACGTCGCCGGAATGGTCGTCCTCGTGGCGTTACTCCGTGGCGTGCCGGAAGTCGAGGAGACGGTGTTCGAAGGGTCGATCGGCGTGCAAGCGATCGGACTCGTTCGACAGCCACGGTACCTGCTCGTGTTGCTGGCGGCGTTCGCGATGGGGTTTATCTCGTTCACTGGGAGCGCCTTCTTTTCAGTGTACATGCGGGCGGTCGACCTGGGAGACGGACTGACAGGCATCGCATGGGCGACGAAGACCGTCGCCGAAGTGGTGGTGTTCTTGCTGCTGTCGCGACTCGACAGGTGGCACGGGCTAGCCGTCGCCACTGCCGGTCTAACCTATGCGGGGGGATTCGCGACGCTGTCGACGTTCTCGTCGCTCGGCCCGGTCCTCGTCGCCAACGTCGGAATGGGACTGGGTGTGGCGTTCGTCTACTTCGCACTCGTCAACCTCGCTCACGACTGTGCGCCAGATGGACTCGATTCGACGGCCCAGACGCTCGTCACCAGTGTGGGGATCGGCGCTGGCGGATCGATCGGTGAAGTCGTCATCGGGTGGACGGTCGACGCTGTCGGCGTCCAGGCCATGTATGCGTATCTCGCCCTCGCGTCGCTCTCGCTTACCCTCTGTGGTGTCTTTCTCGTCGCCCTCAACCGGCGGCGTCGGTCCGGCGGAGGTTGAGTAGTGGTTGGACGAGATAGTGGCAATCAGGGTTCAAGAGAGCCAATGTCGACTTCGACGATTAAATGAGATTGGCTCTGGTGAGTCGCTGGACTGCGTCGGTTTCGACCGTCAGAACTAGGGAGAAGAAGTGGGAAACCGTCGATGATTCATGTTTAAAATCTCCCGCTTCACGAGCAATGTCGTTCAGTTAACTAAAAATGCTGTTGGTGAGCGAGGCGAAGTCGCCGCCCCCGAAGGGGTGGCAGCTTCGCCGAGAATGCGGTGGTGTCGCTGCACTGTCTGCGGGTTTACTAGAAAAATCCTACCGAGAAGTACTCGATTTGCTGAGCGAGATGCCACAAATACTTGGGAAGATCGGCCGGCTCAAGGCTGATCTTCCCGATCACTCGACGCTAGTCAAGTGGTTTGATTCTGCCGAACTAATAAATACTTGCGACTGCATCGTATTATTATGATTACCAACGATACTGACTACGAGGTCGAAACAACGCAGCTATCACTGGATGTCCTTGATATCGTTTCTGAGTGTGATGGTGCGAGACTGCGCGATGTGGTCGAGCGACTTGGCATTGCGAAAAGTACTGCTCATAAACATTTGACGACGCTTCGGAAGAATGGCCTTCTGACGAAGCGTGGTGATAGGTACTATGTTGGCCTGAAATTCCTGAACTTCGGCGAACAGGCTCGTAGTCAGTGGACAGAGTATCAATATATCGAGGAGACAATTGGAGACTTGACTGCGCGGACCGAGGAAGAGTGCGATTTCGTTGCCCCAGATCGGGGCCGCATAATTACAATCGCGGAGTCATATCACAAGTGGGTAAAACACAGCGACGGGTCAGGGGCTGACGTCTCAGAAAAATACAGAGCGCGTATTGGGTCGTATTATTGTATGCATGCGACAGCATCTGGGCTCGCGATATTGGCAACGTATTCCCCATCACGAATAGAAGAGATTATCGACCAATGGGGACTCCCTGCACGTACCGAGCATACGATTACGACTCGGGAGAAACTATACGCCGAGCTTGAACAGATCCGAGAACAAGGGTATGCAGTCGACAACCAAGGATACACTGAGGGTATGCGGAGTATCGGTAGAGCAGTTCATGGGCCGGATGGAAAGGTACTTGGTGCACTGAGCGTTTCAGGACCAGTCTACCGAGTTGACGGCTCCGTACTCCAACGAGAGATTCCGAATGCACTTATTGAGGTAACTGAAAAGCTCGAAGAACAACTCCGTTCGAAACAGACTGATGCAGTCTGATAGGGATTTCTGTCACTGTGTCTCGGCCCGGGTCGGATATATACCAACATGACTGGCGATGATAATTTTGAACGGAGATATAGCATTCTATTTTCAACAGTCTGGAGTCAATAGCTGAATCATCAGAACTGCTCCTGTTAACTACCAGTTATTGGTGAACGCGTAGTATCCGATCTGGAAGCCGTCACACTCGGCAATACAATTATACCTTGGAATGCTGTTGTGAGGTTATGTAACCGACTCCGGTACTGTTTGCACTGGTAGCAACGATTTCGCGGATTTCGCTGTCACGGCGTACCGCTCATCCGCACCGCGATCGACCAGCGTGAAAACCGGCGGTTTGTCGCCGTCGTACGATTCTCAACCGCGCGTGGACAGGCCACGCGAGCGCACTCTTGGTCGCGCTCCCGGCCTTTGAGGCCGGCAGAGACGTATACTTCGTCGATTTAGATCGGATCGGACAGCGTGACCGAAGGCGCGTCGAGCATGCTGACGAAGCGCTCGACGCGCCGTCTCACCGTCCCTGTAGGAGAGATCGAGTTCCGCCTCGATCTGACGAATGCTCGTGTTGATCCGTAAGAATACGTAGATCGTGAAATACCACTCTTTCAGAGTGAGCTTCGGGTGGGCAAAGATTGTCCCGGTCTTGTCGTTGAACGTTCGACCGCAATTCTTACACAAATACCGCTGATACACCCGGCAGCGGGGGCACTCGACACCATCACGCCAACGAACCTGTTGCAGCAGGTCCGCTGCAGCCGATTCCGACACGAACCGGCTTATTGGGAACATGTCGGGCACCGCTGGCGCGGTGCCCTTGCCCTCTTCGACTTTCAGCCGCAACTCTCCCCGTCAACAGTCTCCTTCCCAAGAGCGTTCTTTTATTTAGTTGAGCAGTTCCAGTTACAGTCGAAGGCACGGTAGTCACTTACGAGTGCGAACAGTCCCGTTTCAACCACTGCGTATCGCTGAGAGAAATAACATACAGGGAATCCTGACAGGAGTGTACAATGTACAGAACGACATTTAGTCACAAAAAACGGCCGTGTCGGCAGCCCCACCC
The DNA here is from genome assembly GCF_019599465.1 of Haloarcula rubra. Taxonomy (GTDB): domain Archaea; phylum Halobacteriota; class Halobacteria; order Halobacteriales; family Haloarculaceae; genus Haloarcula; species Haloarcula rubra. The sequence goes on from NZ_RKLR01000017.1 coordinate 39,358, forward strand.
AAACCGTGATCAGTACGCGTCGCGGGCGACTTCGAGGAGATCCGATGCGTCGGCGCCACGTGGATTATCATGGATTTCGATTGTATCGAGTGATTTCTCGGCGATTTCAGAGAGATCATCCTCGTCGACACCGAGTTCACTGAGGCTCGATGGGAGATCTACTTCGTCTATCAGTTCTTCGACGGCCTCGACACCTGCTCGAGCGGCTTCGACATCCGAGAGCCCAGAAATATCGAGCCCCATCGCGTCAGCAACATTGGCGTACCTAGCAGGATGCTTCTCTAGGTTGTATCGCATCACTGGCGGCGTGAAGACGGCAATGGCTTCGCCGTGTGGAATTTCCGGATACATTCCGCCTGTAACCTCGGCAAGGGAGTGGATCGCACCGAACCCTGCGAAGTTTTCGCAGAAGCCCGCCATGTGAGAACCGAACAGTAATTGCTCGCGCGCTTCCATATCACCCGTCTCGTAGGCATCAGGGAGATACTCTGGGACGAGTTCCATAACGTGGCGCGTGTAGGGCTTGACCAGTTCGGGCGCGCCCGCAGCAACGTGGTTCTCCAGCGCATGGGAGAACGCGTCGAAGCCGGTCGCAGCAGTCTGCCGTGGCGGAAGTGACGCAGTCAGTTCGGGATCGACAAGTGATATCTCGGCTCCGAGGTACGGTCCATCAGGGTACAATGGTGGTTGGCCGATTGCCATCTTGAATTGGCGCTCCTCAGAGGTAATGACTGCCCAGTAGTCGACTTCGCTTCCCGTACCAGCGGTCGTGGGGACCGTGATGAGCGGATGGGTGTGGTTTTCGATGTTACCGGCGGTGACGTCGTCGGGCGTATTGACTTCGTAATCAGAGAGCTCACCCGAATTTGTAGTCATTAGTGTCGCGCACTTCGCAGTGTCGATGACGCTTCCACCACCGACAGCGACGACCACGTCGTGCCCGCCCGCGTTCAATACATCCACTGCGTCGGACACCATCGAAACCGTCGGGTTCGGTTCCACGTCATCATACACATCGTATTCGACGCCTTCGGCTTCAAGCGATGCCTCGATTCCGTCGAGGATACCGGCCTCACGGATTCCCTGATCGGTCACGATGAGAGCGCTCTCCCATCCCTTGGCATCGATGATTTCACCAGCTCTGTCGCTCTTGCCGTTCCCGAACTCAACCCAGATGGGGAACGAGAGTGTATATCCGCCGAGGCTCATTGGAACATCCCCCGGGTCGGCATCTGATTCCCATACGCCTCAGTACTTGAATGGCAAATGCTATTCTGTCGCATCCATGCTAGTGACCGACAGGCGCATTATAAAGACTGTTGGATTCGGCAAAATGAGTGTCATTTTTAACAGACAGACGATATCCTGGCAGAAAAAACGGGAATTTTATTGACTCCCGGGTTGATCATTTTGCTATGGGTGAACAACCACCAAACAAGAGTAGTATTTTCGATAGCCACATCAGTAAACACGAAGATGCGACGGCCGATCGCAAGTTTGCGGCATGGATCGACGGTGCGGAATACGCAGGAGAGAATCTAATAAGCGTTCTCGATCCAGTAATCGATGAGCCGATTGTCGATGTCCCACAGTGTGACGCCGAGGATGTCGACACAGCCGTTGACGCAGCCTGGGACGCGTTTGATCAAGAGTGGGAGGAGACAACTCCACGTGACCGATCTGCACTCATGTTCGAGTGGATCGACAGACTAGAAGACCATGTTGACGAACTCGCGCTATTGGAATGTCTGGACTGTGGCAAGCCGATGTCGCAGGCCCGTGGTGAGGTTGAGGGCGCTATCGACACACTGGAATTCTACGCGTCTGTCTGTCGAGCGCAACGGGGCAGTGAAGTGCCGGCCGCGAACGATTTACACCTGTATACAAAACACGAGCCGTTCGGCGTCGTGGGTCAGGTTGTCCCCTGGAACTATCCCCTGTGGGCGGCCGCATGGAAACTCGGACCGGCACTCGCAGCTGGCAACGCCTGTGTACTGAAGCCGGCCAGCGACACGCCACTGACGACAATCCGTGCTGCACAGCTATCAAAAGATGTCTTCCCCGACGGTGTCTTGAACGTCGTCACTGGACGGGGAAGTGAGGCTGGCCAAGCACTGGTAGAGCATGAAGACGTTCAAAAAATCTCCTTCACGGGAAGTACCACGGTCGGGAGTGGAGTCATGCGGGCGGCAGCCGACCGTGTCGCTCCGGTGACGCTGGAACTCGGCGGGAAGTCTCCGTTTATCGTCTTCCCCGATGCGGATCTCGACAAGGTTGTCGACGCGGTTGCCAATGGCATTTTTTACAGCACCGGCGAAATCTGTGACGCTTTCTCCCGCGCGCTCGTCCACGAATCGATCGCCGAGGAGTTCACCGAGCGATTCGTTCAAAAAGCGGAATCGTACGTTCTCGGGGATCCGCTATCCGAAGAGACGACAATGGGGCCGCTGACATCCGAAAGCCAGTTCGAAGCAGTCACTGATTACATTGAAACCGGAAAGAAAGAGGCAGAGCTGCTCTGTGGCGGCGGCCGTCCCGATGATCCCGAACTATCTGATGGCTGGTACATCGAACCGACCGTTTTCGGGAACGTAACAAACGATATGGAAATCGCACAAGAAGAGATATTCGGACCGGTTCAGACCATCATCACCTTCGAGGACTACGACGAAGCGATTGAGATCGCAAACGACACGCAGTACGGGCTGGCTTCAGGGATCGGCACAGAAAGTACCTCCCTTGTCCACCAGGCTGCAGACGATCTGGAGGCTGGATTGGTGTATGTTAATGAGTACGGCCCGATCCTACCTGAAGCGCCGTACGGAGGGTTCAAGCAATCCGGCTTCGGGAAGGACCTCGGTCTCGAAGCGATTGACCACTACCAGCAGACCAAAAGCGTCTACGTTAATCTCGACGAACCCTCGTTGTAACCAGTCTATCGTAAAAAACAGGAAGATGATCTGTGGCGCTCTCATTTTTTCTTTCGATGCCTTCTCTCAGCAGTGTCCGCCGTCGGTCAGAGTACCGGGGTAGTCTTTTTCAATTATTGGGCTCTCGTTGGTCGATTACGACACTTCTGAAGTTTCAAATATTACCACGCCAGTAGAGATGGAAGAATGATGACTCGCTTTTCTCCCATTCTTTTTGTCGAGGGTTATTACTATTACCTGCAGGGACTGTATCACCTCGAATTGCAAATATCCTCGTGAAATACTAGCTATACTGTGATGGTGGTCACAGTGTTAGCAGGCATTTATGTGTACCAGTTCTTAATCAATGTTTATATGAAAGTTCGATTCTACCGAACCGATATTTGAGCCTGCATGCCCCCGGACAGCGTTTTGAATCCACCCGGATCATCGCATGTAATCGACTTCCATCGGGTTATACTGGTTCTCCAGCGTTTTACAAGAATGGGGTTGGAACTACTCCAAACTAAGTGGCAGTCCTGATGTCGCCACAATAATTCTCTTGAGTTCGGATTATCGAAACTCTGTTGATCGAGTAGAAGTCTTGGATAACATGAGTACTCGCATTATCTTTTGGAGTGGTCTCACATACTACTACACGAGCTTAGCTTATCCGCTTGTCTTGGTACACTTGCGAACAAACATTTCACTTCTACCCTCAGTTTATGACTATCTCCTTAGTTCGACTCAGCCGAACTCTCTCGAGATGGTTCATAGACATTGAGGTACAGGATGCTGTTACAAATCTATACGTCGCATATATCTAACTATATAATAGACGTAGATATATTACAGATACCTATAGACATATTGTGCCATTTTGAGCCTATATGTTGGAAAACCATCCTCGAAATCTCATATTGACCTCCCAAATATATAGATATGGAATATTCGAACTCGTAATGTGGAGATATTAAACGTAAATCCAAGATCTGGAGCATACAGATGCACTATCGGTCCGGTGCGTCCGAAGCCTCCTCAAAGAATACGCATTCCTCAACGTCAGCAAAAAGAGCCTCGACACTGTCGAAGCGCTGAAGAAAGCGATACAGAACATGAAATGCTGGCTCTGTTGACTCGATGGAAACGCTGCTACTCCATGAGAGCGTGAATTAAGATATGGGGCGCAAGAGACCGAGAGGATTTCTGTGCCACAGAGCACGTTCTTGTGACTGGTCCGTGTGCGAAAGAAGCCGAGTCATGGGCGTGACAGCCCGGATGCCGCGCGGAGTGGTCAGCGCTATGTTTGTGCTTTCAGAGCGCGTAAGGGATCGTAATGACAACAGGTCGTCGGATCGAAGTGGTGAGGCAACTGTCGGGAGAGCAACTCGGAATCGGTCCACCCTAAGCGTGATTGTCGAGGTGTCTGCGGACTGTTGTCGACCAATTCTTGAGTCGCTATGGTAGGCGACAGTCACTCGACCAAATAGTCCGCATTCATCCTCAGTGCACACCGATTACAATAATAATCGTATCTATCCTCTCCGTCCAGAATCGATTTTGGTGGTGAGGTGTGCCCGACCCTTGATTCGGCCGCTACTGTTCGCCGACTGGTCGACGTTCCAGGTCATGAGTCGAATTGTTATATATGTTGATATTCTGCGGCCGCCGTTACAACGTTTGGGGGCGGGAGCCTATTCGGCGATGTCCAGGACCGTCGCCGCCGACAACTCCCGAACCCGGGACGGTGCAATCGGGAAGACCGCTTCAGGCGTGCCGGCCGCTGCCCAGATGGTGCCGAACTCTGTCAGAGTCTCGTCGAACAGGACTGGAACCTGCGTGTCGTGGCAGAACGGCGGGACGCCGCCGATCGACCAGCCAATCTGGTCTTTGACCCGGCCGGCGTCGGCCATCGACACCGCATCCTCCGGGACACCGAAGTGGGCGGCGAGTTTCGCCTCGCTCACGCGGTTGGCACCGCTGGTCACGACCACCACTACGTCACCGTCAACGGTCATGACGATGCTGCTGGCAATCTGGGCCTGTTCGCAACCGACCGCAGCAGCAGCGTCGGCGGCTGTCTTCGTTCCTTCAGGAAACTCGTGGACGTCTATCTCGACGCCGTACTGCTCGCGCGCTCGCTCGGCCAATGTCTCGGCACTCGGGTGCATGGCGAGTCTGTTGTCCCCCCGGGTGAAAACCACTCCGGGGCCGTCGTGCATCTGCGTGTCGAACTGCGTCTCTTCGTCTGAGGCCCACTTAATGATTAGCTTGCCTACAGTTATTTATGCCCCAGTCGTGACACCGATATGTACGGTCCGCCCGAGCACGGGCGGTCTCAACCACCTATGACCCGAGATACCCATCAGTTCCGACGACGGACAGTACTGCAATCACTCGGCGGCGCTGTCGTAGCAAGTACAGCGTATGCCGGACTCTCAGGCGCGAGTCAACACTGCGACGCGACTGTAAGTGATGGTGACTCCATCCAGTCGGCGATAGACAGTGCGAGTACTGGCGACACGATCTGTGTCGAAGCGGGCACGTACGACGAGGATGTCACAGTCGACGTCGAGGAACTCACACTCGATGGCCCCAACAGTGGGACACCTGGTGACGGCGACCGTAACGACGAGGCGACTATCGAAGGGCAGGTGATCCTCAGCGCTGATGCAACGGTGCTAGACGGGTTCGAGGTCACGCCACCGGCGGCGACGGGTACTACGACCTCCGAGGCTGTCAGGGCCAGCAATACGCCCGACGATGTCATCATCGCGAACAACGTCGTTCAGGATTTCGAGCGGGACGACCCTGGTGGTAATTTCTACGGCGTCGACGGGATCAACATCTTCGGTGGAAGCGACGGTGATGCCATCGAGGATCCGACGGTACGCCAGAATCTGGTACAGAACATACGCAACGAGGACGTTGGGGGCGCTGCTGCCATCAGCATCCAGGGGAACGTCACCGGTGCCGTCGTCGAGGACAACGTCGCAACGGACATTGCTGAGGAGGTGACTGCCTACGGATTCGGTGTCGTCATTCGGGGAACTGGGAACCACGACAAGGTGCCCGAGGATGTCGAGGTAATCGGCAACGAACTGAGGAATGTGTTGTCGGATCCGAACTCACAGTTCGACGGCGTCGGGTTCGAAGTGGAGGCTGACGGGACGAGCTATCTGGCTACCGAGAACGTGATCGAAGACAACAACCTGGGAATCGAGGTCAAGGTGGCAGCTGATGAGACGACCGTCGATTTCAACGACATTGCGGGGAACACGCGCCTGGGGGCGTTCAATCGTGACGACACCACGCTAGATGCGACGGACAACTGGTGGGGCCACGCCAGTGGACCAGGTGGGCCCGATGGTCGACGCAATCCTGATGGAGAAGAGGTCGGGCAAGGCGACGATATCGAGGGTGACGTCGCGTTCGAGCCGTGGCTCCGACGGTCGATCGAGAACGCCTCGCGGTGAAGGTACCGGGTGGTGGTTTGCGCGGATGGAACAGAGGGGCATACCTGTGCTCACTGGTTAAGATTCGACACCAGCCAGAGACTATGGCGCGATTGGTGGCTCAGGAGGAGAAACTCAGTTGCCTTCGGGACTGTACGAGTCGGATGATAGCTCTTTGAGTGTTGCTTTTTCTTTTTTGGCGTAACTCCCGTAACTGGAGGCGATCAGGTCCCGTGCAAACCAGTACACCTTGTATTCGGAGGGATTGCCGGAATAATCTGCCATCCACCATCGACGACGTGAGTTAATAGCAAGAAAACAAGTTACATTTTGGATACGTTATACACACGCCGTAGCTTTACCTCCCGCGAAATCGAGTTTTTTGAAGAAACTATCACCGCCACCGCCATCGTGCTGAACCAGTTATTTTACGACCAATGATGGTATCTAATGAGGTTCCTCGTTTGCAGTGTCGCCCCTCTCCAAGCGAATACCACTCTATACGGGTTCGGCGAAGAACGTCTGGGCCGTATGCAGAAGTCTGTCGGTTAGTTCCCTGCCTCTCTACACCGTCGCCGCCACGTGCTGATACTCCGGCTGCGACGGCGTTGGCCTGAGCGTCAATCCCACCAGCGCCAACTCCCGTAACACCTCGGGTGGTATGCCCTCAGCGTCACACAACACGGCGTCGAGCGTCCACGCGTCGTACTGACTCGCGTTCGGCGCGACGACGTCGACGGCGACCGTCGGCACACAATCCCGAATCGCCCGCGCAGCCCACAGTACCCGCTTCCGTTCTTCGACGGTACAACTCACGCGTCGACACCTCGGACGAGATCGCCGACCAGTGACCCACCGACATGTGGGCCTTCGTCCCAACCGCGCTCCTCACGAGTGTATTCGCACCACTCACCGAGCATCCAGAAGCGCGTATCAGCCGACTTGACTTTCTCGGCGTCGTCGCCTGCTACTACGACCACGGCTTTGTCGTAGCTGTCCCAGTAATGGGTATCACCGACGCCGTCAACGCCGAGGAAAAGCGGACGCTGGGTGAGTAGTTCGCGTGCGGTACGTTCTTGAGGGTTGACTTCGGATTTCGACATGGGTTGTCCAAGAACCCACGCGCCTCGGTGCTCCAACACCGGGGCGATTTCCTGAACGGCGGAAATCGACCAGCGACGCGTGCGTTCTCAGTTGATACTCAGGGCTTACGCCCACTTAGTAATTTCGCTTGTTGGCGAAGAATAGTGGTATTAGTCGCCGTTGGAAGCTCCGGCTTCACGACGCCCATCCATCGTAATCATGTAGTATGCCCGCTTTCCGGCCTCATCCTCTGGGATGGGTTGAATGTTACCTTCGTCAAGAGATTCCTTGTCAACTCTCGCAACTAGACCTTGATCCTCAAGCTCAGATAGAATCGTCTGAACGGTTCGGTAGCTGAATGTAATTCCCCTCTCGATTTTAAGTCCCCGGAATATCGCCTTTGGAGGGAGTGCTATCCCGTGCTCTGCCATGAATTCAAGAACTACATTCCGGCGTTCCTCCGGGGGCATATCACCGCCATCGCCCGCTGTTTTATTAGTTATCCCGGTAATACTCTCTTCTCCCCTACTGGTGCTATCAGACGCCATGTGGTTCATAACTGCACCAATAGACGCAAACTACTAAGTGGTTGCGCACTGCACAGTCTTAGCACGGCCGACGCGTCGCTCCTTGGGCGTCGTTGGAAAACCGAGTGCGACGCCGTGCCTGAACACGGGCGCCGCGTCGGTAACGCACCGCATGAACGCACTCGATACGGGGAGGCTTGAAACCTCGCCACCGGCCGCGCCGCATCGCCCGTTGACTACCCACCATGCCACCATGCCCACCGAGCACCAGCGCTTTCGGTCACGATTCGCCGATTCTCAAACCACCAGACGACGATTCTTTCGGTCACTTTCGGTCAACATTCGGTCATCGCCTGAGACAGCTGCAAACCCGCCACAGTGCCTCGCAGACGAAACTCACATCGCGAAAACCGACTTTCAATCACCGACACGAACTAGTCTTCCCTATCCACTCGCCCACCAGTTGGATAAGCACGACTGGAGCTGGCTTCAAGCGACGATGACAAAGCGACATGGCAGGACCCCGGGGGGTGGGCTTTGGGCCATGGCGGGGGGAGAACGAAACGACCGGGGCCCGAGACGTGTGTCAGAAATTCACACGGAAAAGGCTTGGTCCAAATCTGACACCCACACACTCGCCATCCGGACACAGACGCGATACGTGCCGACTGGCAGCGGCCGTCCGAGAAACGGGGAGTGTGCCTGATGGCTGACGCCGAACCGCGTGCGAACCCACACAGTGCCGAGCTACCCGACGAGTTGCTGCTGCGCTACCGCGGCAGCCTCGCTCACTACACCGGATGGAGTAGCGACTTCGCGATTGTCGAAAATCAGTACGACCTGTACCGCCGGGTCACCGAGCCGACGGAGGTCACACTCCAACGACGGGAGGTGCTACACACGTGACCAAAGATGGCACCAAAGAGACGAAATGGGGAATCGGTCGCCGGTGGAGCGTTGGGGGTGACAAAGTACTCGTCCGCCGACCGGTCTCCACCTCCACGCCAGTTACTGATAAGCGGCCGGAAACCGGACGCTCTACCCCGGTTCGTTCTACAGAAACGATGGCGACAGACCGACCCGCACCGCACTCGTCAACGTGTGTCGGGTCCGACATCGATGCCGGCGGTGCTGAACACGACTACTGTTGTCAGGACTGCCTCGCTGTCTTTGCTGAGCCTATCGAGCGCGAGCGCAGAGCACCGTCTCAATCCGGCCATCTCGCTGGCAAACTTATCGAGATAGACGACGGCCGGCTATTCACAGTCGGTGGACACGATAGAGATGCTGACGATGGTGATTTGGCATGACGTCTTACCACGACCTGACCGGCTTCCAGCGCGACCTGCTGGAAGCGATCGCCGCCGTCGACGACGAACCCTACGGCCTCGCGCTCAAGGACTATCTCGACGACCGGTACGCCGACCCGATCAACCACAGTCGGCTCTACCAGAACCTCAGCCAACTCGCCGAATTGGGCTTGCTCTCCCCCGAGCAACTCGACGAGCGCACGAACGCGTACCGACTGACTGACGCCGGCCGCACCGTCCTCTACCGACACGCTCGCGACCTGCAGGCAGTTTGTCCATCCGACGCCTTGCAGGGGAGGCGACGGCGATGACGACGACACTGCCGGAAGTGGGCGAAGTGGTCGTTCTAAAGACGTACGAGTCCGACCCGTGGCTCCTCGTCTGTGCGACGAACGACGACGCCCAGACCATCACTGGGACCCTCCTCGCGGACCTCGCCCACGAGACTGTCCTCCGGATAGCCGCGTCTATCGGTGACCGACCACGCCGACGTCGGCTCACCGAAGCCGTTCGTCGTGCGGACCTCCGCACGCTCGAAGTGCCTGTTCGGGACTATCGCCACCGAGGTGGGCCGGGCATTCAGGGCTGTTCGTCGCCAGCACCGGTGAACTGACCAGACAGTCCGAGCGGGGATTCCCACGGCGGTCGCGAGTCAGCACGCAGCGACTCTGTTAGCTTCGCGAGCCGCGGCGCTGTGCCGAATGGGGGCAAGTACCCGCACTAGACCGTCGCCCGTACCGTGGTCGGGACGCCCGGTTCGATTCCGGGACGGGCACTGTGGTTACAATGCCACGATCTACGACAAGCGACGACGACAGTACCGACGCAGACGACCGAGACAGTGCGCTCGCCGAGCAGCTCGGGATGGATATCAGCCAGAGCGACGACGACCCCGCGGACTTGCTTGCTGCCCTCGACGACGCGGACGTCAACCCACTCGTCGTGCAGCTCTGTGAGACACTCGTCGGGACCATCGAGGACCTGCAGGAACGCGTCGAGGAACTCGAAGTTCAACGAGAGAAGACCCACGAAATCGCGACCAGTGCCAGCGGTCAGGCGGCGACCAACCAATCCCGACTGGACGACCTCGAAGAGGAGCAAGAAGAGACACACGAGATTGCGAAAAGCGCCATCGCTCGTGTGGCCCAGATGGACGCCGACACAGATCCGACAGATGCTGACCAGTCTGGGGCCGAGCCGAGTTCATCGCCGCTGGACTTCTTCGCCAACTGCCGGGAGACCAAAGTCAAGAACGTGTTCGTCGAAGAGTCGAACCGGCAGAACACCTACCGCGCCATCAAGGTCGCCAAAGCCTGGCCGGAGTTCGCCACCGAACGGACTGACGGCAGTGGCGTGTTCATGACCAAAGACGACGTCGAGACGGCCCTCGTCGGCACATTAGGACGCCAACCTCATCGACAGACGGTCGCTCGTGTCTGGGATACCCTTATCGACCTCGGTGGGGCCGACCTCGTCGAGAAACGCCGCTGCATCGACAGTACGCAAGAGGCCACATTGATCCTCGCGATGGACATGGATACCGCTGAAGGGCTGTTGGAGAAGCGCTACGTTGGGTTAGACCTGATCGACGGTTCAGACCAGAAAGCGTCCATCGGTGGTGTCACGCCCGTTGTGACGGGGGAACCCGCCTGAGCCCTGTGACAGTGACTGGATAGTCAGGTAACCGTACACATTCACTGCAGGTGGACGCGGTGGCACGTGCCCTGCCGCCGCCGACGCCCGGCTATGCTAGCTACAGCAACCGGCAGCACCTCCTTCTGTACAGAGTCGGTGCGTGTGTTCGTAACGCACGCAACGCTCTCATGCTAAATCTCCCCGTCACAACAGCTGTGACGTGTGCAGTGTCCAGCCTGCAGTTTTCACTAGAGCACGGTCGATGGCATGTCTGGCTACCTTAACCAACAGCTAGAGAGCATTCTCCGATTTGTTGGTTAAACAGGCTGATCGATTTGAGGTCAATAGCCACTTCCCCGAAGTGGGTTCCTCTCCGGGTGATTACTGAATGCCCAGATCCCCCAGCACTGCATACGCCGTCCTTCGCAGCTATCTCGTACAGAACGACTCCCTCGATCAAACCGGTGAATAATCGCCTGACTCCAGTCTACCCATGTTCGGGGTTGCGATGACTGTATCCGCTGTATTCAGCGCGCCCATTATCGGTTACTGACGGTTTCAACAGGGCGTTCTATTGTGATGGTGCTACCTCGCGAATCCGGAGCGAATATTGATCGGGTAGCTCCTCAATGCTGACCCGAATCTTCAGGATGCGTTCATTCCTAGCCAGTGCTTCCATCGATTCGACCTGCGACCGCTCGAATGACGCCCCGCCGGTCTTGATTTCACAGTAGTACCGCTCCAGCAGCGCACCGTCCCACCCGTCCTTGGCCTCAACGACACAGTCCGGCGTCCACCGTTCTTTCCCGTCCGAACAATCGACCGAGAGCAGTCGGCCGCGATTGACATCCACGTTCAGTCCCCACTCGAGGTTATCCTCGTCGATGTCCAGGTCTTGCCGGACGAAGTAGACAAGTGCGTGTGGCTTTGGTGATTCTAAGAGGATTGCCTCGCCGAGCGCACCGTAGAGGTTTGCCCCGACGTCGAACGTCCACGTGTCCCCGTCGACGTCGGCCGGTTCCTTGATTGACGGGTTATGATCGGCGAGGAGGTACGCGTCGATGTCTTTTGGTTCGTTCTCAGGAACGGCTTGGATTCTGAGCGACCCGTCCGACGCCGACAACTGACCGGCGTACGCTTCTGCGTGGTGTCTCGACCCGAATGCAAGAATACCTCCGTGCGATTCGGTCACCGCCCGAAGTTGTGCATTCACCTCGAGTGCACCAGCTTTCGCTTCGACAGTGTAGCCTGTTCGGGCTCCTGGTTCAATGGGGTCGGCAGTATGGTCGGCGCTGGTCGTTTCGTTAGCTGTCGGGTCTTCGACGAGGGCCCCGTCCTCGAACCGCAGTTGAAATGTCTCTTGTTCGTTGTTAGTCATCGGAACGTCCTCCAGTATGGCCTCGCCACGTCAGACCGAACCACTCTGTTCTCTTGAAGCCCTCCGCGTCGCCGTGAATGTTCCGTCTCTCGTCGACGAACGCCTCAACGGTTTCCATGCAGAGGAATCTTTCAAACCCGCCGGACATGCGTTTGCTGCGCGCGCATAGGGCCTGTCACGCTGGCATTTATTAACTGAGGGCGGTAACGCCGCGGTATCATGCAACATGCGTTCCAGGTCGGCCAACAATACCGAGACACGGGGAGCTACCGCAACTCAGACGACCAGTTCTTGCGGTGGATTCGTGGCCCCCTCGACAGCGGTATCAAGAACACCGGCGGTATCCGTGATCTCGGAGCGGATCGGTCCGATACGCCTGCGGCGCTGGTACTTGTCTCGAACGATAGTGGCGTCTCCCAGCACGATGACCCATGGGAAGACACGCTCGCGGTCAACGCCGGCTACATCAGCTACTGGGGCGACGCAAAGGCCTCGAACCCCTACGACGAGTCCGCACAGAACCAGAAAATCAAGACTGCCTTCGACAGGGCCGCGGCCGGGCGGCGAGAGGACGTCCCACCTGTCCTCGTCTTCCGCAAACCTGAATCAGGCGTCGTCGAGTTCTGTGGGCTCTGCGTCCCAGACCACTTCGAAGTCGGGCCGTACCATGCTGAGGGCGGCACGCAGATCCCGAACTACCAGTTCCACTTCTCCATACTCAATACCAACGCTGTCCCGGTCACGTGGCTCCACGAGCGCGCTCAGCAGAACGACGATAGCGAGGCACCTGACGTCTGGCAGCACTGGATCCAGACCGGAGAGGTCGCCCAGTGGCCAACCGGCGAAACCCTTGACCAGAGTGGCCGAGTCCGACGCTACGAAACCACCGAAACTGTCGTCAGTGACGCCTTTCGCGAAAAAACGTTTGATCGCTATGGCCATACTTGCACCATGACCGGGATTCAAGAAGACGATCTCCTGGACCTAGCGCACATCCTCCCGCGAAGCCAGCATCCTGATCTTGCCGAGCACCCGGAGAACGTCCTCGTGTTGAACTCGCTGCACCACCGGGCATTCGACGCCGCGCTGTTCACCATCGACAGCGACTATCGTATCCGAACGAGCCCGTCGTTCGATCCAGCGCACCCGTTCCTACGGGAAACTATTTCGGAAAGAGCGGGAGAGGAGCTATCGTTCCCACCCAACGTACAGATTCAGCCCTCTTTTCTCGAGGAGCTCAACACAGGTCTGTCGTGGTTGTGATCTGTGAGGACTGCCGACTCACTCAAGACCTACCGCTGAGAAAAATGTAGGGCGGGGAGTCACTCGTCAGGTTTCGTCCCGGTACGAAGGTTCTCCCGGTATTGTGCCCACGCTCGGTACATTTCCACCCGTTCTTCTTCTGTCAGCGTGTCGTGCTCGTCCGCGTCGTAGAACGGAAGTTCGTCCTTTTCGGGCATCGCCATCACCTGCCCGAGCGGATAGAGCTGCTCGTAATAGTGTTCGAGCACCCAGTCTTCGCCGTGTTCGTCGACGGCTTGCTGGATGTACGGGGAAGCTTCCGGGTATCTGTCGGCGAGTGTCTCGGTCATTGGTCGTCGTGTACTGCTGGAGGCTGTCTGTATCCGTACGTCCAAGCGTTAGCGGTCAGGCGTCCGCGAATTCTGCGAGTGAATGATTTGCGCTGTCACTGTTCCACTTACCAATTTGAATGAGTTCGAACGTGTCGAGGCGAACGTCAAGTGCAGCGTCGATCTGTGTCCGGACAGCGGTGGAGAGACTGTCGATGGGGATCGCAGTAAGTGCGTACTGGGTGAGGAAGTAACTGGTTGCGAGGCTCGTCGGGGCGACGACGATGACGTCAGATCCATCGACATCATCGAGCGCGAGTTGAGCATCTCGGTACTGGAGCACTGTCGCATCCAGTTCTTCGACGGGGAAGAGACAGCCAGCAGCACCGTACTCGATACTCGCTCCCGCCGACTCAAAATGCCCTTTGAGCATATTCGAATTCAAATATATGCCCGATGGTCATTAATATTGTGGTGGGTGCCTCGGTTCGTGACTACCTCACCGCATGCCCCCATTTTGACTATCCCTGTCTCCCCCACAAGCCGATATCCTCCGCGATCTCTACGACTGCACCGCGGCGGAACTCGCAACCCACTCTGTCGAACACATTGAACAGCGTCTTCGTTCAGGAATGGGGGAGTGAAAATAGTCTCAATCGGTAAGGAATGTCTCAAACTCGCGGGTGGGTGAATGGAACCCAGCTTCGTCGATCCAACGCTTGAGATGCGTATCTGCAGTCGCTGCAAAAATAAGCATGGCGAGTGCCTCAGCGCTTGACCCCGAGGCGGTTCACAGCCACTGTTTCGGTGTATCAGAATCAAAAGATATCTCCCATCGCCATAGCCAATCAAAAAGAGGTTTGTAAAACCTGGCTCACAGCTATTATATACAGTCCGATCCAAATTTTACATGTGCTCCAGCAGAGCGATCTCAAAATCCTCTCCAGTCTTCGACAGAAGTCGCTGGAGGGTTCTGAGATCAGTGAGCGAACAGGGCTCGCATCCGGAACAGTTCGGCGACGAGTTGCGACACTTCGTGAGCAGGAGCTTGTAGAACGACTCGAAACAACGGAGGGGTCGAAAATCTTCTACCGGCGTCAGCAAAGCGACGTCGCGACAGCACTCGATACCGCTGCAGACTCCGTTCCACACGTCGACCTTCCAGACTTTTTGACGCCGTCTCTACTAACGGTTCTCTATTGGGTAGAGAAACCACTTGGTCCCTCAGAGATTGCTACGCGTGTCGACCTCAGCCGTGTTCGTGTACAACAGCTCCTCTCGACATTAGTCAGACGACAGTTCGTCACAAAGCCAGATCGGGGACATTACGAATTGAAATCCGAATATAAGAAACTCGGCAGACTTGCAGAGGCTGTCGCCCGCCACACACAGCGAGTTGAGATCAAACCCGTCTTTCCAGATGCCACGATCGTCTGGGCGGCCCCCTGTGAGGCACTGGTCGTTCCAGGTGAGTCGACGAAGGGGCTGGCCGATGAACTCGTGGACGACACTGAGTGGACAGTTACCGGACTCGCTGCATTCCCACAGTTCGGATTTGATTTCACCGTCGCTGATGCCCCTCTACTCTACAGAAATACCGCTGAGAAGACCGGTGACCTGCAAGTGCACCCAGCAGAAGCGGTCTGTCACGCACTTTGCCGTCGTATCGAGCATCGATTAGTCCGGTTTTGTATTCTTGTCGTACTCGATGGGGTTATGCGAGGGGAGATTTCACTAACGGGGCTGCAGGAGACAGCAAGCATCTACGGTATGGAACGTGAAATCGAGGCGCTGGTCACGTTTGTCGAACAGCGTGGTGACAGTAACGTACTGCCGACAGATCTGTCGAGTTCGTTTCCCTCGTGGCAGCGGGTAGTAGATACAGGGACACAGTACGATCTCGATGTTGAGCGAGCGGTCAGCCAGCTGCCGGAAGAAACGGGGGAATCGTAGCGAACCGGGCCGATGTCAGGTCAACAGTACTCTTTTCAACATCTATGCAGAGAAAACAGACGATGAGCGACGAGCAGCGATACTCAAGTCGGGACGACATTATGGAGACGTTAGAGAAGATCGACGGACAGCTGGAACAAGAGGCGGTTGTCTATCTTCTTGGGGGTGGTGCGATGGCGCTCGAAACAGTCAAACCGGCTACCAAAGATATCGATTTGCTCACGCCAACAAACGAATATTACCGGCGTATCCGAGCAACACTGCTCGAACTTGGCTTCGAGCCGAAGGAACACACCGAACCGGATTATGACTCGCTGGGCGCTACGAGTGTTCTCAAATACAACGAGGGCCACATCGATCTCTTCGACCGGCAGGTGATGTCGAAGCTGTCGCTCTCTGAGGGTATGCAAACACGTTCCGAGTCTGTATTCGAGGGTGAACGCTTGACCGTGTATCGACTCAGTTGGGTCGATATAACGCTATTCAAATCGATGACACCGCGGGACGATGACCGAAACGACGTGGAAGCACTGATCGCGCGTGGAATCGACTTCGACGTACTCGCGGCAGAAATCGACGACCAATTGCCGCTAAACTACGGTGTCGACGAATACGAATGGATTGTACAGGATGCAAAAAAGCATCCGATTTTCCAGCTCGAATCGACGTTTACAGACATCGAAGGGTTGCCGAACGATCTTGTCGAGAAAGTGCAGCGGTTGGCAGATCTCGTTGATGCCGAACGGGCTCTCTTCTACGAACTCCGAAGCCGAGAGTCAGTCGAGAAGGCGAGCTTCATCGCCGAGTTTGCACCAGACACCTATTCGACCGAGGAACAGCTACGCGCCGGACTCACACGACTTGAAGAGAAGGGATTAGTCGAAGTGAATAGTGGACAGGTCGTTTTCGTGACCGATCCACTCCAAGAGCAGGAGTAATGTCTCCCGCCTTGGACAGCCGGTGCATTAATTGATTGTCACCTCGCCAATCAGAGCAGATGGTGAATAAACGTGAACGCCAGATTCAGAACAAGGCTGTCACGATTGCCAGTCGGGACTCGTATGAGGTTCGTGAGACAGATATCAGCCAGTTAGAGAAGCTTCGAACAGCAAGCGGACTGAATATGGGCGAGATCAGTGATCTTTTTGGCGAGTCAAGTAACTGGTACTCGAATCATAAACGGTCAGGCGGGACCCACGAATTCTCGCGGCCAGACTATATCCGAGTCAAGGATTTGCTTGAGGTCGAGTATCTTCGAGACCGTGTCGAGTTCAGTAGGCTCTGGTGAATCGCTAGACAGCGTCGGCCTCGACCATCAGAACTAGGAAGATGAAGCGGGAAACCGCCGATGCTCTATGTCGAAGATCTCCCGCTTCACGAGCAAAGTCGTTCAGTTAGCTAAAAATGCTGTTGGTGAGCGAGGCGAAGTCGCCGCCCCCGGAGGGGGTGGCTGCTTCGCTGAGTATGCGGTAGTGTCGCTGCACTGTCTGCGGGTTTACCTGGAGAAATCCTACAGAGAAGCACTTGATTTGCTGAGCGAGATGCCGCATATTCTCGGGGAGATCGGCCTCGAAGCGACCGATCTCCCAGACCACTCCACGCTAATCAAGTGGTTTGACAGAATCAAGACAGCACTCTGGCGAGTGCTGCTGCGCCTGTCGGCGCAGCTGCACGAGCCGAGCGAACACGCTGCTATCGACGCGACGTTCTTCGACCGCGAAAACGCCAGCAAACACTACTGCCGCCGGACGAATTACCGAGTTCAGACGCTCAAAACAACAGCTCTCGTCGACACAGAAAGCCAAGCCATTCTGGACGTTCACTGTACGACCGAGAAACGCCACGACACACAGCTCGGCTGGCAGGTCGCCCGCCGCAACGCGGACAACCTCGCCAGTCTCGCCGCTGACAAAGGCTACGATTGGATGGAGTTACGCGACAAACTCCACGAAGAGGGCGTGAGACCGCTGATAAAGCATCGTGAGTTCCGGCCCATCGATCACGCGCACAACGCGCGGGTCGATGGGTCTCGATACCGCCAGAGAGCGATGTGTGAGACCATTTTCTCGACGATCAAGCGCACGCTCGGCGATGCTGTACGTGCGCGAACTTGGTACGGCGAATTCCGAGAACTCGTCCTGATGTGTGCGGTTTACAAAACCAAGAAGGCAGTGAAACTGTGAAATCAAGCCACGTCTGGCGATTCACCACGGCCCAGCGATTAGAAATCGCACAAGGAGCACGACCAGATTGTCACATTGCTGAACGATGATACAGATTCGATCACCGCTGACAACCGGCGCGACGTTGCTGCTTCGTCACGCCCGAACGTTCCTTGTGGCCGGCGCAACTCACTTGGACTGTAGGGTCTCAGGTTTGTGAATTGACGAGGCGCTCTGCTTCGGGAGTTGCTCGGATCCGCACGGAATCATCCCGGTAAAAGTATTCGTCGAGCGTTGAGGTAAGATAGCGATGCACGTCTTTTCCGGAGTCGAGGTTCCACCGTGAGGCCAATTCCCCGTTGCTTGTGGGTTGCATTGTCACGATATCACTGAGCCTCCCCAGGTCTTTCTCAGGGAGTTCGGAGGTCTCATCTGCAGACTCATCGTCGATAGCACCGGCAGTGATCGGGGTAGGGAGGTCCGGGGAAACCGTGGTTTCGCTGTCCCAGTCGAAGATCGCGTCGTTGCTGTCAGCGTACGCGATGAAGGAGCGAAGAATGTTGTCGCGCGTGGTTTTGCTGCCGATACGGTCTACGTTACCGATGACGATAAGTTTGGATTTCGGGCGTGTTGCGGCGACGTTGAACCGGTTGCGATCGCCGGCGAATTGCAGGCTGCCTGGGTCGGTGCCGACGACACTGTAAATGATGATGTCGCGTTCGCGACCCTGGAAGCCGTCGACGGTTTCAACGTCGACGGTGTACTCGGTGTCGAGTTCGTCGCGGATAACGTTCCGTTGTCCGCGGTACGGAGTGATAACGCCGATCTGGTCCGGGTCGAGGCCGTAGTCTTGGACCAGGCGTGTGACTAACTGGACACAGACTTGGGCTTCCTGCTTGTTGAACGGGCTACCGTAGCGTTTACGCCAGCCTTGCTCAGCGCTGGTTGCCACCATCGACACTGGTTCGTCGAGGATTTGATCGACAAACAGGTCGTCGGAGCGCAGGTGCGAGGGGGTTGTGATGGCTTCCGTCCCGGTGTTAGCGATCTCGATGTTTGAGTCGTAGACATGCTCGCGTGCGAATCCGATAATCGGCTGAGCAGATCGGTAGTGCGTGCGGAGCCATGCGTCTTCGCCGAAGCGGTCCCGGAGGAAGTTGAAGATGCTTGCCCCAGCTGGGGGGCGCCCAGAGTCAGTGTTGATGCTTTTCAGGACTGGCAATAACTGGTTGTGATCACCGACGACGACCCATTTTTTCGCGGTCGCCATTGCCAGGAGTCCCATTGGCGTGCTGATTTGGCTGGCTTCGTCGATGATGACGGTGTCGAAATCAACGCGCGCGAGCCCGCCAAGTTGGGAACGGACCAGGGTTGCGCCGGTGATATCGGCTTGCTTGACTGATGTGGCTTCGGATTCCTCCCATTTGTCGCGGAGCTCTCGTTGGAGTGTAGTCAACTCTTCGCGTTCGGCGGCGATTTCAGCGTCGATCTCACCTACTCGATTGGACTCTTGTAGTCGATGGTCGACATCGTTGGTGAGGTACTGTTTGTGTTCTTCGAGCGCGTTGATTCGCTCTTGATGCTCACTAATCTGGGCTTTGAGTTCATCGACACGCTGTAACAAGTCGCTCACTGATGCTGTGTCGCTGTCGATGACTTTGTCCAACATCAGTTCTTTCGCTTTCGTCGAGACTTTTTCGGGCCGACCGACGCGGACGACTCGCTGCGGGTTGTCACCGGCGAGTTTCTCGATGACGTTGTCGACGGCGATGTTGGTGTGTGATGTGACGAGGACGCGCTCACCGGCGTTAGCCAGTTCCTGTGCTGCTTTGGCAATCACTTCGGTTTTCCCTGTCCCGGGCGGGCCGACGACCGTGTACAGATCCCCGGGCTGCATGCCGAGGACATGGTTGACGACATCTCGCTGTGATTCATTTAGTGGGAAGGTGTCTCGGTCGACACTGGTCAGGTGTGAGTGATCCGTCGGAGTGATTTGCGGTGGCGAGTCGCTGTGCAGCGTGTCAAGGAGCTGCGTTGAGTTCTGTACGAGGCGCTTGTGATCCGGGCTTGCCGTGTCGTACCCAGTAAACCCACGTCGAGCTTCAAGCAGCCAGGATTGCTGCAGAATGGTCGTGATATGTGATTCTGCACTCCATAACTCGACGGACAGCCCCTCTGCGAGCGGGAGCGACCCCATGTCACCGTAATCGACGTGCACTTCACTTTCGGTGGTATTGATCACTCGCCCGAGGAGGAGTCGTCGATCCTTCACCGTGTACCCGACTTGACTGCCGTCTTCGATCCAATCCGGTGGACGATGCGCTGTCCCGATGACAACGAACTGTGATTCAGCGTTGTGTTCAGTGATTTCCCCAGAGAGTTTCTGGTCATACCGGTCTTGCCGTTCACGTTTCGCCTCTTCGTGGACGATTTGTGGCCACCCGCCAAGCAGCGTGTCACAGTCAGGGCAGGTCAGCTGTGGTGCGGACTCGAAGACGTACCCGCAGTTGTCACAACTGAGCTGACCCTCACTTTCGATTGTGACTGCACGCTCCAACGCTTCTCGAATGACAGTGTGGTTGTTCTCAAGGAAGTTTCGTGCAGTCGCTACCGGCTCCTCGATCTCAGATACGACCTCAAGCGTTTCGAGCCGGTCTTGAATCTGACTGGTAATTGCCGACCCCAGGAAACGACTCCCTGGGGTAAATTCACGTTGCGCTCCGACCAACGCGTAGTGAACAATGGCTGCGACTGCAGCGTTGCGTCCGAGTTGTTCAGCAAACGCAGTGATACCCGCTCGAGGACACTCGGTGATCCAATCTTGCGTTCGTCGAGCAGAGGGTGGGAACTCGAATTGGAGTTGCGGTGCCGTTCGAGAGACGACGTACGGCGCATCGATTAACAGGTCGACCGTTCTGATGATCTCCGGCGCGATTCCCAACTTTCGACCACACTGCGCATGCACACACCACCTCGTCATGATATCTAGTAAGAGTGTCTGTCATTACATATTAAACTATTCACTAAATGAGGCAAAATTGGATGCTGTAAGGGCCGTCACGTATGGCGGTTATCAACAGCAGTGAGTACATCCGTGTATCGACGTATCCCCTAGTTTCAAAACACGTCTTGCAGCGGCCCGGCTTGCTCGACGGTTGCATATGTGTCCCGAACGCCAGCAAACGAGAGATACCGGAGGCTACAGTGATCAGCATTTTCCAGCACATGCTGGAACGTCGGCCGATTGATCTCTTCACGAACCTTGTCCTCATCGTCATCGGGGGCGACGATGTGCATGTCGACGGCGATGTTTGGGACTTTGACCATGAAGTCGGTCATGCGGAGGATACCGCTGTAGATGCTGGTGGTGCTTTCGACTTCGAAGAGTTTGACGATGAAATCGTCTTGCAGCCAGATGACGTCGACATATTCGATGATGCGCGTGGCGGCGGCGCTGAACCCAGGAAGGTTGAGGTTCTTGACGCAGTCTCCGCCGAGTCGGTGCCCGTTGTACGTGCGGTTTTTGTCGTTCGTGGCGACGTACACGTAGTAGCCGTGTCGTAGGCCGAGTTGAATGAGTAACCACTGTATTTCTGTGTGTTCTCGTGGATCGTCATCGTCCCCACCAGTGTCTGGTGGGTCGATCTTGCCGCCGTTATGGAAATCCTGGAAGGCTTCTTCGACTGAATTGTATTCCCGGAGGAGACTACTGACTGCGTCTTGGGACACGCGAAGGAACCGGTAGGGAACCCAGTTGTCCTCGTACCCGAGTAGCTGCGCGATTCGCTCTCGGTCGACAGATATCTCCTGGTAATCGGTGACAGTATAAATGAATCGACTGTCAGGGTTATCCCACAGCGTGTCACCGACTGACGGGTTTTCGAAGACAGCGCCGACACGACCGGCAGCAAAGAAATCACCGTCGTTATACAAGAGGAGTGGATCACCGGTCTCCATTTCTTCGAAAAACGTGCGTTTCTGATTCCCGTCGGTGGTACCCCAAATCCGTGCTTCGGCTTGTTTCTGGAGATCTTCAGGCGCTTCCGCAGGGACAGATACTGGCGAGGCAACGGTGTCGTTGAATCGCTGAATCCAATCGTCACCGACAGGAACGACATACAGGCGAGTCACAGTCTGTTGATTCCGGCTGGAATGTCTTGTAGCTTAGTAGAATACTGGGTCAGAAAACGTGTACTCCACGGCGGCACGTCCGATTCTAGAAAGATCCATACCTTGGCCCTGTCACTGTGTCGTCATGCCTCCAGATCGCCTCCGTAGTATCGTCCCGATGTTTGGGGGCGGGACACGCTACGTCGAGACATTGGATGCGGTGCTTGAGTTCGTGACCAACCATCACCCAACAACAGACGAACTCGTAGGGTGGCACCGCGGATCGTTTACGAATGTATCCAGTCGAGACTCGATTATGCGGCGGGTGAGCTATCTCCAACAGGTCGGGTTCCTCAGCCAGACGAACGACCAGTGGGAACTCGGTGACGCCGGTCGGGAGTACACCGACCACGGTGACGTAGCGACGCTGCTGCGAATTATGTGTGATCGGAACGTCGGGCTGCGAAGTCTGCTGTATGCGTTGGTTGCTGGGTCGATGACACTCGGGGAGGTGAGTGAGCAGCAGCTCGATACGCATCCAGAGTTAGGGTGGAGCCGCGGAGAGACAGACATGGCAAAGCAGCGGGTGAATTGGCTGCGCAGTATGACCCTCGTTGAGAAGCGCGGCGACGAGTACGCGTTGACGGATGATGGCCTCCAGTTCGTTGAGAGCGCGGTGGAGGAGTGGGCTGATTCGGACTGGACACCGTCGGTGAGCGATGCTGGGGAACAGGCTGGAACGTACGAAACGACTGTCCATGCACGGTCGGTCGATCCGGAGTTCCGTGCGACGGTTCTGTCACGGCACGACCGCACGTGCCCGATCTCGGGGGTGGATCACCCGGGACTGCTGGACGTGGCGCATATCTTGTCGTGGAGTGATTATCCCGCACACAGGGCCGATATCTCGAACGTGCTGGCGCTCAGTAAGACGCACCACGCGGAGTTTGACCGGGAGCTATTCACGATTGACCAGGACTACCGGTTGCGTGTGCATCCTGAGTTCGAGACTGAGAGTGACGTGTTACAGCGGAAGATCATTGACCGCGAAGGGGAGCGAATCTCGATTCCAGAGAAGAGTTTGAAGCCGCAGTACGTCAGGCAGCACAATTCGTCGCTTGCGTGGCTGTGAGTGCGAGTATCGGCGGTCAAATGTGGCTGATCAGGGAGGTGGAGAGACAGTCGCTCTCACTGGGAGCGTGAAGGAGCGGGGAATCTGGCGTCAAAGGTGATCGTTGTACCAGACGAGTGTTTCGCCATATTGGAGGCCGTCGGTCGGCGTTTCGATTGAAATCGTGGCGTCAGCGTCATCGAGCAGCGGGATGAGTTCGTCGTAGTAATCGCGGCCGGCATGGAACACGAATTGCGTTCCGTCCCTGAGCAACCCCTTATCTTGGAGCTGAGTGTCGACCGTTTCCGACCAGTCTCGTTTCCGTTCGACCGATGCGCCGCTCAGGGTGTCGTCGTACGGTTCGATAGGTTTGCCATCGGGTTCGAGCAGGCCGTGTTTCGCTGAGAGGATGTACCAGTCATCGTGATTTGCTCTGGCGTACTGGCGGGCTTTCCTGAAAAACGCAGATCCGTCATACAGGTCTTGTGGCGGTGCTGCGTCCTCACGCTTGCTCTTCGTGCAACTCACGAGACCAATTTCCATACGGAGAACGATAGCGCTGGACGGAAATAGCCTCAGGTGAGGGTTGCCTAGCGGATTCCGTACCGCACTAGTTTGAGACGGTGTCGTGTTTGACGGGGTGTTCTAATGCCCACTTGCATCCGTCTTTAGCTAAGAGAAGAATCGCGTGACAGCGGCGGCTTATCGAGGCTACTTTTCGAGAGGAATGAGGAGGAGAAGTCTGTGCACAACCCTCGCTCCTCATCGAGAATTATGCGTCGACTCACTACGCTTTTTCCATCTGAGTTCCTCGAAGAGCACGCCGAGGAACTCGGCGTGGTCGAGCGAGAGAGCAAACTACAGATTCCCGTCCTCGTCTGGGCGCTCGTGTTCGGCTTCGCCGCAGGCGAGAGCCGAACACTCGCTGGGTTCAGACGGAGCTACAACTCCACAGCTGATGAGACGATCTCTCCCGGCGGTTTCTACCAACGGTTGACGCCGTCACTCGTAGAGTATCTCCGCGACCTCGTCGAGCGGGGCCTCGACGAGGTCGCTGTTCCCGATGCTGTTGACGCTGATATCGACCGATTCAGAGACGTCATGATCGCTGATGGGACTGTGTTGCGGTTGCACGAGTTCCTCTCTGAGCAGTTTCAAGCTCGCCACGAGGAGCAGGCTGGAGCGAAGCTCCACCTGCTCCACAACGTTACTGACCAGACGATTGAACGGATCGACGTTACGGACGAGAAAACGCACGACAGCACGCTGTTCAAGACTGGGTCGTGGCTGCAAGGACGGCTCGTTCTGCTCGACCTAGCGTATTTCAAGTACCGCCGCTTCGCGTTGATCGACGAGAACGACGGCTACTTCGTAAGTCGGCTGAAAGAGAGTGCAAATCCCGTGATTA
>NZ_RKLR01000018.1 GCF_019599465.1 Haloarcula rubra
GCAACTGCAAAAGGCTCTTAGCAACCGTTTCTTTGACTCGCTCGACGAGCTAACAGCAGCGATCGACGCCGCTCTCGACAAACTCTCTGTTCCTAAAGTGAGTAATTACTTCTAGTGTCTACTATAGAAACAGGGGACATTCGTACTCACTCATCGAAGGAAGGCTCCGATCTGTCTTTAGACGTGATCATGTTCCACGTTCGATTCGCGTCCTTCACAGTCGCCTGAACCGGATCGTCGAGGAGTCGCCGACTACGGGCGGTGAGATCATAGATCTCTCCTTCAGACGTGACTGCGCGATCCAGAAGATCGAAAAAATACAGTTCGTATAGAATTCCCTGTGTCGCATAGAGGTTCGTCCCGAACCGATCTGCCGCTTCTTGCGGGGATATCCTACTGTGGTTCTCCAGTTTCTGAAGCAGGTCATACGCCTGTTCGGTCACAACTACGATATCGTCCGGTGTAACCTCCTCGTCAGCTTCCGCCGATAACTCACGGGATAGTTCGACAGCCGACTCGACGAGCTCGCCAAACAGTTCGGATTGCCGCCGTTCGTATTTCTCCTGTTTCGAGAGGACAAACTCTCCTTTCTCCGTCGTGACGTGCATCCCGGAGTTCTCGGCCGGACCGGGTTGTTCGAGCATTCCCATCTCATTGAGCTTCGAGAGCTCTTTCGAGATGTAGTTCGGTGTCTTGTCCAGCGCTGCGGCGATGTTCTTGCGCGTTTCGCGGTCCTCGCTACAGAGGTCGAGGATCCCCCAGTCGGTATCTGAAAGCTCCATATAGCAGTCTCCTATACCCCTATTGTAATAGTTATTATGGACTGATGTAGAATACTAATTCTACACCGAACCAGAATAGGTTTACTGTAAAACTTTATAAGTAGCGAAGCCATAGCGGGGGGTAGACACGATCTGACGGGCCCAGAACGAAGGTGGCGTCGGGACGAAGTGAGCGTCCCGCGCCTTTGGGTCTCTCGTCGTGCAGCACGAGGTGAATACAGTATGCGACCCAGCTCAACGTACGCGTTAAGGCTACTAAAAGAACCGGGAAGTCACCCAACTCACGGTGGTGATCGATGAGCGAAAACGGCGACAACGCTTCTGATACTGCCGATCAGGAGCCTGACGCTGATGCCGACACCACCGATGACGAGGAGGTGACTCCCGACCAGCAACTTGCCGAGATCTGGACCAAGTACGAGACTGAACTGCGGGACTTGGACGGCGGGCAGGGAACGCGGAAAGCAATCGAGATGATCGAAGAGATGTCGGCGATCCAGGCCGACGTCGAGGTGAATGGTTCCGACAGCGGTGACCGGATCGAGTTGATCATCGAGGGGTACGTCAACCAGATCGCCGACCGAAAATCGTACCTCACTCGCACCTCGCTCAAGGAGATCTGGGAGGAGGAGGTGAGCCGTGCGAAGTCCGCAGCGAGCGTGGACGACGAGCTCCCTACGCAGTTCTGTCCTCTCATCAGGGAAACGCTGGAAAGCGTCGAGAAGAAGGTCACGCGCGACAGCGACTCGTCCGAGGCCGAGTACACGCTCGCCTTCGACGACGGCCGAGACACGAACTTCTCCGTCCCGCGTGGCAGCCTGTTCAGCGAGAAGAAGTTCTGGGAGGCATACACCAGCGCCAGCGGGCAGTACCCGCTTCGACCTGACTTGGAGGATGCGGAGTGGGGCAACTTCATCGGGTCAGTCATCGAACCACTGGAGGAGACGACCTGGGAAGACGGCCCGCGAACCACCGCGTTCTACCAGCTAGAGAATCTCGTGGCGAGCTCGGTCGCGTACGGCACCCTCTCGGACGCCGTCGAGCATGGAGGTGTGTACGTCGATGATGAGCCTCCGAATCACACGGAAGTCTGGGTACTGCGGGAGGACATCGCCCGAATCCTGCAGACCCACGACATCTCGGACCGCGCGTTGCAGATCGAGATCTCCTCCCGAGACGCGCACGCCGCAGCCGCTCGGAACGATCCCGACGACGAGGACAGCACTGGCGGCGGTGAGTCCGTCAGTTACTCAACGCACGTGAACGGGCTGTGGCAAACGTTCTGGCAGCTGGACGCCGACTCGTTCGACGAACCAGACGCGTACGTCGAGGATCCAGACGACCGCCGAGACCGTGAAGACGCGGCCATCGACGCAGCGACTGGGACGAACACAACTGGCGACAGCAATGAGGCGTCCTCCGATAGTGTGGATGAGGACAGCAACGATGATGGTGAGTCGAATGACGACGACAACGATAACGAGGTAGACCACACTCCAGGTGAAGGCCACTCCTCCGAGGCACATGACGAAGATGAACGGCGTGACGACGCTGTCGGTAGGAGTGCTGATGATCAATCTGAGGATGTCGGTGACACTATTCGACCAACAGAAACAGGAGACGGCGAGTGTACCGACCGTATAGACGAAACAGACAACGATTCGAACGACGACTACGGTATTACTGGTCGGTACGGGCCGGGTAGTGACGAAGAGGACGGAAACGGAGGTGAGTCAGATGCGTGAGGGGGACTCGCTGCCCGAGTGGTGGAGTCGTGCTGTTGCAGCTCCGGGCGAAGTGCTGTCGATGCCCGACGGCTGGGAAGATATGGCGCTCCCGCTTGACCTCGTCCGCCGGCTCCCCGAAAAGTTGCGGAACGCGGTGATTCGGGAGGGCGACGTCCATCCACCGACCGACAGCGTGCGCCTCAATGGACCGCCGGGTACCGGGAAGACTACGCAGATTGCCCTCCGGTTGGCCGTCCTCATCGACGTCGAGGGCATCGACCCGGCGGAGATGACCGTCGTGACGTATCGGGTCGATCTCGCGGACGCGGTGAAACGTAAACTCCGTGCGTGGGGCGTCGTTCCCGACGACGCCGAACTGGAGTTCTTCTGCACGATGCACGCGGCAGCGAACAGAGCGACCGGGCTGTTACAGCGCGATCCGCGAGAGGCAGTTCGTGACGGGAACCTCGGAAACGCGATGGGCTACCGCGAGCGGGCGTTCTACTGCAAGAAGCAGGACATCCAGTTCTACCCGCCGAAGAACCGGCCGTGGGAAGACACGCGCGGCCAGTTGCTGCTCGGCCTGTTCGACTACATGCGGAACAACCTACTGGACCCGACGGATGAGGCGGACGTCCGACAGTGTCCCTCTTACGACGACTTGCGAGAGAAGTGGCCTGGCGTCGATGTCCAGGCGGAGTGGGAGAAGTACCAGGACTTCAAGGCCCAGCGCGGCTGGCACGACTTCTGGGAACTCCTCGAAGCAGCGCTGGACGGCTCGTCGCTCCCGCCGACACGGGTCGTGGTCGTCGATGAGTACCACGACGCGACGCCCTTGATGGCAGCTGTCGCCGAAAAGTGGTTCGAGCACGCGGATACCGCCATTGCCGCCGGTGACCCGCTACAGGTGGTCAATCAGTACGCCGGCTCCCATCCCCGGTTCTTCACGGAGCGGTTGGACCACCTGCCGGAGATCCTGCTGGATAGAACCTACCGCGTCGGTGAGGAGCACTGGCAGTCGGCCACGCGGATGCTCCAGAAAGAATTCACGCCACCACCGGTCGAGCGCACCGGTCGGTCGGAGCTCCTGACGTACAACGCGCCGCCGATCAAACCGCCGGAAGGCCGGACCAGTGACTGGACGACGCCGAGTGAATCCACGCCCGGGTCGCCAGCGTGGCTGTACAACGAGTTCATCGCCGACACGGAGCGGTCGATCCTGTACCTCGCCCGAACGCGACGATGGGCGCGGGGCGTGTCGGTGGCGCTGGATCGCGCCGGCATCATCCACGACGGCCAGCGCGGTCCCGGCGGCTGGGGATGGGACGGCCATCGCCTCGACGTCTTCAATGCGCTGAAGAAACTGGAGCGGGTTCCGGCGACGTACGGCGACGCACACCACGGCCGCGGACTCGACGAGTACGCCACCGACGCCGCCGACGCAATCAACCTCCGGTTCACAGCCGACGAGTTCGCTGAACTTCTCGATCACGCCAACGCGCGGACGCTCACCCTGTCCCGTGACGACGCTGAGGACCTGGCTGCGGAACATCGCCGCGAGGAACGCGTGGCGACCATCCGTGACGTCGAGGAGATAGCGACGTCGGAGTTCTGGCAGGAGTACACCACTGGTGCTGCGAGCGTGAAGCGGCTCACCAAGGGCGACCTGACCGATCACGACCTGAAGGCACTCCGTCGAGCACTCCCGCGGTACGACGACGTCGTCGAAGACACGCATCACGTTCGCGTCCTCACCATCCACGCGAGCAAGGGAGCTGAGGCCACGGACATCTGCTGTTTCGATGGAATCACAGGGAAGATCGCACGCGAGATGGATCGGTCGGAGGAGACGCGCCAGAACGAAGCTCGAACGTGGTACGTCGGCCTGAGCAGAGCATCAGAGCGACTGCACCTAATGTACGACGCCTTCCCTGGATCCATCGATCATCTGCCGGGGAATCTCGCGCCGCAGGCGGCGGCGTCCGCTCGGCGGCAGGCGAGCGAAGCGATGACGGACGGGGGTGCTGACGACCGATGACAACGGAGAGGAGTGCGTCGACACGGCCTCCAGACACGTCGGCGGTCACGGGGAGTCCGGTACGCGTTGACGAGATGACTGACGAGCACGTCGTGTTGGAGCTACCTGACTCGGTGCACGACGCCGACCGTGTGATTCCACAGGACCTGATCGAGTTCGGGCAGACGGCCCGGAACTGGTTCTGCTGGGATCTGGAACAGAAGCAACCGCGTGCCCCGTTCAACGACGGCTATGCAGGGACAGTAAAGTGGGGTCGGGATTCGGTTTCGTGGGACAACCGAGTTGGTGGACGGTTCGGCGACGTGATGGAGGCGCTGAACGGAACGGTGAACGGCCACGTCGATCCGACGTGGTACTGGGGGATGACAGACAACGGAGAGGCTGTAGAGCCGCATCCATTATACCCGATGGTGATCGTGCCCCATGCAGACTTCCAGCCCGACGACGGACCTCTCATGCTCGTCGATCTGGACGACGTGATCGACGTTCAGGACGACGGGACGGGTGTGATGACCCGAGAGGTGTGGGATATCATTCAGTCACTCGGTGGATACGCGGAGTTGTCACGGTCGATGACCGGTGCGCACGTCTTCGTGAAGGGAAGAATTCCCGGCGACGTCGATGGACGGGAAATAATGGAGGACCTGAACGATGGTGGGCAAGTCGAGATTTACGGATACCCGGCCAACGGTCGAGTGATCGGAACGACGTGGCTACACATCGAGGACACACCACGGCATGCTGTTCCCGAGGCGCAGGACGTGATTGACGAGTTGGTTGATGAGTACGTCGATGACGAGGATCAGCTGAGCGATCAGGAGCAGGCTGATGCCGTGATAGAACGGTATACGTCCCAGATCCGGGGCGGCCAGAGTAGCAGTAGTCGGTCGAAGTACTACGATCTCGATCCAGTTCCGATAGCGAACACTGGACCGTTCCGGAAATATGGGAAGAACGGTCAGGGCCCGCATCCCGTCCACGGTGCGACAACGTCCCACGACAATCCCGGGCCGGACGACAAAGATAGCACGAACTTCGGTGTCGATAGTCAAAATGGGTGGAAATGCTGGGCTCACGACGACGGTGGTGGTGCGCTCCAGTTGATTGCGGTCCTCGAAGGCATCAGGGATTGCGGGAGCGCGGCGGACGTGATGCAGGATCCGGAGGATGCGCTTCGAGTTTGTTTGGCAGCGCGTGACGAGTACAGTTCTGACTTGGATGACGCAGCTCCGCCCACAGTGGCGTTGAAAGGTGTGTGTACGGTGCAGAATCTAGACTTTCCTGACGATGGGCCTCTTGATAGTGGTACGTATGAAATTGCGCGGGGACTATTCGATGCGATGAACTTCTCTTCCAGAGATGAAGAGGAAAGGTGGTAGCTATTCTTCTTCAGGAGGATTTGGCATGCTTACCCCTTCAACGCCTTCCATAGTTTCGTCATAGAACTCCAACTCGATGGTCAGATTATCCGTTTCCGGATTAACCACTGTTGCGAGAGATTTTGTCGGAGTCCCATTTGAGTCCGCAGTTGTCATATATTCACCAACTTAGAGTGAGTTGATAAGGCTTTTGAGGATATCTACTCAGACGAGACTCCGGAATAGATTCCCTGTTTGATGGGGTGCTCATAGGCGTCTACGGGAAGCCTCGGGGTAGACCCAGTAGTTCAATGTCCATTGATTGGGGTACTGATCAGACTGCGAGTCCTCAATCCGAATTCGTTACTTCATCACCGCGGTCCACGCTCACGAAACACCTTCCCGATCTGGTCCCAGTCAGTCGAGACGTACTTCATCGTCGTGTCCAGCTTCCGATGTCCGAGAACCTTGGCCAACATGTGGACGGGGATTCCATCTCCGTTGGGATCAGCAGGGTGCGTCCCGTTCGCTGAGTGGGACGCCATTGAATGGCGAAGCGTGTGTGCGGTCACGAGCCACCTCGTGTTACCGTTCGCATCTTCGGTGATCGGCTCATTGACTCCAGCCTCCTTGGCCTGTTCTTTCACGATTCGGCTGATGTAGCTCGGCCGCATCTTCGGCTTTTGCTGGGTGAGAAAGAGGTAGTCGGAGTCGGCTGCCGGCGCGTACGACTGGCGCTGCTTCTCGACCCACTCGCGCATCAGGAAGTCCAGGTTCTCGTGGTAGTAGACGTACCGGATGTAGTTCTCGTCGCCCGCGTTTGCCTTCGCCGACGTGATCCGGATCTCGCGTTTCCCGAAATCGATGTCTGCAAGTCGAATGTTGGCCAGTTCGACTGACCGAACGCCAGTCTGATACAACAACCGCATCACCAGCTCGTTGCGGATGGCCGGCGATCCGGGATGCTCGAATATCTTCTGAACGTCCTCAGGGGGGATGGCCACGACGGCGTCGTCTGTGTCACCGCGCTGTTGGAGCACCTTGACCTTCTGTGAGGTTTGCGGGTCGATGTGATTGTAGTCGGTGTCGTCCAGTGAGACGTTCTCGGCCGGGTTGGTTTCGCAGTAGTCTCGGTTGTACGCCCAGATGTAGAACACGGAGACGGTAGACAGGAGGGAGGCGACCATAGTGTCCGCCTTGTGGAGGTTTTGGTCTACGAACTCCCGTACGTCGCTTTCCTCTGCAGTCTTGGGGTTCACACCCTGTTCCTGGCAGTGGACCATCCACTGGTGGAGGCAGGAGCGTCGGGTTTGTAGCGTTGCAGACTTCCCCTTCCCCTTGAGGAAGGCGCAGTACTTGTCGTGGAGTTCCTTGTGGACTCCCGTGAGGCCTTCCGTATCCTCGTCGGCGTCATTACTGCTCGACATAGTACACGTTGTGCGGGGAGCCATCGACGATCACGGTCTTGCTCTTCACGCGACTCATCTGCTGTTCGAGGAGCGCGAGAGCTCGGGTGACGTCGTACTCCGACGCATCGACATCTTGTGCGAGCCGCCAAGGCTGTCCCTCCCAGGCACCCGACTCCGTCGGCGATTTCTCCGATAGATCCTCCGGGGAGTCCACCCTGGGAAGCTCGTCGTGGAGTGTACTCGCCAGGTCCATCAGCTCGGTGTCCTGCTGGGCGTCGGTGGCGAGGCTAATCCGTTCGATCCGCTGGTTCACGCCCCGCAGTTCTTCCTTCATTTCGGAGATCTCCGCTTCGACGCCGCTCAGATCGACGTCAACCGGCTCCGTATCTTGGTTGGGAATGTCGGGATCGATCCCTTCTCGAAACCCGATTCGTATTAGTTCGTTCTCGACAGACTGGCGGATGAGTTGCGTCAGCGAATCGTACCTGCCCGTCTCCTCGACGGCGCGCTTCCAGTCCGACTTGAGTTCGGGATCGAGCGCGATGTTGATCTGGTCTCGTCCGTTCCGGGGCATGCGCTGACGCACTCCGGCCGGCTACATAAGCGTTTATAGAACAAAGGTAGAACTTCCCATAACATGCGCCAGATGTTCGGCTGAGCCGCCGCGAATCTGACGACGACCGGGTCCGTTACGCCCGGTTCTTCGATACCGTATTCTTTCACAGCGAAGTACCCGACGAGCCGCATCTATCTCGGTCGTGTGCCTCGGCGTCGGCGAGAGAGACTGACAGTGATGGCTACCCGGAGCACGGACCGACCGGAGTGAGTCACTCGCCGGGGCGACGACCGACAGGTCTTCGTCGGCGAGGCGTCTACATCCCGGAACCGAGGCAGTCGGGTCGGTGGAGACGGGACCATGCAACGCGACCACACACGTGACGAGATACTCCCCGCACAGGTGACACTCCACGTCGGGGCGGAACTGGAACTGCTCGACCGGGCGTGCCACGCCCCACGGTCGACCGAACT
Source organism: Haloarcula rubra (assembly GCF_019599465.1). Lineage (GTDB taxonomy): Archaea > Halobacteriota > Halobacteria > Halobacteriales > Haloarculaceae > Haloarcula > Haloarcula rubra. The sequence continues at coordinate 8,344 of NZ_RKLR01000018.1, forward strand.
CGTCGTCGCGCCGGTCGAACTGCACCAGCGGAACGTCCAGCGACGGCTCCGCGAGGCGAGAGCGCCCAAAGACGCCTTCGAGTTCGACGACCCCGTCGGGCTGAGCCGCGACGTCCTCCGAGCGAGCGACGCGTCGACGGCAGCTATCGACCGCATCGACCGCCTGACGCTCGTTCGAGCGATACTCGACGAGTCGGCGTCTGCGTCGCCGACCGTCTCCCTGCCCGTCGGCACGCCGTCCGGAGACCCCCAGTACGTCGAGCAGATTCGGACAGATGTAGAGCGAGCGACCAACTTCCACCCCGAGCGCGTCGCGGCGTGGGACGACGCGGCCGGGGAACTGGACGCACCTATCGACGCCGATACAGCGGCACTGCTGGAGACGGCACTCGACGTCGAGCGTGCCCTGAGAGCACGGACGGAGGAGGCCGTCTCAGAGACCGAACTCGTGCGTCGGGCGACGCGGGACCTCGCGGCGACGGACGGGGCGGCATGGGCGGCCGCCTACCCCGAGATACGACGGCTCTCGCTGGTGGGGCTGAGCAGCGTCTCCGCGGCGCTCGCGGACCTCCTCCACGCGCTGGTCGCGACGACGACGCTGGAGGTCCACGTCTACTTCCGGGAAGGGACCGGGGCGTACCTCGAAGGGCGGTTCCCGTCGCTGCTCGGTGTCGAGGACCCTGGTCTGGAGGTGTTCGAGTGACGGGGACGGACCGGGCCGCGCTCGCGCGGCCGCTCGACGCCCCCGACGTACCCGTCGTAGAGATGGCATCCCGGACCCGGCGGGCAGAAGCGCGAAGCGTGATGGCACTCGTCGCGGCGCTCAGAGAGCGCGGTGTCCCGGTCCGTGACCTCGCCCTCGTCGTCCGCGACCTGGACACGTACGAGGAACCGCTGTTCAGGGCGGCGATGCAGTACGGCGTCACGCCAGTGTTCTGGACACAGCTTCGCGTGACGCGAACGCGGCCGTACGCGCTCGTCGAGTCGGTCTGTGACGCGCTCGCCGCCGAGCGGGTCGACCGGCGGACGCTGCTCCGGCCGCTGGAACACCGCTGGACGCCGCCCGCGGGGGCAAGCGAGGAGTGGCCCGTCGAACCGGCGACCGTGCAGCGAGCGAGAGCGGCCCTGCCCGACGGCGCGCGGACCGTCACGGAGTGGGAAGCAGTGGTGACGGCGAGCGACGCCGACGAGCGAGTCGCGGCGTTCGTCCAGTGGCTCGACGAGGCCCCCGAACCGGACCCGGCGGCGGTCAGCTCCGTCCTCGGCAGGGTCGTCGAGGCGTACGCCGACCACGCGCTCCCCGAGACGAAGGCCGCCGACACGCCCGCACTGCTGGAGACGGAGACGGAGGCGCGTGCGGTCGTCCGGGTCCGGACCCTCGTCAAGCAACTCCGGGGGAAGTTCGCGGAGCGACTCGAGGACGGTACCGTCGACCGGTCGTGGGCCGACGTCGCCGAGTTGGCGTCGGTCGTCGCGACACAGCGGCCGGGACGCCGGGAACACTCGAACGCGCGTGCCGTGGACGTCCTCGAAGCCAACGACGTGTGGGCGCTCGACGTGCCCTACGTCGTCGCCCTCGGCCTGACGGCCGACGAGTGGCCACGGGCGACCGAGTCGACGCTCCCGCCGGAGTTCCAGGAAGCGGTCCTCCGGGGGGCCGGCGAGACGTCGACACTCGCACCGAGTGCCGCGTGGACCGACGGCCGAGACAGGGACCACTTCGCGGACACGCTCCGCGCCGCCGCGACCGGCGTGGTCCTGACGCGACACACCGAGACAACCGGCGGTGAGACCGTCCACCCGTCGCCGTTCCTCGACCGTCTCGACACAGACGCCGTACCGACGGCCCAGATACAGCGGCTTCGGAGTTCCGAACGGACGCTGCCGGAGCGGATACGTGCGCTGCTCCCCGAGACGACGGAGGACGCGACGGATGAGTGAGGAAGCCGGTACCGAGACGGACACGCCGATTCGTCTGCGGAACGCGCAGGCGGCGATTCGGGACGCGTACTTCGACCACGACTGCGGGCTGTTCACGCTCTCGTGTGTGCCCGGGGCCGGCAAGTCGACGGTCGCGTATCGCATCGCGCCGGAGGACATCCTTCGGCGCTACGTCGCCGGCGACCCGACCCCGGAACAGCACGTCGCCGTCGTCTCGTTCAACCGCGACGAGGCGGCCGACATCGTCCCGGCGCTCTGCGACCAACTCCGGACCATCGTCGAACACGACCTCTCGCCGGTCGCGTCCGAGGTGTCGCCCGCCGAGGTGGAGGTGCTGGTCCAGCGCATCCAGCGAGCGCCGTTCGTCGGAACCATCGACAGCCTCCTCCGGGGCGTGCTACGGGAGTTCGTCCACGACCTCGGTTTCGACGGGATGCCGTCCGTGGGTAACGAGGCGCTGTTGCGGCGGGTCCACGCGGACTGCTACGACCTCCTCGCGTCCGACCCGGCACACGCGGCCCGACTCGACGCGCTCGACGCGGCGTACGAACCGGGCGAGTACGTCGACGGCGTCGCGGAGATGCTCGAACAGGCCATGACCTACTGCCGCGACCGACGGCTCTCGACGGCCGCGTTCGGGCGGGAACTCGAGCGGACCCGGGCGTCGGTCTACGAGGGGCGACCCGACTCGTTCGAGGACGTCGTCGCGGCCGTCGAACGGGCCGTCGGCGACGACGCGGCCGGGGACGACGTGCGGGCGGCAGTCGACGGCGAGGACCGGGACCGACTCGTCGCCGCCGACCGGACCCTCTACGACGAGTGGGGGGCCCGCATCGAGGACTTCCGTGCGCTCCTGTCGGCGTATCGGGCGGCGTATCGGGACCTGACCCGCGAGTACGGCGTCCTCTCGCACACCGACGTGGCCTTCCTCGTCACCGCGTACTTCGACGGGAGCCTCGACGACGAGTGGGCGGACGGCGTCGACGACGACCACAGACGGCGCGTGCGCCAGCGGTACCGCGCCCGGTTGCGGAGCGTGATTATCGACGAGGCCCAGGACGTCTCCGAGATTCAACACGCGGCGCTGTCACACCTCGTGGACCCGGAGATGCGGGTCTTCGCCTGCGGCGACGTGTTGCAGTCTATCTACCGCTGGCGCCACGCCGACCCGACACTGTTCCAGTCGGCGACGACGGACGGCGAGTACCTCGGCGTCGACTGGACGACCCATCGCAACGAGACGGCGACGACGACGTATCGGTGCGTGCCCGACGTGGCCGAGGCAATCGAGTCCGTCGCCGCGCCGATGTTCGGCGACCCGGCGCGGGGCGACGTCGGCGACGTAGAGACGGCGTTCCCGTCGCTCGACCCGGCACGGGACGGGACTGACGAGACAGCGGTCCACGTCGCCTCGTTCTCGAGCACCCACCGGCCGGGGTCGGCCGAGTGGGTCCACCCCGAGGACGGCGGCGGCGAGGCCGACGTGCTGGCGACCCTTCTCGCGAAAGGGCTCGCAGACGGCACGTTCACCGACGACGACGGCGAACCGCTGGAGGTCACCGTCCTGTTCCGCCGGCGGACGCGGATGCGCGACTACGAAGCCGCGTTCGAGGCCGCCGGACTGCAGGTTCGCAACGCCGGCGAGCCCCTGTTCGCCCACCCCGCGGTCGAGGCCGTCTTCGCCGTCTGCGAGTGGCTCGTCGACCCCGGGTCCCCGGAGCGGACGCGCGAACTCGTGACCGGTGGCGGCCTCGGTCTGGCCGCACTCGCCGACGTGTTCGAGACGCAGGGGTGGGACGTCGACGCGGTACTCGGGGCCGACGCCGAACGCTCGGCGGCACAGGAGCGGACGCTCACCGGACTGCGACGACTCCGTGACCGCCGCGACACCGTCGAGATGCGACCCGCGGCGACGTACGTCGAAGACGTGGTCGAACGGCTCTCGCTCCGGTCCGACGCGAACGACTGTCTCCCCGACACCGACGACAGCCAGCGCGTCGCGGTCCTCGACGCGCTCGTGGAGACCGTCTCGGAGTGGGAGACGGACGAGCAGTACGGTCCGCAGGCCCTCGTCGACCTCGTGGCGCCGTTCCGAGCGACGCCGAGTGACGGGCCGACACGGCCCAGTGCGTCGGGGTCGGCACACGACGTGACGTTCCGGACGATACACCGGGCGAAAGGTGACGAAGCCGACGTCGTCGCCGTGGCCGACCCCGGCTTCGACCTCTGGACGCAGGGGCCGGTCCACCAGCGGTTCCTCACGCAGGGGCCGGTCGCCGGCCTCGCGCCCCCGACCGATACCGACGTCCCGACAGACGTCGACGTCCCGCCGTTCGTCGGGGGGCTGTACGCGCCCGACAGCGGCCTGACGCGGGACGTGGGCCTCCGCTGGGCGACCGCCCGGTGGGCCGACACGGTGACCGCTACGGCGGCGAGCGACGCGCTCGTCGGCCCGGACCGGTTGCAGCGAGTGGTCGCGAACGAACTGGCCGAGGCGTGGCGACTGCTGTACGTCGCGCTGACGCGTGCGCGGGACCACCTCGTCGTCCCGCTCCCGCGGTCGCTGCCGACCGACCGCACGCGCGACCGGTGGATAGAGACGCTCCGCGACGGGCTCTGCTTCGACGGTGGCACCGACTCGTACACGTTCCCGACACGGCGTGGCGAGCTAGCCGTCGGCGTCAACGACGTGGACGCGCTCGCGACCCGAGCGCGTGACTCGGGGCCGGCGCCGGTTGCCGACGTCGCCGTGACGCCGCCCCGCCGTGCTCGCCTCGAGTCGTGGGTGCCGCGGTTCCTCAACCCCAGCACGATGTACCCGCTCACCGAGGACCCCGGCGCGCACGTTCTCGCCCACCTGCTCGGGGAGCCACTCCACACGACGGCGAACGAGGTGGCCGAGGACCTCCCGCTCCACTTCGACGCACTGGGCCCCGAGGAGGTCGGGACGTGTCTGCACGACGCGGTGACGCGACTCGTCGCGAGCGACGTCCCCGAGAGCGACCTCCGGGCCATGGACAGCGCAGTCCGTGGCGTGTTCGACGACGTGGTCCGCGAGACGGCACCCGCCGTCGGCGACGCCGAACGGGCCGGTCTGTGGCGCTTCTTCGGCGACGTCGTGGCGGATCTCCTCGCGTCGAGCCTCTGGGAACGGCTCCAGCGCGCCGAGTGCGTCCGCGTGGAACACCCGGTCGACGGCCTCGTCGAAGTCGGCGACGTCGAGGTAGAGGTACACGGCGAAGCCGACTTCGTCCTCGACATGCCCTCCGGCGAGCGGTACGTCACCGACGTGAAAATCGCGCTCGCGGCGCCGACTGCGGAGACGCGGCGGCGCTACGACCTGCAGGTGTCGGCGTACGCGTACCTCTTCGAACGGGAGACCGGGGCCGCGGAGTCGGTCCGGCCGACTATCGAGACGCTCGGCATCGCGTCCGAGACGGTCACACCGTCGTGGCCCCCGGAAATCGTCGAGCGGCGCGTCGAGCGCCTGCTGGAGTGACCCGGGCCGCCGATGCAGACAGCCACGTCGGCTTCGACCGCTCAGGTCGAGGGCGTCGGCGTCTCGTTGGTCGGCGTGACCGTCCCGTTCCCGGTCGGACCGTCGTTCGTGCCGCCGCCGTCGCCGTCCGTCTCGGTCGCCCCCGGGAGGCGCTCGGGTGCATCCCCCGACACGAGGAACGAGAGGAGGTTCCCGACGAACACCTCGTTGTCGGCGTCGTACACCTCCGACCGTTCGAGCAGCGTGGTGTCGGCGACGAACACGAGGTTCTCCGTGCGGGCGACGGTGGGGTACTGGCCGGCGCGGCGGGAGTCGAGCGTCCGCGTCCCCGGGACGGACTGGTACACCACCTCGGCGTCGCTGGTTCGGCGGACGACGACGTAGCCGCCGGCGTCGAACGTGACCGTCTCGGCGCCCTCGGTCAGCGGGTCGTCGCCCCGCGGCGAACTGTAGATACTCTTGAAGTTGTTGTCGTTGGCCGAATCCTCGACGTTGAACAGCGGTTCCGCGCCGATGCGGACGCCGTAGGACTCGGTCAAGTTGTTCGCTCCGAAGGAGACGGTGGTGGCTCCTCCACCGAACAGGCCCGTCGAGACGCGCGACTGGGTCGGTTCGGCGAAGACGACCACGTGGCCGCCCTCGGCGGTGAAGTTGCGGATGACCGCCCGTTCGCCGGCGGAGAACCCCTCGGTCGGCTGGACGACCAGGAGGCCCGACCGGCCCGCGAGCGTCTGGTTGTACTGCTGGTCGCTGTCGACGGCGTCGGAGAACGTCACCGTGTGGCCGGCCCGGAACGCGGCTTCGACGGCGGGTTCGAGGTCCGACTCCTCGAACTGGTTGCCGTGGTCGGCGTCGACGAGGATGCGAGCGTCCCCGCGCTCGACGGCGATGCGCCCCGTCTCGGGGTCGACCTCGGGGTTGACGCGGTCCGGTTGGAACTGGGCCGGGGACTGGCCTTCGATGCCAACGCCGTCGGGTGTCCCGACCGTCCCGCCGACGGCGAGACCGAGCAGCGCCGTCCCGCCGACGAGCAGGACGGCGACCACGATGTACGTCGCGACCAGCGTGACGACGCGGCCCTCAGTCATAGACGTACACCTCCCCGTCGGAGGCGTTCCCCGCAGGGACGCCCCAGACGGCGTAGTACTCGACCGGGCGCTGGAACTCCTGCTCTCGGGTGTCGTCGGGCCGGTCGACGTACACCACGTCGCCCTCGACCCGTTCGACGCTCCCGCCCAGGACGAACACCTGCACGGGGCGCTGCGTGTCGGCGTAGACGACGTCGTACTGGTCGCCCTCGATGTCCGGGGAGAGCGCGGCGGCGCGTTCGATGGCCGTCCCGACGTCGCCGATGCGGTCGGCGAACCCGTTCTGGACCGCGCGCGTGCCGAGGTACGTGCGGCCACTGGCCACCTCTGACCGACTCAGCGTGAGTTCGTCGCCGCGGTGGCGCAGCACCGTCCCGACGAACGCTCGCTGGAGCGTCTCGATGTCCTGCCGGAGGCTGTCGATGCTTATCTGGGCCTTGTCGGGCCCGGAGCGGACGAACTGCTCTTGCTGTCGAGCGGTGTCTTCGATAGCGCTCCGGGGAGCCTGTACGATGACGCCGATGCTCCCGACGTTCGAACTCGGCTTGACGACTATCTCGTCGGCCGGCGAGATACCGAAGTAGCCGCCGGACGCGGCGGTCCCTTCGACGTAGGCGACCACCGGCATCTCGCTTGCGGTCCGGTTGACCGCCAGGTAGAACTCCTCGCTGGCGTCGACGGGACCGCCGGGGCTGTCGATGCGGAGGACGACCGCGGCGACGGAGTCGTTGCCCCGTATCTGTCTGAGTCGCTGCGTGACGGCGGCGACGTTGGCGTCGGTGGTCCCGCCGCGCAAGGTGACGACGGCGACGTGCTCTCGGTCACCGCCCGCGCTCGCAGTCACGTCCCAGACGACCGGACCCAGAACGACCGCTGTCACGACGGCGGCGGTGACGACGACCACGTACGCTGCCGTGGTAGCTGGTGACAATTTCATGTACGATGACACTATCTGGCGTAGGTGCCACCGGACGAATAGCTTTGGGGAGTGGCGAAATCAGCGACGACGAGCGAGCAAGCCGGCCACGAGGAGTGCCACCAGCGTGACAGCCACGCCGAGTCCGGGGCCGGACCCACCGGTCGTCTGGCCGTCGGTCCGTCCCTCGGCGTCCGTCCCGGCGGCCGAGGACGGCGTGGCGGAACCACCGGACGCCGGCGTGGACGCATCGCCGACGGTGACAGTCGCCGACGCGTCGCCGGCCCGGACCGTCTGGTCACCGGCCGACTCGAACCGACGGACGAACGTCGTCTCGGTCGTCTCGCCGGCCGCCAGCGTGACGGTCCGGTTCGTCGTCGTGCCCGCGCCGTCGAGTCGCACCGTCTCGGTCCCCTCCCGACGGCCTTCGTTGGCCACCGTGACGGTGACTTCGACCGGGTCACCGACGCCGGCCTCGGAGACGTTGGTCCGGACGTCCGTCACCGAGAGCGCCGGGACCGGCACGCCGACGGTGAGTTCGGCGGGCGCCGTGGTCGTGACGTTGTAGACGTGCCGGCCACCACTGGTCTCGACGAGCGTCGTGTTCAGAGCGGTCACCGCGCCCTCCTCGACTCGGTACGCCGTCACCGATTCGGGGTCGGCGTCGCCGAGCGTGGCCCCGGCGACGCTGAACGTCGCCGTCACCGTGGCGTCGGCGGCGGTGTCCGTCGCCAGCGTGCCGACCGGCCTGACGCCGACGACGACGCGCGTCGTGTTGTTCGGCCCGGCCACGCGGAGGATAGCGGGCGTCGCGCTCGGCGCGACGCTGAGTCGTTCGTAGGTCAGGCCGTCGTCCGCCGCCCGGGGCGTGACGCCGACGGGGGTGTCGTCGGTCGCGGCGACGCTGACGATGGCGCTCCGGCCGTCCGGTCGGTCGATGCCGACGGTCGGACCGCTCGGTTCCGGCGGCGCAGCGGAACCGCCGCCCCCGCCACCACCGCCGCCTCCACCACCGCCCGCCTCACGCTCGTCGGCGTCTCGGTCCCCGCCGGAGTCGCTCCCGCCGTCGTCGCCGTCGCTCTGACCCGAGTCCCCACCGCTCGACCGTGGCTGCACCGTCACGGTCGTCGAGTCGGTATCGCTCCGGTCGGCCTCGTCGGTGACGGTGAACTCGAAGGTGAGTGTCGTCTCGTCGTCGACCGAGGGGGCGTCGAACGACGGCGACCGAGTCGAGGCGTCGTCGAGCGTCACGGACGGCCCGCCGACCTGTGTCCACGCGTACGACGCGTCGGCCGCGTCGTCGGCCGACCCGTCGAGTGTCACGGTACGGCCCTCGACGACCGACCGGTCTGCACCGGCCTCCGCGACGGGGGTCGGGGTTCCCTCGGCGGTGATAGTGACCCTGTCCGTGCTGGTCTGCCGGCCGTCACTGACGGTCAACTCGAAGGTGAGCGGCGTCGGGCCGTCGGTCTGTGGAACCTCGAACGCCGGCGTCGCGCTGTCGGCGTCGTCGAGTTCGACGCTCGGCCCCTCGACCTGCGTCCACTCGTAGTCGAGTTCGTCGCCGTCCGGGTCGGTCGACTCCGTCCCCGTCAGTTCGACCGTCGTGCCGGGGTCGCTGCGTCTGTCGGACCCGGCGACGGCCGTCGGCGCGGCGTTCGTATCCTCGACGGTCACCACGACGGTGTCGGTGACCGCCTCGGCGGTCCCGTCGCTGACGGCCATCTGGAAGGTCAGCCGTCGCGTGTCGTCCCCGGCCGGCGCTTCGAACTCCGGCGTGGCCGTCCGCTCGTCGGTCAGCGTGACGTTCGGCCCGTCGACCTGTCGCCACGCGAACGCGAGGTCGTCGCCGTCCGGGTCCGACGATCCGGTCCCGTTCAACTCGACGGTGGTCTCGGGCGCGACGGAGCGGTCGTCACCCGCTCTCGCCGTCGGCGGTCGGTTGGGCCGTTCGACGGTCACGGCGACGCGGTCCGTGTCCGTGGTCCCGTTCGTGTCGGCGACGGTCAACTCGAACGCGAGCGTCGCCGCGTCGGTCACGTCGGGGGCGGCGAACTCCGGCGTCGCCGTCCCGTTGTCGGCAAGCGTGACCGACGGGCCGCTCACCTGCGTCCACCGGTACGTGAGGTCGGCGTCGTCCGGCGCGGTCGACCCGCTCCCGTCCAGTTCGACGCTCGTCCCCGGTGTGACCGTCCGGTTCTCGCCCGCGTCGGCCGTCACCGCGACCGCCCCACTCACGTCGACATCGTCGACCGTCCGGTCGGTGACTCGTTCGCCGGTGTCCTGATAGATGCCAGACCCGGTCGCGGCGACCTCGTAGCTCCCGCCGCCGGCCGTCTCCGGCACGCCGAGCGACAACTCGACCGTGTGTTCGTCCCCGTCCTGCCAGAGCCACGCGGTGCCGTAACTCGCGTCGCTGTCGCCGTCGTCCACCACCTCGACCGTCCAGTCCGCCGGCACGGTGACGTTGATGGCGGGCGCGTCGACGTCCTCTACTTCGACGGTCACGGTGAGTCCCACCGACCCGCCCGGGGCGACGCTGTCGGCCGCCAGCGACTGTTCGACCGTGACGGCGTCGTCCGGTGCCGCGACTGCCGTCGGGACGGCGACGACGGCGACGAGTGCGAGAGCGACTGCGACGAGGCGGCGTCGTGACACGGTCATCACGCCGCCCGGCCCCGTCGCAGTAGGTGGTCGCTCGTCGACACGGTGAGAGCGGGTGAACGCCGGGGCGGAGCCATCGGTGTCAGTAGGCCGGGCTTCACGCCGGTTTGTTATGGCCGCATTGTCCGGGTAAGGACCGCTTTCCCGTCTCCGTTGTACACACCTTGTAGCACGGGCCGCGAGACAAAGCTCGCTATAACAATAGCCGAATCGCCGTTAGTCGAGGGCGAATGACCGATACCCCGCCGGTTTCGCGCCGAGCCGTACTGAAGCAGGGGGCCGTCGCCCTCGCGCTCGCCACCGGTGGTCGAACCCTGGGACGGGCGCGCGCCCAGCAGCGCCACCCGTTGCTCACGACGGATTTCGAGAGCACGGACCGCTACGCCGACCCGGACGACCGTCTCGACGACTTCGAGGACCTAGACCCGTGGAGCGAGGACGAGGGGTCGCTGAGCGCCGACACGAACGAAGTCTACCGCGGGTCCCAGTCCGCGCGGCTCTCGACGCCCGCGAACAGCGACGCGGATGGCCTCGCCATCAGCAGGGAGTTCGACGAGTTGGACCTCTCGGACCGCGACCTCTCTCTCGCGCTCCGTCTCGGGGACCCGGACACCGAGCAACTCGTCGTCGAGGTGGAAGACGAGGACGGCGACTACGTCGAGATGAACCGCCGGACCATCTCGCCGACGTACGGGTGGTTCCGCATCGACCTCGGGGTTACCGACGAGTCCGGCGACCCGGACCTCTCGTCGGTCGAAGAGATACGGATTCGTTTCAACCGGGACTCCGACGCCCCCATGCTCGTCTGGCTGGACGACCTCGGGACGACGCCGCGGGTCGACGGCGGCCGGGTCGTCCTCGCGTTCGACGACGGCGGTATCACGCAGTACACCCGTGCGCTCCCGATTCTGGAGTCGTACGGCTTCCCCGCCGTCACGTGTGTCAACACCGGACGAGTCGACAGGGACGACTACCTCGGCGAGTCCGAGATGCGCGAGATGCGGGCCGCCGGCTGGGAGATCGGGAGCCACACCGTCGACCACCGGGACCTCCCGGAACTCCCGAACGACGAAGCGAGGCGACAGGTCGCCGACGCCAAACAGTGGCTCCTCGACCGCGGATTCGAGGTCGGGTCGTCGATATTCACCTACCCGTGGAGCGGCACCTCGCCGCGCATCCGCAACATCGTCAGCGACTACCACTATCTGGCGTTCACCGACGGCAGTATGCCACACGGCGCACGGTTGACCGGGCCGCTCACCGTGGGCCGCGTGTTCGGCGAGAACCGCGACCGGGTCGAGACGACGCTGGACCTCGCCGAGAAGTACGGGCAGACGGTCGTCCTGGCCTACCATCAGGTCGGAGCGGGCGGCTGGATATCGGAGTCGGCCTTCCGGGAGACCATGAACGGCATCGCCGAACGCGGGCTGGACGTCATCAGACCCTCGACGATGCTGACGGAGTTGCTCGACCCGCCGGTGACCGAAATCGAACCGCTGTCGGTCCCCCGCGTCGTCGCCCGCGACGGCGACATCGGACTCGCGGACGTCCAGCGGGCCGTCCACTGGAACGAACAGGACGCCTACGTCCCACGGACGAACGGCGAGAAGATGGACGACGAGACGCTGGCGGAGATACTCGAGATGTGGGAGAACGGCCGCTAGAACAGGCGTTCGAGCAGGCCGCGCTCGCGGTGTTTCTCCGCCAGTAGCACCGAACAGTCCACGTCGTCGACGAGGTCCATGACCAGCGACCCGGAGACCAGTCGGCGGAGCAGTCCCTCCTCCGTCGCACCGACGAGCAACAGCGTCGCGTCCTCGGCGGCCGTCGCGATAGCGGATTCGACGTCGCCCTGTTCGACGCGTATCTGGGCGTCGTCGAGGCCGTGGTCGGCCGTCCACGTCCGGAGGAACGCCTCGGCGTCCTCCGGGTCGTCGTCGGTGACGTTGAGCACCGTCACGTCCGAGTCGTACTCCGCCTGGAGCATCTGTGCCACCGACGCCGAGAGGTCCGAGTCCGGCCCACCGGCGGTCGGGAGCAGGATGTGCGACGGGTCGAACCCGCGGTCGCGCAGGACGAGGAAGTCACAGGGGACCGCCTCGGTGAGTTCGTCCATCGCGGACTCGGCGCGGCCGGGCGACCCGTGCGCGTCGGGCCCCCACCCCATCACGACGAGGTTCGCCGTGTGAGTCCGGGCCGCGTCGAAGATGGCCTCGAAGGACTTGTGGGAGATGATGGTGTGGGTCTCGACGTCGACGCCGAACGTCTCGGCGTCCTCGCGGGCCCGGTTCAGGAGGTGTTCGGACGTCTCGTCTATCTCGTCGGCCCGTTCGGCGGCGCTCGCCAGCGCCGTCTGGTCGGGGACGGTGACGATGTGCGTGGCGACGACGGTGCCGCCGCGCTGTTTGGCCAGCGCGCTGGCAAGCGTGATGAGGTCCTTCTCGTGTTCGGGGTTGGCCAGCGGCACCATCACGCGGTACTGGCCGCCGTCCGGTTGGACGCCCGCGGCGGCGCTGACGGCCGCGTCGGGCAGTTCGTCGGAGCGGGAGAGGATGTGTTCCGAGAGAATGCCCTGTTTCTCGGTCCGCGTGCGGGCGTACAGGACGTACCACAGTATCGCCGCGCCGGCGATGCCGAAGGAGAGCAACAGCGCGTCCGACGCGACGAACGCCAGCAGCGCGAACGAGAGGACGCCGCCGACGATGGGGAGCAGTGGGAACAGCGGGACGATGAAGTCGGGCGCGTACTCCTCGGGGTTCACGTAGCGCATCACGATGAGCGCGCCGTTCAACAGGCCGTAGATGATGAGGTGCAGCCCCGAGGCGGCACCGGAGAGCAGCGTCAGGTCCCCGATGACGATGAACAGCAGGATGAGGCCGCCCGTGATGCCGATAGCGCGGTACGGCGTGCCAAAGCGGGGGTGAATCTCGTTGAGCGCCGGCGTGACGATGCGGTCACGGCCCATCGCGAAGTTGATGCGCGAGGACGCGAGGATGGAGGCGTTGGCCGAGGAGGCGGTGGCGAGCAGACCACCGAACAGGAGCGCGCCGCCCATGGCGGCCCCCTGCAGGTACTGGCCTACCTCGACGACGGCGATGGGGGCCGTCTCGCCGGGCGCGAGGTTCTCGTAGAGCCCCGCGATGAACCCCTGCGGGACGGCCGCGCTCATGATGACCAGCACCAGCGCGTAGATGACTGTCACGAGGACGACGCTCCCGATGACCGCCCGCGGGAGGTTCTTCCCGGGGTCCTGTATCTCCTCGGCGACGCTCGTAATCTGGACGAAGCCCAGATAGGAGACGAAGATGAGCCCCGTCGTCTCAAGCGTCGTGACGACGCTCCGGGCCTCCGGGAGGTTCTCGGGGGCGGCCCGTAGCGTGCCGAGCAACGTGAACACGGCGAGGATGGCCACCAGCAGGATGACGATGGCGTTCTGCAGGCGACCCGTCTCCTTGGCGCCGACGTAGTTGATGAAGACGAACAGCGCCGCGCCGGCCAGCGCCACGAGTTTGACGGCGGATATCGACACCGGGCCGAATCCGACGGTGCCGGAGAGTCCGAAGATGCGAGCGATGTAGCGGCCGAACCCGACCATGTAGAACGCGCTCGCGAAGGCCAGTCCGAGCCAGTTGGCCCATCCGGCGACAGAGCCGAAGAGCGGCCCGAGCGCGTGGTTGACGTAGTAGTACGCCCCGCCGGAGCGTGGCATCGCCGTCCCGAGTTCGCTGGCAGACAGCGCCGTGAACATGGCGATGACGCCACCGAGGACGAACGCGACGGAGGCCATCGACCCGGCCTTGATGATGGCGTCGCCGGGGAGGACGAAGATACCCGCCCCTATCATCGTCCCGACGCCGATGGTCAGCGCGGCCAGTGGGCCGAGGTCCTTCGCGAGTTCCTCGTCGGTCATGTCCCGCCCTCGCCGTCTTGGTCGGCCGGGAGGACGACGACCGGCCGGTCGTTCTCCGTCACCATCCGAAGTGCGACGTCGCCCGTCGCTAACTGGACGAGTCGGTTCCCGCCCCGCGGCGTGACGACGACGGCGGAGGCGTCGACGTCCTCGGCGGCGTCGAATATCGTCTCGACGACGTCGGTGCCGTAGTAGATGTCCGTCTCGACGTCGCCGAGGACGGCCCGCGCCGCCTCGAACATCTCCTCGGCCTCCAACTCGCGCTGTTCGACCCCTGCCTTGTCCGGCGCGCCGCCGGCCTTCTCGACGACGTGGACGAAGACGGCCTCGCCGTAGGACTGCCGCGCGAGCGCGCGAGCGGACGCCTCCGCGTCGTCCTCGCTCGCGACGGGGACGACGACCCGGTCCAGCAGGTCAGCCATGGCACCGTCCCCCCGTAGCTCCCCCGTGCTGTCGGCGGTCTGACGACGTAACCGTGGCTGGCCAATGCATATCCCTTCCCAGTCGCGCAGAACCCTTAACCCTCACGTCTGTCCGGAGTCCGTGAGATGGAAATACACTTCACCCGGCCCGCTGAACGGGCCGGGTATGCACGACGCGGAGGGTCGCAGATGTACGTCGTAATCGTCGGCGCCGGTGAAGTCGGGTCGGCCATCGCCGAGAGTCTGGCCGACACGCACGAAGTGGCCGTCATCGACATCGACGGCGACCGGGTCGAGGAACTCGTCTACGACGTCGACGTACTGGGCGTCGAGGGCGACGGCGCGGACCTCTCGACGCTGGAGGACGCCAACGTCGAACGGGCCGACATCCTCATCGCCAGCACCGACGACGACGAGACGAACATCGTGACCTGCGGTACCGCGATGACGATGACGGACACGTTCACCATCTCACGGGTCAAGAGCGCGAAGTTCCTCCGGACGTGGGAGCAGTCCACCCGGGCCTTCGGCGTCGACCACATGGTCGCGACGAACCTCCTGACGGCCGAAGCCATCACGCGGGTGGTCGGTCTGCCGGCCGCCCAGGACGTCGAGACGTTCGCCGACGGCCTCGTCCAGATGGCCGAGTTCGAGATAGCCGAGACGAGCCCCGTCGCCGACCAGACGGTGCAGGAAGCCGACCGCTACGAGTCGCTCACCTTCGCCGCCATCCTCCGCGACGACGACGTCGTCATCCCGCGCGGGGGGACGGTGCTGGAACCGGGCGACGACGTCATCGTCATCGGCAGTCAGGAGAGCGTCCACACCTTCGCTCACGAGATAGCGCCCGACGTCGACGGCGCGCGGAACGTCCTCGTCGTCGGCGGGAGCGACGTCGGCTACCACACCGCCCGGCTACTGCAAGAGCGGGGTCTGAAACCCCGCCTCGTCGAGCAGGACCACGACCGCGCCCGCGAACTCGCCGAGGAACTCGACGGGACCACGGTCCTGGAGAGCGACGCGACCGACCGGGAGTTCCTCGAACGCGAACACGTCGCCGACGTCGACATCGTGGTCGCGGCGCTGGACAACGACGAGAAGAACCTGTTGGCGAGTCTGCTCGCGAAGCGCCTCGGAGCGAACCGGGCCGTGGCCGTCGTCGACTCCGGCGCGTACGTCCCGCTGTTCGAGGCCGTCGGCGTCGACGTGGCCGTCAACCCGCGCGAGGCGACGGCCGAGGAGATAACGCGGTTCACCCGCGAGCACCAGGCCGAGAACGTCGCCATCATCGAGTCCGACCGCGCCGAAGTGCTGGAGATAGAGGTCGGGCCCGAGAGCGTCCTCGCGGACCGTCCCATCCGGGACTCCGTCGGTGACCTCCCGGACGGCGTCGTCATCGGCGCCATCACGAGAGACGGCGGACTCGTCATCCCGCGTGGTGACACCGTCATCCAGCAGGGCGACCACGTCGTCCTGTTCGTCGCCGCCGAGTCGCTCGACGACGCCAGCGCCGTCCTCTGAGCATGGTCGGGTTGTCGGCGGACACGCCAACCGTCCGCGTAGAGTGGCGCGCGGCCGTCTCGCTGGTCGGTACCGTCGTGAAGTACCTCTCGGTGGCGATGCTCGCGCCGATGCTGCTGGCGCTGTACTACGGCGACGACGTGGGCGTCTTCGGCGTCACCATCGTCCTGACCGTCTTCGCCGGCATCGCGCTCGAACGCCTCGATACCGACCCGGACCTCGGGGCACGGGAGGCGTTCCTGATGGTGTCGCTCACGTGGCTCGCGGTCACCGTCGTCGGGGCGGTGCCGTACGTGCTGGCGGGGATGGGCACCGAGTCGACGCTCGCCAATCCCGTCAACGCCCTCTTCGAGTCCATGTCCGGGTTCACGACGACGGGAGCGACCGTGATGGGAAGTATCGGGTTCGAGCGCCACTCCCACGCGCTGTTGCTGTGGCGGCAGTTGACCCAGTGGCTCGGCGGGATGGGCATCGTCGTCCTCGCCGTCGCCATCCTCCCGGAACTCTCCGTCGGGGGCGCACAGTTGATGGACGCCGAGGCGCCCGGCCCCGGCATCGAGAAACTCACGCCGCGCATCGCCGAGACGGCCCGTGCGCTGTGGCTCGCGTATCTGGGCTTCACCGCGTTGGAGTTCCTGCTGTTGTACGGGGCGCACCTCGCCGGGTTCGCGCCGAACATGGACCTGTACAACGCTATCGCACACCCGCTGACGACGATGCCGACCGGCGGGTTCTCGCCGGCCGCCCGTTCCATCGAGGCGTTCTCGGCGGCGGTGCAGTGGATACTCGTCCCGTTCATGGTCGTCGCCGGCACCAACTTCGCGCTCATCTGGCGGGCCACACAGGGGAACCTCGGCGTGTTCCGCGAGGACAGCGAGTTCCGGTTCTACGCGGGCGTGATGGGCGCGCTGTCGGCCGTCGTCGCCGGCCTCCTGTTCGCTGGTCTCGGTCCCGGCCTGTCGTCGATTCCGGAACAGGTCCTCCCCATCGGCGGGAGCGTGGAACGGTCGGTCCGGCACGCGGTGTTCCAAATCGTCTCCATCGTCACGACGACGGGGTACGCCTCGATGGACTTCAACACGTGGAGCGACGTCACGAAGTACCTCCTCCTGTTCGGGATGTTCGTCGGTGGGTCCGCCGGGTCCACGGGCGGTGCTATCAAGGTGGTCCGGTGGCTGGTCATCCTGAAGTCGCTCCGGCGGGAACTGTTCACGACGATTCATCCGGAGGCCGTCTCGCCGGTCAGACTCGGGGGACGCGTCCTCGACGAACGAGCACTCCGTGGCATCTACGCCTTCACACTGCTGTATCTGGTCGTCTTCTTCGTCAGCGTCGCCGTCGTCTTCGTCGACTGCGCCCGCGTCGGCTACTCGCTGTCCGCCCTCGAAGTGATGTCCGCCGTCGCCGCGACGCTCGGCAACGTCGGGCCCGGGTTCGGCGCCGTCGGACCGATGAACGGTTACACGGACTTCGCGTGGACGAGTAAGGTGTACATGATTCTCCTGATGTGGGCCGGACGGCTAGAGATTCTGCCGGTGTTCGTCCTGTTGACGCGGGCCTACTGGCGTTCTTGATTTTTGCGGCAACATTTATTAGGAGTGTCGATAAATTGTGACTTTATGTTGGGGGCATCGTCGGTGTTCGAACTGTTAGCAGCGGACTACCGGCGGCAGATACTGCTCACCCTCTGTGATTCGGAGACGGTCGCGCTCCCCGAGGCGATTCTGACGCGCGGCACCAGTGCCGAGCGCCGGCCAGCGGTGGCCAGTGACGGAACGACGGCGATCGACTCGGCGGTCGCCATCGAACTGTACCACAACCACGTCCCGAAACTGGCGGCCGCTGGCGTCGTCGAGTGGGACCGCGACACCGGCGTCGTCTCTCGCGGCCCGGCGTTCGAGCAGATAGAGCCCGTCGTCTGTCTCCTCGCCGAGAACGAAGAGTGCGTCCCCGGCGACCTGTTCTGAGGGGGTCAGCGCCGCCAGAACGAGCGCGTGAACACGACCAGTACCGTTATTATCTCCAGTCGCCCGGCCCACATCAGGAGAATCATCACCACTTTCGTCGTGTCGGGCAACATCAGATACGACCCGAACGGCCCCAGTCGGCCGAACGCCGGGCCGATGTTGCCGATAGCCGCCAGACTCGCACCGATGGCCTCCATCGGCGTGAGTGCGATACCGACGCGAGCGGCGTCGAGGACGATGAACACCGCCGCCACGCCGAACAACAGCAGGTACAGGAGCGTGAAGCCGACGACGCCCCGAATCGCCTCCTCGTCGACGACGACGTCGCCGAGTTTGACCGGCGAGACGGCGTCCGGATGGCTCGCGTGGAACAGTTCCCGCCGGAGCGTCTTCAGGACGATGAGCCACCGGACCACCTTGACACCGCCGCCCGTCGACCCGGCGGACCCGCCGACGAACATCACCAGTAGCAAGACGAGTTGGCCGTGGGCCTCCCACTGTGCGAAGTCGCTGGTGGCGTACCCGGTCGAGTTCATCAGCGACCCGACCTGAAACGCCGCCTGCCGCAGGGCGTTCTCCAGTGCACCCTCCGTGGTCCCACCGACGGCGAGCGTCGGGGCCGCACCCGAGAACAGGAGGCCGAACAGGACGGCGGTGAAGACGGCCGTCGCGCCCGCGTAGGCGCGGAACTCGGTGTCCTCGAAGACGGTGCCCACCTCGCCGTCGAAGAGGTACCAGAACAGCGCGAAGTTGGTGCCGGCGACGACCATGAACGGGATGACGACCCACTGCACCGCCGCCGAGAACGCGGCGATACTCTCGGCCTTCGTCGAGAACCCGCCGGTCGGCAGCGTCGAGAAGGCGTGGGCGATAGCGTTGTACAGGTCCATGTTCGGCGCGTAGCCGGTCAGGTGCAGGCCGTAGAGGAGGACGGCCAGCAACACCGTGAACGCGAAGTACGCCTGCCAGAGGATGCGTGCCGTCTCGCTGATGCGCGGCGTGAGTTTCTCCAGCGTCGGTCCGGGTGCCTCCTCGCTGATGAGTTGCGCACCGTTGACAGCCAGTTCGGGCAGGATGGCGACCATCAGGACGATGATACCCATCCCGCCGAGCCACTGGGTCACCTGCCGCCACATCATGACGGCGTGCGAGTGGGCGCCGACGCCGATTTCGCCCATCACGGTCGCACCGGTGGTCGAGAAGCCGGACATGGACTCGAAGAGAGCGTTCACCGGGTCCGCGAGCGTCGACTCGGTGCCCATCCCCGCCAGCACGTACGGCACCGCCCCGACGACGGTGACCGCGAGCCACGTGAGCGCGACGAACAGGAGCGCCTCCCGTTCGCGGAGTTCGGTCCCGGGGTCCAGTCGTTCGACGGCCAGTCCGAGCAGGACAGTGCCGACGATAGAGACGCCGAAGACGCCCGCGTCCTCGCCGTAGACGAGCGCGACGACGAGGGGGACGAGCATCGCCACCGAGAGGTACTTCACGACGGTGCCGGTGAGCGCGACGCTCTTGCGCCAGTCGACGATGGTGTTCATCTGTCGGCTCCAGTAGCGCCGACGCGCGAACGCTCTGTCCCTGTGTGACGCCGTCGCGCCGACCCCACACGTCGGCCCGACAGCGCCGCGACGCCCGTAACACCGGTCATCAGTCTCATCGTGTGGTGACGAGGGGAGCCTATTAAAACCGCCAGAGTCGACAGTGGTCCGAGCCACGGTCGACCGCGGCGACCCCCACCACCGACACGCTAAACCGACGCGCACACGACATCTCGAACGGATGCCCCGCGACGCCTTCGAGGACAGGCTCACTCGCCTCCGGGCCGACGTGGCCGCGCTCGGCACCGACGTCGTCGGCCGACTCGACCGCGCCACGACGGCCTACGAGCGGCGTGACCCGGACGTGGGGCGGGCCGTGGCGACGACGGACGACGCCGTCAACGAGCGGTATCTCGCGCTCGAACGGGAGTGCATCGACCTGCTGGCGCTGTACCAACCGGTCGCCTCGGACCTCCGCGTGGTCGTCGCGTCGTTCAAGATACTCACCGACGTCGAACGGGTCGCCGACCTCGCGGCCAACCTCGGTGGGTACGTCGAGGCGATGGAGTCTGACACCATCCCGAACGTCCCCATCGCGGACATCGCCGACATGGCGCTGGCCCAACTCGACGGCGCGCTGACTGCCTACGAGGACGGTGACGCCGAGCGCTGTCGCGAGGTGGCGGCCGCCGACACCGACTTGGACCAGCGCTGTGGGGCCGCCGCCGACGACCTCGTCCGGACGCTCGCCCGTCACTCCCCGGCCGACGGGGACACCGAGGCGCTGCTGGCCGACACCAAGCGGTACCTCCTGGCGGTGCGAGACTTAGAGCGGGCCGGCGACCACGCCGTCAACGTCGCCGCCCGCACGCTGTACATGGTGGAGGGGAGTCACGAACTCGTCTACTGACCGCGTCGCCCGTCACGGCGATTACCGGGAGCTACGTAGCTCTCGGGAGGTGTATATTGAGAGAAGGGAAAGGCTGATACGCCCGGCCGGGGGAGTCCCGACCATGCCACGCGAATCGTATCAGGAGCTTCTCGAATCGCTCCGCGAGGACGTCCTCTACATGTCGGAAGTCGTCCTCGACCGGTTGCGACTGGGGCTGAGTGCCCTCGAACAGAAAGACGAAGAGATGGCCTGGCAGGTCATCGACGGCGACGACGAGGTCAACCAGCTCTATCTCGACCTCGAACAGGACTGTATCGACCTGCTAGCCCTCCAGCAACCGGTCGCCTCGGACCTCCGGTTCATCGCCGCGTCGTTCAAGATTATCACCGACCTCGAACGCATCGGTGACCTCGCGACCAACCTCGGCGAGTACTCGCTGGAGGCCGAACGCGACGTGTACCCGGAGGTCGACATTCAGGAGGTCGCAGAAGTCGTCATCGAGATGGTCGAGAACGCGATGGACGCCTACGACCGCGAGGACTCCGACCTCTGTTACACCATCGCCGACACCGACGACGAGGTCGACGAGCGCTGTGAGACGGCCTCGGAGACGGTCGTCCGCGACCTCATCGAACGCGAGATAGACGCCGACTCGACTGACTCCGACATCGAGCAACTGATGGCCGACGTCTCGCGGTTGCTGCTGACGATTCGGGACATCGAGCGGGTCGGCGACCACGCCGTCAACATCGCCGCCCGCACCCTGTACATGGTCGAGAACGACGACGACCTCATCTACTGACTGCGCTCGAACTGCTCGGCGGTCGGTGTCGGGGACTCGGCTCCGTCGCCCTCGGCGACCTGCAACCCACCGGACTCCTCGCGACCGAGGAGTTCGCGCTGCGGGTACGGAATCTTGATGCCCGCCTCGTCTAGGGCCCGTTTCACCTCGCGGACGACGGCGGCCTTCGTCATCGCTCGTTTGGCGGCGCTCGGGTGGTCTATCCAGAACCGACACTCCAGCACGACGGCCGAGTCGCCGAACGACTTCGGGACGACCTGTGGCGTCGGGTTCGAGAGGACCCCAGAGACGTCGTCGAGAACGTCGCCGAGGACGGCCTCGGCCGCCTCGACGTCGGCGTCGTAGTCGACGCCCACGTCCACCGACAGGCGGAGGCGTTCGAGACTCGTCCGGTTGGTCACCGTCGCGTTCGAGACGACGTCGTTCGGGATGACTATCTCCTCGCCGGCAGCGTTGCGCATCCGCGTGTTGATTATCGTGATGTCCGTGACGATGCCCTCGTCGCCGTCGATGGCCACCCAGTCGCCGATTTCGAACGGTCGGGCGAACATCAGCACGAACCCGGCGATGAGCGACCCGATGGTCGACCGGGCGGCCGTCCCGACGACGATGCCGAGGAAGCCAGCGCCGACGGCCAGACTCCCCAGCGGAACGCCCCAGACGGTCAGCGTGGCGAGGCCCGCCGCCAGCAACACGGCTATCTGGAGGACCCGGAAGACGATGCCCTGCTGGTGCTGGTTCAGGGCGTCGGACTCCTCGGCGTACTGTTCGATGGCCGTCTCCAGGACGTCGATACCGGCCAGCGTGCCACCGACGAGCACGATGGTCGCGAGCCCCTGTGCCAGCGTCGGAATCAGCCCGGCCATCGTCGCCACCGCGACGGCCGCGAGGTCGACGAACCCCCAGACGACCAGCACCGCGAGCACGGCACCCAACGCCACCGCGAACTGGAGGCTTCGCACCACCGCAGTGACGGGCAACTGCCAGTCGAACTCCGGTGGCTCGAACGGCACCCTGTCGCTCCCGAACACGAGGTACTTCACCGAGCGGTGGACGGCCACGACGACACGCGGCGCGAGGACGATAGCCGTCACGAGCGCTGCGAGCAACAGCACGACTGTCGCCGCCACCCGAGCCTCCGTGGTGACGAACCCCTCCAGAAACGCCCTGAAATCGGCGACGTAGTTCACGACTATCCGCACCAGCGTCCCTCTGGGTTAAAAATCCGTCCGTCACGGTATCAGTCGCTGAAAGCGGGTCGGCGACGAGCGTCTCGACGCTGGCGTCCGCTCAGCGCGGCGTCTCGACCGCGTCGTCGCCGACGAGGCCGTCGTCGGTGATGCTGAACTGGACGGTGTCGCCGGCGGGTTTCGCGCGGTGTTTCTCCAGCGTGGCACGGCGGTTGCCGCCCCGGAAGCGGTCCAGTCGGAGGATGGCGCCCGACCAGTGGTTCAGCGTGTGGCCGCCCAGCGCCGTCGACCGGTCGCTGTCGGGGTCGGTGAACACCTGATTCGTGAACATGACCGCGATGTCGTGTTTGCGGGCCAGCGAGAGGAGGTGCGTTATCTGTCTGGCCACGTCGCGGAGCGTCTCGCCGCCGTCCTCGTCGTCGCGCCGCAGTCGGTAGAAGCCCGTGGCGCTGTCCAGCACGACCAGTTCGATTTCGGCCGCGAACTCGGCGGCGTCCTGTACGGCCTCGGTCTGCTCGTCGTAGTCGTACACCTCCGAGACGATGAGGCGGCCGGCGAGGTCGTCGACCGTCTGGTTCGGCCCGGCGCGCCCGCGAGCGATCTGTTCCATCCGGTCGGGCGAGAGCCCCTCCGTGTCGATGTAGAGGGCGGCGTCGCCACCGGCGGCGACGTCGAGCGCCGCGGACAGCGCGAGGTTCGTCTTCCCGGCCGCCGGCGGCCCGTACACCTGCGTGACGGCGCCGCGCTCCAGTCCCCCTCCCAACAACTCGTCCAGCGGGTCACAGCCGGTCGAGACGTGGTCGCTCACGGTGCAGTCTTCGACGCGTTCGGATAAAAACGCTCTCACCTGTGTGCAGTCGAGATATCGGTCCGACGCGCCCTCGGCGGCGTCGGGGTCGGGCCGGTCGCTGGTAGCGAAGGGCGATACGGCCGGCCCGTCGCAGACGCGACGAAAGCCGGCCCCTCGTCAGTGCGTCACGGTGCCACCCGTACCGGCCGGACAACCCCACGACCCAGCACTCGTAAGTGGTTACCGACCCAAGTCCAGTGCGTGATAGTCGTCGCGACGGGTGACTTCGAGGTGTACCACGGCGTGGTCACGGAGCTACGGGACCGCGGCGTGACCTTCACCACCATCGAACCCGACGACGACTGGCCCGAGGAGACCGAGGTGGCAGTGGTCGCGGCGGGCGAGGACGTCGAGGTCCCGGAGGACGTCGACGTCGTCCACGCCGACCCGGACCGGCCCCGACGGGCCGTGGAGGCCGCCATCGAGACGCTCCGCGGCGAGACCGGCCGGACCGTCGTCGGCATCGACCCCGGCGACAGACCCGGTATCGCGGTCCTACACGGCGAGATGGTCGTCGCCACGTTCCAGGTGCCGGCCGCCGACGCCGCCGACGTCGTCGGCCGAGAGGTCGAGGACGCCGTCGACCCCCTCGTCC
Organism: Haloarcula rubra; assembly: GCF_019599465.1. Classification (GTDB taxonomy): domain Archaea; phylum Halobacteriota; class Halobacteria; order Halobacteriales; family Haloarculaceae; genus Haloarcula; species Haloarcula rubra. Next base: position 32,142 of record NZ_RKLR01000018.1, read on the forward strand.
GCGTCGGCGACGGCGCACGACTGGTCGGGTCCCGCGTCATCGACGACATCGAGGACGTGCCGGTCGAACTGGTCGACGAGACGGGGACGACGCCGTATCTGGGCAGCGGCGCCCGCGGGATGGGGGACGTGCTCGCGGCGGTGAACATCGCTCGACTGGAGGGCGAGGAGATAGTCAGCCGCGATGTCGAACCGACGCCCGGCGAACTCCAGCGCATCAAGGACCGCTCGCGCGAGGCCAGCGACACCAACCGGGCCATCGACGCCGAACTCGCCCGGCGAGTCGCGGACGGCGACCTCACCATCGAGGACGCGCTGGCGGAACACCGCGGCGAGGACACCGACCGCGACGGTCCGGACCCGACCGAACGCTAGTTTTCGTCCTGCTGGACCCGCTGTTCTGCCCGCCGGAGTACCTCGCGGACCGGCAGCCCCGTCGACTCGGCGACGGCCGCCGCGTCGTCGAACTCCGCGCTCACGTCGTAGACGTGGCCGTCGACGTCGCTCGCGACCTTCACCGCCACCGCGTACTCCTCGCCGTCGACGGTCACCGTCGCCGTCTCGAAGGTCCGGTCGGCGACCCAGCGGTGGCCGGCGCCGTGTTCTCGCACGCCCAGTGTCCCCGTCTCCTCGGCGAGTCGGCGGGCGACCCGGTCGGCGTCCTCGGGCTTGCAGACGACCTTCACGAGGTGACCGGGTCGGGACTTCTTCATCGTCGCCGGCAGGACCGAAACGTCCCGCGCGCCCACGTCCCCGAGCGAGCGCTGGAGGTCGCCGAGCAGTTCCGGCGGCGCGTCGTCGAGGTTCGTCTCGAGGACGGTGATGTCGTCTCGACGGAGGCGACTCTCGCCCTGCCCGACCATCGCTCGGAGGACGTTCGGGCGGTCCTCGAAGGTCCACCCGCCGGCCCCGTACCCAGAGCTATCGACGGTCAGCGTCGGCAGTCGGTCGACGCCCTCGGCGACGTGAGCGAGGATAGCCGCGCCCGTCGGGGTGAGGAGTTCGGCGTCGAGGGGGCCGCCCTGGAGCGACCAGTCGGCCCGTTCGGCTATCTCGACGACGGCCGGCGTCGGCACCGGGTAGGTCCCGTGGCTCATCTCGACGGTGCCGCCGCCGGTCGCCAGCGGCGTCGTCACCACGCGGTCGACGCCGAGGTCGTCCAGCAGGAGCGCCGCGCCCACGACGTCCGCGATGGCGTCGTCGGCCCCGACCTCGTGGAAGTGCGTGTCGTCGAGGTCGGTGCCGTGGACCGACGCCTCGGCCGCGCCGAGAACCTCGAAGGTGGCGAGCGCGTCGGCCTCGACGGCGTCTGGCAGGTCCATCGCCTCGACGATGTCGACCACCTCGGCGTAGCTTCGAGTGGGGCCGTGGCCTTCGGCGTGCGTGTGGTCGTCGTGGTCGTGGCTGTGGTCGTGTGAGTGGCCCGCGTCGTGGTCGTGGCTGTGGCCGTCGTCCTCGTCGGCGTCGTCCGCGTCGGTCAAAAGGACCTCGACGCGCGTGGCACCGATGCCGTTGCGGTCGACCGTCGAGACGGCGTACTCGACGTCGAGTGCGGCTTCGACGGGGGCGAGGACGGTCCGGTCGGCACCGGCGGCGAGGAGCGCACCGAGAAGCATGTCGCCGGCGGCGCCCATCCGACCGTCGAAGGCGAGTGTTCGCATGGTCGGACCCTCGCACCCGCCGGAGAAAAGGCCTGCTACAGCGGCCTCAGGAGCGCCGGACGATGTGGACGTCGTAGGCGTCCTCTTCCGCCAGTTCGGCGATGGGGACCACGACGTCCTCCGTGTCCGCGCTCCCGAGGAAGACGACGCTCGCGTCTACGTCCCGGGCGACCTGTCGGACCGTCTCGGAGAGTTCGTTCGCCGAGTACGCGCTCACGTCCTCGTAGTTGAGTTCGGCGTCGTCGGTCGATTCCTCTATCTTCCGCCGGAGGTCCGAGGCGGCCGTCTCGGCGGCGAAGTCCTCGTGGGGGTCGACCCGGCGGCGGCGCTGGGCGTAGTCCGACCCCGTCGGGACGAGACTGACGGCGACGACGTCGACGTCCATCGCGGCGGCGTAGGTCACCGCACGGTCGAGTGCGGCCTCTGCGAGCGACGACCCGTCGAAGGGGACGAGAAATACCATACCGGCGCTATCGCGCCCAGCCTTATCAAACGCGGCGGTGGCGGCAGTCGGTGTAGCGTATCGACCGGCGACCGAGCGGCGAGCGGACGGGCGGACCGGGACGAGGGTCGGGCCGAACGCGTCGAGAACGCGGCGCCGTCGGGCGTCGGCTGACGCGTGGTAGCAGTTCACATATAAACCCGTCGCTGTCGCGTCCTGCCCGCCGGTAGCATAAAGCATATCTCTCGTGCTACCCGAGTTCTCCCTAGCTCGACTCTACTATGAACGAAGTGCAACTGGAAGTGGCGAAGGCGTACCCGAACGACTCGGGACGCGGCATCGCCCGCCTCGACCCCGACACGTTGCTGCATCTCAAACTCTCGCCCGGAGACATCATCGAAATCGAGGGGAGCGACACGACGGCCGCGAAGGTGTGGCGTGCCGACCGGCAGGACTGGAACACCGACACGGTGCGTATCGACGGCTTCACGCGGCAGAACGCCGACGTGGGCATCGGCGAGCGGGTGACCATCCGCAAGGCCGAGGCCGAGAAGGCCGACAAACTGGTGCTCGCACCGCCGGAGGAGGCGTCGGTGCAGTTCGGCTCCGACGCCGCCGGCATGGTCAAGCGCCAGATTCTGAAGCGGCCGGTCGTCGAGCGCGACATCGTCCCGGTGATGTCCTCGACGAACCACCCGTTCATGCGCTCGCCCGGACAGGCCATCCCGCTCATCGCCGTCGAGACGGAACCCGAGGGCGTCTGTCTCATCACCGAGGACACCGAGGTCGAACTCCGCGAGGAACCCATCTCGGGCTTCGAGAAGACCGGCGGCGGCATCACCTACGAGGACATCGGCGGTCTCCAGAACGAGATTCAGCGGGTCCGCGAGATGGTGGAACTGCCGATGAAACACCCCCAGATATTCAAGAAACTCGGCATCGAGCCGCCACAGGGGGTCCTGCTCCACGGCCCGCCGGGCACGGGCAAGACCCTGCTCGCGAAGGCCGTCGCCAACGAGACCTCCGCCAGTTTCTTCTCTATCGCCGGGCCGGAGATAATCTCGAAGTACTACGGGGAGTCCGAACAGCAACTCCGGGAGATATTCGAGGACGCCAGCGAGGAAGCGCCCGCCATCATCTTCATCGACGAACTGGACTCCATCGCGCCCAAACGCGAGGACGTCACCGGCGAGGTCGAGCGCCGGGTCGTCGCCCAGTTGCTGACGATGATGGACGGCCTCGAATCGCGGGGCCAGGTCATCGTCATCGCCGCGACCAACCGCGTCGACTCGGTCGACCCCGCGCTTCGCCGCCCGGGCCGCTTCGACCGCGAGATAGAGATCGGCGTCCCCGACGAGGTGGGCCGGGAGGAGATACTCCAGATACACACCCGCGGGATGCCCCTCTCGGACGACGTCAACCTCGCGAAGATGGCGACCGACACCCACGGCTTCGTCGGCGCCGACATCGAGAGTCTCACGAAGGAGGCCGCGATGAAGGCACTGCGGCGGTACCTCCCCGAAATCGACCTGGACGAGGAGGACATCCCGCCGAGCCTCATCGACCGCATGATAATCAAGCGCGAGGACTTCAAGGGGGCGCTCAACGAGGTCAGCCCCAGCGCGATGCGGGAAGTGCTCGTCGAGTTGCCGAAGGTGTCGTGGGACAGCGTCGGCGGCCTCGACAGCGCCAAAGAGCAGGTCCAGGAGGCCGTCGAGTGGCCGATGAACTCGCCCGAGAAGTTCGAGCGCATGGGCGTCACGCCACCCTCGGGCGTCCTGCTGTACGGCCCGCCGGGGACCGGGAAGACGCTGATGGCGAAGGCCGTCGCCAACGAGACGGACGCCAACTTCATCTCGGTGCGTGGCCCGCAGCTGCTCAGCAAGTGGGTCGGCGAGAGCGAGAAGGCCATCCGCCAGACGTTCCGGAAGGCCCGACAGGTGGCTCCGACGGTCATCTTCTTCGACGAACTCGACTCGCTCGCGCCGGGCCGGGGTGGCGACATGGGCTCGAACGTCTCCGAACGCGTCGTCAACCAGCTGCTGACCGAACTCGACGGGCTGGAGGAGATGGAGGACGTGATGGTCATCGGCGCGACCAACCGCCCGGACATGATAGACCCGGCGCTCATCCGCTCGGGCCGGTTCGACCGCCTCGTCATGATCGGCGAACCCGACGTCGAGGGCCGCGAGCAGATACTGAAGATTCACACCGACGACACGCCGCTGGCACCCGACGTCAGCCTGCGTGAACTCGCCGAGCGCTCCGACGGGTTCGTCGGCTCCGACCTCGAGTCCATCGCCCGCGAGGCCGCTATCGAGGCCCTGCGCGAGGCCGACGACGCCGAGGAAGTGGAGATGCGGCACTTCCGGCAGGCCATGGACAGCGTCCGACCGACGATTACGGACGACATCCGCGAGTACTACGAGCAGATGCAAGAGGAGTTCAAGGGCGGGTCCAGCCCGCAGCGACAGGCCGGCAGCGGCGGTCGCATCGGCTTCCAGTAGCGCGCACCGCCTTTTCACCGCTGGCGAGTCACGGCAGTTGACTGGCGACGTCCGTCACACCGCGAGCGGCTTCGCTGTCTCACCGACGGACCGGAGGGGTTATACGCCACAGTGTGCGAGGTGGACGTAGGCGGCACGGTCGGACAGCAACCTTTCGACCCGCCGTGGTTTCCACCGCGGGCCACGCTGTCCGTCCTACCCCGTCTCTCTAACATCGACGAGCGACGGCGTTCGCCGGGTGTGGGCCGTAGACGAGTCCTTCTGAGCCGCTGGACCCAGCGGAACGGGCCGAGAAATTACGCCGACCGACGGCGACCGGTCGACGGCGTGACCGGACGAGAAAGAGCGTACCGTGGTGACGCCGCTACAGTTCGCCCAGTTTCCGGAGGAGTTGACCGCGGTACTCCTCGTCGGCCTGCACGCCCTTCAGTTCGAGGACGTTCCGCTCTAGCTTATCGAGCGCGACGTTGAACGCCGTCGAGGCGCCGTACCCCTCGCCGGAACCGGCGGCCTGCCCCTTGTTGGTCCGGAGGCGAATCTGGCACTGGATGAGCGGCGTGCCGCGGAGTTTTTCCTTGTGTTCGTGGAACCGGACGTGGGCGTGCTGGACCTGCATCGCCTGGTACTTGTCGGCGACGTCGCCGATGTCGGCCCGGATGTCCTCGCGACTGATGGTGTCCAGCAGTGAGATGTTGGTAATCTGGACGTCCATGTGGTCCTCCTCGGTGTAGGTCAGTGCCCGGAGGACGTCCGTCTTGGTGAGGATGCCGACGACGTGGCTGTCGTCGTCGTCCGCGGTCACCGCCAGTCCGGCGAAGTCGTTCTCCAGCATCCGCTCGACGGCGTCGCGCACCGAGTCGCCGAGGTTGGCCGTCTCGACGGGGCTGTTCATCACGTCGTAGACCGGCAGGTCGAGGACCCGTTCGATTTCGCCCGAGCGGTCGCCCCGCGTGGCCTTGTTCATGTCCCTGACGACGACGTCGACGATGTCGTGTCGGGTGACCATCCCCGTGAGAGACTCGGTGTCGTCTAGCACCGGCAGTCGGGAGATGCCGTGCTTCCGGAGGAGGTTGACTACCTGCCCGACGTTGGTGTCCTCCCGGATGGTGATGACGTCCTCGGTGTATATCTGGTCGATAGTCAGCGCATCCAGGTTCTCGAGGACCGCTTCGAGGATGTCGTCCTCGGTGACGATGCCCCAGAGGTCGTCCCCCTGGAACACCGGGGCAATCTTCGTCCCGCCCTCGACCAGGACGCGCGCGACCTCGCGCACGTCGTCGGTTCGCTCGACTTTCGGCGCCGAGCGAGTCATCGCCCCCGCCTTCGCGTCGTCCTCGACGTGGGACTGGACCAACTGCTTCTGCGTGATGACGCCAGCGTACGCACCGTCCTCGGTGACGATGATGCCCTTCGGGTTCTCCCGTTCGAAGATGGAACGGACCTTCCCGAGGCGCTTGTTGGCGTCGACCTCGACGAACTCTCTGGTGGCGATGTCAGCAATGTCCATCGTGCTTCACGTCCGCAGATTCTACGTGAAGGGTTATCAAGGTTGGTTTACTTCCCGAGTCGCGAGAGGTGGGCCAAACTTTAGGAACCCCGGGCCGTCTGTCAGATATGCTTCCCGACATCGGTGTGTTTGGCCCCTACACGTATCTGGTGACGGAGGTGGTCTGGGGGACCGTCGCGCTGGTGTTGCTGTGGCGGGCCGACGCCCTCCGTCTCGCCGGCCGGACCATCGTCGTGCTCTACCCGGTCGCGTACGTCTGGGACTGGTACACCCTCGAAGTGGGCGTGTTCGCCATCCGACTTCGGACCGGCGTCGACCTGCTTGGCATCCCTATCGAGGAACACATCTTCATGGTCGTCGTCCCGGCACTCGTGTTGGGTATCCACGAGAACCTCCGTCGCCGCGACGAGTCCTGAGGTCGTATCACACACCGTAGATGTGGACTTCCGGTCGTTAGCCTATCCACGAGACGAGTCAACGCTGGTAACTATCGAGATTCGGGCCCGACGACGTCGTGCGGTTATTAGGAGTATATATTCTCCCGAGACGTGCATACACTTCCCACAGAACGTATATGTGGCTTCGACTTCATGATTTCACACAGACATGAGTCAGGACACGCCGACGCCCCGAATCGAACTGTACGTCCGGTCGCTGCTCCCGGACGGGGCCCACGAGCGACAGGAAGCCGTCATCGACCACCTCGACCGACTCGACCGTGAGGACGAAATCGCCGGGTACAACGTCGTCGTCTGGGGGAAGCAGATAGCTCCCGAGTCGGCCGCCGCCAACACCGAAGAGGGGAAGTACATCCTCAACCGCGTCGCCGAGTTCCGACAGTGGGCGCTCTCGAGCAACGTCTCGCTGGAGTCGTTCTACCAGACCAGCGAGGTCGAGTCGGAGGTCACCGACGGCGCGTACGACGCGATGGTCCTCCCGGTCATGGGACTGGCCGAGTACCACGACGGCGAACTCGCACACGTCGCGCCCTGCACGGACGGCGACGTCGTCCACACGATTATGGACCGGGTCGAGCGCCTCGAGAACGGTGCACCACCGGCGCTCGAACAGACCGCCGCCGACGTGAGTATCGTCTGACCTTACGCCTCCGTTCTGAGCGTCTCGACGTACGGCCCGACGGCCTCGGCGTCGGCCAGTTCGTCCAGTACCACGTCGGCGTCCACCGCCAGCACGTAGGCGGGTCGACCTTTGCCCGTCGCGGACGTCGTCTGGTCTTTCTCCAGTAGCCCGTCGTCGGCCAGCGACCGCAGCGCCGAGATGACTTCCTGCCGCTCGACGCCGCCGAAGGGGTCCCGGCTCAGGTCGTCGAGGTGAGCCTTCGCCGCCTGCGTCACGTCGTAGGAGTGCGCCGGCGTCTCGTCCGCCAGCGACAGTTCCACGACTGACAGGAGCACGAACTGTTCGAACGACCGCGTCGACCGGAGAGTCTCCTCCATATATGTCGCTACGCTGGCTCGTCTAAGAAACTACTGGAACGTTCCCGTGCGTGGGATATCGGGGGGTTGCCTCACGGTTCTACGTGGGCGAGGCTATCCACGTCGCGTCGGTCGACGAGCGCCGGAACGCGTTGCTCGGCGGTGAGCGTCGCGAGAACGGAGATGGGTTCGGGCGGATTTGAACCGCCGGCCTCCTCCATGTCAAGGAGGTGTCATAACCGACCTAGACCACGAACCCTCGCTGCCTCGTACACTTCCCTGTTGCCGGGGGGTATAATTGAAGGTTTCGAATTCCGGACCCGAACGTCGTCTGTTGATTGTGCCCACACGTCTCCGAGACGGTGGTCGGCCCGATAGCCTTAAGTCAGTGTACGGATTTGTACATCACAACACGAAATAGCTCATTGGTGAATGTCATGCAGGAGTACATCGAACGCGTCACAGACGGCGAGGACTTGACACAGGACGAGGCACGCGAGGTCGCGACGCTCGTCTTCGAGGAAGCGACGGAGGCCCAAATCGGCGCGCTGTTGACCGCGCTCCGGGCGAAAGGCGAGACGGAGAGCGAGATTGCCGGGTTCGCAGAGGGGATGCGTGACGCCGCCCGGACCATCGAACCGGACCGCGAGGGACTGGTCGACACCTGCGGGACCGGCGGCGACGACTACGACACCATCAACGTCTCCACGACGAGCGCCATCGTCGCGGCGGGTGCGGGCGTCCCAATCGCGAAACACGGGAACTACTCGGTGTCGTCGTCCTCGGGTAGCGCGGACGTGCTGGAAGTGGCCGGCGTCGACGTCGACGCCGAACCGCCGGCCGTCGAGGAACGCATCGAACGCGACGGCATCGGCTTCATGCTCGCCCCCGTCTTCCACCCCGCGATGAAGGCCGTCATCGGGCCGCGAAAGGAACTCGGGATGCGAACCGTCTTCAACATCCTCGGACCGCTGACGAACCCCGCCGACGCCGACGCGCAGGTGCTGGGCGTCTACGACCCGGACCTCGTTCCGGTCATGGCCGAGGCGCTGGCCCGACTCGACGTCGAGCGAGCGCTCGTCGTCCACGGGAGTGGGATGGACGAAATCGCCATCCACGGCGAGACGACCGTCGCCGAGGTGACCGGCGACTCCATCTCGGAGTACAGCATCACACCCGAAGACATCGGACTGGAGACCCACGACATCGAGGCCGTCGCCGGCGGGTCTCCCGAGGAGAACGCCGAGGACCTGCGCGGCATCGTCTCCGGCGAGGTCACCGGCGCGAAACGCGACATCATCCTCGCGAACGCCGGCGCGGCCATCTACGTCGCCGGCGTCGCCGAGACGCACACGGAGGGCGTCGAACTCGCCCGAGAGGCCATCGACTCGGGCGCGGCCGCCGAGAAGCTAGAGGACCTCGTCGGCGCATGACGCGAGTCAAGATGTGTGGCGTAACCACCCCCGAGGACCGCGACGCCGTCGTCGCGGCGGGGGCCGACGCCGTCGGCGTCATCCACGGCGTCCCCGTGGACACGCCCCGAGAGGTCGACGAGGACACCGCCGCGGCCCTCGTCGACGGGGTCCCACCGCTGGTGACCAGCGTCCTCGTGACGATGCCGACGACGGTGCAGGAGGCCGTCGTCCGCGTCGACGAAGTCGACCCCGACGCCGTACAGGTCCACGACGGCCTCACGCCGCCGGAACTGGGCGCGCTCTCTCGGCGCGTCACACAGCAGATTATCGCGGTCGTGGACGCCGAGGCCGACGCCCTCGCCGACTACGCCGCCCACGCCGACGCCCTCCTCGTGGACTCCGTCGACGACGAAGGTGCGGGCGGCACCGGCGAGACCCACGACTGGGAGCGGACCCGCGAACTGGTCGATAGCGTCGACTTGCCGGTGATTCTCGCGGGCGGCCTCACGCCCGCGAACGTCGCCGAGGCCGTCGAGACGGTGCGGCCGTTCGCCGTCGACACGGCGAGCGGCGTGGAGTCGAGCGGCGGCGTGAAAGACCACGACGCCGTCGAGCGGTTCGTCGCGGCCGTGGCAAGCGCCGACGCGGAGGTGTCGGCGTGACCCTCGATATCTCTCGCGAGGCGTTCGTCGAGTACGCCGAGGCCGACCGGCCGGTGGTCGTCCGGGCCGCGGCCGAACTCGACGTCGACGTCGAACCGCTGGCGGCGTACGCGGCCCTGTCGGGTCGCACCAGCGACGTCGAGTCGAGCGACTACACATTCCTCTTAGAGAGCGCCGAGAAAGTCGCCTCCAGCGACCCCGACGGCGCGTTCGCCCCGGAGACCGACGACCGACACGCCCGCTTCTCCTTCGTCGGCTACGACCCGCGAGCGGTCGTGACGGTGACCGGCGAGGAGAGCGACGTCGAGGTGTTCGACGACCGCTACGCCGACCTCGTGACCACCGACGGCGGCGACGTGGTCGACGACCTGCGGGCGGCGATGCCGGACGTGGAACTGCGCGGGTTCCCCGAGATGGACCGCCAGCACCTCGAAGGTGGCCTCGTGGGCTTCCTCTCCTACGATGCCGTCTACGACCTGTGGCTGGACGAGGTCGGACTGGACCGGCCGGACTCGCGGTTCCCGGACGCCCAGTTCGTCCTGACGACGGCGACGCTCCGGTTCGACCACGTCGAGGAGAGCGTCGAACTGGTGTTCACCCCCGCTGTGCGCGTGGGCGAGGACGCCGGCGCGCGATACGACGAACTCGTCGCCGAGGCCGAGCGTGTCGAAGCGGCGCTCTCGGGGGCCGACGACCTCTCGACCGGCGGGTTCACCCGCGAGGCCGAGGTGGCCGGTCCGCAGGACGAGTACGAAGACGCCGTCGAACGCGCGAAAGAGTACGTCCTCTCGGGCGACATCTATCAGGGCGTCATCTCCCGGACTCGCGAACTGTACGGCGACGTCGACCCACTCGGTCTGTACGAGGCGCTCCGCGAGGTCAACCCCTCGCCGTACATGTACCTGCTCGGGTACGACGACCTGAGCATCGTCGGCGCGAGTCCCGAGACGCTGGTCTCGGTGGCCGGCGACCGCGTCGTCTCGAACCCCATCGCGGGCACCTGCTCGCGGGGGAACTCGCCCGTCGAGGACCGGCGACTGGCCGGCGAGATGCTCGCCGACGGGAAGGAACGGGCCGAACACACGATGCTCGTCGACCTCGCGCGAAACGACGTCCGGCGGGTCGCCGAGGCCGGGTCGGTGCGGGTAGAGGAGTTCATGAACGTCCTGAAGTACAGCCACGTCCAGCACATCGAGTCGACGGTCACGGGGACGCTGGCCGAGGACTGCGACGCCTTCGACGCCGCGCGAGCGACGTTCCCCGCGGGCACGCTCTCGGGCGCGCCGAAGATTCGCGCCATGGAGATAATCGACGAACTCGAACGCTCACCTCGGGGCCCGTACGGCGGCGGCGTCGGCTACTTCGACTGGGACGGCGACACCGACTTCGCCATCGTCATCCGGTCGGCCACTATCGAAGACGGCGTCTCGCTCCCGGACGCCGCGCCGGACGCCGACGAGCGCTACGACCGCGTGACGGTACAGGCCGGCGCCGGCATCGTCGCCGACTCCGACCCGGAGAGCGAGTACGTCGAGACCGAACAGAAGATGGACGGCGTGCTGGCGGCCGTAGAGCGCATCGAGACGCCCACCGGTGCCGTCGTCGGCGACGCGGAGGGAGACAGATGAGCGCACGGGAACCGGCCACGGACGACGCGCTCTCCGACCTGCGGGTGCTGTTCGTCGACAACTTCGACTCCTTCACCTACAACCTCGTCGAGTACGTCTCCGAACACGCCGAGACGGAGGTCGTCCGCAACACGGCCACACTGGAGGAAGTGCGAGCGTTCGACCCCGACGCCATCGTCCTCTCGCCGGGGCCGGGACACCCGAAGAACGACCGGGACGTCGGCGTGACGATGGACGTCCTCCGGGAACTGAGTCCCGAGATTCCGACGCTGGGCGTCTGTCTCGGCCTCGAAGCGGCGGTGTACGCCTACGGTGGCACCGTCGGCCGCGCCCCCGAACCGATTCACGGGAAGGCGTTCCCCATCGACCACGACGGGGAGGGCGTCTTCCGCGGCTTAGAACAGGGGTTCCAAGGTGGCCGCTATCACTCGCTGGTCGCCGACGAGGTGCCCGACGCGTTCGACGTGACGGCCACGACGACGACGGAGGACGGAACCGAACTCGTGATGGGCGTCCGTCACCGCGAGTACCCTATCGAAGCGGTGCAGTTCCACCCCGAGTCAGTGCTGACCGCGGTGGGCCACGACGTCATCCGGAACTTCCTCGACGGCGTCTAGAACGCGACGTTGAAGCCGAGGATGCCCAGTACCCACAGCACCGTCACGGCGACGATAGCGAGGATGACCAGTCGCCACGCGACTTTCATCACGAACCGTCCCACGAGCAACACGAGTGCGATGAGGACCAGTCCGACGAGCAACGACGGCGGCGACCCGAGCGGCCCTAGCTGCAACAGCGAGAGCATACGGGAGGGAACGCGAGACGGACACATATACTTCGTGGCTAGTTGGTAACTGGCCCGCACCGCAAGACGGCACCGTTGTTACCCGAGAATCGCCAGACTGCGTAGCGTCTGACGCACAATATTCCCCGAAAATATAGGCGGAAAGAAATTCGAATCTCCACCCGAAACCCCCGCCGATTTCTACTGGATTTCGGGTCGCAGTCCTGCGGTTGGTGGTGGGAACATTTTACTTTCACTGCGGTCTACTCACCATTAAGGAGTGACCGACGTTGCTAGTGGTCGTACACGGCCGCGCCGTGCGCGTCGTCGGAACGGACCGACAACCACCGTAGTACCGACTCTCTGATAGCTACGGAATCTGATAGAAGTTGGAGAAAGCAAGGGTTATACGCCATCCATGAATACGTATTCGCCGCCAGAAATGACAGGAACTCGGTCAGCAGTCGAGAGGGGTATCGACCGGCAGACGGACGCTGTCGGGGGGAGGTCCGACGTATGAGCGACGCAGAGCTCTCCGCCGACGAACTCACGCTGCCTATCAAGCGTACCGACGGGGATACCATCGAGGAGCGACTGACGGGCAACGCCTACAACAACATTCTGCCTGCTCGCTATCTGCGGAAAGACGCGAACGGCGACCTCGTCGAGGACCCGGAAGACCTCTTCGAACGGGTCGCGAAGAACATCGCGCTCGCCGAGGCCGTCTTCGAGGCCGAGAAGCGCGACGTCGAGGTCACGGTCACGCCCGACCAACTCAAGCCCGACCACCCGCGCCGCGACGAACTCGCCGCCGAGGTGTTCGGCAAGGGGACTACCGCCGACGACGACGCCGAGACGACGCTCTCGGTGTACAACGTCAACAAGTTCGCCTACGAGACGGTCGTCCCGGAACTCCCCGAGGACGTGCGCGAGCACGTCGAGGAGACGGCCGGCGCGTTCCGAGAGCAGATGGAACAGCTCTCCTTCATGCCGAACTCGCCGACGCTGATGAACGCCGGCGACGAACTGCAGCAGCTCTCGGCCTGTTTCGTCGACTCGCCGGCCGACGACATCGACGACATCCACCAGACCGCCAAGGAGGCGGCACAGGTGTTCCAGTCCGGCGGTGGCATGGGCTACGCGTTCTGGAAGCTCCGCCCGTACGGCGACCCCGTCGGCTCCACCGGCGGCATCGCCTCCGGGCCCATCACGTTCATGCGGACCTACGACCAGATGTGCGAGACCATCGCACAGGGCGGGGCCCGCCGCGGTGCCCAGATGGGCGTCATGCGCGTCTCCCACCCCGACGTCATCCAGTTCATCCACGCCAAGAACAAGGACGTCTCGCTGGCCGAGACGCTCCGCCTGAACGACCCCGACGACTTCACGCACAACTCTTTCGCCGAGGCACTGGAGGAGGCCCGCGAACTCATCGACGAGGACGGCAAAGTCCCGAAACACCTCCGGAACGCCGTCGAGGGCCACCTCTCGAACTTCAACATCTCCGTCGGCATCACCGACGACTTCATGGACGCCCTCCAGAACGGCGAGGAGTTCACCTTCACCAACCCGCGCACCGAGGAACCCCACGTCGCCACCGCCGAGACCAAGGAACTGTACGAGATGTTCGACCTCGGCGAGTACGTCGAGGTCGGCGAGGAACTGTCCATCCCCGCCGAGAAGCTCTGGGAACGCATCGTCGAGGGCGCCCACGAGAACGGCGAACCGGGCGTCATCTACCTCGAACGCGTCAACAAGCAGCACTCCTTCGACGTCGAGGAGCACCCCGAGCACCAGATTCTCGCGACCAACCCCTGTGGCGAACAGCCACTGGAGGAGTACGAGGCCTGTAACCTCGGGCACATCAACCTCTCGACGCTGGCGGACTTCGACGCGCCGGACTACCGCATCTGGGCCGAGGAACACGCCGACGAGTACGACACACAGGAGGCCGCCATCTCGGCGTTCTTAGACGAGGCGCTGGACGTGGACGAACTCGACCAGCGCATCGAACTCGGCACCCGCTTCCTCGAGAACGTCGTCACGATGTCGGACTTCCCGGTCGAGAAGATAGAGCAGAAGGTCCGAGAGATGCGCAAGATCGGCCTGGGCATCATGGGACTGGCCCAGCTGTACATCCAGCTCGGCGTCGAGTACGGCTCCCCCGAGGCGAACGAGATCGCCCGCCAGGTGATGCGCCACATCAACCACGGCTCGAAGCAGGCCAGCCGCGAACTCGCAGAGGACCGCGGCACCTTCGAGGAGTGGGACAACTCGAAGTACGCGAACCCCACGGAGTACCGCGAGTGGTTCGAGAAGCAGACCGGCGAGGACGCCGACGACTGGGCCGACGGCTTCCCCATCCGCAACCACAACACGACGACCATCGCGCCCACCGGCACCACCTCGATGATAGGCAACACCACCGGCGGGTGTGAGCCCATCTACAACGTCGCCTACTACAAGAACGTCTCCGACGACGTGCAGGGCGACGAGATGCTCGTCGAGTTCGACGACTACTTCCTCCGCGCGCTGGAGGACAACGACATCGACGTCGAGGCCGTCAAGCAGGAGGCCCAGGAGCAGATGGCCAACAACGAGTTCGACGGCGTCGACGGGCTGACGACGGTGCCCGACGCCATCGGCGAACTGTTCGTCACGACCGGCGACCTCTCCGCACAGGACCACGCCGGCGTGCAGGTCGCCTGTCAGGAGGGCGTCGACTCCGCCATCTCGAAGACGGTGAACGCCCCGAACGACTCCACCGTCGAGGACGCCGCCGAAGTGTTCGAGTACATCTACGAACACGGCGGCAAGGGCGTCACCTACTACCGCGACGGCACCCGCTCGAAGCAGGTGCTGACCACCCGTGCCCAGAACACCGAATTCTCGGACATGGACACCGAGGAACTGGTCGCCCAGCTCGAGGAGATGTTCGGCGGCATCGAGGGCTTCCTCGAGGACGAGGCTGTCCAGGCCGCCTTAGACGAGTCCGTCGAGGGGATGCTCTCTGTCGCGGACGGCGAGCAGTCCGACTTCGCCCGCAAGCGCTCGCGGCCGGACGTGCTCCACGGCGTCACCCAGCGCATCGACACCGGCTACGGGAAACTGTACGTCAACATCAACGAGGACCCCGAGGCCGAGCGCCCCTTCGAGCTGTTCGCCAACATCGGCAACAGCGGTGGCTTCACCGCCTCCTTCACCGAGGCGCTGGCGAAGACCATCTCGACGGCGCTGCGGTCGGGCGTCGACCCAGAGGAGATAGCCGACGAACTGCAGGGCATCCGTTCGCCGAAGGTCGCCTGGGACAAGGGCGAGCAGATTCAGTCGATCCCGGACGCCATCGGCACGGCCCTGCGCCGCTACCTCGACGGCGACGTCGACAAGGCCTACCCCCAGCAGGTCACGCTGGAGGAGACGGCCGAGGACGAGGAGAAAGAGCGTGACGCCGCCACCCAGACGGACGGCGGTCCGGCGGCCCAGCCCAGCGGAACCCAGACCGTCGACGGTCCGAACGCCGACGCCGGCACGGCCGGCGACCAGCAGGAACTCATCGACGCCGGCGAGAGCCCCGAGTGTCCCGACTGTGGGTCGCTCTCGCTGTACTACTCGGAGGGCTGCAAGACCTGCGAGTCCTGTGGCTGGTCCGAGTGCTGAGGTAGCGACGGCCAGACGGAGCGTGTGACACCGGAGCCCGTTTTTCATCCGCCCGACGCGGTTCGTTATCGGAACTCGACCACGTCGTAGACGCCGGTCACGCCAGTCTCCTCGACGCTCGCGGTCACGTCGTCGCCCTCTTCGGCGGCCGTGTCGGCGACGAGTGTCACCGGTTCGATGGGCGTCCGCCGGAAGAAGGCGACGACCCGTTCGAGCCACGACGGGCGGCCGCCCTTCCGACAGACGAGGACGTATCGGGAGTCGGCCAACGAGCGCAGGTCGGGGTCTAACTCGTAGTCGTCGAGGTCCTCGGGCGGGACGACGTGGACGACCTCGCCCGTAATCGTCTCGGTCATACCGGAGAGACGGTACCCTGACGGATGTGTGTTGTCCGTTCAGGCGAACTCGCGACTGACCCACCCCGAGGGACCACTCGGAACGGGGTCCGTCTCCTCGGCGGTCTGGACGTCGCCCGCGTCGTCGACCATCCGCACGACGGCGGTGTGGCCGCCGGCGGGTGGGTCGTAGGTAAACTCCCACTGGCGCCACGCGTCCTCGGCGGCCCCGTCGCCGTCGACGGCCGGGAGCGGGTCCGAGAGGGTCGCGTCGGCCCACGTCTCGCCGCCGTCGGTGGAGACTTCGACGCGGGCGACGCCGCGCAGGCCGCCGTAGGCGTGGCCCGCCAGTCGGCGGCGGCCGTCGGCCACCAGTTCGGCGTGGTGGAGTTTGGCGACGGGTTTGACCGGGCCGGTACCCTGCCACCCGCGTTTCTCCCAGTAGCCTTCGGCCTCGCGTTCGAGGACCTCGATTTCGGTCAGCCACTTGACGTTGACCTCGCCCCAGTGGCCCGGGACGAGCGCCCGGACCGGGTAGCCGTGCCCGCGTGGGAGGACGTTGCCGTTCATCCCGTACACGAGGAGGCCGCCGCGGAGCGCCTCGATGGGGAACTCCTCGTAGTAGTCGTCGGTGGCCCGGAGCATCACACACTCACACCCGCTCTGGACGCCCGCCTCGTCGAGCAACTGGTCGACGGGGACGCCGGTCCACAGCGCCGTGTCCATCTTCTTGCCGTTGAGGGAATCGCCGACACAGCGGAGCGTCGAGAAGCGATTCTCGGCGTCCATTCCCTGCAACTCGTCGTAGTCCAGCGTGACCTCCTGTTCGACGGCGCCCGTCACCGAGAGCGACCAGTCGCCGGCGTCGACCTGCGGGTCGATAGAGTTGATGTCCACCTCGAAGAACGTCTCGCTGACCAGCGAGTCGAGGCCGTCGACGTCCAGCGAGGCGTCGCTCGCGGCGTCGAGTTTCGTCTGTGCGTCCTCTAGGTCGGCCCCCGCGGCGGTGATAGGTGGGGCGTCGGCCGCCGTCGTGGTGGGCGACCGCTGCCCGCCGAGTCGGTAGCCGAGGACGCCCGCACCGAGCGCGACGCCGACAGTCGAGAGCGCTCGCCGACGTTTCGAGGAGATGGGCGTGGCGTCGGCCCCGAACGCGTCGAGCGCCTGTGCGAGGGCGACGACGCCGGCCGCCGGGAGCGCCGCGCCCGCCGAGAGGACGAGTTCGCCCGTGAGGGCGACGGCGACGGCCCACGTGACGACGGCCGTCCCGACGCTCGGGAGGAGGCGGTTGTTGGCCGCCTCGCCGGCGAGGATGGCCGCCCGGGCCGCCAACGCGACGAACAGGCCCGCGACGGCGATGGCCGCGAGCAGGTTCAGTCGCTGGCCGAGGCTCCCCAGCGTCGTGATGGCGAACGAGACTATCGCACCGGGCATGGTCCGTGCGAGTGCCCGCTCTATCGGGGAGGCGAGAAAGGCCGGCGCGGCCCCCGTCAGGGCGTACGAGCCAGCGAGGCCGGCCACCCCGGCGGCGACGCTGACCAGCACCCGTCCACCCCTCGTGTCGAGAACGTCGTCGGTCATACTCGCTCGGAGGCACTACCCGACAAAAGGCGTTGTTCCAATTTCGACCCCAAAGAGCGAAGCGTCGGGAGTCCGTCCCATCGCGTATGAGCGACGAGTCAGGCGGCCGTCCCTGTCCGATGTGCGACCGTGCGATGTACCATCGGCACTGTAAGTACGTCTGTCCACAGCACGGCGTCGTCTACGACTGCGCTGACACGTTCTACTGATAGACTGCTGGCGGCTTTATTACGATGGAACCGCAGACGTAGTACAATGAGTAGCGATGGCGAAATTCGCGTGCTCCACGTCGACGACGAACCGGAGTTCGGGGATGTCGCCGCGATGCATCTGGAACGGGTAGACGGGAACGTCGACGTCGCCACCGAACAGGACGCCTGTGACGCGCTCGACCGGCTCCGGTCGGAACCGTTCGACTGCGTGGTGAGCGACCACGACATGCCGGACATGGACGGACTGGAGCTTCTGAAGGCGGTCCGCGAGGAGTTCCCCGAGTTGCCGTTCATCCTCTTCACCGGGAAGGGCAACGAGGAGATAGCGAGCGACGCCATCTCGGCCGGCGTGACCGAGTACCTCCAGAAGGACGTCGGCACGGACCAGTACACCGTGCTGGCCAACCGAATCAGACGCGCCGTGGGGGAGACCCGCGCGAAGGCGGCGCTCGAAGAGTCGGAGCGACAGCTCTCGACGCTCATCTCGAACCTCCCGGGGATGGTCTATCGTGCACGGAACGAACCCGGGTGGCCCATGGAGTTCGTCAGCGACGGCGCCGAGGAACTGGTCGGCTACGAGTCGGCGACCATCGAGTCCGGCGAGGTGTCGTGGGGTGACCTCATCGTGGACGCGGAGACGGACCGCCTCTGGGAGCAGGTCCAGACCTGTCTCGCCGCGGACGAACCGTTCGAAGTCACCTACCGGGTCGAGACGGCCGACGGCGAGACGCGATGGCTCTGGGAGCGCGGCCGGGTCGTCGACACCGACGACGAGGGCGTCGAACTACTCGAAGGGTTCGTCACGGACATCACCGCCCGCAAGCAGCGCGAGCGCGAACTGGAACAGGAGCGACAGTTCACCGAGACGCTCGTCGACGCTATCGACGACGTGTTCTACCTCGTCGGCCCCGAAGGGGAACTGCTCCGGTGGAACGACACCGTCCTCGACGTGACCGGGTACACGAACGCAGAGCTCGCCTCGATGAACGCGTTCGACCTGTTCCCCGAGGCGTACCACGACGTGCTGGTGGAACGGCTCGAAGAGACCGTCGCGGAGGGGCAGTCGACGCTCGAACTGCCCGTGGAGACGAAAGGCGGCGAGTTGCTTCTCCACGAGTTGCGCGGGTCGCTCATCGAGGACCCCCACGGTGACGTCCTCGGTATCGCCGGAATCGCACGCGACATCACCGAGCGCAAGGCCCGCGAACGCAAACTCGAACGGTACGAGACCCTCGTCGAGAACGTCGGTGACCCGATGTTCGTCCTCGACGAGCGAGGACACATCCAGATGGCGAACCGCATCATGGCGGAGTACCTCGGCGCCGACCGGGACGAGATAGTGGGCACGCCGGCCAGCGAGTACATCGCCGCCGAAGACCACGAGGAGGGGCTCCGGGACATACGGGACCTCCTGTCGGACCCGGACCGGACGTGGGCCAGTCACGAGATGACGGTCACCACCACCGACGGGGAGACGCGGCAGGCCGAGAACAAGGTCGCCGTCCTCACCGACTCGGACGGGGAGTTCACGGGGTCGGTCGGCGTCGTCCGCGACATCACCGAGCGCAAGGCCCGCGAACGCAAACTCGAACAGTACGAGACTCTCGTCGAGAACGTCGGCGACGCGATGTACGTCCTCGACAGCGACGGGACGATACGGATGGCCAACGACGCCATGGCGGACCACCTCGGCTACGATCGCGAGGAAATCGTCGGCGCCGAACCGACACAGTTCATGCTACCGGAAGACGTGCAGACGGCGACCGAAATCATCGAGCGACTGTACGCGGACCCGGACCGGACGTGGGCGACGTTCGAGATGTGCACCGTCGACGCCGACGGCAACCGGACGGTCAACGAGAACAAGGTCGCACCGCTGGTGAGCGACGAAGGGGAGTTCGTCGGGTCCGTCGGCGTCATCCGCGACGTCACGGAGCGAATCGAGCGTGAGCGGGAACTCGAACGCTACGAGACTATCGTCGAGGCCGTCGACGACCCGGTCTACACGCTCGACGACGAGGGCGTGTTCACGTTCGTCAACGAGGCCATCGAACCGATGACCGGATACAGCCCCGACGACCTCGTCGGCCAGCACATCGGCGTCATCATGACCGACGAGGGACTGGACCGCGGCGAGCAGGTCGTGCAGGACCTGCTGACCGACGAGGAGGCCGACAGCGCCACGCTGGAGATGGACGTCGTGACGCGGGACGGAGCGACGATTCCGTCGGAGAACAACATGGCGCTACTGCCGGCCCCCGACGGCGAGTTCGCGGGGACGGCCGGCGTCGTCCGCGATATCGCAGAGCGGAAGGAGCGCGAAGAGCGCCTCGCCGAGTTCGCGTCCGTCGTCAGCCACGACCTCAGGAACCCGCTCAACGTCGTACAGGGGCGCATCGCGCTGGCCGAGGAGACCGGCGACATCGACCATCTCGGCGACGCGGCGGGGGCGGCCGACCGGATGGAGCGCCTCATCGAGGACCTGCTCTCGCTGGCCAGACAGGGCCAGACCGTCGGCAGCACGGAGCGCGTCGACGTCGGGACCGCCGCCGAGCAGGCGTGGGCCAACGTCGATACCGACGGCGCGGCGCTGGAGTGTCCCGACACGACGACGGTGGAAGCAGACCCCGCCCGGCTTCGCGAACTGCTGGAGAACCTCTTTCGGAACAGTATCGAACACAGCGACGCGAGCGGTCGGTCCGAGGACGCTGCCGACCGGACCACCGGGGGCGGCGAGTCGGCGACGACAGCCGTGACCGTGACCGTCGACACGATGACAGAGGGGGCGTCGACCACCGGGTTCGTCGTCGCCGACGACGGCCCCGGAATCCCGGCGTCGAAACGCGAGCAGATTTTCGAACGCGGCTACACGACCAGCGAGAGCGGGACCGGGTTCGGCCTCGCTATCGTCGAGGACATCGCCACCGCACACGGGTGGACGGTCGACGCGACCGAGAGCGAGGCCGGCGGGGCACGCTTCGAGTTCAGGACGACTCCGGCCGACCGCTGAAGTGCCGGTAGGTCGGGCCGGCGAGCACCAGCACCGCCATGGCTCCGAACAGGGCGAGGAGGTGGGGCAGGGCCTCGATAGACAGGCCGGTCAGCGTGAGCGAGCGCATCGACGCGCCGGCTATCACCTCGACCGCGACCCACGGAATCTCGCCGAGGAACGTGCCGACGACGAACGCCCGGGTCGAGACGTCGGCGAAGCCAGCGCCGTAGGACACCGGGTCCGCCGGGACCGGTGAGAGACGGGCGGCGAGGACCCCCCGCGTCTCGCCGGTCACCGACATGATTCGCTGGCCGGACTCGCCCAGCCACCCGAACATCCCGCCCTGTTCGCCCGCCTTCTGTGCGAAGCGATAGGGGATGAGGCAGGTGACGAGCGCACCCATCAGCGCGACTGGGAACCCCCACTCGACGCCGAGGACGAACCCGACGAACGCCGACAGCGGCATCGTCGGCCACGCGAACAGCGGCCGGACGAGGTAGAGGAAGACGATGAGGCCCGCCAGATACACGGGGTGGTCCGCCAGATGCATCGCTGCCTCGATGATGCGGGCCGGCGAGAGAACCAGTGCGGCCACGGCGACGACGGCGACGAGTGCGGCCGACCCCATCACCTGCCGCTTCACCAGACGGTCCATCTACCCGAGACAGGGACAGCGAGCGGCAAACCTCTTGTGGTAAGCGTTAATCCGGTGGCGGACGAGGTGCCGGCGTGGACGACGCCGACAGCGACCCCGTCGAACTCGGGGTGGAACTGCTCGCCCACCTCGAACACGAGGAACTCTCGGTAGCCGAGGCCATGGACCGCATCGAGACGGTGACGACCAACCCCGGCGTCCAGCGCGAGATTCTCGACACCGCGGCGATGCGCGGCGTCATCGACCGCGAGGAGGGCCTCGTTCGCCCGCGCTCGCGGGGCACCTTCGTCAGTTTCGAGGGCGACGTGGTGGTCCGTGAGGGGGAGTTCTCCTGTGAGCGCTGTGGCGCGAGCATCTCGACGGGCCACTTCGTGCAGTTCGACGGCGGCGAGTTGGGACCGTTCGGGTCGACGTGTATCAGGAAAGTGTTGGGGCGGGAGTAGCGAGGGAGTCGGTCCTCGGAGACGAGCGGGGAGCGAAGCGACCGCGAGCAACGAGTCTGTCGGGCGCGCGAGAACCCGAGCAAACGAAGGACGCGCCGAAGCACGGCGGCTCTCGCGAGGGGTGAGAGTGCCCCTCAGCGGCCCTGTCGGAGCTCTTTGATGAGCGTCTTGATGGTCTGTTCCTGCCGTTCGATGCGTTCGTTCTGGCGTTCGACGGCGGCCGTGAGTTCGGCAATCTGCTGTTCGAGGGCCTCGATGTCGCCACCACGGTCCGACGCCGCGGCCTGCTGGACCGGCGACTCGGTCGTCTGCTCGGCGTCGGCCGTCGACGACTGTTGCTGTGTCGCGGCCGCGGCGGACTGGGTGGGTCGCTGCTCGGATCGGTCCTCCTCGGAGCTCTCGTCGTCGTCGCCGACGAGTGGGTCGATACCGGATTCGAGGCCGAGGCCGCCGCCGGCGTCGCTCCCGCCCTCCGGTTCGGTGCCGACCTTCGCGTTCAGGTCGGCCAGCGAGGACACGTCGTGGAAGGCGAAGAGCGCCTCCTGCAGGGTCTTGCGGACTTTCGGAGCCTGCTGGGCCGGGGCCTTGATACGTTCGGGCCGGTCGTTCACGCCGAGGACGATGGCCGTGGCGACGCTCCCCTCCTCGAAGTCGAGGCCGGTGACGTCCTCGAAGGCGTAGGCCTCGTAGTCGGCGTCCCACGTGACGTTGCCCAGATGTTTCAGCAGTTGGGTGTCGGTGACGACCAGCGTGAGTTCACTGAACCGGAAGACGCCGGTGACGCTCTCGTCGGCGTCGATACCGTTCGAGACGCGGAGTGTGCCCTCCAGCAAGCGTTCGAGGACGGTCCCCGCGCGGTCGTTCGGGACGCCGAAGTCACGCTTCTCGTCGGTGTAGTACAGCGTGAACTTGGTCTTGCGCCGGCCTTCGGATATCGTCAGTCGCTCGAAGTCGTGGGGGTGTGCGGCGACCTTCTCGTCGCTGAGTAACCCCTCGCCGCGGTAGACGAGCGTCCGGGTCGGCGTGAAACACACTGCGTCCTCGTCACCGAGGTTGACGCCGGCCTGGATCTCCTCGTCCCCGAGTTCCTGCCGGACGAGGTCGGGAATCTCCATGCAGGGTGCATACTAGCGTGATGGCTTAAATCCGTGGGTCCCCCGAGGTGCCGGCCGCCATGGGAGAGCCCCACAGCCCGGGGGCAGATGAGAACCTTCAAGACGGCAAGCGGCCAACGACCGAGTGCACCCGCGCCCGGGTGGCTTAGCTGGACATAGCGCCGCACTCATAGGGTCTTACGACTCATGCGGTACCAACCGGCATGACCCGAGGGGTGCTCGTCACACCCCGGACCTGGGTTATGCGGAGATCGAGGGTTCGGAGCCCTCCCCGGGCATACTTTATCCGTCGCTCGCGTCGGCGAGCGACCGCTCTCAGTCTGCGAAGTGGTGGGCGGAGAGCCCGTAGGTCCTGCGCGAACGCCAGTGAGCGCAGGGCAGGCGAGAGTTTGCTCTCGCCGTGGTTCGGCCCCTCCCCGGGCATTCTCCAACTACCGCGACCGTCTGTGAGCGGGAGCGCCGTGAGACGGCGTCCCTAGAGGTCCGTCGCGACGCTGACGTGCATCCCGACGAACCGCCAGTCGCCGTCGCGGTGTTCGAGCGTCCCGCTCCAGCGAGTGTAGTACTCGTGGTGGGCGTCGCCCTCGTCCCACGACAGCGCCACGACGTCGCTGAACCACGCCACGCTGTCGCGCTGTGTGACCCGGAGGTCGTGGCTCTCGACGGTCCAGTCGGACGTCGACGCCGTCTGGTCGCGGAGGCCTTCCTGAATCGCGTCGGACCCGACGAGGCGCTCGGAGATGCCGAACTTCACGATGGGGTCGTCGGCCGGCCGGTCGTCGGCGAAGAAGGTGTCCAACGGCGCGCCGTGGCGTAGCGAGTCGTAGTAGTCGTGGATCGTCGCTCGGGCGTCCATGTGGGGGACTTGCGCTCGACGGCCCTTATCCCTGCGGGGCGAACGGTTTTCCACGGGTGGGCCGAACGGCGGGTATGCGCGCAGCCATCTTTCGCGGTCCCGGCGAGATAACCGTCGAAGAGGTCCCGAAGCCCGAAGTCGAGTCGCCGACGGACGCCGTCGTTCGCGTGACGCACACGGCGGTCTGTGGCTCCGACCTGTGGTTCTACCGCGGCGAGAGCGACCGTGAGGAGGGGTCCCGCGTGGGTCACGAACCCATGGGTATCGTGGAGACGATCGGCGAGGACGTGCGCTCGGTCGAACCCGGCGACCGGGTGTTCGCACCCTTCCTCCAGAGTTGTGGCCGGTGTGAGTTCTGTCGGAAGGGGCTCCACACGTCCTGCGTGAACGGCGACCGGTGGAACGACGAGAACGGCGGCGGGCAGGGTGAGTACGTCCGCGCGACGGAGGCCGACGGCACCCTCGTCCGGGTGCCGGACCGGCACGCCGACGACGAGGACACGCTGGAAGCGTTGCTTCCGCTGACCGACGTGATGGGGACCGGCCACCACGCGGCCGTGAGCGCGGGCGTCGACGAGGGGGATACCTGCATCGTCGTCGGCGACGGCGCGGTCGGTCTCTGTGGCGTCCTCGCCGCGCGTCGACTCGGTGCCGAGCGAATCGTCGCGATGGGGCACCACGAGGACCGACTGGAACTGGCCCGGGCGTTCGGCGCCACCGAGACAATCAGCGCCCGCGGTGAGGAAGCCGTCGAACAGGCCCGAGAGACGACCTACGGCGGTGCGACCCACGTCATGGAGTGCGTGGGCGCCGCGTCGGCGATGGAGACGGCCATCGACGTCTGTCGGCCGGGCGGGACCGTCGGCTACGTCGGCGTCCCACACGGCGTGAACGAGGACGGCCTCGACCTCTTCGGGATGTTCGGCGACAACATCACCCTCAGCGGCGGCGTCGCGCCGGTCCGGGCCTACGCCGAGGACCTGATGGCCGACGTGTTACAGGGGACGCTCGACCCGTCGCCCATCTTCACGAAGACGGTCGACTTAGACGGTGTGCCGGAGGGGTACCGGGCGATGGACGAACGTGACGCCATCAAGGTGCTCGTCAAGCCGTAGGGGGCGCCGGGCGGCCGAGCCGAGCGATAGCCCCATATGTCTACAGACCAACATCTAGTGATGACACGTTCCACGACAGTGCTCGTCGTCGGCGGTGGCGCCACCGGCGTCGGTGTGGCCCGCGACCTCGCGTTGCGGGGCGTCGACGTGACGCTGGCCGAACGGGGCGGCCTCGCGAGTGGCACCTCGGGTCGCTCCCACGGGCTCTTACACAGCGGTGCGCGCTACGCGGAGGCCGACGAGACGGGCGCCGAGGAGTGTATCGAGGAGAACCGGATTCTCAGAGACATCGCGGGCGAGTGTATCCGCGACACCGGCGGCCTGTTCGTGCAGTTGGCCGAGGACGACCCGGACTACTTCGAGGCGAAACGCGACGCCTGCGAGGCCATCGGTATCGAGACGGAGGAACTCGACCCGGACGCCGCCCGCGAACGGGTCCCGGACCTGACCGACGACGTCGAACGCGCGATGTGGGTGCCAGACGCCGTCATCTACCCCTCGCGCCTCGTGGCCGCGAACGCGGCCGACGCCGAGGCCAACGGCGCGACGATTCACCCGCACGGCCCCCTCGAATCGCTGACCGTCACCGACGGACGGGTGACGGCCGCGACGCTCGGCGGCGACGCCGACGAGACGGTCGAACCCGACTACGTCGTCAACGCGGCCGGGGCGTGGGCGGGACAGGTCGCGGCGAAGGCCGGCCTCGACGTCGAGATGGCGCCGGCGCGCGGCGTGATGGTCTCCGTGGAGTACGACTCGCTCGACCCGGTGTTGAACCGATGTCGCGACCCGGACGACGGCGACATCGTCGTCCCGCACGAGAGCGAGGCGGTGCTCGGCACGACGAGCGTCCCCGTCTCGGACCCCGACGACTACGAGCGGGCCGACTGGGAGGTCGAACGGTCCGTCGAGGAGTGTGCGGCGATGCTACCGCCGGTCGCCGACGCCGCGGAGGTCAGAACGTGGTGGGGTGTCAGACCGCTGTACGCCCCCGACGAGGGCGAGGGCGACCGGAGAGGCATCTCGCGCGGGTTCTTCAGGTTGGACCACGCCGAGGACGGCGTCGAGAACGTCGTCAGCGT
The DNA here is from genome assembly GCF_019599465.1 of Haloarcula rubra. Taxonomy (GTDB): domain Archaea; phylum Halobacteriota; class Halobacteria; order Halobacteriales; family Haloarculaceae; genus Haloarcula; species Haloarcula rubra. The sequence goes on from NZ_RKLR01000018.1 coordinate 58,226, forward strand.
CGTCGGCGGGAAGTTGACGACCTACCGGCAGATGGCCGAGAGCACGACCGACCTCGTCTGCGAGCGACTGGACGTCGACGCCGACTGCGAGACGGCGACGAGACGACTGCCCGGGGCCGACGACGCCGACAGACTCGACTCCTTCGTCGCGAGATACGACGGGCAGGGGCCGACCGACGAAGACGTGGTCTCCAGCCACCGGTAGCAGCCGCTCAGCCGCCGAACTCGCGGAACGCGGCTTCGAAGTCGTCGAACTCGGCGACGGTCTGGTCCGCTTGCCGGCGGAGTTCCGCCACGCGCTCTGAGACCTCGTGGTACTCCTCGTGGGCGTCGAGTTCGGCGGGGTTCTTCTCGGATTCCAGCGTCGCCTTCTTCGAGGCCACGGCGAAGTACTGCTTGAGGTGGTCGTCGTAGGAGTCGCGGACGAGCATCTCGCCGACGGTGTCGACGAGGTCGTCGCGGCTGACGGGTTTCGTCAGGTAGTCGTCGAACGGCATCTCGACGATGTCGAAGTCCGGGTCGACGGCGGTGACCATCACGACGCGACAGTCGATACCCCGGTCGTCGATAGCGTCGAGGACGTCGTCGCCCGACATCCCCGGCATCTGCCGGTCCAGGAAGACCACGTCGACGCTCGCGTCGAGTCTCTCCAGTGCGGTTTCGCCGTCGTGGGCACTCAGAACGTCGTGGTCTCGCTGCAACCACGTCGTGTACAGTTCGGCCACGTCGTGTTCGTCGTCGACCACGAGCACCGTCGCCGTCTCCGATTGTGTCGTCACGTGCACACTTTCTCTCTCCATCGTCGTGTCCCGCCCGTCTGTTCTGGTGTCGTTCTTGCCGGATAGCTGTAATAAATCCACCTCTCGGATTATCAGTGGTGATTCTGAAACGGGGGTGTCCGGGGCGACCCACCCCAGAGCAGTTTACGCCGGCCGACCTATCGGCACCCGATGGTCACTGTCACGGGCCCGTGGTCCACGGACGAACTCACCGACTTCCTCGAAACGACGGCGGTGCCGATTCGACTGGGCTGTCGACGGCCGAAGGGCGACCCGTGGATGCTGTCGCTGTGGTATCGCTACGAGGACGGCGCGATACAGTGTGCGACCGCCGCCGACGCCGACGTCGTCCGCTATCTGGAGTACGACGACGTCGTCAGTTTCGAGGTGTCGACCAACGACCCGCCCTACCGTGGCGTCAGAGGCAACGGGACCGCGTCGGTCGCGCCGGACGAAGAGAAGGAGACGCTCCGGGCCCTCATCGACCGGTACCTCGACGGGACCGACTCGCCGCTGGCCGAGCGACTGCTCTCCCCAGACCGTCGCGAGGTGACCATCACGATTGCGCCGGACCGGTTGCACTCGTGGGACTACAGCGGCCGGATGTGAGGCGATGCGTCGGGGCTTTGTGGCTGGCCGTCGTACACCCGTCGATGGCACCCGACCCGTCGGTCGTTCGCTCGCTGGCCGTCAGCGCAGAGGACCTCGTCGCGGCACTGGAGGCGAACACACGAGACGGTCCGGAGACGGTGCTCCGGGCCACGCCGCCGTACAGCGGGCGGATGCGGGCCCGTCTCCACGTGGTACAGGCGGACGGAGGCGACGACGAGACGCTCCACGTCGCCCCGGAGCGACTGGTGGCCGACACGGCACCCCCCTATCCGACGCCCGACGACACCGCCGACGAGCTCCGCGCCGGCGAGGAGACGACATACTCCGTCGAGCGCCATCGGACGTATCACGAACGGCGCGTCGACGAGTGGCGAGCGGAGATACTCGACCACGTCGTCGAGACGGTGACGGTGGCGGCCGTGGACCACGAACTTACCGGCTCTCTATTGGGCCCGTGAAAAACGGCGTCGTACGTACCGGTCCGTAGTGCTATGGAATCGTTATCTACGGAGTGAGAGCGGTTTCTAAAAGGTCTCCGTGTCTCTAATCGAGTCGTGAAACGTCGGGTCGTCTCGGAGCCTGGCGTGAAACGAGACGAAATAGGTCGAACGCTCTCGCAGTTATAAGCCGGTCTCCGTGCTACGAGGAGGCAAGTCACCCCATGTCGAGTTCGTCAGCACACGAACTGTTCGCCCGCCTCGACGAAACGGTCCCGAACGTTCCCCAGACCCTCCTGGAGTCCCTCCGTGGCATCGCCTTCTGGACAGCCATCGCCCTCCCGTTCCTCTACCTCCCGTTACTCGCGTCGGGTCTCGAAACCCCGGCCGTCAGGACGGCCTTCGCCGCACTGGTCGCTTGCAACGCTGTCGCGTTGCTCCTCGGTCACTCGTACGCCCGCGAGTGAGCGACGGCGGGAGTGGCCTCTCTCGGCCCCATCGCGGCGTTTCACTCGGTGAGTCGGGACCACATATTTATAATCCCAGTCGTCTAAGAGGTGATATGGCCGCTTACGGCCGGCCGACCCTACGAGATTTGTTCGACGAGTCACCGACGCCGCACATCGCGCACCCCCCTCGTAGCCACCATCGGGATTTCTACATCGCCACAGACGGGTCCTACCGACAGCACGGCATCGACCCCGTCGCGGGCGATGGTCGCCCGACGGAACGAGGTGGCCTCGGCGTCGTCGTCGAGACGTTGGACGGCGAGCGAGTCGTTCGCCTCTCGGTGCCGGACAACGCGCCGGACAACAACGTCGCCGAGTATCGGGCGCTCCACCTCGGGCTGGACGTCCTCGCGACACGGGCCCCGGCGGACGCCCGCATCGGCCTGCTCATCGACCACGACCAGCTCGCCGAGAACGTCAACGCCGAGGTACTGGCGACACACGGATCGGCCTACGACCCGCCCCACAGCGTCTCGGTGCCGCCGGCGACGGGGCTCCACTGGCGGGGGATTCAGGCCCGCGTCAACAGTTTCGGCGAGGTTCGGGCGGCCCGCATCTCGAGCGACCGGAACCCGGCCCACCCGCTCGCCAACGCGCCGGACCAGTACGCGCACGTCAACGGCGAGCCGGACCGCTGTGTCCTCCCGCAGACCACGTCGACGGACGAACGCGTGCCGCCGCCCTCCCGGTCCGAGCGCGGCGGCGCTTCGGACTGAATCGTCGCGAGGCACCACCCACACGCCCGGGACCGTGAGCCGACGACGACGGACTCTTCGTACGCTTATACGACACCTAATCGACCGTCACGCATCGCCTTCGAGCGACCGCCAGCGCCACGACGGCGTCCAGTCGAACAGCCGTTCCGCCTTCGAGGTGTCGACCAGTGCGGTGTGGTCGGAGAGGTCCGCCCGAACTTCGGCGTCGGGGAACAGGTCGGCGACTACCGCCTCCGTCGGCGTCGCGGCACTCGTGTCGGGGGCCGACACCCACACGCGTTCGTGGCCGTCGAACGTCGCCTCGACGGTGCGCCGGACGAGGTCAACCACGTCCGAGACGTGCGCGTAGGTGAACAGGGTGTTGCGCTGTGTGTGGAGTGCGTCGGCCGCCCGGAGGCCGTCGAGCGTTCGGTCGGCCTCGACGAACGCCTCGCGGGCCATCTCGTCGTCGACCACCCACGGGAACCGCAGGGAGGTGACGGTCCGCGGGCGGTCGTCGGCCCGTCGCGCGAACCCGTCTGCGATAGTCTCCAGCGTCTGCTTGCCCACCCCGTAGGACGTCGACGGGGTGAGTCGGTGGGACTCGTCGACCGGGAGGTAGTCGACGGTGATTGGGTCAGGTTCGAAGCCGCCACCGATGGCGCTGAAACTCGACGCGAGCGTCACCGTCTCGACACCGAGTTCGCCGGCGGCCTCTAACACGTGGTAGGTGGACATGGCGTTGCTCTCGAACGTGCGGTACCCCGGCGTTCGCTCGGGCGTCGGGAGCATCCCGAGGTGGACGACGGCGTCGGCGTCGCTCTTCGCGAGCGACCCGTACACCTCGCCGGCCTCCAGCAAGTCCGTCGTCAGATACGCGTCCGAGTGTGACTCGTCGGGTTTCCCGCGAGAGAGGTTGACGGTGCGATACCCCTCCGAACCGAGGTGTTCGAGGACGGCTTCGCCGACCCGACCGTTGCCGCCGGTGACCGCGACTGTCTCGGGCATACGTCGTCAGTGAGAGGCCGGAGGGAAAACCTCCGTGACGAGTGTCCGTCTGCATATCATCGTGACAGGTCGCGAGGGTTTAGCACCGTATAAGTTATACAGACGTTCGTACGTGACTTCGAGAACGTTCCCCCAACGTCACACAGCTCAAACTTTAACTTGGAGTGGCTGTATAATACCGACTGGGAGGTGACAGAGAGATGAGTACCAGTAGCAGCAGGACTCACGGTTCAGACGGACAGTACGCGGACCGAACGACACCGATTCCGTCGGTCTCTCGGTACGACTTCGTACTCGCACTCATCCCCACGGCGTTCCTGCTGACGGTCGTCGTCGCCGGACTGGCCGACGTGGCGGTTCCGAAAGCGCTCGCCGCCGGGTCGGTGGTGGCGCTGACGGCCGTCGTCGACGCCCTCTTTCTCAACCCACCGACAGGTGGGTGACCACGGAACCACCCTACGTCGCGGTCCGTAGCGGAGCGACTGGCGCCGCGACACAGTGACCGGTGAAGCGATGAGCGTCGCGTCGCCGTGCTACTCCTGTTGGGCGTCCACCACGGCGACGCCAGCGAGATTACCGACCACCTTTTTCGTCGTCGGGTGTGCTCACTCCGTTCGCACACCACGCCTCGAAAAACGTGGGCGAAAAAGCGGCGACTCCGTCGCCGTGCTACTCCTGTTGAGCGTCCACCACGGCCACGCCAGCGAGGTTGACGATGTCCTTGACCTCGTCGCCGCGCTGGATGACGTGGACTGGTTTGTCCATGCCGACGAGCATCGGGCCTATGGCTTCGGCGCCGCCGAGTCGCTGGAGGAGTTTGTAACCGATGTTCCCGGCTTCGAGGTTCGGGAAGACGAGGACGTTCGCAGGGTCCTCGAGTTCGGAGAACTCGTAGGTGGTGTTGAGGATGTCCTCGACGACGGCCGTGTCGGCCTGCATCTCCCCGTCGACCGGGAAGTCCA
>NZ_RKLR01000019.1 GCF_019599465.1 Haloarcula rubra
CGTCGGCTTCGATCGACGCCGTCGGGCCCGCAGCGTGGACACGGACGGTTGAAGCGTCGTAGTCAGTCATGGATCAGATGGGGATGGTCTGCCCGTCAAGCGTCGGAACGTGTTCGACTACCCGAGGATCATCGGGGGCGGCGCCAGTTTCGAAGTACTGTTCGAGCGCGGCCTCAAGCTCTGAAAGGCCGACGTCGCCGTCGACGTAAGCCTGTTTCCAGGCCACCGCTGTCCCGGATAGCGTATCAGTCATGGATGAACACAATCTGATGTCATCGGCGCATCGCACCACTGAGCGCCTGCTCGACGGCCGTTTCGGTCAGCGTCTGGATGTCCGAAAGATGGTCTTCGGTCAGGACGTCGTCGGGGACCTGCCCACAGTCTGCATTCACGCCGTCGTCTTGCGCTTCCAGAGCTTCGAGCGCGTCGGCGGCGCGTTGCTCGAACTCGTCCCACGTCTCGTCCTCGCGCTTGAGGTCCTCGTGACGCGCTTTGGTCTCGGCGTCGACAGTGATGCTCTTGCGGCTCATGGTCGGACAGGTTCGAACTCTGAGGAGAGGATCCACTCGCGCTCTGTCGTGCGGTCCTCGATCAGGACGTGAACCTCGGGGTCCGGGACGAAACGCTGGAGCGTCGTAGCGACGACGGAGTCGCGCGGGCCCGACAGTTTCGGTGGCGAGTCATCGCGGGCGGCGTGTCGGTAGAGCCAGGGTTCGTCGACGGCCTCGACGATCCGGTGGGCGGCATCGGCACCACGTCGAAAGGTGTCGGCGTCGGTCATGGCTCAAAGTCTCGCGTGTCGATGGGGAACGCCGATGTCAGTCCCTGGTCGGAGACGCCGTGGGCGGTCGCGACGTCCTGGTAACGTCGCGTCGGCCGGCCGCCGAGTCGCTCGACGAACTCGCCGGCGGGCTTCGGACTGCCAGTACAGAAAACGGGTGGGCCATCCCACGGGATGCGGCCGGAGATGTGGTGGTGGCCCATGTACGCGATATCGAAATCGTGGTCCATCAGCGTCCCGCGCCACTCGTTCTGCCGGGCCGACGTCTCGGCCTGTGGGCGACGGTCCTGCCCATGGCGCAAGTGACCGAGGACGTCACCACCACGCATCTCGAAGTTGCGGTACGCCTTCGCCTCGCCGATGAGGAACTGAACGTTCTCGAGCGTGTCGTCGTCAGAGTACTCGCGGATGGCAGCGACGGCGTTGCGGATGTGCTTGTAGAGGATGAGGTCGGCGTTGGCCTGCCGGGACGTCCCGCTCGCTCGGTGCTGGCCGTGGTTGCCGACCTGGCAGACGACCTGCAGCGTCGGGAACCGCTCGGCGAACGCCTTGATCTGCCGCAGGAGTGGCGCGACGAGGATGTCGTGCTGCTCGTCCAGCCACGCGTCAAGGTGCTCGAACTGCCCCTCGTAGATGCCCTCGTTGGTGATGAAGTCGCCACCCCACAGCAGGTGGCCGGCGTCGTAGAACGAGCCGTGCTTGTCCGCCAGCGAGAGGGAGCGCTCGGTAATGTGGTCGATGACCGCCGGTATCATGTCGGTCTCGTAGACGACCTCTCCGTCATCGCGACGGATGCGGTCGCCGGCGTGGAGGTCGGTCAGGTGTGTGACCCAGTCCTCGTTGCCAGCGTATGCATTCAGTGACGCTGTCGGCCACTCCAGCTGTGCGAAGTCGTGAACGAGCTCGTCGTGACGGGCCTGCCACCACTTGTTGGCCTTCCGCGTTCGCGTCTGCTTGTGTTCGCTGCTCCGGAGGTGATCCTGATCGGGGCCGTGGTAGTTCCCGGCGTCGTCGCCGTCGAGTGACCAGCCCTTCGCCTTGATGACGTCGAGGTGCGCCCTGACCACGCGCTCGTCGACGCCGAGGTCTTCGGCGAGGGCAGAGACCGACGACGGGAGCGAGCGGTAGATGTACGCCTCCCGCTCGGTGAGGTCCTCGCGGTCATCGTCGGCTTCGTCGTCGGTGGCGACGTCGACATCGGGACAGGCCCAGACGTTCTCACTCTGGTCGTACTCAAGTCCGATGTCGTGGTGTTTCTCTAGCCGGTTGCGATAGCCCTCGACTGTCGTTGGTTGCACGCCCATCGCCGCGGCGGCGTCAGCTGTCGAGGTCGGGAGAAGTTCGAGATACTCCCGTAGCCGTGGGGCTTCGTCGGGGTCAGGTAGGTCACTCATGTTCGAGTCGCTTGCGTTCGGTCAGGTAGCGGTGCATGAACTCGACGCCCTCTATCCAGCCCGCGGAGAACACCTCGTCCGGCGCCGCGTCGGCTTGATCGCGAGCTGCGTCCAGTGCCTCGTCGAGGTCGCGGTCCGTGTAGAGGTTCTCGTTGGCCGGGCCGTCTGGCATCAGCTGTCTCGGGAAGGGAGTCGCCGTTTGACCTGGCGGCCGACGCGGCGGAGGACTGGCTGGAGGTCATCAGCCACGGCGCCGTCGTTGTCAGCATCCGCGACGTCGCGCGCAGTCTCGATGACCTGGGCGTCGGCGTAGCGGTACACAAAAACTAGTAGCGCCATGACGACTGCAGTCAGGACGCCGACGACGCGATTCCCGAGCAGCACTTGTTTGTACGCGAACGGAGCGAGTGCAATCAGGAGACCCACGACGGCGTCGCGGGCCTTGCGCTTGTGGTTGGACATGGTGATCAAGAGTTCTCCTCGTCGTCCTCAGACTGCTGGGCGCTTACCTCGGCGAGTGCCTGGAGGAGCGCCGCGTAGTCGCCGATCTCGATTCCGTTGTAGAGCATCAGCAACGCCAGCCCGAGCGAGCCAACCAACGTCGGGTCGGCCCCCAGACTGAGTGCGTACAACGTGATGGCGACGGTGCCGAGGTTGACGACCGTGGCGCGAAGGATTTTGAACGCTTTGAGCATCCTAAAATCGCCGCCATCCTGGAGTGCGGTCACGTAGTCGTCGACCAGTCCGTCTGGACAGTACCACGGTCGCGGCTGTGGAGTGGTTCGATGAGTGCTCATAGGACATCGTATCCGTCCGGAAGGCCGACCTCGTCCGACGAGCGTCGGAACGTCGAGCCTTCAACGTCGACCGTGTACCATCGTGTCCCGTCGGCTGAGAAGTCGGTCGCGACGACGTCACCGACGCGAATCTCGCCACGGGGCGTCTCGATTGCCACGCGGTCGGGGACGTGCGGTTCGATGGGCGAGGCGGTGTTGTTGATTGCGCTCATCCGTCGAGATCCTCCAGTATCCTGAGCCAGCGTGGCTTCTGTGCCGGTGTCCACTCGACCTCGCGGACGCCCGTCTGGACGCCCAGCTGGTCACGAATCGGTTCAAGTTTGCCACGAGGCACCTTCGCCGGGACGTCGGGCGCTTCGTCGCCGGCGGCGACGGCGAGATACGTCGCAGTCGCAAAGATTTCGCGGTCTTTGCCCTGTCGCTCGGGGTCGGTCTTCAGCCGCTCGACGGCGCGGTAAAGCGTGTCGATGTCCGGGTAGTAACCGTGCCGATGGAGCGCACGGGCGATGTTGTGACTGCGACTGATCGCCTCCTGGAGCGAGCAGATTCGGGCACCGGACGCACGACCACTTGGCGAGCCACACTCGCCGCAGTATGTCCGTGCGTGATGGCTCCGCTGGGCGCCGTAGTCGTCGTGGTCGGTGGCATCCTGTCCGATGATGCCCTTCCCAGAGCGCTCGAGTGTCTCGGTCGGCTTGTTGCCAGTCCCGAGTGAGTCAGCCGATTGGTCGTGTTCAGTCCGGTCGCGGATGCGACTGAAACACGTCGAGCAGTACTCGGGGTGCTCGAAGAGCAGGTCGTCGAACAGGCGTAGGGCCCGGTCGCCACGATTTGACGGCCGTTGGCCGGTGCTACCTGTCGATGTGGGACGTGATGTACTCATGGAAAAGCAGTGACTAGCGGACGATCCCAGTTCGGGACCGTATGGCGAGCGCCAGTGGCGCTGAGTCTGTCTACACGTATGCGCGCCAGTGGTGATGAACGATTATCTACCAGCAGTAATACCGGTTCTTTCGCACTAACCAACATCGGCGAAGCCATGCAGGTAGTGTTGGTTAGCCGGTGCGCTGGTAGAGCTCCTGTCGAGCGTCGGACGGGTTCGGCCGGGACGTGATCAGGCCGGCCGCCTCCAGACGGTCGACAGCGTAGCGGGTGGTCCGGTCACACAGCCACGACTCGTCCCGAATCTCCTGCTGAGTCCGGGGCTCGTCCTCCTCGAGGACCTTGTACACGAGCTTCGCGCTCGGCGGGAGGTCCTCTAACACGTCGTCGGTCATGGTAGATCCGGTCATGCTGGTTTTGGGTTCTCCTGCGAGTCGGCGCGATACTGCTCGTCGACGTCTAGTGCATTCACTTGCGGTCCCCAGCGCTCGCGGAGTCGGCGCAGTGCAACGCGCGCCTCGTCCCGAGTGTAACTGCCGTCGAGGTGATGCTCAACGAACCGCTGGGCTGCGTCCCAGTCGTCGATGTGGATGACGTGCGCTCGGATGCGGTCGAGGCCAGCCACGTGACTGGCCCACACACGCTTGTGGCCGTTGACGATCTCGTAGCCGTTGTCGACGTCACGAACGACTGGGATGGGGCGCGGGTAGCCTCGCTGTCGAATGCCATCGACGAACGCCCGGTTGGCCTCAACGTCGAAGTTGCGCGAGTGGTACGGCGCCGCGTCGATGGCATCTAGGGCGACGGTCGTCGGGTCGACCGTGTCGACGCGCTCGAGACGGGACTGCGGGAACGCGTAGTAGGAGACGTCGTCGGCATCCAGCTGCGCGAGTTCGAGATGCTGGTAGCCGGCGTACTTTGGCCGTCGGCGTCGAAGCGTGTCGCGATAGACGACGATCGCGACGGTCTCGTCGGCCGGGTAGTTGGGGTTGTCCCGCGCGACTGTCGTGTCGTGGCCCTGGACGTGCCAGTCTTTGCTCGCGACCGGCGGGGTGTTCACGACGACGGCTTCGTCGGGGTCGGCCTGCTCGCGGTCGATGACGACGTCGCCCGGCGAGAGACTACGCATTCTGCAGCACCTCCATGGCGCCGATAGCGAGCAGCGAGAGGATGAGGACCGCCCCACCGCCGATGGCGGCACCGTATCCAGCGGTGGCCGGCAGTTCGGACCAGTCGGCGTTCCGGTACGTGTAGCGGGCTACTGTTCGGGTCTTTCCGATGAGAGTTGCGTCGTCCTCCCAGATGACTCGGCGTCGGAAGCTAGCCGCAGTGAGATAGATGCCTAGCCCAGACAGAAAGACAGCGCCAGCAACGGCGCCGCCGGCGGTCCAGACGAGGAGAGTCGTCGGGCCGATCATCGCTGTCCCTCCGTGCCGACGTAGGCCTCGATCTCTTCGAGTGAGATCCGACGCTTGACGCGGTGCCCGCGGTTGAAGTAGGCGTGCCCCTCGCCGAGACTGCCGAGTTTCGACCGGATGCGCTCGGGGGTTGGCTTGCGGCCGACGCGGTCTTGCTCGCGACGGATGGCCTCCTCAATCGTCAGCGTCCAGTTGCAGTGTTCGCACGACTCGCCGATGCGCTCGACGACGCGGTCGGCATCGGTTCGTGAAGAGTCACTCATCTGTGGCCTCCTTGTCGTCGATGTGGCGCGCTGCTTGCTCGATCAACTCTGTCGTCGGGTGCTCTTGGTCGTTCTCGTGGCCGATGAGTTCGCGCAGATCATCGTCGAGCGTCCGGGTGAGTCGGGTGTGGCTGTTGCGGTCTCTCCAGACAATGAGGTCGTCAGCATCCAGAGCCGCCTGGATGCTCGCGTCGACCCCGTCTCGAGAGTAGTCCCCGTAGCCGATCGGGGCGCCGACAAGGACGCCGTAGACTGTGCTGGGCCGACAGCCGGGTAACTGCGGGTCGCCGGTGTTGTGCTCAACCACGGAGAGGACGCGCTCGTAGCGTTCCTCCGTGTCGACATCGTCCTCAGTCATCGACCGTAGCACCTCCAGTGGCGCTAGCCTGCAGACTAGTCTGTCGGACGGTCGCCCCGACCCGGACAGTCTCGGCCTCGCTCTCGATGCTGTCGGTCAGTGCCATCGCGACGTCGACCCACGGCTGGAGCTGTGGGCAGTGTCTCCTGAGAGCGTCTAGGTCGACTGGCCACTGGAACGCAGCGCCGAGCGGTTGGTCCGGGTCGACGAGTCGCGAGGTGTCGTCGACGAGCGCCATCGCGATGTCGAAGAGGTTGTCCTGCGGCGCCGCCGTCGTGTCGCTGACCGGCGACGGGCAGACGTCGCCTCGCTCGCTGCTGTCGATCGGCAGTGCAAGCCGAAGCCCATCGTCGGTCTGGCGGACGAGATCCAACGCTTCGAGGGCGTCGAGATGTCGGCCGACCGACCGGGTCGAGACGTCGGCGGCGTCGGCGAGCTCGCTCTTCGAGAGTGTACCGGCCGTCCGAAGCATGACCGAGACGACTTTCGAGACGGTCGGTGGGCAGTTCGGCAGGATGCGAGCCGGGTCGAGGTTCGCGAGGGAGACGCGGACCTCGTCGAGGCCGATGTCTCGAGGACGGTCCTCGCTGTCGAGCCAGTGGACGGCGTCGCAGGTTGCATGGACGCTGTCCGTCAGGGCCCGACAGAGCGTGACTGCGTCCCGAGTCGTGTGGATGTGCTTCGGATTCAGCATGCGGTTGAGTGCAGCAGTGTAGTGTTCGCGACCGGCCGTCGCGACCGGCACGTCGACGGCGATCTCCGGTGCGTCGTCTCGCGGCGTCCGCCGGGCGAGATGGCCCTGGACGTGGTAGCCGAGACGGGTGGCTCGTCGACCGCGAATGACGAGCCCGCCGATGTAGCTCCCGAGTGGGTCGGCGGCGTCGACAGTTACCGACAGCGTCTGGCTGAGCTTCTCATCACGCGTCTCGAACAGCTTCCGGTAGAGTGCGTGTTTGCTGTAGTGCGACTGGATCGTCGCCGCGAGACTGATCGTCTCAGCGATGGCCGCGAGTCGGCGGTCGTCGATGTGTTCGGGGATGCGGAGTTCGCGAACAACGTCGACGCCGGCGACGTCCAGGAGATGCACCATCGTCCCGGCGAGGCCGTGTGCCGACCGCATGATCGTCGACCGGAGTCCGTCGCGGTCCTCGTACTGCTGGTTGGAGAGGTCCGTCGTGAGGTCCGCTAGCTCCTCGCCCCACTCGACGAGTGCATCGCGGAACGTCTCTGGGTCGTCGGCGGCCTCGTCGGAGAGGGCACCGATGCACCGAGCACCACGCAAGAGTTCCGGCGACAGGTCGAGATCCTCGAGGCGGTCCGTGGGAAGTGTTCGGTCGATCAGTCGGGGTGACGCTAAACCAATCGCAACGCTCGTTATGTACTGCAGGGCCGACGTGGCCCGGACAGCGACGACGGCCTCGTCGGCGTCGTCTTCGTAGCTGACGTACCGGACGTGAGCCTCATCAGCCTCGTCATCGGCTGTCTGGCCGGCCGTCACGTCCTCTTCGGCCACCGTGACGCCGCCGTCAGTAGCGAGGGCGGCAGCGGCGACGTGCTGTGGCCGGGAGAGGTAGCGGGTGCGGTAGGGTCCGGCGGATGAGGGGGCACCCCTCTTGCCCGCGTGGTTACACGGCCTGTCGTGAGACTGTCGGGCTTCGCTAAACTTCGCATCCAGTTCCTGCTGGACGCCGACTTCGAGGTCGAGATGGTCCAGAAACGCCGATCCCGCTGGCGACAGTTCGATGCGCATATTCCCACGACTCCCAGTCTTCTGCAGCAGGTCGAGTTCCTGGAGGCGGCCGACGAGGTCGGAGATGCGTCCCACGGTCACGTCGTGTTGAGCCTGTAGTTCGTCGTAGGACAGCATCTCGGCGGGCTCTGCGGCGAGGTCGCGAAGAATCTGGACGCCACGGCCGTCGGGGTCCAGTTGCGTCGCCGCCGTCGCGACAGCCTCCTCGATGGGGGTATCCTGTGTACGCCCTGCATTCGTCCAGTCGCTAAACTCGGCGGGCAGGTCGTGGCCGTGCAGCTGGGCCAGTCGCTCGACGTCGATGGGCGACCCGACGATGAGGACTTCACACCCACTGGCCAGCTCGGCGAGCCAGCGGCAGATGTCCCGACGCTGGGCGGCGTCCTGGTCGAGGAACTCGGCCGTGATCTCCACGCCGATGGTCGGTGTCGCCTCGACCGTCGCGAACACGCGCGGGTAGCTGGTCCAGATGTCCTCGGTGTCCGACTGAATGCTTAGTTGCGTCCGTTGCCCGAGTTGTTGGGTCACGCGCAAGAACGTCGCCCGCGTGTGGTGCTGGTCGACGGCCGCCTGACCGGCGAGACTCGAGTAAATGTGGGTTGGCTGGCCGCCAGCTACACTCGTCGCGAGCGCAGTCACGTCGGCGCCGACGAGGTCGTCGGCGAGTGCTGTCGCCGTCGTCTCGACAGCGCCCTCGAGGGCGGCGAGCAGCTCGCGCTGGAAGCTGGCCTGCTTCGTCAGCGCCGCCGACAACTCGGTAAGGGGGCGTCCGTCCAGTTCGACCCGCCCAGCGGCGCCGGCGACGTCCGTCGTCCGGACTTCGATGCCGGCCTCAGACATGGCACGGCACCTCCGACAGCCACGGCTGGGTGCTGGGCTGGCCCGCCAACGGCTCTGTAGTGTCCACGGTCGTGGGACTGGGCAGTCCAACGGCTCCTCGCCGTCCCCGAGATATGCGCTGCGCAGAGCTACCGCTCTCGGTGGGCGATAGCTTTACATGACCGGCTCCAGAACAAGGAAGTGTACCACCACTCCTCGTTCTTAACCGGGTAGCGATGCGTGTAGATGTCGACCTATCTTGGCTGTGAAAGATGTCTTTCGCATGTACCTTAAATGATGGGGCAGCCGTCATACACTTTAACCGAAGCTGACACGTTCTTTTGCTGTGTTCACGACACCGCCGTCGTTGAGTTCGACGTCGACGCGAGTCGGCGACCCCTCGAAACAACCAGACCGCCGCAATCGCCCCAGACTCCTCGCCGGCTTCGTTGCCGCCTTCGTCAAAGCGCGTCACCGTGCAGTCCATGCTGACAACGTGGCGGCCGGTGTCGACCGTCCAGCGTCCGTCGTCGATGTCGGGGTGGTCGAGCGTCATCGCACACCTCCGACTCGCCCCGGTCCGTCCCGAGCGAATCGCGTCAGACAGTTGTAGCAGGCGAACGTGTCGGCGTTGACGATAGCGAGCCGACGGTCGCAGTTCGGGCAGTCGGGAACGGTGTCCCGGCCGGTGACGCCCGCCGCCATCACTGACCCTCCCCGCCGATGTCGATCTGCTCGCGGTCGAACGTGTCGTCACAACCCTCGTACGAGCAGACGTAGTGGTCGCCGCGGTTCTGGACACCGCCGTGTTCGCACGGGCAGTAGGTCTCGCGGTTCTCCAGCGCGTCCTCGATGTACACCCACGCGGCCTCCGTGTACTGGAACACGTGATACGGCTCGCCAGCGTCGTCTTCGACGCGTTCGCGCGAGATGATCGACGTATACTGCTGCAATGATCGGAACACGTCGTTACCGTGATCGGGGACGTCGAGGTCGCGCCACGTGTCGTCGGGGCTGTCAGCGAGCTCGGCCCAGAGGTCCAGATGCTTGCGCAGGATCTGGACGCCCGACCGGTCCAGTGACACTGACTCACTCATGCTGACCTCCATCATCGTGCGTGGTCCCAGGATGGTGGACGCGGGGCGCCACCTCTGGGTCGGACACTGGCTCAAGTGGTGGCAGCTCGACGTCGTCGAGGCACATCTCACAGTAGTGCAGCCGGATGACGCGCTCGTCTGGCCGGTCCTCGCTTTTGATGTCGACGTAGTTCTCGGCCGACGGTTCCGGGAGATCCTCGTAGTGAGGCGGCTCGATCTCGATATGCGAGAGATCACATGCGCGAAACGGTCGCTTGCAGTTACTGCAGGGCAGGACCAGCGTCATTCGCGCGGACCCTCCAGAAACGTGACGACGGCGCACTCTTCGACCTCTTCTGGGCACCGGCGCTGGCCCGGCGCGAGGGACTTCTGGAGTGTCCCCTCGGCGCCGCAGGCCGGGCATCGATCGTCGTCGCGAAGCCGTTCGGCGAGCTCGGCCCACGACTCACCGTCGCCGCGGGGTTCGCCGATGTCCTCGATATCGGTATCGTGGCCGCTGCCGTCGGCGACGACCGGCGCCGTTTCCTGACGCGTCTCCTCGAGGACAGCTTCGCGCTGGTCCATCGACAGGCCAGACCCGTCCGTCGCGACGACGACCGCCATCCGAGGGTCCTCGTCGAACTGCTCGACGCGGCGGACGGCACGGTCGACGTGGTCGGACAGGTTACTCACCAGACTCACCTCCTGCCTGTTCGAGCTCGTGGGCACACTCCAGGCACACGCGCCGGTACTCGGCGTCGAGCATCCCGCGGATGTTCTCGACCGTCGAGCGGTCGCTGACTGCGTCGGCGCTGGTGTCCATCGGAAAGTCCAGCTTCTGCATCGCGTAGCTCCCGCACCACTCACCACACTCGTCGCAGTGGTTGTCGTGCCGGCGCCGGCCGAGCACCAACTTTGGGTGGCAGATGGCCCTCGCGATGACGATGCCGAGTGCGAGGCGAAGACGGCCGAACCGGTAGTCATCGACGTCTGCCTCAGACACCGCGACCACCTCCTAGTCCCGACTCCAGCTCCCGCTCAGTCTCGAGGCGCTCCTCCCACTCGTCTTTCGGGAAGACGTTGACGAGGTAGTCGCGGTCGTCGTGGTCGAGCTTGAGCCTGACCTGCAGGTCAGAAGCCTGTTCGGCGAGCGATTCGTTCGGGAACTCGAAGGTCTCGCGCTCGCCGTCGCCACGGTCGTGGTGCCGGACGAGGACGTGCGGCTTGCCGTCGTCTGCTTCGAGGCAATCGCGGGCGTGACCAGTACTGTTCCGCGCGATGGAGGCGCTGCGACCGAGGTGGAACGCGAGTGGTTCGAACTCGCCGTCCTGGTTGATCGTCTCGTAGGCGACGCTGTAGTAGCGGTCGTGCGTGCGGTCGCGCTCGACGAGCCACGTCACGATGACGAGGCGGTGCTCGCCGTCGGTGATTTCCGCTCCGCCGCGGTCGACGGCTTTACCGTCCGGGTCGTCATCCCACTCGAGAACCTCGAAGCGCCACTCGTTCGGCAGGTCGTTGACCTTGTTGAAGTCGAACCAGTGGGGCGCTCGCGGGTCGGCGCCATCAGTCGCCATCGGCGTCACCCCCAGCCTTCGAAGGGAGCCAGTCCCGACATTTCTCGATGAGGATCTGCCTCGTGACATCTGACCGCTGCTCGCTCTGCACGACGGCGTTCAAGTACGGGATGGTCGCCAGCGTCAGGTGGCCGTGCCAGTATAGGACCTCGCGCTCGTCGATGAGGTCGGCTAGCGCGACCTCGACCGGCTCTTGCTGGACTGGCGTCGAGAACTTGTTAGCGTGCTTGACGAGCCGCTCCTTCGACGTCCACAGGTCGGCTTCGACGCCCTGCGCACTGTCCGGATTCGCTTCGGTTCGGCCGTCGAGCTCCTCGAGGACCCACTTGCGAGGGTCGGTGGCCTGTTCGGCTTCAGACATCTACTCGTCACCTCCGAACACACACTCGAAGCACGGCGCGTCCGTGTCGCCGGCACCGAGACGGCAGTCGATGTTGCCGTGCGGGCACCGGCCCTGATTCCCAGCGCCGGCGAGGGCGCGAGCACTACCCTCAGTCTGACGGACGACCTCGCGGTGCGCCGTCGACGCTCGGGTCCTACGCATCGACGGTCACCTCCTGGCCGGCGAGGTCGGGACGGGCGTCCCGCAGCGCCGGCGTCAGTTCGGGCAGCTCCCGGTACTCGGTCTGGTCGGCGCCAAGCAGTGCGGCCTCGTTGAGGTCCTCACCGGCTTCGGCGAGTCGACGGTCACGCTCGGGGTAGCGAGCACTGGACTGCTTGAAGAACACGGGGATGTCCTGTGCCTTCGCAGCGTCGCGAATCTCCCGGGCCCACGCGTGGTCCATCTCGCGACGGTCCGCATCGGGCCCGGACTCGCCGCCGATTACGACCCAGTCGATGCCCTCGAGGTC
The DNA here is from genome assembly GCF_019599465.1 of Haloarcula rubra. Taxonomy (GTDB): domain Archaea; phylum Halobacteriota; class Halobacteria; order Halobacteriales; family Haloarculaceae; genus Haloarcula; species Haloarcula rubra. The sequence continues at coordinate 11,964 of NZ_RKLR01000019.1, forward strand.
ATCGGCGTCGATACCGACCCGACCGAGCAGCGGCTCGAAGCTGACCCACTTCGTCGACGCGGCCGTGTTCCGCAGGTGCTCGATTCGGTAGGTCCGCTCTGCACTCTCGACGGTGACGCCCATCCAGAGGTTGTCCGGCCAGCGCGTGGCCTCGCGGTCCCAGACGAGCATCCGGTTGTCGTGCTCGGCGCCGTGTTTGGTCAGCGCCTGGAAGACGTGCTGGTCGCAGTCTTCGATGACGTCGAAGACGTCGTGCAGGTAGTCGTCGGGGACGAGGTCTTCGGGCAGGAACAGGTCCGACATGCTGTTGACGAAGATGCGTTTGGGGTCGCGGTTGCGCGGCCAGTCGAGGTGATCACGCTGCAGCTGGACGTTCGCCTCGGCGTTGTCGACCGTCCATGCGTGTTCGGTGTGGTCCCAGCGCTGGGACTGGACGGAAGCGTAACAGTTCGCGCAACCTTCGCTGGTCTTGAAGCAGCCGTGGACGGGGTTCCACGTCGAGTCGGTCCAGCCGATGCCACTGTCCTCACTCGGCATCGGCCACACCTCCTTCCGAGTTAGTGGTCACCACGTAGGTACCGCTCATCGATACACCTCCACGTCGCTGTCGTCGACGCCGTCCTCCAGCGCCGACACCACACCGTCGATGTGTTCGGAGCACGCACGGATTTCGACTTCGACCTCGTCAACGACGTATACTGAACCGCTCGATGGCGTGTTCGTACACTGGGGATGAGCACAGCTCACGAGTGGGTCACCTCTCTAGAGACTGCGGTGTGTTCGTCGGCGATCTCGCTCAGTGATTTGTCTCGAGGCGTCGATTGGGCGAAGTAGCGCCGGAGGACATCCGCGTGCCGGGAGCAGTAGCCGACGGTCCTGTCGACTGGCGTGTATCGGACCTGCTCGCACACGTCAGCGCGACAGTCGTCATACGCACAATGCGCAGTATCGCCGACAGATTGCTCACTCGGCATCGGCTACACCTCCGTGGATGATCTGCTCCCAGCTGCGCTGTATGTCGGTCAGGAGCTCCCGATCGGTCGGGGCGTGACTACACTCGGTACACTCCGTGTGATCGGTGAACCCCCAACTCCGAGCGCCACACTCCGGGCATCCTGGCTGCTGTACGTCCATCCGACCACAGAGTTCGTGCCAGACGGTTGCGCGGCGCTGGCGCTCCTGCTCACCGAGCGTGCTCGAAAAGCGACGTTCCGTCAGCTCCTGGTACTCTCGCTGGAGCGTATCGAGGCTGAGTATCTCGACGTCAACGCCGATGTTGACGTGGTTACCCTCGCCTGTGGACTGCTCACTCGGCATCAGACCCACCTCCTCCATCGACGATGCCGATAGCATACTGGATGTCGTCGTAGACGTTCGCACCTTCCCGAGTCCAGTACTCGGCCAACTCTCGGAACGTGTCGACCGGTGCCTCACACCCCGCGGCGGTCGGATGCCCACCGCCGCCGAGCTCACCAGCGATTTCGTGGCACTTTGCGAAGCCCTCGCGGTCGCTGTGCGAGTAGATCCCGATGCCGCCGTGGGATTTCATCACGACCGCGATGTCGTAGTCGTCCTCGTGGTCCTCAGCGAGTCGGTTGCCGATCACGCTGGATCGGCCGCCGCTGCAGTAGGTGAGTGCGATGTCGAGGTCGTTGACCCACGTGGACACTGCCCGCTCGACGGCGAGGTCTTCGAGCTGTTCGTCGAGCGCCTGTCGCTCGTCGATTCGCTGCTCGACGTCGCCGGGCAGGTCGACACCGCACTCGAGGACGGTCGCGACGTAGTCCTCGGGGTCGGCGATGCTCGCGAACGTGTTGAGGCGGCCGGAGCGTGGATCGTCTCGAATCCACAGGTCGATGTCCTTCGTGACCTCGGCGAGCTCCTCCAGGTGTGGGTCGAGTTGTCGGAAGTTGGCCAGCAACGACGCCGTACACTCGTCCTCGTCGACGGTGAGGCGGAACCCCGCATCTATGACGGACTGTGCGGTATCGTCGTCCCACTGGTGGTGGTCGAACCACTCGGCCGTCCGTGCTCGTTTTCCGACGACGGCAAGAGCATCGGTGGGCTCGTCGAGTGCGAAGTCACAGACGACGACGGTCGTGTTGGGAAGGTCAGCGTACTCGATGAGGTCCTCCAACACGTGCTCGAAGCGGTACGCGCCGTGGTAGTCGATCGGCTGTACGACTGTCTCGGGGCCGTACTTGTCGACGACCAGCGCGGCGCTGGAGAGGCCGTCGGCGTCAGTGTGTGTGATGCAGACTGCCGGCGGGTCGCTACGGAGCTTCGAGCGGAACGCCTCGCGGGCCCGCTCGCGTTCGAGCGAGTCGGGGACGAGATGGTCGGGGTCGGGCGTGATGGCCCACTCCTTGAAGCCGAGTTCGGCACGGTCGAGCAGGGCGTCGTCAGTCATCGCGATCACCGTCCAGCGCGTCGACGTCGTATCGAACGCCGCAGTTGATGCAGTCGATGAGAACGACCTCACGGTCGCGATGGCTGAGCGCCACGATGGGTTGCTCGTCGTCGGTGCAGTCGCACTCACTCGACAGACCTGGCGTCGCGATCCACCCCTCGTCGAACGAACCGGGATCGGCCTCGGCGGCAGCGTCGCCGACGGTGGCGTGGATCTCGGTGGTGCGACCGGTCGTGTCCATGCCAAACCCGGCGCCGGACTCAAGGGCTCCGTCGGCGTCCTGGACAGCTTCGGCCCACTCCACGAGTCGGTCCATGTCGTCCTCGAACAGTGGGACGGCGCCGGTCAGCAGGTCCTGCAGGGCGTCACTCATCACCGTCACCCCCGTCGGCCATGTGGACTGTGTTTAAGTTATCGAACGTCTGCTGGTCCTCGTCGGTCACCTGGACATCGCCAACGTCGGTTCGCTCGTGGACGATGTTGTCCACAGCTTCGTCCTCGCTCTCAGCAGTGATTGCGTAGGGAAGGATCTCCTCGGACACGAACTCGAGGAACTCCGCCGTCTCCATCTCGGGCTCGAACACTTCAATCCAGCCCGACTGCGCGAGTGAGACCCGACGGTAGTCGCCCTGATAGTCGACGTCCAGTGTCAGCACCGCATGTCGGTCGATGGCCTCGTCGATCTCCGAGTCCGTCATCTCCTCACGGCCGGACCAGGACATCGTCGTCTTCGCTCCTGGCTTGTCCCGGCCAATCTCCCACACGTCGAGACGGTCGCGCTTGTCCTCCAGCCATGACCGGAGGTCGAGGTACGCGGGCTCGATGCTGCAGTCTGTCTGATGACTGGCTAGCTGATCGAACGCGAACGTCCCTGCGCTGGTGGATGTCATCGCGTAGCCGTCGTGGCCGTTCTCAGCGGGCACCGCTGCCCAGCGGGTGCCGGTTCGAACGCGCGTCTCCACCTGTTTTTTGTTGATGGTGGTGCCAGCGCCGAACCACTGCTCGGGCTCTCGCTTCTCGTCCCAAATGGCGGCCCCCTCGTACACGTCGACGTCGCCGATGGTCGAGAGCGTCGCCTGCGAGGACTCGTCGACCGACAGCATCCGGACGAACTCTTCCATGCCGCCGTCGACGTAGTCCTCTTTCGCGGACCGGTACGCCGCGCCGGCGACGTCCTCGATCCACCCTCTGGTGACGAGGCCGAGCTTGCCGGCCTGCATCACCGGTCACCTCCGACGGCCGCGCGATCGCCAGCAGTCTCTTTGACGTCGACGAGGTCGTGGCCGCACCCTCCACAACGGAAGATGCACGCACTGAGACAGCCGCAAGACGGGCATTCGACAGTGTGTCTCATCAGTCGTCACCTCCCGTCGGCGCTCGGACATGCCAGAGCCGGCCATCGTTCTCGATGATGTAGTCCTCGAGGTCTTCCGACAGCGTCTCCAGAGCGTCGCGGGCCTCGTTGCCCGTGATGTCGCACTCGATGGCAACGTCCTCGGTCTTCCAGTAGCTGTACTCGGGGACGTTCTGCCCGAACCACTCAGCGACGCGCTGGTAGGCAGTCAGGCTGGTGTCAGTGGTTAGTTCGGGGCCGTCGCCATCGAGCAGTTGCTCTTCGGCAGGGTCCGTCGTCCGTGGGACGTACTCACCGGGGTGATCGTTGCGGTTGTGGTGGCCTTCGACCTGCGTCTCGCGCCTGAATGGGCCCTGACCACAGAAACCACACCAGAAGCGAACGTCCTCCTCGTCGGGCTCATCGAGTCCGGAGTCACTGCCACCGAGGACGTCGTTGATTGCTTCGTCCAACTCGTCGTCAGACTCGTCGCTAGCGTCCGTTTCGTCCTCCGTGGTGCCGGCCGATGCGGGGTCCTCGGTTTCGTCGTCGCCGGCGCGTCGGACGGCCCAGATCGCGGCCTCGCCGTCGTCGGCCTTGTCGGTCTTCTCGGCCTCGTACTCGTCGAGGCCCTTCAGCGCATGCGGGATGGCGCGACCGTCTTCGTCGACGGCGTCGCCGATCTCCCCACACGTTGTTTCAAGTGTTCCGCCGTCGCCCTCGATCTCTCGGTGCAGGTACGCCGCGACCTTCTCCTCAGTCGTCGGGTCGTCAGCGTCCTCAAGCACAGGCACGTCCGCGACACTGGTTGACTGAGTCTCGTCTCCTGACTCAGACTCGTCGGGCGTAGTTTCGTCGACGGCGGCCTCGACGTCAGCGTCGGTCGCTTCGTCGGTGTCGTCGGGTTCGGCGCCGTCGTTTTCGCTGTAATCGACGTCGTCCTCGCGGCCGATATCGACGTCGCCGACCACATCGCTCACCACAAGCAATGCGGACACATCGGCGACGACCAGCCCATCGGCGGGCTCGAGATCGAAGTAGCGCGTCTCCTCGATCGCGTCGAGGTCCACGCCGAGCGTGCGCAGGGGCGTCCGGAGTCGGATATCTGCGCCGGCGTCGGTGTGGGTCAGCGAGTACGTGTCGACGTTGTTGACCTCGTCAGCCGGCCGAAACGCGATGCGGCCGGCATCCTGGTCGATGAGGACCTGGACACCGTCGACGTCCTCGAAGTGCCGGTCGATGGCGGTCGCATTGAGGTAGCCGTTGCCGTCCTGGTAGACGGTCAGGCGCGGGTCGGCCCGCCGCGTCGACTGTTTCCGGACGACCTCGAAGCCGTCGGTCTCGGAACTCATGCGAGACCACCATCCAGGAAGTGGTTGTGGACGTCGTCGAGCGGGACCAGCTCCGGAGCGCCGCGGGCCTCCACCAGCGTCTCGATGATGTCGCCGCTCACCTGCGCTGCATGAGCGGTCGCGGTATCGCGGACGGGCACCCGCTGGTACAGCCCGACCGTGTCACCCGCCCGAACGAGGATGTCCGTGCCGTGGTCATCCGCAGACGGCCAGCGACCGACCACGTCAGGACAGCGGTCGAGTGCGCGCCGGTAGTCGGTCCAGTTCGGACTCGCCTCGCGGTCGTCGACGTAGGCGTTGAGAACCCGTGCGACCGCCGCGTCCTCGATACCGTCGAGGTAGTCCAGCAGCGCGTTCGCGACCGGGTCGTTGGGCGCGAGGTCGCGACTGGCGCCGTCGTCGGCGACCGTCATGCAGCATCACCCACCTGGTCGGGGTCCGCTCGGTCCAGCTCTCTCGCGAGGCCGCGAAGCGTGTTCGTGTTCCGCGCTTCGCGGGTGACCGGCTCGTCGAACGCGTGCCCGCAACTGTAACACTTGTAGTCCTCGTCGACGTCGGCGCTGTCGACCCGATCCTCGTGAATGAGCTTGTGGAGTTTCGACGTCGAATCGCACGCCGGACAGGCCTGCACGGTGTCGCTCATGCCGACCCCTCCCCGTGGGAGTAGATGCTGATTTGGCCCGACTCGACGACAGCGTGAGCGCCGGCCTTCTCGAAGGCGCCCTGCTCGATGATGTCCTCGTCGACGGCGAACGACTGTGCCGACTCGACGGGCTGGCCGCACTCCGGACAGAAGTTCGCCGAGACGTCGATAGCGTCCGCCATCACTCCCACCTCCAGCGCTTGACCGTCGCGGACTCGTCCACCTCGATGTACCCCTCGTCACTCCCCCACTCGCCGATCGCGACGCGTCGGTCGTCCGTTTCGACCGAGAGCACGTCGTAGTCGTACGGGTCGCGCTCGTAGGCCGCCATCTCGGCGTCGCGACTATCGTCGCTCGGGGCCTGCATCAGAGCTCACCCCCGAGGCTGTCGACGATGGTCGCGCGTCGGTCAGCGTCGCGACGGAGCAGGCGCTTGCCCGTCTCGGTCAGCTCGTAGAGGTTGGTCCGGTTGTCGAGTTCGCCCTTCTTGATGTAGCCGGCGTCGACGAGCTGGTCGAGGTTCGGATACAGTCGTCCGTGATTGACTTCGTCACCGTAGTACGCCTCGAGCGCGCGTTTGATGCCGAGGCCGTACTCGCTCTGGCCGTCTTCGCGGGCGAGCAGGTACAATATCGTCCACTGGAAGCGGGTGAGTTCGCCGTCATCGACAGCGGGCTCGACGTCTTTGACGTAATCGCCCTTCTGGTCGGCGGCCGCCATCACGCATCACCTCCCTCGGCGACCACCGGGATGCCTGCGTCGTCGGGACCGTCACGGAGATGTCCCGCTGCCGTCGCAAGGTCATCCACTTCGTCGTCTTCGAGTGCCGGTTCTGCGGCAGTGATGACGCCCTCGATGAGCATCGCGGCTTCGGCGTCGGTCAGCTGACCGCCGTCGGTGACCGTCTCGGGCTCGGTCAGCCCCTCGGGGTCTTTCTCGAGGTCGTAGTCCTCGGTCAGGTCGTACGTCGCGACGATGGTCGCTTCCCCATCGTGGACATCGACGTCGAGGTCGTCGCTAGCGAGCTGACGGCCCGCGCGCTCGAGTTCGTCTGCGAGGCAGCGGAACTTGCTCGCGAGGCGATGGTGTGGTTCAGGTTCGGTACGCTGTTCGGTATCGTTTTGAGTGTCGTCTGCGTTTGACATCGTGGTCTCGGGTCGTTCGTGTATCTAGCGGGCGATGCGGGGCTGCCCTGCACGCGCGGACCGTGACTTGGTACCTTGGGGTCCGTGTGTGCAGACAGGCTCACGAGCACCGAGACAAGTATCCAGATACGTGCCAGTAGGACCGGACTACCGCGTTTAGCAGGTGTATAGTAACACCCTGTGGCTGTATGCTGGGACATGTGGTCTCGGTTCTTCCGGCCTGTTTGGGCAGGCCGGTTTCGGTCAGTTCGTGAGCGGTGCTGGCGTCTCGTCAGTTAGCCGTCTGCTCGTCGTTTTCCGGCTCGTAATCCGTCTCCTCGGCTAGCAAGGCCTCGGCAGCATTCCGGTAAAACTCACTCTTGCTACCGTATCCGACGTAGTCTTCGACGGCTTCGTCGAGCTCGTCGGGGAGACGGAGTGTCACTCTCGCCATGCGTATTACCGTCCTACCGACTGACTAATAAATCTTGTCGTGCCGTATGACGATATGACGGGACTAATGGGTAAACGGCTTTTAATCACATGGTCATACTGTAAGACATGGGTGATGATGAGGACGTTCGTATCACGTTCAGAATCAGCGAAGATAAGAAGAATCGGTGGCAGCGTCTGATAGATCTGCACAACGCACTGGCCGATAGCGACGATAAGCTCACGATGAGTGATCTGTTGCAGGAGTCTGTTGAAGAGTCCATAACAGACCTTGAGGACGAACTCCAGGAGGAGGTTGGAGCGATAGAGGAGTTCCTCGAGGGAAATCCGAAGGTCCCGCCGACGACCGCTGACTGAAGCCACCGTCATTACGCGTCCTCCGCGAATCTGACAGCAGCGTAGGGGATCGTCTCTCCAGTCTTTTCGTCGACTATTTCCCAGTGCTCAGCACTCTCGACTTGCATGATGCTCCAGCGGCCTTGCTGCTCCATCGAACGGCGACAACTCGGGCACCAGAGGTGCGAGTTGGTCCGGTCCCATGTCGTGTGTCCGTTCGGACACCGCCACCGATAGGGCTCATCTTCACGGTCTATCACCACTTCGTCGTGCGCGTCGGCTAGCGCCGACCCGTCGGCCATGATTGCTGACACGGTACATCTCAGGATGACGAGAGGTGGGGGTATAGTCCTTTTTCTGGGAACCATAGTGGAAGTAAAAATGTGCGGATTGTGGCGTTTGCGCCGGGTTTCTGGCAGGCACACGGCCGTCTCGAACACCCGTGTGGAAGTGAAAGTAAACGCAGAATTTAGCAAAAGGGTACATAAAATGTAGTATTAATTCCGGAACTGGGTGGGCCGACCATCGCTAACCAACACCGGCGGCGTGCACCCCCGAATGTTGGTTAGCCCCTGCAGCATGGGGAAAGACTGTTTGTGCGAGCCTGACACGTACTTGATATGGTGGAAATCACTCTTCGGAACGTAGTTGGGTACTTATTCGGCTTAGCTGCGATCCTCGCAGGCCTCGTCTTCGCGTTCGTGAGTGTGGCATCCGGTGTGGCACTCATCATCGCTGGGGCAGTGGCGCTACCAGTCATCCGCCGCAGCCTCGACACGCGGCTAGACGTCAGCTTCTCGGCGGCGGCCGTCGTCGGGCTGGTCGTGCTCCTGACAGTGGCGTCGATGGGGATGTTCGTCGCTGCGGCGCTAGATGGGTCTGGGCAGTCGGGCCCGACTGGGGCCGGCAGCGATGTCTCGAACGTTTCAGTGACTGCGCAAGATGCTGACCCACCAGCCACACAGAGCCTCAACGTCGTCTGGAATGCTCGTGCCCAGTCCGCGGTGGACCCAACGCCAGACGATTCCTTGTCGTACGACGCTGAAGAGGGGCAGAAGTATCTGGTCGTCAGGATGCAGTTAACGAACAACGCCTCGAGCTCTATCGACCTGACGCCGACACTGTTTCGCGCACTGTCTGATGGCGTTGAATACGAGTACCAGGCACTTTTCGGCAGTACGTCAGGTGATCTTCGAGGCGTGACGTTGAGAGAGGGCGCCACGTTTGATGGCTGGGTAGCCTTCTCGATCCCGGAGGATACCACCTCCGTAGAGCTGATCGTCCATCAGGATGCGTACTACAATGAGCGGACGGCAGTACAGTTCGAAAAAGACGCGTCGATGCCGGTGAACGTCAGTGCGTAGTCACTGCTTGTGGATGTCGTAGTACCACTCGCTGCGGACGTCCGCCTGTGAGCAGTCCGGCAGGTGATTGATGTACTCCGGCGCTGCGGCCGACTGGCCGCACTCGTCGCACTCGACCTCGCCCGTCGGCTCTCCCAGCTTGAACCCGTCGACGTCGACGGGCGTGTCGCTCCTGATCAGGGTGAACAGCGTATCAGGGTCGGCGAACGAGCGCTTGCTGGGTCTGTTCATTGTAGGTCCACCTCCGGACCGCCGCTGCGACGGTACGCGAGCAGGAGCGTGCGTCCGATGAGCGGGAGTGGGATGTAGACCCCGACGGCAGCTCGCGACAACGGCAACATCTCGAAGTGGGCCCAGTCGACGAGCCCTTCCCCGTACTGCATCTTAGACATCGGCCGCCTCCCCCTCACGCTCGATCGTGAGGACGTCGACCGGCTCGCGCCCCTCGGTGCGCCACTGACAGCCAGTCCAGACTTCGGTGTAGCGCCACATCCCGCCGTCGGCGGCTCTGGGCTCAAGCCGCAGCCGACGGTGCGGGCCCGTCGTCGGTTGGTACGTGACAGACAGCCGGTCGTGGACAGCTGCCGACGCGTCATCGTCCTCGAGGACCGCTCCGCCATCGGGCCGCGGCCCGCCGTCGATAGCCTGGATGGCTTCCTCGCAGTGTTCGACGGCAGCCTGTGCCCGATGCCACTGTGGGGTATCGGGTTTGAGGTCCTCGCGAGCTAGCCGGGCCTGCTTGCGCGCTTCGCGCAGGCGCTGTTCGGGGCTGCCGAGTGCGGGTTCGTCGCTGTCGTCCGTCATCGCGACCCCCCGTTATCGATGTGTAGATGCTCAGACATCAGCACTCACCTCGCCGGCCTCGAACTCGTCGAAGTCTGGAAACCTGTCACCGTCTTCCGAGCGCTGGTCGAGATCGTCGACGACTAGCCACGGCGCCGGCGCGTCGACGCGACCGCGGACGATATCGACTGCCCACTGGTGCTTGCAGCGGTCGTTGCCTTCGAGGTGGTACTCGACGTCGGGGCAGAGGTGCTGACCCTCGGTCGGGATGGCGAGGTACGTATCGCACCACGTCACGACCTGGAACAGGCCTGCATCCTCGTCGTGTTCGATCGCGACGACGTCCTCGAACGCGCCGATAACGCGCTGGACTTCGTCGGCCATCAGAGCACCTCCAGCGCGCCGACGCGCTCGGCTTCCGTCGTGTGGGTCTGCAGCCACTCGCGAGCTTCCTGTTTCGCGCCGTCGATGGTCGTCTGTTCCCAGTGGCCCTCTTCGACCCACTGGTCGCCGTCCTGAATGAGCGTCGCACACACTTCGGCGACCGCTTCAACGGCTCGCTGCCGAGCAACCCAGCCGAGCGTCCCTTCGGCCTCTTCGATCGGTTCGAGATGGTCAACGTCCTCGCCGAGGTAGCTGACTCGCAGGTCCGCAGCGGCGTCGGCCATCGCAGCCGCGTCGCACAGGCGAGCTAGCTGGTCGTCCTCGCCGAGGTCGTCCCAGACCTTGTTGTGGAGCGGTGCCTCGTCGAACTCGTCAGCGAACCGCTCGGCGAAGTCAGACTGCATCTGCTTCGAGGCAGGCGACCGGCGCGTCATCAGTTGTCCACCTCGTAGAGGTCGCGGATCAGCGAGCGGTACGCGTCGCGACGTTCGGCGTCGACCTCGTCGCCGGCGCCGGCGGGTCGGGTGATGATGCTCGCCCAGTCCTCGCGCGGCGTGATGCTGCTGCCTGACCGCTCGGCCTGAGACTCGACGACGATGGCGCGGCCGCCATCCTCGGAGACGTAGAGCGTCCGGATGCCGGGACGTTCGCGGTTCGCGACGCCAGCCGCCTCACCGGCGCTGTTGGTGTCGTACTCGAGGAGGATCCCGAACCGGACCTCGACGGCGAAGAACTGCTCTTCGCCGTTGTCGGCCGTCTCGTAACCGCCTGCCTGGGCCCACGAATCGGGAATGATCATGGGGTCTTTCGCCGTATCGTTCCACTTCCAAACTCGGGTCGTGCCGGCAGTTTGATTGCCGGTGCGCGTGTGTATGCTCATGCTTCGGTTGCTCGAAGCACGGTCGAGGGCGTTGTCGCGCCCGTCGGCCGATTTCTGCGCCGAACTCCCGCGCTTCATGTTAGTACAATCTACCCCCAGTGACTTATAGCTTGTGCAATCTGCACAGTCTAATCTACAGTGCTGACAGACATGTCTTACAGAAAGGTCTAAGTGCGCACAGGTGGGATATATGCACATGGCGTCTGCACAAGCAGATCCACCAATGGACGCCGAGGACCTCACCAAGACGGATCAGGCGATACTCGATGAGCTGAAGAAAGGGCGCGCTACGAAAGGGGCGCTCGTAGACTGGACTGGGTTCTCACGGAACAGTGTGTATAATCGACTGGACGTGCTCGAAGCGGGTGAGCACATCAAGTGCGTGCATGAAGGTACGCGCCTGTTCGAGTTTGTCAGCGACCCGCGGGAGGGTGGTGATGACGTCGAAGACTGACCGCACCGGCGGCGAGATAGATTGGCCGGCGTGGGCATCGCGAACGCAACGGCGAGAGAGCACGCACAAGTACTCGACGACGCTGGCGAAGTCCATCACCCACATCGAGACCGAACTCGAGGACCGCCTCGGCGTCGACGACTGGCGGCTCTCGACGGCCGCACCCCACCGCAAGAACGACGGCCGCCCGTACGCGAACGCGAACCCGTCGGATCCCGGCGCCGTCGTCCGCTGGAGTATGGACGGCGAGCAGTACTGCATCGCCGTCGACGAGTACGACGACCTCCGGGACAACGTCCGGACCATCGGCCTCTACATCAAAGAGAAGCGGAAGATGTCGAACCGACCGGTCAAGACCGGCCAGGACGAGTTCGCGACGGCGCAGCTGCCCTCGGGGAACGAGGACGTCATCGTCGCCGGCGACGGGTCCGGTGTCGCGTCGACGGAGGCGCCGCACGAGGTGCTGGGTCTCGCCGAGGACGCCCCGGACGACGTGATCAAGGCGGCCGCTCGCCGGCTCGCAGCGAACGAGCATCCCGACAACGGCGGCGATCGCGAGGCGTACAAGCGCATCCAGCAGGCGAAGGAGGCGATGCTGGATGGCGACTGACACCGACCGCGTCGACGCCCGTTTCGATCACCAGCACACTCGGGATCTCGGCTGGTACCTGTTCACGCTGTTGCCGTCGGGGCTGGACGACTGCGTCGCCGACCACATGGTTGCCGAGGGCGTCTACGGCCGACCGCGCTACGTCGGAGGGCCACTCGATGCCGAGTGAGTGCGAGCAGTGCGGCGTCACCTCGCGCGGCGCCGTCGTCCGGGAGTTCGGCGACGAGATGCTGTGTGTCGACTGCGCGGCGCCTGGCGAGTGCAAGCGCTGTGGTGCGAAGACGTCGGAGTTGACGCTCGCCGGCGACTGGCTGTGCGGCCGGTGTCAGGACCAGCGGCAGGACCAACAGAAATGTCGTGAGGCCAGCCAGCACGGCCTCGGGAGGTTCGCCGATGGCTGACCAGGTCGAACCAGAGGTGTACGAACTCTGGAACGACGACGAGAGCAAGTTCATCTGTCCGTTCTGCGACGGGCGCGTCCTGCGAATCGCCAACCACGGCGAGTGTCTCGGCGACTGCACGGCCGTGTTCAAGCGACCCGACGAGGATTCGCTTTGGAGGGCGAAACGATGAGCGACCTCGAGGACTACGTCGACGTCCGCGAGCTGCATCCGGCCTGTGTCCTGCTGCCGTGCCGGTACGAATCGTGCGACAACGAACGCTGGGTCTGTGGGCCTGGCTCGGACCGCGAGTACACGGTCTGTCCTGACTGTGGCCCAGACGTCGAAGGCTTACGCAACACAACACGGGTGCGAGTTTGATGACACTCGACGAGCTGCGCGTGAAGTTCAAGAACGGAGAGCCAGTCGACATCAAAGCCGGTCGGGGCTATTTCGGAGACCCGGTCGCAAAAGCATCGATGCGGTCGATGGATGACGGCAAGGCGCTGGTCATGTTCGACAAGCTCGGCAGCAGAGACTTCGAGAAGATGCTGCTGGAGTTGCCGTTCGTCGACGAAGTGATCCGGCCAGACAACTCCGACGCTGACGGTGATGCATAGATGACCACTAGCGAACGCCGCGATTCGACCGAGGATCCAAAAGCTTGCTCTCGATGTGGTGTCCACACCGGCCTCGGGAACGGTGACTATTGCGACCCGTGCGCCCGCGAATACGGCTCGAAACCGCCGATGCGACGCTGCATAGGCTGTGGTCGCGACGGCCCGCAAGAGGACATGGAGACAGTGGATGTCTCTGCTCCTGACGATTACTACCCCGACATCCAGTATCTCTGTCGGGACTGCTCGGGAGGTAACGACTAGATGACTCAGACTGCAAACGGACTCTACGACAAGTACGAGGTGTACAGGGACGGCGAACCGGTCGAGGAGTGCTTCGTCCTCGAGCCTGCCGACGACCCGGCCGCTCGTGAGGCGCTGCTGTCGTACGCCAGTGCGACCGACGACGACGCACTGAGCGACGAGCTCCGGAAGTGGGCGTACGACCACATTCTCGACGACGGCGAGCTGCCACAGAGTGGTGAGTCTGATGACGAGTGAGTCCAGTCCGTCGGACCTGCTCGACCGCGTCGACGAGTCGACGGCACTCCGCGTCTACGACAGCCAGTACGAGGGCTGCTGGGACGTCAACGCTGACGAGGACCCGCGGCCGTGTCTGTCCTACTACGTCCAGACAGATTTCGGCCTCGCCTGCATCCGCTCGGCGTACGCAGACGGGTTCGGCAACGAGGCCCACCGGCTCTGCATCCCGAACCTCGGGTACATCCCCGAACGAACTCGTGAGAGCGTCGACCGGAAGAGCGCCAAGAAGACGTTCGACCTCGTCGACGCCGACGTCTTGCCCTCGCAGCGAGACCCGCACGGCGAAGATCCCGTCACCGGCCACGAGCTGCAGATCACGGGGTTCGGGTTCGACATCAAGCCGTGGGCCAAGCGCGAGTGCGCGAAGTGCGGGCTCGCCGTCGACGCGACGAAGGCTGACCAGTCACCAGACGGGTGGATCCACCAGGACTGCAACCCGTCGAACTGGGATGATGCATCGCTCGAGGCGTTCGTCGGTGGTGAGACCGCATGAACGTCGCCGACGCCGATGAGTATTGGATGTGCGATGGTTGCTTCGAGCAGTTCGATACTGCCCTCTACGAAGAGGGTGACTGCCCGCGGCCCTACTGCGACAACTCGGACAACTCCACGCTCGCCGATTTCGGAGCTGATGCGTAGATGTCCGGCCTTGATCTCGAGGGCGGCTGTCCCGGCGACGGCCCGGATGAGTGTGTCGTCTGCGGCGGCGATGCAAGTGACACGCTGGGCCGCCACTGCTCGTGCGAATGCGCGATGAAGACTGCAGGCATCCCAAAGCGTATCGGTTGGCGGTGCGACCTTTGTGGATACTCGTCTACTGGTGCGGAAGCCGCTGACGACGTCGCCCAGCATCTTATCGACCAGCACAGCGATGACCATAGAGTCTGCTCGGAAATCATCGGAGGCACTGGTCTCGCATCGGCCCATATGATCTGCTCGCGACTGACTGTCTCTCGCGAACAGGCCACGCTCCAGAGTACTGCCGATGATTAGTCAGCCAGAAGATATTTAGAGCTTCTGATAGTAGGGATACATATGGTGTGTGAGAGTACTGGGGGACCATTTGGTGATAACCTCATGTTTGAGATTGGGCAATGGTTGCTTTGCGAATCGCCCGAGTGGATAGCTGATGTACTTGCCATGTCAGCTGTGATTTTCTAAGAGAATAGCCGCATCCTCTTGATGGCAACTTTCCTCGCCGACAACGTCTAACCAACACACCCTGCCTTTCTGCCCCGGTGTTGGTTAGCAACTGTAGTTAGTCTAACTCAGCATCCTAACCTGCAAGTCTAACCTGCAAGTCTAACCGACCAGTCTAACTGGTTGGTGTGTCACGTACGTCTGACGAGTGTTTATGACGGGTTAGACTCACCAGTGAGACATGCTCGCATACACGGTCTACTCCGAGGCCGGCGGCGTCGGCAAGACGACGCTCGCCGCGTCGCTCGCGACGGCGCACGCCGACCACGGTCGCGACGTCCTCACCATCGACCTTGACCCACAGCAGGGCTCGTTGACGTACCTGCTGGGCGTCGATGCTCCTCGCAACGACGGCGATGCTGACAACATCGGCCGGCACCTCATCGACCGGCCGCTCGGCGAGTTCGACGAGCTCGTCCACGACACGGGCTACGGCTTCGACCTCATACCCAACCACGACATGCTGGAAAACCTGCCTAGCCTGCTCTCTCGAGCGGAGGAGATGGCCGAGGACCTCGGCGAGTACTTCTCGCCGAACGAACGCCTCCTGGAGGTCCTCATCGACGCCGACGTGATGACTGACTACGACACGCTGATCGTCGACCCGCCGGCGACCGCGGGCCCGCACCTCTACAACGCGATCCACGCGACGCGGTCGCTAGTCGTGCCGGTCGAGCCGACGGGCAAGGGGATGCAGTCCGTCGAGGGCCTCGAGGACGTCGTCCTCAACCTGAGCGACTCGCTCGATATCGACGTCGGCGTGCTGGCGGTGATCCCGAACGGCATCGGCTCGACGAGCGACCAGCAGAAGTACCTCGAGCGCATCCGCGACCTCGGGTTCGACGCGCCAGTCGCCATCGCTGACCGGTCGTCACTCTTCGAGGGGTGCTGGGACCAGCAGTACCCGCCGGCGTACTACACGCAGGAGGTCCGGGCGGCGTACGACTATGAGGAGGCGACGCTCGCCGAGCTGGATGAGCTCGCGACGCACATCGAGGAGGTGGCGTAGATGGGCAACGGCATGAAGTCGGGCTCCGGCGAGGATCCGTTCGCCGACGTCGACGCCGGTGACGGCGATGGCGAATCCGAAGACGAGGCCGACACAGTGAACGAGGCCCAACACGACGAGACCAGCGTCGACGACGGCGACGAGAACAGCGGAAACAGTGGTGTGTCCTCGTCGGGCTATCCGTGGCTGTTCACCCGCAACAACGCCAAGGACGGCCGCGAGATGGTCCAGTTCTTCCTCCAGCAAGACACTCAGCAGCTAGAGAGTCAGGCACAGGCCGACCTCGAGTCGCTGGTCGGCGAGGAACCACTCGTCCTGGACATCCGCGAGGCCGCCTACCAGGTCGCGCTTGATCAGCACCTTGACGACGTCGCCGACCAGCTACGCGAGTGGGGCTACGACGCCGAGTGATCGATTATTCTACTCGGCCCGGAAAACAGTCTTCGCAGGGCTCGTAGTCGGACTGTGCAAGCTCGTCTTCGTCCAAATACTCGTTTGGAGACTTGTGGCCAACCATCTGGAGAATGGAACAGTCGCCATCAGGGTCGTGGTACAAATCGCGCGAGAGGGTAACTTTCATGCTCAGAATGCGGCAGCGATTTCATTTAAATTTGGGGGAGCGTTCCAACTCTGTATAGCGCTATACGCTATATCGAACCCGACGCCCCGGCGTTTCGAGTGTTTCTCTGACGGCGCAACCCCACACTTCGAGTGCGAAAACCACCATACAGCGACGGGATACAGCGGAAACGTGGTGTCAGTTACACAAATACTGATTGTTATCTGGGGGGATGGGGGCAGTGAGACAGCGCTGCCGCTGGTCGTCGACGAGTCTTAACCAACGCACGACCGCCAGTAGTCTCGATGTAGGTTAAGAAACAGCGGAACTACTGGGGTCCGCTAACCAACACGGCCGCCGTACCGGCGCCGATGTTGGTTAGCCACTCGGGTTACTGCGGGAGGATGCCGTCCGCCGTCTTCGACGAGTCGATATCGAGCAGTGCCCACGCTTTCTCGATGCCGGGTTGGGGCTGCCAGTCAACGCCGGCGTAGTGATCACGCGGCCGCACCCACGGGTTGAGCTCGTAGTGGGCCGACACGCCGATGCCCTCCTCGTGAGACCACAGTCTGAAGTGATACTGATACTCGCTCCAGAAGCCGTCCGGACGCAACGCGTACGACCCACGCTCGTAGGCCCGGCCCTGCGAGGTCTCGTGGTACTTCAGCGTGGCCGTGTTGACGGGATAGACGTCGTCCATCGCAAGCAACTCGTAGCGGACGTCGTCGACGTCGGCGTCCCGAACGACGCCGGCGAAACACCGAGTCTGCAGGGGCTTTGAGAACATGACGTCCCGACCGAACAGGCGGCGCTCGTTGCGCTCCAGCGGCGGGAGAGCGATGCGTCTGAACGTGATGAGGTCTGGCCAGATCATGGTTACAGCTCGAAAACGGGGGGTGCGACGCCGCGCTGCCTGGCGCCGTCGCCGATGCAGTCTTGACGACGGCCGGCGGATCACCGTCCATGGATCTCCGGGCCCGCAAGGCGGATGGGTGGACGACCGTCGCGTTCGACGACGTCGAGAAAATCGAGGTCGTGACCGGCAAGACCGACGACCACCTGACACTCACCCTCATCGGCCATCGCGAGGACGCACCGAACGTCCTCGAGACCGGCATCCTCGACGTCGATCGTGAGGACGAGTCTCTCCTCGCGAACGATATCCCACGAACGGACGACGGCACGAGCTGGGTGATCGACCGACTCCGCTCCTAATCAGACGATCTTGCTGACGGCCTGCAACTGCGACCGGATGTCTTGCAGAGCGTCACTGATGGTCGACCGACTGCCCAGCAACACGGTCGGCGAGCCGGTGGACTGCTGGATGTCCCGTAACTCCACGGCCTCGCCGGCCGTCGGCAGGTCCGGGATCGTGAGCGTCTCGACGATACTCACCGTCGGCGGCAACTCGTCCAGCGTCGCCTCGGCTTCGACCAGTGGCTCGTCGACGACGCGATAGAGATAGAGCGCTGCCTGCTCACACCCCCGACTCGACGGCAGCGAGGGCACGTCCCGCACCAGCGTCTTCGGACTCGAGGGAGCGTCCGGCGCCGTATAACTGCCCGAGACCTTCCAGTTGTAGTCGACGAGCAACGACTCGCCGTCGCTGATCGCCCCGCCGGAGAGGGCGACCAACTCGCCGGGCAGCCGATTGAACTCGTAATCTTCACCCTCGACGTAGACCGTCCCATCCGTCGCTGCGACACGACCCGATCCCTCGACGACGGGGCTGTTGTCGAGCGCGACGGCGTTGCCGACGTCCGCCGTCACTGACTCCTCTTGGACGGACTTGCTCTGGCCCTTGATGACGATCTTGTCGTAGCTGCCGGAGTTGATCTTCGCCGTCTCGTAGTCGATGAGATCGGCGTCCGTCTCTTGCACACGCTGGCCGGGCTGGGTCCACTGGACGCGCAACCCGCCGATGGACTCGTCCCACGTCAGCGCGAAGATTGAATCCGAGAAGGTCGCGATGTTTTGCAGCGCCTCGAGAGCCTGCTCGTCGTACGTCTTGTTGATGAGCAACGGCGTGTCGTCGAGGTCGGCATACAGGTCGTAGAGGTCGACCTCGTGGGCTTGCTTGCGACCGGCCGGTGACGTCGACGGGTCAGTATCGAAGCCCGAGAGCCGGAAGCGAGCGCGGATCTGGGCCGTCGCAGATGTGAACGAGCCCGACACGGACGAGGAGTTGGCGGCCGTGAGCCAGTTCGACGCTTGATCGTTGCTTATCGCGACCTGCTGGTCGCCGCTCGTGTCGTTCCACGCCGACTGCAGTTCGCCGGCGACGACCGACAAGAACGTCGTCGCATCCTGCGTCTGGCGCTCGACGCCGTCGGGATGCAGGTCCGGCCCCTCGATGACGCCGTTACTGACGTTCTCTGTGAAGCCTGGCGTGTAGCGGTTGTCGTAGAACGCGACACAGTCGATGTTGAATCCTGGCTCGTCGGCGGTGCCCTGCTCAGTGACCTTGGCCGTCACCTCGTGATCGCCTGCCGACAGCGTGCTGATGTTGTCCGCGCCAACCGAGGTGTGCCACACCAGTCCGTTGGTGTCGACGTTGCGCGGATACGCGCCGACTTCGTTGCCGTCGACGAACAGCGTCACACCGTGCGAGAGGTTGTTGCTGTCGAGGTCGCCGTAGAACTCCACGCGCATCGCGACGCCGACCTGGTCGGCCGGGATTGCGTGCTCGGTGGTGAACGTGTGGCTGACCTCCGGATGCGTGTTGTTGAGCTCGTACTCGGTGATGTTGAGCATCGTCTCGTTGCTCGCGACGTCGCCGGGGGTCGACAGTTCCGAGTTGATGATGAGCTGTGTGTCGGCGTTCTCGGCCTCAACGAACCACGCCGTCTGGTCCGAGGTCAGCTTGCCATTTTCGACCAGTGTCGGGTCCGTCGACGGAACGCTCGCCAACCGGTCCTGCCACTCACTCGTCGAGTCGGCCGACTGCATTCGGTTGTCGGTCGTCACGGTCGACTGCGGGTCGTCGACGTTGCGAGCCAGTCCCGTTTGGTCGACGAGACTTCGGACGGCGACGGGCACCTCCTCCTCGACGTACTCGGCCTGGACGCGCTCTTTGAGAGCGTCGCCGCCGTTGCCCTCGAGGATGACGCGGTCGGGCCGCTCGCGCACGTTCTGAAGTTTCGTGATCGGCAAGCGCTTGCCCTCGTACCAGACGCGCATGGGCTGTTCCTCCAGTTGATCGGAGCGCAGCCAGTGGTCGGATTTGGGGACAGGAATGCGGATCTCTGGAAGGGCGTTCACCTTGTGGGGAAACTCGACGCCGTCGGCCAAGACCTGGGGCGTGAGCGGCGCCGCTGCGTTGGGGTGATCGATCTCGACGTGCCATCCGGTGGCGGGGACGCGGCGCTGCTGGACGCCGGCGCTGGTCGTGGTCGTGCTGACCGTGTTGGAGTAGGCGTCGGTGTCCTCTGTGTAGGCGTAGATGCGGTAGCGATACTCCCGCTCGGGTTGGGCGGTGTCGTCGGTGTAGGACGTCGTATTCGGCGCCAGGTCGTCCAGTGTTCGCCACGGCCCCCAGCCCGTGTCGTACTGTTTCGCGCGCTGGATCTCGAACCCGTCCTCGTTGTCCGAGTTGTCAGTCCAGGAGAGATCGACCGACGTTGTCGTGACGGCGTCGACGGAGAGCGAGGAGGCGCCGGGGAACTTCGTCGTGATCGACGTCGGCGTCGTCCACGCGCCATCGACGTGCTCGGTCTGCGTGCGGATGCGGACTTCGTACGCTTCGCCGTCTTCGAGGCCAGTGATGGTCGCACTGGAGGCAGTGTCGTCGACGGTCGGGCCGGCGAGCCACGTCGACGACGTCGTCTCGCGATACTGGACAGCGTACTCGCCGTAGTTGATGACGTCCGTCCAGTCGACGGCGATCTCGTCCTCGACGCCGTTACCGAGGTCGGGCTGTGCGACGTCCGGGAGATCGGTGGTGAACTGGACCGGCATCAGCTGTCCTCCGTTTGGGTGTGCTCAGTGTTCGCGACAACGCGAGCATCGTACTCTTCGCCGTTCCGCAGGCCGGTGATGGTCTCGGTCTCTGTCGTCCGCGAGACCGTCGCGAAGGTCGTCCACGACCCCACGTCGGTCGGCCTGTACTGGACCAGCGTGTCGCCGTAGTCGTGGTTGGCCGTCCACGAGAGGTCGACCGAGTCGGCGGTGACGTTCGACGCCGCGAGGTCGGTCGGAGCGGGCAGTAACGTGACAGCGGTGGCCGTCACTTCGTCGGCGAACCACGACGTGGACTGAGACCCGTTGCGGTACTGGACGACATACGTCTCGTTGCCCGCGATGTAGTCCTGCCCGTCGGACAGCCCGCTGAACGTGTAGCTGGTCGCGGTCGGCCCCAGCGCTGCCTCGTAGCTGGTGCCGTTCTCGGCCAGCCCGATGCGCATGTCCTGATAATCAGCGAACGCCGCGTTGTTCGTCCACGTCGCCGTGATTTCGTCTTCGACGCTGGTGTCCAGCGACCAGTCCGTCGGCGCTGCTGGGGTCGTGTACTCGTGCAGGATGTCGCTCACGACTACCCGGTCGACGGCGAAGAAGTCGCCGGAGAACATCCCGTCGTCGGTTGTCGTCCCGACGCGGATGCGGTTGTCAGTAGACAGATACGAGTCGGGGACGCGCGCGGAGACTTCGAACCAGCCCTGTTCGTTGTGCTCCCAGTAGATCCGCGCTATGTCGTCCTGCCACGCGGAGCCATCGTACCACGAGATGCCGAAGTTCTCGGTGGCGTTATCCAGCGACCCGACCGCGAACGCGCACTTGACGAACACGTCGCTCTCGCCGGAGAGGTCGCCGAGGTCCTTCTGCAGCCACGTCCCTTCGGTGTCGTCCTCGCCGGTACCGGCCCAGTAGTACGACCCCTCGTCGGGGCCGCTGATGCCGGTGTCCGAGTGGCTGCCGCCCTGCACTTGCGCACTTCCGTTGTCGTTGTTGACCGCGTCCCACGCCGACGTGTCACCGCTCTCGAAGTCGTCGCTGAAGAAGACGTTGCCGTCGTTGCCGTAATCGGCGTAGACCCACGCACTGGTCTTACCGTCCGGCCCCTCAGACCGGACCCGAAACTGATACCGAGCGTCGCTGTCCAGCCCGATGGTCTCGCCGCTGTCTTTGGGATTCCCGCCGAGCGCGTTCCACGACCCGTACCCGCTACCGCTGTCTTTCCGGTACTGGCCGTTGACCTCCGTGACGGTGTCGCTTGTCGTGGTCCAGTTGATGGCCGCCGTTGTCGCATCAGGCCGGCTAACACTCGGATTGTGCGGCGGGACCGGTGTCGTGTGGACTGTGTCGCTCTGGACCCACGTCGTGGACCCGGCGTCGTTGACGGCCCGAACGCGGAACTTAAACGACGAGTCGATGCCGACCTGTCGGCCGTAGGTGGTGTCCGACGCCGGGCCGTAGCTGTAGGTCCCGTCGCTCGTCGGGTCCGACGGACCGCCCGCTGGGTCCTCCCACGACGCGCCGTCGCGCATGATCTCCACGTCGAAGTGGTCGACCGGGCCGCCGGATGTGTCCTCGTCGAACGAGAGGTCAACCTGATCGTCCGCGACGTAGGTCGCATCGACGTTGTTCGGTGGCTCCGCCGGCTCCGTGTAGCTGATGACGACCTCGCCGTCGCCAGTGGACGCGCCGCCGACGGTCGCCTCTAACTGGGTGCCGCCGGGCACGCCACCATCGCCACCGGCCCCGCCAGCCGCCTCGTTGCCGTCCGCCTCGCCGGCGGTCCCAGCGTTGAGCCCCCCACCGCCGGCGCCGCTGATCGCGAATACGTCAGTGCCCTCGTACACGTCGGCATCGCCGCCTTGAAACCCGCTGGCCGCGCCGCCGTCGCCACCGGCCGTGAAATCGACGTCCTGCGCGTCCGGGGCCTGCCCGCCGCCGCCGGTCCCATCGCTCTCTTCTTCGACACCTTCAGATCGGACGAGGCCGTCAACGCCGCCGCCGCCAGCGATGATAGCGATGTCATCGGTCGTGCTACCGCCCTGCCGGACGTCCGACGAGCCACCGGCCCCGTAGTTGGTCCCGAAGGTGTCCGGATCGTTTTCGTACTCGGCGTAGGCCCCGCTACCGCCGTTCGGCCAGCCGCCAGAATTGTCACCACTTCCTCCCATCTCGCCGACGTAGATATACAGCGTCTCGCCCGGCGAGACGGAGAGTTCGCCCCTGACGTAGCCCCCATCTCCACCCTGTGGCTGGTCCACGTCGTATGTCCCGGACGACCCGCCGTAGCACTCGATTTCGACGGTCTGGATCCCATCAGGAACGGTCCACGTCTGCTCACTGCCCGTGTACGAAAACGTCTCCGTCGGCATTACTGCACCACCGCCCGGTTGACGAGACCCAGATCAGCGCCGGGGTCGTAGAGCTGCTCGCTCGCCGCCGGGTCGAGCAGGTCCGCCACCCTTGGCTCCGTCCCGCCCTCGCCGTCGATCTCCATCCACAGCGGGTCCGTCCACCCGCGCTTGATCGAGACGTCCAGCGGGTACTCACTGCTGCCGTCCGCAAAGACCACGCGAGCGTCGGCGCGGGCCATCCCGATGTGGCGGATGTCGATATCGGAGACACTCCACGACGAGGAACCGAGTGACTGGCTGGTCCACTCCCCGGCGCCGTCGTCCCAGCGCTCGACCGACAGCGCTGGCGACTGGTCGACGCGCAGGCGGACGAGGCCGTTGGAGATGACGCGCTCGCCCGAGTACTCGTGGGCCGTCGAGAAGACTTTTTGAAACTGCAGGACGCCATCTGCGTCGGTTCGGGAACCGACACCGCGCTCGTCCCAGACACGCACGTCGACGGGCCCCTCGTCGGCGTAGGGGATGTCGTAGACGAGCGTGGCGTTGGCGTACGGCGCCGCCTGCAGGTCGTAGATCTCGACGTCGCCGAGTTCGGCGCTGCGGGTCGTGACCAGCGACGGATCCGACGTGGATTCGGTCTCGCGGTCCAGCCACTGCACCTGTGTGGCCGTCGCTGGCACCGCGACCTCGGCGGTCGTCTCGTTACCGAACGGATGGTCGGCTTGGTTCTTGTTCAGGCGGACGACGCGGCGCTTGTTTGCGCGAGTGCCAGCCTCGACTAGCACGCCATCGAAGACCTGGAGTTTGTCCGTGCGAGGGTCGTTCCGATTTGCGGACGCTGACTGGACGGTGTAGTAGCCATCAGACGGCGTCGACTCGGAGACCGCAGCGTAGGGTACCTCATCGATCGTCGAGCTACTCGCGAGCTCCTTGAGTTCGGACACTATCTTCTCGGCGTACTGTCCGCGATATTCGAAGCGGATGTCCTTCTCACCCGGCTCTGTCGCGATAGCTTGGACCGAGCCAGTATCCGAATTGAGGAGGCCCTGGGCGGCGGTCTTCTGCCGACCTCGCCGCTTGGCGTTGGTCTGCACACTGGTCGGAGCCCTGATTACGTAGAGTTCTCTGTCGGTCATGATATCGTCTGAGAAGCGCCGTCGATAGTTTTCTCGAGCGACTGCAGCGTTACCAGTGTGATGTTCCCGCTCCACCACGAGCCGTCTTCGGCGGAGCGAGTTCCCTGTGGGCCTTCGACGGCGACGTCGAGTTCGTCGTACAGTCCGTTAGCGTGGTGCTCACCACACCGCAGTGTCGCAGGGTTTCGGGAATCGATCTCGGCGACAGCAAGATATTCCATCAGCACTTCGAGTTGGGTCATCGGCGCCGCGCCAGTCGCGTCAGTTTGACTGACCGACGAACTATCGCCGGTGTTGCCCCACTGATCGTCTGAGCCTTCCCATTGATCGAACTCGATCTCATAAAGGCGAGCACCGCCACCGAGGTCGAGATAGAACCCTTGCCGTTTGGCTTGATCTGACCCGCTCGTACTCGAGGCGACTGAGTTGACTGTCGACCCACGTCCACCGATGAGATAGCCAGTGCGGATGCTGGGTGTGATTTTGAGGTTGCCGCTCATGTGGAACTCGCCGGTCTCAGCGGTGCCGTCGCCGTCGACATCGGCTTCAACGACAAGGACAGCCTTGTTCAGGACAGTCATACACCACCCAACACGTCGGTGAACTCCTGCTCAAGTTGCTTGACCGCGTCGTCGACGACGTCGTCGCGGAAGTCGTCGAACGCACTCCGGAGCTCACGCTCAAGCTGTCCAGTCCCGAGCTGGAACTTCGGTGCGGGAAGGTCGACGTTGAAGTTGAGGCCGATGTTGCTGAGCGCATTCAGCCACGGCGGTTCCTGGATGGAGATGTTCTGGTCAAGTTGCGACAGCCACGCCGGCTGCTGCAGTGTGCCGAGGTTCTGCAGCCACGTCGGTTCCTGCAGTGTCCCAAGGTCCGATAGCCATGTCGGTTTCTGCAGGTCAAGGTTGGATAGCCACTGTGGCTTCTCGATTTGGATGTCGTCAATCTTCGATGGAAGGTTTTTGACACCTTTGACGCCTCTGTCGACCTCGTTGACGAACGACTGCGGCGCCGCATTCCGAATCTTCGACCCTGCTGCGCGGACGCCTGTTTCAAGCAGCCCTGATGGATCGTACAGGTTCTTTGCGCCGGTCGCGAGCGCCCCGAGTGGATCCTGCATCGCGTTTCGAGCGCCGCTCACCCCTTCGAATTTCTTCCGGCCTTGCAGCGCCTGTCGGCCAGCACGTCCAAACGTGCCCTGTCCCATCGCATAGCGCGCACCTCCGATACCCGCGCCGACACCAGTGAGTGCGCCACCGGCGACGGCGGCCGTGCTGAGAAGACCGCCCAGCGCACCGGCACCTCCGCTCCCGATAATCGTGGTACCCCCACCACCGCCGTCACCACCACTTACGCCGATCTTCTCGAGTTCGTCGTGGATGTCGTTGAGCTTCTCGAGTTGCGCCAGTTCGACGTTCCCCGACCCGGACAGAGCGTCGCCAGCGCCGGCGCCGCCGCCACTACCGCCACCACCCGCCCCACGGACGGCGTCGACGGCCGTCCCGATCACGCCGCCGCCGGGGATGGCCCGCTCTAGCTGCCGCTGTATCTGTCCCGTGTCGATGCTAGGGGTCAACTGCGCAGCCTTCCCTAGCCGATTCTCCATCTGCTGGGCTTCCTGTTCGAGCTGGCGGTCGTCAACTTCGGGGCGGATGACGCCGGCGAGCTCGGCTCTACGCGGCATCACTGCCCTCCCTGTTGCTGTATGTCATATGCCTGTTTGAGCAGTGCGAGGAGGTCCTCGACGTAGTAATCGTCAAGCGTGAGTCCCTGCCTCGCGAGGGTGGTCACGATCACTTGTCGATACTCCGGATCGGCGATGTATCTCAAAAATCTTCGAGCTCGAGCTTGCCGTAGCGGTTGAAGTTCCGCACCTTCTGGTGGAGGTGGTTGAACGTCGGCGTCTCGAAGGCCGTGGTCTGCAGCTCGCCCTTGGCGTCGGTCGGGGTGTCCGGCGGCACCTGCTGGACACAGACCTGCACGAGTCGGTGCTTGCTCGACTCGACGTTCGCGCGGGCGTCCTGGTCAGACTGCAGCGAGTCCGTCGCGACGAGGTCGTTCGCTCGGGCAATCTCGCCGGCGCGTGCCTTCGTGATGACGATCTCCGACCCCCCAAAGCGCTCGATGTCCGAGCGGACAAGTTCGGCGCTGTGCTCGACCTCCAGTACCGGTCGCTGCATGCCGCGGTACTCCTCTGGCGGCCACTGGACGTCCTCGTCCTCTTTCGCCTCCTCCCGTAGCTCGCGGAGGTCCTCGGCCTCGGCTTCGAGGCTCTCGACGAGACCCTCGAGGTCGACCGTCGCTGTGTCGCCGCCGGTCGCGACGCTCTTCAGATCGGCTTCGGAGTCGGTACTACTCTTGGTGTTGGTAGTTGTGTTGTCAGTCATGATGATCCTACGTCAGGGCGGCGTCGCGGTCTCGTTGGTGACGTCGACGGTGACGTTGGTCGTCGGCCGCGAGAGGTTCTCGGTGATGGCCTCCGTGGGCTGGCCGGCGCCGTCCTCGCCGTAGCTATCGGGATACGTGCCAGACAGCGAGTAGACGTGCTGGTTGATGCCCGAGCCCGCTGCCTTGCCGTTGTCGAGCGACAGTTCGGCCGAGACACTGTTCTCGATGTCTTCTTGCACGACCGTCGCCGACGCCCCGCCGTAGACGTCCTGCAGGGCCGCGGCGTCGGTCTTCAGCTTCGAGTAGTCGAGGTTGGGGGAAAACAGGCCGACGAGATAGTCTGTTGCGAAGCGCGAGCCGAACGTCTGGATGGCGCGCGAAGCCTCCCACGACAGGTCCAGCGTCGCGTTCTGGACGAGTGCCTCAGCCGAGCCGTCGCGCTTCAGCGTGGCGTCGGCGTAGTTGAGGACGTCCTCGTCGATCGTGTCCTGGCTGGTGAGTGAGACGCCGGTATCTGTGTTCTCGATGGCGTAGAACCCATCCATCGTAACGCGGCTGCCGCCATCATCGTCGACGGACGGTTCAATGCGAACGGAGCCAGTAACGCAGCCCTTCAGCGCGCGTTCGGCAGCCGTCGACGTCTCGTACCCCTCCAGAATTTGGAAGGAATCGGGATCGCCCGTGCCCAACGAGTAGGCATGGGTGTACGAGCCGTCGCCGTTGTCCGTGGTGTTGGGCGCCCCGAAGATGGACCGCAGCCACCACGGCGTCGTGAGGTCCCACGACAGGCTCCAGGCCCCCTCGAACGCGCCGGCTTTCATCGTCGCAGCGACGTCCTTGCTGAAGTTGGTGATGCGCGTGATGTTGTTCACGGCCTCGGCGGTCTCGAGCGTCCCGCCGGCGCCAGGTACAAACGGCGAGGGGCTGGACTCGGCGTTGCGGAAGTCGCTCTCCCACTGGATGTTGGTGCGAACATCTGCACCGGTTGGAACGCCGCCCATCAGCCATCACCTCCGCCGCGGATACCGGTTGCTGGTCGATGCATCTCGCCGTAGGTCTGGAGTGTCGTGTGAATCATCGGTTTAGTCGTTATCGGGCCCGCAACGCGGGCAGACGGCGCCGCCCATCGCCTTGACCCGGTCCATCCCGCAGTCAGGACATTCGCCAGGACCATCGTCTTCATCGTCGACGTCGTCGGGGTCGTCTTCGTGGCCGAGATCCTCGGCGGCCTCGCGATATTGCTTCGCGATGATCGCCCACTGGTCTGCCTGCAGCTGGGCAACCGTCGCAGCCCCCTCGAACCATGCCTGTCGCTCGGCGTCGGGTCGGTCCTCCGGCGGGGCCGGCAGTTCGCCCTCAGTCATGGTGCGGGATTGATCTGGTCGGCTTCCTGGACGAAGCGAATGTCCACGTCAGCCCGGTAGTAGTTCTTGCCCTCGGCCGAACTCTCGTTGCGGATCTCGCTGGAGTAAACGTTGCAGAACTCCGCGAAGCCCTTGCGGTTGGCCTCGAGGATGCGGCGTGTCTCCCCAGTCAGCCCGACGTACCGGTCGGGCTCGCCGGTCCCGCTGCGAGCGCCGAACATCTCTTCGTGGCCGTCTTGCGTGGCGCCGCCGTCGACGCGACGGTCCGCCGTCCGTAGTTCGACTGTGACGTCCGCCTCGATCCGCTGGTGTGTCCATCCGAAGCCGCGGGGTTCGAACGTCTTGCCGCCGCCGTCGACGATGCGCGCATACGGCTCCGTTTTCAGGTCGGACTGGGAGACGTTCTGCTGGAGGACGATGGTCGGCTTCGGAACGTCAGTCGTCCGGTCGCTGATGGTCGTCTCCCACTCTGTGTCGAGCAGAGCCTGAGCAGCCTGCATCTCGGTCATCGACATCTACCGACCCTCCAGCCAGTCACGAGCGTCTTCGAGCCCTTGTTTCACGAAGTCGATGCGGTCGATCCCCTCGACTTCGACGCTCTTGAAGAAGACCGTCGGGAACGTGCTTTCGAACATGTCTTGAACTTCAGGCGGTGCATCGGGCCACTCGAAAGCCAGCATGCCGTCGTCGGCGACAATCTCGTGGGTCTGCGTGCCGACTTCGAAGTAGTACGCTGCTGGGTGGGAGTACTCGAAGCGGGCGGCATTCTCCGTCTCGTCCCACACCGGCGGCGTGCCGCTCTGGACAACGGGGAACACTTCGTAGCCTCGACTGTCGCCGACCTTCGTCAGCCTCTCCTGTGACGAGGAGAACGCGCGGTTGGCAGCCTCCATGGCCTCTTGCTTACCGAGAAGTTCGAACTTGGCCTCGAGTTCGCTGCTGTCGATCTCCATGCAGCTCACATCCTGTGTACGGCCGAGTGATTCGCACAGGCGTCAGTCCATGATTGCTCCCAGGCATCCATCTTGTCGGACGCGCCGAGGCCGTTGCCCGCCTCGATGAGTTCGTCGACCCAGTCCTCGTAGCGCAGGAGCTCGCGAGCAGTCTTTGCGGCGACTGCGTCACGGACCTCAAGCGGGCAGTAGTGGACTGTATCACCGCTGGCGTGACTGGCCGCCGAGGTCGCCCGGATGCCACGCGCCACGGTGAGTGTGTCCGTGCTCGTGTCGACGTCGGTCACCCTGACGTACTCGGCATCGGTACCGGTTCCGACTAGCATCACGCCGCCATCGGCCGGCAGGCGAGCGCTGTCAGCCACCGACAGCGACGTCGCCGAGTCATCAATCTGGCTGGCGAGCGTGGTCTGGCCGCCGCGGCGACGGCCGCCACCGAGGGCACCGTGTCGATAGGTTGCCCGGAGGTAGCGCTCGTTGCGGGCTTCGAAGTAGATACGGTTGACTAGCAGCTCGAAGATTTTGAGTTCGCCGTCGTCGTAGTCGAGGAACCAGTCGTCGCCCTCTCCGGCTGTGATATCGTCCCACGAGTCGCGGCCGTCTCGCACTTCGAGCGTGTCGCCGGCGCCCGGGTCGATCGGGACGATGTCCTCGTGGTCGAGGTCAATTTCCAGCGGATAACGATGGCGCTGGCGCTGCGCATCGTAGTACTCGTAGGTACGGGGCGAGCCCGGCGACCCGACGCGAACCTCGCGCATCGCCCGGCCAGTGCTCTCATCAAACTGGTCGGAGACAGCGTCGATGCGAGCGCGAATTTGCTCGCGATCTTCGTTCCCGATGTAGTCGTTCGCCTCTAGGGCTGCCTCACCCAGCTGCGGGTTGAACTTCCTGACGACGTCGATGTCAGTGCAGTACGGGACGGGCATGGGTCAGTAATCGCGCTTCCGTGGGTCGTACTGTTCGTAGCGCTGGTCTGTCGCGTCGTGCTGATGCTCGTCGTCGCGGTCTGGACGGTCCTCTTCCCGTATGATGACCTGCGCCCTGCCGCCTTCGAGTAGCCGGATTCGGTAAAGATGGTACCCCTCGAGAAACAGACCATTGCGTTGGTCGTTTGGGATTGTATCTTCGAAGATAGCTACCCACGTGCCGGGAAACCGCGTTGGGTGGACGTCCGGTAGGATGAGTTCGTCTGGGTGCCGGCGAGCTGGCCAGAGCTGTTCCTGCTCTCGGGGTTCACTGCAGGTGCCTGTGTCGGACTTAACTGGCATCAGTCACTCCTCGCTGTCGTCGTCTTCGAGCGCGGCCCGGACATCGGCCGCGTCCTGCTTGGCGAGCCACTCTGCGAAGTCGCTCTTGCCGTTCTGCAGGCTGATGTCCTCGGGCCCCTCGCGGAGTTCGTCGACGGCGTCTTTCAGCTCGGCGCGAGTGTGATCGTCGACGTACTGCTGGGACCGCTGGCTGTCGGTCGGCGAGTCGTCCTCGCCGGCGAGGTCGACGCCGGCGATGTCGGCCAGCTGCTCGCGGTACATCTGATGGGATCCGGGGCCCGAGCCACGATCCTCGAGCTCGTCGAAAAACTCGAACACGGCCTCCCGAATCTCGAAGTCTGGCGCCGTCCGCTGGCCGCCGGTCTGGTCGCCGGGTGAGCCGAACACGTCGGGTGGCAGGTAGTTCGCGTCGAGCATCGCTTGTGCGAGCTCGGCCTCGTCGTAGACGACCTCGATGTCCGGTAGCGCTTCAAGGCCGGCGAGGGAGCCGCCCTCAACAGTGTCGTCGAGCCAGTCGGGGTTGAGCCCAATCTGCATCGGGCCCGGCTCCCGCTCGATTACCGTCCCGTCCTCGTCGCGTTCGACGACGTCGCCGGCCTGGAAGGGTTGTGTCCCGGGCCAGCCGCCCTGCTGGCGTGCCTGGTTCGGCGAGACAGAACTGTTCGTGCCCACGTAGCGTAGGCCGATAAGGGCCGTTTCGACACGACCCTCCTGTTCGAGTTCGTTCGTGAAGTTTTCGTAGTGGAACATTGGTGTTAGTGGTTTGTTAGTCTCTGACGTGTGTGCCGTGGTTGGCATCGAAAATCGCGGTGAACTCGGGCGCATCGACCTCTGCGACAGGGTCGGCGTCGGTAGTGTCGTCGGCGTAAACGTAGACGTCGCCGTTGTCGTCGCGCGTCCAGCGCTCGCCGTCGACGTCGAACGAGCCCGAGGTAGTGATGATGGTGAACGTCTTCATGCGGGCGTTACTCCTGCAGGTCGCGAAGCTTGCCGAGCGCGGAGAAGTCCCGCGTGACGATCTCGTGGTCCATGAGGTAGTACGCCGCGTTCTCCTTCTTGCCGCGGGAGAGGTACGGGGCGTTCTCTGGGTTCGCGTCGGTGAGCTCCTCGTAGTGCGGGTTGCGCAGCTCCTCGACAGCGATGCGCGGAACCTGCTGGCCGTCGCCGGCCTGGATCGTGTCCGTCGGGATGAGGTAGATCCGACCGAGGCTGTCGGCAGGGATGTGCTGGCTCGGGACGATCGGGATGCCCTTGTAGTGGCGGGACTTGGTGTTGGTCGGCAGCCCCATGACCGTCTCGGCGTCGTTGACGCCGTCGCGGCCGATGTCCTCGGGGTCGTAGTTGACGACCGCCTGGACGCCATCCGTCGAGTCGGACTGGATCTCACCCAGCACCTTGGCCGTGGTGCGTCCGGTGAGGATGTAGACGTTCTCTCGCGAGGCACTCCCGAAGTCGAAGTACTGCGCGAGGAACGAGTCCATCAGACTCTCGGTCAGCTGGCGCAGCGTCCCGCTGTTGTGGTCGACGTAGGCGTCAGCCCACGAGTCAGCCGACCGGTCGATGTCGTAGACGTCGAGGTCACCGTCGGCGAAGGCCGTACTCGACGTGTCCGTCGCGTTGGCCTCCTCGTCACCCGACGCGATGATGCGGTCGAGCTCGGTGATCTTGTCCCGACTGGAGTAACCACCGTTGTTCGCGGAGACCGCGGCCATGACGCCGTCGCGGTCGATGGCCAGCTCCTGGAAGAGTTCGTCGACGCGGGTGAGCTCGTCCCACGGGACGCCGTCGAGGATTTCAGCCCGCACCTGCTGGAGGTGCGTCTGCTCGACGACGGCCTCAGACTGCTTGATGGCCGCACTGACCTCTTCCTGACTGTACTTCCGGCCGTCCGGGATGCTGGCGCCCTCGCCGGTCGACTGCAGCGCCGGCGGCGTGTGCGCGGCACGGAACGTCAGCGGCAGCGGCTGGGACGCGTCCGTGTTCATCCCCGAGCGATCGATCTTCGGCAGCGAGCCGTAGCCGTTTGCTTCGAGGTTCGTCTGGACGTACAGCGCGGCGCCGAAGAGGTCGTTGACCAGTGCGGCGTCGCTTGTACTGTACGTTGCTTCCTGCGAGATGGCCGACAGCGCCTCAACGGCGCGGTCGAGCATGCCCTGCTGTTCGAGCAGGTCCCGCGGACTGTGCCCGTGATTGATGTGTCCGACACTCATTGTTAGTCGCCCCCGTTGTCGCCGCCCTCAGCGTCGCCGCTGAAGAGGTCGTTCTTGTTGATGTCCGTCGAACCCGCGCTGTCCGGACCGGGGGTAGAGCCAGTCAGCGCCTGCTCGACAGTCGTCTCGGTCTCTTCGGCCATGGTGTCCGCGAAGGACTCCATGCGCTCGTTGAGTTCCTGCTCGAGTTCCACCTGCGTCGGGACGTCGTCGAGCTGGTCGTCCAGCTTCTGGTCGACGACCTCGGCAGCGGCTTCGGCAGCCGCATCCGCGACCTCGGCCGCGTCGACGTCCGCCTCTGCGGACATCTCGCCGTCGTCATCGCCGGTGTCACCACCGTCTTCGCCGGACCCGCCCGCACCCACGGCCTCAGCAAAGGCCATGGCTTCCTCGCGGTCGAAGTCGGTGTTGGCGACGAGCATGTCGACGGCGTCACCGGCGTCCATCTCCATCTCGGTGTCGTCGTCTTCGTCCTCGTCGTCTTCACCGTCCCCGTAGTCGCCTTCTTGTTCGGTGGCATCATCGCCACCATCGGTTGTCTCACTATCCGCCTCTTGCTCAGTGGTCGGCTCGTCGTCCTCGGTGTCGGTACCATCACCCGACATGAAGTCGAGCTTAGAGTGGAGCCGTTCACGGAGCGTTTCGTCCGTTTCGTCTGCGTCGTTACTCATGGAGAATCGTTGGGTGTTACCGCACCGTCCACGACAGCCAGTACCTCTGCCACTATTGGGGGCGTCATCGGTGTAGCTGGCTTCGTGGCGTCGTTGGCGAGCGGTTTAGTCTGCAGTCTGCGAGAAGGCCTGGTACTCCGCGACGCCGAACGTCGACCCGGCGTTCTTGACGATCTCGCTCGTTCCGAGCGTCACGGCGTGCAGGTCACACTGCGTGACCAGCCGGCCGTCGTCGGTCTGCTCGTCGCGGTTGCGATGGATCGTCACGGAGTAGCCGTTGAGTTCGTTCTGTAGGGCCCGGATGCGGACCTCCTTGGCCATCTCGGAGTCGCCGGCCAGGTTGGAGAGGAGCCACATCTCGGGCCGCCCGTCGCCATCGCCGTCTTCGACGTGCGTGGTCAGCTTCTCGCCGGCCTCGAACTCGTAGCGCTCGGGCTCGCCGTTCGGGCTCTCGAGGTGGATGACGGTGTCCTCGTCGAGGACGTGCTCGCGGACGGGCACGCCGACGGGGATGTCGTCGTGGTACAGCGAGATGATACCCGGCGCCTCCTGACTCTCGAAGAACCGGTCGAGGGCGTCCTCGAGCGCCTCCATCTCGATCTTGATGGGGTCGTCCGAGCGGTCGTACTGCTCGATGCTGGCTTTGCCGTACACGAGGAAATCATCAGCCTCGATGGCGGCCTGATACTCCTCGGGCAGCGACTCGACGTCGATCTCGTTGCTGCCCTCCTTGGTGATAGAGCTGCGTAGCGGGCCCGGCGCGTCTAAGTCATCGGCGGCGACCGACGCCTGCGTGACTGCGGTCGCGGGCCCGTCAGCCTGCCAACCTTCAGCCGTCGTCGCGCCGGCTATAGCCTCCTGCTCGGTCTCGCTGTCGACGGCCTCCATCTCCTCGATGAGGTCCTCAGCCCAGTCCAGCATCGCGTCGCCGCCCCACAGCAGATGCGCTGTGTAGCCGTCGTCGAGCCACGGCTGGTCGTCGGGGACGTCGTCGTCCAGCTCGGCCCGACCCTCCTGGGCGTCGCTGCGGGAGAGGTAGCCCTGAATCTCGACGACGTACTCCGGTGGGAGTGGCTCGTCGTCCTTGTGGTGCTCGACGATCTGGCGGGCCCGGCGGATGCCTTCACCGTCTTCGGCGCCAGCGTCGAACTCCTCGGGGTACTCCTCGTACCACTCCAGAGCCTGGCGGGCGTTGTCGGCCGCCGTCTCCGGCGGGACAAACGCGTCTTCGCCGATGTTCTCACGGTACTTGTCGGGGAGCTCGGCGAAGTACGAGATGGCGCCGTCGGCCGACGACCACACGACGCGGCCCGCCTCGGGTTCGGCCCGTGAGAGGACGTCCATCTCCATCGCGATGCCGTCGAGCTCTCGAACGGTCCACTCCGACGCCCAGGCTGGCACAGCAGTTTCGTCAGCCATGGTGATCACCGAGTGTACCAGTCAGTGCCGTCGGAGTAGAGGCGTAGAACGCCGTAGTTCGAGCCGATCGTGGCCGATGCCGACCCGTCGATACTCTCGCTTCCTTCGGTGTCGACGGTGATGGCGTTCGTGCCGGCGTTGCCGGCCTCGTCTTTGACGATGATCTCGGCGCCGTCCTCGACCATCGCGCTCGCGAGCGTGACGGTGACCGTCCCGCCGCTAGTGTCGACGGCCTGGATGATGCCCTGGTCGGAGACAGAGGTGTTCGCGGTCGCCGGGCCGGCGCGGCGCCAGACGTGGTTGGACTCGAGGCCGACCAGCGAGGCAGCCGTCTGCCACGCGCTCCCGTCGCCGACGTAGACCGTGCCGGTACTCGTCACCTCTGCGACACGGCCAGCAGTCGGCGCGTAGTTGTTTGTCAACGCCGACTGCGTGTCGGCGGTCGTTACCTCGTCGACGACGCTCTTGAGAAGCTCGCCAGTGGTGACGTCGTCAGTCGCTGTCAGGGGGATGGTCTCAGTCATGTGTTGTAGTGTTGCACGTATGTATCGCGGCAACCGATGTGCGGGCTGTACCGGCGGGCGTCATGCCCGTCGACGAAGCGGTCGTTGGCCTCCTGGACGAGGTCGCGAAGCTCGTCCAGTGGCCGGGGCGTGCCGCCGTGTTCGGGGTTGGTCTTCTCGAGAAGCCACCAGCACGCCTCGTGCTTGCGGTCGTCCTCTGGCCCCAGCCATTTGAACTCGGCCTCGTCTTCGATATCCTGCTGCTCGTACGCGACCTCGCGAGCCTGGTCGTTGATGGCCTTGACCTCGTTGCGGGCCAGACTGTTGGCCTCGTCTTCGGAGAGGCCGAACTCGTCTTGCAGGTCCTCGGAAATCGACCGGAGCGACCAGCCCTGTGGCTGGGTAAGGTTGTCCTCGAGCAGGGCGGCCAGCCGGCCTCTGGCGCCAGCCGACAGCGTCTCGAAACTCGTCGAAAGAGCGCCGTCGTTGATGGCCTCCTGAATCAGTTCGATGACGAACTCTGGGACGTTGTCGTCCTCATCGAAAAACGGCTCTGCCTGCTGCTCCACATCGCCATCTTCAGCCCAGACGATGTGGCGATGGGCGTCGAAGAGGACGTCATCAGCCTGCTTCGCAAGGTTGCCCAGTCGCGGGCTCGCCGACTGCTGTCCTGGTGGCGTCGGCGTGTCCGGACCGTCCTGGCCAGATCCCTCGGGCTGATCCTCGCCGCTATCTCCCGCCCCTCCGAGTGGATTCTCGGGTGGCGCTTCGAACTCTCCGCTGTCGATGACGAGTTCACCATCCTCCCAGCGAGCGTCAAGCCCAGACTCAGCGGCGAGTTGGCCGGCTCGCAAAGTCCGCTGCAGGTCTAAGGCACCTTCGTCGTCTTCCGTCGATGGCAGGAACTCGATGCGCCAGTCGTCGATGCCCAGCCGCTTCGCGAGCGTGTCGAGCCAGCCTTCGATGTAGTCGTGCTGCTGGCTCGCGATGTCGCGGTCGGTGACCTCCAGCTGCAGCCCCTCGTTGTTGAGCCCGCCGGCATCCTGCAGGTCCGAGTCGTGCGCATTCGAGATGCCGATGGCCTGCCGGATGTCCTCCTTGTAGTCCTGCTTGATCTCGGCCGACTGCCCCAGCAGTTCGTCAGGCATCGCGTCGACGACCTCCAGTGTCGGCGTCGACGAGTCCTGCGGCGAGTACTCGTTCGAGAGGATTGGCGAGTCGTACGGGTCGTCGTCATCCCGGATACGCTGGATCTCCTTGCGGAACGAGTCAGCGTTCGTCGTGTGGAGAATCATCAGCTGGTTGGGCAGCCGGTCGCTCTCCTGATCGTAGAACGCGGCGCCGTACCGGTGCATCATCTCGAGGATGAGCTGCCGGAGCATCACGCCGCCCGCCGGCGCCAGGCCATCGAGGCCGTGCAGGCGGGGCATCGGGAACGCCCACGTCACGATTTCGTCGCGGAAGTAGTAGTTGTGGTCGCCCTGTTGCTGCTGCTCGGCGAAGAACACCTCCTGGAGTTCGGCGTTGCACGTCTTGCAGCGGCCGGGCTGTTCGGCCGGGTCTTCGCGATGGATGGGGCAGGTCCACCAGTGTCCGCCGGCGCGATTGTGTTCGTCGACGACCGGCTTGATCGTGTTCGGGTCGCCGTAGACGATCTCGTCGGGCTCCTTGGCGAGGACCTCGCCGTCCTGATACATCGCCGAGCCCTGCGCGATGACGTAGTCGTACTGGATGACCATCACGGAGACACCGGCGAACCACTGGTCGACCTCGCAGTACTTCGCGAGGTCGCGCAAACTCTGGCCCTCGCTGTTGACCGATTCGAACAGGCGCTTGGCCCAGCGCTTCTCCTCGGGATCAGGGCGACGGAGTGCGTCCTCGCCGCAGGCCGGACAGACGTCGTTCTGTTCGTCGAACTCGGACTCGCAGGCCTCGCACTTCTGCGTGAACCGTGGCTTGAGCAGCGGGAACTCGTTGCGGTAGAGTTCGTCACGACGGGTCCGGACGGCGTCACCCAGTTCGTGGGCCTGCATGCCGAGTGTCCGCAGCCCCTTGATTCCGAAGACGGTCGATGAGTTGGTCGCCCGGCTCGCGACACCACCGTCACCGGAGCCACGCCCCGACGGCGTCGGCGTGTCGACCGAGCGACGCAGCTGTTGCTCGACCGATGCCAGTGCATCGTCATCGTTGAACCCAGAGACGAGGAGACTGGAGCCGTCGCCGAGGTCATGCTGTTGTATGCCATCCATGTCAGAACCCTCCGCCGTTGCGCATCGCTGCGTAGTTGACGTCTGTCGCGTTGCTTGTAGCGGGACGAACGAGCATCGCGAACACCTCGTCCGATGCCAGTTCGACGTTTTTCAGCTCGGAGCCCACCTGAATCGGACTCTGTTTGTCCCCCGGGACGACGTCGTACCACTCACGCTCGCCGCGCGAGTCGATGGTCGTTTCCGTACTCTTCTCACTGTCGTTCGCGAGGTCGTACGTTTTCACGTCGTACTCAGCAGCTGCCTCGGTCGTCGATGTATCTTCAGGCAGTCCAAAGGAGGTTCCCGAAAACGTGCCCCGGACCGTCAACTGCACCTCGACGTCGTGGGTCGCATTCAGCGAGATAGCTGACGGCGTGACGTCGGTGTTCTCCCAGCCAGCGCGCTTTTTTAGGCCGATGATGAACGTCCAGGCTGGATATGCGTTCAGCGTGATCTTGGTGCCGCTGTTCTTTTGCGGCGTCCAGCCCTCGCCAGTCTCGCGTTTCACCTGACGGCCCTGCTCGCCCTCGTAGTGACAGGCAGTCGCTGCGAGGAAGTTGCCGTCGCCCTCGGTACCGTCGAAGTGCCACTCGATGGGGACGTCGAACTGTTCCCACATTGTCTGCCCGCGTTCGTTGAACTGATGGACAGGGTAGAGGTCGAATCCGCCGTTGTCAGACTTGACGCCGATGACGATCACCGCTTTGGCGTGGCCGTAGCAGGCGTGTGGAATCCGGAGCGTGAATCCGTCGGTTGGGTCGAGAGTCGGTCCCTCGCCCTCGTCACCATTCAGCTTGTGAAGGTTCCAGTCAGACTGGCGGACTGTGGTTCGGCCGCCGGCGCGGTCGTTGAACACGTACGGCGACGTCGCATCCCAGCCAAAGCCAGTCCCGTTGTCGCCGCTGGTGTAGCCGACCCAGCCATCCTGATCTCCAGTGGGCGCACTGTCGAAGTGGCCCGCGGCGCCGGCGAGGACCGGCTGTCCGGCGCCGTAGTCACCGGCCTCTTTGGTGCGTATGAAGCCACCCTCGCCGACCTGGACGTCCGGGCCGCTTCGAGTGACGCCGCTGTAGTCGAAGAACTTGTCCGTGATGCCATCGCCGGCGTTCTCGTCGACCTTCTGGAACGTGTGCTCCCAGATAATCTGCAGCTCGCGGAAGATGTACTCGTCAAACTGGTTGAGTCGGCCCGACGTGCTATCGGCTGCAGGGTCGTTGTCTTCATCACCGCCGAATCCCATCCTGTGTGCCTCCAGTTACTCCTCGCTGACGCCGAGTAGCGCGTCAGCGGTGTCCGCCGCCGTCGTTGTGTTTCGGATCCGGACGCGCCGCGCCTCGGGGAGAGTGGCGCCGTCGTTCTCGTCGGTCGTTGACGATACTGACTTGTGCGTCAGCCAGCCGACGTCGTTGCCTTTCACCTCGACGACGAGGTCGACAGCGGTGCCAGCCTTGACGTTCCAACCGATATCGCTACCGTGATTGGCGGTCGTCTCAACGATGGTGCCGGTGCTACTGAGGTCGTAGTCGCTAGCTTCGTCTTGTTTACTTGGCATGGTAGGTTGCTCCGTCAGTCGTCAGAGGAGGTCGCGCATCGAGCCGATGCGCTCCGTGCCGCCGCCGTGGCGAACGTTTCGGAGCGCGATCTCGATGGCGTCGAGTCGGTCATCGTGAGCTGCATTCGGGAACTGCAGCCACTCCTCCTGCTCGAAGTCCCGCCACCGCCTGTCTGTGGAGTCGCCCACGATGACGAGGTCGCCGCGCTGAAAGACTGCTGAGAGGTCGTGCAGCCGACCCTCTTTGGCGCCGGTTGAGTCCTCGCCGCGGACTCGGTATGGTGACTCGTCGCGTAGCGTCTGGGCGACGCCCGGCGCCTTGTTCGTCTCGACGCGGACCTCTGACGGGTTGATCGAGTGGTCGCCGAGGGTCGCCGATCGGAGCTTGC
Source organism: Haloarcula rubra (assembly GCF_019599465.1). Taxonomy (GTDB): domain Archaea; phylum Halobacteriota; class Halobacteria; order Halobacteriales; family Haloarculaceae; genus Haloarcula; species Haloarcula rubra. The sequence goes on from NZ_RKLR01000019.1 coordinate 50,805, forward strand.
GAGCAGCCCAGTCAGCGTTGTCCTGCACGCTGAGGCCGCGCTCGTGCCAGAGGTGCGTGAGGTACTGTCGGGAGTCGGAGTCGGCTAGCACTGACAGCGCCGAGTAGTCGCTGTTTCCCTCGGCGGCAGCCTGGGCGTCCTCGACGACGGCGACGTCGAACCCGGCGTAGTAAGTGTACGTCGACGGGTCGCCGGGCAGCTCGTCGGTGTAGGTGAGCCAGTCCGACTGGAAGACCGTTCCCTGGAGTGCGGCCGGGTCGTTCTGGTTCTCGCGCTTCCAGATGACCGGCGCGTCGTCGCCGAAGGCGATATCGTACAGCAGCGCCGGCAGCGGTTTCAGCTCCGGCCAGAGGACGTCGACGTCACGGTCGGGCTCGATGCCGTTCTCGACGGGGTCGACGCCCGGTGGAATGTCAGCTGGCTCGTCGTACAGCTGCCCGTCCTGGGCACGGATCTTGTAGGCCCCCTCGGAAACGATCGACCAGTCCGAGAGGGCGCGCTCGACGAACACCTTCCACGAGCGGTTGCCCAGGATTTCTGTCTCGTAGAGGTCCTGTGGGTGTTTGCGGGTGCCGACAGCGACGGTGACGGGACCGGTAGGCAGCGTCGAGTCCTTCTCGAGGAGGTTCTTCGAGTAGTCGCGGAAGGCGTTGCGGATCTTCTGTCGGCGACTCTCCAGGCGCTGGTTCTCCCAGTCGACTGGGTCGTCGAAGATGACGACGTCGTAGTGCCCGCCAGTAATCTGAGAGTTGATGCCGTGGGCCGACATCGTCGGCTCCTTGTGGCGGGCAGCGGCGTTGGCCTTCGTCGTGATCTGGGTCTTGGTCTGCTCGGCGAGTCCGATGCCGAGGCGCTCGCCGTGTCGCTCGAGTGTGCTCCCGACTTTCCGGACGCGCTCGGCGGCCGAACCCTGCGTCTTGCTGATGACAGCTATCTTGACGTCGGGCCACCGCGTTATCGCCCAGGTCGGGAAGACGATCGTGCCACCCTCGGTCTTCCCGTGGCCTCGAGGCATCAACGCCGCGATGCGACGCAATGCATCAGGGTAGCCGGCCGACGCCGCCTTGAACAGGGCATTGTACAGCCGAAGGAGGTGGGGGGCCGTGTGGACTGGCTGAGAGTATTCGAAGAGGTGTTCGGCCGTCGCGACGGGGTGGGCCCGCGGGCCGGTCTGTGGGTCGGCCAGCAGTTCCTGGACGTCGCCGGCATCAGGCGTGTCAGCGCTAGCCATCGTTCGACAGAGCGTCGACCATCTGGCCGATTCGCTGATCCATCTCTTCGCTGAGGCCGTGGTCGACAGCGTGGTCCAACTCGCCAGTCAGTTCGACTTCGTCGCCGTTCTCGACGATGTTGAACTCCGAGAGCCACTGCCGGACTTCCCGGAGAAAGCGCTCGTCGCCGGTGCGTTTGTACTTGATGTAGGCTTCCTTGACTGCGTCGTGGACGAACTGGTCACCAGCCTGCTCAAGGTCGAGTTCGTCGAAGAACTCCTGCTCGGCTTCGGTTGCGTCCTTCGCGATGAAGTCCTCAACCTGAGAGTAGGCGCCGTGTTTGTAGTTGCCGTTGTTCTCGCCGCGGTTGTCGGCCGCGCCGCCGTGATGCTTGCAGGGCCCGTGATCCTTGTCGGTCCCCCAACCCTCTGGGTGGCCGCACGGCTCTCCGTTGCGGTTCGTCGCAGGGCAGCCAGTAGTATCGTCGTTCATGGAGTGTTCGTCACGGCAGGGGGGTCATGGGGTGTCAGCGCGGCGAGGTGCGTGGTCGGCTCGGGCCTGATCGGCGTGGCCCAGACGGGCGCCGGGAAGAGTCGACGTCGTCGGGACGATCGTGCTCGCCGGCGAAGTGGCACTTCGGACAGCGTTTCCGGAGGTTCTCCGGGCTGCCGTTGCGCTCGTTGCCGTCGTTGTGGTGGACGTCGGCGCCACCAGCTTGGTCGAACGAGGCCCCACACCGCGGACACTGGTCGCCGGCTCGTTCAGTCCAGACTCGGTCGCGATGCCGGTCGCGTGGGTTGTCGTTCATGCTCAGTTGTGTAAGAGAAGCCGTCGGGTGCAGGGCCCACAGAGGGTGACGAGGTCGCCGAGGTCGAAGCCAGCCTCATGCAGCTCGCCGCCGATCTGCGTGGACTTGTAGAACTGTTCGTTGAACTCGGCAGTTAGAGCCGGACGCTCATCGTGAACGCTGTCGTCACACCAGCCGTCACAGTCGTAAATGTACGTCATGGGTCAAATAGGACTACTCTGCACCAACGAGGTCGTCGGGATGCGGGCCACAGGGCGGGTCCGGCGTGACGTGAGCGAGAAGATCCTGGATGATCGGCACCGGCAGGTCACCGAGTGCGTCGCGGTCGTAACACTCGACGTGGTCGGCGAGCATGTCGATCGCCTCGTCCAGCGTCGGGCAGGGCTTGCCGTCTAGGTAGGACTCGAGCGTGTCGTGGTCCATGATCTGGACGTCGGCTTCGATCGACGCCGTCGGGCCCGCAGCGTGGACACGGACGGTTGAAGCGTCGTAGTCAGTCATGGATCAGATGGGGATGGTCTGCCCGTCAAGCGTCGGAACGTGTTCGACTACCCGAGG
>NZ_RKLR01000001.1 GCF_019599465.1 Haloarcula rubra
TCACCACCGCCGCTGTTGGAGCGGTTGATCGAAGATGCACAGAAGATCCATCAACAGCGACCGATCTTACAGGAGACGCTCGCTACCGCTACGCAACCGAGGTGTGAGTCTTAGCTAAAGACGAATGATTACTCCCGATACCACGATAACCTGGGAATGGACAGGACGCGGTGGCGAGCATACAGTGACAGAAGAGCACAACAGAGAGTTTAGGAGTCAATCCATCGCGGAAGAAGGATTTATGTTTAGTATAACATACACCGGTGAGAGTAATATCTGGTATTATTGCGAGAATCATAGAGATGATGAAATGAAAGGCGGTATTATGCTTGATTTATAACTCTCTGCCGAAACGAACACACATATATCTTATTTTCAACGTTTAAAATTAGCAAACGACAAATCTACTGGCCCTTTGATTCATCAGAGTTTTTGTGAGATGGTTCGTAACTGGCTGCTGACTACACGCTCTGTATCGGGCACGCTGCTTCTGACAGCGTTCGGTGAGGTTTCTGCAGCTGTGCTGCAGACTGGGCGCATCGTCAGCACGTTCAGTACTCGGAGTACATGAACATACCCAGTATTTCGACTCTGTTGGGCCGAACTGTTCAACTGCAACACCAATCTTCCAGTTTGTTCGTCAACGGCCCGTCTGTAGAGTGCGTCAGAGAGAGAAACCAATAGGTCTGTTCGGTGTGATGTTCCGGCCAATGACCGACTCGCTCTGGTATCCGTCGGCCGACGACGTTCTCGACATCCACGAGGACATCGTCTCCGAGTATCCCGACACCAGTCCCGGCGTCCAGCGCCGCGGAGACATCGAATTCGCCCTGACGTACGTCAGCGAGGGGAGTTTCGGTAAGGTCCCCGAGACGATTCACGAGAAAGCGTTCCACCTGCTTCGACTTCTCGTGGCCAATCACCCGTTCGTGGACGGTAACAAGCGAACCGCGCTCAACACGACGACAGTGTTCTATCTGCTCAACGGCCACCGATTCAGGTACGACAACGTAATCAGGGAGATACTGAAGCAGTTCGGAACGGACGAGAAGACGGTCGACGAGGACCACGTGATCGACTATCTTCGCACGCACACCACTGAGGTCGACCTGAACGAAGTAATCGAACGATGGCGAGGCGACCTCGTCGAGTACGGTCTCGATCAACTGTCCGACGACTCGACAGACCCGAACGATTAACCGGACTCGTAGACAACAATCACCCATGGCGACGGAAGAGCAGACTGGCGACCGCACTCCACTCGACGACGTGATGGACGACATCCGTCGGGAACTGGTGTTACGGGTCGCCAAGGCGGACCGGGACGAACACCGCGACATCTACGACGCCCTCGAAAACGAGTAGGTACCCACGTAACTCGGCTTTTCACCTACCGACTCTTCAGTATTCCACTTCCATCGAGCCTACTAGTTGATTCTCGTCCGGTAGTGTTCCGGGCGACACCTTCCACGATTCCGCGAGCGGTGCGTCCCCTCGTGTGCGCTCTGCATCTGGGAGCACCGCCAGCCTCCTAACCAGTTAGGACCCATCGGTAGGCCCCGTCTCGATGTACACGGTAGTATGACGGCGAGCAAGGCGATAGCCTGTGAACGAGGCGACGTACAGAGCGAACTCCGGCGCGCGGCCGACGGCATCCCCGGCGTGACGATATCCGGCGTCGGGAGCGATTCGGTGACCGTCGAAGGGCCGGAGGAGCGCGTGGCACTGCTCGTCCGGGAACTCTGGACTCGTGAGGTGTCCGCCCGCGAGTACGGACAGCACACGCTGGCCGAGGCCGACCGGACGGCACGGACCAGCGTCCAGAACGCCGTGTAGCCGGCGCGACTGACCCACCTTTTTGCCCGTCTGTCGCCACGTCGGAGGTATGCCCGACGACGCCGACCCGGAGGCCAACCTGAAGCAGTGGAAGACGGCGATGCAGGCCGAACACGAGGACGCCATCGCCAACCCGGACCCGAGCGAGGAGCACCGCATCGAGGGCGTCACACAGATAAGCTACCGCGTCACGTTCGCGTACGACCCGGCGACGGACTCGCTCGAACGCGACGAGCGAGAGCAGGTCGACGAACTGACCGACCCGGAACTGCTCTCGTGTGCCTGCGGCGTCCGCGGGATGACGCCCGAGGAAGCCCGGACACACGTCCGGGCGGCCCGCGACGGCTAGTGACCGCCTCAGACCGCTTCGAGGACGTCCTCGGCGAGACGCGTCAGTTCCCGCTCCGGGTCGTCGCCCGGTGTCGAGACGACGACGTGGTCGACGCCCGCCGCCCGGAGGTCACGGAAGTACTCGGCGAACCACTCGCTGCCGGCCCGGTACCCCTGATGGACCGGTTCGGGGTCCGCAGTCGGGTCGTCGGCGAGGTGCGTACGGACGACCATCGCGTAGGGCTTCTCGCCCGCGGCGGCGCGCCACTCGTCGAGATACGACGTCAGCGTCTCCATCGGGAGGTGGTAGAACAACCAGCCGTCGCCGCGCTCGGCTATCCACGCGACGGACTGGCGGGCGTTGCCCGTCGGCAAGAGCGGAATCGTCTCGCCGGCTGGCTTCGGGACCACGTCGAGGTCGCCGTCTAACGACCCCCAGCGACCCTCCGCGGTCGGGAACGCCTCGCGCCACGCGGTCCTGAGGAGGTCGACCGACTCCCGAAACAGCGCGCCGCGGTCGTCCGCGTCCACGTCGAACGCCGGGTACTCCGGGTCCCGGTCGCCGGTGGCGATGCCCATCACGAGGCGGCCGTCGGAGAGGCGGTCGACGGAGGCCGCGCTCTTCGCGACGTGCAGCGGGTGTCTGAGCGGCAGGACGACGCTTGCGGTTCCGAGCGCCACGTCGTCCGTGTGAGCGGCCGCGTGACTGAGCCACGACCACGTCTCGAACGTCTGGCCGGCGTCGCCAAAGCGGGGCCAGTACAGCGGGACGTCCCGCGCCCAGAGGGCGTCGAAGCCGAGTGACTCGGCGTGGGCCGCCAGTCGCATCTCGTCGTCGACGTCCGGGCGCGACTCGCTGGCGGCCGTCAGCGGGAAGCCGACGCCGACAGTGAGGTCGTCGCTTCCGAACAGGCGGTCGTAGCCGGCGTTGAACTCCGGCATCGTCTCAGACCGGGACGCCGAGGGTCATCTGCTGTGGCAACTGGTCGCCGTACTTGACGACCACGTACAGTATCGTGAACAGCGTCGCGTTGTAGAGGCCGTGAATCATCGACGGGACGACGATGTTGTCCGTGTACTCGTAGGCGACGCCGAAGACGAGCGCCGGGACGACGAGGACGCCCAGAGCCACGAGGTTCCCCTGCGGCGACCCGCCGCTGAGCGCGAACCAGTGGAGGCCGGCGAAGATGACGCTCGGGATGAGGATGCCCGGGACCGGGCTGAACGCCTCGCGGATGCGGCCCTGGACCACGCCCCGGAACAGCATCTCCTCGCCGGGGCCGATGACGAGAATCGACGCCGGAATCAGCAGGAGCAGTACCTCTGGGTTCTCCATCCCTATCTGTGCGGCCTGATTCGTCCCGGTCTCTAGCTCGGTTCCGGTGAGTCGCTGGACGAGCGTAATCGCGGCCGAACCGAGGACCGCACCGCCTATCGCGAGGAAGTACCCCCCGATTATCGTCGCGCCGTCGCGCAGGTCCGGGACGGCGGCCGGGATATCGAACGCGGGGACGGCCCCGGGAATCTGCAGGAGGTCCCGGACCCGTCCGGCGAGATGGGGCCGCACTTTGTAGTAACTCAGGGCGACGCCGGCACAGCCGATACCTTGCACGAAGACGAGGCTGAGGACGATACTCAGGGCCGGCGAGAGTTCGAGGCCGACGCCGACGATGAGGAGCCCCGCCACCAGAAACGTCAGACCGAAGCCGAGGAGCAGGCCGCCGGCACCGAGGAGGAGGCCGGCGACCAACGCCACGACCGACTGGAGGAACGGTCGCTCGCGCGTCACGTGAGACATACCGACCGATAGCGGCGACAGCCTGAAAACAGTTCGCTCCGCGGACGGACCCTCAGGCCGTCCGCTCGCCGGCCTCGACAGTCGTCTCCAGCCAGTTCGTCTCGGGCGGGAGCGGACAGGAGAACGTGTCGCTGTACGCGCAGAAGGGCGCGTACGCGAGGTTGAAGTCCAGCGTGACGGTATCGCCGTCGGTCAGTCCCTCCTCCGCTTCGAGTTCCATGTAGCGGCCGCGGTGGTAGGTCTGCTGGCCGCTGGTCTTGTCCCGGAACGGGAGGAAGAAGGTGCCCGGGTCGTCGCCCGCCTGCCGGTAGCCAGCGAGTTCGTGTGACTCCCCGTCGAGTTCGAAGGCGAAGGTGACGACGTGGAGGTACCGGACGGTCCGCCCGTCGGTGGTGTCCATCTCGACCGGGTCGGGGTCGTCGTGTCGCGTCACCATCGCCTCGACGCGGTACGCCGGGTCCGGGTCGAAGTACGCCAGTCCGTCGAACGCCTCGCGCTCGTCCGGCGGGATGGGAGACTGCGGATGCTCCGCGAAGAACTCGTCTTTCTCGGCCCGGTTCTCTCGGAGTCGCTCGGCCCATGCGTCGGTCATGGGTGCCGTAGCGGGGCGAGCAGTTTGAGTCCGGCGGTCCTCACTCCTCGAAGCCGGTAATCTCGAACCGTGCGCCGCCGGCCGCCCCGTCGGTGACCCGTATCTCCCAGCCGTGGGCCTCGACTATCTGCTCGACGATGGCGAGGCCGAAGCCGTTGCCGCCCTCGGAGTGGGTGTAGCCGGACGTGAACACGTCGTCGCGTTCGTCCTCGGGGATGCCCGGGCCGTCGTCTTCGAGGAAGATGCCGGCCGCGTCGTCGAGGTCGCCGACGCGGATGGTCGGACCGTCTCCACCGTGTGCGACGGCGTTGCCGAGGAGGTTCTCGAACACCCGCCTGAGTCGGTCACGGTCGGCCTCGACCGTCCGGTCGGTCGTCACCGAGAGGGACGCGCTCTCGGCCTGTATCCCCATCCAGCAGTCCGTGACGAGGTCCGGGATCGACACCGGTTCGGTGTCTTCGACGGTCACGCCCTCGCGGGCCCACGCGAGGACGTCGCTGACGAGGTCGGACATCCGGTCGTGGGCCGCCGCGACGCGGTCGAGGTGCTCGCGGTCGGCGTCGCCCTCCCCCTCGGTCGCCAGTTCGAGGTGGACGGCCGCGAGGTCCAGCGGCGTCCGGAGGTCGTGGGAGACGATAGAGGCGAACTCGTCGAGCCGTTCGTTCTGTCGGGCCAGCGCCTGCTCTCTGTCCCGGAGCGTCTGTTCCCGCTCTACCTGCTGGAGCGCCGACTGGATGTTCGCCGCCAGCACGTTCCCGAGCGAGCGGTCCGCGTCGTCGAACGCGCCGGGCTCGGTCGACGCCGGCAACAGGATGCCGCGGTCGCCCAGCGGTAACACCATCTCCGAGCGCACCGGCGTCTCCGGGTTCAGCACGTCGGCGTCCTCGCGCACGTCCTCTCTGACGACGGCCTCGCCGCGCTCGAAGGCCCGCCACGCGATGCTGTCGCCCTCGGTGAACGTCGGCACCTCGCCGAACAGTTCGTCCGTACACTCCGTCGTCGCGACCGGGACCAGTCCCCCGGTCGCCTCGTCGTAGAGGTGGATAGCGTTGATGTCGTGGCCGAGGATGTCGCGGGCCGCCCTCAGCCCGATGTCCAGTACCTCGTCGGTCGACTCGGCGGTCATCAGGCGGCGTGCGGTCTCGTGGAGGGCCGTCAACCGCTCCTCGTAGGCCGTCCGCTCCGTGATGTCGGTGTAGACGCCGTAGGCGAGCACCTCGCCGTCGTCGTGTTCGATGGGGACGTTCCTGAACAGGAAGTCCCGTTGGTCGCCGTCGGCCGTCTCGCGACGCACTTCCCGGGAGACGCGCTCGCCGTTCAACACGGCACGGTCTATCTCCGCGGCCCCGTCGGCGTGGCCGTCGGGCACGAGGAGGTCGTTGACAGACTCGCCCACGACCGCCTCGGCGTCGTACCCGAACACCCGTTCGAACGCGCCGTTGGCCCGCCGAATCCTCGGTTCACCGTCGTCGAAGTCGGTGACGACCGTCGGGTCGGGGAGGTTGTCGAACAGCGCTCGGTACCTGTCCGTGGCACGCTGTCGGTCACTCCTGTCACGGACGGTCCCGACGAACACCGCTTCCGGCCCCTGGAGCGTCGCCGGTCGCCCTTCGACCGTGACCGTCTCGCCGTCGACGAGCACCGACTGCTCGGCGGCGAACCGGTCGACGTCGTCGGCATCGGACAGGTCTACGAACAGGTCACAGTCCCCGCTCCCGCCGACCGGGACCGCGAACTCCGAGTAGTGGGTCCCGGGGATGGCGTCCGGGTCACGCCCGACCAGTTCGCCGACTCGGTCGTTGGCGTAGACGAACTCTCCGTCCTCGTCGAGCGCGAACACCGGGTCGGAGAGCGCGTCGAGGAGTCGGTCTTTCGGGACGTGGTCCCCGCCCCGTCCGGGTTCGCTGACGCGGCCGCCGTCGGTCGCCGGCGGCGGCACTTCGTCCGACACTCTGAGGATGCCGACCGAGCCACGGAACGACTCGCCCTCGTAGGGGAGGACGCCCATGTGGTCGCGACAGTCGACGAGGTCGCCAGACGCCGTCTCGATGGTCGCACGGAACCTGGCGGTGTCCGGTCCGGAACTCGACAGCAACTGCCCGAGTACGTCTTCGGCGCGCTGGACGGTCTCCTCGGGCTTGACGAACGACGTCGGCTGTCCGAGTATCTCCGCCCGGTCGTACCCCGTCATCGCCGCGAACGGTTCGTTGACGAACCTGAACGTTCCCCTCTCGTCGACGACGTACACGGGGTAGTCGAGCGCGTCGATGACCGTCTCGTAGCGGTCGGCTTTCACCTGCGCCCGGTACTGGTCGGTGGCGTTGTGGACGCGGTTGGCGAGCAAGTCGTACTGTTCGGGACCGCCCTTCTGGAGATAGCCGGTGACGCCGGCGTTCAGCGCGTCGGCGGCGATGCTCTCGCTCCCGCGGCCGGTGAACAGGATGTAGGGGAAGTCGGCGTGGTCGAACTGTCCGGAGAGCCGTTCGTACAGTTCCAGCCCGTCCATCTCGGGCATCTCGTAGTCGCTGACGACGCAGTCGAACTCGGCGGCCTCGAACCGGTCGAGCACGGCCTCCGGGTCGTTGCGTGTCGTGACACGGATGTCCGAGTCCCGTTCGAGCATCGTCGCGGCGAGGTCGGTGATGGATGGGTCGTCGTCGACGTGGAGAACGTGGATATCACCGGCAGCCATTGGGATGTATTCGGGGACCAAACACTTCAACGCGGTGGGTCCGTTATCAATCGAGAGAGCAGAGCCTGTCGTGCGAGCGTCGCCGAACGGCACCGTCCCGGGGTGCTCAGCTCCCGTCGGTGTAGTCGTCGCCGTAAATCGCTTCGAGTTTCTCGTCGAACGCCTCGCGTATGTTCCGGCGTTTCTTCTTCATCGAGGGGGTCAGCAGGTCGTTCTCGGCCGTCCACTCCCGCGGGACGAGTTCGAACTGCTTGATGCGCTCTATCTTCTCCAGTTCGGCGTTGGTCTCGTCGACGGCCGTCTGCATCCACGCGCGGACTCGGTCGTCCTCGCACTTCGCGTAGTCGTCTGCCGGCAAGTCGACACCTTCGGCGTCGGCCCACCGCTCCAGTTCCTCGAAGTTGGGGACGATGAGCGCGGCGACGAACTTCTGGTCGTCGCCGACGACCATTATCTGCTCGACGCGGTCGTTGGTCGAGAACAGGTCTTCGATGGGTTGCGGTGCGACGTTCTTCCCGGTCGAGAGGACGAGCAACTCCTTCAAGCGGTCGTGGTAGACGAGGAAGTCGTCGTCTCGCTGTTCGACGATGTCGCCGGTCCGGAACCACTCCGTGCCGTCGATTTCGGTGAACGCCCGTTCGGTCGCGCCGGGTTCGTTCCAGTAGCCGTCCGTGACGTTCGGGCCGTCGACGAGCAGTTCGCCGAGCGGCCCGCTCACGTCCTCGAACTCCGAGTCGTCGACGACGTCGGTGTCGAGACGGACGTCCATGTCGGCGACGGGCACACCGAGCGTCCCCGGCTGGACGTCCTCCGGGGGGTTGACGGTGACGACCGGGGACGTCTCGGTGAGACCGTACCCCTCGACGATGGTGAGTCCCATCCCGAGGAACGTCTCACAGAGCCGTTTCGAGAGGCTCCCGCCGCCGCTGACCATGAACTCGACGTTACCGCCGAGTTTCTCCTTGACCGTACTGTACACCAGACGGTCGGCGAGGCCGTGTTTGAGTTCGAGGACGGTCCCGGGGTCTTCGGTCCGGGCGTAGTCGCGGGCCACTCCTATCGCCCAGTCGAAGATGCGTTGCTTCGCCGCCGAGTCGCTGGCCTGTTCGCGCATGTTGGCGAAGATGCGCTCGTAGACGCGTGGGACGCTGGAACCGGTGTTCGGCCGTATCTGCTGGATGTCGTCGGCCAGCGTGTCCGGGTTCTCGACGTAGCCGACGGTCGCGCCAGACCCGAACATGAAGAAGTGTCCGGATAGGCGCTCGAAGACGTGTGCCAGCGGGAGAAACGCGATAGAGGTCGTCTCCGGCGTGACGGCCGGAACGTCGGGGTGCTTGTCCGGTCGCGGAGCGAGTCGTTTCCGCGTCTGGTTGACGTTCGACCGGAAGTTCCTGTGCGTGAGTCGGACGCCTTTCGGTTGGCCGGTGGTCCCGGACGTGTAGATGAGACTCGCGAGGTCGTTCGGGTCCCGGTGGGCCAGCCACGACCGGTATCGCTCCTCGTCGAACGTCTCTCGACCCCATCGGTACACCTCGTTGAGCGAGTAGACGTAGTCGCGGTCCACGTCGTAGTCGTCCACGACGACGACGAACGAGAGCGAGAGGTCGTCCTCGACTTCGAGGACGCGCTGGAGCAGTTCCTCGTTCTCGACGACGACGGCCTCGGCGTCCGGGTCGTCCAGCAGGTACCGGACCTGCTTCGGCGACGACTCCGTGTACACCGTCGTCACGACGGCGCCGGCCGAGAGCAACGCGAAGTCCGAGAGCGCCCACTCCATCCGCGTACTCGAGAACAGGCCAACCCGCGTGTCGGCCGCGACGCCGAGGTCACGGAACCCCGCGGCGAGGTACTTCACGACGTCGTGCATCTCCCCGTAGGTGATGCTGGCGTACTCGCCCGGCGGTGCCTCGGGGATAGCGTCGCCAGTCAGCGAGCGGTCGTACACCCCACCCTTGTACATCTGTGCCTCGCTGTCGGCGTTGCGCTCCGCGCTCGCGGCGAACAGTTCACCTAGTGTATCGTCACCGACGACCTCGTCCGTGTACGACGCTTCGGCCGCCCGCCAGCCCGGTGTCCCTGCCATGGGACTCCGTTCAACAGCGGCCGTCAAATATGTCAGGGATGTTCACAGGTAACACGTTTGCAAAAGTTTCCGCACCGAACGCAACCAACTGGGGACCGGAGTGAATCACTCGATGTCGATGGCCGACCCCGCTATCTCGTCGTCCTCGTCGACGGTGAAGCGAACTTCGAGGACGCCGTTGCGGTACGTCGCGCTCGCGTCTTCGGGGTCGACGTGGGCCGGGAGCGTGATGGACTCCGTGACGGTCCGGCTCCGGTAGCCCATCCCGTCGCCGACCTCGTGCTCACCGCTGAGGTGGAGGCGGTCGTCGTGGAGGCGCAGGGAGAGTTCGTCGCGCTCGAACCCCGGGAGGTCCGCGAGCACCACGAAGCCGTCGTCGGTCTCCTCGATGGAGACGCCGGCGTCCCAGCCACCCTCGCCCTCGAAGCCGGTTTCGTCTCCGAGCGCGGGTGTATTCCACGAGCCGAGCATGTCGTTTCGCATCTGGTCGAACAGTCGCTCCATGCTGTCGAAGGGGTATCGTCGTCCTCTCATAACATATCCTAATACGTCGGACGAGATGATAAAGGAGTATGGACACGTGATAGCAGGCGGCTGGTAGAGGGGCTAAGACGCCACGAATAGCCACTTCGTCGCGTTCGCCGACCGGAGCCGTCCCAATCGCGGGGCTTTTTCGCGTCGGGTGCGCACCGGCGAGTATGACAGACGGGTGGTTCGCCGGTATCGACCCCGGCGACGAGGCGGCCGCGGCCGAGCGCGTCAGGAGTGGCCGGGCCGACGGGCCCGACGACTGGTCCCAGCGGGCCGTCGACGCCGGGTTCGCGAGCGACGAGGCCGACTACTACGACCAGTTGCACGCGGCGACGATGGCGGCGACGCGGGCCGCCGTCGCGGAACGTGAGACTGCCGACGACCAGCAACTCGTCCACGCGATTCGGGCGATGGCCGACTGCGAACGGACGGCCAACGAACTCGCCGAACGCGTCGCGGAGTGGGCCGGCAGTCGGTACGGCGAGAGCGGGAGCGGCGTCGACTACGCACGAGAGCTCTGCGACCGGGAGGCAGTCGACGAAGGCGACGCCGCACTCCAGTCGCTCGCCGAGCGGACTGTCGCCGTCGCCGACGAGGCCGACGACCTGCGGACCTACGTCGAACAGACGGCACCGGCCGTCGCGCCCAACCTCTCGGCGCTGGCCGGCCCCGTGCTGGCGGCGCGTCTCGTCTCGCTGGCGGGCGGCCTCGAAGCCCTCGCCAAACAGCCCAGCGGCACCGTGCAGGTGCTCGGGGCCGAGGACGCCCTGTTCGCCCACCTCCGTGGGGGTGCGCCGTCGCCGAAGCACGGTATCATCTTCACCCACGAGTACGTCAGCGGGACCCGTCCCGAGGAGCGCGGGTCGGCGGCGCGGGCGCTGGCCGGGAAGTTGAGCATCGCCGCGCGAGTCGACCACTACAGCGGCGACCTGCGGCCGGAGTTGGAGGCGGAACTCGACGAGCGAATCGAACGCATCCGCTCGCGCGGGGGTGACGAGGAGTGAGCCTCCCCGACGGCGTCGAGCGACACGCCTTCGGCGGGACGACGAGCATCGCCACACGGGGCCACCCCGAGTACGGCGAGCGGACCGACGGCGAGTGGCGCCGCTGGGACCCCCACCGCTCGAAACTGGGAGCGATGCTGGAAATCGGGATGGAGACAGGGCTGACTGCCGACCAGAAGGCGCTGTATCTGGGCGCGGCCGCCGGCACGACGGCCAGCCACGTGGCAGACTTCGGCGGCCCGACGTACGCCGTCGAGTTCGCCCCGCGACCGACGCGTGACCTGCTCGACGTGGCCGAGCGCCGCCCGAATCTCTTCCCACTGCTGAAAGACGCCAGGAAGCCTGAGACGTACGCGCACGTGGTCGAACCGGTCGACGTGCTCGTGCAGGACGTCGCGACCCGGGGACAGGGCCGTGTCGCGACGCTGAACCGGCAGTTCCTCCGCGAGGACGGCTACCTGCTGGCCGCTATCAAGGCGCGGAGCGAAGACGTGACCGCCGACCCGGAAGACGTGTTCGACGACGTGGTGTCGGACATCGGCGACGCCTACGACGTGGTGGCGACGGAATCGCTCGCGCCGTACCACGACGACCACCTCGGCGTCGTCGCCCGGCCCCGACGGTAGTGAGCGGTCGTCGGGCCCGGACGGAAGGCTTTAGCACATCGGTTGCCATGCACCAGTCGATGGATGAGACGGGGTCTCCCGAGAACTTCACCCGGATGAGTACGTTGGGCATCGAAGAGGAGTTCTACGTCGTCGACGACTACGGTCGGCCGACCTCCGGGACGGACGAACTCGTCTACGAATCGGAGCCACCGGACCTGCTGGACGGCCGCCTCGACCACGAACTGTTCAAGTGCGTCATCGAGACCCAGACGCCGCGTATCGAGGACCCGAACGACGCACGCGAGCAGTTGCTCGCGGTGCGGGAGGCGCTGGCGGACCACGCCGACCGACACGGGTTCGGCATCGCCGCCGCCGGCCTCCACCCGGTCGCGAAGTGGCGCGAACTCGAACACGCCGAGAAACCGCGCTACCGGGCCCAACTGGACCGTATCCAGTACCCCCAACACCGGAACACGACCGCGGGCCTGCACGTCCACGTCGGCGTCGACGACCCGGACAAGGCCGTCTGGGTCGCCAACGAACTCCGGTGGTACATGCCGGTCATGCTCGCACTCTCCGCGAACTCGCCGTACTGGAACGGGTTCGACACCGGTCTGCAGTCCGCCCGCGCGAAGATTTTCGAGGGGCTGCCAAACACCGGGATGCCGACCGCGTTCGAGGACTACGAGGCGTTCGAGCGGTACGAACGGTGGATGATAGAGAGCGACAGCATCGACGACCGCGGTGAACTCTGGTTCGACGTGCGGCCCCACTCCGGCCACGGCACCGTCGAAGTGCGTGCACCGGACGGACAGGCCGACCCGGATACCGTCCTCGCGTTCGTCGAGTACGTCCACGCCCTCGTCGAGGATCTCGCCGCTCGCTACGAGGACGGCGAATCGGGGACGAGACTCCGTCGAGAGCTCTTAGACGAGAACAAGTGGCGCGCCATCCGACACGGTCAGTCGGCGTCGCTGCTCACCCCCGAACCCGGGGAGACGCTCCCGTTAGAGGACATCGTCGCACGCGAATCCGATAGACTGGACGTCGACGGTCTGTGGACGCTACTGGAAGGCGAGAGTGGTGCGACTCGCCAGCGTCGCATCCGTCGGGAGGAAGGCGTCGCCGAACTCTGTGAGTCGCTGTTGCTCGAGTACTGACGCTGTGCCGGTCCGAAACCGGCATCGTGACGATAGGCTTTGGCTGCCACCACTACCCCCGGTGCCCCCACACCAATCAGGAGTGGCGTTCCGGCCGTGGTCTCGTCTCACGGACGTCGGTGGCCGGAGACTGTCGACAACGGTTCCCCCGCCCCGTCGTACGACGATATATCCTTTCGAGTACTGTAGTAAAATAGTAGTGGGTCACTCTCACGGGCGATAGTCAGACCGCGTTTTCGGGGTCGTTTAAGTACGCTCCGCGGACGTCTGTAGAAACACACACCGTTTCTGCACGTTTGGGACAGGCAGTGCCGGTTGCTGCCGGTTCACTCGGTCGACGCACTGCCCCGTCGCCGACGGCGTGTAGGCGGTCCCCTCAGTCCCCGAGGCAAGGTTTTTATCCGAAAGTCACTTTCGTCCTCACAGAGACAACGCATGTCCGCAGACGACGACCCAGACGACGAAACGGAGGAGACGGGGGACGTTCGCGAGCGAATCGAGCAAGAGGCCGACCGCGCGGTAGAGCAGTTCGACGAGGGTATCGTCGACTTGCTCGCCTGGCTACTGGACACCGAAACACGGGCGCGCATCTACGTCAGCCTGCGCCAGAACCCCGAGAGCACGAGCGACGAGATATCCGAGGCGACGGGCCTCTACCCCAGCACCGTCCGGGAAGCCCTCGCGGCACTCCACGAGGAGGGGACGGTCACCCGCCAGAAGCGCGAGAGCGACGGCGCCGGCAACAACCCCTACGAGTACAGCGCGATTTCGCCGAGCGAACTCGTCAACACCGTCGTCGGCGACATCCAGTCGGAACTGAACACCGTGTTCAATCTGGACGACCACCTCGGTAGCGACGACGACGAACCACTCTCCGGCGACGAACCGGTCACCATCTCCGTCGAAGACGCCGACGAGGACGGCGACGAAGACGACGACACGTAACGACAGATTGGGTCGCTGTCTGGTCGCGTGTCACGTTTTCTCGAAGGTTGCTGAAGACGACACCACTAAATCAGACGATGCCGTTGCCCGGGGTATGATGGTCGCACTGGGTGGTACGTTCGACCCCATCCACGATGGACACCGCGCGCTGTTCGAGCGCGCGTTCGAACTGGGTGACGTGACGGTCGGCCTCACCAGTGACGACCTCGCGCCGAAGACACGCCACGACGAACGGCACGTCCGCTCGTTCGCCGAGCGACGTGACGACCTCGCGGCGGAACTGTCGAGATTCGCCGAGCAGACGGACCGCGACTGGGAGATTCGCGAACTCTCCGAACCGACCGGCATCGCGACAGAACCGCAGTTCGACGTCCTCGTCGTCTCGCCGGAGACGGAGACGGGTGGCAAGCGCATCAACGAGATTCGTCGCGAACGCGGTCACGACCCACTGGAGATAGCGGTCGTTCCCCACGTCTACGCCGACGACGGGGACATCATCTCCTCGACGCGCATCGTCAAGGGCGAAATCGACGAACACGGGAACGTGACGCCCGAGCGCGAAGGCCGCGGGCAGCCCTCGTAGTCACCAGTCGGGCGCTTCCAGCCCCGCCCGCTCCAGCAAGTCCTTCCAGCGCTGCTGTATCGTCAACCGTGAGACGTCGGTCGCGTCGGCGACGGCGGTCTGGGACCGCTCCTCGCCGGCCACGAGCGCGCCGACGTAGACGCTCGCCGCCATCGTCGCTCGCTTCGAGCGGTCGTCATCGGGGAGCGTCGAGAGAAACAGGTCGACGGCGTGGGACCGCGCCTGCGTCCCGAGGTCGAGCGTCTCCGCGGCCGTCTCTATCTCCGACAGCCACTCGTTCTGTTGGACCCGGTAGCTGGCGCGATACATGGACGCGTCTTGCCCCCCGACCTACCTAAATCTTCGTCGCCGGCAAGCGAAGGGTTCTTGACGACATCGTGGGAACGAGTGACTGCGCGCGGGTTGCCGAGCCAGGAAAAGGCGTAGCGCTTAGGACGCTATCCCGTAGGGGTCCGCCGGTTCAAATCCGGTCCCGCGCACTTCTCCGCGAACGAGAGCCGAGGCTACTTGTGCGTGAACAGCACCACGTTGTCGTCGTGGATGGCCGTACAGAGGTCCATCTCGAAGTCGAGGTTGAGCGACGTGAACGCCTGCTTGCAGACGACCATGTCGTCGAACGGTTGCTCGCAGGCCGGACAGGCGACTGCGGTGGTGTTCTGGTACGATTTGATGGCCTCGTTGTCCTCGCGCGGCGTCAGCGACGACACGAGTTCTTCGAAGTCCTCCATACCGGGTCTGGCGGCCCACATTGCTTAAATCATACGCTGGGGCCAGAGCGGCCGCAGTCCCGAGGCCGCCACCGGTGGGATAAAGTGGGCTTGCACTACTTCAAACGAGTATGGAACGCTCGCCCGACGGAACCCGGTTCGTCCTCGTCGCGGGGACGACGGCGACAGCGGAGAGAGACGGTATCAGCGCCGCCGGTGCCGACCCGGACCTGATGACGACGACGCCTGCGGCCGACGCGGAACTGCTCACGTACGGGCGGCCCGTGCGGACGGAGACGGTGCCGCTGAGTCCGAGTGGCTGTCCGACCCCGGCGCTTGTCACGCGCGCAGTCCGTGAGGTCCTCGGCTTCGACGTGGCCGTCGTCGACGGCGGTCTCGTGGAACCGACGGCCGCACCGACGGTCACGGTCGGCGCCGGAGCGGGCCGGGACGTCGCCGAACAGGACCCCGTACCGACGGCCCACGGTGCCTTCGAGGCGGCCAGACAGTTCGGCCGGAAACTGCCGGCCGACGAACTGTGGCTGGCGGAGACGATTCCCGGCGGCACGACGACGGCACTCGGGGTCCTGCGGGCGCTGGGCGAAGACGCGATGGTCTCCTCCTCGCTCCCCGAGAACCCGGTCGCACAGAAGGAACGGGCCGTGGAGGCGGGCCTCGAAGCCAGTTCGCTCACGCCCGGCGACGCCGCCGGCCAACCGAAGCGGGCCGTCCGTCGGATGGGTGACCCCGTGCTGGCGACGGTGGCCGGACTGACCGCCGGCGCCGTCGAGTCCGATACGGCGGTGACACTCGCCGGCGGGACACAGCAACTCGCCGCCGCGGCGCTGGTCCGCCACGGCGGCTACGAGGGGCGACTGGGACTGGCGACGACGGCCTACGTCGCCGACGACCCGACGGCGAATCTCCGAGAGAGCGCGGCCGAACTGGACCTCGACCTGACCGTGACCGACCCCGGCTTCGAGCAGTCTGACCACGTCGCCATGGAGCGGTTCGTCGCCGGCGAGGCCAAGGAGGGCGTCGGGATGGGCGGGGCGCTGGCGCTGGCAGACCGGGCCGGCGTCTCGATGGCCGACGTTCGCGAGCAGTTCGCCGCGGTGTACGACGACCTCGTCGACGAGGCGACCGTCGGTGGTGCGCCGTGACGGTGGGTGACCGGTCGTGAAGGGCGTCGTCCTCGCGGGCACGGCCTCGAACGTCGGGAAGACGGTGGCGACGCTGGCGACGCTCTCGGCGCTCGACCGGGCGGGCTACGACCCCCAACCCGCGAAGGCCGGGCCGGACTTCATCGACCCGAGCCACCACGAGGCGCTCGTCGGCAAACCCTCGCGGTCGCTGGACCCGTGGCTCGCCGGCGAGGCGGGGACGCTGCGGACCTACTGGCGCGGCGAGGGCGACGTCTGCGTCGTCGAGGGGATGATGGGCCTCTACGACGGCACGAAGGCGTCGACGGCCCGCGTCGCCGAGGTGCTGGACCTGCCCGTCGTCCTCGTCGTCGACGCCAAAGCCGGGATGGAGAGCGTCGGCGCGACGGCGCTCGGGTTCCAGCAGTACGCCGAGCGCATCGACCGTGACGTGGACGTGGTCGGCGTCCTCGCCCAACGTGCCCACGGCGGGCGCCACGCCGAGGGTATCCGCGACGCCCTGCCAGAAGAACTGACGTATCTGGGCCGGATTCCCCCGACGTCGGACCTCGAAATCCCGGAGCGACACCTCGGCCTCCAGATGGGGGACGAGGCGGCGCTAGACGAGGCGGCCATAGCGTCGGCCGGCGAGGCCATCGACGCCGACGGGATCGCCGAGATAGCACGGGAACCACCGAGCGTCTCGCCCGCCGAACCAGTGACGGAGGACCGAACTATCGCCATCGCCCGCGACGCGGCGTTCTGTTTCGTCTACCCGAGTACGGTCGAACGACTCCGTGAGCGGGGGACGGTGACGACGTTCTCGCCGCTGGCCGGTGACCCGGTCCCCGAGGCCGACGCCGTCTACCTACCGGGCGGCTACCCGGAACTCCACGCCGCGGACCTCGAATCGTCGGCGACGCTCGACGAACTCGGGACGCTGGCGGCCGACGGCCTGCCGGTGTACGGCGAGTGTGGCGGTTTGATGGCGCTCTCCCAGACGCTGACGACGGCCGACGGCGACACCCACGAGATGGCGGGCGTGTTGCCGGCCGACGTGGAGATGCGAGAGCGGTATCAGGCACTGGACCACGTCGAACTGGAAGCGGCGCGTGACACGCCCGTGGCCGCGTCGGGTGCCAGACGTCGGGGCCACGAGTTCCACTACTCCTCTGCGACGGTCGACGCGGACGCCCGCTTCGCCTTCGAGACGGTTCGCGGAGAGGGCATCGACGGCGACCACGACGGCCTGACGGAGTACGAGACGGTCGGCACGTACTGTCACGCCCACGCCGCGAGCGGCGCGTTCGACCGGCTACTGTCAGACTGAGTATATCACGGGCGTCGGCGAACGCGTCGGGTGAGTGGCAGACGGGCGGCTGACGGCCCACAAACTTTTTTCGTGTCTGCAATCGTGATACGTACAATGAACGAGTTGCGCGACCTGTTGGACGGCGTGGTCGCAGACGCGAACGCAGTGTTCCTCTTCTCGCCGAGTTCGGCGGAGTTCGAACGGTTCGCCGACGCCGAGGAACCCGTCGTGGTCGTCGGCCCCGAGAACGCCGTCGAGGCGGAGTCGTTCGTCGAACTCCCCATCGACTTCACCGACCTCGAAGGCCGGATTCGGTTCGGCATCGAGGGCGCCCTCGACAAGGAACTCGTCGAGGAGGGCGACGAAGTCGTCTGCGTGAGCGGGTTCATGGGTGGGACGGCGAACACCGTCGCCCGCATCGAGACGACAGAGTTCACGCCCTCGGGAGTCTACGACCTGTTCGTCAACTCGCGGGCCGAACCCGGCGTCGTCCGGGACGTCTTCGAGGTGGCCGTCGAACTCGGGAAGAAGGGTCAGAAGGGGAAGCCAGTCGGCGCGCTGTTCGTCGTCGGCGACGCCGGCAAGGTGATGAACAAGTCCCGCCCGCTCTCGTACAACCCCTTCGAGAAGTCCCACGTCCACGTCGGCGACCCCATCGTCAACGTGATGCTCAAGGAGTTCTCGCGGCTGGACGGCGCGTTCGTCATCTCCGACGCCGGGAAGATCGTCTCGGCGTACCGGTACCTCGAACCCTCCGCCGAGGGCGTCGACATCCCGAAGGGCCTCGGGGCCCGACACATGGCCGGCGGGGCCATCACCCGTGACACGAACGCGACGGCCATCGTCCTCTCGGAGAGCGACGGACTCGTGCGTGCGTTCAAAGGCGGGGAACTCGTCCTCGAGATCGACCCCGAGGAGTACTGACCATGCAGTTCGGATTCGACTGGCCGAACTTCATCCGGACACTGTTCTCGCCCGAGGGGACGTTCGTCATCTCCCTGCTGGTGCTGGGACTGGGCATCCTCGTCGGCTTCCTCGTCTGGCGAGCGTCGCGGGAGTTCATGCGGGAACTGGGCGTGCCCGAGACTGTCGAGGGGACGCCGTTCGAACGGACCGCCCGGAGTCTCGGGACGTCGACGGTGGGCATCGTCTCGAACCTCGCCGCGCTGTTCGTCTACATCCTCGCCATCACCGTCGCGCTGAACATCGCCCAACTCGTCAGTCCCGAAGCGTACTGGACGCGGTTTACCGCCTTCCTCCCGAACCTGTTCATCGCCGTCTTCGCCCTCATCATCGGCCTCATCGCCGGCGACAAGGCCAGACTCGTCGTCTCCGAACGGCTCCGGAGCGTGAAACTCCCGGAGGCCGGCGTCCTCCCGGAACTCGTCAAGTACAGCATCTTCTTCCTCGCCATCCTCGTCGCGCTGGACCAACTCGGCGTCGAGACGATGGCCCTGCTCATCCTGCTCGCGGCGTACTCCTTCGGCATCGTCTTCCTCGCGGGACTGGCGTTGAAAGACCTGCTCGCGTCGAGCGCGGCCGGTCTCTACCTCCTCCTGACCGAACCGTACAGCATCGGCGACGAGGTGGTCATCGGCGACCAGCAGGGCATCGTGCAGGAGGTCGACATGTTCGTCACGCACGTCGAGAGCGAGGGCAAGGAACACATCATCCCGAACCAGCAGGTGATGCAGTCCGGTATCGTCCGAGTCCGGGACTAGTCCTCGGGGTCCAGCGGTACCGCGGGAACGCCCGCGACGGTCGTCCCCGGCGGGACGTCCTCGGTGACCAGTGAGTTCGCCGCGACCTGTGCGTCGGCGCCGATTTCGACGCCGGGGAGGACGACGGCACCGGCTCCGATCATCGCACGCTCGCCGACGACGACTTCGCCGGTCCGGTACTCGTCCTGGAGGAACTCGTGACAGAGCAGGGTGGCGTCGTAGCCGACGATAGCGTCGTCACGGACGGTGATGAGTTCGGGCCAGAACACGTCCGGCGTCGACTCTAACCCCCACGCGACGCCGGTCCCGACGGTCGTACCGAGACGTCGCAACAGCCAGTTCTTCAGTTGCAGACTGGGCGAGACTCTGCACATCCAGATGACGACGTAGTTGACCATCACACGGAGCGGGTGCTTCGCGCTCGGCCACGAGAACAGGGAGTTGCGGGGGCCGGGCGTCGGATGGCGGTCGAGGTCGTCGTGTCGTGGGCCGCTCACGCCTGCCAGTTGCGTCCCAGTCGTAATCAAACCACTCGGAACCGGCGGCTCACGGTCGGCGCCAGAACGTCGGCGTCAACAGCACCATCACCGGGATAATCTCGATGCGGCCGACCCACATCAGGAGGACCATCAGGAGTTTGCTCGACCGGGTGAACCCGTCGTAGGTACCGTAGGGGCCCGCCTGTCCGAACGCCGGGCCGATGTTGAAGAACATCGACGCGGCGGCCGAGAGCGCCTCGAACTCCGTGATTGGGTCGCCGACCCGTTCGGCGTCCGCCACCAGCAGGACGGTGCCGACGATGAAGATGACCAACGCGACCAGCGTGTAGGCGTACACGTCCCGAATCGTGCTCTCGCTGACGACCTCCCGACCGACTCTGACCGCGCGGACGCTCCGCGGGTGTGCCGAGACGTTCAGGTCCCGCCAGAATGACTTCGTGACGATGAGCCACCGGAGCGTCTTGATAGAGCAGGTCGTCGACCCGGCCATCCCGCCGCTGAACATGGCGACGAAGAGAACGTTCTTCGCGGCGGCCGACCACGTGTTGAAGTCCGTCGAGGCGTACCCCGTCGTCGTCACGATGGAGGCGACCTGAAACGTCGCGTGTCGGAGCGTCGTCTCTGGGTCGGCGGTGAACCGTGGGTCGGCGACGAGCAATCCCCCGACGAGGAACGTCCCGAGCGCGAGGATACCGAGGTAGAATCGGAACTCCTCGCTCCGCAAGAGTCGCCGTCCGTCACCCCGCAGGAGGGCGTACAGCAACACGAAGTTCGTCGCGCCGACGACCATGAACAGGGTGACGGCCCACTGGACCGCCGGCGAGAACGCCCCGACGCTCTCGGCCCGGGGCGAGAACCCCGCCGTCGCGATGGCGGTCAGCGCGTGCGCGACGGCGTCGAAGGGGGTCATCGCGGGTGCGAGGCCGACGGCGTTCAGCAGGAGGAGGGCGAGGGCCGCCCCGGCGGTCAGCAGGAGGTAGACGAGCGCCAGAATCTTCGCCGTCTGGGCGATGCCGGGCGTGAGTTTCGTGACGTCCTTCGTCCGCGTCTCCGTCTCCATCAACTGTGCCCCAGCGACCGAGAGGCGCGAGAGGACCGCCGTCGCGAGGAGGAGAACCCCGAGGCCGCCCAGCCACTGGAGGACCTGTCGCCACATCAGGAGGGCCTGCGAGTGGGCGTCGAAGTCGCGGATGACCGTCGCGCCCGTGGTCGTGATGCCGCTCATTCCCTCGAACAGTGCGTTGACCGGACTGGCGAACACACCCGTCCCCTCGACGTACAGCGGGATGGCACCGACGACGGCGATACCCAGCCACGCCAGCGAGACGGTGAGGAACGCCTCCCGGTCGTGGATACGGTTCCGCTCGAACTGGGCGAGGGCGGTGCCGACGCCGACCGTCGCGGCGATAGCGAGCAGGTACGGCACCGGCGACTCGCCGTAGAGGAGCGCGACCACCACGGGGACGGCGAGCGGAACGGCCAGCCACTGGAGTATCCGTCCGAGAACGTTCAGCGACGACCGAACGTCGACCGTCGTCAGTGCCACCGGCGCTCACATCCCGTCACTCCGACTGTCTCGACGCGCACAGCGCCACAGACAGGGGCGAACGGCTTCAATCCTGCGCGACAGAAGCGGAATCGGGGCCGCGAGGCTCAGTCCGCGCCGCCGCGAATCTCGTCCATGTGGTCGATGCGCTGCTGGACGAGGTCGGCCGTGCCGATGTCGTGGCGGACGCGCAGGCCCTCGGTGCCGGCCTGTTCCAGCGCGCCCTCGGCTATCGCCTCGGCCTCGCCGATGGTGTCGGCGACGCCGACGACGGCGTACGAGCGGGAGGTGGTCGTGTAGATGCCGTCCTCGCGCTGGTCGACGCTGGCGTAGTAGAGGATGGCCTCGCCCGCGTTGTCCTCGTCGATGGTCACCTTCGCGCCGGACTCCGGTTCGGTCGGGTAGCCGTCGGGGACGGCGTACTTACAGACCGTGGCCTGCGGCCGGAAAGACAGTTGCGGGAGCGAGAGGTCGTCGCGGGCCGCCGTCAGCACGTCGAGGAAGTCCGTGTTCAACACGGGGAGGGTGTTCATCGCCTCGGGGTCGCCGAAGCGGGCGTTGAACTCGACGACGCGCGGGCCCGTCTCGGTCAGCATGAACTGCCCGTAGAGGACGCCCTTGTAGCCGTCAAGCGCGTCCACCGTGGCGCGGAGCACGTCGACGGCGTCGGTGTAGTCGTCCTCGGTCATGAACGGGAGTTCGAGGCTGGCGTCGGTGTAGCTCCCCATCCCGCCGGTGTTCGGCCCTTCGTCGCCCTCGTAGGCGCGCTTGTGGTCTTGCACGGCCGGCGTGACCCGGAGCTGGCCGTTGGCGACGAACGCCTGCACGGTGAACTCCTCGCCGACGAGGCGTTCCTCTAACACGACGCGGTCGTAGTCCGAGTCACGGAGGTACGCCTTCGCCTCCTCGGCGGTACACTGGTCGCCGATGACGCGGACGCCCTTCCCACCAGTGAGACCGGCGGGCTTGACCGCGAGGTCGCCGTCGTACTCGTCGATGTACTCGCAGGCGGCCTCCATGTCCTCGAACGTCTCGAAGTCCGGGCAGCCGGGGATGTCGTGCTCCCGCATGAAGCGGCGCTGGAACGCCTTGTCCGTCTCGATACGGGCCTCGTCGGCCTGCGGGCCGAAGGCGTAGATGCCGGCGTCGTCGAGGGCGTCGGCGACGCCCGCCGCGAGCGGTGCCTCTGGGCCGACGACGGCCAGCGTCGCGTCGACTTCGCGGGCGTACGTCGTGACGGCCTGCGGGTTCGTCGTGTCGAGCGTCTCGAACCCGTCGGCCAGCGCGACGATGCCCGGGTTGCGGTTGCCCGCACAGGCGTACAGGTCGGCGTCCGAGTCGGCGAGCGAACGAGCGACGGCGTGTTCTCGGCCGCCGCCACCCACCAGCAGCACTGTCTCTGTCATATCTCAAGGCCGGATGGGCTCGGACGTAAGTATTGCTCTCTCAGTCCGCGGCGAGTCGCCGAGCAGCGGGTCGTCGCGTCGGCCGCGAGCGTCTCCGCCGCGCCGTCGGGTCGCGGGGGACACGGCGAAGCGACGCCGTCACCGTTCGATAGGCCACGACACGTCTTCTGCGAGGTCGTCGTGAGCGTCCTCTCTGAGGAACGGCACCAATTCGGAGAAGGCGGTGGCGTGGGTCAGCGAGTCCTCGGACTGGTCGTAGTCGACGACGTCGGCCGCGTCGAGTTTCGGGACGTGTGTGTGATACAGCCGCATGTACACCGACAGTCGTTCGTCGGGAACCGTCGGCGCGGGGACGCCGTGTTCGAACTCGGTGACGGTGTCGGCGACGGTCGCGAGCGAGACCGGCGCCGTGTAGAGGAACAGACAGTAGAGCAGGTATCGCCGCCACCGTGACGCGAGCAGCGAGTGCACCTCGTCTCGCGAGAGCGTCGTGCCGGGGCCGTCGTCGGAGACGGACGACATCACACGCCTCCCTCCCGTTCGGCGTGTCGCGAGTCCGCTCGCTCCGCTGTCGCTCCGAGGAGGCGGGTCCGGGCGGAGGGGCTGTCGGTCGTCATCACTCCGCTCCGACGGCCGCCGAGTCGGTCGCTGGGTCCTCCACCGTAGTGTCTCTGATGGCCTCGTAGAACTGTTCGACAGTGTACACGGTCCCGTCGCGTCGAGTGGGGGCCACGCCGGCCAGTCCCGCGTCGTCGTGGACTGCCAGACAGACGATGGGGAGTGTGAGTTCCTCGCGTCGGTGGCCGGACAGCGGCGAGCGGACGACCCGTCGCTGAAACGCCGGAGCGAGACTGTAGCCGTTCTCTTCGGCCCACGTCTCCATCTCACGGACCGCCCGGTGGACCGTGTCCGACACTGACGGCCCGTCGTCGTCGCGGAAGAGTCGCGTCGGCCACCTCCGAACCGTCACCTCTCCGACCCGCGGAGTCGACTCCAGCGCCGTCGCCTGCTCTCTGTACTGGGTCTGCACGTCGCGTACGGTGTGTCCGGTCCCGTCCCGAAGCCAGAGCGCGATTCGCAGGGTTCCCGTCGACCGTTCGAGCAGGCGGTCGATACACACGCGACGGTCGGTCTGTTCGGTATCCGGTGTCGCGTCGTTCGAACCGTCCGTTCGATAGTATTCGACAGATCTCATGTTCGTGCCTTGCATTGTTCTGTGTTGGTAGCGTCTCCCCGGGGTGCAGTCGTCCACGCGGTGGTACCCACCCACTCTGCGAGAGCGTACAGTAGAGTCGGAGTGTGTCGTCGGGCAGAAAGGTTCGCTACAAATAACTAGAGTGCCCCTCGCCCGGACGCCGCCGTGCGCCCGGCGGTCGCGACCGGCCAAGACGTCAGAACAGGCCGACCGTGGGCCGTTCTCACTCCGGGATGCCGTCGTAGTCTTCCTCGTAATAGGTTTCGAGGAGCGCCCGGAGCGCGTTCCGGAGGTGGAAGTGAACCGTCGACGAGGAGACGTCGAACGAGGCGGCGATGTCTTCGGCGGTACTCTCGCGTGGCCACTCGAAGTAGCCCGCGAGGTACGCGCTGTGGAGGACGTCGACCTGCCGGTCGGTCAGCCTGTCGGCCAGCGACTCCCGGAACTGCTGGACCGTCCGGACCGGGCGGTCCAGTTCGCGCTTCCTGACGAGTTTCGCACCCGGACAGGCGTCTTCGAGGTTCGAGACGAGCGAGCGCACCTCGGTATCGGGCGCGACTTCGGCGACGATACGAGCGACCCCACCGTCGACGGACGCGGACCGTATCGTCGCACCGTACGCGACGAGGACGTGTATCGCCGACTGGCCGTCGACGTGGCACTCGAACAGTCCGCCGTCGGCGCCGCCGGATA
Organism: Haloarcula rubra; assembly: GCF_019599465.1. Lineage (GTDB taxonomy): Archaea > Halobacteriota > Halobacteria > Halobacteriales > Haloarculaceae > Haloarcula > Haloarcula rubra. The sequence continues at coordinate 24,385 of NZ_RKLR01000001.1, forward strand.
TCGTTCTGACCGACTCGACGGCCGGCGACGACGCTGCGCGTTCGACCAACTGCTCGGCCGGGACGCCGTCGGCGTCGACGTAGAAGATTAGCTGGTCGGAGTCGGCCGGGACGAGTCCTTCGAGGGCGAGTCGGCAGTCGAACTCGGCGGCGACGGTCTGGAAGAACGAGTCCGGGCCGGCCACTTCGAACTCCAGTTCGGTCGCCGTGTCGGTCAGGAGCGTCTTGCGCGTCTCCGCGGCCCGAATCGCCCGGCCTATCATCTGCCCGAGTTCTCTGAGGACCGTCAGGAACTCCTCGTCGAACACCGACGGGTCGTCGGTGAACAGCAGGAGTGCCCCGTAGGCGGCGTTTCCGGAGACGAGCGGGACGGCGACGACGGCCTCGACGCCCGCGCCGTGTAGCGTCTCGTACCACGGCCCGGTGTCGCCGCGCTCGTCGGTGTCGCGTTCGACCCGGACCGTCTCGGTTCCGGTGGTCGACGCCAGGAGGTCACCGAGGAACGGCGCGTCGACGTGGTCGCCGGCGTCGCCGGTGGCCCGACTGTCGGCGGCGCCCGCCGACTCGCGTATCCGGACGCTGTCACCGGACGACTGCCCACAGATAGCGGCCGCGAGGTAGGCGTCCTCGGCGGTGAATCGCTCACAGACGTTGCGCTGGATGGCCTCTCGACTCGTCGTCGCGGCCACCTCGGTGTTGATGTCCCTGATGACGGCGTTGAGTCGAGAGAGGTCGGACAGCCGCTCGTTCTGGCGTTCGAGGCGGGCTTCGCGTTCGGTCTGTCCGAGGCCAGCCTCGGTGATGGCGGTCAGGATGTCGGCGTACCGCTCTGTCTCATCGCCGAACACGTCGTCGGTGCGGGCTCCGAACACCAACACGCCGTAGCCGCCGAGCGGCGCGACCCGGCCGCTCTGGACGTCCGTCTGGACCTGCAAGAGGTCCGCGAGTGCGTCGTCGCAGGCGCTCCGGCGCTCGTTCGCGAACGAGTCCCAGACGGGGTTCTCCGAATCGCCGATAGGTGCGGGCGCGTCCAGCGACGCCTCGTCGGCGGCGTACGCTATCGGGCTGAGGGCGTCGTCGCCGTCGTCGGGGACGTAGACACAGGCGACGGACGTCCCCAGTGCGTCGATGGCGGTCTGGACCGCTATCTCGGCGACTGCCTCGCTGGTAGTCGCACCCAGCATCGACTGGGTGGCGTCGTAGAGGGACGCTCGCAACCGTTCGCGCACCTTCCGGTCGGTGACGTCCTCGGCGATGCCGGCGACTCTGACGACGTTCCCCTCGTCGTCGGTGATGGACACCGCTCGGTCCCGAACCCACCGCGTCGTCCCGTCCGGGCGCCGTATCCGGTACTCCTCGTCGTACTCCCCGTCCGGCTGTCGGTCGAGCGACGCACGGACCCGTTCCCGGTCGTCCGGATGGATGGCGTCGAGGAACGCGAGGGGGTTCTCCGAGAGACGGTCGCGGGACTGTCCCCAGACCTCCTCGTACGCGGGATTGACGTATATCATCTCGTCTTTCTCGGGGTCGGTCATCCAGACGACCTCCTCGATGTTGTCGATTATCTGTCGGAACGGCGTCTCGCGCCCGAACTCACGAGTGTCGTCGGATTCCGCGTCCGCCGCTCCGCCGTCGTACTCGTCGAGCGCACCGCTCCCGGTCTCGCGGACGTGCGGCGAGAGGTCGTGGTCGCGACACGCCTCGAGGAAGTCCGTCAGCGTCGCTTCGTCGGGCGCCCGGAGTCTGAACACCCACTCACAGGCCGTGGCGTGTGCACGCTCGACGACGACGTCGTGTGCCGTCAGCAAGGAGAGCACGTCGGCCTCCTCGACCGACCACGAGATGCGATACCTGAGACACGTCCCGTCGTCGTGGCGCTTCGCCGCGGCGACGGCCCGGTCGGTCCGCAACGCCGCGTCGAAGGCCTCGGGGGCGTCCGTCTCGACCCGGACGTACCGGGCCAGTCCGCCGTCGTCGTAGACGGACGGTTCGAGTTCGACGCGAGTCGATTCGCTCACCGCGACCGCCTCGGCTAACCCGACTGCGTCCGTCGGGAGACCGACGCTCACACAGACCGTCATTCCGACGGCGTCACAGCGGACGGTACGACAGTCCGAGTCGCCGTCTCGGGAGGTGCTGAGCAGAGTTCGACCGTGAAATCGACCATCGGGAGTACTGAGATTCGAACCATTGAAATCACTTAGTCGTAGCCCACTCGACCGTCCTGACGACAGATAGGGCAGGGAGAGTCGCCGGCGCCGCCACGGGAGGGTCGAGGAGCACAGTGTCGATTGGTCGTGTAATTCGTTGAGACTTTTCTATCTTTGCATCACTGACGGTGGTGAAGGTGGCCGCTTTTCAGTTCGGCGTGCGGACTGTCTACCATGACAGACGACGCCGACCCGACGAGACGGAACCGCCTCGACGCAGAGGAGAGTCCGTACCTCCGCCAGCACGCCGACAACCCGGTGAACTGGCAGCCGTGGGACGAACGGGCGCTCGAAGCCGCGAAGGAACGAGACGTGCCCATCTTCCTCTCTATCGGCTACGCGGCCTGTCACTGGTGTCACGTCATGGAGGAGGAGAGCTTCGAGGACGAGGCCATCGCCGAGACGCTGAACGAGAACTTCGTCCCGGTGAAAGTCGACCGGGAGGAACGACCGGACCTCGACTCGGTGTACATGAGCATCTGTCAGCAGGTCACGGGTGGTGGCGGGTGGCCGCTGTCTGCGTGGCTCACCCCCGACGGCAAGCCGTTCTACGTCGGGACGTACTTCCCGCCGGAGGAGAAGCGAGGCCAACCGGGCTTTCACGACCTGCTGAAGCAACTGTCGAACTCGTGGTCCGACCCCGAACAGCGCGGGGAGATGGAGAACCGCGCCCAGCAGTGGACCGACGCCATCGAGAGCGACCTCGAAGCGACGACCGGCGACTCCAGCGACCCCGACGACAACCTCGTCCAGACGGCGGCGACCATCGCCCACCGCGGCGCCGACCGAGACAACGGCGGGTGGGGGTCGGGCGGCCCGAAGTTCCCGCAGACGGGGCGCGTCCACGCCCTACTCCGCGCGCACGCCGACGGTGGACAGGAAGACTACCTGAACGTCGTCGAGGAGACGCTGAACGCGATGGCCGACCGGGGCCTGTACGACCACGTCGGCGGCGGGTTCCACCGCTACTCGACGGACCCGCAGTGGGGCGTCCCCCACTTCGAGAAGATGCTGTACGACAACGCCGAGATTCCGCGGGCCTTCCTCGCCGGCTATCAGGCGCTGGGCAACGAGCGCTACGCCGCCGTCGTCCGGGAGACGTTCGCGTTCGTCCAGCGGGAACTCCAGCACGAAGACGGCGGGTTCTTCAGTACGCTGGATGCGGTGAGCCGACCGCCCGACGACCCCGACGGCGAGACGGAAGAGGGCGCGTTCTACGTCTGGACGCCCGAACAGGTCCACGACGCCGTCGACGACGAGACGGCCGCCGACGTCTTCTGTGAGTACTACGGCGTCACGGAACGCGGCAACTTCGAGGGTGCGACCGTGCTGGCGGTTCGCAAGCCCGTCCCCGTCCTCGCCGAGGAGTACGACCTGAGCGAGGACGAGATTACCGAGAAGCTACGGCAGGCGCTCGACGAGACGTTCGCGGCCCGGGAGGAACGCCCCCGTCCGGCCCGCGACGAGAAGGTGCTGGCCGGGTGGAACGGGCTGATGATTTCGACGCTCGCCGAGGGTGCCGTCGTGTTGGACGACGGCTACGCCGACGTGGCCGCCGACGCGCTGGGATTCGTCCGCGAAAACCTCTGGGACGAAGACGCACAGCGCCTCAGCCGCCGGTTCAAGGACGGCGACGTGGCCATCGACGGCTATCTGGAGGACTACGCGTTCCTCGCTCGCGGCGCGTTCGACCTGTTCGAGGCGACGGGCGACGTCGACTACCTCGACTTCGCGATGGACCTCGCCGAGGCCGTCACCGAGGCGTTCTGGGACGACGCCGAGGAGACGCTCTACTTCACCCCCACCGGCGGCGAGGCGCTGGTCGCCCGGCCGCAGGAACTCACCGACCAGTCCACGCCGTCGAGTACCGGCGTCGCCGTCGAACTCCTGCTGGAACTCACGCACTTCCGGGACGACGACCGGTTCGGCGACGTGGCCGAGAAGGTCCTGCGCACGCACGCCGACCGCGTCTCCTCGAACCCGCTCCAGCACGCGTCGCTGACGCTCGCGACAGATACCTACGAGCAGGGGTCGCTGGAACTGACCCTCGTCTGTGACCCGGCGGACCCGCCCGCCGAGTGGACGGCCACGCTGGCCGAGACGTACGTCCCCCGTCGGCTACTGGCGTGGCGGCCCGACGACGCCGAGACGTTCGACGCGTGGCTCGACACGCTGAGCGTCGACGAGGCGCCGCCAATCTGGGCCGGTCGCGACGCCGCGGACGGCGACCCCACGGTGTACGCCTGTCGGAACTTCGCGTGTTCCCCGCCGAAACACGACCTCTCGGCGGCGCTCTCGTGGGGACAGGACTAGTTACTCGAGTTTCGCTTCGATTTCGTTCGCGAGGTAGACGGCGATGGGGACCGGTTCCTCCTCCACGAACCGGGCTATCTCCTCGCCGTCGCGTTCGACGACGACGGTCGGGATGTACTCGACGCCGTACTCCTCTACCTTCGGCCCGGTCTTCGAGCCGTCGTCCTCCTTCTCGGTCGGGTAGTGGTGAATCTTCGACTTGGGGATTTCGGCGGCCTCCAGCGCCGCACCGAAGTCGGGGAGTTGCGCCCGGCAGTCCTTACACCAGTCGCCACCCCAGACGTGGTACTCCAGTTCGGCAGCGTGGCGGGCGAGGACGTCGACGGTGTCGGAGTAGGCGTCCTTCACCCAGACCGGGTTCGGTTCCATCGTTTCGAGCGTTCCGCTCTCACTCATAGCACCCCGTAACGCGGCGAGTGGCTTGAACCCCCCGACTGTTCAGGACCGTTCGAGCCGTGCACGGAGGCGTTCGCGGAGGAGCGTCCGGTGACAGCGCTTGCGCTCGCCCTCGAAGCAGACGAGCACGACCGTCTCACCGTCCCGAACCCGGTCGGCGAGGTCTGTGATGGCCTGCTGGGCCGCCTCGCTCTCGTCGAGGTGGGTCCGATAGCGGTCGGCGAAGTCCGTCTCGTCCCACGCGGCGTTGTGCGCGCCCTCCTCGCAGAGGCCCTGCATCTGCAGGTCCTCGGCACGCCGTTTCGTCTCGGCGAGGAGGTCCGACGGGGGCCCCAGTTCGGGGCGGTTCTCGTCGACGGCGGCGTGGAACCACCCCGTCGGTTCGCGGACGACGCCGACCAGCGTCTCGTCGCCCGAGAGGTCGGCGAGGCCGTGCTGAATCGCCGCGACGTAGGTATCGCGGACGCCACCGCTCATGGCCGACCGGACGGCCAGACGGCGGAAAAGTCTGCCGGCAACGCGCACCACCCACAGGAATCGGGGGCTCCACTAGGGGTTTTAAGCGGGGCTGGCGTACGCGACGCCAATGCACGAGACACTACACGAGTCTATCGCCGACGCTATCGGGTCCCCGCTGGTGTCGGTTCGGGCCCCCGAGGGCGCGACGGTGGCGGCGAAGGTGGAGTCGTTCAACCCCGGTGGGTCCGCGAAAGACCGACCGGCGAAGTTCATGATAGAAGGCGCCGAGGCGGAGGGCGTCCTCACCCCCGGTGACACCCTCGTGGAACCGACCAGCGGCAACACCGGCATCGGCATGGCGATGGTCGGGGCCGCGAAGGGGTACGACGTCGTCCTCGTGATGCCGTCCTCGAAGTCCCCCGAGCGCCGCGAGATTATGCGGGCCTACGGCGCCGACATCGAACTCGTCGAGGGCGACATCTCCGACGCGAAGGACCGCGCGGACGAACTCACCGACCAGAGCGGCTACGTCCAGTTGCGCCAGTTCGAGAACTCTGCCAACCCCGAGGCCCACTACGAGACGACGGGGCCGGAGATTGTCGAACAGGTCGGGGACCGCACCGTCGACGCCCTCGTGGCCGGCGTCGGCACGGGCGGCACCATCACGGGCACCGGCCGGCGACTCCGCGAGGCGTTCCCCGAACTCGACGTGGTCGCGGTCGAACCAGCGGACAACGCCGTCCTCTCGGGGATGGAACCGGGGACCGGCGAGGACAGTTTCCAGGGGATGGGCCCCGGATTCGTCAGCGACAACCTCGACGTGGACCTGTTGGACGACGTTCGCACCGTCGAACTCGACGACGCCGAGGCGGAGTGTCGTCGCCTCGCCCGCGAGGAGGGCATCCTCGTCGGGCAGTCCTCGGGAGCCTCGAACCTCGCGGCCCGCGAGGTGGCCGAGGAACTCGTCGCGGCGGGCGTCGACGACCCCCTGGTCGTCACCGTCTACTGGGACAGCGGCGAGCGCTACATGTCGACCGGGATGTTCGACTAAGCGAGGCGCCGGGCCGCGTCTTTGAACCGTTCGTACTGCTCGCGTGCCCACTCGTTCATCGCCTCGGTGTCGTTGTTGACGACGCCGACGATGCCGGTGTCGTCGTAGACGACGATGCCGCTGACGGTGGTCTCCGGCTTCTCGGCGGTCCAGACGGCGTAGGGCATCGTCTGTTCGGTGACGAAAACCGAGAGGCCGTCGGCCCCGCTGAGCGTGTCCATGCCGTCGGGATACACGTCGGAGAGCGCCTCTACCACGTCGTCGGTGAGGACCAGTTCTATCTCCGCACCGCCGCCCTCGACGAGCGAGGCGACCACGTCGATGTAGCGCGGGACGACGGCCGGACCGGTTCCGCAGAACCGCTCGGCTCCGCGGACCCGTTCGACGTTGGCTTCCACCGGGCGTTCGGGGGCCGCCGGCGTCGACTCGACGACCTGTGCGTCCTCGAGGATAGCGGGGTCGACGTCGACGTCGGGCGGGAGTGCAGCGAGGACCGACTGCGCCTCGCTCAACGCGTCGAGTCGCCCGAGGAACCGGTCGTAGGCCGACAGCGCCTCACGCCCCGCGTAGGTCGCCACGTACCGACTCTCTCGTCGCTCGACGAGTGACTCGTCGGTCAGTGCGTCGATAGCCCTGTCGACGGTCGAGCGCGACGCGCCGAGTCGTTCCACGAGTTCCGGTTTCGTCGTCGGAGTCGACAGTGCTCGCAGTACGTCTCGACGCTTCGCGACGACGTCGGCGGTGTCCGGAACTGTGACCATCGACGGGAACGTGTCAGGGCTGACGGATGCATCTTCTGGTCACTCGACGCCGACCAGAGCGCGGGTACTGGCGGAATATCGGGGTCCGGTGATTTTCCCGAACCGTCGGTATAAGTATACCTCGGCCCGATGTAACAACCGGGGTACATCGATACGACAGCGTCGGTACCCCGCAGGAGTGTCCACTCGGTCGGCCCACCGTGCCTCTGACAGCCAGTCGAACCGACCACGCCTCTGACATCTGGACACCCGCCGTGCCTTTCCTCACGCGCCGAACTCCGACTCGGTGACCCTGACGACCAGCGTATCGTCCACGTCTCGCAGGTCGTACTCCGGAATCGTCTCGCCGGTACGTGTCAGTAACATCGGTTCGACGAGGCGTGGCGGCCGTTCCGCTGCCGGTTCGGTCGTCGAGTCGTCGTCGGTCTCGGCAGTCGTCTCGCCGTCGTCGTCCGTCTCGCTCTCGACGACGCCGTACACCTTGAGGAACCGACCAGTGTCCTCGGGCGCTATCTGGTCGTCCCGGATAGCCGTCGCGATGTCCCGCGAGAGCCACTCCGTCTCGCTGACGGAGGGTTCCCTGACGAACGCGGCGTCGACGAACCGGACGAGGTACCAGTTCAGGTCGTTCAGGAGGGCGACGGCGGCACCGAGGCTCACGGTCTCCAGTCGGAGCGTGTTCTCGAACGGTTCCCGGAGGTCGTAGGTGGCCAGCGCGTTCCGGGCGGTCTCTCGCGAGAGCAGTTCGTACTGGAGGTTCACGTCCTCGCTCCCGACGAGACAGACCTGCGTCATGGGTCGTCCGTGGCCCGCCCCGGAGATTTAGCTTTCGATAGCCTCGACCGTCCGCGTCCGTGCACACTCCCGCGCACGCTCGAACAGGTCGTCGGGTTCGGCCTCACGGACCGCCGCCAGCGACGCGTTCGTCTCGGGCAGTTCGGGAGCGACCCGGTTACACCCGGTGTCGACCGTCGAGTCCTCGAACGTGCCGACGTCGCGGGCGAGGTTCGTTATCTCGGCCTTGTCCGCCGTCAGGTTCGGTCGGTGGACCGGGAGGTCGGTCGCGACGTCGGTGACGGCGACGTTCGCGCTGGTCTGACTCGACTTCTGGCCGATTGCCTCGCCGGTGACGACGCCGACGGCACCCTCCTCCTCGGCGACCGCTTCGGCCGTCGCGAGCATGAACCGGCGGAGCGCGAGCATCCGCAGGTCGGTCAGAGACGCGGCGAGGTCGGTGACCACGTCGCCAGCGTCCACGACGTGCATCGCCATCGGTCGCCCGGGCGCGTACTCGGCCAGCGTCTCGACGGTCGCTCTCGCCCGCGCCCGGTGGTCCGGCCCGCCGTAGTCCCCGAGGTCGACGTACACCGGAATCACGGGACAGCCTCGGCGCATCGCCTTCCACGCGGCGACCGGCGAGTCGATGCCGCCGCTGACGAGCGCCACGACGGGGCGCTGGGTGCCGAGCGGCATCCCGCCGGGACCGGATTGCTTCGTCAAGAATACGTAGGCCGTGTCCGGGCGGCACTCGACGTACAGTCGGAAGTCGGGGTCGTCGAGGTCCACCTCGGGCGTCTCGCCGAGCGACTCGACGGCGTCCCAGACGGCGGCCCCACCTTCGGATTCGATGTCGGTGCTGGCGAACGGATGGGCGTCGCTCGGGCCGGCGCGTCGGGCGTCGACGGCGAAGGTGCCCCCGTCGTAGCGGGCCTCGGTCGCCGCACGCAGGGCGTCGCAGATGGCGTCTAGCGTCGGGTCGACGGTGACCGCCGCCGACGCGGAGACGACGCCGAAGGTGTCCGTGACGGCGTCGGTGACGTCCGCTGGCCGGTCGGTGTGGACGAACAGGCGGTTGCGGCGACGCTCGACGTCGCCGGCGAGGCCACGGGCGTCGAACATCGCGGCGAGGTTCTCGGCGAGTCGGTCCTCCATCCGCCGGCGGACCTGTTCGCTCTTGACGCCGACCTCGCCGTGGCGGACGACGACGACGTCGGCGTCGGGCGGGTGCATACCCGCCTTTGCCGAATCGCAGATAAAGGGGTGTCGGCTTCGGGGATTCAGTCGTCCGCCATCTGTTCTTCGAGGTGGTCGGCCACCTGCGCCATCTTGACCTTGAACTCGTCGAGGTCGGTCTCTTGAGCGTGGAGCATGGCACTGTACCGCGAGGTGAGACTCGCCAGCGAGGCGGCCTCGGCGAGTTCCTCGTCAGTCGCCCCGTGCATCGCCGCCGCCTTCCGGTGGAAGTGGATGCAGTACGGACACTTGATGTTGGCCGCGACGGCCAGTCCCATCAGTTCCCGGTACTTCGGTGGAATCTCGGACTCGCCGACGGTGTACTTGTGGAAGAAGTGCCACTCGCCGACCATGTCGTCCTCGGGAATCGTGTCCAGCGGTGGTGGGACCATCCCGAACGTCTCCGTAATCTCCTCCTCGACCTCTGTGGGTTGTTGCTGTGTCGCCATGATTGGTGGGTCGCTCGCTGTTCGGTCGTGCAGTACCGCTGTTCGTGGTGTCTCGCGAGTAGCCGTTGGCCGCTCGACGGCATAGTTATACGTTGACATTTGACGGGCCGGCCCGCGTCCCGTCTTCTTACCCGGACATAGGCGACAGCAGACTGGCAGTTTCGTCGTCGACGGCCGCCGCCCGCTGGCGGTCGAAAACCTCGGAGAAACGGCCCGGTATGGTCAGCCGTTCAGAACGTCGAGACGTCGCCCTCGATGACCTGTCGGGTCACGTCGGTGACGCTCGCGAGTTCCGCGTCGACGGCATCGCGTACCTCGGCCTCGATGTCGCTCACGGCCACGCCCTCCTCGGTGACGAGCATGGCGTCGGCGACGTGGGGTTCGTCGATGGGCGAGCCGATTTGCGAGAGCAGTCGAAGCTGGAGCTGTCGGATACCGTCCACCTCTTCGACGACGGACTGGGCGATCTCCGTCGAGAGGAGGTTGTAGATCTTCCCGATGTGGTTGACGGGGTTCTTCCCGGAGGTGGCCTCCATGCTCATCGGCCGGTTCGGCGTGATGAGGCCGTTGGCGCGGTTGCCGCGGCCGACGGAGCCGTCGTCGCCCTGTTCGGCGCTCGTGCCCGTGGTGGTGAGGTAGATTGACTCCTCGTCGTAGTCGTCGGCGGTGTTGACGTGGACGGTCACGTCGCGGTCAGTGTACTCCGTCGCCAGCGTCGTGACGTACTCGCGGACGTCCTCGACGGCCTGCTCGTAGGCCAGCAGGTCCTCAACGTGTTCGTCGACCATCGCGACGGCGACGGTGACGTCGATGTGGTCACCCTCGCGCTTGCCCATCACCTTCACGTCCTGTCCGACGACGGGGTTCTCGGCGGCGTACTCGCCGGTGAGTTTCCGCTCGGTGTTGTAGACGATCTGCTCCGTCTCGGAGAGCGGCGCGTGGCCGACCCCGTAGCTCGTGTCGTTGGCCATCGGGACGGTCCCCTCCTCGCCGAAGACGCTCTGGAGGTCGCCCGACCCCTCGCCGAGTTCCACGTCGACGATGATGTCGCCGCCGACGTCGAGGTACGGGAAGTTCTCCTCAAGGTATGCGCGGGCGGCCTTCAGGGCGATGCTCTCCGCGGGAATCCGCTGCCCCTCGTACTCCTTGGTCGCGCGGCCGACGATGAGGAGGTAGATAGGTTCGAGGACTTCGCCGCCGCCGTAGGCGGGTGCCGCAGTACCGGCGACGAGTTGCGTCTCGTCGGTGTTGTAGTGGAGGACTTTGCCCACGCGGTCGAGGTACGTCTGAGCGAGCGCACGAGAGACGCTCTCGGCGACGCCGTCGCAGATGGAGTCCGGGTGGCCGATACCCTTGCGCTCGACGATTTCGACGTTCTGGTCCTCGACTGCCAACCCGCTCTCGGGCTGGACGTGGATGTTCCGGTCGGTCATTGCCCGGACCTTTGCTGTGCCCGCTTCTATAACTTACGGGAACCGCTCGCCGGAGAAAGATTACCTTCACGCATCTTCGAGGAGCAGGCCGAGGTACGACGTCCGGGTCTGGTCCTCGGGATTCAGTCCGAGTTCCCGCAGGATCGCGTACGCACCCTCGCGGGCCTCCTCGACGCCGCTCTCGTCGGTCTCGGTCTCTACCTCGACGAACTCGCCGACGTCCTCGACGTCGTCCAGCGTGACGGTGTAGCCGTCGTAGCGGTAGAACCGCCGGTCCTTGCGCACCGTCGCCGCCGGGTCGAACCCGAGGTTCGCGAAGATGGCGTCGGCCGTCTCGCCGTCGTCGACGCCCGTCTCGACTTCCTCGCGCGTCTTCGACTCTGCCTCGACGAGTGGTCCCTTGTAGGTGATGCGGGCCGTCGTCGCTCCGTCGCGCGTCTCGCGGCGGACCCGGAGCGCCTCGTCCGTCTCCGCGAAGTCGCGGTGCGGTGCGTCGTAGTAGGTGTCGACCTGGAGGACGTCCCCGGTCTGTTCGGCCCCCAGTTCGTCGAGTCGGTCGGCGACGACCGCGAGGTCGGCGGCCACCTTGACTTCGACTTCGTACATGGCTGTGTCCTCTGTCGGGGCCGGCAAAAGCGATTGCATCCCGCCTCGGCGTCCTGCGGGTATCGATTGTCGTCGCTGCGACCGTCGCGGAGTAACGACCGCCTACCACGGACCGCGAGTTTTAGTGTCCCTGCCTCCGGGGTAGGTGTATGGACGGTCGCTACGAACCTGTCGAGTCCCCCGACGAGACGACCGTCTTCCCGTATCACGACCTGACGCCGCCGACGACGGCCGACGTGGCCCGGGCGCGCAAGGTCGTCCGCCAGCACCTCCCGACGACGCCGCTCGTCCGGAGCGAGACGCTGTCGGCCGACCTCGACGCGGAGGTCTACCTCAAGCGGGAAGACACGCTCCCGACCGGCGCGTTCAAAGTACGGGGTGGCGTGAACCTCGTCTCGTCGCTCTCCGCGGAGTTCCGCGAGGCGGGGCTCATCACCGCGAGTTCGGGGAACCACGGCCAGTCTATCGCGTGGGCCGGGCGGGAGTTCGACGTGCCCGTCACCATCGGCGTACCGGCGGAGGCCAACGACGGGAAGGTGGCCGCGATGGAACGTCTCGGTGCCGAGGTCATCAGACACGGCCCGGACTACGACGCGGCCCGCGAACACATCGAGCGACTGGCCGTGGAACGCGGCGCCCGGTACGTCCACTCGGGCAACGAACCGAAACTGGTCGCCGGCGTGGGGACCGCGGGGCTGGAAGTCGTCAACGAACTACCCGACGTGGACCGCGTGTTCTGCCCGGTCGGCGGCGGCACCTCCGCCGCAGGCTACTGTCTCACCGTCGGCGAACTGACCGACGCCGACGTCGTGGGCGTCCAGTCCGAGGCCGCCCCGGCCATGCACCGCGCGTGGACCGACGGGTCGCTCGAACCCCACGACCGGATGGAGACGACGGCGGAGGGCGTCGCGACGCGGGTCCCCTTCGCGCTCACGATGGGCGTCCTCGGAGACGGACTGGCCGACTTCCGCCTCGTCAGCGAGGACGCCATCCGTGACGGCGTGGCCCGACTGTTCGCGGACGAGCGCATCGTCATGGAGGGCGCGTGTGCGACGGCCGTGGCCGCCGCCGTCGAAGCCGGAGACGAAATCGCCGGCGAGACGGTCGTCGTCCCCGTCTCCGGCCGGAACATCGACCTCGCGAAACTCGACCGGATGCTCGCGGAGAGCGAGTACTCCGCGTGAGCGCCGACGGGAAACGTTGTTCTTAAGAGTGCCACGACTGACGAACACGGTATGAGCAACGACTCCGAGGCCGAGGACGTAGAAGAAGAAGTCGAAGCAGAGACGGCCGACGAAGAGACCGAGAGCGGCCTGCAGGAGGGCGACGTCGTCAAACTCGCCTACACCGCCCGCACCGTCGAGGAGGGCCAGCTCGTCGACACCACAGACGAAGAAATCGCCGCTGACGAGGGTATCGACACCGAACAGCAGGAGTTCGGGCCCCGCGTCATCGTGCTCGGCGAGAACCACATCTTCCCCGACGTCGAGGAGGACATCTACGGGAAGGACGTCGGCGACGAGGGGAGCGTCACCATCGCCGCGGCCGACGCGTTCGGCGAGTACGACGAGAGCGAAGTCCGCACCGTCTCGAAGGACAAGATTCCGGAAGACGACCGCTACCCCGGCGCGCACGTCGACGTCGACGGCGAGCACGGCCACGTCGAGACCATCATCGGCGGCCGCGCCCGCGTGGACTTCAACCACCCGCTGGCCGGCGAGGACGTCGAGTACGACTACGAAATCGTCGCGGAGGTCACCGACCGCGAGGAGAAGGCACAGGGCATCATCGAGATGATGCTCGACATGAAGCTCGACCTCTGGTTCGAGACTGACACCGTCGAGGAAGAGCAGGTCGTCGAGTCCGACGACGAGGACGAGGAGGGTGAACCCGAGTACGAGACCGTCGAGGTCGAGAAGGACACGCTCTACATCGAGGCGACGCCGCAGCTGACCATGAACCAGCAGTGGATGATGGGCAAACAGCAGATAGCTCAGCAGCTCACCCAGCTTCTGGACGTCGACCGCATCATCGTCCAGGAAGAGCTCGGCGGCGGCATGGGTATGGGCATGGGCGGCATGATGGGCGGCATGGGCGGCGCCGGTGGCGCCGACATCGAGGAGGCCCTCGAAGACGCCGACGTCGACGCCGAGGAGATCGTCGACGAGATCGAAGGCGCAGAAGAGTAACTCGACCGCAGAACGTCTCCGTTTTCGACGCCGATAGCGTCGGCTAGCGAGGAATCGCCCTGTCGGTCATCCGACCACCACACTTCGGACAGCTGAGGCCTCGACTCGGGGCCGTCGTCCGGAAGGAACAGTTTTCGCACTGGAACTGCCGTTGCTCTTTGGCGAGCGGGTCTCGTCCACTCATGTAGATTCAATAACACCTATGTCGTGTTAAGTGTTACCAATGCACTGCCGGCGTCGGCGAGAGCGGCGCTACGAGTGAGACTGTCGACCGGAGCGTCGGCGGCCAGAGGGTCCGACCGTCGTCAGGCGATGTCGCGGGAGGTGTCGATGCTGACCTCCTCGACGAGGTCGAGTTTGATGACGTCGTTGGGCGCTCGGCCGCCCCGGAACTTCGGGATGGCGAGGCGGTTCTCCACCTCGTCGGTGTTCGTGGTCGTCTTGAGTTGGAACACCACGTCGGCGAAGTGCTCGGTCGTATCACGGAGCGGTGGGACGTCCCGGCCGTCCAGACAGTGCAGAATGGCCAGACTCCCGGTGTTGACGATGTGGTTCTGCAGGTCGTTCATGAACGCGCGGAAGCGGGAGTGTGGCTCCTGAGCCTCGAGGACGTCGAGCGGGTCGACGATGAGGTTCGACGTCTCGGGGAGCGCCGAGACGAGTTTACCCGCGTTGTCCAGTGGCGCTTCGCCCGAGATGTGTCGGACCGTCGGGTCGCCGGTGTTGGCCGGCGTCTGTTCGATGCTCGCGACGACGGACTGTGCGGTCCGGTCGAGGGAGAGCCACAGCGTCCCGCGCGTGGCGGTGAGTTCGTAGAGGAACAGCTCCGCCTGGCTGGCCGGCTGGGCAGTGAGGGCGACGATGCTCCCGGCTGGAATCCCCCCGTCGAGCTTCCGGTCGAGAACGTCGATGCCCGTTCGAAGCCGGTTCACCATGCCATTTCGAGACAAGCATACCCACCCGATTAAATATTCCGCTTGGACAGGATTTTCGCACACTTCAGGTACCGAGACGCCGATTCCTCGGTTTCGAGTGGAGGTTCCGGGAGTTCCGGGACGTGTACGACGCGCTGACAGTCGAACAGGGGGCTCGGGTCGGTGGTCCCGTCGCTTCGCGGGAGCACCACCACCGCCGGCGGGGCGTCGAGGTGCCGCGCCATCGCCGCCGTCTTCGCCGCGTCCCGGAGGCTCTGGCTGGTCGGCGTCGAGACGAGGACCGTCCGGTCGGCGGCGCGGAGAGGGGCCGCGGCGTCGGGGCCGGCACCGGCCGCGCAATCGAGCACGACGGGACGGTCACACCGCCGGAGGCGGGCGAACGCCGACGCGGCCGTCGACGGGGACGCGTCGCGGCACGGCAGTACGTCGACGCCAGCGACCCGCGGTGACCGCTGTGCAACGGCCGCAGGTCGGTCGCCGTCGGCGACGGCGGCGAGGGCGGCTCCCGGGTCCGTCCCCGTCCGATGGTGGACGTCGGGCATGTCGAGGTCGGCGTCGACGAGGAGCGGTCGTTCGCCGAGCGCCGCGAGTGCTCTGGCTACGCCCAGCGCCGTCGTCGTCTTCCCACACCCACCTTTTCCGCCGGCGATAGCGAGCATAGCGGGTGTGGGCACGGCACCGGATTTGAACGTTCGCCCGGCCGTGTCGGGAGATTCAAGAGCGTCGGGGGCGCGGTACCGTGTAAGATGCGGCACGACCACATCATCAGCGCGAAACAACTGTCGCGGGCCGACATCGAGGCGGTGCTCGACCACGCGGCCGCCATCGCCGAGGAACCGGGGGCGTACTCGGACCGGCACGCGGACACGCTGCTCGGGATGCTCTTCTTCGAACCGAGCACCCGGACCAAGATGAGTTTCACGACGGCGATGAAACGGCTGGGTGGCGACATCGTCGACATGGGTTCGGTGGAGTCGTCGAGCGTCAAGAAAGGCGAGTCGCTGGCCGACACGGTGCGCGTCGTCGAGGGGTACGCCGACGCACTGGTGTTGCGCCACCCGATGGAGGGGTCGGCGAAGATGGCCAGCGAGTTCGTCGACGTCCCACTCGTGAACGCCGGCGACGGCGCGGGTCAGCACCCGACACAGACCCTGCTCGACCTCTACACCATCCGGGAGAGCGCCGGGTTCGACGACCTGACTATCGGCATCATGGGGGACCTGAAGTACGGTCGCACCGTCCACTCGCTGGCCCACGCGCTGACGAACGTCGACGCCCGCCAGCACTTCGTCAGCCCCGAGTCGCTGCAGTTGCCGCGGTCGGTCCGCTACGACCTGCATCAGGAGGGGGCCGAGGTCAGGGAACACACCGACCTCGACGAGATTCTGCCGGAACTCGACGTGCTCTACGTCACGCGCATCCAGCGCGAGCGGTTCCCCGACGAGGGCGAGTACCGCGAAGTCGCCGGCCAGTACCAGATAGACAGCGAGACGCTGGCGGCCGCGAAAGACGACCTGACCGTGATGCACCCACTCCCGCGAGTGGACGAAATCGCCCACGACGTCGACGACACCGACCACGCGAAGTACTTCCAGCAGGCCCACAACGGGGTGCCGGTGCGGATGGCGTTGCTGGACCTGATGCTCGGAGGTGAGCCAGAATGAGCGACGACGACCAACAACTCCGCGTCTCGAAGATTCGCAACGGCACCGTCATCGACCACATCACCGGCGGACAGGCCCTGAACGTCCTCGCCATCCTCGGCATCGACGGCACCAGCGGCGAGTCCGTCTCCGTCGCGATGAACATGCCCTCGGACCGCCTCGGCAAGAAAGACATCGTGAAAGTCGAGGGCCGCGAACTCTCTCAGAACGAGGTCGACGTGCTCTCGCTCATCGCTCCCGCCGCGTCCATCAACATCGTCCGGGAGTACGACGTCGTTGAGAAACACCGCGTCGAGCGCCCGTCGATGGTCGAAGGCGTGCTCGAGTGTCCGAACCACAACTGCATCACGACCGAAGACGAACCCGTCGAGTCGCGCTTCGCCGTGGTCGACGACGGCGTGCGCTGTGAGTACTGCGACACCATCATCCGCGACAACCTGCCCGCGCACATCCTCGCGGACTGACGCCTCGTATTCTCCGCTGGGACGGCGTCTGTCAGGGGACGACCGTCTCCAGCACCCAGTCGTCCGGCGTCGCCCGCCGGACCTCGAACGGGTCGAACGCCTCCCGCGGGGCCTCCGCCAGACGACCGAGGAAGGCCCCGACCGGCGTCGGGTCGCGGTCGCTCACGAGAACGAACTCCTCGCCGCCGTCGCGGTCGGTGAACGCCTCCCGGACCCGGTCTTTGCGGTCCTCCGGGGGCAAACCGCGGATGTCGACGGCGTGGTCCGGGACCTCGACCTCACCGGCCGTCTCGACGGCGTCGACGACGGCGTCGCCGAGGTCCGCCATCGCCTCAGGGACGTCGCAGGGGGCGGGCGTGCCCTGCAACTCGTGGGTGAACGGGAGTTCCGCCAGCACGGGGGCGTCGAGGTCACCGAGCGCGTCGTCCTCGAACAGGTCGTTGGGTTCGCCACAGCAGTCACAGACGTACTCGGCCATGTTGACCACCGTTCCGAGGACCGGGACGTCGTTGTCGCGGAACAGTTCGACGGTCCGACTCGTGTCGCTGACGCTGGCGTGGAACGGCGTCGTCACGACGACGACACCGTCGACGGGGACCTCCTGCAGGGTCGTCAGGACGACGTCGCCGGTGCCCGGTGGGAGGTCCACGACGAGGACGTCGTCGTTTCGCCACGCGGTGTTCGTAAAGAGGTCGTCCAGTGCGTCGTGGGCCATCGCGCCACGCCACGCGAGCGGTGCACCGTCCTCCATCAGGCCGACGCTCATCACGTCCATCCCGTCGGTCCGAATCGGGAGCGGGTCGCCCTCGTCGCTGGAGTGGACGGGTCCCGAGACGTCCAGCAGTCCGGGGACGTTCGGGCCGTGGATGTCGGCGTCGAACAGGGCCACGTCGTTCGCTGCGGCCAGCGCACACGCGAGGTACGTCGCCGTCGTCGACTTCCCGACGCCGCCTTTCGCACTGGCGACGGCGATGACGTGGTCGAACGACTCGACGCTCGCCCGGTCCTCGCTGGAGGGCGTCGCGCTCTCGACGTGGACGCTCTCGACGCCGTCTACGTCGTCGACGGCCCGCAACATCGCTTCGATAACCTGATTGCTGGTGTCGCCGTCCAGCGAGGTCAGGTCGGCCTCGACGGTCACCTCACTGCCGTCGACGGCGATGTCCTCGACGAATCCGGCTTCGAAGACGGAGAGGTCGGCCTGCGGGTCGCGAACACTGCGTAACTGTGCTTCGACGCGGTCGGTCAGGGTCGTACTGGCGTTCTCGGTCATTGTCGTGGGGTGGGAGTCATAGGTCGGGCATCCTGTTTAGTCGGTCCTCGCCGGGCAGGAGGCGGGCGTCGGCCTCCAGCGCCCCCCCGAACTGCCGACGGAAGCGACCGGGGTCGGCTTCCAGCGAGCGCTCGGCGGTCTGTCGAACCACCGTCGCCGGGTCGTCGGTCATCTCTCGGAGTCGGTCGCGGGCGGCGTCGCTGTCCACGCCGCCCAGCATGTGGGTGGCCCACTCGCGGAGGCGCTCGCTCTCGTCGTGGGTCAGGTCTAGTAGCGTGTCGGCCATCGCCTCCCCGCGGAGTTTGAACAGCGAGATAGCTGCGTTCCGGCGGACCGCGTGGTGGTCGTCGGCGGCAAGCGTCGCGGCGACGTCGTCCTCGTGGGCCTCGCGAGCGAGGTTGTCGAGCGCGACCACCGCCTCGGCGCGGACCCACGGGTCGGGGTCGTCCAGTAGTTCGACGGCGACGGCCGCGGCCCGTTCGTCGCCGTGGGCGGTCAGCGCCTCGACGGCGAACTGGCGGACGTCGCTGTCCTCGTCCGTGGTCGCCGCCCTCGCGAGGCCCGCGACCACCGCGTCCTCGGTCGGGACGTCCTGTAACGCGAGGGCGGCCCGACGCCGGTCGACGTGGCTCCCGTCGGAGAGGTCCGCGAGCAGGTCGGCGGCGTCCGAACCCTCGACCGGTTCCGTGTCGGCGGCCGCCAGTTCTTCGGGCGTGGCCTCCCCGATGGTCACGTCCTCGCGACTCACTTCGATGTCTTCCAGCGCGTCGACGTCGGTGTGCATCCCCGGACTGCGTTCGGGGTCGAGTTGCGGGTCCGGGTCCTCTCGGAGGTGTTTCTCGAACTCCTCGTCGCCACACCCGCCGTCGCCACAGCCACAGTCGTCGCTCATCGCGCCACCTCCAGCGAGACGAGCGCCGCGACGCCGAGGGCGAAGGGGACCGCCCGGTCCAGCGTCACCGGGACGCCGGCGAACGCGAGCAGTGCGACGGCGGCCAGTAGCGCCCAGCGTCGCTCCCGACCCGCGGCGCTGGCCGTCGTGACCGCGCCACCGGCCGCGAGAGCGACGACGGGCAAGGAGGTGCCGACGGCCCCGGTGCCGACCAGCGTCACCGCGCCGGCGACGAACGGCATCGAGAGACCGACGACGACGACGGCGCCGAACGCGAGACACCCGCGGACGAGCGCGGAACTATCGGTTGCCGCGACGACCGGCGTGACGCCGATGCCAGCCAGCGCCAGCGTCGACGCGAGCGGTCGGAGCGACGCGACGCCCCCGACCCCGCTCGCGAGGCCGACGCCGAGGGCGAGGACGAGCAACCCGGCGACAGCGCCGGTCCCCGCGTCCAACATGTCGCGGTGGGCGACGGTCACGACGGCGGTGCCGGCCACCACGGCAACGGCGGCGGGCGTGGCGGCCGCCGCAGAGAGGAGCGAGAGGATGCCGAAGACGCCGACGAACAGGAGGCCGACGCCGGCGACCGGGTCCCGTTCTGTGAAACCAACAACGACGGCCGCCAGCGCCGCCAGCGCCGTCGCGACGGGCGTGAGTAACCCCACGGGGGCGGCCGCGGGCGCAGTCGGGACGTTGACGGTCAGCGCCGCGAGGAACCGCCCGGCGAGGGCGGCCGCCGCGAGTGCAGTCACCGCGACGGCGGCCCGCCGGTGGTCGACACCGGCTATCCGGGGGAGGACCGTCCGGAGCGTCGGGCGAGTGCTCATCGTTGGCCCTCCAGTCGCTCCGCGATGTCGTTCCTGTCCGCGCGGACGAACCCCTCCAGCAGTTCGCCGAGCGCGCCGTAGACGTCGGTCCCGGGTTCCTCCGCGAGGCGGTCGGCGACGCCGGCGGCGGCGTGGCCGAGGTGCCGGTCGTGGAAGTCCAGTCGGGCCGTCGCGGCGTCGTCGCCGACGGCCGCCTCCCGCCGACAGAGGTAGCCCGCGAACTCCAGTTCGTAGGCCAACGCGTCGTGGTTGTCGCGCTCGTCCTGGTCGATTTCGAGGCCGTAGTGACGGTACGCCCGCGCCAAATCGAGGTTCACGTCGTTCCACGACTGGTCGGGCCGGTACTTCGACTCGTACAGCGGGACCGGCGGCCCCTCGGCGTCTAGCGACCCGTCGGTCCGGTCGGTGTACTCGCTGTAGCCCAGTTCGAAGACGTCGTTGTACCGGGCCGCGAGCGTCTCGTAGTCGTCGTCGGTGCCGAGTTCGGGCACGGTCACGTCGAGCGTCGTCTGGTCGATACACGCTCGCACGTCCGCGTCCAGCGACCCCTCCGCTGCCGCGGCGTGGAACTCTTCGTCCGGGTAGCGGAACGCCGCTGCCAGCACCCGGTACACCGTCCCGCGAGCGGCCGCGTCCGGGTCGACGTCGTCGACCCCGTCGCTCGTCGCGGCCATCAGTTCATCCCTCCTCTGGAGCGGTGGACGCCGAACGCCGTCACGGCGACGACGCCGACGATGGCGATGCCGGCGATGGTCCACAGCACCGTCTCGTAGGGCGGCCCCTCTGGACCGGGCCCGAACGGGAAGTAGTGCCACTCGCTGACGGACTTCCGGCCAGCCCGCTCGCTGTTCGATCCGTTCCAGACGGCGAAGGCCACGTCTAGGTCCCCGTCGTCGGCGATGGTCGTCCGGTTCGCGCCGGGGGCGTCCACGTCGCGGGTGTAGACGACGGTCCACGTCGCGTTCTCGCCGCTCCCGCGGTGGACGGCGCTCGCGTTCACCGACGGACTCTGGAGCTCGGTCGTCGAGCCAGCACCGCCGGCCAGCAGTTCCTCGGTGCCGGTCGCGCCGCTCCAGTACCAGACGTTGACGCGGTTGGTCGGACCGCCCATCGCTATCGGCGGCCGTGAACTGGTGTTGACCGGGAACTGGACGGCGACGGAGTCGGCGAACGCCCGCGTCTCGTTGGTCGCCACGTCCCGGGTGGCGTCGTGCCACTGGAGGCGGAGGTACAGTCGGCCGTCGCCGCGGGCCGCCTGCACGTGGACGCGCTCGATGCTCGTCTGGTCGGCGTTGGGCACGCTACTCGGTGCGCTGGCGAGGGGCACCGTCGCCGCGGGGACGTCCTCCCATCCGTCGGTGGTCGGGCCGGAGAGGTCGCCGCTCGCCGGGGCGACCGGTATCTCGTGTGCTGGTCGCGCGCTGGCAAGCGGGGCCGCCACCGCCGAGAGCGTGACGAGGACGGCGACGGCGGCCGCCGCGAACAGGGTTCGTCGTCGGGTGGTGGTGTCAGGCATCGTCGAACACCTCCAGAGCGAAGCTCTGCCGAGCTCGACGATGCGTCACGCCGCTACGCATCGTCGAACACCTCCAAACGGTACTGTTTCGCGGGGTTCTTGTGCTGGAGCAGTTCCATCAGTTCGCTCTCGCCGCCCTGCCGGACGCGCTGGCGCTCGCGCTCGATGGTGTCCAGCGCGTCGTGGACGCGCTCGCCGAACAGTTCTTCGAGGTACTCCCGGGGGATGCGCTCGACGTCGACCGTCTCCCCCTCGTCGGTGTGCTGTGGCGGTGCGTAGGGCGGGATGTAGTAGACGTTCGGCTGGGTCTGGAACTCGGGATGCAGCGGCAGGGCTACCTCGTACTCCTCGACGAGTTTGTAGATGGGACCTGCCTCGTCGTCGAGGAACCCGACCAACCGGAGCTGTGGCGGGCACTCCTCCGCGCAGGCCGGCGCGTACGTCTCGCCGTCGGGGCCCTCCCCCTCCAGCCGGGGGTAACAGAAGATGCACTTCTCGGACTGCTTCGAGACGGTGTTGTAGTACACCTTCTTGTAGGGACACCCCTCGACGCAGTAGCGGTAGCCCCGACACCGGTCCTGGTCGACGAGGACGATGCCGTCCTCCGCGCGCTTGTAGATGGCCGAACGCGGGCAGGCCTCGACGCAGGAGGGGTGGGTGCAGTGGTTGCAGATGCGCGGGAGGTAGAAGTAGTAGCTGTTGGGGTACTCGCCGGCCCCCTGGTCCTCGTCCCAGTTGGGGCCCCACTCCGCGCCCTCGCGTGGGCGTAGGGGTTCGTCACTTCCCTCGTACATGATTTCGGAGTGGTTGAACTCCCAGGGGCGGCCGTACTCCTCCTCGGACGGAATCTCGCCGGTCTCGCGTTCCGAGTGTTCGCCGGACTTCCAGCCGCCGCCGGAGTCCTCCCAGCCACGGGGGTACCCCTCGCCGGGTTTGGTCTCGACGTTGTTCCAGTACATGTACTCGCGGCCACCGCCCTCCGTCCAGAGGGACTTACAGGCGATGGTACAGGTCTGACAGCCGATGCACTTGTTCAGGTCCATCACCATCGCGACCTGATGGTCGACGCCGTCGGCGACGTTGACGTGCGTGTCCTCACTGCCGTCCTGTTGTTCGTTCTGACTACTCATTGACCGTCACCCCCGGTGGGGCGGACGTCCACGTTGACGTCGCTGTTGACCCCGGTCGGCCCCCAGTAGTTCGGGAAGAAGTACAGGTGCTCCCCGGTGTCCTCGGGGTACTGCACCAACTGGGTCGGCTTCATGTACATCGGGACGAGCGTGTTGAAGTTGTCGTCGTCCGGGTACTGGAACTTCTCCCACGCGAAGTACTGGCGGGCCGTCCCGGGTTCGCTGGACGGGTAGATTTTGGCCTGCACCTCCACGCTCCCGAGGTCGTTGAACACCTCGACGGTGTCGCCGTCCTCGATACCTCGTTCCTCGGCGTCGTCGGGGTTGAGGTAGACGACGGGTTCGCCCCGCTGGAGGCGGAGCATCTTCTCGCTGTCGCGCCACGTCGAGTGGATGGACCACCGGCCGTGGGGCGTGTTGTACGACAGCGGGTAGTCCCCGCCGGTATTCTCCGGTCCCTGCTTGTGGGTCGGCAGTTCCTCGCCCAGTTCGAGGAACCAGTCGTGGTCGACGTAGTACTGCTGGCGACCGGTGAAGGTGGGCCACGGCTCCTTGTCCTGTACGTAGCTCTGCCACGGGACGTACGCCTCGCCGTCCTCGATGTCCGAGGTCCAGTGGTCGCCCGCGGCGAGCAACCGCTGGGGCTGTTCCTCGGTGTCGGCGAAGGTTATCTGCTCGTCGGAGTCGCTGGGGTTGGACTCCTCGGAGTGTTCGAGGATGAACTCGGAGGCCGCGCGGCCCTCCTCCAGTGCGCCCTCCTCGCCGGTCTCCCAGTCGCGGACGTAGTCGTCGTAGATGGTGGTGAGGTCGATGGTGCGGTCGAACTTGCGGTCCTCGACGGGGGAGACACCGCGCGCTTTGGCCCGTTCCTGTATCTTCTCGGAGAGCAGGCGGAATATCTCCCAGTCGGTCTTGGCCTCGCCCAGCGGTTCGACGGCGGGCGTGAACGGGTGCACGTAGGTGTGCATGTCCGTCATGTTCAGGTCGTACTTCTCGTAGTGGCTCGCGGCCGGGAGGACGATGTCGGAGTACATCGCCGTCGAGTCCATCCGGAAGTTGATGTCGACGACGAGGTCCAGTTTGGGCCACAACTGCTCCTCGACGGCGACGTTGCCCTTGGCCTGATTGAAGAAGTTACCCCGCCAGACGAACATGGTCGAGGGGTCGGGCCGACTGCCGTCGTCGCGCTCCTCGGGGTACAGCGGCATCCACCCCTCGTCGATGGACTGCTGTATCTTCTCGGCGGTGTCGGGGTCGGTGTTCTCCAGAATCCCCGCGTGGTAGTAGGTCCACAGCGTCGTCGGCACGCCGCGGACGCTCCCGGTCGGGAACGAGAGGACCTTCCAGCCGTGGAACGTCCATATCTTCTCCTGACCGACGTAGTGGTCGAGACCGGTGCCGGGTTCGCCGAGGTTGCCCGTCAGGGTGACGAGCAACTGGATGGCGCGGTTGCCGAGGTCGTTGTGGTACCAGTCGTTGACGCCCTTACCGTGGATTATCTTGGCGGCGTCGGCCTCGGCGAACTCGCGGGCGACCCGCTGGTAGGTGCTCTCGCCGACGCCGGTCTCCTCGTGGACGTACTCGGGCGTGTACTGGGCGAGTTCGTCTCGCAGGTTCTCCCAGACCGAGCGGACCCGCACTTCGCCGTCGTCGGTCTGGACGGCCCGCTCGACGCCCAACTGCGGGTCGAAGTCGAGTTCGATGCTCGCCGACGGGTCGTGCTGGCCGTCGCGTTCGCCGAGGGACCCCGGCGCTCGTCGGAGATTCCCGTCGTCGTCGACCATCACGAACACCTTCTCGGGGTCGTCGGCGTCCCCGGCGAGGCCGACCTCGCTGGCCCGGAGGAACTTCCCGGTGTCCTCTCGGACGAGCAGGGGCATGTCGGTCTGCTCTTTGAGGTGTGCCTCGTCGTACAGCCCTCGGTCGACGATGGTCTGGGCCATCCCCAGCGCGAGGGCGGTGTCGCTCCCGCCGTGGGGCGAGAGCCACTCGTCCGTGTGGATGGCCGTCTGCGAGTAGTCGGTGAAGACGCCGACGCGTTTGGTGCCGTCGTAGCCCGCGTCGAGGAAGTACTTCGCGTCGGGGATACGCGTGACGTTGATGTTCGACCCCCACGCGATGATGTAGTCGGCGTTGTGCCAGTCGGCGGACTCGGCGTTGTCCGTCTGGGTCCCCCACGTGATAGGCTGGCCCGGCGGCAGGTCGGAGTACCAGTCGTAGAAGGAGTGGGAGACGCCGCCGAGCAGGTTGATGAGCCGGCTACCGCTGGCGAAGGAGACGGGGCTCATGGCCGGAATCGGGGTGAACCCGGAGATGGCGTCGTACCGGCCCGCCTGCACCTCGTCGATGACGTGGTCGGCTATCTCGGTCAGCGCCTCGTCCCAACTGATGCGCTCCCACTGGCCCTCGCCGCGTTCGCCGGTGCGACGGAGCGGATGCAGGACGCGCTGGTCGGCGTTGACGTAGTCGGTGTAGCAGGCCCCCTTCTGGCAGCCACGCGGGTTCGGGTCCGGGAGGCTCTCGTCGAAGGTCGGGTAGTCGCCGGCCTGCTCCTCGCGCCACACCTGTCCGTCCTTGACGAAGACGTTCCACGAGCACGAACCGGTGCAGTTGACGCTGTGGGTCGACCGGGCGATTGAGTCCCAGTCCCACTCCTCGCGGTAGAAGTCCTCCCAGTCGCGATACGGGTAGTTGCCGATGGGGTCGTCGACGGCTTCCAGTCCCTGCATGCCGTCGTCGGCAAAGGAGAGGCCGGTCGCCCCCAGCAGCGAGGCGGCGCCGAGGCCGCGCACGAAGTCGCGTCTACTGATTCCGGAACTGTCCGTCGCGTCGTCGGTGGGGTCGTGTCTACTCATGGGTGAGGAATACGGTCGCAGTCGCGCAGGCGACGCCGGCGAGGGCGAGGACCAGGCCGGTCGGGGTCGACCCGCCGGCCTCCAGTCCGCCGGCGACGAGTGCGACGCCGAGCAGTTTGCTCGTCGCGTCCAGCAGGCGATACTGGCGGGCGGAGAGGGTCGCGAGGTCAGTCATCGGAGTCACCTCCGTCGGTCTCTACGGGCGGGTCGTCGGGCCCGCCGTCGGCGGCCACACCCTGCTCGTCGGCCGGGGTCTCGCCGTCGCCGTCCCGGAGCAGGAGGTAGGTCAGACCACCGAAGAGCGGCGGGACGAGCAACAGCGCGGCTTGTAGGATTGGGTTGACGACGCCGGTGGTCGTTCCCAGCACCTGGTCGGCGAGGATGTTGTTCATCCCGGCGATGGAGGCTATCATGACGAAGGCGACGGCGGCGACGCCGACGCCGGTCTGCCACGGCCGCCGAAGCGGGTCGACGGTGAAGTGGGTCGGTTCGGGCGTCCGGTCGATGAACGGCCAGAGGGCGACGGCACCGAACACCAGTCCGGGGAGGACGATGCCGCCGATGAACTCGCCGCTGACGTGGACGGGGCCGACGCTGAAACTCGCCCACGTCGGCAAGAGCTTCAGGAACCCGTACACCCACATCAGGAACCAATCGGGCATGATGAGTTCGGGCGTGCTCGCGGGGTCGTTCGGCCCGTAGTGAGCGATGTTGTGGACCGGGAGGAGGCCCGCGAGCGCCGACAGCGTCGCCGCCGTCAGGAAGAACACGACGGCGGAGACGGCGGCCTGATTCGGGAAGGCGGGCAGGCCGACGATGACGCTGTCGTCGTCCTCGTCGACGGTCTGCTCGCCCATCGTCAGGTCGTCGTCCCGCGGTGCTTCGGTGTGTTTCTGGCGTATCAGGATGGCCATGTGGACGGCTAATCCGACGGCGATGGCCGCCGGGATGACGAGGACGTGCAGGAAGTACAGGCGCGGAATCGTCGCGCTACTCGGGAACTCGCCGCCGAATATCACCTGCCCGAAGAAGTCCCCGACCAGCGGCACCGAGATAGTGAGGTTGTAGCCGATGCTGGTCGCGGTGGCGGCGAACTCGTCGAACGGGAGCGCGTAGCCCGTGTACGCCGCGCCCATCGCCAGCGCCGCGAGTCCCGTGCCGACTATCCAGTTCGGTTCCCGCGGGTTGCGGTACGCCCCGGTGAAGAACACCCGTAACATGTGCAACCCGATGGAGGCCACGAACAGGTGGGCCGCCCAGTGGTGGAGGCGGCGGATGAACATCCCGAAGGGGACGTCGTAGGTGATGTGCAGCACCGAGACGAACGCTTCGGGCATCTCCTCGCCCTGGAACTTCTGGACGCTGCCGTCGTACTCGACGTCGGACGTGGAGGGTTCGAAGAAGAACCCGAGGAAGACGCCCGAGAGGACCAGCAGGAGGAAACAGAACAGCGCCACCTCCCCGAGCAGGAACGAGTCCTCGGCCGGGAACGCCTTCCCGAGGAACGTCTGTGCGTCCTCGACGTCCAGACGCGTGTCGAACCAGTCGTAGAGCTCTCTCGCGCGAGACATTCACCCACCTCCGGGGCCGATGGGGCCCTCGAAGTCGCCGGTGGCGACGAGGAAGCCGTCGCTCGTGACGGTGATTGGCAGTTGTGGGAGCGGCCGTCCCGGCGGGCCGTCGGTCACCGCGGCGCCCTGCAACGGGTCGAACTTCCCGAAGTGACACGGGCAGACGAGCAGGTTGCCGTCCTCGTTGGCGACCATGCACCCGGCGTGAGTGCACACCTTCGAGAACGCGGCGTACCCGCTGACGGTGTACCCCATCTCGATGTCGCCGCCGTACTCGGACTCGGGGTAGCGCACCAACAGCGTGGGCGCGTCCTCGATGCCGGGCCGTGGCTCCGGGAAGACGGTCATCTTCTCGCCCTCCGAGAGTCGGTTCTCGCGGATGCGCTCGCCCTCGCTGTCGACGAGATGGACGCCGTCGGAGTAGACGGGGCCCTCGTAACTGCGCTCGAACACCTGCGTGGTGCTGGCGAGCGGAGCCGTGAGGCTGGCGACGGCGGTCAGGCCGCCGACGCTGGCGAGGAACTTCGCGAAGTCCCGGCGGCGCAGTTCCGCCCGCGCGTCGCCGTACAGCGTCGGCGACACGGCGGGGGCGTCGCTACACGGACAGTCGTCGGCGTCGTCGCTGTCGTCGTCCGGTTTCGGGTAGTCCATGGGTCAGTGCCCCCTGAGTTCGGCGACTTCGATGTGTGGCATGAACCAGGCGTAGTACGCGACGGTCGAGAGCGCCAGCGAGACGAACATCCCCGTGGCGTAGAGGCCGAAGTACTGCGTCCGCGCCAGCGTGAGGTACTCGCCGGTGAACAGCGCCGCGAACACGATAGCGAGTACCGTCAGGCCGCCCATCGCCACGAGGCCCTCGATGGCGTCCGAGGCGTCGTGGTACTCGACGACCCAGCGCGTCTCGGTGTCGAGCCACGGGAGCGAGACAGTGCCCCCGTCGGCCACCGTCTCGGCGTCGTCCGGGGGCCGCACCGCCCGGTTCATGAACTGGTGGACGGCCGCCAGGACGCCGACGAGGGCGAACAGCGCCACCCAGACGATGACGCCCACCTGACTGGGTGAGAGTTTGTTCGGGGTGTCGACGAACCCCTGCAGCGGCCGCTGTTCGGTGACGCTCTCGTCGATGGCTATCTCTTCGGACGGTGGCTCCCCGTGGAGGGCGACGAACCACATCGGGAGCAGTACCGCCGTTATCAGCAGGCCGATGAGTATCGTGTTGCGTCTCATGGTTGCGGTCCACACTCACCCGGCGGAGGCCGGACGAGTGGTTCGCGTGTTCGGCCATTCACGAACCATCTCCCTGAACCACGAGCCAGACATCTTAGGTGCTTTATCAGGGCTCTTGTACCACGAACATATTCGGGGTCAGCTATAACCGGGCCATCGGGCGAATTCGACCGTATGCCCGACCGTGTCCTCGCCGAAGTGGAAGTGTTCGCCCCGCGGTCGTGTTACGTCGCTCCCAACGCCGACGACGAGTGGCACGTCACCGAAGTCTCGCGGAGCGCGCTCGGTGGTGCGGACGGGGAAGTGGTCGAAGAGTTCACGCTGGCGGGCGAGGACGCCGGGACGCCGCCCGCCGAGTCGAACGACGCCGTCGAAGCGGTGTTCGCCTACGACCACGAACGCGTCTACCGGTTCGCTCGCCCGGCCGACCAGGGGTGCGTCTGCGAACGCATCGAGAGCGCCGGGTGTGTGGTACAGTCGGTCGACGCCGACGAGGATTCGATGGTCGTCACGTTCCTCGTCGAAGACATCGCGACGCTCCGCGCGGTCGTCGAGGACCTGCGGGACGAGGGCGACAGTATCAATCTCCGCCGACTCGTCGAGAGCGCCGAGAGCGACGGTGGCGGCCGGCCGGCGGTGCTCGACCGTGATACCCTGACGGACCGGCAGAACGAGGTACTGGAACGGGCCTACGAGATGGGGTACTTCGAGCATCCACGGGACGCGACCGCGGGCGAGGTGGCCGACGCCCTTGGCATCGCCACGACGACGTTCACCGAACATCTGGCCGCCGCCCAGCGGAAACTGTTGGACGACTTGCTCGGGGCCTGACCCCGACCGTTTACTGCCGCCGAGCGAGTGATACGGGTATGGACCACGACGCGGACGGACACGACGAGGAGCATCAGCACCACGGCAACGGGGACGACCACGACGACCACCACGCACACGACGCGGAGGCCGTCGCCTTCGCGGTGGTGACCGTCTCCTCCTCGCGGACGCTGGACGAGGACCCCGGTGGCGACGCCATCGAGTCGGCCCTCGAAGCGGCGGGCCACGACGTCGTCGACCGGTCGCTCGTGGCCGACGACGCGGCGGCCATCGCCGACGCCGTCGCCGCGGCCATGGACGACGGTGCCGACGTGGTGGTGACGACAGGTGGGACGGGACTGACCGACGACGACGTGACTGTCGCTGCCGTCGGTGCGCTGTTCGACCGCGAGATTCCCGGGTTCGGCGAACTGTTCCGGTGGCTCTCCTACGAGGAAGTCGGGCCGATGGCGATGGCGTCGCGGGCGACGGCCGGCGTCGTCGACGACCGACTGGTGTTCTGTCTCCCCGGCAGCGAGAACGCCGCTCGGATGGGGAGCGAGGAGCTAATCGCGCCCGCCGTGGGTCACCTCCTCGGACTCGTCAGGCGCTGACCGTCGCAGACCCGCACGGTTTTGGGCGGCGTCGCGCTATCGTTGAGTATGCCCGACGAGTTCACACACGTCGACGAGGACGGGGATGCACAGATGGTCGACGTCGGCGAGAAGGCCGACAGCCAGCGCCGCGCGGTCGCGCGCGGCGAGATTCGCCTCTCGGAGAGCACGCTCGACGCCATCGCCGCCGACGAGGTGGAGAAAGGCGACGTGCTGACGACGGCCCGTATCGGCGCGATTCAGGCCGTCAAACACACGTGGGAGACGATTCCGATGTGTCACCAGATTCCCATCACGAACGTCGAGACGGGGTTCGAGGTGGGCGAGGAGGGTGTCGAACTGACCGTCGCCGTCGAGACGGTGGGCAAGACCGGCTGTGAGATGGAGGCCCTAGAGGGCGTGACGACGGGTCTGAACGTCGTCTGGGACATGGTGAAAGCCAACGAGAAAGACGCGGACGGCGAGTACCCGACCGCCGCTATCGAGGACGTGCGCGTCGTCGAGAAGTCGGTCGAGCGGGCCGAGTGAGTTACGCGTCGGTCGCGTTGCCGCCGGTCGTCGTCTCGTCGGTGTAGCGCACCTCGGTCTCCGAGGCGACGGGCTGGATGATGTAGCCAGTGTTACCCTTCTTGACGGGCGTGAAGTCGGCGACGAAGTGGGTCCGCTCGTCCGCCCGTATCTCGAACGACTGGTTGAACTTCAGTGGTGCCTCACCGGGCGTCGTCACGTTCGCGTCGCTGCCGTCGGAGAGCGTACCCTCGACGCCGGTGACGTCGAGCTGTAGGAACTCGTACTCGCCCGTCTCGACGGACTCCTCGCCGACGAGTTGGGACTTCTCGCCCTGCAGTTCCGTCAGGTCGGCCTCCTGTGGCTCGTCGAACTCGACGTACTCACGGCCGTCGTCCTCGCCGTCACCGGTCGACGTGTCCGTCGTCTCCTCGCTCGCTGGCTTGACCCACAGGCCGGCCATGGTGACGACACAGGAGTCGAAGTCGCCGATGTCGCCGGGTTGGTCGCTGACGCTCGTCGCGAGCGTGCCGGTCGCCGTTCCGCCGCCGGAACAGCCAGCCAGCAAGCCAGTCGCGAGGAGCGTCCCAGTACCACTCAGGTAGGTTCGTCGGTCCATACGCTAGTGTCTGGAGTCCCCAGTATCGGGCTGGTGGCCAACTAGTAAGGTGTGGTTCGGAGTGACTCGGTGGCGTGTCGCGGTCGCGTCTGACCCGACGGTCGAGGGAAGACCGGTGTAACCATCGGAAACACATAGGTGGCCGCCGTCACAACGTGTATCCATGCACGTCCTCGGTATCGCCGGCCACTCGGACACCGGCAAGACGACGCT
The DNA here is from genome assembly GCF_019599465.1 of Haloarcula rubra. GTDB lineage: Archaea > Halobacteriota > Halobacteria > Halobacteriales > Haloarculaceae > Haloarcula > Haloarcula rubra. Next base: position 55,384 of record NZ_RKLR01000001.1, read on the forward strand.
GGTCGAGCGACTCGTAGAGCGCTGTTCGGCGTCCGGGTCGGTCGCGACGGTCAAGCACTGTACCCATTCGCCCGACGTCGACACGGACGGGAAAGATTCCGCGCGACACCGCGACGCAGGCGCGAGCCAGACGGTCGCAGTGACCGACGACGGCGAGTGGTTCGCGACCGGCGACGCCCACACGCTGACCGACACGCTCGACGGCCTCGCACCGGACTACGACTACGCCTTCGTCGAGGGGTTCGGCGACGCGGCGATTCCGAAAGTCGTCCTCGGCGACCGGGAGGCGGCCGACCCGGTCCTCCACCGGGCCGAGAGCGGCGAGCAGACGGACGTCGACGCCGTCCTCGACGCCCTCCACGAGCGAGACCCGTACGTCACGCTCGAAACGCTCGTCGAGGAGGTCAAGCGCTCGCCCGACGAGGACCGAGCGGGTGCCATCGCGACGTTCACGGGCCGCGTCCGCGCGAAGGAGAGCGCGGACGACCGGCCCACGGAGTTTCTGGAGTTCGAACGCTACGACGAGGTGGCCGCCCAGCGGATGGCCGAGTTACGGACGGACCTCGAAGCCCGCGACGGCGTCCACGCGGTCCGCTTGCACCACAAGACCGGCGTGGTCGACGCGGGCGAGGACATCGTCTTCGTGGTGATTCTCGCGGGCCACCGCGGCGAGGCGTTCCGGGCCGTCGAGGACGGCATCAACCGCCTCAAGGAGGAAGTACCGCTGTTCAAGAAGGAAGTGACCGTGGACGACGAGTTCTGGGCCCACGAGCGGGACTGCTAGCGCCACGGCGTCGCCCGCAGTCCGTGGACCACGAGCAGGGTCCCCAGCGCGACGCTCAACAGGACCACGGCGACCGGGAGCGCCGCGTCGAGGCCGCTAGAGATAAACGACGCCCAAATCTGGACCGGCAGAGTCCGTGGGTAGTACGCGAGCATCATCGTCGCGCCGAACTCGCCCATAGCGCGAGCGAACGTGAGGACGAGACCGGCGAGGATGCCCGGTTTGGCGAGCGGAATCGTCACCGAACGCATCGTCTCGGGCCAACTGCGGCCGAGCGAGCGGGCGGCCTCCTCGAAGTGACTGTCGACGCCGTCGAAGGCCGCCTTCACCGTGACGACGAAGAACGGCGCGGCGACGAACGTCTGGGCCGCGACGACGCCGACCAGCGAGCGCGTCAGGCGGAGGTCGGTGAGGCCGCCCAGCCCCTCCGGTCCGACGACGGTCAGGAGGAGCATCCCGCTGACGACCGGTGGCAGGACGAGGGGGAGGACCACGACGCCCAGCGCCACCGTGGCGAGGACGTGGTCGCTCCGCGAGAGCCAGTAGGCCAGCGGGAGGCCGAAGACGAACGCCAGCGTCGTACTCGACAGCGCCGCGAGCAGGGAGGTGGTCGCGGCGTCGACGACGTAGCCGGAGGCGAGATCCGCCAGCGCCGTCGGGGAGTACGTGACGACGAGGACGGCCACCGGGACCACGAAGTACAGCAGCAGGACGGCACCGAGAACCGGCACCAGATGCCGGAGTTCGAGCGCGCCGTTCCGCGTGACCGTCTCAGCCTCGGAGACCGTTCGGGACATCGCCCTCCATGCGTGGGTACTGGTCGCGGACGAGGAACCCGTGGTCACGGAGCCACGCGCCCGCGAGTAGCGTCTCGAACACCCGTCTCGTCTCCGCGTCGTCGGCCCGGCGCGTCGCGGCGTACTCGATGGGCGCGCCGCGGGCGACGGTCCCGTCGGGGAGTTCGTACTGGACGTCGGCGTAGCTGTCGGCGTAGGCCGGGTCGCCGAGGTTGACCGCCGGCGGCAGTTCGCGGAAGGGGTAGTCGCGCTCGACGGCCATGCTCCGGTAGACGAACGCGGCGTCGATGCTCCCCGTCTCGAACTGCGCCAGCAGTTGCGTCTCGGGGTAACGCTGGTCCGGCGACAGCACCGACGCCGCGAAGCCCGGGTCGTCACGCCGTCGAGCGGCCAGTTCGAGCGCGAAGATGGTCCGGTAGCCCAGCGGGTCCAGGTCCGGGTCGGTCCGACCCAGCGAGACGTCCGCCCGGCCCAGCGGCGCCGTCCACGACTCCGCCTCGGCGACGCGACGGCCGCCGGGCGTCTCGGGGTTGTACGCCAGCACGAGTTCGTTGCTCGCCACGATGGCGTACCACGGCGCCGACAGCAACCGCTCGAACAGTTCGGGGTCCGCGAGCGCCAGCACGTGCGGGTCCCGCTTCCCGTCGGCGACCAACCGCGCGGCGTGGACGGAGCCGTGCGCTTCGACGGCCAGTTCTGGGCGCGTCGTCGTCTGGAGCGTCTCGCTCGCGGCGGCCTGCAGACTGCCGGCCACGAGCGCTCGGACGCGCGACTGCCCGACGGCGCCACAGCCCGCGATACCGGCGGCGACACCGCTCCCGAGCAGGCCGAGGAAGCGCCGCCGATGGCAGGCCGTCATCGTTCCGTGCTTCGGCGTTCGGCCACTTGCTTGTTCGGATGGGTACCAACAATTGGCGGTGTTTTATGCCGACGGTAGTTTTATAACTAAGTGATATAACTAGGTTATCCGATGACGCAACTGGCAGCCGCCCGACGTGGCACCGTCACCGAAGCGATGGAGCGAGTCGCAGAGCGGGAGCAGTGTGCGCCCGAGTTCGTCCGTCAGCAGGTGGCCGACGGACGGGCCGTGATTCCGGCCAACGTCGGCCACGACGCGCTGGACCCGATGGTAATCGGTCGCGAGTTCGGGACCAAAGTCAACGCGAACATCGGCAACAGCGAGGAGACGGGCGACGTCGACGGCGAACTGGAGAAACTCCACACCGCCGTCCACTACGGCGCCGACACCGTGATGGACCTCTCGACGGGTGCGAACCTCGACGCCATTCGTGAGGCCAACGTCGAACACTCGCCGGTGCCGATAGGGACCGTCCCCATCTACGAGGCGGTCAAGCGGGTCGACGACGTGGCCGACGTCACGCACGAACTACTGCTCGACGTCGTCGAGAAGCAGGCCGAACAGGGCGTCGACTACATGACCATCCACGCGGGCGTCCTGCTGGAGCACCTGCCGCTGACCGACGGCCGGACGACCGGCATCGTCTCGCGCGGCGGGTCCATCCTCGCCCAGTGGATAGAGGAGCGAGGGATGCAGAACCCGCTGTACACGACGTTCGAGGAGATATGCGAACTGTTCCGCGAGTACGACGTGACGTTCAGTCTCGGCGACGGCCTCCGTCCGGGGTGTCTGGCCGACGCCGGCGACGACGCCCAGTTCGCGGAACTGGACACGCTCGGCGACCTCACGCGGACGGCGTGGGAACACGACGTGCAGGTGATGGTCGAGGGTCCCGGCCACGTCCCGATGGACCAGATTGCCGACCAGGTCGAACGGCAACAGGACGTCTGTGACGGCGCGCCCTTCTACGTGCTGGGACCGCTGGTGACCGACGTCGCACCGGGGTACGACCACATCACCAGCGCCATCGGGGCGACCGAGGCGGCCCGAGCCGGCGCGGCGATGCTCTGCTACGTCACGCCCAAGGAGCATCTTGGACTGCCAGACCGCGAGGACGTGCGCGACGGCCTCGCGGCGTATCGCGTCGCCGCTCACGCCGCCGACGTAGCGAACGGCCGGGAGGGCGCTCGCGACTGGGACGACGCGCTCTCAGAGGCCCGCTACGCCTTCGACTGGGCCGAGCAGTTCGAGTTGGCGTTAGACCCCGACCGCGCCCGGTCCTACCACGACCAGACGCTCCCCGGCGACAACTACAAGGAGGCTCGCTTCTGCTCGATGTGCGGCGTCGACTTCTGCTCGATGCGCATCGACCAAGACGCCCGGGAGGCGGGCGAGATGGCGACCATCGCGTCCGAGGACGAGGAGCGCACGGACCTCTCGACGTCGGTGGCCGCCGAGGTGAACCGCCCGCCGGTCGGCACGCACGAGAGCACGCCTGTCGACGAGGCTACCACGGCCGACGACGACTGACGCCAGTCCGGCGATAGTTCTTTGTGAGTGTGTCGCGTACTACGAAACGATGTCGAAGAAGGTACTCGCCGTCGTCGCTATCGTCGCCCTCGCACTGGTCTACTTCGCCAAGAAGTAACGACAGAGGGTCCCCACTAGTACAGCCTACGACCACCCTTTTCAGAACCCTTACCCCGGCCAGTGACCAACGGGACTCCATGTACGGCGTCGTCACGCGCAACGAGGAGGAGACCGAGTGGTCGGAGTTCGACCGGGCGTTCTACGAGGTCAAGGACGTCACCGGCCGGGCCGTCGAACCGATTCCCGGCGCGGTGAACATGGTGTCGTGTTTCGGGGACAACGCCGTCGAGAGCGAGCAAGACCTGCTGGCGTTCGACGACGAGGGCACCGCCGCCACGCGGAACGAACCGTACTTCGACTGGACGTACGTCTGCCCGACCCACGAACGCTATCGGGAAGGGTTGCTGGACATCGTCGAAGAGGCCGCCGAGGTCAACGAGGACGTCCGTCTGGACGACGTGGGCTTTCCCCGCGACGAGTACTGCCACTGCGACCGGTGCGAACGGAAGTTCGCCGACAGCGAGTTCGAGGACTGGGCAGCGTGGCGGACGAACGTCATCACCTCCTTCGTCGCCGACGCCCGCGAGCGAGTGCCCGGCGACCTCTATCTCACGCTGTACCCCGACCCCTATCCGGGCCACCTTGAATCGCGGACCGGCGTCGACGTGGACGCTATCGACGAGTACGTCGACGAGTTCGTCGTCCCCATCTACGACATGGCCTACTCGACGACGTACTGGCTGGAGATTCTCGCGAAGGGGTTCGTCGACCGACTCGACACCCAGTTCAGCATCGAACTGTACGCCGTCGACGTCGACATCGACGACCTCGCGAAGGCCGTCAAGGTGGCCGCCGAGTACGGCCACACCGTCCTCTTCGGCTACGACGCCAGCAACGCCCGCGCGACGGTCCGTCGACTCGACGCCGACGCACGCGAGGGGCAGTCGTTCGGCCCCGAGTGACCGACGGTAGTCGGCAGATGCTTTTTTCCGTCCGACGCGTGTCGTGTCTGATATGAAAGCACGAATCAAGCGAACCGTCAGTCGCGCGAAGTACGCCGCAATCGGTGGCGCCGTCGGGGGCGCACTGGGCGGCCTGATAGGGCGAAACGCCGCGAGTACGGCCGCCGGCCTCGGTGCCTTCGTCGGCGCTATCGTCGGCGAGAAGTGGGCGTCGGCCGCGCCGATGGTCGAGAAGGCCAAATCGAGAGTCCCGAAGAAACAGCGGCCGGACGTGACCGAGGACGAGGCGTAACTTCTCCGCCTGATTTTTGCACTGTCCGCCGAAGCCGCGGTGTGCGTCAGTCGAACCGTCGGTCACGCCAGCGCAGAATCTCGTCGCGGTCCCGCGTGTCCGCTGGCAACTCGTCGAACCACCGGGCCGCGCTTATCTCGTGGTCGGGGTCGTCGACGACGGCGGTCGTCGTCTCGGCACGCGCCTCGAAGACCGGCAGGACGCCCCACGTGCTGTTGCCGTCACAGTGGAACTCCACCCGGCCGAGCATCCCCAGTCCCTCGATAGTCGCCTCGATACCGCCTTCCTCGCCGAGTTCGCGGAGTGCGGCCTCGCGGAACGTCTCGCCGCCGTCGAGTTCGCCACCCGGGAGGACCCACTTACCGACGCCCTCATGGCGGACCAAGAGGAGGTCGCCGGAGGGGCGGTACGTCAGCGTGTGGGCACCGTAGGGTGCGCCGTGGTCGCGGGCGTCCTCGGCGACGGACCGAAACCGCGGTCGGGGGACCCGCCGGTGGCGCGTGAACTCGACGAAGTCGTCGTGTCGCTCCGTCAGGTCGTGGTAAGTCTGCTCGGCCTGCTGGCTGGCGACGTCGGCGAGGTACCACAGGTCGTCGACGGTGGTCATCTGTGGTCGCTGGAGGGGACGTGTCTGCCGCACGGGGACAGCGACTGGAGAGGCGTAGACGAACCGGTCATAGCCAGAGGTACGCGTGAGATTCACTATAACCCTTCGACACCTGTCCGGACACGGGACGTTCGACATCGACAGCGGCCGTCGGGGCGAATCAGTCCCTTTTTGACCGGGCACCCAGTACCGCCGGGCATGGCATTCGAAGAAGACGACAGCGTCATTCTCCACGACGAGCACAGCGACTACGACGGGCAGGAAGGCACCATCACACAGGTCGTCGAGACGATGTTCGGCGACGCCAACTACACCGTCTCCTTCGAGGACGGCCAGGAGCAGGGCGTCCCCGAAGACAACCTCGAAGCGGCCGAGGAGTAAGGCCCAGATGTCGTCGGTGCCGTTCCACTACGTCGACCTCCGGACGTTCTGTTACGCCACGGAGGACGAGAGACGCGTCGCCGAAGCCCTGCGTACGTTCCTCCCGGAGGACTGGGAGCTAGAGCGGACGGAGAGCGAGGGCCACTACGGCGACCGTATCGTCGTCCTCTCGGCCCGCGTCGAGAACGCCGACGACGTGCGCCACGTCCTCTCGCAGGTGGCGACCCTCGACGACATCGACGACGTGCGGGCGGAACTAGACGACAGGGTCGACGACAACTGCTCGTTCTTTCTCACCTTCGACAAACAGGCCGCCTTCGGCGGCGAGGTCCGCCGAGGCGACGGTATCACCCTGCGGGCCAAAGTCGAGGCCTACCCCGCGAAGCGGGAGAAGGCGGTCGCTAACGCCCGCGACCTGCTCGACGAACTGTGATGTACGAGGCCGTCCACGCGCACCCGGACGGCGACAGTACCGTCGCCAGACAGGCGCTCACCGCGGCCGACTACGGCTTCGACGGTGTCGTCGTCCGCAACCACGGCGACGAACCCGCCGACTACGACGCCGAGGCCGTCGCCGAGGCGTACGGTATCGACGTCGTCGAGGGCGTGGAGGTCCGGGCGGACACCCCCTCGCAGGCCAGCGGCCTCGTCGGGAACCACCGCTCGAAACACACCGTCGTCGTCGTCCACGGCGGCGACCGAGCCATCAATCGGTTCGCCGTCGAGAACCCGGCCGTCGACGTCCTCGCGCACCCGATGCGGGGCGACGGCGACTTCAACCACGTCCTCGCGAACGCCGCGGCCGACAACGGCGTCCGCGTCGAGTTCTCGCTGCGTCAGGTGCTGGGCGACAGCGGCGGGAGTCGGGTCCGGGCCTTGGGAGACCTGCGGAAACTGCGCGAACTCGTCGCCGACGCGGACGCTCCCTACGTCGTCTCCGCCGACCCCCGGAGCCACCTCGAACTCCGGGCCCCGCGCGAACTCGTCGCGCTCGGGGAGGCCATCGGGTTCACCGGCGACCAGATGCGTGAGGGCCTCGAAGCGTGGAGCCGCCTCGCCGAACGGAACCGCCGAGTGACCGACGACTCGTTCGTCGAACCCGGCGTCCGGCTAGACGAGGACGACGGCTGACTCTGTCGGCCGGTCGAACTATCGGGAGCATTTTTTACGGGGCGGTACTCGGCGGGAACACGACAGAGACGCGGCCGACGTTCGGTGCGCTCGTCCTCGCGTCGCTGGCGGGGGTCGTCGGTACGAAGTACCTGCTCGGCGGCGCACTGGCACTGATAACTGGGTCGGCGAACGGTTCGATGCTGGTGGCGGACTCCGTCGCGCTGACAGTCGGGTGCGGCGTCCTGCTGGCCGTCGTCGCCGGCGGTCTGGACTCGCTACGCCGCCTTTGCGGTATTCGGTCTCGTGGTCGGTCTCAGCGGCCCGACCGTCTTGGCCGGGAACTCGATAGTGGTCGCCGAGACCGTCGGGCTGGTGGCCGCCGTGGTCTATCTGGCGGTCCGGAACCCGGTGGACCGAATCGCGGACCCGGCCGTGGCGTCCGACGACAGCGCCAGTCGGTTCGGGTCGACGCTGCGCTGACCGGCGCCGACACCGCACCGTTCTTTACGCCGATACGCGAACGACAGGTATGGGACAGTCACTGACGGAGGGAGGCCGATGAAACACCTCCCGAAACACCTCCAGCCACGGTGGCGTTACCTCGCCGTCGAACTGGAGACGTGGCCCGACGCCGACGTGGACCGCCGGGCGTTCCAGCGCGAGGTGTGGTACGCCACGCAGAACTTGCTGGGCGACACCGGCAGTGCCGACGTCGACGCGACGGTCCTCCGGTTCGAACACGACGACGGAACCGGACACGCCATCGTCCGCGTCCGCCGGAACCACACCGACGCGGCCCGCGCGGCGCTGGCCTGTATCGACGCCGTCGACGGGGCCCCGGTGGGCTTGCGCGTGACGGGCACGAGCGGGACCGTGCGCGCCTGTGAAGAAAAATATATACGCGGGCCGGCGGAACCGTTCGGACAGAGACACGTCGTGTTCGAGAACGCAGAACGGAGCGCCCTCGCCCGTCAGAAGCGAGTCGACGTGCGCACCGACCACTCGTTCGTGGGCGCGACAGACCTCGATTTCCGATAACTATGCAGGGACAAAATCAACAGCAGGCGTACGACCGCGGGATTACTATCTTCTCTCCGGACGGACGTCTCTATCAGGTAGAGTACGCCCGCGAAGCGGTCAAGCGGGGTACCGCGAGCATCGGCATCCGGACCAGCGACGGCGTGGTGCTGGCCGTCGACAAGCGCATCCGCTCGCCGCTGATGGAGCGCTCCTCCGTCGAGAAGATTCACAAGGCCGACGACCACATCGGCATCGCCTCGGCCGGCCACGTCGCCGACGCCCGACAGCTCATCGACTTCGCCCGCCGACAGGCGCAGGTCAACCAGCTCCGGTACGGCGAACCGGTCGGCGTCGAGACGCTCACCAAGGAGATTACGGACTACATCCAGCAGTACACGCAGGTCGGTGGCGCTCGGCCGTTCGGCGTCGCACTCATCATCGCCGGTATCGCCAACGGCGAACCCCGCCTCTACGAGACGGACCCGTCGGGGACGCCCTACGAGTGGAAGGCCCTCGCAGTGGGCGCCGACCGCGGCGAAATCCGGGACTACCTCGAAGCCAACTACGACGAGGAGATGGACCTAGACGCCGGTGTCGACCTCGCACTCGCGGCGCTGGCGTCGGTCAACGACGGCGGCCTCTCGCCGGAGGGCATCGGCATCGCCGTCATCGACGTCGAGACAGAGCAGTTCCGCGAACTCTCCGACGAGGAGAAAGAGAGCCACCTCGTCGAGGCGGACCTACTCGCCAGCGAGGACGACGCGGCGGACGAACCCGACGAAGACGAAGAGTAAGTCCCGACGACGCGCCCGCTTTCTGGCTCCCAGCGGGTTCCAGCCACTGCGTGACCGCCCGACGCAGTAAGGCCTTTAACTAACCCACCGTTACCGACAGGTATGATATCGCTTGACGAGGCGGTGACGGCGCGCCTCGAGACCCACGGACAGCGGTTCGAGGTACTGGTCGACCCCGACGCCGCCCTCGCCATCAAACGCGGGGAGTTCGACGGCGAGCTAGAGGACGTCATCGCCGCCGAGGACGTCTTCGAGAACGCCTCGCGCGGCGACCGACCGCCGGAAGAGAGTCTGGAGGAAGTGTTCGGGACGACGGAACCGATGGAGATTATCCCGGAGGTCATCAAGCGGGGCGAGATACAGATAACGGCAGAACAGCGCCGGGAGATGCAGGAACAGAAACACAAGCAACTCGTCCAGCGCATCACCCGCAACGCCGTCAACCCCCAGATGGACGACGCACCGCACCCGCCCGAACGCATCGAGTCGGCGCTGGAGGAGACGGACTTCCGCGTCGACCCGATGGAGCCAGTCGAGACGCAGGTCGACGACGCGCTGGACGCCCTGCGGCCGGTCATCCCCATCCGGTTCGACGAGATAACGGTCGCCGTGCAGGTCCCCGCCGAGTACGCGGGGAGCGCGCAAGCGAAGATTCGCCAGTTCGGCGACTTAGAGCGCGAGGAGTGGCAGGCCGACGGGTCGTGGGTCGGTGTGTTGACGTTCCCGGCGGGGATGCAGAACGACTTCTACGACGTGGTCAACGAGAACACGAGCGGCGAGGCCGAGACGCGCATCATCAAGGACGAAGACGACATCAGTACTCGCGGATAGCCAGCGGTTCCGACGAGGAGACCGAGGAGTCGCGAGCTATCCCTTCTTGAAGCCGACGAGGAACCCGCCGGTGAACCCGGCGCTGACGGGGAGCGCCGAGAGAATCGACATGAGCCACGACGGTGGCTGTCCGGCCGCGGCGTCCGTCGCTCCGCTGGTCGCGTTCTGTGCGGCCCCGCCGATTGCCTGCCAGTTGACTTCGAGTATCCCGCGCGTCTCGAGGAACTTGAACAGGGCCAGTTCGAGGCCGACGATGACCGCGATGAGTTTCGCGACCTTCTTGGCGGCGAAACCGATGATGCCGCCGATGAGGCCCCCGGCCCCGAACTCCAGTCCCATCTGCTGGAGACCGAACCCGTCCATCTGGAGAGCAAACTCTACCATACCGGATACCAGACTGTCGTATTTTAAATCCTTTGTGCTAACAGCGGTGCCGTCCCCGACTCCTCGGCCCCACCCCGCAGATTAAATAACCGGACGGCGTAGTAACAGCCGAGTGACGGCGACACACACCACGGACCGGGCGGTTGTCGCGAAACGGGTCGACAGTGGCACGGCCGACACCGAGGAGATACGCGACCTCGCGCGTGCCGCTGGCTACGAGGTGGTCGGCGAGATTACCCAGACTCGGACCGAGGACCCCGCCTACCACCTCGGCGAGGGCAAGGTCGTACGACTGGGGAACACCGTCGCCCGCGAACAGGCGACGACGGTCATCTTCGACAACCAGTTGGGGCCGTACCAGACGTACAACATCGGGAACGAACTCCCCGAGGGCGTCACGGTCATGGACCGGTTCCGCCTCATCATCGAGATATTCGGCCAGCGAGCCCAGACCCGGAAGGCCCAGTTGCAGGTCGAACTGGCCGAACTGCGCTACGAACTGCCCCGGGCCGAAGCGAAGGCGAGTCTCGCGAAACGCGACGAACGCCCCGGGTTCATGGGGCTGGGCGAGTACGACGAGAGCCGCGAAGAGGACATCAAGAAGCAGATATCCAACATCCGCGACGAGTTGGCGTCCATCGAGGAGACGGAGCAACACCGGCGCGAACAGCGTCGGGAGTCCGGATTCGACCTCGTCGCGCTGGCCGGGTACACGAACGCCGGGAAGTCGACGCTGTTACGGCGTCTCGCCGACGACCTCGACGTCGACGAGAACGAGGACCTCCACCCCGACCTCGACACGACCGCCGAGAGCGAGGACCGGCTGTTCACGACGCTCGGAACGACGACGCGCCGCGCGGAGGTGGGGAAACGCGAGGTGCTGGTGACCGACACCGTCGGCTTCATCCAGAACCTCCCCCACTGGCTGGTCGAGTCGTTCAAGTCCACACTGGACTCGGTGTACCGGGCCGACCTCGTCTTGCTCGTGGTCGACGTCTCGGAGTCCGTCGAGGAGATACGCGAGAAACTGGTGACGAGCCACGACACGCTGTACGAGCGCAACGAGGCCCCCATCGTCACGGTGCTGAACAAGACGGACAAGGTCGACGACGAGGAGGTCGCCCGCAAGCGCGCGGCGCTCTCGAAACTCGCACCCAACCCCGTGGCCGTCAGCGGCAAAGAGGGGCTGAACATCGACGAGTTGGCCGCCCGCATCGACGAGGAACTCCCCGACTACCAGCACGAGCGGCTCGTCCTGCCCATGACCGATGAGACGATGAGCGTCGTCTCGTGGATTCACGACCACGCCCACGTCGAGACGGTGGACTACGGCGACGAGGTGGTCATCGAGTTCGAAGCGAGGCCGGCCATCGTCGAGCAGTCCCGTGCGAAAGCCGGTGACCTGGTGGGCGCGTCAGCCTGACGACGCGTTTCGGTCGCGCTCACGGATGTTCTCGTCGAGGAAGCGGAGCGTCTTCGTCCACGCGTCTCGCGTCGCGTTCGGGTGGAAACTCTCACCGCTCGGGTTGGCGAAGGCGTGGGAGGCACCCTCGTAGACGTGTATCTCCTTCTCGACACCGAGGCGGGCCAGCGTTCGGTCGAACTCGCGGACGGTCTCGATACCTACGACCTGGTCTTCGGACCCGAAGATGCCCAGCACCGGCCCGTCGATACGCTGTAGCGTCGTCTCGTTCGTCGTCAGGGTCCCGTAGTAGACGACCGTCGCGTTCAGGTCGGCGTCGCTCAGGCTCAACTGGAGGCTCTGGCCGCCGCCGAAACACCAGCCCAGACTGGCGACACGTCGGGTCGTGTCCGACCGGTTTCGGAGGCCAGCGGTCGCACGGCTCATCTTCGTCACGGCTTCGTCGGGGTTGTTCCGCACTTCGCCCGACAGTTCGGCGGCGTACGATGAGTTGGTCGCCACGCGCCCGTCGTAGAGGTCGACGGCGAAGACGACGTAGCCGTGGCCGGCGAGGATGTCGGCCATGTGCCTGATGTTCTCGTTGAGGCCCCACCACTCGTGGATCATGACGACGGCGGGGTAGGTCCCGTTGCCGGCCGGTCGGGCCAGATACCCCGGCGTCCCGTTTATCGTGGTGTTCGTCGCCGTTATGGCCGAGAGGTTCTCGGCGCCGAATATCTCGGCGTTCGACCCCGAGGTGACCACTCGACAGGTACCGTTCTTCTCGATTGCGCCCGGCTGACACCCCATGTGTGGCGTCTGTGTGTAGGATGCTTCCGCGCTAGTCGGCTGGGGGATCGGTGTCTCCGTCGCCGTACTCGTCTCGGTCGGTGTCGTCTCACCGCTCTGAGAGAGGCCGGCACAACCGCTCAGGACGACCAGCACTGCGACCACCACCGCGAGCGAACTGGAGCGCATGGTCTACCCAGAAGGGCAGTTCGTGTAAATCGATTGTTACTAGTTGTCTCGCAGATAGATTCGCGCCGCGAGGCGACGGGAACGAGCGACCGCACACTGCCGGTAAGGTTTCGAAACTGCCGTCAGTCGTCGGCGTCGGCCGACCACAGCGCCGGTGGCACCGCGTCGAGGAGGTCGGTCGCGACCAGTCCGTACCCCCGTTCGTCGACGACAGCGTCGCCAGCGCCGCCGACGGCGTAGGCCGCGATGCTCGCGGCGTGGCGCGGTTCCTGCACGCACGCCAGCGCGCCGGTGACGCCCGCTAACACGTCGCCGGTGCCGCCGACGGTCATCCCGGGGTTGCCGGTACGGTTGACGCGGGTCCGTTCGCCGTCGGAGACGACGTCGTACGGACCTTTCACGAGGAGCGTGTGGCCGAGGTCGGCCGCGAACGACTCCACGAGGTCCGCGCGTTCGCGCCAGTCGTCGCTCGTCTCGCCGCCCATCCCGACGAGTTCCTCCTGATGGGGCGTACAGACGAGGTCGGCGTCGGTGTCTACGTCCGGGACCACCGAGAGCGCGTCTGCGTCGACGACGGCCGTGCCGTCGAATCGTTCGAGGAGGGCTGCGACGGCTTCGAGGGTCGCGTCGGCGTCGCCCAGTCCCGGCCCGAGGACGAGCGTGTCGTGGTCGGCCGCGAGGTCGGCGAGTCGGTCGACGTGCGGCGGTGCGAGCACGTCTCCGTCGTACGGGCGGACGATGAGGTTCTCGCTGTACCCCTGGATCTCGCGGGCGACGGGTTCCGGTGCGGCGACCCGAACGAGGTCGGCACCGCCGCGCAGCGCCGCCTGTGCGGAGAGGGCCGGCGCGCCGGTGTAGGGGCCACCACCGACCACCAGTACCTCCCCGTTGTCGCCCTTGTGACTCGCCGGGTCCCGCGTCAGTCGCCGGAGGTCGCCCCGTTCGACGAACAGTTCGGCGGCCTCGGGGATGCCGATGTCGGCGACGGTGACGCCCGCGTCGAGGTCCGACAGGCCCGGTTTCGTGTCGTGGAACGTGACGACGTGGTCGGCGTCGACGGCGTTGTCGGCGAGGGTGCCGTCCGCGGCGTCCAGACCGGACGGCACGTCCACCGAGAGGACCGTCGCGTCGCTCGCGGTCATCGCCGCCGCGGCGGTGGCTTCGGGTTCGCGGAGCGCCCCGCTGATGCCGGTCCCCAGCATCGCGTCGACGACGAGGTCAGGGTCGCCGAGGGCGAACTGGGACGCGTCGCCGACCTGTTCAGTCGGGTACTCGGCGGACTGGAGGGCGTCCCAGTTCTCGCGGGCGATGTCGGTCGTGATCGTCTCGGGACGGCCGAGCAGGAGAACCCGCAGGTCGTAGTCGTCGAGGAACCGGGCCGCGACGAGTGCGTCGCCGCCGTTGTTGCCGCGACCGGCGACGACGGTGACGCTGGCACCGGTGTCGGCGTGGGCCCGGACCGCCTGCGCGACGGCGTTGCCCGAGGACTCCATCAACTGCTTGCGCGGCACGCCCAGCGCCGCCGCGTTCTCGTCGACGACGCCCATCTCTGAGCCAGTGAGCATGCGTAGCGGTTCGCCCGCCTCCGTGGTAACGGTACGGGACCAGCGGCGCGGGCGCCTACCAGCGGACCTCGAACCCGTCTAGCCCCTCGGGTGCTTCCTCGTTGACCTCGACGTCGGTGACGTTGGCTCTGGTGCTGCCCTCGTGACAGTACTCGACCATCGCGTCGACGGCCTCCGGGTCGCCCTCGAAGACGGCCTCGACCCGGCCGTCGTCGAGGTTCTTCACCCAGCCGTCGACCCCCTGCTCTCTTGCGGTATCCCGCGTCGTCGCCCGGTAGTAGACGCCCTGCACCCGGCCGGAGACGAAGACGTGGACTCGCTTGCGAGACATGCGAGACACTCCCGCCGGCGGCTACAAAAATCAATCCCCGGCGGACGGCACAGTTAGTCGCCGCCGGAGCGGAGGTAGTGGAAGAGGTACGTCTGCGTGTACCCGGCGTACTCGCCGCCCAGCGTCTCGCGGATAGCGCGCGAGGTGTCGGTGTAGTTGCCGCGCTCGCACTCCGGGTAGTACTCCTCAATGGTCTGGCGAATCCACGTGTCGAGCGGGACGGCTTCCAGATATCCCAGCGAGAACAGGAGGATGCAGTCGGCCACCTTGTCGCCGACGCCGACGAACGCGGTCAGTTCCTCCCGGGCCTCTTCGTAGGGGAGTCCTCGTGCGTCCGCCGGGTCGGCCTCGCCCTCGGCGACCATCTCGGCCGAGCGCTCGACGTAGGGCGCTCGATAGCCGAGGTTCAGGTCCCGCAGGTCGGCCTCGCTCGCGTCGGCCAGCGCGTCCGGCGTCGGGAAGGCGTGGTAGGTCCGGCCGTCGAAGGTGACCGTCTCGCCGAACTCGCGGCGCATCGCCTGTTGCATCCCGTGGATGCGGCCGACGCGCATCTGGGCCGAACAGATGAACGATATCAGCGTCGGGAACGGCGGGTCGCGGACGATGCGCATCCCCCAGTAGGCGTCGTAGGCGTCGTCGACCACGGCGTCCGGCGGGGCCGTCTCGCGAATCGCGGGCAGGTCGTCGTCGAGGCCGAGGAGCGTCCGGAGGCGCGGTTCGGCGTCGAACGACGACTCCCAGACGAGTTCGCCGTCGGTCTGCCGGACGCGGAGTACGTGAGGGTCACCGTCGACCCGGACCGTCGTCCAGTACCACGCGTCGCCGCCGCTCGCGGCCGTTCGCTCGTACATCTCGCCGTCCTCGCGGTCCCAGAGGTAGGACTGGCCGCTCTCGACGGTCGCTTGCAGGTCGATACCGCCCGAGAGCGCCCCAACGTCGATGCGTCCGCGTTCCATCGTGGTGTGGGACGGGGCGGAGGCCTTTCGGGGTTTCTATCGCCGAGCGTGACGCGTCGGCCGACCGTCAGGTCGCGGGGTCGACGCGGGTTCGGAGCAGGGCGATAGCGCCCACCACGCCGAGAACGGCGATGCCCGCCGCCTGCGGCGCGGTGACCGCGACGCCGACGGCGCCGCCGAGGCCGGAGACGAGCGTGAACGCCAGAAACAGCGGCAGGACGACGGCGACGGCGTAGTACCACGGCAGGCCAGCGGCCCGGGCGACCGGGCCAGCGCCCTTCTCGTACTCGTCGAGCGCCGCCCGCCCGAGGACCCAACCATCGAACAGCAGGAACCCGAGCAGGCCGGCGGTGAGAACGATGTTAGCGACGGTGTTCGCCAGCAATGCGAACAGCGACGGCGACAGCGCGGTGGCGCTCCCCGTGAGGAGGAACAGTCCGCCGACGCCGGCGGTCGCTCGCGAGCGCGTGACGGCGTGCTCGTCGACGAGGTACGAGACGAGCACCTCGAAGATGCTGATGGCCGAGGACAGCGCCGCCAGCAGGACGACGCCGAAGAAGACGACGCCGACGACGCGACTGTACGGCAGGTCGGCGAAGGCGCCGGCGAGGCTGACGAACAGCGCGCCCGGCCCCCCTGCGCCCGGCGAGACGCCCAGCGAGAACAGGAGCGGGAAGATGACGAGGCCGGCGAGGACGCCGATGCCGGTGTTCAGTCCGGCGATGATGGTGCCGTCGGCGGCCAGCGAGCGGTCCTCGTCGACGTAGGAGGCGTAGGTGAGCATCGCGCCAGCCCCGACAGAGAGGGTGAAGAGCGCCTGCCCCGCCGCGGCGACGAGGACGTCGACGAAGTTCGCGCGGAGGTAGCCAACGTCCAGCGAGAGGTAGAACTCGTAGCCGGCGGCGCTCCCCGGCAGGGTCGCGGCCCACGCCGCGAGCGCGCCGAACAGGACGACGATGCCCGGCACCATCACCGTCGTCGCCACCTCGATGCCACGGTCGACGCCCGCGTAGACGACGGCCACCGTCGCCAGCAGGAAGAGGGCGTGAAAGCCCGCCGCGCCGACGCCGTAGTCGATGGCGGCGAAGTACTGCTGGGGCGCGCCGAAGTACGCGCCGGTCGCGCTGGCGAGCGTGTAGCGCAGGATCCACCCGCCGACCACCGAGTAAAACGAGAGGACGACGACGGAGGCGAGCAGGGCCACGCCCCCGAGGGCACGCCATCGCCGTCCGGCCAGCGCGCCGAAGGCTCCGACCGGGTTCCGGCGACTCCGCCGCCCGATGACCATCTCGCCGAGCAGTCCGGGGACGCCGACGAGGACGATGACGACGAGGTACAACAGCAGGAACGCCGCCCCGCCGTTGGTCGCGGTCAACCACGGGAACCGCCAGATGTTCCCGAGACCGACGGCGCTACCGACGGCGGCGAGGACGAACCCGAGTCGGGTGCGCCACGTGGCTCGCGTCATCGTCTCACCGTCCGCCCGTGCGTCCTCGTTGGCCCGAAGTGCGATGCAGCCACGTCAGAACACCTGGAAGAAGTCGGCGTTCTCGACGAGGAACATCTCGTTGATGCCGAGGCCGAGCGTGGCGAGGATAGCGACGACGACGACCAACCGGAGCGTCCAGAGCCACACTGGCCCGAGAGGGCCGAGACCCTCGGCGCCCTGCCGGAGTTCGGCGACGGCGTCGCGACCGACGACCCACCCGACGAAGACGACCAGCGCGAGCACCGAGACCGGCAGGAACACCTGATAGGCGAACCGGTCGAACCACGTCAGCCACGCGGTGTCCCACGCCGACGGGAGGCCGAGCAGGAACAGGCCAACCCCGACGACGGACGCGAGGACGGGGCGTGAGACTCCGAAGTTGTCGTTCGCGTAGGCGACGGTCACCTCCAGCAGACTGATGGCCGAGGACAGCGCCGCGATGAGGACGACACCGAAGAAGACGACGCCGAACACGCGGCCGAACGGCACGGACCCGAACCCGGCGGCGGTCGCGACGAACAGCGCGCCCGCCCCGCCGCTCACGGAGTTCACGTCCGCGCCGATGGTGAGCAGGATGGGGAAGACGACGAGGCCGGCGAGGATGCCGACCAGCGTGTTCGTCACGACGACGGTGCCGCCGTCTAAGACGAGGTTGTCGTCGCTCCCGACGTACGAGGAGTAGGTCACCATGATGGCCATCCCCAGCGAGAGCGTGAAGAAGGCCTGTCCCACGGCGAAGGGGATGATGCTCCCGGCGTTGGCGACCATCGTGCCGACGTCCGGGGAGAGGAAGAAGGCGTACCCCTCGGCGGCGCCGGGCAGGGTCGCCACCCACGCGGCGAGTGCGACCATCAGCACGACGATGCTGGGGACCATCACCTTCGTCGCTCGCTCGATGCCGTCCTCGATACCCAGCGCGACGATGCCGACGACGATGGCGAGGAAGGCGGCCTGTGCGAGAACCGCGCCCGGCCCGGACGAGACGGCCGCGAAGTAGCCGCCGGGGTCGGCGAAGTACGCGCCGGTGAAACTCCCGACGACGTAGCGGATGACCCACCCGCCGACGACGTTGTAGTACGACAGAATCCAGAACCCGGTGAAGACGGCGAGGCCGCCGACGACGCGCCACTGTCTGTGGCCCAGTTCGGCGAACGCGTCGACGGCGTTGACGTTGGTCCGCCGGCCGACGACGAACTCCGCGAGCATCGCCGGGAACCCGACGACCACGACGGCCGCCAGATAGAAGACGACGAAGGCCGCCCCGCCGTTGGTCGCGGTCTTGAACGGGAACTGCCAGAGGTTCCCGAGACCGACTGCACTCCCGATGGCCGCGAGGATGAACCCGACTCGCGTGGCCCACGTCTCTCGTTCGCTCATGTCGACGCGCCCTATCCCGTTGCTCCGGTTAACCGCTGTGATTCGCTCCCGATATCACCGGGTGCGTCTCCGGCGTCGCTCTCCCGTCGCCCATAGAGCGCTATATACCGATATTACCAACGTACTAGTGGCCCGACCCGAGAGATAGACCTGTCCACACTCGCCGCCAGTAGACCCCGTCGACCCTACCCCATCGTCGTGGTGTCCCGTCGTCTCTCGTCTCCCGCCAGTGTGGACAGGCAATCGTGCGACGCGGTGGCGACTCTCCCCCGCCGCCGTCGTCCACTCTTTCGTCGTCGCCCGACACGACCACGATACTCGCCAGCGACGCCGCCTCCGTTCGGTCTACGCCTCCCCGTAGACCGGGACGACTATGACACTGCTAATCGGCGCCGCCTTCGCTCGGTCTACGCCTCCCCGTAGACCGGGACGACCTCGACACTGCTAATCGGCGCCGCCTTCGCTCGGTCTACGCCTCCCCGTAGACCGGCACGGCGGCGCCACTCGTGACCGACGCCGCGTCGGAACACAGGAACAACATCGTGGCGGCGATGTCGGCCGGGTCGACCCACTCGTCGAAGTCCGAGTCCGGCATCATCTCGCGGTTCATCGGGGTGTCGATGACGCTCGGCATGACGCTGTTCGCCCTGACGGTCCCGAGGTTCTCCTCGGCGATGGTCTCGGTCAGCAGCCGAATCCCGGCCTTCGTCGCGCGGTAGAGGCCGTCTCCCTCGCCGCCTTCGAGCGACGACCGGGCGGAGACCGAGACGATTGCTCCCTCTGTCTCCTGTAGGTGGGGCAGAGCGTGTTTCGAGGCGAGGAACATGGTCTTCAGGTTGACGTCGAACAGGAAGTCGAACGTGTCGACCTCGGTCTCGTGTATCGGGTCGCCGCCGCGCCACGTGCCCGCGATGTTCAACAGGTAGTCGAGGCGACCGTGTTCGTCGACGACGCTCTTGACGACCGACGCGACGTCGTCCTCGTCGGTGAAGTCGCCCCGATGGAAGTGGATGCGGTCGGGGTCCGACAACTGGAAGTCGTCGCTGTCGGGTTCGACCACGTCGGCGCCACAGACCGTCGCGTCCGCTTCGAGGAACGCGTTCGCGACGGAACTCCCGAGTGCGCCGCCGACGCCGGTGACCAGTGCGACCTCCCCGTCGAAGTCGAAGGTGACGGACATGTGAACGGAGAGGTACGGCACCGGGGTAAAACTTCAGGGCGTGACGACCAGTTTCCCGAGGAAACTCTCGGAGACGACGTCGGTCTGTGCGTCGTCGACCTCGCCGAGGTGGTAGGTCTCGGCGACGTCGGCCGTCAGGTGGCCGTCTTCGAGCAGGTTCGCCAGACGGCCGAGTACCGCGCCGAAGTCGGGCGTGTTGAACATCGAGACGTGGTGGACCGACACGTCCTTCGCGCGACACTGCGGGACGCTCTCGAAGGTCGCGTCCGGGTCCGAGTTGCCGATGGCGGCGATGCGGGCGCTCTGTGCGGCGACGTCGACGTCGAACGAGAGGTAGTCGTCGAGGCGGTGGTCCAGAATCACGTCGGGCCGACCGGCCGCCACGACGGCGTCTTCGAGGTCGTCCCGGCGGTAGTCCAGTACGTCGTCGGCGCCCAGTTCCCGCAGGCGGTCGTGGTACTCCGGCGAGGCCGTCGTCGTGACCCGCGCCCCCGTGGCGGCGGCCAACTGGACGGCCACGTGGCCGACGCCGCCGCTCCCGCCGTGAATCAGGGCTCGCTCGCCGGGTTCGAGCGAGCAGGCGTCGACGAGCGTCTGCCACGCGGTGACGCCGACGAGTGCGATGGCCGCGCCCGTCTCGAAGTCGACGCTCTCGGGGAGGTGCGCGAGGTGTGACTCGGGGACGACGGCGTACTCCGCGCAGGTCCCCTGCAACCAGTTCCCCAGTCCCGTCGCGAACACCCGGTCGCCCTCGGCGTAGCCCTCGACGTCGGCCCCGACCTCGGCGACCGTCCCGGCACAGTCAGAGCCCGGAATCCACGGCAGTTCGCCGGGGGCGTACCCGCCCTCGCGGAAGTAGGTGTCGACGGGGTTGACCGCGGCGGCGTCCACCGCGACCAGTACCTCGTCGGCGTCGGGTTCCGGCCGGGGAATCTCCTCGACTGTGAGTACATCTGGACCGCCGTGCTCGTGGAATCTGACAGCGCGCATGTACTCACGATGTGCCGCGAGCGAGCAAAAGGGTGGGGTTAGAGGCTAGCGAGGTTCTGCCGGAGTTTGATGGTCGCCGTCATCAGCGTCGTCGCCGTCATGATGACGAACACCACCTGTATGTGGAGGACGACGACGCGGTCCAGTCCGACCAGTACGGCGAGTTCGACGGCGGGGACCAGCGACGCGAACAGCAGGACCGGGAGGAGGTGACGGAGGAGCGTGTCGACGACGGTCCCCTGCACGCGCGTCTCGGCGGCGCCGCGTCGGCCGAAGGAGAACCCGGCCACGGCGAAGGCCAGCGCGCTCCCGCTCAGTGCCGCCAGCAACGCCGGACTGCGGCCGACGAGAGCGAACCCGACGAAGACGACGGCGACGGCGAGGACCGCGGCCCGTGTCAGCGTGCGCTCGCGAGTCGTCCCCCCGTCGGTCGCAGCGGGGACGACGCTCCGGTAGAGAATCCGCATCGTCACCGCGAGCAGGAACACGTGTGCGAGCAACAGCGCGCTCTTGAACGGCAACACGTACGTCGTCAGTATCTCGACCAACCCGAGGACCGCGAACCCGACCGCGAGGAGGCCGACGAGGGCCAGATAGTCCCACAGTCTGTGTTCGGCCACGAGGTCACTCTCCCGCCGGTTCCGGTAGGCGTAGAAACTGAACCGAAGTCCAAGCACCACCAGCAGGGTGAGCGCGACGAAGAAGATGAACGTCAGGTTCGGGTTGTTCGGCGCGAACGGCAACCCCACCTCGATGCTACCCACCATCGTCCACCTCTGGGTCCCTGAGGGCACGTAGCTCTTGCGCAAGGTGTGTCGCCGTCTCGTAGCGCGTGAGTTTCTTCCTCGCCATCGCCTTCGCGACGACGGCGTCGAGTTCCTCCGGGACGTCGGCCACGGCGGTCGGTGCCGGTGGCGGCCCGTGGAGCACTTCGTCACGGACGGCCTCGAACTCGCCCCGATAGGGCGGCCGGCCGGTGAACAGGCGGTAACAGACGGCACCGAGTTGGTAGACGTCGGTGGCGTGGTCGATGCGGCCGAACCGGCGCTCGTAGTACTCCGGCGCGGCGTAGCGGGGGTCGAGGAACTGCGACGGGTCCGCGTGGCGTCTGTACACCGAGAGGAGGCCGACGTTGTCGAGCAACGGTGGCTGTCGGTCCCCCTCTCGGAGGACGTTCCCGTAGTACGCGACGGCGTTCGGGTCGATACCGGCGTGGACGACACCTCGCTCGTGGAGCGTCGAGAGAGCGCTCGCGAGTCGTTCGGCGTGCCACGCGGCCTCGGCCGGCGGGAGTCGGTCGCGGTCGGCCAGTCGCAGGTCCGTGTACTCGGTCGCCATCCAGAAGCGCGGGTCCGCGGCCCAGTCGTACAGCGTCACGACGTTGTCAACGTCGCCGACCGACGCCCAGTCGGACAGGCGGGCCCGGAGGCCCGAACAGAAGTCCGTGTCGCCGGTGTCGCCGCCACGCAGGACGCGGAGTGCGACGGCGTACTCCTCGTCGTCGACGACGCCGAGCGTCCGGTACGTGTCGCTGTACTGTCGCCGGTCCCGAGGTGCCAGCACCGTGAACGAGTCGAACCGACTCTCGTACTCGACGAGCGAGAGCCACTCGGCGTCGTTCGCCCGTGGGCGCTGGCCGATAGTCCGTCCCGATTCCTCGGTCAGTTCGTCCGTCTCGTCGTCCGTGGCGTCGGCGTCGGTCGCGTCCTCGCCCTCCTCGTCGGTGTACACCCGGCGGGGTCCGGGTGCGGGACCGCCCCCGGCGAGCGTCGTCCGTCCGAGGTCCCGGTTGCCGAGGCCGCCACGCGTCGGGTTCGACTTCTCGACGTCGTGAGACGACTCTTCGGGACCGAGGAGTGCCTCGAGTTCGCGCTCGACGGTGTCGGGGTGGCGAGCGGCGAGATAGTCGAGGGCGAGGCCGGCCGCGAGGTCGTCGTCGCTCCGTATCCGGTCCGCGAGTCGTCCGGTGAGGTACGCGACCGTATCGGGGTGCTCCTCGGCGAGGACACAGAGCGCCGTCGCCACCCCGAGACGGACCTGCCGGTCGCCGACCTCCAGCAACCCCAGCAGCGTCGGCAGACGGTCCCTGTCGACGTCCGTCCCGGTCAGCACGTCCGCCACGACGGTGCTGGGTGCCCCTCCCCCACCTGACTCCGATGTCATTGGCGCGATACGATGACAATCGAGTGCAGGAACGTATCACTGTTTTGGTGCGAGTGGAGAGCATAGTCGGCTTATCAGGGTTGAGAATGGCGGAGGAAGGTTTTAACGGTGGTTTTCCATATTCCCTCGGGATGCCAACAGACAGGGATTCGCCGCTCCCCAGCGTCGTCGGCGATAGCTACGCCGCGCGGCTGGGAGTCGCGCTCGCGTTCGCTATCGTCGTCATCGTCGCGTTCGGCGCCGTCGTCAGCTTGCAGGCCTCTGCGACGCTCGAAGACGACGTCGCCGGCGACATGACGGCGCTGTCGGATACGCAGGCCGGCCAACTGGACGCCTGGTTGACGACGACACGGCGCAACGTGCGGACGACGTCTCGGTTGCCCGTCTTCTCCGACGGCTCACAGACGGCGATACAGGACAGACTGACCGGCCTCGTCGAGAACGACGAGGTGCCGCCCGACGTGGTCGCGGTCCACTACGTGAACACCGACACCGGTGAAATCGTCGCCAGTTCGAACGAGCAGTTCGTCGGCGTCGACGCCGCCGAACAGGGCGCGCCGTTCGCGACGGACCCGCCCTCGTTCAGTAGTCCGGACGACACCCACGTCACCGACCCGTTCACCGTCTCCGTCGTCGACCACCCGATAATCGCGGTGGTGTCGCCGGTTCCCGGGGCGGAGAACCGCGCCGTCGTCTACATGACGGACCTCGAATCGAAAGCACAGGACATCTCGAACCAGCGGGCCGGGTCGTACACCACCGTCGTCGACACCGACGGGGAGTTCGTCGCCCACCCGAACACGTCGAAGATAGGGACGACCGCACCCGTCTCCCGACTGGACGGTGCCCCCGTCGCCTCGCTGGCACCGGGCAACAGCACGTTCGTCGAGACGGGGGCGATGCTGATGGGACTCACCCGTCTGGACTCCCACGACTGGGTCGTGATGGTCCACGCGAACCCGGAGCAGGCCTACGCCCTGAGCGACCAGATAAACTCCGACCTCGTCGCGCTCATCCTGCTGGCCGTCATCAACCTCGGTCTGGTCGGTGTGACCATCGGCGGGAACACGATAGCCTCACTCCGTCGCCTCTCCGCGAAGGCCGAGGCGATGGCCGAGGGCGACCTCGACGTCGAACTCAGGACGTCGCGGACCGACGAGTTCGGGACGCTGTACGGCGCGTTCGACGACATGCGCGCCAGCCTCCGGGAACAGATATCCGAGGCCGAGGCCGCTCGTGAGGAGGCCGAGCAGGCCAAGCAGGAGGCGCAGGCCGCCAAGGAGGACGTCGAACAGGAGCGCAACGAGATGCAGGCGCTCAGCGGCCACCTCGAACTCAAGGCCGACGAGTACAGTGACGCGCTAGAGGCCGCCGCGAACGGCGACCTCACGGCCCGCGTCGACGACGACAGCATGAGCGACGCGATGGCCGACGTCGGGACGGAGATAAACGCCACACTCGACGCACTGGAGGAGACTATCGCGGACATGAAGACGTTCGCGGCGAACGTCCTCCAGTCGACCGAGCGCGTCGGGTCGAACGCCGAACGCGTCGACCAGGCCAGCCAGCAGGTCTCGAAGTCGATTCAGGAGATATTCGAGGGGACCACGGAACAGAGCGAACGCCTCCAGGAGGCCTCCAGCGAGATGGACAACCTCTCGGCGACGGCCGAGGAAGTCGCCGCCTCCGCCCAGCAGGTGGCAGACACCTCACAGTCCGCCGCCGAGGTGGGCGAAGACGGCCGCGAGGCCGCACAGGAGGCCATCGCGGAGATGAACGCCATCGAGGCCGAGACCGAGGAGACCGTCGAGGAGATTACCGCACTCGACGAGGAACTCGACGAGATCGGCGAGATCGTCGGCGTCATCACGAACATCGTCGAGCAGACGAACATGCTCGCGCTGAACGCCTCCATCGAGGCCGCACACGCCGACGGCGACGGGGCCGGGTTCGCCGTCGTCGCGGACGAGATCAAGGGCCTCGCGGAAGAGACCAAATCCGCCGCCGGAGACATCGAACAGCGCATCGAGCGCATCCAGACCCAGGCCGGCGACACCGTCGAGACGATGGAGTCGACGAGCGAGCGCATCACCGAGGGCGTCGACACCGTCGAGGAGACGGTCGACGCACTGGAGACCATCGTCGAGTACACTGAGGAGGTCGACACCGGTATCCAGGAGATAGACCGAGCGACCGAGGAACAGGCCCGGACCGCACAGGAGGTCATGGGCACCATCGACGACCTCTCCACTATCTCACAGCAGACCGCGACCGAGGCCGACACCGTCGCCGGTGCGGCCGAGGACCAGTCTGCCTCCATCGCGGAGGTGGCCGACTCCGCACGGGAACTCCGTGAGCGCGCGGCCGACCTCGAATCGCTACTCGACCGCTTCGACGTCGACACCACCGAGGCGACCGGTGCCGGCGGCGCGACGGCCACGACGGACGACTGACAATGGACACGATAACACTCTGGTTCACGCTGGGACTGCTCGGAGAACTGCTCGGGACGGCCGTGCTGGCCTACGGCTACACGCTCGTCCCCGAAGCGACGCGGAGGCGTTACCTCCTGCTCGTGGCGATTCCGGGCGTCGCCATCGTCGCGTACGTCCTGCTAGCGCTCGGTGTGGGCCGGATACAGGCGGCCGGGCACACGGTGTACGTCGTCCGCTACGCGGACTGGCTGGTGACGACGCCCATCAACGTCCTCTATCTGGGACTGCTCGCACAGGCCAGCAGGAGCGACATCGGCAAACTCGTCGGCCTGCAGGCGCTGACCATCGTCTTCGGGTTCGCCGGGACCCTCGTCCCCGACCCGCTGAACTACGGCCTGTTCGCGCTCGGTGCGGCCTGTTTCGGCGGCGTCGTCTACCTCCTGTACGGCCCAGTCGCGGCCGCCGCCGAGACGGTGCTCTCGGAACTCGAAGAGAGTCTCTACCGGACGCTGCGGAACTTCGTCGTCGTCCTCTGGCTCGTGTACCCCGTCGTCTGGGTACTGGGCGTGTCGGGTATCGGCCTGATGGACGTCGAGACGGCGTCGCTGGTCATCGTCTACCTCGACGTAGTGACGAAAGTCGGGTTCGGCGTCATCGCACTGCAGGCGTGGACGACGATGCGCGAAGTCACCGTCGGCGACAGCGTCGTGACTGCCGACTAGGCGAGTTCGGCTCTCGAAGAAACGGCGACGGTGCGAGCGTGGCGACGTGGGCAGTCAGTGGATGCCCATCGCTTCGATCTGCTCTTGATACCGGTTGCGGATGGTGACCTCCGTCACCTGTGCCACGTCGGCGACTTCGCGCTGTGTCTTCTTCTCGTTACACAGCAGCGAGGCGGCGTAGATGGCCGCGGCGGCGTAGCCGGTGGGGGACTTCCCCGAGAGCAGGCCCTGTTCGGCGGTGGTGTCGATTATCTCGTTGGCCTTCGACTGGACCTCCTCGGAGAGGTCGAGTTCGGAGGCGAACCGGGGGACGTACTGCTTGGGGTCGACCGGTTCCATCTTGAGTTCGAGTTCCTGTGCGACGTACCGGTACGTGCGCCCGATCTCCTTCTGTTCGACGCGGGAGACGTCGGACACCTCTTCGAGACTCCGCGGGATGCCTTCCTGCCGACAGGCGGCGTACAGGCAGGCGGTGGCGACGCCCTCGATGGAGCGACCGCGGATGAGGTCCTCGTTGAGTGCCCGTCGATAGATGACCGAGGCCACCTCTCGCACGGAGCGTGGGACGCCCAGTGCGGAGGCCATCCGGTCGATTTCGGAGAGCGCGAACTGGAGGTTCCGTTCGCCGGCGTCTTTCGTCCGGATTCGCTCTTGCCACTTTCGGAGGCGGTGCATCTGGGAGCGTTTCTCCGACGACAGGGACCGACCGTAGGCGTCCTTGTCCTTCCAGTCGATCTGGGTGGTCAGGCCCTTGTCGTGCATCGTCTGTGTCGTCGGCGCTCCGACGCGTGACTTGGACTGGCGTTCGGAGTGATTGAACGCGCGCCACTCGGGCCCGCGGTCGATGTTCTCGTCCTCGATGACTAGCCCACAGTCCTCGCAGACGAGTTCTCCGCCGCCGTCACTGGAGATATTCTCCGACTCACATTCGGGACAGGTTTGTTGACCAGTGTCCTCGGACTCCTGCTCACGCTCCTCCTGGTCCGTATCCCGCTGGCGCGTCGGCCGTTCCATGTGTTCTTTTACGGAGAAAGGCCTATTACGTATAAATGTTTGGGTGGTTGGCACCACTTATCGGGGGTGAAACCCGGGGGCCGTCGGTGAATCGAGGCCGAATAAACGCTTAACCCGAGGGAGTGCGGTAGTTGGTTCATGAACGTGGCCGTACTGGGGGCCGGCCCGCGTGGGCGAGTCCTCACCCGACGGTGCGTACGTGCAGGCCACGCCGTCCGTCTGTACGACGAGAACGCGAACGCGGTGATGGACAGCGTCGACGCCGTCGCACAGGCCGTAGACGACGGCACCGTCACGGACTCGGTCGACGGGACGACTGGGCTCCAGAGCGCCATGGACGGGGCCGACGTCGTCCTCGACGCGACCGACGGCGAGACGGCGGCCCGCCGGGAGTTGCTTGCAGACGTCGAGACGATGGTCGCCGACGACACCCTCGTCGCGACCGGCGACACGACCGTGTCGGTGACGGCCGTCGCGGCGGGGTTACGAGCACCCAACCGTGCGGTAGGACTCCACTTCCCCGACCCGGATGCGGGCGACGTCGTCGAGGTCGTCCTCGCGGACCAGACGACGGCGACGACGCGTGACCGCGCGACGGCGTTCGTCCGCGGACTCGACGGCGTCCCGGTCGTCGTCCGGGACAGTCCCGGTTTCGCCGCGGCACGCTACGAACTCGCGAGCATCCGTGAGGCCGTCCAGATGGTCGAGGACGGCGTCGCCACCGTCCCCGACGTCGACCGGGCGGCCACGCGCACCGGAGACGGCCGCGGACCGCTCGCGCGCGCCGACGCGATGGGACTCGACGCCGTCCTCGACGGACTGACGGACCTGACCGAACGGCTGGGGGCGCGCTTCGAGCCACCGTCGCTGCTCAGGGACGCCGTCGCGGCGGGCCGACTCGGGCAGTCGACCGGCGAGGGGTTCTACGTGTGGACGAACGGTGAACCGACTCGCCCCGGCGAACTGAACCCGACCATCGACGCCCGCGCCGACGGGGTCGACGAGCGATGAGCGTCGACGACACCGTCGAAGTCGACGACGACGACGGCATCAGCGAGTTGTTCGACGAACTGGAGGAGTTAGAGTCGCTCGTCGACTCACCGGAAGAACGCAGGCAGGTCAGAGAAGCGATGCGGGCGGCGGCCGAGGCTCAGGACGACGAACCGGTCGTCTTCGGTCGCGTCGTCTACGGGTTCGACCGCGAAGACCTCGCGGAGTCCGTCCTCGGGTCGCTGCTGTTCGGGATTCCGATGGCCGTCGAGGGCGGGACCGTCGACGCCGGTCGCCACATCGCTCAGCACCCGCTGTATCTGGCCGGGACGCTCGTCTCGGCCATCGCGATGGTCGTCGGTATCCTCTACGTCGCCGACTTCCAGGACGTCCGGGTCGCCAGGCGAATCTTCGGCATCGTCCCGCGCCGACTGGCCGGGGTCACCCTCACGGCGTTCGTCGTCGCCGTCGCCCTGTTGACGGGATGGGGCGTGGTCGAATGGTCGACAACGGACCTGACGGCCACGTGGGAGTCGCTGTGCGTCTGTAGCGTGGCGTTCGTGCCGATGGCCATCGGTGCCGCGCTGGGCGACATCCTGCCGGGGAGCTGAGCGTGCCACTCTTTGCCGTGACGACGACGACGTTTGGCAACCGTTAAAAGCCGCGGTCGGATACGGGGTGGTATGAGCGAGAGCCAGCAAAAGCGGACGCAAAAGTGCGTCTCGTGTGGCATCAACATCGCCGGCACGAACGCCGCCGCGTTCAAGTGCCCGGACTGCGGCCAGCAGATTTACCGCTGTTCGACCTGCCGCAAGCAGAGTAACCTCTACAAGTGCCCCGACTGCGGATTCACGGGTCCATAACCATGGGAAAGGTAGCCGCCAAGATCAAGATCATGCCGCAGAGCCCGGAAGTCGACCTCGACGACCTGCAGGAGCGTCTCGAAGGGTCGCTTCCCGAAGGAGCGAAGATCAAGGGCTTCGAGCGTGACGACGTCGCGTTCGGCCTCGTCGCACTCCTCCCGACGGTCATCGTCCCCGACGACGCCGGCGGGACCGAGGCCGTCGAGGAAGCGTTCAGCGGAGTCGACGGCGTCGAGTCCGTCGAAGTCGACAGCGTCGGCCGCCTCTGAGCACTGGCTCCCGTTTTCGCGTTCCCCGAATCCGGTAGCCGCAGCACTGCGAGAACCCGTCACGCCCGCGGCCGTGGAACGCACGTTTTATTAGGGCGACCGGACAAGCGGTGAGCAAGAATGCCTAGTTCAAACGGCCCTCTCGAAGGAACTCGGAACAAACTCAAGAACAAGCCCCGCGACGGCGGTACCTCGCCGCCCCAGCGCGCCGTCGAGCAGTTCGAGAACGGCGAAAAGGTCCACCTCAAAATCGACCCCTCGGTGCCCGACGGTCGCTTCCACCCGCGGTTCGACGGCCAGACCGGCACCGTCGCCGGCCAGCAGGGACGTGCCTACCAGGTCGAAATCGTCGACGGCGGCAAGGAGAAGACGGTCGTCGTCAAGCCCGCACACCTGCGCCGGCAAGAGAACTGAGCGATGACCATCTTCAAAGAGAAGGTCGACGAGGAGTACCTGACCCTCGCCGAGACGAAAGCGGTCCTCGAAGACCTCGAGATGGAGCGCGCGGCCGACGAGGAGCGCGAGATGCGCTACGAACTCAAGCGTGCCATCGAGCACGTCAACCGCTTCGCCCTGCTCGACCCCGAGGAATCCCTCGAGTTCGTCGAGCAACTGCAGGAACTGGAGAAGGTCGACGAGGCGACGGCCTACAAGATAGCGAACCTCCGTCCCCTCGACCGGGACGAACTCCGCGCGGTCTTCGCACAGGAGCGGTACACGCTCAGCGGCGACGAACTCGACGACATTCTCGATATCGTCAAGCAGTACGCCTGAGCGGTCGGGTTTCGACCCACCGGGCGTAGTGTGTCTATCCATCGCCATTAAGTGCGTTCTCGTCGTACCGCAGTACATGAGCAGCACGGAGAGCGGTGGCGACGACATGGTCGCGGCAGTGCTCGACGTCCTCCCACACGGTCGGAGCGACGACGACAGGCCACAGCACCAGAAAGAGCCGCTCGCGTACGCCCTCGGTATCGAGGAGTTCTACATCTACGAACTCACGCTTTCCGACGACGCCGACATCGCGTTCGGGGACCGCATCGACCTGACCGAGTTCGGTCGCGTGCGGGAGCGAGAGTTCGACGACCTCCCCAGCGGCGCCCGCTCGGAACTGGAGTACGCCGTCGAAGAGGTAGTCGAGGCAGACGAAGGGCGGTTCGTCGACTTCTACAACGACGCCCAGCCGATCACCCTGCGACTCCACCAGTTGAACCTCCTGCCGGGCATCGGGAAGAAACTCCGGAACACGATTCTCGACGAGCGAAAGCGCAAGCCCTTCGAGAGCTTCGAGGACCTCGGAGAGCGGGTCAGCGGCCTCCACAATCCAGAGGAAGTGCTCGTCGAGCGCATCCTCGAAGAACTGCGCGAAGACGACCTGAAGTATCGGTTGTTCGTGCGCCGGAGCGAGCAAGGCGAGGGCGGCGAGTAAACGGAGTTCAGGAGCCACCCTCGTCGCGGAACGGCCCGAGTAGTCGCCCTTTTCAATCGCCGACCGTCTACGGAGTCACGATGACCGACACGCCGACCGGTACCCGTGACCCCGACGCCCTCGTCCGCCGGGCGGGCAAGCGGGCCGACACCCGGCAGGACCAGCACTTCCTCGTCGACGACCGAGTCCTCGACCGCATCCCCGAGTACGCCGTCGAGGCGGAGATGGACCTCGCGCACGTCCTCGAAATCGGTGGCGGCCCCGGCGCCCTGACCGACCGCTTGCTGGCGGTCGCGGACCGAGTCACGGTCGTCGAACGCGACCGCGACTTCGCGGCCCACCTGCGCGAGGAGTTCGCCGAGGAAATCGAGGCAGACCGGCTGACCGTCGTCGAAGGGGACGCCCTCGACGTCGACCTGCCGGCGTTCACCGCGAGCGTCTCGAACCTGCCGTACGGGGCGTCGTCCGAAATCGCGTTCCGGTTACTGCCCCACGGTCGCCCGATGGTGCTGATGTTCCAGCAGGAGTTCGCCGAGCGGATGGCCGCGGCCCCCGGAACGGACGACTACGGTCGACTCTCCGTCACGGCAGGTCACTACGCCGACGTCGAGGTGGTCGAGACGGTGCCGAAAGGGGCGTTCGACCCCCAGCCACGCGTCACGAGCGCGCTCGTGCGGACGACCCCCCGCGAACCCGACTACACCGTCCCCGACGACGAGTTCTTCATGGAGTTCCTGAAGGCCGTGTTCACCCAGCGTCGCAAGACGATGCGCAACGCCGTCCGGAACACCGCCCACATCTCGGGGCTGGGCGACCCCGACGCGGTGGTCGACGCCGCCGACGATGATCTGATGAGCGCCCGCGCGGGGAACCTCACACCGGCCGGCTTCGCCGACCTCGCGACGCTGGCCTACGACGTGGGCGACCCGGAGGCCTGACAGATGACCGGTGAGGGCGGGAACGACGGTGCCGATGACGCCGGACGGCCGTCGCTCGCGGACCAGCGTGGCGTCGAATCGGTGTACCAACCGGCCGAGGACTCGGCCCTACTCGCACGGGCAGTGCGAGAACGCGTCGGCGACGGTGACCAGACGCTCGACGTGGGAACCGGGTCGGGGTTCGTCGCCGCGGCGATGGCCGAGGCCGGTGCCGACGCCGTCGGCGTCGACGTGAATCCGCTCGCCTGCCAGCAGGCCCGAGAGCGTGGTGTGACAGTCGTCCGAGGCAACCTCGTCGACCCGTTCCACGAGGAGTCGTTCGACCTCGTGGCGTTCAACCCGCCCTACCTCCCGACGCCGTCGGAGAGAGAGTGGGACGACTGGATGGAACAGGCACTGTCGGGCGGCGAAGACGGGCGGCGACTCGTCGACCCGTTCCTCGAATCCGTCGGTCGAGTGCTCGCCCCCGACGGGGAGGCGCTCCTGTTGGTCAGCAGCCTCACCGACCCCGACGCTGTCCGCGAGTACGCCCGTCAGCACGGACTCGCGGGAGAGCGGGTCGCGAGCGAGAAACACCCCTACGAACAGCTCGTCGTCCTGCGGTTCGTACGAGTATGATTACTACTGAGCATTTTCTCGAATAGGAAATATTAAAGTCCGTCATTTCGTAGCCGGGTGCAATGACACAGATAGTCGCCACGACACCCGGCCTGTTCCCGTTGCCGGACTGGGCCAAGGACGAACTGTCCGACCTGAAGGGTCACCAGAAGACGGACCTCGTCAGCGGTGACGAAGGTGCGGCAATCGTCGACGCCTACGACCGCGCCCGCGAAGACGTCGTCTCGCTCCAGCAGGACGCCGGCCTCGACCGCGTCGTCGAGGGGCAACTCCGCTGGGACGACATGCTCGCCCACCCGCTGGCGGTCCACGACAGCGTCGAGACCCGTGGCATCGTCCGCTACTACGACAACAACAACTTCTACCGAGAGCCGGTCGTGCAGGACGACCTGACGCCGGACGGCGACGTCGCCGCCGAACTCGACGCGGCCGCCGAACTGGTCGACGACGGCCTGCAGGCGGTCTTGCCGGGCCCGTACTCGCTGTCGGACCTCGCGACGGACGAACACTACGGCGACGAGGCCGCGTTCCTCGACGCCGTCGCCGAGTTCCTCGCCGGCGAGGTCGAACAGTTCCCCGAGGTCGAGACGCTGTTCCTGCTGGAACCCTCGCTGGTCGAGAACGACCCCGCAGACGGCACGGACGAGCGAGTGAGCGAGGCCATCGACGCCGTCGCGAACGCCACCGACGCCGACGTCGTCACCCACACCTACTGGGGCGCCATCGAGGAGAAGACCTACGCGCACCTGATGGACGCCGACGTCGACGCCATCGGCTTCGACCTCGTCGCCGACCACGACAGCAACGTCTACAACGTTCAGGAGTACGGGACGAAAGACGACGTCGCACTGGGCGTCGTCGACGGCCAGAACACGCTGGTCGAGTCCCCCGAGACCATCCGCGACCGCATCGACTGGTTCGAACAGCAGACCAACACGGTGTACGACACCGTCTACGCCACCGCGAACACCGAACTGTTCTATCTCCCCGTCAACAAGTTCGCGGACAAACTGGAAGCGCTTGCGAACGCCGCCGACCTCGAAGAGGTGGAAGCATGACAGGCCCACGAGAGCAGTTCCGACCGGAGAATCACCCGAACGACCACTTCCTGCTGACGACCGTCGTCGGCTCCTACCCCAAGCCGAAGTGGCACGACCGCGCCCGCGAGATGTTCGAGGACGAGGACGCCGACTTCGGCGCCGAAGAGTGGGAGGAGTCGAAGGACGACGCCTCGCGACTCGTCACGCACGAACACGAGCGCTGTGGCCTCGACGTCGTCTGTGACGGCGAGATGCGCCGCAACGAGATGGTCGAGTACTTCGCCCACCGCATCGACGGCTACGAGTTCAACGGCCGCGTGAAGGTGTGGGGACACAACTACTTCGACAAGCCGAGCGTCGCCGACGAGGTGGAGTACGGCGAGCAGTGGCTGGTCGAGGAGTTCGAGTTCACCGACGAGGTGGCCGACCGCCCCGTGAAGGTCCCCATCACCGGTCCGTACACGCTGGCGAACTGGTCGTTCAACGAGGTGTACGACAGCGAGGAGCAACTGGCCTACGAACTGGCCGACCTCGTCAACGAGGAGATAGAGGCGCTCGTCGACGCCGGTGCCCGCTACATCCAGATAGACGAACCGGCGCTGGCGACGACGCCGGACGACCACGCTATCGTCGGCGAGTGTCTCGAACGCATCGTCGACGAGATTCCGGACGACGTCCGTCTCGGCCTCCACGTCTGTTACGGCGACTACTCGCGCATCTACCCCGAGATTCTTGACTACCCCGTCCACGAGTACGACCTCGAACTCGCCAACGGCGACTTCGACCAGCTAGACGTGTTCAAGGAACACGAGTTCACGAAGGACTTCGCGATGGGTGTCCTGGACGCCCACACCGCCGAAGTGGAGTCCGTCGAGGAGATCAAGGACAACATCAAGAAGGGGCTGGAAGTCGTCCCACCGGAGCGACTCACCGTCTCGCCGGACTGCGGCGTGAAGCTCCTGCCCCGCGAAATCGCGCGTGGCAAGATGGAGAACATGGTGCAGGCCGCCCGCGAAATCGAACAGGAACTCGACGCCGGCGAAATCGACGTCGTCGCGACCGGTGCGGAAGCGAGCGCGGACGACTAACTGGACTGTTCTCTCCTTCTGCGACCGACGCCCGAAGTACCCGTCTCCGAGAGGCCCCTTGTTTCGGACAGCGACTGGTGTCGACGGTAGCTACAGCCGGACACATTGGGACCGACCGGCTCGCTCCCGAAGCAATCACCGACTAATACTCGCCAGTGGTGTGGCGTGCGTTTCTTCGACGTCGGACGAAACGCTCATCGACCACCGCAGAAATATAGTTTTCTTTTGTTGTCACGTTGCGACAATCTGGATATCGTATCAAGTGGATATTTTCCGTATTTCGGGCCTCGAAAGACGCAGTTCCTTCGTGAGTTCGTATAGTTTTACGAACACGAGAATCTGGGAAAGAGTTTAGTCGTCGTCCGGAGATGGTTCGAACGAGAGGGCCATGACAACCGACACACACCTTCGGGCGGAACTGTATCTTCGGGGAGACACCTACGGCACGTTCGATGCCCAGCAGCAGGTGCTCAACAGGGTGAAGCGACTCGAGGCCAACGGCGTCTTCACCGACTCGATGGTCGCCGGCGAGTGGCAGCGCATCCGGACGATGGCCGAGGACAAGCGGTCGGGGGCGCTGGCGACCTACGAGGAGTTCCGCGACTGGGCCGAGCGGAACGGGTCGTCGCTCGAACCGGCCTTCGAGCGCCGGACCCGGAGTTACGTCGGACTGGACCGGGTCGACGACGTCGTCGTGTTCCCCGTCGTCTCGCTGGCTGTCTACGACGACAAGCGGTTGCAGGCGGTGTTCCCCTGCACCGACGACGACATGACCTACACGGTGGGCGACGCGCTGGACGCGTTCGAACGCGGCGACGAGAACTGGCTCGTCCAGTTCGATTCGGTGACAGTGGGGCGGACCGAACCGTGGCTCGAACCGGGCGTCGAGACGACCCCCTGACTGCGTACCGCTACGGCTGGTTCTTCACTCGTTTCTCTCCACGTCGATAGCGGCCGCCGACGATATCGGTCAGGATGCCGGAGGCGGCGTATCGTCGCGACGGGACGAGTGCCGAGCGGCGAAAGGCCTCAGGAGGGAACCGCCTCGACGAGGCGCTCGAACTGCTGGCGGTACTGCGCCTCCGCGCGGGCCTGTGCCAGCCCCGACTCGTCGGCGAAGGCCGCCTCGAACCCCGCCATCCGCCACAGCAGCGTCGACAGTTGGTACAGCGGGCGTCGCTCCTCGTAGCCGTCCTCGAAGGCCATCGAGCGCTGTGAGCGGTAGCCCTCGTGGAACGCCGACCGGAGCGTCTCGCACGTCTCCGGGTCGCGAAACGAGGAGTCGATGAAGAGGAACTCCGTCTGAGCGAGGTTGTACTCGGGGAGGGCCGCCAGCACGTCCTGCCAGTCGAGGACCGCCGTTATCGGGGCCTCGGCTCCGGGGTCGAACAGGAGGTTCGCGGGCCGGAAGTCGTCGTGGACGAGTCGCGGGACGCCGTCTTCGGGGACGACGTCCAGCGCCGGTTCGATGCGCGACGTCGCACGGTCAGCGACGTCGGCGAACCGTGTCTCGTCGAGGCGGGAGAGATGCGTCCGGGTGAGTTGTTCGAAGTACTCCCGCCAGCTCCCCATCCAGTCGCGGACGATGAGACGGTCGTCGTGGAGGTCGAGGCGACCGAACGCCTCGAACCCTATCTCTGAGTGCATGTCTCCCAGTATCTCGCCCGCCTGTCGGAGAATCCGTTGGCGGTGGTCCGTCGAGAGGCCCGCGAACTTCTCGGCGAGGTTCTCGCCGTGGACGCGTTCGGTGACGAAGTACGGCGGGACGTCGACGGCCGGGTCGCGTTCGAACACGAGGATTCGCGGGACCGGCACGTCCGTCCGGTTGGCGACGTACTCGTGGAGTTTCGGTTCGACGTCGAACGGAACGTCGCCGGGCGGTTTGAACTTCACCACTACTTCGTACTGCTCGCCGCCGTGGTCGAGGGTCACCAGATAGACGTCGCTCTGGTGACCGCCGCCCGGCGTCTCGAACGAGAAGCCGTCGTAGTCCGGTCCTGACTCGTCGAGGACGGCCCCGATGTCGCGTTCCGGCGTCGACACACTGACCGGCTAAGCGGGAGGGCTAAATAAAACTGTCAGTCGCCTCGTCACGGCACCCCGTCTCGGATGGGCGACAGTCGCCACCGCGGCTAGCCGAGCAGGTCCCCTTCGGGCACCGACGGGCGGCTCACCGGTACCCCAGTTGTTCGAGGTGACGGGCCGTGCCGTCGTCGAGAATCGCCGTCGAGGACCGGCCGACCGCACGCTGTTTGGCTGACTCGACGGGGACGCCGAACGGCGGGTCGGTGTCTGCGGCCGGGACGCCGTCTCGCCGTCCGGCCTCGGACTGCCAACTCGGTCGGTCGGCGGCGAGGTCGTACCGCCGCGTCTCGCCGGTCGTGTCCCAGACCGTCTTCACGTCGCCGTCGTAGACGCAACGCATCGCCCGGTCCCATCGAGGGTCGTCCGGGGGGTCGTCCCACGTCGGCGTCCGTCCGACGACTTCGGCGGCGGCCCGGTCGGCGGTCACGTCTCGGAGGTGGTCGTCGACGAGGCCCTCGACGAACGAGCCCAACCGTCTGAGCGGGAGGTGACGACCGTCGTTCAGCGACGGGACGGCGCCGTCGGTCGGGGGGTTCACGACGGCGAAGGGGACGTGTAACAGTCCCTCGGTGAGGCTACTGGTGTGGTCGAGCAAACCCCTGTCGGCCGGGTACGCGAGGTTGTGGCCGTGGTCGCTCGTGACGACGACGGTGGTCTCGCGGGCCGTCGCCGCGACGACCGAGTCGAGGAACTCCGCGACGATGCGGTCGAGATACCGGACCCGCGCGTCGTAGAGGGCTCTGAGCGCGCCGACGTCGTCGGCGAACGGCCCCATGTCCCCGGCCGTGTTGACGGCCCACGTGTCCAGTCGCCGGTCGGACCACCGTCTGGAGACCCCGTGGTCGGCCATCCCCCGCCAGTGCCAGTAGGGTGCGTGTGCGTCCATGAGGTTCGCGAAACAGACCACTGGGTCGTCGCGGTCGACGACCGCCCGCCGGGCCCGTTCGAGGACGGCGGTGCCGCCGTTGTCCGTGGGCGCGGGGACGGGCAGTCCTTGCAGTCGGGGATGGTCGAGCATCGCCGCACGGACCCGGTCGGCGGCGACGTTGGCGAGGGCCCCGAGCGACTGGTCGCCCGTCAGCGCGTCGTGGAGCGCCGACAGCGTGCCGTCGGCCTCCCACACCGGGTTCGGTGCGTCGGGAACGACGGTGCCGCCGGGGACGAACGTCGTCTCGTCGAAGAACCGGTCGACGCCGAAGGCGTCGCTCACCCAGCGGTTCGCGCTGATACAGGCGGTGTGGTACGCGTCCGGGAGGTCGCCGAGGAACGTGTCGCTCGGCCCGACGCCGTCGTAGTGTCGGGCGTGCGTGTGGACGCCGTGCCGGTGGGGTAACTCGCCGGTGAACAGGCTGGCGTGGCTCGGGACGCTCCACGCACTGGGTGCCCGACAGCCACCGTGGACGATGGCGGCCCGGTCGCGTATCCTGTCGGCGTGGACGCGGAAACTGTCGGCACGGACCGTGTCGAGACAGAGGACGACGACGTTTCGGTGGGCCATCGTGACGCGTGCGTTGTCCGCCGTTAGGTCTGCCTCCAAAAATACGTATCGAGCACCGCCGGAAGTGGAGGGTCTATGTAGACGCAGTCCTCAGTCCCGGCCATGCGCACGGTCGACATCGACGGCCTTCCGGTGGGGGACGGTCACCCGACGCGAGTCATGAGCGTGTTGAACATGAGTTCGAACTCGGGGTACAAGCCGAGCGTCTACCTGGACCCCGCCGAGGCCGCCGACGCCATCGAGAACACCCTCGTCCCTGCGGGGGCCGACATCGTCGACGTCGGCCTCCAGTCGGCCAACCCGAAGTACGAGTCCAAACCGGTCGAGAAGGAACTCGACCGACTCGAGGAGGTCGCCCCGCTCGTCGACGAACTGGACGCCGACGTGCCCCTCTCGCTGGAGACCCGCTACGCCGAGGTTGCCGAGGCGGCCATCGGCTACGGGTTCGACCTCATCAACGACGTCTGTGGCTTCGCCGACCCCGACATGAAGTCGGTGGTCGAGGCCCACGACATGCCGGTCGTGAAGATGGCGAGTCCGCCGGACCTCTCCGCGCCCGGTGCGCTGAAGACGATGGACGAACTGTTCGAGGCCCTCCAGCGCGGCGGGTTCACCGACCAGACCATCATCGACCCGGCCTTCGGCGGGTGGTACGACGGCAAGGAGTTCGAGGACAACTGGGAGATGTTCCGTCGCCTGCGGGAGTTCCGCGCGTTCGGCCGGCCGATGCTCACCGCGACCAACCGCGAGGACTTCCTCGGTGACCTCGCCGGGCGACCGGAGACGGAGGACCAACTGGCCGTCAGCCTCGCCGCGGCGACCATGGAGGCCGAACGCGGCGCCCACGTCATCCGCACCCACGACACCAGTGAGACACACGACGTCGTGAAGGTGGCCGACGCACTCGGTGACGAGCGGACCGTCCGACCGGAGACGGACCCGGGACCGACCGTCGCCGAACTGACCGACGTGACCGTGCGGGAGGTCGAGCGCAACCGCTCGCTGGGCGAGACGCTGGCCGGCGACACCGAGGACGGCGCGACGCTGACGTTCCTGCTCGGTGACCTCGCCGAGGACGAAGCGGCGAGCGTCCGGGCCGTCGCAGACGTCGTCGACGTGGTACTGGTCGAGAAGTCCAGCGGTGCCCTGTA
Source organism: Haloarcula rubra (assembly GCF_019599465.1). Classification (GTDB taxonomy): domain Archaea; phylum Halobacteriota; class Halobacteria; order Halobacteriales; family Haloarculaceae; genus Haloarcula; species Haloarcula rubra. The sequence goes on from NZ_RKLR01000001.1 coordinate 94,369, forward strand.
TCTCGGCGGGTCGGCGGCCGCCGTGAAAGTCGTCGCCGACAGCCTCGCCGAGGACGGCCACCGCGAACTGGCCGGAACGCTCCGCGAGTCACTCTCGCGCCGAGTCTGAGTCGTCAGTCCAGTTCGTTCAGGAGGTCGTGGAACGACCCGATGGTCAGGTCGGGGTCGCCGGCGAACGAGTCCCACGGGCCGTCATCGCGGTTCACCCACACGCCCTGCATCCCGGCGTGCATCGCGCCGTAGACGTCGAAGTACCCCGCCGTGACGTGGGCTATCTCGTCGATAGGTGTGCCGGTCCGAGCGGCGGCGTGGCGGTACAGTTCGGCGTCGGGCTTGAACGTCCCTATCTCGTCTGCGCTGACCGTGTCCTCGACGAGGCCGCCGATGCCGGCGTGGTCGAGCATCGAGTCGAGCATCTCGGGGTTGCCGTTCGAGACCACGTAGAGGTCGTAGTCGGCGTCGTACAGTCGGTTCATCCCGTCTCGAACGTCGTCGAAGACGTCGAGTTCGTGGTAGACCGCCAGAATCTCGTCGCGTTCCTCGGTTGCGATATCGACGCCGTGGGCGTCCAGCGCGTACTGGAGGGCGTCGCGGTTCATCTCGTAGAACGGCTTGTAGGCGTCGACGGCGTTGGCGATGAACGTGTAGGCCAGCGACCGCGAGCGCCAGAGCCGCGACACTGGCTGTGGGTCGGGAACTCGCTCCCGGAGGGCCTTCTCTGCGGCCTCGACGTCGACGATGGTGCTGTACGAGTCGAACGTTATCGTCGTGACGCGGTCGGGGTCGAACGTCATAGCACCCCATTCGCGGGCCGGACGGAAAAGAACGGGCGGGGGATTGAACTCCGTTTGAACACTGCGACCCGGACGCGCCTGTGGGTTTATGCCACACCCGGACGCAGTCCGGGCCATGCCGGACAGGTTCAGCGTCGACGGGCCAGCGGTGGTCACCGGCGCGTCGAGGGGTATCGGGCGGGCCGTCGCCGCGACGTTCGCGGCCGACGGAGCGGACGTCGCCATCTGTTCGCGCGACGAGGGAGAGATTACCGGGACGGCGGCGGCCCTCTCCGACGCCCATCCCGGCGAGGTCATCGGCGTCGAGTGCGACGTGCGTGACCGGGACAGCGTCGAGGCACTCGTCGAGGCGGCCGTCGCGGAGTTCGGCGGCCTCGGCGTTCTCGTGAACAACGCGGGGGCCTCGTTCGTGGCGTCGTTCGACGACATCTCGCCGAACGGGTGGCAGTCCGTCGTCGACGTCAACCTCACCGGGACGGTCAACTGCGCGCAGGCGGCCAGCGACCACATCGCCGGCGGCGGGAGCGTCGTCAACGTCGCCAGCGTCGCCGGCGAGGACGGCGCGCCCTACATGAGCCACTACGCCGCCTCGAAGGCCGCCATCATCAACCTCACGCGCACGCTGGCCTACGAGTGGGCCGGCGACGACGTCCGCGTGAACTGCGTCGCGCCCGGCTACGTCGCGACGCCGGGCCTCGAATCACAGATGGGAATCAGTGCAGACGCGGTCGACCGCGACGAGGTGGACCGCAACGTCGGCGTCAGCGAGGAGATAGCGGACGTGGTGCGGTTCCTCGCCAGCGACGCCGCATCCTTCGTCACGGGGCAGACGCTGACCCCGCGCGGTGTGCCGCCGATAGAGGAGACTCCAGACCTATGACAGTCAGAGACATCTACCTGCCAGTCGCCGCACAGCCCTCCGTCGACACGCTCGTCGAGATGAGTCAACTCGCCGAAGACGCCGGCTACGAGCGCGTCTGGCTCCCGGAGACGTGGGGCCGAGACGCCGTCACGACGCTCACGAGCATCGCCGAACGCACCGACGACGTGGGTATCGGGACGTCGGTGATGAACGTCTACTCCCGGTCGCCGGCGCTCATCGGGCAGACGGCGGTGACGCTGCAGGAAGTCTCGGACGGCCGCCTCCGAATGGGCGTCGGCCCGTCGGGCCCCATCGTCGTCGAGGGGTGGCACGGCGTCGACTTCGAGCGACCGCTCCGTCGGACCCGCGAGACCATCGACGTCGTCAAGCAGGTGCTCTCCGGCGAGACGGTCGACTACGACGGCGACGTCTTCCAGCTATCCGGCTTTCGCCTGCGCTGTGACCCGCCGGACCCCGTCCCGCCCGTCGACGCCGGCGGCCTCGGCCCGAAGTCCGTCGAACTCGCCGGCCGGTTCGCCGACGGGTGGCACGCCCTCCTGATGACGAGAGCGGGCCTCGAGGACCGACTGGACGACTTCGAGCGCGGGACGGACCTCGGGGACCGGAACCGCGAGGACCAGCGCGTGACCCTGTCGCTGCCCTGCTGTGCGCTCGACGACCGGGAGCGTGCCCGTGACCTGACCCGTCAGCACGTCGCCTTCTACGTCGGCGGGATGGGGACCTACTACCGGGACGCGCTGGCGAGACAGGGGTACGAGGACACGGCGTACGAGGTGGCCGAGAAGTGGGCCTCCGGCGAACAGGACGCTGCCACCGACGCCATCGGCGACGACTTGCTGGACGCCATCGCCGTCGCCGGGACGCCGTCGGAGTGCCGGGAGCAAATCGAGCGGTTCGAGTCCGTCGACGGCGTCGACGCTCTGAACGTCTCCTTCCCGCGGGCCGCGGACCGAGCGGACATCGACGCCACTATCGACGTGCTGGCGCCCTGACCGGCGGCCGTCTACAGCGACCGTTCGACTGGGTCGATGCCGTCTCTGCGACCGTCGAGGACGTCGAACCGGTCACCACGTCGCGACTCCAGCCAGTGCAGCAACCGCTCTGCCCACGCGAGTTTCCGTCGTTTCTCCGGGCCGACGTCCGGGTCGTCGAAGTTCCATCCGACGAATCGCAGGGCCTCGGCTCCGAAGTGGTCCGCGAAGAACGCCGCCCGGTCGCCGTCTGTGAACCCCCCGAAGTTGTGGACGGTGTCGGTGGGTGCCGCCTGTGTCGTCGGGACGACGAAGGCGGCGTCGTACGTCGGGACGTACGTTTCGACGGCGGGGACGTTGTCGCCGTGGGCGTGGACGAGCACCGGGGTCCCCGACTCGGTGAGTTCCCGTGCCGTCTCGGGGTTCTTGTCGAGGTCGGTCACCATGCAGTCGACGGCGACGCCCACGTCTCGGAGTCGGTCGGCGGCCGTCGAGGCGGCCAGCACCGCGTCGGCCTCGGCCGCCCGGTCGGCCTCGCTCTCTAACGAGGGGCCCGCACCGACGATGGCCACCGTCGCCGATTCCAGCCCGAGTCTCGACGGCCGATACGTCTCGCTCTCGGCGAGCGTCGCGCCGAGTCTGTCACGCGCCCGTTCGTCGCCGCCGCGACCGTAGCCGAAGTCGTCGAGGATGGCGGTGTAGACGGGTTCCCATGTGTCGAACTCCATAGCTGTCGCTGGTAGGTCGGTACCAGATAAACCGGGTTGAGCCGAAATGGCACGTCCGTGTACCCCTACCCGGGTGCCCTTTCGGCTTTCACCCAGTTCTTCTGACGCCTCCGGTATAAGCTTTCTCTTACTCCCACTTGTGTGACGGCAACGTACCGGGCCCTTACCACGTTCGCGACAACCTCAAGGGCCGGAGGCACCAACGAGACGAGAATGAGAGCCGAGGCGCTCCCCGACTCACTGGTCGTCGTCTCGAACAGACAGCCCTACAGCCACGAGTGGGCGTCTGGCCCCGTCGACGGCCCCATCGAGGACGACGACGTGACCGTCTCGGAGGCGACCGGTGGCGTCACGAGTGCGCTCGACCCGCTGATGCGGGCCCGCGGCGGGACGTGGGTCGCGTGGGCCAGCGGTGGGGCCGACATGGCCGTCGCCGAGGACGGCGTCGTGGAAGTACCTCCCGGTGAGGGGTCCTACCGCCTGAAACGCGTCCCGCTGTCGGACGAGGCCATCGACGGCTACTACCACGGCTACGCGAACCAGGTCCTCTGGCCGCTCTGTCACGAGGACACCGGGCGGATGTGGGGCGATCCCACCTTCTGGGAGCAGTACCGGGCGGTCAACGACCGGTTCGCGGACGCCGTCAGGTCCGTGACCGACGCCGACGACTTCGTCTGGTTTCAGGACTACCACCTCGCACTCGCCCCGCGGGTGGTGCGTCGCGCCCGGCCCGGCGCGACGCTCCACCACTTCTGGCACATCCCGTGGCCCGCGCCGTCGGTGTTCGACCACTGTCCCCACGCACGACAGATTCTCGACGGGTTGCTGGCGTGTGACGTAATCGGCTTCCACACGACGGTGTTCGTCGCCCGGTTCCTCCGGTGTGTCGAGTCGACGCTCCCGGACGCGACGGTCGACGAGGACGCCGGCGTCGTCCACTACGACGGGGCGTCCACCCACGTCGTCGCGAACCCGCTCGGTATCGACGTCGAGGGCGTCCGCCAGCGGGCAACAGCGGCGGACACCGCCGCAGTCAGGCGGCGTGTCCTCGGTGAGACGGTCCCCGACCCGTCGATTCCGATCGTACTGGGCGTCGAACGGCTCGACTACTCGAAGGGGATTCCCGAACGCATCGCGGCACTCGACCACCTCTGGGAGCGCCGTCCCGACCTGCGGGGGGCGTTCACCTACGTCCAGAAGGCGAGTCGGACCCGGGAGGGAATCGCCACGTACCGGCGCTATCGGCAAGACGTGGTCGCAGAGATTCAGCGCGTCAACGACCTCTACGCCACCGACGACTGGCAACCGATAGCGTACACGGAGCGGAAACTCAGCACGGAGACGCTGGACGGCCTCTACCGGGTCGCGGACGTGGCACTTGTGACGCCACACCGGGACGGAATGAACCTCGTCGCCCACGAGTACCCGACCGCCTGCGTCGACGGCGACGGCGCACTCGTCCTGAGCGAACTCGCCGGCGCGGCGACCCAACTCGACGGCGCGCTCACCGTCAACCCCCACGACATCGCCGGCATCGCCGACGCGCTCGAACGAGCGCTCGAACTCGACGACGACGAGCGCCGGGACCGACTCGAACGGTTACAGGAGAGTGTCGCGGCCCTCGACAGTCGGCACTGGGTCGAGCGACAGTTCGCCACCGGGCCAGACTGAGACGGGCCCGACAACCCATGATTGTATAGTGTTCGCACGGTAGAGGGGCTCTAGGCCGAAGTTGTCCGGGTATTCGATTCCCAAAGTACGAGAACCATCCCGTAGATATATCTCGTCTTACAGTCTACTATTAGACATGAGTACGAAACAGACACTCCAATCGGAGATACTCGGGCGGGACGTGACCTTCGACTACTCGGAGACGTGGGTCGGCTACTCGCTGTTCCTCCTCCGCATCGTGATGGGCTGGACGCTGTTCCAGGGCGGGGTGACGAAACTCGTCACCTACCTCGACGGCAACCCGGAGAACAACTGGACGGCGGCGGGCTTCCTCGCCAACGCCATCCCCGAGGGGAACCCCTTCACCGGGATGTTCGTCGCGATGGCCGGCAATCCGCTCGTCGACTGGCTGAACATGCTGGGCCTGACGCTGGCCGGGTTGGCGCTCCTACTGGGCGTGCTGGTCCGCTTCGCCGCGTTCTGGGGCGCCGTGATGATGCTGTTCTACTGGCTCGCGGCGCTGCAGGGCGGCCTGCTGGCCGGACTCCCGGTCGCGCACGGCTGGGTCGTCGACGACCACATCGTCTACGCCGCCCTGCTGTTCGGCCTCGGCGCGTTCGGTGCCGGTCGCATCCTCGGGCTGGACAGCTACCTCGAAGACCTCTCGGTCGTCGAGAACAACCGGTGGCTCCGCCTCCTGCTCGGGTAGGACAGCCACACCGCGCTCTTTTAGTCTCGCTGCCGACTACGGCGGCGTATGGCCAAGGTCAACATCGGACTCCGCGGGTGGCGGTTCGACGAAGACGTACTGAACGACGAGGGGAGAGTGCGACCCCTGAAGACGCTCGAACCCGACGTTCGACAGCGCATCCTCGTGTTGGCAGACCGCGTCGTCGACCCCTGTGACGCCTGCTGGCTCGTCCACGGCGAGGCGGACGTCGAGGAGTGCAACGTCGCCGAAGTCATCTACGGTGAACCGCGCGGGTCGGTCGTCCTCTGCTCGGTCCACGAACCCGACTTCCTCTACTGGTTCCGGGAGGCCGGCGGTGACGCCTACGCCGGGGAGCTCGAACTCCGCGACGCCTTCTACGAGTGGTTCGACGACGGGAACCGCGCCCCCGACGGCTACGAGGGCCTCGACCACGTCGAGGAGGACCCAACCGCCCTCCCCGAGGCCCCGGACGCGTCGGAGGCCGTCCCGGGTCTGCAGGAGGAGGTCGAGGAACTCGACGACGAGGACTTAGACGCCATCGAGATGGACCTCGGCGACCTGGACGTATGATATCGGTCGCCGTCGTCGACGCCGAGACGCCGGGCAATATCGGCACCATCGCCCGCTCGATGAAGAACTTCGGCCTCTCGGAGTTACTGCTCGTCGATCCGCCGGAACTGGACCCCGACGGCGAGGCCTACGGGTTCGCCGGACAGGCCCGCGAGGACATCCTCCCCGAGGCGCGCGAAGTCACGTTCGACTACCTCGTCGAGAACTACCACACGGTCGCCTGCACGGCGACGACGAACGAGGACGCCTCCAACCACGTCCGCTACCCCGCCAAGACGCCGGCGGAACTCGCCGACTCGCTGACCGGCGTCAACAGCGACACCTGCGTCGTCTTCGGCCGGGAACGGGTCGGCCTGACCAACGACGAACTCGCCCGGTTGGACGAACTCTGTTCGATTCCGGCCAGCGCCGACTACCCCGTGTTGAACCTCGGGCAAGCCGCCACTATCGTCCTGTACGAACTCCGGTCGGTGACCGTCGAGCGCGACCAGCACCCCGACGAGCTACACGCTCGCGCCGACGAACGGGCCGTCGAAGGCCTCCACGGCGAGTTCGAGACGTTCCTCGAGACCATCGGTCACCCGGCGGAGAAGCAGGCGAAGACCCAGCGGATGTTCCGCCGGTTGCTGGGGCGGGCCCATCCGACGGGCCGGGAGACACGGACGCTCCGGGGCCTCTTCCGACGGGCCAGACAGCGCATCGACCGGGCCACCGCCGAGTCCGACCCCGGAGACGAGACCTGAGTCAGTCGGTCACCGGTTCGCGTTCCCGTCCCGTCGAGGCGTCGCCGTACGTCTCCGTGAGGTACGCGTCGACGCGCCCGACGATGTCGCTGTCGTACGTCCAGAACCCTTCGTACCCCTCGCCAGCGTCTCGCTCGACGGCGAGCAGCGCGGCCCGACGTGTCGGGTCACCGTCGCCGTCGAAGACGACGAACCACGACTCGGCGAGTTCGGTCGTCTCGCCGCCGTGGACGGTCACGCCGGGGAGCGGCGAGTCGGTGTCGTCGGCGCCGTAGACGTGGACGTCGACGCCGGTGTCGGCCAGTCGCTCGTAGATGCGGGCGCTCCGTGGGTCGTCGACCAGCCGGGAGAGTTGCTGGAAGCCCGCGTGGAGACGCCCACTCCCGACCCGGTCGGCCAGCAACTCGATGGTGTGGCTCACGTCGACGAGGAGGTTCTTGTCCGCCGCCGCCGCGCCGAACACCGACCGGTCGAGTTGCCGCAACAGGTCGCTCGTCCGTCGGTCGGTGAACGCGTCGTCCCCGTCGGACTGGATGTCGATAGCCGCGGCCAACGCCGTCACGGACTCACTGGCCAGCAGGTCGTCGCCGTGGTGCAGGAGCGCCACGGAGCGGGGCTGGGCCACGTCGAGGGAGGCTTCCCGGACGGTGACGCCGTGCCTGTCGAAGTACCGCTCGACCGATTCGAGCGCGTCTGGCGGCCCCTCGTAGTTACAGACCGTCAGCGTCGGCGAGTCCGCCCGGACCGAGTCCAACACCGAGCGGAGCGAATCCGGGAGCGGTCTATCGGTCTGGTCGACCCGTGGCGAGCGGTCGGTCGGGTCGGGCGACCCGTCGGTCTGGTCGAACGGCGTCCACGGCGTCGGTTCTGGCTCGACGCCGAGCACCCGGAGTTCGGACCGGCCGTCGGCCTCCCTGACCTCGACGACGCCGTCGACGAACGAGCGGAGTCGCTGGAGGTGCTCGGGGTCCATCGTGTCCGAGTGGGCGACGACGAACCCGACGCCGTTCGCCTCGCTGATGCGGTTCGTGACGACGTGCAGGAACCGGACGACCTGCTCGGGCGACGTGTAGAGCGACATCGTCGTCAGCGAGAAGAGCCCGAACCGGATGCGGGTCGAGTACTCCGTGTACAGGGCTTCCAGTACCTGCGTCAGTTCCATACCGAGACCGGTCAGGTCGGCGGGCGACCCGACGCTGCCGTCGAGCGACGCGAGCTCGGTCGCCCCGTGCGAGTCGCTCACGCAGTCGACGACGCCGACGGGGAGGGTGTCGACCGGTCGACCGGCGGCGTCTGAGAGCGACTCCCGGACGTCCGCGGCGCTGGCGTCCGTGGAGAGGACGGCGACGGCCTCACCGTGGTCGAAGCCGTGGGCGAGTAGTCGGGTTACGAGGGTGCGTTTGCCCGTCATCGGCGGCCCCACGACGAGCAGAGTGGACCCGGGTTCGAACCCCTCGACGGGGAGGTCGTCCCCGATAGCGTACATACGGTCCGTACGGCCGGGGAGAATAGAAGTGTACCGGCCCAGCTATCGACGCAGGAGTACGTCAGGCGCGTTTCTGAATCTCTTCGCGGAGCACGTCACTGACCGTGTCCCCGTCGGCCTTCCCGCGTAGCGCGCCCATACACTCGCCCATGAGTGCGGAGAACGCACCCATCCCTTCCTCGGCGACCTGTTCCTCGTGGCGGTCGACCACGTCGGCGACGGCCGAACGGACCTCGTCCTCGTCGACGCCACCGAGGTCCTCCTGTTCGACGGCCGCCTCGGCGGTGAGCGAGGGATCGTTCGCCAACGCCGTCAGCAGGTCCTCGATACCCTCGCGAGGCACCTCGCCGCTGTCGACCAGGACGAGCGTCGCACGGAGGTGGTCGTCGGTGAGGTTCTCGACGGGCACGTCGTCACGCCGGAGTTCCGTCAGCGTCGATTCGAGCGTCCCCGCGGCGAGCGTCGGGTCGACACCGTCGTCGACGACAGCCTCGAACAGGGGCCAGCGCTGCCCGTAGGCCACCTGTTCGGCCAGTCCCGAGTCGAGACCGAACTCGTCCTCGTAGCGCGCGACCTTCTCGGTGAGCAGTTCCGGCGTCTCGACCTCGGTCACGTCCGGTTCGACGGGCGGCACGTCCGTCTCGGGGTACATCCGCGCCGCCCCGGGGAGCGGCCGCAAGTATCGAGAAGTTCCGTCTTCGAGGGCGTCGCGCGTCTCTTCGGGGACCCCCTCCAGCGCCGTCTCCGCCCGTTCGACGACGGCCTCGATGGCGAGTTCGGCCGTCTCCGGGTCGTCCGCGACGAGGGCGACGGCGTCGTCGGGACCGGCACCGACTGCCTCGCGGAGCGCCTCGACTTCCGCCTCGGTGACGCCGTAGGCCGGCAGTTCGTCCGTGTGGAAGATGCCGCCGGCGCCGTGGCGCTTGGCGTGGTCGGAGAACTCCGTCCCGAGGCGGCGGTCCGGCTGAATCTCCCGGCCGACGAGGCCGTCGAAGCCTTCGAGCAGGACCGCCTGCACCCGCCCGCCGCTGTCGAGCGCACCACCGATAACGCCCGACTCCGTGCCCTCGAAGACGTCGGTCAGGTCCTCTGGGTCCCCGACCGACGCGTCTCGCTCGGCGAGTTCCGCGGCGACGTCGACGAGTTCGACCTGTCGCCGGACCTCGTTTCGCACGAGGTCGTCGATGTCGTCGAGGCTCTGGACGCCCTTGAGTTCGATGCGGGCGCCCTCCTCGATGGAGACGTTGACGTCCTGCCGGATGGTGCCGAGGCCGCGCTTGACCTTCCCCGTCGACCGGAGCAACATCCCGATGCGCTCGGCGGCCTCTCGGGCCTGTTCGGGCGAGCGGATGTCCGGTTTGGTCCCGATTTCGACCAGCGGGATGCCCAGTCGGTCCAGCGAGAACCGGACGCCGTCGTCGGTCTCCGCGACGCGCTGGCAGGACTCCTCCTCCAGTAGCATGTCCTCGATGCCGACCGGGCCGTCGCTCGTCTCTATCACGCCGTCGTTGGCGACGAGCATCGAGCGCTGGAACCCGGTGGTGTTCGACCCGTCGACGACTATCTTCCGCATCACGTTCACCTGGTCGACCACGTGCATGTCCATGAGTTGGCCTATCTCCATGGCCGTCTCCATGGCCTCGCGGTCGACGCGGTGTGGCGGTTCGTCGTCCTCCTCGACGAGACAGGTGGTGTCGTAGGCCAGATACTCGAACTCTCGGTCGACCATGCTCTCTTCGAGGGCGGCGTCGTCTATCTCGCCGAGTTCGCTCTTCGTCGGGTGGAGGTACCGCGTGAACGAGCGGTCGGACGCCTCCGGTTCGCGCAGTTCCGTCGGGCAGTCACAGAACAGTTTCGTGGCCGTGTCGAGTTGCTGGTGAATCTCCAGCCCGGCCACGAGGCCCAGGTCCTCGTAGTCGAAGTCGGCAGCAGTCATAGTCGACTGTCCGGAACCGGGGGGCAAAAAACGCACCCTTCCGGCCCTCGTGTTTTTGTCGGTCCCGACGCTGTATCACGTGTGCGGTTCCACCCCGTCCTGCTGGCCGGTCTGCTCGTGCTGAGCGCGGGGTGTAGTGGTATCGCCGGCCTCGGCAGCGACCCGGCAGAGTCCGTCACGCCGGCGCCGGTCCCCGAGGCGACGACCGGGAGCGAGCAGCGGCCGGCACCCCCGCCGGGCATCGGCGACGGTGGCATCGAACGAGTAGAGACGCTCGCCGCGAGTCACCAGACGGCCCTCTGGAACCAGTCGTACACCTTCTACGAACGGTACGAACGGCAGCGGGAGACGCCGAACGGGACGGTCACGCTCGTGCGGAACGAGACGACGCTGGTCGCCGGCCCCCAGCGGTACCTCCACCGACTGCACCGACAGCGGTACCGGGGCAGCGAGACGCTGAGCCGGTACGAGCAGACGGCGTTCGCCGACGGGGAGCGCTGGTACGAACGCCGAGACGACGGCACCGTCACCGAGACGTCGGGGACGCTCCGGTTCACGGAGGACAAGTTCGCCTCGGAAGCCGCGTTCTACGTAGCGCGGTACGTCACCGTCACCGAGAGCCGGACGCGGCGAACCCGGTGGGACGGTCGCGAGTACTTCCGCGTGACCGGGACGGACGGGACACCCCCGTCCGGCCGAGACGTCGACGCCTACACCGTCTCGCTCGTCGTCGACAGTGACGGGTTGATTCACCGGCTCGACGTCCGGTATCGGACCGGGACGAGGACAGTGTGGTACAGTTTCTGGTACGAGCGCGTCGGCCAGACCAGCGTCCCGACGCCGGGATGGGTCGGCGCCGACGGAGGGTGAGAAACCATCACGCCAGTCGTCGTTCCTCGTTCGCTATTCGAGGACCGACTCCCGCACTATCGTTCGGTCGCCGCTCCTCACTACTCCTCCACGGCTCCCGATGGTTGCCGTTCCAGTACGAGACCCCTCGCTTCGCTCGGCGTCTCGCTACTCGTCGCCGAGAATCCCGCGCTCGGTCATCTTCGCGGGGTCCAGCACCTCGTCGACTTCGTCCTCGTCTAGGTACCCCTCTTCGAGGACGACCTCTCGAATCGTCTTGTCCTCGGCAAGGGCCTTCTTCGCGACCTTGCTGGCCTTGTCGTAGCCGATAGCGGGGTTGAGCGCCGTCGCCAGCGCCATGCTCTGTTCGACGCGCTCGGCGCAGTACTCCTCGTCTGCCTCCAGTTTGGCGACGAACTTCTCGGCGAACACCTCGCTCCCGTTGGCGATGAGACGGGCCGACTGCAGGAAGTTCGAGGCCAGCACCGGCTTGTAGAGGTTGAGGTCTATCTGTCCCTCGGCGGCACCGGCCGAGACGGCCGCGTCGTTGCCGACGACCTGCTTGTGGAGTTGATTGACCGCCTCGGCGACGACGGGGTTGATCTTGCCGGGCATGATAGAGGACCCGGGCTGGTTCTCCGGTTGGTCGATTTCGCCGAGGCCGTTCCGTGGCCCCGACGCGAGGAGTCGCAGGTCGTTCGCGATCTTGTTCAGCGACCCCGCGACGGTCCGGAGTGCGCCGTGGGCCTCGCTCATCGCGTCGTGAGCGGCCTGCGCCTCGAAGTGGTTGTCGGCCTCGCGGAAGTCGACGCCGCTCTCCTCGCTGATGTACTCGGCCGCTTTCTCGGGGAACTCGGGGTGGGTGTTGAGGCCGGTGCCGACGGCAGTCCCACCGAGCGCGAGTTCCGAGAGTCGGCCCTCCACGTCCTGGACGCGGGAGATGCCCTTCTCTACCTGCGTGCGGTAGCCCGAGAACTCCTGTCCGAGCATGATGGGCGTCGCGTCCTGCAGGTGGGTTCGGCCGGTCTTGACGACGTTCTCGAACTCGGATTCTTTCTCGGCGAGGGCGTCACGCAGGGTCTTCAGCGCCGGGAGGACGTCCTTCTCGACGGCCTCGAGCGAGGCGACGTGCATCGCCGTCGGGACGACGTCGTTCGAGGACTGCCCGAAGTTGACGTGGTCGTTCGGGTGAATCTCGCGAGTGCCGATTTCGCCGCCGTACAGTTCGGTCGCGCGGTTCGAGATGACCTCGTTGGCGTTCATGTTCGAGGAGGTGCCCGACCCGGTCTGGAACACGTCGACCGGGAACTGGTCGTCGTGGTCCCCCGCGATGACCTCGTCTGCGGCCTCGATGATACACTCGGCCTTGTCCTCGGGAATCATCTCCAGGTCGCGGTTGGCCTGTGCGGCGGCCTTCTTGACGATACCGAGTGCCCGGACGAAACGGCGTCCGAAGGTGACGTCGCTGATGGGGAAGTTCTGAATCGCACGCTGTGTCTGTGCGCCCCAGTACGCGTCGGCCGGAACCTCCATCTCGCCGAGACTGTCCCGTTCGGTCCTGAACTCGTCACTCATACGTCCGGTGGGTCGAACGCCCGCTCGTAAAACCCACCGGTACGCGCCGGCACACCCCGTCGAACCCCACGCAGTTGTGAAAATACGAGGTACTTCTACAACAATATTTTCCCACTCTCCAGTCGAAACGTGGGTCGAGGAGGGGCCGGTTGCAGCGTGTGGCAGTCGAGAGTTAAACTCGGGAGTGAGTTAATTATTGTACTGAGCTAAACTGCCGAAATGTGTCTCCTCAGCACTCGAGTGTCGAAAATCGCCTACTGTGATAACTCCACCCAAGCGGGAGAAAGTTACAGCCGAAACCTCTCACAAGATAACTCCCAGACTGCCGATTTCGGGCGTCTGAGGGGCCGAATGACATGCATGAATATTCGGAAGCATTAAGTGTTGCGTGTATCCACTTAGGATGAGTTCGACTCCACGGTGACACCCATGATTGACGACCCCGTCTCACACCTGTCACGTTCTCGGTCGGTCGGTTCGAGAGCGTCGTCGGGTGTGTTTCTCGTCGTCGGTCCTGGCGGCCGCGTCGCCGACGACCGATACGGCGGAACGACGACGGGCGACAGTGGTACACCAGCGGTTTCGACGGCAGGCAGACGCGTTCACTGGTGGGTGAACGACTCGACAGCAGGCAGCGGCGGACCCGTGACGACGGCGTCCCGTCCGTCCCGAACCCGGGGCGCCCGGCCCGCCGCAGTGGTGTACGACGAACTCACGTCCGCGTACGACTGACACAACTATGCGCGAGATACTCAATAGACTCAGAACTGCCGGAGATTCACTCCGGTCGGTGGTATCGAGAGACGAATCGGACGGGCAAACACTTGCGACAGACGGTGGGACCGAAACAGCAGTGGGCGACCGACGGCGCGATACTCTCAGAAACTCGCTGCCGGTCGAGTGGGAACTCATCGAATCCGCGCCGTTCTGGCTCCCCCCGGTGCTACTGGCGGCGTTCTTCGTCTACGGGGCTATCGCGTGGAACGCCGTCCTCTCGCTGACGGACTTCCAGGGACTGGGTGAGCCCAGTTACGGCCAACTGGACCTCAGCATGTACGCCCAGATGGCCAGCGACGGGGCGTTCTGGCAGGCCACACAGAACACGCTCGTCTTGCTGGTGGTGTTTACCATATTCTGTCTGGCACTCGGCCTCTTCGTGGCCATCCTCATCGACCAGAACATCCGCTTCGAGAACACCTTCCGGACCATCTACTTGCTGCCGATGGCCCTGTCCTTCGTCGTGACGGCGACGATGTGGTCGTGGGTGTACAACGCGAAGAACGGCGTGTTCAATCAACTGCTTCGACTGCTCAACCTCGAAGGACTCATCATCACCCTGCTGAAGCCCGCAGGGGTTACCGCCGAAGTGGTGCAGTGGCTGTCGTGGAACACGACGGCCCTCGCCGCCGTCATCTTCGCGCTCATCTGGCAGTTCAGCGGCTACGCGATGGTCGTGTTCCTCGCCGGGTTGCGCGCGATTCCGACCGAACACTACGAGGCCGCACGCGTCGACGGCGCGTCGACCGTGCGGATGTACATGCGCGTCATCATCCCGCAACTCCGAGCCTCGGCCGTCTCGGCGTCGGTCGTGCTGATGGTGTTCGCGCTGAAGGCGTTCGACTTCATCTACTCGCTCCGCGGCTCACAGCCAGGGGCGAACATGGACATCCTGGCGACGATGATGTACCGCGTGGCGTTCGACAGTCTCCGATGGGCCTACGGGTCGGCCATCGCGATCGTGCTGTTCCTGCTCGCGTTGCTGGTCATCGGACCGTATCTATACAGCGAATACAGACGAGGTGAACTATGAGTACCGAGAGTCGTAACCCCCTGTCGAAGATACAGGAGATGGAGAACAGCCGCATCGGACTGTACGCCGTCCTCCTGTTCGGTCTGGTCTTCTACCTCTTCCCGGTGGAGACGGCCGTGATGACGATGTTCAAGACACAGCAGTCGTTCATCGAGACGGTGCCGTTCGCACCGCCGAGCGCCGACGGGTTCACCCTCGAGGCGCTCACGACGGCGTGGAACACGCTCCGTCCCGGCCTTATCAACTCGATGATAATGGCCATCCCGGCCACTATCCTCTCGGCGCTGTTCGGGAGCCTCACCGCGTACGGGCTGACGACTATCAGTTGGCGCGGACAGGTCGGCGTCGTCGTGTTCATCATCGCCGGTATCTTCATCCCGTATCAGGCGGTGCTGGTGCCGCTCGCACAGTTCTGGTACCAGATTCTGCCGGACCTCCTCAACGGGTTCGTCAACACCGTCTTCGGCTTCGCCACCGGTGGCAACTGGACGTATCCGATTCGAAACGGTTACCTCCAGCTGTTCCAGCTCTCGGTGACCCACGCCGCCTACGGGATTCCCATCTGTACGCTGCTGTTCCGGTCGTACTACCAGAGCATCTCCGACGAGATGATAGAGGCCGCCCGCCTCGACGGCGCGACGGCGTTCAGCATCTACAAGAACATCATCCTGCCGCTGTCGCTTCCGATGTTCGCGGTGACGCTCATCTACCAGTTCACGCAGGTGTACAACGACCTGCTGTTCGCGCTGGTGCTCGTCAACGAGCCGTCCTCACAGGTGGCGACCCAGCGACTCGCCGCACTGACCGGCGGTGTCGTCCAGTCGTTCAACACCACGATGGCCGGTGCCATCGTCGCAGCACTCCCGACGCTACTGGTCTACATCGTCTTCGGTGAACAGTTCGCGAAGGGTGTCGCGGGGGAGACCTAACGGAGGCTGACACGATGGCACAACTCACACTCGACGACGTAACGAAGATATTCCACGACGACGACGAGGGCGAAATCGTCGCCGTCGACGAGGTATCGGTCGACATCGAGGACGGCGAGTTCCTCTGTGTCGTCGGTCCCTCCGGATGCGGGAAGTCCACGACGCTCCGGATGATAGCCGGCCTCGAAGACATCAGCTCCGGCGAGATTCGACTCGGCGGCGAGATAATCAACGACCAACCGCCCGCCCAGCGAGACGTGGCGATGGTGTTCCAGTCCTACGCCCTCTACCCGCACATGACCGTGCGGGAGAACATGGCGTTCGGACTGGAGCAGTCAACCGACATGTCCGACGAGCAGATAGCACAGCAGGTCGAAGAGGCGACGGACCTGCTCGGCATCGACGACCTAATCGACCGCAAGCCCGGCGAACTCTCCGGTGGGCAGCAACAGCGCGTCGCACTGGGCCGCGCTATCGTCCGTGACCCGGAGGTGTTCCTGATGGACGAGCCGCTGGCGAATCTGGACGCCAAACTGCGGGCGGAGATGCGCACCGAACTCCAGCATCTCCAGGAACGACTCGGCGTGACCACCGTCTACGTCACGCACGACCAGACGGAGGCGATGACGATGTCCGACCGCATCGCCATCCTCAACGACGGGAAACTCCAGCAGGCCGCGACGCCGCTGGAGTGTTACCACGAACCGAACAACATGTTCGTCGCCGGGTTCATCGGCGAACCCTCGATGAACTTCTTCGACGTCGACCGACGTGGCTCGACGCTCGTCGCCGACGACTTCGAGTACGACCTCTCCGAGGAGACGGCGCGCGAACTGGGCGACCGCACCGACCTCACACTCGGTATCCGACCGGAGGACATCGAACTCGTCGAGGGCGGTTCCGGCGCCCACGACTACGCCGGCGTCGTCGACGTCGTCGAACCGCGTGGGAGCGAGAACACCGTCCACATGACGTTCGACGCGAGCGACAGTGCGAACTTCGTCGCCACCGTCGACGGGATGCGCGACGTCGAATGGGGCGAACACGTCACCGTCCGGTTCCCCGAGGAGGCCATCCACGTCTTCGACTCGGCGACCGGCGAAGCGGTTCGGAACCGGGAACTCGACTCCGTCGAGAAGGTCGAACCTATCGTCTGACTCGGCCGCGTCCTTCGCGGTCAGTTCTCAGGTCCAGCGGTCCAACCCCGTCTGGACGACCGATTCTTCGATGCGTTCGAACCCACGAGCCACTTCCTCGGCGTCGACCTCCCACTCCTCGGTGACGAACCGTCGGGCCGCGTCGAGGTCGGGGTCGACGTCGGTCGGAATCTCGTACTCGTCGGTGACGGCGGGGTCGAGGAACAGCGACCGAATCCGGTCGGCGTGGTCGACGTGCTCGCCGCGCGCCTCGAGGACGCCGTAGAGGTCACCGTGCTCGTGAATCTCCTTGACTGCCGTCTTGGGGCCGATACCCGAGACGCCCTCGTTGAAGTCGGTCCCCATGAGGATGGCGGCGTCGACGAGTTGCTCCCACGTGAGGTCGTGTCGCGTCAGGGTCGCCTCGAACTCCATCAGTTCCGGGTCGCCGCTGGACGTGAGTTGCCGGAGCGTGTACGGCGCCCCGAACAGCAGTGCGTCGTAGTCTTCGGTCCCGACGTAGTCGACGTCACCCTGCCGAGCCATGTAGGCGGCCTGTCCCTCGCCCTCGGCCGGCGCGTCGACGACCGGGACGTCCAGTATCTCCAGCAGTTCCCGCGTCGTCTCGACGATGGTGTCGGTGAGCCGCTGGGTGCGGGAGTCGAGTTTCGCCACGCGAACCGAGTCGCCGGCCTCGCGGGCGTCCTCGAGTTCGTCCTCGTACCGTTCACGCTGTTCGCGCCGCTTCGCCACCTCGTCGTCCTTCAGGTCGGTGACGGCGCCGTCGAAGACGAACACGGGCGTCAGGTCGTGCTCGAAGAACTTCGGCAGCCCCTGCACGACGCCTATGAGGTTCGCCACCTCGGTGCCGTCGGCCGTGGTGTACTTCGCGTCGCTCGTGAACTTCACCGTCGTCGTCAGGTAGCGGTAGAGCCAGTTGTGGGCGTCGACGGCGACGACGCTCCCGTCGAGGTCCTCGAACGACACGTCCTCGATGGCCGCCAGCGAGCGGAGGTCTGCGTTTCCCATTGGCGAGCGTTGGACGGACAGCGGTTTGAATCTCCCGGGACGAGCAAGATTGAACTGCGTGTGGGACGTCGTCACACGACATGTCCGTGGTGGACAGGCTCAGGCGGCCGGAGTACACCGGTGCCGACCGCTGTCTCCCGTGTACGGTCGTCAACGGCCTCGTCGCCGTGGTGCTCTCGGTACTGGCGGCTGGCGTCGCCGTCGCGGCCGGTGCGACGGCGCTCGCACTGCCGGCCGCGCTGGCCGTCGCGCTCCCGTCGGCGGCCGCCATCTATCTGCGGGGCTACCTCGTCCCCGGCACGCCGACGCTGACGAAGCGGTACCTGCCCGAGCGAGTCCGCCGGATGTTCGGGAAGGCCCCGACGAGCAAGTCCCAGAGTCCCGGCCCGCCGCCCGACGTCGACGTCGAAGCGATACTCCTCGAGGTGGGTGCCGTCGAGCCCTGCGGCGACGACCTGTGTCTGACCGAGTGGTACGGCGAGATGTGGCGAGACGCGCTCGACAGTCACGACCCGGACCGAGCGACGTTGCTGGACCGACTGGACGTCGACGCGTCGACGGTCGAGTTCGAGGAACACGGCGACGCCTTCCGCGCACGCGTCGGCGAGCGGTACGTCGGGACGTGGGAGTCCCGTCCGGCGTTCGAAGCCGACGTCGCCAACGCGGCGGTCCTACGGGAGACCTACGACGACTGGGACCACCTCTCGGTCGCACAGCGCGGACAGGTCCTGAACGGTCTTCGCCTGTTCGTCGATACCTGCCCGCGCTGTGGCGGGACGCCGACGTTCGACACCGAGACGGTCCAGTCGTGCTGTAGCGAACACGAGGTCGCGGCGGTCACCTGTGAGAACTGTGCGGCGCGCCTGTTCGAATCGAACCCGGTCTAGACGGGGGCCGGGACCACGTCGGGCGGGCCGGCGTCGCGTTTCTCGGCCAGAAACGACTCCTCGGCGTCGGAGAGGTCGCGGTCGCGGTACACGTCGAGGCCGGCCTGATAGCGAGCGTCCTCGCGCGTCCCGGGCCACTCCAGCGTGAGTTCTCCGAGGCCGCGCTCCTCGCCGGTGAAGGCGAACCCCGCGCGGTACGCCGCCTGATACGAGAACGGGTTGTTGACGCCGATGGTGACCCGGTCGTACCCCCGTTCGACGGCCCGGTCGCGGACGAACCGGAGGAGTCTGGCACCGAGACGGTCACCCTGCCGGTCCTGTCGGACAGTGACGTACCGGATACACAGCGTGTCGGCGTCGGTGCGGTCCGCGTCGAACGCCGCCGCCGCTACGACGCCGTCGTCCCCGACGACGGCCTTCCCCGTCGACGTCATCACGAACTTCCCGGCGTAGGCGAACCGTTCGTGGTCGAGGCGAAGCCGATGCCCGTCCTCGGGCCACCCGAGCAACGCGAACTCCATACGGCAACTGCGGCTTCGAGCGAGTAGTACCCTGCGACCGGCGGAGCGGTTTAGTGACCGCTGGGTGAACGCAGCGTATGCACGGTGACGTCGGCCCGTTCGACCGGTTCGCGCCGCTGTACGACCTCGTGATGCCGCCGGCACGAGCGAGCAAGTTACGACGCGGACTCGCGCTGGCGACCCGAGAGGTCGACCGAGTCGTCGACGTGGGCGGTGGCCCGGGGCGGGCCATCAGACGGCTCGACCTGCCGGAGCGAATCGTCGTCGACGCCGCGCCCGGGATGCTCCGGCGAGCACGCAGTCACGGCCTCGTCGCAATCGCGGGTGACGCCGGCCGTCTCCCGCTCGCGACAGAGAGCGCCGACGCGGTGCTGATAGTCGACGCTCTCCACCACATGCCGGCGGTCGACGCAGTCTTCGCGGAGGCCGCGCGCGTCCTCAGACCCGGCGGGGTCCTCGTCGTCCGGGAGTTCGACCCCGCGACGCTCCGCGGGCGAGGCCTCGTCGCGGCGGAGCATCTCGTCGGGTTCGACTCGGCGTTCTTCACGCCGGACGAACTGGCGACGCGGCTGGCGTCGGCCGGACTGGACCCGACAGTGCTCGAACGCGGCTTCGGATACACGGTCGTCGGTGTCGAGGAAAGCGAGAGAGCAAAGTGACCCGGGGTCGAAGCGCGAGCATGAGCGTCTCGACGGTCGGTCGGGGTCGCATCGAACTGTCGGCCACGTCGGCGACACTGGCGGCCGGCGACGTCGCCGCGATACTCCTCTTCGTCGCCGTCGGCGAGTACACGCACGGCTACAACCCGTTCGTCGACATCGGCCGCGTCGCGGGGACGCTGGCACCGTTTCTCGTCGGCTGGCTTCTCGTGGCCGGCCTCAGCGGGATGTACGCCAGCGACGCCACGGTGGACCTCAAGCGGTCGCTGAGCGTCACTCTCGTGAGTTGGGTCCTCGCCGTCGTCGTCGCACAGGCCTTGCGTGCGACGGCGTACTTCCACGGTGACGCGGCGCTCACGTTCGCCGTCGTCTCCGTCGTCGTCGGCGGGACGCTCCTGTGTCTCTGGCGAGCGGGTGCGACGGTGCTCCTCTCTGAGTGAAAATACCGCATTAAACGCCTCGGAATCGGATTCCGTCTGTGCTCAGCAGACACACCGACAGGAAGCCGGGTGTCGAGCCACGGTTATCTGAGTTGGTCTACGTCGAGCGACAGTGTGGACTGAATCCACGCCTGATGGTTCTCTCGGTCGTAGATGACGAACTCCTCGTCACCGATGTTCAGCTCGGCGTACCGCCGTGCCGAATCGTCTGTGCCGGCCTCACTCGTGTTGTCCGTGGCGTTCGTACTCATAGTCCTGATGGCAGTCGGCGCCGTCCGCCCCACTGCTGTCATAATGCGATATTTCGCCGTTGTTAATAAGGACTATCCCCCAGTTATCACAGCGTAAAACTGGGGGGCTCGTCGGTTAATCACGGGCAAAACCAGTTCTCAGAGTCTGAAAATCGCAGGCAGAGGAAGTCCCACACGGTATAGGCCGACGAGGCCGATCGAACTGGCTCGTATCGGCCGCACTTGGTTAAATGTATCACCGCCGTCAAGTTTCTCGATGCCGTCCTGTATCGGCGAAGCGTAAATAGATTTTTGCTGACACGAATTGCAGCGGTTCACACGACACCGCCCGTACGAACAGAAACCATCGGTAGACAACCTCTAGCAGCAAAAATCGCCATTTTATATTCTCATAAGTTATGGGTAGTATCGGTAAACTCACTGTACAATCTACCAGATGCCTATATAGAATACTATGCAGTGTTTACGGGAAACACTTATGTACCCATAGAGCGAAGTATAATTCACACTTATGACGGGTTACTACGACGTCGTTCTGGGGCTCATCCCACTCGCAATGGCTGGAATCACCGGTGTCCTCTCGGTCGCTGGCTTCGCTCTGACGACGGCGATTCCGATGGCATCGGTCGTGGCCGTGGGCCTCATCGGCCACGCGATGTTCGTCCGCGCACCGGTCGACCCGGTTCCGGCCGACGCCACCGCACAATCAGACGCCGTCCAGACGGCGGACTGAGAGCACGCACCCGTCACCGATTTCTTTCGCTGTCTTCGCGACTCGCCACCGAGGTTAAGGACCGGTCGGCCGAAGACGCATCTATGTCGACCGACGCGACAGCGCTGTTCCTCACGAGCGACGAGATAGCTGACCTCGCGGACCCGGACGAGTACGTCGACCCCGTCCGGGAGGGGTACAGAGAACGGGGCCACGGCGCCCCGGCGAAACCGCGCACGACGCTTTTCAACGACGGTCCTGCGGGGATGCTCACGGGGTATCTCGCCATCCTCCCGGAGACCGGAGCCATGGGCGGCTACACGTACGCCGCTGGGTTCGAGGGCCGTGACGCCCACTTCACACTGCCGCTCTTCGACGCCGACTCCGGCGAACCGCTGGCGCTGCTCGACGGCGCGAGCATGAACCCGCTGAAGACCGGCGCGGCGGGCGCCGTCGGTCTGGACGCCCTCGCGCGGGCCGACGCCACCGACCTCGCGGTCATCGGGAGCGGAACGCAGGCCAGAGGGCAGGTGAGAGCGGCCGCTACCGTCCGGGACTTAGAGCGGGTCGAAGTCTACTCGCCGACACAGGAGCACCGGGAGGCGTTCGCCGCCGAGATGAACGAAGCGCTGGACGCCACGGTAGCGGCCGTCGCCTCCTCGGCCGCCGCCGTCGAGGGGGCCGACGTCGTCGTGACGGCGACGAACGCCAGCGACCCGGTCTTCGACGGTGACGTCCTCGAACCGGGGACACACGTCACGGCGATGGGACAGTACAACCCCGCGAAGCGCGAACTCGACACGACGACTATCGAGCGTGCGACGTACGTGGCCGACCTGCGCGCCCGTGTGACACAGGACGCCGGGTCGTTCATGTACGCGATGGAGGAGGGCGTCGTCGACGAGGACGACGTCCACGCCGAACTGGGCGAGGTACTCGTCGGCGACGCGCCGGGCCGAGAGTCCCCGGAGGACATCACCGTCTTCGACTCGGGCGGGACCGCTATCGAGACGGTAGCCGCCGGGAAGATGCTGTACGACCGCGCCCGCGAGGCCGGCGTCGGCGAGGAGATTCCGTTCGCGCCCGCGAGCAGAGCGATGGACTAACCCAGATACGGCGCGAGGCCCAGCGTCTCGACGAGCGTGATACCCGCGGCGAGCGACCCGAGGACGTAACCGGCTATCGTCCCTCCGTTGAGCAGCGGTAGGCCGGCGTGTGCCCTGCCTTTGAGGACCATCCAGAGGAGCACCACCAGTCCGGCGAACGTACCGACCATCGCCGTCAATGCCGGGAGTGGGATGCCCAGCACCGTCTCGACCGTCGCCGGCGCGAAGAAGGCGGCACTCGCGACCAGCACCGTCGGGATGACGGCGTCACCGAGGCCGATGAAGAGCGCGTCGCGGTCCAGCGGGTCGGCGTCGGCCGCTTCGTCGGGGTCGTCGGTAGCGTCCCCGCCGCCGTCGGCCGCCGCGTCGTCGCCCGTCGGGTCTGGCGTCGTCGCGTCGAGGAACGAGTACGAGAGCGAGAGCGGGATGACGAGGACCACGGGCACCTTGAGGTCCATCACGCCGGACGCCAGTGTGAGCATGTGTTCGGTGCCGTAGACGCTGATAGCGTCGTAGACGGCCAGTACCGAGAGCAGGACCAGCGCCGGGAGAATCCCGAAACTGATGCCGAACAACCCGGCACCCGCGGCGCCCATCACCGCCCCTGCGGCGTCGATGACGTACCACTCCGGGTGGACGAGGAGTCCGACGCCGAGCAGCGCCGCCAGTCCGACTGCGAGGACGTTGACGCCCCCGGCGACGACGACGGGTGGAATCAGGACCCGGAAGACGTACAGCGAGAGCCAGGCCCCCGAGA
This sequence comes from Haloarcula rubra, assembly GCF_019599465.1. Lineage (GTDB taxonomy): Archaea > Halobacteriota > Halobacteria > Halobacteriales > Haloarculaceae > Haloarcula > Haloarcula rubra. Next base: position 117,524 of record NZ_RKLR01000001.1, read on the forward strand.
AGACGATGAGACCGCGAATCAGGGTGTCGGCGTCGTAGCGAAACGCCAGTAGCATCACGGCCGTCGCCACGAGGATACCGCCGATGTAGAGGAGGCTGTTCGTCGGGTCGGAGGGGTCCTCGACGGCCTGATACCCGGCGGATTTGAACGGGTCGACCAGTGCCAGCGCTCCTAGCTGAACGAACAGGAAGATGAGTCCGATGAGTCCACATCCAGCGACGACACGCCAGCGCCTATCCATGCGACAACCTCCGACAGGGCCGGGTTTGAGCGTTACGGAGACGCCCGCCGTCCGGCCGGTCAGCGAGCGTACAGCGCCGCGCCGACGAGGGCGGGGAGGTGGACACCGTCTGCGGGCGAGACGGACATGTAGGGGCTGTCTACGGGGCCGAACACGTCCACCACGTCGCCGACCGTCTGGAGTTCCTCGTCTACGAGTGCCGTCCCGAGGGCGGCGTGGCCGTCGTCGGGCGACCGAACGATGGCCAGCCCCTGGGCAGTCCTGACGACGGACCCCACGCGCTTCATTCGCGGAGGGCCTGCATGTACGCGGCCACCGCGCCGAGGAGGTCCGTCTTCGTCGCGTCGTCCGCGTTCTTCACGACCACGCGGCCGCGCTGCTCGTACTCCCGAGGGTACGTCTTGTCACGCTCTATGACCGCGTCGTAGCCGACCTGTTGGACGGCCTTGGCTATCTCGTCGACCGTCGGGTCCGTGATGGCGAGGTCCCGGGGGACCCGACGCCCGTCGCTTCGGGAGCACTCCGCGTCGAACGCTGCCGGCCAGATGACGTTCTCGACCATATCGAGAGTGGCCCCCGCGGGCTTATGTGCCTTTCCGACGGAGAGCCCCACACCGGAGTAGACGGTTCCTACGCAATCCGGCAGCAGACCGTACGATGCAGTAGTGGGAAACTTACATTACCAACTGGGGTCTGAATGGATACCATGGTTAATAAATCGCTCTTGGGCATCTCGGTCGTGGTGCTCGTCGCTGCACTCAGCGTCGGCGTCGTCGTCGGGATGCAGATAGGCGGCCCGGCCGCCGCGCCGGAGGACCCCGGGGGGCAGACTGAGACGGCCGACGGGGGCGGTGGCGACGGTGGGGACGGCGGTTCCAGTACGTCGACGCCGACGACCGAGACGCCCGCGACCGCGACCGCCACGGTGACGGCGACGCCGGTCGAGACGGCGACAGCCCAACAGACCGAACGCGAACCGTACGTTCCGGCACGGTACTACGACGAGGCGGAGATAGAGCGGTTCGTGGTCGAGTTCGTCAACGAACGCCGCGCGAACCGGAAACTCGACCCGATGTCCGCCAGCGGAACGACGGCGAACCAACTCTCGTCGATGGCCGGCGGGCACAGCGTCGCGATGGCCGAGGAGGGACGGACGCTCCACGAGATAGACGGCGTCGACAGTGCCGACCGATATCGCCGGAACGACCTCTACGAGTCCTGTAAGTTCCAGGCGGCCGGGAAGTCGTACATCCGGTATCCGGACGGCGCCAACTTCGAAGCTATCGGTAAGACCGTCGCCGGACACGTCTACACGGACGACGGGCAGGAACGGTTCAACGGCGGGGAACGCGAAGTCGCGAAGGCCATCGTCAAGAACTGGTTCGAGACGCAACCGTACCGTGACCGCCTGACCTACCAGAACGCCAAGCGGATGGGCGTCGGCATCAACGTCACGGAACAGGGCGACGTCTACGCGACTGCGAACGTCTGCGGATAGGTCGCCGGCGTTCTTCCGGTTCGCCGATACGTTTAAGTTGTCGGCGACGATTTGGTGTGATAGACGTTACCATGCAACAACCAACTGGAGACTCGTCCGCCCCGGTCGACCGGGTGCTGCTACGGACCCTCGAAGCGGTTGGACCGACCGCGCCGACCGTCGCCGCCGTCCGGTGTCCGCTCTCGGTCGACGCCCCGCGACCCCGGTTCGAGGAACTCGCAGAACGGGACCTCGTCGAACGCGTCTCGCCGGAACCCGTCTACAGGGTGACCGACGACGGCGAGCAGTTGCTCGCCGCCGGGAGCGGGACCGCACAGTCGGCCACTGGCGACTAGCGACGACGCCAGAGCACCTGTCCGACCATCGAGAGCACCGTCTCGTCTGCCTGCGTGGTCGTGGTCACCTCGGTGGCGACTCGGCCCCGGTCGTCGTCCCACGCCTCCTTCTCGACGATTTCGGTTCCGACAGAGAGCGTATCACCCGGGTAGACCGGCGTCGGCCACCGCAGCGAGTCGACGCCGAGGGCGCCCATCGCACCGGACGCCGATAGCTGGTGGTCGACGAGAAGCCGCATCGTCATCGCGGCGGTGTGCCACCCGCTGGCGACGAGGCCGCCGAACATCGAGTCCTCGGCGGCCGCCGGGTCCGTGTGAAACGGTTGTGGGTCGTACGTCCCGGCGAACGTCGTAATCTCCTCCCGCGTGACCTCGTAGGAGCCGAACTGGTCCGTCTCACCGACGGACAGGTCCTCGAAGTAGTCCATACCGGACACAGTCGACGTCGCCGCCTAACAGTTGCGCCGAGTACCGGAACCGCGAAAATCAGTTGCTGGTCTGGTTCTGCTGACTACCGTTCTGCTGCCCGCCCGACTGCTGGTCGGCTACCCACTGGTCGTACTCGTCCTGTGGCATCACCTGCACGGTGCCGAGCATCTTCGAGTGGCCGGAGCCACAGTACTCCGCACAGTAGAGCTGATAGGTGCCCGGTTCCGTCGGGACGGTCCGCAGACGGTTGTACTGGCCGGGGAACGCGTCGGCCTTCAGACCGAGACTCGGCACGTGGAAGGCGTGGAGCCAGTCCCGTGACGTGATCCGTAACACCACCTCCCTGTCTGCCGGGAGACGGAGCGTTCCGGTCGACGTCGCTTCGGCGGGTTGCCCGAAGCTCGAACCGTTGTAGTAGAACGACCAGCCGTATCGGTACGCCTGCACCTCGATGCGTTCGGGGTTCTCCTGTTGGAGCGCCGCTTGGTCACCCGCTTCGGCGGTGACGTACGGGCTCGCCATCACCTGATACGACGCGACACCGACGAACAGGAGGATGATAGCCGTCGCGATGGTCCACGTGATCTCGAGGCGACGGTTCTCCATCGTCGGGAGCGGTTCGTCCTGATTGCGGAACCGCCAGACGGTGTAGATGAGAATCCCCTCGACCAGTACCGTAATCGGGATGGCGACGTAGAGCAGGTTCATGTTGAGGTCCCAAATCTGTCGTACCGTCGTCGAGGCGGACGGCTGTGCTGCGACCGGTTCGGCGGCGAGCGCGAGGAACGCGGCGCCGAACAGAGCGACCAGACCGGCGCGTCTCCGAGTCATGTGCGCGGCTTAGGATTTCGGAGATAAATAACTGCTGTCTTGCCCTCACCCCGACTCCGTCTTCGACTCACGGGTCTGTCGGCGGACGGTCCCGGAACGGCCCGTCAGCCCTCTATATACTGGGTCACGAGGGGGACGCGTGCGGGGGCAAAAGCGAGGAGTCTAAGTGTCCGCCGCCGAAGGCTACACTAATGGCAGAGAGCAGGACGTTCTCGGGTCTACTGGCCGCCACGGCCGTCGGCGTCTATCTGCTCGTCATCGCGGGCGCGACGGCCGCTATCACCGACGCGGTGGCCGCGTGTACGACGTGGCCGCTGTGTCAGGGGCCGGTCACGTTCTCGAACCCGGACCTGCTCATCGCGCGCGGCCACAGGTTGACTGCCGCCGTCGTCGGCGTCCTCACGCTGGTGACGGTTGGCATCGGTCTCCGGACCGCGACCCGTCGCCGCGTCAAGGCGGCGCTCGTGACGGGCCTCGCGCTGTACCCGGTGCAGGTCGCGCTCGGCGCGTTCGTCGCGACCACCGGCGCCGCGGGGCAACTCCCCAGCGCTCACCTCGCGACTGGCATGGCCATCTTCACCTCGTTCGTCCTCGCGCTCGCGTGGCACCTCGAGGCCGAGACGGGGAGCGACGACGAGGACCCGGTCGACGACCTCTCGCCGGCCCCGATACCCGACGACGCTGACGACCCGGTGCCGACGCCGGACCTCTCGACGCGGGAGAGACTGCTCGGCACGGTGTTCGCGTACTTCCGACTGACGAAACCGCGTCTGATGTGGCTCCTGTGTCTGGTCGCCGCCGCGGGGATGACGCTGGCGGCCGGCCCGTCGCTCACCGTCCGGACGGTGGTGTTGACGCTCGGCGGCGGCGTCCTCGCCATCGGCGCGTCGGGCACGTTCAACCACGTCCTCGAACGCGACATCGACAAGCGGATGGACCGGACCTCGGACAGACCCATCGCGACCCACCAGATTCCGGTCCGGAACGCGCTGACGTTCGGCGGTGCGCTGACCGTGGCCGCGCTGGCGCTGTTCTGGCAGGTGAACGTCCTCGCGGCGGCACTCGGACTGACCGCCATCCTGTTCTACAGCGTCGTCTACACGCTCGTCCTGAAGCCCAACACCGTCCAGAACACGGTCATCGGCGGGGCCGCGGGGGCGCTCCCCGCGCTCATCGGCTGGGCCGCCGTCGAGGGGACCATCGGACTGCCCGGACTGGCCCTCGCCGGGGTCATCTTCCTGTGGACGCCCGCGCACTTCTACAACCTCGCGCTCGCGTACAAGGACGACTACGAGGCCGGCGGATTCCCGATGATGCCCGTCGTCCGCGGCGAGACGGAGACGCGCAAGCACATCGTCTACTACCTCGGCGCGACGCTCGTCGCCTCGGGCGTGCTGGCGTCGCTGACCTCGCTCGGGTGGCTGTACGCGCTCACGTCGGCGGCGCTGGGCGCCGTCTTCCTCTGGGCCGTGGTGGCGCTCCACCGTGAACAGACCGAGGCGGCCGCGTTCCGTGCGTTCCACGCTTCGAACGCCTACCTCGGGACGCTCCTGCTGGCCATCGTCGTCGACGCCCTCGTCCTATGAGCACCATCACCCGCCGTCCGGACTTCTCCGTCGACCGCGAGACGATGGTGTACGCGGCGTTGGTCCTCAACACCGAACTCCTGTTGGTCACGCTCCACGTCTTCTTCGGCGGCACCAGCGCGACGTCGTGGCAGGGCGTGTTCCAGTACGTCTACCCGCTGGTCTGGATAAACGTCGCCCTGCTCGCCGTCCTGACGACGACGCCGCCACCGGTGCCGACGAAACAGCGCCGGCGGGCACTCGTCGTCGGCGTCCTCTACTTCCTCGTGTTGGCGGCCATCGGCGGCATCGTCCGTCCGGGGTCCCCGGAGATACAGTCGTACGTCCAGTTCAACCTCCTCTACCTCCCGCCGGGGTGGAACCCGATGGTCGCGTACTTCGGGAACGTCGTCTCGGTGACGCTCATCCCGTACAAACTGGCCGGCTACGGCGCGCTGTCGTATCTCGTCTACGTGATGGTACTCGACACCGCCGGCATCTCGCTCGGGAGTCTCACGGGACTGTTCTCCTGTGTCTCGTGTGTCCTCGGGATACTCGTGCCGACGCTGTCGAGCGTCCTCGGCGGGACGGCCGCGGCAGTCGGGCAGTTGATTCCCCAGTCCTACGGCGCGGCGACGGTGGTGTACCTGGTCTCTATCGCACTGCTGTACTGGCGACCCATCGGCCGGTAGGTGCCAGCAGTTTTACCCGGCGGGTCACAAGCGACGGGTATGCCAGCAGTCGAAATCGAGTACTGCGTCCCGTGTGGGTTCCGCGAGCGCGCGCTCGACGTGGAACGAGCCATCCTGAACGGGGTCGAGGGCGAGTTAGACCGGATGAGTCTCGTCATGGGCGACCACGGCGTGTTCCGTGTCGACGTGGACGGCGAGACGGTGTACGACAAGGACGAGGACGACTACGACGTCGACGACATCGTCCGCCGGGTGCGGGAGCGACTGTAACCGCGGCCAGAGCGGAACGGCTTTCGGCGGGGGTACCCGACGGAGAGACATGGACGAGGTACTGGTCGCCGAGGACGTCCGCCGGGCGTACGGCGACACCGTCGCACTCGACGGCGTATCGCTCTCGGCGACGGCGGGGGAGGTGCTCGCACTGGTCGGGCCGAACGGCGCGGGGAAGACGACACTGGTCAGAGCGCTGACCGGGACGACGGACGCCGAGGGTCGTGTCGAGTTGTTCGGCGAGTCGCCGACCGCCGTCGAGCGGGACCGTATCGGCCTGTTGCCACAGTCGTTCGCACCGCACGAGCGCCTGACCGCCCGCGAACTCGTCACCTACTACGCGGGCCTCTACGACGAGACGCGCGACGTCGAGCGCGTGCTCGCCGACGTGGGGCTGGCTGAGACGGCCGACACCGCCTACGAGAACCTCTCGGGCGGCCAAAAACGCCGGACCTGCGTGGCGACGGCGCTCATCAACGACCCCGACCTGCTGTTTCTGGACGAACCGACGACGGGCATCGACCCCGCCGGCCGGCAGTCGCTGTGGGACCTGCTGGAGGGACTGGCCGACCGCGGGGTGACCATCGTCGTGACGACACACTACATGGAGGAGGCACGGCGCCTCGCGGACCGGGTCGGCCTGCTCTCGGAGGGACGACTCGTCGCGCTGGACGACCCGGAGACGCTCATCGCCGACCACGGCGGCGACAGCCAACTGCTCGTCGAGGGGACGTTCGACGAGGGAACGCCGGACGCAATCGACTACCCCGCCCGGACGGCACTCCGGAACGGCACGCTCGTCGTCTACGGCGTGCGCCCGGAGTCCATCGGCAACGTGGTGGACGAACTGGACGCCGCGGGCGTCGGCTACGACAGTCTGACGTGGACGGAACCGGACCTCGAGGCCGTCTACCTCGAACTGACCGGGACGGGGGTCGGGAGCGGCGGGGAACCGCGCGCCGACGAGGTAGCGGCGGGGGGTGCCCGATGAGCCGACTCGGCCGTCTCCGGTCGGAGTCCCGGGCGGCGTCGCTGGCGTTCCTGCGCCGGCGGACCGCCGTCTTCTTCACGTTCTTCTTCCCGCTCATCATCGTCGTCATCTTCGGCGTCCTCGTCCAGACCCGCCCCGGCGGCGGGGGCCTGTTCACCGAACCGCCGGCGTACTACGCGCCGGGGTACCTCGCCGTCGTCGTCCTGTTCACACCGCTCTCCCGAGTGGGGAGCGAAGTCGCGCGACACCGCGACGGCAACCGGTTCGAGAAACTGGCGACGACGCCGCTGACCCGGCCGGAGTGGTTGCTCGCGCAGACGCTCGTCAACGTCGTCATCATCGGCCTCGCAGGCATCGTCCTACTGGGGCTGATGGTGGCGCTGACCGGGGCCCAGATTCGGCCGTCACCGCTGTTGGTCCCGTTCGTCGTCCTCGGCGTGGCGCTGTTCTGCGGCGTCGGCGCGATGCTCGGGAGTCTGGCAGACTCACAGGACGGCGTCATCTCGGCGAGCAACGGCATCGCGATCCCCCTCCTGTTCCTCTCGGAGACGTTCGTCCCGCCCTCGCTGCTCCCCGGATGGCTCCCGACGTGGCTGTCGCCGCTGACGTACTTCTCGCGCGGCGTGCGCGCGGCGACGACGGGCACGGGGGATTCACTGCTCCCACTGGCCGTCCTGACAGCGTGTGCCGTCGTCGGGTTCCTCGTCGGTGCGCGTCTGCTCCCGCGGACCGACTGAGTGGCCGTTCTGGACCGACGGTGCGGGAGCGGCCGAGCGCGTGGCGGCCACCTATGTCAACGTCGAACCGAGCAACGAGTACTTCGACACGGGACCCGAGTTCGACTACGTCGAGAACGCCCCAGTCGACCGGGAGGAAACGGTGGTCGGCTCCGAGGACTACGGCGAGTACCGGAACGTCGAAGTTGACGCCACCCAGTACAAGTTCGCGGCGCCAAAGACGGGTTGACGCTGGCACAGTTGCCGTTCACGTCGCTCTAGCGCGGCCGGCGTAGAACCCGGGGCGACTCCGGCCGCTCGTCGTCTGTAGCATTATTCGACCTCTAATGTGATTCTCGTGGACGTGAACGGATTATTTAGCGACGCTATATGGTGAACAATCGTTGGATTTATGATGTGCGTCTTCGCCTATGCTCGTGGAATGGTTAGTAGACAATCTCAACAATCACTTAACAAACTGGGTCGGCGAGAGTTCCTCGGCGGCGTCGCGTCGCTGGTGGCGGCGGCGGCGTACACGCAGGACGTTCCGGCGTCGGCGGCGGCACAGGTCACAGGTGGCGACGACAGCGACAGACAGACGGTCACCTCCCCCGACGGCAGCATCGACGTACGGGTCGACGTGTCTGGTGGGACACCGACCTACAGCGTCGCCTTCGACGGGACGACCTACGTCGAACCGTCGGCGCTGGGCTTCGACTTCCAGAACCAGGCGACGTTCGGCGTCAGTGACGACGGCAGTAGCGGCGCCGGCATCACGGTCACCGGCAGTGAGCGCGGCACCGAGACGGAGTCGTGGACCCCCGAGTGGGACCAGTACGACAGCGTCACGGCGGAGTACAGCTATCTCCGCCTCGGCCTCGAGGAGACGGCCGGTCCGGGCCGGTCGGCGAACCTCGAACTGCGGGTGTTCGACGACGGCCTCGGGTTCCGCGTGGTCTTCGACGACTCCTTTGCGGCGAACAGCGACAAACTCGTCGTCGCCTCGGAGAACACGCAGTACAACTTCGCCGACGACTACACAGCGTGGTGGATTCGCAACGAGTTCACCAATCCGCGCTTCGAACAGGAGTACCGGGAGTCGAGTCTGAGCGACGTCGACGCCGGGACCCGGAGCATCCAACCGAACGGCAACACGGTTCGGACCGGCGCGCACACGCCGTTTACTATCAAGGCCGGCGACGACGCCTACATGAGCGTCCACGAGGCCGACTTAGACGACTACTCGACGGCTTCTATCGTCCCGGCTACCGACAGTGGCGGGACGGCCTTCACCACGCAACTGGCGCCGCTCCCGGACAACACCAAAGCGTCGCTGTCGGCCCCCAACGCGACGCCGTGGCGGACCATCCAGTTCGGCCGGAGTCCGGGTGACCTCGTGGAGTCGTCGCTGATTCCGCTGCTGAACGAGGACCGGAACGACGAGGTGCTGCCGAGCGACGGGTCGGGCGGCGTCGACACGAGTTGGCTGACCCCCCGGACGTACATCGGCATCTGGTGGACGATGATCGCCGGGAACGCCAACTGGGAGTACAAGACCGACGCCGAGATATCGAACAGCGGCAACGACCCGGCCGGGTACATCCACGGTGCGCGCACCGAGCGGATGAAGCGGTACATGCACTTCGCCAGCCAGAACGGCATCGACAGTGTGCTGGTGGAAGGGTGGAACGAGGGCTGGGACACCTACCCCGGCGACGGGTCGGGACTGGAGATGGGCGTCGACGATTCGTATCCGGACTTCGACGTGCCGGAAGTGACCGACTACGGGGCGAACCTCTCGTCGTCGGTGGAGATGACCATCCACAACGAGACGGCCGGCAACATCCCGAACTACGAGGACGAGATACTGGACGACGACGTCTTCGACGGCTACGAGAGCGCCGGCATCCGCTCCATCAAGAACGGCTACGTCTCGGACCCCGGCCTCGGCTTCGAGGGTGACGGGACGACAGCGACACACAACCAGCACTGCCAACTCGCGGTCAACCACCACCGGACCGTCATCCGGGAAGCGGCGGGCGAGCGCCAACTGCTGGAGATTCACGAGGGTATCAAGCCCACCGGTGAGCGCCGGACCTACCCGAACGTCGCCGCCCGCGAAGTCGTCAAGGCACAGGAGTACGACGGGTTCGGTGCCCTCGGGTCGAGCGTCGGCCGCGAGCACCACGTCACCCTCCCGTACACGCGGATGCTCGCCGGCCCGACCAGTTTCCAGCCCGGCATCTTCGACATCACGTTCAACGACGACACCGGCGGCCAGATTCAGACGACGCGAGCGAAGCAACTCGCGATGTATCCCACGTACAACGCGGGTATCCAGATGGCCGCCGACCGGATCGAGGCCTACATCGACGACGAACTCGGCGTCGGCGAGTTCGTACAGGCGGCCGCGGGCACCCTGAGCGAGGGGACCATCACGGCCGACGACTGGCGGGACGCCTTCGGGACCAACTACGTTCCGCTGGACCCCAACCGCGAACCGTCGGGCGCGTCGGTGTCGTTCACCGTCACCGACGTTCCGGCTGCCGGCACCTACACGCTGCATCTCCGCTACGCCAGCGACGGCGAGGAGAACGCCGGCCGCGTCGTCGACAACGGCAACCCGCAGTTCACGCTCGGCGTGAACGGCACCACGCAGACGGTCGAACCCTCGTTCACGGAGTACTGGGACGACTGGCAGGTGCACGCCGTCGACGTGGACCTCGACGAAGGCGACAACACGGTCAGCCTCGGTATCGAGTACAGCGTCGACTCGGAGGGGAACTTCGAGAGCGGCGACGTCGGTGGGTTGAACGTCAACACGGTCGGTGTCACCGAACGGGGAGCGAGCGCCCCGTTCCCGGCCGAGTACACCGACCTCGACGAGAGCCACGTCGCGAACGAGAACGTCGCCGCCGAACCCGAGTTCGCGTTCGTCGAAGACGTGCCCGCCGGCGGCTGGGACGACACCGTCGCCGTCGCCGGCGAAATCGGCGACTACTCGGTGACTGCTCGGCGCGAGGGCGAGACGTGGTACCTCGGTGCGATGTCCGACGACGGCGGGCGCGCAGTCGACGTCCCCCTCGACTTCCTCAACGAAGGGACGGCCAACGGCCGTAGCAACTCCAACGGCAAGGATCCACAGGGCCGGAAGTACGTCGCCGAAATCTACTCCGACGGCGCCCGTGCGGACGTAGACGCCGACCCGACGTACGTCCGCATCGACGAGGCCGTCGTCGACCCGAGCACGACCTTCCTCGCGTCGATGGCCCGGGGCGGCGGGACGGCGGTCAAACTCCGTCCCGCGAAGGGGCGAGAGATCAACCGCCTCACCGAGTACGAACGGCCGGAACAGGACCTCACGTTCGCCATCGAGGACAGCGCGTCGCTCGACGACCAGTTCATCACTGCGATGGGGTCCAACGACAGCGAGTTCGTCGGCGGGCGGACAGTCGAGATACTCGTCGACGGCGACGTGGTGTCGACGGAGAACGTCCGTCTGGAACCGGGTGCGACCGACGAGACGTTCCATTTCGGCTACACCATCTCCTCGCGGGGCACCTACGACGTAGCGCTCCGTGACCCCGACGACGGTGACATCCTCGCCGAACAGACCGTAGAGATTCGGCCCGGCGAACTCGTCGCCTCGTTCACCGACCCGAGCGGCGACGACTACGGGCCGGGCGGGTACGTCTACCCGACCAACGGCGCGTTCCAGGCCGGCGCGTTCGACCTCCGATCGTTCAGCGTCTACGAGGACGACTCGGCGTACCTGTTCTCGTTCGAGGTGGGGAACCTCTACGACGCCTTCGGCGGGGACTTCTCGCCGCACTACTTCGTCCTGTACCTCAGCGACCCGTCCCGTGAGGGCGGCCGGACGACCGAACTGGGGGACCTGAACGTCACCGCGAACTTCGGCAGCGAGTGGGACTACCGCGTCGCGGCCAGCGGGTTCGGTGGTGGTGTCGTCGACGCCACCGGTACCCAGACCGGGTCGCCCCGGAAACTGGTCGACTTCGACCGCAACTCGGTCATCCTCTCAGTCGACAAGAGCGCGCTGGGCGGTATCGACATCTCTTCGGTGTCCGTCGCACCGGTCGTCGGGTCCGAGGACTACGGAGCCTTCCGCGACGTGCAGGAAGAAGTCGGAGGATACACCTTCGGCGGCGCGAAGAGCGGGGCTGTCGACAACGCGACCAGTATCATCGACTGCCTGACCCCGGAGGGCGTCGACCAGAGCGAGGCGCTCGACTACGACTCGGAGACGTTGGCCACGGTGCCGTTCACACCCCTACAGTAGCGGGGGAAACGACTGGAGAATCGACCTTCGAGACGCTATTTTTCGGTTACTCGCGGAGAGTTGCGAGTTGCGGCCCAGCCACGGCCAGCAGCAGTGCTGCCTCGCCGCCACGGGGCACCCAGCCGTAGATGTGGTTCAACATTACGTAGGTGACGAGGCCCAGAAAGAGGCTCAGACCCCACGCGGCGACGGCGAGGCGGCCGACCCGGGCGTGGGCCGTCTCGCGGAGTTCCGCGACGGAGTGCGAGAGTCCGAGGACCACGGCGTGGACCACGACGGGGACGGAGACGGCCGACAGGAGGATGTGGATAGCCAGCATCACGAGATAGGCCCAGTACACCGGCCCTTCGACCAGAATCGACTTCTCGAAGCCGCCACCCACCTTCAGGAGGTACATGACGAGGAACGCGAGGATGAGGCCGAAGGCCGTCAGCATCGCGGCCCGGTGCTTGCGAACCTGGTCGGTCTTGATGAAGTAGACGCCGACGACGATGGCGGTCAGTGCAGCGGCGTTGACCACCGCGATGGCGTCCGAGAGGAGGATGACTGTCTCGTTGCTTATCGAGGGAAAGGGGAGCAGGCCCCCGAACGTCCCGAGGACGAGTGCGTAGCCGACGACGGAGGCGACAGCGGTGACGAGTCTCGGCGACGCACGAGCGCGCGACTGGAGTCTGTCTGCGACGGCCATACTGATACGTAGGAAGCGAGTGGTTTCTGTGTTCTGAAAGCCTGCGCCAAAACTGTCGTCTATCGGGCCGACGCCGTCAGGCGAAGGTCCGCGAGACGTCTTCGTCTTCGGTCTCTTCCTGCTGAATCTTCTCCCACGCGTCGAGGAAGTCGTCCATCGCGACCTCGGTGCGGTCGTCGCGGATGGCGAACATCCCGGCCTCGGTACAGATGGCCTTCACGTCGGCACCGGAGGCCTCCTCGACGTCCTCGGCGAGGGCCTCGAAGTCGACGTCGTCGGCGACGTTCATCCCGCGGGTGTGAATCTCGAATATCTGCTTGCGGCCCTCGAAGTCGGGTTTCGGAACCTCGATGAGGCGGTCGAACCGGCCGGGCCGGAGGATGGCGCGGTCGAGCATGTCGAAGCGGTTGGTCGCGGCGATGATGCGAATCTCGCCACGGTCGTCGAAGCCGTCCATCTCCGAGAGCAACTGCATCATCGTCCGCTGGACTTCGGCGTCGCCGCTGGTCTTCGACTCCGTGCGTTTGGCCGCGATGGCGTCTATCTCGTCGATGAAGACGACCGCCGGTTCCTCCTGCCGGGCGAGTTCGAACAGGTCACGGACGAGTTTCGCGCCCTCGCCGATGAACTTGTGGACGAGTTCGGACCCGGCCATCTTGATGAACGTCGCGTCGGTCTCGTTGGCGACGGCCTTCGCCAGCATCGTCTTGCCCGTCCCCGGTGGGCCGTGGAGGAGGACGCCGCTCGGCGGGTCGATGCCCACGTCCTCGAACATCTCGGGGCTGGTGAGCGGCATCTCGACCGTCTCGCGGACCTCTTCCATCTGTTCCTGGATGCCACCGATGTCGGCGAACGTGACGTCCGGCGACTGGTCGACCTGCATCACGCGGGCACGCACGTCGGTCTCGTTGTCGAGTTGCTTGACGATAGAGAGAGAGTTGTTGACGGCGACGCGGTCGTCGGGTTCGAGGCCATCGCGCATCTCGTCGGTGACCTCGGTGAGCGCCTCCTGGTTGTTGCCGTGCTGTTTGATGATGACGCCGTCGTCGCTGAGTTCCTGCACCGTGGCGACGAACAGTGGCGACTGCTTGAGCTTCTTGTTCTCGTGGGTCAGCCGTTCGAGTTTCTGCTGGTACTTGTTGTTCTCCGCGTTGGCGTCCAGCAGTTTGTCGCGCATCTCCTCGTTCTGTGCTTCGAGCACCTCGAGCCGCTCCTGCAACGCCTCGATCTTCTTCTGCTGTGAGGCGTCCTCGTCGTAGGGCAGGTCGACCTCGTCGACGGTGTCGGTCATTACGCCACTCCTAGTAGGTGAATCATTATGAGGCTTCGGGTAGTGCCAGCATTCGATTCGGGACATAGAGGGGTCGTACCTCTGGTTCTCGGCACGCGAGCACAGTCGCAACGAACCGGCAGGTTTCTGTTGCGGGCCCGGCAACCGCCGCGTATGTCCGACGAACCTGACTCAGTCGTCGTGGTCGGCGGCGGCGTCGCCGGCCTCTCGGCGGCGATATACACGGCACGAGCCGGTATCTCGACGCGAATCGTCTCGACGGGCGAGTCCATCCTGAACCGGAACGCGCATCTGGAGAACTACCCCGGCTTCCCGGCGGGCGTCAACCCGCGGCTCCTGCTGGAACTCATCCGCGCACAGACGCGGCGAGCGGGGGCGTGGTTCGTGGACGGACGGGTCCAGCGCGTCACGGAGACAGACGACGGCTTCGAGACGACTGTCGAGAACGGGGAGACGTTCGAGTCCGACTACGTTATCGCGGCCTCGTGGGCCGACGCGACGTACCTCGACGGCCTCGACGTCGACGTCGTGGACCGCGGGACAAAAGAGTTCATCGGCGTCGACGACTGTGGCCGGACCGCCGTCGACGGCCTCTACGCGGCCGGCCGACTGGCCGAGCAACACCACCAGACCATCGTCGCCGCCGGGCACGGCGCACAGGTGGGGCTGACGCTCGTCGAGGACAGCGACGTGGACTTCTACCACGACTGGACCGCGCCGGAAGGGTACTTCACCGACCGGGACCGCGAGGTGCCACCGGGCTGTGAGGAGATAGGCGAAGAAGAGCGAAAGCGCCGGGAACAGGAGTCACTGGAGATGATGCAGCGCTACTTCGAGGAACCGATGCCGGGCGAACCCACGATGCACCCCAGCGTCGCGGACGAGGAGTGAGTCAGCGGTCGCCGAGGAGGTCACCCAGCCGTTCGATTCGCTCGGCGGTCGGTGGGTGCGAGCGCGTCTCGAGGTGGAACTCGTCGCCACCGGACTCGTCGAATCCGTAGGGGAGGAAACAGAGCCCGCTGACCCCGTCGTAGGCGCGCCGCTTGTCCGTCGCCGGGGTCGGCGCCGCGTCGGCGTCGAGTGTCTGGAGTGCGCCGACCAGTGCCGACGGCTTCCCGGTGAGTTTCGCGGCGCTCCGGTCGGCGGTGTACTCCCGCGCACGCGAGAGCGACCGCGCGAGCACGACGACGGGTGCCGTGAACACGCCGAGCAGGATACCCCCGACGACGACGGTCAGGCCGAACACGACCAGAAACCCGGCCGTGAAGGCGACGGACCCGAAGGGGGCGGAGAGGAAGCGTGCGCTGAGGACGTAGGCGACGCCGACCCCGACCACACCGGCGAGGAGTCGGCTCCCGCGTGCGCCCGGGAGCGAGTCGTCGAGCGGGCCGTACTCGCCGTTGGTGAGCGCCGGCAGGAAGTTCGCCAGCGTCATCACCGTCGCGTCGCGGTTCGAGACGTGCATCAGCTCGTGGGCGAGGACGGCGTCGAGTTCGTCGCCGTCGAGGGTCGCGAGTAGCCCCTCGCTGACGACGACGGTCGCACTCCCGAACGTCCCGACGGCGAAACTGTTCGGGACCGGACTGTCGGCCACCGCGAGCGTCGGCATCGCCACGTCCGCCTGCTGGCTGAGTCGCTGGACTCGGTCGTAGAGGTCGGGGAACTCGTCGCGTGTGACCTCGCGTGCGTCGGCGTCCGAGAGGGTCTGTGCGCGGGTGTAGCGCAACTGCGCCCAGACGAACGCGACGAGGGCGGGCACGACGACGGCGACCCACCACGCGACGCCGGCGCCGACCGGGAGTGCCGCCGCGACGGCGTCACGGGCCGGCGAGAGCCACGGGGTCAGGAGGTACGCGGCCGTCGCGACGACGGCGACGTCGACGGCGAGTAACAGGGAGAGGGTCAGGAGGATACGGCGGGTGAGTCTCCGCATAGGGCGTATCTGAACTTACTGTCAACACGCCAAAATCCTTCTGGTGGCTCAAGAATGCGTCTGACCAAGGACAATACTTTAGATTGGTTGGCAAGAAATCAAAGGTAGTGCCTTCCAGCCCCATCCGCGCCGCTCTGGCCCTCCTCTGTGCAGGTGCCGTCATCTACGCGACGGCGCTGTTCCCCGCTGCGCTGGACGTAGAACTCCGGCAACAGGCACCCGTCGAGGGGACGGCACCGACGCCGACCCCGACGCCCGACACGCCGACCCCGACACCAACGTCCTCGCCCACGCCCACGGCGACACCGACCGCGGCACCGCCACCCGAGGCGGACGGTGGCGGCGGCCTGCCGGACCTCTCCTTCCTCCCGACGTTGCTCGCGTTGCTCGGCCTGACAGCCGTGGGCTACGTCGGCGTGGTGCTGGTCCGGTCCAGCGACGGCTACGGAGAGGCAGACATCAGGCTCCCTTGGGTGGGACGTATCCCACTCCCGTTCGCTGGCGTCGTCCAGCGGATTCCGCAGGTCACGGCCACCGTCCTGCTCGCCGGTGGGGGCGGCCTCGCCCGAGTCGCGGCGGGCGTCGGCACGGTGGTCCGGGGCGTCGGGCACGGCGTCGCGGCCGGTCTGGGCCCCGTCGGCAGGATACTCGGACGGTCGGTCACCGCCCTCCCGGGTGCGCTCGCCATCCTCGCGACGGCACCGGTGCGGTCGCTGGCCGGGCTGGCCGGTGGTGGCCTGTTCGCGTCGCTCCGCGACGGCTTCGAGCGCCCCGGCTTCGTGGAACCGGACGACCCGACGACAGAGGACGCTCGGACCGCCGCGTCGGTCCCGGTAGGTAGCGACGCCGGCGAAGACTCGAGTCCGCTTACGATACGCGAGGCTTGGGAGCGATTGACCGACGCCGTCCCGGTCGACAATCCGACCGCCACGACGCCCGGCGAGTACGCACGCGAGGCGATAGCCGCCGGCCTCCCCGCGGGACCGGTCTGGCGACTGACCGAGGTGTTCCGGGCCGTCACCTACGGCGGCGAGTCGCCGTCGACCGGTCGGGCGGAGGCCGCCCGTGACGCACTCCGCGACGTCTTCGGCGGAGGTGACGAGTCGTGAGCGAGACGGTGACCACGGACGAGCGCACCACCGACGAGGTGACGGTCCCGACCCGGGACACCGCGACGGACCCGGACGAAACCGTCACCGCGACGCGGTCGGCACGGGCGAGAGTCGACGGCACGGTCGACCGGGACGACACCGGCGGCTGGTGGCGGCTGTTCGCCGCCGTCGGACTCGTGTCGCTCCTCGCCGCCGTCGTCGTCGCGACGGTCCCCGGACTCGTCGGCTCGCTGGTCGGTGCCGGGACGACGGCGACGCTCCGTGCCGCCATCCCGGCGACGGCCGGCCTCGTCACACTGCTCGGCCTCTACGGCGTCGTCACACGGTCCCACGCCGCGGACAGCGACGACCCCGCCCCCGTGGAACTCCCGACGGCTACCCCCGAGTCGATGCAGGGGCCTACCCAGACCGTCGTGGGCGACGACGTCGACGACCTGCTCGACCGCATCGACGGTCGCGTCGACCCCTACGACGGACTCGAAGCGAGTTACGCGGCCGACGTGCGCCGGCGACTCCGCGAGACGGTCGAACGGACGCTCGTCCGCCGTACGGGACTAGACGCCGAGGAGGCCCAGGACGCGGTCGAGGCGGGGACGTGGACCGACGACCCTCGCGCCGCGTCGTTCCTCGGCGGCGACGGCGTCCCGGACCCGCCGCTCGGGCGACAGGTCCGCGACTGGGCCAGCGGCGAGGGGTTCGACCGCAAGGTCGACGCGACGCTGGCCGAGATTCGGCGCCTTCGGGGAGGTGACGGCGCGTGAGCGAGCGACGGCGGGGTCGCCGCGCCGTCGGTCTCTCGGTCGCACTCGTGACCGGCGCCGCCGGCCTCGCGACCGGGAACGCGGCCATCTTCGTCGCCTCGACGGTCGGCCTCGTGTACGCCGCCTACGAGAGCGCGACGCGACACCCCGAACCCGAACTGACCGTCGAGCGGACGCTCGAACCGGCCGCGCCGCTCCCGGGCGACGAGGTGTCGGTGACCGTGACGGTCCGCAACGAGGGACGCAGGCACCTCCCGGACGTGCGCGTCGTCGACGGCGTCCCCGACCGCCTCCGTGTCGTCGACGGGTCGCCACGGTTCGGGACGACGCTCGACGTCGACGACAGCGCCGCCTTCGGCTACAGCGTCAGGGCGCGACGCGGCGAACACCCGTTCGGCGAGACGACCGTCGTCTGCCGTGACCTCGCCGGGACCACGGAGTCCCGTGCGTCGGTGACCGTCGAGACGACCATCGACTGCGGCGCGGACGTGGAGTCGCTCCCGCTCTCGGCACGCGAACTCACCCAGACCGGACGCGTCCAGACGCAGGCGGGCGGCGACGGCGTCTCGTTCTACGGCATCCGCGAGTACCAGTCGACGGACCCGATGCGACGCATCGACTGGAACCGCTTCGCCCGGACGAGCGAACTGTCGACCGTCGAGTACCGGGAGACGGCCGCGGCGAGCGTCGTCCTGTTGGTCGACACGCGGCACCCTGTCGCGGCGCGGCCACGCGACCCCGACGCGGTCCAGTTCTGTACGTACGCCGCCGAGCGACTGGCCGAGACGTTACTGGCCGAGAACGACCGGGTCGGTGCCGCCACCTTCGACGACTGTGCGTACCTCCGCCCCGCGGCCGACAGGAACCAGTACCGCCGCCTGCGGGCGTTCCTCGCCGCCGTGACGGGCGGCGACGGCGTGACAGCCGACGGACAGCGGGACGACGGCGAGGTCGGCCGCCTGTTCCCGCCCGGCGCCGAACTGCGAGCGAACCGCCCCTCCCCGACGGGGTCGGCACCGGACCGCCACGGACCGGTCGCGGACGGCGGCGACGCCGTCGAGACGCTCGACCGTCGCCTCCCCGACGAGGCACAGGTCGTGTTCTGTAGCCCGCTACTGGACGACCGGGCGGCCGACGCGGCCAGACGTCTCGCCGCGTACGGCCAGGCGGTGACCGTCGTCAGCCCGGACGTGACGGCGTCGGAGACGGCCGGCGGCACCCTCGCGGGGTTCGACCGGGACGAACGCATCGACGGCCTCCGCGGGACGGTCCGCGTGGCCGACTGGACGCTGACGGACCCGCTCGCGAAGACGCTCGCGCGGGCCACGGAACGGTGGTCGGCGTGACGGGTCTCGACGCCCGCCCGGTCGAGTCGACGGCGGCGCTTGCGGGGACGCTAGCCGTCGTCGTCGCACTGGCCGTCGGCCTCGGAGTCGGGTCCCCGCTGCCCGTCGCGACGAGCGTCGTCGGGGGACTAGCAGTCGCCGGCGGCGCGTGGGCACTGGACCGGGAGACGAACGCACGAACCGCGGCCGGGAGCGTCGCACTCCTCGCGGGGTCGCTCTGTCTCGGCCTCGCGCTGTACCTCGGGCGCGGGAGCTACGCCCTCCCCGTGTACGCCGGCATCGGCGTCGCGGTCGCGCTGGTCGCCGTCGACGCCACGACCGGGCTGGTCGAGAGCGAGTCGCTCGGGACGGCGTTGCGCGAGAACGGGAACGCGCTACTCGTCGGTATCGTCATCGCTGTCCTGCTGAACCTGAACGCCCAGTTCGGTGTGGCGACCGCGTTCTTCGGGGCGCTACTGGCCGCCGCGGTTGCCACCCCGCTGGGCGCGTTCGTGACGCTCCAGCTAGCGGTCCTCGGCGTCCTCGGCCTGCTTTCGCGTGCCGTCCCGGTACTGACCGACTGGGTCCCGGAGACGGGTTCCGACGGTCCGCTCGCGACGCTCGACGACGTGGCCGTCTCGCCGCGAGCGCTCCCGAGGGCGGTCTGGGGCGTCGTGGGCCTCGAAGTGCTCGTCGCGCTGAGTCCCGTCGGCCGGTCGCTGTTCGCCCTGTTGCTCGACAGCGTCCCCGTCGTGGGGCCGCTGCTCGAACTGGCGCTCGGGTGGCCGCTCCACGTCCTCGTCGGACTCGTCGGCGCGGCGCTGTCTGCCGTCCTCCTCGCCGACGCCGCGCAGGTCTGGGTGGTCGACTGGCTCGGTGACGACCCCGCGCGGACCCTCGCTCTGCAGGCCGGCGGTCTGGTGGCCGTCGCTGCCACCCTCGTCGG
Organism: Haloarcula rubra; assembly: GCF_019599465.1. Classification (GTDB taxonomy): domain Archaea; phylum Halobacteriota; class Halobacteria; order Halobacteriales; family Haloarculaceae; genus Haloarcula; species Haloarcula rubra. The sequence continues at coordinate 137,448 of NZ_RKLR01000001.1, forward strand.
CACCGCCGTCGCGTCGGCGCTGGGGGTCACGCCCCTGTCGGTAGGCACGGCCGGCGTGGCGCCGCTCGTCGGTCCGGCGGGCGTCGTGCTCGGCGGGGCCGTCTCGCTGCTGTTGCTCGTCGGTATCGCCCTCCAGATACCGTCCGTGCTCTCGGCCTACGGGCTCCTCCCGTCGTCGACGGCCGGGTTCGCGGCCGGGAGCGCTCTCCTGTTCGTGACGACGCTCGCCGCCGCGGAGATGGGGCTGGCCACGCCGCTGGTCGTCCTCGGCGTCGCCGGCGCGATACTCGTCTGGGACACCGGCGCTCACGCCCGCAACATCGGCGACCACCTCGGCCGGGCCGCCGACTCGACGGACAGCCAGTTCGTCCACGTCACGGGGAGCGCGCTAGTACTGGCCGGCGGCGTCGGGCTGGCCCTCGCCGCACGCTACCTCCTCGTCCCGGTGCTCGCGCCGCCTGCCGACCCGACCGCCGCTGGCAGGTCGGCTGTCGCGCTCGGCCTCGTCGTCGTCGCCGTCATCGCGTTCGGCGTCGCCATCACGCTCCGAGACGGCCGTCCGGCCGGCGAGTGATACCGGACCCGAGGACAGACACTTTTAGGCCGTCACGGCGAAGGGCGAGGCATGTTGCAGGGAGTCAACGTCGTGTTGGGGGTCTCAGGCTCCATCGCCGCGGTCAAGACGGTGGAACTGGCCCACGAGTTGCGTCGACAGGGGGCGTCGGTCCGAGCGGTGATGACCGACGCGGCGACGGGTATCGTCCACCCGTGGGCCGTCGAGTTCGCGACCGAACACGACGTGGTGACGGAACTGACCGGGCGGGTCGAACACGTCGACCTCTGCGGGGTCGACGGGTGGGGGGACGTACTGCTCCTCGCGCCGGCGACGGCTAACTCCGTCGGGAAAGTCGCGGCGGCCATCGACGACACGCCCGTGACGACCTGTGCCACGACGGCGCTGGGCGCGGGACTGCCCGTCGTCGTCGCGCCGGCGATGCACGAACCGATGTACGACCACCCCGGCGTCCTCGACGCCATCGAGCGCGTCGAGTCGTGGGGCGTCGAGTTCGTCGACCCGCGCGTAGAGGAGGGGAAGGCGAAGATAGCCACGGAGGAGGCTATCGTCACCGAGGTGGCCCGCGCCGCCGGAGACCGGCCGCTCGACGGCCGGCACGTCGTCGTCACGAGCGGGGCGACCACCGAGTCCGTCGACCCCGTACGGACGCTGTCGAACCGCGCGTCGGGTCGCACCGGGCGTGCGGTCGCACGGGCCTGTTACGTCCACGGCGCGGCCGTGACGCTCGTCCACGACAGCCCGGACGTCCCGTACGCCACCGTCGAAGCGGTCGAATCGGCCGCGGAGATGACGGCGGCCGTCGCCGACGTGGCGCCCGACGCCGACGCCCTCGTCTCCGCCGCGGCCATCTCCGACTACACCGTCGACGCCGCCGACGAGAAGATACAGAGCGGGCAGGACGACCTGACGCTGACGCTCGAACGGACGCCGAAACTCATCGACACCGTCCGCGAGGACAACCCCGACCTCCCAATCGTCGGGTTCAAAGTCGAGTCGACGGCCGACGACGAGACGCTCGTGCGCAGAGCCCGCGACGTCCTCGAACGGGCCGGTCTCGCGTTCGTCGTCGCCAACGACGCGAGCGTGATGGGGGCGGCCGACACCCGCGCGCTCGTCGTCCGCGCCGACGAGACGAGCGAGTACGTCGGCGACAAGCAGGGCCTCGGCACGCGAGTGGCGGCGGAACTCGCCGACGAACTCGGGGACCGGGCCTCGCCAACCGAGTGATTGCGAAATAGTTTTGCGTATCCCGTGGTTCGCTTTCGGTAACGACTGTAGCGTGCGTCAACCACCCAAAAACAGGATTCTCAACTACTACCGTGACTGCATCTGACGCCCGCCGTCTACTGGTGCCGGTCGACGACTCGGTGACCTTGCGGAACACCGTCGCCTACGTCGTCGCAGAGGCCGAGACGGCGGCCACGGACGGGCCGGTCGAACTCCACTTCGTCGACGTCGCCACCACCCGGTCGGTCGACCCGGACGCCCCGGAGGAACTCTCCGAGGCCACCGAACTACTCGAACGCGTGGAGGTGTGGGTCGAAGAGGACCTCGGCGAGGACCCGCCGACGGGTATCAGCGTCGAGACGGCGGTGCTGGGTGCCGACCGCTACCTCTTCAGCCCCGGCGACTACGCGGAGGCGATACTCGACTACGCCGCCGACGTGGGGGCCGACCGAATCGTCCTCGACCCGGAGTACAGCCCCGGCGGTGCGACGCCGATGTTGCGTCCGCTGCAACTCGAACTGACGCGCGACGACATCGCCGTAGAGGAGGCGCCGGTCGAGCGACGGACAGAGGCGACAGTCCTCGGCCGGGCCGCCTCGCTCCCGAAGTACCTCACCGTCTTCGGCGCGTCGTACCTGTTCTACATGCTGTTGAGCGCGTGGAAACCGCTCGACTTCCTCACCGGCTTCTTCACCGCGACGCTCGTGGCGGTGCTGTTGGCTCCCGTCGCGTTCAGTCAGCAACCCTCCGTCTTCCGCGTCGGGAAGCAACTCGCTCGGATGGCGGTGTTCGTGCCGTACCTGCTGAAGGAGATCGCCGTCGCCAACCTCCAAATCGCGTACGTCGTCCTCCATCCGAGTCTTCCCATCGACCCGAAAATCGTCGAACTGCGAGCGGCGGTCTGGGGCGACGCCCCGGTGACGACGCTCGCGAACAGCATCACGCTCACGCCGGGCACGCTCACGGTGGATGTCACCGACCGCGCGTTCGACATCCACTCGCTGACCGCCGGGTCCCGCGAGGACCTGTTCGCGGGCGGCCTCGAACGGGCGGTCAGGTTCGTCTTCTACGGCCGAGAGGCGGCAGCCATCGCGTCGCCCCGTGAACGCGGGGACGACGGGGAGGGGCAGGATGGTTGAGTTCGCGACGGCGCTGCTGGCCATCGCGGCCGCGTTCGTCGTCTTCGCCGTCGTGGCGCTGTACCGCGTCTTCGTCGGCCCGACCATCCACGACCGGGTCATCGCCGTCAACGTCATGGGGACCAACACCGTCATCGCCATCGCGCTCGTCGCCGCGGCGTTCCAGGAGTCGGTGTTCCTAGACGTGGCGCTGGTCTACGCCCTGCTGAACTTCCTGCTCTCGATAGCGTTCTCGAAGTTCAACGTCGAACACGGGGGTGTGCTATGACGCCCGTCGAGTGGGGTATCGTGGCCCTCGCCCTCGTCGGCGCCTTCTTCGGTGCCGTCGCGGCGCTGGGCATCGTCCGGTTGCCGGACGTGTACACCCGCGCACACGCGGCGTCGAAGAGCGACACGCTGGGTGCCGTCCTCACCGTCGGCGCGGCCGCGCTGGCCCTCCAGTCGGACATCTCGACGGTGAAGGCCGTCTTCCTGCTCACGTTCATGTTCCTCACCAACCCGACGGCCGCCCACGCCATCGCCCGGGCGGCACAGGACCAGGGTATCGAACCGTGGACGCTCGACGACGGGGAGGGAGAGACGTGACGCTGACCGCCCTCGAAGGCGCACTGCTCCTGTTCGTCGTCGGGTGTGCGCTCGGGGCCGCGCTGCTGCGCGACACGCTGGCGTCGGTGATGTCGTTCGCCGCGTACAGTCTGGGCGTCTCCATCATCTGGCTCATCCTGCAGGCCCCGGACGTCGGCCTGACCGAAGCGGCGGTCGGTGCCGGCATCATGACCATCCTGCTCCTGGTGGCGCTGGCGAACACGGTCACGCCCGACGCCGACCGACTGCTGGAACCGGTGAACGTCCGGACGGTACTGCTCGTGGGCACGTTCGTCCTCGTGATGGCGGCCACCGTCCCCGCGCTGCCGGCCATCGGCGACCCGAGTTCGCCGGTCGTCGGCGGCGAGGTGACCCAGTACTACCTCGACAACGCCTACGAGCAGACCGACGTGAAGAACGCCGTCACCGCGGTGCTCGCGGCCTACCGTGGGTTCGACACGCTCGGCGAGGCCGTCGTGGTGTTCGCGGCCGGCGTCGCCGCGCTGACGGTCCTCCGTCGGGAGGTGTTCGCATGAGCGTCGACGACCAACCCGGCCTCTACGTCGAGAGCACCATCATCATGACGACGGTCCGGGTCGTCGCGCCGTTCGTCCTCACGTTCGCGCTGTTCATCATGTTCCACGGCGCGGACTCGCCGGGCGGCGGGTTCCAGGGTGGCGTCATCGCCGGGTCCGTCGTGTTGATGCTCGCCTTCGCCTACGGTATCGAGTCGACGCGACAGTGGCTGGACGTGCGCGTCGTCGTCGCGCTCGCGGCCGGTGGCGTCCTCACCTTCGCCAGTATCGGCCTCGGCACCATCGTCCTGGGCGGGCAGTTCCTCCAGTACACCGAGTACGAGGTGTTCCTCTCGCACGCGAGCAAGTACGGTATCGAACTGGTCGAACTGGGCATCGGCGCCATCGTCGCCAGCGTCGCCATCGGCCTGTTCTTCCTGCTCGCGGCCGGGTTCGGGCACGTCGTCGACGAGGAGGGTGAGGCATGATACCGTTACAACTGGACCTGCTGACGACGCACTACAACTACTACGCCGTCGTCCTGTTGCTGGGCATCGGCCTGTACATGCTGGTGGAGTCGGCGAACCTGGTGAAGAAGGTCATCGGGATGAACGTCTTCCAGACCGGCATCTTCCTCTTCTTCATCACGCTGGCCTACCGCACCGGCGGGAACCCGCCGGTCATCACCGACGGCGGCGGCCCCTACGTCAGCCCGTTGCCGCACGTCCTCATCCTGACGGCTATCGTCGTGGGCGTGAGTCTGACGGCGGTCGCACTTGCGCTCATCGTCCGCATCTACGCGGAGTACGGGACGCTGGACGAAGACACACTGGAGCAACTCTACTATGATTGAACATCTCCCCGTCTTGCTGGTCGTGTTGCCCATCGTCGGCGGGACCGTCCCGCTGGTAGCCAGTCTGTTCACCGACCGCGCCGGGTGGCCCGTCGCGACGCTGACCGTGTTCGTCCACGCGGTGCTGGCCGGACTGCTCGGCTGGACCGTCTGGACCGAGGGCGTCGTCTCCTACGCCGTCGGCGGGTTCGCCGCACCGTACGGCATCGAGTTGGTCGTCGACGGCCTCTCGGCGTCCGTCGTCGTCCTCGTCGGCGTCGTGGCACTCGGCGTCCTCGCCTACGCGCGACACGCCGGCCCGCACTCGAACGCCTTCTACAGCCAGTACCTCTTGTTGGTCACCGGCCTCACGGGGATGACCGTCACCGGCGACGTGTTCAACCTCTACGTGTTCCTCGAAATCACGGGACTGGCCGCGTACGGCCTCGTCGCAAGCGGCCGCGAGGCGAGTTCGGCCGTGGCGGCGCTGAAGTACCTCATCATCGGCACGGTCGGCGCGTCGCTGTACCTCCTCGGCGTCGGCTACGCGTTGGCGGCGACGGGGACGCTGAACATGACCGACCTCGCGGACAAACTCGCGGCGGTCGGTTACGACTCGACGCTCGTCCTGACGGCGTTCGGCCTGATGGTCGGCGGACTCACGGTGAAGGTGGCCCTGTTCCCCCTGCACACGTGGCAACCCGACGCCTACGCGAACGCGCCGGACAGCGTCAGCGCGTTCATCTCCGCGCTCGTCTCGACGGTGTCGGCGTACGCTCTGGCCCGACTGCTGTTCTCGGTGTTCACCGTCGAATTCCTCGAAGCGGTGCCCGGTGCCCGCTGGGCACTGCTGACGCTGGCCTCGGTGAGTATCGTCGCCGGCAGTGCTCTCGCCGTCTCACAGAACAGCGTCCAGCGGATGCTCGCGTACTCGTCGGTCTCACAGTTCGGCCTCGTGATTGCGGGGTTCACCGTCGCGACGCCCATCGCCGTCGTCGGGGCGACGGTCCACCTGCTCGGCCACGCCGTGATGAAAGGGGGCCTGTTCGCCGCCAGCGGCGTCATCGAGCGTGAGACCGGGGCGACCACCGTCGGCGGCTACGCCGGGATGGCCGCCCGGGCCCCGGTCGCCGCCGGTTCCTTCGCCGTCCTCGCACTGGCGATGGTCGGCGTCCCGCCGGCCGTCGGGTTCGTCGGGAAGTGGTACATCGTCGTCGGCGCCGTCGAGGCCGGCGTCTGGCCCGTCGTCGCCGTCTTACTGGCGAGTACGCTCCTGACGCTGGCGTACTTCGCCCGGCTGGTCGAACGGCTCTACTTCGCCGAACCGACCATCCGCGAGGAGGCCGCCGTCGCCGACGGCGGGGCGAGCGTCTCGACGGGGATGATAGCCGTCGTCGTCGTCGCGGCCGTCCTCGCCGTCGCACTCACCGCCGCCGTACCCGCACTCGAACAGGTGCTCGAACAGACGCTCCCCCCACTCCTGAACCAATGACAGACGTCGCATCCATCCGACCGCTGCTCGCAGTCCTCGTGTCGGCCGTCGCCATCCCGATTATCCTCTCGCTGAAGGGGCGACCGAACGTCCGCGAAGGCGTCACGCTCACCGTCGCCGCGGCGAAGTTCGCCATCGTGGCCAGCATGGTGCCGGGCGTCCTCTCGGGGACGGTGTACGTCTTCTCCTTCGGTCAGTTCGCCACCGGCATCCAACTGGCTCTGCGGGCCGACCCGCTGGGCCTCCTCTTCGCCGCGCTGGCGAGTCTGCTGTGGATAGTGACGAGTTTCTACTCCATCGGCTACATGCGCGGACTGGACGAACACGCCCAGACCCGGTACTTCGCGTCGTTCGCCGCGAGTCTGGCCTCCGCCGTGGGCGTCGCCTTCAGCGCGAACCTGCTCACGCTGTTCGTCTTCTACGAACTGCTGACGGTGTCGACGTACCCGCTGGTCACCCACGACGAGACGGACGAGGCGCGCGCGGCCGGTCGAAAGTACCTCGCGTACACCTTCGGCGGCGGCGTCGCCGTCCTCGGCGGCACCGTCCTCGTGTTCTTCCTCACCGGGACGACGGCGTTCACCCCCGGCGGCATCGAGGCGCTGGCGACGGCCGACCCGACGCTCGCCCGCGCGGCGTTCGCGCTGCTCGCGGCCGGGTTCGGCGTGAAGGCGGCGCTGATGCCGGTCCACTCGTGGCTCCCGGACGCGATGGTCGCGCCGACGCCCGTCTCGGGCCTGCTCCACGCCGTCGCTGTCGTCAAGAGCGGCGTGTTCGGCATCGCTCGCCTCGTGCTGGACGTGTACGGGACGGACCTGATGAGCGACCTCGGCGTGGACCTGCCGCTGGCCGCCGTCGCCGCGTTCACGCTCCTGACCGCGAGCGTCATCGCGCTCCGACAGGACAACCTCAAACGACGGCTGGCGTACTCGACTATCAGCCAACTCTCCTACATCGTCCTCGGGTTGGCCTTGCTGGAGGGGCAGGCGCTGGTCGGGGGGTTGCTCCACATCCCCGCCCACGCGTTCATGAAGCTCACCCTGTTCTTCTGTGCGGGCGCCATCCACGTCGAGACCCACACCGACGACATCAGCGACATGGCCGGCATCGGGACGCGGATGCCGCTCACGATGGCCGCCTTCGCCGTGGCGTCCGCGGGGATGGCCGGCATCCCCCTCGTGGCCGGGTTCGTCAGCAAGTGGTACCTCGTCATCGGGGCCTTGGAGGGCGGCGGCCTCGTCTTCGCCGCCGCGCTGCTGGTCTCGGGCGTGCTCAACATCGCGTACTTCTGGCCCATCGTCTATCAGGCGTACTTCGAGTCGCCCGAGAGCCACGACGAGAAACCGCTCGTCGAAGCGGTGCTGGGCGGTCGCTCGGTTCGAGCGGACGGCGGTGACGCCGAGACCGTCGACCCAGAGACCGAGGAAGCGGCGGCCGACGACGACGAGGTCCCCGACCCCCAACACATCGACCACCTCGGGAAACACCGCGAGGACGTCGAACACCACGGCGGTCCGCCGGCCAGTGGCTGGGACCAGCGCAACTGGCGCGGGGCCGAGAGCACGTGGTTCATGCTCGGCCCGATTCTGACAGCGGCGACGCTGTCACTGTTGCTCGGCATCGTCCCGCGTGGCGTCGTCTTCCTGCGAATCGTCGAGACTATCGTCGGGAGTCTCCCGGGGGTGGTGCTCTGATGGCGACCGGACCGCTGACGGCGGTGCCACCCGTCGTCGTGTTGCTGGCGGTCGCCGTCCTCGTCGCGTTCCTCCCACGACGGGTCGGCCACGCCCTCGGCGTAGCGGCGACCGGGGCAGCGACCGTCTGGGCGTGGGTCGTCCCGTCGGGCGCGCACCTCCAGACCACGTTCCTCGGCTTCGAGGCCGTCCTCCTGAACGTCGACGAGTTCTCGCGGCTGATGGGACTCATCTTCGGGTTCATCGGCGCCGCCGCGGTCCTGTACTCCTACGCCAGCGAGGCCGAGAACGTCCAGACGGCGTTCGCGCTCTCGTACGTCGCGACCAGTTTCGGTGCCGTCTTCGCCGGGGACTGGCTCACGATGCTGTTCTTCTGGGAGTTGATGGCTATCACCAGCACGTTGCTGGTGTGGCACTACCGCGGCGCGGCGGTCCGGGCCGGCTTCCGCTACGCGCTGTTCCACGGCATCGGCGGGACGCTCCTGATGGCGGCCATCCTCCAGAACTACGTCGCCAAGGGGACCTTCCTGTTCGCCTCCGTCCCCGGCGGGCCCGAGACTGCCGGTATCGTCGCCGGCCTGCCCGCCGCGCTGGCGGCCGTCGGCATCGGCGTCAACGTCGGCTTCATCGGCCTGCACGCGTGGCTCCCGGACACCTACCCGCGGCCCCACGTCGCCGCGAGCGTCTTCCTCTGCGTGTTCACGACCAAGACCGGCGTCTACGGGATGTACCGCGCGTTCCCCGACGGCAACGTCGCCATCGCGTACATGGGCGGCGGGATGGCCGTCTTCGGCGCCACGTTCGCGCTGTTCCAGAACGACATGCGCCGCCTGCTCTCCTACCACATCCAGTCGCAGGTCGGCTACATGATAGCCGGCGTCGGCATCGGCGGCGCCCTCGCACAGGCCGGGGCGTTCGCCCACGTGTTCAACCACATCCTCTACAAGGGCCTGCTGTTCATGACCGCCGGCGTCGTCGTCTACCGCACCGGCGAGGAGAGCCTGAAGAAACTCGGCGGCCTCTGGCGGGAGATGCCGATTACGGCGACGGCGTTCACCGTGGCGGCGCTCTCCATCGCCGGGTTCCCCGGCTTCAACGGGTTCGTCAGCAAGGGCATCGTCATCGCCGGGAGCCACTACGACTTCGTGAAGGGGCCGCTGTACGTGGGCGGCCGGACGACGCTCGAGTGGCTCCTCCTCATCGGTGGCGTCGGCACCTTCATGTCGTTCATCAAGTTCGGCTACTACGCCTTCTTCCACGGCGAGTACGACGGGAGCGTGACCGACGCCAACCGCCTGCAGAGCGTCGCGATGGTGACCGTCGCGGCGCTGTGTGTCGGCTTCGGCGTCTTCGACGGCGCGCTGTTCAGCATCCTGCCGTTCGACGTCACCGACGGGGCCGTCGTCTCGCACGTCTACACGACCTACACCGTCGACCACCTCGTCGAGGGACTGGCGCTCGCCGCCGCCGGGCTGGTCGGGTTCGCCCTGACGAAGAAACCGCTCTCGAAACTCGGTCGCGTCCCCGACGTCGACTCGCTGTACAACCCGACGGTGTTCTACGGGACGCGAGCGCTCGTCGTCGGCGTCACCGAACTGTACGCCGCCGTCGACCGGGCCGTCGTCGGTGCGACCAACACACTCACCGTCGCCGTCACCGACCCCAACGCGCTGTACGACCGCGTCGTCGGTGCCGACGAAGACGAACCGGCCTATCCCCTCCGGGCCGGTATCGGGTTCAGTATCCTCGTGCTCGCCATCTTCGTGACAGTCGCGTTACTCTTACTACCCTGATAGCTGAGGGTATTTTCACAGTGGATAATCGGTGCCGTCCATTTATATACACACGCACTGTCTCAATCAAGTAAGGACACTGCGAGACGGGCGGATACTCTCCGCTATCGGCTCGACTCGAAAGTGTCGGACACAAGACAAACCATGGACATCAAACGATTCTTCGACGACGACGACGCCGTCTCTCCCGTTATCGGCGTCATCCTGATGGTCGCCATCACAGTTATCCTCGCAGCGGTCATCGCAACGTTCGTGCTCGGTCTGGGCGACCAGGTCAGCAACACCGCGCCGCAGGCGAGTTTCAGCTTCGACTACGATAGTGCAACTGGTGACGGTGAGTTAGATATCACTCACGATGGTGGCGACACTATAGAAGCTCAGAACCTGCAGATAACTTCTGATACCAGTTTTGACGGTACTGGCACTGTCTCTGGACAAACATCAGCTGCGTTCACCGAGTTCGCCGCGTACAGTGACGGAAGCGAGATTTCGGCAGGGACTTCAGTTACCATTGAAGCAAGTTCCTCAGGAGACTTAGATGACGGTACCGTCCGCGTCACCTTCCAGTCTGACCAAGGCGACAACTCCGCAACGCTCGCCGAGTGGTCCGGTCCGGACGCCTAAACACGTCGCTGCTTTTCTTTCGACTCGGGCACCAGACGACTAGCGGACCGTACCGATTATTACCGTCGACTCGCATGACTACGACACATGATTCGGGTCGGGCGAAGGGAAGTGACCGGTGCATGAGTCAGCAGGCACAACCCCGCCCGTCGGAGGACTCCGCAGACTCGCTCTCGAAGGGCGAGATTTTCGACGTCCTCCAGAACGAACGCCGTCGCTACGTCCTGCAGTACCTCCGCGAGAACGGCGGCCCAGTAGAATTGGGTGCCCTCGCCTCACACGTCGCGTCACGGGAGTACGACTGCGACTCCGACGACGTCTCCAGCGCTCAGCGGAAGCGTGTCTACACGACGCTCCAGCAGACCCACCTGCCGCGGATGGACGAAGCCGGTATCGTCGAGTACGACGCCGACGACGGCGTCATCGCGACGACGCCGCAGACGAACGAACTGACGGTGTATCTCGAAATCGTCCCCGGGAGCGAGTTCCCGTGGCGCGAGTACTACCTCTCCTTCGGCGCCATCAGTCTCGCCGTCGTCGTCGTTCTTTGGGTCGGCGTCTACCCCTTCACCCTGCTCCCGCCGCTCGTGTGGGCGACGGTGATGGCCGTCGTCCTCACCGGGTCCGCGCTGTACCACACCGTGCTGGGCCGGGAGATGACGCTGACCGAGTTCAACGACGACGACAAGTGACGTCTCCAGTATTCACTGATGATAATCAGAGGGCGTTCGACCGCCTTTTTAAATATCGAGCCCTCGAACCAGTTTTTCGGTTTACAGGTGGGTCTTGAGGGGTTTCAGGCCCGGCTTGAAGCGCTAAAACGTAGTGTGGGTATAAGTGTACCCACCTCATGTGAGGTGACACAGCACACCTTCGCGAGCGATAATCTGTGGTGTGGTGGGGTTAAGGACTGATTATCGCCCGGGAAACAACACACTGCGGTGTGCGTGGACACAAACACATGGACCTAAAAGAACTGTTCAACGACGACGACGCTGTCTCGCCCGTTATCGGGGTCATCCTGATGGTAGCTATCACAGTCATCCTCGCGGCGGTCATCGCGTCGTTCGTCCTCGGACTCGGCGACCAGGCACAGCAGACGACTCCTCAGGCGAGCTTCGCATTCGACTACGACGCTAGTGCTGGTACTGCGTCTGACAGTGGTATTCTTACCATCACTCACGATGGCGGCGATACCATCCAAGCAGGCAGTCTCTACCTTCGGGGTAGCAATATCATGACCTCCTCGGAAGCGAGTACAGACAGTATTTCGAATGCTAACTACTTCGAAGGAGATGGTGCGTGGTCAGACTCATCAGCCTTTGGAGGAACTAGCAGTGAGGTCTCAGCAGGTTCCGGTATAGATGCTGCTGCGTTCAACGACTACGATGTTCGCGTCGTCTACGAACCACCGGAAGGCGACAACTCCGCCACGCTCGCTCAAGACTCCGGCCCCGAAGCGTAACTAACTCGCTTCCATTCTCGTATTTTTCAGCCCGATAGCGACGGCTACGCCACGATGCTTTTATTTACACCACCCAAGAGCAACGTAATGATGGATTACCAGCGTGCCATCGTGCTGGGGGTGGCGAGCGTCGTCGTCGTCACGGCAGTCGTCTCGGGGCCGCTGGTGCCCGGTGTCACACTGACACAGGAGCACGACGTCGCCTACGGAGAGGGGAACGCGACGGTCGCGGGGGTGCAGTTTCCCGACCGTGTGACCGTCGAGCGGGCCTCGTACGGGCAGGAGGGGTACTACCTCGACATCCCGCCGGCGACGGTGCAGTTCACCTCGCTATCGGGGTCACCGACGGTCACGTACCGTCTGAGCGTCGCGGAACTCGGGTACAGCAGGTCGACGGTGCACTTTCTCGACGACGGCGTCGGCAAGCGGTTCGAGGTGACGCTGCAAGCCGACAGTTTCGGTGCCGACGAACTGTCCCGAGAGAGCTACGCCGGGACGCTCGACGTCGTCGTGGACGACGCGCGTAGTCGCCGCGTAGTGGGCCAGCGGAACGTCACCGTCGAGGTGGTGGGATGAGCACCGACACCGTCGTCGGACGACGTCTCGACCGGAAGCGGCTCACACGCGTCCGCGAGAGCGTCGTCGCCGTACTCTTCGGCGATAGAGTCGGCCTCGCCCTGTTCCTCGGGTGTGCCTGTCTGTTCGCGCTGTTCTGGCGCACGACGATCCTCATCACAGATACGTACACGCTCGCGAACGGCCTCTACAGTCTCTCGAACGGGAACGTCTTCCTCACCGAGGCGGTGTACGGCCCGAGTCTGGACACGCCGGGCACGGAGTACTACCGGGGCAACCCTATCGCTCGGAACTACGGCGCTATCGTCCTCTCGCTACCGTTCTGGGCGCTGCTCGAAGGTCTCGGCGCGGTCGTCGACCTGCGAATCGGCATCGTCGCACTGTGGTCGCTCGGATTGCTCGCATTCGTCGTCACCCTCGGCCGACACCTCGATAGCGAGACTGTCGTCGCAGGGGGGAGCGTGCTCGTGCTCGCCGTCTTCGGCCTGAACGTCGCACTGGCCCGGCCGCTCGATAGCGCGTCGACCCATCTCTACGCGCTCCAGTTGTTCCACCTCACCGTCGCGGCGTTCGCGCCAGTCCTGCTGTATCGACTGGTCCGGCGGATGCACACGAGTCGCGTCGGTACCCTGACTGCAGTGGCGTTCACCCTCGGAACGCCGCTGGCGCTCTGGGCGACGGTACCGAAACGCCACGTCTTGACGGCGACCGTGGTCGTGGCAGTCGCGTACTGCCTCTACCGGAGCCGGATGCCGACCGACGGCGTCCTGATGAGACGGCCAGCGACCTTCCGTGCGCTCGCCTACGCGCTCGTCGGGCTGTACGCGTGGGTGCACGCGCCAGAAGCGTTGCTCCTCGCCGTCGTCCTCGCGCTCGTCGACGTCCCGACCGCGCCGGAGAACAGTCCGAGGACGCTGCTACTCGTCGCCGTCGCGTTCGGCCTCTCGCTGGTCCCGTTCTTCGTGACGAACGCACTCGTCGCCGGGTCACCAATCCGCCCGCCACGGTTGCTCGCCGTCGCCGGGTCGGGTGGCGGGAGCGGGAGTACCGGCACCGCAGCCGCCGGGTCGGGAAGTGGTGCTACCTCGACGGGCATCCTGACGGTGCTCGCTCCGTTGTTCACCGCCATCGAACCGGTTGTCGAGCCCCTGCTCCTCCTCGGTGGCGAACTCCTCGTAGGCGCACAGGCAATCGTCTCGCAACCGTCCGAACTCTACCACGCCCTCGTCCGCTCGGGCTACACGGCCGGGACGGTCGACCTGTCGAACGAGGAGGCGGTCAACCTCTCGCTGCTGGAGTCGGCCCCAGTGTTGCTCGCCCTCGCCGGCGTCGTCGCGTCACTTCGGGGACGACGCCGACGGCCGTCGATTCCGTCTCGGATTCTCTCGGGACCACGCGTCGTCGATATCTTCGCGATACTCCTGTTGCTGGGCGTGACGTTGCAGTACGCCAGTCGGTTGCCGATTCACGCCCAGATAACGGTTCGGTACCTGTTCCCGCTCTACCCGCTGGGTATCTACCTCCTGATTCGTCTCCCGGTCTTGCGAGCGACGCTCGCGGAGAACTATCGACTGTTCGCCTGGACAGTGGCCGGCAGTATCGCCGTCGGCGGCCAACTCGTCGTCGTGGTCGTCGCGCTCACGACGAACGGCCTCGGCGAAGCGTTCCAGTTCCACGCACTGCTCTCGCTGGCCGTCGCGATTCCGCTCGGCGTGTGGGCGGTCGCCGGCAGTTCGGACGGCTGGTCCGGGCGCGTCGGTGCCGTGCTCCTCGGTGTGACCACGGCCCTCCCGGCGCTGTTCGGCCTCCTCACCGCCGTCGAGTACTACGCGCTCGGCGACACACACGCTCTGCCGATGGTTCGCGCCCTCGGTGAACTGCTGCCCCTGCTGTGACTCGTTGACGACGAATTTTTGTACGGGCTCGCAGTACCGCCAGCATGGACCAGCTCAAGGAGTCGCTCCTCGACGCGCCGATAATCGAAAAGGACGGCTATCACTACTTCGTCCACCCCATCAGCGACGGCGTCCCGATGCTGCGCCCGGAACTCCTCCGCGAAATCGTCATCAAGATCATCCGGAAGGCGGAACTGGAGAACGTCGACAAGATCGTCACGCCCGCGGCGATGGGCATCCACCTCTCGACGGCCGTCTCCCTGATGACCGACATCCCCCTCGTCGTCGTCCGCAAGCGCCAGTACGGACTGGACGGAGAAGTCGCGCTCTCGCAGGTCACCGGCTACTCCGAGAACGAGATGTACGTCAACGACGTCTACGAGGGCGACCGCGTCCTCGTCCTCGACGACGTGCTCTCGACGGGCGGGACGCTCGCGGCACTGACCGGCGCGCTCGAAGACATCGGTGCCGACATCCGCGACATCGTCTGTGTCATCAAGAAGGCCGACGGCGAGAACCGCCTCGACGAGGCCGGCTACGACGCGAAGACGCTCATCAACGTCACCGTCGACGACGGCGAAGTCGTCATCGTCGACGAACACGGCGACGGATAGCACGCACACTGCCTGCGGTTTTGGAGTTCGTCAGACGGATACCGGCTCGGTCGTCCGTAGTATAGTTATAATCTCCGTGGACGGGTTCGTCGCTCTGGGTCTTGAGAGCGACAGAATATAGCGGGAGGTAGATTTGAACTACCGATCTGCGGGTTATGAGCCCGCCGGAATCTCCTGGCTATCCCATCCCGCTACCTGTTCATACCCGAGGCCCCTCATTAAGGGTTGTGATTCGAGTGCCGTCCGTGAATTAGTGACGCGCTATGCGGCGCCGTCCCGGTGGACCTGCCACGTGAACAGACTCTCGAAGACGTAGTTGACGAGCATCGCGACGGCGATGGCGATAGGGCTCGCGGCGATGAACCAGAGGTCGGTATCGAAGACGACGAGTTCGACGGTGAGGTACTGGGTCAGGAACCAGTAGACGACGAGCTGGACGGTGACGCCGCCCGAGCGGACGACATGGGACTTCACGAGGCGTTTGAGGAAAGGGCCACGACCGGCGGCACCCATCGTCGAGAACGTCCAGTGTTCGTTGACGAGGAACATCACGACGATGGCCGTCTCGATGCCGGCGGCCTTCGCCCAGAGGTCCGGGACGCCGAAGACGAGGCCGAGAACCGCAAGGACGGTGTTGTCGCTGACGGCACCGACGACGCCGACGGAGACGAACTGGCCGAACCGGACACCGGAGACGAGCGACTCGAACCGGTCGGGAACGAAGCGCCGGAGGCGGTCACCCGGTCCGTTCATCGGTCACGTTCGACGAGCGCCGTCGGGTCCTCCCGGCGGGCGGCGATAGCGGTGTGGAGGCGGTCGTCACTGAGTTGTTTCGCCCGGTGACGGGCGGCCAACAGCGCCCGGAACAATGCGACGGAGTCACGGACCGGCGAGACGGTCGACCCCGGTCTGTCCTCCCACGTTATCGGCACCTCGGTGACGCGCAGATCGAGCGCCCCGGCCATCGCGACCAGTTCGACGTCCCACGCGAACCCGGGTTCGTAGAGGTGCCGGCGGACCTGCGCCCACGCGCCAGCGTCGATGGCCTTCGCGCCACACTGGTAGTCGTACAGCGAGACGTCGAGGAGGCGGCCGGCCAGCCACGCGAACGCGTCGCCGAGGAACCGGCGGGCGAACGTCTGGTGGCTGGCGACCGCGGCGTCGGGGTGGCGTCGGGACCCAACGGCGAGATCGGCGTCGCCGTTGGCGACCGGCGACACCACTTCGGCGAGGGAGTCGACGGGGGTCGACCCGTCGGCGTCGGCGAAGACGAGGACGTCCGTCGACAGCGTCTCGAACCCGGCGGTGACGGCGGCACCTTTCCCGCGGCGGTACGGCACCGTCTCGACGCGCGCCGGCAGGTCGGCCAGTCGCTCGGGCACGTCGTCTCTCGGCGCGTCGAGTTCGACCACGATGGTCGCCGGGTCGAGGTACTCGTCGATGGCGGTGACGTACGTCCGCAACTGGGCGACGTCGGGGCGGTAAGCCGGGACGACGATACCGACGGAACGCGACATCGTGTTAGCTTCCTCGGTGGGCGAGTAAAAACAGTTCGAAGACGCGTGCTACACCGACCGGTGCAAAAGACGTATAGGCCCGCGTCGCACTCTCTCGGGTGATGGAGTACGGCCTCGTCGTCCTCTGGCTCGCGCTCTACCTGTCGCTCTGTTACGTCGGCGCGACGGTCGCTGCGGTCCTGTTCCCGCGGTTCGCGAACCGTGGCGTCGCGTTCGGTATCCCCGTAGCGCTGACGATACTGTGGCTCGTCACCTACGTCGTCGGTCGCCTCTCGCTGACCGCGGGCATCTACCTCGGACTCGTCGCCCTCGTCGCCGCCGCGGGGGTCGCCGCCGTCCGGGGCGTCACCGTCGACGGACGGGCCTACGCGGAGGTCGCGGCCGTGTTCACGCTCGCCTTCGGTTTCCTTGTCGCCGTCCGGGCCTTGGACCCCGCCATCGTCCCCATCGGTGGCGAGAAGTTCCTCGACTACGGCCTGTTGAAGTCGCTGTTGCGGGCCGACACGCTCCCGCCGGAGGACATGTGGTTCGCCGGCGAACCGGTGGCGTACTACTACGGCGGCCACCTGCTGGCGGCCATCCTCACGCGTCTCACGGGAACTGCCGGCCAGTACGCCTACAACCTCGCTCTCGCGGGGTTCTACGCGACGCTCGTGACCGCGGCCTACGGACTGGCTGGCGCCGTCGCGGCCGACAGAGGCGTCCCCCGCCGACTGGCCGCGGGGTTCTCAGCCTTCTTCGTCGGCGTCGCCAGCAACCTCTCGACGCCCACGCGGTTCCTCATCTGGCTCCTGCCCGAGGGCGTCACGCAGTGGGTGGCGAGCGCCGTCGGCTACGAAATCGAGGGGCTCGCCGCCGGACCCGACCGCTTCAGCTACTGGGACGCCAGCCGGGTCATCACCGACGACGCCGGTGACTTCGTGACCTACGAGCCCAGTGCGGCCTTCGTCATCGACGAGTTCCCCCTCTTCGCGTGGCTCAACGGCGACATGCACGCTCACATGATGAGCACGGGCTTCCTGCTGTTGGCTGCCGCGCTGTGTTTCAGTTACTACCAGACGCCGGCGGTGGAGTGGCGTCGCCGACTGACGCTCCTGTTCGGAGCGCTCCCGACGCTGGCGGGCCTGATGGCCGTGACGAACACGTGGTCGTTCCCCTCCGTCGCCGGCCTCGCGATGCTGACCGTCGTCCTCGCCCCGTCGGACCCGACGACGCTGTTGCCCAACGGCGTCGGCCGGCGACTCCGGACGACCGGCCTGACACACGAGGCCGTCCGCGTCGGCGTCGCACTCGCCGTCGCCGTCGCCATCGTCCTCGTCGGGTTGCTGTGGTCGCTCCCGTTCTGGCTGGGTGCGGCGAGCGGCCGCGAGATAGCCGTCCTCCCGGACCGGACCTCCCTGCTCGAACTGCTCTCGGTCCACGGCGTGTTCCTCGTCCCGTTCGCGCTCTACCTCTACGCGCAGGCCGGACGGGCGCTCGGGACGGACCGAGCACGGGTGGTCGGTGTGGCGACGGTGGGCGTCGTCTTCCTCGGCGCGGCGGTCGACCTCGCCGCGGTCGGACTCCTCGTCCCGCTCGTCGCCGGAACGTGGCTGTTCGCCCGGTCGCCGTCGCTGAGTCGGTCGCTCGATTCCGTGCCCGCGCTCACCGACGGCGGTGACCGCACTGTCGACTTCGAAGTCGTCCTGATTCTGGCCGGTGCCGGCCTCGTCTTGCTCGTGGAGTTCGTCTTCGTGAAGGAGAACATCGGCCGGATGAACACCGTGTTCAAGACGTACATGCAGGTGTGGGTGCTGTGGGCGGCCGCCGTCGGCCCCGTGCTGGCGTGGCTCCTCACACGGTGGCGGCCCGACGGGGAGACGCGGCGGACGGTGACGACGACCGGGATACGGGCGTTCGTCGCCCTGCTCGTCGTCTCGACGTCGGTGTACGGCGCGTTCGCGCTCTCGAACCACGTCGGCGCCGCCGGCGACCCGACGCTGGACGGCACTGCGTATCTGGACCGCGAACACCCACGGGAGGCCGAGGCGATTCGCTGGCTGGACCGGACCGTCGAGGGGCGACCGACCATCGTCACCGCCGCGCCCGCCGGCTACCGGTGGAACCCCGACGAGGGCAAGGGGTCCAGTGCCCCGGCGAGTCTGACCGGCCTGCCGACGGTCGCTGGCTGGTACCACGAGGCCCAGTACCGCAACGAAACGGTGTATCAGACGCGCGTCGAGGACGTCAGGACGATATACACCGGCAGCGCCGGCGACCAGATAGCGCTCCTGCGGCAGTACGACGTGCGGTACGTCTACGTCGGGCCCGCAGAGCGCGCCCGGTACGGGGAGATAACGGTCGACCACGTCTCGGGCGTGACTGTAGAGAAACGGGCCGGGGATGTGGTGGTGTACCGCGTCCACCGAGAACAGCTCTGAGAAGCGACGGGACCGCGTTCAGGCTTCGGCGCTCGGTTCGCCGCGTTCGCGAAGGACCGTGACCGCTTCGGCCTCGACGTCCTCGGTGTCGAGGTGAATCGGGATGTAGTCCTGTCGTTTGAACGTCTCCTCCTCGTCTTCCTGTCCGATAGTACACCACAGTTGCGGGCGGTCTGGGCCGTGCCAGTCGCCCTGTCGAGCGACGGCGAACACCTCGTACTCGTCGCCGTCGTACTCGATGCGGCCGCCCTTCCGGAGGCCGGGGTCCCCGTGGATGATGAGCTTCTTCATGGCAGTGGCTTCGGAAACGGCGTACTTAGTGACTTCGAAGGCGAGCGAGAGAACGGTCCACATGGCGAGACGGCGGCCCACTCCGAACCGTACGGGTTTTAAGCGCCCGTGTCGAATCGCCCGTAAGGTCGATATCTATGGAGATGCCGCGACGCTTCAATACGTACTGTCCGCACTGTAACGAGCACAACGAACACGAGGTCGAGAAGGTCCGTTCCGGTCGCGAGACCGGAATGAAGTGGATCGACCGCCAGCGCAAACGCAACTCCGGTATCGGGAACGACGGGAAGTTCTCGAAGGTCCCCGGTGGGGACAAACCCACCAAGAAGACGGACCTCAAGTACCGCTGCGGAGAGTGTGGCAAGGCCCACCTCCGCGAAGGATGGCGCGCCGGCCGACTGGAGTTCCAGGAGTAATCATGGCTGGAAGCTTCGTCACCGTCGCCTGTCCGGACTGCGAGAACGAACAGACCCTCTTCGAGAAGGCGTCGACCGAGGTCTCGTGTGCCGTCTGTGGCCACACCCTCGCCCGACCCACCGGTGGGAAAGCCGCCATCGAAGGCGAAGTGACCGACGTCGTCGAGGCCCGATAGGATGAAATACAGCGGCTGGCCCGAACCGAGCGAACTCGTCGTCGGCAAGGTCGACGAGATCGAGGACTTCGGCGTGTTCGTCGACCTCGAGGAGTACGAGGGCAAGCGTGGCCTCTGTCACATCTCCGAGGTCGCCAGCGGATGGATCAAGAACGTCCGCGACCACGTCAACGAGGGTCAGACGGTCGTCGCCAAGGTGCTAGACGTCGACGAGAGCGCCCAGCAGATAGACCTCTCCATCAAGGACGTCAACGACCACCAGCGCAAAGAGAAGATTCAGGAGTGGAAGAACGAGCAGAAGGCCGACAACTGGATGGAACTGGCCTTCGGCGAGGACATCGACGACGAGGCGTACAGCGCCGTCGCGAACGCGCTCCTGGCCGAGTTCGGGTCGCTGTACGACGGGTTCGAGGCGGCCGCCATCCACGGCGCCGACGCTCTCGACGAGACGGACCTCGACGACGACGAAGTCGAGGCCATCGTCCAGACGGCCCGCAACAACGTCTCGGTGCCGTACGTCAACGTCACGGGCTACGTCGACCTCGAGTGCCCGACCGCCGACGGCGTCGACGTCATCAAGGAGGCGCTGAAGGCCGCCGAGGGCAACGGCGAGGTGCCCGAGGAGATTCAACTCGAAGTCACCTACGTCGGGTCCCCGGAGTACCGCATCCAGGTACAGGCGCCCGACTACAAGACGGCCGAGGGCGAACTCGAAGAGAGCGCCGCCCGCGCGAAGGCCGTCGTCGAGGAGCACGGCGGGAGCGCCGAGTTCCACCGCGAGCGTAGCGAAGACGACGAGTAACGATGAAGTCCGACATCCGGGTGTGTTCGGCGTGGGACACCGAACACGGCGCCCCGGTGTACACCCTCTCCGACTCCTGTCCCGAGTGTGGCGCCGAGGCGGTCAACAGCGCCCCGGCACCGTTCGACCCGACGGACCCCCACGGCGAGTATCGACGTTCACTTAAGCGCCGCAACCGCCAATAGGCGGTATGGACGAATTCGACATCGAAGTACTCGCCGACCCGGACCTGGAGGACCCCGTCCTCGTCGAGGGCCTCCCCGGTGTCGGACACGTCGGAAAACTCGCCGCCGAGCACCTGCTGGAGGAACTGGACAGCGAACTCGTCCGGCGCGTCTACTCGACGCACTTCCCGCCGCAGGTCAGCATCGACGACCGGACGGCCCAGCTAGCGAGCGCCGAGTTCCACGCCGTCACGCCCGAGGAGGGCCGGGACATGCTCGTCCTCTCGGGCGACCATCAGGCACAGGACAGCGAGGGCCACTACGGCCTGACCGACGCGTTCCTCGACGTCGGCGAGGACTTCGGCGTGGAGGAAGTGTTCGCGCTGGGCGGGGTCCCCACCGGCGAACTCATCGAGGAGTACGACGTGCTGGGCGCGACGACCACCGACGAGTTCGCCGACAGGCTCGAAGCGTCGGGCGTCGTCTTCCGCGAGGACGAACCCGCCGGCGGCATCGTCGGCGTCTCCGGACTCCTGTTGGGCCTCGGCGAACGGCGCGACATCCCGGCGGCCTGTCTGATGGGCGAGACGTCCGGCTATCTGGTCGACCCCAAGAGCGCGCAGGCCGTCCTCGAAATCCTCCAGGACGTCGTCGGCTTCGACGTCGACTACGAGTCGCTGGAGGAACGGGCCGACGAGATGGAGGAAGTCGTCCGGAAGATACAGGAGATGGAACAGCAGAACGCGCCGTCGCCGGCCGACGAGGACCTCCGGTACATCGGGTGACAGCGAGAATTTCTTATTTCGCCGGCGCCAACGGACTCGCGTGCAGGTAGACCCGAGTTCGGTACCGGAGTGGTTGCTCCTCGGCGTGGTCCTCGGCCTCGGCGGGAGTCTGCTGGTCGCCGGACTGTTCGTCCTCGCGGGGCGACTCTTTCCCGCCGACCAGCAGGCACGCCAGTTGCGCGACGGCGGCGAGGAACGCCGACGCGCGGAGTTGCGAGAGTATCTGCAGGCCATCGACGAGCAGTTCGCGGAGAACCACTTCGTCGAGGGCCAGCACGTCGCCTTCTACCTCCCCAAACGGGACGTCGCCATCACGTTCGACGCGCGGGCGTACTACCGCATCGAGCGGTCGCCGACGCGGCCGGTCCTCGTCGAGCACGAGATGCCGGGCGTCCATCTGGGCGCTCGCCTCCCCTTCGAGACGCCGGAGGTGTCGCTCGGACCGGCCCCCGAGCGGTCCGCCGACCCGACGTTGCAGGCGTTCGCCGAACTCGGACTGCGACAGACGGCGACGCTGGCCGAGGTGAAGTCGGCCTACCGCGACCGGGTGAAAGAGGTCCACCCGGACCACGGCGGCGACGAGGACGAGTTCAAGCGGGTGCGTGAGGCGTACACGATGGCGAAACAGCACGCCTCGTAGTCGGGGGCGACCACTAGCCGTCTCGCTGGGCCTCGTACAGGTGGACCATCTCGGCGACGAACCAGAGTTTCAGCGCCATCGACAGCGCCGTCGCGAGCGCCGTCTCCGCGGGGTGACGGCGGACGGCAGCGTAGAGCGCGTACAGCCCCGCCACGCCGGTGAGGTAGTTCAGGACGGTCGGATAGCTGGTCGCGTCGCGGTCCGCCTTCGTCCAGAGCCGCTCGCCGTACACCCCCTTCGTCATCCACGCACTGTCGTCCTCGGGCGGCGCGAACAGGAAGGGATTGACGGCGACGAACGCGAGCGTCAGCACGAGGCCGCGCCAGTCCCGCCGGTAGAGGCAGGCAATCAGGAGCGGCAGGGTCGGGACGCGGGACCACCCGCTCAGTGGGTTGGCGTGACGCGCCCAGAAGTAGCGGTCGAGGGCGGAGTCGTCCGAGGGGAGGTGGGACGGGGCCATACCCAACGGTCGGCTCGCCCCGTCAAATCCCTACCGACGGTTCAGAGCCCCTGACTCATCAGGTGAGAGCGGAGGAGGTCGGCCTCCTTGCTCCCGGCGACGGGGTTGACGAGCACCACGTCCTCGTCCGGCGCGAAGGCGTCGCGGTTGGCGAGCGCTCGGACGCCGGCGACGGCAGTCCCGCCGGTCGCCCCGACTTCGGGCCCCATCTCGCACCCGTCGACCGCACCCTGCAACACGTCCTCGTCGGGTACCGCGACGGCACCGCCGTCGGTCGCGTGCAGGGCGTCGACGGCGGCGGCCCCGGCGGCCGGGTCGGGAATCTCCAGTGGCCCGACGATGGTGTCCGGGTGGTCGACCGGCGTCGGGTCGGCCACGCCGTCGCGCACCGCGTCGGCGATTGGCGCCGACGCGTCCGGCTGGGCCGCGTAGAGTCGGGGGACCGACTCGACGAGGCCGGTCGCCGCGGCGAGTGCGAAACCGCGTTCGAGGCCGACGACCGTCTCGCCGTGGCCGGTCGGGTGGACGACGGCGTCGGGTGCGGTCCACGCGCGGTCGTCGAGGAGTTCCAGCGCCAGCGCCACGCCGCCGGCGACGCGGAAGGGGTGGCCGGGCGCGACGGACGTGAACGCCTCGTCGCTCCCTTCGAACGCCGCCACAGCGTCGGGATAGCGGCCCTCGACGACGTACATGTCGCCGCCGTGGACGTTCACCATCGCCTTGTTGAGGAACGGACAGCGCGAGGGGACGAACCCCTTCGAGTCGACGTCCGCGCGGGCGGCGTACGCCGCGGCGGCCTGTGCGCCGTTGCCCGGCGAAGGCGTCGCGACGCGGTCGGCGCCCTGCTGGACGGCCGCCGAGACGGCCAGTGCCAGTTTCCGGTCGGCGAGCGACCCGGTCGGATTGCGGCCCTCGTCCTTGACCGCGGCGCTGGCGACGCCGAGTTCGTCGGCCAGCGTCGGCACCGCGACGAGCGGCGTCGCCCCCTCGTCGATGCTGACGGCCGCGTCGGTCGGGAACGGTCGGGCGTCGTCGGCACTCGCCACCTCGTCGGCGTCGTACTCGGGGGCGAGGACGCCGCCGCAGTCGGGACAGCGCTCTTCGTCGGGGTCGGCTGACGCGCCACACGCGGTACAGGAGAGGCCACGGAACGCCGCTGTCGTCTGCATACCCGGCCGTGAGGACGGCACCCACAAGTGTCGTCCGGTCCACTCCAGCATCCTCATGAGCCACGAGTCCGAACCACGGCCCATGACAGACGTGGTCGTCGCCGGTGGGGGCCTCGCGGGACTGGTCGCGGCCCGCCACCTCGCAGAGTCGGGACTGGACGTGACGGTGTTCGAAGCGAGTGACGGCGTGGGCGGCCGGGTCCGGACCACCCACGAGGACGGCTACACGTTCGACCGGGGGTTCCAGGTGCTGTTCTCCGCCTACCCAGCGGTCCGGCGCGAACTCGACGTCGAGGCACTCTCGCCCCGTCCCTTCACGCCCGGCGCGACCATCGCTCGCCCGAACCACCGGTCCGTGCTGTCGGACCCACTTCGGAACCCGACGGCCGCGCCGCAGACGCTGTTCAACACGGACGTCCGGACGGCCGACAAACTTCGACTCTTTTCGCTCCAGCGTGAACTGGCGGGGCGGGACGCCGAGACCATCCTCGACGGCCCCGGTAGCGGGCAGTCCATCGCCGAGTACCTCGCCGACAGAGGGTTCTCGAAGCGCTTCGTCGAGCGGTTCGCGGCGCCGTTCTACGGCGGCATCACGCTCGACCGCTCGCTGGGCACCGACAGCGCCGTCTTCGAGTACACCTACAAGATGCTGAGCGAGGGCGAGATATTCGTCCCCGCGGCGGGGATGCAGGCGATGCCCGAGCAACTGGCCGACCGCGCCGTCTCGGCGGGGGCGACCATCGAGACGGGGCGCGAGGTGCAGGCCGTCGAGGGGAGCGACGGCGAAGTGACCGTCGAGGTGGCCGGCGAGACGGTGACGGCGGACGGGGCCGTCGTCGCGACGGACCCCGCCACCGCTCGTGAACTCACCGGCGTCGACGCCGTCCCGTCCGACGCGCTGGGCTGTGTCACCCAGTACTTCTCGCTGCCGACGAGCAAGGCGCCGTCGATGGGCAAACGCATCGTCCTCAACGCGGCCGACGACCGCCCGAACACCGTCGCGCCGATGTCCGCCGTCGCGCCCGAGTACGCCCCCGAGGGGATGGAACTGTACAGCGCGACGTTCCTCGGCGTCCCGGACGAGGACGACGCGACGCTGGCGGCCGCGGTGCAGGAGACGCTCGGGTCCTGGTACCCGGCGGCCGGGTTCGACGCGCTCGAACACCTGCGGACCGACCGGGTGCCTCTCGCGCAGTTCGCGCAACCGCCGGGCTTCAGGGCGGGCCTGCCGGACCCCGACGCCCCCGACGGCGACGTCGTGTTGGCCGGTGACTACACCCGCTGGTCGTCGATTCAGGGTGCGCTGGAGAGCGGGAGAATCGCGGCGGAGAGACTGTCCTGAGACGACGTCTCGAAGGCGTCGCGGCGGGCCTACGCTGCCGGGCCGCCGCTACTCGTGTTTCCCTCGTGTCCCTCCTCGTCGTCGATGAGGACCGCCGAGACGTACTTTATCGTCGCGAAGTACAGCAACAGCAGGCAGAACAGCGTTATCGCGATAAGCGCGAGTGCGGCACCAGTCTGAACCATATCCGTGGGTCCACCGCGGTAGCCCAAATACCTACCGTTATACGCTCCGGTGCCGCGCGTCACCGCGCCGTTCGCGGCCGTCTCCCGCCGGTCGCCGAGCCCTTACAACAGCCGACGGAACTCCCCCAGCGGCGGGAACGACCGGGTCTGTCGGGCGCTCTCGTCCCAGACGACCGGTTCGAGCCTGTCGGCGTCGGTGACGAGCGGCGACTGGAAGTCGCCGGCCGACATCTCGTTGACCACGACGCCGGCGTTAAGGCGGTTGAACGACGGGAGCATCACCACGTCCGCACCGCGGTACTGGTCCGGGCCGACCAGATAGCACGGGCGGCGCTGTCCCTCGATGACGATGGTCGGGTGGTCGTGCCCGACGACGTAGCGGTCGGCGTCGCTGTCGGGTGCCTCGTGGCCGTGCAGGACGACGGTGTCGCCGATTCGGTGCTCGCGTTCCGTGGGGCCGTCCCACACCGAGTCCAGCATCGTGTCGTGGTTGCCCGGCGTGACGACGAGACGGGCCCCGGCGTCGCGGGCGACGGCTTTCAGGCCAGCCACGGTGTCCTCGACGGTCCGAGGGACCGTCTGGAAGGAGTGGAGCAAGTCGCCGGCGACCACCACCGTCTCGGGACCGTGTCGCTCGACGAGCGAGCGGAACCGCTCGACGACGTCGGTCCCCGACCCGACCGGAAACTCGAGGTTCCCGCCGGTGCCGCGGCCCACGTGGAGGTCGGCGACGACGAGTGTGTCGCCGACGACCAGCGCCCGGTCGTCGTATCGTGCGTCCATCGGGTCGGTGTCGGGGCTACGCGCACATATCGCTGGCGTCCGCAGGACAGAGGTATTTTTAGCCGTGCCGACTACGGGCCACTATGGTCGACGTCCTCGAGAACAAACGGGCCGCGACGCGCTTTCGCATCCTCGTGGAGATAGCGGAGCGCCAACCCGCGGTCAGTCAGGGCGAGATAGCTGAGGCCGTCGGTGTGACGAGTCAGGCGGTCAGCGAGTACATCCGCGACCTCGTCGACGAGGGCCTCGTCGAGAAGGAGGGGCGCTCTCGCTACCGGGTCACGAAGGAGGGCGTCGACTGGGTGTTCCAGTCGGCGACCGACATGCGGCGGTTCGTCGACCGCGTCACCGACGACGTCCTCGGGAGCGTCCAGGAAGACGCCGCCATCGCCGAGGCCGCGTTAGAGGAAGGCGAGACCGTCTCGCTCTCGCTCTCCGAGGGGTTGCTCCACGCCGCGCCCGGCGACGACGGCGGGGCGACGGGCGTGACGACGACGAGCGCCGCGGCGGGGTCCGTCGTCGGCGTCACCGGATTCGAGGGCGTCATCGACCTCGAACCCGGCCACGTCAGCGTCGTGCAGGTCCCGCCGGTTCGGTCGGGCGCCGTCACGAACACGGACGACATCGCCGCGGCCTGCGAGGACGCCCCCATCGTCACGGCGGCGGGCGTCGAGGCAGTCGCCGCCCTCCGCGAGGCGGGCGTCGAACCGACGACGTACTTCGCGGCCGGCGAGGTGGCCGCCGACGCCGCCTCTCGCGGGTTGGACGCCGTCGTCGTCGCCACACAGGACACGGTCGGCCGCGTCACCGACGCCCTGCGGGACGCGAGCGTCGGCTACGACGTCACGCAGTGAAACCTTTTCCTCGCCGGCGGGCGTCGGGTCGAGTATGAGCGACAGCGACGACGGTTCGGACGACGTGACAGAGGCCGTCCAGACGTTCCTCGGTGAGGCCGACTCGGCCTACGAGGAGTACGACAAGGGGTACACCGACGCCGACGCCATCCTGCGGCGTCTGGAGACGGCAATCGAGTCCCTGCGCGAGGCCACGGGTAGCGACGACGAGTGAGCAGCCGGCCGGCGGGCGAACAGTATTGTAGCCTCGGCGTCACTTCGGAGTATGACCGACGTGGTCGTGGTCGACGGCGCTCGCACAGCACACGGCAGTCTCCTCGGCGCCCTCTCGGCGAAGTCGGCGACGGACCTCGGACGGGCGGCCGTCGAGGGCGTCCTCGACCGCACCGGCGTCGACGAGGGCCTCGTCGACTGGGTGTGTCTCGGCAACGCCGTACAGGCCGGCGTCGGGCAGGTGCCGGCCAGACAGGTCGTGGTCGAGTCGCCGCTCCCCGACCGGTGTCCGGCGACGACCACCAACGAGGCGTCGGGGTCGGGCCTCCGAGCCATCACGACGGCCGTCGACCGCATCGACGCGGGCCGGGCGTCGGCCTGTCTCGCCGGCGGGATGGAGTCGATGTCGAACGCACCCTATCTCGTCCGGGAGATGCGCGATGGCCGCCGACACGGGGACTCGACGCTCGTCGACGCGATGATTCACGACGCCCTGTGGGACGCGACCTACGACGCTCACATGGGGACGCTCACCGACCGCATCGCCGAGCGCTTCGACGTCTCTCGCGAACGGCAGGACGAGTACGCCCGCCGGAGCAACCACCGCGCCGGCGAGGCTATCGCCGAAGGACACTTCGAGAAGGAGATGGTCCCCGTCGAAGCAGGCGACCACCTCGTCACCGAGGACGAAGGCCCGCGCCCCGAGACGACGATGGAGGACCTCGCCAGACTCCCACCGGCGTTCGCCGACGACGGGACCATCACGGCGGGCAACGCCTCGAAACTCTCCGACGGCGCCGGTGCACTGCTACTGGCCGACGCCGAGACGGTCGACGAGGCCGGACTGGGGCCGATGGCCCACGTCGAGGACTACGCCGTCGCCTACCGCGACCCTTCGGAGTTCTCGCTGGCGGTCTGTGACGCCGTCTCGAAACTGCTGGACGGGAACGACCTCTCGGTCGACGACGTCGACCACTTCGAACTCAACGAGGCCTTCGCCGCACAGATGGTGTACGTCGCCGACGAACTCGGGATTCCCCCGGAGAAGCACAACCCGCTGGGCGGCGCGGTGGCGCTGGGCCACCCTATCGGTGCCAGTGGCGGCATCCTCACGACGACGCTGGTGTACGCGATGGAACGCGAAGACCACGACAGGGGCGTGGTGGGGATGAGCGTCGGCGGCGGGGGCGCTATCGCCATGTCGCTGGTGCGGTAGGACCGCCCAGCGGACACGCGAGGAAGTCGGCGGCGGGGGCGCTATCGCCATGTCGCTGGGGCGGTAGCACGAGCGAGACGCTCAAAGGCCGGTCGAAGCGACCGCTGGTTCTTCGGGACCGTGTCGAGTACCCCGTCCCACCGATGCCCGTCCACGCCAATCGGACGCTCCGCTACGTGGCCGTTCTCGTGGTACTCGCCGCCGCTGTCCTCGCCGTGGGTGCGACGACCGCCGAGCGACGCGCCCTGGACGCCGAGTCGGAGTACGTCGACCACCGTCTCGAACAGCAGGCGGCCTGCCTCTCCGACTGGGGGACCGACGAGGGTGCGGGACCGTCCCGTGACGCCGAGATACGGCAGGTGACGCTCGGGGGCGTCTACGTCGACGTGACGGTCCCGTACGCCTACACCGTCGGAACGGGCGACGACAGGGTGTTCGCCGACACTGCCTCCCGGGCCACCTACGTCGTGACACCCACCACGACCACCCGCGTCGGCGGCGACGACGTGGCGGTGTGTTGACCGACGCCGGGCCGACGAAATCGGGAAGAATTATCGGCCTACCCCCCACAGGACAGAGCATGACCGAATTCTCCAGCCGCGTCGAACAGGTATCCATCTCGGGCATCCGCGAGGTGTTCGAGGCCGCGGGCGAGGACGCCATCAACCTCGGCCTCGGGCAACCGGACTTCCCGACGCCGGACCACGCTCGCGAGGCCGCCGTCGACGCCATCCGGTCGGGCAAGGTCGACGCCTACACGTCGAACAAGGGGACCCGCGAACTCCGCGAGGCCATCGCCGCGAAGCACGACCGGGACAACGACCTAGAGGTCGACCCCGAGGACGTCATCGCCACCTCCGGCGGGAGCGAAGCCCTCCACATCGCGCTGGAGGCCCACGTAAACGAGGGCGAGGAGGTCGTCTTCCCGGACCCCGGGTTCGTCTCGTACGACGCGCTGACCCACCTCGCTGGCGGGACGCCCAACCCCGTCGGTCTGCGCGAGGACCTGACGATGGACCCCGCGACGGTCGAGGACGCCATCACCGAGGACACCGCGGCGTTCGTCGTCAACTCGCCGGCCAACCCGACCGGCGCCGTCCAGTCGCCCGAGGACATGCGCGAGTTCGCCCGCATCGCGAGCGACCACGACGTGCTCTGTATCTCCGACGAGGTGTACGAGCATCAGGTGTTCGAGGGCGAGCACCGTTCCCCGGCGGAGTTCGACGATACGGGCAACGTCGTCGTCGTCAACGCCTGCTCGAAGGCGTACTCGATGACCGGGTGGCGCCTCGGGTGGGTCACCGGGTCGAACGAACGCATCGAGCGGATGCTCCGGGTCCACCAGTACGCACAGGCCTGTGCCTCCGCGCCGGCCCAGTACGCCGCCGAGGCGGCACTCACCGGCCCGCAGGAGCCAGTCGCGGAGATGCGTGAGGCCTTCGAGGAGCGCCGCGACGTCCTCTTGGCGGGCTTCGAGGAGATGGGGCTGGAGTGTCCCACGCCGAAGGGGGCGTTCTACGCGATGCCGAAGGTGCCCGAGGGCTGGGTCGAGGAAGTCATCGACCGCGGCGTCGTCGTCGTCCCCGGCGACGCCTTCGGCGAGAACGGCGACGGCTACGCCCGTATCTCCTACGCGACGGACCTGGAGACGCTGAAGGAGGCCATCGACGTCATGGCCGAGGCGACGGCGGCGGTTCGGGAGTAGTCCCGAAATTGGTACGGTCTCGGTAGAGAGTTGCAAGAACGGTTTTCAGGGTCGCTGTCCTCGGTTCGAGCGAACTCGCCGTGGGCCACGTACACGACAGCGACCGGCGGGACGCCGGCGAGCGGACCGCCGAGAGACAGACCTTTGAGACAGGCACGAGCAGTCAGGAT
Organism: Haloarcula rubra; assembly: GCF_019599465.1. GTDB lineage: Archaea > Halobacteriota > Halobacteria > Halobacteriales > Haloarculaceae > Haloarcula > Haloarcula rubra. The sequence goes on from NZ_RKLR01000001.1 coordinate 167,784, forward strand.
ACGAGAGGGATGGAGAAAGCGCTCTGGTACCTGCTGACGGCGACGCGTGGCGGTGCCAACAGGGCGCGCATCATCGACGCCCTCACGGAGCGACCGATGAACGCGAACGAACTCGCCGACGAACTGGACGTGGGCTACAAGACGATACGCCACCACATGGAGCAACTCGAAGAGCACGACGTGGTCGAGTCCGGCGACGAGGACTACGCCAAACTGTACTTCCTCACCGACCGGTTCGACCAGTATCGGGACACCTTCGAGGACATCGTGGAGCAGATGGACACATGAGCGACAGCACAGACGGACGGCAGGAGGTCGAGGGCTGATGGCGATGGGGACCCTCATCACCGCCGCGGCGGTACTCGCGGGCGTCAACGTCCTCCTGTTGTTGCCGTTGCTCGGGGTCTGGGTGCGAAACTACGCGACCTTCCGGACCGGACTGGTCGCCGGACTGGTGGCGTTCGCCGTCGCGATGCTCGTCGAGAACGCCGTCGCGCTGTACTTCTTCTTCTCGATGCAGAGCTTCTACGCCGGCGACCCACACGTCCAGCAGGCCGTCCTCGTGTTGCGAGCGCTCCAGTTCGTCGCCATCGCCGGCCTGAGTTACACGACGCTCCGGTAGCTGTCGTCGATATTGCAGTAGCCGAAGGGTCGATAGGGGTCCGACCCGTACGGTGGTTCGATGGACCACCTCGCCCCGTCGAACGTCCCGGTCTACGCGACGCCCGACGAGCAACAGGCAATCTGGGAGCGCTGTGCGAACCGCGGCCACCCCGTCGTCGCCGTCCGGGCGGCGACGCGCGGGTACATCGTCCGCTACGACCTCCAGCACTTGGACGAACAGCTCTCGGCGGCCACGCTCCAGCGGTTGCGCGACCGGGTTCGCTCCCGTCGTCCGTACCCGACGGGGACCGACCCCATCTCCGAGACCGAAGGCGTCGGCGGGGAGGCCGGGCCCGTCTCGGGCGAACTACACACGTCGAGCGAGGGCGACGGCCGAGACCTCGCGTCCCACATCTCACAGTTCGTGCTGGACCGCGACAACTGGCGGTAGGGCCCGCCGAGACAGAGCCGCACGAGACTTTTTGCCACGTCGGGCCCTGTGTCGTCGTATGGCAGTCGCCCGACACGAGTCCGGCCCCGTCGCGGCGGGCAGAGCCCTCGCCTCACAGGTACACCCCGTGTTCATGCTCCCACCGCTGGCGACGTCGCTGTTCGGCGCGTTGCTCGCGGGCGAAGTCACGGTCGCCGTCGCCGCGCTCCACGCCGCGGCGATGTTCTTCGCCGTCTACACCGCCCACGTCAAGGACGGCTACGTCGACTTCCACGTCCGCGGGGAGGACGACGACCACCCGCTGACGGTCGGCGGGTGTCGCGGCGCACTCGTCGGCGCCGGAGTCGGCTTTCTGACCTGCACGGTCGGCCTCTGGCTGTTCGTCGGCCCGGGCGCCGCCCTCCTGACACTCCCGACGTGGGTCATCGGCTACACGCACGCGCCGCAACTCGACCTCAACCCAGTGGGGGCGACGATGGGCTATCCGACCGGCATCGCGCTGGCGTTACTGGGCGGGTACTACGCGCAGGCCTCGGCACTCAGCCCGCGAGTACTGGGGCTGGCCGCCGTCTTCCTCGCGTTGCTGACCGGCATCAAGATAATCGACGACGAGAAGGACTACGACTACGACCGCTCCATCGACAAACGGACCGTCGCGGTGGTGTTGGGGCCCCGACGAGCGCGGCAACTGGCCCGGTCGCTGCTCGTCGCGGCGATGGTCGGCGTCGTCGGCCTCGCGTTCACGCTGCCCGGGGTCCCCCCGACGGCGGCGGGTGCGGCCGTCGTGTTCGGCGTAGTCGCCGCCGTCGCCCACCGCGCGGAGTCGGAGCTGGCGACGAAGTTGCTCATTCGCGGTTCGTACCTCTTTCTGGCGGTGCTCGTGGCCGCGGTGTGGTTCCGGCCGCTCGGGTGAGTCGAGCGCGGTCGTCGGTCGGTCCTCTGCCGCGACCGTCCCGTGATTCGCGCGTCTCTCACGGCCAGTGAACCGGCGCTCGCGTCGGTCGAAGTTCTACTAATCGTCCGTCTCGCCCTCGTCTGCTGTTTCTGCCTCGGTCGGCGCCTCTGTCTCAGTCGGGGCCTCGGTTTCCGTCTCAGTCGGTGTCGGCGTTTCTGTCTCGGTTGGTGTCGATGTCTCGGTCGGCGTCTCGGTTTCAGTCTCAGTCGGTGTCGGTGTCTCCGTTTCCGTCTCTGTTGGTGTTTCCGTCTCTGTCTTGGTCGGTGACGCCGTTTCCGTCTCTGTCTCAGTGGGCGTCTCGGTTGGTGTCGGCGTGTCGTCCTCTGTCGGCGTCCCGGTTTCCGTCTCCTGTTCTATCTGAACCGCCGAATCAGTCTCTGTCTCTGCAGGTATCTCGGTCCCCGTCTCGGTTGGACTGGAAGTATCTGTCCCGGTGGCCGTCGGCGTTTCAGTCTCTGTCTCGGTTTCGGTGGGTGTCGACGTCGGTGCAGGGGACGGCGGAGGTGTACTCGATTCCGTCGGCGTCGGCTCAGGTGTCGCCGTCGACGAGTCGGATGCTGACCCTCCCGCGTCCATGGTTGGCGTTTGGGTGAGTGTCGGCGTGTCAGTTCTGCTCGGCGTCTCCGACGCCGGTTCCGTCGCCGTCGTTGTCGGCGTCCGGGTCCCCGTCGACGACTCCGCAGGAGTGGCAGTCCGCGTCGTGGTCGGAACCGGCGTCGCAGTCGACGTCTCTGCCGGAGTCGCCGTCGGGGCCGATTCGGTGGCCTGAGATTCGGACCCCGAGTCGGCCGACGTCGGTGCCTCGGTCGCCGTGGATTCGGTCTGCGTCACGGACGCGTCTTCGTCCCGAATTTCGCTCTGTGACGTCTGCTGTTCGGTCGCCGTAGATTCGGCCGTCGTAGCGGTCGCCTCCGTGGTCGACGTGGCGGCCCCTCCCGCTGTCGACGTCCCGGTCGGAGTCTCGCTCTCGGTGGGTGACGCTGCCCCGGTCGTGGTCCGGGTCGGTGACCCCGTCGGTGCTGACGTCGCCGTGGCACCAGCGTCGTCGACCGTCTGTGTAGGGCTCGAACCGTCAGTCCGCGTCTGTGACTCGGTCGCCGTCGTGTCGTCTGTCGGTGTTGCCGTCGCCGTCTCACTCGGCGTCGGAGCCGACACTTCTGGTGGTGGGTCCGAAGACGAGTCGGTCTCGTCCGTGGACTGTGTCTCCGACGAGGTCGTCTCGGGGGACGACGTCGTGACTGGCGAGTCCTCCGACGGAGACTCCGTCGACGAGTCTGGCTGTCGGTCGGCGGACGCAGTGGCCGTATCGACGGGAGTCGCGGTCGGGGTCGTCGGCGCTTCGCTCTGAGTCGGAGAGTCGGTCTCGGTCCGTGCCGACGTCGGCGTGACGTCTCCCTCCGGCGTCGGCTCTCTGGACACCACGTCGAGGAGGCTCGCCGTCGACTCGGACTCGGGTGTGCGCGTCTCATCTAGCTGAGTCGTGTCGACGCTCTGGGACGCCACCTGTTCGGTGCTGCTGTCGGTGCGGGTGTCCGTCTGCTGCTCGGTAGTCCCTCCCGAGTCCTGTGTGTCGGCGTCGCTGTCGCCGCCATCCGACGACGAGTCGGCGTCACTAGTCTGGGTCGCCGTCGTGGTCGTCTCGGACTGGTTCGTGCCGCCGAAACTGTCGCCGATGTCCTGCACTCGCTCGATGGATCCCTGGATGGTCTCGGCGAGGGTGTCCTGGAGGCTGCCGCCGCTGCATTCGACGTTGACGGTTCTGTCCAGCGACACCTCGACGCCGCTGCCCGTCGCGCGTATCTCGACCGTGACCGTCTCCGTGGCACCGCTCTCGCTACAACTGACGTCGGCGACGAGAGCACCGGTCTCGCCGCTGTCGAGCGAGCCCGGTTTCTCGAAGTTCGTCAGTCGGACGCCGCCGTCGGTTTCGTTCGTGACGGTCAGGTCGAGTTCGAGGGCCCTCCCGAACCGGTTGGTGAACGACGCGAGCGTCACGTCGGAACTGCCGTTCCCGTCGACGGTGACCCGGTCGTGTGCGATGCCCAGATACGCGTTCTCGTCCTCGACGACGGCCGCGGTCAGCCCCCGCCCGGCGGTCACGCTGCTGAACGCGCCGCTCTGTGCCAGCAGCGACGCGAACACCACCAGCGCGCCGACGGCGAGGACGAGTCGGCGTCGCCTCATCGCTCGCGCACCTCTGGTGGCTCGGCCGTACTCCCGAGGCGTAGCTGCGAGTGATTGAGGTAGGTGTGTACGACCGCGGAGACGAAGACGGCGACGACGAGGAACAGCGCACAGGAGAGGTCAGGTACCCGACCGAGCGGACCGAGGTCGGCCCACGCGGCCGTGACGACGACCAGCCCGAGCGTGGAGAGCGCGAGGTAGTATCGGCTCCACGGCACGTCCACGCCGGGGACGACGTCGAGATACACCTCCAGGTCGGCGACGGCGTCGGCGAGTTCGACGGTCTCCCGGCGGTTGTCGTACTGTACGAACCCGCTGGCGTCCATCTTCGGCAGGTGATGCTGGTGGAGCGCAGTCTTGACGCGCTTCGTCTCGGCCGAGGTCAGTTCCCCGACGGCCTTCTCGTTCTCCCACGCCGCGACGTGTTCCGCGAGTTCGCGGAGGTACACGCGCCGTGCCTGTTGCTTGAGATAGTGGAAGACGAACCGCCTGCGTTCGTTGCTCAGTATCTCGAAGACGGTGTTTTCGGAGGGTGGCTGATCCGCGCTGCCCTGCTGTGGTCTGGATGGTTCGACGTCGACTTCGCTCATGATTGGGTCCGTTGACCCCGCGTCAACGCTGCCGAATCTCACCACAGGGAGGGGACTTAGTTAGATAGATGACATATAGGAATATCCCGAGGTTGTCTCGTTTTAATAGTCGGTAAACTATTACCGGCCGAACATACGGTCGGGTTACCGATTCGAAAAGACGGATTGCAGGCCTCAGTACCCTATTTCACCGCTGCAACCGGCGTCTGCATGCTGCGGCCCGCATATACCAAAGGTGTGATACGATGATGGTGGAAGTGAGCACACTGGAAGCGAATGTTGGTGACGTGATTGGTCGTACGGGTGTGCACAAGGAGCACAAGACAATGCAACGACGCAAATTCCTCATCGGAATGGGATCGCTCGCCGCTGGTTCAGCGGCTGCAATAGGTACTGGTGCGTTTGAGAGTGCCAACGCAACACGTGGTGTGAGTGTAAGTCTGGCTGCAGACGCCAATGCTTATCTTAAACTCACTGCCGACGACGAATACGTCACAAACGATAGTGGGACTGGAACCCTGACAGTTGATTTAGGTGGGCCGACGACCGATGAAGGAGGTCAAGGATTCAACGACAACGCCGTGACGGTAGTGAATACTATCAACATCCAAAACCAGGGCGGGAATCAAAAAACAGTTAATATTGATCTCGTTGACAACACTGGTTCAGGTATCCAAGCGGCGCTCAACGGTGATCCCACCTTAGGCCCTGGTGGCTCAGTAAGTGATGCGGTACAATTCACGGTCGATACAAAGAACGCAAACCCTGAGAACTCCGGTGGTAACATAGTCATCAAAGCGCAAGAAGTATAACATTATCCAGATTACTATAATCATCCCAATAGGTATTTAATTCATAAATTTTTGAACTATATACTTCACTTATATACTATCCAAATCTACGTACGGCCGTTCGGAACTTAAACATCTATCTAAGTCATTAGGCCATGGGTGAAATATCAGTTCACCGTCTCGTTACGGGTAGCGTGTTATTGTTTGTCGTTGCTCTGTTGATCGGAGCGATGTTGGGGCAACCAATTCTGCTCGGGTTTGTAGAGACAGGTAGTATGGAACCAACCCTGCAAACCGGCGACGGCTTTGTCGCCATCCCTGCGGTCGTCGCGGGACCAGTAGAAGAAGGGGATGTCGTTGTCTTCCGCGCCGAAGAGATACAAGGCGGTGGCCTGACAACCCACCGCATTGTTGAATCAACCGATAGTGGATACGTCACGAGAGGTGACGCCAACCCGTTTACCGATCAGGATGGTGAAGAACCACCTGTCAGGAATGATCAGATCGTCGCAGTAGTCTGGCAACCAGGCGGCGAGGTACTGGCGATTCCCGGTGTCGGTGCGGTTGTTACCGGAACGCAAGATGTGCTCCAACTAGTTCAACGAAAACTCGCCGCCGCGTTGGGTACCCGCTCGCTGTTGGGCGTACAGGGACTGGCATACCTGTTCTTCGGTTTCACGGTACTCGTCTATCTTGTCGATACCTGGCGTTCTGATAATCGAAAGCGTGATTCGCGAACTCACTCCCGCGACTCGGGCACGAGTACACGACTCCTTGTCGGTATCTTCGCTGCCGCTATCGTTCTCTCAGCCACAGCAGTGATGATCGGACCAGCAGGACCGCAAGAATTCGGCGTCGTCAGCGCGGAAACCGACTCGCCAGGGACCCGCGTCATCGAACAGGGAACGACCGAGTCAACGACGTACCCAGTCGGCAACGGGGGAGTGGTTCCGGTAGTCACCTATCTCGAACCGGGGAGCGACGCCATAGACGTCGAACCGCGTGAACTCGCGGTTCCCCGGCGGTCGGTCGCCAACGCCACAGTCACGTTGCACGCACCACCAGAGACAGGGTACTACCGTTATTTCGTCATTGAACACCGCTACCTCGCCTTACTCCCACAGTCGCACATCCGCACACTCTACGAGATTCACCCCTGGGCACCCATCGTCGTCATCGACACGGTACTCGGCGTCCCGTTCTACCTCGTCGGTGTCAGACTGGTCGGCACCGGACGGATACGGAACCGCTCGCGGGACGTGGAACGGCCGGTCAGTGCTCGTCTGCACCGATGGGTCAGGCGTCTGTACTGAGTACCGACGCCGAGAACCCTGCCGAAAGGCCACCTTGCGGAGCGCGAGCGAGACAGCAGCCACGGTATCCTGACTATAGCAATCACCGTGGCTGTGCAGTCCCCGACGTAGCATGACCACCGTCACCAACCTCCCTCGACGCCCGCTGGCACCACCGGACGTCGCCGAACTCAACGGCGACGACCGTATCGACGTCGCACCGTACGGCGGGGTGCGGGACGACGGCGTCCGTATCTACGCGGTCAAGTTGGCCGTCGACGACACCGCGTACGCCCTCGGGTTCGACGACGCGACCGAGCAGTGGGAGCACCTCCTGACGGTGGACGCGGCGGACCTGTCGGCTGCGGACGACCAGCTCGATACGGTGCTCGACGAGTGGGCCGTCGAGACCTACGGCGGAAGCTTCGACGTGGTGAAGCCTATCGGTTAGACGGCCGAGGGACAGCGAGACAGTAGGCCGAGAGAGAGGTACTGTCGGCAGTCCAGCGACTCGAGTCGATAGCGGTCTTCGCGTCCGTTTCCCCCCGCCTCTGGCAACGAAAGCAGTTCGTACTCGCCGACCGAAAGTTCGCCTGAACGAGGATATCAGTGGCATAACAAACAGGTGCGGTGAACCGTGAGGACTTATGAATAGACGTTGGTTGCGCGTGCGGGCGCTGCTGGAGTCGCAGTTCGAACTGCTCGTCGTGGTCCTCCTCGCCCTCGCACTCGCCGGCGGGTGGGTGACCTACGGCGCGTACGTCGACCCCGGAACCACGACGGAGGAACGGGTCGTCTCGTCGTGGGGGACGACCGGCGACTACGACCACGCCGCGACGGTCGTCGAACCGAACCCCATCTACGACGTCGGCACGACGCTGGAGAACCAGTCGCTCTACGTGGCCGCCGTCGCGCCCGAACTCGACGGGACCTTCAGGTTCGGCTACAACGCGACCGACGGCGGTAACCTCGACGTAACCGTCGCGGAGCATCTCGTCGTCCACTCCGTGGCCGAAGAGGACGACGCGACCGTCGAGGTCTGGCGGCAGGTCCGCTCGCTCGACGAGCAGTCGGTCGACTCGGTGCGACCGAACAGGACTGTTCGCGTGCCCTTCACCGTCGACGTCAACCGGACGATGAACCGCACGGAGCGAATCGAGGAACGACTCGGCGACCCGCCCGGGACTCCGCAGATGGCGGTCGTCGCGACCGTCCGGCTGAACGGGACCGTCAACGGGGGCGAGGTCAACCGCACGATGGAGTACGTCCTCCCGGTCGCCTTCGACCGGGGCGCGTATCGGGTGAACGCGACGGCGGCGACGCAGCGGTTCGAGACGACCGAGACGGTCGTGGTGCCGCGGGAACCCGGCCAAGCCGAGACCCTCGGCGGGCCGGCAGCGCTCGCGCTGGGACTGCTCGGCCTCGTCGCACTCGGGGCCGCCCGCTGGCGGAACGACCTCGCACTCACCGACGCCGAACGCGAACGCCTCGCGTTCGAGGACGACCGCGAGGAGTTCGACGAGTGGATCAACGCCATCGAACTCCCGTCCGACGCCGAGTCGCTGCCCCGCGCGGAGGCGTCGTCGCTCGGTGACCTCGTCGACTTCGCCATCGACACGGACAACAGCGTCGTCGAGCGACCCGACGACGGCGCGTACTACGTGATTCACGACGGCTACGCCTACAGCTACGCCCCGCCGGAGATAGACGGAGCGTCACCGGACGACCGCCCGACGACGCCGACGGACGGGTCCACGATGGAGGCGAGCGGAGCCGAGGCGTCGAGCACCGAGACGGACGGGACCGACGGCGAGAGGTGAAGGCACCCCCGTCGCTCAGTTCTCGCTGATTATCTTGACGACCGCGCCCTCCTCCAGTTCCGTCTCGTCGCTGATGCGGCGGTTCTCACGGGCGTCGACGGCGTGGGTGTAGCCGTCGCCGATGTCCGAGTGGACGGCGTAGGCGAGGTCCTTCGGCGTCGACCCGCGGGGCAGGAGGTGCGCGTCGGGTAGGACGTTGCCCTGTCCGTCGGTCCACTTCGTGTCGTTCTGGACGGGATAGGCCGTGACGTGGTCGAGCAGGTCGTAGACGGCGGCGTCCATCGCCTGCTGGACCCCGGTGCCACCGTACTCGGCCATCACGTCGCGGATGCGGTCTAAGCCCTGTCGCTGTTGGTCGCTCACGTCGGCGACGATGTCGAAGTCCGGGTCGCCGGGGTCGTAGTCGACGGCCCCCGCCTCCGCGGCCTTCCGCAGGGCCAGTTCGCCGTCGGCCGTCGCCGGGACGACCAACTCGGCGGCCTCCCGCAGGCGCTCGACGTTGTCTTCGGGCGCGACGTCGGCCTTGTTGGCGACGACCACGATGGGTTTCGTCCGCTGGCGTATCTGCCTGGCCAGCGCCTCACGATGGTCGTCGGTCCACGCGATTGGGTCCTCGGGGTAGTCGAGTTCACGCAGCGTTCGAGCCACGTCCAGTTCGCTCGCGCCGACGCCGGCGAGCAAGTCGAGCAGTGCCTCGTCTAAGTCGAAGTCCGGCGAGCGCGACTGGCGTTCGACGGACTCCCAGTTGCGGTCGACGATGCTGGCGAGCCAGAGGTCCATCTCCGTCTCGACGAAGTCGACGTCTTCGACCGGGTCGTGTTCACCCACTTCGACCGGTTCGCCCTCCTCGTTCGTGCCGCCGGAGGCGTCGACGACGTTGAGGATGACGTCGGCGTTCGTGAGTTCGTCGAGGAACTGGTTGCCCAGTCCGCGCCCCTCGTGGGCGCCGGGGACGAGGCCGGCAACGTCGATGAGTTCGACGGGGACGTAGCGCTTGCCGTCCCGGCAGTCGTCGTCGCCACAGCGCTCCTCGCGGTCGAGACAGGGACACTCGGTGCGGACGTGGCTCACGCCGCGGTTGGCGTCGATGGTCGTGAACGGGTAGTTCCCCACGTCCACGTCGGCCATCGTCGCCGCCTTGTAGAAGGTAGACTTCCCGGCGTTGGGTTTGCCAGCGAGTGCGATAGAGAGCATGCTACCCCCTACCAGAGAGGGCGGAAAGGGGGTTTCGGTTCGAGCGGTCGAATCGGCGGGGCACGCACAGTGGGGCCGTGCGGCGCGGTTTCAGTCCGAGGCTTCGGCCGTGTCTTCTCGGTCGCTGGCGTCGGCCGCCGCCTCTGTCTCGTCGGCGGAGTCGTCGCCGGAGTCGTCGGCGTCGCCGTCCTCGGGTGCGTCCGCGTCGGTTTCGGCAGCGGTGTCGCTATCGCTCTCCAGTTCCTCGGCCATCTCCGCCATCGCGGCGGCGGACTCGTCGGGCCGGTCGAGCACTTCCTCGGTGTGCATCCGCATGCCCTCGCGAGCGCGAATCTTCCCGTCCACGGTGGCGTTCTCGTGGAGTTCGACGGTCTTCGCGGAGATGTCGCCCCACACTTTCGCGCCCGGACCGACGCGAACGTCGCCGTTGCGGGTCGTCACGTCGCCCTTGATTTCGGTTCCCTTCCCGACCACCACGTCCTCGCGGGCGCGGAGACTCCCGAAGACGACGTTGTCGCGGCCCACTTCGAGCGACTCGGCGCGGATGTTGCCGTGGAGACGGCAGTCGTCGCCGATGGTCGCCGGCGTCGAGACGCGCCACGCGTCGTCGGAGACGCTGGCGCCACGCGGGACGAGTATCGGGTCGTGGTCGTCCGCGTCGTCGCCGAGCATCTCGTCGACGAGGTCCCGAGCGGCCTCGTCCTCGCCGATGCGCAGGAGTTGCGAGAGGTAGACGAACAGGAAGACGATGGTCGGCATCGGGTTCCGGATGACTATCCAGCCGTTGGCCTCGAACCCGTTCTCGATGTCGACGTCGTCGCCGATGTCCAGGTCGCCGGCCACCCGCAACTCGCCGCCGATGTGGACCCGTTCGCCGATGTAGGCGTCTTCGCCGACCAACACGTTGTCCTCGACGTCACACCACATGTCGAGGCGGCAGTCGCCTTCCGCCTCGATGTGGCCGCCGAAGCGGACCCGTTCGTCGGCGATGACGGACCGGCCGCGGACGCCGAACTCGACCGTGCTCTGCCCGCCGATGATGACGTCGCCGTCGGTGACGAGGTCGTGTTCCTCGACGGTGGTCCCGTCGGGAATCGCGAGTTCGGAGAGCGGGTCAGAGCCGATTGGCACACCATCTAAAGCGTTTTCGACGGTCTTAAAGCCTGAGGGCGTGCACGACGGGCGTCTGACACACGTCTGACGTGCGTGTGTGAACCACTGTCTGATACCCGGTGAGAGACTACACTTTTATTCGGAACGGCCCTATCCAGCGGTATGACCGTTCTCTCGTTCGACGAACACGGCGTCGACGTCGTCTACGACGGCACGGAGTTCCGGCTCGAGAAGGCCCTCATCGAAGACGCCACCCAGAAGTCCTACCCCGACGTGACCGACCACGAGGTCCTCCAGCTGGTCGAACCCGACCCGTCGCTCTCCGGTGAGCCACAGCGAATCGCGGAGATAGTCGACTGACCACCCTGCCATAGTGCGATTCTCACGAAGGTATCGAATCCCTCGTAGGAACATAACGGCTAATCGACATAAGCACCGCCGTCTTGCGTTCTCGGACGTGCGAAATCGTGGCAAAATCACACATAGTCGGCAGGCATTTAAGAGCGCGGGACCCACTGTGTGGTAATGTCAGACCCACGAGTCGCAGGGGCCGGCGTCACGGCGTTCGGGAAACACCCCGAACGCACCGGTCGCGACCTCTTCGCGGAGGCGGGCCTGGAGGCACTCGACGCCTCTGGCGTCGCCCCGGAGGACGTCGACGCGCTCTACTACGGCAACTTCATGGGCGAGCTCGCAGAGCACCAGGGCCATCAGGGGCCGCTGATGGCCGAAGCTATCGGCGTCGACGCACCGGCCACCCGGTTCGAGGCCGCCTGTGCGTCCGCCGGTGCCGCGGTCCGGTCCGCCGTACGGGACCTCCGCAACGGCGAGGCCGAGGTGGTCGTCGTCGGCGGCGCCGAGCGGATGACCAACATCGGCACCGCCGCGGCGACCGACGCCCTCGCCATCGCCGCCGACGACCTCTACGAGGTCCGAGCGGGGATGACCTTCCCCGGCGCGTACGCGCTGATGGCGCGGTCGTACTTCGACCAGTACGGCGGCTCCCGCGAGGACTTGGCCCACATCGCGGTGAAGAACCACGAACACGCGCTGGTCAACGACCACGCCCAGATACAGAAGGAGATTACCGTCGAGGACGCCATCGAGGCACCGACTATCGCCAGTCCGCTCGGTCTGTACGACTCCTGCCCCATCACGGACGGGGCCGCCGCAGCCGTCTTGACCACGGCCGAGTACGCCGCCGACCACGGCCTCGACGCCCCCGTCGCCGTCACCGGCACCGGTCAGGGCGGCGACAACCTCGCGTTACAGGACCGACCACACCTCGCACAGACGCCCGCCGCCGACAAAGCGGCCGAGGAGGCCTACGCGGACGCCGGCGTCGGCCCCGACGACGTCGACGTCGCCGAGGTCCACGACTGTTTCACCATCGCCGAAGTGCTGGCAATCGAGTCGCTGGGCCTCTACGAACGCGGCGAGGGCATCCACGCGGCGACGAACGGCGAGACGGACCGCCACGGCGACCTGCCGGTGAACCTCTCCGGCGGCCTGAAGGCGAAGGGCCACCCGGTCGGTGCCACGGGCGTCGCCCAGTTGGCGACCGTCGCGTGGGTGCTGGACGGGTCACACCCGCGGGCGGACGCCGTCCCGGACGGCACCGTCGGCGTCGCCCACAACGCCGGTGGCACCGTCGCGTCTACCACGGTCCACGTACTGGAGGTGCGAGAATGACCGAACCAGCCCCGGACGGCGAGTACGACGAGTGGCTGGACGCCATCGAGGCCGACGAGGGGTACTACGTCGAGTGTGCGAACGGGCACGGCTGGCTCCCGCCACGTCGGGTCTGTCCCGAGTGTGGGTCCAGAGAACTGACCGCGGAACCGCTCCCCGACAGCGGCGAAATCGTGACGCACTCGACCATCACCGTCGCGACGCCGCAGTTCGAGGACGACGCGCCCTACGTCACCGCCATCGCAGACTTCGGCCCGGTGTCGGTGACGGGGCTCGTCCGCGGTGTCGACCCGGAAGAGGTGGAGATGGGTGCGGTCGTCGGCGTCGAAGTCGGCGAGCGAGAGACGACCGGCGACCGTGCCGTCGTGTTCCGGCCTCGCTAACCCTCGTTCTCGACGCGAATCTCCGCCGTACGACCCTGCACCACGTCGACGAACTCGTGGGGATGTTCGACGTGGGGGAGCAACAGCGAGTCGCCGAAGACGACCAGCGTCGCGTCGGCCCGGTTGGCGAGGTCACGGCCGTCCGACAGCGGCGTGATGTCCGCGTCTTCGCCCCAGACGAGCGTTGTCGGGACGTCGAGGTCCGCCAGTACGTCGCCGAGGTCCCCCTCTGGGTCTAGGAACCCCGAGAGGAACGACGCCGGGGCGAACCGGGCCCCCTGCTGGTGGCCGCTCTGCCACTCGTAGTCGACTATCTCGTCGGAGAGGTTGGCCACGTCGTAGTAGCCGTGGTCGTCGTGGAAGTGGCGGATGGAAGCCTTCGAGACGACGAGGTTGAACAGCGCCTGCCCGACGACGGGCGACCGGAGCAGCGACCGGACCCAGACGTTCCGATTGCCCATCGAGGAGTCCGTGGGGCAGACGAGGACGAGTTCGTCCACGTCGACGTCGCGGGCGGCCAGCGCGGCGTAGGAGGCCGTGAGCGACGAGGCGACGACGGTGGCGTCCTCGGCCTCGTCCTCGAGGAAGTCCCTGACGAACGTCGTCAGCAGCGACGCCGAGTACAGCAGGGGCGGCCGGTCGGAGTGACCGTACCCCGGCAGGTCCGGCGCGAGGACGTGGTACTCCTCGGCCAACTGCTCGAAGACGGTGTGGAACTCGTGGCTGGAGGCCGCCGCGTTGATGCCGTGGAGGAGCACGAGGTCGGGGTCGTCGGGGTCGCCGGCCTCCGTGTAGGCGACGTCGAAGCCACGCCAGCGGTAGGTCCGCTGGTCGCCCGGCAACAGTGGTTCGAACCCGTCGGCGCGCGACTGGAGGACGCGGTTGACGAGTGCCGTCGTCCCGACCGCACCGACGGCGGCACCCAGTACCTTTCGGAACTTCATACACCCGCCTACGGGCCGGACCCTGTTTATACGTGGTGGGGAGGGGCCGAAACCGACGGGTCGACAGATGCGACGGTATAAGGACGTCCGTGGAGAACACCCGCCCGCCGCGCGCCGACGAGGACTCGTCGTCCGCGTGGTTTCCCTTTCCCCTCACGGGGCGTTCTCGGCGTCGAGACACTCCCGGAGCGGCGCGAGTACCTCGTCGACGACGGTGTAGGGGTCCGTCTCGCGCGCCATCACGTCGTCGACGGCCGACTCGATACCGCCGTGGCGGGCCAGTTCGCCGGCCACCAGTTCGTTGGCGTCCTCGCGCAACAGCGTCCGTATCTCCGCGGCGAACCGGTCGCGGGCCTGTCGCTCTCGCGCGCCCGTCCGGTCGAGGAACTCGCTGTGGTCCTCCAGCACCGAGATGAACGCCTCGACGCCCTCGCTCCGGTTGGCCACCGTCTCGACGATGGGCGGGTCCCACGTCTCGTCGGTGTCGTCCGTTCCCTCCGTCGCGGCCTCGCCCTGTTCGGCGGTGGCCACCGCCCCGTGGTGCCCCGCCTTGCCGGCCCCACTCCGTCCCTGTAACATCTCACGTAACTGCTGGACCGTGCGGTCCGCGCCGTCCAGGTCGGCCTTGTTGACGACGAAGACGTCCCCGATTTCGAGGATACCGGCTTTGAGCATCTGGACGTCGTCGCCGCTCCCCGGCGGGACGAGGACGGCCACCGTGTCGGCGGTCCGGACGATGTCGACTTCGTTCTGCCCGGCACCGACCGTCTCGACGATTATCACGTCTTTCCCGAAGGCGTCCAGGGCGGTGACGGCGTCCGTCGTCGCCGTCGACAGGCCGCCCAGCGACCCACGGGCCGACATCGACCGGAAGAACACGTCCATGTCGCCGGCGTTCGACGCCATGCGGATGCGGTCGCCCAGTACTGCCCCGCCGGAGTACGGCGAGGACGGGTCGATGGCGATGACGCCGACGGTCAGCCCCCGGTCGCGGTACTCGGCGGCCACCTTGTCGACGAGCGTGGACTTCCCCGCGCCGGGACTGCCGGTGACGCCGACGACGTCGGCGTCGCCGGTGTGCTGGTGTAACTCCGAGACTATCTCCCGGTAGCCCGGTGCGCGGTTCTCTATCTTCGTGATGACCCGCGCCAGCGCGCTGTGTTTGCCAGCCAGCAGGTCGTCGACGAGGTCGGTCATCGCTCGGGTGCGTGTTCGCGGATGTAGGAAATCATCTCCTCCATCGACGCGCCGGGGCCGAATATCTCGTCGACCCCCCGGTCTCGCAACTCGGCCTTGTCGTCGTCGGGGACGATGCCGCCGACGAGAATCAGTCGGTCGTCGAACGCGTCGTACTCCTGCAGGCCGTCGAGAATCTTCGGGACCAGCGTGTTGTGCGCCCCCGAGAGGATGGAGATGCCGACGACGTCGACGTCCTCCTGGACGGCGGCCTGCACGACTTCGTCCGGGGACCGGTGGAGGCCGGAGTAGATGACTTCGAACCCGGCGTCACGTAGTGCGCGGGCGATGACGTGTGCGCCCCGGTCGTGGCCGTCGAGGCCGACTTTCGCGACCAGACACCGGATGGTGCGCTCTCCCTGCTCCTGCTCGACACTCATGGCACCAGCTACCACGGCGTGCGGTTTGACTCTTGCCCCGGTCCGGAGCGCCAGACGAGGAGTGGCCACTTACGCCGGAAACACGAGATACGGCACGACGAACAGCAGGAGGAACATGAACAACAAGACGAGACCGTACCCGGCGAGCGTCCCGGCGGCGGTCAGCCACGCCGGGTGGTCGAACTGGTCGAGCGCCGTCATAGCGTCTCTGTCGACCGCGGGTGACAAAGAAGTTCGGGCGAACGCGGACTACTGCCGGCCCAGTCCGCGCTCTCGGACGCCGTCCCGTATCGTCTCTGCCCGCTTCCGGACGCGGCTGGCGTAGCGCTGGACCTTCTCGGGTTTCTCCCCGTAGAAGGAGGCGACCCAGTGGACGTCGAAGTAGAGGGCTATCCACGACTCGACCTCGACGCTGTCCGGCACTGGCGCGTTCATATCAGCGTCCCGACGACAGAAGCTCGGCGTCGTGTCGGCGGTCTACATCCCCATGTCGGCGGCCGCTTCGGGGACGGGGAGTGCGTTCGGCGAGGTGCCGAGCAGCTCCGCGGCGTGGTCCAGCGCCATGTCGAACCCGTAGTAGCGTTCGAGTTCGTCGCCGTCGGCGCTGGGCCGGACCTTCAGCATCGCGTACCCCTCGACGTTCTGGGCGACGGCGGCGGTGCGCCCGTCCGCCTCGAAGGTGAGCAGTCGCTCCGCCTCGGTCTCTCGATAGCGAGCGGTGATGCCGTCGGCCGTCGCCTCCGTCGGGTCCTCGGTGTCTGCCATCGACCGGGCGTTGGGACCGGACGCAGTGAAAGCTGTCGGTTACGGAGGTGGAAGACTTATGTCCGCGACCGCGCTGTCAGTGGACACCGTGACGTCGACAGTCCGCGAGGCGCTCGGTCGTCGGGTCGCGCTAGACCGGCGGGCACTCGCTGCCTTCCGCGTCTCGCTCGCGGTCGTGCTCCTCGTCGACCTCGTCCGCCGCGCGCCGGACCTCGTCGCGTTCTACACCGACGCCGGTGTGCTCCCGCGGTCGGTGCTGGCGGCGCTGTACCCCGGCTGGAACGACCTCTCGCTCCACGCGCTCTCCGGTGCCGCGTGGGTGCAGGTGCTCCTGTTCGTCGCCGCCGGACTCGCCGCTCTGTCGCTGCTCGTCGGCTATCGGACTCGGCTGGCGACGGTCGTCTCGCTCGTCCTCCTCGTCTCCGTACAGGTCCGAAACCCGCTCGTCCTCAACAGCGGCGACGTGCTCCTGCGTCGACTGTTGTTCTGGGGGGCCTTCCTCCCGCTGGGCAGTCGCTGGGCCGTCGACGCCACCGAGGGCGCGACCGACGACCACGGCGTCGTCGGCCCCGCCACGGCCGGGTTGCTGGCACAGGTGGTCGTCGTCTACGCGACCAACGCCGCCGTGAAACTGCGGGCCGACGTGTGGCTTCGGGGCGACGCGGTCCGCTACGTCTTCCAACTGGACCACTTCACCGTCTTGCTCGGTGACGTCGTCGCCGGGTGGACACCGCTCCTGACGCTCGTCGACTGGCTCTGGGTCGGCATGTTGCTGACCTCGCCGCTGCTCGTCGTCCTGACCGGGTGGCGTCGGGCGGCGCTGGTCGGGGCGTTCGTCGGTGCTCACCTCGGGATGGTGCTGACGCTCTCCATCGGGGTGTTCCCGCTGGTCTCGGTGACGGGGTTGCTCGCGCTGGTCCCGAGCGTCGTCTGGGACCGCGTCGAGGGCCGCCTCCGACCGCTCGCGTCGCTCTCGACGGCCGGGTCGGGTCGGACGCCGATTGCCGACCGCGTTCCGGCGCTCTCGCACGTCGCCCGCGCGCTCGCGGTCTGCTGTCTGGCCGTGATTCTGGTGACCAACGCCGTCGGCCTCGGCGTCGTCGCCGCGCCGGCGGGCACGCCGGACCGACTGACGGACCGCTCGTGGGACATGTTCGCACCGTCGCCGCCGCTGGCGACGTGGTGGTACGAGGCCCCGGCGAACCTGACCAGCGGCGACCGAATCGACGCACTCACCGGGGACCCCTACGAGCGGACCCGTCCCACGGAGGCCGCGGCACGGTACCCCAACGAGCGCTGGCGGAAGTTCCTCGACGACGCGCGGAGCGAACCCAGACTCCGCCGTTCGCTGGCGGGGTTCCTCTGTGAGCGGTGGAACCGGACCCACGCCGACGGGATGACGGCGGTGAGCCTGTGGGTGGCGACGGAACGGACGGACCTCGACGGTCCAGAGACGGTCGAGCGGGAGCGGTTGGGACGGTATCGCTGTGGCGCCGTCCGGTCCGGTCGGTGACCGCGGCGACCGGCGCGAAGTCGAAACACCCGAAGGGGCGCCCGACCTGAGTCCGGCCATGGCGAAGTGGTTCCAGAGCGGTCGGCGGCGGGACATGTGCGTCATCCTCGCAGGGGCCGAGGACGGCGAACTGACGGGCCAACGGCTCAAGACGCGCCTCGAGCGGCGGTACGACGCGCGCATCGAGCCAAAGAGCTTCTACGGGGCGCTGGAGGCGATGGCGGACGCCGGGTTCGTCCAACACCGCACCGACGGCATCGCCGACAAGTACTCGCTGACCGAGGGCGGCGAGCGTCGCCTGCGCGAGCACTACGCGTGGATGGGCGAGCACCTCGGCGAGGCGGACGGCGAACAGTGACTCAGTCCAGCAACTCGTCGGCGATGGTGTTGCGGAGGACCTCGCTGGTCCCCTCGTATATCTCGTTGAGTTTGGCGTCGCGGTAGAACCGCTCGACGGGGAAGTCCTTCGTGTAGCCGTAGCCGCCGTGAATCTGGATGCCCTCGTTGGCCACCTCGCGGGACACCTCCGAGGCGTACAGTTTGGCCTGTGCGGCCTCCTTGACGAAGTTCTCGCCGCGCATCTTCAGGTCGGCGGCCTGATGCATCAACAGGCGGGCGGCCTGTGTCTTCGTGTCCATGTCCGCGAGTTTGTGCTGGATGGCCTGAAAGTCGGAGATGGGCTGGTCGAACTGCTCGCGGTCCTGTGCGTACCGCAGCGCCTCGTCCAGCGCGGCCTGTGCGATGCCGACGCCGCGGGCGGCGATAGTGATGCGCCCGCCGTTGAGCGTCTTCAGCGCGTGGACGAACCCGCGGCCCTCGTCGCCGAGGCGGCGCTCCTCTGGGAGGTACATCTCGTCGAAGCGCAGTTCCGCCGTGGGACAGCCCTTGTCGCCGAGTTTGTGTTCGGTCCCCTCGACGACGAACCCGTCGTCCTCCTCGGGTCGGACGACGAACGAGGAGATGCCCTTGTTGCCCGCCTCGGGGTCCGTCTTCGCGAACAGGACGACGGTGTCGGCGACGGAACCGTTCGAAATCCACAGTTTCCCGCCGTCGACGACGTACCCGTCGCCGTCCGGTTCGGCCGTCGTCGTCATCGCCGGTACGTCACTGCCGGCGCCGGGTTCAGAGAGCGCGAACGCGCCGACGTCCTCGCCCTCGGCCATCGGGGTGAGGTACGTCTCCTTCTGGGCCTCGTCGCCGAACTCGTAGACCATGTTGCAGGCCAGCGAGATGTGGGCGGCGACGATGGTGCCGAGACCCCCGCTCCCGCGGGATATCTCCTCCAGTGCCATCGCGTAACTGTGGTAGTCGAGGCCGGCGCCGCCGTACGCTTCGGGGATGGGCATCCCCATCAGCCCCAACTCGGCCATCTGGTCGACGAGGTCCCACGGGAACTCGTCCGACTCGTCTATCTCGGCGGCGCGCGGAACGACTTCCTCGTCGACGAACTCCGCGACCATCTCTCGGATCTGGCGCTGTTCCGCTGTGGGACTGAAGTCCATGTGACAAGGTATCGAGGCCCGCGCCTTTACTGTTCGGCAACTGGCGGTCCGTTGTCTGCCATCGTATGCCGGCCGCCACGGCGGGTCAGTCGTACTCGTAGAACCCCGCCCCGGTCTTCTTCCCGAGGTCGCCGGCGGCGACCTTCCGCTTGAGGAGGTACGCCGGCTTGTAGCGGTCCCCGAGTTCCTCGTGGAGCGTCTCGCTCGCGTCGAGGACGACGTCGAGCCCGATGTGGTCGGCCAGTTCCAGCGGCCCCATCGGGACGTTCGTCCCGAGGGTCATCCCGCGGTCGATGTCGGCCATCTCCGCGACCCCCTCGTCGTAGGCGCGGATGCCCTCGTTTATCCACGGCATGAGGATACGGTTGACGACGAAGCCGGGTTTGTCGTCGGCCTCCCACGTCTCCTTCCCGAGGTCTTCGGCGAACGCGTGCCCCAGTGCGAGGGTGTCCTCGCTCGTCTTCTCGCCGACGACCACCTCGACCCCCTTCATCACCGGGACTGGGTTCATGAAGTGCAGTCCCAGCACCCGTTCTGGTCGGTCGACGACGCTGGCGATGGTGGTGATAGAGAGCGTGCTGGTGTTCGTCGCGAGCACCGTCTCGGGGGCACAGGTCTCCGCGAGGTCCTCGAAGACGGACTGCTTGACGTCCATGTCCTCCGTGGCCGCTTCGACCACGATGTCACAGTCGGACAGGTCGGCGAGGTCGGTCGTCCCATCGATGCGGTCGCGGGCGCGGTCGGCTTCCGGGCGGGTCAGTTCGTCCCGGGCGACGAGTCGGGCGAGGCTCTCGTCCACGTCCTCGAACCCCGCGGAGACGAACTGCTGTTCGACGTCGCGCATCACGACGTCGTAGCCCGCGGTGGCGGCGACCTGCGCGATGCCGTTGCCCATCGTGCCGGCACCCACGACGCCGACGCGGTCGATGTCGTCGAGTTGCATACCCGGCGGTTCGCCTCCCGTTCGTGTAAGTCTGCCGACCTTAGGAGAACGATAACTAACCTTACCATTGTATAAACGTGTGACTAAGTGCCATGCGTAAACCCCACGAGGGCGCGGCTCCTGAATAATTGACTCGCTCCGTAGTAAATGTCAGCAACAAGATACTTATGGTGTGGGCCAGAAGCAGGAGGTGACGAGACACACTGGGAACCGCCGCCGGACGACCCCACACCCGACTCGACCGGCACACCCCCAGCCCCACCATAGATGAGCAAATCACTCGACGCCTCGGCCGCCCAGGCCGACCGGACGGTCGCACAGGTCATCGACACAATCGCGGATGCGGCGAGCGACGTTCGAACAGCCATCGCGACGGAACGCGAACACAGCGGCACGGTCAACCCCAGCGGCGACGAGCAACTGGCCGCCGACCTCCGGGCGGACGAACTGTTCGAGGAGCGCATCCTCGGCATCGACGGCGTCGCCACCTACGCCAGCGAGGAACGCGAAGAAGTCGCGACCAGCGACGGACGCCTCCACGTCGCGATGGACCCGCTCGACGGGTCGTCCAATCTGGAACCAAACAGCGGCATGGGGACAATCTTCGGCGTGTACACCGAGCGCCCGCCCACGAAAGGCCGGAACCTGCTGGCCGCCGGGTTCGTCATCTACGGTCCGGTCACGTCGATGGTCGTCGCCCGCGACGGCCGCGTCAAGGAGTACGTCCTCGGCGACGAACAGCGACTCGTCGACGACGACGTGACCGTCCCCGACGACCCGACCGTGTTCGGGTTCGGCGGCGGCGTCGACTCGTGGACCGACGAGTTCCAGACGTTCGCCGAGGCGGTTCGCCACGAACTCAAACTCCGCTACGGCGGCGCGATGATTGCCGACATCAATCAGGTGCTCACCTACGGCGGCATCTTCGCGTACCCCGCGCTGGAGTCCCGCCCCGAGGGGAAACTCCGCCTCCAGTTCGAGGGCCAACCGATGGCCTACATCGTCGAGGCGGCCGGGGGTCGGTCCTCGGACGGCGAGCAGTCGCTCCTCGACCTGAACCCCGACGAACTCCACGAGCGAACGCCCCTCCACCTCGGTAACGCCTCGCTCGTCGACCGCCTCGAGTCCGAGGTCGGTCAGTAACCGAGGTATATCGCCAGCGCTTTCAGGATACCGTAGACCACCACGACCAGTCCCACGAGGACACTCAGTATCGTCCCGACGATACCACTGGGCCAGAGGGCAAGCGGGTTCGGGACGCCCGGGAGTGCGAACCCGCCACCGCCGTTACTGACGTTCGTGACTCGCTGGTTCCCGACTTCGAGAGGGCCACGCTCGGCCACGTCTCTGGCGAACTCCGTCGTCCGCGTCTCGCCGGCGGGCACCGTCACCTCGCGAGTGGCGAGCGTCGAGTCGTTCAGGAAGACGGCGACGAGGTAATCGCCCGTCGCGGTCCCCCGGTTCGTCAGCGTCACCGTGAGCACGGCCCGGTCGCCGACCGAGAGGTTGGCGGGGTCGACGGTGACGTTCGTGACCCGAACGTCCGGGGTGCCCTGCTGGGCGGCCTGCTCGGTCGGTTGTTCTGTCGGTGTCGGCGTCGTGTCGTCACCGGATTCCTCCGTGGTCTGGTCGGTGTCGAGACCCACGGCGAACCGCGAGAGCCCCGGCGCCGTCGCACGGTAGACGACGCGGGTGTCGCCGCGTTCGACGACGGCCGTCTCGAGCGCCGTCCACCCGCCGTCGTCCCGGTACAGCGTGACCGCGTCGGGGCCGACCCCGTGACGGTTCAGCGCCGCCCGGTCGACGGCGAACCGAATCGTCACGGCCTCGGCGGGCACGTCGGCGTGGTCGATTTCGAACAGCCCGAGGCCCGCGTCGCCCGTCGCCGTCGCGAGCGAGGGCGGCGTCCGATTGCGCGCCCTGAGAGCGACCGGAACGGTCCCATCGTCCGGCACCGAGGCCGTCACGCGCACCAGCGAGGCGTTCGCTCCCGAGACGAGCGGACCGTCCGGCGCGTCGACGGTCTGTGCGAATCCCGTCCCGTCGACCGTCGCCGTGGCGTGGGTGGCGTTGTGCCGGGTGAGGGCGACCGCACCGGCGCTCCCGTTGGCCGTCCTGACGGTCACGGTTCGCGTGGCGACGGCGGCGTTGCCGAACGGGTCGGTCACTTCCACGGCTATCGCGTGGGTGCCCGGCGTCGCGAACGCCACGCGAATCGACTCGCCCGGGATGATGGTGCCGCCGTCGACGCGCCAGCGGTAGTCCTCGATTCGCTGGTCGTCGGTGGAGTCGGCCGCGGTGAAGTTCACCGGGTCGCCGACGGTGGCGTTCTCGGGGCCGTCGAGCGTGACGTTCGGCGCGGACCCGTCGTAGCGGAACTGCTTCAGCCGGCTGAACCTGATGCTGTTGTTGTAGCGGTCGGTGGCCGACATCCAGAGGACCGCGTACTTCCCCTCCTCCGGGAACGTGTAGCGGGTCGTGTACACCGCCGTGGAGTCGACCGACTCGTCGAAGTCCGAGCGGTTCAGTTCGTCCGTCGTCGGGCCGCCGATACTGACCCGGAGGCCGCCGAGGGGTTCGTTCGTCTCCGCCCGTATCTCGACGGTCGACTCGTTCACGCGCCGCAGGGCGAACGAGCGATACCGGGGCGTCACGGTGTCCATCCCGGAGACGGTGACGGTGCCGTCGGCGAGGGCGTTGCCCGCCTCGTCTTCGATGGTGGCACCGCTCCGGAGCCCGACCGTGACCTCGTTCACGTCGAGCCGGCCGTCGAGGAACAGCGAGACCCGTGCGCCGGTGCGGTTCTCGCCGCCGACGTCCAGCGGCGTGACGGAGACGTTCTCGACGGTCCCCTCGGTCAGCACGAAGTCGTCGGCCGAGATGCTCCCCGTGTCGAGGGTCCCGTCGTCGTAGACGGTCACGTCGATAGTGGTCGCGTTCCCCTTCGTCGCGTTCCCCCACTCCGGGGGCGTCGTATCGGCGGCCGCGACGGGACCGCTCGCGGCGACGGCGAGGGCACCGAGGAGGAGCACGGCGAGGAGGGTGCGCGGAATCCCCCGAGAGGCGGGCCGACTCCGCTCTTCCCCGGCGCTGGCGACGCTCATTGCTCGCCAGTTGCCTACGGCCGGTTATCAATCGCCCGGCGACATTACGAGCGATGATAATCGAACCGCGAGCGGGGTAAGGACTGTGACCCCCGGGGCCGTGGGACACGGTATGAAGGTTCGTATCGCCGCAGACGCCAGCCGCGACGAGGCGTCGGCTATCGCCGCCGCCGTCGCCGAACACGTCGGAGAGCGAGTCGAGGTGTACGTCGGCGACAGCGACGACCCCACGTTCGTCGAGGAAGTCGCCGAGGCCGACACGGACGACGGCGGGACCGTCGACAGCGGCGACGCCGACGACGCCGGCCCCACCGACCGGGAGCGACGGCTCCGCGAGGAGATAGCCGACATCGAGCGCGGCGGCCCCGAGAAGTACCGCGAGCGCCTCGCCGAACAGGGCAAACTGTTCGTCCGTGACCGACTCGAACTCTGGTTCGGCGAGGACGGACTGGACTTCGAGGACGGTCGCTTCGCGAACTTCGACGCGTGGCACGCCGACAGTCCCGAGGTCGACGAGTACGACGACGGGACACGCCTCCCGGCCGACGGGATGCTCACCGGCGCGGCCACGCTGGACGGCCGCAAGGTCCACGTCGCCGCCAACGACTTCACGGTCAAGGCCGGGTCGATGGCCGAACGCGGCGTCGAGAAGTTCCTCCGCCTCCAGCAACGGGCTCTGAAGACCGGGCGACCGGCGCTCTATCTGGTCGACTCCTCTGGCGGCCGCATCGACCAACAGACGGGCTTCTTCGCCAACCGAGAGGGCATCGGGAAGTTCTACTACAATCACTCCATCCTCTCCGGCGCGGTCCCCCAAATCTGCGTGCTGTACGGTCCCTGCATCGCCGGCGCGGCCTACACGCCCGTCTTCTCCGACTTCACCGTGATGGTCCGCGGGATGAGCGCGCTGGCTATCGCCTCGCCGCGGATGGTCGAGATGGTCACCGGCGAGGACATCGACCTCGAGACTTTGGGCGGCCCGGACGTCCACGCCCGCCACTCCGGCAGCGCCGACCTCGTGGCCGACGACGAGGAACACGCCCGCGAACTCGTCGCCGACCTGATAACGTACCTGCCCGACAACGCCGACGAGAAACCGCCGCGTGCCGAGACCGTCGCACCGTCGAAGTCACCGGCGGGACTCGACAGTGTCGTCCCCGAGGAGCCGAACAAGGGGTACGACATGCACCGCGTGATAGAGCGCGTGGTCGACGGGGACTCCTTCTTCGAGTTGCAACCGGAGTACGGAAAGGAGATTCTGACCGGGTTCGCCCGCGTCGACGGCCGCTCTGTCGGCGTCGTCGCCAACCAACCCGCCCAGCGTGCCGGCGCAATCTTCCCCGACGCGGCCCGCAAGGCCGCCGAGTTCGTCTGGAAGTGCGACGCCTACAACGTCCCCCTGCTGTACCTCTGTGACACGCCGGGGTTCATGGCCGGGTCCGGCGTCGAGAAGGAGGGCATCCTCGAAGCGGGGAAGAAGATGATCTACGCCACGTCCTCGGCCACCGTCCCGAAGCAGTGCGTCGTCGTCCGCAAGGCGTACGGGGCGGGCATCTACGCCATGTCCGGGCCGGCCTACGACCCGGAGGCGACGCTGGCGCTCCCGAGCGGGGAAATCGCCATCATGGGGCCGGAAGCGGCCATAAACGCCGTCTACGCGAACAAACTCGACGCCATCGACGACCCCGAAGAACGGGCCGAACGTGAACGCGAACTCCGGGAGGAGTACCGCCGCGACATCGACGTCCATCGGATGGCGAGCGAAGTGGTCATCGACGAAATCGTCCCGCCGAGCGACCTGCGGGCGGAACTGGCCGCTCGCTTCGAGATGTACGAGACCGTCGAGAAGGACCGCCCCGACAAGAAACACGGGACGGTCATCTGAGTCACTCGGCGTCTATCATCACGTCGCTGGCCTTCACGACGGCGCTGACGTCGTCGCCGGGGACGAGGTCCAGACGCTCGACCGAGGCCCGCGTGATGGTCGAGGTGACGGTCTGTCCGTCGTCGAGTTCGACCACGACCTCTGCCATCACGCCGTCCATCTCGACGGCCGTCACGGTGCCGCGCAAGTTGTTTCTGGCACTGAGTACCATGCGAACAGATAGGTTCTCCAACACGTATATCGTGTCGGTCGGCCGCGCCGACCCGTCAGAGTGCCCCCACGACGGACCGGGACCGCCGTCGCGGCGGAATCGCTCCGGTCGACTCACTCCCCGGCCAGCGTCACCCGGTCTAGCGTCGGCGTCGCTCGAGCGGCGAGTGCCGCGGCCACGAGGACGAACGCGAGGGCACCCGCGACCCCGACGGGATTGGCGACCAGTTCGTCCAGCGCGGGGTCCTCGGCGACGGCGTAGACGACCACGAACCCGGCGGCGGCGTTGAACACGCCGTGGAACAGCGCCGCGGCCACCAGCGACTCGGCACGGACGACGAGATACGTGTACAGCGGGGAGAACGCGACGCAGGCGACCACCATCAGCCCCACCCCGACGACGGGAAAGGAGGGGAAGTTGTACCCGTCGAGGATTATCGGCGCGTGCCAGAGCCCCCAGAGGACGCCGATGGCACCGGACGCCCGCCAGAACCCCAGCGGCGCGAGTTCCCAGAGCAGATAGCCCCGCCAGCCGAACTCCTCGCCGAAGGCGAACGCGGCGTTGACCGTCGCCCCCAGTGCGAGGACGACGGCGGCGGTGACGAGGACGCCGACGGCCCCGCCGGGGAGTGTCACCCCGGGGAGAGCGTTCGCGCTCGGGTCGAAGCCGATACCGGGGACGGCCACCGAGAGGAGCAGCGTCAGGGCGACCATCGGGAGTGCCGACAGCGCCGCGACGGCGAGCCACGTCGGCCGACCGACGCGCAGGCCGACCGTCCGCAGCGAGACTCCGGAGGTGAGTGTGGCGACGAGGCCCGCCACCATCGGCGTGAACATGTACACCGGCGCCAGCGCGACCATCCGAACGCCGGTGGCCAGCGAGACGGCGACGAGCGCCGCGGCGAGGCCGACGAGCGTGACGACGAACCGCGCGAGTCGGCCGCGGTCGGGCGTGGGCATCGTCAGTCCTCGGCGCGCTGGACCAGCGCGGTTCGCTCGAACGAACAGACGAGCGTGTCGTCCTGCTTGTAGACGTCGACGCGCATCGTGACGATACCGCGGTCCCCGTCGCTCGTCAGTCGTTTGTTCGTGACGGTCGACTCGGCGCGGATGGTGTCGCCGTGGAACACCGGCGCGGGATGCTCCACGTCGTCGTACGAGAGGTTCGCGACGATGGTGCCGTCCGTCGTGTCCGGGATGGTCAGGCCGACGGCGAGCGACATCGTGTAGAGACCGTTGACGAGGCGCTCGCCGAACTGCGTCTCGCTCGCGAACTCCGCGTCTAAGTGGAGCGGTTGCTGGTTCATCGTGAGGTCGCAGAACCGCTGGTTGTCGCTCTCGCTTATCGTCCGGCGCTTCTCGTGTTCGATGGTCTCTCCCTCGGTGAACTCCTCGTAGTACAGGCCGGTCATACCGGGAGATGGCCCGCCGCGGCCTTATCCCTGCGGGACGGGTGCGACCGAGCGCCGACACTTACGGGCCGGGGCGACGAACGGGGGCGTATGCCCCGCAGAAGCGTCCTGTTCTCCCCCGGTGACGAACCCGAGAAGCTACGGAAGGCGCCGCGGAGCGACGCCGACGTGGTCGTCTTCGACCTCGAAGACGCCGTCGTCCCCGACGCCAAACCCGCCGCCCGCGAGGCCGTTCGGGACGCCCTCGCCGCGATACTGCCGGCCGACTGCGAGGTCTGTGTCCGCGTCAACCCCGTCGGCGCGGGGGCGGCCGACGACCTCGCCGTCGTACTGGCGGGTCCGGCCCCGGACAGCGTGATGCTCCCGAAGACGAGCGACGCCGACGACGTGCGACTGCTCGCGGAGTCGCTCGACGAGGCCGGCGTCGACTGTCCGATTCTCTCGCTCGTCGAGTCGGCCGCGGGCGTCCTCCACGCCGAGGCCATCGCGGCCGTCGAGGCGACGGACGCCCTCGTGTTCGGGGCCGAGGACCTCGCCGGCGACATCGGCGCGACAGGGAGCGAGGACCGGAGCGAAGTCGCCCACGCCCGTCAGCACGTCGTCCTCGCGGCGCGGGCGGCCGGAGTGACCCCCATCGACACCCACTTCCCCAACTTCACCGACGACGCCGGCCTCCGCCGGGACGCCCGCCGAGCGCTCCAGTTGGGCTACGACGGCAAACTCGCCATCCACCCGGCACAGGCGACGGTCCTCAACGACGTGTTCACGCCCGACGCGGACCGAATCGAGTGGGCCGAGCGGATTCTCTCGGCCCGCGACGAGGCCGACGGCGGCGTCTTCGTCGTCGGCGGCGAGATGATAGACGCCCCGCAGATTCGACAGGCCGAGCGCGTCCTCGAACGGGCGGGCGTCGACGGCCCGCCCCCGGACGATACCCACGACGGCACCACGTGACCATGGCCGGCGGCACCCTTTTGTCTCCGGTCGGCTACTGAGTACGTATGTCTGACGAGGTGAATCCGTTCGAGAGCTTGCAGGAGCAAATCGACGACGCCGCCGCCTACCTCGAGTACTCCACGGACGTTCTCGAACGCCTCAAACACCCCGAGCGCGTCCTCGAGACGACCCTCTCCGTCGAGATGGACGACGGCTCGGTCGAGGTGTTCGAAGCCTTCCGCTCGCAGTTCAACGGCGACCGCGGCCCGTACAAGGGCGGTATCCGCTACCACCCGCAGGTCTCCCGCGACGAAGTGAAGGCCCTCTCCGGCTGGATGGTGTACAAGTGCGCCGCCGTCAACATCCCCTACGGCGGCGGGAAGGGCGGTATCAAGTTCGACCCGCGCCAGTACTCCGCCAGCGAGGTCGAGCGCATCACCCGCTCGTTCGCGAAGGAACTCCGGCCCCTCATCGGCGAGGACCGGGACATCCCCGCGCCGGACGTCAACACCGGCCAGCGGGAGATGAACTGGATAAAGGACACCTACGAGACGCTGGAGAACACGACCGAACCCGGCGTCATCACCGGGAAGGCACCCGAGTCCGGCGGGAGCGCCGGCCGGGTCGAGGCGACGGGCCGGTCGGTGATGCTCACCACTCGAGAGGCCTTCGACTATCTCGGGAAGGACATCGAGAGAGCGACCGTCGCCGTGCAGGGGTACGGCAACGCTGGCTCGGTCGCCGCGAAACTCATCGACGATCTGGGCGCGAACGTCGTCGCCGTCTCGGACTCCTCCGGGGCCGTCCACAACCCCGACGGCTTCGACGCCCGCGCCGCGAAAGACCACAAGAACGAGACTGGCTCCCTCGCCGGATTCGAGGGGGCGACGGAGGAACTCTCGAACGAGGAACTGCTGACGATGGACGTCGACCTGCTCATCCCGGCGGCGCTGGAGAACGCCATCGACGGCGACATCGCCAACCACGTGCAGGCCGATATCATCGTGGAGGCGGCCAACGGGCCGCTGACGCCGCGCGCCGACGACGTGCTCTCTGAGCGCGACGTGGCCGTCTTCCCCGACATCCTCGCGAACGCCGGCGGCGTGACCGTGTCGTACTTCGAGTGGGTCCAGAACCGCCAGCGCTTCTACTGGGAGGAAGAGCGCGTCAACGACGAACTCGAACGGGTCATCACGACGGCCTTCGAGGACCTCGTCGACACCTACGAGCGCACCGACGCCGAGGACTTCCGCACGGCGATGTACGTCGTCGCCATCGAACGCGTCGTCGACGCCGCCGAAGAGGGCGGCATCTGGCCCTGAACGCCCGCCGGCAGTCGCCTCGCTGACACCGCCGGGGTTTTCCCCGTGTCTCCCCAAGTCCGGGTATGCCCGTCTTCGAGCGAGAGGTCCGTGTGTCGGCGCCGCTGTCCGAGGTCTGGGAGTTCCACTCGACGGCCGACGGTCTCGTCGCCCTCACGCCCGACTGGATGCACCTCAGAGTCGAGGAGACGCGCGGGCCGGACGGCGACCCGGACCCCGAGGTGCTGGAAGCGGGGTCGGTCGTCGTCTCCTCGGTCAAGCCGTTCGGCGTCGCGCCGCGCCAGCGCTGGGTCTCCGAAATCGTCGCCCGCGAGGAGAGCGAGGCGGAGGCGATGTTCCGTGACGTGATGACCGAGGGGCCGTTCCCCGAGTGGGAACACACTCACCGGTTCCGGGCCGACGGCGACGACGCCACCATCGTCCACGACCGGGTGGAGTACGAACTCCCCGGCGGTCCGCTCGGCCGGGCGGTCGGTCCCATCGGGTTCCTCGGCATGGAACCGATGTTCCGCTACCGCCACCGCGAGACGAGGGCGTTACTCGAAGCCTAACCGTCCTGGTACTGGGCTTCGGTCTTCTCGACGGCGACCGGGGCCACACGGACCGCCGAGCGACCGGCGAGTTCGACGGTCACGGTCACCGTCCGGGGAGCCACCGACACCACCCGGTCGAGCGGGACGGTCGGTTCGCTCACGACCGCCCCGTCGCGATTCCGGGTGATGGCGTAGTCGACAGTGGCGACGAGTCCGAACACGAGGCTCCGTATCCCCCGGCCGAGGCCGGCGTCGGGTTCGTCGAGTCGGTCCTCGACGACCGGGACCACCGTCTCGGCGGCGCGTTCGAACGCCGTCCAGCGGACCCACTCGTCGAACGGTCGCGTCTCGCCGTCTTCGCGCACGGCGTCGCGGTCGGGGAGGTACGTGACTACGTCCCGATCG
This sequence comes from Haloarcula rubra, assembly GCF_019599465.1. Taxonomy (GTDB): domain Archaea; phylum Halobacteriota; class Halobacteria; order Halobacteriales; family Haloarculaceae; genus Haloarcula; species Haloarcula rubra. Next base: position 197,942 of record NZ_RKLR01000001.1, read on the forward strand.
ACGGTCACCGTCGTCTCGACCGGAGCACCGCCGGGGCGGTGGAGGTTACCGTCCAAGGCGACGTCCGCTCTGGTCGCGTCCGCGACGGCGGTGGCACCGACCAGCGCCGCGAGGCCGCCGCCGACGCCGGCGAGGTACTGTCGTCGATTCACGTCTGTACAGTGGACGAATCGGGGAATAAGCCTTCAGATGGGTTCGACGGCGTTTGTAGCGTCGGCGTCGCCGGGACCGGCACCGACCATTCACGGGCGTACATTTATCCACCACTGTGACCCAATGCCACCCATGACTGACGTACTGGTCGTCGGCGGGGGTCCCGCCGGCCTGAGCGCCGCACTGTTCACAGCCAAGAACGGTCTCGACACGGTGGTCTACGACACCGACGAGACGTGGCTTCACAACGCACACCTGTTCAACTACCTCGGTATCGAGTCCAGAGACGGGACCGAGTTCCTCGGGGACGCTCGCGACCAGGTCGAGGGGTTCGGCGCCGACCTGCGCGAGGGGGAAGTAACGGCCGTCGAGCAGTCCGACGACGGGTTCGTCGCCACCACCGAGGACGGCGAGACGGAGGCGACGTACCTCGTCCTCGCGACCGGCACCGACCGCTCGCTGGCCGAGGAACTGGGCTGTGCGTTCGACGGCGACGTGGTGGACGTCACCGTCTCGATGGAGACGAGCGTCGACGACGCCTACGCCACCGGGGCGATGGTCCGGGACCAGGAGTGGCAGGCCATCATCTCGGCGGGCGACGGCGGCGCGGCCGCACTCGACGTCCTCTCGAAGGAAGAGGGCGAACACTTCCACGACTTCGACACCCCGGACGACGCCGAGTGAGCGACTCGGAGCTAGACCCCCGAATCGCCCTCGTCGTCGCGGTTCTCGCGGTCAGTACCAGCGCGATTCTGGTCCGGGCCAGCGACGCGCCCGCCAGCGTCGCGGCGCTCCACCGGGTCGTCGCGACGACGCTCGTCGTCGCACCGCTGGCGCTGGGCCACGACCCCGGAGCCTTCACGCGACTCGCTCCGCGTGACGTCGTCGCGGCGGCGGCGACAGGCGTGGCGCTGGCCGTCCACTTCGCGACGTGGTTCGAGAGCCTCGCGTGGACCAGCGTGGCGGCCTCGGTGACGCTCGTCCAGTCGCAACCGCTGTTCGTGGCGCTCGGGGCGTGGGCGCTACTTGACGAACGCGTCACGCGGGGGACGACGGCCGGTATCCTGGTGGCCGTCGTCGGCATCGTGGTGATGTCGCTCGGCGAACTGCTCGGCGGCGGTGGCGTCGGCCCGAACCCGCTGTACGGGAACGCGCTGGCGCTCGTCGGCGGGGTGATGGCCGCCGCCTACGTACTCGCCGGCCGGTCGCTCCGACAGCGGTTCCCGCTGCTCCCGTACGTCACCATCGTCTACGCCGTCGCCGGCGTCTGCTTGCTCGTCTTCGTCGTCGGGAGCGGGCACCCGGTCCTCGACTACCCCCCGCGGGAGTGGCTCCTGTTCTTCCTGATGGCCGTCGGGCCGGGACTGTTCGGTCACACGGTGTTGAACTGGGCGCTGGGTCACCTCGACTCGAGTCTGGTGAGCGTCTCCCTACTGGGTGAACCAGTCGGGAGCGCACTGCTGGCCCTGTTCTTGCTCGCCGAGGTCCCCGGGTCGTGGACGCTCGCCGGCGGCGTCGTCGTCCTCGCCGGCATCGGCGTCACGGCCCGGTCGCGGAACGCGGTCAGTTAGCGCGCTGTTCGACGGCCCCGCGGATGGCGGCGGCGTCGAAGTCGTGGTCCGGCCGGATGTTGACGAAGTCGAGGAACTCCTCGGCGCCGAGGAGTTCGTCGGTGGTGTAGTACCGCGCCGCGGCCGCGACGGCCCGGCGGCCGCCGACCAGCGGTTCCAGCGCCCCCAGCGCACAGGCGAGGTCGTACGCTCGCGCGTCGTCGATGGCGTCCTCGCGGACGCTGGTCGCGTCGATGAAGTACACCGCGTCGTCGGCGACGAGGACGTTCTCACACCGGAAGTCGCCGTGGGCGAGGCCCGCCTCGTGCATCCGGTGGAGGTAGTCGAACACCGTCTCGGCGTGGCGGTCGACGGCCTCGGCCGGTAACTCGTCGAGCGTCTCGAACTCCCGCAGGTACTCGAAGACGAGGACGCCCATCCCCTCGTACTCGAAGGCCTCGATGGGTTCCGGCGCGTTCACGCCCAGTTCGCGCATCCGCTCGGTGGCTTCGAGTTCGTGTTCGGCCATCTGGGCCGGCGTCCCGAAGTGCTCGAAGAAGCCCTCGGTGCCCGAGGAGAACGCGCCGAGGTTCCGGCCCGTCGTCAGGAGGGCGTGGACCAGCGAGTTCTGCTGGGTGATGACCTTCACGAACCAGCGGTCGGAGACGACGAACGGCGTCGACAGCCAGTTGTCGGCGTCCAGAAACACCACGCGGCCCGATGGCTCGTCGTACCGGTCGAGGACCGCGCGGGCGACGCCCTCCAGTCGGTCCCACGGGACCGTCCCCCGGAGGAGTCGTCGAAACGCCATCGACCGGACGGAGGCGGGGCGGCCGGATAGGGCTTGTGTCCCCCATGGTATTTGATGACAGGATGCGTACCCGGTGGTATGGACTTCACCCTCCCAGCGGAGCACCGCATGATTCGGGACTCGGTCCGGGAGTTCTGTGACGAGGAGATAGCGCCCATCGCACAGGACATCGAGGACGAACACCGGTTCCCCGCCGAGGTGTTCGACGAACTCGCCGAGTTGGACGTGATGGGCGTCCCCATCGACGAGACGTGGGGCGGCCTCGGCGGCGACCAGTTGATGTACGCGCTGGTCTGTGAGGAACTGGGCCGTGTTTCCGGGTCCATCGGGCTCTCGTACGCTGCGCACGTCTCGCTGGGGTCGAAGCCCATCGAACTGTTCGGCACCGATGCCCAGAAGGAGCGATGGCTCGAACCGCTGGCGACGGGCGACCACCTCGGCGCGTGGGCGCTGACCGAACCCGGGAGCGGGAGCGACGCCAGCGACATGGACACCACCGCCGAAAAAGACGGCGACGAGTGGGTGCTGAACGGCACCAAGCAGTTCATCACCAACGCCTCCGTCGCCGGGTCCATCCTCGTCAAAGCCGTCACCGACCCCGGCGCCGGCTACGACGGCATCTCGACGTTCGTCGTCGGCCCCGAGGACGACGGCTGGGAGGTGACGACGGAGTGGGACAAGATGGGACTGAACGCCTCGCCGACGTGCGAACTGCTGTTCGACGACTGCCGGATTCCCGAGGACCGACTACTCGGCGCGGAAGGCGAGGGCTGGGAACAGACGCTCAAGACGCTCGACGGCGGCCGCATCTCCATCGCCGCGCTCTCGGTGGGGCTGGCACAGGGCGCCTTCGAGGCCGCGAAGTCCTACGCCACCGAACGCGAGCAGTTCGGCCAGCCCATCTCGAAGTTCGACGCCGTGCGGGACAAGATAGTCGAGATGGACCGCAAGATAGAGCGCGCGCGACTGCTCACCCACAAGGCCGCGACGATGTACGACGCGGGCGAAGACACGACGCGGATGTCCTCGCTCGCGAAACTCGACGCGAGCGAGATATGCCGCGAAGTCGCCGAAGACGCCGTCCAGGTGCTCGGCGGCTACGGCTACACCACCGACTTCGCGCCCCAGCGGTTCTACCGCGACGCCAAACTGATGGAGATAGGCGAGGGGACCAGCGAGATTCAGCGACTGGTCCTCGGTCGCGAGTTGGGCCTCTAGTACGTACCACCTACGTCCGGGTTCTATCGCGTTCCCTGCGGTCGGTTCTCGGTAAGTTCCCACAAGAGGAACGCCTATGTCGGTAGCCGTGACCTACCTCGGCATGGACCTGCCGGACATCGCACGACCGAGCGCAGACACCCTCGACCAACTCGCAGGCGTCACCGGACTCGGCTGGACGACGTCGCTGCTGGGGTTTCTCACCACGCTCGTCGGGTACGGCCACAGCGTACTCAGTCGGTTCGCCGCGGAACCACAGACGCTCCTGTACCTCGGCGTCGCGTTCTTCGTGGCGACGCTCGGCCTCGACAGACTCGCCGCGTCGATGCGAGAACGACGGCCGCGTTCGGAGTAGGGGTCCGCGCCCGCGAGAGAGTCACGAACTCGAGTTCGGGACGATAGTGACCGGCACGGACGCCGCGTCGACGACGGAGAAGGCCGCGTCGCCTGACGCGAGTCGCCCCCTGAGGCCCTTCGGTTCGTGGCCCATGACGATGTGGGAGATGTCGACGTCGGTGGCGACTTCCAGCAGTTCCTCCCCGATACGGGTCCCTTTGCGGGTGCTCGACCGGCCGACGTGTTCCAGCGCTACCGTCGCGACCACTGTCTCGTCCGCGAGACGCTCTCTGAGCATATCACGGACCCGTTTCGCCTCGGCGTCGGCGAGTTGGTCGTCCAGCAGGTGGACCACGTACAGTTCCTCGTCGAGTGCCTCACCGAGTCTGACGGCGGTATCGATGACTCCGTCGGACACCGCGTCGTTGGCGACGGCCACGAGGATGGTCATGTGCGAAGGCATGGGCCGAGACGGCATAGTAGCTTTCGGATGGCTAACACGAGCGCGTCACGAGGTGGCCTTCAGATTGTGGACGGCGTCTAGCCACTCGACGACCTCGGCGGTGGGTTCGAGTGCGTCGACGATTCGCTGGGCGTCCTTGTAGGCCATCGGGGCCTCGTCGCGGACGCTCTCGACGACGGACTCGGAGTAGACGTCCGCCATCGCGTCGGCGAACGCGTCCATGTCGACCACGTCGTGGGCCTCGCTCCGACTCATCACCCGGCCGGCGCCGTGCGGGGCGGTCTGGTGGTACGCGTCGTTGCCCTTCCCACGGGCGAGGACCGACCCCTCGGCCATGTTGAACGGGACGACGAGACGCTGTCCCTCGCGGGCAGGGGTCGCCCCCTTGCGGACGGTCAGGTCCCGGAAGTCGACGTAGTTGTGGACGCTCTGGAACCGGTCGACCGGGTCGACGCCCAACGTCTCGCAGATGGCGTCGCTCATCAACTCGCGGTTCCAGCGGGCGTACTGCTGGGCGAACAGCATGTCGACGTAGTAGCCGTGGGCCTCCCGTCCCTCCAGCCAGTCGAGGTCGTTGTCCCGGTCCCCGTCGTCCGGACCCACGTGCGGGCCGAGCGACCCGAGGGCGTCGAAGGCGTCCTCGATGTCCCGGCCGTCGAGTTCCCGGCGCAGGCGGTCTTTGTCGATGTGGGACTCGCCCTTCCCGCCGGTGACCCACTCGTAGAGGTCGGCGTCGCTCACCGTCTCGGGGTCGAACTGCAGGTACGCCGCGTACTGCTCGGGAATCTCCTCGCGGATGGCCCCGATAGCCCGGCGGTCCGTCGCTTTCGACTGCCAGTACTCGGCGACGGACTTCCCGAGGTAGCGCGACCCACTGTGGACGACCAGCCAGTAGTCACCGCCGTCGCGTGCGCGGGCGAACTCCACGAAGTGGTTGCCGCCGCCCAGCGTCCCGGCGCTCTGGATGACGTGGCCCATCCCCTGTCGTTGGTCGGCCAGAACGCGGTCACAGAGGGTCTCAAAGTAGTCGCCGTCGTAGCCGTCGAAGTCGAACTCGATGGGGTCGATGCGCTCGCCGAACCGCTCGGCGAAGGCGTCGTCGAACTGGTCGAACACGCGGTTCGCACGCTCGAACGGGAACTCGTCGACGAGGTGGGGCGCGTCGTCGTAGTCGTGGACGTCACGCCCCATCGGAACGGCCTCGCGGACGCGGCGCTCTCGCTCGGCGTCCGAGAGCGGGAGGTCCGGGCCGAGGTCGGTCGCCGCCATCCCACACCCGACGTCGACGCCGACGACGTTGGGGACGATGCGGTCACCCAGCGGCATCGTGAAGCCGATGGGCGCGCCGGCGCCCCAGTGCGTGTCGGGCATCACGCGGACCGATTCGGTGAACGCGGGGTGGTCGACGAGGCGCTGAATCTGGTCGCGACACCCGGCCTCGACCAGCGACTCGTCCTCGACCATCACCTGCGCCGTCGTGTACGCCCCGTCCAACTCCAGTACCATCTCGGTGCTGGGTAGTCGGGTCGGTGTGTTGAAGGTCACGGTGGGGTGACGACCGGTCGCGTCCGCGTTCGACATAAAAACCCGCAACCGAACGGGACCGCTTCGCCGAACATGTACAATTCTACATTCTCAGGCCGTCAGAACCGTTTTCACGGGTTGGGAACGCACTTCTGTTTATATGGGGTTGCCCCGCACAGATTCACATGTGAGGTAACGACGATGTCCTACCAAGCAACCAACCCACTGGCCGACGAGTTCGAGCTCGCGCTGGACGGGCCGTTGACGGCGTACTGGCTGGCGTTCCTGCGAGTGGTCACCGGATGGTGGTTCTTCCACGCCGGTGTCACCAAGCTCATTGAGGACGGACTGGCCTTCGGATACGGCCCGGCCTACCTCCAGCAGATGACCGGCACCGCGCTGGGGCCCATCCCGGTCTGGATGGGGAACAACCTCGCGTGGCTCATCAGGCCGGGCGTCCCGCTGTTCGAGACGCTCATCGGACTGGCCCTGATGGTCGGCGTCCTGACCCGACTGGCGGCCTTCGGCGGGGTCATCTTCATGACCCTGTTCTGGGTCGGCAACGCGGGCTTCGGACACGGCCTGGTCAACGGCGACCTGATGGGCCTGCTCCTGTTCGCCACGGTGATGGTCGTCGGTGCCGGCCGGTACTACGGCCTCGACGCCATCCTCGAGAAACTGGAGTTCGTCCAGAAGCGCCCGAAACTCCGCTACCTACTCGGTTAACGAGGTGACAAAGAACATGACTGACATCATCGACAAGGCGGCAATGGCACTGAGCGGCGGACTGATGCTCCTGGGCATCGTCGGCCTCGGCATCGTGGAGATACTCGCCGGCCCGCCCTACGGGGCGGCCCCGGTGACGAACGACGCGGGCGAAATCGTGGCGACGCCGATGGTCGACCCGACCCTCCGGACCGGGCTGGTCGTCGCCGGACTGGTCGTACTGGGCCTGTACGCGGCCTACAAGCTAGCGACCCCGGTCGAGGAGGTCGACACGGCGAAGGGCCACGAGACGATGGCCGACTGAGAACCGGACGAACCGACCGCGGCCCCTGATTCTCCGCCCTTATCGCGACGGCGACGAGCGACCGCTGTCCGCCGACCGAGCACCACCCGCCCGTAGACTTTTCTCGCCGACGCGCGTCCGGCCGGTATGCTCGACGCAGGTGACCCGGCACCGGACTTCGACCTCGACGGCACTGCGGGTGCCGGGGTCGGTTCGTACCGCCTCTCCGCCGCGAGCGAGCAGGTTCCCGTGGTCGTCGCGTTCTACACCGAGGACTTCGCGCCGGCCTGCACCACCTACCTCGAAGCGCTCCGCGACACGGAGTGGGGGTCGCTGACCGACGCTATCGCCGTCTTCGGCGTCGCGCCCGGCACGCTGGACGACCATCGGGCGTTCGCTGCGGACCTCGACCTCCCGTTCCCGTTGCTGGTCGACCACGCGGGCGTCGACGCCCAGTTCGGCGTCCAGCGACCGGACGGCACGACCCGCCGTTCGGCGTTCCTCGTCGACGAGCGCTGTCGCGTCCAGTTCGCGTGGGCCGACGACCCGGAGCGGTCACCGGACGCGCCGCCGGACGTCGGCCCGGTGCAGGACGCCGTCGCGTCGCTCTAGCCGTCCCACTCCCCTTCGAGCAGGCCGTACAGGTGGACGTCCGCGTGGCCGCCGCGACGGTACCAGTGGTCCCGGAGCACGCCCTCGTGCTCGAACCCGACCTTCTCAAGCACCCGCCGGGACCCCTCGTTGTCCGCGAACGCCCTCGCGTGGACCCGGTGCAGACGAAGTTCGGTGAAGGCGTACTCGACGAGGGTCCGTGCCGCGTCGGTGGCGTAGCCGTGGCCCCACGCGTCGGCGGCGAGGTAGTACCCGAGTTCGCCCGTGCCGGCCCGACTGTCGACGCCGCGCAGGCCGACGGTGCCGACCGGGGCACCGTCGGCACATATCAGGAAGTGCACGTCGTCGGCGTCGGGGTCGGTGACGGACTCGACCCACTCGCGCTCTTCGCGCTCGGTCTTCGGGCGGGCGAAGGTGAGGCCCGCGCGGACGTCGGGGTCGTTGATCGTCTCGTAGAGGAACGCGACGTCGTCGTCCTCGACGACGTGCAGCGTCACGTCCTCGCCGTGGAGGAAGGCTGGACCGGGCATACGCCCCATCTCGGTGGTCTCAGCCAACAACGTTTCGATGGGATGACACGGTGACACACACCCGCCTGCCGGGAGCGATAGCGCAAAGAGTGGCCCGCCCCGTCGTGTGGACATGGGAACACCGCTGGCGAGTCGCGAGGCACAGGCCGAGGCAGTCGTCGAGCGCCTCCACGAGGAGTATCCGGACTCGACCATCTCGCTGAACTACTCGAACCGGTTGGAACTGCTCGTCGCCGTCGTCCTCTCGGCACAGTGTACCGACGAGCGAGTGAACGAAGTCACGGCGGACCTCTTCGAGAAGTACCAGACGCCGGAGGACTACGCCGACGCCAGCGAGGCGGAACTCGCCGACGACATCTACGGCATCACGTTCCACAACAACAAGGGTGGCTACCTCAAGGGCATCGGCGAGAAAATCGTCGCCGAACACGACGGCGAGGTGCCCGACGAGATGGGCGCGCTGACCGACCTGCCCGGCGTCGGCCGCAAGACGGCCAACGTCGTCCTGCAACACGGCCACGACGTCGTCGAGGGCATCGTCGTCGACACCCACGTCCAACGGCTCTCCCGTCGGCTCGGGCTGACGGAAGAAGAACGACCCGAAGCCATCGAACAGGACCTGCTCGACGTGGTGCCCGAGTCGGAGTGGCAGCAGTTCACCCACCTGCTCATCGACCACGGCCGCGCCGTGTGTGGCGCTCGCTCGGCCGACTGTGGCGAGTGCGTACTGGCCGACATCTGTCCCTCCGAGAAGGGCGACAGCGACGTGGACCTCGCCTCGGGCGAGCCGTGGGCCTAGTCGGCAGCGACGGCCGGGTGGCTACTCCGCCTCGTCCTCGCTGTCGCCGAGTCGAACGGTCAGGACCGGCGGTCGTGCCGTCCGAACGACCTTTTCCGTGACGCTGCCCAGCAGATACCGGTCGATACCGCGTCGGCCGTGAGTCGGCATCACGACGAGGTCCACGTCGGCCTCGTCTGCGTAGTTGACGATGGCCCGGTACGGGTTCCCCTCTCTGACCTCCGTAACGGTCTCGACGTCGTGCGCTGCGAACTCGTCGGCGACGGCGGCGACGAGTTCCTGTCCCGCCGTCTCCAGTCGTTGCATCCCACCGGTATCCGGGGCAGTCATTCCCGACCCCATCTCGACGTCGTCGGGTTTGACCATCCCCGAGAACCCGGTGTCGTCGTCGCGCATCACCATGTGCGAGAGTTCGTTCTCGCTGTCTGCGACGTAGAGTACGTGCACGGTCGCGCCGTAGGTCGACGCGAGGTCGACGACGTGGCCCATCGCTGCCTCGGACCCAGCACTCCCGTCCGTCGGAAAGAGGATTCGTTGGTACATGGCCTCACGTACCCGTACGTCCAGCAGTATTGTCAAACTATCTGTACTTCTCGCCCAGTGAGAGGCTAGGGCCGGACTACACAGTGGCCTACCCACCGACGACGTAGCGCAGGACGTACCGGGAGACGCCCACGACGTACGCCAGCATCCAGAAGACGACGTAGCCGAACACGCCGATACGGAGGCGCGAGCGCCAGTGGCTCATCTGGTCGCCGCCGATCTCGTCCAGCAACAGGTCCTCGTCGTAGTCGTTGTACAGGTCGTGTTCGCGTTTGGCCCGGAAGATACGGACGATTCCGGTGCCGCCGAACAGCAGGAGGGCGTAGGCCTGCAAGCCGAGGTAGGCGTGGACTGCCGACAACCCGCCCAGTTGCTCGGGAAGTCGTGGCGCCATCCAGAACAGCATCGGCACCGTCGTCAGGACGAGTCCGGTGACGACGAACTTCAGGTGGTGCAACAGGACGTCCCACGTGACCGGTTCCGTCTCGATGATGTAGTACGCGCCGTAGACGAAACAGGGGAAACTCAGGCTCACCGACACGAGTACGACAGAGGCCACGACGCCGTCCGACACCATATCGCGGCGTTAGGACAGGACGCGCTAAAACGTGCCGGATACGGGAGGTCAGAAGGCGTAAGTCGGAGGAAACCCTACTCTCGACAATGGCAGACTCCGACTCGACGTCGCCCGAGGCGGACGCTGACACGGACAGCGACGCCGACCGGTCGCGGCCCGCGCAGGCGGCGAGCGAGGGGCGGGAGACGGACGACCTCGACACCGAGGCGCTCCGCAAACAGGTCGAGGAGAAGTACGACTTCGACGACTTCGGTCCGGCCGACATGGCCGAGATGACCGCCGAGGAGTGGGACGTCGCCTTCGACGAGGACTCGTGGATAACCGGCGACGAACTGCTCGACCGGGTGGCCCGGGACCTCCGAAACCGCGTCTCGACCCGCGACGTCTTCGCCCGCGTGGAGCGCCACCAGAACCCGCCGCGGGTGCTGGCGTACTCCGACGAGGGGTACGCCATCGTCTATCCCGACGGGAGTGTCGAGGGCGAGGGGACGGTCCTCCGTGACGTCAAACCGACCGTCGCGCTCTGCTCGATGGACTCCTACGACGTGCCCGAGTCGGTGCCCGACAACCCGCTCCCCGAACCCGAAGCCGTCCCCGAGGGCGGCGGCGAACTGGGCAACCGGATGTTGCAGGTCATCGCCGGGGCCCAACTGCTCGCCGGACTCGGTCTCCTCGCCGGCGGCGTCCTCGCCGTCGCCGGTGTCGTCGGCGGCCCGGGGGCGAACGTCGTCGCCCTGTTCGTCGCCGGCCTCGCGTTCGTCGGCATCGCGCTCGTACTCTTCTTCACCGTCGCGAACGCGCGACTTTCCGACAAGTTCCGGGCCGAGGAGTACCGCGACCGACTCAGGGCGGTCGGTCTCGAAGACGGCGAGCGACCCGACTTCGTTCCGGAGCTAACCCCCCAGAACGGAGGGGACGAGACGGAGCGCGACGAACCCGACGAAGCCGGGGCGTGACGGTGCCTGCGGGCGGTATCCGGTGGGTTTATACAAACACAGTCCTGACTTCGGGACGTACATGAACAGGCGGGAGTTCGTCCGGACTGCAGGGGGTGCCGCAGGCGCTGCGGCCACCCTCGGCGCCGCCGGCACAGCCGCTGCCCAGGAAGAGGGCGGCGGTGGCGGCGGCCAGACAGCCCCGGACTACGGCGGCTACCTCGATCAGGTCGGGAACTTCTCCGGCCCCACGAGCACTGTCGACGCGACTGGACAGGACACTGCTACAGTCGAGGTCGGTGTCAACGCGAACGGCGGGGCCTACGGGTTCGGCCCGCCGGCTATCCACGTCGACAACGGCGCGACCGTCCAGTTCGAGTGGACCGGCAACGGTGGCGGACACAACGTCGTCTCCGACGGCGACGGACCGCTGGACTCCGGGTCGCCAGTGGCCTCCTCCGGCGTCAACTACGAACACACGTTCGAGAGCGACGGCATCTACCCGTACTACTGCGCCCCACACGAGGGGCTCCAGATGAAAGGCGCCATCGTCGTCGGCGAGGAGTTCCCGACCCAGACCATCGGTGGCGGCGGGCCACAAGAGGTCAACCCGCACGAAGCAGGGGTGCCGATTCAGCCCCACTACGTCGGCTTCGGTGCCGGGCTGGCGGTCGTCATCCCGCTCGTCTTCACCTTCTTCCAGTTGAAGTACGGTGAATCACCACACACCAGCGGAGGGAACAACTGATGGCGTCCGAAGGCTCCACCTACGGCGACATCCACCGCTACGAACCGCCGCGAGAGAGCACCGCGGCGGCGGTCGGCATCGTCCTCCTGACGGTCATCCAGGTCGTCCTCGTCGGCCTGTTCACCTACGGGATGCTCACTGGCTGGGCGTCCGGTATCGGGACGACGCTGACGGTCCGCCTCATCGAGGCCAACATGTTCCTCGGCGGCGTCCTGACCGCCATCTTCCTCGATCTGGCGTTCATCATGCTCCTCTACCGCAAGGAGTTCCTCCCGGACGTGATGATAGTCAAGAAGCGCCGTCGCAAGTGGGAGGACCTCTACATCCGACAGGAGGACGTCGACGGGAAGAAGCTCGCGGACGAGGACCAGCTAGTCGAGACAATCAAACGCGCAGTCTACCCCTACTACAAGAAGTAATATGCCACTAGACGAAGACAAGTATCCAGCCGAGACGGGTCGACGTCGCTTCGTAAAGGGCGTCGTCGGCAGCGCGGCCCTCTCCAGCGTCGGTGTCGGCGGGGCCGCCGCCGTCGACGCGACGACCGACGCCGCCGGCGAAGGTGGCGGGACGACCACGTTCGTCGGTGTGGAGAACACCGACGGGCCAGCACCGCGCGGGATGCCCATCATCCCCATCGAGATAAACGGCGGCGAGATATCGGGCCTCTGGCCCGAGTTCGACCCCGAGGCCGGCGTCGCCATCGCACGGGACTTCGGCGGCAGCGGCATCGACTACTCGTCGGCCTGGTTCCAGTACTGCGGTATCCAGAGTTCGTCGGGTATCTACCCGCAGGCCGAGCGTAACAACACCTTCCTCAACAGCCCCGGCTCCTTCACCTGGCAGGGCGAGATAGAGCAGGGCGCGCCCCTCACCGTGGACATGTTCGAGGACTACCAGGAGTGGGGCAACGGCATCGGGAAGGCCGGCCTCGGCAAGCCCGCCAGCGCGAACTGGCGGGACGGCGAGGGCGGCGGCGTTCCGGTCCAGATTCTCCGCTCCGTCGAAATCGAGAAGATGGCCAACGGCGAGGGGAAGTACTCGGAACTGCCCAACAGCATCAAGAACTTCGTCTCCGAGGCCACGCAGGACGGGTTCATCGCCTGGCTCAACAAGTGTACGCACTTCTGCTGTGTCCCCGGCTTCAAGACACAGGAGGGGAGCGTGAACTTCGGCGCCGAGGACCGAATCTACTGCCAGTGCCACCAGTCGGTGTACAACCCGTTCAGCCCGGTGCAAAAGCAGTTCGTGGCGCTCCCACGCCCGCCACAGGAGGGGTGACCCATGAGCTTAGAACGCAAAGACGAACACGACCACAAAGGCTGGATGGAATCGCGCGAGCTGTCGCCACTCGAATCGATATACCTGACCACGCTCATCTGGCTCGACAAGCGTCTGCGTGTCGTCGACTACCTCGAAATCCTCGAAGACCTGTACTACAAGGTCAACATGCAGATGCCGAAGAGCCACACCGAGCAGTACAACCTCGACAACAAGTTCTGGTACTGGTACCCGCTGTACGCACTCGGGTCGTTCTCGACTATCGCGTACGTCGTCGCCGCCATCTCCGGCGCGTTGCTCGGGTTCTACTACGCCCCGGCCGCGGCGGCCGCCGACGGCTCCCCGACCGTGGCGTACGACTCGGTGATGCTCATCATGGGGCAGTTGAACCTCGGCTACTTCCTGCGTTCGGTCCACCGCTGGGCCGCGCAGGTCATGGTCGCGGCGGTGTTCCTCCACATGCTCCGTGTCTACTTCACGGGCGCGTACAAGGAACCCCGCGAACTCAACTGGCTCATCGGTATCATCCTCATCTCGCTGACGCTCGTCTTCGGGTACACGGGGTACCTGCTCCCGTGGAGCCAGCTTTCCTTCTGGGCCGGACAGATCGGCGTCGAGATGTCGCTGTCCATTCCGCTCATCGGCGAGTGGGTCGCACAGCTGATGTTCGGGGGGTTCACCCTCTCACAGTCCACGTTGCAACGGATGTACATCCTGCACGTGTTCTTCCTCCCGTTCATCACGACGGCGCTCATCGCCGTCCACATCGGCATCGTCTGGATGCAGGGCATCGCGGAACCACACTGATACAATGAGCGACAACGACACCAACGACGACGAGGTTCGCACAGACGGCTCGGGCGGCGGCGGTATCGTCGCACCGGACGACGAGACGCCGACGTGGTCCGAGCGCAAGCAGCGGTCGCAGGGCCTCTCGCGGCTCACTTACGAGTACTTCGAGCGGGCCCGCCGCGAGGATCAGGACCTGCGCCAGCAGTCCGACTACGTCGAGCGCGACGTGCTGGCGTTCCCGGCGTGGCCCCACGAGATGATTCGGAATCTGGCCCTGACGAGCTTCTTCGTCGGGATGATCCTGTTCCTCTCGGCGACGCTCCCGCCGGAGATGCCGAACCCGGCGAACTCCGCCGTGACGCCGGCCATCATCCTGCCGGACTGGTACCTCTACTGGTCGTTCGGCCTGCTCAAGCTCGGCCCGCTGAACCCCAACCTCGCTATCCTCGGCGGGGCGAAACTGATGGCGGACCGGACCTACGGTGTGCTGGCGAACGTCGTCGTCGTCGGCTTCGTCGCCATCGTCCCGTTCATCAACAAGGGGTCGGCGCGCCGTCCCGTCGAGCAGCCGTTCTGGGCCGCCGTCGGCATGGCCGGCGTCATATTCAGCCTGACCATCGCCGCGCTGTCCATCAAGAACCTCATCCCGATGGACTCCCACCTGCTGTTCGACCTGACGTTCCTCGTCCCCATCGTCGCCGGGACCATCACCTACGCGGTGCTGAAGACGATGCGCGAGGGCTACATGTTCGACCTCAACCGCCGGTACTACCGGCTCCGACCGCCGAAGTAAGGCGCCGTCTTTCTCCCGCTTTCGTCGTCGTGTCGCCGATTCCCCCAGCGGTCGCTGTCCCTTCGTTCGTAGCGACGACGGGACCCGACACGTCCGCGTCTCGCCGCAGTAAAGTATCTCGCGCCCCTAGCTGTCGTGATGACCGAGGACCAGTCGGGCGTGCCGACGGAGGCCGAGGCCACGGAGGAGGCGGGCGCGCCGGACGGCGGACGCTCTCGTGACGTCGTGGTCCCCCTCCGCGTCTACAAGACCGTCACGGTGTTCTCGACGCTCATCGCGGTGTTCAGCGTCGTGGGCGGGTTCATCCTCGTCGACGTCGCGACCAACAGAGCGTCGGCGCCGGCCTCGGAGATAGACGTCCCGGTGGCCATCGCCGGCGTCGGCCTCATCCTCATCGGGGCCGTCGTGTACGCCTTTTCGACGCGATTCCGCACCGAGGAGATGGGAAAGTCTAAAGACGACGCTGACGAACTGTCCGATAATGGCTGACGAGTTCATCAAAGGGTTCGGCGCGCTGATGGTCGGCGGACTCGGCTGGATGACCATCGCTGGATGGTACCGGACACCGAGCTTCGAGGGCGCACAGCTCATCGGCGAACTGCCACCGGCCGAGTCGCGAACCGTCTTCGACAGCATGGCCATCGCGATGATGGACGTGTTCTTCTGGTTCGCCGTCTTCGGCGCGCTCACGTTCTGGGTACTCATCCCCCTCGTCGGTGAGCTTCGCGAGTACCTCGACGAGCGGTCCGCCTGAGCGACCGGTCGGTCTCTTTCTGCTTCGAGTCACGCGCTCCGTCTCGTAGCGACGGGTGCGCTCGGCTTCGGCCAGCGTGCAGCGAGACGTGTCTGCTCGGACACGAACGAGGCCACGGCGAGAGGTAGCGAAGACGGAAAAACGACGACGGCCCGCTTAGACGATAGCGGACCAGGGGCCCTTGATGACCCAGAAGAGGCTCTGGTAGCCGGCGTACATGAAGACGACCATCGCGGCGACGAGTGCGCCCTTCGGTCGTTCGAGGGCGAGGTCACGGCGCGCTTCGACTTTCCGGGACTCGAACTCGAAGAAGTCGGTGATGACCAACCCGAGGACGAGCACCGAGAGGACCATCCCGCCGTGGTGAGCGAGGGTCATGTAGTAGAACGACGTGACGACCAACAGGACGTTGCTCGCGACGTGGACCGGATGCCGGCTGATGGCTTCGGCCCCACCGTCGTCGTACTGGGTAGTGTAGCGCCTGTGTGCCACCATACGCGTCAGGAAGTTGCCAACCACCAGCGCCAGGAGGAGGTACTCGACGACGAGCACGTCCCCCGGACCGGTGGCCCCCATGATGGTGTCCAGTGGCCCGAAGAGGGTTACGGATGGCTGCATACGCAAACCTCTGTCCGAGGGCCATTAGTGTCTTTCCAATCTCGGCAGGAATCAGGCGAAGCGGGACCGACTCTCGTCGACGACGGCGACGCGCATCGGCCCGCTCCGCGAGAGGGTGACGGTCTGTCCACAGGCGACGGTGCCCTCGTGGACACCGTCCACGTACAGCGCGACGGTGGCTTCGTCGCGCTCGACGGAGACGGTGAGGTCGTCGAGCGGCAGCACCCAGTGGTCGGGGTTGGTCGCGAACGGGGCGATGGGCGCGGCGACGCCGACCCCGGCCACGGGGGCCAGCACGGGGCCGCCGACGCGGCGGGCGTACTCCGGCGACCCGGCGGGGGTCGCGACGGTGATACCGTCGGCGCGGAACTGTCCCACCGAATCGCTCGGCGTCTCGACGGCGTACTCCGAGATGCGAGCGGCGTCAGCGGTGACGGCGGTCACGTCCCACACCGCCCGCCCGACGGTGTCGCCGGCGGTCGTGACCGCCACCACCGGGTGTCGGTCGACGTGGGCGTCGTCCAGCCCCCGTACGGCCGCCAGCACGGCGTCCCGTGTCACCGACCGGACGCCGCGTCCGGCGTCGACGGGGAGCAAGAGCGGGTCGTGGTCGCTCGCACCGACTCCGGCGACGGCCGTCTGACCGACGGCGACGACTCGCTCGGTCGTCGGGGGGTCCGCCGGTGAGCCGACATCGACGGAGACGCCGGCGTCGCGGAGTCGGTCGGCCACGCTCTCGTCGCCGACGACACCGAGCGCGCTGTCGCTCATTGTCGGACGGTTCGGGCGGCCGGAGAAAAAGTTGCCGCACTGGGCCACGGCGTCGCCGGGCGGCCGCGGTCAGTTCGACAGTCGCTGTCGGGCGTACTTCGCGAGGAGCGGGACGTCAGAGAGGTGTGCGAGCTTCGTGATGGCCCGCCGGTCACCGTTGTTTATCTGCGTGAGCGTGTCCGCGTCGGTGCTCCGGAGGTCGGCCATCAACTGGTCGTACCGTTCGTTCGGTGCGAGATACAGCAGTTCGGTCATCATCAGGCGAGAGCGGTGTTTCGGGGCGACCTGACTGTGCCAGAGTTGGTCGTAGACGGAGAGCGACTCCGCGGAGGTGTCCGGCGTCTCCGGGGTGAGCGCCGCGTCCACCGTCGCGGCGGCGGCCCGGGCCGACTTCATCCCCTTGTGGATGCCTTCACCCCACAGAGGGTCGATACTCGGGACGGTGTCGCCGATGGCCATGAAGTTGTCCGTGCTGAGTGACTTCGGCGGCTGGATGTGGGCGGAGCCACGGTGGGCCTGGGTCCCCTCGATCTTCTCGGCGTCCTCGAAGCGCGGGTCCGAGTCGAGCCAGTACTCGAGATAGTCGTCGATACCCATCCCGTCTTTGGCGTACTGGTGGTGGGAGGCGTTCTGGATGTAACAGAGGCCGACCTTCGCGGTGTCTTCGCCGGTGTGGAAGATCCACGAGTAGCCGCCGGGCGCGAGGTCGTGGTCCAGTCGGAGCATCATCGTGTCGCGCAGGTCGGCGTAGCCGTCGTGGTTCAGGTCGACGTTCTCGAACTCGTACTCGATGCCGATGGCCTGCTTCTCCCGCTGGAGGTCACAGACGCCGAGTTTCTTCGCCAGCGGTGCCGCGGGGCCGGTGGCGTCGATGATGACGTCGGCGTACACCTCCTCGTCACCGTCGTACCGGACACCGACGATGTCGCCGTCCTCCATGATGGGGGCAGAGACCCGCGAGTCGAACCGATACGTCGCCCCCTTCTCGCGACTGTCACGGACGAGGAACCGCTTGAAGTCGGCGAACTCCAGAACGGCCCCGGTCTGGGTGCGGACGTAGTGGTCGTTCGGCGATTCGAGGACCACCTCCTCCGTGTACTGCATGACGACGTCGTCCGGGATGGCGAAGGCGGTCATCGCGGAGGGGAAGGTCCCGGCGGTCGATTTGTTGCTCTGACGTGGGAACTCCGATTCCTCTTCCGTCTCGAGTACCAGCACGTCGTAGTTCCGCTCGGCCAGGTCACGGGCACACTGCCCACCCGCGGGCCCAGCCCCGGCTATCACCACGTCAAAGCGGTCGCGCATGGTTGTGGGTTACTCGTATCCGTAATCAGTCTTGCTTTATCCACTGCCTGCGACGGCGGCGGTGTCTCTCGAAAGGGTAAAGGAGCCACCAGTCACACCAGTTGCCAGACGCGGGGAGACGATACATGGTTCTCAAAACAGGTGCTGGTGTGCTGGCCGATAGGCCGAGGTTACCGACCGCCGTCCGGTCGGTGCTGGGGTACTACGCCGACTCCGGCGTGTTCGACTACGCCAGCCTCGCACTCAAGTCCGAAATCGACGACCGAACCGAGCGGATGATGGCCGACGTGTACGACCGCGTCGAGGCCGCGCTCGAAGACGAGTTCGGTCGGCCGGTGTCGTTCAGTTACGACACCAAACTCATCCTGCCCGCACAGTTGACGCTGGGGTACGTCTACCGCGAGGCCCGCCGAGAGGCCGACGGCGACCCGGTCACCGAGGAGATAGCGACCGGCGTTCCCCCCGTCGAGAGCGGCGCACTGGACGGCGACACGCCCGACCTCTCGCCCCGCGAGATGGTCGTCCGGGCCGAGCAGATGACCCGCCTCTCCATCGAGGCGCTCGTCGACGGCGACATGCGTGACGCTATCAACGACGACGAGTTCGAGGACTTCGAGACGGACGTCGACGTCGACCCTCGACGGGTGGCCGAGACGGCACAGGCCGCGCTCCAGTCCCACCTCGACGGCCTCTTGGACGAGATGCCGTCCATCGTCGCGGACGCGTACCAGTGGGCCGTCGACTACTCCGAGGCTCATCAGGACCGGGACGAACACTTCCGGGAACTGCTGGAAGCGGCCGAAGACGGCGACGAGAGCGCACGGGAGGCGATCCGCGAGGAGTACAAGTTCGCCGACTACGACGAGGAACCGGCGACGCTCACCGACGCCGAGAAGGACCTGCCGTACAGCAAGACCCAGTACGCCCGCGTCGGCGTCATCTACGACGGGATGTTGGACCTCTACCGACTCGCCGGACTGGATATTGACGACGACTTCGCGAAGGCCATCGTCCTCGCCATCATCGGCGCGCAGGTGTGGCTGGACGACGTGGACGACTACGCCGACGACCGGGCCGAGGGCCAGTTGACGCCCGTCACCGCCGAGTACGTCCTCGCACCGGACGACAGAGCGGCGTACAACCGCGTCGTCGACGTCACCGAGCAGTACCTCGACCTCGCGAAGGAGTACGCGACGGCCGCGGACTCGCCGCTGACGGGCATCGCCGTCGAGTACATCTACCGCTCCGGTGACCCGAGCGTGTTGCCCGGGCATCACTGACCGCCCTGCCGGACTACCGTTTGCCGAGCGCTCGCTCGAACACCCGCTGGGCCCGTTCGTACGCCGCGTTCCGGTCGACGATAGGGTGGGGATAGTCGGGCGCCAGTTCCTGTCGCTCGGCGTCGGAAAGGGTCGGCCAGTCGACGATTTTCGACGCCGGCACCCCACGGAGTTCGGGCACGTACTCGGTGACGTAGTCGGCGCTGCTGTCGTACTTGTGCATCTGGGCGACGGGGTCGAAGATGCGCACGTCGACGGAGTCGGTCCCCGTCGAGGCCGTCCACTGCCAACTGGCGTAGTTCGAGGCCGGGTCGTGGTCGACCAACTGCTTCGTGAAGTAGCGCGCCCCCTTCCGCCAGTCGACGAGGAGGTGCTTGGTGAGGAAGGAGGCGACGTTCTGCCGGGGGCGGTTGTGGACGTACCCCTCCGCGTCTAGCTGGCGCATCCCGGCGTCGACGAGCGGATACCCTGTCTCGCCGCGTTGCCACGCCGCGAACGTCTCCGGGTCGTTCTCCCACTCGATAGGGTTGGGGAAGGACTTGTAGTTCTCCGTCAGCAGCGTCGGGGTGTAGTACAGCAGGTGGTAGCTCTGCTCGCGCCACGAGAGTTCGTAGCGGTACTTCTGGACCTGTCGCTTCTGGTCGGGCCCAACTTCGGCGTGGCGTTCGCTCGCGTCGCGCCACAGTTCACGGACGCCTATCATCCCAGCGGCGATGTACGGGGACATCCGGGAGACGGCCCCCACGGGTTGCTCGACGGCCGCACGCATGTCGTCGCGCGTGTCGCTGTACGTCTCGATGCCGTCGGCGAGGAACCGGTCCCACCGCTCGCGTGCGCCCTCGTAGCCCGGCGTCGGGAGGTCGACGGCGACGTCGATAGCGGGTACCGTCTTGGAGTCCGAGAAGTCGGCCAGCGCGTCCTCGTCGGGTGGCTCTGCGGGCGGGCGTTTCTGGTGGGCCTGCCAGTCGTCGTAGAACCGACTGTGGTTCTCGTAGCGGTCGTCGAGGGCGGCAGGGTCGACCAGCAAGAGGTCCGTCAGCGACGTCGTCGGCACGGCGTCGTCGACCCGACGCTGGCGGTTCCGACGGGCCGGGCGGTAGTGCTCGTTGTAGAACACCCGGTCGGCGTCGTACTCGTCAACCACGTCTGCGAGTACGTCGGCGGCCGGACCGGACCGAACCAGCAGGTCGCTCCCGCGCGCTCGATAGGCGCGTTGCAACGCCCGGACGCCCTCCGCGAAGAACGCTCGCTGTCGCTTCCCGACCTTGTGCAGAACGTCCGTGTCCACGACGTAGACCGGGAGGACGGTGTCCTCGTCCGCGGCGGCCGTCAGCCCCCGGTTGTCCGGGATTCGCAGGTCCCGCTGGTGCCAGAAGACGTGCATACTGCGGGTACGGAACAGGGGCGTATGGGTGCAAGCCCAACGCTGTTGGGTGTGTCAGATTGTGGCAAACTATCGGCCGAGAAATCGCACAGTAGACGGAATCGCCGTGGCTGTGCCGAGCCACGAGTTCGTCCCCCTACGAAAACCGCGTTTTTCGAGGTGTGGGTCGCACGAAGCGCGAACCCGACGCCGAAAAGGCGGTTAGTAGAACTCGCGGACGAGGTCCATCGCACCCTCGGGTGCGCCGTCGGGAATCTCGGCCATCGAGTCCTCAATGCCCTCACGCTTCTCGAACGGCACCGACTCCTCGTCCTGGTACAGGACGCCCATGTACTCCTTCTCGCTCTCCAGAATCTTGTCCTTCGCCTGGTCGCGGTTGCCCGCGTCGTGGTCCGTCTCGTCTAGGTCCACGATGGTGTCCCGGAAGTAGTCGTACGTGTCGACGTCGTTGAACGTCACGCAGGGACTGTAGACGTTGACGAAGCCGAAGCCGTCGTGCTCGATGGCCTGCTGGACGATTTCGGCGTGTCGCTGAGAGTTCGAACTGAACGACTGGGCGATGAACGTCGCGCCGGAGGCCAGCGCCAGTGCCTTCGGGTTGACCGGTGGCTGTTTCGGGCCGTCCGGGGTGGTGCCCGTCTCGAAGTCCTCGCGCGACGTCGGCGAGGCCTGCCCCTTCGTCAGCCCGTAGATGCGGTTGTCCATCACGACGTAGCTCATGTCGACGTTCCGGCGCACTGCGTGGATGAAGTGGCCCGCGCCGATGGAGTAGCCGTCGCCGTCGCCGCCGGCGACCATCACTTCCAGATTGGGATTGGCCATCTTCACGCCGATGCCCACGGGCAGCGCGCGGCCGTGGACGCCGTGCAGCGCGTAGCTGTGCATGTAGGTCCCGATTTTGCCGGAACAGCCGATGCCGGCGACCACGAACGTGTTGTCCGGGTCGTTGCCCGTCTCGGCCAGGGCCTTCATCATGCCGTTCATCGTCCCGAAGTCGCCGCAGCCGGGACACCACGTCGGTTGCTTGTCGGACTTGAAGTCTGTGAATCTAACGTCTGAGCTCATTCTGCTTCGACCTCCGTTGTCGTGCCCGCGTCGCCAGCGAGCGTCTGTTTGATTTCGTCTGCGAGTTCGTCGGCCTTGAACCGCACGCCGGTGTACTTGTTGATGCGCTCGACCCGTTCGAGGACGTCGTGTTCGACGACGTCGGCGAACTGGCCGGTGGCGTTACACTCGACGACGATGACGTCGTCGGCCGCCTCGACCTCCTCCGTGAGGTCCGGTCGCGGGAAGATGTACGGCACCGAGATGAAGCGGATGTCGTAGCCGTCTTCTTCGAGGAACTCCAGTCCCTCACGCATCGCGCCCTCGTTGGACCCCCACGAGATGACCAGCGTGTCGGCGTCGGGGTCGCCGTACTCGCGGTAGTCGAACTCCTCTTGCTCGCGGGCGGTCTCGACCTTCCGCTGGCGCTTGTCGACCTGTTCGACGCGGACGTCCGTGTCCTCCGTCCGGCGGCCGAGTTCGTCGTGTTCGAGGCCCGTGGTCATGTGTGCGCCGTCGGCCGTGCCGGGGAACGCCCGCGGCGAGACGCCATCGGCGGCAGGGAAGTGCGCCTGGAAACGGCCCTTCTCGTCCAGCCACGTGTCGATGTCGTTCTCGTCGACGACCTTGCCGCGGTCGACCTCGACCTCGTCCATGTCGAAGGTCTCCGGGGAGAACGTCTGTTCGGTGACCGCCATCGCGAGGTCCGAGACGAGGAACACGGGCGTCTGGTACTTCTCGGCGAGGTTGAACGCCTCGACGGTCTTCCAGAAACACTCGGAGATGCTCGTCGGCGCGAGGACGAAGCGCGGAATCTCGCCGTGCCCGCCGTACAGCGTCATGTTGAGGTCGCCCTGTTCCTGTTTCGTGGGCATCCCCGTCGAGGGACCGCTACGCATCACGTCACAGATGACCAGCGGCGTCTCGCTGGTCGCGACGAGGCCGAACGTCTCGGTCATCAGGTCGATACCCGGTCCGGAGGTGGCGGTCATCGACCGTGCGCCGGCACGGGCCGCACCCAGCGCCATGTTGATGGCCGACAGTTCGTCTTCGGCCTGGACGACTTTGCCGCCGAACTGGTCGATGCGGCCGGTGAGGTACTCCATCACGTCTGTGGCCGGTGTGATGGGGTAGCCGGCGTAGAACCGGCAGCCAGCGGCGATGGCACCCATCCCGATGGCCTCGTCGCCGTTCAGGAGGACGTAGTCCTCGTCGGTCGTCTCTAAGTCGTAGCCGAACTCGTAGTCGAACTCCTCCTGGACGTACTCCTGTCCCATCCGAGCGGCCTGCTTGTTGTTCTCGACGATGGCCTCGCCCTTGTCGCCGAAGCGCTTCTGGAGGCTCTCGTCCAGGTTCTCGATGGGGAAGTTCGTCACCTCACACGCCGCGCCCAGCGCGACGACGTTGAGCATGATAGCGCCGCCGGCGTCCTCGGCGAGGCGCTTGAGCGGGACCTCCAGCGCGGTGGCGTCGCCGGGCACCTCGACGTCCTGCATGGTGGTGCGCTCGGCGTCGTAGATAATGACGGAGTCGTCGTGCAGTTCGTCCTCGTTCTCGTGGATGGTGCGCTCGGTCAGCGCGATGAGGATGTCGAGGCGGTCGACGACGCTCTCGACGCGGTCCACCGAGGTCCGGACCTTGTAGGCGGTGTAGCCGCCGCGAATCCGTGAGGCGAAGTCCTTCGACGTGAAGACGTGTCGACCGGCCCGGGAGAGCGCCTGTGCGAAGATCTTCCCGGTCGAGTCGATTCCATCGCCGGCCTCCCCGCCGATGGCCCAGTTGAGGTCGTCTGGCATACTACCGCAAGGGTAGCAAACCGGGGGTGAAAAGGCTTCTGTGTGCGCCCGCGCGCGTGGCTGTCCGATTTTGTAACGACGGTCGCTGCATCCGGCAGAATCAACCGAAATCCCCTTGTCCGGCCCCGACTTCGACCGTGATATGGACGAACGTTCACTCTCCGTCACTGCGGTCAGGTCTGTCGGGCCGGACGCCATCGCCGTCGACATCGAGACGCCGCCGGCGTTCGACGCGCAACCGGGCCAGTTCGTCAAACTGACCCTCACCGTCGACGGGGAAGACGAGTCCCGCTTCTACACTATCTCCTCGCCCGACGTCGAGGACGAGTTCGAGATTACCGTCGGTATCGACCCCGAGGGAGCGGTCGCACCCCTGCTTGCGGACCTCGAAGCCGGGGATTCGGTCCGCATCGCCGGCCCCTTCGGGTCGGACTACTACGAGGGCGAGGAGCGAGCGGTGCTACTGGCGGGCGGCCCCGGTATCGGCCCCGCCGTCGGCATCGCCGAGCGCGCGCTGGCCGACGGCAACGAGGCCGCTATCGTCTATCAGGACGCGTCGCCCATCCACGAGGACCGGTTAGAGGCGCTCGAGGCGGCCGGTGCCGTCGTCCACGTCCTCGACGCCGACGCGGCCCTGACCGACGCCGTCGCGGACGCCGTCGTGGACGGTGGACAGGTGTTCGTCTACGGGTTCGCCGACTTCCTCGACGCCGCGACGAGTGCACTGGAGGCCGCCGGCGTCGGTACCGACGACGCGAAGGTCGAGAACTTCGGCTGACCTCCCTTTTCAGCGCCGGAATCACGCCGCTCTCGGTCGGTCTCGCGGGTCGGAGTGCGAACGCGACGCAGTCGGTGCTACGACAGCGAGCGGCTAGCTCGGAAGCCCAGATACCCCGCGACCACGAGCAGGGCGAGGCCGGGGAGCGTGGTCGCGAAGTTGCCGTACCCGAGCCATCCCGCCGCGGTGAGAACCACGACGACGGCCGCGGCCACGAACAGCGCGGTTCGGAACTGCCGTCGTCGGACGGCGTCCATCAGGGGGCGCGTCATACTCGAACACACTATCGCACGGATTGTAAACTTCGTGTCGGTGGCGTCGGTGTCACACCTCTCGCGTCCGTCTGGTCGTCAGTTCGTCGGGCACGAGGCGGCGGAGTTCGAACGACACCCGGGAGAGGGGTCGCTCGAAGACGTCGACGGCCGGGACGTCGACGTTCTGGAGGCCCGCCAGCGACCGGTCGGCCACGTCCTCGATGCGAACCGGTTCCAGTCGTCCGGTAGCGACCACGCTCCTGAAATCGCCGTCGTCGCCGTCGTAGGTGACGAACGTGACGGCGCGCCCCTCCAGTCGTCCCTTCCTGCTGTCGGTTTCCTGTGCTAACCGGAAGTAGAAGGTCGTCTCACCGGGGTCGTAGCCGTACGAGACCGGAACCGCGTGTGGAGACGCGTCGTCGGCCTCGCCGAAGGCGAGGACCCCCGTCCCGCCGACACCGAGGAACGCGTCTCGCTCGTCGGCGCCCATCTCTACCGGTGTCGTGTCTGCCATACACGGACTTTTTGTTGGATGGCTAATAAATCTCCGCGGCGACGGCGGGGGAAAACTGATTGTCGGCGGCCGCCAAGGTATCGCATGCGCGAGGCAAGTCGCACGACGCGCCAGCGCATCGCCGACCGATTACGCGACGAGGCGATGGCCGCAGGGACGATTGCGAACACGTTCGAGATACAGACCAGCACCGCGCTCACACACGTCGAGCACATCGCGAAGTCGCTCGACGCGACAGACGAGCAACTACTCGTCGCGCCGCCAGAGTGCGAGCGCTGTGGCTTCACGGACTTCGACGACCTGACGAACCGACCGAGTCGCTGCCCGGAGTGTAAGTCCGAGAGCGTCGCCGAACCCGCCTATCGAATCGGCTAGGCGAGTCACCGATGGACCGCTGGACCGCTGGAGTTTCGGGGCCGGCTTACTGGCCCGAGAAGCCGATGCGCCCTCGCGAGGAGCGGTCGTACTCCCCGGACGGCCCCTGCTGTTCGAACTCGTAGCGGTCGTCGGTCAGGTACACCACGCCGTCGTCGACGGCGACGGCTATCTCTTCGAGGACCGCCCCCTCACACGGCCCGAACGTACAGGTCCCGGTGTCGGACTCGAACGTCGCGCCGTGTTTCTCACAGACCAGTTCGTCCGCTCGCATCGTCGCCCCGCTACCCTTGTCGAGACGGATGTCGCGCCAGTGGGGGCAGTAGTTCTCGAAGGCGACGACGCCGTCGGTGAGTCGCACCAGAATCGCCTCTTCGGTGTCGAACCCGTCCCGGACGGTAAAGAGGAAACTGCCGTCCTCGGGGACGTCGCTGACTGCCGCAATCCGACTGTCCTCGTCCATGCTGAGTCAGGGTACGTGAGTCGTCGGTTTCAATTCCTCGGTCAGACAACTGACCACACCGCCAACGTTTATCCGAACCTCCGCCGAACACCGCTGGCATGGGCGAGTTCGTCGTCTACAGGTCCTACGGCTACACCGGGTCGCTCGTCGCGGACGCGGCCGTCGACCGGGGTCTCGACCCAGTACTGGTCGGGCGCGACCGCGAGAAGGTCGACAGACAGGCCGCCGAACTCCGGTGTGACTTCGAGGTGGTCGGACTGGACGAACCGAAAGTCCTCGACATGGTGCTGGAAGACGCGACGGCGGTACTGCACTGTGCGGGTCCGTTCACCCGGACGTGGGAACCGATGGTCGACGCGTGTCTGCGGACCGGGACCCACTATCTGGACATCACCGGCGAACTCGACGTGTTCGAGGCCATCCACGCACGGGACGACGAGGCCGAGGACGCGGACGTGATGCTAATGCCGGGTGTCGGGTTCGACGTCGTCCCGACCGACTGCATCGCCGCCCATCTGGCGGGCCGACTCCCCGACGCCGACACGCTCGAACTCGCCTTCCACGCCGACGTCGGCCTCTCCCGTGGGACGCTGAAGACAGTCGTCGAACACCTCGACGCGGGCGGTGCGGTCCGCCGCGACGGCCACATCGAGCGGGTCGACCCGGCCCACGAGTCGCGAACTATCGACTTCGGGTGGGGCCACGACGGACTCCACGCCGCCGCGATGCCGTGGGGCGACGTCTCGACGGCCTACTACACCACCGGCATCCCGAACGTCACGGTGTACATGTCGATGCCCGAGAGCGCGGCACGGATGCAACGACTCACCGGGGCGCTCTCGCCGCTCCTCGGCCTGCCACCGGTGAAAGCCGCGCTGAAGTGGTACGTCGAGCAGACCACCGACGGACCCGACGCCGAGGAACGGGCGAGCGAACAGAGCTACGTCTGGGGCGCGGCGACGACGCCGGACGGTGACAGGGCGGTCAGCCGGCTCCGTGGCCCACACACCTACGACCTCACCGTCGAGACGGCGCTGGCCGCGCTGGACCGCGTCCTCGACGGCGACGCGCCGACCGGGTTCCAGACGCCCGCCGGAGCCTACGGCGCCGACCTGATTCTGGACGTCGACGGCGTCGAGCGGGAAGACGTAGTCTGAGAGAGACGGCGAGCATCGGCCGGTCGGAGACGAGTCTCCTCCCGAATTATTCTCGGGACGTCGACAGTCGACCGTTCACGATTCGGAGAACGGGCGTTCGGGAGCCTCTCGTCGACCTACAGGCGAGTCTGGAGCATCCGTTTGTTACGTTCGGCGACGAATATATTACGTTTCGACAACATCCTCATCTTTAATGTTATGTAGTAATTCATCATAGTTCGTGGCTTGTGAGAGCGGACCACACGCGACTGGCGACAAAGGGAAACCACGCAGATGACACGACAGTTCAGCAGGGGAAGCGAGAACTTCTCCCGACGCGACGTACTCAGAGGTATGGGCGCACTCGGCGCGGCGGCGACGGGTGCCTCGGTAGCGACCGGCGGTGCCGAAGCGGTCGGTTCCAGCGCGGTGTACCAGTACTACCACACCGACTGGAATCAGGTCGAGAGCGACCTCTCGACCATCGCGGACCAGGGCTACGACACGGTTCAGGTCCCGCCGGCGCAGTACAGCCGTCTCGACCGGAGCCATCAGGAGGGCGTCACCGACCCGCCACTGGGCTACCAGCCAATTGACCTGAAGAACTTCAACAGCGTGTTCGGCACGGAGTCGGAGTACAAGGCCATGGTCGACGAAGCCCACGCACAGGGGCTGGACGTCGTCGCCGACGCCGTCATAAACCACATGGCGGCGGCCGACGACTTCCGCGGGGCCGAACCGGTGTACTACAGCGACCTGCCGTACTTCAGCGAGGCCGACTTCCACGCCAAGGACTGTATCGACTACAGCGACCCCGACTCCGTCGAGAACGACTGGCTGACCTGCGAGCTCAAGGACCTCAAGCAGGAGTCGTCCTACGTCCGGGGTCAGCTGTACGACTACGTCGAGAAGTACGCCGACATGGGCGTCGACGGCATCCGGTGGGACGCCGTCAAGCACGTTCCAGAGTGGTTCTTCAGCGACTACGCCAACCAGTGGGCCGACGACCTCGGCCTCTGGACGGTGGGGGAGTGCCTGCAAGGGAGCGTCGACTACTGTCAGGGCTACGCGGACACGGGAATGTCCGTCACCGACTACCCGCTGTACTACACGATGAAAGACGACGCGTTCAACGAGAACGGCGACCTGCGGGCGCTCGACGGCGCCGGACTGGTGGACCAGTCGCCGTTCCAGTCGCTGACGTTCGTCTCTAACCACGACAGCGGCCCGCCACAGTACGAGAAACTGGCCTACGCGTACATCCTCACGTACGAGGGGTACCCGCGCGTCTACAGCAACCGCATCGGCATCAGCGACGACGACATCCGGAACCTGTTGTGGATTCGCAACAACCTCGCGGGCGACACCGCCTACCAGCGCCACGCCGACCAGAACCTCTACGCCTTCGAGCGGTACAACAACCTGCTCGTCGGGCTGAACCGGTCGACGAGCTGGCAGTCTACCACCGTCTACACGTCTTGGGCGAACACGACGCTCAACGACTACAGCGGCAACGCCGGCGACGTGACGACCGACGGCAACGGCTACGTCGACATCTCCGTCCCACCGACGGGCTGGGTCTGTTACGCCCCGTACTGAACCGACGACCACGGTTGCACCGACCGTCTCGCTCGACCGCCATATCCGTTGGCGGTCGCTTTCTCAGTAGTGTTCGGCCTCGACGCGTTCGTCGTAGAGCCGCTGGAGGAGTTTCGTCATCGGTCCCGCTCCCACCTCGATGCCGTCGACGGTGGCGACGGGGCGAATCTCCCACGTGGAGTTCGTGAGGAACGCCTCGTCGGCGTCTCGCACGACGTCTAGCGAGTAGTGGCCCGTCTCCATCGGGAGGTCCTCCTCGCGAGCCAGTTCCATCACGACGTCACGGGTCACGCCCGGCAGGAGGTCCAAGTCCTCGCTGGGCGTCCGCAGGCCGTTCTCGGTCACGAAGAAGAGGTTGCTCGTCGCCCCCTCCGCGACGTGTCCCGCCGTCGTTCGCATCAGGCACTCGTCGGCGGCGTCGCCGTCGACGGCCGCCCGCCGGAGTTCGAGTTTGCCGAGGATGCCGTTGAGGTAGTTGTGCGTCTTCACGTCCGCCGGAATCGCCTCGCTCGGGACGCGGCGGGTCCGCACCGTCTGCACGTCGGCGGGACTGTCCCACACTCGCTCGCCATCGCGACCGCCGCGGGGCAGTTCCTTCACGACGACGACTACCGTCGGGTCGACGTCGGGGTCCGGCGTGAGTTTCCCGGGCTGGACCCCTCGCGTCACCGAGACTTTGACGTACGCCTCGGTGAGGTCGTTCGCGTCGAGCGTCTCGTCGACCCGCGCTCGCAGGTCCTCGGGGACGGCGTCGGCGAACCCCAGCGTCTCGGCGGTGTGCTGGAGTCGCTCGCGGTGGGCGTCCCACGCGAACGGGTCGCCGCCGTACGCCCGGAGCGTCTCGAACCCCGCGTCGCCGTACATGAACCCGCGGTCGAGTACCGATACCGTGGCCTCGTCGGCCGGGACCAGGTCGCCGTCTACGTGGTAGTGCATGTGAGACAGAAGTTCTCGACCATCGTCTTCCCGTGGTCGGTCAGGATGCTCTCGGGGTGGAACTGGACGCCGACGTGGGGGTACTCACCGTGGCGGACGCCCATCACGATGCTCGCCTCCTCTTCGGTGTAGGCCGTCTCTTCGAGGGCGTCGGGTACGTCGTCTCGCCGGACTGCCAGCGAGTGGTAGCGGCCCACCTTCACGGGGTCTGGGACGCCCTCGAAGATGCCGTCGCCGTCGTGGGTCACGAGCGAGGACTTGCCGTGGACGACGTCCTCGGCGTGGCTCACGGTCGAGCCGTTGGCGGCACACAGCGCCTGATGGCCCAGACAGACGCCCAGCGTCGGATACCGGAGTTCGGCGAACGTCGGCATCGAGACGCCGGCCTCGTCGGGCGTCCCCGGCCCGGGCGAGACGACGATGCCGTCGGGGTCGATATCGTGTATCTCCTCTACGGTGACGGCGTCGTTGCGGCGGACGACCACGTCGTCGTCGTCGCCGCCCAACCGGAGGACCACCTCGCCGACGTACTGGACGAGGTTGTACGCGAACGAGTCGTAGTTGTCGACGACGAGGACGGTGGGTGCCAGCGAGTCGCTGGACGGTGGGCCGCGGCCGCGACGAGCGTCGCGTTCGTTCATCGCGACTCCTCCACGGAGAGGTCAGCCCGCCGGCCCAGCGCCTCGTCGACGGCCGTGACGAGCGCCCGACCCTTGTCGAGCGTCTCGTCGTACTCGCTGTCGGGGTCCGAGTCGTGGACGATACCCGCGCCGACCCGGAGATGGTACTCCTCGGCGTACCGTACCAGCGTCCTGATGACGATGTTCAGCGTCGCTCGGCCGTCGAATCCGAAGATACCGATAGAGCCGGTGTAGGGGCCACGGCGAGTCTGCTCGACCTCGTCGATTATCTCCATCGTCCGGGGTTTGGGCGCGCCGGTGATGGTGCCGCCGGGGAACACCGCCGCGACGGCGTCTTCGAGGGTCGCACGCTCGCGCATCTCGCCGGTGACCTCCGAGACGAGATGCATCACCTCCGAGTAGCGGTCGACGCGGCGGTAGTCGGTCACCTCAACGGTGCCGAACCGGCTCACCTTCCCGAGGTCGTTGCGTTCTAGGTCGACCAGCATCGCGTGTTCGGCCCGTTCCTTCTCGTCGTCGAGCAGGTCGGCTTCGAGTCGCTCGTCGGCCGCGGGCGTCTCGCCGCGGGGTCGCGTGCCCGCAATCGGTTCCGTGACGAGGTGGTCGCCGTCGCGGTGGAGGAGGAGTTCCGGACTCGCGCTGACGAGGTCCACGCCCGGGAACTCCACGAGGGCGGAGTAGGGGGCGGGGTTGACCGCCCGGAGCGCGTCGAACGCCTCGACCGGGTGGACCGCCGCCGGCGCGCTCAGTCGCTGGGAGACGTTCGCCTGAAAGGTGTCGCCGTCGCGGATATACTGTTTGACGGTCCGCACGCGGTCGGCGAACGATTCGCGGGTGCAGTCGCTCTCGAACTTGGCGGAGTCCGTCTCGACCGGCGGGTCCCCGACGCCCGGGTCACCCTCGGTGGCCGCGCGAGCGAGGTCCAGCGCGTGTTGCTTGCCGAACTCGTAGGCCAGTCCGGCGTCGTCGTGGTCGTCGAGTCGGGGGCACGCGGTCACGGTGAGTTCGACCGGGCCGTCCCCACGCGGTTCCTCCCACGCCGCGACGCGGTCGTAGGTCGCCATCTGCATCCGTGGGAGGGCGCGGTCCGCGACGGCGCTGTCCGGGAGCGTCTCCAGTTCCCGGGCCACGTCGTACGAGAGCCATCCGACGGCGCCACAGGGGTACGGCACGTCGCAGTCCCCCCGAACGAGCGTCTCCTCGTCGAGCAGGCCGGCGAGCGTCCCGAGCGTGTCGCTCTCGTCGGGAGCCACCTCGGTGAACTCGGCGGGCGCCGTCGCGAAGTACCCCCAGCCGGACTGCCCCCCGGTCGTCGCCAGATAGACGCCGCCAGTGGGGTCACGGGCCCGCCGGTAGGCCTCGAACGGGTCGTCGACGGTGACTCGGACCGCGACGGGAATCCGAGCGGTCGGTGGTGCCTCCGCTGCCAGCCGCTCGAAGGCGGTCCGGTCGGTCTCGACCGTTGCCATTACCGAGAGAGAACAGGCGGGGGAGTAATTCGCTTGCGGTTCGAGCAGTCAGTACGCCTCGGCGCGCTCTATCCAGCCGTCGACGCGACTCTCCGAGAGGTCCGTCTCGGCCGCTATCTCGGCGGCGTCGGCCACCGCGAGTTCGCCGACCGTCTCGATGCCGAGCCCCGAGAGACGCTTCGCGTACGCCGGGCCGATACCCTTGATCTCGGTGACCGGGTCGTCGCTCCCCTCGGGTGCCTCGGGTTCCGGCACTGGTTCCGGTTCCGACTCGGCTTCGGCGTCCGCTGCAGCGTCCGGTTCTGCTTCGGGGACCGTCGCGTCGACGTCGTCCTCGTCCGTCTCGGCGTCGCCCGCGTCGGGTTCGGTCGCCGCCCCGGCGTCGGCGTCGGACACGTCCGTTTCGGGTTCGGTCGCCGCCGTCCCGGTCCCTTTGACCGCGTCTTCGCTCTCTGTAGATGGTTCGCGCTCGACGGTGACGTCTACGTCACCGGACGACCCCGACCCAGACGTAGATTCTGCCCCGTTGAGCCCGAGTGCAGACTTCAGTTTCTGAAGGAGACCCATGCCTGACGATACTGCCCCCCGGCACTAATCTCTTGCTGGTACGCTATCGGTTACAGGCCGCTTCGTAACGCCTCGTTCATGGGGTCGACCGGGGCGTCCTCGCCGGTCCATCGCTCGAACGCCTCGACACCTTGATACAGTAACATCCACGCGCCGTCGACGGTCGTCGCGCCCACGCTGGCGGCGTCGCGCAACAGGCGCGTCTCGATGGGGGAGTACACCGCGTCGAGGACCGCGAGGTCGGGGGTGAGCGCCGCCTTCGGGACCGGCGTCTCGTCCTCGTCCATGCCGACGCTCGTGCAGTTGACGAGGACGTCGGCGTCCGCCAGTAGTGCGTCGAAGTCGCCGAGGCCGTGGCCGGTGGCGTTCGGCACCTCGTCGGCCAGCGCGTGGGCCTTCGACGCCGTTCGGTTGGCGATACGGACCGACATCCCCTCGTCGGCGAGGCCGAACGCGACTGCTCGGCCCGCCCCGCCCGCACCGACGACGACGGCCGTCCCCGACAACTCGACGCCGTGGTGGTCGAGGGCTCGCACGGCGCCCACAGCGTCCGTGTTGTACCCCCGAGGCGTCTCCCCGGAGAAGTCGACGGTGTTGACGGCGCCGATTCGCTCGGCCAGCGGGTCCGGGTCGACGGCGTCGAGGACGTCCTGCTTGAAGGGGATGGTGACGTTCAGGCCGGCGACGCCGAGCCTGTCGGCCGCCTCGACGGCGGCGGCCCCCTCGTCCGCCGGTGGTTCGAACGTGACGTACGTCGCGTCCAGTCCGAGCGCCTCGTACCCCGCCTCGTGCATCGGCGGCGACAGCGAGTGCCCGACCGGGTTGCCGATGAGACCGTAGACGTCCATACACCCGCCAGCGCGCGCCTCGGATATGAACGCCACGCTCCCGTGCCGACACGGTCGGGCCACCGGCCCCGACTTTCGCAAGCTTTTCACGCTGACCTGTGCTGTCACCACCTAGTGAGTCGTCTACGTCATCCCCTGGTGCAGGTGGCCCTCGCGGTGTCGCTGACCGCGGGTTGGGTCGGTGCTGTCCTCCTCGGCGTCGGCTTCGACACGGTCGCGACCGTCGCTGTGAGTGGACTGGCCGTTCTCGGTGCCTCCTTCCTGCTGGCGTGGGGTGCGGAGACGGCAGAGAAAGACGTCCCCCGTGCGTTCGCAATCGCCGTCCTCGCGGTTCTCGCCGTCGCGCCGGAGTACGCCGTCGACGCACTGTTCGCGTGGAACGCGGGGGCCGGCGGGGCGACGACGGAGGCGTGTGCCAGACTCTCGGCGGCCGCGATCGAGGCCGGCGAGACACCGCTCGCACAGGCCTGTCACGACGCCAACCTCGCCATCGCGAACATGACCGGTGCCAACCGCATCCTCATCGGTATCGGGTGGGCCGGCATCGCCGTGTTCACCATCCTCCGGTCCACGTCGACGCAGGACCCCGCCGTCCAGAAGCGCGAGGGCTTCATGGCCGACGTGGTCCAACTCGACACGGACATCGCGACGGAGATTACGTTCCTGCTGGCGGCCACCGCGTGGGCGTTCGCCGTGCCGCTGGGCGGCGGCATCGGTGCGCTCGACACGCTGTTCCTCGTAGGGCTGTACGTGGCCTACATCGGCCTCGTCCTTAAGTCCGACATCGAGGCACACGACCACACCGTCGGCGTCCCGCAGTACTTCCAGACGTGGTCGCTGCCGTGGCGGCCGCTCGTCGTCCTCGTGCTCTTTGGCTACTCCGGGGTGATGATATTCACCGCCGTCGAGCCGTTCGCCCACGGCCTGGAGGAGATCGGCCTGCAAATCGGCGTCCCCTCGTTCTTCATGATTCAGTGGATAGCGCCGCTGGCGAGCGAGTCGCCGGAGCTCATCGTCGTCGCCGTCCTCGTCAACAAGGCCCGGTCGACGGCGGGGTTCAACGCGCTCATCTCCTCGAAGCTCAACCAGTGGACGCTCCTCATCGGGACCATCGCCGTCGTCTACTCCATCGCGCTGGGGCGGTACGGCGTCCTCCCGTTCGACGCTCGACAGGCCGCCGAGATATGGATTACGGCGGGCCAGTCGTTCTTCGCGCTGGCACTGCTCTGTAACTTCGAGATATCCGTCCGCGAGGCCGTCTTGCTGTTCGTGCTGTTCATCAGTCAGGTGCTCGTCGAGTTCGCGCTCATCCGGGACCTGATAGTGCTCCCGATATCGAGCCACGACCTCCTGCTGGGGTACACGGCGCTGTACATCGTCGCCGGCGTCGTGCTGTTCGCCCTGCGGTGGCAGTCGCTGAAACGCCTCCTCGGACTGGCCGGCGACGCCTTCCGGACGGCGTTGGGTAACGAACCGGTCCACGTGGACAAGGCCGACTGATGCTCGCTATCGCCGTCTCACGGGCGGACGAAGCGTCGACACACGTCGGCGAGCACCTCCTCGAACTCGAAGCGTGGTCGGAGACGACGGACGACGGCCGACCGGACGGCGAGGGTGGCGGGACCGTCTACCGGACCGAGGGTGCCGAACTCCGCGAGTTCGACGCGCTCCACCTCGAACTCGACGGCGTCGCCGAGGCCTTCGACGACCCCGACTGTCTCGCGTTCGCCTCCCGGCACGCCGGAGAGACCGACGAGTTGCTGACCGCCCACCACACCGGCAACTTCGGCGCGGCGGAGTTCGGCGGCGAGGCGGGGCAGTTCGCCAGGGCGTGTCCGAACGCCCACCGCGCCGTCGTCCACGCCCTGACGGAGCACGCGCCCGACGACTACGAGGTGGGGATGGAGTGTACGCACCACGGCCCGACGGACGTCGGCGTGCCTTCGATGTTCGTCGAAGTCGGGAGTGCCGAGGCACAGTGGCGCGACCCCGACGCCGCCCGCGCCGTGGCGCAGGCCATCCTCGACGTCCGCGGCGTCGCGGCCGACGCCCCGCGGGAGAACGGCACGCGTCGGCACCTCGTGGGCTTCGGCGGCGGTCACTACGCACCCCGGTTCGAACGGGTCGTCCGCGAGACTGACTGGTCGGTCGGCCACGTCGCCGCCGACTGGTTACTCGACGCCCTCGACGAGTGGGCCGACGACGAGACCGAGCGGAGAGCGGTCCTCGACCGCGCTTTCGCCGCCAGCGAGGCCGACTACGCGCTACTGGAAGACGACCGCCCCGACCTCGTCGCGACGCTGGAGTCGCTCGGCTACCGCGTGGTCGACGAGACGTTCGTCCGGGAGACCAGCGGTATCTCGCTGGCCCTCGTCGAAGCGCTGGAGGCGGCGGTGACGCCCGTCGACGCCGGTCTGCGGTTCGGTGACCCGGCGAGGGGCGACACGGACGAGTGGGCCGTCGTCGACCTCCCAGACGGTTTGCTCTCGGAGGCCGTCGGCATCGACGAGGCGACGGTACGGTCGTGGCTCGAGGACCACGCACTCGCGTTCGACACGGAACAGAACGGCACCGTCGTCACCGGGCCCGTCGTGTTGCCGGCCGGTCGCTCGCGCGACGACGCCGTCGCGGCGTTGGCCGACGTCCTCCGCCAGCGCTACGACAGCGTCGAACGCGAGGACGGTGCCCTCGTCGCTCGCGAGGAGCGGTTCGACCCGGACCTCGCACGCACCGCGGGCGTGCCCGAAGGACCGAAGTTCGGAAAGCTCTCCGCGGGCCAGTCTGTCGAGGTCGATGGTGAAGAAATCGGGCCCGAGCGGTTCCAACGGGAACGTATACGCCGATTTACGTTGTAGAAAACGGCCCGCAAAACGCCCGAAGGCGGCGACCAAATCGTCAGACGAGTGTCAGACACAGGGGGAAAACTAATGAGTGTTCGTCTGCAACGGGGATTTAAATATGGACTCGATTATCGACGACGCCATCGACGAGGCCGAGGAGGAACAGGACGCGGCCTCCGACGGCGAGACGGCAACCGAGACGACGCCGAGCAGAGAGGACATGTCGACGTCGGGGACGATGACCGACGACGAACTCGCGAGCGTCGTCAAAGACCTCGAGACGAAGATTACCGTCGTCGGTGCCGGGGGGGCGGGCGGCAACACCGTCACCCGGATGATGGAGGAGGGTATCCACGGGGCGAAACTCGTGGCCGCCAACACGGACGCCCAGCACCTCGCCGACGAGGTGAAAGCCGACACGAAGATTCTCATCGGCCGCAAGCGCACCGGTGGTCGCGGTGCCGGCTCGGTCCCCAAAATCGGCGAAGAGGCCGCACAGGAAGACATCGAGGACATCCAGCAGTCCATCGACGGCTCAGACATGGTGTTCGTCACCGCCGGTCTCGGTGGCGGCACCGGGACGGGGTCGGCCCCCGTCATCGCGCAGGCCGCACAGGAGGCCGGCGCTCTCACTATCTCTATCGTCACTATCCCGTTCACTGCGGAGGGTGAGCGCCGCCGGGCCAACGCCGACGCCGGCCTCGAACGGCTCCGCGCAGTTTCGGACACGGTTATCGTCGTCCCGAACGACCGACTGCTCGACTACGCGCCGTCGATGCCCCTGCAGGACGCGTTCAAAATCTGTGACCGCGTCCTGATGCGCTCGGTCAAGGGGATGACCGAACTCATCACCAAGCCCGGCCTCGTCAACGTCGACTTCGCCGACGTCCGCACCATCATGGAGAACGGCGGCGTCGCGATGATAGGGCTCGGCGAGTCCGACTCCGAGAACAAGGCACAGGACTCCATCCGCTCGGCGCTCCGCTCGCCGCTACTCGACGTGGAGTTCGACGGCGCGAACTCCGCCTTGGTCAACGTCGTCGGCGGTCCCGACATGAGCATCGAGGAGGCCGAGGGCGTCGTCGAGGAGATATACGACCGCATCGACCCCGACGCCCGCATCATCTGGGGCGCGTCCATCAACAACGACTTCGAGGGCAAGATGGAGACCATGATAGTCGTCACCGGCGTCGAGTCCCCGCAGATATACGGCCAGAGCGAGGCCGAACAGGAGAAGGCCGCCCAGCAACTGGGCGACGACATCGACTACGTCGACTGAGTGGACCCGTCACGGGCGGCGCAGTTCTCGTCGTAACCGGTCCGCCGTCGAACGACCCGCTCGACTTCCTGTTGGTGAGTAAAGATAAGTATTATAGGAGTAGATTTGGCTTTGTTCAGGTATATGGGAACAGGTCGGCCGGCATCTCACGAACAATCGAATGCGGAAGTCGAGACAGAGGAGACAGACGAGACGCGAATCGGCGGTGGCGGGACAGGCGGCGGTCCGTTGGACTATCAGCTCATTCTGGACCACGTCGATACACCGATTTTCGTCCTCGACGGCGACGGCGCCATCACGCACTGGAACAGGTCTATCGCGGCCCTCACCGGCGAGTCACAGGCCGAAGCCGTCGAACTCGCCGAGGAACACGGCGTCGTCGGACCGGCGTTCTACCACGACGGACGCCGGTCGATGACCCTCGCGGAGAAGGTCATCGAGGCGCCCGAGTCCGCCGACGAGGAGTACGGCGTCCCGCGAATCGAAGACGTCGACTACACGCTCTACGCCGACCAGAGCGTGATGAAAGACGCCCACGGGGAGGACCGCCACATCCGGTTCAGCGCGGCCCCGATGTACGACGAGGACGGCACGCTCACCGGCGTCGTCGAGATGATACAGGACCGGACCGAAGACGCGCGCCGGCAGGACCAACTCCGAGGGATGGTCGCGGAACTGCAGGGGACGATGGCCGACATCGAAGCCGGGAACCTGCAGGCCCGCGCCTCCGTCACCGAGACCGACTACGTCGACGACGAACTGCTAGACGTCGTCGACTCGCTGAACCAGATGGCCGAGCGACTGGACGACATCGTCACCGACGTCGCCGGACGGACCGACAGCCTCCACGACTCCGTCGAGTCGGTCGCCGACAGCAGTCAGCGGGTCTCCGAACTGTCGACGGAGCAGTCGGAGACGCTCGCCACCGTCAGTCAGGAGGTCGAATCGCTCTCGGCCACGATAGAGGAGATAGCCTCGACGAGCGACGAGGTGGCCTCCACGGCCCGGAACGCAGACGACGCCGCCACGGAGGTGCAAGAGACCGCGGAGGAGACGGAACGGGTCATGCAGGACGTCGGCGAGTCCACGGAGCGGGTCGCCGAGGACGTGTCCGCACTCCGTGACCGCGTCGACGAGATAGACGAAATCGTCGCCGTCATCGACGACATCGCCGACGAGACGAACATGCTGGCGCTGAACGCATCCATCGAGGCCGCGCGGGCGGGCGAGGCCGGCGAAGGGTTCGCCGTCGTCGCCGACGAAGTCAAGAACCTCGCCGAGGAGTCACAGGAACGTGCGTCCGAAATCGAGGCGATGGTCGGGCGAATCAAGGCGGACACGCAGGACACCGTCGAGAACCTCGAGGCGACGAACGAACAGGTCAAGCGTGGTATCGAACAGGTCGAGAACTCGACCGAGGCCCTGACCGACATCGTCGCCGCCATCGAGGAGACGGCGAGGGGCATCGAACAGGTCTCGGAGGCCACCGACGACCAGGCCGCGAGCACCGAGGAGATAGCGAGCATGTTGGACGAAGTCGTGCGCCGGGCGGAGGAGGTCTCGACCGAGATGCAGGACGCCGCGGCCAACACGCGCGAGCAGACCCGGCAGGTCGAGGAGATCAACGAGACCGTCAGTCGTCTCTCCGGCGGACAGTCGATGAACCGCTGACTGGGTCTGCCACCCGTTCCTAACTTGTTAGGTATCCAAGCGAGGTTCGACGACCGTATAGTACCGTGTATGTCCGAAACCGGCACGAAC
Organism: Haloarcula rubra; assembly: GCF_019599465.1. GTDB lineage: Archaea > Halobacteriota > Halobacteria > Halobacteriales > Haloarculaceae > Haloarcula > Haloarcula rubra. Next base: position 237,028 of record NZ_RKLR01000001.1, read on the forward strand.
GGCGATACCGACGTCAGCGATGCGCTATCGGCACTCGGCGACTCGATGGAGCGACTCAGCACCAACACCACAGGTCTCGGGGCCGCCGTCAAGCAGTTGCAGGCCTCCACACAGCGACTGAGCGCCCAGCAGTCCGCCGTCGCCGAGCGGATGACCGAGACGGCCGACACGCTCGGTCGAGACGACACGGCCCGACAGCCGTCGGCGACGCGTCGGTCCGGTCGGTCGGCGGTTGCGGACGACTGACACCCGCAGGCCGTCGCGCACCACAATATAGAAAAGCCACCAGTGGGTACGCCTCGGTATGGACGTTCCGTACGACCTCACCTCCTACGTTCGCGTACTCAAACTGGCGAGTACGCCGTCGTGGGAGGAGTTCTCGCAGATCGCAAAGATTGCCGGTGCCGGCATCATGCTCGTCGGCCTCGTCGGCTTCATCATCTTCGCCATAATGACCTTCGTCCCCGGCAGCAAACCGGTGTAAACAGATGGGTATCTACGCAGTCAAGACGACGGCGAGCCAGGAGCGCACCGTCGCAGACATGATTATCAACCGCGAGGAACCGGACATCCACGCGGCGCTGGCACCGGACTCGCTGACGAGTTACGTGATGGTCGAGGCGGACGACCACGCCGTCTTCGACCGCATCCTGGACGAGATCCCCCACGCCAACGGCGTGGTGCAGGGCGAGTCCTCCATCGCGGAGGTCGAACACTTCCTGTCGCCGAAACCCGACGTCGAGGGCATCGCCGAAGGGGACATCGTCGAACTCATCGCCGGGCCGTTCAAAGGCGAGAAGGCGCAGGTCCAGCGCATCGACGAGGGGAAAGACCAGGTCACCGTCGAACTGTACGAGGCTACGGTCCCGATTCCGGTCACCGTCCGTGGCGACCAGATTCGGGTGCTGGACAGCGAGGAACGGTAGGCCAGTTACGGTCGAGGGGGAGCGTAGCGATCCCTGAGACGACGAAGAGCGGGGCCCGACCGTCTGACGGCGTCACCGCCGCGTTTTTGTAACGGGGGTCGCGCCGCAGCGTACCGAGGTGAGAGGTGGCCTCTCAGCCTTCCAGTCTGTCGATGACTTCGCTCATGTCGGCGGTGGACTCGACGGACTCCTTGATGTTCTCCCGACGCCTGACCTCGGCGGCGGAGGCGTCGTAGGCGCGGACGTACTCCGCGCGCGAGTGTTCGTCGAAGGCGTGTTTGATAGCGAAGTACCCGTCGGGGACGACGGTCCCGCACACCTTACACGAGACGCGGTCGTGTTCGGTCGACTGGTGGACGATGAGGTCCTCGACGCGGTCGAACTGGCTGTCGTCGCCCTCGATAGCACACTCCCAGCGTGACATTGCTGAGAGGCAGGCCGTGCGACACCAAAAGCGTTCGCCACGACGCCGGACGACTCCCGTAAATGGAAACCTCTAATTGTGACACCGGGATAGCGAAAGCCGTGACGAGTGAGGGGTTCCACGTCGACCTACACGTCAAGATTCTGGACGAGCGTGTCGTCCAGCGAGCGAAGGCACGGGGGCTCGACGCCCTCGTGTACGCCCCGCACTTCACGCGGTTGCCGGACATCCGTGCGAGAGCCGAGCGGTTCTCCGACGACGAGTTGACCGTCTTCCCGGGCCGAGAACTGTTCACGGGGACGTGGCAGCGACGCCGACACGTCCTCGCCGTCGGTTTAGACGAACAGGTCCCGGACTTTCTGACCCTCGACGGGACGATGGCCGAGTTACAGCGACAGGAAGCGGCGGTACTCGTCCCCCACCCCGGATTCCTGAGTGTGAGCCTCGGTATCGAGGCGTTGCGGACGTACAACAGCACCATCGACGCCGTCGAAGTGTACAACCCCAAACACCTCCCGCACCACAATCGGCGGGCCCGGCGGTTCGCCCGCGAGACGGGACTGTCGACGTTCGCCTCGTCGTACGCCCACCTCACCGGGAGCATCGGCGAGGCGTGGACGGCGTTCGACGAGGCGTTCGAGACGGCAGACGAGTTGGCGCAGGCGCTACGAGACGAGGTCCCGCGGCGAATCGTCCACCGCGACGGACTGAGCCACACGCTCCGCCGTGGGCTGGAGTTCGCGCATCTGGGCTACGAGAACAGTTGGGAGAAGTTCGACCGGGTGATGCTCCAGGGGACGGCGCCGACCCACCCGGACCACGTCGCCTACGACGGCCAGTTCGACGACGTGAAAGTGTACTAAGCGACGAGCGCCGTGTTCTCGGCGAGTGTCTGCGTTATCTCTGGCGGGAGGTACTGCGGCAGGACGTGGACCAGCGCCGCGATGGCGACGAGTTCGAATATCGTGACGGCAACAGTGACGATTTCGGCCCTGTCGCTGGACGTGGTGACCCCCGAGGGGAACCCGTACTCGGTGTCCGAGAGCGGGTAGAACAGCGCGATGCCCCGTTTCGACCCCAGATAGTCGAGGACGTAGTGGGTCAGGACGCCGAGCCACACCCACTGGAGGTTGCCGCCGTGGTAGATTGGGTGGGCGACGAAGACGAGGAGAACCGGGAGATTGTGGAGCGTCTTCCGGTGTTTCCCGAAGGCCGTGTCGACGTCGGGGAACAGCGCCCCCAGCACCACCGGGAGGAACACCTCCGCGATGGTCGCGAACGTCGAGACGTCCCCGGAGGGGTCGAGGACGTACCCCAGCCCGATGCTCAACAGGACCGCGTTCAGAACGTGGCCGCGTTTGTCCATCTACGCGGTTCGATGGACGGCCACCCGATAGGTTTTGCTACTCCTCCTGTGTGGCGTCTAACAGGTCCGTGAGCGCCTGTCTGGCGATGCGTGTCTTGACCTCCGTTCGGGACCCGTCGAACTCGTAGTGAGTGACCGTACAGTCGGAGTCGTTCGTCTCCCACGGCGCGGCGTGTGCGACGGCGACGTAGACGGTCCCGACCGGCGTCTCCGGAGAGCCTCCGGTGGGGCCGGCGACGCCCGTGGTAGCGACGCCCCAGTCGGTCCCCGCGGTGTCTCGGACGGCCCGAGCCATCTCGCGGGCGACCGGTTCGGAGACGGCGCCGTGGGCGTCCAGAGCCTCGCGGGAGACGGCCAGCAGTTCCTGTTTCGCACGGTAGGAGTACGAGACGATGGCGCGGTCGAAGTAGTCGCTAGAGCCCGGGACGTCGGTCAACAGCGACCCGACGAGGCCGCCGGTACAGGACTCGGCGACGGCGACTGTCTCCCCGCGGTCGCGGAGTTCGTCGCCGACGCGTTCCTCGATAGGTGTCTCGTCGTCGGTCATGGCCGGTCGTTGCACGCGGGCGTGGATAAGCGTTCAGTCGCGGGGCTCGGACCTTTCCGTCTGGGTCACCAACACGTCCTATGGCCTACCAGACCACCCTCGGTTGGTCGCTCGTCTCCTCGGGTATCGTCACGCTCGTCCTCGGGTTCCTGCCCGGGTCGGACCTCCTGTGGGGGGCGTTGCTCCTCGCACTCGGCGTCCTGACCCTCTACGTCAGGCAGTAACGGAAAGAAAGACGGCCGCGGAGCGCCGACCGCTGGTATGGACTACGAGACGCCGCAGTTCTTCCGGGTGATGCAGTACGCGGCCCGGGCCGACCGGGACGTGGTCGACATGGTATCGGGCAACCCCGACTGGGACCCGCCGGATGGACTCCGGGACGGTCTCCGAGACTACGCCGAGGCCGACGCCGACGAGTACCAGTACGCGCCCAGCCGTGGCCTCAAGTCGCTCCGCGAGGAGATAGCCGCCAGACGCGACGTCACCGTCGACCGCGTCGTCGTCACGAACGGGACGGGCGAGGCCAACCACCTCGCGATGACCGGCGGATTGGACCACTTCTCGGGCGACGAGATTGTGCTGACCGACCCCGTCTACCCCTACTACGCCGGCCGGGCGAACTTCCTCGACGCGGAGACGACGTTCGTCGCCGCGGGCGATGACGGCCGCCTCGACCCGGAGACCGTGCGGGCCGCCGCCAGCGACGAGACGAGCGTCATCGTCGTCAACTCGCCGAACAACCCGACCGGTGCCATCTACGACGCCGACGCGATGGCCGAGTTCGTCGCTATCGCCGAGGACCACGACGCGCTGTTGGTCAGCGACGAGGTGTACGACCACTTCGACTACGCCGGCCGGTTCGCGTCGGCGCTGGAACACGACTCGCCGAACGTCGTCGCCACGAACGCCTTCTCGAAGTCGATGGCGATAACCGGACTGCGGGTGGGCTACGCCGTCTTCCCGTCGCCCGACGGGCCGAGTGGTGACCTCGTCGACCGCGCAGCGACACGACACATGCTGACCAACGTCAGCGGGAGTCGCCCCGCCCAGTACGCGGTCGAACGAGCCTTACAGACCACCTCGCCGGAGTACTACGCCGAGTGTCGGCGCCGCCTCGAACGGCGCATCGACACGTTCTGTGCGGCGCTGGACGCCGCAGGCGCCGAGTACAACCGGCCGGAGGGCGGGTTCTACGTGATGGCGCGGTTCCCCGACTTCGCCGGCAGTTTCGAGAACGTCTACGAACTCGTCGACGAGGCCGGCGTCGCCGGGATGCCCGGGGAGGCGTTCGGCGAGTCCCGGTCGGACTGGATACGGTTCGCCCTCGTGACGCCCCGCGTCGAGGAGGCGGCCGAGCGACTAGGGAACTTCTTCGAGTAGGTCAGACGGACTCGACCCGTCGGAACGGCGCCGCACCGAGCACCACCGTCAGTCAGTTGAACTGTAACTCGACGTTCAGCGCCCGCTCTAACAGACTGTCGTCGTAGTACTGGCCGGTCTGGTCCGGGTGCGAGTCGTCGATGGCTCGCACCGTCAGAACCGTGTTGGCGAAGTTCTTGTACGTCGCCTCGTCGACCATCTGGCCGTCGACGACGACGGCGCCAGTCCCCTCGCGCTTGGCCTCGTTGAAGGCCTCTATCTTCGAGAGGTCCCGGTCCAGTTCGTCGCTACTGGGCATGTGAATGCGGTTGGCCTGCGCGGTCTGTTTGGGGTGGAGCGACCACGACCCGTCGATGCCGATGGTCGCCTCGTGTTCGACCTGGTCGGCGTACCCCTCGGCGTTGTAGTAGGTGACGCCGGCGCGTTCGTGGAACAACTGGTCGAACGGGCCGCCGATGGAGACGATGCCCGCGGCGCTCGTCTCGTTGGACATCGCTTCGAGCAGGCCGTCCCAGCGCGGTCGCTCGCCGTGGAGCGCCCGACCGCCCAGTTCGGCCGTGTAGTCGACGGGACCGAAGACGATACCCGAGAGTCTGGAGTCGGTGGCGAACTGGCAAATCTCTCGGAGGTCCGAGCGGGCGGCCGCCGTCTCGAGGATGATGGCCATCTCCAGCGACCCGTCGTCGAGGCCGGCGTCGCGTTCGGCGTCGGCCAGCACCCCAGCGGCCTCGCGCACGTCGTCGAGACGGCCGACCTTCGGGAAGACGACGCCGTCGAGATGCTCGCCCACCTCGCTCGCGAGGCGGCGGACCTGTTCGGTCCCGCGCTCGCGGAACTGAGCGCCGTCGTAGGCCCACTCGACGCGCGGGAGAATCTTCCCGGCGAAGTCGGGGGCGTGGTCGGGCACTCGCTCGACGATGTTGTCGACGGCCTCCTCCTTCATCGACGGCGCGGTGCCGTCCTCGATGTCCGGCACCAGCCAATCGGGGGTCTGGAACCCCTCGCTGGTGAGGCCGGAGTCGAGGAACTTCGCGCTGTCGTCACGCGGGACGGCAGCGGGTGCGGTCTGGAACGTGCGGCAGAGTCGTGTGTCTGTCATTGGGAGCGCTGAACGAGTGCGGTTCGCCGGCCGCTGTAGACCGGGGTGCTGTCCTGATTGAACGCGACGTGTTCGAAGGTGACCGCGCCGGCCTCTTCGGGGCCGTCGTCGGCGTCACAGTCGAGGACTCGAGTGAAGCCGTATATCGTGTCGCCGAGCGTGACGAACGAGTGGAACCGCTCGTCCTCGAAGCGTCGCTCGCGGTACGTCGCTTCGTCCGAGCGGGCGTGAGCCAGCGCGATGGAGCGCGTCACGTCGCCGTAGGCGACGATGTCGCCCGAGGGCGAGTCGGCCATCTCGTCGCGGTTGTGGTGCTGACGGGCGGTGTTGAGCGTCGCCAGCGGTAGGCCCGCGACCAATTGGTCGTCCATGGTGCGACCGCGTTCGTGGCGGTAGGCGACGGCGGCCTGTTCCTCGCGGGCGCGTTCGAGGGCGTCACGGAAGTCCTCGAAGTGGCCGCCGTCCGGCGTGAGGAGCGTGTCGGGGATGTCGGGCGCTTCGGGGTCTGCTTCGCCGTCGGCCATCGACCCGCTGCCGTCCGTCGCCGCTGGCTCCCGGCGCGGAATCATGTTCGTCCGCTCGTAGGAGACGAGCGTCTCGCCCGTCTCGCGGTCCCGGCCCTCCGTCGCCCACGTCACGATGCCGTAGGCCGGCCGGGACGAGGAGGTCCGGGTGTCGACGACGCGGGAGGTGACGGCGAGTTCGGTGCCCGGCCGTGCGGGCCGGTGGAATTCGACGTCTGTCCGGCCGAGGAAGTAGCCGCCCTTCTCCGAGAGGTCCTCGACCGTGATACCCATCACGCAGGCCAGCAGGTAGTCCGGGTGGACGGGCACGCCGTCGAACCCGCGCTCGCGGGCCGTGTCGGAACGCCAGTACGCCGGGTCGTGGTTCAGGGTCTGGCCCATCCACTGCTCGCTCCCGTGCCGGGAGAGGCGGAGTCCGGGGTCGTGAGTGAGTTCGTCGCCCTCCGCGAAGAACTCGAAGTAGTGGCCCTTCTCGCGGGTGTCGGCACGGTCCAGTAAGGCGTCGAACGTCGTCTCGTCCGAGCAGTCGAGGGCGTCGGGGTCGCTCCAGTCAGTCATCGGCCTGCACCTCCTGTCGGCCGCCGCGCTGACGGGCGAGCGCCCGTCGCATCTCGTTGGTGACGACCATGAACCCCTCGTCGAAGCCCATGCCAGGCTTGGCCAGCACCTGTGCGGCGTCCGTCGCGAGGGCGACGTGGGCACAGGCCCGCGCGGAGGTGACCGTCTCGTTGCAGGTCCCGCCGAGGTACGCGCGAGTGTCCGTCCCGTCGCAGTACAGCACCGCCTCGGCGGAGCGCTGGACGCCGCCGAGGTCCGGCGTCTTCACCTGCACCACGTCGGCCGCGCCCGCGTCGACGAACGCCTGAACGTCCTCGAAGGTGTTGCACCACTCGTCGGCGACGATGTCGACGTCGACACCGGCGCTCCGTAACCCTTCGCGCAACTCGGCCATCTGCTCGATCTGCTCGGTGCGGCCGCCGGCGTCCATCGGCCCTTCGACCTGCAGCGGGTACGGCGCGGCGGCCTCCCGGAGCGTCTCGAAGTAGTCGGTGACCTCGGTGCGGTCGTACGGCGGGCCGAACACCTTCCCGAGGATGCCGTAGACGTCGACGTGGAACCGCGGCGCGTAGTTCTCGGGGCCGAGTTCGCCCGCGCGGTCCGAGAGCCACGCGAGGTACTCGCGTAATCCTTTGCCGTCCTCACCCACCTTCTCGACGCTGTTGAACAGGCCGTGGGGGAGGACGGGGACGCCCTTTATGAGCATCTTCTCGGCGTTGGTCCGGCGCTCGTCGCCCGACTGGCCGAACACCGGGACCGGCGACGTGGCCGGCGTGGTGTCGTAGGCCGCCGCGAGGACGGCCGTCGGCGTCTGTCCGCGGGCGCGAGCGGCGGCGTTCAGGAGCGCCTGCGAGACGCCGTAGCGGACCGCCGTGTGCAGGCGGTCACCGCCGGAGCGCTCCGGGTCGATGGCCTCCAGCGTCTCGGCGTTCTCCCGGAACAGCGTCGCGTCCCGGCCCCGCAGCGTGTCGGCGACGGTCCCCTCGACGACCGGACGGTACTCGTCGGCGCGGAAGAGCGGGTCCCGGCCGCCGGCGCCGGAGTACTGCACCGCGGCGCAGTCGCCCGTCACGACTGAGCCGTCGGCGAGTTCGAGTTCCACGATGAGACACTCGCCGGCCTCTCGGACTCGCTCGAAGCCGTCGGTCACCGGTTGGCCGTCGTAGGCGAACCCTCGCTGGGTCGCGCCGTCCTTGATAGCGCGCTGGTCGTCGAAGAAGAACCCGGAGAGGCCCGGCACCGCACGGACCTCCTCAATCCGCATCGCTGGCACCTCCCCGTTTCCCGGTCGGTCGCCCGATGAGTTTGCCGTCGCTGATGGCGTCGACGTCGTCGGCGACCATCCGGAACGACTGGTCACGGCCCTCCGTCCGCGCGCGTTCGCCGAGTCGAGCCTTGTGCGTCTCCTTGATGTCGTCGGGGAGGGCGAGGTCGGCGAACTCGAAGATGCGCACCCGGCCGTCGTCGTCCCGGGCTGGGAGGACCGCACCGGCGGCGGCGTCGCTCGGCGCGAACGGCACGTCCATCGCGCCCGAGTCGAACGCCCGGACGACCCCCTGCGCTACGTCGCCGTCGCCGGCCTCGTAGATTGCGTCCATCAGCGCGCGGGTCGCGCGCTCGATGAGGCGCTGTTCCTCGTCGATGCCGTTCAGGTCGATGTCTTGCTCTATCATCATGTCGATGAGCTGTCTCGTCGTGCGCAACCCGGAGGCGTTGGCCTCCTTCGTCGGGACGCCCTGGAACTCCTGTGGGGACTTCGTGATGACCTTGTCCGGTTTGGCGACGGCCGCCGTCGCGCCGCCGAGACTGATGACACCGTTGGCGCGGGCCTCGTCCGGCGGGAACCCGCCCATCCACTCGTGGAAGACGGTGGTGACGGTGACCGAATCGGGGAGGAACTCCTCGCCGAGTTCACGGAGCGCGCGCAGGGCGGCGACGTCCTGCACGACGTTGCCGACCTGTCCGTAGCCCAGCGTGAGCGAGCGGACCCCCTGCGTGGCCGCGAGTTGGCCCTCCACGAGCATCACCGCGATGGCGATGCACGGCGGCACCAAGGTGCCGGTCAGCGGGCCGAACGGTTCGCGGTTGATCGTGACGCCGCGTTCGGTGTAGGCACCGCAGAGCCGGTCGACGAACTGCCAGTGTTCGATGGTCGTCTCCAGGTCGTGACGCTTCGTGTAGGGGATGTTGTAGGATATCGGGCCGCCCTCGAAGGACTGGAACCCGCCCGCGAGGGTGACCATCGCCAGCAGGCGCGCGTCGGGCGTCCCGTGGCGCACCTCTATCGGTGCGTCCAGCGCGCGCACGAGGCGACGACAGTCCTCGACGCCGTGGTTCACGGCCGGGAAGCCGTTGAGTTCGTCGGCGTCGCCGTTGCGAGAGGCCGCGAGGCCCTCCTCCGCTTTCTCGTACTCGTTGTCACGCGTGTAGGAGTCGATGGTGGTGGGCAACAGGTCTGCACCGCCCTCGTCCTGTAAGTACCGGAGGAGGTCTATCTGGTCTTCGAGCAGGGGGACGCCGGCACGGGGCTGTAACAGCGGCTGGTCGGCGGATTCGAGAACCGGCGCGAACTGCTTGCTCGCGGGGAGGGACTCGTGGAAGGCGATTGCTTCCTCGAAGTCGACCTGCCGGCCCGTGTGCCAGTTGTCCCGCAAGTCGTTCGCGATGTGCTGTAGCTCGTCGGCGGCGAGCCTCGTGTCCGTGAGCATGGTCAGCTGTCGACCCTGACCTGCTCGCCCTCGGTGGCCGTGAGTTCGAGGTCACGACGGAGGTCCGCGATGGCGTCTTCGGGGTCGGTCTCCGCGTCGAAGACCCGGTCGAAGCCCATCTCGCGGAACGTCTCGCGGGTGGACTCGAAGTCGTCCTGCCCGACGGCGAGGTTGCCGCCGACGTAGGTCAGGACGTCGAGCCCTTCGGACTCCAGGAGGTCGTGGAACCCCTCACAGTCCTGCCGGGCGTGCCCGTACAGCGAGGAGACCAGTACAGCCTCGGCGCCGTGAGCTTTCGCTGCGTCGACGAACTCGGCCTGTGAGGTCTGGACGCCGAGGTTGACGACCTCGAAGCCAGCGGCCGAGAGCGCCTGCTCGAGAATCGTGATACCGACGACGTGAGCGTCGGAACCAATCACGCCGAGAATGACGGTCCGGGGCATGTACTACACGGTGCTCGCGGCGACAGTATAAACTTAATGGTCTTTCATGATAATACGCCCCTAGAGAATATATAATGATTTATCACCAAGATTTATGCCGTCGCCGTCGGTCCGTCTCGACATGGGTGCGCTTGCCGACCTGCGGGTGCTCGACCTGACGCAGGTCCTGTCCGGACCGTACTGCACGATGTTGCTCGCGGACATGGGCGCGGACGTCGTAAAAGTCGAGCGACCCGGCGGCGACATGATTCGCTCGAACCCGCCCTTCGTCGACGACCCCGAGGCGGAGGCCTACGGCGGGTACTTCCAGAGCGTCAACCGCGGCAAGCGCTCGCTGGAACTCGACCTGCGGACCGACGAGGACCGCGAGGCGTTCCTCTCGCTGGTCGACCGCGCGGACGTCGTCGTCGAGAACTTCAAAGCCGGGACGATGGAGAAGTTCGACCTCGGCTACGAGACCCTGCGCGAGCGGAACTCCCAGCTAATCTACTCCTCGATTCGGGGCTTCGGCGACCCCCGAACCGGCGAGACGCACCGACAGGGCCAGCCCTCCTTCGACCTCATCGCACAGGCGTTGGGCGGCGTCATGGAGATAACCGGCCCCGAGGACGGCCCGCCGACGAAAGTGGGGCCGGGCGTCGGCGACATCTTCACCGCGGCGCTGAACGCCGTCGGCATCCTCGCGGCCGTCCACCACCGCGAGCGAACCGGCGAGGGCCAGTACGTCGACACGGCGATGTACGACGCGATGGTGTCGCTGGCCGAGCGGACCGTCTACCAGTACTCCTGTGACGGGGAGGCACCGACCCGGCAGGGCAACTCCCACCCGACGCTGTTCCCCTACGACGCCTTCGAGGCGGCGGACGGTTACGTCGTCGTCGCCGCGTTCAACGACCGCCACTGGCAGACGCTGTGCGAGGCGATGGACCGACCGGACCTCGCCGCCGACTACCCGGAGACGCCGGACAGACTCCGCAACCGCGAGGCGTTGCGCGCCGAGATAGCCGACTGGACGCGCCAGCAGACGACCGACGAACTCGTGGCGCGACTCGACGGGCGCGTCCCGGCGGCACCCGTCCAAGACGCGAGTGACGTCTTCGCTGACTCGCACGTCCGAGACCGGGAGATGCTCGCCGACATCTCCCAACCGGGCGTGGACGACGAGATGACCGTCGCCGGCAGTCCCATCAAGATGACCGAGACGAACCCCCGGCCCCGCGGCCGTGCCCCCCTGCTGGACGAACACCGGGAGGAACTGCTCGGCGACGAGGAACCGACGAGCGACCGCCAACCCGCGGAAAGCGACGACTAACCGCGTTCAGACTCCATACTTTACTGTCCGGCGGGAGTGCCGACGGCCGATGCTCGTCGAGGCCGCACTGTTCGTCTCCGGACTCGCCGCCCTCGTCGTCGGTGCCGACCGCGCCGTCACCGCCGCCATCGTGCCCTCGCTGTGGTACATGCTCGGCGTCTCCATCGCCGTCCTCGCGCTGTTCTACTGGCGACGGGGTATCGACCGGCGTGCGGCCGTCGTCTGTCTGGCGCTGTACCTCCCGAGTTTCGCCCTCGTGTGAGTGCCGTTACCGGTACACTTCCGTCGATTACAACGTTTGATACTGTGAGGCGAGCGCTTTTCTCCGACTAGGTTTCCCATCTCGTATGGCCGATGCGAACGTGAGTTCCGGCGACGCGCTCGTCCGGGGTTCCAAGTGGGAGCAAGCGCTCCGTGATTTCGTCAAGTACACGCCGAGCGGCGATTCGATTCCCGAAGAGACGTGGCGGGCCCGCCACCGGAAGATTATCTTCCTCGTGCTCGCTCACGTGCCGTTCCTCTTCGCTCTCGGGATGTTCGAGGGGACCGAGTCGCTCGTCACGGGGGCGACGGTGCCGTCGATTCCACTGGGGACCGTCCTGTTCGAACTGGGCGTCGTGGTCGCACTCGTCGCCGCCGCCAGCGTGTCGCGGCTACCACTCCGGGTTCGGACGGCACTCGCGACGACGGGGCTCCTGTCGTGTTCGGTCGTCCTCGTCCACTTCTCGGGCGGGTTCATCGAGGCGCACTTCCACTTCTTCGTCGGGATGGCCGTCGTCGCCGTCTACGAAGACTGGGTCCCGTTCGCGCTGGGCATCGGCTACGTCGTGCTCACGCACGGCGTCTTCGGGATGATAAATCCCAGCCGCGTCTACAACCACACGGCCGCTATCGACAACCCGTGGGTCTGGGGGCTCATCCACGGCGTGTTCGTCCTCGCGCTCGCCATGGCGCTGATGGCACACTGGTACTCGACCGAGCGGTCGCGCGAAGAAGCGGCCGAACAGTTAGCGCAGGCACGAGCGAAGAGCGAGGAGATCGCCGACCTCGAGGCGAAGCAGGCCGAGATAGAGGAGGCCAGAGCCGAGGCCGAGGAGCTGAAGGCCGAGGCCGAGGCGAAACAGCGAGCGGTCGAGGAGGCCAACCAGCACCTCGAAGCGACGGCCGACGCCTACAGCGAGACCATGGCGCGGGCCGCCGAGGGCGACCTCGGCGTCAGGTTGGACGCCGACAGCGAGAGCGACGCCATGACCCAGATCGCCGCGTCGTTCAACGAGATGATGGACGAGACGGAGTCGGCGATGCGGGAGATTCAGTCGTTCGCAGAGGAGGTCACGGCCACGACGACGGAGGCGAGTGCGGGCACCGGCGAAGCGAAGCAGGCCAGCGAGGAGGTGAGCCGGGCGATTCAGGAGATAGCCGCCGGCGCGAGCGACCAGCGGGAGATGCTCGAGACCGTCTCGGGGGAGATGACCGACCTCTCGGCGACCGTCGAGGAAGTCGCGGCGTCGGCCGAGACCGTCGCCGAGCGGTCCCGCGAGACGACCGAAATCGCGGAGTCGGGCGAGTCGACGGCTCGACGGGCCATCGAGGACTCGCGGGAGGTGCAGTCGGCCATCGACGCGACGGTCGACAGCGTCGAGGTGCTGGACGACCAGATGGCCGAAATCGGCGACATCGTGGAACTCATCGGCGACATCGCCGAGCAGACGAACATGCTCGCACTGAACGCCAACATCGAGGCCGCGCGCGCCGGGGGCGGCGAGGGCGGTGCGAGCGGCGACGGGTTCGCCGTCGTCGCGAACGAGGTCAAGCAACTGGCCGAGGAGACCCAGGAGTCGGCCAACGAGATCGAACAACTCATCGCGGAGACGCAGGCACAGACCGACGCGACGGTCGAGGAAGCCCGAGCGGCCGAGCGGAACATGCAGGAGGGCGTCGAGGCGGTTCAGGAAGTCCTCGACGCGTTCACGACGGTCAGAGAGAACGCCGCGGAGACTGACGACGGGATTCAGGAGATAAGCGACACGGCCGACGAGCAGGCCGCGAGCACGGAGGAGGCCGTCTCGATGGTCGAGGAGGTAGCCGACATCAGTCGGTCGACGGCCGACGAGACGGAGAGCGCGTCCGCGGCCGCGGAGGAACAGGCCGCGTCGATGTCACAGGTGGACGGCAATGTGCAGTCGCTCAACCAGCAGGCAGAGCGACTCCAGTCCCTGCTGGCGAAGTTCGACGTGAGCGACTCCCGGGCCGCCGTCGAGTCCGGGGTCAGTACTGGGGTGTAACCGACGCCGGCGTCGCGGGTCGGTTCCGTCCTCGCCCAGTGTTCTGCTTCACGGCCACCGAGGTGTGTGACCGGGCCCGCCCCAGCGCCGTGCCAGCGAACCCGGCGGTTCAAATACCGGGCCGCCTAACCCTGTGCCGATGCGGGACACGGCCTCGACAGGCGACGAGTCATGGCGGCAGTACTTCGGCTTCGAGGCACCGTACGAGAATCAGGCCGACGCCGTCGAGCGCGCCATCGAGGCCGGGAAGTCGCGCGGTTTTCTGGCGATGGAGGGTCCCTGCGGGACGGGCAAGACGATGGCGGCGCTGACCGCCGCGGCCCACCTCGTCCGGGACACCGACCTCTACGAGCGAGTCGTCGTCGTCACGCCGGTCAAACAGCAGTTACAGCAGTTCGTCGACGACCTGCGGACGCTGAACGCCGGGGTCGAAGAGCCGTTCGACGGCATCGCGCTGGTCGGGAAGACGGACCTCTGCCCGTACGGGCGGGAAGGGCAGTTCCCCGAGGACGTCGGGACCCACGACCGGTGTGAGGACTTACGCGAGGCGACGGCCAGACTCGTCGAGGACGACGGCCGCTCGGACGGGGCCGCCGTCGCGGAGACGGCCATCCAGAACGAGGTAGACGACGAGGACCAGTGGTGGGACCCGAGGAAAGGACAGGACCTCGCCGCGGCGGCGCGACCGGACGCCCAGTCCCAGACGCGACTCGGCGAGGACACGCTCTCGACGGCGGGGGCGGCCTCGCCCTATCGGCCCGAGCAACCCACCGCGCCCGAGTCGATGGCCGAGAGCGACGACCCGCCGCTGTACTGCCCGTTCGAGGCCGACTGGTACGCCCGGAACAAGGGGTCGCCGGTGGACTTCTCGGCCGGGCCGAACAACGTCGTGACGCTGGAGAACTACCTCCCGGCCGCCGTCGAACGGGGGACCTGCCCCCACCGAGTGATGAGCGTCATGTTGGAGGAAGCGGACGTGGTCGTGGGCAACTACAACCACCTGTTCGACCCGACCGCGCGACCGCTCCTGTCGTCGGTGCTCGACGACCAGACGTTCGTCGTCGTCGACGAGGCCCACCGCCTCGAAGAACGGGTTCGGGACCTGCTCTCGGATAGACTGGGCAAGCAGACCATCGCGCAGGCGCGCAACGACTGCAACCTGCTGGTCCAGCGCGCCCAGCAGAGCGCCGACCACAAGGCGCAGGTCCGGGAGGTGCTCTCGGCCCGCGAGGTGCCACTCGAAGCGGTCGACCACGCCCGGAAGTTCTACGACGATTTGGGGCGCTGGCTGGACGACCGGGTGGAGTCGTTCCTCGACGCCGAACACGAGGGCTGGCGGGCGAACCCGGAGCGACTGCCAGAACACGACCGCGAGATTCCGCTCCGGGACCCCGATACCGTCGAACGAGACGAACTCACCGAGTGGGCCGAGGACAAGGGGTACGACGGGCAACTGTGGCGCTCGCTGTCGAAGATCGGAGCGGCCGTCGAGGACGCCATCGACCAACTGGGCCTGACCCGCCAGCCGGTGTGTGCGGCCGTCGGCGTCCTCGCGGGCCAGTGGTGGGAGCGCGACCACTCGACGTTCCTCCGAGAGATAGAACTCGACCACTCGCCGAAGGAGTCTCGGAGCACCGACGCCGACTACGAAGCCGTCTACACGGCGGGCCTGCTCTGTTACAACTGCATGCCGGCGACGGCGCTCCGGGACGCCTTCGACGAGTTAGGCGGTGGCGTGCTGATGAGCGCGACGCTAGAACCGCTCGACGTGTTCACCCGCGTCTCGGGACTCGACGCGCTGGCAGAGACGGACGACGGCGACGACGGCGACGACCTGACGCGGCCGGTCCGGACGACGACGTACGACCTCCCGTTCCCGCCCGAGAACCGCGCGTCGTACCTCGTCGACGCGCGGCCGTTCACCGCTCGCAATCGGGGGGACCCCGAGGAGATGGAACCGCTCGGCGAGAACTGGAACCCGACCCGCGACGAGTACGCGCAGGCGCTGCGGGCCCTCGCTCGCTCGCCGGGCAACGTCATGGTGGCGATGCCGAACTACCGGGAGGCGCGCTGGGCGGGCGCGTATCTACAGGCGGCCGTCGAGAAACCAGTCGTCGTCGACGAGTCCTCGTCCAACGAGGAGACCGAGCGGCGCAAACAGGCGTTCTTCCGCGGCGACGGGAAGGTGCTGGTCACCTCGACCCGGGGGACGCTGACCGAGGGCGTCGACTACGACGGCGCGAAACTGTCGACCTGTGCCGTGGTCGGCGTCCCACTGGTCAACATCGGGTCGCCCCGCGTGCGAGCGGTCCAGCGGGCCTACGGCGACGCCTTCGGCGACGAGAACGCCTTCGAGTACGCGTTGACGGTCCCCGCCGTCCGTCGCGCACGGCAGGCCATCGGGCGCGTCATCCGCGGGAGCGAGGAAGTGGGCGTCCGCGCGTTCGTCGGCCGACGGTACACCCCGGATGCCCGCCACTCCGTCTATCCGTTCCTCCCGCCCGGCGAACGCGAGGAGTTCACGCGGATGACCCCGGAGTTCCTCGCCGGCCAGCTGGACGCGTTCTGGCGAAAGCACGAGTAACCCCGGGCAGTTCGGCTGCAAGCAGTTATTAACCGGAACATTTCGTTGGCAACAAAAAGCCTATACAGAATCATTAGAGTGTTACAAGAGATGCCCGAGTGTCAAAACTGCGGTGAGTTCGTAACCGAGCAGTACGTGCGGGTGTTTACACCAGAAGCCTCCGAAGCACACGGGCCCAGGGTCTGCCCGAACTGCGAGGACAAACTACGCGACGGTGCGGAAGTCCGTGAAGCGCGGTCCTCTCGCCAGTAGCGCTCTTCGGCCCCCGTGAGTGGTCCCCGTCGGACTCGCCACACCCGACGCGGGGACGGCCCACCGGACCCGTCGTGCCGTTTTCGGGAAGTACTCAAGGCCAGAGGCGTAGCCTCGGGTATGAACAATCTCGACGTCGAGGCAGTCGACGACATCGACACGCCGACCGGTGTCGACGCACCGGACTACGTGCTGTACGGCGGCAAGGGCGGCGTCGGTAAGACGACGTGTGCGGCCGCCACTGCGCTCGCCTCCGCCCGCGACGGGACGGCGACGCTCGTCGTCTCGACGGACCCCGCCCACTCGCTGTCGGACACGCTGGAGACGCAGATACCGGCCGAACCGACGCGCATCCGCGAGGACGTGCCGCTGTTCGCCGCGGAAATCGACCCGGAGGCGGCCGTGGGCGAGGGACCGCTCGGCATGGAAGACGACGCGCTGGGCGGCCTCGGTGGGATGCTGGGCGGTGACGACGGTCCACTCGGTGGCGGGGCCGGCGACGACCCCGTCGGTGGCGACGACGGCCTCCTCGGCGGGTCCATGCCCGGGGCCGACGAGGCCGCCGCGATGCGACTCCTGCTGGACTACATCGACGACGACCGGTTCGACCGCGTGGTCGTCGACACCGCTCCGACCGGCCACACGCTTCGACTGCTGGAACTGCCCGAGACAATGGACTCGATGGTCGGGAAGATTCTCCAGTTACGCGAGCGCTTCTCCGGGATGATGGGCAACCTCGGGGGCATGTTCGGCGCCGACGAGGACGTGGACCCCGAGGAGGGCATCGACGACCTGCGGGAACTCAGCGACCGTATCGAGCATCTGCGGGCGATTCTGCGGGACCCGACGAAGACGGACTTCCGGGTCGTGATGGTCCCCGAGGAACTCTCCGTGGTCGAGTCGGAACGCCTCCTCGGACAGTTGCGGGAGTTCGACATCCCGGTCGGCACCGTCGTCGTCAACCGCGTGATGCAGGACCCCAGCGAGGTGCTGGGCCGCGACGTCGACATCGCGGGTCCGAACCACGACGACTGTGAGTTCTGTGCGCGGCGCTGGCAGGTCCAGCAGGACGCGCTGGCGCGCGCACAGGACCTGTTCCGGGGCCACGAGGTCCGTCGGGTCCCGCTGTTCGCGGAGGAGGTCCACGGCGAGCGACTGCTCGCCGTCGTGGCGGCCTGCCTCGACTGACTCAGTCTAGCAGTTTCCGGACGACCGAGAACGCGGCGTCGCGCCACCGGGCGGGGACGTGCCGTGCGAGCAAGAGGAGTTTCGCACCCTCGCCCACGGGATAGCGAGGGGCGGGGTCGCTGGCGTTGGCGGCGTCGCGGACGGTCAGCGCGACGGCCCCCGGCGTCACCGAGACGGCGTCCCTGACGCCGGCGAGGCGCGAGTCTTCCTGTGCCTGATAGAGCCAGTCGTACGCGCCGGTCTGTTCGGCGTTCGGTCCTCGTTCCGCTTCGTCGTCGCCCGCCGTCTGAACGGGGCCGGGTTCGACGACGACCACGTCCACGTCGAACTCCGCGGCCTCGACGCGGAGCGCGTCGCTCAGTCCCTCGACGGCGAACTGTGAGGCCGCGTAGCCGCCCTGTCCCGGGAGCGAGAGGCGGCCCGCGACGCTGGAGACGGAGACGACGGTCCCGTTCTCGCGAGCGCGCATGTGCGGCAACACCTCTCGGACCATCCGGTGGGTGCCGAGCAGGTTGCGGTCGAACTGCGCCTCTAGCTCGGCCGTCGAGACGTCCTCGACGGCTCCGAACTGGGCCGTCCCCGCGGCGTTCACTAGACAGTCGATGCGTCCGGCCTCGTCGACCACGTCCTCGACGACACGTTCACACTCGCGCGCGTTCGTCACGTCGAGTTCGGCCGTCTCACAGCCGTCCTCGGCGAGGGCGGTCAGGTCGGCCTCGTCGGCGGCCGTCGCCCACACGCGCCAGTCGTCGTCCAGAAACGCCTCGGCGGTCGCGCGGCCGACGCCGCCGGCCGCGCCCGTAATCAGCACCGTCTTGGCCATGGCAGGCCCGACACACCCCGGGCAATTAAGCCCACCCGGTCGCGGTCGGCCGGCCTACACCTCGCTCTTGAGTTCGTCGGCGTAGCTATCCGCCACGCGCGTCGGTTCGGGGAGTTTGTACCCCGCGGCCGTCGCCAGCACGAGGTCCGCGGCCGTCTCCGTTCCGACGCGGTGGCCGGGACTGACGAGGAGCGGGTTGACGTACTGCGTCTCCGACTCGTACTGCCGGGTCTGGACGGCGTAGCCGATACAGGTCCCGCGCTCGGCCGTCTCGACGTCGCCGTCGGCGTCGATGGGGACCCGCGTACCTTCGGGGAGTTTGCGGTCCAGCGACTCGCGTGGGGTCCCACAGAGGAGGTTCTTCGCGACGCCGACCGTCGGAACGTCGAGGGTGACGCCGACGTGTGTCGCGAGGCCCGCCTCGCGGTAGTGGATGCGCCCGCTCCCGTCGACGAACACGAGGTCGGGGTCGGCGTCGAGTTCCGCGAACGCCGAGAGGATGGCCCCGCCCTCGCGGAAGGAGAGGAGGCCGGGGACGTAGGGAATCTCCGTCGGTTCGACGGCGAAGGCCCGTTCGACGACCGTTCGGCCGCGCAGGACGACGACGGCCGAGACGGCCCGGTCACCGACGAACGCTTGGTCGACGCCGGCGACGAGTGGCCGGTCGGCGTCCGGTTCGTCCGCCGCCCCGTCGCCGGCCTCGCCGAGCGTCGACTGTCCGACCGGCCCGTCGATGGCGACGGCGGCCGGGTCGACGCCGTGGTCGTCGTCGAAGACCGCCACGTCGGCGATGTCTCGCTGGAGCGCCTCCATCTCGGCCGTCGACAGCGACGGGTCCGGGACGAACTCGGGGCGGACGACGTCCATCTCAGAAGGGACCGCGTCCACCCGGTCCGCCCGGGCCGCCTGGGCCACCGCCGCCCCGCCCGAACTGGAGTTGGCTGGGTACGCGCATCTCGCTCTTGAACTTCCGGCCGTACCAGAGGCCGATGGCGAGGCCGATGAGGTGTGCGGTGTGGGCGATGTTGCCGCCGAGGAGGCCCACGGACCCGGGTGACAGCGACCCGAGAATGCTGAACAGGACGTAGAACCCGGTGATGGCCCATATCGGTACCGGAATCAGGAAGTAGAGGTACACGCGGAGGCTGGGGTTGAGCACGGTGAGGAACGCCAGGATGGCGAGTGCGGCACCGCTCGCTCCGAGGACGCCGTACGCGCCGGTCCCTTGCACGACCTGCAGGGCAATCTGCCCGAGGCCAGCGAGCATCCCCGAGACGAGGAAGAACACCGTGAACCGCTTCGACCCCATCTGCTGCTCGACGATGCGGCCGAAGAAGTAGATGATGATGCCGTTCCCGAGGATGTGGTAGAACCCGCGCGGCGAGTGTGCGAAGACGGAGGTGACCCACGTCCAGACGTACTCGGGGTTGTCGGGGTGGAGCACGAACAGCGTCTGGAACAGGTCACGGCCGGCTATCCCGAGCACGACTTGCTCGGCGATGAAGGTGATGGCCATCGCCGCGAGGAACACGTAGGTCATGTTCCCGCGGAAGTACGCCATCGGGCCGCCGGGACCGGTGTCGAGACCGAGTCTGCTGGCGACCCCGCCCGAGCTCGACGACCCGCCGGTGTCGACGCTGTCGTCGAACCCGCTGTCGAACACCCCCTGCGGGTCGTCCCAGTTGTCTAACCCCGCGCAGTCGTGGGACTCCGGCAACCGATGCTCGGCACAGTAAGTACCACCGCAGTGCCCGCACTGGTAGGGCATGTTTTCTTGCTTACCACAGACGTCACACTCCGACATTGTCCACACTTCGGGTGGGCCGTGCAAAGGGGTTGTGCTTGTGCGATACCGCGGCAAGAACGGGCGTCCGGGTCGGCCTACTCGTCTGTCTCGGACGGCCCGTCGGTCGCCCGGAGGACGCCTATCCACGCCGGCGCGTCGTCGTAGTCGATGGCGCCGCCGGAGACTTCGACGGTGACCCGTTCGCCGTCGGCGCGGACGCCGGTGAACGTCGCGTCGAACGACTCCAGGTCGCCGTGGTCCTCCGACTGGACCTCCTCGAAGAAGGAACTGTCGTCGGTGGCGGTGATACGGGTCGGCGGCGCGCCGACGAGGTCGCCCTGCGTGTAGCCGAACGTCTCGGCCAGTTTCTTGTTCACGTAGACGAACTCGCAGTTCTGGACGATGCAGACGCCGGCTATCTCCTGTTCGACGAGCCGTTGGTACCACGACAGCGCGTTCCAGAACTGCTGTTCGGTGCGGTGTTTCTCGACGGCGTTCTGGATGCGGTTGGCCAGCACCTCGTACTGGTCCGTCCCGGTCCCCTTCTGCATGTAGTCGGTGACGCCGGCCTGAATCGCCTCGCTCGCTATCTCTTCGCTCCCGCGTCCGGTGAACAGAATGAACGGCATGTCGGGATACTGCTCGCGGACGATTTCGAGCAACTCCAACCCGTCCGTGTTGGGCATCTGGTAGTCACTGACGATGCAGTCGACGGTGCCCTCACGAAGGTGGTCGAGTGCGGCGACGGCGCTCGTCTCGCTGACCACGGTGAACTCGTCGTTTATCCGTTCGAGGAACGTCTCTATCAGGTCGCCGATCTGAGGGTTGTCGTCGACGTGGAGGACGCGAATCTGCTGGCTCGTCTCGACTTTCGCCAGCGGAATCGGCACCTCCGACTGCATCCCTTCGGCCGAGTCCGACGACTCCGTCCGGATGAGCGGAGCGCTCCGGTTCGACGCGCGCTGACTCCCGCGAAGGACCGCACGGGACAGTTCCACCGTCCCGCCACCGGTTCCGTCTGCCGTCATGCCGCGCCACCCGTCGACGGCCTGCGTTCGCTGCCGGTACGCCACGCCCCGCCGTCGTCTGACCCACGAATGCGAGCCAGTCCGGCCCCCCGACAGGTCGAAATCGACGATTGCAAGCGGGCGACGTGCGTATGCTCGTAGTTAGCCATCGGTACGTATCTCTACCTACCTATTTAGTGGCCGGTCACAAAACGATACTGATAGTGATGGTAGTCACCGATTACCAATACACACCGACTCCCACGACGGGATGAACGCCAGCAAGGACGGAGACAGACCGTGATTGGCCGCGTTACAGCGGAACGTCCCCCCATTCGACCGACGGAATCGTAGTATGCAGCGATTATACCACTAATTTCTACTTAATACAATTTTAAATATGTGTGAACACTTCAAATATTTTTAATATACACCCCGGTGATGGTTTGGGTGTACTATGTCCGACAACACGATGCGAGACTACCTCGCAGAACACCCACGCATGGCTGGCGCACTGTTTACGATTCTCCTCCTGCTCACGCAGGCTGGGGGTGCAGTGGCCGCAAACAACGCGAGCATCGCTGGTCCCTGAGCCTCACATAGAATCCTTAGGCAGCACACCCGAATGGAACATGGAAAAAGAAGTATTTCGGGGAGCGTTCGTATTTTCAGACTAGATAAATTGACCGGATAGTTGTGTACCGTCCCAGATGACTAATCTAAGTCTAATGAGGTACTCCACTGAAGCATACTGTCTCTTCTAACCGGAACTTCCTCCAGCTTGAGAAATTCTGACAATTCTCCGCGTGTGAGAGTGAATCTCCCAACTTCTCCAGATACGAGATAGAACTGGCCACTGTTAGATATGAACGGCATGAATATCGTCCCCATCCCCTTTTCATCGGTGGCATAGCTCCTTATCGCCACCTTGAATTCGTCTTGTTCTTTGTCGATTCTAAGCAGATTTGGGGAACCACCCACACATTGCGTCACCGTAATCCCGCCGTCACCGACGACGATGTACTGCCCGCCGAGGATGCTCTCCTCGCGGGCGATGGTCAGTGCCGCACGGAGTGGGAACCCGCTGTTGAGGAGGCGCGCGACGGACTCGCCGATGCGGACGGCGCCGTCGTTGAGCACCTCGTTGAGCGTGACGATGCCGCCGATGGCACCCTTCTCGACCAGTTTGAGCCCCTGCTGGTAGGAGTTGCAGGCGTTCAGCAGGAACGTGTCGACGCCGACGTCGTCAAGCGTCGCGGCGTCGAGCGTGCCGTCCTCGCAGGTGAATCCGTCGCGCTCGGTGTGCCCGATGTAGTGGAAGAAGTCGGCGTCGGTCGTGAGGACCGTCGCGAGTTCGTCGGTCGTCAGGTTCTCGTGAACGGTAATCTCGAACGGCAGGTCCGAGCGGTTGCCGTACACCTCGTCGGCAATCTGGCGTTCCGCGGCCATCCGGGCGTCGTTCTGGACCACCCTGATGGTGATGTCTCCCTCGGTCGTCTCGCGGTCCAGTCTGTTCTGGAACGCCTCGGGGACGAGTTTGGTCGCGCCGATGGGGACGCCGTCGCCGAGCCAGGCCTGTTCGAGTGCGTCGTCGGCCTGCGGTTCGACGTAGTTCGGCCCGGGAGAGTCCGAGTCGTCCTCCGTGCCGGTAGACCTGGCCATAGTTCCGGTGCTGGCAGAGCGCGTGAAGTCGTCAGAGCGGGTGAGCGTCTCCTCGTAGCCCGCTGGTTCGCTGGTCCCACTGTTCCCGGTCGGCTGGTGCGTGCGGACGACGGCGAGGTCGTCGACGACGAAGGGCAACTGTGCGGCGTTGGCCGCGACGGGGTCGACGTGGGTCGTCAACCGCCACTCCGGGACGTGGTCCTCGACGACCTCGTAGGGCACGTCGAGGTAGGCCGCCACCTGTTCGGTCAGCGGGCGGTCGTACAGCGCCGCGAAGTCGAGGTCGAGGTACGGTTCGACCGCGTTCCGCTCGTGGAGGTCGATTTGGTAGAGCCCCTCCGTCCGGGTGACGCAGTCGAGGAAGAACAGTTGCTTCAGCGTCCGTTCGACCGTGCGCTCGTACCCCCTCGGCCCCGACAGCGAGTGCTCGAAACCGTCGTCGGTCGTCAGGCGCGGTGCGGGACCGGGACCGACGGACGCCCCGAGATAGTACGCGAGGGGGGCGGCGACGAAGACGGACCCGAGGTCCGGCGGGAGTTCGAGGTGGACCCCGGTGTCGGGGCGCTCGATAGACGAGGGCACGTCCAGACTGTCGCCGAGTTCGAGCGCTGGCGGGTGGCCGCGGAGCGTCGGATACGAGCGCTCCGGGTCGGTCGTCTTCAGCGCCGACCCGAACGTCTCGACGGCGGCCATCACGTCCACCGGGTCCTCGGTAGTCGTGACCGTCGCCGCCGGTCGTTCGTGACGCGAGCGGGCACCGACCCGGATCTCGGTCGGGTCGCCGAAGTCGATGCGGGTCTGGTCCATGTCGACGCTGACCTCGAACCCGGTGTCGGCCCGGACGTAGGTCTTGATGCGGGTACAGAGGTCGATGCTGTACGTCCCCTCCGGCACCGCCTCGGCCTCGAACTGTTTGACCTCTGCGACCGTCTGGCCCGCCGTGTCGCGGACGTACACCGGCACGACGGTCGGGAGGACGATACTGCTCGTCCGGACGCTGACGGCCGACCCGACCGGGAACCGGAAGCCGTCGGTCGAGACCGGCGTCGGGGAGACGGGGGCGGACGTGTACAGTCGGTAGCGCTGGCGCTCCACCGGGTCGATGATTTCTACCCCGGGCTTGTCCGCTGTGGGCTCGAACGTTAGGGACATCTTATCGGGAGCCACCGAACTACCGACGTTCGTTACGTACTGTAGTAGGAACAGAGAGAACGAAAAAGATACCGACCCCACGGGTGGTCCGAGCGAAGCGGGTAAGACCCCGTGGCTCGAAAGCCGGGGTAGTGCAAGAGTTCGAGCGCAAACAGCTGTTGGAGCGCATCGAACGGGAGGGTGCGACCGTCGGTGCGGCGATTCCCGACGAGATCACCGTCCAGGGGGAAGACGTCGACCTGCAGTCGTTCGTCTTCGAGATAAAGCGCCGGGACACGATACCGCGCGGCGAACGCGAACGGGTCGACCGGGCGAAGAAGAACCTCCGTCGCGAGCGCATCGAGCGCAAGGAACTGATCGAGGAGGGGGAGGTGAGCTACGAGCGCGGCGAGGAACTCGCCGAGGCCATCATCGGCATCGACCGCGCGCTGAACGCGCTCGAACAGCTCGGCCCCGCCGACCTCGAAGCGGAGGCGAAGGCCCAGGAGACGGCCGACACCAAGCGCTGGATGAAGTTCCTGCAGAAGGCGCTGGGCCACGAGGACGCCGATTCCGGCACGGGTCGTGCCGGGCGAGGGAGATAACATGAGCCGGAACGACGAAATCGCGACACGACTGGAGGAGTTCGCCGACTTACTCGACGCGAAGGGCGTCGAGTACAAACCGCGGGCCTACCGGCGTGCGGCCGAGAACATCCGGGACCACCCGGCGGCCATCGAGGGACTGGCTGCCGAGGGCGCGGACACCGTCGGCGAGATAGAGGGCGTCGGCGACGCCATCTCCTCGAAGGTCGTCGAGTACTTCGAGACGGGCGACATCGAGGAGCTAGCGGAACTCCGCGCGGAACTCCCCGTCGACATGGAAGCGCTGACCGCCGTCGAGGGCGTCGGCCCGAAGACGGTCGGGACCCTCTACGAGGAACTGGGAATCACGACGCTGGACGAACTCGAAGCCGCGGCGGAGGCCGGCGAGATTCAGGAGGTGAAAGGCTTCGGCGCGAAGACCGAACAGAACATCCTCGACAACCTCGACTTCGCGCGCGAGGCCCACGAGCGGACCCTGCTGGGCGAGGCCCGCCCCTACGGCGAACGGGTCGAATCGTACATGGCCGACGTCGACGGCGTCGAGGAGTGCGCGCTCGGCGGGTCGCTCCGCCGCTGGAAGCCGACCATCGGCGACGTGGACGTCCTCGTCGGGAGCGCGGCCGACGAGGCCGTCGTCGAGGCGTTCACCGACTGGCCGGACGTGGACCGCGTCATCGAGGCCGGCGAGACGAAGGCCAGCGTGATGGCCGGCGGCGTCCGGGTCGACCTGCGCGTGGTCGTCCCCGAGGAGTTCGGCGCGGCCCTCCAGTACTTCACCGGGAGCAAGGACCACAACGTCGCGGTCCGCAACCGCGCCATCGAACGTGACCTGAAGGTCAACGAGTACGGGGTCTTCGACGTCTCGGACGTAGAGGACGACGACCAGCGCGCGGGCGAGCGGGTCGCCGGCGAGACGGAGGAGGGCGTCTACGAGGCGCTCGACATGGCGTGGATGCCGCCGGAGATGCGCGAGAACCGGGGCGAGGTCGAGGCGGCGGCGGACAACGACCTCCCCGACCTCGTGGCGGAGAGCGACGTTCGCGGGGACCTGCACACCCACACCGAGTGGTCCGACGGGGGCAACAGTATCGCGGAGATGGTCGAGGGCGCCGCCGCGTTCGGCCACGACTACGTCGCCATCACGGACCACGCGACGGGGCCGGGGATGGTCGGCGGCGTCGGCGTCCCCGACGCGGAGTTGCGTGAGCAACTGGCAGAGGTGGAGGCCGTCGCCGAGGACGCCGACATCGACGTGTTCAGCGGCGTCGAGGCGAACGTCGGCGAGGACGGCAGCCTCTCGGTGGCCGACGACCTGCTGGCCGAACTGGACGTGGTCGTCGCCTCGCCGCACGCGGCGCTTGACGGCGACGGGACTGACCGACTCGTCGCGGCCGCCGAGCACCCCGACGTGAACGTCATCGGTCACCCGACCGGCCGGTACCTCAACCGGCGGGCAGGGTTGGACCTCGACGTCGAGCGACTGGCCCGGGTGGCCGCGGACAACGGGACCGCGCTGGAGATAAACGCCAGTCCGGCCCGTCTGGACCTGGGTGGGGGCGCCGTCAAACAGGCCATCGAGGCCGGTGCGACCGTCGTCGTCAACACCGACGCACACAGTCCCGGGAACTTCGAGCAGGTACGCTACGGCGTCCACACCGCCCGTCGGGGGTGGGCCGAGGCCGCCGACGTGTTGAACACGCGCGACGCCGACGGCATCCGGGAGTTCGTCCATGAGTGAGACGGACCGGCGGGACCCCCTGTTGCTCGACGCGATGCTGGGCAAACTGGCGTCGTACCTCCGGATGTGCGGGTACGACGCCGCCTACGCGCTGGACCGGGGCGCCGAGAGCGACGCTGACGTCCTCGCACTCGCCCGAACGGAGGGGCGCCGACTCGTGACGCGGGACGAGGGGCTGGCCCGAGAGATGGACGACGCGCTGTTGCTCACCAGACGGGACGTAGAGGAGCAACTCCGCGAACTGTCCGGGGTCGGGTTCGAACTGGACCTCTCGGACGAACCGGTCCACTGTGGCACCTGTAACGCGCCGGTCGAACGCGTCGACAGGACGGAGCCGACGCCGGATTACGCCCCGGACCCCGCGGAGGAACCGGTCTGGCGGTGTCGGGACTGCGGCCAGCACTTCTGGCGCGGGAGTCACTGGGACGACGTCGCCGACACCCTCGCGGAGCTATAACCGACAGACGTCGACGCCGTAGCGTAGTTCCTCGCCGACTGTTTCGAGCAGGGCGCTCACTCGGCCGAAGTCCTCCGGAGTGCCGCGGTCGGTCACCGGGCGGTGGGAGGGGTGTCCGGCTCGTCGGCGGGCGACCCCACGGGCCGAAGCGGACAGCCGTCCGACAAGCCGTCCTGTTCAGCCACGGAGTGCCTCGACCGGCGGTTCCCACGCCGCTCGATAGGCCGGATAGAGGCCCCCGACCAGCGCGACGACGACGCCGAAGGCGAACGCGCCGAGCGGGACGAGGGCGTTCGCGGGCATGAGGACGGCCCACAGCGGGAGCTCCGTCTGCGTGGCGGTCACGACGACGGTGACGACGCCCAGCACCGCACCGACGGCCCCGCCGACGACACCCAGCAGCGTCGCCTCGACGAGCAACGTCCGCAGGACTTGCCTGCGGTGGATGCCGACGGCCCTGAGGACGCCTATCTCGCCCCGCCGTTCGGAGACGGTCATCAGCATCACGTTGAAGATGCTGACGCCAGCGACGACCAGCGAGACGCCCGCGACGGCGAGCAAGAAGCCGTTCAGCAGGTCGAAGAACTCCGCGATGCGGTCGAGCACGCTCGTCAGCGAGAAGACGCTGACCCGCTCCTGTCTGGCGTTCAACCGCCGGTCCACCTCGTCGGCGACCGCCCGGGCGTCGGCGGCCGAGTTGGCGCGGACGACAACCTGTGAGTACCCCGACGTGGCGAACTCGTCCGGCGGGAGGACGACCGCCGAATCCGGCTGGAGCGGTGAGATGCTCTGGACCTCCGGCAGGACGCTGACGACGCGGTACTCGTTGCCCTCGACGGTGATGGTACTGCCCGGGCGCAGGGACAGTTCCTCGGCGACGTCGGCACCGACGATAGCACCCTGTCGATGGAACGCCGGGACGACGCCGCTCCCGTTGCCGAACAGCGCCTGCGGACTGTCGGTGCCGTACACCTGCGCGACTGTGCGGCCCCCACTCCCCCGTACCGTCCCACCGGTCGCTTTCAGCGGGACGACGGTCCCCCGGCCGTCGGCGGCCCGCTGGACCGCCGCGAGGTCACGCGAGTCCAGCGATTCGGCGTCGCTTCCGTCGGCCGGGCTGACGATGACCTGGTCGCCGAGGCCGCCCAGTTCCTCCGTGGCGGCGACGCTCAGTGCGTTGCCCAGCAGACCGAGCGTGACGACGGCGAACACGCCGATGACGATGCCAAGCGCCGCCAGTGCTGCCCGGAGTCGCTGCCGCGAGAGGTTCCGGGTCGCCAGCGACAGCGCCGGGAACCGACGCCCGTTCTCAGTCACGCTGCATCACCCCGTCGACGAGTTCGACGGTCCGGTCGGCGTAGTCGGTCACCAAATCGTCGTGCGTGACGGCGACGACGCCAACGTCGGCCTCGTCGGTGATGCGCCGAATCTCCTCTAGGATGCTCGTGCCCGTCTCGCGGTCCAGATTCCCCGTCGGTTCGTCGGCCAGCAACACGTCGGGTTCGTTGACGAGGGCTCGCGCGATGGCGACGCGCTGTTTCTGTCCGCCGGACAGTTCGTCCGGCGTGTGGTCCAGTCGGTCGCCGAGGCCGACCCGTTCCAGCAGGTCCCGCGCCCGGTCGGTGGCGTCGCCAGGCAGGAAGGCCGTCGGGAGCCTGACGTTCTCCAGCGCCGTCAGCGTCGGCAGGAGGTGGAAGTCCTGAAAGACGAAGCCCAGCGACTCCCGACGGGCGTTCGTCCGCTGGGTCTCGGTCAGGCCGGCGGTCGGTTGCCCGCGGAGTTCGACGCGGCCGCTCGTCGGTTCGTCCAGCAGACCGAGGACGTTCAGCATCGTGCTCTTGCCGCTGCCACTCGGCCCGATGACCGCGACGACCTCCCCGCGAGCGACGGCGAAGTCGACGTGCGAGAGCGCGACCACCTCGCCGCCGGCGCCGCTGTCGTACCGCTTGCTCACGTCCACGACGCGGAGCGGCGGCGCCAGTTCGACCGGGCTGGTCTGGACCGTCCTCATCGGTTCCGGGAGCGGCGGGCGAACAGTGTCACGGCGACGGTCACGACCAGTCCGACGGTCAGCGCCAGTGCGATACCGATCGACTGCTGGCCACTCCCCCTGTTCGTGCCGTCGTCGGCCGGGAGCGGTACCTCGGTGGTCTCGCTGACTCGCTCGCCGTCGACGGTGTAGTCGACCCGGACGGTCAGCGCCGTCGCGTTCTCGGTGTCGGCCTGCGCGGTGAGTTCGAACGGCGCGAACTCGCTGCTGGCGACGCTCCCCACGAAGTAGTTGCGCTGTGGGTACGCCGGGTCGACGTACCGGGTGGGCTGGACGGCGACGACGGCGCTGGTCACCTCGCCGTCCCCGACGTTGGCGAGGTTGCCGTCGACGCTCACGCGTCCGTCCTCGGCCACGGTGACGTCGAGGCCGGTGACGGTGGCCGCACCGCGCTCCGCAGCGTAGTCGTAGGCGACGGCGCTCTCGGTGCGTCCGGTCGGCGCGTCGTAGTGCGCGACGAACCGAACGCCGTCGGCGGTCCGCACGCCCGAGAGGTCGACCGTCACCGTCGTCGACTCGCCCGGCGCGAGTTCCTCGGTCAGCGCGTACCTGCCGACCGAGGAGAGGGCGGTCCCGTCCGGCGTCTCGCCGGTGAGGACGACGCGCTCGACGGCCGCGTTGCCGAAGTTGGTCACGGTCACGTCGACCCGTGACTCGCTGGTCGCGTCGTCGCTCCCGGACTGTGGCTGGAGCGCCCCGCCACCGCCGCCACCGCCGAGGATGCCGGTCAGGCCACCGGGGACTTGCTGTGTGTCGTCCCCCTGTGCACGCTGTGCGCGGACGCCGACGTCGGTAGACAGCGGCGCGACGGTCACCGTCTTCGAGAACGTCGAGGCGGACCGGACGCCGTTGGGCGTCGTGAACGTCGTCGTCACTTCGAGGGGGCGTTCGCCCGGTGCGGGGGCCCTGACCGAGAGGTTCACCGTCTGTGACGCCCCGGCGGCTATCGTCGGAATCACGCGCCGGGTCCGCTCGCCCGTCGCCGGGTCGGTCACCCGAACCTCGACGTCGCGGAGCGCCGCCGTCGTCGGGTTCGAGACGACGGCCGTCACGGGGGTGTCGGCGCGAGCGACGAGGCCGTCGGTCCGGAGTTCGACCTGTGGCTGGCCGCGTTCGACGCCGACCGTCAGCGGCCGTGTCGCACGCACCGTGTCGCCGGCCTCGTCGGTCCCGACGGCCACGAGTCGCAGGTCGTACGACCGCGGTCGGTCGACGGTGAACGTCACGGGCACCGTCAACGTCTCGCCGGGTGAGAGCCGACCGAGGGCCGTCGCGTTCCCGAGGACCACGTCCTCGCCGATGTCGGGCGAGCGGACGACGCGAACGCTGTCGAGTGCGAGCGACGTGTTGCTACCGCCAGAGAGCCGAACGGTCGTCTCGGCGGTTATCGGTGCTCCGGCGGTCGGCGTCGCCGGCGTGACCGTCGTGTCTGTGAGGGTCAGGCGGGCGTCGGCGCCGGCGGCCGGCCCGACGGCGACGGTCAGCGGACCCACGGCGACGAGGACGGCCAGTGCGACGACGAGCAAGCGGAGACGAACACGCACCATCTACGGTCGTAAGGGGCCGAGCGTGCAAATATCCCTCGCCGACCGAGGCCGCCCGACTCCAGAACGCTTGTAACCTCGGTCGCGCTACACTCGGGCAATGACCCTCTCGGAGGCGGCCCGCGAGCGACTCGCCGACATCGTCGCCAACCAGCCGACGAAGAACGGCGAACTGCAGGACCTGTGGGACATGGACAGCGGCAGCGAGGTCCACCAGTACCTCGAATCCGAACTGAAGGAGTACTACTACCGCAACGAGGACAGTCTCATCTGTGCCACGCCGGAGGCGACGGAGTTGATAGACGGCGAGGGCTCCGACCGAGTCCAGACGATGACGGTCACGCCGCTCCAGCAGGCAATCGTGGAGGTCATCGCCGGCCCGGACGAGGAGAGCCAGAGCGTCGTCTCGGTGTTGCACGCGCTCCGCGACGCCGGCGAGGACCCCGACGTCGACGACGTTCGCTCGGCCCTGCGCGGCCTCGCCGACAAGGGGCTCGTCGAGACGGTCCAGAAGACGGTGCCGACGTTCCGACTGGCCATCGACCGCGAGGACGTCGACGTCGAGGTCACCGACGCGTAGCTACTCCTCCGGCAGTCCGGGACGTGTCCGGCGACGGCGACGGTCCAGCAGCCGTTTGATACCCTTTCCCGGCCCTCCCTCGACGGGCCACCCCTTCGCGCGCCACGCCGGCGGTTCCGGTTCGAACTCGGGACACGAGCCACGGCACTCGCTCTGTGTCGGGACCCGCTCTTTCGCCGCGCAGTACGGGACGACACCCGACGCCTCGGCCCGCAACTGGAAGTGTCTGCAGTCTGGCCGCATCGTCCCCGCGTAGGCCCGCCAGCCGCGCCCGTAGGCCCGTTCGGCGATGACCTGTCGCTTCTCGGCTTTCCACTCCGGGTCGGCGTACTCGAAGCGGGCGGCGCTGGCGTCGTCCTCGGGCCGTTCGAGGATTCTGGTCCCCGGCGAGGCGACGTCGAGCGTCCGCGGTTCCCAGACCGCCTCGGCCGCCCCCGAATCGGCGTCGACGGTCAGCACGCCGACCGCCGCGGGGAAGTCCGCGAGCAGAATCGGTTCGACCCGCTCGCCCGTCGCCGCCGTCGCGACCCACACCTCGTCGGCCAGCCCCAGCGCCACGTCGCGCTCTAACTGCCCCGCGAGGTCACGCGCCGCGCTCGCCGTGAGGTCCGGTTTGTTCTCGATGGCGACGATGCGGCGCACCCAGTCGGGGTAGGGGCGTCGGCGGCGAATCTCGATGCGGTTCCCGCGCTTGCGCGTCTCGACGGCGTCCCGGTCGGCGGCCGCGTGGACGGCCTCGCGGACGTACCGCCACGGATAGCCCGGGTCCGGGAGGGCGTCGCGGTAGAAGGCCCACTCGGCGGGGGCGTGTTCGAGGACGTGCAGGAGGTCCGAATCGAACGCCTCGGGGCCGAACGCGGCCCGCCGACGCAGGCCGTCCGGGTCGCACTCGAGGACGACGGTGTCCCACCGGCGGTACTTCGTCCCGAGTTGCCGGGCGACGACGACGGCCGAGTCCGCACGCCGCGGCGACCACTCGCGTTCGGCCCACTGACAGACGCGCAGTTCGAAGGCGAACTCGGAGTCGACTGACACGACCGACCGTTCGGCACGCGAACGCTAAACAACCACTGCTTCCGCCGACGGTCCCGGGCGGGTGGGTAGCGCCGACACCGCGTTCGGTTCTGACTTCTACATCAAGACGAAGAACGGGACGGCCAGCGAACAGGGTGCGTGGGAAGCGTGGGCCGTCATCCTCGTCGGCGTCATCGGTATCGTCGCCGTCGAACTCGGCGGCGAGACGGGTGCGAAAATCGCGCTCGCGTTACTCCTCGTGGTCCCGATACTGGTTATCGTCGCCGCCGTCCTCGGGACGTTCGTCCTCGGCGTGGGTAGCTCTGCACAGGCGGCGCTCCTGCTCACCGGCGCGCCGGTGGTGCTGGCGGCCTGACGCCGACGGGACCTCTCACTCCTCGGTGTCTTCGTCCTCGAACTTCTCGTCGAGGAAGTCGTGGGCGTCTTCCAGTATCTCGCGGGGGCCGTCCTGCGTGACGGTGTTTATCGCCTGATCGTAGTCGCGCCACTGCAGGTCGCGGTGTTCGGTCGATAGCTCTGCGGACGCCTCGAAGGACTTCGCGACGAACAGGTGGACCGTCTTGTGGATGGTGTTCCCGTTCGCCTCGAACACGTAGTCGTAATCTTTGCGGAAACCGTCCAAGAGCCGGAAATCGCCGATTCCGGCCTCCTCTTTCACTTCGCGTATGGCGGTCTGCTGGAGTTCCTCGTCGCCCTCGACGCCGCCCTTGGGGAATTCCCAGTCTCCGGGGCGGCTCTTGAGCAGGAGGTACTCCCGCCGGCCACGCGTATCGCGAAAGAGGATGGCTCCCGCGCTCGTGGCCTCTATCATTGCGAAGATTTAGTACACCGGTACTTAAGAGAATATCGGAGGCGGCCGCGACGTCGCCGGCGAAGCCGAAACGGTAGGTTTCATATCGTAGCCCCCGACACGAAGCCGTGTGACGGCCGAAACGCGTGTGGCAGGTCCCGATTCTGCAACCGGCGTCGGACGCCGATACGCGAAACGGAGGGCCTTTTACACCTCGCTGGTGAGAGTCAGGACAGAGATGCCCTTCGTCACGACCCTGACGCTCACGAGTGGGGACCGCCACCGTCTCGACGACGTCGTGGCGGACATCAAGGACCGCGCCGCACGGAAAGGCGTCGAACTGAAGGGGCCGCACCCGAAGTCCCCCGACGAACTGCGCATCCCGCAGTCGAAGACGCTGGGGCCCGACGGCGGCCGCTTCGAGTCGTGGCACCACACCGTCTACACCCGCACCATCGAAATCGTCGGCTACGAGGCGTTCGCCCGGTCGGTGACCGAGGAGGAGTTCCCCGACGGCGTCCACGTGTCGGTCGGCGTCGAGCAGCGAACCCAACTCGGGAGCGGGTCATAAGTCCCTCCGGGGCCTTGGGCCCCTATGGACGACGACAGACACGAGCGACTCGTCTCGCTGCGGCGTGACCTCCACCGGCGTCCCGAACCGGCGTGGCGCGAGTTCTACACCACCAGCCGCATCGTCGACGAACTGGAGCGCATCGGCGTCGACGACCTGCGACTCGGCCCGGAGATGCTCGACGGCGACGCCCGCATGGCCGTCCCGGACGACGACGAACTCGCCGAGTGGCACGAACGCGCCCGCGAGGCGGGTGCACGTGAGGACGTCCTCGAACGGACGGCCGGCGGGTTCACCGGTGCACTCGCGACGCTCGAACGCGGCGACGGGCCGACCGTCGCACTGCGGGTCGACATCGACGGCCTCCCCATCACCGAGTCCGAGGAGCCGACCCACGTGCCGGCGGACGGTGGCTTCCGCTCGACCAACGAGGGGTACATGCACGCGTGCGGGCACGACGCCCACGCCGCCTTCGGCGTCGGCGTCCTCGAAGCCGTCGCCGAGAGCGAGTTCGCGGGGACGTTCCACGTCCTCTTCCAGCCGGCGGAGGAGGTCATCGGCGGCGGGAAGGCCGTCGCCGAGAGCGGCGTACTGGACGACGTGGACCGACTGCTGGCCGTCCACGTCGGCCTCGACCACCCGACGGGCGAAGTCGTCGCGGGCGTCGACGGGTTCCTCTCGGTCCGCCAGTTCGAGGTGACGTTCACCGGCGAGTCGGCCCACGCCGGCGCGAGTCCGGGGTCGGGCCGGGACGCGGTGCAGGCCCTCGCGACGGCGGTCCAGAACCTCCACGCCATCCGCCGACACGAGGACGGCGCGACGCGGGTCAACACCGGCGTCGTCGAGGGCGGCACCGCGACGAACATCGTCCCCGAGAGCGCCAGCATCGAGGGGGAAGTCCGCGGGGAGACGACCCACCTGAAGGAGTACATGAGCGACCGGGCCGACACCGTCGTCGAGAACGCCGCCGCGATGCACGACTGTGAGTCCACCATCCGGACGACGGCAGAGGCCCCCAGCGCCGTGAGCGACGACGAACTGGCGGACGTGGTGGCCGACGTGGCCGACGGCGTCGAGGGCGTCGAGTCGATTCTCCACAGCGACGACCTCGGCGGGAGCGAGGACGCCACCTACCTGATGCGACGGGTCCAGGAGCACGGCGGCCTCGCCTGCTACGTCGGTATCGGCACCGACCACCCCGGCGGCCACCACACGCCGACGTTCGACGTCGAGGAGCGGTCGCTCGCCATCGGCGTCGACGTGCTGGCGGGCGCTATCGAGCGCTGCTGGGCGGAGTGAAGACGAGAGAAGAAACCTGCTCAGTACTTCGGGTCCGCGCCGGTGACCTCGTAGATGTCGTCCATGATGGCGTCGCGTTCGGCCTGCCACGCCGCGAACCCGCTGGGGTCGTCCGGGTAGTCCTCGTAGTGGGCGAGGAGTCGGTCGGCGGCCTTCTTCGTCTGGTAGAGGTCCCGGATCGTGCCCCAGTGGCCGAAGCTCTTGACGGCCATCTTTAGTTTCAGCCCAAGTCCCACGCTCGTCGACCCACCGTACAGCGCCTCGGCCAGTTTCTCACCGGGGAGGGCGGCCAGCAGGCCCATCAGGTCGTCCACGTCGTAGGCCGTCGTGAAGATGTTGTACACGTCCAGCGCCGCGTAGCGGGCGCCGAAGTGGTCCATCACGTTGACGTTGTACTCCCAGAGGGCCGCCTCCTCGTCGGTGCGGCCGTCCTCGATGGCCTCGATAGCTTGCTCGGCGGCGTACTTCCCGGCGTAGGCCGCCCCGGCGATGCCGCCGCCGGTGGTCGGGTTGACGTGGCCGGCCGCGTCGCCGACGGCCATGTAGCCCGGCGCGACGGCCGAGTCGTAGGGGCGACGGGTCGGCAGGGCCGCGCCCAGTTTGTCCTGTACCTCGGCGCCCCGGAACTCCTCGCGCCCGCGCAGGTCGCGTTTCAGGTCCTCGACCAGTTCCATCGGTTCCTCGTTCATCTGGAAGCCGAGGCCGACGTTGATCTCGGTGTCCGTGCGCGGGAAGTACCAGAGGTAGCCAGCCGACCGCTCCGTCGGTTTGAACACCAGTGCGTCGTCCCACTCGACCGGTTCCTCGACTTCGACGATCTCCCGGTAAGCCGAACAGAACTGCGAGTAGCGGACGTTCGTGTCGAAGGTGGCGTCCTCGAAGTCCGTCTTGTCCTGCAACAGCGAGAGCGCGCCGGCGGCGTCGACGACGATGTCCGCCTCGTAGGTGACCGGGTCGCCCTTCCGGATGGCGTCGAAGCCGGTGACCTCGCCGGACTCGTCCTGCAGGACGTCCTGTACCACGGTGTCGTAGTGGAACTCCGCGCCCGACTCGTCGGCCCCCTCGATGAGACAGCGGCCGTACTCCCAGCGGTCGATGACGGCGAGTTCGCCGGGCACCGGAATCTCCAGCACCGTGTCCTCCTGTGGAATCTCGAACCGGCCGTGGTCGACGTCCGTGTTCGTGAACGCGGGTTCGAGTTGTGACTTCGGGATGGCTTCGGGGAAGTCGCTCGCCCCCTTCAGGGCGTCCCCACAGGCGATGTGCCCCGCTTCCTCTGCGTCCTTCCGTTCGACGACGACGACGTCGTAGCCCGCGTCGGCGACTGTCGCGGCGGCGTAACAGCCCGACGTCCCCGCCCCGACGACGGCTACGTCGTACTGGTGAGTGGTCATGCACCCTCGTCCTAACCGGAGAGAGAAAATCGTTCCGACTGTCGCCGTGACGGGGATAAAGAGTTTTGACCGGGGCCGCGAAAGCCGGAATATGACCGAGTACACCGTCGAGTTCGTGGGGACGGGCGAGGAGATTACCGTCTCCGACAAGGAGACCATCCTCTCGCGCTGTATCGAGGAAGGCATCGCACAGGAGTACTCCTGTCGCGTGGGGATGTGTCTCGCCTGTTCGGCCGAAATCGTCGCGGGTGAGGTGACCCAACCGGCCGCCCGCGGCCTCACCGAACAGGAGCGAGAGAACTACGCGTTGACCTGCATGGCCCGACCGGCCTCGGACCTCCGCCTGGACCGCGGGAAATACCCCCCGAGCATCGAAGCCGACGCGGCCGACGCGGCCGGCGACGCCGCGGCCGCCGACGACTGACAACTGCCCGTCGCCGCTCTCGCGCGATGCGTGTTACCACCTCCCGCGTGCGGTATTCTCACGCACACAAACGTCTGCCACGGGCAGAATGAAGGGCAGGTCATATAAGCACGTGGGTCCTACATGGTAGTGACACCAGCGTCAGCGGACGGCCGTCGACGATTGACACACGCTCCCAACCATGACCAGCCGCGTATACAGACTCCATTCGACGCTCGAACTGCCACTGGAAGACGCCTACGACTTCTTCGAGGACCCCGACCTTCCACCCGAAATCGCTGACGTAGAGATTACCCGTCGGAACAACACGCTCATCGTGAGCGCCGTCGCCAAAGACGACACGATGAGCAAGTACACACCGACGGCCCAGCTCAAGGCCAGCGTGACAGAGAACCGGGTCTACGAGGAGGACCCCGACGAGATGGGGCCGCCCGGGGCCGCCAGCACTGGTTCGACGGGTGGGGGCCCGCAGTGGGGGGCCCTCGAAGAGGAAGAGGAAGAAATCGAATCGGAACTCGTCGAGTACGCCTGCTTCAAGGGTGACCGCGAGACCGTGCTCCAGAACACCGCCCTGCAGTACGCGATGTTCGAGGTCCTCTGTGAGGTCGCGAAGGTCGCCGAGAAGGGCACGTTGACCGCCATCGCCGCCGTGGACGAGGAACTGGAGGCTATCCGCATCGTCGACGGCGAGGAACACCCCGCCTCGATCAACGTCGTGGAAGACCCCACCGACGAGGACGAGGAAGACGGGGTCAACTGGCGCGACAACGAGTTCATCAGCTAACTCTGCGGGCCGTTCTCAGACGCTTCCGAGTTCCCGACCAGCCACTCGCTCGGCGATTTCGAGCGTGAGCGTCGCCTCGACGTACGCCGCGACCAGAATCATGACGACGGCGACGGCGACCAGCCAGCCCGCCTCGCGGAGGTCCCGCTCCGTCACCAGTTCGTCTTCGAGTCCCCGGAGGTAGCGGACCGTGAGCCGAGCGAAGCGGAGGCCGACGGCCGCGACGACGAGGAGCGCCGGAATCTCGACGACACCGTGGGGCAGGATGAGTGCGACGACCACGATTGGGTCGACCTGCTGGACGGCGATGCCGACGACTGCCCCGATGAGGAGGCCGTTGAGGACGAGGCCGGCCACCGTGACGATGCCCAGCGACACCGCACCGAGCAGCAGCACGAACATCGCGACGAGGTTGTTGACGGCGATGGCGTAGGTGGTCAGTTCGTCCGGGAAGAACGGGTTCGACCCGCTCTCGGCCGCGGTCGGGAGCGACTCTATCGGCACCGCGCTCCCGAGGAGGAACCCGACGGCAGTACTCACCCCGAGCAACAGCGCGGCGATAGGCACGTAGAGTACGAGCCACCGTCGGCAGACGGCCCGCGCCCTCGCGTAGCGAGACGACATGGACGGGCGTGTGCACGCACTGAGCCGTGAAAAAAGGTGCAGGCGACAGTGCCGACGTGGACGGTGTGGCAACCGTCTGCACCCGACCGGGCATCCCAAAAAGTACTTACAGCGGCTAATTATATGTCATTACACGATGTCCGAGACAGCCGAGTTCCCCGACTACCTCGACGTCGACTACACCGACGGCGAGGGCGAATCGCCCGAGGAGTACCCGACCATCAACCACAAGATAGAGAAGGCTATCGAGGTCACGAAGACGGGCCTCGAACAGTACGAGAACCCCGTCGTGATGTGGACCGGTGGGAAGGACTCGACGCTCACGCTGTACTTCGTGAAGGAGGTGGCGGACCGCTTCGACCTCGAAGTCCCGCCGGTCGTCTTCATCGACCACTACCAGCACTTCGACGAACTCATCGACTTCGTCGAGCACTGGGCCGACGAGTGGGACCTCGACGTCATCTGGGCCCGCAACGAGGACGTCGGTAACTACGTCGACGAGAACGGCCTCGAACCGGGCGACGACATCCCCATCAGCGAACTCTCGGAGCACAACCAGCACCACGTCCGCAACATCCTCGAGTACGAGGAGGACACCTTCCCCTTCCTGCTGGACACCTACGTCGGCAACCACCTCCTGAAGACGGTGGCGCTCAACGACGCCATCGAGGAGTACGACGTCGACGGCATCATCTCGGGTATCCGCTGGGACGAACAGGAGTCCCGCGCCGACGAGACGTTCTTCTCGCCGCGTCACGACCCCGACATCTACCCGCCCCACGACCGTATCCAGACTATCCTCCAGTTCGCCGAAGCCGACGTCTGGGAGGCCTTCTGGAACTTCGTCGTGCCGGACACGGTCGAGGGCTACCCCGAAGACGGCTACGTCCCGCAGGGGCAGGACGACCTGCCCGAGGGCATCGAGAAAGAGGACGTGCCCGTCTCGCCGAAGTACTTCGCCGGGTTCCGCTCGCTGGGTAGCGAGGTCTCGACGGACAAGTCCGCCGAGGAGCCCGCTTGGCTGCAGGACATGGAGAACACGACCGAGCGCGCCGGCCGCGCCCAGGACAAAGAGGACCTGATGGAGCGCCTGCGCGACCTCGGCTACATGTAAGCTCGGGACGCGACCGCTGCCGGAGTCGTCCGGTCACTCAGTTCGTGGCGTCCGGCGACGACCGCTCGTCGACCGGCGGCCGGACCTCCTCGACGAACTGCAGGAAGTTCTCGAACAGCCGTTTCGCTTCACAGGCGGCCCGGTAGTTCTCCTCGGTGACGCCGTCGAGTACCGTCGCTATCCGCTCGTCGGAGAGTTCGTCTTTCCCCTCTGTCACCGTCCGTGCGGTCGACATGTCGTACTCGGGGTGGAACTGGACGGCGAAGACGCGGCCCTTCCGGAACCCGTGGATGCCGTAGTCGTTCCGGGCGAACACTGTCGCTCCGGGTGGGGCCTCGGAGACACGGTCAGAGTGTGTCGTGAACACGGTGAAGTCGTCGTCGAGGCCGTCCAGCAGACGGTTCTCCCCGTCCTGTTCGACCGTCCGGTACCCGATTTCGTACTCGTCCATCGGCTCGACGCGGCCGCCGAGGACGTTCGCGAGGAGTTGGTGCCCGTAACAGACGCCCAGAAACGGCATCCCGGCCGCGACGGCGTCGCCGACCCACTCCTTCAGGCGGCCGATCCACGGTTCGTCCCAGTAGACAGAGGCTCTCGACCCAGTGACGACGCAGCCGTCGAACGTCAGGTCCTCCGGGAGTTCGCCCGACGGACAGTGGTACTCGACGAGGTCGGCGTCTATCTCCCGCCGGAAGTTCCGGCGGGTGTCCTCGGCAGCGTGCGCGGCGTTCAAGAGCGCGAGCCGTGGCCGGGTCATTGGCTCCCGCTAGGAGCGCGACTCGCAAAGGTCGTGCCCTCGTGTCACAATTTGCCACGCCGTGTGGCTGGGTGGGGCGCTAGAACCCGTCGGAGAGCCTGTGCGCCGGACTGGACCGCTGGATGTCTCGTTCGAGTCGCTCCGCGTGTTCCAGACGCAGGTCGCGCGCCGCCGCTACCGAGATGGTCTCCGCGTCGAGCGTCGCCGAGACCGGGTCGTATCCCGACAGGTCGAACCCGAACGTATCGAGGTACGACCGGAGCGATGCCGAGTCGAGGCCGTGACTAATCGCGGCGTCGACGTGTTCGGTCACCGTCTCGAAGGCCGGCAGTGTGACGACGTCGTCGCCGAGACCGACGGCGTCGTCCGTGGGTTCGTCCCGTATCTGGAGGTCGACATCCCGAAGCCGTTCGACGACCGACACGACGTCGTCGGCGAGTCGGACGACCTGACTCGGCACCGCCGTGTCGGGCGACCGCCACTCGACCGTACTGAACTCGTTCCGGAGTTGAACAGGGGTCCACACGGCGCTCTCGGGGTCGAACGCGGACTCGACCGTGTCCCGGTCGAAGTCGGTGTCGAGACTCGAGTGCAGGAACGCGTCGTAACAGCGTCTGAGTCGCACCCGATATTCGGCGGTGTTCTCGACGTACGGCCAGAGTGTCCCCTGGTTGGGGAGGCTGTCGTACGCCATCCGGCGGTAGAGCTCCGAGCGAGCGCCGTTGGCCACGGGGCTACCACGGAAGTGCCGCGCCGAGTTGACCAGCGCCAGCGCCGGATCCAGCGCGATGAGGGTGTTCAACTGGTCGACCGTCCGGCCCGGTATCTGTTCGACGTGGACGTGTGTCCCGGCACAGTGGCGGACGTACTCGAAGTCGTCTCCGACGACGGCGTTCTGGATACGGGTCCGGTCGCTCGGCAGTTCTCGAACCGCCGACGCGTGGAGTGGTGTCGCCAGTGGGACGAGGTGCTTGTCGAGTTCGTCGGCGCGTCGCAGAACGCGCCGCACGCGCCTGAACAGTTCCGTCCGTAGCTCACCCGTCGTCTCGCAGGGTGTCGTCTTCACTTCGAGCATCGGACGGACGAACTCCCGTTCCGCACCGGGCGTCGCGTCGACGAGTCCGTCGGGGTCGACGAGTCGGCCCTCCTCGTCGATTACCCAGTACTCGACCTCGATACTCCGTCGAATCGGCTCTCTCGATGACACAGTCTGTATGTTCGGTTCGCTGCGGACACCCGTTCTACCGGGAAGCGTGTCTCTCGTCCCGTCAGCGGCCACGGCGTCGCTCGACGTCGCAGTGAACGGCTGTAACCAGTCACGGGAGTAGTCGGTCTGTCGCCAGTCGGTCAGTGTGCGTCTGTCGGTCGCATCGCCATGGTGTCTCGTGACACACGCATACGATAAGAAATCTTCGTCAAAATGTGCTCTAATACCTTATATTATATTATAAGTACGCTGTAGACAGGACGTTCACCCCTCAATTTCGGCTACAGAGTGAAGAATAGGTAGATAGGTTGCAGACTCGTGCAGTCCGAAACTGGTCGCCACAGCGACAGTTCGACGACAGTCGATGAAGTCCTCGATGCGTGTCTGCACTCGATGCCGGCGTTTTCACCCGATTCGACACCGACCGGCGGCTCGCGTTCCACCGACGAGTCGACGAACGCACGCGGATACCTCGCGCCCGCAGACGTCGCCGACACTGTCCTCCGTCCGCCAGATGGGCAGTCACGCCTGAATCGACCCGACGCCGGCCCGAGTCCGGAGAACGACAATTGTCGTATAAAGCTTTAGATATTGTCGAATAGTACACTGTCGTGATGACTGCCAGTCAGTACAAGTGTCCCGAGTGCGGAACGGAACTGAGCTACGTGACGACCAAACACACGGGCTGTACCGAGTGTGGGTTCGTCCCACCCCACAGCGCCGAGTGAGTATCCGGACCGGACAGAGAGTCCGCGAGCGTCGCTCTCGGCGAGGCCGAGCCCATCGGACAGACTTTTCATTCAGCTATACGGAGCCGAACGTATGAGTACGGACTACGACTGGCTCACACTGGACGACGACGAAGAGATCGTCTGGGCCGGTCGGCCCTCCACCGAATCGCTCTACGGCGCGTACCTCGTCGGCGTGCCGATGATACTCCTGCTGGGTCTGGGAGTCGTCGTCATCGCCTCGGCGTACCTGCGCCAGCAGAACACCGACTACGTCATCACGAGCAAGGGCGTCTACAAGAAGACGGGCGTCTTCAGTCGCGCCGTCACCGAGATAGAGTTCGACAAGGTCCAGAACACCTCCTTCTCTGTCGGCGCCATCGGCCGGTACTTCGGCTACGGTGACGTGATGATCAGCACCGCCGGTGGGTCCGGGGTCGAGATGACGCTGCAGGGCGTCGAGGACCCTCAAGCGGTGCAGAAACAGCTCTCCCGCCGAGTCAAGCGGGCACAGGGCGAGACGGGGGAGGCGGCCGACGACGAGTCGAAGGCCGACGTCCTCGACGAGATTCTGGCCGAACTGCGCGCGATACGCCAGTCGCTAGACGCCGAGACGGCACGGCGCGGCGACGCGGGCGCGGACGACCGGGGCCGATGAGCGCCGTCGACCGGGTGGTGCTGGACGACGAGGAGACCGTGCTCTGGCAGGGTCGGCCGCGACGCCGCGTCGTCCTGCAGGGCGTCGCGACGGGACTGGTCGGGGCGCTCGTCGTCGCCGCCGTCGTCTGGACGGCGCTCTCTGCCGCCGCCGTCTCGGTGCTGCTCCGGGTCGCCGTGACGGTTCCGCTGGCGGCCGTCGCGCTGGCCGTCCCGACAGTCGCCGTCTGGCTCTGGCGTCGGACCACCCACTACCTGCTGACCGAGCGTACGCTGTACCACCGCACCGGCGTCCTCTCGGTGACGGTGACGGAACTACCGCTCCGGAAGGTCCAGAACACGGCCTACGGGCAGGGCGTCCTCGGCGCCGTCTTCGGCCACGGAACGATAACCGTCGACACCGCCGGCAGCGAGGGCGCCGAACTGACGCTTCGCGCCATGGACGACCCCGGCGCCGTCCAGCAGCGCATCGCGGAGCAGACTGCGCGGGTCCGCGGTGACGACGCCGACGCCGTGCCCGGGTCGGTCGAGCAGTGGCGAGCGGTGCGCTCCGAGGTGCGCGCGATTCGGGCGGCGCTGGGCGAGCGATAGGCTACCGGTCTCCGGTGGGCCGGTACTGGTCCCCGTCTTTCTCCAGACGGTCCTCGGCGACGGCGCGTTTCAGCGCCCGGTCGACCTCTCGCTTGTCTATCGTGGTCGCTCCCATCAGCGAATCCACCTGCGCGCGGGAACACCATCCGTCCTCGCCCGTCACGTCCCGTATCGTCTCGACGACGCGCGTGGTGATGTCTGTCGGCATCGGTCGGGAGGGCGGGCCAGCGACACTTGAACCCGTCGAGAGAACCGACCAAACGTTTACAGTTGCCCGGGCCACCCGTGGCGTATGGACCGCAGTCGCAGGGCCGTTCTCGCGGCCGTTCTCTCGGGTGGGGTCGGGGCGGCGTTGCTCTCGCCGGCGAAGGGGTATCTCGACCGATTCGCCCCGCTGTCGGGCGACTACTGGGACGCCGCGACGACGACCACCCCGGAGACGGTCAGCAGTGCCTACGGGTCGGCGTCGGTGCGCTACGACGACGCCCACGTCCCGACTATCGAGGGGGACTCGGAGGCCGCACTCGCCTACGCCGTCGGCTACGTCCACGGGACGGACCGGCGCTTCCAGATGGACCTGTTCGTCCGGCGGATGCGCGGCGAACTCGCCGCCGCCGTCGGCGAACAGGGCGTCGAGTCGGACCGGTTCCACCGGCAGATGGACTTCACCGCCGCCGCAGAAGCCAACTGGGACGCGTTGGAAGATACCGAGACGGGCGCGTCGCTATCGGCGTTCGCCGACGGCGTCGGAGACGCCACCGCCGACGGGTCGGTGGCCCCGGAGTTCCAGTTGCTCGACTACGAACCCCGCGAGTGGTCGCCGGTCGACACGCTCCTGATACAGAAACAGATCGGCTGGGGATTGACCGGGAGTTTCCGCACGCTCCGGAACGCGGCGGCGGCAG
Source organism: Haloarcula rubra (assembly GCF_019599465.1). Taxonomy (GTDB): domain Archaea; phylum Halobacteriota; class Halobacteria; order Halobacteriales; family Haloarculaceae; genus Haloarcula; species Haloarcula rubra. The sequence continues at coordinate 280,887 of NZ_RKLR01000001.1, forward strand.
ACGCGCTGGGAGCGGACGCGGCCGCGGAACTGTACCCGGACCGACTCGACCACGACAGCCCGATTCTCCGGCCATCCGTCTCGTTCGACAGTCTAGCGAGCGACGTGACCGCGACGCCCGAGCGCACGGTCGACGCCGAGTTCGCTCGATGGGCCTCGACGTTCGAGTCCCCGGACGGCGTCGGGTCGAACTCGTGGGTCGTCTCGGGAACCCACACCGAGAGCGGGAAACCCCTGCTGGCGAACGACCCGCACCTCTCGCTGCTGGCCCCGCCGCTGTGGTACCGCCAGCACTTGCGCGCCCCGGACCTGCAGGTCGGCGGCGTCGCCTTCCCCGGCGTCCCGTTCGTCGTCATCGGCGAGAACGACGCGGGCGCGTGGGGCTTTACCAACGCCGGTGGGGACTCAATCGACTTCTACCGGTACGACACCGACGGCGAGACGTACCGCTACGGCGACGAGACACGCGAGTTCGACGTCGAGACACAGACCATCGCGGTCAGCGGCGGGGAGGACCGCGAGGTGACCGTCCGGAAGTCCGTCCACGGCCCCGTCCTCGAACGGTTCGGCCAGCGAGTCGGCGTCGCGTGGGTCGGCCTGCAGGCCAACCGAACCGCCGCGGCCATCCGGGAGTTGAACTACAGCGATGGGCGCGACGAGGCGATGGCCGCGCTCCGGGCGTTCGACCACCCGACGCAGAACGCCGTCTACGCCGACCGCGAGGGCAACACCCAGTACTACATGACTGGACTGGTGCCCCGGCGAGTGACCGACAGCGAGTCGGTGCCCGTCAATCAGATTTTCGACGGCAGCGAGACGGAGGGGGAGTGGCCCGGCTACGAACCCTACGGCGTCCCGGACCGGAGCGAGTTCGTCCCGAGCGAGGCCAAACCCCAGTCCCGCGACCCCGACTACCTCGCCACGGCGAACCAGCGCATCGTCGCCGACGAGGAACTCGACTACTACCTCGCGGAGGCCTACAGCGCACCGTGGCGCGGCAAACGCATCTACGACCTGCTGGACGAACGCGCGGCGAGCGACGACCCGATGGACTTCGCGTTCGTGCGCCGGGTCCAGCGCGACGTCCGGGACGAGCGAGCGGCGCTGTTCGTGCCCGTGATTCTGGACGTCCGGGGGGAGATGGACGGTCGCGCACGCGCGGCGGCCGACGAACTCGCCGACTGGGACTACCGGATGGACCGGGACTCGCGGGCGGCGCTCGTCTTCGCGTTCTTCGTAGACGCCTACCGCTCGCAGGTGTTCGACGCGGCCTTCGAGGCGGCCGGACTGGACGACCGCTTCTACCCGAACGACTGGGTCTTGCTCCACCTGCCGCCCGACAGCAGGTGGTTCGAGGACCCGCCGAGTGGCGACGCCCGAAGTCGAGCGGCGACCATCGCCGCAGCGATGACCGACGCGCTCGACGCCGTCGACGAGGCCGGCCACGAGGTGTACGGCGACTACAATCGGACCGCCATCGACCACCCGTTCGACCAGTCGTTCCTCAACTATCCGCGCTACCCGACCGACGGGTCGCCGGCGACGGTCCGAAACGTCCGCAAGGCGTCGGCCGTCGGCAGTAGCTACCGGCTGCTCGCCCGGTTCGACGGCGAGACGTCGGAGTCCGTCATTCCCGGTGGCAACGCGGGCAGTCCGTTCTCCGACCACTACGACGACCAGTTGCGCGACTGGGCCGACGGCGAGTACCGGCCACAGACGCCGACGACAGACGGCGACCCCGACGTCGAGTTCGTCCCCGAGGAGGGCGGCGATGCGTAGTCCGCTGGCCACGCTGTGGGCGGTCCAGCGCTCCGCCCGGCAGCGTCGGGCCGCGACGGTCGGTGCCGTCCTCGTGGGTCTGGGCCTCGGGTCGGTCCACTGGCTGGGGTTCGTCGTGGGCGGTGCACTGGTCGGCGTCTGCTGGCCGTCGCTCCGGTCGGCTATCGCCGCGGGGTTCGGGTTCGGCGTGGTCGCCGTCGCCGTCTTCCTCGCCCGGTTCGCACTCGTCGGGACGCTGGACGGGGCCCTCGGGATGGGACCGCTCATCGCTATCGCCGTCGTGACGCCGCTGGTCGCCGGGTCGCTCGGCGCGGCGGTGCGAGGGCTGCTGCCCGCAGGCGAGTCGGAGTGAGGTGTTCGACACGTATTTTCGTCCGTCAGTCCAACCGACGCCTGTGAGCGCACGCCGAGAGCGCGTGGTCCTCGCCGGCGTCGTCTTCGCCGTCCTGCTCGCGCAGGTGCTGCTGTACCCCGGGGTCGACACCCTCGTCCGGGCGCTGGGGGCCACGACGGAGTTGGACGCCAGCATGTGGTTTCTGGCCGTCGAGTTCGGCGCCTTCGTCGCCTTCGCCGGCGTCTGGGGCGTGGTGAGCGACGCGACCGGACGGCGGGTGCCGTTCATCGTGACCGGCGCACTGGGCGGCGCCGTGTTCTACGTCACGTTGGCGTGGCTCCCGACGCAGGTGCCGATATCCTTCGACGGCATCCTCGTGCTTCGGGCGCTGCAGGGCGCGATGACCATCGCCGCGTTCTCGCTGGCGATGACGATGCTGATGGACCTCACGGGCGGGCACGGCAAGAACATGGGCGCGGCGGGCATCGCCATCGGCGCGGGGACGGCACTCGGGGCGCCGCTGGGCGGCCAACTGTACGGCGTCTCTCCGACGCTCCCGCTGTACGCCGCCAGCGCCCTCCTGTTCGCCGTCGCCGCTCTCGCGACGCTGGTGACGGACCGCGCGCCCTCGAACACCGACGGTCGACTGGCCGCCGTGACTGCCCGCCTTCGCGAGACGCCGGCGCTGGGTATCCCCTACGCCTTCGGCTTCATCGACCGCTTCACTGCCGGCTTCTTCGCCCTCGTCGGGACGCTGTACTTCCGGGAGGTGTTCGCACTGACCCCCGGCGAGACGGGGCTGATGCTCGCGCTCTTCTTCGCGCCGTTCGCGCTGCTCCAGTACCCCTTCGGCGTCCTCTCGGACAGCATCGGCCGGACAGTCCCCATCGTCGCCGGGTCGTCGCTGTACGGCCTCGCCGTCGTCGGCGTCGGCCTCGCACCGACCGTCACGACGGCCGGCGTCGCCATGGTGGTCGTCGGCGTCATCGGGGCGCTGATGGCCCCGGCGACGATGGCGCTCGTGACGGACCTCGCCGGGGAGAGCGGTCGCGGGACGGCGATGGCCGGCTTCAACGCCTTCGGGAGCGTCGGGTTCCTCGCGGGCATCCTCGTCGGCGGGTTCGTCGCCGGCGAGTTCGGCTACCTCGCCGCCTTCATCGTCGCCGGCGGCGCGGAACTGGCGCTGGCGATGGTGTCGTTGCCGCGACTGCTCGCACTCGACGTGCCGACGGCGGACCGGCCGGCGGACTGAGACGGGTCAGCGGGCGTCGGCCACCGCGTCCAGCGCCTCCGGATTCTCGATGCTGGACATGTCCCCCAACTCCTCGTCGCGATAGACGGCCCCGATAGCCCGGCGGATGATCTTCCCGCTCTGGGTCTTCGGGAAGGCGTCGACGAACAGCACCTCGCGCGGGCGGAAGGGCTTGCCGAGTTCGTCGCCGACCGTCGACTGGACGGCCTCGCGGAGCGAGTCGGTGGGGTCGTGGCCCGGTTCGAGCACGACGTAGAGGACGACGGCCGTCCCGGTGGTGTCGTCGGGCGCGCCGACGGCGGCGGCCTGATTCACCGCCGGGTGGTCCATCGCCGCCCCTTCGACTTCGGCGGGCCCGACCTTCCGACCGGCGACGTTCAGCGCGTCGTCGGCCCGGCCGTGGAGGAACCAGAGGCCGTCCTCGTCCTTCTGGGCCCAGTCGCCGTGGTCCCAGAGGTCGTCCCACGTCGACCAGTACTCCGCCAGATAGCGCTCGTCACCGCTCCACAGCGACTTCGTCATCGAGGGACAGGAGTCGCGCGCGACGAGGAACCCGCGTTCGTTCGTGTCAGCGATTGACTCGCCGCTCTCGTCGACGATGTCGACGTCCATCCCGAGGCCGGGGCCGCCGAGCGTACAGGGTTTCAACGACTGGATGGGCATCGGCATCAGGAAACAGCCCATTATCTCCGTGCCGCCGGAGATGTTGATGATGGGACACTCGCCGCCGCCCACCTCGTCGTAGAACCACTGCCAACTCTCCGGGTCCCACGGTTCGCCCGTCGACCCGAGCAGTCGGAGCGAGGAGAGGTCGTGGCCGTCCAGCCACTCGTCACCTTTCTTGCGGAGCGCCCGGATAGCCGTCGGCGACACGCCGAAGACGGAGAGGTCGTGGCGGTCGATCATCGCCCAGAAACGGTCGGGGTCGGGGTGGTCCGGCGCGCCCTCGTACATGAAGACGGTGCCGCCCAGCGCGTGGTTGCCGAGCAACGTCCACGGTCCCATCATCCACCCGATGTCGCTCACCCAGAAGAAGCGGTCGCCGGGTTTGTGGTCGAACCCGAAGTAGATCTCCTTCGTCGCCTGCAGGAGCGCTCCCGCGTGCGTGTGGACGATGCCCTTCGGTTCGCCCGTCGTCCCGGAGGAGTACAGCAACATCGACTCCGCGTCGCTCGGGAGCGACTTCGTCTCGTAGCTGTCCGACCGGGGCTGGATAGCCTCGTCCCACCACTCGTCGCGGCGCGTCCACGTCACCCGGTCGACGGGGTCCTCGGCGGTGCCGATACGGTCGTAGACGACGACGTGTTCGACGGGCGTGTCGCCGCTCTCGGTCAGGTCCGCGGCCTCCCCGATGGCTTCGTCGGCGGTGTCCTTCAGATGCACTTTCGACCCGCGGCGGTAGAAGCCGTCGCCGGTGAACAGCACCGAACACTCGGCGTCGGCGATGCGCGTCGCCGTCGCGTCGACGCCGAACCCGGAGAAGATGGGCACCGCGATGGCACCGACCTGCAGGCAGCCATAGAGGATGCTCGCCACCTCGGGGACCATCGGCATGTAGAGGCCCACGGTGTCGCCAGTCTCCACGCCGACCGATTCGAGGTAGTTCGCGACCCGGTTGCTCTGCTGGTGCAAATCGTGGTACGTGAACTGTCGGACGTCGCCGGGTTCGCCCTCCCAGATGAGGGCGACGTGGTTCCGGGCGCCGTCGTCGCGGGCGGCGTGCCGGTCGACGGCGTTGTGCGCGGCGTTCAGTTCGCCGCCGGGGTACCAGTCGGTGAACTGTGGCCCCTCGCTGTCGTCCCGGACCGCGTCGTAGTCCTCGAAGAACTCGATGCCCAGATAGTCGACCAGTTCGTCCCAGAACCAGTCGACGCCGCTCTCCGGGACGCCGTCGACGTCGGTCGTCGTCCGGGTTATCAGGTCGTCGTAGTCCTCCATGTCGTACGTCTCCATGAACTGCCAGACGTTGGTGGATTCGACGAACTCGCGCGAGGGCTCGTGGACGACGTGGTCCAGTTCTTCGAGTGACTCCGGAGCCATACCGTGTGGTTCGCTGACAACACACTAAGTAGTTGCGTGGCGGTGTCCCGGACGGACACGGACTCTCCGACTGGTACTCGGCAAACCCTTTTTACCGGGGACGGCGAACCTACACCCATGTACGTCCGGGACGCGAAAAACCGCGAAGAGGTCTGGTTGCTGGACCGAATCGAGGAGATGGGACTGGACGACACCGCCTTCCGCTCCCGCGACTACGTGGTCGCCATCGACGAACACGACCACCAGAAGGCCGGGTTCGGCCGCATCCGCATCCACAAACCCGAAGACACCGACCCGATATGTGAGTTGACGAGCATCGGCGTCCTGCCGGAGTGGCGCAATCAGGGCGTGGGTGCCCACATCATCGAACGACTGGTCGAGTACGCCAGCGACGAAGGGTTCGACGTGGTGTACTCCCTGACCAGCGCCAGCGAGTATCTCGCCCAGTTCGGTTTCGAGCGCATCGAACCCGAGCAGTTGCCCGAGCGTCTGGGGGAACGACTGGAGGTCAAACGGGAGAACATCCAGCCAGACGCCGTCCCCCTGCGCCTCCAGATAGACCGGTTCCGGATGCCAGAGCGGTTGCGCGAGCAGTTCAAGAACGCCTCGGTCCACGAACCGACCGAGTCCGAACCCGAAGACACCGCCGAGGACTTCGGTATCGACCCCGACGAGGCGACCTACAAGTACGATACGGGGAGCTAGGTCACCGCACGTCGACGACTTCGACGTCGAACACCAGCGTCCGGCCGGCGAGTTCGTGGTTGAAGTCCACCGAGACGGCGTCGTCTCGCACCGCCGTCACGTCGCCGTGAAGTCCGTTCTCGGCCTCGACGTGGAGGCCCACCTCCGGCGCTTTGCCGACCATCGCCTCGAACGTCTCCGGGTCGTACTCCCGGACCTTCTCGTCGTCGGCCTCGCCGTAGGCCTTCTCGGGTGGCACCGTCACCGTCGCCTCTTCGCCGTCTGCCATCCCGACGAGTGCCTCGTCGAGGCCCTCGATGATGTCGCCAGCACCGACGGTGAAAGCCAGCGGTGCGTAGTCCTCGGGGTCGGTGTCCTGTGCGTCCAGCAGGCCCTCCTCCTGTGCGACGTCCAGCCGTGAGGTGTCGAAGACGCTCCCGTCCTCGAAGCGACCGACGTACTCGATGGAGACTCCGTCTCCGCGCTCGATTGCCATGGCCGAGACTGAGTAGAGGAGGGGGATAAATCCCGGGACACGTCTGATACTCGTGTAGGACCGTGCAGGATTCGCGAACGCTTAAGCCCGGTCCGGTCCACGATATCCGCATGTTCGACCCCGACGAGCTGGACGAAATCCGCGAGGCGAAAGCCGAGTGGGAACAGGAAGACGTCCAGCCGACCGTCGACCGGTTCGGCGAGCGCGAAGAGACGTTCACGACGGACACCGAGGGGCACGAGGTAAACCGCCTGTACACGCCCGCGGACGTCGCTGACCTCGACTACGAGGAGGACCTCGGTTTCCCCGGCAGAGACCCCTACACCCGCGGCGTCTACTCGACGGGCTACCGCGGCCGCCTCTGGACGATGCGCCAGTACGCCGGCATGGGCACGGCCGAGGAGACCAACGAGCGGTTCAACTACCTGCTGGACGAGGGTCAGACCGGGCTCTCGATGGCGTTCGACCTGCCGACCCAGATGGGGTACTCCTCGGACCACGCGATGGCGGCCGGCGAGGTGGGCAAGACCGGCGTCGCCATCGACTCGCTGGACGACATGGAGACGGTGTTCGAGGGCATCCCGCTGGACGAGGTGTCCACGTCGATGACTATCAACGCGCCCGCCGCGGTGTTGCTGGCGATGTACATCGCCGTCGGCGACAAGCAGGGCGTCGACCGGGAGGAGCTACGCGGCACCATCCAGAACGACGTGCTCAAGGAGTACATCGCCCGGAACACGTTCATCTACCCGCCGGAGCCGTCGATGCGACTCATCACCGACATCTTCGAGTTCTGCGCGGCGGAGGTGCCGAACTTCAACACCATCTCCATCTCGGGCTACCACATCCGCGAGGCGGGGTCGACGGCCGCCCAGGAGATAGCGTTCACGCTCGGCGACGGCATCGAGTACGTCGAGGCCGCCATCGAGGCGGGGCTGGACGTCGACGACTTCGCGCCGCAACTGTCCTTCTTCTTCGCCTCCTACAACAACATCTTAGAGGAGGTGGCGAAGTTCCGCGCCGCCCGTCGCCTCTGGGCGAAGATAATGGACGAACGGTTCGACGCCGAGAACCCCAAGTCCAAGCAGTTGAAGTTCCACACCCAGACCGCCGGGTCGACGCTGACGGCCCAGCAGATAGAGAACAACGTCGTCCGGGTCGCCTATCAGGCGCTCGCCGCGGTGCTGGGCGGCACGCAGAGCCTCCACACCAACGGGAAAGACGAGGCCATCGGCCTGCCGACCGAGGAGTCGGTCCGGACCGCCCTTCGCACCCAGCAGATTCTCGCCCACGAGTCCGGCGCGGCCGACACCATCGACCCCCTCGCCGGGAGCTACTACGTCGAGTCGCTGACCGACGAACTCGAAGCGGACGCCCGCGCGCTCATCGAGGAGGTGGACGAGCGCGGGGGGATGCGCCGGGCCATCGAGGACCAGTGGGTCCAGCGCCAGATTCAGGACGTTGCCTTCGAGCGCCAGCGCGAACAGGAGGCCGGCGAGCGCATCATCGTCGGCGTCAACGAGTACGAGGTCGAGGAGGAGGGCGAACAGGACATCGAGGAGGTCGACGAGGCCGTCGAGGCCGCCCAACAGGAGAACGTCGCCGCCGTCCGCGAGGAGCGAGACGACGCGGCCGTCGAAGCCGCGCTGAACGATCTCGCCGACGCCGCGGCGGGCGACGAGAACCTCATGCCCTACATCGTCGACGCGGTGAAAGTCTACGCCACGACCGGCGAAATCTGTGACGTGCTCCGGGACGTGTTCGGCGAGTACCAGCCCGGGTCCTCGATGTAGCGACTTTCGAATCGAAGGTTTCCGCCGGTCGTTCGTTCGGTATCGTAACAGGAACGGCATTGAACGAGGGTCGTGTACCTCTAGGTATGTACTGGACTCGACACGCTGGAGGTGTGCGACGATGAGCGCGACCGAGCGCGACAGCCGTCTCGTGGTGTTGGTCTTGCTCGTCCTCGGCGCTTTGCTCGTCCTCCCCGCTCTCGCCATGGGGTTCGGGATGATGGGCTACGGGATGATGGGAAGCGGCATGTGGGGCGGTGGCGGCATGTGGGGCGGGACCGGCACGGGGTGGATGTGGCTCGTCGGCCTCCTGTTCCAACTGCTGTTCCTCGCGGCCGTCGTCGGCCTCGGCTACCTCGTCTACCGAGCGGTCACCGGCGGCGACGGCGGCCGTGACGCGGCCGTCGCGGAACTGCGCGAGGCGTACGCTCGCGGCGACCTGACCGACGAGGAGTACGAGCGACGGCTCGAACGGTTGCGCGAGGAGTGACGGCGGGACAGAGACTTATACGTCGGCCGGACGAGAGCCCGTACATGCAGTTCGACCACGCGGGCGTCGCCACCGACGACACCGACACGCTGGCAGCGCTGTACGAGACCGTCTTCGACGCACCGGTCGCCCACGAAGAGGTGTTCGACGGGCTACGAGTGACGTTTCTGGACCTCGGCAACGGCTACTTCGAACTTCTGGAACCCCTGCCCGACGCCGAGGGCGCGATACCGCGCTACCTAGAACGCAACGGCCCCGGCCTCCACCACGTCGCCCTCGCCACCGACGACATCGCGGCGGCACTAGAGACCGCCCGCGGCGCTGGCGTCGACCTCGTCGACGAGACGCCACGAGACGGCGCGTGGGGCCACGACGTCGCGTTCTGTCATCCGGAGTCGACCGGCGGCGTCCTCGTGGAGTTCGTCGAACACTGACGGTGTCGGGTCGGCCGACCCGCTACTCCTCGGTCTCTGTATCGAGTTCGTCGCCCCGGTCGCGCGCTTCGAGGAACTGCTCCCAGAGGCGCTCTGCGCCCTCGGTCATGTGTTGGGGTGGTTCGGCGAACCACGCCGCGCCGACGAGTTCGGACTCGTCGACGTCTATCGCCCCGTTGGCGTACTCGGCGCGGAAGTAGACGTCGAGCGTGTGGACCGACCCCTCCGCGTCGGTGTCCGGGTAGTACTTGCGGTGGAACACGTCCTCGACGCCCTCGATGGTCCCGCGGACGCCCGTCTGTTCGGCCGTGCGACGGAGCGTGGTCCCCTGCATCGACTCGTACTGCTGGCCCTGTCCGCCGCCCGGGAGCGCCCACAGGTCGGCCCCGCGCCCCAGCACCATCAGCACGCGGTCGCGCGTGTCGTGGCTGGCCTGTTCCGGGATGTTCTCGCTCAACTCCGGGAACGTCTCGCCGTCGCGGACGAGGAAGGCGACACTGTTGCCGTCGTACCCCGTGCTGTTCGTCGCGGCGAACACCTCCGCGTACTCGCCGGCCGAGAGTTCGTACGTCTCCTCGGTCACCGGCACCTCGTACATCGCCCGCAGGTCGTCGAGTTTCTGCTCGACGTTGACGTGGTTTATCTTGTCGATGACGTTCTCCCCCTGCTCGGCGGCCGTCTCGGCCAGTTCCGAGTCGAACGAACCGTCGGCGTCGGCCGTCGATGCCTCGTCACCCACGTCCTGCGAGCCGTCGTCCCCAGTCATACGTGGGACGTTCCCGTGGACGCCGATAAATGGACCGGTGCCGTCAGATGAAAAGGAACTTGTCCGTCGGTGGTGTCGCCCCCGGTATGAAAGCGATAGTCCTCGCCGGTGGGTACGCGACGCGACTGTGGCCGGTCACGAAACACCGGCCCAAGATGCTCCTCCCGGTGGGCGACTCGACCGTCATCGACCGGATTCTCTCCGACCTTGAATCCGACGACCGCATCACGGACATCTTCGTCAGCACGAACGAACGCTTCGCCGAGGACTTCGAAGACCACTTCGCCGAGAACGGCTACGAGAACGTCTCCCTGACCGTAGAGGACACCACAGAGGAAGACGAGAAGTTCGGCGTCGTCGGGGCACTGGCCCAACTCGTCGACCGGGAGGGACTGGGCGACGACGACCTGCTGGTCGTCGCGGGCGACAACCTCATCAGCTTCGACATCTCGGAGTTCGTCGACCACTTCGAGGCGTACGGTGACCCGACACTGGCGGCCTACGACGTGGGGTCCTTGGAGAAGGCCAAGTCCTACGGCCTCATCGAGACGGAGGGCGACGAAGTCGTCGACTTCCAGGAGAAGCCCGACGACCCGAAGAGCACGCTCGTCTCCATCGCCTGCTACGCCTTCCCCGCGGACGCCATCCGATTCGACGAGTACCTCTCGGAAGGCAACAACCCGGACGAACCCGGCTGGTTCATCCAGTGGCTCGTCGAGAACGGCACCGTCCGGTCCTTTACCTTCGACGAGGCGTGGTACGACATCGGCACGCCCGAGAGCTACCTCGAAGCCGTCGGCTGGGAACTCGGAGGCGAGAACGTCGTCGCCGAGGACGCCGCTATCGAGAACACGACGCTGGGGGACAACGTCCACGTCCTCTCCGGCGCGGAAGTCGTCAACTCCAGTCTCGACAACACGGTCGTGTTCCCGAACGCGACCATCGTCGACGCCGACATCCGCAACTCCATCATCGACAAGGACACCCACATCGAGAGTCTGGACCTCGCCGGCGCGCTCATCGGCGCGCACACCCAGTTGACCAACGGCGGATAGCGCCGCCGCTCGCTTTTAGGCCCTCTCCTCGAACAGCGTCGTCGCCAGTGCGCCCGCCAGCGCGATACCGGTCGAGACGGGAACGCTCGTCGTCGCCGCGTCGACGTCGTCGGCCCACACCTCGTACTCGCCGTCGTCCGCGAACACGTGGACGTAGCCACACACCTGTCGGTAGATGCGCTCTAGAGTCGGGTCCGCCTCGGGGTCGACGTGGTCGGAGACGCCGATAGAGACGACGGCGTCCGCGTGCGAGCGAGCGACACCGTCCGGCGCGACGCCGATTTCGACCGTCTCTTCCCACACCGGCGTCGTCGACCGGACCGTCCCGGGTTCGTCGCGCAGGAACGGGACGACGAGTGGGTCGAGCACGCAGACGTACTCCTGCCGGTGGTCGCTCCCGACGAAGGCGTGGCGGCCGTCGTCGGTCGTACACAGGTCCTCGGCCGTCGGGAGTCGCCCGTCTCGCGCCTGTTTGACCGCCCGCATCTCTCCGACCCACTCACCGGCCGTCTCGAGTGGGTCCGTCCCGAACAGCGTCCCCAGATTCGCCGCCACGTCCGGCGGGAGGGCGAAGTCGTCGAGGTCTAATTCGTGACCGAGTTCGGCCGCGTCGATAGTGTCGTCGGACATTGCGCCTCGACTTTGCTATGCGAAGTTATTAAGCTGTGAAGTCCAAAGTAACGGAGTAAGTCCACGGAGACGAAGCTATGGAAGGATTCGACTGTGCCACCGACGACCCGCGGTGTTACTGCCTGCTCTCGGACGTGCTGGACCTGCTCGGTCGGAAGTACGTGATGGACGTCGTCTGCGTCGTCGCTGTCCACGGAACAGTCCGGTTCGGGACGCTGGAGGACCACATCCCGGAGGCGAGCACGTCGACGCTGTCGGCCCGTCTCGACGCGCTGGAAGCGGCCGGTCTGCTCACGCGGGAGCAGTACGACGAGATTCCGCCGCGCGTCGAGTACGAACTGACCGACGACGGCGCTGAGCTGGCCGAGCGGCTAGAACCGGTGTTAGAGTGGGCGCAGAAACGAGCGACGGCAGAGAGTTAGCGGTTATTCGGCCAGCCACGCGTCCTCGACGACGATGCTGCCGCGCGTCCCGTCCCACTCAGTCTCGTACTCCAGTTCGATGCGCCGGTCCATGTGTGGGCCGTCGGTCACCAGCGTCTCGAACTCCCCGCCTTCCCCGAGGATGTGGACGCCGTACTCGTCGTTGAGCGCTTCGAGTTCGTCGAGTGCGTCGGCGTCGAGTCGGCGACCCAGCCACGACTCGTCCAAGCCGTAGGCCGCGACGCGGATGATGCGAATCTCGAAGCCGGCGTCTAACATCGCGTCGGCGAGGTCACGGGGGTTCTCCTGCCAGAGCGGGGCGAAGACGTTCGCCTCGAGGCGTTCGGCCATCGCCTCGATGCGAGTGGTCTGGTACTCACTCTCGACGGCACCAGCGGTGAGGCCGCCGACGCCGTCCGGCAGGTCCGCGTCGAGTTCGCGTAGGGCGGCCTCCAGCGGTTCGAGTTCCTCGTCGCCTTGCTGGCCCGAGTCCGCGACGTCGTCGGCCCCGAAGTCGTCGGGTTCGACCTCCAGTAGCGGGATGCCGATGCTCTCGGCGGCCAGCGAGGCCAGTCGCGTCGCCGGGACGTGGTACATGTAGGAGTCGCCCTCGGGGTGGACCGTCACCAGTCGCTCGACGGAGTAGCCGCGTTCGAGCGCACGGTACAGCGCCCACGAGGAGTCCTTGCCGCCGGAGAACAGCGAGACCCACGCGCCGTCTGTCATGGCCGTCCGTAGCCTGCGGCGGCCTAAATCGCTGTCTATTCGGCCAGTTCCTGCTCGATGTCCGATTGGCTGACGTAGGCGGCGACGCGGACGCCGACGAGGCTGATGAGGATGCCGGCGAGGATGAAGATGGCGAGGCGGGTCCCGGCCTCCATCGGGAAACTGTTGACCTCGACGATACCGAAGTCCATCGCGGGCACGCGGAAGGCGTCGAAGACGCCGGCCCGTTCGAGGAAGTACGCCGAGAACCCGCGGACGACGAGGCCGACGGCGACCGCACCGAACGGGAGGTTCACGTACGCGCTGCGGACGCCCTCGCGCTGGAGAAGTTCGTCAAGCAGGCGGCCGAGCGACGCCGCGAGCGCCGCCGCGGTCAGCCACGGGACGCTCTCGAAGAGGAACCGGTTACCGAGGATGAAGGGGCTGGTCGACGCGACCGACGATATCTCCAGCGCGCCGGCGAACACGCCGACGACGGAGAGGCCGGCGGCGACGACGTAGGTGACGAGCGACACCTGTCCGGAGTACAGCGCCTCGCGAATCTGGCCGGGCAAGCGCGAGAGGTAGGTGTCGATACCCAGCCCCTTGTAGATGAGGAACACGCCGAAGGCGGCCGCGATGGCACCGACGGCGATGGTGGTGCTGTCGGCGACGATGAGCAAGAGGGGGAAGGCGAGCATCGCGAGTCCCAGCGGGACCAGCACCGTCTTCCGGAGTTCCTCGTCGGCGAGGAACTGCTTCAGCAGGTAGTAGGTGGACTCGATGTCGCGGGCCTGCCGGACGACGACGCGGTCGACGGCGTCGACCCGGACGCGGCTCTCGATGATGGGCACGAGTCGCTCGTCGTCGGCGCTGTCGACGACGACGACCGCCGAGTCGGGGTCGTACTCGGCGACGAGGTCGTCGGTCTGGTCGGCTATCTTCCGGTCGGTCCCCACCGAGTCCCCGCCGCCGCCGACCACCGCGACGACGGTGTCGTCGCCGTCGGCTTCGAGGTCGCTCGCCACGCGAAGCCCTTCGAGCAGACAGTTGATGCGACTGTCCTCCGGGTCGACGATACCGGTCTCGGTAATCATCGACTCGACGGCGTCGCTCCCCACCACCGGGCACTCGTCCGCTACCGGGCTGTCCCGGTCGATACACACCACCAGCGTGGTCACAGTACCCGAGAGAGGGTCCCGAAATAAAAAACCCTCGCGACCCTCAACGACGGAACGAGAGGCCGTCGACGTCGCCGTCGACGGTGCTGGCGAGACCCGCGCCGAGCGCGAAGGCGACGCGCTGGGCGCCGCCACGGAGTCTCCCCATCAGCCCTCGCTGGGGTTCGAACTCGGCGACCGTCACGGCCTCGCCGAGGTGTGTTTCGAGGCGGTCCTCGACGTCGTCTCGCGTGCCGATGTCGTCGACGAGGCCGCGCTCGTGGGCTTCGCTCCCGAGGAAGATGCGGGCCTCGGTCTCTCTGAGGGTCTCGTCGTCCATGTCGCGGCCCTCCGCGACGGTCTCGACGAACTGGTCGTAGTAGTCGTCGACGATGCCCTGCAGGTACTCGCGTTCGTCGTCGGTCATCTCCTTCAGCGGCGTCCCGGCGTCCTTGTACTCGCCGGCGGTGAACTGCTCGTAGGAGAGACCGGCGCGGTCGGCGAGGTCCTTGGCGTTGACTCGAGAGCCGATGACGCCGATAGAGCCGACGATAGAGCCCTCTCGCGCCCACAGTTCGTCACAGCCAGCGGCGATGTCGTACCCGCCGCTGGCACAGACGTCGGTGGCGTAGGCCACGGTCGGGCCGTCGAACCGCTCCGCGGCGAGGCGGATGTCCTCGCTCGGGACGATTTGGCCGCCGGGCGTGTTGAGTTTCAACAGGAGTGCCTCCGCACCCTTGTCCTCGTCGGCCTGTTCTATCTGCTCGACCACGTCGTCGGCGCTGGCCCCTGTCGGCGGACTCGCGATGCCGCCACCGCCGTCCCGCGTGATGGGTCCTTCGACGGCGACCTCCGCCACGTTGTGGGCCGGGACGACAGAGCCGGCGAGGTTGCTCCCGATGCGGGCGGCGACGGCCACCGTCGCCACCACCAGCAACACGCCGAGCAGTTCGGCGAAGTCGTCCGGGATGGCGACGAAGACGACCCAGCCGAGCAGTACCGCGACGGCGACGACGCCGAGGACGACGGCGAGCCGTTCGAGTGCGTCCGCGTCCACCATTACTGATACATCCCCAGCGGTCGAGCGCTCGTGCTCTCCTCGTCGGCCTCCTGCATCTGCTCTGCCAACCGCTCTTTGGCCTTCCCTATCTCCTCGGCCTGTTCGACGAGGGCCTCCGTGTCCACCTCGAACGAGCCGAGCGGGCCGATAGCCGTCGTCAGGAGGGCGCGAGCGGCCTCGGGGTCGGGGAACTGCGGGTCGGCTTCGACGACGAGGCCGACGCCGGTCAACCCGACGCGCTGGGCCTCGTGGACCAGCGACCCCGTCGGGCCGGTGACCGCCCCGGACTCCGTTGGTGCGCTCACGCCGGCCTCCTCGAGCAGGCCCGCCCCGTCGCCGGTGGCGATGCCGTAGACGCCGGGGACGTCGCCGTCTTTCTCCGCGGGCATCCCGCTGAGGAATATCGGCGTCACGTCGTGGCTGACGAACCAGCCGACGATGCAGGTGGCGAACTCCTCGGCCGCCGACGGCGAGACGGGCGCGTCGCTCTGGAGGACCAGCAGGTCCCGCTCCTCGTCGGCGTAGATGCGTACCGGCGCCCTGACGGTCGGGTCGCCCTCGCTGTACACCGCTATCTCCGGGAGGCCATCACAGTGGGCCGTCCCGTAGTGAACCATGTCGTAGGCGTCGACCAGATGGTCGGCCGCTATCTTGCCGACCAGTCCCACCCCTGGGAGCCCCTCGACGAGTGTCGGGTCGTCGAGTTCGACGTCGTCCCGATGGACCTGTACGTGTGCCATACCCGAAGAGACGGCCGCCGTACGCTTGAAAGGCATGGCTACTCGGAGGTGACTGGTAGGTGTTCGGCGAGGGACGGCGGCCGCCCGTCGTCGGTCGCAACCGTAGCGGTGAGAGAGAGAATCCGCTGTCTCTAGCTTCGAAACCCACAAACAGACCCCCGCCGAACCCCGTCGCAATGGAACCCATCGAACGGTATCGCCCCATCGTCGACGACTGGGCGGCGTTCCGGGCGGCCTGCGACCGGCCGCTCCCGTCGGCGATTCGGGTCAACACCATCAAGGCCACCGTCGCGGATGTGCGGACGACGCTCGACGAGGCCGGCGTCGCCTACGACCCGGTGGACTGGCACGACCTGCTGTTCGTCCTCCCGGAGGACTCGCCGGGGCGGAACTGGCCGTACTTCCACGGCTGGATACACGGGCAGGAGGAGGTGTCGGCGGTGCCGGCCACCGTCCTCGACGCCCAACCCGGCGAGCGAGTGTGGGACGCCTGCGCCGCGCCCGGAACCAAGACCACCCAGTTGTCGGCCCAGATGGACGACACCGGCGAGGTGGTGGCGACGGACAACAACCTCGGGCGTATCTCGGCGCTGCGGACGAACACCGAGCGACTGGGCGCGACGAACGTGGCCGTCACCCACGAGGACGGCCGCAACCACTCGCTGAAGCCCTTCGGTGGCGAAGAGTACGACCGTGCACTCGTCGACGTGCCCTGTTCCTGTGAGGGGACCATCCGAAAGAACCGCGACGCCTTCGACGACTGGTCGCTCTCGCACGTGAAGGGCATCTCCGGCGTCCAGAAGGGTATCCTCACGCGGGCCGTACAGGCGACGAAAGAGGGCGGCACCGTCGTCTACTCGACGTGTACGTTCGCGCCGGAAGAGAACGAGGCGGTGCTGGACTACGCGCTGGCCGAGGAGGACTGCCGACTCGTCGACTACGACCTCGACCTGACCCACCGCGCCGGCGTCACCGAGTGGGAAGACGAGGAGTTCGACCCGAGCGTGGCGAAGGCCAAACGCATCTACCCGCACCACAACGACACGGGCGGGTTCTTCTGTGCGAAACTGGAGGTGACGGGATGAGCAACGACAGCACGCAGTTCACGCGCCTGCCGGCGACGGCGGACGAACGCGAGGACGAGGGCCGGGCGACCCGCGAGGAGGTCCTTGACTTCTGGTCGGACCGCTTCGGCGTCCCACGGGAGACGTTCACCGACCACACCTTCTGGGAGCGCGGGGCCGGGAAGATATGGCTCTACCGCGGCGACCCGCCGTCGCCCGTCGACGTCGAGGGTCTGGGGATGACGTTCCTCCGGACCCGACAGGAACACTGGAAGCCGACGCTGGAGGCGGTCCAGCGCTTCGGCGACCACGCGACGGAGAACGTCGTCCACCTCTCGGAGGGCGAGGCGACGGCGTTCACCGCCGGCCACGACCAGGAACTCGAGTGGGACGGTGACTGGGGGTACCTCGTCGTCACCCACGACCTCGCCGGCGAGGCCGAACCCGTCGGTGTCGGCCTGTACGTCTACGGCGAACTGCGCTCGCAGGTCCCGAAAGGACGGCGGCGGGACCTCGAGACGTAGCGCGTTACTGCTGGTGGTGGACCGGGAACGCGACTTCCACCGTCGTCTTGTACTCGGTTATCTGTCCGTCCTCGACGTTGGCGGTCCAGTCCTCGACTTCGACGCCGTGGATGTCCTCTATCGTCTCGCTGGCCTGTGCGACCGCCTCGTGGGCCGCGTCCTCCCAGGATTCTGTCGACGTGCCCAGCACCTTGACTATCTTGACTGCCGTCATGGCAGTCTCTGTAGCGCAGACCGAGGACATAGCTATGCTTCAGCTATCCGTACGGCTGTCGAGTAGGACCGGATTATCGCTCTCCGCCCCGCGAAACTACTCAGAGTCGCGTTCACGGACGGTCCCACCGCTCAGCCCCGTCCACTCGACGCGGTAACCGATGCGTGCGAGGACGGCGCTGTCGTCGTCGATACCGTATCCCTCCAGTATCGCTTCGGCGTCCGAGAGCGACATGCCCGCTTCGACGTCGTCGGCGAGTGCGTCGAGCACCGACGGCCGAACGAGCGTGCGGCCCACTCGCTCGTGGTCCGGGAACGCCTTGTCCTCGATAGCGTCCTCGCTGACGCCGTAGTCGGCGGCGAGAGCGGCGAGCGACACCACGTCGGCCTCGGGCCGCAGTTCGGCCGGGATGTCCGCCGCGCTCTCGGCGACCAGTTCGTCCTCGTAGGGCCGGAGGGCGTCCCGGACGTCCTTGACGCGGACCGACCCCGAGTACGGAATCGCGCGGTGGTCCCGCGCCTCGACGGCGTCGCCGACACCTAGCGACTCGTCGACGGCGACCAGCATCTCCACGTCCTCCATCGCCGCGAGTCGGTCGAGTTTCTTCTCGACGTACTCGGGCGTCCAGAACCCCATCACCTCGAAGAAGACCCGGAACGGTGCGTCCGGGTCGCTCGTGTTCCCGACGGTCGCGTCGCCGCCCGGTGCCCACTCGAACGCGAAGTCGGGGACGACGACGTGTTCGCCCGCTTCGAGGGGTTCGGGTTCGCGGACCAGTCGCCAGTCCAGCCCCAGCGCCGAGAAGCGAGCGGCGAAGTCCGCCTCGACGCCGCTGTCGTACGTGACGTCGGTGACTGGGTCGACACCGGGGACGGCCACGTCGCCGTCCGACAGTTGGAGTTCGCGGTCGGTCCCCCGATCGTCGACAGTCGCCGTCAACTCCCACTCGCTGGCCTGTGCGACGGTTCGCAGGAGGCGGGCGAAGCGGGTGCCGTACCGGCGCGTGTTCGAGAACAGGGCGTCCGGGCCGGTGACGACCACCTCTCGGCCGTCTGGCGTCGTTCGTATCTCGTACATGAGGCGGAGGCGCTTGACCGCCGAGACGAGCGTGGTCGGGTCCGAGGAGCGCACGCGGACCTCCGTGGCGTCGAACAGCGCCGTCTGGGCCAGCGAGAGGTTGTACTGCGTGACGAGTTCGGCAGGCGTCCAGCGCGAGTCCACCGCGGCGAGCACCTGTCGGTCCTCCAAGTCGGCGTACAGCGAGGCTTCGACCGCGTCGGCGTCCACACCGAGTCGGTCGGCGGCCCGGTCGATGGCTTCGCGTCGCTCCGTCTCCGTGACGACGCCGACTGCTTCCGCGGCCTCGAACACCCGCTTTCGCGCTCGCTCCGGTGGGACCGCCGCCCGCGTCTCGAAGTCGGCCTCCCGTTCGACGAGTTTCGCGAACCCGCGGACGAGTTTGAAGTCCTCGGCCCCCCCTTCGAGGTCGGTGAGCGCCGCCTGCAGGTCGGCCCGCGTCTCGCCGACGTGGCCCTGATACACCCCGAGGACGCGGGCCGCGAGTCGCTCCCGGGCGTCGTCGACGAACTGCGGGTGGTAGCCGCCGCCGGCCCGCGAGACGCGCAGGAGGTCCTTCGTCAGCACGTCCGCCACTCCGGCGGCGACGGACAAAAACGCCCCGTGTCGGTGTGGCTACGGCGACGGGGACACCACCGTGGCGGCGTCCGTCGCGGCGAGAGCGTGCCGGCCGAGCGTCCGTCGACCGCCGGCGAACCGCCGTTTACCGGGCCGGCACAGACCGCGGTCCCGCTACGACTCGGTGGTCTGTCGGTCGACGAACGTCACCTCGACTGTCGTCTCGTCGTCGATAGCGGCCGTGACCGCCGACTCCAGTCTGTCGGCTAGCGACGGGTACGCCTCGTCGTCGGGCCGACTCACCTCAACGGACACTTCTCGGTCGAGTCGGTAGATGGAGACCCCTCCGAATCGGGTGCGGACCGACAGCAAGCGGAGGTCCCCGTACGCTTCCTCGGCCAGTACCTCCTCGACGGCGTCGTTGACCGACGTCTCGACCTGCATCTGTCGCACCGTCACCGTGCTCGCGCCGGCGAACGTCGCCAGCAACACGAGGAGCGCCATCGCCGTCGGGGCGTACCTGCGCGCCGTGCCCAGCGACGGGCGGCCGTCGGGCCAGTCACGGGGGCGGAAACCGAGGCCCCAGAGGACGAGAAAGCCGGTGAGGTTGATGGACGCGGCGTTCACCAGCAGGAGGATTCCCGCGCCGAGCGCCACAGCCGGCAGGCCCCACGCGATGCCGACGCCGACGGCGGCCGCGGCCGGGATGAGAGCGGCCGCGATCATCACGCCGACGAGCGAGACCGGGAGCGCCGTCGCCAGACCGACCGCGCCGGCCGCGCCGGCACACAACCCGACGGCCAGCGAGAGAAAGCCCGGAGAGATGCGCTGGGATATCTGCTGGACCGTCGTCACGCGCAACTGGCCGGGGACGAACCCGACGTTCCGCACGAGGAACCCGAACGCGGCCGCGCTCACGACGGCCAGCAGCAGGCCGAGTATCTGGTCGCGGAACCCCTCTCTCACCAGCGGTCGGTCGTCTAAGGTCGTCCCGACGGCGGCGATGAGCGCCGACCCGACCTGCGGCGCGATGACCATCGACCCGACGACGATGGCCGGCGAGTCCAGCAGGAGGCCCGCCGTCGCGACCACTGCGCTCAGGACGGTCATCCCGTAGTAGGTCACGACGCCGGGGTTCATCCCGACCGCTCGGCCCCGGAGTTCGTCGTGGGAGATGCGGTCCTCGTGGTCCTCCGCGGCGACGGACTGGTCCGGTCTGGCCGTCTCCGCGGTGGCGACGACGGCGTACCGGTCGGGGTCCAACCCCGCCGCTTCCAGTTCCTCGAACACCTCGTCGACGGCCTCCGGTGGGAGCGGGAACTGGACGAGCGACGCCCCACCGCCGGCGCTCTCCTCGTCCGTCTGGACGTAGCTTATCTCGCGGTCGTCGAGGACCTCCTGTACCGTCGCGAGGTCCTCGTCTTCGACCCGTATCTGTATCAACCGCACCGCTCGCGCCCCCGCGCGACCGTCGAACCGAGAGAGAACAGCGACTGCATCCGTCTCACCCAACTCACCGTCCCCCGTTATTTATGCGCCACCTATGTGGCCGTGGGTCGACTTACCGACGAACCGACCCCGAGCGCGCGCCCTACCGGCGCCGGCGGGCCACGCGCTCCTCGGCCGTCGCCTCGGTGACGAGTTCGTAGAGGAGCGCCCGTCCGCCGTCGTCTTTCGGGCGGAGAATCCGGCCGAGTCGTTGGGTGAACTCCCGTTCGCTCCCGCTCCCCGAGAGGACGACGGCGACGTTGGCGTCGGGGACGTCGACGCCCTCGTCCAAGACGTTCGCGGTCACGACGCGGGAGTAGGTGCCGTCGCGGAACCGTTCCAGAATCTCGCGGCGCTCGCTCGCCCCCGTCTCGTGGGTGATGGCCGGCAGGAGGAACCGTTCGGAGAGACGGTAGACGAGGTCCGTGTAGGCGGTGAAGACGATGACACGGTCACCCCGGTGCCGGTCGAGGATGTCGGCCAGTCGGTCGACCTTCCGCTGGGCGTTCATCATCACCTCGCGGGCGCGCTGCTTCGCCAGCAAGGCCTCGCGGGCGGCGGGGTCGGTGCCCGACCGCTTGACCAGTTCCTGATAGTCGCTCCCCGAGCGCAGTTGGATGTTCGACCGGTTCAGGTAGTCCGTGAACGTCCCCTGTTCGGCCTCGTAGCGCTCCCGTTCGTCGTCGGTGAGTTCGACCTCGACGCGCTTGATGTCGTAGTCGGCGAGGTGGTCGCCGGCGAGGTCGTCGACCGAGAGGTCGTAGACGAGGGGGCCGACGAGCGTCTCGACGACCTCGTGGGCACCGTCGGGGCGCTCGAACGTCGCCGTGAGGCCCATCCGGGCGGGCGCGGCCAGCAGTCGGGCGATGTCGCGGTACCCCTCTCCGCCGAGGTGGTGGACCTCGTCGAAGACGACGAGACCGAACCGGTCGCCCAGTTCGTCGGCCCGGAGGTACGCCGAGTCGTACGTGGCGACGGTGACCGACTCGACCCGCTGTTCGCCGCCGCCCAGACGGCCGATAGGCCGGTCGAACTCCCGTTCGAGTTCGCGTTGCCACTGCTCGAGGAGGTCGATGGTCGGGACGACGACGAGCGTCGGGGTGTCGAGCGCCACCATCGCGGCGATGCCGACGACCGTCTTCCCGCTCCCGGTCGGGAGTTCGAGACAGCCACGGTCCCCGGCCTCGCGCCACGCCGACAGCGCCGCTCGCTGGTACTCGCGCAGGTCGTACGTCGTCGAGAGCGAGAGCGGGGCGGTGTCGAGGACGTGGTCGGCGTAGTCGACCCCGCGGGCGTCCAGCGCGGCCCGGACCTCGGCGTAGCGGTGGGCCGGGGCGCGGGCGCTCTTCGAGCGGTCGTCTCGCTCGACGGCCGGGAGGTCCGGCGGCGGGTCCCCGTCGAGTCGGACGGTGCCCGACTCGAAGGTCAACTCCAGCACGGACGGCGGTTCGACGGGCCCGCCGATAACGGTTTCGCGGCGTCACCGACGCCCAGCGAGGACGGCGTTGAGCACCCCGCCGGCGAGGACGACGGCGCTCCCGAAGAACAGCCACGTCACGAACAGCACGACGGCACCGAGCAGGCCCGAGACCGTGCGCGACCCCACGGCGAGGTAGAGGTCGAAGGCGATGCGGAGCAGTTCCCATCCGCCAGCGGCGAGGACGGTCCCGGGGAGCACCTCTGTCACGGCGAGGTCAGCGTCGGGGAGCGTGTAGTACAGCGGCCAGAGGAGGACGGCGACGACGACGACCCGGACCAGCGTTACTGCCGGGCCGGTCACCGTCGCGCCCGTGACGTCGGCGAGGAGGCGAGCGCCGAGGATAGCGGCGACGGCGCCGCCGACGCCCAGCATCGCGAGGACGCCGCTGGAGAACCGGCCGCCGACCGAGGACTCCGTCTGGTACACCCGGGCGAGTGCGGCGTCGAGTCCCCGGAACAGCCGGAGGACGCCCCAGACGAGGACGACGGCGCTCCCGAGCGAGGCTTGCCACCGACCCGCCGCACCCGTGACGGCCTCTCTGAGTACCCGCGTGCCCGACGGAGAGAGCGTCTCGCCCGCCGCGGTGACGAGTGCGTCCGCGACCGTCTCGCCCCAGACGGCGGTCACGACGGTCGTCGCGAGGACGGTGGCGGGGACCAACGCGACCAAGCCGTAGTACGCGAGCGCGGCCGCCGTCAGACCGAAGTCCATCGCCCGACCGACGGCGACGACCCGGCGCCCCGTCTCACGAAGCGTCTCCGGTCGGTCGGTGGCGTCCATACGCCGTTCGGTGGCCGTCGGGGGTTAGCTATTGCCAGCATACCGCCGGCGTCCCGATTAACGGCGCGATTACCGACCATTATCAGCCCAGTAACAATGTTCGGCCGGGTCCGTACGCTCGGTATGGCTCGTTCTGTCGCCACGATACCGCTCCAGTTCAGTGGCGAGTTCCTAGAGTACGCGCTCGTCTTTCTGGTCCTCGCGGTCGTGGCTGGACTGGCCGGGTTCCGCGGCATCGCCGGTCTGAGCATGAGCATCGCGAAGCTACTGGTCGTCATCTTCCTCGTGCTCATGGTGGTCTCGCTCATCCTGTGAGCGACCCCTAACCGAACCAACACCTATACACCTGCGAGGCCAACCCTCACTATGGACCGGTGGGTCGACCCCGACGAGACCGACCCGAGGACGTGGCGCGGCAGCGGACCGCACGACGACCTCCGCCGGGGCGAGGAGATAGGGACCGTGCTCCAGCGGGCGGCACGGACCCCGCTCCCGTATCAGTACGAGGAGGACCGATACTACGCCGAGGACGTCGCCGAGACGTTCCGGAGCCGTCAGTTCACGAACGCCCGCGTCGTCTACAACTGCGGCGTCGACACCGAGCGCCGCATCAAGATGCTCACCAGAGGGCTGTTCTGGGGTGGCGGGGAGGACCACCAGCGGTTCAAGGCCCAGTACCGCCGCTCACCGCCGCCGACCGACAGCATTCCGTTCGAGGAGTACACGGTCTGGACCCGGTACCAGTACGGCCACATCGAGCGCACGGACGACGGCCTGACCTTCACGTCGGGCGAGCGTGCACCGGAAGAACGCCTCGAGACCCTCGCGTGGGCCGACCTCTACGAACCGGTGCGGCAGCGACTCGTCGAACTCGAACTCGTCCGGAACCCGCCGTTCGCGAGGTACCGGTTGCAGGAACTGGACGAGTGGGACGACTACCGGACGCAGTTCCGGTACGACGACGACGCGTTCGCGATGGGTCCGTGACGTTTCTGAATCCTTTTATTCGTGTGACGACTCCTATCGCGTATGACCGAGCAGGACGCCGCCGAGGAGGAGACGCCGTCGAGCGAGGAGGCTCCGGAGGACGTCGAGGTGGAAGCGGCCCCCGACGACGTCGACGCCGACGACATCGACCTCGACGACGTGACCGGGGCGGACGAACCGGTCGACGAGGAACTGGTCGACCGCGTCGCCGAGTCGGACCCCGAGGACGTCGCCCGCGAACTCGCGGCGCTCCGGACCCGCGCCGAGAGTCTGGAAGGGCAGGTCGAAGACCTCGAAGCGGAGGCCGAGGAACTGGCGGACAAACTCAAGCGCAAGCAGGCGGAGTTCCAGAACTACAAGAAACGGATGGACAAGCGCCGCGAGGAGGAGAAACAGCGCGCGACCGAGGACCTCGTGACCCGACTCCTCGACGTCCGGGACAACCTCGAACGCGCCCTGCAACAGGACGAGGACGCCGAGATTCGGAGCGGCGTCGAATCGACGCTGCGCCAACTGGACGACGTCCTCGCGGCGGAGAACGTCGAGGTCATCGACCCCGAACCCGGTGAGGACGTCGACCCGACGCAGCATCAGGTGCTGGCCCGCGTCGAGAGCGAGGAGGCGGGTGGCTCCATCGCCGACGTGCACCGCCCCGGCTACGAGATGGCCGAGAAGGTGCTCCGAGAGGCCCAGGTCACCGTCAGCGAGGAGTAACGAGGCGCGACGACCGAACGATAGTGCGGGAGTCGACCCTGAAGCGACGTGGTGAGTGAGACGACCCGCAGAGCAGTAGCGAGGGGCGCGAGGGCAGTGAGCACCCCTCGAAGAGCGAGCGGCCCGGTCGAGAGTGGGCGCTCCCGACGACGGCGAACGGTCGGATTGCGGTACTTGATATATTCTCCGGTCGTCGCCGTCACGAGCGTCGAAAACCGCCGGGAGGCGGCCACTCGTCGCGGTTCGCGAGTCAGCCCATCTAGCAACTTTTAACCGGCCGAGTCCGCTATCAGCGGGTAAGATGGCGAGCAACAAGATTCTGGGTATCGACCTCGGGACCACGAACAGCGCGTTCGCGGTCATGGAAGGTGGCGACCCCGAAATCATCGTCAACGGCGAAGGCGAGCGGACGACACCCTCCGTCGTCGCGTTCGACGACGGGGAGCGCCTCGTCGGCAAGCCGGCGAAGAATCAGGCGATAAAGAACCCCGACGAGACGGTCCAGTCCATCAAGCGGCACATGGGCGAGGACGACTACTCGGTGACCCTCGACGGCGAGGAGTACACGCCCGAGCAGGTCTCGGCGATGATCCTCCAGAAGATAAAGCACGACGCCGAGGAGTACCTCGGCGACGAGGTGGAGAAGGCCGTCATCACCGTCCCGGCGTACTTCAACGACCGCCAGCGACAGGCGACGAAAGACGCCGGCGAAATCGCCGGCTTCGAGGTCGAGCGCATCGTCAACGAACCGACGGCCGCCGCGATGGCCTACGGGCTGGACGACGAGTCCGACCAGACCGTCCTCGTCTACGACCTCGGCGGGGGCACCTTCGACGTCTCCATCCTCGACCTCGGCGGCGGCGTCTACGAAGTCGTCGCGACCAACGGGGACAACGACCTCGGTGGCGACGACTGGGACCACGCCATCATCGACTATCTGGCCGACGAGTTCGAGGCCGAACACGGCATCGACCTGCGCGACGACCGACAGGCCCTCCAGCGCCTCACCGAGGCCGCCGAGGAAGCCAAGGTCGAACTCTCCTCGCGCAAGGAGACCCGCATCAACCTCCCCTTCATCGCGACCACCGACGACGGTCCCCTCGACCTCGAACAGAAGCTCACCCGCGCGAAGTTCGAGTCCCTGACCGAAGACCTCATCGAGCGCACCGTCGGCCCGACGGAGCAGGCGCTCTCGGACGCCGGCTACGACAAGTCCGACATCGACGAGGTCATCCTCGTCGGTGGCTCGACCCGGATGCCGCAGGTCCAAGAGCAGGTCGCGGAGATGACCGGCCAGGAACCGAAGAAGAACGTCAACCCCGACGAGGCCGTCGCGCTGGGCGCGGCGATTCAGGGCGGCGTCCTCTCGGGCGACGTCGACGACATCGTCCTGCTCGACGTGACGCCGCTCTCGCTGGGTGTCGAGGTCAAGGGCGGCCTGTTCGAGCGCCTCATCGACAAGAACACCACGATTCCCACGGAAGAATCGAAGATATTCACCACGGCCCAGGCCAATCAGACGCAAGTCCAGATTCGCGTCTTCCAGGGCGAGCGTGAGATAGCCGAGGAGAACGAACTGCTCGGCGCGTTCGCGCTCTCGGGCATCCCGCCGGCCCCCGCCGGGACGCCCCAGATCGAGGTGTCGTTCAACATCGACGAGAACGGTATCGTCAACGTCGAAGCCGAGGACAAGGGCTCCGGTAACAAGGAAGACATCACCATCGAAGGCGGCGCTGGCCTCTCCGACGAGCAGATAGAGGAGATGCAGGAGGAGGCCGAACAGCACGCCGAAGAGGACCAGGAGCGCCGCGAGCGCATCGAGGCCCGCAACGAGGCCGAGGCGTCCATCCGCCGTGCCGAGACCCTCCTCGAGGAGAACGAGGAGGACCTCGACGAGGACATCACCTCGGACATCGAGGACAAAATCGAGGACGTCGAGGAGGTCCTCGACGACGAGGACGCCACCAAAGAGGACTACGAGCAGGTGACCGAAGAACTCTCCGAGGCCCTGCAGGAGATCGGCAAGCAGATGTACGAAGGACAGGCCCAGCAGGCCGCCGGCGGTGCCGGTGGCGCCGCGGGCGCCGGTCCGGGCGGCATGGGCGGTGCCGGACCCGGTGGTGCGGCGGGCGCCGGTGCTGGCGGTGCGGCCGGACAGGGCGAGGAGTACGTCGACGCCGACTTCGAGGACGTGGACGAAGACGACGAAGACGAGTAACGCGAGTCGTTCGCTTCGGTTCGTCTGAGTTTTCGCGACGGAGTTCGAAAAGCGACCGGAGCGAGGTTTTTCCCCGGGAAGCGACCGCGGAGCGGTCGTGGAGACGACGAGTAACGCGACGCCCGCTTTGCCGACGCCACACCGCTCGTGGTCTGCTACGCCTCCCCGTGAATCGACTCGCCGCGGAACAGACGGTGGGCGATGGTGAACGTCTGTTCTCGTTCGCGTCGCGTCGGGAAGTGAGCCGCGAGATACCGGGCGGTGGCGACGAGCGGGAGCCGTCGCTCCGCGTCCGTCTCGGCGAACGCGGTCTGCCGGAACGCGGCCTCGACGTTCTGGAGTTCGTGGAAGCCGGCGTCCTCGCGGAGCAGTCCCTCGCCGAGCGTCTGTTTCAGGGCGTCGACGTCGCCACCCGCGTCGAAGTGTTCGGCGACCAGTTCGCCCGCGTCGTTCACGCGCCCCTGTTCGTCGAACGTCGCCAGCAACGCCTCGCGAATCGTCTCGGGGTCGCGGGCCGACTCGCCGGGGTCCGGTATCGGCGCGGCGGGCGTGTTCAGGAACCGGTCCAGATAGACGGCCATCGCGCCGTCGAAGCAGGGCTTGTAGGCCTCGACGGCGTCGGTGCGAGCGGCCAGCGCGTGGGCGGCGTTGGCGTAGCTGAAGGTGTGGTGGACCGTGTTCCAGTCGCTGAACTCGTTGCTGGTGGCGAACTGCGCGACGCGGCGGGTGGCCGCCAGCGCGACGGCGCGGGTCACCTGTTCGGCCGTCGCGCCCTCGCGGATGGCGTTCCGAAGCGCGTCGAGGACGGTCTCGGGGTCGTCGGCGAGCAACGTCTCGACGAAGTCGTCGGGTCGGTCCCACTCGCGGCCCTTGCCCGCGGCTACGAGGTCCGGGAGGGCGTCGTGGGCGTCGAAACACAGGGCCGCCACGTCGACCGGCTGGCGCCACTGGGAGAGTTCCTCGCTCCGGGTGGCGTCGGTGAACTGGTCGACGAGCGAGGCGAGGACGTCCTCGGCGTTCCCCCACCCGACGTGGTCGAGCGTCTCGACGGCCTTGTTCACGAAGTCGAGCGTGTGGCTGGCGTTCATGTAGAGGTGGTCCGTCGCCGCGGCCAGCAGAATCTCGACCACCTCGTCGGGTGGGAGGACGGCGGCCGCGGTTCGGAGACAGCGCTCGGCACCGTCGCTGTCACGGACCTCGCAGGTCTCGCGGAACCACGACTTCAGGCGGGTCTTCGAGAGGGCGTCGTTGCTGAGTTCGTACTGGTCGAAGCGCGGCGGTTCGCCCGAGCAGTCGTCGGCGACTTCGGTGACGCCGACGTACATCGCCCGCAGTTTCTCGGCGTGGGCCACGTCGTCGTAGAGGTTCGCCATCGCACCGAGCGTGGTGAGGCCGCGGCCCCACCCCATCGAGCGGTAGGTCGTCCCGAAGTCGACGGCGGTCTCGAGCGGCGTCGCGAACCCCTCGCCGAGGTCGTCGAGGTTGACGACGGCCTTGGCCGCGACGAGGTCGATGTTCTCCTGCATCGCGTCGGCCAGTCGGTTCCGCCAGTGGGTCTCGGGCGGCACGTCCGGTTCGGGGTCGGGGTTGACGTAGACGACGCCGTCGCGTATCTCGACGGGGAACGTCTGGACGTCGTCGGCCCACGGGTCCAGCGTGTCGCCGCGGGCCAACTCGAAGCGCGCGTGGTGCCAGTGGCAGGTCAACAGGCCGTCGTCGACGGTCCCCTTCGAGAGTGGGAACCCCATGTGGGGGCAGCGGTTGTCGACGGCGTAGACGGTGTCCTCGTGGTGGAAGAGGGCGATGGAGCGGCCGCCGACCTGCGCCAACTGTGGCGAGGTCTCGGCGAGGTGGTCGAGGGGGAACAGTTCGCGGTAGGCGTCCTCGGTAGCCATGTGTGAACGGTCGGCACAGACGAGTGTAAAGATTCGCTGAAACGATTTCGAGTTGGGTTCTCGACAGTTACGTAGACTCGTCACCGACCGTGACCGTCCCCAGCGTCGCCGTCCGTTCGTTCGGGGCGCCGACGAGTCGTCCCGTCCAGACGACGGCGACGGTGTCGCCCGAGTCGAGGTAGAAGCCGACCGACCCGTCGCCGTCGAGGTAGTCGCCGTCGCCGTCGCTGTCGACGCGCGGGTCGTCGACGGTGAAGGCGTCACCCGAGGTGACGGGGAACTCGCTCCCCTCGTCCGCCCACGTGAGCGCCGTCGTCGCGTTGCGGTCGGCGTCCGTGACGACGACGGCGAGTCTGGTCGTGCTGGTAGTCGTCAGTCGGTCGCCGCCCTCGTGTGACACCGTGACCGACCCGGCCTCGGCGTCGTAGGTGCCCTGCACGTCGACGGCGGGCGTCGCCGTCTGCAGGTCGGCACCGGGGCCGACGACGAGCGCCGCCAGCCCCGCGACGGCCAGCGCCGCCAGTAGCCAGACTGCGACGCGTTCGACGGTCACGACTCCGCGCGAGTCCGACCGGGGAGTCCCCCTCATTGGTGCATCCGTCCAGCGGCACGGAGATAAGCGCCCCGGTCACGCGTCGGTAGCGGCCACGTTCGTCAGGGCACCGACCGGTACCAGACCCGTTCCGTTGAAGTGGCTGAATCCAGTATCCACGCACAACGAATGAGTCAGGATTTCTACGAGATACTGGGCGTCTCGCGGGACGCCTCCGAAGACGAGATACAGGAGGCGTATCGCGAGAAAGCCCGAGAGTTCCACCCGGACGTGAGCGACGACCCGAACGCAGAGGAGAAGTTCAAGAAGGCGAAGAAGGCCAAAGAGGTGCTCACCGACGAGGAGAAGCGCCAGATGTACGACCAGATGGGGCACGAGCGCTTCGAACAGGCCGAGAAGCGCGGCGGTGCCGGCGGCCGTGGTGGGATGGGTGGCGACCCGTTCGGCGGTGGCGCCGGTGGGTTCGACATGCAGGACATCTTCGACCAGTTCTTCGGCGGCGGCGGTCGCCGGGGTGGGGGCAACCGCCCGCGACAGGGCCAGGACCTCCAGACGCGGCTGGAGATAGACCTCGAAGAGGCCTACACCGGAGCGACCAAGCAGTTGACCGTCACGCGCCCGGAGACCTGTGACGACTGCGACGGCGAGGGGCACCCACCGGGGGCCGACTCACAGACATGTCCCGAGTGCAACGGGCAGGGCCAGACCACGCGGGTCCAGCAGACCCCGATGGGACGGGTCCAGCAGACCGCCACCTGTCGCCGCTGTGAGGGCGAGGGGACGCTGTACGACGAGACCTGTTCGACCTGCGGCGGGAACGGCACCGTCCAGAACGAGGCGTCGCTGGAAGTGGAGATTCCGCCGGGCGTCGAAGACGGCCAGAGCCTCCGGATGGAACGCGAGGGCGCGCCGGGCGAACGCGGCGGCCCCAACGGCGACCTGCTCATCCAGTTGTCGGTCCGGGACCACCCGGACTTCGAGCGCGAGGGCGACGATCTCTCGCACCAGCACCCCATCTCCTTCCCGCAGGCCGTCTTCGGCGACACGGTCAGCGTGCCGACGCTGGACGGCGACGTCGAGATGGACATCCCCTCCGGTACCCAGAGCGGCGAGGTGTTCCGGTTGGAGGGCAAAGGGATGCCTCGCCTCCGGCGCCGGGGGAACGGCGACCTCTACGTGCAGGTGCAGGTCGTCACGCCCGACAGCCTCAACGACGAGCAACGCGAGGCCCTCGAACAGTTCGCCGAGGCCGGCGGCGAGGAGGTCGACGTCGAGGAAGGCTTCTTCGAGAAACTGAAGAACTCGCTGTAACCGACGGCTCGACGAACCGGGCCGGAGCGCGCGTTCCGTCTGGCTTTTGTCCGGTGACGCCCAACGGTCGGGCATGCAGGTACTCGGTGACCTCGTCGCAGACGGGCGCGGCCGTGAGGGCCCCCTGTTTACCGCACC
This sequence comes from Haloarcula rubra, assembly GCF_019599465.1. GTDB lineage: Archaea > Halobacteriota > Halobacteria > Halobacteriales > Haloarculaceae > Haloarcula > Haloarcula rubra. The sequence goes on from NZ_RKLR01000001.1 coordinate 311,727, forward strand.
GGAGCGAACGGCGCCGTACAGCTATCGGGACTTCTGTACGAACGTCTGGAAGGGTGGGAACCTGATGCGCCACTACGGCGTCCGGCACGGGACCCGCGTGGCCGTCGTCGCCGGCCCGAAGGACCCCGTCGACGGCGACGAACCGGGCTATCTCGGCGACGCCCCGGACCCGCTGCTGGCCGTCCTCGCGGCGACGCTCGACGGCGCTATCGTCGACGTGGACCCCCCGAGCGCCGTGGACGCGACGGCACTCGTCGCCCCGGCGGCGTGGCTGGACCGCTACGAACTCGGTCCGGGGACGAAAGCGCTGGCCTACGGCGGGCCGAGCGACGACCCCACCGTCGCCCAGTTCGAGCGCGAACTGTGGAGCGAGAACCCCCTCCAACCGCCGGGCGACGTCGCGCCCGACGACCCCGCGCTGGCCGGCACCGAGACCTACACGCACGGCGACCTACTGGCGGCGAGCGAGCGAGTCGTCGCGGACTACGACCTCGATGGCGACACCGAGGTGGCGCTGCGGGCGCCGGTCACCACCGCGGGCGCAATCGTCGCCGGCCTGCTCGCGCCGATGCGAGCGGGCGCGACGGTGTTGCTGGGCGGCGAGGGCGACGTGGCCGTCGCTCCGGAGGGCGTCGACGTGCCGGAAGGACGAGCGATTCTACCGAGCGATATCTCGTTGTGAGAAACGGTATTCGCCGCCGAAACCGTGGCGAAAGGCCGAACCACGTGGCTCTCCGTGAGGCCCCGGTCCGTTCGGTTCCAGGCCACTCCCTGTCAGTCTGGTACCCGGTGACTCCGATTTCTTAACGGTTTTGTCCGTTCGCCTGTAACGACAGGTATGGAATTCGACTTCGCGCGCTCCGTGGGCCCCCTGGTCGTTATTGTCGCCGTCGCGGCGGTCATGCTCACGACCGTGATGACTCCCTCGACAGTGTTCATGATGGTCCTCCCCTCGATGATCGTCTTCTCGGTCGTCGCGTTCCTCTTCGGGATGAAGCACGGCGAGTTCCGCGCCGGTGCGTAAAACGCCGGCCCGCTCACCGACAGCCCCTGAAGCGAGGGGTCCGTCGGCTCGGACGCCAGGCGATTCTGACGACCGTCGGTAACTGGCCTGTCCCGTGACTCGACACGGTGGCCGATACCTGTCTCCGGCGGCAGACTCGTGGAAAGGCTGGCTGGTCCGTAGGCCAGAGCGGCGCCTGTGGCTGATCTCGTGGCTACTCGGTCGGGCGAGCGAAGTCCGCGAGCGTCACCAGCAGTCCCAGCACCCATCCGACGGGGAACGAGATGGCGACCCACATCACCACGTAGGCCGCGCCTTCGAGGTCGAACGTCCGGGAGAACAGGTCGGCGAGTCCGACGGGGGCCAGCAGGTTGTCCAACAGCCACTGTGCGAGCGCGGTGCTGTTGGGGAGGACGACGGCGGCGAGCGTCTTCGAGAACAGCGCCGCCACGACCGGTGGGAGGAAGATGGCGGTCATCGCGAACGGGTAGGCCAGTGTGACGGTCGTCCCGCGACCGCCGAGGGCGCGGGTACCGACGGCCAGCGCCGCCGAGACGGTGGCGACGGCGCCCGCGAGACCGATTGCGAGGACGCCGCCGGCGACGAGGTCCAGTTCGAAGCGCGCGAGTGCGGTGAGGCCACCCCACACCAGAACCGAGAGGAGGACGACCCCGAGGAGGCCCAGTCGCGTCGCCGTCCCGTCGATACGACGGGTCTGGAACCGGACGAACGCGCCGAGCAACACGAGGGGGTAGACGAGGCCGATGACCGGGACGCCGACGGCCGACCAGAGTCGGTACAACAGCATGCCGAACTGCGAGTCCGGCGTCCACGTGCCCAGTACGGTGTCGCCCGCGTTGCGCTGGCGCGGGTAGACTATCTCCATCCACGTCTCGTGTAACCGCCTGAGGTCGACGCGTATCCCACTGACGACCCCGTCGCTCCCGGTAGCCATACGCGCCAGTTTACCCCTCCCACCGTTAAAGGTTTCAGGCCGAGACGGCCGTCCTGACAGCGCAGCGACAGGGTGACGGGCGAATTCGCGTCAGTCCCAGGCGTCCGGACCGAAGTCCGGGTCGATGCGGCGGTCGGTCCGCTCGACGTCGTCGATGCGGGCCACCTCCTCGTCCGAGAGGTCGAGGGTGGTGCTCGACAGGTTGTCGACGATGTGGTCGCGGCCGGTCGCCTTCGGGATGGCCGTGACACCCTTCTCGCGGAGCCACGCGAGGCTGACCTGCGCCGCGCTGACGCCGTGGTCGTCGGCGATGCCCGTGAGCACGTCGCTCTCGAACACTTCGCCGCGGGCCAGCGGCGAGTAGGCGACGAGTTCGTAGTCGTGCTCGGCCGCGTGGGCGCGGAGTTCCTCCTGCGGGAGGAACGGGTGCATCTCGACCTGATTGGCGAACACCGGCGCGTCGAGAACCTCCATCGCTTCCTCGACGTGGTGGGGTTCGAAGTTCGAGACGCCGACGTTTCGAATCGCACCCTGCTCGTACAGTTCGTCGAACGCCGCCAGCGTCTCCTCGGCGTCGTACTCGCCGCTCGGCCAGTGAACGTACAGCAGGTCCACGGCGTCGACGCCGAGGTCGTCGAGGCTGTCGGCGACGCTGTCGAGGACGTCGTCGTACGCGAGGTTCGACGTCCAGACCTTCGTCGCGAGGAACACGTCTTCGCGGGCGACGTCCGCCGCGGCGATGCCGTCGCCTACGGCGTCCTCGTTGCCGTACGCCTGTGCGGTGTCGACGTGGCGATAGCCCGCCTCCAGCGCCGTCTGGACGCTCGTCGCACACTCCTCCGGGTCGTCGTTCTGCCACGTTCCGAGGCCGAGCATCGGCATACCGCTCGCTCGCGGGACGCTATCGAGTGTCGAGTTCTGTGGAGTCATGTACCGGTCCCAAGTGCCTGCGCCCGAAAGGGGTTGGGAAAGCGGCCACGGGGACCGATTGGAAACCGACATATTCACGACGGGGACCACCCAAAGCCCGAGTATGACAGACGGTAGTGCGGACGTGTCTCGCCGGGCGTTCATGCGGACCGCCGCAGGGGCCACCGCGGCCTCCGCTGCCGCGGGGACCGCTGCTGCACAGGAGAGCGGCGGAAACAACACGAGCGACGGCGGTGGCGGCGGTGGCGGCGGCAGTGCCGGCCCGCCGGACTACGGTAGTTGGTTCAGCAACGTCGGCAACTTCGACGGGGAGACGGTCGACGCCACCGGACAGGACGAGGTGACCGTCACCGTCGGTGCCGAGGGCAACGGCGGCGCCTTCGCCTTCGACCCGCCCGCGGTCCACGTCGACAACGGCGCGACGGTCAAGTTCGAGTGGACCGGCAACGGCGGCGGCCACAACGTCAAGTCCGACGGTGACGGTCCCCTCGACTCGGGGTCAGCGGTCGCTTCCTCCGGGGTCAACTACGAACACACCTTCGAGAACGACGGCATCTTCAAATACGTCTGTGTCCCCCACGAGGGGCTGGGCATGAAAGGCGCCGTCGTCGTCGGCACCGACTACCCGACGTCGGGCGGCGGGGGCGGCGGGGGCGGCGGGGACGGTGGCTCTCCCGAAGTCCCGGGAAGCGCGAAGACGCTCGGCGTCGCCACGTCGTTCGTGATGGTCGCGACGCTCGGCCTCGCGTACTTCTTCATGCGGTACGGCGGCGACTACGAGACGCCCGACGTGGAGTGAGCGACCGCGTATCGGACCGACTCAGACCGAGTCCGGTCCGGTGTGAATCTCCAGGTCGACGTCGCGGTGCTGTCCCTCGATGTCCGCCACGACTCGCTCGACGATACGCGTCGCTTCCTTGCGAATCAGGGGCTTGACTTTCTCGACGACCCAGTCCAGCGAGACGAGTCGCGGCAGGTCGACGGCGTTCGACGACGCCGAGTCGGGGTCGAACTCGATGTGGAGGACGACCCGCGAGGCGACGTCGACGCCGTCGGGCGCCGGCACTTCCTCCACCTGCCAGTACCCGTCGGCGTCGATGTCCTTGACGATGCGCCAGTCGATGCGTTCGGGTTCGTCGACGCCGGTCACCTCCGACCGCGCGGTGTAGGTGAGTTTCCACCACGAGAACACGAGGTCGTAGTTGGTCCCGGGCGTCCCGTCACCGTCCTGCGTGACCCGGTCGATGTACTCCGAGTAGCGCGCGTACCCCGGGAAGTCCAGCAGGAACTCGTACATCTCCTCGGGGGGTGCGTACACGACCGTACTGACCTCGACTTCGTCCACACGCGCAATGCGGAGGGGTCCGGAGGTAAACTTTCGGGCGTGAGCGCCGAACGCGGTCGACAATGTTGCCGGAAGATTTCTCGTACGCATGAGACAGAAGGAGAAATATTATTACCCTGTATGCGATAGGGGAGAGCACATGAGTGCATCCGACGTCCAACACGTCGAGGACGAGGACGGCGAAGCAGACGGATGGGAGGCCGTCAGAGACCTCCCACCGAGCGCGAAACTCGTCGCGAAGGTACTGGAGTACAACGAGACGCTCACGCAGAGCCAACTCGCCGAGGAGACGTTGCTGCCGCCCCGAACCGTCCGGTACGCGCTGAACCGTCTCGAAGAAGTCGGCGTCGTCGACTCCCGGTTCTCCTTCGCGGACGCGCGAAAGCGAATCTACACGCTCAGTATCGAGTGAGCACGCCGGCGGCCCGTCACCGGGCGTCCCCGAGCCACCGGTGTGGCCGGGACGCGTGCGCTCCCGGGGCAACGTTGATTAGTTACCCGACAGAGACGTTGCACATGAAAGTCGTCCTGATTGGTGTGGGACAGGCCGGTGGGAAGGTCACACAGTCCCTCGCAGAGTTCGACTACGAGATGGGGTTCGACGCCGTCCGCGGCGCACTCGCGGTGAACACGGCGCGACCGGACCTCCAGAACCTCGACATCGACACGGCCCTCATCGGCCAGGACCGGGTGAAGGGCCACGGGGTCGGTGGCGACAACGAACTGGGCGCCCAGATAATGCAGGAGAACGCGACGGAGGTGCTCGACAACCTCGACGGCCGCATCACCACCGAGGCGGAGGCCGTCGTCGTCGTCGCCGGCCTCGGCGGCGGGACTGGCTCCGGGGGCGCGCCGATGCTGGCTCGCGAACTCAAACGCATCTACGAGATACCGGTCTACGTCCTCGGCATCCTCCCCGGCAAGGACGAAGGCGGCCTCTATCAGGCCAACGCCGGTCGCTCCCTGAAGACGGCCGCCCGCGAGGCCGACTCGCTGCTCCTCGTCGACAACGACGCGTGGCGCGGGAGCGGCGACAGCGTCGCCGAGGGCTACGAGCGCATCAACGACGCCATCTCCCAGCGCGTCGGCCTCTTGCTCGCCTCCGGTGAGGCCGTCGAGGGCGTCGGCGAGAGCGTCGTCGACTCCTCCGAGATAATCAACACGCTCCGGGGCGGCGGCATCTCCTCCATCGGCTACGCCAGCGCACAGGCCAGCGAGGACCCCAGCGAGAACGTCAACACCATCACGAGCGTCACCCGCAACGCCCTCCTGACGAGCATGAGCCTCCCGAACGCCGTCGAAGCCGAGTCTGCCCTGCTGGTCGTCGCCGGCGACCCGGAACGGCTCTCCCGGAAGGGCGTCGAACGCGCCCGCCGCTGGGTCGAAGACCAGACCGGCAGTATGGAAGTCCGCGGCGGGGACTTCCCGCTCGGATCCGACAAGATAGCCGCACTGGTCCTCCTCTCGGGCGTCGAGCGCTCTGGGCGCGTCGACGAGTTCATGCAGAAGGCCAACGAGGCCGCGAAGTCACAGGGCGGGAGCGTCGACCCCGACGAGTTCGACAACGAGGACCTAGACAGCCTCCTCTAGGTGCGGTTTCTCCAGTGGGCCAGTCCCGATTAGAGGCGTGTCCAGCCCGCGAACTGAGAGCGGCTCAGACCAGACTGCTGCCGTCGAACTCGGTCCGGTCGTAGTCGTGTTCGAGCAGGTCCAGAATCGTCGGCGCGATGTCGTAGAGGTCGGCGTCGTCGATGCGCGCGTCGGCGTCGTCCACGAGGAGCGTCGCGTTGTCGAACGAGTGCATCCCGTTGCGCGGGCCGACGTCGAACACTTCCTCGCTCCCTTTGAACCCGGCTTTCAGGTCGAAGCCGTGGTTCGGGACGACGACGAGGTCCGGTGCGATGTCGTCGTGGTCGCCGCGGAACGCGTCCTCGCGAGTGACCACGCGGTCGGCGACCTTCTTGCCGTTCGGCCCTTCGAGGGCTTCGAGTCTCTCCTTGAGGTCGGCCCGGACCGACTCGTACTCCTCTTCGGGGACGCCGCCGTTCGGTTCGCGGCCGTCTAAGTTGATGTAGAACCGGCCGGGGATGAGCGAGTAGGCTTCGGCGTCCTCGCTGATGTCGCCGAGTTCGGAGTGGTCCTCGTCCTCGTACTCCAGCCAGCCCTCCTGTTCGAGCCACTCGTTGAAGTGGACCTCGTACTCCAGCGTGGTGAATCCGTGGTCGGAGGCGACGACCATCGTCACGTCGTCGGCGAGTTGGTCGCGAAGCTTTCCGAGGTACTCGTCGACCTGCTTGTAGAAGTCGAAGAACTCCTGCTGGTACTCCCCGTCCTGTTCGTAGTGTTTGAACAGGAAGTGGTTCACCCGGTCCGTGGTCATGAACACGCCGAAGAAGAGGTCCCAGTCGTCCTGCTGGACGTAGTGGGAGAACGTCTCGTAGCGCTTCTCTAGCGTCTCGTGGGCGTCCTCGACGAACTCGGTCTTGTCCTCGTCGTGGCCCAGTTTGGCGTTGACGTCGATGCGGTAGTTCGTCTCTTCGAGTCGGTCACGGAGTTCGTCGGGGTAGGCGGCCTTGTCGACGCCGGGCGAGAGGAAGCCCGAGACCATCCGCTGGACGTTACGCTGGGGCGGGAACGTCACCGGGACGTTCAGTACGGTGGCGTCGCGCCCCTCGTCGGTGACCCGGTCCCACAGGCGCGTCGCCTGTACGTCCCGACCCATGGGGACGTACGTGTCGTAAGAGCCGACTTCGCGGTCCTGAAAGCCGTAGACGCCAGTCTCGCCGGGGTTGACACCCGTCGTCAGGGCCGGCCAGCAAGCGCTCGACTCGGGCGGCACGATGCTGTCGATGGGGCCGCCGCTGCCCTCCGTCTTGAGTTCGGTGAGGTTCGGAAACACGTCCGGATGCTCGTCGATGAGACTGTACGGCACGCCGTCGATGCCGAAGAAGGCGACGCGGGGGGCGTCGTCACCTTTCAGACGGTCGAATAGACCCATGCCCGTCGTTAGACCGGTCGGGGACAAGAAGCTTCTTTTCGTGTCTGTGTCACGGACACCGGCAAAACGTTCGTGGCCGCCGTGGAACCGGCTACCGCTCCGCGTTCTCCGGGACGACTGTCAGGTGGGCGATTCCCGGGGGCGTCGGGTCTTCTCGCGCCGTTCCGCCTGTGGGGTCGGCGGGCGTCGTCTCGGATTGGTCGGTTGCCATCGTGTCTGTAACACCGGTCGCCACCCTGAAAAGATTACCCATGCTCATACATAATCGGCAACGACTGCCGATATTATCTGCGGGCATACGTCGCGTGTCTCGCGGGCATTCGAGAGGACAGCCACTGGTGTGGGCGGGAACACGAACGGCGAGAAGCAGCCGTCGAGCGTGGTTCAGTTGAAGTGCTCGTCGTAGAGGTCCTGAGCGTGCTCGATAGCGTCCATCGCGGCCTGTTTGTCCTCCCAACCCAGCGTCTCGACTTCCTTGCCCTCCTCTAAGTTCTTGTAGGTCGCGAAGAACTCGTCTATCTCGTCGAGTTGCTGCTGGGGGATGTCCTCTAAGTCTTCGATGTGGTCGTAGCGCGGGTCCTCGGTGGGGACGGCGATGACCTTGTCGTCCTGTTCGCCGTCGTCGTCCATCTTCATCAGGGCGACGGGACGGGCCTCGATGATGCAGCCGGGGAACGTCTGGTCCTCGACGAGGACGAGGACGTCGAAGGGGTCCTCGTCGTCGTAGTACGACTGCGGGATGAAACCGTAGTCAGAGGGGTAGTGGACGTTCGAGTGGAGCACACGGTCGAGGACGACGCCGGGGACGTCCTTGTCGTACTCGTACTTGTTACGCTCGCCTTTGAGGCACTCGACGACGGCGTAGATCTCTTCGGGCGGGTTCGGTCCGGTTTCGAGGTCTTCCCAGAGGTTCGTCATCACCCGCGACTGCGCGACGGCGGCAAAAGTTACTTTCGTAATCCGCCCGGAGTGCGAGCTCCGGAGGCCAGTGGAGCGGTCGGGCCTCCATCGCAGCGGCGCAGGCGGTCCACGTCAGAAGACGCAAAGTATTTATCCAGTACTCTTGCAGGATTATCCAACGGACGACAGTATCCGGTTCAGACACACCCTACGCACCAACGGACGAACACGTCTCGACCGGAAAGCCGCTACACATACCGCGTTTTCGATAGTTGTTGCTACGTGAAATATGGGGTCCCGTCGTCCGGTCGTAATCGTTCGTACGTCGGAGTTAACAAGTGTTAAATAGCTTGATGACATTTAGCTAACCATGTCAGAGGCACAATCCATCAAGGGCAGCCCCGGCGTCGCAAAGGACTTGACCGCGTTCCAACAGAACATCCTCGTCATCCTCGCAGAGGAACCACGGTACGGTCTCGCTATCAAGCGCGAACTCGAGGAGTACTACAGCGACGAAGTCAACCACGGCCGTCTGTACCCCAACCTCGACGACCTCGTCGAGATGGGGCTGGTCGAGAAGAGCGAACTCGACAAGCGGACCAACCAGTACTCGCTGACCGACGACGGCAAGGACGCCGTCCTCGACCAGCTCGGCTGGGAGTTCTCGAAGTTCGTCACCGGAGAGGGCCGCGCCGACGAACTCCGCGACCTCGTCGACGCGCAGGAATAGACGGCTTAGCGCTCCGGTAGCCGACCACCCGCTTTTTCGACGGCCAGACGGACAGACTCCTCGAGGAGCGCCCGCTGTTCGTCGGTCGGCCAGACGTTCCGCGGGAAGTACTCCTCGCGGAACTCCCGCAGTTCGTCGGGCGTCGCGTCCGCTATCGGCTTCGCGTAGTGGTTCCCCATGAAGTCGGCGAGCGCGTCGGCGGTGGCGCCATGGGCATCCCCGTGGTCGGCGCGAACCGCCTCGGCGACTGCCCGGTTGGCCTCGTCGACCGTGTCCCACTCGTCGGGGGTCTCGGGCCCCGAGAGCCTGACTTCGACGCCGCGGTCGGTCTCCTCGACCCGGTCCGGACGGATGACGCCGTCCTCGACCCAGTCGGCGGGGTGACAGACGAGTACCTCGCCGGTGTCTTCCTCCCGAATCCGCGAGGTGTACCCGTGTTCGTCGAGGAGCGACGCGCGCTCGACCCGGTAGGCCGCCGCTTCCTCCTCGTCGACCGCGTCGCGGGCGAGTTTGGTGAGTCGTTCCACCTCGTCGACCGTCTCGCTTGGCAGGTCAGTCATCGAGTGCGTCGTTGGCTAGTTGGTCCGCGCGGTCGTTTATCTCTCGCGGAACGTGCTCGATGTCCCACTCGTCGAACTGCGTGAGCAGTTCGCGGACCCGGACGCGTTTCTCCCGGAGGTCCGGGTCGTTCGTGTTCCACTCGCCGCGGACCTGCTTGACGATGAGTTCCGAGTCCCCGCGGACGTGCACCTCGTCGAACCCGAAGTCGGCGGCGACCTCGAGGACCTTGACGAGCGCGGCGTACTCGGCCTGATTGTTGGTCGCGCGGCCGATGGTCTCGCCGCCCTCGGCGACGATACCGCTGTCGTCGACCAGTACGTACCCGACCGACGCCGGACCGGGGTTGCCGCGGCACGCGCCGTCGAAGTAGGCGTGGACGCGCCCGCCGTCCTCGCCGCGCAGGAGCGCCTCCAGTTTCGCGGTGTCGTCGCCCTGCACGACGACCTTGCCCTCGTAGGCGACGGCCGTCGCGCCGCCGTACTCCGCCCGCCACCGCTCGTGGTCGGTGTTTCCCGCCTCGACACTGACGCCAGCGTCGGCTAACTGCGCTCGGGCGACACTCTCGTCACACTCTATGACCGGCATCGTTCGAGAAGGACCCGGGAACCGCAAAAACCGTTGTGGTCTGCCCGGTCGAGCGCGACCGAGTCAGTTGCCAGCGCGCTTCGCGATGCGCTGGGCACCGGTCTGCCGGCCCTCTTCGCCGCCGAGGTAGCGGTCGACGATGGCCGCCGCGCCGCCGGCAGTGACGACGAGGCCGAGGACGAGCATCACGGTCAGGAACGGGTCGACGGCGTAGAAGAGTATCGGAGACACCGTCAGAACCAGCCCACAGACGACGCCCGCCACCGCTGCCAGCGGCGCGGCCTGTTTACCGGAGGCCGCCCGGTAGGCGGAGTGGCCCACGGCCAGCGCCGCTATCTCGCCGACGAGCAGGTTCGTCAGTGCCTGCGTGTGCGGCACCGAGAACACCGACGGCAGGAATATGACGACGATACTCACGACGGTTCCGGCCAGCCCGACCCACTTCGTTGCGTTCACCATGATTTATATCACCTGTTGTTACTCAGTCCAGGTACGTAATACTTGTTCACGTACGTTCGTCGGGGACAGGTTCATGCCTGACAGGGGCGAACCGGAGGTAGATGCAGCTCGACGATTTCATCGAGGGGTTCGAACGCGACGAGGCCGCGGAGAAGCGCCGCCTCGCCGAGGAGAAGTCCTACGCCATCACCGACCATCTCGAAGACGTCGAGCGGCAGTTCGAGGAGACGGTGCAGGGCGACGCCCTGTTCGGCTCGACTGCCCCCGAGATATTCGTCGGTCGGTCGGGCTACCCGAACGTCTCGACGGGCCTCCTCTCACCCGTCGACCGGGACGCCGCCGCCGAGGGCTTCGCCACGAGCAGCGAGTGGTACGACGCCGGCCTCGGCATCGAGGACGTCCTCCAGCGGCGGACGGGGATGCTCAACTCGACCCGACCGACCGCCGTCGACGCCGTGAGTACGGGTGGTCGCCGCGGGAGCGACGCCGGCGGTGCCTACGACGTGTGGAACGGGTTCGTCGGCGTCCAGCGCGAGGTGGCCATCGCGGACCACCCGGTGGACGTCGAGGTGGGACTCAACGGGACGCCGGAACTGGACGTGCAGTTCGACGACGTGGGGACGCCGACCGGCCCGCGGGCCCACGCGACCGGCGCCGACCTCGCGGAGAACCCCCACGTCCCCAAGCCGGTCGAGAAGACCCTCTCGGACGACGACTGGCAGGCCGAAGGAGCGATGACGTACCTCTACCGGCGCGGCTTCGACGTCTACGACATCAACACCATCCTCTCGGCCGGGGCGCTGGGACAGGCCAGCGAGCGGTCGCTCGTCCCGACCAGGTGGTCTATCACCGCCGTCGACGACACCGTCGGCCAGTACCTCCGTGGGACGACGCGCAACAGCGACACCATCGACAAGCCCGAGGTGTGGTACAACGAGTACATGGGCAACCGCTACTGGGTCCTGCTGGCACCGGGTCGCTGGGAGTTCGAACTCGTGGAGATGAAAGCGCCCGAGAGCGTCTGGAACCCCCGACCCGACACGGGCTACTACATGTCCAGCGCGTACGAGGGGTACGAGGGCCGGACTGGGTACGTAGAGGAGACGGCCGGCGCGTACTACGCCGCCCGCCTCGGCGCCCTCGAACACCTGCAGGAACGCGGCCGACAGGCGAAGTGTCTCGTCCTGCGAGAGATTACCGACGACTACTGGGCACCCGTCGGCGTCTGGCAGGTCCGGGAGGGGGTCCGGAACGCCTTCGACGGCGAACCCGGCGTCGGCCAGTCGTTCAGCGAGACGCTCTCGGCCGTGAGCGACCAACTGCCGGTCAGCGTCGGAGCGCTCCGGCGGAAGTCCGAACTCGTCGCCGGTCTCCAGTCACAGCTCTCGGACTTCTAAGGTCCGTAGAAGCGACAACCATTACATTCGCGCTGGTGTTACAGCCCGGTATGAGCCCTCCACTCCTACTGTTTCCGGGCCTCCCCGGCGGAGTCGAATTGGTCGTCCTCCTCCTGATGATGGTCCCGTTTCTGGGACTCCCCCTGGCCCTCGTCGTCGGCGCGTACCTGTTCGGAAAGCGACGCGGTCGCGCCGAGGTGACCGACGGCGACGGGACAGAGCGTGTCGAGTAGGAGACAGTGAGTCGGCGTCTCACGCCCGCTACGGCCAGAATCGACTGGTTTAACCGTCCGAATCCGTGAATGGGGATGTGTCCCCTCAGCCCGCAGACACCGCCCCGTCACAGGAGTTGACGAGTCAGGCCTACCACATCACCGTCGACGACGGCCGTGACTCGTTCTGCGCGCTCAGCATAGAGTCGCCCGACGTCGAGACGGCGTGGCTCATCTCCGACACCGTTCGGTCGCTGGAGAACATGCGATAGCGTCGCAAAAGCGGTTTGAGCCCACCCGTGTTACCTCCAGCCATGTATCCGCTACTGCAAGGACCGGGGGTGGGTGGGCTGGTCGTCGTCTTCCTCTTGCTACTGGCGATGGTGGTGCCCGTCCTCGTCGTCCTCGGTATCGCCCTGTATCTCACCCGCGACCAGTGGGACGACCGGAAGGACGTGGTCGGGACGCCGGCGGACCCGACGGTAGACGCGGACGAGACGCCGCCAGAAGACCAGCGCGCCGACGACGAGTCGGCGTAGTCACTCGGTCGGGACCGGACCGGTGCCGACGACCTCTCGCACCGCGGCCTCGAACTCGTGGCGGTCGGCGAAGTACGGTTCGTCGACGTCGTCCATGACCTCGGCCAGTTCCTGCGGCCCGTCGGGGGTCCTGATGGTGGTGTCGCCCTCTCGGTCGACGACCGTACTGTGTTCGATACCCCACGTGAGCCGTGCCGTGACGCGGGCCAGCGGTGCCCCCTCGACGTCGGGCCCCGAACCGAGTTCGACGGCCGGCGCCTCTTCCTCGCTGTCGTCGTCGCTCATACCCGAACTGTTCCCGCCGGCCCGATTAGTGTTTTCGGAATGTGAGCGGTCCGCTGGCGCGCTCTCCGCGCGTCGCTCGCGCGCACGTCATGCGCTCGTCTGACGGGTAGTTTTGAGGAACGCCGTCCTAGACGGTCCTATGACCAGTTTGACGGACGTCTACGAGGGGGAAGTCGGCCGCGTCGCGTCGCGCCGACAGCAGCTCGTCGGGTCGGGGCTGTTCCTCGCGGGGGTCGCCGGACTCGTCGCCGCCATCGCGCTGGCGACGACGGACGTGGGGGTGACGGTCGGTACGGGAGAATACGCCGGCCGGCGGGCCGCCGGCATCCTCGCAGGCGTCGGCCTCCCGGCCGTCGTCCTCGGCGTCTTCGCGGTCCTCCCGGCCAGCAGACGGGTCCGGGCGACGGCGGTCCTCGGGGCGAGCGTCTCACTGCTCGGCGTCGCCGTCTTCCAGCACATCTATCCGTACGACTGGATGACGAACGCGCCGTTGCAGGCGCTGGGGACCAGCATCGTCTACGTCGCCGGCGTCCTGACGACCTTCTGGTGTCTGTTCGCGGCGCTCGCGACGTTCAACACCCGGAAGTCGCCGGGCGGCAGCGCTCGGATGGAGATAACCGAGGAGGGCACCATCGAACTCGTCGAGGAGGCCCGCTCCATCCCGGGGATGGGCGGTATCGGGTTCTTCGGCGACGACCCCGACGGCGGCGTCGAGACGCAGACGAACCGACGTGACGAGGGCCGGGGCACCGTCAGCGACGGCGGCGACGGGAGCGAGGTGCTCCGGTCGCCGGCCGGGTCCGGCGGAGAGAGCGAGACGGCCTCCCCGGCCGGCCCACAGCACGGCGGTCGGCAGTCGGCGACCGGGCAGTCGGCAGACGACACCGGCCAGCGGTCGGCGAGAACCGGTCCGTCGGAGCGTGACCTCGACCCGAGCGTGGCCAGTGCCGGTCCGGAGTCGTCACCCAGCACGGACGGGGGCACTACGAGCCACACCGGACAGGACCCCATCACGGAGACGGCCGTCCACCGCGGCGAACCCGACAACTACTGTGGCAACTGCCGCCACTTCCAGTACGTCATGGACGGCGACGACGTCGAACCGTACTGTACGTTCCACGAGGAGATGCTGGACGACATGGACCCGTGTCCGGCGTGGGTCGACAACGACTGACCCGAACCCGGGTGTTTAACACGGGCGCGTTGCTTACGGGTGGACAACGATGGAGTTCTGCGACGACTGCGGTTCGATGATGAAGACCGAGGGCGATATGTGGCTCTGCGAGAGCTGTGGCTACGAGAAGGCCCGTAACGCCGAGGCCGAACAGGAGATGGCCGTCACCACACAGGGCCAAGAGGAGTCCGAGGTCGTCGACACCTCCGAGGTCGAGGCCGAGGACATGGGGCCGACGACCGGTGCCCGCTGTCCCGAGTGTGGCAACGAACGCGCCTTCTACGAGATGAAACAGATTCGGGCCGCCGACGAGTCCGAGACGCGCTTCTTCACCTGCACCGAGTGCGAGCACAAGTGGCGCGAGGACGACCACTGAGGCGGTAGCGTGTCGGACGACGCCTCGTTTCCGGACGTTCCCGCGGACCGCCTGCGCGACGAGGGATGGGAACTGACAGACGAGAGCGTCGAGACGGTGTTCAAACTGCCGACGGCCAGCGTCGTCGGCGCGACCGAACTGTACGACGACGTGCGGACGCGCGAGGCCGCCGCGGCCGCTACCGGTATCGACAACCAGTGGCGCTTCTTCTTCGCGACGGCGCTGACCTTCCGGCCTCCGCTGGCACCGGGCATCGGCCCGGCCATGATTCTCCCGACGGTTCGCTCGGAGGCCAACTCGACGTTCGCCGACGAGTTGCGTGGCCGTGGCTTCGAGGACGTCGACCGCGGCCGTCGGGAACGGGTCCGGACCGACAGCGGGGACCGGGCCAGACTGCGGGAGTACACGGCGTCGATGCCGCTCCCGGAGGCCGACGCGACGCTCTCGATAACCGGCTGGGTCGGGGTGTGGCACGGCGACGGGTTCCGCATCGCCGCAGGCGCCTACCCGAACGAGGCGGTCGGCGAGACGCTGGGCCTGTCGGACCCGCCGGACCGACTCAGACGACAGCCACGGGAGTACCGCGACGAACTGCTCTCGCTCATCCGCGCCGTCGAGTGAGAGCGGCGAGGAGCGGCCCCTCCGGGACGAGTTCGACGGGACCGAACCCGAGACGGCGAGCGACGGCGCTCGGGTCGGCGGCGTCACCGACGCGTGCGACCGGGACGCCGCGGACCGCCAGTTCGACTGTCAGGCCGACGGAGGCGAGCGCTGCCGCCGCGTCCATCGTCTCGACCGGGAGCCGCCGCCACAGCGAGAGCGCGGCGGGGAGCGACGGCACGTCGACGGTGACGACGTCGTCGTAGCCGACGACGGTGACGCCGTGGCCGTCCACCTCGACGTCGAGGTCGGCCTCGACGGCGAGTGACGGCCGGTCGTCGAGGGCGTCCAGTAGCTCCGCGACTGTCTCGATGGGCTCGCGGTGTCGTCGCTCGGTGGTGGTGGTCACTCGTTCTCGCGGGTAGTAATAGTCAGCGTGCCGTCGACTCGCCAGTGTGCGTAGTCGGCGTCGTCGCCGGTCTTGCTCGGTACGTCGACCTCCATGTCCTCGAACTCGTAGGTAATCTCGGCGTTACGGCCGGTGAGCCGGTCGTACAGTCCGATTGCGAGTTCGGGCCACGTCGTCGTCTCGTCTGGAGCTTCGGCTTCGCTCATGCAGCCACCGATACGTGTCAGTGGGGCTTGAAACCACGGCCCAACTAGTCGGGGGACACCGAGATGCGGCCTGACTTCTCAGGGCCGTCTGGCGAACGTGAGGTAGCCCGTGTGTCCGACCCCGCCGGTGGACGGGCGCGACCCTCTGTCGTCGAAGTCCATCTCTCGCTGGATGGTGTCCAGCGTCTCTATCTGGTCCAGTCCCACTTCCTCGGCGGCGGCGACCGCATCGCGCGTGTTCTCGACGAACGGCGAGTACACCGCGAGCGAGCCGCCCCGGTCGAGCAGAGTCGGTGTTCGCTCGACGACGGTCGGTGCGTCCTCGGTGTCGAGCGTCACGACGTCGAACCCCGAGAGCTCGTCGAGGTCGTCGGTCACGTCGCCGGTTCGGACCTCGACGGCGTCCTCGACGCCGGCCACCACCATGTTCTGGCGGGCTACCTCGGCGAACTCGGGGTCGATCTCGTAGGTCACGACGTCCGCACCCAGTCGACCCACGTACGCACTGAGGATGCCGGTCCCGGTCCCCGCGTCGAGGACCCGGTCGCCCGCAGCGACGCCGGTCTTGCCGACGACCAGTCCCACGTCTCGGGGCATCATCGGCGCGCCGGTCCGCTCGAGGTGGTTGAACAGGTCCGGGCCGCGGAGGCGTCGGACGGTGAAGCCGGTGCCCAGATGCGTCTCCACGACGTCGCCGGGCGCGACGTCTTCCGGGACCTCCAGAATGCCGAGGTCCGACTCGAAGCGTTCTCCCGGGTCCAGCAGGTACTCGCGGTCCTCGTGGACGAACAGGTAGGACACGTTACTCCAGTTGGTCGACGGCGTCCGCGAGGTCGCCGTCGTTGTCTTCGAGGGCCTCGCGGGCCGTCTCCTCGTCCACGCCGGTCCGCATCGAGACGAGTTCCACGTCGTCGGCGTCGACGACGTTCCCGTCGTCGCCGCTGGCCTCGTCGCCCTCGTCGGCGCTCTCGCTGTCGCTCCCGGCGCCACGCTCTCGGGACTCGGGGTCGCCGACGACCTGATACGTCTTCTGGCCCTGCGCTTCCATCAACTGGACCTCCGCGTCGGTGAAGACGAGTTCCTCGTCCGGTGTCCGGATGATTACCTCTTCGGCATCGATGTCGTCCATGTCGATGCCCATCTGTTCCATCATCTGCTTCATCTTGCGCGGGTTCATGCCCCCGCCGCCGCCTCCAAACATACTCTGGACTGCGCGTTCTGGATAAAAAAGGCTAGCGACCCACCTTTTTCGACGGGGCATCGGGCGCGTCGCGGCCCCAACCGCCGGCCAAAGGCGTGGGCGAACAGCGCCCGTTCGCCGACGCCTCCCGAGAGTCACTCCTCCCAGTAGACGTTGATTCCGTCCGCACCGACGTCGACGAAGTGGTTCGACCCCATCCGGACGTCGTAGGAGCCGATGGCGAGCGTCATCGTTCGCTGCGGTCCGTTCTCGACGGTCACCGCGAGTTCGTAGTCGCCGGGCGACCGGATGCGGCTGTCGAGCTCCCGTGAGTCGCCGGGAGCGAGCGTCAGCGACTCGTCGACGAACGTCTGGTCGGTCCGCGTGAGCGTCAGCGACACTGTCCGCTCGGTGTCGGTGCCGTTGCTGACGACGAACAGAATCGGGTCGTCCGGGTCGGGGGTCACCGCGTCCGTGTCGGTGTCGGTCGGTGACGACGTGTCCGTCGGCTCGTCGGTCGGCGACTCCTCTGGCGGTTCGGAACCGGAACACCCGGCGAGCGATGCGGCGGAGAGGGCAGCGGCCGTGAGGACCTGCCGGCGGCGCATATCTGCAGTTCAGAGTGGGCGGATAAGTGCTTTGTCTCAGTCGCCGTCGGCCCCGCGGCGGACCTTCACCGCCATCCCCGTCTCGAAGTCGGCCATGCCGTGGCCCGGCAGTTCCGCACGGCCGACGGCCAGCAAGTCGCCGTCCTCGTGGACGACCAGCGCTTCGTCGCCGGGCCGCAGGCCGGGGTCGGCCTGCTGGACGAACTTCGCGAAGGCGTTGCGCCCCTCGCGGACGAACGGTTCGCTCTCGTCGCCGACGACGACGCGATGGCGCGGGGCCTCGAAGTGGGCCTGCAGGCGGCGGCCGCCGGTCAGCCCCAGCGTGTAGCGGCCGTCGGTGCCGTAGGTGACCAGACGGCCGTCGTCGGCGATGACCTGCCGCGGCCGGCCGGAACTCGTGTGCGTTACCTCGACGGTATCGACCGACGGGAACAGGGCCCGTCCCGCGCCGGGGCCGAACTGGTAGTCGGCACCGCGGCGGAGGCCACGGAACTCGCTGTCGCTCATGAGCGGTGTTCACCGCCGGGGCGTCAACCGCTTTTCGGTCCAGTGGCACGCGCACGTTCGTGATACGGTGTTGACAATACACCGTTATACTGTGGTGTTTGTGACTGTCTAACGCACTCCCCTCCGTCGATTTTGGGGAAATTTATACCGGATGAACGCTAAGCGAGAGGTACAATGGCTACCGACAATCGAAAAGTGATGCTGGGCGCGCTGTTGCTGTTCGTCAGCACGGCGCTCATCCTCGGGACAGGACCGATAGACGTCGCCATCCCGGCCGTCGCCGCCGGCGTCGCGGCGCTGGGGCTGGCGGCGGGTGCGCTCCTCGTGGGCACTTCCGAAGACGGCCGCCCGGTCTAACGCTCGCTACGACGTTCTCGCCCGGACACCGCGCTCGTGAGTGACGACTACAACAGGAATCGGTCCGGGTCCTCGCTCAGGTCGACGAACCCGTCGACGGCGTCTTTCAGGTCCTCGGACGAGGACTCCTCGAAGCCCATCGCCTCGATGCGACAGCCCTCGTGACGGACGTAGCGACAGACCCGCGCGAAGTCGCCGTCGCCGGTACAGAGGACGACGGCATCGTTGTGTTTCGCCAGCGTGACGGCGTCTAGGCTCATCCCGACGTCCCAGTCGGCCTTCTTCGACCCGTCCTCGAACGTCTTGATGTCCTTGATGCGCGTCTCGAAGCCGATGTCGACGAGCGCTTCGAAGAACGTCTCCTCCTCGGGGGAGTCCGCACGGATGACGTAGGCGATGGCACGGGTGAGTTCTCGGCCGTCGACGGCCTCCTCGAGTAGGGCCGAGTAGTCGATGTTCCGCGTGTAGAGACTCCGGGCGGTGTGGTAGAGATTCTGCGCGTCCGCGAGAACGGCCACGCGCTGGCCCGGGTGTGATACGGTCATACTCCGTGTTGGCGTCCGCTCTCGGATAGGTTTTCGGATGCAGCGGACAGAACACAACAGCTAAGTCCCTCACGGTCTGTCACTCGTGTATGTCACGGCGCCTCGACGCGGCGGCCCGACCGGTCGCGAGCGGCGTCTGTGTCGTCTCCAAACCGAAGCGTACGGACGACTACTGACTCGCGGCGGGCGTAGCGCCCCCGTCCCGGGTCGATTTCTCCCGCATCGCCTGCAACCGGACCACATATCCCATAGCGACACGACACACCTCAGCAATGACAGCAATCGACTTCCACGGCGTCTATCCCGCGATGTGTACGCCGTTCCACGACGACGACGACCGCAGTATCGACTTCGAGACACTCCGAGACGACGCCCAGCGCCTCGAAGAAGCAGGCGTCGACGGCCTCGTTCCGGTCGGCTCTACGGGCGAGTCCGCGACGATGACCCACGACGAACACGTCGAAGTGGTCGAGGCGGTCATCGACGCCGTCGACGACGTGCCGGTCATCGCCGGCACCGGGTCGAACAACACCCGGGAGGCGCTCTCGCTCTCCCGGCGTGCGGCCGACGCCGGCGCCGACGCCCTGCTCCTCATCTCGCCGTACTACAACAAGCCCGAACAGCAGGGCCTCGTCGACCACTACACCACCATCGCCGACGAGGTGGACTGCCCGCAAATCGTCTACAACGTCCCCTCGCGCACCGGGCGCAACATCGAACCGGACACCGCCGTCGAACTGGCGAGCCACGACAACATCCGGGCGTTCAAGGCCGCCAGCGGCGACATGAACCAGATTTCGGAGATCATCGAGCGTACGCGTGACGAGGAGTTCGCGGTGCTCTCGGGCGACGACGGCATGACCCTGCCCGTCCTCTCGGTGGGCGGCCACGGCTGTATCTCCGTCTCGGCGAACATCGAACCCGAGCGGACCTGTGCGATGGTCGGCGCGGCGCTGGCCGAGGACTACGAGCGCGCCCGGGCCATCCACCACGAACTGGGGCCGCTGTTCCGTGCGCTGTTCGTCGAGACGAACCCCATCCCGGTCAAGGAGGCCATGCGCATCCGCGGCTACGGGCCCGCACACGTCCGGTCGCCGCTGACGCGCCTCTCCGAGGAACACCTCGACGACCTGCGTGACGTACTCGCGGTGCTCGAGGACGAAGACCTCGAAGACGAGTACGCGGAGATAGAGCGATGACGCGGGTCGCCGTCAACGGCGTCACGGGCCGGATGGGCGGCGCCGTCGTGGAGACGGCCGCCGACCGAGACGTCGAGGTCGTCGTCGGGTTCGCTACGAGCGACGTCGAACGGGCCCACGGCGTCCCGGTCGTCCACCCCGAAGGGGCCACGGAGGCGCTCCGGGAGTACGACGTGGACGTCGTCGTGGACTTCGCCGCCCCCGAGGGCGCGCTGACCGTCGCCGACGCCTGCGCCGAGACGGGCGTCGCGATGGTCGTCGGGACCACCGGGTTCGACGACGACGGCCTCGACCGACTCGACGCCGTCAGTGCCGAGGTTCCGCTCCTGAAGGCGAGCAACTTCTCGCAAGGGATTCAGGTGCTCCAGCGACTCGTCGGCGAGGCCGTCCGCGCGCTGGACGACTACGACCTCGAACTGCTGGAGAGCCACCACAACGGCAAGGTCGACGCGCCGTCGGGCACGGCCAACAGCCTCCTCGCGACGATTCAGGAGGAACGGGACGTCGAACCCGTCTACGGCCGCGAGGGCCACGCGCCCCGCGACGAGGACGAAATCGGCGTCTTCGCCCGCCGGGCCGGTGACATCCGCGGCGAACACGAACTCGTCCTCGCCGGCAACGACGAGGTGGTGACCCTCGCCCACCGCGCGGAGGACCGCGGCGTCTTCGCGGCGGGCGCGCTGGACGCGGCGACGTGGCTCGTCGGCCGTGACCCCGGCCGGTACGAGTTCGGTTCGGTCGTCGACGCCTCGTAGGCCCCTTTCACGACCTTATACAGTTTCGCCAATATATAGCATAGCCTTATACGACGCTACGCCGGACCAGCAGGTATGGCTACGAACCACAGCAGTCGACTGCCAGCGTCGAAGTGCCCGCACTGTTCCGGCGAGTTCGAAATCGCGACCAGCGTCGGTCTCTGTCCCGACTGCGGCTACGTGCCGGGACAGGGCGCGGACTGAGACGCTCACAGTTTGCGGACCCGATTTCCCCAGCAGGTGTCGTCGCCGCGACCGGTCGAAATCCCCGGTCGCTATACGTTCGGAGGCGGTACCGACGCCCAAGATGCTCGGACAAGACCTCGAACAGAACATCGGGGACCTCTGGACAGCGTACGAACAGGGCGCGACAATCGACGACGTCGAACCGCCGCAACTGGACACGCTCGACGAGTTCCTCACCGCACTGGAGAACGGCGACGTGCGCGCCGCTGAGAAGGTCGACGGCGAGTGGGAGGCCAACGAGTGGGTCAAGCAGGGCATCCTGCTCAACTTCGCCTTCCGGGAGACCCACAGCCGAGAGTACGGCGACGTCGAGTACCACGACGTGCTCCCCCTCCGGGACACCGGTGACCTCGGCGAGCGCGGCACTCGGAACACCCCGGACGGGACGACCATCCGCCGCGGCGCCTACCTCGGCGAGGACTGCATCATGATGTCGCCCTCCTTCGTCAACATCGGGGCCCACGTCGGCGACGGCACGCTCGTCGACTCCTGTGACACCGTCGGCTCCTGCGCCCAGATCGGCGAGAACGTCAAACTCGGCGCGAACACGCTCATCGGTGGCGTCCTCGAACCGGTCGAGAGCGCTCCGGTCATCGTCGAGGACGACGTCTCGCTGGGTGCTGGCTGTCGCGTGACCAGCGGGTTCGTCGTCGGCGAGGGGAGCGTCGTCGGCGAGAACACGCTCCTGACCCCGCGCATCCCCGTCTACGACCTCGTCGAGGACGAGGTTCTCTACGGCGAACTGCCGCCCGAGCGCCGGGCCTTCCAGCGCTTCGTCGACTCCTCGGTCGGCGAGAACGACCTCATCCCCGGCGGCGCGTACAAGCCCGCCGTCGTCGCCACCGACGTCGAAGAGGAGACGCTGGAGGCGACGGAGCGAGAGGACGCGCTTCGGGACTAACGAGGGGCGAACGGAGCGAAACCCCCGAGAAACGACGCGGCGACCCCAGCGAACCGCGTCGCAGTAGCGAGACTTGGACGGAAGGCTACGTCTCGAAAACGGCGACAGACGGACGGCGTGAGTAGGGAGCGCTGACAGGCCACCGTCTCCAGCGAGTGGACGAGCGTAAGCGCGCGTTACCCGCACGGACGCCGGCGTGCACTATCTGTTGCATATTTGTTACCAACCCACATAGTCGTCGGTATGAGCGAGCGACTCGTCACGTCACGGCTCGTCCACTCGCTCCGGTACGAGTGGAGTGCGGGCGTCGCCGGTGGGGCCGTCGCGGGTGTCGGGATGGGTGTCGTGTTCCACGCCGGCGCGAACCTCATGCCGTTCGTGGGCGCACTGTACGGGTGGCCGACGGTCGTCGGTGGCTGGGTCGTCCACCTGCTGAACAGCGTCCTCGCCGGTATCGTGTTCAGTATCATCGTCTCGCACCCGTGGGTAAGCGAGCAGACGGCGAACGTCCGCGAGTGCGTCGCGGCGGGGGTCGTCTACGCCGCCGCTATCGGTCTGCTCTCGACGGGGGTGTTGTTGCCCGTCTCGATGCAAGCGCTGGGCGTCCAGACGTTCCCGGAGCCACTGGTGCCGCTCCCGGGGCTACTCGGGACCTTCCTCGTCGTCGTCTCGGTGGGCGTCGCCCACGTCGTCTACGGCGTCCTCCTCGGGGCGACCTACGCCACCGTTCAGGGGAGACTGCGGGCGGGTGTCGAGACGGCAGAGAGCATGCCGTGAGGAGCTATCGAAGCGGAACCCTTGTTAGCCGCCGTCGCCGACGTTGCGCCAATGAGTCACGACTCGCCGCCGGTCCGCCGTCTCGCGGACTGGGACCACGACCGACTCGGTCGACTCGCGGCCGAACACGGGACGCCGCTGTACGTCCTCGACGTGGACCGCGTCGCCGAGAACTACGAACGGTTCGCGTCGGCGTTCCCCGACGCCCACGTGATGTACGCCGCGAAGGCCCACACTGGCCGCGCCGTCCTCTCGAAACTCCTCGACACCGGCGCCGACATCGAGTGCGCCGCGTGGGGGGAACTCCAGCGGGCCATCGACGCCGGCGCGGACCCCGACACGCTCCAGTACACCGCCGTCAACCCGCCGGACCACGACCTCGACTACGCCGTCGACCTCGCAGAGGACAATCCCGGACTCACCGTCACCGGCGGCGCACGAGACACCTTCGACCGCCTCGAAGCACGCGGCTACGACGGTCGTGTCGCCATCCGCGTCAACCCGGGCATCGGCACGGGCCACCACGAGAAGGTCGCCACCGGGAAGGACGCGAAGTTCGGCATCCCCTACGACCAAGTGCCCGAGGTGGCCGAAGACGTGGCCGAGGGGTTCGACCTCGTCGGCATCCACGCCCACGCCGGGAGCGGCGTCCTCCACGACGACCTCGACGACCACTGCCGCGCTATCGGGAAAGTCGCGGACATGGGCCGAAAAGTCGAGACCGAAGTCACGCCGCTGGAGTTCGTGGACTTCGGCGGCGGGTTCGGCGTCCCGTACCGCGAGGACGAGGAGCCACTCGACATGCAGGTCGTCGGTGAGAAGGTCCGCGACGCCGTGGGCGAACTGGACGCCCAGATAAAACTGGAACCGGGCCGCTACGTCGTCGCCGACGCGGAATGCATCCTCACCGAGGTCAACACCGTCAAGGAGACGCCCGCGGCCACCGTCGTCGGCGTCGACGCCTCGCTGGCGACGCTCATCCGCCCGGCGATGTTCGGGTCGTACCACCCGATTCGGAACGTCACCGCCCCCGACCGCGAGGCAGAACCAGTCTCGGTCGGCGGCCCCTGCTGTACGAGCGCCGACGTGTTCTGTACAGACCGGCCAATCGCCCGCCCGGAGCGCGAGGACCTGCTGGCCATCGGCAACGCCGGCGCGTACGGCTACGAACTGGCCAACCAGTTCCACTCGCAACCCCGACCGGCCGAGGTGGCTATCGAGGGCGGCGAGACGCGGGTGGTCCGCGAGCGAGAGACGCTCGACGACGTGACCAGTCTGGAGCGATGAGTTCGACCTACGACATCGCCGCGTTCCACCGCCGGGCCGTCGAGACAGACTCCACCGAGTCCGTCGTCGAGATGCGTGACGTCCTCGTGGAGACACTCGAATCGGCCGGCGTCGACCCGACGCTCGACGACGTCGGCAACGTCGTCGCCACCGTCGGCGCGGCCGACCACGAGGCCGCCGCGAGCGCCGACACGCATCTGGTCCTCAACACGCACATCGACACCGTGCCGCCACACGTCCCCTACGAGCGCCGGACCGAACGGCCCGGTGACGAGGCAGTCGACGGGAGCGAGGACGCGGGCGAGGGCGACGTGGTCTGTGGCCGCGGGTCGTGCGACGCGAAGGGACCGCTCGCGGCGTTGCTGGACGCCTTCCTCACCGTCGACCCCCACGACGGCGCGGTGACGCTCGCGGTCTCTATCGACGAGGAGACCACCCAGACTGGCGGCGCACACCTCGCAGAGACCATCGACGCCGATGGCGTCATCGTCGGCGAACCGACGGGACTGGACGTGTGTACCGCCGCGAAGGGGCAGTTCGAGGGAACGGTGACCATCCGCGGCGAGAGCGCCCACGCCGCCGACCCGGGGAGCGGCATGAACGCGATTCGTGCCGCCGCACCGATTCTGCAAGCGATGGAGAGTTACGACGAGCGCGAGGGACCGGACGACCACGAGACGCTGGGCCGCCCCATCCTGACGCCGTCGATGGTCGAGGGCGGCGAAGCGACCAACCAGGTCCCCGCCGAGTGTACCATCACGTTCGACCGGCGGAGCGTCCCGCCGGAGACGAGCGCCGAGTTCTGCGCCGATCTGGAGGACCACCTGCGCGAGTGGCTTCCCGCGTCGATGGGGCTGGACGTGTCCCTCATCCGCCCCGACACGCCCTTCCCCGAGGCGTTCGCGACTGACCCCGACGCGGAACTGGTCCGGACCCTGCAGGCGGCCAGTGGCGGCGCTGTCAGGCCGTTCGAGGCGGCCACGGAGGCCTCCTACTTCGCTCAGCACGGCCCCACCGTCGTGTTCGGGCCGGGCGTCCTCACCGACGACGTGGGCGCCGTCGCGCACTCGAAGCGCGAGTACGTCAGGCTCTCGGACGTGCGAACCGCCGCTCGCGCGGTGCGCGAGACGGTCGAGCGGCTAGTCTAACAGCGCCATCGCTGCCTCGTCGGTGACCTGCGAGAAGTCACGGTAGAACTGCCCGACGGCGCTGAAGTTCGCCGGTTCCTCTATCGTCACGACTCGCTGGGCCGTCCGTTCCAGCGACCGGGCGGTCTCCGGCGAGGAGACGGGGACGGCGACGACGACGCTCGCCGCCCCGGCCTCCCGGACCCGTTCGACGCAGGCCCGCATCGTCGCACCCGTCGCGAGGCCGTCGTCGACGACCAGCACCCGTTTGCCGGCCACGTCGAGGGGCGGTCGGTCGCCCCGGTAGCGGTCGAACTTCTCCTGTGCCGCTCGTTGTTCGTGTTCGGTCTGTTCTTGGAGGTACTCCGTCGTGAGGTCCAGCGAGCCGACGAGCGAGTCGTTGCGCCACGCAGTTCCGTCGTCGGCGACGGCGGCGACGGCCAGTTCGGGATTCCCCGGCGCACCGACTTTCCGCGCGACGACGACGTCCAAAGGCACCTCCAGTGCGTCCGCGACGGGGCGTGCGACGGGGAGGCCGCCTCGCGGGACGCCCAACACGATGTCGGCGTCGACGCCCTGCCGCCGGAGTTCGTCGGCGAGTCGCTCACCGGCGTCCGTGCGGTCTGCGAACATGTCAGAAGCTACGACGGTCTGGGGCTTAACGCTCGCGGTCAGTCCTGCGGGGAGGGTCGCGGGGACTCCTCGCCGACGGCCAGCGTCTCCTCGACCTGCCAGTAGGTCAGGCCGAGCGCGAACAGCGCCATCGCTGCACCGACGGTGAAGGGGGTGCTGAAGCTTCCGAGGTTGAACAGCACCCCGGACGCGAGGGGGCCGACGGCGACGCCGAGGCCGAAGGCCATCGTCAGCACCGACAGCGTCGTCCCCGACCCGCGCGCCCCCGCGAGGTCACCCGCCAGCGCCAGCGACGGCGCGAACACGAGGGCGACGGCGATACCCTGCACGAACCGCGCGCCGAGCATCAGCCACGGGTCGGTGACGACCCCCTGTACGTAGACGGCCGGGACGAGGACGACGAACCCGGCGACGACGAACGGTCGGCGACCGAACCGGTCGCTCGCCCGGCCGATGGGGACCTGCAGGAGGACGTTCGCGATGACGACGGCCGCGAACTGGACGCTGAACATGAACGTCGACTCGTCGAGTCGCATCCGAATCGGACCCTCCAGCGTCGCGAACAGGGCGATGGTCGTCGCCATCATGAAC
This sequence comes from Haloarcula rubra, assembly GCF_019599465.1. Lineage (GTDB taxonomy): Archaea > Halobacteriota > Halobacteria > Halobacteriales > Haloarculaceae > Haloarcula > Haloarcula rubra. The sequence continues at coordinate 338,104 of NZ_RKLR01000001.1, forward strand.
GTGCCGACGCCGAGGACGAACACCGAGTCCAGTCCGTTCCCGTCCGGGTCCAGGACGGCGATAGAGAGGTCCTTGCTCGCGGCGTCCTCGGCGACGGGCGGGTCCTCGATGAGGAGTGCCACGAGCGCGAAACTGACGACAGCCCCGAGGACGGCGACGGCGAACGCGGCGGTGAACCCGGAGAACGTGACGCCCCCGAGGACGTAGGAGACGACGCCCTCCGCGCCGAGGCCGCCGGTGATGACGACGCCCGCGACGATGGGGCCGAAGCCGAACCCGATGAGTCTGAACGTGTTGAAGACGCCGAAGTTGCCGCCGCGTTCGCTGTCGCTCTCGGCGTAGTCGTTGACGAGGGCGATGGTCGCGGGGATGGTAAAGGCCGCGCCGACGCCCTGAAAGGCCCGGGCCGCCAGCACTGACCAGTACGAGGTGAGGAAGGGGTAGGCGGCGCTCCCGATAGCGAAGAGGACCAGTCCCGTGAGGACGAACGCGCGGCGGCGGCCGGTCCGGTCCGAGAGCCGTCCGGTGAGCGGTTGGCCGAAGGAGTTCAACAGACCGAACAGCGAGAGCACCAGTCCGATGAGCGTCTCCTGTCGGAGGACGAACCCGAACAGTTCGGTCCCGGCGATGCCCGCCAGCGTCACCTGTCCGCTGGCGATGTAGAGGGGGAGGACGATGATGAGAAAGGAGTTGCCCAGCGCGTCGGCCATCCGGGCGAACGCCAGCGTCAGGATGCGGGAGTCGGTGCCGAGAACCATCGGCCGAACGGACGGTCGGACGCCACCTCAGCGTTCCGTTCTCCCGTCGCCGACCGGGCGCAGTACACGCGCGGTCCACGCGCTCTCTCAGGTGGTGTGTGCGTCGAACTGTCCCCGTAAGGCACACTTACGGCCACCAGAGATTCAAAGGACCAGTCGATACCGGGCGGTATGGGTTCAGACGACCAGTTGAGCAACAGAGTGGTGATGGCCGTCGCAGAGGCGGAGGGCGTCGAGCCGACGGAGCTCCCGGAGACGCTCTATCCCACCATCGACGGCGACGCACTGGACGCGCTCTTCTGTGAGGCCCCCGGCAGCGTCACCTTCGAGTACAGCGGCTACGAGGTGACCGCCGACAGCGACGGCGACGTCTCGGTCGTGCCGCTCGAACGAGCGTGAGACGGCCACGCCGTCGACGGCACCCTACGCGTCCTCGGCCAGTTCGGCCGCGAGACCCGTATAGCCTGCCGGCGTCAGCGCCTCCAGTTCGGCGCGCACCGACTCCTCGACGTCGAGGTCGGCGAACATCTCGCGGAAGTCCGCGATAGTCACGTCCCGGCCCCGCGTGGCCTTCTTGACCTGTTCGTAGGCGTCGTCGTGGCCCTCGCGACGGAGGATGGTCTGGACGGCCTCGCCGATGATTTCGGGCGTGGCGTCGAGGTCCTCGCGCATCACCTGCTCGTTCGGAACGACCTTCGCGAGGCCGTTCTGACACTTACCGTAGCCGACGAGACAGTGGGCGAACGCCGCGCCGATGTTGCGCTTGACCGTCGAGTCCGAGAGGTCACGCTGGAGGCGGGAGTTCGTGACGTAGTCCCCGAGGAAGACGAGGTCGGAGTTGGCCTTCGAGAGGTTCCCCTCGCTGTTCTCGAAGTCGATGGGGTTGACCTTGTGGGGCATCGTCGAGGACCCCGTCTCGCCCGCGACGGTCTCCTGTCCGAGGTAGCGGTCCGAGACGTACAGCCACATGTCGAGGTCCATGTCCAGCAGGACGTTGTTCGCGCCGCGCAGGGCGTCGAACAGTACTTCGAGGTCGTCACAGGGATTGACCTGCGTGGTCAACGGTTCGTGCTCCAGTCCGAGCGACGCGACGAACGACTCGGCGAACGCCGGCCAGTCGACGTCCGGGTAGGCCGCGTGGTGGGCCGCGTACGTCCCCGAGGCGCCGGCGAGTTTCCCCGAGAGGTCGTCGGCGGCGCGTTCGACCCGCGCGATGGCCCGCCCGAGACGGGAGGCGTAGACGGCCATCTCCTTGCCGAACGTCGTCGGGGTCGCCGGCTGGCCGTGCGTGCGGGCCAGCATCGGCACGTCGCCGTACTCGTGGGCCATCTCGACCAGCGCGTCCCGAATCTCGCGCAGTTCCGGGACGAGAACGTCCTCGGCGGCCGGCTTGACGAGCAGTCGGTGCGCGAGGTTGTTCACGTCCTCGCTCGTGAGGCCGAAGTGAATCCAGTTGTCGGCGTCCAGTCCCTCTGGCATGCCCAGCCGCAGGAAGTACTCGATGGCCTTCACGTCGTGGTTGGTCGCGGTGTACTCGCCGTACCCCTCCGTCTCCAGTCGCTTGACGACGTCGGCGTCCTCGTCGTCGAACTCCTCGTAGAGGCCCCGGAGCGTCGCTCGCTGGTCGGCGTCGACGGAGAGCGGCGTCGCGTCGAGGTCGGCGAGCGCCAGCAGATACTCCACTTCGACTCGCACGCGAGCGCGCATCAGCGCCCGCTCGCTGGCGTACGGGACGAGCGGTTCGGTGTAGCGGGCGTACCGCCCGTCGAGCGGCGACACGGCGGATAGTGGCCCTCTCTCGGTCATGTTCGACCCTCCGAGGGAGGCGCGAAAAAGCGTGTCGCTCTCGGGTTACGCGCTCGTCGCGCGCTCGTAGTGGTCGTGGTACCGCCGGAGCTTTCGGTACAGCAGGTAGCCGACGGCGGCGTCGAAGGCGACGACGAAGCCGACGAAGACGACCGCGTTCCACGGCACCAGCCGCGGGAGGTAGGTCACGGAGGTGTTGTAGACGGCGTGGATGAGCGCCGCGACGACGATGCCCTTGACGACGATTGGGCCGGCGTCGTCGGGGTTGAACTTCGCCAGCCCGAGGTAGTAGCCCGCGAACGAGGAGTACAGCACGTGGCCGGGGCCGACGAAGGCGCGACTGGTGGCCGTCTGGAGCGCCGCCGCGATGGGCTCGGCGCTCTGGCTGGCCGCCCGCGTGTACCCCTGTGAGATGTACAGCGCGTTCTCGATGGTCGCGAAGCCGAGGCCGGCGACGGCGCCGTACACCACGCCGTCGACGACGGCGTCGATGGTGCCGTAACCGCCGACGCGAATCGCGAGCCACTTCACCGTCTCCTCGATGGGGCCGACGACGACGAAGAAGAACAGTGCCATCCCGACGACGGGAACCCAGGTGAAGAGTGGCTGGAGCAGCGTGTTGACCAGCGCGGCGATGCTGGCGAAGAGGATGGCGAGGACGAACGTGACCGCGAGCGGTTCGAGCGGCTCGCGCATCGTCGGGTCGCCGTACCAGAGATAGCCGACGATACCCAGTGCAGGGACGACCGACAACGCCCCCAGCACACCGAGTGCCGGCCGTTGAATCGCCAGCAGTACCGTGCCGGCTAGCTGGGCGACGAACAGGACGACGCCGAGTGCGATGAGGAGCCAGCGCCGCGAGGCGTGTAACGCGCCGTAGAGTCTGACCGAGAAGTCGTCGAGCGCAGACCGTGGCTCCCACTCGGCGATATCGTAGAGATCTGTCGACCCGGAGAGTGCTGACGCGACCGGGTCGCTGTCTTGGTCGGGCACGTGCGCCACGTCACGAGGGAGGCACCTCAGACTTTCGACGACGAGACTGTCTGACTCGCCGGTCGCGGCTCCCGTCGCTCCACGCCTTCGATTGTCGCCCCTGCGCTCGTCGAGGGCGCTCGCTATCGCTCACGGGTCACACCGTTCCCCGTTCGCGTTTCGAGACTTCCCACCCCGTTCGGGCGCTTGCTATCGCTCACAGATCACACCGTTCCCCGTTCGCGTTTCGAGACCCCTCACTCCGTTCGGGCTCTCGCTATCGCAGCCACCCGTAATCGGCGTTCGCCTCCCCGAACCGACCGTCCGGCGGGTCGTACCGATAGATGTCTTGTCCGAGCGCGACCCACGCCAGTCCGTACGGGAGCGCCGCCCACGCCGAGACTTCGAACCCGAGGAACGCGACGGTCCCGACGGCCAGCAGGACGCCGAGCCACGGCGGTTCGATGCGGGTCCTGACGAGGCCGACGCTGGTCAGTAGCGACCCGCCCACGAGCGCGAGGACGCCCAGTCCGACGACGACCTCGCCGTTCCCGGTGAGAATCCGGAGCAGTTGGCCGACCGCGAAGACGACGCCGCCGACCGCGCCCAGCCACGCCCCGCCAGTGCCGGGTCGTTTCATGCGTGCGCCGTGGAAGCTCTCGACGGCGTAGTGACCGGCGACGACGCCGAGCGACGAGAGGGCGACGAGCGCCAGAACCCCGTCGCTCTCGCGACCGGTGGCCCCCAGCGCCACGGCCCAGGCGACCCACAGGAGTCCACCGAGCGCCGTGACGGCCCCTGCCCGCTGACACCGAAGCTTCGCCATACCGGCGACTGAACGGGCCGGCTACAAAGGCACGTCGACACGCGGTGACTCGCGTGACAGTCTCGACCGTGTTCGACGTGTACACACACACGCAGCGTTCGTTTCGCAACTACTTTGCACGGCCCCACCACCCACTCAGGTATGAAACTCGCCGGTATGGCCAGCAACCGTGGCCGGAACCTCACGAACATCGCCGACCGCGCCCCGGGTGGGGCGGAGTTCGCCGTCGTGCTGACGAACGACGCCGACGCGCCCGTGCTGGAGGCCGCCGCCGAACGCGGCATCCCGACGGAAGTCGTCGAGCGCGAGGCCGACGAGGCCCGCGCGGCCCACGAGGAGCGCGTCCTCGACGCCCTCTCGGAGTACGACTTCGACCTCGTGGCGCTGGACGGCTACATGCGAATCCTCAGCGAGACGTTCCTCGAAGGCACGCCGACGACGCTGAACGTCCACCCGTCGCTCCTGCCGAACTTCCCCGGGGACGACACCCACGAGCAGGTGCTGGAGTCGGGCGTGAAGGTGACGGGCTGTACCGTCCACGTCGTCGACGAGACGGTCGACGGCGGCCCCATCGTCACGCAGGAACCCATCCCCGTCTTCGAGGGCGACGACGAGGACGACCTGAAGCGACGCGTCCTCTACGAGGGCGAGTTCACCGCCTATCCCCGCGTCGTCAAGTGGTTCGCCGAGGACCGCGTCGATATCGACTGGGAGCGCGGGACCGTCGACGTCGAGGGCGACGAGGGCGGGGCCTTCCCCGCGCGCCGGTTGGTCTCCGACGACCGGGCGGCCGACCTCCGCTACGGGGAGAACCCACATCAGGACGCCGCGCTGTACGCCGACACCACCGTCTCCGAGGCCAGCGTCGTCCACGCCGACCAGTTGAACGAGGGCGCGAAGGCGCTGTCGTACAACAACTACAACGACGCCGACGGCGCGCTCAACCTCATCAAGGAGTTCGAGGAACCGGCGGCCGCGGTCATCAAGCACACCAACCCCGCCGGCTGTGCGACCGCCGACTCGCTGGCCGACGCCTACGCCGACGCGCTCTCGACGGACCCACAGAGCGCCTTCGGTGGCATCGTCGCGCTCAACCGCGAGTGTGACGCCGCCACGGCCGAGCAGATTATCGACTCGTTCAAGGAGATAGTCGTCGCGCCGGGCTACACCGACGCCGCGCTGGACGTCCTCTTCCAGAAGGAGAACCTCCGCGTGTTGGACGTCGACGGCGACTTCGAGGTCACCGACGCGCTGACCGAGAAGCCCCTCGTGGGCGGCCGACTGGTCCAGGAACGGGACACCCAGCACCTCACGGCCGACGACCTCGAGGTCGTCACCGAGCGGGAACCGACCGACGAACAGATAGAGTCGATGCTGTTCGCGTGGCACACGCTGAAACACGTGAAGTCGAACGGCATCCTGTTCGCGAAGGGGACCGAGACGGTCGGCATCGGCATGGGACAGGTGTCCCGCGTCGACGCCGTCCGACTCGCGGCGATGAAAGCCGAGGAACACGCCGAGGGGAAAGACGCCGACGGCGCGGTCATGGCCTCGGACGCCTTCTTCCCGTTCCCCGACGGCATCGAGTACGCCGCCGAGGCCGGCATCGAGGCGGTCATCCAGCCCGGCGGGTCGAAGAACGACGAGAGCGTCGTCGCGGCCGCCGACGAACACGACATGGCGATGGTCATGACCGGTCAGCGCTCCTTCCGACACGACTGAGCGCCGACGAGTGCGGTCTGCGCGGCGTCGACGTTCGCGCCGTGGTCCGGCGGCGTCCGTACGGGTTCAAAAAGGGCTTCACGACCGGCGGCGAATCGACCCACGATGCCGAACGACTCAGACAGAGAGACTGCCGTCCGCGACGCCGTCGACGTCTCACAGAGCGGCGCGCCGGCGGGTGGACACACGATCCGAGACAGGTTCTCAGCGGACGAAATCTTCCAGCGCATCGTCGTCGCCGCGGACGAGGAGATATCTTCGAGCACGCGCGAACTGGTGTTCAGTGGGCTGGCAGCCGGGTTCGCCATCACCGTCACCTTCCTGCTGTACGCGTCGCTGTACGCCTCGACCGACGGCGACCCGATACTGAGTGCGCTCCTGTACCCGCTCGGATTCGTCTTCATCATCCTCGGCGACTACCAACTGTACACGGAGAACACGCTCCCGCCCGTGGCGCTGACGCTGGAACGGCTCGCCAGTCTGCCGGCGTTGATGCGCATCTGGGGGGTCGTCCTGCTCGCCAACCTCGCGGGCGGCTTGCTCGGCGCACTCGCACTGGCCTCGACCGGTGTGCTCTCGCCGGCGGCGGCCATGGCGGCCGAGGGGTTCGCACACAAGGCCATCGAGACGCCGTGGTGGACGCTGTTCGCGAAGGCGGTGTTCGCCGGCCTCATCGTCGCCGGCGTCGTCTGGGTCGACTACTCGCTCCGCGACAGCATCTCACGGCTGGCGCTCGTCTACGTCTCGTTCCTCGCCATCCCGTTCGGGAACCTCTACCACGTCGTCGTCTCCGCCACGGAGATGCTGTACCTCGTCTTCGTCGGCGAACTCGCCCTCGCCGTCGGCGTCACGCAGTTCGTCGTCCCCGTGTTGCTGGGCAACTCCATCGGCGGTGTGGTGCTGGTCACCGTCGTCAACTACTTCCAGACCACCGAACGCCGTCTGGAGACGGCCCGGGAGGGTGGACAGAAGCGTCAGCTGACGCTGCGAGAGTGGGTGCTGGGCCCCTTCTCCGAGTCGGGTCGCTCCTACGTCCCCGTCAACGGGCACGGCGAGGACCGATGACCAAAGCCATTTGACCCGACTGTGACTAGGTGCGTGTGTGAACTGGGTCGCCGAAAACCGCCACTTGCTGTTGTTCGCCGGCGTCGTCCTGACGACGCTTGGGACCGCCGGCGTCGCCATCGTGGGCCTCGTCGCGACGCTGTCGACGCTCGTGACCGGGGGCCCGATTCTGGGCGTCGTCGCCGCGTGGGTCCTCGGAACGCTCGTCCTCGCGGGTCTCGACGTGCTCTGTCTCGCCGCGCTCCTCTCCGAACTCGCCAGCCGAGCGTCACTGCCCGAGAGTCAGCGCGCGGCCGACTTCTTCCACCGGGTCGAGTCTGCCGTGCCGCCACTCGCCTCTCTAGAACTGGGGGACCGATTCGAACCGTCCGTCGAAGCGCGCCGGGCCGAACTCACCGAGCGCTACGTCGACGGCGACCTCTCGGAGGCGGAACTCGAAGCGGAACTGCAGGCGCTGTTGAACGAGGCGGACGGGACGGCGGTCGGTCCCGACGAGATATCGCGAGAGGACGCCGTGCAGGCGGCCGAGCGGCGTGCCCGCGACGACGACCGAGAGGTCGAGACGGAGACGTAGCGGCGACGGGCGTCGGCCAGTGGATGGTCCCCGACCCGTGGTCACGCGGATTTAAATCACGTCCGGCCGTCGGTCGTGGTATGGCCGACTACACGATTCTCCGTGTCGACGTGGACGCCGGCGTCGTCGCGCGGGTACTGGACGCGGTTCCCGGCGTCGCCGTCGCCGAGTCCGAGGCGTCGACGGTGGCCGACGAGGCGGTCACAGAGACTGCGCCCGCAGGCAGTCGGGACGCCACGGCGACGACAGAGTGCGGCCCGGACGCCGACACAGGGGCCGAGGAGGAAGCGCCGTCGGCACTCCGAGAGTGGGGGCTGCTCGGCGTCGGCGTCTCGCTGGTCCTCCTCGGGATAGCGACGGTCGGTATCTGGTGGTACCGCCGGCGTGACGGTGGCGACGACGAGACGCTCCCGAGCGGAGAGACACCACCTCCGGCCACGAGCGTCGCCGGACCGACTGCGGGGCCGACCGGCGGAGCGACGACGGCCGCCGGGCCGAGTTCGGCCACGACGGCGACTGACGAGGCCGAGGAGACACCGGCACCGGACGACTCGGCGACGACGCGCGACGAGTCCGTCGCGAGCACCGTCCTCGACGAGGACCCGGCGCCCGAGGAACCCGAACCGAGGGGGCGGACCGAGGACCGTTCGGACGTCGAGTGGGCGCCGAAGGACGCCCCGGCCGGCGGGACGGAGGCCGACAGCAGCGAGGCGGAGACGGCCGACGAACCGTCCCCGCGGCCCGGTACTGCCGGCGAGGTCGACGTCGCGCCGTTGCTCGGGGTTGCGTTCCTCGCAGTGAGCGGGGCCGTCGTCCGGTGGATAGAGGGGCGCGAACGCGAGGAGCAGTAGCGTCCGGCCGGGCTGTGTCTATCGGCGCTCCGACGGCGTCGTGTCGAGTAGGTCCTGTGGCACGGTTTCCTGTCGGTCCGACAGGCTAAAGCGCGCGGCTCCGATACTCCGGGCATGGAGTTCCACGAGGCCGCGAACTTCCTCTTCGAGTTGCGCCGGTTCCCGTCGGGAGCCGGTACCGACGCCACACGGGGCCTGTTGTCCGCCGTCGACGACCCACACGAGGGCCTCCGCTGTGTCCAGATAGCCGGCTCCAACGGGAAGGGGTCGACCGCCCGGATGGTCGAGCGGTCCCTCCGGGAGTCAGGACTTGACGTCGGCCTCTACACCTCGCCGCACCTCGACGACGTGCGCGAGCGCATCCGGGTCAACGGCCGGAAAGTGCCCGAGACCGCACTTGTCGAGTTCGTCGAGACGGTCGCACTGTACGTCACCGAGCGCGGCGCAGACGGCGAATCGCCCACGTTCTTCGAGACGCTGACCGCCTTCGCCCTCTGGGAGTTCGACCGGCAGGACGTCGACGTCGCCGTCCTCGAAGTCGGCATCGGCGGGCGGTACGACGCTACCAGCGTCGTCGACCCCGTCGCGAGCGCGGTGACCTCCGTGACACTCGAACACACGGACATCCTCGGGGACACCGTCGAGGAGATCGCCCGCGACAAGGCCCACGTCGCACCGGACGACGCGCCGTTGGTCACCGGGACGACGGGCGACGCCCTCGACGCGGTCCGCGAACAGGCCGGCGACGTGGTGACCGTCGGCGACGGCGACGACGCCGACGTGACCGTCACCTACGGCGGCCGAGACGGCCTCGAAGGCGCGGTCACCGTCGACGGCCCAGACTGGCACGTCGACACGCACCTCCCGCTACTGGGCGAGCACCAGGCCCACAACGCTGGTATCGCGGCGACGCTCGTCCGACAGGTCGCCGACGTAGCGCAGGCGGACCTCGAACGCGGTCTGCGAAACGCCCACTGGCCGGGCCGCTTCGAGGTGATGGGCGAGGCCCCGCTGGTCGTCCTCGACGGCGCGCACAACCCCGGCGGCCTCGAACGGACCGTCGAGACGCTCGACTCGTTCGACTACGACGACCTGCACGTCGTCGTCGGCGCGATGGTCGACAAGGACCACGCCGGCGCCGCCGAGGCGCTGTCGGTGGCCGACCACGCTATCGCCTGTGAACCGGACGTCGACCGGGCCGAGAGTCCGGCGGTCGTCGCCGAGGCGTTCCGGACCGCCACCGACGCCGACGTGGAGACGCGCCACGACGTGGCCGGTGCCCTCGGGATGGCACTGGACGCCGCAGACGACGGGGACGCCGTCCTCGTCACCGGGTCGCTGTACGCCGTTCGGGAGGCCCGCACGCGCTGGTCGCGCACGATGGTCCCGAAGCGCGTCGACTCCGTCGAGGAGTCCCGGGAGACCATCAAGGCCGCGCACGTCACCGACGCCGGCGCGTGGCGGATGCGCGGGAAGGGCGTCCACCGCGTCCTCCGGACCCGCGTGCAACCACGACAGGCCCAGTACCTCAAGGAGGAACTGCTGTCGCTCGGTGGCGAGTGTGCTATCTCCGGGCTGAACGACCAGGACGAGGAGCGCGTCGACGTCGTGACGATGGCGACGATGGCCCACTACCGCCGACTGGCCGACAAACTCGACGGCCAGCCCTACGGCCTCTCGACGTTCGCCGACGAACTGCGCGAGGCGCTGGACATCCAGCAACCCGACGACTCGCGCGGGTACCCGTGGGACGACGGCACGGCCGTCATGGGCATCCTCAACATCACGCCGGACTCGTTCCACGACGGCGGCGAGTACAACGCCGTCGAGGACGCCGTCGCTCGCGCCGAGCAGATGGTCGCCGACGGCGCGGACATCCTCGACGTCGGCGGCGAGTCCACCCGCCCGGGTGCCGACCCCGTCCCGGTCGAGGAGGAGATAGACCGCGTCGTCCCCGTCGTCGAAGCGCTCGCCGACGTGGACGTCGACGTCTCCGTCGACACGCGGAAAGCGGCCGTGGCACGGGCGGCGCTGGACGCGGGCGCGGACATCCTCAACGACGTCTCGGGCCTCGAAGACCCGGAGATGCGACTGGTCGCCGCCGAGTACGACGTGCCCGTCGTCGTGATGCACTCCATCGAGACGCCCGTCGACCCGGACAGCGACATCCACTACGACGACGTGGTCGAGGACTGCATCGACCAGTTGACCGAACGGGTCCTGCTGGCGGAGAAAGCCGGACTGGACCGCGAGCAGATTCTCGTCGACCCCGGCATCGGCTTCGGGAAGTCCGCCGTCGAGAGCTTCGAACTACTCGACCGGCTCCCGGAGTTCCGGGCGCTGGGTTGTCCCGTCCTCGTGGGCCACTCCCACAAGTCGCTGTTCGGCCTCGTCGGCGCGGACCCCGGCGACTGTCTGGAGGCGACTGTCGCGGGGACGGCGCTGGCGGCCGAACGCGGCGCCGACGTGGTGCGGGTCCACGACGTGGCCGAGAACGCCGCGGCTGTCGGCGTCGCCGAGGCGACGCGCGACCCGGAGCAGTTCGACGCTAACTGAACCCGACGACCAAATCGCAGTTCTCGCAGTGCCAGAGCGTCACAGTCTCGTCGTTCACGACGGTCACGGACCCGGTGTCGTCGAGGGTCAGTCGGTGGACGCGGCGGCCGGCCCCGAGGTCGTCCGCGTCCTCGATCTGCGCACCGCAGTCGGGGCAGGTCATAGCGGGGGCCATACCACCGGTACGTGTCGGAGTACCATAGGCGCATCCACAACTCATTGAAACGTCGCGCCCGGCCACAGACTACACAGCTAGCCATCGGTCGACTGGCCGACAGAAGACACTTGCCGCCCGCCGCTGGAGCCGGGCTATGGACCAGCGAGCCGTCGTTCGGTCGGGGTACGACGAGATAGCCTCGGCGTACGCCGCCGAGCGAGACGAGGAGGGGTGCGACCGCGACCACGTCGAGGGACTGGCGTCGACGCTCGGCGACGGCAGTCGAGTCCTCGACGCCGGGTGTGGGGCGGGCACGCCGGCGACCGACGCCCTCGCGGCGCGCCACGACGTGACCGGCCTCGACATCTCGCGCGAGCAGTTGAGGAAGGCCCGGGAGCGACTGCCGGGCGCCAGACTCGTGCAGGGCGACCTCGCCCACCTCCCGTTCCGCGACGGCGCGTTCGACGCCGTCGTCTCCTTCCACGCGGTCATCCACGTCCCGCGCGAAGAACACGCGGCCGTCTTCGCCGAGTTCGAACGCGTCCTCCAGCCGGGCGGACACCTGCTCGTCGCCGTCGGGAGCGAGGCGTGGGCCGGCGAGAACGACGACTGGTTGGACACCGACACCCGGATGGTCTGGAGTTTCTACGGCCGGGAGCGGAACCGAGAGCTACTGGCGGACGCGGGGTTCGAGGTGACGAGCGTCGAGACGGTCCCCGACGAACTCGGCGGGACGTGGACGATAGTGCGGGGCCGTGCCTAGTCCTCTGCCGCCGGCGGGTCGACGGCTTCGGCCTCCGTCTCGTTCACCCGAATCCCCTTCGAGGCGAGGTGGCGCATCTGGCGGCGGACGAAGTCCTCCTCGGTCGTGCCGCGGGTCGCGAGGACGACCATGCGCGCGTCGCCCGCGGGTCGCATCGTCCGTCCGGCGCGCTGCGCGCCCTGTCGACGCGACCCGCCGAGCCCCGATGCGACGACGGCGAGTTCGGCGTCGGGCAGGTCGATGCCCTCGTCGCCGACGCGGGAGACGACCAGCGTCTCGCGTTCGCTCCGGCGGAACTCGTCGAACAGTTTCTCGCGCTGGGCGTGGGGCGTCTCGCCGCTGATGAAGGGGGCGTCGATGGCCTCGCTGATGGCCTCGCCCTGTTCGAGGTACTCGACGAACACCAGCGCCTTCGCGGCGGGGTGTTCGGCGAGCGTGTAGCGTATCTCGTCGACTTTGCCGGTGTTGTTCGCCGCGGCCTGCCGCCGGTCGTGACCCGACGTGGCGGCGTACTCCGAGCGCTCGCCGTCCTCGCCCCACGGGACGAGACGAATCTCGACTTCGGGTTCGGCGACGTACCCCTCGTCGAACAGTTTCCCCCAGTCGGTGCCGATGGGCGGGCCGACGAGCGTGAATATCTCCTCCTCGTCGTCGCTCTCGCGCGTCGGCGTCGCCGTCAGACCGAGGCGGTGTTTGGTCTGGAGGTCGGCACTCCGGCGGTGGATGGGACTCGGGACGTGGTGGACCTCGTCGTAGACGATGAGGCCCCACTTGCGCTGGTCGAACAGTTTCCGGTGGCGGTCCATCCCGGCCGTGCGGTAGGTGGCGATGGTGACCGGCCGAATCGACTTCTCGCCGCCGTGGTACTCGCCGATATCGTCGTCAGAGAGCGAGGTGTGGCGGACCAATTCGTCGTGCCACTGCGTGGCGAGTTCCCGCGAGGGGACGAGGATGAGCGTCTCGCCGCCGATAGCGGCCATCGTCCCCATCGCCGCCACCGTCTTTCCGGACCCCGGTGGCCCGACGAACACGCCCGACCCCTGCTCGGTGAACCGCTCGACCCAGTCGGCCTGATAGTCCCGCAGGCGGAGCAGGAGGTCCATCTCCAGCGCGTCGCCCTCCTCGAGTTCGCGGTCGTCGCGGACGGGGTAGCCGGCCTCGTACAGCGTGCGCTTGACCTCGGCGGTGGCGTCCTCGTTGACCCACGCCTCCGAATCCGAGATGGGGGCGCGCAGGGTCTCCTCGTCGAGTTTCTGCCGGGCGACGTTGCCCATCAGGTCGTCGCTCTCGGCTTCGAGGACGACGTAGCCGTCCTCGTGGGTGTAGAGGCGGAACTTCCGCGCGCGCTCCCACTGACTCGTCACCCACTCTTCGAGGTGGGGCGACCGCTCGCCGAGGACGTCCCGCATCGTCGCGAGCAGTCCCTCCAGCGACTCGTGGGGTGCGGCCCAGACGTCCGCTTCGCGAATCTCGTAGACGTAGCCCCCCGAGCGGTTCGAGTCCTGCAGGCGGGCGAACTGCGAGAGTTGCGCCCGCGTGAACTGGTCGGGGTGCTCGACGACGACCTCGCGGCGGTCCGGGAAGAGGACGACCCGCTCGCGGTCGGTCACCTCCGCGACATCCGTGGGGTACCAGATGGACTCGACCTCGGTCACGTCCTGCCGACGGATCTCTCCGTCGGCCGCGAGCGTTTCCAGCGCCTCGCGGGCCTCGTCGGGGGTCAGGTCGGTCTTTCTCGACAACTCCGTCGCAGTCAGGTGTGGCCGCCCGACGGCGTCGATGGCGTCGTACACCGCGTCGAGTTCTATCGCCGGGCCGGCGGCCTCGTCCTCGTCGGCTGACTCCTCTGCTGTCACTACTCCGTGACAGGGGCCAGAGGGGCAAACGGGTTTCGTCTGGCCGGGCGGGACGACTCAGAAGAAGCCGTGGTCCTCGACCAGTCGGTCGTACAGCGACTCGTACTCCGCTCGCACCGCCTCGTGGTCGAACTCCGAGAGGGATTCGTCGGCGGTCCGGCGCTCCATGTCCGCGGATTCGACTATCTTGTCGGCTATCTCCTGCGGGTTGGTCACGCGGAAGGCCCGGTCGCGCTGTTCGACGAGTTCGTGCGCGCTGGACCCCGCCTGATACTCCACGATACCGATACAGCCAGCCGCGAGCGCCCACAGCAGGTCCGTCGCGAAGTACTCGCGAAAGGCCGTCTGGACGAACACGTGCGCGCCCTTGTAGATGGAGACGCGCCGTTCGACGTCACACGACCCGACGAACTCCACCCGGTCGTCGATGCGCAGGTCGGCGGCCTCCTGTTCGTAGGTCGCACGCTCGGGGCCGTCGCCGACGATAGTCGCCGACCAGTCTTTCTGTCGGAGTTCCGCCAGCGCGAGGAACAGCGACTCCACGTTGGCGCTCTCGTCAAGCGGGTGGGCGTACACCACGTCGACTTCCTCGGCCGGGTCTGCCTCGCGGACGAGGTCCATGTCGATGCTCTCGGGGACGATGGTGGTCCGGTCGTCCGGCGCGCCGGCCTCCCAGAGCGACGTCTGGACGAGTTCCGAGGGCGTGACGAACTGGTCGGGTGCGCGGAGCGACCAGTCGGTCCGGCGGGCCTCGGGCAGGGCCTCGTCGCCGAACCACTCGACGACCAGCGGTGCCCGGGCGAGCGTCCCGCCCAGCGAGGCCGCGAGCAGGACCGACGGCGGCGAGGGAACCGCGTGAATCACGTCGGGGCGGTAGTTCGCGAGCAGTGCGGGCAGGCGCGTACAGAACGAGGGGACGGTCGGCGAGACGGTGACGGCGCGGTAGGTGACGTCCTCGGGAGCGAACCGCTTGTCCAACCCGCCCCACCACTGCGAGCAGAACACCGACACCTCGTGCCCGGCCTCGGCCAGATTGGCGGCGACGCGTTCGACTCGGCGACGCCCTTCGGTGTCCCGGTAGTGACTCGTCTCCATGGCGACGACCGCGACACGCATATACAACCCCTCACCGGGGGTTCTCAAAAAGCCACCCGTTCGCCAGCAAGGGTTTTGGGCGCGCCACCCGTCGGGAGAGGCGTGTACGACTACGACCTCGAACGCTATCTCAACGTCCGTAGCGCCTACGGGGCCTCGGTCTCTCCCGAGGGGACGCTGGCGTTCCTGATGGACACGACCGGCGTCGGGCAGGTCTGGACGCTGTCCGAACCCGGCGCGTGGCCGGACCAGCGGACCTTCTACGACGAACCCGTGAGTTTCGTCGACTACTCGCCGACCCGCGAGGAACTCGTCTTCGGGATGGACGAGGGCGGCAACGAGCGCGCCCAGCTGTACCGGCTGGACGAGGACGGCCGAGTCACCGACCTGACGGCGATGCCCGAGGCCAAACACCGCTGGGGTGGCTGGCGACCCGACGGCGAGGCCTTCGCGTTCGCCTCGAACCGCCGTGACGAGGCCGTCTTCGACGTGTACGTGCAGGACCGCGACGCCACCGGGGACGAGGCCGAACTCGTCTACGAGGGCGACGGCTGGTTCACCGTCAACGGGTGGTCGCCCGACGGCCAGCACCTCGCCATCAGCGAGGCCCATTCCAGTTTCGACCAAGACGTGTACGTCCTCGACGTGGCGACGGGCGAGCGGACGCACCTGACGCCACACGAGGGGAACGTCCGGTACGTCAGCGTCTCGTGGAGTCCCGACGGCGACGCGCTGTATCTGGTCACGGACGAGCGAAGCGACACGCTCTCGCTCGCTCGTCTCTCGCTGGAGGGGGACCTCGACCCCGTTCGTGACGGAGACGGGTGGAACATCGACGGCGTCGCCATCGACCAGGACAGCGGCCGCCTCGCGTACTCCCGGAACGTCGAGGGGTACAACGAACTCACGGTCGGCGAGTTCGACGGACCGACAGCCGTCGAGGAGTTCCCGGCCCCGGACCTACCGGGGGGCCTCGCCGGCGGCGTCGCGTGGGGACCGGAGGCCGAGCAGTTCGCCGTCAGCGTCACCGGCCGCACCGTCAACACGAACGTCTTCGTCGTCGACGCCGAGAGCGGCGAGAGCGAGCGCTGGACGTACGCCTCCACCGCCGGCATCCCGCAGGAGACGTTCGTCGAACCCGAGGTAGTCCGTTTCGAGAGCTTCGACGGGCGGCAGATTCCGGCGCTGTTCTCGCTCCCGCCGGACGCTCCCGAGGGGGAGACGCCGGTCATCGTGGACATCCACGGCGGTCCCGAGAGCCAGCGCCGGCCCTCCTTCGCCGGCCTCACCCAGTACTTCCTCTCGCGGGGCTACGCCGTCCTCGAACCGAACGTCCGCGGGTCGACGGGCTACGGGAAGGCCTACACGCACTTAGACGACGTCGAGAAGCGGATGGACTCGGTGAAAGACATCCGCGCGGGCGTCGATTGGCTCCACGACCACCCGGCGGTCGACCCGAACCGCATCGTCGCCATGGGCGGGTCCTACGGCGGGTTCATGGTGCTGGCGTCGCTGACGGAGTACCCCGACCTGTGGGCCGCGGGCGTCGACGTGGTGGGTATCGCCAACTTCGTGACGTTCTTGGAGAACACCGGCGAGTGGCGGCGTGAACTGCGCGAGGCCGAGTACGGGTCGCTGGCCGAGGACCGCGAGTTCCTCGAATCCGTCTCGCCCATCAACAAGGTGGAGCGCATCACCGCACCGCTGTTCGTCCTCCACGGCGCGAACGACCCGCGCGTGCCCGTCGGGGAGGCCGAGCAGATAGCCGACGAGGTGGCCGACCACGGCGTCCCCGTCGAGAAACTCGTCTTCGACGACGAGGGCCACGGCATCAGCAAGCGGGAGAACCGCATCGAGGCGTACACTCGCGTCGTCGAGTTCCTCGACGAACACGTCTGAGCGAGGGTCGTATATAAATCGGCCTCGAAAGCGCCGTCGTCGACCGCCGGAGGGCGGTGGCACGGTGTCGACGATTCCGCCGCCGTCTGCCGGTTCGTCCGAGTATCCGCGCTGAGAACGATTGATTGGGTTTATACACGGTCCGCCCCAGCCACGGTGCATGGACGTATCCGACCGCTCGCGGGCCCGTGTCGAAGAGCGGCTGACACGGCTCGACGAGGAGTTCGGCTCGCCGTCGGTCACGCAGACGACGTTCGAGGTGGGCGAAGAGAGCTACCAGCGAGCGGTCGAGCAGTCACGGGACGGCCAACTCGACGTCCACGCCATCGTCCGCGACGAGGACGGGGCCGTGATGCTCCGGGAGGGCGACGGGGAGTGGATGCTCCCCCGCGGCCAGACGAGACCCGGCGAGAACGTCGAGACGGCGGCGAAACGCATCGTCCGCGACGCCGCCGGCGTCGACTGTACCGTCACCGACGCCGTGCGAGCGAACATCTCCGGCGTGCGAAACGCCGACGACGAGGACGACGAGACGGTGTATCGATTGAGCGTCGTCTTCACGGCGGAACTGGTCGAAGACGACGAGTCGGCCGGCGAGGCGGTCCGCTGGGACTCGGACCCGGACGCAGTCGGCGAGCTCGTCTAGACGACGCCGGTGACCGTCGCGGCCTCGATGGCGGCTTCTTCGCTCATCCCGTCGCCCAGAATCGTGTAGCGGTCGCGAATCTCGTGGGCCGTCGTCAGCGCCTCGATGACCGTCTCGCGGTCGATGCCGAGGTCCTCCGCGGTCGTCGGCGCGCCGAGCGCGCCGAGGGCGTCACGGACGTCACGCCAGCGCCCATTCGGGCCGCTGTGGAGGTACTCGGTCATGATGGCGCCGACGCCGACCTGATGGCCGTGGAGCGCCGCGCCGGGGGCGATGCGGTCGAGTTGGTGCGAGAAGAGGTGTTCGGCGCCGCTGGCGGGCCGGGACGACCCCGCGATGGACATCGCGACGCCGGAGGAGACGAGGGCTTTGACGACGATCCACGAGGACTCTTCGAGGTTCCGTTTTATCGAGTCAGCGTTCTCGACGAGCATCTCGGCGGTCATCTGGGAGAGGGCGCCCGCGTACTCCGAGTACGGGACGTTCTTCAGTCGGTGGGCGAGTTCCCAGTCCCGCACCGCCGTGTAGTTCGAGATGATGTCGGCACACCCCGCCGTCGTCAGGCGCCACGGGGCCTCGGCGAGGATTTCGGTGTCGGCGACGACGGCCAGTGGCGGTTCGGCCGCGACGCTGTGGCGGGTGTCCCCTTCCGGGACCGACCCGCGCCCCGAGACGATACCGTCGTGGCTGGCCGCCGTCGGGACGGAGACGAACCCGAGACCGAGGTCGTCGGCCGCCATCTTCGTGATGTCGATGGCCTTCCCGCCGCCGACGCCGATGGCGAACCCCGCGTCGGCATCCTCGGCGTGGGCGATGACGCGCTGGACGGCGTCGAAACTCGCCTCCTCGATGACGATTTCGGCCGGGTCGTACCCCGCCGCCGCGAACTGGTCGACGACCTTCTCGCCAGCGACGGCGTGCGGTGTCGGACTGGAGACCACCAGCGGCCGGCCGGAGAGGTGGAGTTCCTCCACGGCGTCGAGCGTCTGGCCGAGCACCCCGTGCCCGATGACGACGTTCCGTGGCAGGCGTATCCACGTGGATTTGTCGAACATACCCGCAACTCTACCCCGTGACGGGAAAATGGTTCGCTCTTCTCAGGTTGTCTCGGGAGCGACGACGCTTCCGAGACCGCGCCGAGAGCCGATACTGGGCCGAGTGAGCCGGGGTCGGTGAGGTGCGTGTCCGCCTCGAAGGCAACGGGTGTGAACAGACGACCGTCAGACCGACGTAATCCCCGATTACTCCGATACTCTGACCACGGTGGCTCTCGCCGACCGTGCCGCCCGGACGCCCGTCGCAGGGTCGGTAACCGGTGGCAAACTATACTGTCAAATAGCGATATTTTTCCAGTCGAGGCGGATATCTGGGTCACCAGCGCCGCCGACACACCTCAGCAATGATAGCGACACACGTCGAATCGAGCGGTCAGGTACCGACGACGGGTCCGACGAGACGTGCCGTTCCGCTGACGATATGGCTGTCCCCGAGAGAACACGGACGGAGCTACCCATGCTGACGACGGTGTTACAGGTCCCGGTGCTGGGCATCGAGTTCTCGACGCTCGTCATCCTGTTCATCGCGGCGTTCGGCGGGGGTGCATTCGGCGCGGCACTCGGGGCGCTCCCGGCGTTCTGTTTCACGGGATTCATGGTCATCGCGGGGGAGGCAGCGGGGTTCGCGCAGGCCGAGTTGGCCGCGAACGTCACCGGTCTGGTCGCCTTCGGCCCGGTGTTCGGCCCCCACATCTCCTTCGCCGGCGGGGCGGCCGCGGCGGCCTACGCCGCCAGAGATAACGAGATGGGTGCCGGGTTCGACTACCACAACGCGAAGGCGATTACGTTCGCGCTGGGTACCGAACCGAGCCACCTCGTCGCCGGCGGGCTGTTCGGTATCGCGGGCATGCTCATCACGCAGTTCTCGGCGGCGTTCGCACTGCCGTGGGACCCCATCGCCGTCGCCGTCACGCTCAGCGCCTTGCTCCACCGCGTGGTGCTGGGATACTCCGTCATCGGCGTCGTCGCCGGCGACGGCCTCTTCGACATGACGCCGTTCGAGCGCGGCGAGAAGCGGCGGGCAGGCGAGGTCGACGGCGACGCGGACAAGGCCGGCGAAGAGCGGTTCGCCGTCGAACCGTGGCTCCCCCACCAGTACGAGTGGAGCGGGGTCGCCCTCATCGGACTGGTTACAGGCATCCTCGGCGGCTACATCTGGTTGCAGACCGGGAGTTACTTCCTCGGCTTCGGCATCAGCGCCGCCTCGTTGACGTTCCTCAACCTCGGCGTCGAGAAGATTCCGGTCACACACCACATGACCTTGCCGGCGTCGACGGCCGGCGCCGCCGTCGTCGCCAGCGACCCGTCCGCCAGCGGCATCCTCGTCGTGGTCGTCGCCGCGGTGTTCGGCGTCTACGGCGCACTGCTCGGCGAAGTGTGGCAACGGATATTCTACGCCCACGGAGACACGCACTGGGACCCGCCCGCCGCGGCCATCACCCTCGCGACGTTCACCATCGCAGTGCTGTACATCGTCGGCGTGTTCCCGGGGTCGGCGTGGGTGCCGGCGCTAGGCGTCTGAACCGGCGGGCCCCGCCCGCTCTCGCCGTCTCACTCCGTGAGGGCGTCGAGTATCTCGCCCTCCGTCTCCCGGTCCGGGCCGAACTGGCGCCCGGTCCGTTCGTTCTCCCGGTGTTCGGCGACCGTCCGCTGGAGCGCGACCCGGTGGGGCGTCGACGACCAGCCCAGCGCACGCAGTTTCGCCGTCTCCAGCAGGTGGGGCGAGGCGCGATACATGGGGAAGTCCTGTGGTTCGAGGCCGTGGCGCGCGAGGTCGCGCGCGGTGGCCCCGACCGTCTCGACGCCCGTCTCACAGGTCTCGGCCAGCAGGTCTAGCCACTGGCCGAGCATCGGGGCGTGTTCGTCGCCGACGTTGTAGGCCTCGCCGGCCGTGCCCGCCTCGGCGACGAGGCGGAGCGCGCTCGCCACGTCCTCGACGTAGGCCATCTGCCAGAGGCTCAGACCGTCCCCGGGGACGACGACGCGGTCCTCGACGTCGACGCGGTCGACCCAGTAGGCGAACCGCTCGGTGTAGTCGTGGGGGCCGTAGACGACGGTCGGTCGGACGCTCATCGCCCGCACGCCCGCCTCGGCGGCCGAGAACACCTCTCTGTCGCCCTCGGCCTTCCGGGGGCCGTACGTCTCGGCGCTGTCGGTCGTCGCCTGCTCGTCGGAACACGGTTCGAGCGCCGTGTCGTCCTCGCGTTTCGGGACGCGCTCCTCCCCGTAGGCCGCCCCGCTGGAGACGTAGACGTAGGCGTCGACGTCGGCGAAGACGTCCGTCGCGACCCGCACGTCCTCCGGGAAGTACGCGACGCAGTCGACGACGACGTCGGGGTCGACGGCGGTGTGCACGTCTTCGAGCGCGTCCCGGTCCCGCCGGTTGCCCTCGAAGTGAGCCACGGCCTCGTCGTCGACGAAGGGGTTCGCTCGGGTCCCCCGGTTGAACATCGTCACGTCGTAGCCGGCGTCACGGAACTCGGAGACGGTGTAGCGCCCGATGAAGCGCGTCCCGCCGATGACGAGTACGTCGTCCATACCGGCGTATGGAGCGGCGGCGTCAAAACGGGTCGGGTGAGCGCCGGACGGTTCCTGCCGACTCGGCGAGACGTGCACACTTCGCTCACCTACGCACGAAGTATGCACACTATCGTTCACAGCGCTCAGCGGTCGCCAGTGGGAGCAGATATCGTACAGAGCGGTCAAAACGCCATCTCGGTCCATTTTAGCCCACTTCAGTGGTCACAAACTCGCGTGTTACGTAATACTTCGTCGTGATTATACGCGAACGTTAACCCACATAATTTATTAACTATGCCTAAATGATGTTCATTTGCATGCAGCGACAACCCAAGCGAACTCGACGACGATTCATCAAAGGTGCAGGCGCTATCGGTACGGTCGCACTCGCGGGGTGCGGCGGCAACGGGAGTTCGGACGGCGGAAGCGGGTCCGACGGGTCCGATGGGTCCGACGGGTCCGGCGAGACCACGGGGACCGGTACGGAGTCCATGGCCGACAGCATCGTCTTCTACAACGCCGGGAGCCTCAAGTACGACCCCGGGACGGAGGCGAACATCGAACGGTTCGAAGAGGAGACCGGCATCTCCGTCGAAGTGAACGAGGTTCCGTGGAACAACCTCAAGACCAGCCTCACCACCATCTGGCGGAACGAGGACGCGACAGTCGACGCGTTCAACGGCCCGACGTGGTGGCTGGCCGACTTCGTCGCCTCGGACTGGCTCGAACCGCTCGAACTGGGCGACAGCCACATGTCCAACTTCCCGACGAACCTCCAGGACCTCGTCACGTTGGACGGCAAGACGTACATGGCCCCCGAGTTCGGCAAGTGGGGGACGTTCCTCTACGACCAGACCCACTTCGAGGCGCAGGGCGTCAGCGAGCCGCCGAGCACGTGGGACGAAGTCGTCTCGAAGGGCCAGCAGTTGAAGACCGAGGACACGTCGCCGTTCGCGTTCACGTGGGCCAACAAGGACGTGTTCACGTTCAAGCAGTTCCTGTATCAGGCCGGCGGCCAGCTGTTCAACGACAGCAACGAACCGGTCTTCGTCGACGCCGGGATGGACGTGATGGACTTCTTCACGGAACTGCGCGAGCAGGACCTCATCCCCGACGGCATCTCCAGCATGGGCGAGGGCGGCACGGGTGACACGTTCATCGCCGGCCAGCTAGCCAGCGTGGAGTCGTGGACGCCGCTCGGCGCTCGTGCCCTCGACGCCGACAGTTGGGGGAAAGACCGGCTCGCCAGCGCGAAACCGCCGAAGGGCCCCGACTCTCGCGCGACGTTCCAGGACACGAACGGTATCAGCGTCTCGGCGTTCTCGGAGAAGAAACGCGCGGCCAAGAAGTTCGCGAAGTTCATGACCACGCCGGAGTCCTCGAAGACCAACATGAAGGTGGAGGGCAACCCCGCCGTCATCCCCTCGGTCTACGACTCCGAGGCCATCCAGAGCCAGTACCCGTCGTGGCTGCTCGAAGACATGAAGTTCAACCTCGAACACGCCAAGAGCGAGACGTACCTCGCGCAACCGCAGGTCGACGACTACCTCTCCGAGCAGATTACGCCGGCGCTGCTGGGTGACAAGGACCCGCAGCAGGCGCTCCAGACGGCACAGAACAACATCGAGAGCCTGTACCAGGACATCGGGTTGCTCTAACCGGTCGCACCACGGCACCGCCATCTGAATACACACGCACGTCACTACATGTCGACAGAAAAACAATCACTGCGACGAAAACTCGACCGGCTGTTCGTCCCCCTGACGGTCGGGCCGACGATGCTCTGGATAGCCGGCATCATCGTCTACCCGACCCTGAAGTTGCTCTGGAGCAGCGTCTTCTGGACGAACCCCATCGACGGCCAGAAGGAGTTCGTCGGTCTCCGGAACTTCGAACGCCTCATCTTCGCCGAGGGGGGCAGCGGGACGGTCTTCGGCCTCGCACCGGACTTCGTTTCGATTACCTGGCACACGTTCGTCTACGTCGGGCTGAGCGTGAGCATCTCGTTCGCGCTGGGACTGGGCATCGCGCTCCTCCTCGACAAGGACCTCAAGGGACGCGGGTGGTTCAGGACCGCCGTCATCGTACCGTGGATTCTCCCCTACGTGATGAGCGGCCTGATGTGGCGCTGGATGTTCAACTCCGAGTACGGCGCCATCAACGGGATACTCACCCAGTCCGGACTCCTGTCCAGCAAGATAGCGTTCTTCTCGGACGGGACTCTCGCGATGATGGCGCTCGTCATCGCAGACATCTGGGTGTTCACGCCGTTCATCATCATCATCCTGCTCGCGGGGCTCCAGAACGTCCCCGAGCAGTTGTACGACGCCGCCGAAGTCGACGGCGCCGGGAAGGTTTCGCGGTTCGTGAACGTCACGTACCCGTTCCTGAAACCGTCCATTCTGGTCGCGCTGACTATCCGAATCATCTTCGACATCCGCGCGCTCGACCTCGTCTGGGTCATGACTCAGGGTGGGCCGGGGAAATCGACGGAAGTCTGGGCCTCCTGGCTCTACCGCACCGCACAGGTCTTCAACCGCCCCGGAGAGGGTGCAGCACTCGGCGTCGTCCTACTCGCCGTCACGTTCCTCATCGTGGCAGTGCTGTACAGAGTCTTCGGTGAGTCCCCCTACTGACAATGAGCACGAAACAATCCACTCTCGGCCAACTGATAGCCGCACTGGGACTGGACACCGAGAACGAGTGGTCCCACGTCGTCCGTGAACGCCTCGTCGCGTACGCACTGCTGGGGCTGTACGTCTTCGTCATCTGGTTCCCCATCTACTTCATCTTCATCACGAGCATCAAACCGACGTCGGCTGTGCTGGACATCCCCATCTCGTTCCTCCCGACCCAGCCGACGGTCAGCAACTACGTCGAAATCTTCCAGAACCGGCCGTTCGAACTGTACACGCTGAACAGCCTCATCGTCGCGAGCACCACCACCGTCATCTGTGTCACGCTCGGGACGGTCACGGGGTACTCGTTCTCCCGGTACGACTTCGTGGGCAACAAGACGCTGTTGCTCTCTATCGTCGGCGCGCGGATGATTCCGCCCATCGCGCTCATCGTGCCGTTCTTCAGCATCATGTCGAACCCGCCGCTCATCGGCGGGTTGACCGGGAGTCTGTACGACACGCGCATCGCGCTCATCCTGACGTACACGTTCTTCAACCTCCCGTTCGCCGTCTGGATAATGAAGAACTACTTCGACGGCGTCCCCGAGTCGCTGGACGAACAGGCCCGCATCGATGGCTGTTCGCGCTGGGAAGGGTTCGTCAAGATTATCCTGCCGATGGCGAAACCCGGCATCGCCGCGACGGCGATTCTGGCGTTCATCTTCTCGTGGAACGAGTTCGTCTTCGCGCTCGTTCTCACGTCCTCGGAGCAGGCACAGACGTTGCCCATCGCCGTCTCGCTGTTCGTCGCCGACGACTTCGTCGACTGGGCACACCTCGCCGCCGGTGGCATGATAGCGGCCCTGCCGGGCATCCTGTTCGGCCTGTTCTTCCAGCAGTACATCGTGAGCGGACTGACCCAAGGAGCTGTCAAGGAGTAACCAACAATGGCACACGTAGAACTCAACGACCTCGTAAAGGAATTCGACGACGTCACGGCAGTCGACGGCATCTCGCTGGACATCCCCGACGAGAGCTTCACCGTCTTCGTCGGCCCCTCCGGATGCGGCAAGACGACGACGCTCCGCCTCATCGCCGGCCTCGAACGCGCCACGGACGGGGAGATTCGCATCGGCGACGAAGTGGTCAACGACCGGCGCGCCTACGAACGGGACATCGCGATGGTGTTCCAGAACTACGCGCTGTACCCACACAAGACCGTCCGCGAGAACATGCGCTTCGGGCTGGAACAACACGACACGCCCGAGGACGTCATCACGGAGCGGGTCACCGAAGCCGCGGAGCTCCTGCAGATACAGGACCTGCTCGAACGCAAGCCCTCGGAGCTCTCGGGCGGCCAGCAACAGCGCGTCGCGCTGGGGCGGGCCATCGTCCGCGACCCCGCGGTGTTCCTGATGGACGAACCGCTCAGTAATCTGGACGCGAAGCTCCGCGTGCAGATGCGCGCGGAACTCAACAAACTCCACGAGGAACTGTCGACGACGACGGTGTACGTCACGCACGACCAGGTGGAGGCGATGACGCTGGCCGACCAGATCGCCGTCATGGACGACGGCCAGATTCAGCAGGTCGGCGCGCCGACACACGTCTACTCGAACCCGCGCAACATGTTCGTCGCGGGCTTCCTCGGCTCGCCCAGCATGAACTTCATCGAGGGGACGCTCGAACGCGACTCCGCGGGGAAACTCCAGCTAGACATCGGGACGGAGACCCACGACGTCCCCGACGAGTTCGACGACGAACTCGAGTCGTATCTCGGCGACGAGGTCGTCCTCGGCATCCGGCCGGAGAACATCTCGCTCAATCAGGACGGCATCGCCGCGAACGTCCACCCCGCGACCGTGCAAGTGGTCGAACCGCAGGGCGAGAAGACGGTCCTCGAAGTCGGCCTCGACACCGGTCAGACCATCAAGGCCGCCGTCGACCCCGACACGACGGTCCAGATGGGTGACAGCGTCAACCTCCGCTTCGACCGCGACTCGCTCCAGTACTTCGACCCCCAGACCGGGGAATCACTGACCTACGAGTCGAAATCCGAGCAGAAACTGACCGCCTGACGATGCGACTCGACACCACCCGTCGCCCGTCACGCGTCGCCGTGACCGCGTTCGGCATCGCCGGGATACTGGCAGCCATCGCCGTGTACAACTACGCGACCGGTGTCCACGGCGGCGCCGTCGTCAGCAGTGTCGGTACCGTCGTCGCGACGCTGTTCGGGGTCCTCACCGAGTAATATGAAGGATGCATATTTATGAGTTCGACACGGACCGCGAATGCAACGACGTGTGGCAGACGAGGGTGTCTGTCGTAGACGTATGCAGGACCGTACGTCCCCGATTCCGTCGGTGGGGTTCCTCTAGGTGTCGAGCATGTCGATGACAAACAAGGCTATACGCGTCGCTGCCGTAGCTACGGACCGACCACCGGCGCGTGTGATACGAAACAACTCGTGACTATGTTGCCCGAGGAACGACGACAGGAGATAGTTCGAAAAGTAAACAGCAGTGACAGGGTCACAGTCGAGGAACTCACGGAGGCGTTCGGTGTCTCGGGAGCGACGATTCGGCGCGACCTGGCATCGCTGGCCGAGGACGGCCTCATCGAGCGGTTTCACGGCGGTGCGCTGCCGGCCTCGAACGGCCGGACGGACGACACCGGCACGCGGGTGGAGCGCAGCGTCGAGAACCCGAACGGGAAACGCGCCATCGCGGAACGGGCGGTCGAGGAACTGGGCGACGGCGACGCCGTCTTCTTCGACACCGGCCAGACCACCATGGAGGTGGCCAGAGAGCTCCCGGAGTCGGTGTCGCTCCTCGTCGCGACGAACTCCCCGGAGAACGCCTTCGAACTCCGGAAGGCCTGCGGGGAGGTGAAAGTCGTCGGCGACTCGCTCCGCCGGACCTCCGACGCTCTCGTCGGTCCGAGCGGCGAGTCGTATCTGCGTAAGACGAACTTCGACGTCGTCTTCCTCGAGACCGACGCCATCCAGCAGGACGGGAGTCTCTCGGTGTCGAACGAGGACGAGGCCCGCATCAAATCCCTGCTCGTCGACGGCGGTCACCGCGTCGTCCTCGTCGCCGACGGGAGCAAACTGGACCAGCAGAGCTTCCGCGAGTTCGCCACCGTCGACGACATCGACGTGTTCATCACCGACGTCGCGCTCGACGAGGACATGCGTGCGGTGTTCGACCGGGCCGGCGTCGAAGTCGTCGACAACTTACTGGTCGTGAGCTAACGGCGGACCGCGAGGCTGTGCGACGCCGGCCGGTCTTCGCCCGGCGACCTCGTCGCGACTGTGTCCGGGACACTCGGGAGCGACGCGACCCCTGCCGCCGTCGGACTCGGACGACACGGCAGACGCCGTCGCTCAGGCGTCGAGACCGAAGGAGAAGGGACCCGCCTCAGTCGTCCGAGGAGGCGGCGAAGTCGGCCTCGCTGGCCTCCGCGACGGCCGACGCGGCGGCCGGTGGTTCGTTGCGCACGTCGTCGCGTTCGCGGTCGGAGATGACCTCGGCGTAGGCGTCGGGCATCACCATCGTGAAGTTCTCGAGTTCGGCGTCCCAGTCCTCTAGGAGTTCGTTCGCGCGGTCCGAGTCGGTGTAGGCCGCGTGGTTCTCGACGAGGCGGGTGATCATCTGACGATCCTTCGCTTCGAGCGTCTCCCGGATGGAGACCATGCCGGTGTTGGCCTGTTCGGCGAAGGACCCGTCGGGGTCGTAGACGTAGGCGACGCCGCCGGACATCCCGGCCGCGAAGTTCTTGCCCGTGTCCCCGAGGACGACGATAGCGCCACCGGTCATGTACTCACAGCCGTGGTCGCCGACGCCCTCGACGACGCCCTTGATACCGGAGTTGCGGACGCCGAAGCGCTCGCCGGCCATGCCGTTGATGTACACCTCGCCCTGCGTCGCACCGTAGAGGGCGACGTTGCCGATGACGATGTTGTCGCTGGCCTCGTAGGGTGCGTCTTCCGGCGTGTTGACGACGAGTTTCCCGCCGGAGAGACCCTTGCCGACGTAGTCGTTGGCCGTGCCGGTCAGTTCCATCGTCACGCCCTGTGCGAGGAACGCGCCGAAGGACTGGCCGGCGGTGCCGTCGAAGTCGACGCGGATGGTGTCGTCGGGCAGGCCGTCGCCGCCGTGGGCCCGGCAGATGCGGTTCGACAGGGTCGCACCGACCGCGCGGTTAACGTTGTCGATGCTCGTGTCGATGGCCACCGGTTCGCCGTTCTCGATGGCGGGTTCGGCCGCGTCCAGCAGGTCCCAGTCGAGCTGCTCGTCGACCTCGTGGTCCTGTTCGCGCTGTTTGTACCGGCCGTCGTTGTCGGCCGGTTCGGCGATGACCGAGGAGAGGTCGAGTTTCTTCGCCTTCGGTTGCGTGACGTCGTCGCGCTGTTCGAGGACGCCCGCGCGGCCGATCATCTCGTCGACCGTCTCGAAGCCGAGTTCGGCCATTATCTCGCGCAGTTCCTGCGCGACGAACGTCATGTAGTTGATGACGTGCTGTGGTTCGCCGGGGAACCGGCTCCGCAGGTTCTCGTTCTGCGTGGCGATGCCGACCGGACAGGTGTTCTCGTGGCACTGTCGGGCCATCACACAGCCCGAGGTGACCATCGAGGCGGTCCCGAAGGTGTACCCCTCGGCACCCAGCAGGGCGGCGACGGCCACGTCGCGACCGGTCTTCATCCCGCCGTCGGTGGTAATCTTGATGCGCGAGCGCAGTCCCGTCGCGCGGAGCATCTGGTTGGCCTCGGCGACGCCCAGTTCCCACGGGAGGCCCGCGTTCTTGATGGACGTCTTCGGCGACGCGCCGGTGCCGCCGTCGTGCCCCGAGATGTGGACCACGTCGGCGTTGGCCTTCGCGACGCCGGCCGCGATGGTGCCGATGCCGTCCTCGGCGACCAGTTTGACGTTGATGTCGGCCTCCGGGTTCGAGGCCTTCAGGTCGTGGATGAGTTGCTTCAGGTCCTCGATGGAGTAGATGTCGTGCAGCGGCGGCGGCGAGATGAGGCCGACGCCCGGCGTCGCGTACCGGACGTGGGCGATCATCTCGTTGACCTTCTTGCCGGGGAGGTGACCCCCTTCACCGGGCTTCGAGCCCTGTGCCATCTTGATCTGGAGTTCGTCCGCCGCGGCAAGGTACTCCGAGGTGACGCCGAAGCGACCGGAGGCGACCTGCTTGGTCGTACACTCCTTCTCGGTGTGGAACCGCTCGGGCGGTTCGCCGCCCTCGCCGGTGTTGGCGTTGGCACCGAGACGGTTCATCGCGATGGCGTTGTTCTCGTGCATCTCCGGGGAGAGCGACCCGAGCGACATCGCCGCCGTCTCGAAGCGCTGGACGATGTCCTCTACGGGTTCGACGTCCTCGACGGGGATGGACTCACGGTCCGAATCGAGTTCGAGGAGGCCCCGGAGCGTCTGGAGTTGCTCGTTCTGGTCGTTGACGAGTTCGGCGAACTCCTTGTAGGTGTCGTAGTCGCCCATGCGGACGGCCTGCTGAATCTTGCCGACCGTGTTGGGGTTCCACTGGTGGTGGATGCCGTTCGAGCGGAACTCGTACTCGCCCTGCCGGGGCATCTCCGGTTCCTCTTCGCTCCACGCCACGTCGTGACGCTGGAGCAGGTCGTCCTCTATCTCCTCGATACCGATACCCTCCGTGCGGCAGGTCGTGCCCTCGAAGTACTCGGCGATGAAGTCGGAGGAGAGGCCGACGGCCTCGAAGATTTGGGCGCCCTGATAGGACTCCACGGTGGAGATGCCCATCTTCGCCATCGTCTTCAGCAGGCCGTCCTCGACGGCCGTGATGTAGGCGTCGATGGCGTCCGAGAGGTCGGCGCCGTCCGGCCCGGCGACGAGGTCCTCGATAGTCTCGTAGGCGAGGTAGGGGTTGACCGCGCCCGCACCGTAGCCGATGAGCGTCGCGAAGTGGTGGACAGCACGCGGGTCGCCCGATTCGAGAACGAGGCCGACGTGGTTGCGCAGGCCGTTGCGGACGAGGTGGTGGTGGATGCCACCGACCGCCAGTAGCGAGGGGATGGGGACGCGGTCCTCGCCGGCCGCCTTGTCCGAGAGCACGATGATGTCGTGTTCCTTGGCCGCGGCGTCGGCCTCGGCCCGCACGTCTTCGATGGCCTCACGGAGGTCAGTTCCCTTCTCGTAGGTGATGTCGACGACTTTCGTCGACATGTCGTTCTCGTCGATGTCCTTGATGGCCGCCGTCTCGGCGTCGGTGAGAATCGGCGAGTCGAGAACGAGTTGGCGCGCGTGGGCCTGCGTCTCGTCGAGCAGGTTGCGCTGGAAGCCCAGTCGAGACTCCAGCGAGGTGACCAGTTCCTCGCGGATGTAGTCCAGCGGCGGGTTCGTGACCTGCGCGAACAGTTGCTTGAAGTAGGTGAACAGCGGCCGGTTGAACTGCGAGAGCACCGACAGCGGCGTGTCGTCGCCCATGGAACCGACGGGGTCTTTCCCCTTCTCGGCCATCGGTTCGATGAGGTGGTCGACCTCGTCGTACGTGTAGCCGTACATGGCCTGATGGCTCCGCAGGCCACTCACCTCGTGGCGCGGCGTGTTGTCCGAGCGGTCTGCGACGTCGTCGATGTCGACCTGTTCCTCGGCGACCCACTCGCCGTACTTGTCGTCGGCGATGTTCTCGAAGACCTCCTCGTCGGGGATGACACGGCCTTCCTCGGGGTCGGCGAGGAAACACTGTCCGGGCTGGAGGCGGCCACGTTCGGCGATTTCGCTGGCGTCGTGGTCGAGCGCGCCGGCCTCGGAGGACATCACGAGCGTGTTGTCCTGCAAGACGTCGTAGCGACACGGGCGCAGACCGTTGCGGTCGAGCACCGCACCGATGCGGTCCCCGTCCGTCGCCGCGACCAGCGCCGGTCCGTCCCACGGTTCGACGAGCGACGCGTGGTAGTCGTAGAAGTCGCGTCGGTCGCCAGAGACGTTGTTCATCTCGCCGCGCCACGCCTCGGGGATGAGCATCCGGAGCGCGTGCGGGAGGTCACGACCGCCCTGCAGGAGGAGTTCGAGCGCGTTGTCGACGCTCGCGGTGTCGGACTGGGTCGGGTCGTCGATGATGGGCTTGATGGTCTCGACGTCGTCGCCGAACCGGTCGCTCTGGATGTCCGTCTCGCGAGCGCGCATCCAGTTGATGTTGCCCTGAATCGTGTTGAACTCGCCGTTGTGGATGATGCGGCGGTACGGGTGTGCGAGGTGCCACGCGCCGAGCGTGTTCGTCGAGAAGCGCGCGTGGACCATCGCGAACGTCGACTCCAGACGCTCGTCGGAGAGGTCCGGGTAGTACGCCGGAAGCTGTTCGGCCGTCAGCAGGCCCTTGTAGACGACGACGTCGGTAGCCAGCGAGACGACGTAGAAGCGTTCGTGGCCCGGCGGCTGTTCGGACTCGACGGTGTTCTCCAGCGAGCGTCGAGCGACGTAGAGTTGGTTGTCGAGTTCCTCGCCCGTCTTCCCCTCGGCGGACGTGGCGACGAACTGGACGATTTCCGGCTCGGACTCGAGCGCGGTGGCGCCGAGGTCGCCGTTGTCGGTCGGAACGGTCCGCCAGTCGAGGACGTCCAGTCCTTCCCCCGCGAGTTCCGTCTCGACGAGGTCTTGCAGACTCTCGGCGGCCTCGTCGTCGTCCTTCGGTAGAAAGAGCGTCCCGACGGCGTACTCGCCCGGAGCGGGCAGGTCCGCGTCCAGTTCCTCGGCGAAGAACTCGTGTGGAATCTGGAGCATGATACCGGCACCGTCACCGGTGTTCTGCTCGGCCCCAGTCGTCCCCCGGTGTTCGAGGTTCTCGAGGAGGTCCAGTCCGTCAGATACTGTGCCGTGGTCGCTGCCGCCGTCGAGGTCCATCACGACCCCGACACCGCAGTTCGACCGTGCGTCTGTCGGGTCTACGAGCCCGGCCTCGCTCGCAGACTGGTCACTGTCGTGTCGCTCAACCATGTGTGCGCGCATCTAGTTGGGGCCCCCATAAGAGGATGTTCATGAAGGTATTAGTGTTCTTTACCCCCACATTAGGACATATATATTTGTCACGATAGTTGGCGCTGTATTGCGGTTGACACGATTGTTGCAGCGTCACCGGGCCGGAACCGACGGCGCACAGACGGCAATATTTGCGCCGTCTTCGGCCAGTTCTATTTCGACGCGCGGGCCGGGGTCGGGTCCTCGATACCCGAGAGGTACGCCGTGAGGTCGGTGGTGGTCAGCATCCCGACGACCCCTTCGGTGTCGTCGACGACGGGGACGTGATGGATGCCGTGTTCTATCAACAGGTCCGCGACGCCCTCGATGGGTTCGTTGGCCGTCGTCGTCACCACGTCGGTCGTCATGTAGTCGGCGACCGAGAGCGTCTCCGTCGACTCGTCGGCCGCGGCGATAGCCACGAAGTCCGTCGACGTGAGGATGCCCACGAGACCTCCCTCGTCGTCCGTCACGACCACGGAACTGATGCCAGCGTCCAGCATCAGCTCTGCGGCCCGTTCTGCCGGCGTGTCGGCCGATACGGTCGTTACGGGTGAGGACATCAACCGTCCGACAAAGATGTCGTCCATGTCCGTGAGTCACACTCACACGCGAATAAGGTTGTT
The DNA here is from genome assembly GCF_019599465.1 of Haloarcula rubra. GTDB lineage: Archaea > Halobacteriota > Halobacteria > Halobacteriales > Haloarculaceae > Haloarcula > Haloarcula rubra. Next base: position 370,466 of record NZ_RKLR01000001.1, read on the forward strand.
GTTACCTGCAGGGTAAGCCGTGTATACGGCGGCACCGCCGGCCGACCGTTCACCGCCGATCGAACCTGTTACGTTTCGAGACAATCCGGCCGCTGTCTGCCGTTTGTATGACCCGAGTCTGACGCCGATTTATATATCCCCGTGTAACACTCCTCTGTGGGGGCACGGAGAAAGTCACACGCTCCCTGAGCCCCATCCTTTCCTTCGGACCCTGACTCGTAGCCAGCGGCCGCGCTATCGAACCCCACCGCCAGCGGCGTCGTCGACCGGCAGCGTCAGGGCGACGGTCGTACCGTCGGGCGACGTGTCGACGTCGACGTCGCCGCCCAGCGTCCAGACGCCCCAGTAGGTGAGCCAGAGGCCGAGGCCGCTCGCGTGTTTCAGTGCCGTCTCCTCCCCGTCACGGATGGGTTCGAGTTCGTCGGGGTGGATTCCCGGGCCGTCGTCGTGGACCGAGAGGCGGTAGCGGTCCCCCGAGCGCTCGCCGGTGATACGGACGCCCGGGTCTGGCCCGGCGTGTTGCAGTGCGTTCTCGACGACCTCGCCGAGGACCAAGTCGAGGAGGTCCCGGTTGGTCGTCAGTTCGGTACGGCCGTCGCCGAGGGCGACGACGGTCGGGTCGGGCGACTCGAACCGAGCGACGACGGCGTCGACGACGTCGGCGACGACGACCGAGTCCCGGTACGACGACTGGTCGAACACCCGTTCTATCTGTATCGCCTTCTCGCTGATGTCGGTGAGTCGTTCGGCCTGCGTCGCGACCGTCGCCGCGAGACTCGCGACCTCTCCGTTCGTCCGTTCTGCAATCTCGTCTGCCGCCCCGAAGGCGACGGTCATGCTGTTTCGAACGTTGTGTCTGAGGATTCGGTTGAGGACCTGTAACCGCTGTTGACGGCGGTCCAGACGGGTCACGTCGCGGAGGACGAGGGCGTGCCCGACCGGACGCGCGCCGGGACCGGTCACCGCCGACGCAGTCACCTGAAACGTCTGGCCCTCTCGCCTGTCGCGCGTCGGCAGGTCGCCGACCGTCTCGACGCCGAACCCGTCGAGTACCGGACGTACCGACCGGCCGACCAACTCGTCGGCGTCGAGGTACGACCGTGCCCGTGCGTTCGCCCGGAGGATGGTGTCGTCGTCGGCCACGACGAGGATGCCGTCGTCCAGTTCGTCGAAGACGGTGCGCTCGCCGATGCGGGCGATGGCCGGGACCATCGCCAGCACCTCCTGCCGGAACACGGCGTACGCGAAGAACAGCGACTGGCCACCCACCGCGACTTCGATGAGCGGATACCCCTCGACCGGAGCGACGCCGAGAATCTGTGCCGCGCCGGCGAGGACGCTCACGAGCGACCCGAGCACGAGTGCCATCGACTGGCCGAGGAACAGCGTCTCGCCGTCCGCGACGGTCTTCAGTACCACGGCGAAGCCACCGAGGAACACCGCGTAGAGGTAGACGCCGAGCGCGCCGCCGAGGGGCCCGATACTGGCCGTCACCACGGTCCCGGCGGCCACCGTCTGCTGGGTCGTCTCCTCGACGAGGAGGGGCCACGAGGGTGCGAGGGCGTAGCTCACCGCGCCCGCGAGGAGCGGCGCCGTCACGACGCCGAACGGGCCCGGCCGGAGCCACCACTCCCGCCCGGTGTACCGGAGGACGAACGCGAGCCAGACGACGCCCGCGAGCAGACTCAGTCCCGTCGTCACGCCCCACAGTCTGAGTCGGAGCGGCCCGGTGTCCAGCACGAGGCCGACGGCCGCCGTGGATACCCAGACAGCCGTGACCGCCTGCAGGCCGGCGAACAGCCTGCTCCCGGGCGTCTGTCGGTGTCGCCAGCCGACGACCGCCAACCCGAGCACCACCACGACCACGACGAGGAGAACGGCTCCCGTTACACTCATCCCACGAACCCCTGTGGACCTGTACCGCGGCCACCTTCTTATCGTTTATCCGTCAATTATCGGTGCGTGATACTCCGACGTCGACGGGTCGGTCCTGACCCGATGGTCGAGGAAAACGGCCGCCAGTTCTGACTCAGTAGCTCTTCGCGAAGTACGCCGTCTCCTCGGCGTCCTCGCCGCAGATGGCACAGTCGTCGTGAATCGGTTCCTCGTCGCGGTCCAGCGGGACCATCACGATTTCGGCGGCGATGGCCTCTTTGATGGGGTCCTCGCAGTCCTCGTCGCCACACCAGCCACACTTGACGTAGCCGCCGTGCTGACCGATGGTGCCCAGAATCTCCTCGCGGGACTCGGCCTCGCGAATCTCGCCCTCCAGCGTCTCCTCGGCGCTGGCGTACAGTTTGGCGTGGATGGTGTCGAGGTGGTCCTCGACGGTGTCGTCGATGTCGTCGCGGTCGACCGTCTCGCTCTCGCCGTCGGGGCGGTGGACCAGCGTCGCCTCCTCGTCCTCGACCTCGTGGGGTCCGACCTCGATTCGCAGGGGGACGCCGTTGAGTTCGTGTTCGTTGTACTTGAAGCCGGGATTGCGGTGGTCGCGGTCGTCGAGTTCGACGCGGACATCCGCTTCCTCGAGTTCGGCGGCGAGGTCGGCAGCGTACTCCAGCACGTCGTCTTTGGTGTCTTCCTGCCAGATGGGGACGACGACGACCTGCGTGGGCGCGAGTGCGGGCGGGAGTACGAGACCCTGGTCGTCGGAGTGAGTCATGATGAGCGCGCCCATCGCGCGCCAAGAGAGGCCCCACGAGGTGGTGTGGGCCACGTTCTCCTCCTCGTCCTCGTCGGCGTAGGTGATGTCGAACGCCTCGGCGAACGACGTCCCCAGATAGTGCGAGGTAGCGGCCTGCACGCTCTTCCCGTCGGGCATCAGCGCCTCGACGGTCGTCGTCGTGTGCGCGCCGGGGAACTTGTCGTGTGGGGGCTTGCGCCCTTTCAGCGGCGGCATCGCCATGACTTCCTCGTAGAGGCGCTCGTACTGGTCCAGCCGGGTCATCGTCTCGTCCCACGCGCCGTCCTCGTCGGCGTGAGCCGTGTGGCCCTCCTGCCAGAGGAACTCCTTGGTGCGGAAGAACGGCTTCGTCTCGGTGGCCTCCCATCGGACGACGGAACACCACTGGTTCAGTCGCAGGGGGAGGTCACGGTGCGAGCGGGTCCAGTCGGCCATGAACGGCGCGATGATAGACTCGCTCGTGGGCCGGACCGCCAGTCGCTCCTCCAGTTCGTCGTGGCCGCCGTGGGTGACCCACGCCACTTCCGGGTCGAACCCCTCGACGACGTCTTTCTCCCGTTCGAGGTAGCTCTCCGGGATGAACAGGGGGAAGTAGGCGTTCTGGGCGCCGGTGTCCTTGAACCAGCCGTCGAGGTGGCTCTGGATGCGCTCCCAGATGGCGTACCCTCGCGGGCGCGTGACGATGAACCCGCCCATGGGGGCGTAGTCCGCGAGGCCGGCCTTCTGGACGACTTCGGCGTACCACTCGCCGGGTGAATGCTCCTTGCTCTCCGTGATGCCGAGGTCCTGCTCGCCGCTCATTACCGGAATCGTGGCCCACGCCGCTAATAAACTCCCCGAAGGTGTGCCACTACGCGCCGATGGTCGTCAGCGACGCCACGGAGTCGGCGATGCGTCGGTCCATGTCCGTCCCGGCGAACGTCGGCACCGGCGTCGTTCTGAGGGCGTAGAACTCGCCGTCCTCGCCCTGCGTGAAGTCGACGGCGACGGCCCGGGCACCGAACCGCTCCAGCAACTCACGGACCCGCGTGGCCAGCGCCACGTCGACGTCGGTCCGCGAGACCAGCGCGTCGCCCTCGGACAGTGAGATCCGCACCTCCAGTGCGCGGACGTGCGTCTCGCGCCCGTCGTCGACGGCGTAGTACCGGTGGTCGACCGGTTCGGTCCGGACCGACTCGACGTAGAACGACGGCTGGTGCCCCCGTTCGGACCGACCACGCCACGCGAACGGGTTGGCCATCTCGAACCCGGCCGTCGGGCCGTCGAACCGGACATCGGGGACGCGACACCCGAGTGCCTCCAGCGCGTCGAGCGCGACGACGCGGGAGGCGAAGGCCGTCGTCGCGAGGAACCCGTTCCACGTCGGGACGTCTCGCCGGTCCGCGTAGCGCAGGGCGCCGAACGACTCGGGGTGTAAGGCGCCGTTGACGAGGGCGTCGAGGCCGTCGACGTCGGCCCGGCAAATCGGGTCGACCGGCCGGAGGAACTCGACCTCGAACCCGCGTGCGGCCAGTCGTTCCGCGACCGGCCAGAAGGCGGAGTGATCCGGTTCGCAGACGAACCCGATGCTGTCCATACCGTCGGCTCTCGCGGACGGCGTAAAAAAGTCAGCCAGAACCGAGAGAGTCAGGTGGCTTCGCCGTCTAGGTGCAGGCATGACATGGCCGGGTCACATGGGGTTCCATCTGGGCGAGTTCCACGTGGACTTCGGCGCCGTCCTCCTCGTCTCCGGGGTGGCGACGGCGGCCCTCTGTGCGCTCGGACTGGCCGCCTACCGTCGGCGCGGGTCGCGGGCGTACCTGCTCGTCGCGCTGGCACTCGGTGCACTCGTCGCCCGGCCACTGCTGGCGGGGTTGTCGATGGTCGGGGCCATCAGCCCGACCAGCCACCACACCCTCGAACACGCCGCCGACGCGCTGGTCGTCGCACTGGTCTTAGGTGCCGTCTATTATTCCAGACAGGTCGAGAAACGACTCGATAACAGAGACACATGACGAACGAGACGCGACAGTCGATTCGGGACCACATCGACCGCGACCCGGGCGTCCACTTCCGTGAGTTGACGCGGGTGCTGGACCTCGCGACGGGACAGGTCCAGTACCACATCCGGCGACTCGACGACGTCACGACGGAGACGGTGAACGGCCGCACGCACTACTACCCGCCGGAGTACGACGGGTGGGAGCGACGCGCCCTCGCCCTGCTCCGGCGCGAGACGGCCCGCGACGTCGTCGCGACGCTGTTCAAGGCGGACGGCGCCCGACCCGACGCCGTGGCCGACCACCTCGGCATCGCCCGGAGCACGCTCGAACACCACCTCGACGGACTGGTCGAACACGGCGTCGTCGAGAAGCGCCGCGACGGCGGCCGCGTCACCCTCGAACTCGTCGACCCCGCGGAGACGGCCAGACTGGTCCGGGAACTGGAGCCGAGTCTCCCGGCACGGCTCACCGACCGGTTCGAGCGGTTGGTCGACAACCTGCTCGAGAGCCCGGACGGCCGGGACTGACACGGTCGCTGGACGGGTGTGTGCGCGGCGTCGCCCCCGCGTTCGGCTGGTGTACCAGAATCGAGTAATGGGTCGGTCCCCTAGCCCGTGACGATGACAGACCGCGGTATCTCACGACGCGAGTTCGCGAAGAGCGCCGTCGCCATCGGTGGGACGGCCGCGCTCGCCGCCTGTCTCGACCGTGGCGCACCCGACGTTCCCGAGGGGGCCGACGACCCCGCCAGTCTGCCGGCCCGCCAGCACGCGTGGAACGACGCGCTGGCCACCGACGACGCGGGCAACCCCCGGATGGCACACCACCACGTCCTCCTGTTGCTCGACTACGAGGGCGACGGGACGCCGACCGACGCCGACCGGGGACAGGTAGAGGACGCGCTCAGGTCGCTCGAACGGGCCTACGAGTGGAGCAGCGACGGACTCCTGTTCACGCTCGGCTACAGTCCGGCGTACTTCGACCGGTTCGAGGCGGGTCCGGCGGGCGTCGAGGTACCGGAACCGGAGGCGCTGGCGCCGTTCGAGGACCCCGCCTTCGACACGCCCGACGCGCTCCTCCACCTCGCCAGCGACCACGAGAGCGTGGTACTGGCCGCAGAAGAGGCGTTGAAGGGCACCAAAGAATCGGTCAACGACCACGAGATGGCGGCGACGTTCGAGGGCGTGTTCGGCGTGGCCGACCGTCGCACCGGGTTCGTCGGGGGCGGCCTCCCGGCCGAGAATCAGGACGTCGACGGTATCCCCGACTCCGAACCCGTCCCGGAGGACGCACCCCTGTTCATGGGGTTCAAGTCCGGATTCGAGGGGAATCAGGCCACCGAGGACCGCGTAACGGTCGACTCCGGCCCCTTCGCCGGCGGCGCGACACAGCACCTCTCGTTCATCCGCCTGCACCTCCAGCAGTGGTACGAACAGGACTCTCGCGAGCAACGGGTCTCGAAGATGTTCTGCCCGGCCCACGCCGACGAGGGGAAAGTCGAAGGGGTCGGCGAGAACCTCGGTACGGACAGCGCCATCGACGAGTGCCCCGAAGACGTCGTCGAGAGCGGGCGACGGGAGGGCGTCGTCGGCCACTCGCAGAAACTCTCTCGCGCCCGAGAGGACGACAGTCCGACCATTCTCCGCCGGGACTTCGACTCGACGGACGGCGGCGAGGCGGGCCTGCACTTCCTCTCGCTCCAGCAGTCCATCGCCGACTTCGTCGCGACCAAGGAGGCGATGAACGGGACGGACGTCTCCGAGAACTCCGCGGTCGGCCAGCGGACCAACAACGGCATCCTCCAGTACATGACCGTCGAGCGACGGGGGAACTACCTCCTGCCCCCGCGTTCCCTGCGGGCGCTCCCGCCGGCCGACCCGGCCTGATTCGCCCACCGTACCAGAACCGTCTTTGAGAGACGGCGGCTACCCGACCGTATGGACCGACGACGCTTTCTCGCCAGCGCCGGCCTCGCCGGCGCGTCCCTCGTCGCTGGTTGTGGCTCCTTCCAGAGTCAGTCGACGCGCGCGCCACCGCTCGTAGAGAACCGTCCCGACGGCACCTATCGCCCGACGCACGTCGAGGGGATGGGGATGGCCGGGATGGCCGAAGCGGGCGATTACATGGTCGGCTTCGGCTACTCGTTCCCGCACCGCTTCTGGACGGTCACCGGGACCGACGCCGAACGCGTCGACATACGGGACGCGGACAGCGTCCACCTGATGGCGACGGTGTGGGACCCCGAGACGGAGATGGTGTTGCCAATCTCCGCCGGCGTCTCCATCGCCATCGAGCGAGACGGGGAGACGGTCGACGAGAAGTCGCCGTGGCCGATGATCTCCCAGAACATGGGCTTTCACTACGGCGACAACTACGAACTCGACGGGGACGGTCTGTACACGCTGAAGGCGCGCGTCAACGCGATGGACGAGCGCCGACTCGGGCCGTTCGCCGAGAAGTTCAGTGAGGCCGCCGAGGCCAGCGTCGAGTTCGACTTCGCCCAGTCGGCCCTCGACCAACTCTCCTACGAGGAGTTCCCCGAGACCCAGGGCGAACGCGGCGCCGTCGACCTGATGTCGATGGAGATGATGCCCACCTCGCAGACCCCGGTCGCCGGCGAGTTGCCCGGGACGCTCCTCGGGACGAAGAAGGGGAGCGACGGGGTGTACGCCGCGACGTGGCTCTCCGAGGCCGACTTCCTCGCCGACGGCGAGTCGTATCTGGCCGTCTCGGCCCGGACGCCGTACAACCGCGTTCCGCTACCGATGATGTCGCTTGACGGGTCCGTCGAGGCCGGCGGCGAGACGGTGTTCGACGACGCGCTGACCGCCGCGCTCCACCCGGACCTCGGATATCACTACGGCGCCGTGGTCGAGACGACGGGAACGGACCCCTCGGTCGGCGTCGACGTCGTCGCCCCGCCGCAGGTCTCGCGCCACGAGGGGTACGAGACGGCGTTCGTGGGGACGCCCTCGTTCTCATTCTAACTCGAAGGGGCTCTCGTCCTCCTGCCACGGCCACCCCGGTACTCGCGTCTGGACGCCCGCCGCCAGTGCCGCGTCGAGGTCGTCCGCCCCGGCGGCGTCGCCCTCGGCCCCGTGGGTCCGTACGTCGGCGACGTGGAACGTGGCTTCGGCGAGCAGTCGGAGTGGTTGCTCGCCCGCCAGCATGGCCGCGAGTTCTCGCCCCAGCAGTTCGTCGACGACGAACCCCGGATAGTCTCCCTCGACGTCCAGGTTCCGGAGCAACCGAATCAGCGCCGCGACGTTGACCGCCCGGTCGCCGTCCTCGAACACCGTCTCGACGGTCTCGCGGTAGGCTCGCTCGTCGATGGACGCGACGTCGACGCCGAACAGGCCGCCGAGGTGGTCCCGGGTCTCGTTGACCAGCGGCACGACCACGTCGGCCCGTTCGAGCGTCCACTCGTACTCCTCGGCGACGACGGTGGGGGTGACGTGCATGTGTCGTCCACGTCCGCCGTCGCCTTCGGTGTGACGACGGGGCCAGACCCATCGCGTTCGGTCTGCGAGCGTGATACCGAACACGAGACTTATTCCGGTCGGGACACGACGCTCTCCAGACGATGGTCCCTCCAACACGCCGTCGCGTCCTCCACGGAGTCGCCGGCCTCGCGAGTGCACTCGCCGGGTGCGGTGGCTTGCTCGACGGGAGCGCCGAATCGAGTCGCGCGTCGCCGACCGCGACCGCCCGCCAGAACGACTTCGCCGGGTCCGAGTCCGACCCCGAGAGCGTCGCCCTCCGTGCCGACACCGACCGGCCGCCGGTCTGGCTCGCGGACCCCGAACAGGAGGACGGCGGGCGACCGACCGAGTCGGAACACTCCTACTTCCGGACGAACGCCCTCGTCGACGGCGCCGAACGTGCCGAACGGGTCTCCGTCGCCGACGTCTCGGGTGCGGACCGCGTCGGGGCGTTCCTCGACGCCACCGCGTTCGACAGCGAGACGGTGTACGTCGAGACGCATCAGGTAGGCGAGTGCTTCCGCCTCGAACTCTGCGGTGTCTCGTGGCGGCCGGACGAGGTCCAGACCGACTACACGCGCGTCACCCGTCCCTACGACGAAGCCTGCCGGGCCGACGAAAAAGTGTTCGCGGTGCGGCTCGTCAGGATTCCGGCCGCCCTCGACGCGGACTCGGTGACCGGGTTCGGCTCCTCTGTCGGCACCGGCGGGTGTCGACGGGGGCCGGCGGCCGAAAGCAGTGCGTCGACCGCGGGCGGCGACGGCACCGGCCAGACCGAGACGCCGACGCGGACGACCGGGGGTGGGCAGTGATGGTACCGACCGACGGGACGACGCGACGCAGGTTCCTCGCAGTCGTCGGTGCGAGTGCGCTCGCCGGGTGTGGTGCCATCGAGGATTTCGGCGGCGATGAGCGGACGACCATCCGGAGCCACGAACTCCCCGACGTCGACCACGAAGCGGGGCCGCGCCGTCGGGTCGCGCCCGCCGTCCCCGTCGCTATCGACGGCGCGTACCTCGGGGCGGCCCGCGACCGGACCACGGACCTGCTCGCGGCCCTCCCGACGCCGCTGGGCCCCGACGAGATTCCCAACGGATACGTCCGAGAGCGACTGCTCGACGCCTCGACTAACGCCTCCGACGCCCTCGACGAGGCCCGGCGCGCGGAGACGGCGTTCGCCTCGATGCAGGAACTGCGCCGGGCCCGTGAGCACGCCCGGTACGCCGCCGCTGGGTGGCGGTTCGTCGACGCGGGCCAGTCGGTCGCCAGCCTTCGCGAGGAACACGAGACGGCGACAGCGGCGGCGCGGTCTATGCGGTCGGCCTACGACCACCTCGGGGCCGACCCCGTCCGGGCGGCACTGGTCCACGCCCGAGTCGAGCGAGCGCTCGAGCGGGCGGCCGACGGCGAGCAGCCCCGTGCGCCCGACGACGGGTCGGCGCTCCTGACCGTCGCCGAGTGGGGCGAGGAAACAGAGTCGACCCGGGCGCTCCTCGAGGACGCGCGGCACCTCGACTCGCAGTTCCGGGCCTCGCTCCCGTCGGACGCCGGGACCGTCGAGCCACGCCTCCGCCGGACCGCCGAGACGCTCCTCTCGACGGCCGAGTCGCGCCTGTCGACGCTCCCACCCGAACCGACTGCCGACGACTGGGGCACCGTCGAGCGCGTCGTCAGCGACCTTCGATACGAGGCCGAGGACGGACTCGCGCGCGTCGCCGAGGCTCCCGGACCGGCCACTGCCGTCGTCGACGCCACCGGACGACTGGCTCACTTCGACGCACTGGACCGCGTGCAGGACCGCGTCGAGTCCGGCGACCGGTTCCGTGTCGAGAGCGCCGCCGACGTCCACCAGTACAGGGAGACGGCACTCGACGCGCTGGCGTCGGCACTCGCGGACAGCCCCGCACCCGGACTCGCCAGAACCATCCTCACCGACGCCGCCGGCCGAGTCTGGAGCGCAGACTGGGAGCTGAGTCGGGCCCGCGGCGAGACCACGCCCGAACAGTTGTCCGACCCCGTCGCGTCGTACGTCGTCGCGACGGCGCTCGCACGGGCCGCACCGACGGCCAGTCGACGGACCGCAGACACGCTCGCGTCCGCATAGACGACCGCCGACCCGGTCCGGAGTGCGAAGTCTTTAATAATTCGAGCGGGGTACTGACGTGTACAATCGGTTTTCCGGGCAGTTCTCCGCCTGGAGGTCGTTCACCGAACAACGGACAACTGTATGACCGTACGAGACACTCGGTCCAGACCGACCCGCGACGGAGTACACGCCACCGGCAGGCCGCCCGCCCGTTCTACACTATGAGCACGGTAGACAAGCAACTCGAAGAGGTACGAGCAACGATAGACGAAGAGGTTCCCAACCACATCTCCATCTCCGACGTCACCTACGAGGGCCCGGAACTGGTCATCTACACCCGTGACCCGAAGGAGTTCGCCGCCGACGGCGACCTCGTCCGCCGTCTGGCGTCGAAACTCCGCAAGCGCATCACCGTCCGACCCGACCCGGACGTGCTGACGCGGCCGGAGACCGCCGAGGAGCGGATTCGAGAGATTATCCCCGACGACGCCGGCGTCAGCGGCCTCCAGTTCCTCGCCGACACCGGCGAGGTGCTCATCGAGGCCGAGAAACCCGGCCGCGTCATCGGCCGGCGCGGCGAGACGCTCCGGGAGATAACCAAAGCGGTCGGCTGGACGCCCGACGTGGTGCGCACGCCGCCCATCGAGTCGCCGACCGTCTCGAACGTCCGGGACTTCCTCACGCAGGAACGGGACGACCGGCGGGACATCCTCGAACGCGTCGGTCGGCAGATTCACCGCGACCCGATGTCCAGCGAGGAGTGGGTCCGGGTGACCACCCTCGGCGGGTGCCGAGAGGTCGGACGTGCGGCGTACATCATCTCGACGGCCGACACGCGCATCCTCGTCGACTGCGGGGACAAACCCGGCGAGCGGACCGAACAGCCGTATCTCGACGTGCCCGAGGCCATCGGGTCCGGGGCGTCCTCGCTGGACGCCGTCGTCCTGACCCACGCCCATCTAGACCACGCGGCGCTGGTCCCCCTGCTGTTCGAACACGGCTACGACGGCCCCATCTACTGTACGGAACCCACGCGGGACCTGCTGGGCCTGATGACGCTGGACTACATCGGCCGCGCCGACGCCGCCGGCCGCAAGCGCCCCTACGAGACCGAGATGGTCCGCGAGGCGGTCAAACACTGCATCCCGCTGGAGTACGGCGACGTCACCGACATCGCGCCCGACGTGAAACTCACGCTCCACAACGCCGGCCACATCCTCGGGAGTTCCGTCGTCCACTTCCACATCGGCGACGGCCTCTACAACGTCGCCTTCTCCGGGGACATCCACTACGACAGCACACGCCTGTTCGACGGCGCGGTCAACGAGTTCCCCCGCGTCGAGACGCTCGTCCTCGAGTCCACCTACGGCGGCCGCAACGACTACCAGACCGACCAGGACGACTCCGAGCGAAAGCTCAAGCGCCTCGTCAGCGAGGCCGCCGACCGCGACGGGACCGTCTTCGTCCCGGTCCACGCCGTCGGCCGCGCACAGGAACTGATGGTCGTCCTCGAAGAGGCGATGCGCGAGGGCGACGTCCCCGAGATGCCGGTCTACCTCGACGGGATGATCTGGGAGGCCACGGCGGTCCACACCACCTATCCCGACTACCTCCGCAACGAGGTCAAGGACCGCATCCACGACGCCGACAGTAACCCGTTCCTCGCCGACCAGTTCACGCCCGTCGAGGACGGCGACGACCGCGAGGCCATCGCCGACCGTGACGAGGCGAGCGTGGTCCTCGCGCCGCCGAGTATGCTCACCGACGGCCCCGCCCGGACGTGGCTCGGACACCTCGCACCCGACGCCGACTCGACGCTGGCCTTCGTCGACTATCAGGCCCGCGGGACGCTCGGCAAGCGCATCCAGAAGGGAGCAGACGAGGTGCGCATCGACGGCGACAGCGTGCCGGTGAACATGCGCGTCGAGACGGTCGACGGCTTCTCCGGCCACGCCGACCGGCAGGGACTGGAGAACTTCGTGAAGACGATGCACCCCCGGCCCGAGAAGGTGCTCTGTGTCGACGGCGACGAGTCCGCCACACAGGACCTCTCCTCGGGGCTGTATCACGACTACAACGTGCGGACCTTCACGCCGGAGAACCTCGAGACGTTCCGGTTCGTCTGAAGACCACTTTTTACTGCGGGGGGTTCGCGTAGCGAACCCCCGCTTGCAAAAACATGGGGAAAAACGGCCGGAATCTCGGTCTTCGACCTCGATTCCGGTGAACCGGCGGCTCTGCCGCCGGATGCTCGTCACTGCCTACCCTCCCCCGCTCGCCAGCGACGGAGCGCTGGCGAGGCCATCGCCGGCCACCCCGTCGACGACACCCGCACGTAACGCTTTTTCCGACGGCGCACGCCCTCACACTCGTGTACGGGCGAAACAGTGGCGGTGGGGTTCCCCTCGATAGCCGGTCGCTCCTCGCCGTCGCGACGCTGGTCGCGCTGGTCGCTACCGCCGGGAGCCTCTACCTCTCGCTGGGTCTCGGGCTGACCCCCTGTCGGCTCTGCTGGTACCAGCGCATCCTCATGTACCCGCAGGTGGTCGTGCTGGGCGTCGCCGCCGTCGAGCGACGGCCTGCCGTCGCCCGCACGGCCCTGCCGCTCGTCGGCCTCGGCGGCGCCCTCGCGGCGTACCACTCGTGGTTGCAGGTGACCCAGACCACCTGTGGCATCGGCGCGATAAGTTGCGCGCAGATCCAGTACCGCGTGCTCGGGCTGACGGTTCCGAACCTCTCCTTGCTCGCGTTCTGCCTCGTGGGCGTCGCCGTCGCGGTGGCGTGGCGACGCGGGTGACCCGCACGGGTTGCCGGGCGCCCCAGTGTTTTTGTGGTCGGCCACGTTGGACCGGCTATGGAGTATACCAGACTCGGTTCGACAGGGACGACGGTCTCACAGCTCTGTTTCGGGACGTGGCGCTTCGGCCGCCAGACGGGCGACGTCGTCGAGACGGACCGCGAAGAAGCCCACGAACTGCTGGACGCGGCGTGGGAACGCGGCATCAACTTCATCGACACGGCCAACGTCTACGGCACGCCGAACGGGAAGAGCGAGGAGTTCATCGGCGACTGGCTAGCGGACTACGACCGCGAGGACGTCGTGCTGGCCTCGAAGGTGTACTTCCCCTTCGACGGGTGGGGCGACCCCGGCCCGAACGACTCGGGTCTCGGCCGCAAGCACATCCGCGCACAGATAGAGGGGACCCTCGACCGTCTCGATACGGACTATCTGGACCTCTACTACATCCACCGCTGGGACGAGGAGAGCGACATCGAGGAGACGCTGCGGACGCTGAACGACCTCGTCCGCGAGGGGAAAGTCCACTACCTCGGCGCGTCGACGATGGCCGCGTGGCAACTGACGAAAGCCCTCTGGAAGTCGGACGTCGAGGGCCTCGAACGGTTCGAAGTCACCCAACCGCTGTTCCACGCGGGCTACCGTGACGACGTGAAGGACTACCTCGACGTGTGTGCGGACCAGGATATGGCGGTCTGTCCGTACTCGCCGCTCGCGGGCGGATTCCTCACCGGCAAGTACGAGCGCACGGACGACGAGGACCCGACGGCCTTCGAGGGGCCGGAGGGCGCCCGTGGCTCGCTCGACGACCGGTTCGAGGACTACTACCTCTCGGAACGCGGCTGGCACGTCCTGGACGAGATTCGCGCCGTCGCGGACGAACTCGACGCGACGCCGGCACAGGTCGCGCTCCGCTGGAACATCGAGCAACCGGACTTCACCTGCGTCCCAATCGTCGGCGCCCGCACCGTCGACCAACTCGACGAGAACGTCGGGGCGACGGACATCTCGCTGTCGGACGAGCAGTTCAACCGCATCGTCTCCGCGCGCTACGCCGAGGACGGCGAGCGGTGGGGCCACCGGCGCTGAGTGGGTCCGCGACCGCACGGGTGTACAGGCATATCCTTTTGCTGTTGGACGACAGATAGCCGACGATGGCGACCGTCGCAGAGTTCAGGATGCCGCCGGAGACGTTCCTGCTGGGAGCGGTCTTCGAGTCGTACCCGGACGCAGTCGTCGAGATAGAGCGCGTCGTCCCGACCGGGTCGACCGTGATGCCGTACTTCTGGATAGAGGGTGTCGACGGCGAGACGGTCCGTGGGTTCCTCTCGACCGTCGCGGAGTTCGAGACGGTCACGGTGGTCGACAGCGTCTGCGGACGGTCGCTCCTCCGGAGCAAGTGCGTGGGGACCCACGAGGGGCTACTCGGAGCCATCGTGGACAGCGACGTGACGATGCTGTCCGCGGTCGGGACCGAGGTGGGGTGGCGCGTCGACGTCCGCGGCGACGAACAGCACGCGATTACGGCGTTCGACCGCGCCTGCCGAGACGCCGGTATCGTCCCGACGCTGTCGGAGTTGACCGACGCGGGGTCGGCGGCCATCGAGGGGGCCCCCGAACTGACCGACAGACAGCGCGAGGCGCTGACGCTCGCCTACGAACGCGGGTACTTCAGCGAACCCCGGACCACCACGTTAGAGGAGATAGCGACCGAACTCGGCATCTCTCGGCAGGCGCTGTCGAATCGACTCCGCCGAGGCTACCGGACGCTCGTCGAGTCGCACGTCCTCGAGACCTGACCCGCCACGAACAGTATCAAGAGATTACATAGTCAACCCGCTCTGCTTTACTGCTGTCGTGGCTCTTTCGACTCGATGACCGACCCCACGCCATCGACTGTCCGCGAGCAGTCGGGGCACGACGCCGTCGCAGACGGCACGGCGTGTGATTTCACAGACGTATCGACCCACACTCAGACACACGAGACCCGTGCGGAGTTCGACGGAACCACGAGCCTCGCGAGTCTCGCGGTCCCCGAACTCGTGGGCCGGCTCGAGGGCATAGACCCCTGTTCGTTGCCGTCGCTGTACGAGAGCGTCAATCCCGAGGCGCTAGACGAGCTGTTCGCCGACGACCGGGGAGCGAACTGCAACCTCTCGGTGACCTTCGACTACGCCGGGTACAGGGTGACGGTGCGCGACGGCGCGGTGTCCGTGTCACCGGCCGAGTAGTCCGCTCACTCCGGCGCTTCGGCGGGGTCTACCACGTCGCCCGTCGCCGGATAGACGCCGACCTGTGCACACTGGTCCGCGAGCGGACAGGCCTCCGGGTCGTCCAGACACGCCGGCTTGCGCGCCGTGCAGTACTCCCGGCCGAACTGTATCATCGCCGTATGCCCGAAGCCGCACTTCTCTGCTGGCACGTCGCGTTCGACGTACTCCCGAACCGTCTCGTGGTCGGCGTCGGCGGGTGCCAGCCCCATCCGCCGGGCGATGCGGTGGACGTGCGTGTCGACGGGGAAGACACCGCCGCGCCCGCCGGCGAACAGGAGGACACAGTCGGCCGTCTTCGGCCCGACGCCGTTTAGCTCCAGCAAGCGGTCCCGAACCTCGTCGGGGTCCGCCTCGCGGACGAACTCGTCGAACTCGTCGGCACCGCCGTACGCCTCGCAGATGCGCTGGGCGATAGCGATTATCCGCTCGGACTTCTGGTTGTACAGGCCCGCCGACGAGATGGTCTCGGCTAACGTCTGCTGGTCGGCCTCGGCGAGCGTCGCCGCGAGGTCACCGTCGTCCCCTCGCGGGTCGGTGCTCTCCCCGCTCGGACCGTCCGAGGCGCTTCCCGCCTCACTCCCCCCGTACCGTTCCATCAACGAGTCGTGGGCGGGTTGGCTGGCCTTGTCCGACGTGTTCTGGCTGAGAATCGTGCGCACGAGACACTCGAATGCCGGCCGGCCGCCGTAGGTCTTCGTCCAGTACATCTCGCCGAGGCGGTCGACGACGGCCTCTGCCCGCGTCCCTGCCGTCGATGGGTCGAACGTCGCCGCCCGACCTCCGCCCGACTCGCCCCCGCTGATGTTCTCCTCCGGTTCCGGGTCTGCCATGTCTGTCCGGTGGGCCCCGAGCGGCAAAACCCCTTCACCAAACACGGTCGGTACGGGTCTGGAAAGTCGCTTCGAAGGGTCGTAGCGAGCGCCTATGTCGTCCCCGGACCTCTCTGAGGTATGACCGAGACAGTCCTCGTGACCGGCGCCACCGGAACCGTCGGGTCGGCGCTCCGGGCGGAACTGGTCGACTACGACGCCGTCGTCCGTGCCACGGCCCAGTCCCCACCGGGTGACGGCCCCGCCGACGAGTGGGTCACGTTCGACTTCGAGAAACCGGAGACGTGGGGCGCGGCACTGGCGGCCGTCGACGCGCTGTTCCTGTTGCGGCCGCCCGAGGCCTCGCGAGTCGGACGTCTACGCGAGTTCGTCGACGCCGCGGCCCGCGTGGGCGTCGAGCGCTGTACCGTGCTCTCCGTCCTCGGGGCCGACCGCAACCCACTGCTCCCGCACCGACGGGTGGAGCGTCACGTCGCGGCCTCGGGCCTCGACTGGACGTTCCTGCGCCCCTCGTTCTTCACCCAGAACCTCACGGAAGTCCACGGCGAGTCACTCCGCGCCGGCGAGATTGCGGTCCCCGCCGGCGACGGGGAGACGAGTTTCGTCGACGCCCGCGACGTCGGGGCCGTCGCCGCACGCACGCTCACCGACCCCGGCCACGCCGGGACGGCCTGCGACCTCACCGGCCCCGAGGCGCTGACCTACAGCGAGGTGGCGGCCGTCGCCAGCGACGTGCTCGGATACCCCGTCGAGTACACGGACCCGTCGCTCCCGCGGTTCGTCGTCGGAGAACTCCGCCACGGCCGCCCCCTCGGATACGCACTGGTGATGAGCGGTCTCTACACGACGGCGCGCCTCGGCCTCGCGGGCCGGGTGACGGACGACGTGGGGCGCGTCCTCGGCCGCGACCCGCGGGACGTCCGGACGTTCTTCGAGGACTACGCCGGCGAACTCGGGCAAGACTGATCGACCCTGTCAGGCCGGGTCGACGGTCAGCGTCAGCGTCAGGGTCGCGCCGTCGGCGAGTGCCGTGACGAGAGCGCGGTCCACGTCGCCGGCGGCCGCGTCGGCGCCGACCATCACGGTACGGTCGTCGACGTAGTCGCTCGTCCGCAGGACGTGGCTCCGGTCGCTCTCGAACGTGAGGTCCGGGTGGCCCGACCCCTCCACGGTGACCATGTGGCCGTCGGCCTCGATGGTCGCGGTGATGGTCGCGTCGGCGTCCCGACACGCTTCGGCGAACGCGTCGTCGAAGTCGGCGGGCACCGTATCGGCCTCGATACCGAGGATACAGTCGCCAGCGGGCGTGAGGAAGTCGTCGCTCGTTACCTCCAGCGTACTCGCGTGCTCACCGCTGACGTGTTCGTGGCCGTGTGCGGTGACGACGGCTTCGAGTGACATACGCCGCCGTAGCCCGCGGGCGTATTTCAACGGGACGACTCGGGCCGGGCGACGGTGACCGTCACCGCACCGCACGCACACTCGTAGGCCTCGCGCCGGCCCCAGTCCGTCTCGAACGCCAGTGCCGGGTCGCCGAGCGTTCGGTCGCAATCGCTCGCGTCGCAGGTCGGCTCCGTCGTCTCGCGCAGGTCGTTCAACATACGCCACCGGAGGGACCGAAGCCACCTTAATCCGAGCCGTCCCCGGAGTGAAAGTGAAAGTGACGGCCGGCACGGTCGTCGGGGCGTGTTCCGTCGGACAGACGTCAGCCGTCGCCGACTCCGCCGCCGTGGGGGTAAAGGATATGCCCCCAGCGAACGGGCCACAAGGTATGTCGCTGGAGTGGCGGGGCGCGGCGGTAGCGCCGGACGACGAGATGCCGACGCCGGACGAGTGGGACTCGGTGTCCGTCCCGGGCCGGCCGACGGCCTTCGCCGGTGCCGAGGCCGTGGCCTACGAGACGACGTTCTCGGACCCGCGGAGCGAGGACGAGGCGCACGCCGCGCTACTCCTCCGAGGAACGTACGCGCAGACGCGCGTCTGGTGTAACGGCGAACAGGTCGCGACACACGACACGTACTTCGCCCCGCTCCGGGTCCGGCTGCCCGACGCCGACGAGTACCGCGTCGTCGTCGAGTGTCGCACCCCGGCGGACCGCTTCGGCGGCCTCCACGCCACCGACGCCCTCCCCGACGACCGGTGTGTCCCGGGCATCTGGTGGGAGGCACGGCTAGAGACGTACCCGGACCCGTACGTGAGCGCGATACGGGCACGCCCGCGCCTGACCGAGGAGGGGGCCGCCGTGGACGTGACCGCCGACGTCGTGACGACCGAGGCCATCGACGACCGCCTCACCTTCTCTATCCGGCCGGAGGGGAACGTCCGTGGCGGCGGGATGATGGACCGCTCGCGGGTCGCGACCGGGTCGGGTCACACCACGGTCCAGCACACCATCGACGTGCGCGACCCGTCGCTGTGGTGGCCACACGACCGGGGTGACCAGCCACGGTACGTCGTCCGGGCGAAACTCGACGACGCCGCCGACGAGGTCACGACGGGACTACGGACGGTCAGCTACGACGACGGACTCCGGGTGAACGGCGAGCGTGTCCCCGCACGCGGCGTGACGCTCCTCGACCCGACCCCCGCCGACGTCGAACGAGCCGCGGACGCGAACGCGAACCTCGTCCGCGTGCGTGCGCAGGCGGCCCCACCGGCGGTCGCGGAAGCGTGTGACGATCACGGCCTCCTCCTCTGGCAGGACCTGCCGCTGACCGGCCCGGGTGCGTTCGACCCCGACCGAGGGCGTACGTTGGCCGACGAACTGATGCGGAGCTACGGCCGGCACCCGAGCCTCGCGGCCATCGGCGTCCACGACGACCCCGTCAGGCCGTACGCGGACGGCCTCGGCTCCGGGTTCCTCGACCGCCTGCGCTTCCGCTTTCGGGCGTGGCGAGCAGCGTACGACGCTGGCCCCGCGAACGCCGTCGCCGACGCCGTCGACGCCGTCCCGACGTTTCCGGTCGTGGGCCCGCCGGGCGTCGACCCCGACGCGGTCACGCTGTACCCGGGCTGGCAGTACGGCACCGTCGGCGACCTCGCGTGGCTCTGTGACCACTACGGCGTCGGCGACGTCGTCGGCGGGTTCGGTGCGGGGTCGCTCGGGAGCGACGACCCCGCCGACGAGACGGGGTTCGACCGCACCGCCCACGACACTCGCGTCGACGGCGGTGCCACCGACTCGCAGGCCTATCAGGCACGGGTCGTCCACACGGTCACCGAACACCTCCGCCGACAGGCCAGCGAGGTGGCGGTCCTCGACAGCCTCCGTGACGTCGGGGACGCGGGGATGGGCGTCCTGCGCGAGGACGGCACGCCGAAACCCGCGTACGACGTGCTGACCGACAGCTACGAACCGACGCAGGTCCTGCTCTCGGACCCGACGCCCGGCGAGAGCGACGTCGTCGTCTGCCACGACCGACCCGAGACGGCGACGGTCACCGTCGAGTGGGACCACAACGGGGAGCGACAGCAGGAAGAACACACCGTCGGGCCGTTCGGCCGCGTCACCGTCGGGTCGCTGACGCTCGCGGCGGGCGACGAACTGACGCTCGCCGTCGCCGTCGGTGAGAACGTGGTGACGAACGAGTACGAGATAAACGACAGTATATAAGCTATCTCGAAAGTGTGTGAATCCTTCACGCCCCCGTATTCGGGTGTGTGAGGCGTCGCCACGGTATTCAGTGCACCGGAATATTTAAACAATATCCCCCGGTACTAGCAGATACCAGAACGCTCACGCGTTCAGGCAGTATCGCGTCGCGCCCAACATGAGAGGGAACCCTTGTTATTGGTGCCAGCCCCTCGATAGCGGAGCGCCTGTCTGTGCGAGAGCGGTGATGGCATAGAGGTTTCAACAATGGCAGACTCGATAGACGAATCAAAGAACGTTACAGTAACAGAAGAGGATCTCGAAAACAAATCGAAGGGCGAGCTCATCAAACTCGCCGGCCAGCTCCGTGACCGACGGAACGAGCTGAACCAGATGGCCTCCGAGCGGGCCTCTGACCGCGACGACCTGAACGCGAAGACGCGCGAGAAGGTCGACGAGGCCCAGGAACACCGCGAGAAGCGCGACGAGCTCAACGAGCAGGTCCAGGAGCACAAGGACAAGCGCAACGAGCTCAACGCCGAGGCCAACGAGCTGTTCGACAAGGTCGACAACGTCAAGAACGACCTCGAACTCGACGAGGGCAAGTCCGTCGACGAACTCAAGGACGAGATCGAAGACCTCGAGTTCAAACAGCAGACCGAGGTCCTCTCCTCGGAAGACGAGAAAGAGCTCATCGAGAAGATAGAGGACAAGCGCGAGAAACTCCAGCAGAAACAGGAGAAGCTCGACCAGAGCGGTGACCTCGAAGGGCTCAAGGAGGAGGCCGAAGAGGTCCGGTCAGAAGCCTCGAAGCACCACCAGAAGGTCACGGAACTCGCCGACGAGGCCCAGAAACATCACAACCAGATGATAGAGGCCTACCGCGAGGCCGACGAGATTCGTGACGAGGCCGACGAGAAGCACGAGGAGTTCGTCGAGGCTCAGGAAGCCGCCGACCAGCACCACGAGGACTTCGTCCGCGTCCAGAAGCGCCTGCGCGAACTGGACAAGAAAGAGGAGAAGGAAGAACGGTCCCAGCGCGAGGAGAAGCAGGAAGCCGCTCGCGAAGAGGCCGAAGAGATCTACCAGAAGTTCAAGGAAGGCGAGACCCTCGACACCGAGGACCTGATGAAGCTCCAGAAGGCCGGCAAGCTCTAGACGCGCCGATATTTTCTCTCTGTTCTCCAGTACTGTAGATGCATCACTGGGTCACCACACTGCTGACGAATCAGGTCGGGCCACTCGCACTCCTCCCTACAGCCGTCGGTGGCGTCGTCTTCGGCCTCGCGCTCGCGGCCCCGCCGGGACCGATGAACGCCGTCATCGCCGAGGAGAGCGCGCTACGTGGCTGGCGGGCCGGGTTGCTGGCGGGCCTCGGTGCGATGACCGCCGACGCCTGCTTCTTCGTCCTCTCGCTGGTCGGTGCCGCAGCGGTGGTGACCGAGACGCCGGGCCTCCGGGACGCGATGGTCGCCGTCGGTGGGCTCCTGATGCTGTGGTTCGCCTACGGCGCCGTCCAGGACGCGAACGCGCTCTCGTCGGTCGACGTCGAGGCGGCCGCGACCGAGGAGAGCCGCGGCTTCCGGAAGGCGCTGGTACTGGCGCTCACGAACCCGTACCAGGTCGTGTTCTGGCTCACCGTCGGCGTCGGCCTCCTCCAACCCGGGACGCTCGACGTACTCTCGTATCTCCCGGCCGTCGGTGCCGAGGCGGCGGGCCTGTTGGTGGTCCAGACCGGCCACCCGGTACTGCTCGCGGGGCTGTTCGGCGGCATCGTCGTCTGGATAACGGGGTTCCCGGCGGCTATCGTCGCCGCCCGCCAGCGCGTCGAACGGCTGGCACCGGTGGTCGCGTGGGTCAGCGCCGCCGTCCTGGCGGGCTCTGGTGTACTCTTCCTCGGGCGAGTCGCTGGGCCGCTGCTGGGACGGGTCCAGCGTGTCCTCGTCGATGTCGTCGGGGCGCTCGGGTAGCCGCTACGAGTCGCCCATCCCGGTCGCGACGTCGTCGAGTCGCTCCTCGGTGTCCATCTCGGCCACTTCGGCCTCGAGCCACTCCTGGAACCAGCGCGTGCGCTTGAGTCGCTGGTGGACGATAGACTCGGCCGTGTCGCTCTCGACGCGGTCTTTGGCGTCTTCGCCGCGTTCGATGACGCGGTCGACCATCTCGGCGGCGTCCATGTGCGTCCGGGACTCGTAGCCCATCCGCAGGAGCATGAGTGCCGTCCCGTTGGCACCGATCTTGTCGAGGATGTCGGCCTCGATGAGACAGCGCGTCTCCAGCGAGAGGTTCGAGAGGTCCCCCTGGTAGGAGTGGTCCTCGACGGCGCGACACACCTGTTCGACGAACGATTCGGGGTAGTCACCGTGTGCGGTGAGGTACTCGCGAGCGATGCGGGCACCGGCCTCGGCGTGGACGTCTTGCTCGGCCTCCAGTTTCGCGATGTCGTGGAAGAGAGCAGCCACCCGGGTCACGTCGACGTTCGCGCCCTCTTTCCGGGCGATCTTCGTCGCGATGTCGACGACGTTGAGGATGTGGTTGAAGCGGTACTCCGCGGAGTGCCACGGGTACCACCGCATCCGGCCGCCTTCGTCCTCGTTCTCGACGCTGGCGGCGAGGTAGTCGTGGACGAACTCCTGCATCGCTTCGAACTCCTCGTCCGAGACTGGTGACTCCCTAATCTCGACGCCCACACCACCACCTCCGGCGACAGGTTCCGATATTCATCTTACAGACAAGAAGGTACGTTCGACTCTTTAGCGTTACGACAAGGCGAACGCTGTCTCTCGTGTGGATACGTCCAGAGAAATCACCGTACGACGACACAATATCGAGTTGCCGAGGGGGAGTCCCGATGGTTGAGCGAGCGCGGGACGACAGCGCGGGCGGTACGAGCGACCCGTCGAGTCGCCGTGCACTTCAAGGACACCCCGGCAGACGGCCGGTACGGACAGTGCGACCGGCCGATAACCACGTTCAGACAGTTTTTAGCCGTTTTCACACGTTTTCACCAATCACACTCCACATATACAACACAAGCGCCCACAAATATAAGTCTTTTCTCGATTATCTCCCGTCGAGCGATCGGCTCGTCACAGTGCCCCGGTCGTCACGACTGGGCTGTACGTTTATGCCAGTTCACGACCAGATTGGAGACATGGAACTTCGACCAGCAGAACCAGCCGACAGGCCGGCAATCAGGGACGTCGCACGCCGGTCACTGCAGGCGTCGTACTCGCTCGGCCCGCAGGCGATAAACAGCGCCATCGAGGAGTGGTACGACGAGGACCGCCTCGAAGCCACGTTCGAGGACGAGGAACGACTGTTGCTCGTCGCCGAGAAAGCGGGCCAAGTCGTCGGGTTCTCCGAGAGTGTCACCGCGGCAGACAACACCGGGACGCTGCTCTGGCTACACGTCGACCCCGCGCACCGCGGCGAGGGCGTCGCGTCGGCCCTGTTCGAGGCGACCCGTGAACACCTCGCGGACCTCGGTGCGACACATCTACTGGGCCGCGTCCTCGCGGACAACGTCGAGGGGAACACCTTCTACGAGGCCCGCGGATTCGACAAGGTCGGGACCGAGGAGGTGGACATCGACGGCCGCACGTACGTCGAGAACCTGTACAGCGAGTCGGAGCAGTGGGGCCGGGAACCAGTCGAGACGGAGGACGGCCGGACGGTGTACGTCGACCACGACAACCACGAACGCGGCTCTATCGCGCCGTTCCACATCGTCCACGTCGACGAAGGGGGCGACGACCGATACGGCTACTTCTGTAGCAACTGCAACACGCTCGCCAACGCGATGGACTCGATGGGGCGTATCGAGTGTGACTCCTGCGGGAACGTCCGCAAGCCGCTCCGCTGGGACGCCGCCTACCTCTAGTTCCCGGTGTCGTTCCGTGGCGGCGCTTCGTTCGACTCCCGACGCGGTGGGGGGCGACGGGCCGGCCTGAGTACGAGCACGTAGTACAGGACGAACAACACGATGGCGATGCCGACTCCGACGAGGACGTCACGCGCTACCGACCCGGTCGCGAGGAGTACGAGGACCGTACCACTGCCGACGAGTGAGGGGAGTGCCGCGACCATGTCTGGAGTATCGTTCGCTACTGATAAAACGGCGTACGGTCGTTCTCTCTCCGTGGGAACGGTGCGTCGCGACGGTCGGCTCTCACGGTGCCGATACGACCGGGACGAGTCACGCCGACAGTCCCGAAGCGTGGCTGTGACGGCTCTCAGCACGCTCTCGGGCCTCTCACCGCGGTAGTGCGGGCGAAGCGCATAATACCGAGAGCGACCGAGAGTACGCATGAGTGCCGTTGGAACGAGACCGGACGGGACCGGGGCAACCGGCGAGGTGTGAATGGCGGACGACCTCGTCGATACGCTCCAGCGTATCGGCCTCAACGAGTACCAATCGCGGGCGTACGTCGCCGCCGTGCGTATCGGCGCCACGCAACTGCCGACGCTAGCGGACGAGGCGGACGTCCCGCAACAGCGCATCTACGACGTGGTCGAGGACCTCGAATCGCTCGGCCTCGTCGAGGTACACGAGGGCGGGCGGGCGAAGCAGGCCGTCCCCGTCCCACCCGACGTCGCGATGACCGACCTGAAAGAGCGCCAACTCGCCGAGGTGGAGTCCGACTTCGACTCGGCGACAGACGACCTGAACCGCCTGTTCAGCGAAGTCGAGACGGCCACCGGGTTCGTCACGCTCGTCAACCGGGCGCAGGCCATCCGACGCCACGTCCAGAGGGCGATAGACGCCGCGGAGTGGTGGCTCTTCCTCTCGGTTCCGCTGGCGTGGTACCGTGACCTCGAAGACGACATCCGTGCGGCAGTCGACCGCGGCGTGACCGTCCGCCTCCTCCTCGTCTCCGACGACGAGGACGCCGTGGCGGCGAGGACGTTCCCGACGGCAGTCGCCGTCCGGCGTCGCCCCGGTGCCGACACCCTCGTCGCCGCCGACCGGGCGTACGGCGTCTTCCGTGCTCTCGGGTCGCCCTCGGTGACGCGGCCGGGCCTCGTGACGAGCGACGAGAACATCGTCGAGATGTTCCACCGGTACAGCGAGCAGTTCTGGTTGGCCGCCCACGTCGTCCAGACGGACTCGTCGCCCCCACGGCGGTTCCTGAACCCGTGGCAAGTCATCCAGACCACGTCGGACTCGACAGTCGGACACACCGCCGTCGTCGAGGGCCACGAGACGGCGACCGGCCGGTTCGACACCTGGGAGGGGCGAATCGTCGACGCCGTGTGCGACCCGCCGATAACGAGCGAACAAGCCGGGTACGTCCCGCGAATCGCCGGCCTCGAACTGGCGACCGACACCGGCCACGTCTCGGTCGGTGGCTGGGACGCGACCATCGAAGACGTGGCCGCGCACGGTATCGAGATATCCAATCTGGGGTAGCCGTCGCTCGGTCGACTCTCGTGGTGGCGTAGTGCCGCCCCGAACCGCCCCGCTGGTCACGGATTTACCGCTCCCAGTTCGGTCCGTCACAGAAGTAGTAGTCCCGGGCGGATTCGAACCGCCGTCAAGGGCTCCAAAGGCCCTTATGATTGGCCACTACACCACGGGACTTCGCGCCGGTCGTCCATCGCGGGCCGTCCGCGACCGGACTGTATCAGAACGAATCGCCGGAACGCACTTGAACGCTTCGAGAATCAGTCGCTCGAAACCTCGGCCTCGAGTTCGAGCAACCCGCAGACGTCCTCCTCCGCGTTGAAGCAGTCCGGACACTGCGGTTCCCGGTCGATGATGGTGTCGAGTCGCTCGGCGACCGTCTCGTCGATGACGCCCTCGAGTTGCTTGGCCTCGGTCCGGAAGTCCTCGACTTCGAGCACCTCGACGAGGAAGCGCTCGATGATGCAGTAGTTCTGGAGCGCGTCCCGTGCCTGCTGGATGCCCTCGTCCGTCAGGTCGACGCCCTTGTACTTCTCGTGGTCGAGCAAGCCGCGGTCCTCCAGTTTGCCGATCATCTCGTTGGCGCTGGCGGGACTGACGTCGAGCAGTTCGGCGATGTCGCCGGTCGAGGCCGGGCCGTCCTCCTGTTCCTGTGTGAGGTAGATAGCCTTCAGGTACTGTGCCTGCGTGTTCATTGTCGCTCCTCCATGAGGTCGGTCACTTCCTCGACGCCGTCGGCCTCCTCCTCGCGAATCGTCCGGAGGACGTCCAGCAACCGCTCCCGGTCGACCCCGAACGCCGTGTCGGAGGCCTCGATAGAGGCGATGAGGTCGTCGTAGAACTTGTAGGCGGTCTCCTCGTTACACAACTGGTCGTAGAGGACGCCGTCGAAGTCCTCGTCCGCCTCGTACTGTGCCTCGACGAGCATCTGTATCTCCTCGAAGGGGACCGTCTCGGCTTCGAGGTCGGCGACCAGTCCTTCGAGCCGACGCCGGTGGTCGGCCGATTCGGCGGCGGCGTGGTCGAGCAGGTCCCGCAACGCCGGGTCGAGCGACGCGTCGGTCTCCTCGGCGTGTTTCGCCGCTCGCGCCTCGACGACTTCCTCGAGGACGATGCCGATCTGGAGGAGTCGGGCGAGTTGGTGGTCCGACCCGACGGGCTGTGTCAGACTCATGCCGACCCCCCCGGCCGTGGCGAGCTAATCATGCAAGAACGTCGGGGAGGGCGTAACTTAAGCCGTTCCCTGTCACAGCGCACTCAGACACCGGTCGTGGCGTGGCGGTTACAGATGCGACCCGAGCGAGTCCACGACGGGACACCTCGACCGGTACCGAGACGCGGTCGGCGTAGCCGGGGCTGGATGTTCGAGCGCGAGAGGAGAGAACGAGAACAGAAGGCGAGGGGCCGCTTATTCGCGCAGACGCTCGTAGATGAGGTCGTCTAAGTCCTCGCGGAGTTCGTCGACCGCGACCTCTTCGAGGACGGGGACGAAGAAGCCCTCGACGAGCATGTTCTTCGCGCGGTCGGGGTCGACACCGCGGGAGGTCATGTAGAACATGTCCTCTGCGTCGACCTGCCCGACCGTCGCGGAGTGGGAGGCCTCGGTGTCGTGGTTGTTGATGATGAGCTTCGGCGACGCGTCGGCCTCGGACTCGTCCGAAAGCATCAGCGTGTTCTCACGCTGGTACGAGGACGTGTCCCACGCCTCGCGGCCGACGTCCTGGACGCCTTCGTAGACCGAGCGGGCCTCGTCGTCTAAGACGCCGCGGGTGACGAGGTCGGCGACCGTGTGCTCGGCCTCGTGCCAGACACGGGCCGCGATGTCGAAGTGCTGGTCCTCGTGGCCGAAGAACGCGCCGACGATCTGGGATTCGCTGGAGTCACCGAGCAGGCGCGTCTCGACGTTGGTCTTCGTGAGACGGGAGCCGATGTTGCCCTCTATCCAGTCGACGGTGCCGTAGGTGTCGGCGTGGCCGCGCTTGACCTGATAGTTGTAGCTCTCCTCGGAGAGGTTCTGGAGCGTGCCGTACTGGACGTAGGCGTTCTCGCCCGCGACGGCCTCGACGACGCCGGAGTAGTACCGCGACCCCTCGACGTCGTCGCCGGTGGTCTGGCGTTCGAGGATGGTGACCGAGGCGGACTCCTCGGCGACGACGAGCGTGTAGTTGAACAGCGACTGGCTGTTCATCGTCGTCCGAATCTTCACGTCCTCGGCGTCGACGCCCTCGGGGACGTAGACGACGGTCCCGGCCGAGAACAGCGCCGTCGAGAGCGCGGTGAGGTAGTCCCGCTGGGGGTCGACGACCGAGCCGAAGTGGTCCTCGATTAAGTCGCCGTGTTCGTCGAGCGCCTCGCTCCACGAGAGCACGTCGACGCCCTCGGCGTCGATGCGGTCTTTCTCTTGGGCGTAGTCGAGCGGGTCGACCAGCGACTCGTAGTCGAGCGCGTCGAGGTTGGTCCACTTGCGGCCGGGCGTCTGGATGACGTCGGGCATCTCGAGGTCTTCGAGCGCCGCGAACGCCTCCAGTCGGGTCTCGAGGAGCCACTCCGGCTCGTCGAGGTCCGACGAAATCTGTTCGACCTGGTCTTCGGAGAGTGTGGCGTGTACCTGCGTACTCATGATTATCCGAGCGAGCCCTCCATCTCGAGTTCGATGAGGCGGTTGAGCTCGACAGCGTACTCGATGGGCAGTTCTTCCGTGATGGGTTCGATGAACCCGGCGACGATCATCTGTTTCGCGTCGTCGTCGTCCAGTCCGCGCGACTGGAGGTAGAAGACGTCCTCGTCGCCGATCTTGCCGACGGTCGCCTCGTGGGCGACGTCGACCTTCGACTCCTGAATCTCCATGTACGGCATCGTGTCCGACGTGGACTCGTTGTCGAACATCAGCGCGTCACACTCGACGGACGTCGAGGAGTTCTCGGCGCCGTCGGCGATGTGGACGAGGCCGCGGTAGTTCGTGCGGCCGCCGTCCTTCGCGATGGACTTGGACTCGATGGTGGACTTGGTGTCGGGCGCGTTGTGGTAGACCTTCGCGCCGGTGTCGATGTCCTGTCCCTCGCCGGCCATGGCGATGGTGATGTGGTTGTCCGTCGCGCCGGGGCCCTTGAGGACGGTGGAGGGGTACAGCATCGTGGCTTTCGAGCCCATGCTGCCGGAGACCCACTCCATCGTGCCGTCGGCCTCACAGATGGCGCGCTTGGTGTTGAGGTTGTACGTGTTCTTCGACCAGTTCTGGACCGTGGAGTACTGGACGTGGGCGTTCTCGCCGACGAACACTTCGACGCCGCCGGAGTGGAGGTTGAACGCCGAGTACTTCGGGGCCGAGCAGCCCTCGATGTAGTGGACCTCGGAGTTCTCCTCGGCGATGATGAGCGTGTGCTCGAACTGGCCCATCCCTTCCGAGTTCATGCGGAAGTACGCCTGCACGGGCATCTCGACGGTGGTGTCCTCCGGGATGTAGACGAACGACCCGCCGGACCACACCGCGCCGTGGAGCGCGGCGAACTTGTTGTCGCTCGGGGGGACGCACTTCGTCATGAAGTGCTCTTTGACGAGTTCTTCGTGCTCCTGGACGGCCTTGTCCATGTCACAGAAGATGACGCCCTTCTCCTCCCAGCGCTCCTGCATGTTCTGGTAGACGATTTCGGACTCGTACTGGGCGCCGACGCCCGAGAGGGCGTTCTTCTCGGCTTCCGGGATACCCAGTTTGTCGAACGTGTCCTGAATCTCCTCGGGGAGGTCCTCCCACGATTCGGCGCCGCCGCGCGTCTCGATGTCGGGGCGGATGTACGGAACGATCTGTTCGATGTCGACTTCCGAGAGGTCGGGCGCACCCGGCCAGCCCTCGGGCATCGGCATCTGCTGGAACTGCTCCAGTGCGCGCAGACGGCGCTGGAGCATCCACTCTGGTTCGTCCTTGTCTTCCGAGATGACCCGGACGGTCTCCTCGGTGAGGCCCTTCTCGGTCTCGAAGGCGGAGTTCTCCTCCTTCTTGAATTCGAAGCGAGCCTCGGTGTCGGTCTCTTTGAGGTGGTCTTGGTCTGAGCTCATTGTTGTGTAGGTGTTGTGGCTGTGAAGGGAAGGGTGTTACGCGGCCTCGTAGGCTTCCTCTCGGACCCAGTCGTACCCCTCGTCCTCGAGTTGCTCTGCGAGTTCCGGACCGCCGGACTTGGCGATCTGGCCGTCGAGCATCACGTGGACGTGGTCGGGTTCGACGTAGTCGAGGATGCGCTGGTAGTGGGTGATCTGGAGGATGCCGGCGCCCTGTTCGTCGCGGAGCGCGTTGATGCCGTTCGAGACGTCCTGCAGGCGGTCGATGTCCAGACCGGAGTCGATCTCGTCCAGCACGGCGATGGACGGCTCGAGGATAGCGGCCTGCAGGACCTCGTTCTGCTTCTTCTCACCGCCGGAGAAACCGGCGTTGAGGTAGCGGGAGGCGAACTTCTCGTCCATGTCCAGTTGCTCCATCTTCTCCTGGAGAATCTCCTGGAACTCGGCGACGCCGATTTCGCCCTCTTCGACGTTGCCCTCCATCGGGGAGGTGTCGTAGCCAGCGGCGTCCTCTTTGGTGTCCTCGCCGTCGGCTTCTGCCTCCTCGTCCTCTTCCTCGAAGAGTTCCTCGCGCTCCTCGAGTTTGGCGTTGAGCGCGGTGCGGAGGAAGTTCACCATCGTGACCCCTTCGATTTCGGCGGGGTACTGGAAGCCGAGGAAGATGCCGAGCGCGGCGCGCTCGTTCGGTTCCAGGTCGAGAAGGTTCCAGGTGCGCATGTCCTCCGGAATCTCGAAGTCCTCGCCGAACTCGTCGTCCTCGAGGTGGATGAGGACTTCGCCGTCGGTGACCTCGTAGGCGGGGTGCCCGGCGATAATCTTCGCTGTCGTGGACTTCCCCGAGCCGTTCGGGCCCATCAGCGCGTGGATTTCGCCCGAGTTGACTTCGAGGTCGACACCGCGAAGGATGGTCTCACCGTCCTCTTCTGCGACTTCGGCGTGGAGATTGTTGATTTCGAGTACAGCCATAGTAGTCTCTTAGGTCAACCGAAAGGAGGTACGTTTCACCCATCAAGCTTTCGCATTGCGACGTACTCGACTTCGGTATCTAGAAACAATATTTCTCCGAGGCGAAAAATCCCCCGTGCGGGCGTTACATGAAGCTCTCGAGTCCAGTCTGTTCCTGTCCGGACTTGACCTCGTCCCAGGAGATGTCCAGCGCCTCCAGGATTCTGGCGATAGGACCTTTCAGTGTCTTGTCGAGCATCTTGTCCCAGTCTACCTCGAACTCCGGCGGAATCTGGTCGGCGTACTCGAAGCAGATGACGTCCGGGTCCCGGCGGAACTCCCCGTACAGCGGGTCTCGTTTGGGGTCGAGGCCGAGTTCGTCCTCGACCCGTTCGAAGAAGTCCGCGTGGACCCTGTCGAGGTACAGGCGTTTGGGTTTCGACCCGCTCTGGAAGTTCGTGCCGAGCAGGAGGTTCGCGTACTTCGCGCCGCGGACCTGCGCGGTGTCGGTGTCGTAGTTGTCCAGTTTCTTCCCGATGCCGCCGGGGATGCCGACGTCGTCGTAGTCGACGTTGCCGTCCTGATAGTCCTCGATGACCTCGCCGACGTAGTCCTTGATATGCTCGGCGTCCTCTCCGTGGACGATGCGGTCGATGACCTCCTTCTGGACCCGCTTTGTGATGGGCGCGATGTCCGAGCGCTGGTACTCGAAGCCGGTGATGTCGATGTCGTCGACCTGTTTGCCCTCCTTCCAGACGATGTGGCCGGCGTAGCGTTTCTTCTTGCCCGCCTGGAAGAACCGCCGGTACAGTTTCTCGAACTCTATCTGGAAGCGGTGCTCGTCGGCGTTGAGTCGCTCGCTGGCGAACTCGTCGTAGGAGGCGTTGATGACGTCCTCCAGTTCGAACCCCTTCTCGATGGTCGCGGCGATGGTCAGCAGTTCGTCGTCGTCCATCGCGGGGTACTTCTCGCGCATCTCGTCGGTGACCGTCACGTCGCTGTCGACGTCGTCCGGACCGACGTCGCCGACCTGTAACATCACCGAGTCCGTGTCGCCGTAGACGACTTCGTACCCCTCCTCGGCGACGACTTCGTCGGTGTAGTCGATGACCTCCCGGCCTGTCGCCGTCACCGCCGCGCCCATCTCCTTGTCGTAGAGGCGGAACCGGTCCCACCCCAGCACGCCGTACAGCGAGTTCATGATGACCTTCACCGCGGCCTGCTGGCGGTCGTAGCGCTCGTAGTCGGGGTCGTCCGGGTCGTGGCTGTTGCGCAGTTCCTTCTTCTCCTCGCGCTCGCTGAGGAGTTCGTCGACCATCTCCCGGATGACGCCGTCCGGTTCCTTCCGGAAGTGGGTCCCGTTGGGCGCGCGGTAGGTGTCGCCGTCGTAGGCCTCGGGGTCTACCTTCGTCTCGGGACTCGCGTTCGTCGTCACCATGCACATCGGATAGAGCGACTTCAGGTCAAGCACCGTGACGTTCTCGCGGACGCCGGTGATGGGGTCGAAGACGGCGCCGCCCTCGTAGTCCTCGCTCTCCTGTTGCCCCTTCGAGGGGAGCGCGTACTCGCCGTACAGTTTGTGCAGGACGTACATGTCGACGGCGTCGCCGGGCGTCGTCGCGTCTTCGAGTTTACACCCGACGAACGTGCGGACCTCGTCCCAGAAGTCGACGATGTCCTGTTCGCGGTCCAGTTCCACACAGAGTTCGACGTCCCGGAGGTTGTACTCCAGCAGGCGCTCGGGGTCGTCTTCCCAGAGGTCGCCGATGTCGCCGGTGTAGCGTTCCTTACCGACGCCGAGTTCCTGTTCGCCGACGGCGTCGAGCCGGTAGGACTCCAGTTCGGTGAACTGCGTGCGTTTGTACGCGTACAGCAGGTCGAAGACGACCCGACCCTTGATGTCCGGCCCCTGCCAGTCGCTGCGCCACACCTCGTCGACCCGCGAGAGGCGGTCGATATCGAGGTCGTAGTCGTGGTCGTAGCTCTGGAGGGTCTCGATGCGGTCCAGCAGGTAGGGCGCGTCGAAGTCGTCGAAGTTCCACCCCGTGAGCACGTCGGGGTCGGTGTCCTCGACGTAGGAGACGAAGGCGTCGAGCATCGCCTCCTCCTCCTCGAAGATTCGGACGTCGGCCTCGAAGTCGGCGTCCTCGCGGATGGGGTCGTACTTCGCGAGGGCTTCTGGTCCCTCGATGCCGTCCGGGGACTCGTACAGCCAGACGACGTACTCGTCCGTGTAGGAGTCGTGGGAGGTGAGACAGACGATGGTCTGCTCGCCGTCTTCCGGGAAGCCGTGGCGGTCGTCCACCTCGATGTCGAACGTGTTCACGCGCGGGTCGGCGCTGGCCTCGACCGGCCGGACCTCCTCGTGGTGGACCTTGTAGCTCCCGTCGTCGAGTTCGCGGGCCGGCACCCGGACCCCGCTGGTGATGTCCTTGTCGATGAGCAGGCGGTTCGGGAAGAGGATGTCCGCCTCGTAGTGGTCGAAGTCGTCCCGCATCTGGCCGACGTCGCGCGGCGTCTGCCCGATAATCTTCAGCAGTCGCTCGCCCCGAATCGACTC
Source organism: Haloarcula rubra (assembly GCF_019599465.1). GTDB lineage: Archaea > Halobacteriota > Halobacteria > Halobacteriales > Haloarculaceae > Haloarcula > Haloarcula rubra. The sequence continues at coordinate 403,156 of NZ_RKLR01000001.1, forward strand.
GAAGGGCTCCCCCTGTTCGTCCTCGTAGCGCCAGTCGACGATGCGGTCGTACTGTCGCAGTCGGTCCTCCGTGACGCTGTCCGCCGGCACGTAGAAGTAGGGTTCGAACTCGTAGACGCGTGCGTGGACCGGGTCTTCGTCGTCGGTCCGGCCGAAGACGTGGACGACGGGGTACTCGTCGTCGCCCTGTCCCTCCACCGTGTAGTCGACCTGCGTGACCACGAACTCGACTGTCTCTTCGACCTCGGGGAACTGGCGTTCGTCGATGTCGACGACGGTCGTCCCGCTCCCCCCGTTGCCGGCGACGGCCGCTGCCTCCTCGGCCGGCCGGTCGTCACCGCCCTCGCCTCCCCCGAAGTCCCCGAGGGCGCTCTGGCCTTCGTCACTCATGCTTGCCGACCCTTCGAGACGACCGATAAAAACGTCGGTGGTCGGCGGTGTTTGACACAGACAGAAGATATATGGTAAGCAATGTCATACCATCGCACGACGTCCCCATGTCGCACCACGCATCTCCCGACGGTCAGTCGGACAGGGCGGACGATATTCGGTCCGAGCCGGCGCTCCCGGACGCCGTACAGACCACCGAGACGTACGAGACCGACGAGGGGACAGTGTTCTACGACGCCCAGCATCCGCTGGCGTGGATTCAGACGGACACCACGCTCGAACTACAGGACGCGGCCTGACTGAGAAGCCCTTTTGGTGGCCGCGGCCCCATCTACGGTCGTGCTAGACGGCCCCGACGAACGGGACCCCGACGGGGACCCCGGCGTCCTCTCGGAGAAGAGCCCCTACGAACCCGACGAGTTCGACCCCGACAGTCTGGGGCCCGACGTCCCGAAAGCGCCCAGGCCGCCGGACGGCAGCGGCGACAGCGACGTCGCCGCACTGTTCTGGAAACTCGTCCTCGTGTTCAACGTCGCACTACTGGGGCTCTCGGTCGGCCCGATGCTCGCCTACTTCGAGGGGCGCGTCGACCTCGGCGTCCGGGTGTTCCTCGTCGGCCTCCTCGCCTTCGGCTACGGGACCTTTCGGTACTACAAGTTCAGACGAGACCGTGAAGACGACGGCGGCGCCCCGGACGCCGAGACGGCCGACGACCGACGGACCGACGACTCGGACGCCGCCGACCACAACGGCTAACCACGCGCGTCGGCTACCGCCGGTATGCGCACCGTCCGCGACACGTCGGGGACACACTACATCCTGCTGAAAGAGTCCAGCGACGCGAGTCTCGTCCGCGACCCGGCGACCGGTGCCGAGCGACACGTCCCCAACGAGGACCTCGAACCCGTCGATGGGGAGTCACCGCTCGTGACGGCCGCAGACGCGGTGCCGGAAGCCGTTCGGACGGTCGTCTCGGCCGCTCACGACGACCGGTCGCTGGGCCTCCTCGTCGAACTGGACGCCCGCGGCCCCCTCTCGGTCCACCAACTCCTCGACAGCTACGACCTCTGTGAGAGCGACCTGCACGGCCTGCTCGGGGAGTTCCGCGCGGCGGGACTGCTCGAAGAGATCGAAGTGATGGGCCAACGTGGTTACGACGTGACCGAGACGGCCAGCGCCGCCGTCGCGGCACTCACGGACCGTTAGGCCAGTTCCGCGACCGACTCCTCGATGCGCTCGACCCGGTCGACGTGTGAGCGGTTCGAGGTGGCGTCCTTCTCGACACGGACGAGGTCGTCGGCCGCCCCGACGAGTTCCTCGTCGTGGCTGACGACCAGAATCTGTTCGACGCCCACCTCGTCGCGCATGTACTCGACGAGGTCCAGCAGTTGCGTGACGTGGCCGGAGTCGAGGAAGACCGTCGGTTCGTCGAGGATGAGCGGCGGCATCGGCGCCGACCCCTCGATGCCCTCCGCGAGCAGTCGGTAGATGGCACAGCGCAGGCTGAGGTTGAACAGCGCCCGCTCGCCGCCCGACAACTGCTCGGGTTCCAGCGGTTCGCCGTCCTTCTGGAACACCGTCAACTGGTACTCGCCGTCGAGTTCGATGTGGGAGTACGAGTCGTTCTGGTAGACCAGCGAGAACGTCTGGTTGAGCATGCGTTCGAGCGTCTCGACGTTCCGCTGGCGCAGTTCCGCCCGGAGCGTGCCGTACATCCCCTGTAGCTGTTCGGCCTCCTCGTAGAGGCCGTCGAGTTTCGAGAGGTCGTCGGCCAGTTCTTCCCGCTGGTCGCGCAGGTCCTCCAGTTCCGCAATCTCGTTCTCGACGGCGCCGATGGCGCTCTGTGTCTCGTCTCGCTGGTCGCGCAGTTCGTCGAGTTTGGCGTCGGCCTTCTCGATGTAGCGCTCGGCGCGCTGGCTCTCGTTCCGGGCCTCCTCGACGCGCGACTCGTCGACCTTCTCGGCCAACTCCTGCTTGCGCTCGCGCTTCTCGGCGAGGCGGTCCCGGCGCTGGTCGTTCGTCTCGGCCTGCTGGGACCGTTGCTGACGGAGTTGTTCGATTTCGGTCTCGCACTCCTCTAAGTCGTCCAGCAGGTCCGACACCCGCTCCAGCCGCTGGACGGCCTGCTTGACCTCCTGATGCTCCTGGTTGCACTCGCCGATGACCGACCGGCACTCGGCGGCCTGCCGTTCGGCCGCCTCGGCGGCCTCGCGCTTCTCGTCGGCCTCGGCTTCGAGTTCGTCGGCCGCCTCGCGCAGTTCTTCGACGCGCCGTTCGTCGGCTTCGAGGCCCGACTCCTTCTCCTCGATGAGTTGGACGACCGTCGAGCGATTGTCTTCGAGCGTCGCCAGCCGGTCGGCGGCGTCGGCCAGCGACTCCGCGCGTTCGCGGTCCGCTTCGAGCGTCTCGACCCGTTCGCGAGCGTCAGCCAGCGTCGACTCCAGTGCTGCCACGCGTTCCCGGTCGTCCTCGATGGACTCGACGTGTGGCGAGTCCTCGACGTCCTGCCCGCACTCGGGACACTTGCCGGCGTCGAGCAGTTCCTCGGCTTCGGCCAGTGCCTCGCGCTCGCTCTGGAGTTTGGTCTCCAGTTCCGTCACGCGCTGGCGGGCCTCCTCCAACTCCTCGGTGACGGCGTCCCGGTGGCTCGCCGCCTCGTCGCGGTCCACGTCGGCCTCGTCGAACCGCGCCTCTAGCGTCGCGATGTCGTCGTCGATGTCGTCGAGTCTCTCGCGTCGGTCGGCGACGCTCTCGCGGGCGCCCGCGAGGTCGGCTTCGAGGTCGCTGGCCTCCTCGCGCTTCGCGTCGGCACGGGACTGGAGGTCCTCGGCCTGCGATTCGAGCGAGTCCGCCTCGCCGCTGTGTTTCTGGGCCTCGACTCGCTGTTCCTCGATTCGCGAGCGGAGGTCGTCGGCGCGCGCTTCCAGTTCGTCGAGTCGCGATTCGACGGCCTCCTCGTCCGCGGCGTCGAGGTCCGTCTCGCCGAGCGTCTCGTCGAGGTCCGATTCGAGCGACTCGCGCTCCTCCTTCAGGTCAGCGATGCGCTGGTTGAGGCGCTCGCGCTCGGTCTCGGTCTCGGTAATCTCGGCCTCCAAGTCCTCGATGTCGGCGGTCAGTTCGTCCAGTGTCTCCCGGCGGTCCTCGTACTCGTCGAGGACGGACTGGGCCTGCTCCAGCGTCTCCGCGGCCGTCTCTCGCTGGTCCTCGATGCGCTCGATTTCGTCTTGGGTCTCCGAGAGGTCCGTCTCCAGCGCGTTCAACCGTTCGTGGAGGTCCCGGTCCTCCTTGGCCTCGATTTGCTCGTCGAGTTGCGAGACGCGGCTCTGTTTGTCGTCGCGCACCCGCTTGACGCCCACGCGGGCGTCGCTGGCCCGTTCGCGGTACTCCTCCAGTTTGCCCAGTTGCAGGAGGTCGTCCAGCATATCCTGCCGGTCGCTCGGCGAGGCGTTGATGAGTTTGTTCACCTCGCCCTGTCGGACGTAGGCGCAGTTGACGAACGCCTCGCTGTCCATCCGCAGGAGTTCGGTGACGCGACGGCGGACGGCACGGGCACCCTCGAACGTGTCGTCGGGCGTCTCCAGCACGCACTTCGCCGTGGTCGCTCGCTCGCCAGTGTTGCGCACGCGGCGGGTGAGGTGATAGTCGCCGCCGGCGTGGCTGAACCACAGTTCGACGGTGCAGTCGTCGGCCCCGATGGTGACCACCTCGTCTAAGTTCTCGTCGATGGCTTTCGAGCCGTAGAGGGCGAAGAAGCAGGCCTCCAGCAGGGAGGACTTCCCGCTCCCGTTGAGGCCGTGGATGACGGTGACGCCGCGGTCCAGCGTGAGGTCGGCGTCGTCGTAGCACTTGAAGTTCTCCAGACGGACCCGCTGGAACCGCATCAGTAGGTCCCCCTCACAGGAACTCCCCCATGCTGGACTGGTCCTCGCCGTCCGAGGGGTCCGGGTCCGGCTCGGTGGTCTCGGCCGTCTCGCTCGACGCCACGGCGTCCGCCTCACCGCCGTCCGCCTCGGCCGTCGCCGCAGTCTCGGCCGCGTCGTCGGCGGTGCTCTCCGCCGCGTCTGCGGTGTCCGCGGCGTCGGGTGCACCGGTCAGCGAGTCGGGGTTCTCGTCGACGAGTTCGCGGACCCGGCTCTCGACGGTGTCGGCGACGTTGGCGTCGGCGACTTTCGAGGCGCGGACCGTCTCGTCGATGTCCCGGGCGGCCTCGCTCAGGCCCAGCTCTCGGACGCGTTCCACGACGGCGTCGTCGGGGTCGGCGAAACTCACGCTCGTCTCGCGTTCGTCGGCCGCGAGTTCCCGGTGGTCGGTGACGCGTGCGACGAGTGCCCCCTCGTCCAGCGCGAACTCCTCGACGCTGGCCGGGGCGATAGGTTCGCCGTCACCGTCGATAGAGACGATGACGACGGCGTCCGCTAAGTCGTGTTGGCCGACGCGACTGCGGACCCGTTCGACGCCCTCCTCGGGGCCCAGTTCCACGTCGACGAAGACGAAGTCGCGGGTGTCGAGCCCGCGCCGGGTGATGCGCGTCTCGCCGTCGAAGGTGACGATGTTGTAGCCGCGGTCCTCGCGTTCGCTGGCGCTCGCGCGCTCGGTGGACCCGCAGTAGGTAACCCACGCGCCCTCGACCTCCTGTTTCCCGGGCTTGTGGTTGTCACCGAGCAGCAGGGCGTCGAAGTCGACCGAGGACTCAGCGAGCACCTCGGCGGCGTCCCAGTCGCCGTAGTCGAACGGCTGGAACAGGCCGTGGGTCACCAGCGCCGCGTGGTCGGCGTCGTGGGGCGCGAAGTCGTACGCCAGCGCGTCGCGCTTCGACCGTGGGACGAAGTCCAGCCCGTAGAAGGCGGTGTCGCCGACGACGGTCGGGGCGTCGTCCAGCCGCGTCGCCAGGCCCAGCGACGCGTAGAGGTCGAGCCACTGTGCGTCCCGCTTGGCCTCGTGATTGCCCACGACGGCGAGAAACGGGATGTCGGCCTCTGCGAGGTCCTCCAGTACGTCCAGCGTCCCCATGATGTCCGAGAGCGTCGGCCGCCGGTCGTGGAACAGGTCCCCCGCGTGGACGACGGCCGCCACGTCGTCCTCGATGGCGTCGTGGACGACGCGGCGGAAGGCGTCGAGGAAGTCCTGCCGGCGCTCGGGCACGTGGTACTGCTGGTACCCGATGTGCGTGTCGCCGGTGTGTATCACCCGTGTCATCTGTCGGGTCGTATGCCAGCGTCTCCTAAAGAGGTGTCGCGACCACGGTGAAAGTGGTCGGCGGCGTGCGAATCGGTCGTGCTCGGCCCCGGTCTTTTGTCGCTCGCGGCGAAGGCAGGGGCATGGCGACAGCACTCCCAGCGTCGGCGTTCCGCGACCGAATCGAGGCCGTCCGACAGGAACTGGCCGAGACGGACGCGGACGCCGCCGTCTGGTTCGGCGCGACGGCCATCGAGTACGTCACCGGCTTCGCCCACATCCAGACCGAGCGGCCGGTCGTCCTCGCGCTGACACGGGACCGCATCGAGATTACGGTGCCCCGACTGGAAGTCGAGCGAGTCGACCCCAACGAACGTATCGACACCGTCCACCACTACTTCGACTACCCGCAGGGCCGCCCCATCGAGACGGCGGTAGAGATGCTCGACGGCCTCGGCGCAGAGAGCGTCGCCGCCGACGCCGACGGCGCGCCGGGCGTGATGGGGTACGAGGGCCCCGCACTCTCGGAGTTCGTCGACGTCGAGACCCAGTCGTGGGTCGACCGGATGCGCTGGGAGAAGACCGACGCCGAAATCGACCTCGTCCGGGAGTCTGCGAAGTGGGCCAACCTCGGCCACCGGTATCTCGCCGACTACACCGAGGTCGGCGCACACCCCGCGACGGTGTCCCAGCGGGCGTCGATGGAGGCCTCCCGCGCGATGCTGGACACGCTCGGGGACCGCTACGTCGAGCGCGTCCGGGGGAGCGGGCCGGTCCACGCCGGCTACATCTCCGGCGAGGAGACGGCGCTCCCGCACGGTCACACGCCCAACGAACGGCTCTCGGAGGGGGACGTCCTCGTCACCGGCGCCTCGGCCAACGTTGACGGCTACCACTCCGAACTCGAACGGACCATGTTCGTCGGCGAACCGGACGACGACCAGCGACACTACTTCGCGCTGATGAAGGAGGCACAGGATATCGCCGTCGACGCGCTCGGACCCGGCGTCGAGGTGGCCTACGTCGACGAGGCCGTCCACGACTTCTTCGTCGAACAGGGCGTCGCCGACCTCGCACAGCACCACGTCGGCCACAACATCGGGCTGAGCGCCCACGAACCGCCCTACCTCGACCGCGGGTGGAGCGAGTACGACCACGTCGAAGCGGACGACACGGTGATTCGGCCGGGGCAGGTGTACACTATCGAACCGGGCGTCTACACCGACGAGTTCGGGTACCGTCACTCCGACACCATCGCCGTCACCGAGGACGGCGTCGAGTGGCTCACGTTCTTCCCCCGGGACGTCGAGGCCAACACGATTCGCGTGTAGTCCGTCCCAGTCACGCCCCGAGTCACTCGTCCGGGCCGCCGTCGGCGGCGGCCGCCCGGAACTCCTCGAAGGCCGTGAGCGCCAAACGTCCCTCGTCGGCCAGACCGCTCACCTCGCGTTCGGCACGTTCGACGGCGCGTGCGAGCGCGTCGACGCCCGTCGACTCGGCGAACGTCGCCGCCGCCTCGAGGTCGTCGGTCGCCCGTATCGCCCGCTCGACGACGGCCCGATAACCGGTCGAATCACGCCGTGTCTCGGAACTTTGCCGCGCCGTTCGCGTACCCCCCGTCCAGTCGCCTCCACGGGCCCGGTCCTGTGTCTCACCGTCCCCGTCGGCGAGCGCTGCGAGCGCCGTCTTCACCGAGTCACTGTCGGTCACGGGCGGTCTGGCCTCGCCATCCCTCAAGAAGGTTCGTCTCGGCCGGGGTGGTGCGAGCGTTCAAGTACGAAGCCGGTAGCACGGCCGACCATGACCGACGTGGAGACACTCGAAGAGCGGGTTCGGACCGTCGAGCGTGCCGTCACCGACGGCGACCACGACGTGCCGGCGGTCGAGGACCGAGCGGAGCTAGACGCACGCCTGACCGCCGTCGAAGACCGCGTCGACCGACTGGACGAACGCACCGCGGACCTCGAAGCGGCGACGCAGGCCCTCCGGGGGTACGTCGGTAACGTCCGGTCGGTCAACGAGGACGTCGAACAGCGCGCCGACGCGGCACTCGCCGCGACCGACCGTCTCGAACGCCGTCTCGACGACGCGCTGGACGACGAGCGGCCGTCGTCACACCCGACCGAACCGCGGCGACCGACGACAGACCGCGCCGGCGACCATCAGCAGGCCCCCGAGACGACAGTCGACGGGCCCAGCGGCGACCCGCCAACCCGGCCGGCCGACGGTCGGACGACCCCGGTCGCGGACGGCGGAGAGGGTGACCAACCGACGACGCCCGACGACGGCGTCCTCGAACGGATACGGGCGCTCCTGTGATACTCCGAGTGGTCCTCGGTGCGGTACTCACCGCCGCGTTACTCGGGGTAACCGCGCCCGCGCTCTCGGCCGCACAGGCCGACGCCACCGACGCCGCCGTCGAGCGACGGCTGACGACGCTCGCTGAGCGACTGCAGACGATGGTCGCCACCGACGACGCCACGCACGACCGGGGTGCACGCCGAATCGCAGAGGTTCGGCTCCCCGAACGGACGCTGACGAGCGCCGGCGTCGGTTCGCTCCGGTTCCACAGTCGCGAGGGCGTGGGCGTCGCCAGTTGGCGGGCCGGCGACGCGAGCGCGGCCAGTAGTCGGCTGGTCGGCGTGCCGATACGACCCGCCGGCGGGTCGCTCACGCTCCGTGAACCCGGCGTCCACCGTCTCGCGTTCGGACTGCGGACCCGGGACGGCCGGACGGTCGTGACGGTGCGACGACTGGCCGGCGCCGCCGACAGCCACCGGGAGGACCGATAGATGCGGCGCTGGTTCACGAGAGGCGACGGCACAGACGATGGTGCCTGCCGCTGTCGCGCCTCGTTCGAGGGCGAGACGCTCGGCGTGGCGGCGGACGACTGTCCGGAGAGCGGACGGCTGAGCGAGTCGGCGGACTGTCGCGCGACGGTGGTCGACGCGCTTGGGACGACGGCCGTCGACGCCGTCGTGACGAGGAGCGACGGCGTCGAGCGCGCCTACCTCGACGACGCGGCCGCACTGCTCGTCGCCGCGGGACGGTTCGCCACACGGGTCGAACCACTCGACCGGCGACTGGCCGACCGGGCGCGTCGTGAGCCACTGGCGGCCGCGACGGAGGCCACCGGACGTACCGGACAGGTGGCCGACCTCGCCGCGAAGACCGGATTCGCGCTGGCCGCCGAGCGTGCGAGTGCAGAGTCCGCACTCGAACCGTACGTCGGCCCGGCGGTCAGCGACGCGCGCATCGCCGCGAGTCCGCCGGCCGACGCGACGCTCCGGGACCGTCGGACCGTCGAGACCGACGCGGTGGTACGGCGGTACGCCACGCCGGCGTCGTCGCTCGACTGCTACCACGTGCGGCCCCGGGAACACGAGTTCGACCCCGCGACGACGGCCACGCTCGCGTCGGCCGTCGAACGACTGGCGACAGCGCCGGTGGACGAGCGCGAGACGCCGTATCGGGCCGCCTCGGCGGTCACGGACGACGGCGGGACGGCGGCCGCACTCGGTGCCGTCCTCCGGAAGCACACGCAGGGGCTGGGAGTCCTCGAAGACCTGTTCGCCGACCCGCGCGTCTCCGACGTGTTCGCGACGGCGCCGGTCGGCGAGACGCGACTGCGGGTCCGGGTCGACGGCGAGACGATGGTGACGAACGTCCGGTTGACCACCGCAGGCGCGCGAACGCTCGCCTCCACGTTTCGCCGGACGAGCGGCCGGGCCTTCTCCCGGGCGAGTCCGACGCTCGACACGACGGCCACCGTCGCCGACCGGAAGGTCCGGGTCGCCGGCGTCACCGAACCGGTGAGCGACGGCCTCGCGTTCGCCTTTCGCGCCCACGGCGAGGGCCACTGGCGACTGTCCGACCTCGTCGCGAACGGGACCGTACCGGCGCGTATCGCCGGGATGCTGTCGGTCGCAGTCGAGCGCGGGGCGGCGTGCCTCGTCGCCGGTCCCCGCGGCGCGGGCAAGACGACCACGCTGGGCGCGCTCCTCTGGGAACTCCCGCGGTCGGTCCGGACCGTCGTCATCGAGGACACACCAGAACTCCCGGTGACGGACCTCCAAGCCGACGGACGGGACGTCCAGCCGTTGCGGACGGCGAGCGGCGAGGGGCCGTCGGTCGACGCGAGCGAGGCCCTGCGGACCGCACTCCGACTGGGCGAGGGGGCTCTCGTCGTCGGCGAGGTCCGCGGCGAGGAGGCGGGCGTCCTGTACGAAGCGATGCGGGTCGGCGACGGCGACAGCGCGGTGTTGGGGACGATTCACGGCGCTGGCGGGGAGAGCGTCCGCGAGCGACTCGTCTCGGACCTCGGCGTCCCGGAGAGCGCGTTCGCCACGACGGACCTGCTCGTGACGCTCGCCCCACCGACCGCCGAGGCCGGCCGGGGAGTAGCCGCCGTCGAGGAGGTACGGGACCACGGCGACGGCGTGGGGTTCGCGCCGCTGTTCGAACGTGACGGCGAGCGCGCGACGGCCACCGGTCGACTGGACAGGGGGAACAGTCACTTGCTCGAAACGCTGTCGCACGCCGGCGAATCCTACGCGAGCGTACTCGATGCCATCGAGGACAGGACCGACGAGATGGCCGAACGGGCCCGACGACCGTCGATGGCGACAGCCGGGGGGAGCGAGACGTGACCGGGAGACCGGCGCCGAACGAACTCGTCGAACGGGTGACCGACTGCATCGGCGTCCCGGACGGGTACGAGAGAGCGACTCGCGTCCTTACTCTCGGGTGGCGTGCCGAACGGCTCCTCGCCGCGAGTTACGCCGTCGCGGGCTGCTGCTGGCTCCTCGGTCTAGCGGCCCTCTCTATCTGGACCGGTGCGGTCGCCGTCGTCGTCGGCACCGCCTGCCTCCTCGTCGCGGTCGGGGCGGTGCTCGCCGGTCGCTACGGTGTCCCTCTGGCCGCACAGGCACGTCGGATACGTGCATTGGGGGCGGCCCCCTCGCTCGTCGCGACGCTCGTCCTCGGGCTGACGCTGTGGCCGAGTACCGAGCGAGCGACGGCGTTCGCAGCGGCGGCCGACGACGGCCTCCTCGCCGAGCGTCTCGACGCACAGCGACGACGAGCGTGCGGCACGCCGCGGGACGGTCTCGGGCGGTTCGCCGAGCAGTGGAGCGACGAGTTGCCCGCACTGGCGGCGGCGATACACCACGTCCAGCGAGCGGCCGTCGCGCCGCCCGACGAGCGAGCAACCGCCCTCGAAACGGCACGGCGGCGGGTTCTCGACGGGACACGGGACGAGATGGCGGCGTTCGCCGCCGACCTACGTGCGCCCGCGACCGGACTGTACGCCTTCGGCGTCTTGCTCCCGCTGGCGCTGGTGTCGCTGTTGCCAGCGGCCACAGCAGCGGGCGTCCCAGTCACACCGTCACTGCTCGTCGTCACCTACGGGCTAGTGCTCCCGTCGGTCCTCGTCGTCGCGAGTGCGTGGCTCCTCGCGCAGCGACCGGTCGCGTTCCCGCCGGCGGTAGTGCCGCGGAGCCACCCGGACGTACCGTCCACGCCGGCCCCTGCCGTCGCTGGTGGCGTGGCCGCCGCTGCCGGTGGCTGGGTCGCCGGTACCTTCGTCGCACCGGGCTGGGGGCCGCCACTCGCCGCGCTCGGGGTCGGGACCGGTACCGCGCTCGTGATTCACTATCGACCGGTTCGCGACGTGAGGGGGTACGTCACAGATATCGAGGCCGACGTGCCGGACGTGCTGACGGCTATCGGCCGACGCGTCGACCGAGGGCAGTCGGTCGAAGCGGCGCTCGCAGCGGCAGTCGACGTGACGCCGGCGCCGCTCTGTGACCGCTTGGCCGAGACGCTCGACCGCCAGCAGACCCTCTGCGTCGGTATCGAGGAGGCGTTCTGTGGCGAGTACGGGACGCTCCGTACCGTCCCGAGTCCGCGCCTCCGGCGTGCGGCGGTGCTGCTGGACGCGGCCGCCGACGTCGGCCCGCCGGCCGGCGAGACGATCACCACGATGGGGGAGCATCTGGCCGACCTCTCGGCGGTCGAACGGGAGACGCGTTGTGACCTCGCGCAGGTCACCGGGACGCTCTCGAACACCGCCGCGCTGTTCGGACCGCTCGTCGGCGGCGCCACCGTCGCACTCGCCGGGACGATGGGGAGCGGCGGCCCCATCGAGGCCGTGTCGGCGGCGGTCCTCGGCCCCGTCGTCGGCTGGTACTGTCTCGTCCTCGCGGCCGTGTTGACGGCCCTCTCGACGGGACTCCGTCGAGGGCTGGACCGAGCGCTCGTCGGCTACCGCGTTGGGCTGGCGCTCTGCTCTGCGACGGCGACGTACCTCGCGGCCGTCGTGGGGACGGGCCTGCTGGTCTGACGCCAGCGTTTAAATCGGAAGCCGAGGGCAGGCCACGTTATGTTCGACACACACGTCGACACGCTGTACGTCTGGGTGGCGCTCGGGGCCGTGAGCGTCGCCGTCTTCGGCGTCGTCGCCTCGCTGCCCGCGTCTGCGCCGCCGGACGCGACGACCGCCGCTACGACGGTCGACGAAGTGGCGACCAGCCCACCCGGGTCGGTCGCCACCCACGAACTGGACGCCGAGGAGTGGACACTGTCGGGGCGGGCAATCGGACTCCGTGCCGACGGCGGCGTCGCCCACGCGACGGTCCTCGACCCGTACGTCCCCGCACTCGGGGGTCGCCTCGCGGCCGTACTCGCTGGCGCGCCGCCGAGACGGTACTTCCGGTCACCAGCGGCCCTCGGACGGGCCGCCGAACGAGCACGTACTGCCGACGCGGAATGGCGACCGGCACCGGAGCGACTCAGGGTCCGGCACGTCCGCTGGGGAGGTGTCGATGTCGTCCTCGCCGGATAGAGGGGCGACCGAACCGCTCGCGGCGCTCGTGGCCGTCTTCGCCGTCTCGGCCGGACTGGCGCTGTACGCGGGCGTCCTCGACGGGGCGCTGGCGTCCGCGACCGGTGATCGGAACGTCGCGACGCCGACCGCCGATTCGGTTGAGCGGCGACTGAGTACCGCCGGCGTGGTCTCGCCGAACCGAACGGCGAACGCGCTCGACGCCGTCCCGACCGGCTACGACGGGAACGTGACGGTCCGTGCCGGCAGGCGGTGGAGCGCCGGCCCGTCACCGCCCCCCGACGCGGCGCGTACTCGCCGGACGGTCAGTGTCCGGGTCGCACCGGCGACGGTCAAACGTGGGACGCTCCGGGTGACCGTCTGGTGACGCCCCGGGCCACCAGCACCGTCGTCGACGTGACGGTGTTCCTGTTGCTGATCGGGGCCGCCGCCACGGCCGTCGTCGGCGCCGTCGCCGTGGACACGCCGGAGACGGCGAACCCAGCGGCCGACACCGCCGAGTTACTCGCGACGAGTACCGCGAGCGTCGAGTACGCACTCGACCCGCCCGGCCGACCGCCCGAGTGGACCGCCAACGCCACCGCGAGTCACCAGCGGACGGCGCACGGTACTGTCGCAGAACTGCTCGGGGAGGCGGCGATGAGCGGCGTCACCGTACACGGGAAGCGACTGTCGACGGCCGGCATCGGGTTCGAGCGAGCGGTCGAGGCGACGACCCGGGAGCGCCTCGCCGGTTCGGGTCGACAGACGTCGGTTCGGGTTCGCTGGGAACCGTACCCCGGAGCGCCGGTCCGTGCGACGGCCCGCGTCGGTGAGCGACCGCCACCCTCGGCCGACGTGCGGACGGCGACGCTCGGCGTGGCGAGTCCGATGCCGAACGCGACCAGCGGAGCACGTCGGGGCGCCCGTGAGGCCGGTTACCGAGGGGTCGCGATAGTGGTCGCGTCGGCCGTCGTGGACGGTCTCTTTCCGCCATCGCAGACCCGGTTGGCACTCCGCGGCGACTACCCGGGTGAACGGTTGATGGCGACGCGATACCGTCGAATGGGGCGTCTCACCGACGCGGGCAGGTTGCCGCTCGGTTCGCGGTCTGTGGCGGACCTGAACGCTCGACTGACGGTGCACCTCGCCGACGGTCTGGCCGCCGACATGCGAGGGCGGTTCGACTCCCCGGTCGCCGCGGCCCGAGCAGTCCAGACCGAACGCGTACACATCACCGTCAGGACGTGGTCACCGTGACGAGCGACACGCGCGGCCGGGTGCCGTTCGCACTGCTGGGCGTCCTCCTGCTGGTGAGTAGTCTGACGCTCGCGCCGACGCTGCGGCCGGCGCCCGCACCGACCGACACGGCCGTCGAGCGCACGCTGGACCGAGCGACGGCGGAGACCCAGACGGCGGTGCGCGACGCCGTCTCGCGGGCCGGACGGCGAGCGGCGGCGAACCCGGTATTGGAACCGGCGAACACCTCCGTCGGCCGCGCGCTGGCCGAATCCCGGCCGTTCCGGGACGCGCTCCGGCTACGGATATATCTGCAACTCCGTGACCGACTCCGTCGTGTCGGTGCGACGAGCGAAGGGGTCGAGGCGACGGCGAACCTCCCGGCCGTCGAGACGACCGCCGACTACCGGGCCGCGATAGCGCGCGTCGCCATCGCACGGGCGGGCCCGAACGAGACCGCACTCCGAGCGACTGTCGAGAACGTGACGCTGACGGTGCGGCGCGGCGGCCGGGTGGTCACCCGGCGTGACATCTCGCCCACCGTCGTCGTCGCGACACCGGTCCTCGCACTCCACGCACAGGTCCAGACCTACGAGCGGCGCGTGAACAGCGGGTTGGGAAAGCCGGGACTGAGTCGGCGGTTGACCGCTCGGCTCTACCCCATCGTCTGGGCGCGTGGGTACGCCCAGTACGGGGGCGTCCCGATAGAGAACGTCCTCGCGAACCGGCACGTCGGCCTCGCCACCAACGGCGCGCTACTGGGCGTCCAGCGGTCGACGTTCGGCCGGAGCGACCCGGACGGCCGACGGTCGCTCACGGAGGCGACCGCGATGGTCGGCGTCGAGGACGTGATAGCGGGCAGTAACGACACCGCACTCGCACAGGAAGTGCTCGGGCAGGCGTCCTACCGGCCAGCGAGTGACGACATCAGCACCGGCGGGACCGCCGGCGACCACCCGCGTGCGAACGAGACGATGCGTGTCGGAATCGACGGGACGGCCGACGACGCCTTCCAGTCGGTCGCGGCACCCGACGCACTCGGACAGACGACGGCGGAGGCCTACACCGTCGACGTGCGGCTCGTCGCCGACAGTCGGCGAGTGAGCGGCGGTCGACCGTCGCGGCCGCCGTCGCCGGGCGAGAACTGGACCCTCGTCGGCGAGCGGACGACCGACACCGCCGACGCGGTCGGCCCGGTCACCCCGAACCCGACCGTGCCGGACGGCTGGCACGAACTCGATAGTTTCGGCCGGGCCGTCGAGGTCGAGTACACGCGCGTAGCGCTCTGGGAGAACGGGACGGAGCGACGGTCGACCGCGTCGCGTCGGTCCGAGCGCCGTCGGGTGACGGTCACGGTCGTCGGGCAGCACCGGAGCGACTCCGTCGCACCGGCAGAGCGAATCCGGACGGCTCACGACAGCGCGGAAAGTCCGGTCGGCGGGCCGAATCTGGCCGACGTCGAACGACGGGCCGAACGAGGGCTGGTCGGACGGGCTGGCGGTCCCGACGCCGTCGCGGAACGCGCCGCCGAAGGTCGCCTTCGGACCCCGACCGTGGACGTCACTGGGGCACGGCCGGACGCGCTCGGAGCGTGGGTGTACCGGGACCTCAGACGGGTCCGAGAGCAGGTCGCGGCGGTGAACGTGACTGTCGAGCGCGGTGCCGTCGGCACGTTCGAGACGAACCCGGCACGCGAACTCCGGGCGAAACTCGCCGACCGTCGCACGGAACTCGTTGACGCGCCCGACACCTACGACAGCGCCGCACAGAAAGCGCGAGTAGCGGCCCGTATCGCCTACCTCGACGCGGTAGACGCACGTCTCGCTGCCCGGGCACGGCGACGGGATTCGGCCGGCCGACGCGTGGACGACCGACTCCGGGACCGGACGAACGGGTCACTGCGCGACCTCCGGAAGGGTCTGACCGCCCGCGACACACAGAAACCGCGCTCGCGGCCGGTACCGACCGGGGTGGCCGGTCCGGTTCGGACCCGCGTCGACGCGCGGCCGCAGTACCTCACGCTGGCCTCGGTGTCGGAGTCGTCTCACCCCGCGGTCGATGGGCGCGAACACCCGCTGGTCGCCCGAAACGTCAACGTGTTCACCGTCCCGTACGGCGACGCGGCCAGTGCGGTGACGGACGGCGTGACTGCCTCGGTCGACAGAGCGCGCCTCACGACGGCGGCGACGACGCTGGCCGCGGCGGACGCGACGGCCGACGCGTCGTCGAACACCACGCTCGACCGCCGCCGTCGCCGATTACGGCATCGCGTGGGACGGGCGAACGACCACGTCGCCGCCGAACTCGCCGCCACTGTCGGCGAGGAGACCGACGCCGACGCGTCGGCGAGTCGAGCCATCGTCGAAGACGCGCTCCGACGTTGGGAGACGCCCGCCGCCCGCGGACAGGCGCTCGCGGACGGGTCGGCGGCCTCCGCCGTCGCGAACGTCGCCGCCGACCGGCGGGGCCTCTCACTCGTCGAGCACGACTGGCTCCGACTGCGGCTACGAGACGCGGCCAGCGACGCCCTCGCTCGGCCGGTAGCCCGGCCCAAGACGCCCGTCGTCGACCGGACTGCCTCGACAGTCCGGACCGTCGCACGGGACCAGTTGCGACGGCGACTCGCCGACGCCGGCCGGCGCCGGGCAGAGCAGATGACGAAGCGCCGTCTGGGGACGAAGACCCTCCCGTCGGGGCTCCCGGTGGCGCCGCCGCTGGGCCCGTGGTACGCGACGACGAACGTCTGGTGGGTCACGGTCGAGGGGGAGTACGCCCGGTTCGCGGTGACCGCGAGCCACGGCCCGCCGACGACGCCGGGCGCGACGACGACGTACGCTCGGGACGGCGAGCAGGTCCATCTCGACGTGGACGGGGACGCCGAGGCGGAACTGCTCGGGCGGAGTACGCGACTCTCCGTACGGGCGCAGACTGGCGTCGTGGTCGTGGTACCGCCGAAACCCCGCGGTGTCGGCGACAAGGACGGCGTCGCCGTCGAGACGTCGGCCGGGTGGCCCCACGCCGGCGCGACGGAGAGTGACAGCGACTAATACCCCCCGTGCGTACCGGTGCCCATGCTCAGAGCGGAGTTCCCCGACGCAGGAACGCAGTCACCCGAGGCGCTGCTGGCTGCCTACGAATCGGTCCTGGCCGAGACGGTCGAGACGGTCGGCACCGACGCCGTCGTCGAAGCGACCGGCCTCGACCGGGAGACGGTCGAAGCGGCCGCCGCCGGCGACGCGGCCGATCTCACACTCTCGGACGCGGCGGCCGTCCTCGCGACCGATCCGGAGCGGCCCGACGCCGACGCGATTCGGGCGGAGGCACAGGACATCCTCCTGATGGGGATGACGACGGCCGTGATGGACGTCGAGACGCTGGCGTCGGGCATCGACGACGAGATGGAGCCGAAGGAGATACAACAGAAGATAGAGGGCCGCTACCCGGTCACGCTGGCCGAGTACGCCGTCCTCCACAGCTACATCGAGAGCGAGCAGCGATGACCGCACGCGTCGCGATACTCGGGTGTGGGTACGTCGGCCTCGAACTCGGGCGACAGCTACGGGACGACCACGAGGTAGTCGGCGTCCGTCGGTCCGACGACGGCGTGGCCGCCATCGAAGACGCGGGGTTCGAGGCCGTCCAGGCCGACGTGACCGACGCCGACGCGCTCTCGGCCGTCCCGGACGTCGACTGGGTCGTGTTCGCGGCCAGTTCCGGCGGCCGCGGGGCCGAGGCGGCCCGCGAGGTGTACGTCCACGGCCTCCGAACGGCCGTGGACCACTTCTGGGGCCGCGACGATGCGCCGGAACGTCTCGTCTACACGTCCAGTACCGGCGTCTACGGCGACCACGACGGCGACTGGGTGGACGAGGAGACGCCGCTGGACCCGCAGACGGAGAAGACCGAGGTGCTCGCCGAGGCCGAGCGCATCGCCCGCGAGCGACCGGCCGAGTACGGCGGCCACGGCACCGTGGCCCGCTTCGCCGGCCTCTACGGCCCCGGCCGCTATCGGCTCGAACGGTATCTGGAGGGGCCGGTAACGGCGGGTTATCTCAACATGGTCCACCGCGACGACGCGGCGGGCGCCGTCCGGTGCCTGTTGGAGGAGGACCACCGCGAGGAGGTCGTCCTCGTCGTCGACGACGAACCCGTCGAGAAGTGGGCGTTCGCGGACTGGCTAGCCGAGCAGTGCGACGTCCCGTTCCCGCCGAAACAGACCAAGGACGAGCGACTCGACGACGCCGACCTCTCCTCGACGGCGAAGCGGCGCATCCGCACGAGCAAGCGCTGTTCCAACGACCTGCTCCGGTCGCTCGGCTACGAGTTCGCGTATCCGACGTTTCGAGAGGGTTATGTGGACGCTATACGGGAGTTTACGACGCATTAATCACGGGGGAACCTTCTTATCGTATCCGGCAGCATCTACGCCTATGTCACAGGTGGCTTCGGGGGACCTGGCGACGCAGGCCGAACGGGTCGCCGCCTTCGCCATCGAGAACCCGGCGGTAGCCGTCGCCGCGCTCCTCGTCCTGCTCCTCGCGTTCGGCCTCGCCGTCTCCCTCTATCGCTATCTCACACGCACACCCGCCGACCGCCTCGTGTCGGTGCTCGGTCGTTACGACGAGGTCGCGGTGTTGATGCATCCGAACCCGGACCCCGACGCGATGTCCTCGGCACTCGCCGTCGACCAGTTGGCGGCGGCCGTCGACACCGACTCCACACTCTACTACCCCGGTGAGATTCGCCGGCCAGAGAACCGTGCCTTCGAGACGGTACTGGACCTCGACTTCGACCGCATCGAGACGGCCGGCGACATCGCCGCGGACCAGGTCGTGCTGGTCGACCACAACGAGGCGCGGGGGTTCCCGGGTGCGGGTGACGTCGACCCCGTCGCCGTCGTCGACCACCATCCGGGCGGCGGCACCGGGCGGCAGTTCACGGACGTCAGAACCGACACCGGAGCGTGTGCGACCATCTTCGCCGAGTACTTCCAGTCGCGCGACTGGGAGTTCTACGACGTCGACACGGCACTGACCGACGGCGGCGTCGAAACGGGGACAGTCCCAGAAGACGCGCTGCCGAGTCACGTCGCGACCGGCCTCATCTACGGCATCCAGTCGGACACGCGGTCGCTGACCAACGGGTGCTCGTCGGACGACTTCGCCGCGGCAGCGTACCTCTACGAGGGCATCGACGGCGACCTGCTCAACCGCATCGCCAACCCGCAGATAGACGCGGAGGTGCTAGACGTGAAGGCCCGCGCCATCACCGAGCGCGTCGTGAACCCGCCGTTCGCGTACAGCGACGTCGGCGAGGTGTCGAACACGGACGCCATCCCGCAGGCCGCCGACGAACTGGAGACGTTAGAGGGTATCTCGGCCGTCGTCGTCGTCGGCGAGTGCGACGGGACCCTCCGCATCGCCGGGCGCTCCCGCGACGACCGAGTCCACATCGGTCGGGCCATCGAAGCCGTCGTCGAGTCGATTCCGATGGGCGAGGGCGGGGGCCACGCCCGGATGGGCGGCGGGCAGATTCCCGTCGAGTACATGGCCGGCATCGGTCCGAGCGACGGCATCAGCCGCGAGGACCTGCGCCAGCAGGTGTTCGACGCGATGGCCGGCGAGCGCTGAATCTCGGTCCTTTTGTCCGGTCGGGCCGAAGCGGTGGTATGGCAACACGGGAGGCGACCTGGGCGTACCGGGACGACCACGACGACTTCGCGCGCACCTTCTACCGCCGGTTCGGCGACGGCGTCGTCTCCAGCATCGGCGTCGGCACGTATCTCGGCGACCCGACCGACGAACGCGACGACGCGTACCACGACGCCATCGTCACGGCACTCGAAGGCGGTATCAACGTCCTGGATACGGCCATCAACTACCGCCACCAGCGCTCCGAACGCGTCGTCGGCCGGGCGCTGGCCGACGCGGACGTCGACCGCGAGGCCGTCGTCGTGGCGACGAAGGGTGGATTCGTCCCCTTCGACGGGGAGCGACCCGAGAACCCGGGTGCGTACGTCCAGTCGGAGTACGTCGACACGGGTATCGTCGACGCCGATGACCTCGTCAGCGGCCAGCACTGCATCGCGCCGGAGTACCTCGACGACCAGTTGGACCGCTCGCTCGACAACCTCGGACTGGACACCGTCGACCTCTACTACGTCCACAATCCCGAGACGCAACTCGCCGAGCACGGCCGAGACGAGGTGTACGACCGGCTAGAGGCCGCTTTCGAGCGACTGGAGGAGCGCGCGGCGGCCGGCGACCTGAAACACTACGGCGTGGCGACGTGGGAGGCGTTCCGAGTCCCCGAGAGTCACGACAGCTATCTCTCGCTGCCGGAAGTCGTCGAGCGGGCACGGTCGGCCGCGAAGGCGGCTGGGAACACGGCGACGCACTTCCGGGCCATCCAGCTACCGTTCAACGTGTTCATGGCTGACGCGTTCTCCGTCGCCGCCCACGACGGCGCCGACGGTCCCCAGTCGGCGCTGTGGTTCGCCCACGAGGCGGGCCTCGACGTGTTCACGAGCGCCTCTATCATGCAGGGTCGGCTGGCCGAGGAGATGCCCGACAGCGTCGAGGCGCGACTCGACGGCGAGACACGCGCCCAGCGAGCGCTCAACTTCGCGCGGAGCGCCCCGGGCGTGACCTGTTCGCTCGTCGGGACGGGGTCCGCAGAACACGCCCGCGAGAACGTCGACGCCGGACGGTACGAACCGCTGGGTGCGGAGGCGTTCGACGCGGTGTTCGAGTGAGAGCCAGACGAGTCGGTCCGGTAGCCCACCGCTGGGGTGTCACCCGAGTTCTTTCCACTCCGTACCGCACTCGGGACAGACCCGAACCTTGCCGACCTGGTCCGGGTCGTTGTCCGTCGACAGTGGCTCGTCACACGCCGTACACGAGAGTCGACCGTAGCCGTCTTTCTCGACGTCACCCGCACGCAGGGCCTTCCTGACCGAGTCCATAGCGCTAGCTGCGACAGCCGTGGGTAAAAAGACCGTGGCGATTCGGAACAATCTTCGGGGCGAGCGACGACTGTCCGGTGTGTCTCGACGGTCAGTGTTCGGCTCGCTGCTCGGGTTGGTCTTCCTCATCAACCTTGCGCGTGTGGTGTTCGCCCCGTTGCTCGAACCCATCCGGGTCGCGACGGGCGCGAGCAGTGCGACGCTGGGGCTCCTGGCGACGCTCGTCTGGGCCGGGAGCGCGGTGACGCGACTGCCGACCGGCTTCCTGTTGACGCGGGTGACCCGCGCACAGGCGGTCTTCGGCTCCGGCGTCGTGTTGACCGTGGGGGCGACGTTCACCGCGCTGACATCGGACCCGACGCTGTTACTCGCCGGTGCGTTCACGATGGGGCTCTCCAGCGGCGTCTACATCGTCGCCGCGAACACGCTCATCAGCGAACTGTACCCCGACGCGCCGGGTCGCGTCCTCGGCCAGCACGGCGTCGCCAGCCAACTCGCCGCGGTCGGCGCGCCGGCGCTCGTCTCCGCGGCGCTCCTCGTCGGGAACTGGCGGGTGGCGCTGCAGGCGATAGCCGTCGGCGCGGCGGTGATGACCGTCGTGTTCACGCTGGTCGCCCGTCGGACGGCGTTCCCCGAGGCCGGCCACGAGGACAGGGACGTCCTTGGGGCGGTACTGGCGCAGTGGCCCATCATCGTCACCGCGGTGGCGACGCTGGGCTTTACGACGATGGTGTGGAACGGACTGTTCAACTTCTACGTCACGTACGTCGACAGCATCGGCCTCACGAAGGCGACGGGGCGGACGCTCCTGCAGGTCGCGTTCGGCGCCGGCGTGCCGGCGTTCTACGTGAGCGGACGGCTGGCCGACCGCCTGCCGACGCTCCCGTACATCCTCGTCATCGTCGCGGCCTTCACCGGGTGCATCCTCGTCCTCCCGATAGTCAGGGGGTTCTGGCCGCTGGTGGCGTTCAGCGCCGTCACGGGCTACGTCATCCACAGTAGCTTCCCGGCGGTCGATACGTACCTGCTCGGGTCGCTGCCGGACCGCCACCGCGCCAGCGCGTACGCGACGTACGGCGCCGGGATGATGGTGATTCAGGCCCCCGGGAGCGTCGTCTTCGGCGTGTTGCTGGACGCCGGCGTGGCCTTCCCGACCATCTTCGAGTGGATGGGGGCCGGACTCGTCGTGCTCTTGCTCGCACTGCTGGCGCTCCACTTCAGCGGTCGGTTGCCGAGGACGGCCGCCGCCTGAGTCCGGAAACGCTGAAGCCGCTGGGGGTCGCGCACCCGGTATGGACCTGACAGCCGACGACATCGCCGGCGTCGTCGACGTCTTCGGTGCGCTCACCCGTGCCGAACTCGGGCGGGCGTGTTCCGAACTGGCGTTCAAACGTGGCGAGGACGTCGCGACCGACGCGTTCGCCGAGGACGTCGAGGACGCGCTCACGTCGTACCACCTGCTCTCGGTCGCCGACCACGACGAGGACACCGACGAGGCACTCCTCGTCGTCGGCCCGGCGGCGTTCCCGTCGCTGCCGGACGGGGCCGGCGACCTCCCACACATCATGGACGTGCCGGCGCGCACGCTGGACGAGGAGACGGTCGCCCGCGCCGCCGAGGAACGGTTCCGTGAGGACGCCGTCCTCGCCGTGCAGGCGGGCGACGAGGACCGTATCGCGTCACTACTGGACGTGAGCTACGACCTCGAAGCGTGGGGGCCGGTGGAACTGGGGACGGCACGGGACAGGCTGGACGACGCCTGACCGACGGCGACACCCGACCGAGTTAAGGACGTACACTGCTTCGATTGACGTATGGACTTCGACCGGTTGGCGGCACACGACCCCGTCGTCGTCGACGACGAGGAGCGCGAAGCGGCAGTCGTCGTGCCGGTCGTCACCCGACCCGAAGGTGAGGCCATCCTCTTCACGAAGCGGGCCGACCACCTGACCGACCACCCCGGCCAGATGTCGTTCCCCGGTGGCGGCTACGAACCGGTGGACGACGACCTGCTGCGGACGGCGCTCAGGGAGGCCAACGAGGAGATAGGGCTGGACCCGCAGGCCGCACACGTCGTCGGCCGCCTCGACGACATCCGGACCATCACGAACTACTCGGTGCGCCCGTTCGTCGCGCGCATCCCCGACCGAGAGTATATTCCGAACGACGAGGAGGTCGCCGAAGTGGTCGTCCTCCCCGTCGCCGAACTCACCGACCTCGACAACTACGAGTCCGAACACCGCGACCACCCCTACTACGGCGAGATACGCCTGCACTTCTTCTACGTCGACGGCTACACCGTCTGGGGGGCGACGGCGCGGATGCTCGTGCAGTTGCTGGAACTGGCGACCGACTGGGAGATGCCGGCCGAACCCGACCGCTACGCCGGCCCGGACGACGAGTTCCCGGAGTCGGTGCGGGACCAGATACGCTGAGAGCGACAGGGCTTTGCGCGCCGAGACGAACGGACAGACGAATGACGGTACTCGCGACCGGGGCGCTGGCGGTCGACCACGAGGGCCGTGAGCACGTCCCCGACCGGGAGGCGCTGGGGACACTGGCCGACCACGCGGAGGCCCTCGAACGGGTCGTCCGCGACTACGCGCTCGTCGGCCGCCCGGAGACGGTGGCCGACTGGACCGACCAGTTGCCGGACGCGGGCGCCGACACCGTCGTCGGCTACCCGGCCCGCGGCCCCGGGCCGCTCCTCGGATAGATGCGGGTCGGCGTCGTCGGCGGTGGCTGTGTCGGACTCGTCGCCGCCGGTGACATCGCGACGCGCGGAGCCTCCGTAACCCTCTACGAACGGGCCGACCTCGGGAGCGGCGCGACCGGTCGCGCGGCGGGCATCTGCTACGACGCTTTCGCCGGACAGGTGGACGCCGCCGTCGCGGCCCGCGCGCTCGAACGCTACCGCGAGTGGGACCTGCTGACGCCGTGCCCGTACGTCTGGGCCGCCCGCGACGACGGCGACGGGACGGCGATTCGCCAGCAGGTCCGGGAGATGCAGGCCCGCGGTCGGGACGTGAGCGAACTGTCGCCCGACGCACTGGAAAGGCGGTACCCCCACCTCGACACCGACGGTGTCGTCGCCGCCGGCATCGCCCACTCGGCCGGGACGCTGGACCCGGACGCCGTCGTGAGCGCACTGGCGACGCGCGCCCGGTCTGCGGGCGCGACCGTGCAGACCGAGACGCCGGTCGCCCTCGACGGTCCGACGACCGTCGAGACGCCCGCCGGGACAGAGACGTTCGACGCCGTGGTCGTCGCGGCCGGCCCGGCGACGGACCCACTGGTGGCCGACGTGGGCGTCTCGCTCGCGCTGGCGACCTACCGGGCGCAGGCACTCGTCACCGACGCCGTCGACACGACGCTCCCGTCGTTCTACGACGCGACCGAGGAGTTCTACTGGCGGCCGAAGGACGACGGCGTCCTCGTCGGCGACGGGGCGCACGCGGCCGACCAGGACGACTGGAACCGCGACGCAGACCCCGCGTTCGTCGACGCGGTGCTGACGAAGTTCGGGGCCGCGACCACGCTCTCGCCGTCGGTCCGTCGCTCGTGGGCCGGCCTCTGTACGGCGACGCCGGACCGGGACCCGCTACTCGGGCGAGTCGCCGACGGGCTCTGGGTCGCCACTGGCTGGCAGGGTCACGGGCTGATGCGAGCGCCGTCGCTGGGCGAGTACCTCGCCGAGCGAGTGGTAGGCACGGACCCGACACTCGACGTGGCGCTCGGACCGCGAGTCGACCCGACGCGGTTCGACGGGGACGAGTCGTTCGACCCGCTGGGCGATCCGACGGCTGACTGGTAGCGTCTGCGTCGTAGAACAGCGTAAACAGGGAACCTCGTTACTCCTCGGCGTCGTCGGAGGCCGAGACGTCGTGGGCGTCGGTGTCGTCGGAGACGGGTTCGTCGGACGCCTCGTCCTCGGCCGTCTCGGACTTCGGGATGCGGACCTGCAGCGTGCCGTCCTGTTTGAGCGTCGCGGACGCGGTCTCGGCGTCGACGACGGCGTCCTCGGGGAGCGTCACCGAGCCGTCGAGCGCCAGTCCGCGGCCGGGGTACCGCATATCGAAGCCGTCGTGGAAGTCTCGGAAACGGTCGATTCGGACCTCGACGCGGTCCTCGACGTACCTGACCTGCACGTCGCTCGCGGTTGCACCGGGGGCGTCGAAGACGACGAGGTAGGCGTCTTCGGACTCCAGTAGGTCCGCCGGCAGCGGCTTGTTCTCCTGAACCCGGCCGGCGGCCCGGCCGATGTTCTCGAAGATAGCGTTGCCGATAGACTCCCCGATGCCGCGAATCATAGCTCGACGGCCTCCAGCGTGTCGGCCTCACCGCAGTACGGACAGGTGAAGTCTTCGACGCCGGTGTCGTCGGGCATGTCGTAGGTGTAGTGGAGCTCGAACATGTCGAGCGTGCAGTCGTCGTCGGTGCAGACGACTTCCAGAGTGGCTGGCATGGTCGCTGGTTGGTCCGTGAGGCTCAAACCGCTTTCGGAGGCGGAACCGCCGTCGTAACCGTCCGAACATTGATTAGCGCCCGTGGAGAGGGGACAGGCATGGGTTCCGGTGTTCTGGGTGTGGACTTCAGCGGCGCGAACGCGGCCGGGGACGCGCTGTGGGTGACTGAAGCCACGCCGACTTCGGCGGGGATGCGCATCGACGCGTGCTATCGAGCGACAGACGAGTGGGGCCGTGACCGCGAGAGCGCACACGCCGGCCTCGTCGAACGGGTTCGGGCGGACGACGTCGGCGCGGTCGGACTGGACTTCCCGTTCAGTCTCCCCCAGTCGTTGCTCGACGCACAGTGTAGCGGCACTTGGTACGGGTTTCTCGAGTGGGTCGCGAGCGACGGCGGTCCGGCCAGCCCCGACGCGTTCTCCGAGGTGTGTCGCCACACCGCCGAGATGGCCGTCGGCAAGCGAGACGTTCGCCGAGAGACAGACGCCCGGCGCGCGGCGCTCTGTCCGTACACGAACCGGGTCCGGAGCATGACCTACCACGGCGCCCGGAACGTCCTCGGCCGCCTCGCCGACGACCCCGGCACCGCCGTCGCGCCGATGCAGGGCCACGACGCCGAGACGGTGGTCTGTGAGGTGTACCCCGCGGCCACCTTCGGGTGGCTCGGCTGTTACCGCGAGGGGTACAAGACCACCGACGGGGCGCGCGCCCGGCGCGAGACAAACGTCGAGGCCGTCGAGGCGTGTGGCGTCGCGCTGGACGACCACCGCGAGACGTACCACCGGAACCACGACGCACTCGACTCGCTGGCCGCCGCCGTCTCCGCCGGCCGCGTCGCCGACGGCGCTCGGCCGACGCCGGTCGGCACCGTCGAGGAAGGCGCTATCTACGTGTAGCCCAAGCCGGTCATATTTCAGTCCGGACCCGATAGACCGTCTATGACCGACGAACACGGTGGGTTCGAGGGGGTCCGCGAGAACGTGGACGGACACCCGATGGTGAACCTCGTCGCCTACGCGACGCCGTACTGGGCGCGTCTCGTCGTCGGCGTGCTCTCGGCCTTCTGTACTCGCTTCGCCCGCCTCGTTCCGCCTATCGTGGTCGCCGCCGCCATCGACCGCGTGATTCTCAACCGGGGCGAACCCGGCCTGCTGACGGCCGCCGGACTGCTCCCGGCCGGCAGTATCGCGAGTGACGCGGCGAAAGTCGCGTTCCTCCAGCGGCTCGTCGCCATCGCCGCCGTCGCGTATCTGCTCCGGTCGGCGACACGCTTCGCCTCCCGGTATCTCCTCCAGTCGACGGCCCAGAAGATACAGCGCGACCTGCGGAACGACACGTACGACCACCTCCAGCACCTCTCGATGGACTTCTTCGCGAACCACCAGACCGGCGGGATGATGTCCATCCTCAACAGCGACATCAACCGGCTGGAGTCGTTCCTGAACACCGAGTTCCGCCAACTGATTCGGGTCGTCGCCACCGTCGGCGGCATCGCCGTCGTGCTGTGGTGGCACTCGCCGACGCTGGCGCTCATCGCCCTCGCGCCCGTGCCAATCATCGGCGTCGCGAGCGGTTACTTCCTGACGTGGATAGAGCCGCGCTACCGGTCGATTCGGCGCACCGTCTCCCGGCTCAACACCCGGCTGGAGAACAACCTGAGCGGCGCGCCGGTCATCAAGGCCTTCGACCGCTACGAGTTCGAGAACGAGCGAGTCCGCGACCAGAGCCAGACCTACCACGACGAGAAGGTCGGCGCGCTCCGCATCCGGCGGGCGTTCTTCGCCGGTCTCAGACTGCTGACCGGCGTCGTCTTCGTCGGTATCCTCTACGTCGCCGGGATGGACTTCGTGACGAGCGCCGACGGCGAGGCCGCCCTGCAGGCGGGGACGTTCGCGCTGTTCTTCCTCTACCTGCGCCGCCTCTACTCCCCGATGCGGCGGGTCGGGAAGTCCGCGAACAAGTACCAACTCGCGAAGTCGAGCGCCGAGCGAGTGTTCGGTCTGCTGGGGCAGTCCCCGGCTATCACCGACCCCGAGGACCCCTACGAACCCGACAGTCTCGACGGGCGCGTCACCTTCGACGACGTGACCTTCGGCTACGAACCCGACCGGCCGGTGGTCCGAGACGTCTCGCTGGACGTCCCGGCGGGCGCGACAGTCGGACTGGCCGGCCCGACGGGTGCCGGGAAGTCGACGCTCCTGAAACTCGTCCCGCGGTTCCACGACGTGGATTCGGGTGCCGTACAGGTCGACGGCGTCGACGTGCGCGAGTACGGCCTCCAGTCGCTGCGCGACGACGTCGCCGTCGTCGAACAGCAACCGTACCTCTTCTCGGGCACCGTCGCGGAGAACGTCGCCTACGGCGACCGAGAGGTGCTGGACGGGGAGAGCGAGGGGAGCGAGGCCGCCCGCGAACGGGTCCGGGAGGCCGCCCGCGCCGCACAGGCCCACGAGTTCGTCAGCGACCTCCCGGAAGGGTACGACACGCAGATCGGCGAGCGCGGCATCAAACTCTCCGGCGGCCAGCGTCAGCGCGTCGCCATCGCCCGCGCCCTGCTGAACGACCCCGAGATAATCATCTTCGACGAGGCGACCAGCGACGTCGACACGGAGACCGAAGAGCGCATCCAGGCGAGTATCGAGCGACTCGTGGAGGACCGCACCGCCTTCGTCATCGCGCACCGCCTCTCGACGATACAGGACGCCGACCGCATCGTCGTGATGGACGACGGGGAAATCGTCGAGCGCGGGAGCCACGACGACCTGCTCTCGGCGGAGGGTGACTACGCCGACCTGTGGTACGCACAGGCCGACGAGCACCCCGTCAGTGCCGACGACTGATGCCCGGTAGAGCGGGACGGCCTCCCGAGTAACGCCGTCCTCGCCGACGGCCGCGACGGCGCGCCGACAGGTGACTCCGGACGTGCGTATCCAGTGCCGCCACGGGAGGCGGCTTTTTCCGTACGCTCGCCCTCTGGGAACCATGCACACCTCCTCGAACCGGACGGTCAGGCGGCTAGAGCGCATCGCTCGGGCCCTCGACGAGAGCGTCCGGGTTCCGGGCATCGGCATCCGCGTCGGTCTCGACCCGTTGCTGGGCCTGCTCCTGGTCGCCGGAGACGTCGTGACCGGGCTCTGCTCGCTGTACATCGTCCTCGAAGCGGGCAGACTCGGCGTCTCCCGACGAACGCTGGCCCGGATGCTCCTGAACGTCGCGTTAGACGTGGGCATCGGCGTGGTTCCGGTCGTGGGAGACCTCTTCGACGCCCTCTGGAAAGCGAACGTCAGGAACGTCGACCTCGCGGTGGCCGACCTCGAACGGCAGGGATAGCGGCCCGAAACCGTCGGCGGACGAGCGCTCGACTACTGGGCCAGCGCCTCGTTGACGGTGTACAGCAACGCCCCGTACTTGTCGCCGTGGAAGTCCCACATCGTCATGCCGCCGAAGTCGTTGTCGAGGACGTACTCGGCTTTCAGCGCCACCGAACGCATGTTGTCGTAGCTGACGAACTCGCGGTCGTTCTCGGAGTAGAGGTACGGCGCGGCCGCGTCGTCGTGCCAGTAGTACTCGTAGTCGTTGTCGGCGTTGACGTTGTACTCGATGTCCCAGAAGTCGTAGGTCCCCTGCTCCTCGGCGGGGAAGGTGCCGTCCGGGACGCCCTCGAAGGGCTGGTCGAACCCGCGGTTCGCGGGGTCGACGCCGGTGTAGCCGCGACCGAACGTCGCGAAGGTCAGGTTCAGTTTGGCCGGGTCGATAGGGCGGGCCTTCCACGCGTCCATCGCGTTCGCGGTGTAGTACTGGAAGTCCGGCACGCTGTCCGGGTAGGGGTTGTACAGCGGCGCGCCGAACCCGGTGTACTCGTCCCACGGCCCGGCGAAGTCGTAGCAGACGACGTTGACCCGGTCGACGGCGTCGGCCAACTCCGCGACGACCAGTTCCTCGGCGAAGTTCGGGTTGATGGCGGCCGAGAGGCTGAGTTCGTAGTCCTTGTCGTCCTCCTCGCCGGCGGCGTCGAGTTGCCGGCGGACCTCCTGAATCAGGAGCGTGAACTGGCGGATGTCCCCGTCGCGCGTGTACTGGTCGGCGTCCTCACCGCTGGGGTAGCGCCAGTCGAGGTCGAGGCCGTCGAAGTCGTACTCGCGCATAATCTCGACGGCGGTCCGGGCGAACCGGGCGCGACGAGCGCTGTCGACCGTCACCCTCGAGTAGTACCGAGACGCGAAGAACCCCCCGATAGAGAGAATCATCTTCGTGTCGGGGTGGTTCTTCTTGCGTGCCTGGAACGCCGCGAGGTTACGCGTGTCGGCGAACTGGTCGGCGTAGCCCACGCTCCCGTCTTCCTCGACGGAGAGGTAGGCGTACTGGAGGTGGGTAATCTGGTCCAGCGGCACCTCGCCCGGCATGTAGTCGCGTTCGTAGCGCGACCACGCCGGGTAGATGCCGACGACGGACGTCCCCGGCGGCGGGGTGTTCTTGGCGCCGAGTGCCGCGTGAATCGAACCACTGCGTGCGCCGCGTGCCCCCCCGGCCAGACCGACCGCGGCCGTCGCACCGAGCGCCCCCAAGAAGTTTCTGCGTGACAAAGTGGGCTTCATAATCGTAGTAATATATACGCAAATCTAATATATATTTGTTGTGACTGATCGATTTCGTGTAATCATGTCAACTTTCGCCGGCACGACGTGGCCGACCAGACACCGTTTTAGGCGTCGAACGTCAAACCGCGCCCATGACCGTAGACCCCGAGACGCTCGACGTGACCATCGTCGACGGCTACGTCGACGAACCCGCACACTTCGGGGTGCCACCCTACATCTCGACGTACCCTCGGTACGCGGCCGGTGCGATGGTCGACGCCGGCGTCCCCAGTGAGCAGATAACCTACCTGACTATCGACGAACTCCGCGAGGACACCAACCGCTGGCGCGACGTCGAAGAGGCCGACCTCATGGTGTACGTCGGCGGGATGACCGTCCCCGGGAAGTACGTCGGCGGGACACCAGCGGAACCCGACGAGGTGCGGAAACTGGCGTGGACGGCCGATGGCACCTCCGTCATCGGCGGCCCCGTCCGCTTCGGCGTGGGCGAGGCCAACGAGGGGGCAAGCGAGACGGCCCGCGACGACCTGGACTTCGATTTCCTCGCGATGGCCGACGTAGAGGCGGCCGTCTACGACCTCGTCGACTCCGGCCTCGAAGGGTTCGAGAACCGCTACCGCTCCGTCGAGGAGGAGACCCAGTGGGCCCGGGCGGGCGCGTTCGTCGTCGAACAACACCCGAACCACCCGGAGTACCTCATCTGCGAGATGGAGACCTCCCGGGGGTGTCCGTACCGCTGTTCGTTCTGTACGGAACCGATGTACGGCAATCCGGACTTCCGGCCGCCCGAGAGCGTCGTCGACGAGGTGGACGCGCTCTCGGACCGCGGTGTCAAGCACTTCCGTCTGGGCCGGCAGGCCGACATCCTCGCCTACGGCGGCGACGGCGAGGCCCCGAACCCCGACGCACTCCGTCGCCTCTACGGCGGCATCCGCGAGGTAGCGCCCGACCTGGAGACGCTCCACCTCGACAACATGAACCCCATCACCATCGTCAAGTGGCCAGAGAAGGCCCGCGAGGGGATACGCATCATCGCCGAGCACAACACGCCCGGCGACACCGCCGCGTTCGGCCTGGAGTCGGCGGACCCCGCCGTCCAGAGCGACAACAACCTCAACGTCACCGCCGACGAGTGCTTCGAAGCCGTGAAGGTCGTCAACGAGGTGGCCGGGTTCCGTCCGGGCGGTGACCGGGACTCGGCCCCGAACTTCGGCGACGACGCCGCACGACGCCTGCCGAAACTCCTGCCGGGCATCAACCTCGTCCACGGCCTGAAAGGCGAGACGCGGGAGACGTTCGAACACAACAAGCGGTTCCTCCAGCGCGTCTACGACGAGGGCCTGATGCTCCGCCGCGTGAACATCCGGCAGGTGATGGCCTTCGAGGGGACGGACATGGCCGACACCGGCGCGGACATCGCGAAAGACCACAAGCAACTGTTCAAACAGTACAAGCAGGAGGTCCGCGAGGAGATAGACAACCCGATGCTCAAGCGCGTCGCGCCCCCGGGGACCGTGCTGCCGGACGTGCATCTGGAGTACCACCAGGACGGCAAGACGTTCGGCCGCCAACTCGGGACCTACCCGTTGCTCGTCGGGTTGCCCGGCGAACGCGAACTCGGGCGGACGATAGACGTCGCCATCACCGGCCACGGCTACCGGTCGGTGACCGGCGTCCCCTACCCGCTGGACGTCAACAGCGCCTCGATGGACGAACTGACGACGATTCCCGGCGTCGGGCGGAGTCGCGCCGGCGACATCGTCGTAGGCCGACCTTACGAGTCCGAGACGGAGGTCGGCGAGGACCTCTCGCGGTTCGTCACGGCCCGGTCGCCGGGCGACGCGGACTGAGGGGACGTGCCGACGCTGTCTTAGCACCTGTTTAGACGATTAACGCGCTGTTGGTGGGTCAGTGCGTCTCCGAACGAACAGAAGGTACTTTTGGCTCCCTCGCGCAGTGGACACCAATGACCGACGTCGAGGTGAGCGTCGTCCTGCCCGCCTACAACGAGGCAGACACCATCGAGCGGACCGTCTCGGTCACGCTGGAGACGCTCGCCGACTTCCTCCCCGACGACGCGTTCGAAGTCATCGTCGCCGAGGACGGCTGTGACGACCGCACACCCGAGATAGCGACCCGCCTCGCCGCCGAGGACGACCGCGTCCGACACATCCACTCCGACAGACGCCTCGGCCGCGGGGGCGCACTGGAGTACGCCTTCGAACGGGCCGAGGGCGACACGCTGGTGTACTTCGACACCGACCTCGCGACGGACATGTCCCACCTCGAAGAACTCGTCGAGAGCGTCCGCTCGGGCGAGTACGACGTGGCCACCGGGTCGCGCTGGATGCCCGAGAACCGGGCGGACCGGCCGGCCAAACGCGGCGTCCCGAGCATCGGCTACAACACGCTCGTCCGCACCATCCTGCGCTCGGACCTCAGAGACCACCAGTGCGGGTTCAAGGCGTTCGACCGGCAGGCCTTCGAGGTGCTCGGTCCGGCCGTCGAGGACGAACACTGGTTCTGGGACACCGAACTGCTCGTGAAGGCCCAGCGCCGCGGGTTCCGCGTCAAGGAGTTCCCCGTCGACTGGGAACCGAAAGGCGACTCGAAGGTCGACATCGTCCGGGACGTGTTCGGGATGGGGAGCCAGATTCTCCGGACGTGGTGGGAACTCTCCGTCAGTCCCCGCATCACCCGCCGCGTGTCGCTGGGTGCCGGGACGGCGCTGGTCGCGGTGGCGCTCCTGTTGATGACCCAGTATCTGAACCCCCAGACGGTCCTGAACGAGATGGCCGGCGCAGACCCCGCGCTGGTCGGCGCCAGCGCCGTCGTCTACGCGCTCTCGTGGCCGCTGCGTGGCGCACGCTATCGGGACATCCTCGAGTCGATGGGATTCCGCGAGCGGTGGGACTTCCTCACGGGCGCGGTGTTCATCAGCCAGACCGGGAACCTCGTGTTCCCCGCGCGGGCGGGCGACGCCGTGCGCGCCTACGTCGTGAAGGCCCGGCGCTCCATCCCGTACCCATCCGGGTTCGCGTCGCTGGCCGTCGAGCGTGTCTTCGACCTGCTGACCATCACGCTACTGGCCGGCGTCGTGATGATGGGACTGGCGGCGACGGGATCGGCCGACACGCTGATCGGCGCGGTCACCGGCGACGTGGCCGGCGGTGACGCCGCCGCGAGCGGGCAGACGGCCATCGCCGTCGCCGCGTTCGTCGGGTTGGCCGCTATCGGCGCCGTCGTCGCCATCGTCGCCAGCGCCCGGACCGACCGGAACCTCGTCCGCCGGACGGTGGGCCGCCTGAGCGACGACTCCTACGCCGACTACGTCGCGGGCGTCGTCGAACGGTTCGTCGGCGACGTGCAGACGGTGGCCGGCGACGGCCGCTCGTTCGCCCGTGTCGGCCTCGCGAGCCTCGCCATCTGGGCGCTGGACGTGGTGACGGCACTGCTCGTCTTCGCCGCCTTCGGCTACGCGCTCACGCCGTCGCTCGTCGCCGTCGGCTTCTTCGCCGTCAGCGTCGGGAACCTCGCGAAGGTGCTCCCGCTCACGCCCGGCGGCGTCGGCCTCTACGAGGGCGCGTTCACCGTCATCGTCGTGCCGCTGACCCCCGCGGGCATCGGCGTCGCGACGGCGCTGTCGGTGGCCATCGTCGACCACGCCGTGAAGAACGCCGTCACCATCGTCGGCGGCGTCGTCTCGATGGCGTGGCTCAACGTCTCGCTGACCAAAGCCGTCGAGGAGTCCCGGACCGCCGCCGACGTCGAACCCGAGGCGACCGACTGAGGTGGGTCAGCGGGTATCGTACCGGTCGGTGAGGAACGGCCCGAACGCCCCGGCGACGGCGTCGGTCAGCGCGTCCGTCCGCGTGAGTCGCCCGTCGGTGTAGACGCCGACGGCACCCTCCCGTTCGGCGACGGCCTCGCGCCCGAGTCTGTCGTCGAGGACCGGGCCGAGTTCCTCGCCGTCACGGACGCGACCGGCGACGGCCTCGGGGAGTCGGATGGACGGTCCCTCGCCGTACGCCGTCCGGTCGCCGTCGGTGACGACGGCCCACATCACGAGCCAGAGCCCCGGCGGCCGGTCGCGCTCCGTGACGCCGCCCTCGATACCGACGCCGAAGTCGGCGTCGGTGGCAGACAGCGCCGCCGCCGCCCGGTTTTCAGCGCCCGTGACCGTCTCCGCACGGCCCCGTGGCTGTTCGGCCACGCCGGAGTCGACGCCGACCGAGACGACGACGGCGTCCGGCAGGATACGCTCGACAGCGGCCCGCTTGACCGGATTCTCGCTCCCGACTGCGACGTCCATATCTCTGGAAACTGCCGGATGATTCATGATTGTTGTTATTTGAATGGTCTTGTGTTCCGTACACAAACACGTGTTTCGTGGCGTAACTCGCCCGTCCTCGTTTCGATACCACAATTTTTAAATCTCTTTCGGACAGACGCAGTATTACCGATTGCCTCCGGGTTCTACGGCGAGTCCCACCCGGTGAGCACCCGCCTTCGCAACCAATGAGCGAACACACGCGAACACGACGACGGACGGACGAGCAGACAGAGGAATCGACGTCGACTTCGACCGCCTGCCCCGAGTGCAGTGGCTCTCTCGTGATGGACGACGAACACGGCGAGACGGTCTGTGAGGACTGTGGGCTGGTCGTCGAGTCCGACGAAATCGACCGCGGTCCCGAGTGGCGCGCCTTCGACTCCAGCGAGAAAGACGAGAAGTCCCGTGTCGGCGCACCGACGACGAACATGATGCACGACAAGGGCCTCTCGACCAACATCGACTGGCGCGACAAGGACGCCTACGGCAACTCCCTGTCGGGCAAACAGCGCCAGAAGATGCAGCGCCTGCGCAAGTGGAACGAGCGGTTCCGCACCCGCGACTCCAAGGAGCGCAACCTCAAGCAGGCGCTCGGCGAGATAGACCGGATGGCCTCCGCGCTCGGCCTCCCCGAGAACGTCCGCGAGACGGCCTCGGTCATCTACCGCCGCGCACTGGACGAGGACCTACTTCCGGGTCGCTCCATCGAGGGCGTCTCGACGGCCTCCGTGTACGCCGCCGCGCGACAGGCCGGCGTTCCCCGCTCGCTCGACGAGATTACGGACGTCTCCCGGGTCGAGAAGAGCGAGATCGCCCGGACCTACCGCTACGTCGTCCGCGAACTCGGTCTGGAAGTGAAACCCGCCGACCCCGAGAGCTACGTCCCGCGCTTCGCCTCCTCGCTGGACCTCTCCGACGAGGCCGAGCACCGCGCCCGGCAACTCCTCCAGAACGCGAAAGAGCAGGGCGTCCACTCCGGGAAGTCGCCCGTCGGACTGGCCGCCGCCGCCGTCTACGCCGCCGCGCTGCTGACCAACGAGAAGACGACGCAGGCCGCCGTCAGCGAGGTCGCCGACATCTCCGAGGTCACCATCCGCAACCGCTACCACGAACTGCTGGAGGCCGAGCAGGACCTGCCCGTCGCGTAGCCGGCGCGCTCCGGCGTCCGAGGGAGAATCAGGGCTGATAACCACGGAGGTACGTTTAATCTGCTGGACCCGTGCGGTGAGAACATGGCTTCAGATTCGGGCGACGTCGCCCCGAGCGTCGCCGGGTCCAGTGACCGGGACCTCGGCACCGCTATCGACGAGCTGTTGCGAACGTCGGAGAGCGTCTCCGCCAGCTCACAGGAGATAAGCGACCTCGCGAACGAACAGTCGGAGAACATGCGCGAGGTAGCCGGTGAGGTGTCGAACCTCTCGGCGACCGTCGAGGAAGTCGCGTCGAGTGCCAGTCAGGTCCGACAGGTGAGCGACCGTGCCAGAGAACTCGCCGACGAGGGGCGTGACGTGGCCGACGACGCCATCGACGCGATGGAGTCGGTCGACGAGGCCAACGAGGCGGTCTCCGAGGACGTCGAGCGACTCCGCGACCGCATCGACGAGATAGACGAGATCGTCGAGGTAATCAACGACATCGCCGACCAGACCAACATGCTCGCGTTGAACGCGTCCATCGAGGCCGCTCGCGCGGGCGAGGCCGGCGAAGGGTTCGCCGTCGTCGCCAACGAGGTCAAGAGCCTCGCCGAGGAGTCCCAGCAGAACGCCACCGAGATAGAGCAACTCGTCTCGAACATCAAGGCCGACACGGAGGACACCGTCGAGAGCATCGACGACGCCAACGAACAGGTCGAGGAAGGCATCGAGCAGGTGAGCCGAACCGTCGAGATTCTGCGGGACATCGACGAGGCCGTCGAGGAGGCCGCCCGAGGTGCCGAGGAGGTCGCCTCCGCCACCGACGAACAGGCCGCGTCCACCGAGGAAGTCGCCAGTATGGTCGACCTGACCGCCGAGAACGCCGAGGAGGTCGCCGACGAGATCGAACAGATAGCCGCGGCCAACGAGCAACAGACCGCGAAGATAACCGAGATTCAGGGACTCCTCGACCGTCGATAACCGCAAGACACGAGTCCCGGCGACTTCAGAACTCGCTATGGAGACGAGCCACCGGGTCGTCACGGGCGACGCCCGAGAGTTGCCACTGGCAGACGACAGCGTCGAACTCGTCGTCACCTCGCCGCCGTACCCGATGATAGAGATGTGGGACGACATCTTCGCCGCGTTGGACCCCGACGTCGGGACGGCACTCGACGAGGACGACGGCGACAGGGCCTTCGAGTTGATGCACGACGTGCTCGACACGGTGTGGGCCGAAATCGAGCGCGTCCTCGTGCCGGGCGGTATCGCCTGTATCAACGTCGGCGACGCCACGCGGTCGCTGGCCGACGGGTTCCGCTCGTACCCGAATCACGCGGAGATAACCGACCGATTCACCGACCGCGGCCTGCGGGCGCTCCCGGACATCCTCTGGAGGAAACCGACCAACAGCGGCGCGAAGTTCATGGGGTCGGGGATGGTCCCGCCCAACGCCTATCCCACGCTGGAACACGAACACGTCCTCGTGTTCCGCAACGGGGAGCGACGCCGTCTCGAACCCGGCGCCGACCGGCGCTACGAGAGCGCGTACTTCTGGGAGGAGCGCAACGAGTGGTTCTCGGACCTCTGGGAACTGCCCGGCGAAGCACAGGACATCGACGACGGCCTGCGCGACCGGTCGGGGGCGTTCCCGATGGCGATTCCGTACCGCCTCGTCTCGATGTTCTCCGTCTACGGCGACACCGTGCTGGACCCGTTCCTCGGCACCGGGACCACGACGCTGGCGGCGATGGCCGGCGCTCGGAACTCCGTCGGCGTCGAGCGCGACCCCGACCTCGTCCGAGCGCTCGCCGAGCGAGTGGACCGTCTCCCCGACCGCTCGGAACGGTTGGCGCGCGAGCGACTGGCCGACCACCGCGAGTGGGTCGAGCAGTACCGGGACCGGGGGAACGAACCGGGCTACGAGGCCGAACACTACGACTTCGCCGTCAACACCAAACAGGAGCGTCGCATCCGTCTGTACGCCGTCGACGGCGTCGAGCGAACGGACGAGGGCTATCGCGTGACGCACGCCCCGGTCGAGTGACCGAGTGGGTGACGGGGGAGAAGAGGCTGGTCGTCGGCACGACGAGCGTCGTGGTAATTGTTAACACGACGAGGTGAGAACAGGACGGTGGGGACACCTGCGATGACCCTGACAACCGTACCCAGATACGACCGCGACGAGGTCGACGCCGTCGGAGACCACGCGGTAGTCGTCGGTGCGAGCATGGCGGGGCTGCTGGCGGGGCGCGTGCTAGCGGACGGCTTCGAGTCGGTGACGGTCGTCGAGCGGGATTCGCTCCCGGACGAACCGACCACTCGCCGGGGCGTGCCACAGGGCGACCACGTCCACGCGCTTCAGGAGGCGGGCCGGGCCACCCTCGAAGACCTGTTCCCGGGCTACAGCAAAGAACTCCTGTCGGCCGGCGGCCTGCTCGTCGACACCATGAGCGACTTCCGCCACTACGAGAAGGGCGGCTTCCTCGCGGAGGGAGCGACACGCATGCCGATGTACTCCGCGACGCGGCCGCTCCTCGAACAGGTGGTCCGTCGCCGTCTCGCCGCCGTCGACTGCGTCACGCTCAGGACCGAGTGCCGGCAAGTCGACTACCTGACGACCAGCGACGGCACGGCGGTCACTGGCGTCGAACTGCGAGCCGACGGCGGCCACGACGAGGTGGACGCCGACCTCGTGGTCGACGCGACCGGCAGGACGAGTCAGACGGCGACGTGGCTCGGTGACAACGGCTACGAGTCACCCCCCGTCGACGAGGTCCACATCGACATCGCCTACAGCACCATCAGCGCCGAGCGACCGGCCGGCGACCGCCGGGCCTTCTTCGTCCCACCGGACCCGCCACGCACCCGCGGGGCCGGCGTCTTCCCGGTCGAGGACGGGCACTGGGTGGCGACGCTCGCGGGCGTTCACGGCGACCACCCGCCGACCGACCCGGCCGAACTGAGTGCCTTCGCCGCTACCCTCCCCGTGCCCGAACTGGCCGAGATATTCGACGAGCAGGGGCTGACCGAGGCGGACGTCGCTCACTATCCGTTCCCCTCTAACCGACGCCGCCGCTTCGAGGCCCTCGACCGGTTCCCGGACGGCCTCGTCGTCACCGGCGACGCGCTGTGCAGTTTCAACCCCATCTACGGGCAGGGGATGTCGGTCGCGGCCCTCGAAGCGCTCGTGTTGCACCACACGCTGGCGTCGGCGGAGGACACCGGGTTCGGACTGTCGTTCTTCGAGGCGGTCGAACCCATCATCGACGTGCCGTGGTCCATCGCCGTCGGCGGGGACTTCGAGTTCCCGGCGACGACCGGTCCGAAGCCCCGCGGCACCGACCTGTTCAACCGCTACATCGCGCGACTGATTCGGCAGGCCCAGTCGGACTGGCGTCTACGCGAGGCGCTGGTGCGCGTGTTCATGATGGAGACGCCTCCGAGTTCGCTGTTGCGACCGACGACGGCGTACCGCGTCCTCAAACCGACCCGGTCGGACGTCGAGACGCTCTCGAAACGACCGGTCGCGAGCGGGCACTGGGGACGCCCGTAGCGGCCTGCGGGGCCGCCACGGAGGCGGCGTCTTTTTACGCCACCTCCGCCGAACGTCGGGCATGGACTTCACCTCGTTCACGCTGCTGGCTGCCGGCTCCGACCTCTCGATGGAACCGGCCGCCCGCGAGGACGCCGACGGCGTCGAACTCCGGATGGACTTCGCCGCCGACCCGCTGGGCCAAATCGACGCCTACGACGGCGACCTGCCGGTCCTCGTCACCAACCGCGTCGCGTGGGAGGGGGGAGAGGCGCCCGACGACGCGGCACGACTCGACGCGCTGGAGCGTGCCGTCGAGTACGACGCCGTCACGGCCGTCGACCTCGAACTCGCGGCGCTGGACGGCGACGGTGACTACGACGCCGCTCGGGTCGCCGACCACGCCCGCGACCACGGCGCGTCGGTCGTCGTCTCGACCCACGACTTCGAGGCGACCCCCGACCGCGACGCCATCGTCGACCGACTGGCGCGGGCCTGCGACCACGGCGACGTGGGGAAGATGGCCACGACCGCCCACTCGCCCGACGACGTGCTGGCGATGCTCGGTGCGACCCGTGAACTGTCGGCCGCCGGCGAGCGGGTGGCGACGATGTGCATGGCCGAGGCCGGCCGGCACTCGCGGGCCGTCGCCCCGCTGTACGGGTCGCGTATCGGCTACGCACCGGTCGACCCCGCCGAGGCGACGGCTCCGGGGCAGTACGACCTCGCGACCCTGCGCTCGCTCGTCGAGCAGTTACGGAGTGAGTGACCGGTGCGGCGTCGGTACTAGACGACGCTGGGGACCGCTCGTCCGACCGTCGGCGAGACTGGAGAAGGTGTGCTAGCGGCCGTAGGTCAGCCGCGTCGCCACGTCGTCGAGGCGGCGCTTGACGCCCGAGAGCCACGCACCGGGCGAGACGGCCCGAGCCTCGTCGTCGGACACCTCGATGCGCTCGGACCCGAACGCGCTGGACCCGTCCCCGTCCGAGACGTCGACGACGGTGGTCATGCTACACCGACCGCAAGTTTCCGTCTTCTTGCCCATGATATACCGTGATGGTTGTCGGGAGAGACGAATAAAGCTTGCCGCTGTGCGCGACAGGTGGGGAACCGCCACTAGAGCGGGGCGGTGCGCCCGTCAGGCGACGGGGTGGCGGAGAATCGCGCCGACGCCGTCGAACCCCTCGGCGAACCGCTCACCGCGGTCGTACCCGGTCGGGACGACGACGGTGTCAGCGCCGGTCTCTGCCGCCTGTCTGGCGAGTATCTGGGCGTCCGCCGCGTCGAGCGAGTCGGCCAGCAACACCGTCTCTGCGGCACCGTTGTCGACGGCCTCGGCGGTGTCCTCGTGTCCGTAGACGGTCGGGTCGTCGCCGTCGAGGTCCGCGAAGAAGGTGTCGAGCGTCTCGCGGGCCTCGCCGACGTCGAGTGCGTCGGCGGCCTCGGCCGCCTCGACCAGTTCGCGGAGTCCCTGTTCGGAGGCGTAGGCCACCTCGAAGGGACCGGCGACCCGGTCGGCGAGGCGGTCGGGGAGATGGTCACCGTCCTCGAACCGTTCGACCATCACTTCGCTCCCGCCGAGTACCAGTCGGTCGATGCCGGCGTCGGGGTCGTCACTGCCGGTCCCGGCGTCCTCGAGGAACACCCGTTCGGCGGCCGTACCGACCGCGTCGAAGAACTCGTCGGCGCGTTCGTCGCTCCGCCCCTGGAAGCGGTCCTCGGACCGACCCTCGGCAGCCTGCTTGCTGGGCACGTCGCTGGTCACCTCGTCGACCAGTTCGACCGTCTCGGCGTCGTAGCGGCCGAGGACAGCCGATTCGCGGGTGACTATCAGCAGTCCGTGGGTGGGGGCGTCGGCCGACGGGGCGACGCGCACGTCCAGCGGCGACGTGTCGAACTCGTTCGAGCGCTCGTACACCGACTCGGTCACCGGTTCGGCGAGGTCGTCGAAGACGTAGGTCCGGAGGTCGCTGTCGACGACGCCGGCGTAGACGACGAGGCCGTTCTCCGGCGTCCGCTCGTAGTCGTGGAGGATACGGCGTATCTCTTCGAGGGCGTCCTCGACGTAGGTCTGCGTCGTCTCGTCCGTGTCGAGGTAGTTCGCTTCGGCGTGGTCCGCTTCGATGCGTTCCAGCGTCTCGCCGAGCGGTGCCGTGGCGGGGACAGCGACCGTCAGCAGGCGGTCTGTGTCGGCGGTCGCTGTGTCGACTGCTTCGATTCGTCCTCGGAAGTCGTCCGCGTGTGTAGTGTCGGTCATTGCGTGTAGTCGTGGACGCCAACGGTTGGTCGTCGGGTCCTGTGCGAACGTCGACACTGCGAGCGGCGTCTCCGGGACTGCGAGATGGTCGCATCGGATGGGTGACGGAGGGAGCGTGTTAAATGCAGTGGTGTCTACTCGCTGTCACGTTATTCCGTCACACACCGACGTGAGCGGCCGCTCGGGACCGACGTTTTAGGTGGGTCGCCGACGAGTGTGCGATATGGGGTATCATCACATCGCGCCGGACGACGTCGCCGCCACACCAGACCGACCGTGCGTCCAGCGGTCCATCGGCGACGCCGCAGGGTTAGAGCAGATGGCTGCGAACGTCTACGAAGTGGCCCCCGGAGAACAGATTCCGCTGGCCTACCACTACCACGACGACCAGGAGGAGGTCTTCTACGTCCTCTCGGGAACGCTCCACGTCGAGACACCCGAGGGGACGTTCGAGGTCGGGGCCGACGAGGTGTTCGTCGTCGAGCCCGACAGCCCACAGCGAGCGTTCAACCCGGAGTCGGCTACCGAACCAGCCGAGACGTTCGTCGTCGGCGCACCGGCCGTCGACGACGTCCACCCGTACGACCCGGACGAATGAGCGAATCCGACGACACCCGACGCACAGCAGAGGCCCCAGAGACGGCGGCCGAGGCCGACGCCGACCTGCCCTCGTGGGACGACGACTACCTCCAGCGCGTCGCCGACCGTCTCAAGTTCAACTACGACCTCGAACGGGACCACACGGCCGGGAGCCAGCGCTTCGAGATGTACGGGCGGCTGTACGTCGAGAGCCAGAAGCAGTTCTTCCACCAGTCTATCAACTGGGCCAACTACGAGACGGTCGAACACCTGTTCGTGCGGCGGGCCGACGGGGTCTCGCGGGCAGACCTCGACGCGCTGGTCGAGTTGGGGCACGACCTCGCCGACGAGTGGATAGCGGCCGACGAGGAACACCAGGGGACCGACTTCACGTTCGTCCTCGTGGTGCCCGACATCCCCGAGGACGTGCGCTCGTACGTCGACGGGTTCCGCGACCGGACCCTACTGAAGTACGGCTACTACGGTGCCTACGAAGTGAACCTCGCCGTGGTCGCCCCCGACCGCGAGGACGCCGTGGGGAGTTCGGAGGCCGACGTGACCGCGGCCTTCGAACTGTGGCGTGACCTCGACGCGGGCCCCGACGGACTGCTGGGTCGGCTCCGGGCCTGGCTGGGATGAGCCGACCGGCGCTCGCCGTCGCACTCGTCGC
Source organism: Haloarcula rubra (assembly GCF_019599465.1). Lineage (GTDB taxonomy): Archaea > Halobacteriota > Halobacteria > Halobacteriales > Haloarculaceae > Haloarcula > Haloarcula rubra. Next base: position 445,318 of record NZ_RKLR01000001.1, read on the forward strand.
GTTCGTCGCGCTGGCGGGGTGTTCCAGCGGTGGCCCGTCGCGCGTGGTCGCCGCCGGGACGCCGGCCACGGTGGACGCGACGGCCCTCGACGGGACCGGCTACGAGCGCGTCGGGACGGCCAACAGGACGTTCAACACGACGGTCGGCGCGACCATCAGCGGCGACGTGAAGATGAGCGCCGAGCGTCCGGTGACGGCGACGACGCCTATCACGACCTACCGCCGCGGGACCGACAGCGGCCCGGCGCTGGTCCTCGTCGCGACGGCGCCGGCCGTCCACCCGATAGAGAACCAACCGGTCGTCAGGAACCCCCTCGCGACCCTCTCGCCGACCGCCCTCGTGACCTACCTGCAGTCGACCTACGCCGTCGAGTCGCTGGAGCGAGGTGAGAACACGACCGTCCGGTTGCTCGCCAACGAGACGGCGGCCCGGACCTACACCGGCACGGCGACCCGCGGGGGGGAGACGGTCCCCGTCCGCGTCACTGTCGTCTCGGTGCGCGACGGCGAGGAGTTCGTCACCGTCGTCAGCGTCACGCCGCGCTCGGCGGCCGACGACGAGCGAGTCCAGCAGGTCGTCGCCGGCGTCACGCACTGAAAAAGTACCGCGAAGCATCGTCGTCGAACGGGCACCGATGCCCGTGGTCGTCCGCTCAGTCGTCGGCCGGCGCGCCGCTGGGCCGTTCGCGCACGGTCCGGATGTTCTTGTAGCCGATCCAGACCAGCGAGAGCGCGAGGCCGACCAGCACCAGTGCCAGCACTATCTGGACGGCGACCGAGATGCGAGCGAAGATGCCCGCGCTCTCGGCGAAGCCGCCCTGGATGAACTGCTGGTAGAGGTTCTGGTACAGCGAGAGGTACAGTAGGGCACAGACGGTGATGACGGTCATCAGCGCCATCGGGACGCCGGTGCTGATGAGCTGTTTGTCGTCGTCCCAGTTGGCCAGCCACACCGTCGCGGTCAGCAGCGCCAGCGCGGCCAGTAGCTGGTTCGCACCGCCGAAGAGGGGCCACAGGCTCGCCCAGGAGCCGCTGGCGACCAGCGCGTAGGCGATGAGACACTGGATGGCCGCGTTACTGTAGCGGTTGGTGCCGACCTCCTGGGCCTGTCGGATGGCCGAACTGCTGGCGTCGGGCGTGCCGACGATTTCCTCGGCCATGTAGCGGCCGAGCCGGACGGCCGTGTCGGTCGAGGTCAGCAGGAAGCTCACGAGCACGAGCGCCATGAACGGCGCACCGACGGACGTCGGGATGCCGAAGCTCGTCAGCATCACGCTGCCACCGGACGCGAAGTTCGGGAGCGCACGACCGATACCGCCACCGGCCGTGACGCCCGCGACGGCGACGGTGCCGAGCGCGACGGTCGCGAGCAGGCCTTCGCCGAGCATCCCACCGTAGCCGATGGGGCGGGCGTCCGTCTCCTTGTTCAGTTGCTTCGCCGTCGTCCCCGAGGACACCAGCGAGTGGAAGCCGCTGATGGTCCCACAGGCGATGGTCACGAACAGCAGCGGGAACAGCGGCAGGCCCGCCGTCCCCATGAAGCCGTAGTACGGTTCGAGCTGGATGACCAGCGGTTCCGCGGACGTCCCCAGCAGGGTGCCGACGATAATCGCCAGCAGCGCCCCGCCGACGCCTGCGTACAGCAGGAACGACGAGAGGAAGTCACGCGGCTGGAGCAGCGTCCACACCGGGAGCACCGACGCGATGGCCGCGTACAGCAGGATGACCGGAATCCAACCGGCGGTGTTCGCGCCCAGCGTGCCCGCCGCGGGCACTATCGACGCCAGCCCCGAGCCGAACAGGACGATGGTCCCCTCGGGGAGCCCCTCGGCCGGGAACAGCGCGAGCGGGAACTCGATACCGACGAAGACCCCGCCGAACACCGCGAGGACGAACGCCGCCGTCCCCGGGATGAACGGGAGGTCCAGCTGGTACAGGTACACCCCGAACACCAGCGCGAGGGCGATGTAGACGAAACTCGCCGTCGCGGCCTGTGGGTAGGCGTTGAACACGATGGCGACGACGAGCGCGAACACTGCCACCACGAGGATGATGGTCAGGAACGCGAACCACAGCAACATCTTCTTCCCCCGGTCCCCGACGTACTCGCCGATGATGTAGCCGATGGACTTCCCCTCGTGCCGGAGACTTCCCGACAGCGAGACGAAGTCGTGGACGCTACCCATCAGCGGGTTGCCGATGGCGATCCACAGCAGGGCCGGCACCCACCCCCAGACGACGCCGGCGGTGATGGGCCCGACGATGGGCGCACCCCCGGCGATGCTGGAGTAGTGGTGTCCCAGCAACACCGGTTTCTTCGAGGGGACGTACTCCTGTCCGTCCTCGTACTTGTGTGCCGGTGTCTCGTTTTGGTCACTCAACTCCACGAACTGCGCCAGATACCGTGAGTACCCGAGGTATCCAACGCTGAACGTCAACAGCGTCGCTACGACGAGCCACAGTACTTGTACCATGTTATTGACCCTCACCCGTATCTGTGGGCAAAAAGTATTTAATAATTGTGGACATCGCGCGTCAGAATCGCCAGAGAGAAACGGAGCAGTGGCTACTGCGTCCCCGTCGAACCGCCCGGAACTATCAGGCCTGCGGTGGGGACGCCGCTGTCTCGATACCGAGTTCCTCGGTGACCTCCGAGAGGAGGTCACCCTTGATCTCGGAGACGCGCTGTTCGATGACCGCGACGACTGGCTGGTCGAACTCCGAGTGGATGCGTTCGAGTCGGTCCTGTTCGGTCCGGTGCCGTTCCCGCAGATACATCGCTCCCTTGCCGGTCTCGTCGTCGTCGGGGGAAGGTGCGACCTTGTTGACGACGAGGCCGCCGACGGTCAGGCCGGCCTCGGTCAAGTCCGACACCGCCCGGTGAGACTCCTCGATAGAGAGTTCGTCGGGGTTCAACACGAGGTAGAACGCCGACTGTTCGCGCAACGTCTCGCCGGCGAACTCGAACATCTCCTTGCGTTCGGTGAGTCGCCGGATGATGGGGTCTTCCTTGAGTTTCTGTCTGGCCTCCTTGTCGCCGATGGCGGCCTTCTCGAAGAGGTCGACGCTCTCCTTTCGTTTCTCCGTGAGCCGTTCTATCCACGACTCGAGGAACTCCGGGAGCGCCAGCAGTCGGAGCGTGCCGCCCGTCGGCGACGTGTCGAAGACGACGCGGTCGTACTCGTCGCTGTTCCGCATCACGTCGATGAACCGGTCGAACAGCGCCGCCTCGTAGGCCCCGGGCGTCCGGTGGGCCAACTCTATCTGGCGGTCTATCTCGTTGACGATGGCCGGACTCACCTGGTCGGACATCGTCGACTTTATCTCCCGCATGTGGCGCTGGACCTCCTCGTCGGGGTCCAGTTCCATGGCGAAGAGGTCCTCGTGGCCCGCCACGGGTTTCGGGTCGTCGTCGAACTGCTGGTCGAAGACGTCCGAGGTGCTGTGGGCCGGGTCCGTCGAGACCAACAGGGTCCGGAGGCCGTCGCGCGCACACTTCAGACCGTAGGCAGAGGAGACGGTGGTCTTGCCGACACCGCCTTTCCCGCCGAAGAAGACGAACTTGTTCATGTCAGAAGTGGTACTGCTGGCCCTTGCGTTCGATGTACGACTGGCGGTCCCACATCCGCCGCTCCCACTGGACGAACTCGTCGGTCAGGTACGGGAGGAGTTCGGCCGTGTAGTAGGAGACGGGACTCGGGATGCCGAAGGCGTCGGCGAAACAGGCGAACATGAACACGTCCGCCGTGTCCTCGGCTTCCTTCTCTATCTTCTCGAAGGACGGGTGTTCTATCATCCCGTGATAGAGGCCGTGGAACCACTCCTCTAACGTATCGAGGTAGGCCTGGATTCGTTTATCTACGTTCATGGATATTGGTAGCCGGCGCTTCCTAGATACGTGTTCCGCCGGTCAGCATGCACACCCAGTCGACCCCTGTGACCGCTCGAACCGCATCTCGTCCCCGCAGGTCGGGCAGTCCGGGGGCCCCTCACCCTCGACGTCGACGTCCCGAATCCGTTCGTCGCAGTCGTCACACCAGTAGGCACCGTTCGACATCTCCTCCGTGACGTCACCCCGATTGGCCGACTGCGTCGACGCCTGCAACACCTCCTTGACCGTCGTCAGGATACTCATGCGTCGGATTACCCTCGTAATAGGCATAAACGTTCCTGCAGAACTGCACTACCGGCGCACAACCGCCGTGCCGTCGTCCGTCAGGAGACGTGCTCGGCCAGTCCGTCCAGCATCCGGTCGAGTTCCCCGCGGCGTTTCCACGCGGCGACCCGGTCGGTCAGCGAGGCGAGGGGGAGTCCGAGACTGACCGACGACCGGACGGTCACCTCGCTCCCGTGGTCACGCGCGGTGTAGGTCACCGTCGTCTCCATCGCCTCGAACGGTCCCTGCTGGCCGACCTGTCGGTAGCGGAGTCCGTCGGTACGGTCCTCGAACTCGAACACCGCCTCCATCCCGCCGCCGCGGGCCGTGACTCGCTGTCCGTCGTCGACTGCCTCTGTCTCGACGACGGTGAACGTGCCCGCCGCTTCGAGGACGGTCGAGGGCGAGAGCGCACGTTCGAGTTCGGCCGGCGTCGCGTCTACGAACCGCGTCTGGACGACCTCGCGCATGGCAGTGCTGTCACCGTCACCCGCCATAGTTCCACGGGCTACTGGGCGACGAGGGGCAAGGCGAGCGCCGCGACCGCCAGAAAGCCCGCCACGACGCCGTAGAGGAGCCGTCTGAACCGTGCTTCGGCGGGTATCTCCCCCCTGAGGGAGGGGCGCTCGGTCCAGACGTAGCGGTGGTAGGCGACGGCGGCCGTCAGGCCGGTCACGAGCGCCGCGACGCTCAGCGCCATCGGGAGCGAGGCCCCCAGCGCCATGACGTAGATGGGGCCGAAGGAGAAACTCACGGCGAACCCGAGGCCGCTCACGACGAGGAACGGGACCGGGTCGACCGGCGTGCCGTCGCGGTTGTGAACCATCACCTGTCTCTTGGGAGAGACGAAATATGAACCCACCTATCCCGACAACATATCAACAACTAATCCACACAAATAAGGCGGCCCAAACCGCCACGGAGAGGTATGGCATCCGACGGAGACATCCGCGTACTACTGGTGTTGGACCTCCTCCTCTCGCTCGTGTTCAGTACGGTCGTCGTCTGGGGACTGAGCTTCTTCGGCCTCGCGTCGTTCACGCTTCGGAGCGTCGCGACGACGGCGCTGGCGCTGGCGGTGCTGACCTACCTCCTCGTCCTCCGGTAGTCACTCCAGCCAATCCGGGTTCGGCCGCGGGGGGCTGAACACGTCGATGGCGAGGAGGTCCACGTCACCCCGGTTCTCGGCGGCGTGGACCTCGTGGCTCTGGAGCCAGTAGGACTCGCCCGGTTCGACGGTCACCGTCTCGCCGTCTTCGAGGACGAACGTCTGTTCGCCCTGATAGACGAACCCGACCTGTTCGTGGTGGTGGCTGTGTTCCGGCACCCGGCCGCCCGGTTCGATGCGAAGGTGTTGGATGCTCATCTCCTCGCCCGCCGCCAGTTGCGCGAGGTGGACGCCCGGTTCGACTTCGACCGTCTCCGTGGGAGATTCTGGCACGACTTCCATACAGGGACGTACGGTGCATCGGTGATAACCGTGTCTCCCGCGGCCGTCTGTTCCTCGGCGGCGGGCCGTCGGCGTCCCGGCGGCTACGGCGTGTCCGGTCGTGCCGCGTCGGGAATGGCGTACGGTTGGCCACAGCCGTGTATTTCGAGCGTACACGACGGGCAGACGGTGTGTTTCTCCCGCCGGTGGGCCACGGATTGGCGCTGTCGGTGCTCGTCGGCCTCCAGTCGTTCGCGGACGTCCGCCGGCAGGTCGGTGAAGGCCACCAGTTCCGTCTCACAGGCGGGACACGTCGGTCCAGTCATACCCGGAGCCTCGTCGGCCAGCCACTAAACGGCACGCATCGGTGCCGCGGTGTCCGCTCGCGGGACGATGCCCTCGACGGCATCGGCCGAGAGACCGCTCGCGAACCCCAGTCGTTCGGAAGATATAGGGGTATGTGTGTCCGACGTTCCGGATATGACCGACACTGGGCGCAAGCGGCCGTGGCTCGCCGCGACGCTCGCCCTGCTCTACCCCGGTTTGGGACACGTCTACCTGCGGGAGTGGCTTCGTGCGGTTCTCTGGTTCGGCCTCGTCGTCAGCACGTCGATGTTGCTCATCGGTGACGAGGTGGTGGCACCGATTCAGGACGGAGTCACCGTCGACGGCGTCCTCGCCGTCTCGAGAGCGCTGCCGGTGGAGGTGGCGGTGGCACTGCTCGCCATCAGGGCACTCTCGATGGCCGACGCCTACCTGATGGCGACCCGGGAGAACGAGGCCGCCGAGGTCGTCGAGGGGGCGAAGTGTCCCAACTGCGGGAAGGAACTCGACGAGGACATCGACTTCTGTCACTGGTGTACGACCGAACTCGAACGGCCGCAGGCGAACCCCGAACAGTAACGCGTGGTTCGGGACGGAGACGCCCGCTGGCTGTTGGTCGGCGTCGCCGCGGCCGTCATGGGTGCGGCCGGCACGTACCAGTTCGTCTGGACGACGGTCAGCGGCGCCGTCGGGGCGCGCGTCGGGGCGTCACCGGCCCAACTGGGCACGGTCTTCACGGCCTACGTCGTCGGCCAGACGCTGGTCCAGTTTCCCGCCGGGAGTGTCAGGGACCGCACCGGCCCACGGCCGGTACTCCTCGCGAGCGCGCTCCTGTTGTTCGTCGGCTACACCGGACTGGCGCTGGCGGAGTCCTACGCCGTGGCCGCGGTCACCTACGGCGTCGGGGGACTTGGCTGTGGGAGTGCCTACACCGTCGCGGTCAACACGCCGGTGAAGTGGTTCGACGACCGGCGCGGCCTCGCGACCGGTGTCGTCACGATGGCCTTCGGCGGGGCCAGCGTCGTCGTCATCCCGCTGGTCGGGGGCCGTATCGAGGCGTCCTACGCCGGGACGCTCCTCACGCTCGGGGCCGTCGTCGGCCTCGTCGGTCTCGTCGCTGCGTTCGTCGTCCGGGACCCCGACGGGACGAGCGCGAACGCACCGGCGACCCAGAGCGAGGGGCCGGACTCGACGACGGGCGTCGGGTGGCGGACCGTCGTCCGGACGTGGCAGTTCTGGGTGCTCTTCGGCGTGATGACCGTCGTCAACGGCGTCGGCCTGATGCTCATCGGGCAGTCGGTGGGCTTTACGACCGGACTGGGCCTCTCGGAAGCGACCGCCACGACCGTCGCCTCCGTCGTCGCACTCGCGGACGCCGGCGGCATCGTCGTGATTTCCGGCCTCTCCGACCGGTTCGGCGGCGAGCGAACCGTCGGCGTCTCGCTGGTGCTGTGTGGCGGTTCGCTGGGCGGGGCGGTGGTGGCCGGCACCGCCGGCGTCGCGCCAGCGTTCGTGCTACTGGTCGGGGCGACGGCGTTCTTCAGGAGTCCGGCCTTCGCCGTCGTCCCGTCGCTCGTCGGCGAGTACTACGGGCGAGCGCGCTCCTCGGAGAACTACGCGCTCGTCTACTCGTCGAAGGTGCCCGGCGGGGTCTTCGGCGGGACGGTTGCCGGCGTCATGGTCGCTCGACTCGGGTGGGTCGACTCGTTCGCCATCGGGGCGGGACTGCTCGTGGTCGCCGGCGTCGCGACACTGACGCTCCGACCGGGTGCACATAGCGAGAAGCGGACCGAGACGACCGCAGACGGGTGAGAGATTCGCTCGGACCATCGCGTGTCGGCGTGACGAGTCCGTCGCGCCGGCGTGACGAGCGTTACTTCTCGATGATGCTCTCTTCTATCTTCTCGCCGAAGTGTGTCGCCGTGTCCTCGTAGTGGACGAGGATCTCGTCGCCCGGTTCGAGGTCGGTGACCGCGGTGCGACCGTCGCGGGTGTGGACCTTGATGGTCTCGGCGTTCTGGAGGAGCGTCTCGATGCGGTCGCCGTCCTCGGTCTCGGCCTGCACCCGGAACATCGGGCGCTTCTCTATCTTCGCGCGGCCGACGATGGCCTCGCGGGTGTGACCCTGTGCGTCGACTATCTGGACCTCGTCGCCCGACTGCAGTTCCGAGAGGTACTTCGTCCCACCGTCGGGCGTGCGAACGTAGGCGTGGACCGCGCCGGCGTTGACTCGAAACGGCCTCGAGGCGACGTAGGGCGACTCGGCGGTTTCGGCGTGGACGAAGAAGAGTCCACGCGCCATCGACCCGACGAGCATCCCCTCGTCGTGTTCCATCAGCGTCCCCGTATCGATGCAGACGCGGTCGGCGGAGCCGGTCTGTTCGATGGCCGTGACCTCGGCGTACTCCAGTTCGAGTTGCTCGCGGCCCATCTCGTCGCGGACCTCGACGGTCTTTCGAATCTCGTCGACGTCGTCCGTGTCGAGTAGCACGCCGTCCGCGCCGCGTTCGAGCGTCTCGTAGGCCGTGCGGGCGTCCTCGGCGGAGGTGACCCCGGCGATGAGGTCCGTCTCCTCGCCGACGCGGGCGATGAGGTTCTCCAGCGGGATTATCTGCCAGTTCTCGCTGACGACGATGGTGTAGTCGGCTTCCGTCGCGACGGCCTCGGCGAACGCTTCGTAGTCCTCGTCGAAGATACGGACGTAGCCGCCTTCGGGAGCGGCCCCGTTCTGGCGGAGCGCAGAGAGGTCCGCAGAGCCAGAGAAGTCGGACGGCAGGTCGACGGTGCCGTCGCCCTCGCCGTCCTTGCCCACGACGGTGGCGTCGGCGTTCGACTCCTCGGCCTCGGCCTCCATCACGTGGACGTCCCCGTTCGTGAAGGCCGCGACGTCGACGGCGCCGAGGTCCTGTACCCGTTCCACGTCGTCTTCGTCGACCAGTACCCAGTCGACCCCGGCCTCCAGACCGGCGGTGATGCGCCGCTTTCGCGTCTCCCAGTCGCCGACCTCGTCGTCGGCTTTGAGCCACACGCTTCGTGTCATACCGCCACGTCCGCGACGGTGGGGCTTGAACGTGGCGGAACCTGCAGGCGACCCGGCGACGACCATCAGAAGCGGCCGACGGCCACTGCCGTCGTCGAACGGCGGGTGCCCAATATTCAGGAGTGAAACTGTGGCCCCTAGAGTTATCAGTGAGACTGATAGACTGTAAACGTAACAGAAGAGTGAACAACTGGTAACAATGGTCACGAATCACGTCTACACGGTGGCGGGGGCGAAAGGCGGAGTGGGGAAGACGACGACCAGTATCAATCTGGGGGCGGCACTGGCTCAGTCGGGCTACTCGACAGTCACCGTCGAACTGGACCTCGCGATGGCGAACCTCGTCGACTTCCTCGAGATAGACATCGACGTGACCGAGGCGACCACGCTCCACGACGTCCTCGCCGGCGACGCCGACGTAGAGGACGCAATCTACGAGACCGACACCGGCCTCTCGGTGGTGCCCAGCGGAACGGACCTCGCGGGCTACGCCGGGACGGACCTCGACCGACTGCCCGAAGTCGTCGAGACGCTCCGGTGGCACCACGACGTGGTCCTCCTCGACACCCCGGCGGGCCTGAGCGAAGAGACGATGCGACCGATACAGTTGGCCGACGACGTCCTCCTCGTCTCGACGCCGCGCGTGGCGTCGATACGCAACGTCCGGAACACGCTGGAACTGGCCGACCGCGTGGACACCGAGGTGCGTGGCCTCGTCCTGACGAAGTCCGGGACCGGCGCCTCGCCGGGTGCCGACCGAATCGCCGAGTTCCTCGACGTCGAGTTGCTCGGGCACGTCCCGGAGGACGACGCCGTCCCCCACTCGCAGGACAAAGGGATGCCGGTCATCTCGAACGCGCCGAAGAGCGGCGCGGCTATCGCCTATCGGAAGATATCGAGGCAACTGGTCGAGCACCCCCCGGCGCCGGACGCGACGGCGAGCACTGCCGACCCAGCGGAGCGGGAGGAAGCCCGGGACGTCGACCAGACCGACGGTGAAGCCCCGGACGGGCAGGCCGCTGTATCCGGGGAGTACGGTCGAGCGGTGACGGTCGGTGCCACGGAGTCGGACCCGGACGAGCAATCGGGGCAGCAGCGGTCGCCCGTAGACGAGTCGGCGGCCGCGGGCCCCGACTCTCAGTCGAGCGACGCGGAGCGAGACGACGGCGTCACACCCTCGGGCGACGAACCGTCCGCAGGGGAGGCCGTGGCCGACGAACCCGAGCCACCACGCCCGACGGACACCGAGGAACCGGCCCGCGACGAGGCGACCGCCGACGGCGGGGCACCGACCGCCCCGTCGAACGAGGCGGCGCAAACGTCAGAGAGCGACGATACCGGCGACCAAACCAGCCAGTCCACCCCTGCTGACGGGACGACCGGCGACGAGACGACTGCCAGCGAGTCGAGCCACGCCGAGCAGTCGACCAGTGCAGAGACGGCAGCGGCTGGCGAGAAAGAGCGTGCGGCAGAGAGCGAGACGACCGAAAGCGACGACAAGTCGCTCGGCGCCCAGATACGGTCGCTGTTCGGGTTCTAGGCCTCGACGGCGAGGCCGGCCTCGTGGAGGGCGTCGACGGCGTCGGCGTCGTCGTGGACGACGCTGGCGACGGCCCGCGTGATCTTCTCGGGGTCCTCGTGCTGGAAGATGGAGCGCCCCATCGAGACGCCGGCGGCGCCGGCGTCGACCGCGCCGCGGACCATGTCGAGTGTCTCCTCGTCGGTGCCCTTCGCGCCGCCGGCGATGACGACCGGGAGCGAGGTGGACTCGACGACGTGCTGGAAGCTCTCGGCGTCGCCGGTGTACCCCGTCTTCACGACGTCGGACCCGAGTTCCTCCGCGAGTCGGACGGCGTGGCCGACGTACTGGTTGTAGTCGTCGGCCTCGGGGTCGATGTCCGGGCCGCGAGCGTAGGCCATCGCCAGCACCGGCAGGCCGTAGCGTTCGGCCTCGCTGGTCAGGTCCGAGAGCGCGGCGATCTGCTCGCGCTCGTACTTACTGCCGACGTTGATGTGGAAGGAGACGGCGTCGGCGCCGGCGCGGATGGCGTCCTCTACGGTCCCGGTCTGGCGCTTGTCGTTCTCGTCCGGGCCGATAGTCGTCGACCCGTTGAGGTGGACGATGTAGCCCGCGTCGTTCTTGTTCGGGTGGACGCGGTCGGCGATGCCCCGCTGGGTGAGGACGGCGTCGGCGCCGCCGCGCGTGATAGCGTCGATGGTCGATTCGATGTCTTTGAGCCCCGTTACGGCGCCCATGGTGATACCGTGGTCCATCGGGACGACGACGTACTGCCCGTCTGTCCCGATGCGTTCGAGTCGTGCGCGTGTCCCTGCGTTCATGATATGCGAGAGTGTGGCAAGAACGATTATGTGCGTTCCGGTTGCGGCCGTTCCTGTGCCCCGCGAACTGCGCCCTGCTTGAGTTCGCGAGCGAGTGATTCGAGACGGTCGGCGACCGCCTCGGTCGAATCGCCGTCCTCGTGGCCCTCGGCGACGATGTCGACCAGCGCGGACCCGACGATGACGCCGTCGGCACCGGCGGCCACGATCTCCTCGGCGTGCTCGCCGGTCTTGATGCCGAACCCGACGGCCTTGGGCACGTCCCAGTCCGAGAGGCGGGCCAGCGACGCCTCCGTGGCGTCGTCGACGTCGTCTCGCGCGCCGGTGACGCCCAGACGGGCCTGCACGTAGACGTAGCCGGATACCTGTTCCATCATGCGTTCGAGGCGGTCCCCCCGCGTCGTCGGCGCGACGATGAACACGAGGTCCAGTCCGAACTCGTCGCAGGCCTCGCGGAGCGGTCCGGCCTCCTCGGCGGGCAGGTCCGGGACGACGAACCCCTCGATGCCCACCTCGGCGGCCTTCTCGACGAAGGGGCGGGGGCCTTCCTGGCTCGCGGTGTCACCGCTCGCCGTTCCCGAGTCGCTCCGCGACTCGCTGTCCCCGTACTGGTAGATGAGGTTGTAGTAGGTCATGCAGACGAGCGGGACGTCCACGTCGAGGTCTTCGACGAACTCGAAGAAGCGGTCGGGGGTCATCCCCGACTCCAGCGACCGGACGATGGCGTCCTGAATCGTCTTGCCCTCGGCGATTGGTTCCGAGAACGGCAGACCGAGTTCGATGACGTCGGCCCCGCCCTCTGCGAGCGCTTCGACGTAGGCGAGCGAGTCCTCGTAGTTCGGGTCGCCGGCGGCGAGATACGGCACGAAGGCCGGTTCGTCCGCGAAGGCGCGTTCCAGCCCCATCAGATGCCACCCCCGCCGACGCGGTTCAGGATAGACATGTCGGGCGCGATGTCGAGGTCACGCTTGCTCGTCTCCTCGATGACGGTTTCGAGGTCCTTGTCGCCGCGGCCGGAGACGTTCACGACGACGGTGTCGCCCAGTTCGTCGTGATTTTCTTCGAGGTAGCCGAAGGCGTGCGCTGTCTCGAGCGCCGGGATGACGCCCTCGTCCTGCGAGAGGCGGTGGAAAGCTTCGAGCGCCGCGTCGTCGTCGACGTTGACCGGCGTCACGCGGCCTTCGTCGACGAGGTGGGCGAGTTCGGGCCCGACGCCGGCGTAGTCGAGTCCCGCGGAGACGGAGTGAGACTCCATAATCTGACCGTCCGAATCCTGCAGGAGTTTCGTCCGCGCGCCGTGGAGGACGCCCTCGTCCCCCGTCGAGAGGGTCGCGGAGTTGGGGGCGACGCCCTTCTCCTCGTCGACGGTGAGCGAGGAGCCACCGGCCTCGACGGCGACGAGGTCGACTCGCCCTCGCGGCTCGTCGCCGCTCGGGTTCTTCGCGGAACTACGTTCCGCGCCATCGTCGGAGACGAACTCGGCGAACGCGCCCATCGTGTTCGACCCGCCGCCGGCGCAGGCGACGACCGAATCCGGGAGACCGCCCGTCTTCTCGATGGCCTGCTCGCGGGCCTCCTCGGAGATGACCGCCTGGAAGTCCCGGACCATCTTCGGGAACGGGTGCGGGCCGACGATGCTCCCGATGACGTAGTGGGTGTTCTCGACGGTAGTCGCCCAGTCCCGCATCGTCTCGGAGATGGCCTCCTTCAGCGTCCCGCGCCCGACCGTGACGGGGTTGACCTCCGCGCCGTTGATGCGCATCCGGAAGACGTTGGGTCGCTGGCGCGCGATGTCCGTCTCGCCCATGTAAATCTCGCAGGGCATGTCGAGATGTGCGGCAGCCATCGCCGTCGCGGTGCCGTGCTGTCCGGCGCCGGTCTCGGCGATGATGCGCTCTTTGCCCATGTACTTCGCCAGCAGGACCTGCCCGAGCGCGTTGTTGAGTTTGTGTGCGCCGCCGTGGAGCAGGTCCTCCCGTTTGAGGTAGACGTCCGTGTCGTACCGGGCCGAGAGTTGCTCGGCGTACTGGAGCGGGGTCGGCCGACCCCCGAAGTCCGCCAGACGCTCCCGGAACTCGTCCATGAAGCCGTCTTCGTTCTCCAATACGTACCGTCCGTAGGCGTCGGCTAACTCCTCGATAGCCGGCATCAGTGCCTCGGGAACGTACTGTCCGCCGTACTCGCCGAACTTGGGGTCGTGTGCGTCGTCAGTGCTCATGTCTGTGTCTCCGCGTCTGTCAGTCGTCGCGTGTTCTCGGCCACGTCCGAGTCGCCGCCGTGGTCCATGATGGCCGACCCGACGAGCAGTGCGTCGGCGCCGGCCGCGCGCATCCGTGCGACGTCGTCCGCTGTTCCTATGCCGCTTTCCGCAATGAGGGTGACGCTCTCGGGGGCCGCCTCGGCCGCCCGCGGGAACGTCTCGAGGTCGACCTCGAGTTTGGCTAGGTCGCGGTTGTTCACGCCGACGACGTCGGCGCCCGCGTCGACCGCCCGCCGGACCTCGTCTGCGGTGTGGGCCTCGACGAGCACCTGAAAGCCGCGCTCCCGGGCCGCCGAGAGCAGGGTCTCGAGGTCGTCGGTCCCGTCCTCGTCCAGAAACCGGACGATGAGGAGGACGACGTCCGCCTCGACCACGTCCAGTTGGGCCTCGTGGAGCACGAAGTCCTTCCGGAGGACGGGCACGTCGACGGCCGCTCGCACCCGTGCCAGCGTCTCGGCGGACCCGCCGAAGTGGTCGGGTTCGGTCAACACCGAGAGTGCCGCCGCGCCCCCAGCGACCATCTGTTCGGCCAGTTCGACGGGGTCGTCGGTTCGCTCGCCGTCGGCGGTCGGACTCGTGGGCTTGACCTCCGCGATGATGGGAACGCAGCCGTCGGCCGCCGCCGCTTCGAAGGCGTCGGTGAGCGACCGCGCCTCAACGGCGACCCGGTCGCCCCCACCCCCTCGCTCGCGTGCCGCCGCGAGTATCGACTCGACTTCCTGTGCCAGTCCCGCATCGGATTCCATTACTGAACATTAACGTACAGAAGTGTACATAAGTGTTGTCGTCGTCGCCCGGTGCCAATCTTGAAGGCCCGACCGGCCCTCGACACCGCTATGGAGACTCCGACGAGTGATGCAGGCATCTACGCCCGGGAGTCGGCGTACCTCGACCGGTTCGTCCAGTTCGGCGAGGCGGGCGACCGGGTCATCTCCCTCTCGTTCCCGACGGCACCCGAGGCTGACAGTCGGGCGGACCACGCGCTCCTGGACCGCATCGAGGACTACCTCAACGGCGCCGAGGACGACTTCGCCGACGTGACCGTCGGCCTGACGGTGCCGACGGGGCAGCGAAAAGTCCTCGAAGCCGTCCGGGAGATTCCCTACGGCGAGGACGCGACCGTCGAACAGGTGGCCCGGATGACCGCCGACATCGACCCGAGCGAACAGGACGACCTGACGCAGGTCCGCGAGGCGCTGGCGGCCAATCCCGTCCCACTGCTGATTCCCGACCACCGGGTTCGGGACGGTCCCAGCGCGGCGCCACCCCCGGTCGAACAGAAGTTGCGGGCCGTCGAGGGACTCTGACGGCGGCGGTCGGCACTGTTCAGGTGAGCGCCGTGAGCCGTTCGACGCCCAGTCCCTCGTGGACGACGAGTTCCAGGGCGTTCACGAGGTAGTGGGCGACGACGACGGCGAGGAGGCTGTCGGTCACCACGAACAGCACCGCCAGCGCCGCACCGAGGACGCCCGTGACGACGATGCCCGCGCGTCCCTGTGCGCCGTGGCCGAGCGCGAACGCCGCCGACGAGAGGACGACCATCGCCCACGCGGGCGCGCCCAGTCCGGCGACGGGGACGCCGATGGCCGCCGCCCGGAAGAGCAGTTCCTCGACGACGGCGATGGTCGGGAGGACGAGTCCGAGCAAGACCACCCACCCGCCTGCCGAGTCGGGTGCGAGCAGTTCCCGGAGCGACTCGTCGAAGGCGATACCGAACCCGTCCGCGACCACCGCCGCGAGTTCGTTACCGACCCAGAACCCCACGCCGGCGGCGACGCCGATGGCGAGTGCGGGGAGGCCCGTCGAGAGCGCGGCATCCGTGACGCCGAACGCCGAGAGCGGAATCTGGAAGTAGAACCCGCCGCCGACGAGGAGCGCGCCGAACAGCCCCTGCGTGAGCGCGACGTTGGCCAGTAACGCACCGGGCGAGACGTCGCCGGGGGAGAGTTTCGATTCCAGACGTGCGCGTCGCCGTGCGACCGCTTCCGTCTCGAAGCGAGGAATCGTCGGGTCCCGTGGCCCGTCGGCCCCGACGTCGCCGAAACCGTCGGTGCGAGCGGCCGCGTCGCCGTCGCTACCGGGGAGCGCACGCTGAGAGAGTCGCGCGAGCGCGAGTAGCGCCGTTAGAAGGAATCCCGTCAGGCCGACGAAGGCGGCCCACTGGGGCATCTACTGCGGGCTGGGACTGCCGCTACCCTGTCGCCCGACCTCGTGTTCGAGCGCCTTGCCCGTGATGGACTTGAGGCGGTCGACCAGCGAGTCCTTCTCGGGTTCGCCGGCGAGGGCGACCTCCAGCACTTCGGAGATGTGGGAGACGGGGATGATCTCTATCATGTCCTCGTACTCCTCCTCTATCATCACGTCCTGCGTGTTCGCTTCGGGGATGATGACCGTGTCGAGGCCGGCCTTCGCGGCGGCCTCTATCTTGTGGGTGACGCCGCCGACCGGCAGGACGTCGCCCCGCACCGACAGCGACCCGGTCATGGCGATGTTCTGCTCGACGGGGACGTTCTCCAGCGCGCTGATGACCGCGGTGGCGACGGTGATAGAGGCGGAGTCGCCGTCGACGCCGCCCTCACCGGCCTGCACGAACTGGATGTGGACGTCCTTCTCGGAGATGTCCTCGTCGCTGAACTTCTTGATGATGGCCGAGACGTTCTGCACTGCTTCTTCGGCCATCTCCTGCAGTTGGCCGGTCGCGATGACCTGACCGGGGCCCTGCGAGGGCGTGACTTCGGCCATGACGGGGAGGACGATGCCGCTGTCCTCGCCCATGACCGCGAGGCCGTTGACGCGGCCGACGACGTCGCCGTCGTTGACCGTGAGTTCGTAGTCCTTGCGGCGCTCGATGTAGTTGTCCGCGAGCTGTTGCTCGATGGACCGGGAGCGGCGCTTGGCCTGCAAGACGTCCTCGCGCGTGGTGAAGTCCTTGTCCTCGGCGCGGGCGATGTCGCCGGCGACGCGGACGAGGCCACCGAGGTCACGGAACTTCAGGGTGAGGTGGCCCTTCCGGCCCGCGCGGCGGCGGGCTTCGAGGATGACCTCTTCGACAGCCTCCTCGGTGAAGTGGGGCAGACGGCCGTCGTTCTCGACCTCCTGTGCGACGAACCGGGTGTACTTCCGGCGCATCTCCGGGTCGTCCTCGATGGTGTCGTCCATGTACACCTCGTAGCCGTACCCCTTGATACGGGAGCGCAGCGCGGGGTGCATGTTCTCCATCGCGTCGAGGTTCCCGGCCGCGATCATGATGAAGTCACACGGGACCGGTTCGGTCTGGACCATCGCACCGGAGGAGCGCTCGGACTGGCCGGTGATGCCGAACTCGCCCTCCTGGATGGCCGTCATCAGCTTCTGCTGACTGCGGATGTCCAGCGTGTTTATCTCGTCGACGAACAGCACGCCCTTGTTGGCCTTGTGGATGGCACCGGGTTCCACGCGGTCGTGGCTCGGCGTCTCCATCCCACCGGACTGGAACGGGTCGTGCCGGACGTCGCCCAGCAGCGCACCGGCGTGGGCGCCGGTCGCGTCCTCGAAGGGTGCGGTCTTCTGGCTGGCGTTGTTGACCAGCAGGTTCGGAATCATCGCGTCGCTGCCACGGGAGCCGTAGCGGAAGGCGAGATAGATGACACCGGCCGCGAGGATGCCCAGCAGCAACTGCTGGACGATGATGAGCGAGTAGCCCATCACGATGGCGATGATGATCCACATCAGGAAGGTCCGCATCTGGTTGCGCTTGCGGGCCTCTTCCTTGTGTGCCTCGACTATCTGTTCGCCCTTGCCGCCGGGCACGGTGCGAACTTTCGGCTCGTTGCCGTCGTCGGGGTTGTGATAGACGAGCACGTCCTGCAGTTCCTCTCGCGGGAGCAACTGGCTCATCGCTTTCGCGAGCATCGACTTGCCCGTCCCGGGCGAGCCGATCATCATCACGTGGCGGCGCTGTTTGGCCGCTTTCTTGATGACGTCACGTGCGTGGTCCTGTCCGATGACCTGATCTACGAGGCGCTCGGGCACCTCTATCTCGGCGGTCGAATCGATATCGAGACCACCCAGAAGGTTCTCCTCGTCGTCCTGGAGGCCGGACTCTCCCTCCACCTCGACGTCGCTGCCGAGAGTCGTATCCGACGTTGCTCCGTCCCCGTTCGATGACTCGTCGACGGAAGGGTCGGACGGCTGCTCGTCGGTCGTCTCGTGACCGTCGGCCGTCGTGTCCTCGCCGCCGTCGTCCACCTCCCGGTCGGGGTCGGGAGCCGCGTCAGTGTCGGTGTTGTCGCTCATACAAACGTTGCTAACACACGATTGGAAGGACTGTCGACTGATATACTTTCTCCCCGCGTCCGACCTTGCCACACCCCCGTAACCGACAGAGGGCGCGGGGTTAAGCGGTTCCGAACACCCGACGGATGTGCCGTCGTCGGGTTTATCAAACCACCCACCACACACTCGAGTATGCGAGGGTTCTACATCGGCCGGTTCCAGCCCTATCACGACGGCCACCACGCGATGGTCGGCCGTATAGCCGACGAGGTGGACGAACTGGTGCTGGGTATCGGCAGTGCGGACGACTCACACACGACCCACGACCCGTTCACCGCGGGCGAGCGCATCATGATGATAACGAAGGCCGTGAAAGACTTCGACCTGACCACCTACGTCGTCCCGTTAGAGGACATCAACCGCAACGCCGTCTGGGTGAGCCACGTCGAGAGCATGTGCCCGGACTTCGACGTCGCGTACTCGAACAACCCGCTGGTGGTCCGCCTGTTCGAGGAGAGCGGCATCGAGGTGCGCCAGTCGCCCATGTTCGACCGGGACCGACTGGAGGGCTCGGAGATACGCGAGCGGATGGTCGCCGACGAGTCGTGGCGGGACCGCGTCCCCGACCCCGTCGTCGACACCATCGAAGAGATAAACGGCGTCAAACGGCTCCAGCACGTCTCCGATTCGGACTCGCTCGAACGCTACACCGCCGAGGACGAGGCCGTCGACGAACCGGCCATCGGCGACGAGGGATGATAACGCTCAGTTCCGACTTCGGGTCGCCCTATCCCGCGGCGATGAAGGGCGTCATCTGCCAGCACAGCGACGCTCGCATCGAGGACGTTGCCCACGACTTCCCCCGGCAGGACGTGCGGACGGCGGCGTTCTGGCTGACCCAGACGCTCCCCTACTTCCCGCCGGCGGTCCACTGCGTGGTCGTCGACCCCGGCGTCGGGACGGACCGTGACGCTATCGTCGTCCGCGCGGGCGGGCACGCACTCGTGGGACCGGACAACGGCGTCCTCCTCCCGGTGGCCCGCGAACTGGCCGACGAGTTCGAGGTGTTCACGTGGGCCTACGACGACCCGGCGAGCACGACGTTCCACGGCCGAGACGTGTTCGCGCCCGCGGCGGCGGCCGTGCACGAGACCGGCGTCGACGCGCTCGAAACGCTCGGCGAGACCACGCCGACCGACGAGTACGTGGACCTGCGGTTCCCGGACCCGACCGTCGAGGACGACCGTGCGACGGGTGAGGTACTGGTCGTCGACGACTTCGGGAACGCTATCACGAACGTTCCGGGAGACGTCCTCGCGGACCGCTTCGGCGGTACAGTCACCGTCGGCGACGACTCCGTCCCGGTAAGACGAGCCTACGCCGCCGTCGACGCCGGCGACCGTCTCGTCACCGTCGGGAGTCACGGCAACGTCGAACTCGCGGTCAACCGTGGCCGGGGCGACGACGCCTTCGGCGTGGCGGTCGGCGACAGCGTCGCCCTCCGCTGGTGAGGCGAACCGGTCCGGCCCGCCACGCTTTAGGCCCGCGAACGCGGCTACGTCTGCATCCCACACGCGGCCGCGGGGATGGAGGGGACCATCGTCGTCGAGGAGTGAGAGGCCGTGTCGGTCCGCCGGACGACCGATACGTTTTAGTGTTTTAGGCCCACCTAAACGAACACATGGTGAACCTGCCGGCACGGTGGCAGACGAACGGCCGCCGCCCGAGCGACGAGATGGTCGCCACCTGCCAGCACGTGGTCCCAGACCGAGCGACGGGAGGTGTTCGCTGAAGTCGTCGACTCCCCCACACTTCGGCCTCCGCGGCGACGGCTACCGTGGGCACGGTTCGTCGGTCCGGTCGGACCGACGGCGTCGCCGCACCACGAGTTCCGACTCGTGTCTGTCCCATTTTCACTCGCGGTCCAGCGACGCCGGGCGTCGACCGACGCCCGGGACTCATTCCACGACTTCCTCGACGGCCAGTTCCTCGAGCAACAGGAGTAGGTTGTACGCCGCGGTGGCGAGAAACCCGGCGACGAGATAGACGACCACCGGCCGTCGGTTCCCAGCGACGGTGACGAGGAGGTACACCGCCGCCAACGTCCCGCCGGTCGCGACGACGTGGATGGTCGAGGCGACCAGCGGGGACTGCGACTCGGGTGGTGCCGCCGTCTCCGAGACGCCCCGGAACGCGAGGACCGCGAGCGTCCCGAACCCGCCTAGCGCACCGGCCACGTACGCCATCGCCCACGTGACGCCGGGGATGCCGAACGTGTGGACGAGCAGGGCCCCACCGCCCCATATCGAGAGTGTGTAGCCGTACGCCTCCGATTCGGCCGCCAGATTCGATTCCAGACGAGTCCGTGCGTCCATCGGGCCGACCGAGACGCGCGAGCGGAGTAAAAGTTCAGTCTCCGAGTCCGAGCGTCTCGGTGAGGCCGGTGTCGGTCACGTCTAGCTGTTCGACTTCTCGCTCCAGATACGAGCGCTCGAAGTACAGCAGTTCGACGGCGAAGACGACGACGGCGACCACCAGCACGGTGTAGAACGTGTTGGGCTCCCGGTTGTACAGGTTGTACAGCATCAACGGGAAGAACGCCGTCGCGCCGAGGGTCCCGACCGCCGGCAGGACGGTACTCACCGTGTCCTCGCGCTGGCGGAAGGCGATGTAGCTCATCCCGCCGAACACGAGGATGAACGAGAGCGAGGCGAACGAGGTGATGGCACCGAGGCTCCCGACGGCGGAGAACGCGGCCGTAACGCCGCCGATGAACAGCATCGTGCGCTCGGGCGCGCCGTCCGCGTCGGCGTCGCCGAGGTCGTCGGGCAGGAGGTCGTCGGTGAGCATCCCCTTCGCGAAGTGCGCCGCCGAGAACAGCGTCGCGTTGATTGCGCTCCCGGTGGAGAACAGCGCCGACACCGAGAGGAGGACCGCGCCGGCCGCGCCGAGTCCCCACGGCGACAGCATCGTCGAGGCGGCGTCTTTCAGCGCGACGTGCGGGTGACTCGTCAGCGCCTGCGGCGCGAGGTTCACGGTCACGACGCCCACGAGGACGTAGACGACGACGGCCGCCGGGATGGAGATGTACACCGCCTTCCGGATGGTATCGACGGGGTCCGCGATGCGCTCTTGGTCGTAGAACAGCAGTTGCCACCCCTGAAACGCCACGAACGAGATGGCGGCCGCGACGATGGGGCTCACGGTCGTGAGTCGGCCGAAACCGAGTCGGAGTGGCTGGCCGCTGTACCCGAAGGCGTACACGAGTCCGAGGACGCCGAAGCCGACGAGGATGGCGACTTTCAGCGCCACGAGGACGTTCTCGGCGACGCCGGTCGTGCGGGCGCCCAGCAGGTTCAGCCCGACGAACCCCGCGACGGCCAGCACCGACACCAGCGGCCGAATCGGCAAGCCCGCCACCGACTGCGGGAGGCCCAAGGTGATGGCGAACTCGGCGAACGCGAAGGCGTACATCGCCATCGATCCGACGTAGCCGAAGAGCAACGTCCAGCCCACCATCCCGGCCACCGTCGAGTTACCGAGGTACTGCTGGACGAACGACACCGACCCACCGTGGGTGTCGCTCTTGGCGTTGAGTCTGTTGTAGGAGTAGCCTGCACACATCGCGACGACGCCGGCGAGGACGAACGCCGCCCACGTCGCCGTCATCGTAATCTGTGCGACGACGCCGAGGACGGCGTATATCCCGCCCCCGATCATGCCCCCGAGAGCCATCGAGACGCCCTCGGTCAGGCCGAGGTCGGAGTCACTCATTCCGTCGTGGCCGTTCTCGCCCGGTTCGGGAATACTCCACGCCTGCATCTGCAAGTCACGGGCACGAGTCACACCGGACGTGAATCCGGAAAATCGGCCGGGCAGTCGTCACGGACGACCGCGCGCGACGGCCGGTAGCCTGCGGCGCTACTGCTCGCGGCAGGTGGTCGGCGAAGGCCGTCTTAGCTCGACGAGATGACGTCGTCGATGCGGACGATCATCGTCGACGCCTCGGTCGCGGAGTCGATGGCCTCGCGCTTGACCGCGGCGGGGTCTAAGATGCCGTACTCGACGGGGTCGCCGACGACGCCCGTCTGGCCCTCGCTGATGACGCCCGCGATGCCCTCGCTCTCGTGTTCCGAACGAAGGTCGACGAGTGCGTCGATGGCGTCGAGGCCCGTGTTCTCGGCCAGCGTGCGGGGCAGGACGTCGACGGCGTCGGCGAACGCCTCGACGGCCAGCTGTTTGCGGCCCTCGATGGATGCCGCCGTCGAACGGATGTGGTCCGCGATGGCGATTTCGGTCGCGCCGGCACCGGGGACGACGCCGCCGGCGTCGAGCGCGGCGACGACCACGTCGAGCGCGTCGGTGAGCGCGCGCTCGATCTCGTCGACGACGTGGTCGGTCGAGCCGCGGGCGAAGACCGTCACGGACTCGGCGGCCGCGCCGCCCTGGATGAACGTGACTTCCTCGTCACCGTGCTTCTGGACGCTGATGCTGTCGGCGTGGCCCAGTGCGTCCTCGGTGAGCGCGTCCACGGAGCCGAGTCGCTTCGCACCGGTCGTCTCGACGACGTCTTTCGCGGTCGAGGAGCTGACGCTCTCGACGGCGAGGACGCCGGCCTTCGCGAGCTGGGAGGCGACGCGGTCCGCGATGTCGTCCGTGACGAAGACGACGTCGGCACCGGAGTCGACGACGGCCTGCGCGTAGCCGCGGAGTTCCTCCTCCTCGGCGTCGAGCGCGGCGTTGAGCTGGTCGACGTTGGTGACGTTGTACTCCGCGTCGACGTTGCTCTCGCGGACGTCGAGTTCGGCGTCGATGACGGCCACGCTGGCGTCCTCGACCGAGCGGGGCATGTTGTCGTGGACGGGCGTGTCGTCGATGATGACGCCCTCGACGAGTTCCGTCGCGGACGTGGCCGCGCCGGTCTGGGTGTGAATCTCGATGTTGTCGCGGACGACGCCGTTGTCGGTCTTGGCGTGGCGGACGGCCTCGACGACGACTTCGGCGAGGCGGTGGGCGTCGACGTCACCGGTGCCCTTCCCGGTCATCGAGGACTCGGCGACTTCGACGAGCGTGTCGTCGTCGAGGTCGACGTCGAGCACTTCCTCGTCGATGGCTTCCTGCGCCAACTGGGAGGCCTCGTGGTACCCCTCGACGATGGTCGTCGGGTGGACGTCGTCGTCGAGCAGGTCCTCGGCCTTCGCGAGCAGTTCGCCGGCCAGTACGGACGCCGTGGTGGTGCCGTCGCCGACCTCGTCCTCCTGTGTCTCGGCGACCTCGACGATCATCTGCGCGGCGGGGTGCTCGATGTCCATCTCCGAGAGGATGGTGGCGCCGTCGTTCGTGATGACGACGTCGCCGCTGTCGGAGACGAGCATCTTGTCCATGCCGCGGGGACCGAGCGTGGTACGTACCGATTCGCTGACGGCCTTTCCGGCGGAGATGTTCGACGACTGTGCGTCCTTTCCGTGTGTGCGCTGGGCGTCCTCGTCGAGAATGAAGAGGGGCTGGCCGCCCATGCGTCGCTGGCCAGATGACATAGCTGTGTAACCTCACCTAAATCATCGTAAGCGGTTCTATATAAAGTTTTTGGAGGTGCGCCCCGACGACGGCGTACCCGACCGGCAGACGTGACACCGATACAGCGCTCCGACCGGGTCCTGCCGGCCGCGGCCGGCCCGATGATTTAATACGGGGTTCCGCACACAGTGGGGTAGATGCTGGAGTTGGAACACGGGTTCCGGGTCGTCGACGTCCACGCGCGGGTCGAACCGGACGAACAGCGCCGGCCCCGGCCCGGACTGGGCGACCCCGAACAGCTCGAACGGGAGATGCATCAGGCGGGGGTGGTCCGCAGCGTCGTCCACCCGGACGCCCGCGACGGCGGGTACCTGAAGGCGAACAACGCCGTCGCCCGCATGACCGTCGAACGGCCGCTCGTCGCGTTCGCCAGACTGAACGGCGCCCGCGACGCCGGCAGCGGTCCCGGGTCGACACTTCGGAACCTCACCAGCAGTCGTGGTGAGCAGCACACGTCGCCGGGAGACGTCGAGAAGTACGCCTACGACGACCGGTTCGCCGGGTTCAAACTCCACCCACCGGAGGACGGCCTCCCCGACGAGGAGGTGCTGGCCGAACTCGCCGACGTCTCCCTCCCGGTCCTCGTCCACGGGGGCGAGTCCTTCCCGCCGAGCGCCGTGGCACGCGAACTGCTAGACTACGAGTTTCCGGTCGTCCTCTCGCACTTCGGTGCCCACCCGCTCCGACGGGACCTGATGGACGAGACCATCGACCTGCTGGGACGGTACGACGACCTCTATCTGGATACGAGCGTCGTGCGCTATCGGACGCCACTGGAGCGCGCCATCATGGAACACCCCGACCGTGTCCTGTTCGGTAGCGGTGCGCCGAGCGCACACCCGAACGTCGCGGTGATGGAGATTCTCACGCTCGACGTGCCGGAGGACGCGATGAAGAAGGTGTTCTCGAACAACCCGGGCCGCGTCGTCGACGAACTCTCGCCCTGAGCGTCACCGGCGGTCGTAGACCGCGACCGCCCGGTCGGCACGGACGGAGCGCCCGTTGGGGTTTCTGACGTCGCTCCGGTCACGGTACCGGGCTATCAGCCCGTCTTTGCACCCCAATCCGAGTCCCCCGAGTACGTCGCGGCCGGTGCCGAGCCACTTCGACGGGGGTGTCTCGCCGCGGGCGACGTCTTTCAGCGCCTCGGTGCCGTCCCGGGCGGCGTGACTGAGAACCCGGCGGGCGACGGTCGGTCTGACCCCGTAGTTCTTCAGCAGGCGGTAGGCCAGCGAGCGGTACTTCCAGTTCCAGTCCGTCTCGCGGATGCCACCGTCGGCCTCGAACTCGCGGCTGACGCACATCCCGGCGTCCCAGTCGACCGTGTAGCCGCGTGCGGCCAGGCGGTGGGCCACGTCGCGGGACCCGCCTATCTCCAGATACTCGTCGAACCCGTCCAGCGCGTCGATAGCCGTCCGCCGGAACGCGACGTTCCCGGGGTTGAAGTACGTCACTTCTCTGCCGGCTATCGTCCGCGTCTCCTTCGACTCGGTGGTCATCCCCGCGACGAGTTGCTCGTGGGTCGGCCCGGTGACCGCCACGCCCGATTCGACGCCCGACCGAACCGCCTCGCCCCACCCCGACTCGACGGAGAGGCCCTGACTCACCATCGCGACGGCGTCGCCCGTCGCCCGGTCCAGCCCCGCGTTGCGCGCGACGTTGACCGAGCGGTCCGCTATCTCGACCAACACGTCGACGTCGTCCCGGTCACGGACCATGCCCGTCGTCCCGTCGGCCGAGGGGCCGTTGACGACGATAGTCTCGGCGTCGGGCACCTCCTCGGCGAGCGCGTCCAGACACCCGGCCAGCTCCTCGCGGCCGTTCAGCGTCGGGACCACCACCGATAGCTCCATACTCCTCGGTTCCTCTCCGGAGGCGCTTAAAAGTCGCGGGCCACGGTGGCCCATCGGGCGTAAAACAGGTGACAGAGCGGTTATAAGTCGGCAACTGTGTCGCAATCGACCGGGAAGACGCGTCACCGGCCCTGATAGTGCAAGCCGAGCGAGGTCAGACGTGCGTGTTCCAGTAGGACACCGAGGCCAGTTTGTCCCCGAGGGGCGTCCCGCCGATGGCGGTGTCGATAGAGCGGAAGGAGGCGGCCAGTTCGTTCGGAATCTTCCGGTAGAAGCCGTAGGGGAGCACCCAGTCGTGGGACTCCTCGGTCAGTTCCAGTCCCGCGCCGTCGAGCAAGCGGTCTATCTCCCACCGGGAGTAGAGCCGCGACCCCATCGGGAGCGCCCAGTTGTACAGCGACCGCGTCGAGAACCGGTTGAACGTGTCGAAGAACACCTGTTCTTTGGCGACCCGGCGCATCTCCGCGAGGAACGCGGCGGGCGTGTCGGCCAGATGGAAGAAGCGCATCGCCAGCACCGTATCGAAGTAGTCGTCCGGGAACGGGAGGCGGGCGGCGTCGCCGCGCATGAACTCGACGTGGTCGGCGACGTCGGCGGCCTGCGCTTTCTGACGGCCCTGCTGGAGCATCGGGCCGGAGATGTCGAGACCGGTGATGTCCGCCCCGCGTTCGGCGAGCATCACGGTGAACCGACCAGTGCCACAGGCGACTTCGAGAACCTTCTTGTCGTCGACCGGGCCGATGGCGTCGAGCACCGCCTGCTTCTCCCGGCGGTCGATGAGACGGCCGCCTCGGGAGAACCGCTTGGCCTCGTACTCTTCGGCCACGGTGTCGGCCTGGTACCACTCCTGCCCTTTCACGCTACAATCGTCGCCGCCGGGGGGATAAAACGATACTGGAATCGTAGTTCGGTACGGCCGTCATCACCGGTGGAACGGGGGCGACCGGCGTCGAACGACACGGGTGGTCGCCAGTCCGGCGACCGACCAGACCCAGTGACCGCGAACCTGTATAAGGATACATTATACACATTTCACAATTCGTATTGTTTGGTCACACATATAGCCAAGTTTTACCAGTGTAGTTGGACCAGCGTTCAGTATGAGCACCACGACCACCGAGGACGTAACTGCTTCCCCGTTCACCGAAGACGAGTTCCGCGAACGCCTGCGCGAACTCCCGCCCAGTGCGAAACTCGTCGCGAAAGTACTCGAGGACGACGCACCGCTCTCGCAGGGCCAGCTCGCGGAGTCGTCGCTCCTGCCCGACCGGACGGTCCGGTACGCGCTGAACCGACTCGAGGAGTCCGAACTCGTCGAGTCCCGGTACAGTTTCACCGACGCACGCAAGCAAGTCTACTTCCTCACCGCGTAACGCCGACCCACGGGAGTTTTCCTCGCCCGGGGCGACGCACTACTGGATGACGTGGACACGGTTCGACGTCCCGGTGGCGACCCGCGCTCCGACCGGTCAGACGGCCGCGTACCTCGGCGACGGGCCCGACGCACTGCTCGTCGACCCCGCCGGCCGGACCGACGCGCTAGACGACGCCGTCAGCGACGCCGACGTCGGACACGTCGCCGTCACGCATCACCACCCGGACCACGTCGGTGGCGTCGCACACTACGCCCGCCAGACGGACGCGACCGTCTGGGCGCGTCGCGGGCGTGCGGACGCGTTCGAGTCCGCCACCGGCGTCACTGCCGACAACACCCTCGCCGAGGGCACGACGATACCGGCGGGTGACGGCGTGGCAGTCCTCGATTTGCCCGGGCACGCACCGGAACACGTCGGCTTCGCCACGCAGTCGGGCGTCGTCAGCGGGGACGTCGCCGTCGCCGAGGGGAGCGTCGTCGTCGGGGCACCAGAAGGTGACGTGCGGGCGTATCTGACCTCACTCCGACGCCTCCACGCCCAAGCACCGCCACGCCTGCACCCCGGTCACGGCCCCACCATCACGGACCCGCGCGAGGCCTGTTCACGACTCCTCCGCCACCGTCTGGACCGCGAGCGACGGGTCCGGGAGGCCGTCGAATCTGATGCGACGACCGTCGACGAGGTGCTCGACCGTGCCTACGAGAAGGACCTCACCGGCGTCCGTGACCTCGCGCGGGCCACCGTCGTCGCACACCTCGAGAAACTGGCCGTCGAGGGCGCGGTACGGTGGGACGGACGTGTCGCGACGCCACCGCGATGACGCGACGCTCGTCGGCGGCCCCCGGTCGGCACCTCCGGCTCGCATGTGAATAAGCATTCTGAGAGGTGTGTAACGAGTACCACGGTAACAGTTACACCCCACGTTCGGAGCGCTAACTCGGGTTCGTCCGCGTGTCCACTGGTAGCACGCGCCGTTACTTGTCCGAAATCATATACTTTTTCAGCGCCGGGATGTAACGTCGTGTATCCACGCCGGCCCTGCGGCCGGTCCCCCTCCCAGACACCCATGACACGACTCTCACCCACGTCGCTCGCATACGGTACATCGACGACAGATAACCGAACACTCGGCTCCACACTGGCGTTCCCACTCGTGCTAGTGACGCTCGTCCTCGTGGCGAGCTACCCGGTGTCGACCACGGCGGTGCTCCTCGCCGTCGGCACGCTCACGAAAGCCACGCAACTCGGCCTCGCGGCAGTCGTTCGACGGGCCGGCGACCGAATCGGCCGGTTCGAACTGCCGGGCGTCGGCACCGTCAGCATCCGCATCTCACCGCGATAGCCAGCGGTCGCTCGACCGCCCGACGTGACGCGCCCTTTTTGCCCGTCGACGCCAACGAGTAGCCATGGAGTCGCTCGAAGCCGAACTCGAACGCGCCCGCGAGTTGGACGTGGGAGCGCTGGCCGACGCCATCGAGACCATCGGGTTCGAGTGTACGCGCTGTGGGGCCTGCTGTAAGGCCGGCGAGACGGCCTGTGGCGACGACGCCGACGAGACGGACCCCGAACCACACACCGCGACGGTGTTCCCCGACGAGATTCGTCGGTTGCAGTCGGCCGGCGACTACGACTTCCGTGACGTGGCCCGCCCGATGCCCTACGGCGTCGAGGCGACGCCGGACGGCCCACAGGGCGAGACGTTCGAGTGGGCCCTCCAGACCGACCACTGCGGCGACTGTACGTTCTACGCCGAGGACGACGACGGCGTCGGCGCGTGTACGGTCCACGACGACCGGCCGCTCATCTGCCGGACCTACCCGTTCAGCGTGGCGCTCGGCGGCACCAGTCAACCGATGGGCGAGGCCGTCGACGCGGAGGGGATGGTCCGCGCTCACGAGTGTGAGGGACTCGGCCGGGACATCGCACGGGACGAGGCGGAGGAATTGGCGGCCGCACTGAAAGAGCGTGCCGTCAGGGAGCTCGAAGAGGCGGTAGGGGTCCGCGAGAACTACCGACCCGTCGACGTGTCGGGCGTCGTCGTCCACGACTCGGAGGGACAGAAACGACCCGACGGGACGCCACTCGACGAGACGTAGGCGTCGACGCAGTCGCTGTGAGTGGCGGCCACGACGTGAGGCGAGGCCTACACGTCCTCGTCGAGAATCTCGCCGACCGCGAAGTTCGACTTGACCTCCGTCACCTCTATCTTCACCCGTTCGCCGATGTCTGCCCCCGGGACGATGATGACGTAGCCGCGTTCGACCCGAGCGATGCCGTCGCCCTGCTTGCCGATGTCCTCTATCTCGACGTAGCGAGTCTCACCCGGTTCGACCGGCGGTTGTGGCTGGTCCGGCGGCGTCTCCGTCCCGGTACTCTCGGCAGTCTCGTCGCTCTCGGCGTCCGCGGAGATGAGTGCGACTCGGTACGTCCCCCCAGCGTCGACGGCCCCCGTCTCGACTTCTCGGCGTGGCACTTCCACGACGTAGCGGTCGCCGTCGTCGCTGACCTCAGCACTGAACAGACACAGGAGTTCGTCGGAGATTTCCAATGTAATAGACCTCCGTTCGGCATACTTGCCGCCCACTATTAAAGAACTGCCGGACGGTCAGACCGGAGCGTTCGACGGCGCTGCCGCGTGTTTCCCCGACGTACCAACCCGTCCGGTATCGGGACGCTAGCCGTCATCCCGGGGCCTACCTCAGCGCGAAAACCGCAAGACAGCGGTGCGTTAATCGACTGTACCAAACCCACTAAGGGTACACCTACCGAACCACCGGGTATAGCAATGAGCGCGACTGCACAGGCGGCCGACAGCCCACTCTCGGACAAACAGCGTCGCATTCTGGAGTACCTCCAGTCGAACGCCGACGAACAGACGTACTTCAAGTCCCGTCTCATCGGCGACGAACTGGGACTCTCGGCGAAGGAAGTCGGGACGAACATGACGGCCATCGCCAGCGGCGACCACGACATCGACGTCGAGAAGTGGGGATACTCCTCCTCGACGACGTGGATGGTCGAGGCCTGAGACGGCCTCGCGTAGTTCGGGACGTCCGCCACGGGGTCGCCGAACGCCGACGAACGACCCCGACGGTCCGTCTGCTGTGTCACGGTTGCACCACCGTGTCTCGCCTCATCTCTCTGCACTCGACCCGGCGAGCGACCGCTACGGGTCGTAGCGGAACAGCGAGTCGGCCTCGCTCGCCAGTTCGACCGCGTCGCCGCCGAACGAGTCCGCGTACCGAACGAGCAGCGTCAGAATCGTCTCCGGTTCGGTGACGGCGTAGCCGTCCTCGCGCGAGAGGAGCCCCGCCGATTCGAGGTCGGCGGCGTAGTTGCTGATGGTCGGTCGGGAGACGTCGAGCGTGGCTGCCAGTTCCGAGGCGGTCACCGTCGGGTCCCGGAGCATGGTGACGAGCATCCCGCGCGGCGTCGCCCGTCGGAGGTAGCCCAGTGTCGTCTGCTCGAACTCGGTGAACTGGTCGGCCGGGAAGTACCGCCGGTAGTCACCGTCCTTCTGGGAGGCGACGACGCCCTCGTTCTCGAGGCGGTGGAGGTGGTGCTGGGCCTCGCCGGTGCCCAGTTGCAGGTCGTCGCGCAGTTTCGAGAAGTGAGTGCCCGGATGGGCCGAGACGTAGCCGGCGATGGCGTCCGGCGCGTCGCTGTCGCTCCCGTCGTCGGTGAACCGGACGAAGGGGCTGGCAGCGCCGAGGGCGGCGAAGCGGCGCAACGTCGCGCGCTTGTCCTCGTCGACGCCACCGTCCCGTGTCATACACGGGGAGAAGCGATTCTGCTACAAAACGTCTTCGGCTACGCCTATTGTTCCTCGCCCGTCGTGTCGTCCGGGCCGCCGGCGACGTCGGTCTTCTCGCCGTCGATTTCGGCGTCCATCTGCTCGATGACTTCGTCGGCGCTGTCGACGCCCGAGTCCTCGCCGTGTTTTATCTTCTGGGCTTCCTGCTCCATGGCTTCGACGTCGACTTCGGCCTCCTCGTCTATCTGGCCGAGAATCTCCTCGATGTCGTCCAGTCCGAGCATCTCGCGGGTCTCCTCGTCGAAGTCCAGTGCGTCGAGGACGTGGCCGTTCTCCTTGACGTCCGACCCCTGCAGGTGCTTGCCGTAGCGGCCCACGAGCGACGTGAGTTCCTGCGGGAGGATGAACGTCGTCGACTCGGACCCGCCGATTTCGGCGAGCGTCTCCATTCCCTTGTCGATGACGGCGCGTTCGCCCATCGACTCGGCGGACTTCGCGCGCAGGACCGTCGAGATGGCGTCACCCTGTGCCTCCAGAATCTGGCTCTGCTTCTCACCCTGTGCGCGGATGATGTTGGACTGCTTGTCACCTTCCGCCGTCTCGATGGCGGAGCGGCGCTCACCCTGCGCTTCGAGAATCATGGCACGGCGTTTCCGCTCGGCGGAGGTCTGTTGCTCCATGGCCTGCTGGACGTCCTTCGAGGGGTTGACCTCACGGACCTCGACGGACTCGACCCGGACACCCCACTCGTCGGTGGGTTCGTCCAGTTCCTTCCGGATACGGGCGTTTATCTCCTGTCGCTTGTTCAGCGTGTCGTCCAGTTCCATGTCGCCCAGCACCGCACGGAGCGTGGTCTGGGCGAGGTTCGAGACGGCGCGCTCGTAGTTGTCGACTTCGAGGAACGCTTTCTTCGGGTCCATCACCTTGATGTAGACGACGGCGTCGGCGGTCACCGGCGAGTTGTCGCGGGTGATGGCCTCCTGCCGTGGCACGTCGAGCGTCTGGGTCCGCATGTCGAACCGTGTGACGTCCGAGACGAAGGGGTAGATGAAGTGAATCCCCTGGTCGAGGATGCCACGATAGGTCCCGAGGACGGTGTAGGCACCTTTCTGGTACGGGCGGATGATGACGACGCTGGAGTACACCAGCGCGATGGCCAAGAGGAGGAAAATCACCGTGACGAAACCGATGATTCCCCCGATTTGCAGCGGCACTAGCGCGGGGAACATAACGGTTGAGACTCCGGGACGCTGAAAGAAAAGCCTTCGGTGCCTGTGTCACATACTGACGGTTCGCACAGTTACGCCCGCTCGGACTCGGTGTCGCGCTCCGGCTCGCTCTCCCGGTCGCGCTCCAGCGCCCGGTCGATGTCGTCGTCGGTCCCGCCGACGGCCTCGACGGTGATGACGTTGCCGCCACCGGGGTCGACGACCATCACCTCGGCGCCTTCCTCGATGACGCCGTCGACGCTCCGGGCCTGATAGTAGGGGTTGAAGCCGCCGTCCTCCAGTTTCACCTCGCCGGAGTTCTTCGTGACGCGCTCGGTGACGGTACCGAACTGCCCCTGCAGGGAACTCGACGAGAGCGTCTGCCCCCGTCCCGGGGCGGCGAAGTCGAGTTTCCGGTACCCCCACAGGGTCGCCGCCGTCGTGGCGAGGACGACGGCGGCGAGGATAATCGGCGCGAGGATGCCCAGACTCGCCGGGATGAACAGACCGACGAGGCCGGCGGTCAATAGCGCGATGCCGAGGACGAAGAAGTGCGTCCCCGGTGCGAGGGCCTCCGCGACGACGAGGCCGGCCCCGGCGAGGAACAACAACAGCGAGAGCGACAGACTGAACAGTGGGTCGACCTGGGCGGGCGCGAGAGAGAGGGAGACCAGGGGGACTACCATACCCGAGTGTAGGGCGGGCGCGGGATTAAGTGTCGGGGTCGGTCCGAGTGAGGAGCGCGTAACAGACGGCCGTCCCCACCACGACGGCGGCGGTAACCGTGGCGAGCGTCGTCGGCGCGTAGATGCCCGGTCCGGCCACCATCTGGCCGAGGACCAGCGTCGAGAGGTACACGCCGAGAGCGACGAACAGGGTGTTCTCCAGCGTCGGCGTCCCCGGCGTCACTTCGACGTCCGGCGCGAACGACCCCGCGACGGCGCCCTCCTGCGTGTCCTCGTCGGCGTCGGCCGTCGTGTCGATGACGTCGGCCTCCGTCGCGAACTCGTACGTCTCGACGAAATCGTCGCTCGACTCGGCGACCCGGTCGTCGTCAGACCCGTCAGCAGCCATATGCCACCACGTATGCGTGTCTGCTACAAAAAGGGACGGAGATTACTGGACGCGCGTCCCGAGTGGCGCGTCCTCGTGGGTGGTCAGCAGGTCCGCCTCGTCGCCCGCCGCGAGGACCATCCCGTTGGACTCGATGCCGAACAGTTCGGCCGTCTCCATGTTGGCGAGCAGGATGACCCGCGTCCCCGGCAGGTCGTCGACGTCGTGGAGTTCGGCGAGGCCGGCGACGACCTGTCGGACCTCGTGGCCGATGTCCACGTGGAGTTCGAGGAGTTTGTCCGCGCCGTCGACCGGGTCGGCCGAGACGATTTCGCCGACCCGCATATCGACGCCCTCGAAGTCCTCGAAGCCGATGCGCTCGGAGACGAGCGGTTCGAGGTCGGCAGCCGCCCCACCGTCGTCGCCCTCGTCCGCGTCGTCGCTCTCGTCGTCCTCGTTCGCCTCCTCGATACGTGCCTGCAGTTCCGCGTTCAACTCCTCGATGTGGTCGTCTTCGACCTGTTCGAACAGTTCGTCGGGGTCGTCGAACTCGCTCGGCGGTGCTTCCAGCGCGGTGTCGAGCGAGACGTCCGCGACGGAGCCCTCCTCGCCCAACTGCCCCCAGAGCCGTTCGGCCTTGCCCGGCAGGACCGGTTGCATGACGACGGCGACGGCCTTCGTCAACTGGACGCAGTCCCGGATGACCTGCTCCGCTCGCTCGGGGTCGTCGTCGACGAGGTTCCACGGCTCGTTGCGCTGGATGTACTCGTTGCCGTAGTTCGAGAGGTCGATGGCGACGTCGGCGAGCGTCCGCACGTCGTAGTCGCGCACGGCGGCCGCGAAGTCGTCCAGCGCGTCGTCGATGCGGTCGCGCACGTCCTCGCTCACGTCGGCGTCGGGCGTGCCGTCGTAGTTGCGCTCGGCGAACAGCAGCGAGCGGTAGATGAAGTTGCCGACGTTGCCGACGAGTTCGCCGTTGACGCGCTCCTGGAAGCGGTCCCACGAGAAGTCCACGTCCGTCTCTAAGCCCGCGCCGGTGGCGATGTAGTACCGGAACAGGTCGGGGTGGAAGCCGGCGTCTAAGTACTCGTCGGCCCACACCGCCCGGTTCCGGGAGGTCGAGAGGGCGTTGCCGTCGATACCGACGAACCCGGTGGCGAGGATGGTCCGTGGCTCGTTGTAGCCCGCGCCGCGGAGCATGGCGGGCCAGAAGACGGCGTGGTGCTGGATGATGTCGCGGCCGATGACGTGGATTATCTCGCCGCTGTCCTCGCTCCACTCGTCGTCCCACTGGGTGCCGTGCTGGGCCTCGCCGTCGACCTTCCAGACCTGCTCCCAGTCGTACTCGTCGGTGCCGACCCGTTCGGAGTACTGCTTGGTGGAGGCGACGTACTCGATGGGGGCGTCGACCCAGACGTACAGGACGAGGTCCTCCGCCTCACCCTCCTCTCCGGGGTAGTCGATACCCCAGTCCATGTCCCGCGTGATACAGAGGTCCTGCAGTTCGCCCTCTATCCACTCGCGGGGCTGGTTCTGGGCGTTGTCGGTGCCTTCCACGCGGTCGAGGAAGCCCTGTAAGTATTCCTGGAAGTCCGCCAGACGGAGGAACTTGTGTTCGCGGGTCCGGTACTCGGCGGGGTTGCCGGTGATGGTGCTGACGGGGTCCTCTATCTCGCCGGGTTCGAGGTGGCGCTGACAGCCCTCGTCACACTCGTCGCCGCGGGCCTGTTCGCCGCAGTACGGGCAGGTGCCCTCGACGAAGCGGTCGGGGAGTGGCTGGTCTTCCTCGGTGTCCCACGCGACCTGAATCTCCTTCTCGTGGACGTGGTCGTTGTCGACCCACGACCGGACGAACTCCTGTGTGAGTTCGGTGTTGGTCTCGTCGTCGGTGTGGCCGTAGTTGTCGAACTCGACGTTGAACTGCGGGAACGTCTCGGCGTACGTCTCGTGGTACTGCATGGCGAACTCGCGCGGTTCGACGCCCGCCTCGGCGGCGTTGACGGCGACGGGCGTGCCGTGCATGTCGGACCCGCAGACGAAGGCGGTCTGCTGGCCGAGACGTCGCAGGGCCCGCGAGAGGGCGTCCCCGTCGACGTAGGTCCGCAGGTGGCCGACGTGCAGGTCGCCGTTCGCGTACGGCAACCCGCAGGTCACCACCGCTGGCTGCTCTGTCGGGAACTCGTCGTGGCTCATACCTGTTCGTGAACCGCCGGCGGGTCAAAAGGGGGTTGGTTTCCGGCGGCGGTCGGACGGCCGACGGCGGACGTAGCAGGTCGGCGAGCGCCGTCCGGGAGGTCCTCCCTTTACGACAGTCGCGGCTGTACTGCCGGCCATGTCACCGAGCGACGAGTACGAAGTCGAACTGACGACCACCCGAGCGGAGGCCGCAGCGCTCCTGACCGGCGTCGCCGACGGAGTCCGCGAGGGCACCGTCCGGTTGGGCGACGGACCGGAGGCAGTCACCGTCGACACGCCCGCGGAGCTGACCGTCGAACTGGAGGTCGAAATGGACGACGACGGCGTGAGCCTGGAGGTAGAACTTGAGTGGCCGAACCCGGCGGCGGGAGCGCGTGACGCCGTCGACGCTGACGGGGAGGACGACACGGCCGCGTCCCCGTCCGACGGACGGTCAGCGGCGTCGGTCGACGAGGGAACTGACGGAGCCACGGTCGAGCGTGCGGAGTCGCCGGACGCCACGGACGGGGACGGCGTCGCGGTCGGTGCCGCCGGCGGGACGGGGTCGCTGGCACGGTTCGAACTGTTCCGGGACCGGGCCGACGAGTGGCGCTGGCGGCTCCGCCACCGGAACGGGAACGTCATCGCTACCAGCGGCGAGGGGTACACCCGCAAGCACAACGCCCGGAAAGGCATGCGGAGCGTCGTCGAGAACGCGCCGGGGGCCGAGGTCCGCGCGGACGGGCCTGACTGAGGCCGGTACGTCGGGTCGGGACGGGTCCCCGCCGGCGGCAGCCAGCCGTCTCACAGCAACGCCAGCGTCCCACTCGCCAGTCCGAGCGTGAAGAGCAGTCGCCCGGCGCTCCCGGCGAAGGTGGCCGCCCCGAAGCGGAGGTAGTCCTCCTCTAAGACGGTGAACGCGTAGATGGAGAGCGTGTCGGGGAAGAACGGGACACAGAGCGCCAGCGCGAGGCCGACGTAGCCGTACCGTTTGGCGAGTTTGATGGTCTTCTTCTCGGACCACGAGATGATGTCGAACCGGGAGCGCTGAATCCACCGGACGAGCGGGCCGTACTCCTTGGCCTCCTGTCCGATGTGGAATGCGAAGAGGCTCCCGACAGCCTTGCCGAACGCGCTGACGACGATGATGGCCGCGAGGTTCCCCGTCGTCGAGAAGCCGAGTCGAAGCGTCTCGGCCGGGACGAGGACGACTTCGCTCGGCAGGGGGAGGATGAAGGCGATGAGGAACGAGTAGACGGCGATGATGGCGAGCCCCGTCGGTCCGGTGGCGGTGCAGACGGCCTCCTCTAACGGTGAGAGGGCTGACCCTGTCGAACACTCGCCGACTAGC
This sequence comes from Haloarcula rubra, assembly GCF_019599465.1. Lineage (GTDB taxonomy): Archaea > Halobacteriota > Halobacteria > Halobacteriales > Haloarculaceae > Haloarcula > Haloarcula rubra. The sequence goes on from NZ_RKLR01000001.1 coordinate 481,468, forward strand.
GCAATCAACACCGGGAGCGGGGCTACCGAATCCACACTCGCCGATTACCCATACGGGGTCCTAAAGCTTGGTATGTGCGCTCCGGAGACGTGGGGAGCGAGCCGTCGATGGGCTGACAGAATCGGGGGCTCGGGAGGGCGCGCGCTCAGTACCAGTCTAAGTCCGCCACGAACGACCGGAGCATCGACCGGTTGACGTGGGGCATACAGACGACGCGCATCTCGCCGGCACCCGTCTTCGAGACGCGCCAGCCGCGGTCACGCAATTCGTCGGTCATCGGCACCGAGAGGTCGGCGGCGACGAGGGGGAGTTCGGGGTCGACGACGTCGTGCCCGCGGGCGCGCAACTGGTCGGCCAGCCAGTCGGCGTTCGCCATCGAGCGCTCGTACTGCTCGCGGTAGCCGGCGGGCCACAGCGCCTCCATCGCGGCGACGGCCGACGCGACGCCGGCACCCGACCGCGTGCCCGTCAGCGTCAACTGACTCGTCGATTCGAGGTAGGGCGTCTCGACGGCCAGTTCGTCCAGTAGCGTCTCATCGCGGGCGAGCAATCCGCCGGCAGGCACCGCGGCCTGCCCGACCTTGTGCGGGTCGATAGTCATCGTGTCCACCTCGGCGTGGCCGAAGTGCCAGTCGTGGTCGGTGAAGGGGAGGTAGAACCCGCCCCACGCGGCGTCGACGTGACAGAGCGCGTCGGCCTCGTGGGCCAGCGCGGCGATGTCGGGGATGGGGTCGACGTAGCCGTACTCCGTCGACCCGGCGACGCCGACGACGCAGACGGTGTCGTCGTCTATCAGCTCGGCCATCGCCGCGAGGTTCACGCGGTAGTCCTCGGCCGGTGCCGTCCGCAACTCGACGCCCAGCACGTCCGCGGCTTTGGTGAACGAGAAGTGCGCGTGGACCGGTGCGACGACGTTGGGGTCGTCGGTGTCGGCGCGGTTACGGGCGATGCGGACGGCCTGTACGTTGGCCTCGGTGCCGCCGGAGGCGACGTAGCCCGCCGGGTCCGACAGGCCGGTCACCTCGCCGAGATAGTCGACGGCCTCGGCTTCGAGTTCGGCGACCGTCTCGTAGGTTCCTGGGTCGCCGGGGTTGGTCGCGAGGAAGCGTTCGGCCGCGTCGCGGGCCGCGGGGTGGGGGACGGTACACATCGAGGAGAGCACCCGGTCGAACTCCTGTGGCTCGGCCCGCTGAAGCATTCTATCGGGAGGCACGAGTGCGAGCGGTTTAGCCGTTTTGTTCGGCCGAGCGTCACGTCGCCGTCGCTCGGCTCACCAGTTCGACGGGCCGATCTTCTTTGTCGCTTTGGTCCGGAACCCCGTCGGCCCCACCTGTGACTCGAAGACGGTCTGTCGCTCCGTGTCGAGGGCGCCGCCGAACGACCCGACCCGCATCGTCCGGTACGTCTCGAACCCCTTGTCGTTCGAGTAGAAGTACACCGCGCCGTGGAGCAGGCCGTGTATCTGCTCGTCCGCACGCACGGCGCTGGCTTGCCGGTCGAGCTTGACGTAGGCGACGTTCCCCCAGTTGACCACGGCCTCTCGCAGACCGATGAGGAACGCGGTCACGCGGCCCTGCGAGAGGCCGAACTGCCGGGCGCGTTCGAGGTCGGTGAGCGAGTCGACGACGACGACGTCGTCGTCGGCGTCGGTGATGCGTTCGCTGATATCGTTCAGCAGGTCCGCGAACGTCTCGTCGTCGGCAGTTCCGGAGCGAGGGGCGTCCCCCGCTGGTTCCTCGACGTCGCTGTCGCTCCGTCGTGCGTCGAACAGCGCCGGCGGCACCGGGAGCAGTTCCATGAACCGCTGAGAGAAGTCGGCGACGGTGAGGTTGTCCGTCAGCGTGTCGAACTGGTAGCCGTCGAGGACGGCGTCGAGTTCGCTGTAGACGTGGTCGCGGTCGTTCGAGAGCGTGATGTAGGTGACCGACTCCGGAATCGTGTCCCGCCGCCGCGCGATACCGCCCGGGACGAGGTCCGGGTCGTGTTTCGCGAGCATCAGCGTCGCCAGACTCGTGTACGTGAACGCGTCGCCACCGGCGTCGGCCGCGCCGGCGAGCAACACCGTACTGCCCGTCGGAATCCCGCGGACGTTCCCGTCGAGGCCGGGGATACCGAAGGGAATGTACGAGACTCCCTCGCTGATGCTCTTGGCTTCCGCCGTCGATGGCCGAGACATACCCGTCGCAGGACGGGAACCGCAAAAAATCTGGCGTCCGTCGACGTCGCTGTCAGCGGACGGATTCGAGCAGGAGGCGCTGCTCGACCCGCTTGACCTCGTGCTGGACGTCGCGCACGGCGTCGATGTTCGCGGAGATAGAGGTGACGCCCTCGTCGACGAGGAACTGGACCATCTCCGGTTTCGAGGCGGCCTGTCCACAGATACTCGTGGCCACGTCGTAGTCGCGGCAGGTGCCGATGACCTGTCCCATCAGGTCCAGCACGGCGGGGTGGAGTTCGTCGAAGCGGTCGGCGACGTTGCCGTTGTTGCGGTCGACCGCCAGCGTGTACTGGGTGAGGTCGTTCGTCCCGAACGAGACGAAGTCCAGTCCGGTCTCACACAGGTCCTCGATGCACAGCGCGCTGGCCGGCGTCTCGACCATCACGCCCCAGTCGCGCTTCTCGGGGTCGAGGCCGACCTCCCGCATCAGCGACTTCGCACGGAGGACGTCCTCGGCGTCGGTCACCAGCGGGAGCATCAGTTCGACGTTGTCGTAGCCGAGTTCGTAGAGGCGCTCGAACGCCCTGAGTTCGAGTTTGAACTCGCCGGGGCGGTCCAGCGAGCGCCGGATGCCCCGATACCCCAGCATCGGGTTGTGCTCGCTGGGTTCGTCCTCGCCGCCCTGCAACTGCCGGAACTCGTCGGAGGGGGCGTCGAGGGTGCGGACGCGTACCGGCCGCGGGTAGAACGCCTCGGCGACGCTCCGGACGCCCTCGACTATCTCCTCGATGTAGGCCCGTTCGCCGTGGTCCTCGACGTAGCGGGCCGGCGTCTTGTCCGTCGAGAGAATCATGTGCTCGATGCGGAGCAACCCGACGCCGTCGGCGCCAGTCGCGGCGGCCCGCTCCGCGGCCTCCGGAATCGAGACGTTGACCTTCACCTCGGTGCCGGTCATCGGCTTGACCGGCGAGTGTTGCTGGTCGACGTCCGGGGCGGCCGGTTCTGGGTCCTCGTCGTCGGCCTCGTCTATCTCGGTACCCTGTTCGACGGTGCCCATGTCCCCGTCGATGGTGACTATCTGCCCGTCGCGGAGGCGTTCGGTGGCGTCGTCGGCCCCGACGACGGCGGGCACGCCGAGTTCGCGCGAGACGATGGCCGCGTGACTCGTCATCCCGCCCTGGTCCGTGACGATGCCGGCGGCGCGTTTCATCGCCGGCACCATGTCGGGCGTGGTCATCTCCGTGACGATGACGTCGCCCTCCTCGACCTTGTCGAGGTTGTCCAGTTTCGTCACGATGCGGACCTCGCCGGTCACGCGCCCGGGACTGGACCCGATGCCGGAGAGGCGCACGTCCTCGCTCTGGCCCTCCATCGACCCGCCGTCGGCGACGCCGGCGCTCCCCGCGCTCTCGCCGGACGCCCCGGCGTCGACGCCCTCGTCGATGGTCGTTATCGGCCGGGACTGGAGGACGTACACCTCGCCCTCGTAGATGGCCCACTCGACGTCCTGTGGGGTGCCGTAGTGGTCCTCGACGCGTTCGCCGATTTCGACGAGGCGGTGAATCTCCTCGGCGGAGAGGACGCGTTCGGTGCGCTTCTCCTCGGGCACCGACCGCTCGACCGTCTCGCCGTCCTCGCCGCGGACGCACATCACCTTCTTGTCGGCGACGGTGACTTCCTCTATCTCCTCGGTCTCGCGGTCGACGACGTAGTTGTCGGGCGAGACGGCACCGGAGACGACCGCTTCGCCGAGGCCCCACGCGGCTTCGAGGATGGCCGTGTTCGCGCCGGTCGAGGGGTGGCTGGTGAACATGACGCCGGACTTCTCGGCGTCGACCATCTGCTGGACGACGACGGCGATGTCCACCATGTCGTGGTCGAACCCCTGCTCGTTCCGGTAGTAGATGGCCCGCTGGGTGAACAGCGACGCCCAGCACTCCTTGACTCGCCGGAGGAGGTCCGCCCGCGAGACGTTGAGGTAGGTGTCCTGCTGGCCGGCGAAGGAGGCGTCGGGCAGGTCCTCGGCCGTCGCCGAGGACCGCACCGCCACGTCTTCGTCACCCATCTCGTCGTAGGCCGCGAGCAGGTCCTCCCGAACCGACTCGGGCGCGTCGGTGTCGAGGATGAGTTCCTGTGCCCGCTCTGCCGCCTCCGCGAGGGCGTGTGAATCGTCACTGTCGACGTCGACCACCGAGAACAGTTCGTCGTCGATACCGGTTGCTTCGATGAACGACCGGTACGTGTCGGCAGTGACGACGAACGCCGACGGGACAGGCAGTCCCGCCGCGGTCAGTTCTCCGAGAGACGCCGCCTTGCCGCCGACCCGCTCTAGGTCGTCGGCACCGATCTCGTCGAGCCACAATGTAGGCATTGACTCGCCTAGTGATTCACTAACGACTATTATGGTCCTTCCGGTGGCGGCATCAACGGTGGGTCGTTCACTCGGAACTGAGCGAACTACACTTCGAGAATCTCGTCGTCCTCGTCGGCGTCGGGGACCGTGAGCGACCCGTCGAGCGTCGTGACGGCCCGTCCGCCGACCCACACCGCCGTCCCGTCGGTGTCGACCTGTACCGTGCCCGGCCGGTCGAGGAAGTGGCCCTGTTCGACGACGATCTGTTCGACGGTGCTGTCGAGAGCCCCGTAGCGACGGATGTACGCCCCGCACGCCCCGGCGGCGGTGCCGGTCACCGGGTCTTCCGTGATGCCGGCCCGGGGCGCGAACGCCCGCCCGTGGAGCGTCGACTGGCCGTCGATGGTGTCGAAGGTGAACGCGTACACCCCCATCGCGTCGACCGCTTCGCACAGCGACTCGATGGCCGACGGGTCGGGGTCGGCGCCGCTGAGATGCTGGAAGTAGTTGACCGGGACCAGTAGCCACGGGAACCCGGTGTCGCCGACGGCAAGCGGCAGGTCGGCACCCACGTCCTGTAGCGTCGCCACGTCGACGCCGACGGCGTCGGCCACGTCGTCGAGCGAACAGTCGACCTCGCGGATGTCGGCCTCTCCCTGTTCCATCCACACCGTCCCGTCCGCTTTCGTCTCCACGTCGAGGACGCCCCGTTCGGTCGCCATCGTGTGCTGGCCCGTCTCGACAGTGCCGCGTTCGAAGAGTGCGGCGTGGGCCGCGATAGTCGCGTGTCCACAGAGGTCTACCTCCTGGTCTGGCGTGAAGTAGCGGAGGCGGCGGTCGGCGTCCTCGCTGTCGAGGACGAACGCCGTCTCGCTGGCACCCAGTTCGCCGGCGATAGCCTGCATCTGGTCGTCGGTCAGTCCGTCCGCGTCCGGCACCACCCCGGCCGGGTTGCCCGCCATCGGTTCCGCGGCGAACGCGTCGACGAGCAAGGCCTGTCGCGTCTCCATGGCACCGTGTTGTGGCACCCCGCGGATAACAGTTCGTGCTACCCGGCGCGGTTACAGCCGCGCTAGGTGGTAACAAACGACGAACGATTAAGCGCCCCCTCTGCGAAGTATAACACGTATGACGGTACTGGAACCGCTCGCGTTCGAAACCGAGTCGGACAGGCGCATCTACCAGTTCGTGGACCGGCACGGCGCCCCCTCGGTAGACGAGGTGCGAGACGCCGTCGACGTCTCCGACGACGAGTTCGACGAGCGTCTCGACTATCTCCAGACCCGCGGGTACGTCGAACGGCAGGACGGGACCGTGGAACTCGGACTGGACGCCGGGACCGAGACGGAGTACGAGACACCGGACTTCACGTACGTCGTCCGGCCGGCCCGCGAGGAGGACTTCGAGTCGCTCGTCGACACGATTCGGACCGTCACGGACCGGCAGACGTACGTCATCGGTGAGAACCTCGTCGAGGAGTTACAGTACGAGGACACCGTGACGCGACACAACACCGTCTGGTCGCGCCTGTTCTTCGTCGCCACCGTCGACGGCTACATCGTCGGGTGGTCACACCTCACACTGCCACAGACGGAGAAACTGCAGGGGACCGCGGAACTGACGCTCGGCGTGCGCCGGGACTACCGCGGCTACGGCATCGGCGAGCGCCTGCTGGACCGGGCGCTGGACTGGGCGGAGACCCACGGCTACTGGAAGGTGTACAACAGCCTCGCACGCACGAACGGCAACGCCATCACGTTCCTCGAACGGCACGGCTGGGAGCGCGAGGCGGTCCGGGAGAAGCACTACCTGCTCGGCGAGAAGCGCGTCGACGAGGTGATGCTCGCGTACACGTTCTGAAACCGTTAAGGCCGCCCGTCCACGCCACCTCTGTATGGGCGAGTTACCGGAGGAGTTCCCGTGTACCATCACCAACTGGGAGTACATCTACGGGCTGTGCCGTGACGTGGCCGACGACGTGAAGGCCGCCGACTTCGAACCCGACGTGGTCGTCGCGCTCGCGCGCGGCGGCTGGTTCGCCGGCCGCTGTCTGTGTGACTTCCTCGGCCTCGACGACCTCGCGAGCCTGAAGGTCGAACACTACGTCGGCACCGCCCAGCAGGGCGACGAACCGGAGGTGCGGTACCCGCTGGCCGACGGCGCCGTCGAGGGGAAAGACGTCCTCGTCGTCGACGACATCGCCGACACCGGCCAGTCCATCGAGACGGCCGCCGAGTGCGTGCGCGACCGGGAGCCGAACAGCGTCCGCACCGCCACGCTCCAGTTGCTCCAGACCAGCGACCACGAACCCGAGTTCGTCGGCGAGCGGTTGGACGAGTGGGCGTGGGTCGTCTACCCGTGGAACTTCGTCGAGGACATGATAGAACTCGTCGCCGGCGTCATGGAGAAGGGCGACCAGCAGGTCCACACCGAAGACGACGTCCGTGCGCTCCTCCGGGAGTACCACGACGTGAGTCACACGGCGATGGAGATAGCCCAGCCAGACCGGTTCGACGAGGTGATGGCCGAGATGGTGCGCCGGGACGTAGCCGTCGCTACCGACGACGGCTGGCGACTGACCGACGGCTAGAACGGGCCGTTCTGCGGCGCGAATCGACTCTCAGTGACGGCGGCGGCCGTCGTCACGCACGTACTCCAGCGCGGAGACGAGTTTCTCGGTGTCGACGCGGCCCTCCGACTCTTCGAGGCGCTCGCGTATCTTCGTCGGAGTCATGGTCACTGTTACCATACGACGCCCTCGGACATAGTTCTTTCTCCAGAGCCAACAGTTCGCCGGCGGGAGGCGTCAGGCCCCTTCGGCGTCCTCCTCGACGGGGATGTTCACCGAGTCGAGGTCTGCCTCGCAGGCCGCCTCGGCCAGTCCGTAGCCGACGGCGTACCCCGTCGACCCGCCGACGAGGCCGCCGATACCGGCCCCCAGCGGTCCGGCGCCGGCCCCGACCACCGCGCCGAGGAACCCGCCGACCGTCGCCGACCGTTCGGCCGCCCGCTCCGGGTCGTCAGTCGCACAGGAGTCGTGAGACATACACGGCCGTTCGGCCGGGACGACCGAAACAGTTTCGCGTCCAACAGGTTCTTCGACGCGGGGCGCGTCCGGGACCGTATGCCACGGACTGCCGTCGTCGCCGGTGTCGGCCCCGGACTCGGAGCATCGCTCGCCCGTCGATTCGTCGACGAGGGCTGCAACGTCGGCCTCTTCGCACGTTCGGAGGAGTACGTCACCGACCTCGCCGACGACCTCGGGGAGCACGCTATCGCCGTCCCGACGGACGTCACCGACCCGGAGGCCGTCGCCGAGGGGTTCGAGCGAGTGCGGGACGCGTTCGGCCCCGTAGACGTCCTCGTCAACCACGCCAGCGGCGGCGCGTGGAAGGGCGTCCGGGAGATCTCCGACGACGAGTTCGCCCACGCACTCGACGTGGGGCCGATGGGCGGCCTCTACTGTTCGCGGGAGGTCGTCTCGGACATGCTCGAGAACGACGGCGGGACGGTCGTCTTCACCGGCGCGACCTCCGGGGTCCGCGGTCGTGGGGGCGCTATCGGCTTCAGCGCCGCGAAGTTCGCCGTCCGCGGGATGGCCGAGTCGATGGCCCGGGAACTCGGACGAGAGGGTATCCACGTCGCACACGTCGTCGTCGACGGCCAGATTCTCGGCCCGGACGCTCCCGCCGCCGACCGCGACGCCGAGGAGTACCTCGACCCCGACGAGATAGCGGCGTCGTACTGGCATCTGGTCGAGCAGGACCGCTCGGCGTGGACGCTCGAACTCGACCTGCGCCCGCACGTCGAGTCGTTCTAGTCGTCGCTCGGCGGTTCGACGGTGCGTTCCTCGTGGAGTTCTATCCACTCCCGGAGCGGCTGTCGGATACCGTCGACGGTGATGGTCACGTCGCCGTCGAACCGCCACCGGGCGCGCGGCGCGTCGTCGCCGAACCGTATCGGCACGTCTACCTCCAGATTCTCGACTGACACCGCCAGCGCGTCCTCCCGGTCGACCGTCTCGTCGAGGAGGCGCTCGACCGCCGCACGGAGTTCCTCGAAGTCCGGTTCGGGGACGCCTGCTGACTCGCTCATGCGGCAGTGTTCGCACCCACGCCTATTTCGTGTTTCCCCGGCCGGGCCCCACAACGGACATCCCCGTCCAGCCCCGACGGGGAGCCAAGATGGAACTCCCGACGCCGTACCACATCGGCGGCCACTACTACGTCGACGACGTCTCTGTCGGCCGTCTGCCCGACGACGAGACGGTGCGGGACTGCGCGGGGTGTCGGGGCTACGTCTACGACGACCGGTGGCACGTCGTCGCCCGCGTCCGCGACACGGCCGCTGGCAGGCGCCAGACCCACCACTACTGCAGCGACGACTGCCTGACCGCGTGGCTCCGACTGGTCACGTCGTAACCCCCGGAGTCTTACCGGCCCGGCCGATAGTGTCCCCATGGAGCAGCGCACGGGTCGGTTCCGGGTCTTTCGGGTCGTCGAGTCCGTCCCGCACATCAACTTCTTCGATACGGACGCGACGCGACTGTACACGGTGTACCAGTCGGGCTACGGCGAGCGACAGGCGCGCATCGACTCGCTGCAGACCGGTGACCTCGTGGAGGCGACGCTGGCCGGCGACGCGGACGACCCCGAGGAAGCGTGGTCCATCCAGTCGCTGGAGCGAGTCGGCGGCGTCGGGATGTCCTTCGCCGTCGACGTCGAGATGCCCGCCCTCGCCGAAGAACTCTGGTCGGCGGGACAGACACACCCGAGCAGTAGCGTCGTCGAGGAGGACGGCGACCCGGTCGCGGAACTGCACGTCCAGCCCCGCGAGCCACTCCCCGGTGGGTCGTTCGTCCCGAGCGTCCTCACCGGTCTCGTCCCGCTGGAGGGGCCGCTCTCGGTGCTACCGGTCGTCGGTGGGTCCGCGAGCCACGCGCTCTTTCTCGACCCCGACCCACCCGACGCCGACCGCTACTCGCGCCCCTTCGGCGTGGTCGTCCTCTTCGGCGAGGACGCCGACGCGGTGCTGACCGAGTGGCACGACCGGTACGACGTCGACCCGGCGGGAGATTCCCGGCCGACGTACGACCCCTACGGCATCTGAGTTACAGCGAGATAGTGATGGGGACGGGGACGAAACACAGCAGGCCGAGGACCAGCGTCAGCACGCCTATCGCCTGTCGTTTCGGCCCGAGGGCCGTCTCGTCCAGCGGCGTCACCGAGCCGGCGCGGCTGAAGAGGAGCGTCAGCACGCCCCAGAACCCCCACAGCGCCGCCGCGTCGCCGTTCTCGAAGACGAAGAGGTAGCCCGCCAGTCCGAACAGCGCGACGGGCACGGCCGTCTGGACGGCCGACATCCGCTCGCCGAGCAACGACCGGGTGACGTGTGCGCCGTCGAGTTGCCCCACGGGCAGGAGGTTCAGGAAGGTGACGAACGCGCCGACCCACGCCCCGATGACGACGGGGTTCGGGATGACGGCCGGGTCCGCGTAGACGACCTGTTCGCCCATGAGCGCCGCGATACCCCGAATCAGCAGCGGGTAGCCGAGCTCTATCTGGGCGGCGACGCCGCCGGTGACCCGGATGGGGTCGAGCGTCACGCCGATAGCCGTCACCGCTATCGTCGCTATCAGTCCGGCGAGCGGACCGGCGACGCCGATGTCGAACAGCGCCTCCCGGTCGGGCATGTTGTCGTTCATCCGGATGACGGCCCCGAGCGTCCCGATGACGTTGAACGGCAACGGGATGAAGTACGGCAGACTGGCCTGCACCTCGTGGTACCGGGAGAGGGCGTAGTGGCCGAACTCGTGGATAGCGAGGATGCCGAGGACGGCGGCCGCGAACGGCCACGCCTGTACGATGGCGGCCGGGTCCTCGACGACCGAGAGGCCGTACCACCGGCTCCCGGCGTACAGCGTCGAGAGCAGCGTCGCCACCGCCAGCAGGACGTTCGTCCACGGGACGCCGTCGACGCCCAGCGAGCGCTCGCTCGCGACGAGGACGTGTTCGCCCATCTCGCGCTGGAGGCGGACGCGATACCCGCGCTGTCGGAACGTCGGCCCGACCCGCTGGAGGACCTGCTCGGACTCCGTCTGTGGCTCGCCGTAGTAGCGCACGCCGTCCTCCGCGCTGGCGTCCACTTCGTAGACGTGGAAGGCGTCGGCGAGTCGCTCGGGGTCCGGGAGCTCCGTCGGCAACGACTGCTGTGCCATTGTCCACAGTAGGGACTCGACCCGTTTGAACCTGTTTGCCACCCTGACCGACGCTGGGCGTCGCTCGGCCGCCGGTCAGTCGGCCAGCGCTTCCTCGGACCCGCTCACCGCGTTGGGGTCCTGTATCCAGAGGTCGCCGAACACGTCGTCTTGCTGGAGCACGACCTGTCCCCGATGAGCCAGAAACAGCAGTCCGAGGAACGTCTCGACACGCGACCCGCCCGCGTGTTCGACCTCCTTGTACAGTACCTCGTCGCGCCCCTGGTCGTACTGCTCGCGGACCGCCGCGTACACGTCGTCGATGATGTCGTCTATCTGCTCGGCGTGGGCGGTGCCGGTCACGTCGGCGGCCGACGGCTCGTCGTCCATCCGCATGTCGTCGGCGCTCCGGTAGTCCAGTTCCTGAGTCCCGCGCTGGAACCCGCTGGGCGACCCGCTGGTGTCGTACTCGCGGGACTCCTTCCACCACGAGTCCCGCTCGGCGTCGCGCAGGTCGCGAACGAGTTCGTCCAGCGTCTGGGGCATCCCGCGGGCCCGACGGCGTTCGAGTCGGCGGTCCATCTCGGACTCCAGCGCCGAGAAGGGGTCCGGCTCCTCGATGGGGGCGTCCTCGGTCATCGCCTGCTCCCACGGCTCTGCCGGCGGGTCCTCCTGTTCGTCCTCGCCGAGCATCGCGTCGCTCTTCATCCGGACGAGGACGGAGGCGTAGAACAGCGCCCGTCCGCCGGTGCGGAGGTCACCCTCGTCGATGCGGGCGAGGAACTTGTCGGTGACCTCGACCACGTCGATGTCCCACGGGTCTATCTCGCCGTCGTCGGCCAGTTGGACCAGCACCTCGACGGGTTCGGCGACGTCGTCGTCCTCGTCGCCCTCGCTTCCGGTCTCGTTCAGTAACTCGACGTCCTCGGGGGTGTCGCCCTCGGTTTCCTCGGGGTCGTCCGCGTCGTCCCCGAACAGCGACGACGCCGAGTCGTCGGGGCGTTCGCGGTCTTGCGGGTCGGTCCCCTCCCCGCGGGGCTGCCTCGAGCCGCGTGGCGGCTCGCGGTCTTCGTGTCCCGTGATGTCCAGTGGGATGTCGTCGTCAGTCATGGCGGTACACCACCTCGCTCGCGGTTCTCACCGCTCGCGTTCCCGAGGGCCCCCCATAGCGGTGCGCCGTCGACGAATCAGCCCGCTCGCTCGCGGTTCCCACCGCTCGCGTTCCCGAGGGCCCTCCCTCGCGTTGCTCGGTCGGCCCCTCGCTAGTCATCGCTCACCACCGCCTCCTCTTCGTCGTCCGGCCCCTCGCCCGAGAGGTCGATACCGGTCACGGCGCTCACGTTGTCGCCCTGCATCATCACGCCGATAGCGCGTTCCGAGCGTTCGAGCAGGGCCGAGCGGTGCGAGACGACGACGAACTGCGCGTCGCCGGCGAGTTCGTCGACCATCTCGCCGACGAGGTCGGCGTTCGCGGCGTCGAGGAAGGCGTCCACCTCGTCCAGCGCGTAGAACGGCGCGGGGTTGTGCCGCTGGATGGCGAAGATGAACGCCAGCGCAGTCAGGGACTTCTCGCCGCCCGACATCGCCGCCAGCCGCTGGATGGGCTTGTCGCCGGGTTGGGCCTTCATCGTCAGGCCGCCCTCGAAGGGGTCGTCCTCGTTCTCCAGGTGGAGGTGCCCGGTCCCGCTGGAGAGGCGCTCGAAGATGTCCTGGAACTGGTCGTTTATCTCGTCGAACGACTCCATGAACGTCTCCTTCTTGCGGGCCTCGTAGGCGTCGATGCGGTCGCGGATGCCTTCGGCCTCCTCGACCAGCGTCTCCTTCTGGTCTTCGAGGTCTGCGAGGTCGTCGGCCACGCGGTCGTACTCCTCGATAGCGCGCATGTTGACCGGCTCTAGGGCCTCCATCTCGGCAGTCAGACGTTCGATTTCGGCCTCGACGGTGTCGTGGTCGGGGACGTCCTCGGGGTCGTAGTCGCCGACCTGCGCTTCGAGTTCGTCTATCTCCCACTCCAGCCGTTCGCGTTCCTCCGTCTCGTCTTCGAGGTCGCGTTCCACGTCGGTGACCTTCGACTGCTGTTCGTCGCGGGCCTCCTTCGCGTCCTGCAGGTCCTCGCGCAGGTCCTCGCGCTCGCTCTTGAGGTCGGCGAGTTCGTCCTCTAGCTCGGCGACCTCCTGCTCTTTCTCGGCTTTCAGTTCCTGCTTGGCCTCGACCTGTTCCTCTAGGTCGGCGATGCGCTCTTCCTTCTCGGCCTTGCGGTTCTGGGCGGCCTCGATGTCGTCGTGGAGGTCCTCGATGGCGTCCTCGGCGTACTGCTTCTCCAGTTGGAGTTCGTTGAGTTGGGCGTCGAGGTCGTCGAGTCGGTCCTCCAGCGTGTCTATCTCGCTCTCGATGGCCTCGCGTTCGTCGGTGAGGTCCGGCAGGTCCGAGTCCTGCACCTCCGTCTCCAGTTCGTCGATGTCTGCCTCGACCTCCGCGATGGCCTCGTTCTTGGCCTCGATATCGGCCTCCAGTTCGTCCATCTCGTCGGCGACGGCCTCGCGGTCGGCCGCGATGTCTTCGAGGTCGGCTTCGAGCGAGTCGATGCGCTCGCGAGTCTCTTCGAGTTGGGTCTCCTTGCGCTCGATGCTCGTCTCGATGTCACGGACCTGTTCGGTCGCGTCGGACTCGCGGTCGCGGGCGTCGTCGAGTCGGTCCTCGACGTCTCGCAGGTCGTCGCGCACGTCCGCGCGTTCGTCTTCGAGTTCGTTGATGCGCTGTGCGACCCGTTCGAGTTTCCCGGCCCCGCCGGAGAAGGAGTAGCGAGTCCCCGAGGAGGACCCCCCGGTCATGGCGCCCGACTTCTCGACGAGGTCGCCGTCCAGCGTCACCATGCGGTAGTCGCCCATCAGGTCGCGTGCGGTGTCCATGCTGTCGACGACGACCGTATCACCGAGGACGTACGAGAAGATGCCCGCGTACTCCGGGTCGAAGTCCACGAGGTTGTACGCGAAGTCGACCACGCCGTCGGCGCTGGGCAGCGACGGGAGCGAGCGGTTCTGCATCTGCGTGATGGGCAGGAACGTCGCTCGCCCGGCGTTGCGGGCTTTGAGGTACTCGATACAGGACTGTCCGACGCCGTCGTCGTCCACGACGACGTGGGCGAGTCGCCCGCCGGCCGCCGTCTCACAGGCCGTGGCGTACTCTGGGTCGACGCCACCCAACTGTCCGACGGTGCCGTGGACCCCCTCGCGGTCGGCGTTCAGGATGGCCGTCACCGCGCGGCCGTACGAGGAGTCGCCGTCCTCGCCGGCCTTCGCTTCGAGTTGGGCGTACTCCTGCTGTTTGGCGCTTATCTCGTCTTCGAGGTCGTCCAAGTCCGACTGGAGTTCCCGCTTCTCGGCACGCAGGTCGTCGACCACCTCGCCGATTGTGGCCTTGTTCTTCTCGGCCTTCGCCAGTTCGGACTCTAGGTCCTCGATGTCGGCTTCGAGGTCCGGAATCGTCGCCTCGGCCTCCTCGATGGCCGCCCGCTTCTCGTCCTCCTCGTTGGAGCGCCGACGGGCCTCGTCCAGCAGGCGGTCCTGCTCTCGCTGGAGGTCGTTGCGCTCGCTCTTGAGCTGTTCGAGGCGGTCCCGCTTCGTCTCGAGTTCGTCCTTTATCTCCTCGAACTCCTCGCCGATGTCGTCGATGCGCTGCTGGACGTCGGCGAGGTCACTCTCCTTGCTCGCGACGTCGGCCTTGACGTTGGACTTCTCGACTTTCGTCTCGCGGATGTCCGACTCGAGGTCGTCGATGGTCTCCTGCTTGCGGTCTATCTGGACGAACGCCTGTCGGCGTTCGTTCTCAGCGCTCTCGACGGCCTCCTCGGCCGTCTCTATCTTGTCTTCGAGGCGCGAGATGTCGCCCTTTATTTCCTCGATGTCGCGCTTGATGGCGAGTTGTTCGTCCTCGCCCTTGCGCTCTATCTCCTGATTGAGTTCGTGGAGTTCGTCCTCCAGCCGGACGACCTTGCCCTGTCGGGCGTCCAGTTCCTCCTGCAGGTCGGCGAGTTCGGCCTCCAGCTCGGCGATGCGGTCCTCGACGGCGTCGAGTTCCGCGCGCTTGTCTTCGAGTTCGGCGGCCTTGCGGTAGCCTTCGTACTCCTCTTTCTCCTCGCGGAGCGACTGGTACTCCAGTGCCGTCTCGCGTTCGTCTTCGAGTTGGTCGAGACGGGTCTGTTTCTCCTCGATGCGGAGTTCCGCCTCGTCGATGCGCTCCTCGACGACTTCCAGTTCCTCGAAGGCGTCGGCCTTCTTCTGGTCGAACTGGGCGACGCCGGCTATCTCGTCGATAATCTCTCGACGAGACCCCGGCGTCATGTTGATTATCTCGGTGACGTCGCCCTGCATGACGACGTTGTACCCCTCGGGCGTCACGCCCGCCTGCGCGAGCAAGTCCTGGATGTCCGAGAGGTTGACCGAGCGGCCGTTGATGTAGTAGTACGAGTAGTAGTTGTCCTCGGTCTCTTTCACCCGACGCTTGATAGCTATCTCGTCGACGTCGCCGACGTCCTCGGTGCCGGCGGCGTTGACGACCTGTGCGCGTTCGAGGGTCCGGTCCTCGTTGGCGAGGATGACCTCGACGCTGGCCTGCCGGTCGCCCGAGACGTCGACGTCCTCGTCGGCGTGGCCGGGGTTGTAGATGAGGTCGGTGAGTTTCTCGGCGCGGATGCCCGACGTCCGGGCCAGTCCGAGTGCGAACAGGACGGCGTCGATGATGTTCGACTTCCCAGAGCCGTTCGGGCCGCTGATGGTAGTGAAATCTTCGTAGAACGGGATGCGAGTCTTCCGCCCGAAGCTCTTGAAGTTGTCGAGGACGAGCTCTTTGATATGCATACGGTCGTTGGCCGTCTCCTACGCGACGATGATGTCGGAGCCGGAGTCCTCCTCGGACTCCGACTCGGACGCGGCCTCGGCCTCCTTGTCGGTGTCGTCGGTGGCCTCCGTGTTAGGTGTGTCGGCCTCTGGGGCCAGAATCTCGTCTTCGTTGGTCGTCGATTGCTCGGGTGCTGCGGCGTCGTTCTGGGCGTCGCCCTTGTGGGCGTCGGCCCCGAACCCGCTGTCCTCGTCGACGGTGTTCTCGAGTTCGCGGAGGCGAACTTTACACTCGACGAGTTCGTCGGTCAGCCCCTCGACGGAAGCCTGCAGTTCCTGAACCTGCTCTTCTAGTTCCTCGACGCGGTTGCCGCACATATCACAATGCCAGCCACGCTATCGTCATAAACTTACGTCAGACATTGACAGTTAATCTGATACATCTGACCGACCACCGAAAGTCGCCGTAGGGCCCTCGGCGACGGCGTCGACGAGGGAGCGGACGCCGTGGTCGAAATCCAATGTTCGAGCGGCTGATAGTGACCGATGGGAGAGAGGTGGCCACAGAGACAGTTGCTCGAATCGGTCCGCTGACCGAGCGGTTTCCGGCCCGTCAGAGACGCCGTTCGGTCGGGCCCCTAGCGTTATGTGTAATTCAATCTAACCTTCACGGTGGACTTCCATGGTATCAGTTAACGAACTGCGAGAGATGTACGTCGACATGGTGACGGCCCGCCATTACGAAGAGCGGTTGCAGGAGGAGTATCTGGAGGGGAAACAACCGGCGTTCGACATCTCGGCGGGGCCGATTCCCGGGGAACTGCACCTCGCCGCCGGGCACGAAGCCTCGGCCGCGGGCGTCTGCCAGCACCTCCGGGACGACGACACGGTGACGGCACCCCACCGGCCCCACCACGTCGCCATCGCGAAGGGCGTCGACCTCGAACGGATGACCGCCGAGATATTCGGTCGGGAGACGGGCCTCGGAAAGGGGAAGGGCGGCCACATGCACCTGTTCGACCCCGACGTGGGGTTCGCGTGTAGCGGCATCATCGCGGAGGGGTGTCCGCCCGCGGCCGGCGCGGGACTCGCCGCGAAGAAGCGCAACACAGACAGCGTCGCCGTCGCCTACCTCGGCGAGGGCGCCATCGACCAGGGGGCGTTCCTCGAGTCGCTGAACTTCGCGGCGGTCCACGACCTGCCGGTCGTCTTCGTCGTCGAAGACAACGACTGGGCCATCAGTATGCCCAAGGGTCGCGTCACCGACGTCGAGAACGGGGCCCAGCGGGCCGGTGGGTTCGACATGCCGGGCGTCCGCGTCGACCACGACGACGCCGTCGCTATCTACGACGCCGCGAAGGAAGCCATCGGCCGCGCCCGCGACCGGAACGGGCCGACACTGATGGAGGTGCAGGTCCACCGGCGGATGGGCCACTTCATGGGCGACCCCGAGAGCTATCGCCCGGAGGAGGACCAGGAAGCGGCGGCCGAGCGAGACAGCATCGCCCGACTGGAGGCCGACCTGCAGTCTCACGGCGTCGACGAGGAGAGTATCGAGGAACTGCGGGACGACGCACACGAACGCGTCGAGGACGCCATCGCGTTCGCGAAAGACCAACCAGAACCGGACCCGAGCGCGGCACACGAGGACGTGTTCGTCAACCCACCGAGCGGCGTGACAGACACCGAACCGGAGTACGACCTCGCGGGAGGTGACGACTGATGGCACAGAAAGAACACTCGAAGGTAATCGAACGCGAACTGACCATGAGCAGAGCGATGGTCGAAGCCATCGCCCACGAGATGCGGGAGAACGAGGAGGTGTTCTACATGGGCGAGGACGTCGCCGACTACGGCGGCATCTTCGACTCCACGCAGGGCCTCTTAGACGAGTTCGGCTACGACCGCATCATGGACGTCCCCATCAGCGAGACGGCCTACCTCGGCGCGGCCGTCGGCGCCGCACAGGAGGGGATGCGCCCCATCGCCGAACTGATGTTCGTCGACTTCTTCGGCGTCGCGATGGACCAGATATACAACCAGATGGCGAAGAACACGTACATGAGCGGCGGCAACGTGAGCGTTCCGCTCGTGTTGACGGCCGCCGTCGGTGGCACCTACAACGACGCCGCCCAGCACTCCCAGACGCTGTACGGGACCTTCGCACACGTGCCCGGGCTGAAAGTCGTCGTGCCGTCGACGGCCTACGACGCGAAGGGGCTGATGCACAACGCCATCCGCGACGACGACCCGGTGATGTACATGTTCCACAAGCGCCTGATGGGCATCGGGTGGCTCCCGGCCCCGGACGGGCCGAAGACGCCCGTCCCGGAGGAGGACTACACCATCCCCTTCGGCAGTGCGGACGTAAAACGCGAGGGCGACGACGTGACCATCGTCACCCTCGGCCTGCACGTCCACCGGGCGCTGGAGGCGGCCGAGTCGCTGGCCGACGACGGCGTCAGCGCGGAAGTCGTCGACCTGCGGTCGCTGGTCCCGCTGGACACCGACACCGTCGTCGAGTCCGTCGAGAAGACGGGGAACCTCGTCGTCGTCGACGAGGACTACCGCTCGTTCGGCGTGACCGGCGAAATCGTCGCCAGCGTCGCCGAGGAGAACCTCGGCGCTCTCGACAGCGTCGAACGTCTCGCCGTCCCGGACGTGCCGATTCCGTACTCCCGGCCGCTGGAGAACGAAGTCGTCCCCGACGTGGCCGACATCGAAGCGGCGGTCGAGCGGACACAGTGACCGATGAGCGGGGACAACCGGGTCGAGGTGACGGTCGCCGAGTGGCCCGACGACGCCGACAGCGACGAGGGCGTCGTCGTCAACTGGTTCACGCGGGAGGGCGCGAGCGTCACGGAAGGCGATAGCCTGTGTGAAGTCCAGATAGAGAAGGTGAGTCTCGACGTTCTCGCACCAGCAGACGGCACGCTCGTCGAAGTCGTCTGTGGCGAGGACGACGAGTTCGCACGCGGGGACACGCTCGCGTGGGTGGAGCCAGCATGACCGACGACGAAGCCGCGGAGCGAACCGTCCGCGAGGAGCGGTCGCTGAGTCCGATGCGCAAGACCATCGCCAGTCGGTTACAGGAGAGCTATCGGGAGGCCGTCCACGTGACGGTCAGCCGTGAGGTGGACGCGGAGAGCCTGTTGAGTGCCGTCGCCGCCGCGGACCCGGACGAGGACGGCGTCAGCCCCTCGATGGTCGACGTCCTCCTCTGTGCGCTCTCGGACACGCTGGAGGAACACCCCGCGTTCAACGCCACGTTCGAGGACGAGACGCACGTGGTGTACGAGGAACACAACGTCGGCGTCGCCGTGGCCATCGAGGACGGCCTCGTCACGCCCGTCGTCGCCGACGTCGGGTCGAAGTCACTCGGCGAACTCGCCACCGAGCGCCACGAGTTGACCGAACGCGTCAAAGAGGGCGAGTACACGATGAGCACGTTCCGCGGCGGGACGTTCACCGTGTCGAACCTCGGCCCCCTCGGCGTCGACTCGTTCGACCCCATCATCAACCCGCCCGAAGTCGCCATCCTCGGCGTCGGGCGCATCACCGAGCGGGCGACACAGAACGGCGACGGCGACGTCGCCTTCCGCCGACAGATGCCGCTGGACCTGAGCTTCGACCACCGTGTCGTCGACGGCGCGGACGCTGCCCGGTTTCTGGGAACGCTGTCGGAGCACCTCGACGCGGCCGAACAGTACGTCTGAGACGCCGCCTCGGGGGCGCTCGGCGGCCAGAAACGTGCGTTTCCCACGAGGAGTGGGTCCCGTCGTCCTCCCGGGCGCCTCCGCGTGCCAGACCATATAGCCGTACTCGTCTCTGACGACCTGTTCGGCGAACGAGCGCCACCGGGGGTCGTTACCCTTTAGCCAGCCGACGCCGAACGACGGGTAATGACTGCGCAAGCCGCCGAGTCCCGCGAACTCGCGGCCGTCATCGGGCTGGAGGTCCACGTCCAGCTAGAGACGGAGACGAAGATATTCTGCGGGTGCTCGACCGAACCGACCGACGAGCCGAACACCCACACCTGCCCGGTCTGTCTCGGCCTCCCGGGCGCCCTCCCCGTCGTCAACGAGGGCGCCGTCGAGGCCGCCGTGAAGGTGGGGAAGGCCATCGACGCCGACATCCCCGAGGAGACGACGTTCCACCGGAAGAACTACTACTACCCCGACCTCCCGAAGAACTTCCAGATAACGCAGTACGACGCCCCCATCTGTCAGGACGGGGAACTGGAGTTCAGCGTCGAGAGCGAGCGACGGGCCGTCGACATCCGCCGCGCCCACCTCGAAGAGGACCCCGGGTCCATCAAGCACGTCCGCGAGGGCACCGGCCCACTCGAATCGCGGACCTGCTCTATCGAACGGGCCGACTACACCCTCGTCGACTACAACCGCGCCGGCACACCGCTGATGGAGATAGTCACGGAACCGGACTTCCGCGCGCCGGGCGAGGTCCGAGCGTTCCTCGAGAAACTCGAAGAGGTCCTCGAATATCTCGGCGTCTTCGACGCCACCCGCGACGGCAGTCTCCGCATCGACGCGAACCTCTCGATGGTCGACGCCGACGAGGTGAGCGACGACGGCCACATCGACGAATCGGTACTGGAAGACGCCAACCGCACCGAGGTCAAGAACATCTCCAGCCACAAGGGCGCCGAACAGGCCCTCTCTTTCGAGGCCTCCCGCCAGCGAAAACTCATCCAGTCGGGCCGCGCCGTCGAACAGGAGACCCGGCACTTCAACGAGACTCACGGCAACACCGTCTCGATGCGCTCGAAGGAGGAGGAGAAGGACTACCGCTACTTCCGCGAGGCCGACATCCCGCCGCTCCGCGTGTCGAGTTGGAAAGACGAGATAGCCATCCCGGAACTGCCCGACGCCCGCCGCGAGCGGTTCGTCGCCGAGTACGGCCTGAGCGACGAGGCCGCCTCGAAACTCACCAGCACCAAACAGGTGGCGGACTTCTTCGAGAGCATCGCCGAGCAGTTCGACGCCGACCTCGCGGCGACGTGGGTGGCCGACAACCTCCTCGGAGAACTGAACTACCGCGACATGGCCATCACCGACGTCGACGACCGCTTCGACGAGGTCACCCGCCTCGTCGAACTCGTCGCCGAGGACGAGATTACCGCGAAGAACGCCCGCGAGACGGTCCTCCGGGACATGTTAGACGAGGGCGACGACCCGGACACCGTCGTCGAACGGGAGGGACTGGGCAAGACGTCCGGCGACGCGGTCCAGCAAGCCGTCGAAGAGGCCATAGAGGAGAACCCCGACGCCGTCTCCGACTACCACAGCGGCGAGGACGGCGCGCTCAACTTCCTCGTCGGACAGGTGATGCAGAAGACCGGCGGGAGCGCGGACCCCGGCGAGGTCAACGGGATGTTGCGCGAGGAACTGGACGGGGAATAGCGTACTACTCACGGGTAGCGAGCGAGTTCGGTCGACTCACGGCGTCTGACGTCCGGTAGAAGATATTTATCACTTCCCTCGGTAGCCGCGGCGTATGCCCTCCCAACGCTCTCGCCGCTCGGTCCTCGCGGCCTGTACCGCCTTGCTCGCCGCCGGTGGTTGTCTCGGGACCGAAAGCGACCCGCCCGCGACCGGGACGACGACCACCGTAGCACAGACCGACACCACGACGACCACCGCGGAGTGGACCGACACCGTGAGGCCCGACGTCGGCACGGTCTGGGTGACCGACAGCGTCGCCCACACTGCGATGGTGGACAGTCGGATGGTCTCGGGGTCCCCCGACGGAACGCAACTGGTGTTCGCGAGTTACGTCGACGAGAGCCGCGTCGACCCGGAGGCGTTCTCGCTCGTCGTCGACGGCGAGCGGTACGCCCCGAAACCGCCCGCGGATACCTACGCGGACTTCGAGACTATCGCGAACTCGACCGACCGCGTCGCCGACGACGAGAGCGTCACCGGGTTCGTCGTGGACGTGCGCGACACCGTGGACAGTGCGACGCTCGAATACGGCGAGGCGTGGTCACACGACCTGTCGAACCCACAGCGCGAGCGACTGACCGGCGACCCGTCCTTCGAGGTACGCGAGTTCACGCTCCCCGATACCGTTTCGCCCGGTGACTCGTTGGTCGCCGACCTCACCGTCGCCAACGTGGGGACCGGACCGGGGACGTTTCGGGCGACCGTCCCGCGGGCGACGGTGTGGCCGACGCTGATAGAACGCGACGTGGCGGCCGGTGAGAGCGTCAGTTTCAGCACACGGATAACGTGGAGTGCCAGCGACGGCGCACCGCTGGACCGACTGGCGGGGGAGGAGTACGAACTCGTGTTGTCGTGGCCCGACGGCCGGCGGTCGGAGCGTCTCACCGTCACCGAGCAGTCGACGGCGACGGACGCCTAACTCTCACTGGCGCTGTCGGCCTCGGCCCGTTCTGCGCTTTCGTTCGGGACGATAGCCGGGTCCTTCCAGAGCAGCGTCACGAAGATGGCGACGCCGAGGAACTCGATGGTCTTGATAGCGGACTCGACGGGTTCGGTGTCGAAGTGGTCGAGGACGAGGAACACCGTACTCTGACTCCCGTGGCTGTGACCGCTCGCCGTCGACGCCGTCTGGGCGCTGTCGACGAGGAACGCGCCGTGGCCCGTGGCGTGCCAGAACACCCACGCGGCGATAGAGCCGACCAGCAGGAGCGTCCCGGCGACGTAGGCGTTGCGCAGGCTGACGACCCGGCGGGTGACGAGGTAGGGGCCGGACAGCAGGAGCACCGCGAAGACGACGAAGAAGTACGGTCGCGGGTCCGGCGGAATCCCCTGTGCCGACAGCAGGCCGTAGGCTTGCAGGTAGACGATACTCCGTGGCAGGCCCCACCAGAGGTGGAACGCCGCCGTCGCGAAGACGAGGGCGGCGACGACAGCCCGGAGTACTCTGGCGGTCCGTTGCTCCATACCCGGAGGTTCGGGTGAGCGTGACAAGAGGCCATCGGAGTGCGGACCGGTCGTGTGCGAGTGGTGCGTACCCGGAGAGCAAGCGACGCCGACTGGTCGGCAAAGTCTCGAAGCGTTTAATCCCGGGACTCTCTGAAAAGGAGTGTGCTCCCCGGTCGTCTCTCGCGCCGAACGCTCGCCCGTGGCGTCGTCCTGTTGCTCGTCCTCGTGTTGCTCACGCCGTCGGTCGCCAGCGCCCTGACCTACGAACCGAGCGAGAGCGAGTCGCTCCAGCGTGGGACGGTCACCGACGCGGCCGAGGGCCAGACGGTCGTCAGTACGCAGGGCTACACGTTCCGGGGCAACACGAACCCGAAGAAGCCCGCACGGCTCGTGGCGCTCGACGAACGCGGCAGGCTGAACTGGACCTACCAGAGCCGACAGGGCACCGACGCGTGGTTCTTCGACGTCGACCCGCTCCCCAACGGGAACCTGCTGGTCGTCTCGCCGCGCTCGGGCAACACCCTCGTCTACGAACTGGACCCCGAGACGAAGGAGCGAGAGTGGGAGCAGTTGCTCCCCTACGAGGACACCCACGACGTCGACATGCTCAACGACACCGCACTGGTCGTCTCGCACATGCGGGCGTGGAACGAGAGCCGTGAAGTCTCGAACGACGAAATCGTCGTCTACAACCTGACGACGGAGTCGGTGACGTGGCGCTGGCGCTACCGGAACCACTTCCCGAACAGCACCGACGGCGGGATGAACCACGACTGGACCCACAGCAACGACGTCGACGCCGTCGGCGACGACCAGTTCCTCGTTTCGCCGCGGAACTTCGACCAGGTGCTACTCGTCAACCGGACCACGAAGGCCATCGACATGCGACTCGGCGAAGACGACAACTACAGCGTCCTCCGCGAACAGCACAACCCCGACTACCTCGAAGGGGAGAACGGGACGCCGACGATGCTCGTCGCCGACAGCGGCAACAACCGCGTCGTCGAGTACGCCTACACGAACGGGACGTGGACTAGAACGTGGTCCGTCGGGTCCGAGTCGCTCAACTGGCCGCGCGACGCCGACCGCCTCCCGAACGGCAACACCCTCATCACCGACACGTTGAACCACCGCGTCATCGAGGTGACGCCGACCGGCGAAGTCGTCTGGGAGTACTACGCGACGTGGGGGCCCTACGACGCCGAGCGAGTGGCCCACGGGGACGGGTCGACGGGGCCGACCATCCGCGAGCAGAACGCGACCGGGACCTACGAGATAACCGGCAGCGCGGGACTGGTCGCCGGGAGCGGCCAGCAGACGAGCGTCGGGACGTTCATCACCGCGACGGTCGCCGGGACGCCGCTGGCCGGCGTCGGCGAGGAACTCGGGACCCTCTGGGGCCACTACGCGCCGTGGCTCCGCCCGGTGTGGATGAGCGGGTGGGACCTGTTCTACGCCGCGCTGGCCGGCCTGCTGCTGGTCGGCTGGCTCCTGACGGAGGCGGGCGTCTACGGCTACCACTGGGCCAGTTCGCGGTCGGCGACCGGTCGAGCGACCGGGCGGTAGAGTCAACCCACAGGCGGCCGATGTTCCGGCGACGGACGCCGCGCCGTCCGACCACGCATGAACGTCCGCGAAGCCACCGCCGCCGACGTCCCCGTACTCGACGTGATTCGCAGACAGGCCATCGAGGCCGCGTTCACGGACGAGTACGACCGCGCGGCGTTCGCGGACCTCGTAGCGTCGCCGGACGACCGTCTGCCAGAGTGGGTAGCCGACCCGGCGTGGGTCGTCCTCGTCGCCGAGAGCGACGTCACGGCCGTCGGCTACGGCGCCGTCAACACGGCGACCGGCGAGGTAGGTGCGCTGTACACCGCGCCCGAGCACCAGGGACGAGGATGCGGGAGTACGCTACTGGCACAGTTCGAACGGCGGGCACGCGAGGGGGGGCGTGACCGCCTCCACGCCGCCGTGCCGCGGACCGCCGTCGGCTTCTTCGAGGGACGCGGGTTCGAGCGCGGCGAGACTGTCGAGCGAGACGGCGACGTCCGGCGGGTTCGCGTCGAGAAGTCGCTCGCGCAGGGCTAGAGCAACGCCGGGTTGTCCGTCTCCAGACTCGGCGGGAGGTCCGTCTCCCCGGTGAGGTAGGCGTCGACGTGTCGGGCGGCGTCGCGTCCCTCGCCGATGGCCCAGACGACGAGTGACTGCCCGCGGGTCGCATCGCCGGCGGCGAACACCCCGTCGACGGCCGTCATCTTCCGCTCGTCCGTCTCGACGGTGCCGTCGGTGGCCCGTTCGACCCCGAGGTCGGCGAACGGGTTGTTCGTGGGGCCGGTGAACCCGATAGCGACGAACACGACGTCGGCAGAGATTTCGAGCGACGGGTCGACGACGGTCTTCTCGGCGCGGTCGCCGCTGTCGTCGTAGCTCCACTCGACCCGTTCGGCGTCGAGGCAGTCGACGTGGCCGTCGCCGTCGGTGTCGAGGAACGCCTGCGTGTCGACGCCGAACGACTCGCTCCCGCCCTCCTCCTGCGCGTACGTCTTATGATACGTCTTCGGTTGCTCGGGCCACGGGTTGTTCGGCGGTCGTTCCTCGGGCGGTCGCTCCCGGATGCCTATCTGGACGACCTGTGACGCCCCGTGTCGGTGGGCCGTCGCCACGCAGTCGGCCCCGGTATCGCCGCCACCCAGCACCACGACGTCGCGCCCCGCTATGGGAGTCCGTTCGACGTCGTCGCCCGCCTGTTCGCGATTCGTCTGTCGGAGGTACTCCATCGCGAAGTGGATGCCGTCGAGGTCACGGCCCGGCAGGTCGATGTCGCGCTGGCGCTGTGCGCCGACGGCGAGGCAGACGGCGTCGTGGTCGGCGACGAGGGTGTCGGCCGCGACGTCGCTCCCGACTTCGGTATCCGTCTGGAAGGTGACGCCCTCGGCCCGTAGCTGGTCGATTCGGGGGTCGATGCGGGACTTCCGGAACTTGAAGTCGGGGATGCCGTAGCGCATCAGGCCGCCGACCGCGTCGTCTCGCTCGTACACCGTGACGCGGTGGCCGACGCGGGCGAGTTGCTGGGCGGCGGCCAGTCCCGCGGGCCCACTGCCGACGACGCCGACGTGGTACTCGGTCCGCTCGGCCGGCGGTTCGGGCGTAATCCACCCCTCCGCCCATCCCACGTCGACGATGGCGCGCTCGATGCTCTTGATGGTCACCGGGTCGTCGTTGTACGCGAGGACGCAGGCGCTCTCGCAGGGCGCCGGGCAGGTGTAGCCCGTGAACTCCGGGAAGTTGTTGGTCTCGTGGAGGCGGTCCAGCGCCCGCTTCCAGTCGTCGCGGTAGACGAGGTCGTTCCACTCGGGGACGACGTTGCCGATGGGGCACCCGCTCATGCAGGTGGGGACGCCGCAGTCCATACACCGTTCTCCCTGCTCGCGGAGCGTCTCGGCGTCCCACGTCTCCTGCCATATCTCGTCGAAGTCGTCGGCCCGCTCCTCGGGGTCGCGCTTCTCGATGTCGGCCCGGTCGTGGTCGCGCCAGCCGTTGGGATGTGGCTCAGTCATCTGTGGTCACCCGTTCTGCGGCGGCCGCCGGTTCCGGCGGGAGCGACGCCCGCGGGTCCTCCCCCTCGGCGAGTCGGTCGTCCAACACGGCGGCGAAGGCGTCCGGCATCACCTTCACGAACTGTGCGACGGTCGTCTCCCAGTCGTCCAGTACCTCGCGGGCGCGGTCACTGCCGGTGTAGCGGTAGTGGTTCTCGACCATGCGCCTGACGAGGCGGCGGTCCCGGTCGTCCAGTGGGTCGAAGTGGACCATCCCGGTGTTGACCCGGTCGCGGAACCCGCCGTCCCTGTCGAGGACGTACGCCTCGCCGCCGGACATCCCCGCGGCGAAGTTCCGGCCGGTGTCGCCCAACACGACGACGACGCCGCCGGTCATGTACTCACAGCCGTGGTCGCCGACGCCCTCGACGACGGTCGTCACGCCGGAGTTGCGGACAGCGAAGCGCTCGCCGGCGACGCCGTTGACGTAGGCCTCGCCGTCCGTCGCGCCGTACAGCGCGACGTTGCCGACCACGACGTTGTCCGTCGCGTCGTAGGCCGCCTCGTCTGGCGTCCACACGACGAGTTTCCCGCCGGAGAGCCCCTTCCCGACGTAGTCGTTCGCGTCGCCGGCCAGCGAGAGCGTGACCCCAGACGCGAGGAAGGCACCGAAGCTCTGACCGGCCGACCCGTCGAACTCGACGGTGATAGTGTCGTCGGGGAGGCCCGCCTCGCCGTAGCGGTCGGCGACTTCGGAACTCAGCATCGCTCCGACCGTCCGGTTCCGGTTGCGAATCGGGAGCGAGACGTCGACGGACTCGCCGCGTTCCAGCGCCGGTCCGGCCCGGTCGAGGAGTTCGTGGTCGAGTTTCTCGTCCAGTCCGTGATTCTGCGTCCGGGTCTGCCGGCGGCCGCCACCCTCGGGGACGGTCAGCAGCGCCGAGAGGTCCACGGACTGGGCGCGGTCGTGGCTCACCGCGCGCTGGGAGAGCAGGTCGACGCGACCCACGAGGTCGTCCATCGACCGGACGCCCAGTTCGGCCATGTACTCCCGGACCTCCTGTGCGATGCAGGTCACGTAGTTCACGACGTACTCGGGTCGGCCGGGGAACTTCTCCCGGAGGTCCGGGTCCTGCGTGGCGACGCCGACCGAGCAGGTGTTGCAGTGGCACTTCCGGAGCATGATACAGCCACAGGTCACGAGCGGTGCGGTTCCGAAGCCGTACTCCTCGGCACCCAGAAGCGCCGCGACGACGACGTCACGCCCGGTCTTCATGCCGCCGTCGACGCGGACCCGGATGCGCGAGCGCAGGTCGTTCGCCCGGAGAATCTGGTTCGCCTCGGCGACGCCCAGTTCCCACGGCAGGCCGGCGGACTTGATGCTCGTCTTCGGCGACGCGCCGGTGCCGCCCGACTGGCCGCTTATCAGGACGGCGTCGGCCTTCGCCTTCGCGACGCCGGCGGCGATGATGCCCACGCCCGCCTCGGAGACGAGTTTGACGTGGACGTCGGCGTCGGTGTTCGCACACTTCAGGTCGTGGACGAGTTGCGCGAGGTCCTCGATGGAGTAGATGTCGTGGTGGGGCGGCGGCGAGATGAGGGGGACGCCGGGGGTCGTGTTGCGCGTCTCGGCGATTGTCTCGTCGACCTTCTCGCCGGGGAGGTGACCTCCCTCGCCGGGTTTCGACCCCTGAGCCATCTTGATGCCGAGGTGGTCGGCGTTGGCCAGATACGTCGCGGTGACGCCGAACCGGCCCGAGGCGACCTGCTTGTTCCCGCACTCGCGTTCGGTGCCGAACCGCTCGACGGGTTCGCCGCCCTCGCCGGAGCAAGCGGTCCCGCCGATGCGGTTCATCGCGACGGCCAGCGTCTCGTGGGCCTCCTTGCTGAGCGACCCGAACGACATCGAGGCGGTGAAGAACCGCTCGACGATGCTGTGGACGGGTTCCACCTCGTCGAGCGGAACCGACTCGCGGCCCTCGGTGTCGAGTTCAAGGAGGCCCCGGAGCGTCTGGAGACGTTCCTGCTGGTCGTTCACCATCTCGGCGAACTCCCGGTACGCTTCGAAGTCGCCGGCCTGTGCGGCGTACTGGAGTTTGCCAATGGTGTTGGGGTTCCACTGGTGGAACTCGCCGTCCCGTCGCCAGTAGAGTTCGCCGCCGGGGTCGAGGTTCGTGCCAGCGTCGGCCTCGAAGGCGTTGTGGTGGCGTTCGAGCACGTCGGCCTCCAGGTCGTCGACGTCGATGCCCTCCGTGCGGGCCGTCGTCCCCGCGAAGTACTCCGCGACGAACTCGGAGTCCAGCCCGACGGCCTCGAACACCTGCGCGCCCTTGTAACTCGACAGCGTCGAGATGCCCATCTTGGCCATCACCTTCTGGAGGCCGTCTTCGAGGGCGTGCCGGTAGGCCGCCAGCGCCTCGTCCCGGTCGCACTCCAGCACGCCGTCCGCGACCATCGCGTCGATGCTCTCGTAGGCGAGGGACGGACAGAGCGCGTCGGCCCCGTAGCCGACGAGCGTGCAGACGTGGTGGACCGCACAGGGCTGGCCGGAGTCGAGGACCACCCCGACGTGTGTACGACGGCCGGTGCGGACGAGGTGGTGGTGGACCGCACCGACGGCGAGCAACGACGGAATCGGCACGCGGTCGGGGCCGACGGCCCGGTCCGAGAGGACGAGCACCTCACACCCGTCGTCGATGGCCGCGTCGGCGGCCTCGCGGACGCGTTCGACGGCGGGTGCGAGGGTCGTCGCCCCCTTCTCGTAGGTCAGGTCTATCGTGGCCGCGCGGATGCCGTTCTCGTCGACGTTCTCGACGGCGGCGAGTTCCTCGCGGGTGAGTATCGGCGACTCGCAGAACAGGCGTCGGGCGTGGGCCGGCGTCTCGCCGAGCAGGTTCCGCTGGCGGCCGACGTGGGTGTACAGGGAGGTGACGACGTCCTCGCGGATGTAGTCCAGCGGCGGGTTCGACACCTGCGCGAACAGTTGTTTGAAGTACGTGAACAGGGTCTTGTTGCGCTCCGAGAGCACCGACAGCGGCGTGTCGTTGCCCATCGCGCCGATTGGGTCACTGCCCGCCTCGGCCATCGGTTCGACGAGGCGGTCGAGGTGCTCGCGCGTGTAGCCGAAGGCTCGCTGCCGGGCGCCGACCCCGGCGTCCGCTGGCGGCGACGGTAGCGGGTCGCTCCCGTCCACGAGGTCCGAGAGGTCGACTCGCTCGCGGGACACCCACGCGCCGTACTTGTCGTCGGTGAGTCGGTCGAACACCTCCTCGTCGGGGACGATGCGACCCTCGTCGGGGTCGGCGTAGAACATCTGACCGGGCTGGAGGCGGTCTTTCGTGACCACCTCCGAGGGGTCCGCATCGAGGACGCCCGTCTCGCTGGCCATCACCAGTCGGTCGTCGGTCGTGACGTAGTACCGACAGGGGCGCAGACCGTTACGGTCCAGCACCGCACCGACGCGGTCACCGTCGGTTGCCGCGACGAGGAGCGGCCCGTCCCACGGTTCGTTGACGGTCGCGTGGTAGCGGTACCAGTCCCGCCGGTCGGCGTCCATCGCGTCGTCACCGTGCCACGCCTCGGGGACCAGCATCCGGAGGGCGTGCGGGAGCGAGCGGCCGCCCTCGACGAGGAGTTCGAAGACGTTGTCGACGACGGCCGTGTCGCTCTGGTCGGCGTGCGTGACGGGCGTCAGTTTCTCGACGGCGTCGCCCAACACGGGGCTGGCGAGGTCGGACTCGCGGGCGGCCATCCAGTTGAGGTTGCCCCGCAGGGTGTTGACCTCGCCGTTGTGGACGACCTTCCGATACGGGTGGGCCAGTTCCCACGCGCCGAGCGTGTTCGTCGAGAACCGCGCGTGGACGAAGACGAGTCTCGTTCGGACCCGCTCGTCCGAGAGGTCGGGGTAGTACGACCGGAGTTGCCCGTTCGTCAGCAGGCCCTTGTAGACGACGGTGCGGCGGTCCAGCGAACAGACGTAGAAGCGGTCCGCGCCGGGCGGGTCACGCTCGTCGACCCGCCGCTCTACGACCCGTCGGAGGACGTACAGCCGGGTGTCGAGGTCATCGGGGGCGAGCGAGTCCCTCGGTTCGACGAACACCTGCCAGACGGCGGGTTCGCTCTCCAGCGCCGTCGCCCCGAGGCCGGTGTTGTCCGTCGGCACCTCGCGCCACGCGACCACCTCGAACCCCTCGTCGTCGGCCGCACTCTCTAGCAGGTCACGGAACCGGTCGCGCTCGTCGGGGTCTCGCGGGAGGAACACCTGTCCGACGCCGTACTCGTCGTATCCGCCGAGGTCGGGGACGACGTCGCTGAAGAAGGCGTGAGGCTTCTGGACGAGCATCCCGGCCCCGTCGCCGGTGTTGGCCTCCGCGCCGCGTGCGCCGCGATGGTCGAGGTTCTCCAGCACCTCGAACCCGTCCTCGACGACGTCGTGCGTTCGCCGGCCGTCGAGGTTCACGAGGACGCCCACCCCACAGTTCGCACGCTGGTCGTGGGGGTCGGACAGTGGCGTATCGGTGTCGGGACTCGTCACGGTCGTTGAGTGGGTGCCGTGGGTGCTGGTGTACGTCACCGACACCTCGTCGCGCGCCGAACAGACTCAGGTCGCTACTGGGACGGACAGGCAATGGTGACCCTCATTGTTAAAAGTTAACTAATAACACACTAGTATCGTCAATACAGCAATATATTGTTTAATGCTCGCCGTCGCGCCCGGGCGACCGTTCGGGGAGTGGTACCCGGTGCGTGCCGTCCTATCGAGTCTCCACCGCACGTGCGTGTGTGTGCGCTCGCAAGCGCCCGCACACCCGCGCTGTCGGCCGATTTCCGCCGAAAGTCTTTAGAACGTCTCCGGGCGTAGCGACCGCTAATGACTACCGCAGGTGGTGTCCGATGGAACTAATCATCACGGAGAAGGACAACGCCGCCCGCCGCATCGCCGACATCCTCTCGGAGGGGAGCGCGACGGCCGAGCGGCGGAACGGCGTCAACGTCTATCGGTGGGGCGACACCCGCGTCGTCGGCCTCTCGGGCCACGTCGTCGGCGTCGACTTCCCGCCCGAGTACAACGACTGGCGCGACGTCGAACCCGCCGAACTCATCGACGCCGAGGTGACCAAGGAACCGACTCAGGAGAACATCGTCACGACGCTCAAGACGCTCGCTCGCCGGGCCGACGAGGCCGTGGTCGCTACCGACTACGACCGCGAGGGCGAACTCATCGGGAAGGAGGCCTACGAACTCATCCGCGAGGAGACCGACATCCCCGTCTCGCGCGTGCGCTTCTCCTCGATCACCGAGCGAGAGGTCCGCAACGCCTTCGCCGACCCCGAGGAGATAGACTTCGACCTCGCGGCCGCCGGCGAGGCCCGCCAGATCATCGACCTCGTGTGGGGCGCGGCACTCACGCGGTTCCTCTCGCTGTCGGCCCGGCAGTTGGGCGACGACTTCATCTCCGTCGGCCGGGTCCAGTCGCCGACGCTGAAACTCATCGTCGACCGCGAGCGCGAAATCGAGGCGTTCGACCCCGAAGACTACTGGGAGATTTTCGCCGACCTCCAGAAGAACGGGTCGGGGTTCGAGGCGCAGTACTTCTACGACGACGACGGCAGCGAGGCCGAACGCGTCTGGAACGAGGCCGACGCCGACGCCGCCTACGCCGACCTGACGAGCGTCGACGCGGCCACCGTGACGAGCGTCCGCCGTCGGACCCGTACCGATAGCCCGCCGACGCCGTTCAACACCACCGCGTTCATCTCCGCGGCCAGTTCGCTCGGCTACTCCGCCCAGCGCGCGATGTCTATCGCCGAGGAACTGTACACGGCCGGCTACATGACCTACCCTCGGACGGACAACACCGTCTACCCCGACGATCTGGAGGAGGACGCCCTGCTGGACGAGTTCGTCGGGTCACCGACCTTCGGCGAGGACGCCGAGTCGCTGCTCGAACAGGACGACGTCGTCGCCACCGAGGGCGACGAGGAGACGACCGACCACCCGCCGATTCACCCGACTGGAGAGATTCCTTCGAAGGCAGACATATCGGAGGACGAGTGGGAGATATACGAACTCGTCGTCCGGCGTTTCTTCGCTACCGTCGCGGAGGCGGCGACGTGGGAGCGCCTGCGCGTCGTCAGCGAGGCCGGCGGTCGCTCGCTGAAGGCCAACGGCAAGCGACTCGTCGAACCGGGCTACCACGCGGTCTACCCCTACTCCAGCGCCAGCGAGAACCACGTCCCCGACGTCGAGGAGGGCGAGGAACTCGCTATCTCGGACGTCCGACTGGAGGACAAACAGACCCAGCCACCCCGCCGCTACGGCCAGTCCCGGCTCATCGAGACGATGGAGGATCTGGGACTTGGGACGAAGGCGACCCGACACAACACGCTGGAGAAACTGTACGACCGCGGCTACATCGAGGGCGACCCGCCGCGACCGACGGCGCTCGCCAACGCCGTCGTCGAGGCCGCCGAGGAGTTCGCCGACCGCGTGGTCAGCGACGACATGACGGCCCAACTGGAGCGAGACATGACCCGCATCGCCAACGGCGAGGCGACCTTAGACGAGGTGGCCGACGAGTCCCGCGAGATGCTCCAGCAGGTGTTCGACGAACTGGCGGCCTCCCGCGAAGAAATCGGCGAACACTTACAGGAGTCGCTGAAGGCCGACAAGACGCTGGGGCCGTGTCCACAGTGCGGCGAGAGCATGCTCGTCCGTCGCTCTCGACAGGGGTCGTACTTCGTGGGCTGTGACGGCTTCCCCGAGTGTCGGAACACGCTGCCGCTCCCGTCGACGGGCGAACCGCTCGTGCTGGACGACCACTGCGAGGACCACGACATGCACCACGTGAAGATGCTCGCCGGGCGGGACACCTTCGTCCACGGCTGTCCCCGCTGTGAGGCCGAGAAGGCCGACGAGAGCGACGACGAGGTCATCGGCCCGTGTCCCGAGTGTGGCGTTGCTCCGGAGGAGCAACGAGGCGAAGGCGGCGAAGCCGCCGAAGAGAGCGAGGACGAGGGTGGCGAACTCGCAATCAAGCACCTCCGTTCTGGCTCCCGGCTAGTCGGGTGTACGCGCTACCCCGACTGTGACTACTCGCTGCCGCTCCCCCGCAACGGCGACATCGAGGTGACCGAGGAGTTCTGTGAGGAACACGCCCTCCCCGAACTCGTCGTCGACCCCGACAGCGACGACCCGTGGGAACTGGGCTGTCCCATCTGCAACTTCGAGGAGTATCAGGCCCGCAACGCCGTCGAGGACTTAGAAGACCTGAACGGCATCGGCGCCGCGACGGCCGAGAAGCTCGCGGCCGCCGGCGTCGAGTCGCTGGACGACCTTCGAGACGCCGACCCGGACGGCATCGCCGCCGAGGTGCAGGGCGTCAGCGCCGGACAGGTGCAGGACTGGCAGTCCGAACTCGAAGCCTGAGAGCGCCCCTCACTCGTCGACGACGAACGTCACCCCGTCACACACCGGACACTCGATAGCGTCGGCGTTCTCCGCGGTGACGTCGTCGACGACGCCGTAGACGACGGCGTTGGCCATCGGGTCGACGAGTTGGCGGCCACAGAGCGGACACGTCACGACGCCCGCACGCAGGTTCTCGCGGTCGATGACGTTGGCGTCTCTGTCGCCGGGTCGTGGGCCGTCGTCGCCCTCTGACGGGTCGTCTCGGTCGGGCATGGTGGCTACAACTGCAGGTGTGACGTCGAACTCGGGCCATCGTCGTCGGTCCCGCCCTCGTGGTCGAACTCGTAGTCGTCGTCCACGAGAAACACCGTCCCGTGACGTTCGGCGACGTCGACGCCCGGCAAGGTCGTCCCGGCGGCCTCGCCGTTGTCGCAGTCGCCCTCGCAGGCGTCGAACAGCGACCCGTGGCGCGGACAGATAAGCTGGCCGTCCCGCATCGGGACCCCTCTGCCGGTGTCGAAGCGCTGGTTCTCGTGCGTACAGCGGTTGACCCACGCCTCGACGCCGTCCTCGCAGGGCACGACGACCACCTCCTCGCGGTCGCCGTGGGGTCCCGTCGCGGTGAACAGGTAGGACCCGGTGTCGTGGAC
This sequence comes from Haloarcula rubra, assembly GCF_019599465.1. Classification (GTDB taxonomy): domain Archaea; phylum Halobacteriota; class Halobacteria; order Halobacteriales; family Haloarculaceae; genus Haloarcula; species Haloarcula rubra. The sequence continues at coordinate 515,514 of NZ_RKLR01000001.1, forward strand.
CTGCTCGACGGTCGTGAGTTGGTGCATACGGCAGTGCTGGGACGCGACCGGCTAAGGGCTGGTGGTGGCTCAGTCCACGAACGTCGGCGCGTCCCGGGACCAGTCCCACTCCAGATAGCGGAGCGTCGGCGTCTCTCCGTCGGGAATCTGGTCGTACCGGCGGAGGAACGCGAGGACGCCGCGCCGCCCGCCGAAGTCTCCCGGGAACCACCTGAACGGGCGGGGAACGCGGGCGACGCCCGCCTCGCCGTCGTACTCGACCGTCGCGTCGAGGTACGCCCGCGTCGCCGTGTCGAGTTGGTCGTCGACGACCGGGGGGTCGTAGGCCCGGATGGCCGGGCAACTGGCCGCGCCGCAGTGCAGGGCGAAGTGAATCCGCGGGTCGGGGTCGGTCAGTCGGTAGCGTAGCTCGAAGCTATCCGGGAGTAGCCGCGGGAGGTAGCCGAGGCCGAACTTCGACCGGGAGCCACGGAGGATGCCGTGTTCGATGGCTTCCAGTCCCAGCGAGTGGCCGGCGACGGTCACCACCGGTGCTCTGAAGAAGCGCAGCGAGCGCAGCCGACTCTCGTAGAGGTCCGGGAGTCGCTCGACCAGCAGCGTCGTTCCGGCGTTGTAGCAGTTCAGCCAGAACGCGAGCGCGGTCCGACGGTCGTCGCGAACGCCGTCCAATGCCGTCTCGTCGAGGTCGGCGAGCGCAGACAGGACGGGACCGGGGTCGTCGCCGACGCGCGTCGCCGTCAGTAGCGCCTGTGCCAACGCGGTCGGTGTGGCGTCGGCGACGGCCTCGGCGTCGCCCGTGGCGTCCATGTGCTCTCGGAGGTCACCACGGTGAAAAAGCGTTGTGCGGTCGTGTCCGGGCGGAACCAGCCGTCCCACGTCGGTACGTGTCGCCGCGACGAGAGGACCGTTCCGCCATCCGAAGCCGTTATGGCCTCAGGCAAAAGTCAAATCGGTATGAGCGACTGGGCGGACTGGGACCACATCGTCAAAATCGACCCGGACAAGACGCTGGTCGACGGCGAGACGTTCGAGGACGTGGCGGCGACCGGCACCGACGCCATCGAAGTCGGCGGCACGACCGGGATGACCGAGGAGAAGATGAAGCGGGTCGTCGACGCCTGCGGGAAGCACGACATCCCCGTCTACATCGAACCGTCGAACCCCGCCTCCGTCGTCCACAGCGACCGTCACGACGGCTACCTCATCCCGGTGGTGATGAACGCCGGTGACGTGACGTGGATAACCGGCGCCCACAAGGAGTGGATTCGCATCGACGACGAGATAGACTGGTCCCGCACGTTCACCGAGGCGTACATCGTGATGAACCCCGACGCCTCGGTCGCCACCTACACGCAGGCCAACTGCGACCTGGACGCCGACGAAGTGGCCGCCTACGCCGAGGCCGCCGAACACCTCCTCGGACAGGACATCGTCTACGTCGAGTACTCGGGGATGCTCGGCGACACCGAGAAGGTCGCCGCCGCGGCCGACATTCTGGACGACGCGACCCTGTTCTACGGCGGCGGCATCCACGACTACGAGTCCGCACGGACGATGGCCCAGCACGCCGACACCATCGTCGTCGGTGACCTCGTCCACGACGAGGGCGTCGACGCGGTGCGAGAGACGGTCAAAGGCGCACAGGACGCGAAGGCCGAAGCCCCGCAGTAGACCGACGAGACGCAGTGGTGCTCGGTAGTACAGTGCTACACCACGGGTGACACACCCGACTTTTCAACCGATGATAATCTGCAGAATAGATAAATAGACCATTAGCCATGTGAGGTCATGGTTCTGTTTGGCAATCGGGACGGACCGGACGTGGACCTCGACGACGCGACCCCGGACCAGTTGGTCCTCGCGGGACTCGGGATGCCGACGCTCGTCCTGAACGCACAGGGCGAGATAACGCAGTGTAACGACCACGCACGCGACCTGTTCGCTGTCGACGAAGACACCGTGGTCGGCGTCGAACCCGAATCGCTCCTCGACACCCAGAGCGGCGTGAGCCACGCCGCACGGGAGGCAATCGTCAACGAGTCGGCTATCGAGGACCGGGAAGAGGTGTTCGTCGTCGACGGCCGTTCTATCGACGTCAGCCGGACGGTCAGACCGGTCTACGACGACTCGGGGACGTGTATTGGGGCCGTCGAAATCGACCGCGACATCGGCGCCCGCATCGAGCGCCGAGAGCGGACCGAGGCGTTGGAGACGTACCAGCGCGACGTTCTCGACGACCTCCGAGAGAAACTCACGCGTCTCGGCGACGGCGACCTCACCATCGACCCGACAGTCGAACCGCCCGAGTCGGATTTCGAGGAGGTGCAGGCCGTCTACGAGGAGTTCGTCGAGATGAACGACGACCTCCGCCGGGCGGTGAGCAACGTGCGGAGCGTCGTCTCGAGCCTCGACGACCAGTCCGAGACCATCGCCGCGACGAGTGACACGCTGAGTGCCTCGACGGAGGAGGTCACGGCCTCCATCCAGGAGATAGACGCGTCGAGCAACGAGATGGCGACGGGCGCGAGCAGGGTCGCCGAGGAGGCCGAATCCGCCGAGCGGACCGTCGACGACCTCTCGGCGTCTATCGAAGAGATTACCGCGACGGCACAGGAGATAAGTGCCCGTTCTGAGACGGCGGAGGGCCTCACTCGGGAGGGGGTCGTGACGATTCGGGAGACCCTCGACGAGATACGTGACGCGACCGACGCCGCGTCGGACGTGGCGACGGAGATGAACGAACTGGAGGCCCACATGAAAGAGGTGGGCGACATCGTCGCCATCATCAGCGACATCGCCGACCAGACGAACATCCTCGCGCTCAACGCCAACATCGAAGCCGCTCGGGCCGACACCGGTGGTGAGGGGTTCGCAGTCGTCGCGAACGAGGTCAAGACCCTCGCGGAGGACTCACGGCAGTCGGCCGACGACATCGTCAGCATCATCGAGGAAGCCGAATCGATGACGGCACATCTCGCCGAGAGCATCCAGAACGCGAACAGGCGCGTCTCGACCGGGGCCGACGCCGTCGAGGAGTCGGCCGAAACCCTCGATACCATCCGGGAGCGGATTTCGGAGACCAACGACGGCGTCTCGGAGATCACGAACGCCGTCGAGTCACAGGCACACGATGCAGAAGAGGTGAGTGCGCTCGTCGACGATACCGCCTCGATGGCCCACCAGGTGAGCGCCGCGGTCGAAGAGATAGCGAGCGGTATCGACGAACAGGCGGAGGCGATGGACACCGTGGCTCGTCGGGCGACGGCGCTGAGCACGGCGGGCGACAACATCGAAGAACTCGTCGACCTGTTCAAACTCGACCGCGACGACGACGCGAACATCGACGAGGCCGACGACGTGACCGACGCGCAGGTACAGGTCACGGCGAACGACGAGACGGCGTCTACCGACCGGACCGACGCGGAGACCGTAGACGGGGCGGCGGGTCCGACCCGGCTCCAGCCGGGCGATTTCTGACGGTCAGGGCCAGTCGCTCAGGTCGACGACGCTGTCGCTTGCCAACCACTCGCTGTCGGCCGCTGACTGCAGGACCGCTTTCGACGCTGTTATTTCGAGGGTCGTCTCGGACATAGCAGGTACGAGACGCCGTGTGTATCTAACGCGACTACCCGACTAGTTTGGACCGGCCGCCTCTCCCCGCTCGCTGCTTCGAGGGCCGCTCCCGGAGGGCGGCCCCTCGCTACGAATGACTTTCCTTAAGTCCCGGCCACCAGAACGCATCCCTATGGAAGACCGCACCTACACAGCGGACGCCGAGCCCGGTGACGAAGTCACCGTGGCAGGCTGGGTCCACGAGATTCGGGACCTCGGTGGCATCGCGTTCCTCATCCTTCGAGACACGACCGGGAAGATTCAGGTCAAGTTCGAGAAAGACGAGATGGACGACGACCTCGTGGAGACGGGGCTGAACGTCCACCGCGAGTCCGTCATCTCTGTCACCGGCGCCGTCGAGGAGGAGCCACGCGCTCCCACCGGCGTCGAGGTCACGCCCCAGAGCGTCGACGTCGTCTCGGAAGCCGACCCCGAACTGCCGCTCGACCCCTCCGGGAAGGTCGACGCCGAACTCCCGACCCGACTCGACAACCGCACGCTGGACCTCCGCAAGGAGGAGGTCAAGGCCATCTTCGAGATTCGCGCCGAGGTCCTGCGCTCCGTGCGCGAGGCCTTCCGCGAGCTGAACTGCACGGAGATCAACACGCCGAAGATCGTCGCCACGGGGACCGAGGGCGGCACGGAACTGTTCCCCATCACGTACTTCGGCCGCGAGGCGTTCATGAACCAGAGCCCGCAGCTGTTCAAACAGCTGATGGTCGGCTCCGGCCTCGAACGCGTCTTCGAGATCGGCCCCATCTTCCGCGCCGAGGAGCACAACACGCCCCGGCACCTCAACGAGGCGACCTCCATCGACTTCGAGTCGGCCTTCTACGACCACACCGAGGCGATGGACGCCTGCGAGCACGTCGTCACGGCCGCCTACGAGGGCGTCGCCGAGAACTGCACCGAGGAACTCGAAGCGCTCGGCCTCGAAGACGAGTTCGCGGCCCCCGAGGGCGAGTTCCCGCGTCTCAGCTATCAGGAGGCCATCGACAAGATCAACGCCACCGGCGAACTCGACGAGCCGCTGGTCTGGGGCGACGACCTCTCGACGGAGGCCGAACACGTCCTCGGGCAGGAAGTCGGCGAGCACTACTTCATCACCGACTGGCCAAGCGAGATCAAGCCGTTCTACATCAAGGACCACGACGACGACGAGGACGTCTCGACCGGGTTCGACATGATGCACCCGTCGATGGAACTGGTCTCCGGCGGCCAGCGTGAGCACCGCTACGACCACCTCGTCGCCGGCTTCGAACAGCAGGGGCTGGACCCCGAGGCGTTCGACTACTACACCAAGATGTTCAAGTACGGCATGCCGCCCCACGCCGGGTGGGGCCTCGGCGGCGAGCGCCTCGTCATGACGATGCTCGGACTCGAGAACATCCGCGAAGCAGTGCTGTTCCCGCGAGACCGACAGCGTCTGTCGCCCTAGGCGACGGCCCGACCGCCGACCGCGCCCCGGGACGGTACCGATACCGGCGTCCGCCGGGATTTTTGTTCCAGCGGCCGGCAGCGAGCGTATGGACCGCCAGCGACGCCGACCCGAGCCTCTATACGCCGGTCGGCCGGTTCGGGACGTTCCCGGTCGGGGGGACCGACTTCTCACAGCCGGTCATCTACGTCTATCTCGTCACCATGTTCGCCGTGTTCGGACTCTACGTGGCGCTCCGCAGGGACACGCTGGAACGGTTCTCCGACCGGTACGCCGTCACCGACGAACTAGAGAACTGAGTGGGCGAGCGGCCGGGTCGTCGGTGCCGGGGACTCAGTCGTCGGCGGGCGCGGCGTCGCCGCCCGTCGTCCCGGCGGCCCCCTCGGCGACCGTCGACTGATTGCTCGCCACCCAGCGGAGCAGGAGGAACGCGAAGAGGTACTTCGCGCCGATGTCGAGCAGGGAGTACCCCCACGACGTGAGTCCGACGGACTGGACGAGCGCGAGGCCCTCGACGCCGAGTGCCCAGATGACAGGGTACCCCAACCAGAGGACGACCGTCAGGGTACGGAGCGTCCCGAATATCTCGTCGGTCCCGGCGGCCGCGGCGTCCCGCGGCCACTCGACGAGGATGGCGTACAGCACGACGAGGAAGAACGCACAGCTGACGCCGTAGAAGAACCAGCGCATACCGTACGAGGACGTGATGAGCGCGGCCGCCAGTCCCGTGACGCACATCCCGATGTCGGCCACGACGACGGTGAACAGGTCTGCGGTGTCGACGTCCGCGAGCAGGCCCAGCGCGAGCAGTATCATCGGCGTCGAGAGCGTCCACGTGAGGTAGCGACCCCACTGGCTCAGGACCTCTTGCCCGCCGAGCGGGTGACCCGCCGGCATCTCGGTGAAGCCGACGGTGAGGCCGGCGACCAGTGCCGCGTAACTGGCCAGCGACACCAGCGGGACGAACAGCGTCGCCGCCCAGATGAGCTTCGGGCGGGACGCGTCGACCCCCCGGCCCATGTAGACGAACAGGAGGATGGAGAGCCCCGCGAGCGCGATGTTTACCCAGAGCGACGAGGACAACAGGAGGTCCGATGCGACGGCCGCCGCTGCATCGGACTGTGTCGTCTGGAGCGGAACGGTCGTGACTGCGTCGAGTGTCGACATACGGACCAATAGATGCGAGGCGTGTAAACAGACAGACCCAAACTGTATCGGTACCGGCGGGCGGCACCGGGAGGCCTACTCCGGGAACAGCTCTTCTCTGTGCTCGATAGCGTCGATGCGGTCGATATCGTCGTCGTCGAGTTCGAGGTCGGCGGCCGCGAGATTAGCTTCGAGATGTGCCCGCGAGGACGCTTTCGGGATGGTGACGACGTCGTCGTGGGACGTGACCCACGCGATGCTGACGGCGGCGGGGGAGGTGTCGTGTTTCTCCGCGACGGCCCGTATCGTCGGGTCGTCGAACACCTGCCCGCCGGCGAGCGGCGAGTACGCCACCAGCGGGTAGCCGTGGCGCTGGGCGTCCTCGAGGAGCGCCTCCTGTCGGAAGTACGGGTGGAACTCGACCTGATGGGCGGCGACGGGACTCGCGAGGTGGTCGCGGGCGGCGTCGAGTTGGTCGGGGTCGAAGTTCGACAGGCCGACGTGCGTGGTCAGGCCGGCCTCGCGAACCGCGTCGACTGCCGGTAGGGTCGTCGCCGGGTCGTAGTCGCCGCGCGGCCGGTGGACGTACAGGAGGTCCACGCTGTCGAGGCCGAGACAGTCGAGACTCGCCTCGGTCCCCGGTCGAACGTCGTCCTCCGCGAGGCGGTCTATCCACAGTTTCGTCGCGACGGTCAGCGCCTCGCGGTCGACAGTCGCCGACGCGACGGCGTCGCCGACGACGCGTTCGTTCTCGTACACCTGTGCCGTGTCGAGGTGCCGGTAGCCGGCGTCGATAGCAGTCGTGACGGTGTCGGGGTCGTCGATTCCCATCGTCCCGAGACCGACCGGTGGCAGGTCCATAGTCCTCGCTCGGACGACGAACGGATGGGCGTGTCGGTTACGACGGCGTGACGCTCGTAGCAACCGCCACGTCGCAGTACTCGCGCGAGTACGGCGGTTCGTCTCAGAACTCGGTGCGGTCGCTGACCGCCGCCGCGTGTTCGGCCCACTTCTCGACGGTCGGTGACCCCCAGTACCGGACGGCCTCGCTCCGTTCGTCGTAGTCGACGATACCCAGGCGGTGGAGTTCGGGGAGGTGTGTCTCGACCAGTTCGGCCTCTACGGCCTCGACGTCGGTGTCGGCCTCGGGCAGACTGGTCTCTCGTCCCCGTTCCGCGACGGCGGCAGCGAGCGTCCCGACGTCGGCTCCTGTCCCCCCACAGGTCGTGAAGTAGCGACAGACCGCACGTCGTCGCCAGTCCGACAGTGCCTCGAAGACGTCGTCCACCATCGGCGTCGTGAGACCCCGGTCCTGCGGAGTCATCCCACGCCACGTTTCTTCCCCCGGCCCCGGGTTGGATGACTGGTCGCTCATTGGCGCGTGTGCGAATCGACGATAGTATCGCACATCAACACAGCACCTAGTCTTCTAGGTACAGTGTCGCGACCGGCCGTTCGTTCGGACCGCTACGGTCAGACGTCCAGCAGCGCGTCGAACAGGTTCCGTTCGGCCCGTCGCAGGTGTTGGTGGAGGGTCGGGGAAGAGATGTCGAGCGTGTCGGCCAGTTGTTCGGCCGTCGTATCCCGCGGCCACTCGTAGTAGCCGGCGAGGTAGGCCGCCCTGAGCACTTCCAGTTGCCGGTCGGTCAACTGGTCTCGGAGCGGCGAGTCGTCCGTGACGGTCGTCGGTCGGTGCTCGCGTTCCCGTTTCGCGACGAGGTCGAACCCGCTGTGCTGGGCCGAGAGCGTCTCCTGTATCGTCCGCGGGTCGGCGTCCGTCGGCGCCTCGACGACCACCGAGAGTCGGGTCGGTTCCGCGACGGCGTCGACGAGGCGTGCACCGACGTCGAGGAGCAGCGACTGGTAAGTCTCCGTGGTCCGGACTTCGACGACACCGCCGTCAGCGCCGGCCCGGACGACGCGGCCGTCGAGAATCGGCTCGAACGTCAACAGACTCTCGAGGACGTCTGCCGGCGGGGCACCGTCGACGCGGATGTACTGGAGGGCCTCGTCGCCGACGTCGACGCTGCCCGCCGCTTCGAGCCGACAGTCGTGTCGGCTGGCCACGACGATGGGGTACGCGTCCCGGTCCTCGGACTCGAACTCCATCTCGAGGACCCGGTCGTGCGTCAGGAGCCGTCTGTTCTGGACGGCGGTGAAGGCGAACCCGACCATCTCACCGAGGACCGTGAACGCGTCGACGACGCGGTCGCTGAACGCGTCGACGCGGTTGGCGTAGACGACGAGGACCCCGTGGACGACGTCGTCGTGTCGGAGCGGAACCACGACCGCCGACCGGTAGTTCCGGTCGAGCGCTTCGTCGCGCCAGCCAGCCAGTCGGTCGTCGGTGGCGATGTCGTCGACGACCTGCACGTCGCCCGTCTGAATCGCGACGGTCCCCGGTCCGTGTGCGCGGTCTGACGGCGTCGTCCGGTCGGCAACGATGTCGAGATACCCGTCTTCGTCGCCGGCGACCGCCTCTCTGGTGATTCGATTGTCCGGGCCCGCACGTTCGCCGATCCACGCGAGTTCGTAGAACTCTGACTCGACCAGTCGGTCACAGACGGTGGTCTCGATTTCGTCTCGGGTCGCCGCCGTCCCGAGCGCCCGGATGACGTCCTGGATGAGGACTTGGACCTGTGTGAGCGTCGCCAGGTCGTCACGCTGTGCTTCGAGTTCCTGCTGGCGGTGCTTTCGCTCGGTGATATCCTGATGGATACCGACGGCCCGGAGCGGCGTCCCGTCCTCGTCGCGTTCGAACACCCGGCCGATGTCCCGTATCCACTTGTAGTCGCCGTCTTTCGTCCGCAGGCGGTGGTCACACTGGTAGATGTCCGACTCGCCGTCGAAGTGGGCCTGAATAGCGTCCCAGGCGCGGTCGGTGTCGTCCGGGTGGACTAACTCCTCCCACGTCTCGACTCGCTGTTCGATTTCCGACAGTGAGTAGCCGAGCATCCCGACCCAGCGCTCGTCGAAGGCGACGTCGCCAGTCTCGACGTTCCAGTCCCAGACGCCCAGTTCGGCCCCCTCCAGCGCGAGTTCGAGGCGCTCGGTCGTTCGCTCCAGTTCCCGCTCTCTGTCTCGCTGCTCGGTGACGTCCCGATAGAGCCAGAGATTGCCCTCGCTGTCCGGCAGGTCGATGGGGATGTAACTCCGCTGTACCGTCCGCCCGTCGCTCAGTTCGAGGTCCGTTCGGAGGTCGGTCGAGCGGTCCGCCAGCAACTGCTCCGTCTCGGCGAGGAAGGACTCGGGGTCGGCGAACTGCTGGCTCACGCGCTCGGCGGCGGCCGAACAGTCCGTGCCGACGAGGTCCTCGGCCGACCCGGGGATGTCGAAGACGTCGACGAGTCGCTGGTTGGCCGTCAGAATCTCGCGGTCGTCGTCCTCGACGAGGATGCCCACCGGGAGCGCGTCGAGCAGCGTCGAGAGGAGCGCGTTCGACTGCTCGAGTTCCTGTTCGTACTCCACCCGGTCCGTGATGTTCTGTGCGACGGTCATTCCCGAGACGACCGCCCCGTCGTCGTCGCGTATCGGTATCACCTGCACGTAGTAGTGGGTGCCCCGGTACTCGTCGACGAACGCGCTGGTCCGCCCCTCGAAGGCCGCTTCGTACGCTTCTTCGAGGAGCGACGCGTTCTCCGGGGGCAGCACCTCTCGTGGCGTCTTCCCGACGAAATCAGACGGTTCGAACCCGTGTGCGGCCAGGTCTTCGCCGCCCGCTTCCGTGTACCGGAACTCCTCGTCGAACAGGAACACCGTACCGTTCGGGAAGCGGTCGACCAACTGTTCGAACAGTTCCGTGCGTTCCCTGAATTCGCGCTCGCGTTCGCGTCGCTCCGTGACGTCCCGGGCGACGCCGTGCAGGCCGCGATACGTGCCGCTGTCGTCTCGGAGCAGCGTGTAGTGGACGGATATCTCCCGCTCCGTCCCGTCCTTGCACCGGAAGGTGAGGTCGACGCTCGTGCCGTCGGCCTCGTCTTCGAGCAACTGTTCGATGGTCTCTTGGCCCGTCGCCAGTTCGCCGGGTGCGAGCGTCTCCGACGCGTGTTTCCCGGTCAGTTCCGACGGCTCGTAGCCCAGCATCTCGGCGAACGACGCGTTACAGTAGTCGACGACGCCGCGTTCGTCGAGGGTGTACAAGCCGTCCTGCGCTTGCTCGGTGAGTCCTTCGAGCCGTGACAGTCTGGCCTCCCGACGGGCCTCCCCCGTGATGTCCTCGATTTCGAAGAGGCGGAGCGACCCGGCCGCGGCCGGTAGGTCGTAGCCCCGAAGCCGGAGGTGTCGGTCGTTCTGGTCCGTCTCCACGCGGACCGTCACCGGGTCCGTCGGGTCGTCCCGAAGGCGCTCCGCGACGTCGTCGGCCGCAGTGTCCGACGCCAGCGTCGCCACCGCGTCGTAGACGTTCGTCGCCCCGAAGTCGAGGCCGACGCCGTCGAGGGCCCCACGCGACCAGACCGGGTCGCCAGCGTCGTCGACCAACACCGTCAGTTCGCCCTCGTCGGCGCGGTCCGCGACGTCTTCGACTGCGGTCTGGAAGGCGTGTGTGGACCGGTCTACGGCCGGTTCGACGACGCTGGCGACCTTCTCGGCGAGGAACGACTCGTTCGCGTCGGCCCCCTTCTCGACCACCGTCGTCGCCGCGTCGATCAGCGCCTCGTCGACGTCCGCCGGGTCCCGTGCCGAGTACAGTACCACTGGGCAGTCGAAGGTGTCGACGAGTCGGTCGGCCCCCTCGATACCCACGGGGTCGACGACGAGACTCTCTGGGGGCGTCGCCGCCCCGACGTCGAGCGCCGCGTCGGTACTCCCGACGGCGGCGACGTCGATGTCGGCCCGGTGCTCAGTCACCTCGGCCCGCGTCCGTTCGCGCGTCGCTGGGTCGGCGTCGACGTACAGGATAGTGGTCCGCTCGGTCTGCTGGCTATCCGTGGCCACAGTCCGGGACTGAGAGTGGTCTGTCATGAAGTGGTCCGCCGTCTCACGTTGCACATACGCACCACCTCTGACAACTATATACTGTCGGTCAATTTATCAGAGACGATAGTAGAATCGACCGACTGCGACCCGTGCTACAGGCTCTCGCCCGCGGCCTCGGCGACGCTCGTCAGCGTCAGCCACGTGTTACAGCCGGCGCGGAGGGCGACGAGGTCCTCTGCCGCGACGGTGAACTCCAGCGTCGCGCCGTCGCGGGTCAGCGTCGCCGTCGTCCGGTCGCCGTCGATGGCACCGAGTTCCGGACGGAGGCTCCGCTCGACGCGGCGTGCGCGCTCCGCGTCGGGGTAGTCGAACGTGAGAACGGTTCGGTGTGGCGCTGTCAATTGACGTCGATTTCTTTGACGTCGGGCGACCGCTCCTTCAGCAGGACGCGGTGGCCACAGTACGGACAGCGGACGCCACCGTACTCGTCGAGTGTTACGTCGCGCTTACAGCGTGAACACTTGTAGCTCATACCAGATGGGTGGGCGTGAAGGCCCTTTACTCCTCGTCTTCGGCCAGCGCGGCGCGAATCGAACGGCGGACGGTCTTGCCACCGGGCGTCTGTGGCTTGTAGCTCCCGCCGGTGTACTTGTAGTCACAGTAGCTGCACTGCCAGATACCGGTCCCCTGCCGGTCGACGCGGTCCTCGCCGCAGTTCGGGCAGGCGTGGTCCTCGTTCATCTCCGACTCGATTTCGGCGACGCGGCGGCGAGCGACGCGACCGTAGCGAGCGCCGAAGCGGCCGGCGCTCCCGGTTCGTCCTCTCTTGTTGGCCATAGTACTCTGTGGTCGGCCGAGCGGCCACATAAGCCCTTCGAGACGGACGCAAACCGAACTGCGTCAGGCACTCACTCCCGCGGTGACCCACGGAACGGTGGAACCGTGGCCACAGCGACTAAACCACGCCGTGCCAAACAGTGCTGGTGCTATGGACGAAGCACTCGAAGTCGTCGAAGTCGTCGCAGACTCCGAACTCGAGGGTGTCGTCACATGGCTACTGCGCCTCGTCGGGCTCGTCGCACTGCTCGCGGGGCTCGGGCTCTGGCTGTTCACCGAGATGGGACTGCTCGTGCTCCCGGCGTTGCTCATGTTCGTGGGCGTCGTCCTGCTGGTGGCACCGAGCGTCCTCCTGCTCGCCGCAGAGCTGACGTAGGGACAGCCACATCCATTACCGTCGACCGCGAACGAGGAGCGATGGCACCGACCGACGGCCTCCGACTTCGGCTCCGCGACGTCGCACCCGCCACGAGCGGCCGCCTCACCGAATCCGAGTTCCTGCTCGCCGGGACCGCCGCGGGGGCTCTGGGCTGGGGCGGGACACAGGCGCTCGCGTGGCTCGACCCCCCGAACGCCGCGCTTGCCGCTACGGCGCTGTGGGTCGTCCTCGTGGGCGCGTTCGCGGGCACGACGGTCCTGCACGGCCCGGACGCCGTGCGGTTCTCCGACGCGATGTTCGTCTGGGGTGCGGTCAACGGCACGGCGACGGGCCTGACGCTGGCCGGTCTCGCGGGACTCGTCCCCGCCTCCATCGCCTTCTGGCACGTGTGGGCCGGCGCCGCAGCAGTCGGCTACTGCTGGACCGGCGGCCTGCTCGAAGGGGCCGGCGACGCCGAGCGGGGCCGGACCTACCTCACCTCGGGCGCCGTCGCACTGGCCGTCCTCCTCGTCGGGAGCGTGCGGTTCTCGCTCGTCGAACCGGTCGCCTTTCTCCTGCTGGGGTTGCTCCACGTGGCCCCGCTGGCGCTCGACGCCCGGCGGCTATCCTAACCACGCGTCCCCCGGCCGCGAACTCGGTCGGCCACCGAGCGGGCGTCACAGCAGCTATCGTGCTCGCTGTCGTACTCGCGAGTACACGGAGACCGACAGATGACGTACTACGACCCGGAGACCGGCGCGGCGCTGAAGGCGGCCCTCGACGACCTCGTCTCGGAGTGGCCGGCGGTGACCGAACGAACGATGTTCGGCTGTCCGTCGTATCAGGCCGACGGGACGCTGTTCGCCGTCGTCGTCACCGACGGCGTCGCACTCACGCGCCTCCCCGAGACGGACCGACCGGAACTCGAGGCGGCGTTCGAGACGGGACCGTTTCGGGCGGGCGAGCGGACGGTGACGAAGTGGGTGCAGGTGACCGTCGACGAAGACGGGGTCGAACGACTCGCGCCGTTCGTCGAGTCGAGCTACGAAGCGGCGCTCGAAGAGACGGACTGAGCGTCATCGCCGTCTTCAGTCCTGTAACTCGGCGTCCCGCAGGGCTTCGTTCAGGTCGTCGCGGACGTGCTCGCCGAGTTCCCGGTCGCCGGCCGTCGTGACGACGCGGTTCTCCTGCACGCTGGAGCCGTCCCGAATCAGGACGCGGACGTTGCCGTTGGTGTCGGCGCGGGTCGCCTTCGCCCGCACGCCCGTGGGCGAACTCGACCCGCCGGCGTCGATGGGGCCGGGGATGACCTTCTTGACGTGCGGGTGGCCGGCGACGGTGTGGATGACCCGCTGGCCGGAGCGGCCGCCGATGAGCGTCGAGTGGCTCCCACCCAACTTCTCGGCCGGCGCGGCGTCGACGACGTCGAGCGCGGGTTCGCCCTGCCGGTCGAGGACGCGCTGAACGGGGTCGTCGCCCTCGACGCGGAAGAACTCGTGGTGCAACTGACCTCGGACGGCGGCGATGACGTCCCGGTCGCCGGTGACGTACACTTCTTCGGGGCGCTTGCGCCGTACCTCGTCGGCGACGAGGCCGGCGAAGTTGCGCAACTCGACGACGGCCTTCTCGTCGGTGTCCTCGCCCTCCGGCGTCGTCGTCACCGTGCGCCGGCCGACGACGGACTCGTCGGCGATACAGGAGACGGTCGCCCGGTCGCGGCCGAGTTCGAGGACGACGGCCTCGGTGTTGGCAGTGTGACAGACCAGACAGTAGTCGCCCGGTCGGTCCAGCGGCGTCGCACACTGCCGGCAGTCCATAGGTGGGTGTAGGGAGGTTCGGCCGGATAAGCCGGACGGTTCGAGATTCCCTACGCGCCCGGGTCGGTCTTCCGGAACTCCCGGAGCAAGACCGTCGCGTAACTGCCCTTCGGGAGCGCGAACGAGAACGTCAGGTCGTCGCCGTCGCGGTCCACGCCGAGGTCGGTGCGGACCATCACGACCCGCCGGGTCCCTTCACTGTCGAACTCGCCCGGCAGGTCGAAGTCGGCGGGTTCGAGGCCCACGTCGGACAGGACCTCGCGCTCTATTTCCCCGGGTTCGCCGTCGGCCAGTTCCGTCTCGGTGCCGACGAGCGGTGCGGTGACGAACGCCCGACCACGCTCGCAGTGGCGTTCGACGGTTCGCAGGCGCTTCTCCGTGACGCGCTGGGTCCGGTCGGGGTCGGGCAGGCGGAGGTCCGCCGGCGCGTCACTATCGGCAAAGCACACCACGTCGCCCTCGACGGGCCGGTCGAACGGCAGGCCCCGTTCCAGTCGCTTCGAGAGGACGCGGTTGAAGACGTAGGACTGCGCGGCGTTGACGAACAGCGTCTGGAGGTTCGTCGGGAGCGTCTCGACGGCCGCGCGGAAGTCCTCGGGACCCTCGGCACCGTTCTCGACGAGTTTGTGACACATCGACCGCTCGTAGCCCAGCGCTCGCGGCAGGCGGTCCAGCGCCCCCTGCCAGTCGTGTGTCTCGTCGACGTACTCGCGGGCGGCCTGCGTGTCCTCGGGTTCACGCTCGTGTGGATTACCCACGTAGGCGAGGACGGCCTCCTCCCAGTCCTCGCGGACGATTGCCAGTCCGACGTCGTGGGTAACCGGGCGGCGCGACCCGAAGCGTTGCTGGCCGAAGAAGTTCGGGACGCCGACGGTCGACTCGTCGTCCGGGAGCGAGTCGGCGTCGATGCCATCGGCGTCCTCGCCCGCGAACGCCCGCAGATCTGCCAGCACCGACGCGGCGTTCTCGGGGTCCTCGGTGTCCCGAACCACGATGTCGAAGGCGTTGCCCGCGAGGTCACCGAACAGGACCGGCCGGCCGGCGCGGCCGACTATCTCGACGTCGGCGCCGTCCACCTCGGGCACGTCGCCGGCGTCGATACCCTTCACCGAGAACAGTTGTCGAGTGACCGCCCGCTTGTCCTTCGTTCCGGCCCACGAGACGCGTTCGCGGGAGATGCCCAGTTTGTCCGAGAGGGCGCTGGCGAAGTCGTTCGTGTCCCAGTTGTGCAACTCGACGCGGAGGACGAGATGGGGGTACCCCCCCGTGTCGGCGTCGACGGGCGACGTGTCGAACGCCTCCAGTTCGGTGACGCGGAAATCCTCGGGCGAGACTCTGAGACGGCCGCCAACGCCGTCGGCGTCGCTGACGTAGTACTCCATGCCGACCACCTGCTCTATCGGGTGGGCCTCGCGCATTGGTGGTCTGTTCGTCGGGCCGGGTTTAGCGTTGGCGTTCGTCGCCCAGACTCTCACCGAAGCACGACGAGCACGGCACCGACGAGCAGTTGGCCCACCGGGGCGAGAGCGAGTGCCCCGATAGCCCGGATACCCCGGGTTCGGCCGGCCGCCAGCGCCGCGGCGACGGGGACCAGCAGGTAGCCCAGATAGAGGGCGAGGACGAACCCCAGCGCCACTATCGGCGGGCGCGCGGTTCGTGGCGGGAACCCGAGCGAGAGGACGAGGAACCCGGCGAGTGCTAACACCGACGTGACGAGGAGCCAGCCACCGACCGTCGCCACGAGAACGGGGCTCTCACCCGGCCGTTCGTGGGCGAAGGCCGCCGTGGCCGCGACGGCGGGCACGCACGCGTACACGACGGGGTACCAGATGCCGTCGGCGAGGCCGAGGTCGGCCTCGATGGCGAACGCGAGCACCGCGCCGAGGGCACCCACGGCGACGGCGAGCGCAGTCCACTGCCTGTTCCTGTCCATGAGCGACTACCGTCCCTCTCGTCTGCCGACGGCTTCCGCCTACCGGTCGCCGCCTCACGCGTACGCCTCGAACTCCTCGCCGAAGACGAGGAAGTACGCGACGCCGACGCTCCCGACGGCCGTGGCGAGACCGAAGGCCAGTTCCGGGCCTGCCCGGACGGTCGTCCCGGCCACGCCGACGACCCACTCGCTCCCGTAGAGCCACCCGCCCAGCGCGGCGCTCGGGATGACCAGCGTGTTCCGGACGAGGTAGTAGGTGCCGGTGACGCGGCCGCCGGCGTCCCGTTCTGCGGGGCCGACGATGAGTGCCTTGTGCGCCGGAAGGCCGGCGAAGCGCAGGCCCGAGTACGCGAAGAGGAGGAGGAGAATCCACTGGTCGGCCGGTGCGTAGATGAGCACCAGCGGGAACAGGGCGTACACCGAAAACCCCAGCGCGACGGCGGGCTTGAGGCCGGCGTACTCCGCGAGCTTCGAGACGGGTGCCATCGAGAGGATGGCGACGACCATCTCCACGCCCAGCAGGACGCCGAAGAAGGCGTCGGGTCGCAGGGAGAGGCCGAAGCCCGAGAAGCCGACCGAGAGGAAGTCCGTGACGACGATGACGAAGAAGACGTACACCATGCCGTTGGCGAAGCGGACGAGCGTGTCGGCGACGAGCAGTGGGCGAAGCGTCGCCGGCATCCCACGCAGGTCCCCGAGGACTTGCTGGAGTCCCTCGAAGGACTTGCCCAGCGTGTCCTCGCCCGCGTCGTAGAGGCGGTGCTGGGCCACCGTGGCCACCGCGCCGCAGGCGACGGCGACGAGGAGGACGAGCTGGAAGCCGCCGACGAACGTCGCCGAGACGGCCAGCAAACCGGCGGCGACGAGCGGGCCGACGAGGAAGCCGAGGCGGCGGAACACCTCGGTGCTGGCGAAGCCCATCGCCAGTCGCTCGGGCGGGACGCTCTGTTTGACGATGGCGAACGTCGCCCCGAGGCCGAACGACTTCCACGCCTGTGCCAGAAAGAGGCCGACGAAGACGAAGGCCCACGCGGGGACCGTCAGCGGACCGACGGCGACGGTGCCGACGACGGCGGCGAGATACCAGACGCCGAAGCCGACGGTGGCGAGGACGGCGAAGGCCGTCAGCGCGAACCGGGAGCCGAGGCGGTCGGAGACGGCCCCGCCGGGGTAGGGGTAGACGGCGCTGATGAGGTTCCCGACGCTACCGTACAGACCGATGACGCCCGCGCTCGCCCCCAGCAGGCGCATGTACTCGGGGACGTACCGACTGGTCATCTGGAAGGCCAGCGAGAACGCCAGCATCGACAGCGAGAGGACGAGGACGTCCCGTTCGAGCGCGAAGAACTGCCGAAAGGCGTCGAGCAAGTCGACGTCGTCCTCGGCGTGGTCCGTGGCCATCGACCGGAGCAAGAGGCGGGTGGCACTTATACCTGCACTCTGCCGGTTTCAGGCGCTCCATACCGCTATATACGGATTCGGAGCCCGCCACTCGGTCGGTGGTTAGCGGCTCCATAACGAGAACGGTGGGCGACCGAGGTCCACCCGAGCAAGGACCGTGACCGAACCCGAACACGCACACGACCGCAGGCGCGACGACATGGCCGACCGCGTCGAGCAGTGGCGCGCGAGCGACGTCGAGATAACGGAGTTCAGCGGGCGCACCGTCGCGTACCTCCCCGACGTCGAGGAGTCGTGGATATGTGGCTGGGTCGACGTGCCGCGCTGAGCGTCGCTCACGACTGGCGAGAAAAGCGAAGAACGCAGTCCCGACGCGCCGTCAGGCCGCGGACTCGTAGTCGTCGAAGCGGTCGATTTCGACGCCGTCCTCGGTGACCTCTGCGAGGACGATACCGTTCCCGGAGCCAGTGTCGCGCTCTGCGGCCGCCTGCACGGCGCGGATGGCCAGCGCGCGGGCCTCTTCGAGGCTCATCTCGGGGTCGTACTCGCCCTCGATGGTCCCCGTCGCGACCATCGTCCCGGAGCCGGTGACGGTGTAGTCGTCCTGCAGGACGCCGCCGGCCGGGTCGATGCTGTAGACGTGGCTGCCCTCGTCGTCGACCCCACCGATGATGGGGTTGATGGCGAAGAACGGGCCGCCGCGAGCGAAGTTACCCGCGAGCGTCGTCAGCGCGTGAATCGAGAGAGGTTCGTCGCGGCGGACCTCGTAGAGGTTCGCCTCCGAGCGCAGCGAGCGGATGAACGACTGGGCACCGCCGACGCTGCCGACCAGCGTCATGGCGGCCGTCGGGTGAATCTGCTCGACCTTCTGGACGCTCTTGTTCGAGACGAAGCGGCCGCCCAGCGAGGCGCGGCGGTCCGTCGCGATGAGGACGCCCTCCTCGGTACTGATACCGACGGTGGTCGTCCCGGTCTTGGTGACCGTCTCCTCGTCGCGGCCGCCGTCGTCGTTGGGCAGCGTGCCGACCTCGGGTTCGTAGGCGTCGGTCAGGCGGTTATCGGGGTCGTACATCAGTTCTCACCTCCGAGTTCGAACTCCTCGATGCGACCGGCGATGTCGTCCTCGCCGAGCTTGGTGAACGTCTCGGTCTCGACGTCGACGGTGGCGATGTCGACGCCGGTGGCGTCGAGGCCCTCTTCGTTGACCGAGGCGAGTGCCTGTAGCGCCAGTTCGACGCCGCCCTCTAAGTCCATCTCATCGGCGTACTCGTCCTCGAGGAACGTCTGGAGTTCCTCGCGAGACCCGCCGATGGCGACGGCCTGCCACTCGTAGGGCGTCCCCGAGGGGTCCGTCTCGAACAGGCGGGGCTCGCCGTCCTCGATGCCGCCGACCAGCAGGGCGACCCCGAACGGGCGTGCGCCGCCGGTCTGGGTGTACTGCTGGATGTAGTCCGTGACTTCCTTGGTCAGAGACTCGACGCTGGCGGGCTCGTCGTAGCGCAGGCGGTTGACCTGGGCCTGCCGCCGGGCGACGTCGATGAGCTGGCGGGCGTCGGCGACGTGGCCGGCGCTCGCGACGCCGACGTGGTCGTCGATCTCGTGTATCTTCTCGATGCTGTCGCGCTCGATGAGCGGGGAGCGGGCGTGGCGGTCGGCCGCCAGCACGACGCCGTCGGCCGTGCGGACGCCGACACTCGCGGTCCCTCGCTTGACTGCCTCACGAGCGTACTCGACCTGATAGAGGCGCCCGTCCGGCGAGAAGATGGTTATCCCGCGGTCGTACGCCTGTTGTTCGTTTCCTTGCATTGTGGGTGTTCTCTGTTATTCACCTGAGGTTAGGGCTTCTGGTATATAACGACATCGTCGATGTCGTCTCCGCTGCCCTCAGTACAGCGAGAGGTCGCCGGTGACGCGGTCCACGTGGTCGTCCTCGGCCGGCCCCACCGCGAGGGCGGTGACCGTCCCGGGGTCCAACTGCGTGTGGCCAGCGTCCCTGACGATGGCATGCGGCAGGCCTTCGCGCTCGGCGACGTCGGCGAGTTCGAACAGTTCGGACTCGCCGGTCGCCTTCAGGACCACCTTCTTCTGGCCCTCGCCCTTCCAGGCGTTGCGGGCCGTCCGACCGGCGTCCTCGTAGGCCGACAGCGAGGCGTGGGCGACCTGCGCGGCGAGTTTGCCCTCGCCCATACCGAGGTCGGCCCGGGCGACGATGGCCTGCTTCATACACCGTACGTAGCGACCCGTACTTAAACGCCCGTCGGAGTACCCGACCGGTTGCACGTACCACAGGGCACTTACCGTGTGGGTGTGCACTCCCCGGAGATGCCCGCCACCGTCAGGACGTTCGTCGCGCGACCCGGCGAGTTCTTCGAGCGGCGAGCGGACCGGTTGAGCGGTCTGCGTGGGGCCGGCCTCGCCGCCGCACTCTCGCTCCTGATAGTCCTCGCCCTCGGCGTCGTGCTCCGCCTGTTCAGCCGGCAGTTCACCGGCACCACGACCGTCGACAACCCGGCGTATCCCGGCGACACGTTCTGCGAGGACGGCGGCGTCGGCGGGACGACCCCGAGTGGCTGTGACGAACCGGCGACGGTGACCGTCGAGATTAGCGCGCTCCTCTGGGAGGAGATAACCGGCACGCTCCCGTGGCTGTTCGTCGGTGTACTGGTCGTCTGGTTCGGCCTCGCCGTCGCACTCCACGTCGGTGCGTGGCTGGGCGGCGGGAGCGGGCGCTTCGGGGCGACGATGGAAGTCGCCGCGTGGGGGCTCGTCCCGACGGCGTTCGTGACGGCCGCGGCCGGCGTGGCGCTGGTCTCCTTCGCCGCGCAGGCCGACCTCGCCAGTGCGACCCCGGAGACGCTCCTCTCGGAGGTCAGAACGCTCCAGTCGGGCGTCTCCGGGTTGACGTTCCTCCTGATACAGATAGTCGGCGCGGCGTGGCAGGCGTTCGTCTGGGCCGGCGGCCTCCGCGTCGCCCACGAACTCAGTCGTCGAGCGGCAGTGGTCGTCGGCGTGGTCGTGGCGACCGTGCCGGTGGTACTCTCGTAGGCCGACGCCGTCACTCGACGCGTGCGTCGGCTTCGGCGAGCGTCTCGTCGTCGTGGACTGCGCGCACCACGAACTCCGTGCCGTCCGGGAGAGACTCGAAGTCCATCGTGACGGTGAACGACCCGTCGTCCGCTACCGTCGCCACGCGTTGCCGGATGAACGGCGTACTCGACCCGGTACTACGCGCGCGAATCGTGACGTTCGTGCCGGGGTCGAGGTCGGTCGTCCCGCGAATCGACTGGTCGGCGTCGTTCCGGACGGTCAGAGCGTCGCCGTCGTAGTCGAACTGCGTCCCCGCGCTCGACTCGTCGTCGGCCTCACCGTCCGACGCTCCGGGGACGTGGCGAATCTGCGCCGTCCGGTTGGTCAGTTCTGCGCCGTCGTGACGGACGCTGACGGTCGCCGTCGCGTTCCCCTCGACGTTCGAGAGGTCGACCTGCACCGCGAAGGTACCGTTCTCTCGTACCGTCGTCTGTCGCTGGTAGAGGAACGGGTTCTCGGCGCTGTCGCTCCTGATTCTGAGAGTCAGGGTCGCGCCGGGGTCGAGGTCGGTCACTCCGTCGACCGTCTCGTTCGCCCGGGTCTCGAGGACGAGCGAGTCGTTCACCGGGGAGACGACGGTGCCGTTCACCTCGTTCGGGGCCGGCGAGTCAGTCGTCGGGGCCTCGGCGGGCCCGCCCGTCTGGCCGGAGAGGGCCGGCAGGGCGAACAGGCCGCCGGCGAGGAGGACCGCGCCGACGGCGACGACACTGACGACGGCGGTTCGACGGGCGGTCACGGGCACACCTCCTGCGGCGTCGGGCGGTCGATAGGGCTGTACGGTCTGTCTCGGATGGGTGGAGGGCAAGTAGCGCGCATCCACTCGACCGTACACCACCCTGTAAAAAACCCCCGACGGATGCTAAAAACGAGCGTTGAGCGGTACCCGAAGGCTCGCGTCGTCGGGGTCGAGACGGGACGCTTTAGGTATCCCGCGCCGCTACGTCGGGTAATGATACTCTCCGACGCGGATATCGAGCGTCGCCTCCGCGAGGGCGACCTCGTGGTCGAACCGCTCGACGACCCCGACATCCAGATTCAGCCAGCGAGCGTCGACCTCCGACTCGGCCACGAGTTTCTGGAGTTCCAGCACGCCAACATCCCCTGTATCCACCCCAACTCCGAGGACGAGGTGGCCGACTACGTCGAGGAGACGACGATAGACGAGGACGGCGAGTACATCCTCCACCCCGGCGACTTCGTGCTGGGGACGACCCACGAACGCGTCGAGATTCCCGACGACCTCATCGCCCACGTCGAGGGGCGGTCCTCGCTCGGCCGACTCGCCATCGTCGTCCACGCCACCGCCGGTCTGTGTGACCCCGGCTACGAGGGCCAGATTACGCTCGAACTGTCGAATCTGGGCACCGCTCCGGTCGCGCTCACCCCGGGCATGCGAATCTCGCAACTCACCTTCACCGAACTGAAGACGCCCGCAGAGCGGCCGTACGGGTCCGAACGCGGCTCGAAGTATCAGGGCCAGCGGGGGCCGCAGGCGAGCAAGATACAGGGCGATAGGGAGTTCGGAGGCGACCAGTAGATGCGCTTCGTCGAGGAGATCGTCGTCGAGGAGTTCCTCCCGACGTTCCGGTCGATGCTGGCCGAGGCCCTCCGAGAGCGGGACCTCACCCAGTCCGAGGTGGCGGACCTGCTGGGCATCAGTCAGAGCGCCGTCTCGAAGTACGTCCACGGCGACGTCGAGCGCAACGAGGCGCTGCTCGACCACCGCGGACTGAACGAACTCGTCGAGCGACTGGCCGAGGGGCTGGCCGACGGCGACGTGAGCCCCGTGCAGGCGCTCGTCGAGGCCGAGGTGTTCGTCCGCGAACTCGAACAGGGCGGCCTGCTCGCGTCGCTCCACGAGGACGCGGTGCCGGAACTCGCGGAGTACGGCGGCGAGTTCAGCGTCCACGACCCGGACTCGACACTGCGGGCCGCAGAGCGGACGCTGTCGACGGTGCGGCAGGGCCTGCGGGTGTTAGAGAACACCAGCGGGTTCGCGACGCTCATCCCCGCCGTCGGGTCGAACCTCGTGCAGGCGCTCCCCGACGGGGACAGCATCGAGGACGTGGCCGCCGTCCCCGGCCGGATTCTGGACGTGAAGGGGCGGGCGACCATCCCCGCCGAACCGGAGTACGGTGTGAGCGAACACGTCGCCACGGTGTTGCTGGCGGCGCGTGCCGCCGGGAGCGACGCCCGCGCGGCGCTGAACGTCCGGTACGACGAGTCCGTCGTCGCGGCGCTGGAAGAGGCCGGCCACACCGCCGTCGAGTTCGACGCCGAGACGGCTCTCGAACCGGCTATCGAGGCGGCGCTGACCGACGACCCCGACGCCGACGTCATCTATCAGACCGGCGGGATGGGCGTCGAGCCGGTCGTCTATCTGCTGGGCGACGACGCCGTGACCGTCGCCGAGTGGACCAGAGACCTGCTGTGAGCGACCCCCCGAACGTCTACGCGCGCTGGGCCGCCCTCTACGACAGCGTCGCCGACCTCCCGGTCCTCCGGTCGTGGCGCGCCCGCGCGGCCGACGCGCTCGACCTGTCGGCGGGCGACACCGTCGTCGAGATGGGCTGTGGCACCGGAGCGAACGTGCCGGTCCTCCGCCGTCGCGTGGGGGCGGGGGGCCGGGTCGTCGGCGTTGACCTGACTCGCGAGATGCTCGCGCAGGCACGCGCCCACGACGACCGGACCGGCGACGGCGTCCACTACTTGCTCGGCGACGCGACGCGCCCGCCCGTCGACAGTGCCGACGCGGTGCTGGCGACGTTCGTCGCCGGCGTCTTCGCGGACCCCGCCGCGGCCGTCGACGCGTGGTGTGACTGCGTCGCCCCCGGCGACCGGGTCGCGCTGTTGAACTTCCAGCGGAGTCGGAACCCACTCGCGACACCGGTGAACGTCGCCTTCGAGGGGTTCGTCCGCCTCTCCGCGCCCGGGACGCGACTCTCGCGACAGTCACACGCCGACGCCTTCGAGCGACGAGTGACGGCGGCCCGGGACCGGTTGGCCGAACGGACCGTCGACCGGCGCTACGAGACGTTCGCGGGTGGGTACCTCGGGTTGGTCTCCGGGCGCGTCGAGTGACGGGAGACGCGGCCGCTCAGCGCCGATAGCGCTCGGCGTGGCGCGGACAGAAGTCGGGGTCGCGCAGTTGCGCTTCGACGACGCCGGGGTGCCGGTGTGGGTTGTGCAGCCGACACTGCTCCTCGTCGCAGAACGCCTCGCCCGTCGCGAGGTAGTGGTAGGCCTGCAGGACGTACCCCTTCAGCGCCTCGGTCGTCCGGGGGTCGTTCTCGACCAGAAAGTCGCCCTCGACTTCGTTCTCCAGCACCTCTCGGGGCGGCGAGTCGCCAGTGAGTAACGCGTGTCGCTGCTGTGCCTCGTAGTACTGGTCGGGTTTCGCGGGCGCTTCGTACAGCCCCGGCACCGACACGATGGCGGGTTGGCCGAGGACGTTCACGCGCTTGTGCCAGCGGCCGTCGTGGTCGCCCCACGTGCCGACGACCCGGTCCAGCAGGACGACGTGGAGGTGGGCGAGCGACCGTTCGGCGTCGGGAATCCGGCGGTGGAACAGTCGCTGGAGTTCGAGGCCGTCGTAGATGACGCCACCCGCCCGTTCGGGGCTCTCGACGGCGCGCTCCTCGTAGCGGACGATACCGAGCATCGTGTTGCCGGTCTCGCGCTCGTAGGGGTCCAGCACGCGCACCGAGGCCATCTCCTCGGGCAGGTCGTCGTCGGCGTACCGAGAGAGGAACCGCTCGCGGACGGCTACCTCGGCGTCGACGTGGGCGCCGAGCCAGTCGGCGATCGCGTCGGCGTCGGCCGCCGCAGTCGGCGCGCGGTAGAGCGTGATCTGGTCGATCATATCGGCCAGTGGTACCGCCCAGTGATACAGGTTGTGAACGGAGTAGAAGTAGGGACATCAGTGTCGACGGGACCGGGTTCGGTCTCGACGTGGGGGCGGTCACAGCGTCGAGTCGACGACGGCAGTCGTACGAGCGTGCGCCGCTCTCTCAGGGAGTCCCCAGTCCGGTCATCGGCAACGCCGCTCGCTCGCCAGTACCGCCGAGCGACGTCTCGTCGGCTTCGAGGACGTCGAGGAACTCGGGAATCGTCCACGTGCGGTCGCCGTCGGTACAGGGGTAGACCCCGAGGATGTCCTCGCCGTCGGTGAGGCTGGCGAGCATCATCGGCGTCGTCAGCACCTCCTTGCTCTCGCCGACCAGTAGCGACGCCGTCCGCGTCTCGAACGGTGGCCGGACGCTCACGCCGTTCTCGGCCGCCCACGCCTCGAACGTCTCGATGGTCGCCAGCAACTCGCTGTGCTGGTTCCGGTCGGAGACCACTATCTCGTCGGGCCACGTCGTGACCGTGAAGTCGCTCAGCGTCCCCGCCGTCCGGAGGCTACTCAACCGGTCGATGACCGTCGTCCGTGGCCCACACACCGGCCGTCGCGTCCAGAGGTCGACCGTGAGACCGTTCGCCGGACCGGTGTCGGGCGCCGTTCCGTTCAGATGTTGTAATCCGTCGGACATCGGTTGGCAATCACAATCACGATTGGGGGAAATTCCTACATAATCGTTGGCACTAGCCACATATTACTGTAAGTACACGAATAAGGTTCGAGAATCGACGACCGTTCGTCAGTCGTCGGCGGTCGCCGCGGCGTCGCGACTGGTCAGGTCGACTGGGTCGGCGTCGACCTCCAGTTCGTCCAGTGCGACCTGTGCGGCGCGCTTGCCGGAGACGAGCATCGCGCCGAACGTCGGCCCCATGCGCGGGAGGCCGTAGGTGGTCGCGGTGGCCATGCCGGTGACGACGAGGCCGTCGTGGGCCAGTCCCGTGTGTTCGACGACGGCGTCCTCGCTCTCGCCGACCCACATCGAGTCGTGGCCGGGTGAGTCGTGGCCGGGTGCGCCGTAGGTGTCGTCGCCGGTCTGGTCCATCCCCGTGTCACCCTCCTCGATACCCGGCGCGTCGAGGACGCCGCGTTCGTCGAGTTTCTTGACCGCCATGGCGTCGTGGCCCGTCGCGTCGATGACGAGGTCGGCCTCGACGGCGATGGGGTCGACGCAGGTAATCTCCCGGGGCAGGGCGTGGACCGGCGTCCAGTTCATCACGATGCCGCCGACGCGGTGGTCCTCGCGGACGACGATGTCCGTGAACTCGGTCATGTTCTGCATCTTCGCGCCGGCGTCACAGGCGGCCTTGATGAGGCCGGAACAGGCCTCCGGCCCGTTGGCGACGTACAGGCCCTCGCTGTCCTGCGAACGCTTGTAGTCGACATCGAGTTCGTCGAGGACGTTCTGGGCCGGGTCCCGTACCGTCACCTTGTTCATCAGGAAGCCGCCGAGCCAGAACCCGCCGCCGAGGTAGTTGTTCTTCTCGACGACCATCGTCTGGACGCCGCGTTCGGAGAGTTCCTTCGCGGCCATCAGGCCGGAGGGGCCGCCACCGACGATGATGACGTCCGAGTCCGAGAAGTCCATGAACTCCTCGGTCCACTCCTGTCCGATTGCGCGTGTGACTTCCGCCTCGCCGACGTCGCTGAACTTGTCGAATTCGCTCATACCACCTAGTAATATCTTACTGTGGTAAATAGGTGTTGTGGTGTGGTCGGTGCCGTCGCTCGGGCGACAGATGGAAGCGAGAACCGGGCGACGATGCGCTTCGGGCGGCAGTCAGGCCCAGGCGTGCAGGCCAGCGACCGTCAGAACGTCCCGTCCACCGTCGGGTTGGCAGACGGCCCAGCGCGACCGGTCGGCGTCGGCGGGGAACAGGTGTTCGGGGACGATGGGCATCGGCACGGGGGCGTAGCCGCCGCGGCGCATCGCCGTCGGCCCGGGGAACCGCTCTATCACCTCGCCGCCAGCAGTCACCTCGAAGCGGCCGTCGTCGGCCCGGCGATAGGCGTGCTGGAAGGCGTGCCGTCCCGCGTCGCCCAGTGCGTCGACGTGTTCGAAGACGGCCACGACTTCGGTGCCGACGCTCAGTTCCAGTCGCGGCCGACCCTCGTCGACGCGCACCTCCCGCCACTGGAGGTCCGAGGCGGGTGCGCGGGCACAGGCGTAGCTCCCGTCCGAGAGCGGCACGCGGTCCGGGCCCTTGTAGAAGTGTCTGCCGTCGGGTTCGTCGACGGCCACGCACGCGGGGTCGCCGAGCACCGTCGCGACGACCTGTGTGAGCGTCGTCCCGGTCGCCTCCGTCGAGGGGACGACGAACAGACAGTCACGGTCTTCCCGGAGGGCGTCGGCGAAGCGCGGGACCAGTCCCGACGGTCCCACGTCGGCCTCGGTGAGCGGTTCGATGGCGACCGGGCGCGGGTCCTCCGCGTCGACGAGGCCGACGGCTGACTGGCCCGGTTCGGCGAGCGCCGGCGGCCCGGCGAGGCCCTCGTGCACGGTCACGTCGTAACCGGCCCGCTCGCACAGCGAGACGCCGTGGTCGCGGACCGAGGGATAGACAGGCATCTACGGGGCGATACGGGCCGCGGCGGCAAGAAGCCCCCGCCGTCCCGCTCCGCCTACGCCCCGTCGCGAATCGCTCGCTCGGCGGCCTCGAGCGCTTCGTCGGCGTCGAACGCCTCGATAGCCGCCCGCTGGGCCTCGGGGTCGTCGGCCATCTCGCGCGCGTGAGCGGTCACGTTCGGAATCGCCCGGACGATGTTGTCGATTATCGGGACCGTCGCGACCTGTGCCGACCGGCTGAGCGGGTTGAGGTCGACGACGAGTTCCGTCTTGCCCATCTCGCCCAGCGCCTCCGCTCGGTCGCCGTCTTCCAGTGGGACCAGCACCACGTCGGCGTCGCCGATGCCGTCGGCGTCCACCTTCGCGCGTTCGTGGTCGAGGCCCGGGATGCGCCCGTCCGCTTCGAGTCCCAACACCTCCTCGGCACCGTGGTCGCGGAGGTACTCGGCGATGGCCCGAATCCGCTCCTCGGTGCGGTTGAACAGGTTCACTTCGAGGTCGGCGCCGGTGGCCTCGGCCAGTTCGACGAGTTCGCCGGGGACGAGGGCGGCGGCGTTGCCGTTGACAGAGACGACGGCGTGGTCGGCCCGCAACAGGTAGGCGGCCGCCGCCCGTTCGGCCCGGTCGGCGCTCTCGAGGGTCCGTTCGCCCAGCAGGTAGTCGTAGGCCTCGCCGCGGCCCTGCGCGATGAGTCCCTGTCTCGACGTGATACCGCGGTCGACGCCGTCTTCGATGCGGTGACGCGTCAACAACGACTCGTAGCGGGGGTGGCTCTCGGGAACGTCGACCTCGTCGCTCATACAGTTCGTTCGACGGCGGACCGTCGAAAAGTCGTCGGTCGCGGGCCGTTACGGCGGTCCGTTCTCGACGGTGGCGCCCGGCGGGTACACCTCACAGACGCTGGCGTCGTAGCCCGCGTCGGTCAGCCCCGTGCCGAACGAGAAGACCGTCTCGCCGAGCATCGCCATCGCGGCGTCGCCACCCGCCCCGGTCACGTCCCGAACCACGCGCCCGACGTCCTCGGTCAGCAACTCTGCCTCCCGGGAGAACTGCCGTGACGCGCGAGTGAACGTGTCGAGCGTCGGGTCCTCGACGACCATCGAGAGCGCTCGCTCGCCGGCCCGCGTCAGCGTCGCCGTGTCCCCGCCCACCACGTCGGCCGTCGACAGTTCGCCCAGCGTGTGGTACTCGACGCGGGCGCGGGCGGGAATCGCGTCGACGTAGTTGTGTCGTGGCGCGCCGGGCTCGAGTCGAAGCGGCACCCCGCCGCGGGCCTGCCCGACCACGTCACCCAGCCCGGTACCGGCCTGTACCTCCGCGCCGTGGGCTATCGTGACGAGTTCGTTGTACGAGAGAGCACGGTCGAACGCCGCGTTGGCCGCGAGCGCCGTCCCAAGCGCCGTCGCGCCGGAGACGCCGAACCCTGCACCGAGCGGCAACGGCGTCTCGGCGGTGACGCGTGCCGAGACGCGGAGCGCCTCCAGCACTCGCTCCACGGCGGCCATCTCGACGCGTTCGCCGTCGAGTGTTACCGCCGTCTCGGCGGCCGGTTCCACCGTCACCGAGACGCCGTCCGACAGCGCCAGCCCACCACCCCGGGACCCCGTCTCCGTCGGGTCGTCCGCCCGGTCGACCGTGAAGAACCCGGTCACGTGGCCCGGGACGAACGCTCGTGCCTGCTCGCTCATTGCCCATCTATCGGGGACCGCCCCGCTTAACGGTTGGCGGTCCGGGCCGTCGGCGCCCGGAGTGGTCACTGCACTAACACTCGGTTCCTCGACCCCTACCTTGATGTGTGTTTACCTGAGACCACTGTGCAAACAATGCCAACAATTAGCGCGCGGCTCCCCAGCGAGGAGAAGGCCGAACTCGACGACGTGGCGGAACTGCTCTCCGAGGACCGCTCGACCACCATCCGGAAGGCACTCCGCGAGGGGTTAGAGACCCTGCGCATCCGCGTGGCCGTCGAGCAGTACCAGTCGGGCGACATCTCCGCGGCGGAGGCCGCCCAGATTGCGGACCTCTCCATCGCCGAGTGGCTAGACGTGGCCCGCGAGCGCAACCTGACCACGCAACTGCAACTGTCGGACCTCGAACTCGACGCCGACACCGCCGCGGAGCTATGACCCGCATCTACGTCGGCCCCACCGCGCTGTACAGTCTCGGGCAGGTGGGCGAACTGGCGTTGCTGGAGTCGTTCGACGGCGACGTGGTGGTCCCCGACCCGGTCATCGAGGCGGTACCGGTCGAACCGACCGCGACCAACCTCTCGGAGTTTCTGGCGGGCGGCGACGTGGAGACGGCCGTCGACGAGGGCCAGATAGAACGTGCCCGCACCGTCCTCGGCGAGAAGGACATCGGTGCCGCCGTCACCGTTCTGGCCGGCGTCCTCGCGCACCGCGACCAGTCCGACCGCTCGGCCGTCGCCGTCGTCTCGGAGGACCGCACCGTCCGCCGGACCGCGCAGGGACTCGGCGCCGAGGTGACGAGCAGTTTCGGCGTCGTCGTCCGCGCGGCCATCGAGGACAAGTACCTCAGTTCGCGACAGGCCAAACGTATCGTCCGTCGCATCGACCAGCACGGGATGCACCTCACCGGCGAACTACGAGAACGCGCGGTCGGCGAGATTGCGGAGTAGCGGGGTCGGGTGCGTCCCCGACGACGACCGGGGGTGCCGCAGGCCACCGGAAACGCGCCGGAAACGCCCACCCCGACGCCGTCGGGCGTCGACGTGGGTGCACCGATAGGTACGAAAGCGTGGGTTTAACACTCCGGGCCCCGACCCTCGGAGTATGCAGGGTAATCTTCCGCCTGAAGCACAGGAGAAGCTCGAGGAACTGCAGGATCTGCAGGAGACCGCACAGCAGGTCGCCGCACAGAAACAGCAGGCCGAGACGAACCTCCAGGAGTCCCGCACCGCGCTGGACGAGCTCGAGGACGTCGACGAGGACACGACGATGTACCGCGAGGTCGGCGAACTCCTCGTGAAGACAGGCTTCGACGAGGCCAAGGACGACCTCGAAGAGAAGGTCTCCAGCCTCGAAGTCCGCGTCGAGACCCTCGAGAAGCAGGAAGAGCGCGTGCAGGAGCAGTTCGAGGACCTCCAGAGCGAGCTCCAGCAGATGCTCGGCGGCGGTCCGGCCGGCGGCCCCGGCGCTGGCGCGTAAGGCGATGCCGACGGACGCCGAGGTTGTCGAGGTGGCCGCTGACGCGGCCGAAAACGTCGTTTTCTCGCGGTTCGACGCGAGCGACGTCGACGACGTGGACGTGACCGTCACCTTCGAAGACGGCGTCCTCGAAGTGGACGTCTACGTCAACGCCCCGGACAGCCGCGTCGACGAGACGCGGGTGGCCGACGACGCCGCGCTGGCCGCTCGCTCGGCCGTCGACGACCTGTTCGCCGACGAGGAGAACTGAACCGCGCGCGGTTCGCCCACACCGGTTCGGTGTGGGGCGACGAACACTCCGTCAGTGGCGACGCTCCCGCAGGAGCACGGCGCTCACGACGGCGAGGGCGGCCGCGAGCACCCCGAAGCCGGAGCCGCTACCGCCAGTCGTCTGTGACGTCGTGGCCGTGGCGCTGTCCGTGGGCGGGGCCGTCGTCGTCGCCCCCGTCGGCGAGCCGTCGGTTGTGGTCGTCACCGGCGTCGTGACGGTCGGTGTCGCCTTCTCGACGGCGAGGTGCGTGCCGACGGACTCGGTCCCGGCGGTGACGGGCGTGTCGGTCGCCGGGTCGAAGGTGCCGTCGCCGTCGTCGTGATACAGCGTGAGTTCGAGTTCGAACGAGGACCGCTGGTCGTTGTAGAAGGCGGGGTCGAGACCGACGGTCACGTTCTCGTGACGGCCGGCCGCGAGGGGCGTGACCCCGGCGATGTGTCCGTCGTGTGCGCTGGCGACGAGGTACCCGTCGGCGTCGATGGCCACGTTCTCGACCGTGACGTTCGTCGCCACCGTCTGTTCGTGGGCGACGACACTCGCGTTCCCATCGGCCTTCCCGAGGACGAACTGGTGGCCGACCGGCTCTCCGTCGCGGCTGATGACCGCGTCTGACTCGGGGTCGAAACGACCGTCGCCGTCGTCGGTGTGGAGCGCGGCGAACAGCGTGCGGTTCCCGGTGACGTTCGCCCACGCCGACGGCTCTACGCGGACGGTGACGTGGTCGCGTTCGGTGAGGGGGCCGTCGTGCGAGAGGTACCGATGCCCCACGACCGGACCGAGCGTCGCCCCGTCGGTCCGATGGAGCACCAGATGCGCGCTCGTAATCTGGGAGACGTGTGCCACCTGTACGACGCCGTTCGACGAGCGTTGGCTGTGGACGACCACGTCGTTACCGTGTGCCGTGGCGACGCCGCTCGCGGCGACCAGAACGACGAGTAGCACACTCAGCGTACGGACCTGCATACGAGACAGAGGAATCCCTGTCACTAAATACCACAGTGCCCGTCAGGTCCGGTCGCTCGCGAACCCGGTCCGGAACGCGATCCACCCGAGGACGCTGATGAACAGAATCGGCGGGAGAATCATGAACCCCCACAGCGGGTCCAGCCCCCAGCCGAGCAACAGCACGAGGTCGAATAGACCGATGGCCACGAACGGCGCGATGTACTTCGTCGCCTGCCACCGGTCGACGCCTGACGTCTCCCCGACGTCGTCCGTCTCGTCGGCCGAGAGCAGGTCCTCGGTGGTCCGCTCGGCCGTGTCGGCGTGGGCGGAGTCGTCCATACCGGTAGTGCGTGACGAGCGAGCAAAAATACCGCGCTTGGTCGCTACGTGGGTCGGGTCGGTGGAACGGGCGAAGAATCGGCCGGGTTACTGCTCGCTGTCGGTCGTCTCGTCGTCGCTGTCGGTCTCGGTGTTCTCGTCTTCGTTCTCTGCCTCGCTGTCGGCGTTCTCGTCTTCGCTATCGTCAGCGTCGTCGGGGGTGACGTCGCTGACCTGGTCGCCGAGGTTGCCGTTGAGGTTCCCGTTCATGTGCTGCTGGACCAGCGAGTGAATCTCGCTGACGAAGTCGGGCACCTGTTCGGGGAGGTCCGCGGGCGGACCGCGTTCGCCGTCCGGGCCGACGTCGGCGGGCGGGCCCTGACGCTCGGCGGCCGCACTCGCGTTCGACGCCTCCGCGTCCGCGTCAGACTCGTTCGACTCGGCCATCGCCTCACCGTCGGCGGCGTGGTCGTCGGCGTCCGTGGCAGTCTCGTTCGCGTACTCGTCTGCCTGTGCGCCGTCCGCGTTGTCGTTGGCCTGTGCGCCTGCCGCCGCGGGCAGCGCCGCCGCCGACCCCGTGACGACGAGGACGGCCAGCAGCGCGCCGGCAATCTTTGTGAGTTTCATCGTGCGTTGTCTCCATCCTACCCTCACGACCGTCACCACTTCAAGGGGACAAGCAGCAAAGGCGGATAAAGTCGATTTAGGCCGTTTTAACCGTTCCGAGCGCCGATTTAACCCGGATTAAACGGGATTTGCGAGGCAGTCACTCGTCTGTCTCCGGGAGCGTGTACTGGCGGCCCGGCGCGTCGGCGCGCGCGACGGCGCGGGTCCGGCCGACGAGGTAGCCGTCGGCGTCGTCGTCGGCCCACGGCGGGGCGTCCTGTAGCCAGACGGCGGCCGTCGCCCCGCGACAGGCACGCGCCCACTCGCGGGCCAGCGCCTTCGAGTCGAAGGTTCGGGCCGGTCCCTCGCGGTTGACCCAGCGACCGGCGCGAGCGCTCACCCGGCGCGCGGACGGCTTCACGACCACTCGGTAGGCGTCCTCGGCCACGGACGCCGGTACGGACCGGACCTGTAAAACGACCGCGGGCTAGCTTTTCATACCCGCCGACCGAACTGTACGACATGGAACACGAGGCCACGGTCGAAGGAGTCGGCGTCGGCGTCAGCGAAGAGGGAGCGGGAACGCCGGTCGTGTTGCTCCGCGCCCGCGGCGAAATCGTCCCGATTTTCGTCAGTTCCGACCAGGCCCAGTCGATGCAACTGGCCATCGACGGCGAACCGTTCGAGCGACCGCTCACACACGACCTGCTGGTCGAGATGGTCGCGGAGTTCGGCAGCGCAATCGACCGTGTCCGCATCGACGACCTGACCGACGGCACCTTCTACGCGAAGATAGACACCGAGCAGTACCTCGACGACCGCCGCAAGGAGATGGTGTTCGACGCGCGGCCCTCCGACGGCATCGCCATCGCGTTGCGCGTAGACTGCCCGCTGGTCGTCTCAGACGAGGTGATAGACGCCGCCGGTCGCTCGCCCGAGGAGTTCGATACCGGGGACGAACTCGGCCTCTGAGTGGAAAGGTTCTCGGCCGCAGGGAGCGACGGTACCGGTATGGGCTACGAGGCAGTCATCTTCGACAACGACGGCGTCCTGTTGACGCTGACGAGCATGGACGCCCATCTCGACGGCACGCGCGAGGCGTTCGCGCGCGTCGGGGTCACCGACCCACACCCGGACCACGTCGAGGCGATGAGCATCGGCGTGACGGTGGACCGACTGGAGGCGGTCTGCGCCGAGTACGACCTCGACCCCGACGAGTTCTGGGTGGCGCGGGACGGCACCATCTCCGAGGTGCAACGCGCCGAGATGACCGCCGGCGAGAAGCGCCCGTACGACGACGTCGACGCACTCGATAGCTTCGACTCGCCGCTGGGCGTCGTCTCCTCGAACCAGCGGGCGACGGTGGAGTTCGCGTTCGACCACTTCGGACTCGCCCCGCACTTCGAGACGGTCCACGCACGCGATCCGACGATACAGAGCCTCGAACGCAAGAAGCCGCGTCCGTACTACGTCGAACAGGCGCTCGCCGACCTCGGCGTCTCGGACGCCCTGTTCGTCGGCGACAACGAGTCCGACGTGCGGGCCGCCCACGCCGCGGGCATCGACTCGGCGTTCATCCGCCGCCCGCACCGCGTCGACACCGACCTCTCGGTGACGCCCGACTACGAGGTGTGGGGGCTGGCGGACGTCGTGAGCATCGCAGAGTGAGTTCCGGAGTGGTGGTCGAGAGGGTGGTAACCACCTGAGGACCATCGTGGTGTAGCTGACGTCGAGCCCGAAATCACACTTTCCAACGACAGGCACGGACGGGCGTGCATGGAAAAGTCGGTCAGTGACTCCTCGGGTGAGCGGACCACCACAACCGAGACGTCACAGACACCACGCGCGTTTCTCGACTCACTCGTCACTCGGCTTCCCGAACCGGCCGTCGTCGTCGACACGGAGTTGCGAGTCCTCGCCGCGAACGAACACCTCTGTTCGCTGGTCGAGACGCCGGCCGAGACGCTCGTCGGTCGGTCGCTCCCGAACCTGTTCCCGGCGGCGACCCGCGGCCGTATCGAAGCCAACTGCGCCCAGACCGGGGCGTACGTCACGACCTGCTGCCAGACCGTCGAGGACGACCGCTGGGTCGACCTCGCGTTCGAGCGCCACGAGTCGGAGGGCGAGACGGTGTATCTCGGCATCGGCCACGACGTGACCGAGCGACAGGAGCGCGAGCGAACGCTCGAAGCGTACGAGCGCATCGTGGAGACCATCGAGGACGGCGTGTACACGCTCGACGACACCGCCACCATCCGGACGGTCAACGACGCGATGGCGTCGATTACCGGCTACGACCGGGAGACGCTGGTGGGGGCCGACGCGTCGTTGCTCGCGGACGAGTCGACTATCGACCGGGCGGCGACGCTGAGCAAGCAACTCAGAGACGGGGAGTTAGACGTCGCGACCATGACGACGGAACTCCAGACGGCCGACGCAGGGACGGTCCCCGTCGAGACGCGGTTCTCGACGCACAGCCTCGAAGACGACCACTACCGACAGGTAGGCGTCGTCAGGGACGTCTCCGACCGTCAGCAGTTCGCCCGCATGCTCGCGTCGCTCCACGACTCCACGCGGCAACTGCTCCGGGCCGAGACGAAAGACGAGGTGGCGACGGTCATCGCGGAGACGGCGGCGGACGTTCTGGACCTCTCTGGCGTGACCGTCTACCTGTTCGACCGGTGCGAGAACCTCCTCCGACCGAGCGCCGTCGGCCCGGACGCGGCCGTCGACGAGACCGACCTGTCCGCCGTCGGCCCCGACGGCGGCCTCGTCTGGGACGTCTTCGTCGACGACGAGGGGGCGACGCTGGGGACGGGCGCCATCTACCGCTCGCTGACCGACCACGGGGTGTTCTACGCGCAGACGCCCAGCGACGGCCTCGACGAACGGACGCGCGAACTCGTGGACTTGCTCGCCAGCAGCGCCGAGGCCGCACTCGCCCGCGTCGACCGCGAGACGGCCCTGCGAGAGCGCGAGGAGGAGCGGCGCCAGCAGAACGAGGAACTCAGGCAGTTGAAGGAGGTCAACGCCATCATCCGACGGGTCGACCGCGTCCTCGTCGAGGCCGACACCTGCGAGGCCATCGAACAGGCCGTCTGCGACGAACTCGCGGCCTCGAAGTGGTTCTCGTTCGTCTGGCTCGGTCGGTCGACGGAGGACGGCGTCGACCCGCGTGCGTGGGCCGGTCGGTCGTCGAGCTATCTCGACGCGGTCAGCCAGTCGACCGCCGGCGACGACGGGCCGCCCGCGGTCCAGACGGCACAGTCGGGGACGACGACCCTCGTCCCGTGTATCACCGACGACCTGCGACGCGGCCACTGGCGGACCGAAGCCATCTCCCGAGACTTCCGCTCGGCCATCAGCGTCCCGCTGGCGTACGACGACTACCTCTACGGCGTGTTGACCGTCTACGCGGACCGGACAGAGCACTTCGGCGAGACGCTCGAGTCCGTGTTCGCCGAACTCGGGGAGAGCATCGCGAACGCGATGCGGGAGATAGAGTCCCGGCAACGGCGCCCGGGCGACGGCGTGGTCGAACTCGCCCTCTCGGTCCCGGGGTCGAAACCGTTCACCACGCAGGTGGCGCGACGCCTCGACCAGCGGATTACCTGCGAGGGCGTGGTCCCCGGCGAGGCCGACGCCACGAGGCTGTTCGTCCGCGTCCCGGACGGGGAGCCAGCGACGGTCACGGAGGCGATAGCCGGGATACGGCAAGTCCAGTCGGTGTCGCCGGTCTCCGAAGACCTGTACGAAGTGGTCGTCGAGGGCGAGACGGTCGTTCGAGCGGTCACCGACCAGGGGGCCCGGCTCGGCGACCTCGAAGCGCGTCCCGACCGGGTCGACGTCGTCGTCCACCTCGCGGCCGGGGCGGACGTGCGGACGTTCGTCGAGCAACTGGAGAGCCGGTACGACGACGTGCAGTTGAACGCCCGGCGGGAGAAGACGACGCGCCAACCGAACCACGGCAGCGTCCGGGCCGTCCTCGAAGAGAGACTCACCGACAGACAACTGGAGGTGTTGCAGACGGCCTACCTCAGTGGCTTCTTCGACTGGCCCCGCGAGACGACCGGCGAGGAAGTCGCGTCGATGCTGGACATCACCCAGCCGACGGTGAACCGTCACCTACGTGTCAGCGAGCGAAAACTGCTCGAACTGGTGTTAGAGGACGGCTGACCGGGTCGCTATCTGCATAGTGTCGCTCGAAGACGGTATCGTTCTGTATAGCCAGAATGCGTTTTTTGCAACGGAATGATTGACCGATAGCGGAGTGCAACCGATGACAGGAACCCAACACGTGTACACTACCTCACCGTCCGAACCACTGAGTCAGACAATCGTCTTCGGTATCGCCGACGCGAAGGGTATCGACCCGATGGACCTAGACGAGTGTCTCTACGACTGTATCGACCCCGAAGCGCTCGACGAGCTGTTCGACTCCTCGGACGGGAGCCTCGTCGCCACCTTCTCTTTCTCGATGTCCGGCTGCCGCGTCGAAGTCGAACGCGGACAGAAAGTCGTCGTGACCGAACAGCGAGACGAACAGGCCCGAGCAGAGATTACCGCGTAGCCCGCCAGTCCCCGCTTTTCCGTATCCACTGCGTCGAGTGACGGTCCGCTCAGTCGTCGGCGACCAGCGTCTCGTCTTCGTCGGCCACCAGCCGGTCCATCGCGTCGACCATCGCCCGCACGGAGGCCCGCGTGATGTCCGAGTCGCTGGCCGACACCACCACCGTGTCGTCCCCGCGAGACATCTCTATCTCGACGGTGACCATCGCGTCGGTACCGCCGGTGATAGCGTCGACGTGGTAGTCTTCGAGCGTCGCGTCGGCGGTGTGGGACAGCGCCGCCTCGGCGGCGTTCATCGCGGCGTCGACGGGTCCGGACCCGACGGCGGCCTCCTTGCGTTCCTCGCCGTCGACGGAGAGCCGCACGCTCGCCGTCGGCGTGTCCGACCCGGAGACGGCGGTCAGACCGAGCAGTTCGACGCGGCGGTCCTGCGACTGGCCGGTCACCTCGTCGGCGATGGTCAGCAGATCGGCGTCGGTGACGCGCTTGCCCCGGTCGCCGATCTCCTTGACGCGGGCGACGATGTCGGAGAGTTGGTCGTCGGTGACGTCCACGTCGTGTTCCTCAAGGGCGGCCTGCACACCGGCGCGGCCGGCGTGTTTGCCGAGTGCGAGACGACGCTCGCGGCCCACCTTCTCCGGTGGGTAGGGCTCGTACATCGCGTCGTCTTTCAGCGTGCCGTCGGTGTGGATGCCCGACTCGTGGGTGAAGGCGTTCTGCCCGACGACGGCCTTGTTCGGGGCCAGCGGGATGCCGGTCCGGTTTGCGATGAGGTCGGCGAGGTCGTACACCTTCGTCAGGTCCATCGTCTCGACGCCGTACCCGTGGTCGAGCGCGATAGCCACCTCCTCGAGGGCGACGTTACCGGCCCGTTCGCCGATGCCGTTGATGGTGCCGTGGACGAGGTCCGCGCCGGCGGCGACGGAGACGAGCGCGTTCGTCACGGCGAGGCCGAGGTCGTCGTGGGTGTGCGTGCTGACCGGCCCCAGTTCCGAGAGGCGGGAGACACACTCGAGCGCGCGGTCGGGCGTCGCGTGGCCGACGGTGTCGGCCCAGCAGATGCGGTCGGCCCCGGCCTCGACGGCCGCGCCGAGCAGTTCTTCGAGGTAGTCGAGGTCCGCGCGGGAACCGTCCTCGCCGATGACCTCGACCCACAGGCCGTGGTCTTTCGCGTACTCGACGAGTTCGACGGTCGAGTCGACGTTGTCTGCCTTCGAGGTGCCGACCTTGTCCTCGACGTGGCGGTCGCTGGCCGGGACGACGAGGTTGACGCCGTCGACCCCGCACTCTACCGCGAGGTCGATGTCGTTCCGGATGCCGCGACAGAAACTCGTCACCGTCGCGTCGAGGTCCAGTTCGGCGACCCGCGAGATGGTCTCGCGCTCGCCCGGCCCGGTGCAGGCGCTCCCGGCCTCGATGACGTCGATACGCGCGGCGTCGAGTTTGCGTGCGATGTCGGCCTTGTCGTCCGGCGTCAGCGAGACACCGGGGGCCTGTTCGCCGTCGCGCAGCGTGGTATCGAGAAACTGTACCTCACCGACCTCGTCGAGGGGACGCGTCGCTGGATGGTCCCCGAACAATGTGTGCTGACTCACAGAAGATTCACTTCCGTCACTCTTGGGGGCGAATTTCACACCCAGCCGCCTCGCGGCGACTTCCTCTATCCTCCGTCGGGTGTTCCGACATGGTGTTAGCTACTCACACGTTCATCCTTTAAAATCTGCCGGAAGGACGGCGTGGGCCGACGACACGTCCGTCACCCCTCCACGACGACCGTATCGCCCTCGCTGACGCCGTCGGCGGCCCCGGCGGGCAGTTCGAGAACGGTGTCGGCTCTGGCCCACCCGACGCCGTACCACGGCGAGACCGTCTCGACTGCCTGCACCTCGTCGTCGGCCAGCCACAGCACGTCCAGCGGGAACGGGACGAACAGCATGTGGATAGAGCGGGTGCCCACGTCGTCGAACGGAAAGACGAGCGCGTAGTCGTCGGGAATCGACCGCCGGAACATCAGCCCCCGGGCCTGTTCGAGCAGGGACTCGGCCCGGTCGACCTCGTGAGCGAGTGTCTGGGGGTGTCCGTCCGGGTCGTGGACGATGCGCATACGCCGGCCGAGACGGCCACCGGGCAAAAGCGTTCCGTCGGTCGGCGGGGAGTCAGATTCAGGTGTCTCCGGGCCCCACCAGCGGGCATGGAGAAGGCACCGGGCGGCACCAGCGTCGGCGTCGACGACCCCTACGACCACGTCGACCGGTGTGACTTCGTCACCGACGAGGGGAAGTGCCGCTGGGCGCGCGAACACGGCCACCACGACCCGGCGTTCGCCGACGCCCGGAGCGCCGAGGCGTTCCGGTGTCCGGCGGCAGTGGGACCGGACGACGACCCGGCAGGTGCCGAGTGGGACTGGAGCGACTGCCCGCACTTCCGCTGTC
The DNA here is from genome assembly GCF_019599465.1 of Haloarcula rubra. GTDB lineage: Archaea > Halobacteriota > Halobacteria > Halobacteriales > Haloarculaceae > Haloarcula > Haloarcula rubra. The sequence continues at coordinate 554,832 of NZ_RKLR01000001.1, forward strand.
GGAACCGGGACCGCGAGTGCATCCGCTGTGGCCTCGCAGAGCGCCGGATGGCCCACTCCGACGAACGGCCACTCCTCGAAGAGCACCACCTGTCGTACGACGAGACGCGAGACGGCGACGACGCCGACCTCGCCCACGAGATCACGGTGTACCTCTGCCGCTGGTGTCACTCGAAGGTCCACGGGTCGTGGGCGCGAATCGACGACGACGTGAACCCGGACCCGGAGGCCATCGCGGAGAAGGAGGGGCGCCGCTCGAAGGAGCAGTCCGAGATGGGGTTCCAGTCGGCGGCCGAGCGGTACGACGACGGCGAGTGACTGCGTGCCTGCCGGACAGCGGGGCGTTCAGCCGCCTGCCACGGTCCTGTGCTCGGACGTACCCCGTCCGAAGTTGCTGTGAGCCCCGTTTCAGGAGATATATACGCCCCGATGGCGTGACAGTATCCAATGACTCACATCGTCGTCATCGACAACCACGGTCAGTTCACCCATCTGGAGCAACGTGCGCTCCGGGACATGGGCGTCGACGTCGAACTGCTGGACAACGACACGCCGCCGGAGGACATCGAGGCGGACGGCGTCGTCCTCTCCGGTGGCCCGGACATGGACGACATCGGCAACTGCCCCGAGTACCTCGACCTCGACGTGCCGGTGCTGGGCATCTGTCTCGGCATGCAACTCATCGCGAAGGAACTCGGTGGCCGCGTCGGCAGTGGGGAGTACGGCGGCTACGCCGACGTCACCGTCGAGATTCTGGACGAGGAGGACCCCCTTATCGGCTCGCTGGCCCCGGAGACGCGCGTCTGGGCCAGTCACGCCGACGAAGTGAAGGCGGTCCCCGAGGGCTTCGAGTGCACCGCGACGTCGGACGTCTGTGGCGTCGAGGCGATGAGCGACACCGACCGCAACCTCTTCGGCGTCCAGTGGCACCCCGAAGTCGCCCACACCGAGGAAGGTGAAGCCGTCTTCGAGAACTTCCTCGCGGTCTGTGACCGGCAATCCGCGCCCACGCAGTAACCGACAGCAAGCGACTGTTTTATGTGCCGACGCGGGGAGTGAGTAATAAATGACTGCGACACAGGGGAACCTCGCCAGTCTCTCCCGGTTCATCTTCCGGGCGCCGAACTGGTACGCGAGCCTCACGTTCGCCCTGTTCATCGCCGCGCTGACCGGCGTGGCCGCGTTCGACTCGCGGTTCGTGCTGGACGACGCGTGGCAGGGAATCTTCTTCATCGGCTTTCCGACGGCCATCGCCGGCGCCGTCACGCCGTGGGTCGACCAGCGACTCGACGGCCAACTCACGCCCAACCGGGCCTCCCTGCTGGCGCTCATCTGCGAACTGATCACCATCGCGTTCCTGACGGCGGCGGGCGTCGTCGCCCTCGTCAGCCCACGGCTCGGCCAGAACTTCGTCTTCGACGTCCTGCTGGTCGCACTGGCCTCCATCTTCGCCTTCCGCCTGCTCATCCTGATGGCCGTCTCCCGCCACTCGCTGTTGAAGGCGGCCGTCCCCGCGAGCGTCCAGACCGTCGCCGCCGCCGGGTTGCTGGCCATCTACAGCGGCGCGACGGCGTTCATCCTCGACAACCCGACGCTCAGAGAGACGCTGGCCCGCGCCGAACAGGCCCCGCCGGAGATTCAGGGGTTCATCCCCGCCGACTTCGTCCTGCTGGGCGTCATCTGTGCCATCTACGCGCTGGCGGTGTGGCTCTTCCTCGTCGTCATCGACCAGCCGTGGCGCTCCTCGCTGGGCGTCTCGGCGCTGGACTTCCTCCGTGGGTTCATCGGCCACATCGCCGAGGGGTCGGACGAACTGGAGGCGTTCTTCGAGGACATCGGCGAGGAGGCCATCGTCCCCGTGACCGTCCTCTCGGTCCGGCGGCCCGACGGTGAGGAGAAGGCTCGGTTCGTCCTGCCGATGATACACCCCGGCCCGATGGGCGAGATAGGCGGCGGGAACCTCCCGAAACGGGTCGCCGAGTCCGCCGACGGCCTCGCCTTCCCGCCCCACGCCACCGCCGGCCACGACTTCAACCTCGTCACCGAGCGGGAAGTCGACACGATTCTGGAGACCGCGGACCGGGCCTACGACGACATCGAGTACAGCACCGAGGCGACGGCCGGCCACCGCATCACCGAGGGCGAGGCGACGCTGACCGGACAGGCGTTCGGCGGCGACGCCTTCGTCGTCGCGACGTACGCGCCCGGATGTGCCGACGACGTCGACTACTCCGTCGGCCTCTCGGCCATGTCCGAGGCCCGGTCGGGCGACATCGAGGACGTCCTGCTGGTCGACGCACACAACTCCAACGACGGACTGGAGGGCGACGACCTCGGCCACGTCGTCCCCGGGAGCCAGCGCTCCTTCGACATGATTCACGGGACCGGGAAACTCGCCCGCCTCCTCACCGAGGCCGAGACGGGCGAGTTGCGCTGTGGCGTCGCGTGGGACGAGACGCCGTGGGAACCGGCGGATGGGATCGGTCCGCTGGGCATCCGCGTCTGTGTCTTCGAGGTGGACGGGCAGAAGACCGCCTACGCACTCGTCGACGGCAACAACATGGAACCCGGCCTCCGTGACCGCATCCTCGACGCCGTGGACGGGGTCGACACGCTGGAGGTGATGACCAGCGACACGCACATCGTCAACACCGTCGAGGCCGAGAATCAGGTCGGACAGGCCATCCCGGAGGCGGAGGTCGTCGCACTGGTCGCCGACCTCGTCGACCGCGCCGTCGCCGACCTCGAACCCGTCGAGGCCGGGATGGCCAGCGACACCGCCGAGGTGACGGTGTTCGGCAACGACCGCACCGAGACGCTGGCCTCGACGGCCAACGCGATGGTGTCGCTCGGCGGGGCGCTGGCGGCGGCGTTCATCCTCGTCGTGATGGCCATCAGCGTCCTCATCTTCCTCGTCGCCGGCGTGTGAAGCGGGGGTCCGCCGCCGAGCGGGGACCGCCGACTCGCGGTGCTCGTCGAGTAGCGTCGACAGAAACGCCGAGGAGGAGATTTGAACTCCTGAGTCCGTGAGGACAGTTGCTCTCGAAGCAACCGCCTTGGCCAGGCTAGGCTACCTCGGCTCATGCTGTTGTACCGTGGTTTGCTCTTTAGGCGTTTCGATTCGCCGGGAGGTGTGTTCTCGACACGCATATGCCGGACGCGTGACACGCACGGGTATGGACGTCACTGAAGCGCGCGACGTGACGAGTCAGGTCCTCGACGAAGTCGGCCGTGCAGTCGTCGCCGAACGGGAGTTCTTCGAGACGGTCCTCCTCGGCGTCGTCGGCAAGGGCCACGTCCTGCTGGAGGACGTGCCCGGCACCGGCAAGACGCTCACCGCCCGGAGCGTCGCGACGGCCCTCGGCCTCTCGTTCTCCCGGGTACAGTTCACGCCCGACCTCCTCCCGGCGGACATCACCGGGACACACGTGTTCGACGAACAGACCCGCGAGTTCGAGTTCAACCGCGGACCCATCTTCGCGAACGTGGTGCTCGCCGACGAGATAAACCGCGCCCCGCCGAAGACCCAGTCGGCACTCTTAGAGGCGATGGAGGAGGGACAGGTCACCGTCGACGGCGACACGTACGCCCTCCCGGACCCGTTCTTCGTCATCGCCACGCAGAACCCCGTCGACATGGAGGGGACCTTCGAACTGCCCGAAGCGCAGGTCGACCGGTTCCTCGCGAAGAGTTCCATCGGCTACCCGGACGACCGGGGCGAAGTCGAACTCCTCCGTCGGCGGGCCGGCCGGACCGAGCAGAGCCCCAGCGTCGAGGCGGTGCTGGACAGCGACCGGGTGGAAGCACTCCGAGCCGTCCCCGAGACGGTCACCGTCGACGACGACCTGCTGGCGTACATGGCCGGCATCGCTCGCTCGACCCGAGAGGACTACCGCGTCGAGGTGGGCGTCTCACCGCGCGGGACCCAGCGCCTCTTCGAGGCCGCTCGCGCGATGGCGACCATCGAGGGCCGCGAGTTCGTCGCCCCGGACGACGTCAAGCGGGTCGCCCAGCCGGTGCTGGCCCACCGACTCGTCCTCACGCCGGACGCCCGCGTCGAGCAAGTCGAGAAACGCGACGTGCTGGCGGACGTACTCGACGACGTCCCCGTCCCGACGGCCTGAGCGCGGGCCCGGGCGACGAGTTGTGTTCCGTCCGTCGGCGCTCACTCGAGGGGCCGACACTCCAGAAGCGTCCCGTTCCGCGGGGCGGTCTCCTCGTCGGCCGCTCGCCGCACGACCCGCTCGTCGACGTAGTACCGGACGCTCCACCAGTAGTCCCCGTGGAAGTTCGTCGCCTTCACCGAGAGTTCGACCGTGGTGCCATCGACGTCGACGTACAGCGTGTCGGTGTCGCCGCGGCCCGCCGGCCCGTCGAAGTGGTCGGCGGTGGCGTCCAGCATGTCGAGATACTGCTCGTCCGGCGATTCGACGTGTAGCTGCGCCGAACCGGTCTCGGCCGCCTCGCGGAGCGTCTCGGTCAGCGGCGCGTTGTCGATGCTGGCCACCGGGACGGGAGTTATGCCCTCGGGCGCCTCGCCGGTCTCTGCCTCCAGTAGCAGCGTCGGCCTGTACACCCCACCGCTGCCCGAGTAGGAGACGACCCAGCCGTCACCGCGTCGCGTCGGCGGGTCGGTCACGCTCCCGTGCAGGGCGTAGGCGTCCAGCCGCGTCTCGGGCTCGTAGTCGACGACGACCTCCCGGTAGTAGGTCCCCTCGTAGCGCTCGACGAACGACTCGACCGTGCTCGCGTCCAACTGCTCGGGCCACTCGACACCGAGGTTCTGGGAGGTCGGGCAGTCTTCGGGCAGGTCGGCGCCGGCGCTCGGGGCCGATGACAGGCACCCGGCCACGGCGAGCGGGGCGGCACCGAGCGCGGTGAGGAGGCGTCGGCGTCGCATGGTCACCGATGGGTCCACGGCCTGTAAGTGCCTTCTGGACGTTCAAAACGCGGTTTGTGCGACAGTTGGTCGGTCACCCGGACCGCCCGACCCCGGCCGACGGGGGCTGGCGTCCCGCTCACTCCGGGTCGCCGTAGCCGCCACCGCCGGGCGTCTCGACCCGGACGGTCGTCCCGGCCTCTACCTCCCTCGTCACCTTCGCTGGCACTCGCTCCCCGTCGATTTCGTTGCGCCCCGGCGCGCCGTCGTCGCCACCGGCCAGCCCCCACGGCGCCGTCCGGCGTCGCTCGGTCAGCAGGGAGACGGTGGCCGCCTCCTCGACCGTGAGTTCGCGGACGAGGCCGTCGCCGCCGCGGTGTCGGCCCGCGCCGCCGCTCCCGTCGCGCAGGCCGTACGCCTCGACGCGGAGGGGGTAAGCAGCTTCCAGCGCCTCGACCGGCGTGTTCAGGGTGTTCGTCATCCCGACCTGCACGCCCGAGGGGCCGTCGGCGTCGACGCTCGCGCCCATGCCGCCGCCGACCGTCTCGTAGTAACTGAACCCCGGCCCGCCGACGACGACGTTGTTCATCGTCCCCTGTCCGGCCGCCGGCACGCGGTCGGGCACCGCCTCCGCCAGCGCCCGGAACACCACGTCGGTCACCCGCTGACTCGTCTCGACGTTGCCGCCGACCACCGCGGCCGGTGGCTCGGGGTTCAACAGCGACCCCGGCGGTGCGTGGACCCGAACGGGGTCGTAACACCCGCCGTTCGGCGGCACGTCGGGGTCGGTGACCGCCCGGACGACGAAGTAGACGGCGCTCTTCGCGACCGAGAGCGGCGCGTTCACGTTGCCGTCGACCTGCGGGGACGTGCCGGCGAAGTCCACGTCCAGCGTCGCGCCGTCGACGGTCACCGTCACCTCGATGGGGACGTCGGCGTCGGTGACGCCGTCACCCTCCAACACGTCGCTGGCGGTGTAGGTGCCGTCGGGGAACTCGCGGAGTTCCGCCTCGACGCGCTGTCGGGAGTAGTCGCGCACGGCGTCGAACGCCGTCAGCAGACGGTCGCCGTGGTCCTCGAGCAACTCCGCGACTCGCTCGGCCCCGCGCTCGTTGGCCCCGAGTTGCGCACGGAGGTCAGCCCGGCGTTCCGCCGGGTTGCGGACGTTCGCTTCGAGGAGGGTCCAGACGCTCTCGCGTCGCTCGCCGCCGGCGACGAGTCTCGTCGGCGGGATGCGCAGGCCCTCCTGCTGGATGTCACGGGCGCCCGCGGGCATACTCCCGGGCGCCATCCCGCCCACGTCGGCGTGGTGGGCGCGCGAGACGGCGTAGCCGAGTATCTCGCCCGCCGGACAGACCGGGGAGACGAGCGTCACGTCCGGCAGGTGGGTCCCGCCGGTGAACGGGTCGTTCAGGACGAACACGTCGCCCGGGTCGGGGTCCCGGTCGAGGACGGCGTCGACGGCTTCGGGCATCGCGCCCAGATGGACCGGGATGTGTTCGGCCTGTGCGACGAGGTGGCCGTCGGCGTCGAACAGCGCCGTCGAACAGTCCCGGCGCTCGGTGATGTTCGGGGAGAACGCGCCCCGAATCAGGACCTGTCCCATCTCCTCGGCGACGCTCTCTAGCTGGTTGCGCAGGATTTCGAGTTCCACCGCGTCGAGGTCGTGGGCCGTCATCGTGTCGCCTCCGCCGTACCGGCCGCGAGGCCGCTGCCGAGCGGCCGGCCGTTTTCACCCATGTTTTTCGAGGCGAGGTGCCGGAGCGTAGCGACGGCACCCAACGACGAAAAAGATGGTTCGACCGCGTCGAGGTCGTGGGCCGTCATCGTGTCTCCTCCGTCAGCAGTCATCGGTCACCCTCCAGTCGGAGCGTCCCGCGGTCGTCGGCAATCAGCGTCCAGTTCGGCGGGACGACGACAGTACTCTCGCCGCCCTCGACGATGGCGGGGCCGTCGCGTTCCGTTCCGGGACCGAGCGCCGCCCAGTCGAGGACCGGCGACTCGTGCCACCGGTCGCCGAACGAGACGTCGCGGGCGCCGGTCCGGGCGGGGCCGTCGCTCGCTGTGTGGGCGAGAGGCGGCATCTCGTGGCCGACGGTGGCTGTCGCCCGCAGGGTCACCAGTTCGACGGCGGCGTCGGGCAGGCGGTAGCCGTGGGCCCGTTCGTGGACCGCGTGGAACCGCGCGCGGAGGCTCGCTCGGTCGAAGTCCCCGATTTCGACGCCGAGTTCGTGACTCTGGCCGGCGTAGCGGCAGTCGGCCTCGACGGTGACCGTCGCCGCGTCGGGGTCGCTCGTCTCGGCCAGCACCTCGGCTTCGAGGTCCTCGACGACGGACTCGATGGCCGCGACGTCCACCTCGTCCAGCCGAGTGCGGTAGGTGCGGACGGCGTCGTGTTGCTCGTCGGCCGCCAGCAGGCCCAGCGCAGAGAGGACGCCGCTGGCCCGGGGGACGACCACCGTCGAGACGCCCAGTCTGTCGGCCAGCGCCGCCGCATGCATCGGGCCAGCGCCGCCGAACGCCGCCATCGCGAACTCGCGGGGGTCGTGGCCGCGTTCGGCCGTGACGCTCCGAATCGTTCTGGTCATCGTCGCGTTGGCGACGCGGTAGACGCCGCGAGCGGCCGCCAGCGGACCCTCCAGCCCCGCATCGGCCGCGAGGTCCGACAGGGCCGTTCGGGCGGCGTCGGCGTCGAGTTCGAGGTCCGACCCGAGGGTGGTGTCGGCGCCGAGATACCCCAACAGGAGCGCCGCGTCGGTCACCGTCGGGTCGGTCCCGCCCTGCCCGTAGCAGGCCGGGCCGGGGTCGGCCCCCGCCGAGCGAGGGCCCACGCGGAGCGCACCGCCGGCGTCGACCCACGCGATAGACCCGCCGCCGGCACCGACCGTCTCCACGTCGACCATCGGTACCCGGACCGGACGCCCGCCAACGTCTGCCTGCGTGGTCCGCTCTACCTCGCCCTCGCGAACGAGCGAGACGTCGCTGGAGGTCCCGCCCATGTCGAAGGTGACGAGGCCGGCGGCGTCGTCGGGTTCGAAGGCGCTCGTGCCGACGACGCCCGCGGCCGGGCCCGAGAGCGCCGTCGTCACCGCGTGTCCCCGGACGGTGTCGGCGTCGGCGATGCCGCCGTTCGACTGCATCACCCGCGGTTCGGGGAGGCCGCGGTCGGTCGCGCCGTCGACCAGTCGGCCGAGATAGGCGTCGATGACCGGCGTGACGTAGGCGTCGGCCACCGTGGTCGCGGTGCGTTCGTACTCCCGGAAGGCCGCCAACACCTCGTGGCTGGCCGACACCGACGCGTCGAGTTCCGCACGGAGTATCTCGGCGACGCGGCGCTCGTTCTCGGGGTGTGCGTACGCGTGGAGGAAGGACACCGCAACGGCGTCGGCCTCGATGGCGTCGGCGAGGTCCCGGACCTCGCGTTCGTCCACGGGCGTCTCGATGCCCTCGACGGTCGCCCGTTCGGCGAGTTCGTACCGACGGTCGGCGGGGACCAGCGGGTCCGGTCTGGCGACGGACTGGTCGTACAGGTCCGGGCGGTCCTGTCGCCCGATGGCCAGCACGTCGCCGAACCCCTCGGTGGTCACGAGCGCCGTCTCTGCGCCGTCGGCCTCCAGCAGGGCGTTCGTCGCCACGGTCATCGCGTGACGGAACCGGTCCACCTCGCCCGGGTCGACGCCGCCCGCCTCACAGGCGGCGGCGACGCCCGAGAGCACGCCCTCGTGTTGCGGTGTCGTCGAGGGTACCTTCGCCGTCGTCATCCCGTCGTCGGCGACGAGGACGACGTCGGTGAACGTCCCCCCGACGTCGACGCCCAACCGTACCGAATCGTCCATACGTCGTCTCGGAGTGCCCGGTGCAAAAACGGTTGCCTAGTTCCACGTCCAGTTCGAGTCCAGCACGTAGCGGTACAGCCCCGTCGCCGCGATGGCCACGGCGTTGGCGACGAGGTACTCCAGCCCGCCCCACCGCACCAGCGCGTACAGCGCGCCCAGTTGCAGCGGGATAGCCGTCCCGCGGACGAGGTTCGTCTTCCCCATCCCCACGAGGTACTCGCGCATCGACGTGTGGCGCGAGCGGTGGAACGTCCACGCGTTGTTGAGGACGTACTGGAACAGTATGGTCGCCTCGATGGCCACGAACGCGCTCACGAGGTAGTTGACGCGCCCGACGTCGACGAACGTCCAGAGCAGCGCCGTCTGGACGGCCGCCGCTGTCAGGCCGACGAGGAAGAACCGAACGAGTCGCTGTCGTCGCGGCGACGTGGCGACGGCGAACGACATGGTGCGCTACTTATAACCGAGAGCCTTTAAGCGTGCCGCTATCTCGTCAGACGTCTGTCCGCCATCGCCGCTCTCGTCGGCGTCTGCGGCGGATTCGAGGCGGTCGACGTGGTCGGCGACGGCCGCCGAGAGGCGGTCCAGCACCGGGGGTGGTGCGGTCCCCTCGGTGGCGTCCGCACAGAGGTCGACCTGTTCGTCCGGGTCCTCGCGCCGGTCGTACAGTTCCCGGTGGCCCGACTCGGTGTGTTCGACGTACGTCCAGCGGGCGTCGCGGGCGCTCACGAGCAACTCGCCGTCGTCCAGGCGGCGCGGAATCGGCTGGCTCGTCACGCTCTCGCCCCGCACGGCGACCGACACGACCGGGCTCCGGGACTCGATGGTCTCGCCGTCCAGCGCCGGGGCCACCGACTCGCCCTCCCACGCTGGCGCGGCGTCGACGCCGAGGAGGTCACACACCGTCGGTGCGACGGTGTCGAGGCCGACGGGTTCGTGGACCGTCCCGCCCTCGCCGTCGGGGTGGGTCACCACGTACGGCACCTCGACGAGTTCGCCGTACAGTTTCGGGTAGTGGGCGAGGTGGCCGTGGTCGAGGAACTCCTCGCCGTGGTCGCCGGCGACGACGACGGCGGTGTCGTCGGCCAATCCCTCGGCGTCCAGCGTATCGAGCAGACGGCCGACGCTCTCGTCGACCTGTCTGACCGTCCCGTCGTACAGCGTCCGGAGCGTCCCGAGCGTTCGCTCGTCGACGTCCCACCCGAGGCCGGTCCGGAGGTGGGCGCCGAGCATCCGGAACAGGCCGAAGTGGGTGTCCGAGACCTCCCGGAGGTGTCGGGGCGCCGGGACGTACGGCGTGTGGGTGTCCATGTAGTGGACCCAGAGGAAGAACCCGGTGTCCGTCCCCTCGAGGAACTCGGTCGCGCGCTGTTCGAGGTCACCCATCCGGGAGACGTCGGCGAAGGGGCGGGCGTCGGAGCCACCGCTGAGGACCGTCGCGGCCCTGCGGAACGGCGACGTGGCTAACTGGACCCACGCCTGCACCGTCGGGTGGGCCGCGAGGTACTTGCTGTAGCCGCCGCTCTCGACGAACGGTTCGAACTCGTCGAACCCGCGGTCGTACCCCCAGTGGTCCGTGAGGAACCCGTTGGCGGCGTTGAAGCCGGCCGTGTCGAGGCCCGCCTCGGAGAGCCGCTCGGCCAGCGTCGGCGTCGACGCCACGCCGATGTCGGCCCCCTCGTCGAAGACCGGCCGAGAGCCGTGGACGCTCGGGAACGAGAAGGGCGTCCAGTTGCCGTGTGCCATGGCGTTCTCGAAGACGACACCGTCCTCGGCGAGTCCGTCCAGTACCGGTGAGACGCTGTCGTCGCCGCCCAGCGCGTCGGCCCGGAGCGAGTCGACGGTGACGAGGACGACGTTGTCGACGGCGTCCGGCACCTACACCACCCCTGTGACTGTCCGTACCGCTTCCGTCGAGGTGGCCGCGTCAGGACCGCTGTCGCGACCGCATCGTCGCGAATCGTGCATACGTTCTCAACTCGGCACTCGGTACTGAAGGTTCTGGTTGCGGTTTCGCGCCGACGACGGAAAGAAACCCGTCGACCCGGCGAGACGGCCCGTGAAGCGACCTGCGCCGTCCTCGGTCACGGTTCAAACGAGATTGAACCTTTCAGCGAGCCTTTAGTACGACCGTGCCAACGAGTCGAGTGCATGCCAACGACCTGCCCTCCAGACACGGTCCGCTCGCCGGACGGTGTCCCCCGGTCGAACCGCGATGGAACCGGTCGCTGGGAGGTGCGTGGATGACGACGCGGTCGCTCGCGCTCGTCGGCCTCCTCCTCTCGGCCACAGTAGTCGGCGTCGGTCCGACGCTGGCCGCCCAGAGCGCGACCGTCGACGACGATAGCCTCCCGCTGGCGTCGGCCGAGCGACAGGTCGTCACCGGCGAGACGAGCGTCACGCCGGGGTCGGAACTGACCGTCCGCCTCCGGTCGACGGACTCCGACGCGCCGTTCCTCCGCCAGCAGAGCGCTCGCGTCGCCGAGGACGGCAGTTTCGCCGCCGTCTTCGACATGAGTAGCACCCCGCCCAACACGACCTACCGACTGACCGTGCTCTACGACGGCCAGACCCTCACCGAACGCGAGGAACGGATCGTCGCCTGTGACGGCGACTGCGCCGACCCGGTCCCGGAGACGCCGACCCCGACGCCGGCACCCAGCGGCGACGCCGCCGTGCAGGTGACACAGGGCGACGTCGCCGAGATCCCGGTCGCGATGGACGGCACCGAGACGGCGGTGTTCTCTATCGGCGGCGACGACGTCAACTACCTCGTCAACGCGTCGCTGACCGACGGCGACGGCGACGGCACCGTGACGGTCCGGTTCGACACCGCGAACGCCGGGACGGACGGCGAGACGCTGTCGACCGCCGACGCCGACGACTCGCTGACGGTCACGCACGAGGAACCCGACCTGCCGTCGACGCTCGACCCCGCCGCCTACGAGTACCGCGTCTTCTACGGCGACGGCACGGGCGACGGCGCCGACGCCGTGGGGACGCTCCTCGTCGAGTCCGACGACGCACCCGACGAGCAGTTCGACGTCGACGAGGCCCCCGAGTTCGGCTTCGAGCGGAGCGTCTACCGGGCCCGACAGGGTGAGACGGCCCGGCTGACCGTCGTCCTCGCGGACGCCGAGGCCGCGACGGTGTCCATCGGCGGGCGCGAGAGCGGCTACGAGATAAACGCGACCGTCCGCGACGGCGACGGCGACGGCACCGTGACGCTCCTGTTCGACACGGCGGCGGCCGGCCACGACGGGCCGACGCTCGGGACCGCCGCCGACGCCGACTCGGTGGCGGTCGAACCCGGGTCGGAGGTAGCGCTGGACACGCGCCTCGACGCGACCGACTACGACCTCACGCTGTACCGTGGGGCTGGCGTGAGCGACGACGTGGCCGACATCGGGACCCTCTCCGTGCAGGCCGGCGAGGAATTCACGAGCGACCGCGGGCCGACGGCGACCATCGTGGATGGTCCGACGGACAGGAACGACACGCAGTCCCTCTCTGGGCTCCCGCTGGGCCCCGGGAGCATCGCACTCGGTGTCGGCGGCCTCGTCGCCATCGCCGGCCTCGGCATCGTCCTCCGGCCTCTCTTGTAACCGACGTGGCGCTGTCGTTTTTCGCCGGATGCTCGCGAGCGACCGCCCGCCGAGTCGGCGGCCCGCCGCCGTCAGTTCGGGCCCGCGTCCCGTCGTCCCAGCGTGAGTGCGACGACCGCCAGTAGCGTGAGACAGCCGAAGAAGAAGAGCAGACCGGGTTCGGCCACCTCGAAGACGAACCACGCTATCGACCCCGCAGGGTCCGTCTGCGGCGCGTTCGGGCTCGCTGGGCCGAGGACGCCGCCAGCGGCGTGGTTGGCGATGGACTCGGCCCCCCACTGGACGAACAGACTCGCGAGGCCCAACAGGCCGACGCCGGCGACCACGTCGGTCAGCGACTGCCGGAGTCGGGGCCGCAGGTCGTGGTTCCCGACCAGCACGATGGGGTCGCTGGCGGGGCCGTAGACGGTCATCTCGTTGCCCTTCTCCGAGTACACCGTGTCGATGGACTCGACGAGGCCCGCCGCTTCGAGGTTCGAGAGGTGGTAGTGGACGTTCTGGACGGAGGTGTCACACCGCCGCGCTATCTCCGAAGCCGTCCCGGGCTGGTCGAACAGGGTCCGATACAGCGCCCGGCCCGTGTCCGAGGAGAGCGCGTCCAACACCTCGTCGGTGTCGGCGTCGTCGACGTCGAGCACGCGCGGTCGCTCGTCGGGCGTCCCCGTTCGTTCCTGTATCCGGTCGATGAGTCCCGACATCGTCTCTACGACGACGTGGTAGGCCCACCAGTATAGCCGTTTGGCAGGCTTAAAATCGCGTTTAACCGCCGGCCGTCTCGTTCTCGGCGGCCCTGACGGCGGCCCGCGGGTCGACCAACCCGTGTCCCGACGCGTAGTCGGCCCCCGGAGGCCCGACGTCGCGGGCGGTCAGTTCCAGCAGGAGTTCGACGTGGCGCGGCGACAGCGACTCGTCAGCCTCGAGGAGGAGCGCCGCCATCGCGCCGACGTAGGGGGCCGCCGCCGACGAGCCGACGAAGCCGCTCTCGGTCAGGTCGGCGAACCGGCGGTCCGGCGCCACCACGTCGACGCCGGGCCGGCCGTCCAGCGTCGGACCGCGCGAACTGAACGGTTCGACGCGGTCGACCCGCGTGTCGTACGCGCCGACGGTGAAGACGCCACGTGCGGTGCCCGGCGCGACGACGCTCCCACTGGCCCGCGCCCGCGAGAACTCGTGGGTCGGCGAGACGAGGCGGAGGCGTGCGCCGGTCGGGTCGGTGGGCCCGCGGACCACGAGGAAGTACCGCCCCGGCGAGACGTCGGCGACGATGCGCTCGTTGGGCACGTCGTCGGCCGGGTACGGCTGTGAGCGGGCGACCAGTCGTGTCGCCGTCCCGTTGGTCCAGTACAGTTCGGCCGTGTAGTCCTCGTCGGCGTGGGCGCGGTCCCACGAGAGCCAGACGGTCACGTCCGTCCCGCCGCCGATAGCGGTGCGTCGCACGGGCGTCCCGTCGTCGCGGTCGAACACCACGGTCCCGTTCTCGCTCCCGGCGGCGTCGTAGGTGCCCCGCCAGTGGGCGGCGGCGAGGTTGCCCGCCGGCGCGACGAACACCGTCCCCGCGTCGGCCGCTCGCTGAGCGACGCGTGCGGCCTCGCCGCTCCCGTCGCCGGGGTGGCCGTAGAACGACACCGGCGCGACGATCACGTCGACGCCCTCGCGCCTGAGCCACCGGACGGCCTGCCGGTAGCCGTCGATGCCGTCGACGCGGGCCAGATACAGCGTCGCGTCCGGCGCCGTCCGGGCGACCACCGTCGCCGCGGCCGTGCCGTGAGCGGTCTGACCGTCGTCGACGGTCCCCGTCCCGAACGCACGCGCGGCCCGTACCGAGCGAGTCAGCGGTGCCCGGTCGGTGTCGAACCCCGTCACGTCGACGACGCCGACGGAGACGTTCTCGCCGGTCAGGCCCCGCTCGTGGAGACTGGCCAACCCCCGCCCGCCCGTCGCCACCTCGTCGGCGTCGGTCGGTGGGGTCGTCACAGGTCGGTCGGACGTGGGCGGTGCCGGGCTGGTCGGCACCGTCGTCGCGAGCGCCCCCAGCACGGCCGTGAGCGCGAGGACTGCGAGCGCCGTCGCGGCGAGCGCGGCGCGTCGGTCAGCCATCGGCCACCTCCACGTCGGCGCGTGTGTCGGGAACCCACGCCGGCCGTGAGACGGCGACGGCACCGGTCCGGGCCAGTCGGTAGCCGTACGAGTAGGTCCGCGTCTGCCGGCCCCACTTGTTGCGCTCGACGATGACCAGCGTCGCCGAGAACGCCGTCACCCGGCCGTCGGCGGTCACGACGGCTCGCGCCTCGTAGCGGACCGTGTCCGCCTCCAGTGGCTCGCCGTCCGGCGGGGTGTAGGTGGTGGTCGAGAGGACGTACCGCTCGGGTGTGCCGGACTCGACGGCGGCGACGCGGTACTGGCCGGCCGCCAGCCACCGTTCGAGGCGGGCCGTACGGTACCGCGCCGTCGGCCCCACGCCATCGACGCGGTCAGTTCGGCCGGTGGCGGGGACGTGCCGGAACCCACCGCCGTCCACGACCCACCGCTCGACGCGTCGCTCGGTCCCGTCACTGCCCGTGACCGTCCGCCGCCAGAGCGTGCCGTTCCCGTCGGTCAGCGTCCGCGTGCGGGCGGTCCGGTTCGGCTCGCCCGGCACGCTGCTCCGGCGCACCCACGTCGTCGCGAGGTCGACGCCGACGCCGTCGAGCGACCGTTCGTGGGCCCGGACGAGCGCCGTCGCGTTCGCGATACCGTCGTCGACGCCCGGCGGCGCTGCTCCGGTCGTCTCGGCGCGCTCCGTCCCCGGGGCACCGAAGCCGACACAGCCGGTCGCGACGACGAGGAGGCCGACCACCGCCACCCGAAGCGACGCCATCGTCCGGGTCGTCGACCCCCGGGACCTAATGTCCACGGCTGGCTCAAAGCGCGATTGTAGTGTCGTGTCGCGGCCGGTAGGTTTAGGCCATCCCACTCGAACTCGCATCCGATGCCCTCCACTAGTCGCCGCGCGTTCCTCGGTGCGACGGCCGCCGGCCTCGCCGGCCTCGCGGGCTGTGACTCGCTCGGGTCGAGCGAGCCGACCGTCGAGTTGACGCTGCACGTCGACCGACTCGACCGCCCGCTGGCCGAGACGTTGCTCTGGACCCCGCCCGAGCGCGACGACCACCCCGTCCAGCGGACCAGACGCCGAGCGGTGGCCGCCGCCGTCGACGGCGAGCGGGTCAGCACCTACGGGTACGGCGTCGTCCCCGACGGCGAGTACGTCGAGCGCGACGGCCGCTACTACCTCCTGCACGACGTGATTACCGGCAGCGAACGCATCGAGCGGTCGGTGCTGCGTCTGTCGTGGGTCGGCCGCGTCGACTCCGAAGCGACGCCCGAGGGGACGCCGCGGGAGGCCCTGCCGGAGTACGACCAGAACGCGGTGATGCCGGCGTTCTTCGCGGCCAGAGTGCGGGAGTTCGACGGCGGCGCCCCGTGGAGCCTCGTCGAACAGGGCGGGTTCGTCTATCGGCACCTCGACGAGGCCGAGAGCGAACTGGCGCCCGACCCCGAACACGACTACGTCGTCGTCCACGGGACGGTGCTGGAAGTCTCGGTGACACAGGAGCGCCTCGTCGAACCCGAGCACACGGGCTTCGCGACGGCGGTGGCCGACAGCGCCGCGG
This sequence comes from Haloarcula rubra, assembly GCF_019599465.1. Classification (GTDB taxonomy): domain Archaea; phylum Halobacteriota; class Halobacteria; order Halobacteriales; family Haloarculaceae; genus Haloarcula; species Haloarcula rubra. The sequence continues at coordinate 570,801 of NZ_RKLR01000001.1, forward strand.
CCTTCGACGAGGTGGCCGACGCCGCCGCCGTGGAACTGCGCCTCGCGCCCGACGACCTCGGTCCCGACGCCCGGGACCTGTTCGAGCGCGTCCGGGGCGTGGAGCAGTACAGCGAGACGAAGCCCCTCTCGGCGGCCTTCGAGTCGCTGGTCGGGGCGCTCCGGCTGCGCGACGCGCTCGACTGTTCCCCGGAGAACTGTCGCCCGAGGATGTACGAGACGGAGTATCTCGCCTACGACGGCGAGTACTACGATTGCGCGCTCTACATCAACGTCACCGAGTAGGGGCGTCGCGCTCGCCCCAGACGAGCGGCCACGGCGATGGCGACGCCGACCACCGGCGTGAGGACGGCAGCCGTCGTCAGCGTCGCGGCGGCGGCGGTGACGGCCAGCGAGACCAGCGTGACGACCATCCGGAGACGGAGGGCACGGTCGGGAGACCAGTCCATGCCGGGTCGTCGAGAGAGCGGCGGAACAAATCGGGCGGCGTCCGCGTCAGGTCGGATTCGGCTCGTAGGACGGCCCCACGCGGAGGTCGAGCGTTCGCTCGGCCACCGTGACGTCCAGCGTCTCGTGTTCGGCGAGCTCGCCGTCGCGGCTGAAGGTGACCGGGTCGCCGTGACCCTCGATGGAGATGTCTCGGGCGCGGACGTGCGTGACGCCCTCCGTGTCGCGCGCGAGCAGTCGGTGGCCGATGGCCTCGGCGACGAGGTTGCCGGCCGGCATCCGCTCGACGATGGCGACGTCCAGCAGGCCGTCCTCCATGTCGGCCTGTCCGCCACGTTCCACGAACTTGCGGGCGTTGCCCACGAGGAGACACGTCGCCTCGCCGGACCACGTGAACGGCCCGTCCTCGCCGACGGCCTCGATAGAGAGGTCCAGTCCCTCGAACTCGAACGCCTCCTGTGCGCCGGTGATGAGGAAGGCGAGCGTCCCGAAGCGACCCTTCAGGTCGCCCGAGGTGGCGACGCTGGCGTCCGCCGGGAGGCCGGCGATACAGGAGACGAGAAACGGTTCCCCGTCGGCGACGCCGACGTCGACGGTCCGCGTCTCGCCGGTGTCGGCCACCTCGACGCCGTGCTGGAGGTCCGTGACGCCGATGGTCCCCGCGAGCAGGTTCGCCGTCCCGGCGGGGACGACGCTGAGCGTCACCTCGTCGAGGTGGTCGGCGTCGTGGAGGCCACGGACCACCTCGTTGATGGTGCCGTCGCCGCCACAGACCGCGACTTCGGCGACGTCGTCCGCGCCCGCCCGCCGACCGAACGCGACGGCGTCGCCGGCACCCTGCGTCTCCTCGACGGCGAACCCGCGGGCCCGCATCAGTCGCTCGACGTAGTCGGCGTGCTCACCGTCACCGCTCACGGGGTTGACGATGCACCGACGGAACCCGTCTTGCATATCCGGACCGTGAGGCTTCCGGCACTTAGTTGCCCGGTTGTCGGTGCCCACCCTGCCGCAGTCACAGCCTACAACCCCGTCCGTGCCGTCGGGACGATAGAGATGAGCGACCTGCGCATCCGCCGGTACGACCCACGGGACGCAGACGCGGTGTGGGACCTCCACGAGTGGGCGATGGGGGAGACGGGGACCGACCCCGACGACGTACCCGGCACCGAGGACCTGCGGGACGTCGAGGCGTCGTATCTCGACACCGGCGGGACATTCCTCGTCGGCGTCCTCGACGGCGACGACGCCGCGGCGTCGCCCGACGCCGACCGTTCCCCGCCGTCCGTCCACGACGGCGTCGTCGTGGCGATGGGCGGCCTCCTCCCGAACGAGGCGGGCCACGCCGACGAGCGCACCGTCCCGGGCGCGGCGGAACTCCACCGGATGCGGGTCGCACCGACCCACCAGCGCCGCGGTTACGGGCACGCACTGCTCGCCCGACTGGAAGCCGCGGCCGCCGACCTCGGCTACGAGACGCTCCTGGCGACGACGGCACGCACCCAACCCGCGGCCGTCGAGTTCTATCGCGACGAGGGGTACGAGCGAGTCGGCGAGTCGACGGTCGCGGGCTACGAACTCGTCCACTTCGAGAGACGACTGTGAGCCTCAGCCACGTGTTCGTTCGAGAATCGCGTCACGGACCGCTCTGGCGTCCTCGCGGCTTCCGCGCCCGAAGTGGACCGTGTTCGGGTTGACGGGGTCGCTCAGGAGGCCGCCCGCGTCCACGTCGACGCCGGTCTGCTCTATCTGGAGGTAGCCGATAGTGATGCCCTCGGAGTAGTCGACGCCGACGATCTCGGCGGTCGGAATCCGTCGGTCGTCGAACCGTGACCGCGAGACGCGCTCGACGACCACTTCGTCCTCGTAGACGGCCACCGTGCCGTCTTGAAACCGTCCGACGACGACGGCATCGTCGTGGTCCCGGTCGGAGACCACGGCCTCGTCGCTCGCCTCGCTACCGTCGTCGCGGCGCCACGGAAGCCGGACCATTGCTGTCTGGTAGCACACTGCATCGCAAAAGCGTTCGCCCGCCGACTCAGGACAGGTCGAACTTCTCGGCGGCGGTCTGCATGTCCTTGTCGCCGCGGCCACAGAGGTTGACGAGGATGGTGTCGTGGCGGTCCTCCTCGGCGAGTTTGATGGCGAGCGCGATGGCGTGGCTGGGTTCGAGCGCCGGGATGATGCCCTCGGCCTCGCTGAGTTCGCGGAAGGCCGCGAGCGCTTCCTCGTCCGTGATACCGTGGTACTCCGCCCGGCCGAGCGACTGGAGGGCCGCGTGTTCCGGGCCGACGGCCGGGTAGTCGAGACCGGCGCTGACCGAGTGGTTCTCCGTGTCCTCGTCGATGACGCGGGTCTTCATCCCCTGGAAAATCTGGGGGTCGTCGTTCTTCGTCGCCGACAGCGGTGCGGAGTGCTGGCCGGAGTCGAGTCCCTTGCCCGCCGGTTCCGCGCCGTACAGCGCCACGTCGTCCTCCTTGAACGCGTGGAACAGGCCGATGGCGTTCGACCCGCCGCCGACGCAGGCGACGCAGGCGTCGGGCAGGTCGCCGTGCAGGTCCTGTATCTGCTCGCGGGCCTCCCGCCCGATGACCGACTGGAACTCGCGAACCATCCGCGGGAACGGGTCCGGGCCGACGGCGCTCCCGACGAGGTAGTGGGTCTCTTCGGTGTGCTCGACTAGGTCCTCCATCGCCGCGTCGACGGCCTCCGCGAGGCCCTCGTTGCCCCGCGTGACTTCCTCGACGTCGGCCCCCATCAGGCGCATGCGGAAGACGTTCATCTCCTGGCGCTGCATGTCGCGCCGACCCATGTACACCGTCGTATCGAGGTCCAGCAACGCGCCGACCATCGCCGTCGCGGTGCCGTGCTGGCCGGCCCCAGTCTCCGCGATGAGACGGTCCTTCCCGGCCTTCTTCGCCAGCAGCGCCTGCCCGAGCGTGTTGTTGAGTTTGTGCGCGCCCCCGTGGAGCAAGTCCTCGTGCTTGAAGTAGATGTTCGCGTCGTAGCGCTCGCTCAACGTCTCGGCGTGGAACACCGGTGTCGGCCGGCCGCCGAAGTGCTCCAGCAGGTAGTCCAGTTCCTCGCGGAACGCCTCGTCGTCCCGCATCTCCTCGAACGCCGCGGCCAGTTCCGCGAGCGGTTCTTCGAGCGGTTCCGGGACGTGTCGACCTCCGAACTCCTCGAACTCTCCAGGTGAGGACATGCGAGACACTGACGACCCGGCAAGCTAAAAGCTACTGCCGATTCCAGACCGGTGCATTGCATATCAATGTCGGGTTTTAACAAACTGCTTTCCTAACGAATGTTGTCATGTCAGACCTCGGCAAGGGTTTGGACAGACGGAGCGTCCTCGAAGGTGTCGGCGCGTTACTCGGCGGCGCCGCGGTCGGTCCGCAGTTGGTCAGTGCGGGGACCGCGGACCGGTACATCGTGCTGACACAGGGGGCGAGCGTCCCTGCCCGTCTCGAGGACGCGGGCTTTTCGGTCACACGTGAACTCGCCGGTGGCAGTGTCCTCCTCGCGGCCGGGACCGGCGACCCGGCGAGCGTCCGCGGCGTCGAGAGCGCGGTACGAGACGTGCGACTCCGACTCGAACGGCCGGCGAAGGCGGTCCCGCGACCCGACGCCGCGGCCGACACGAGAGACGAGTCGCTGTACCAGCACCAGTGGGACAAGCAGACGACCGACGCCGCCGAGGCACACGACGTGACGACGGGCGAGGGTGCCACTATCGCCGTCGTCGATACCGGGACGGACATCGACCACCCGGACCTCGCGCCCAACGTCACGCCGGGGGCGCTGTTCAGGCGCGTGGCCGGGACTGGGTCCCGGGACGGCGTCTTCACCGGTACCGGCGTCGACGTACGACTTCCCTCGGACCCGCTGACCGACGCCGACGCGGTGACGAACGCCGACGGGACGGTCGTCGGGTACGAGCCGTCGGCGTTCGAGGTCGACCAGTCGCGCGACGCCTCCGACGACGTCGAGGGGCACGGGTCACACGTCTCGGGCATCGCCGCCGCCTCCGTCGGCGAGGCGGTCGTCGGCGACAGCACGGGTATCGCCGGGACGGCGCCGGACGCCACTATCGTCCCCCATCGCGTGTTCTACTGGGAGCGTCGAGACGTTACCTACGAGGGCGAGAACGGCGAGCGGACGGAGGAACTGGTCGTCACGTCGACGACGACGGCCGACATTCTCGCGGCCGTCGACTTCGCGGCGAACACGCTGGGCGTCGACGCGATGAACCTCTCAATCGGGACGCCGCCGCTCCCGCCGCGACTCAACAGCGACGGGTTCCGGCAGGCCTACCGAAAGGTGATTCAGGACGCCGTCTCGGCGGGGAGCGTCGTGGTCGTCAGCGCCGGCAACAGCGGCACCGAACTCGACCGGGGCGGCGTGTTCACCGTCCCCAACAGCGTACCCGGTGCGACCAGCGTCGCGGCCACCGGGCCGAACGACGAGCGCGTGTTCTACTCGAACTACGGGGCCAACGAGATTACGCTGGCCGCGCCCGGCGGCGGGTACGAGACGCTGGCGAAGACGCTCTCACAGGAGACGGCGTGGCCCTTCCCGACCAACCTCGTCCTCTCGACGACGCCGCCGGACGTCTACGGCGCCGCCTACGCGTACTTCGCGGGCACCTCGATGGCCGCCCCGCAGGTGGCCGGCGCAGCGGCGCTGGTGGCCGCAGTGAACCCCGACCTCACCGCCAGTCAGGTCGAGTCCGTCCTCACGAACACGACGAAAGACGCCACCGGGCAGGAGGTAGACGACCTCGGCGCAGGTGTGTTGGACGTGGCCGCAGCGGTCGAGGCTGCCGACGACCGACGGTAGGTGCCCTGTGCGGCCTCGACCGAACACCTACCGTTCGTGTCCCGCCCGCGCCAACCGGTGGGCGCGCTCGTTCTCCCCGCGGTCGACCGCCCGGTAGGTGACGACCGGCACGTCGGCGACGCACTCGCGGATGGCGTCCACGCGACGGCGAGCGATGCGGTTCCTCGGGGTCGCTGGTTCTGTGGGGTCGACGGCGCGGAGCACCGCGTCGGCGTCGCCGTGGACGTGCAGCGAGGCCACTGTCGTCGGGTAGGCCCCGACGGCCCGCACGGCCTCCAGCAACGCCCGGTACTCCAGATGGGCGCTGGAGACGAACGCGTCGACGGCCAGTGACCGCTCGACCACCGTCGTCGCCCCGTCTTCGACGAGGAACCCCACCGCGGCCGACGTGGGCGTCCCGTCGTCCGACTCGTAGAGCACGCTCGCGTCGAAGTACAGCAGGAGTGAGGGGCTGGTCGGTGCCTCGTCGGCCGGCGGCATACCGTCGTCTCGGACCGACCGGGGGAAAGGCCCGTCGGTCGCCGCGGTCAGTCCTCTGCCGTCGTCGGTGTGAACGACCGGCCGTCGGCGTAGATACTGGTGACGAGGAACGCACCGGCGACGAGCGGAATGACGGCACAGGCCGCGTACACCGGCGCGAACCCGACGGACTCGACGACCGGCAGCGACACCATCGGGCCGAGGGCGCCGCCGAAGTCGCCGAGGACGTTGTTCGTCGCGGTGGCTCGCCCCATCCGCTCGCTCGGCGTGAGGTCCGCCAGCAGGGCGACCAGCGGTCCGCTCGCACCCCCCTGTCCGGCGCCGACGAGGAGACAGGCCCCGACGAACGTCGGCAGGGTGTCGGCGACGGCCAGCAGGAGGAAGCCGGCGAACGAGACGACGAGGAAACCGAGCAACACGGGAACCCGACGGCCCTCGCGGTCGCTCAGTGTCCCGCCGCCGAGCATGAGGCCCGCGGCGGCCACGACGGTCACGGCCATCAGGATGCCCGAGAGCCCCTGCGGGCCGTACCCCAGCGTCGTGAGGTTCCGCGCCTCCACGACGAGGACCAGCGTCGCGAACAGCGCCCCGAGGTAGGCGAAGTAGAGACCGAAGTTGACGAACCCGACCGTCAGCGCCGGCTTGCTCGTGTCGACGTCCAGCGGCGAGACGCCGCGTTCGGTGCCGTCGACGTGGGTCTCGGGGACGAGTCGGTAGGCGACGGCGCTCGCGAGCAGTGCGAACGCCGCCGCGACGACGAACGCCGTCTCGACGCTGTAGGCCTCGCTGACGACGCCGCCCAGAACGAGGCCGACCGGGAACCCGAGGGTGATACCGCCCCGCACCACGCCCATGTTCGCCCCGCGGGAGTCGGCCTCGCTCACGTCGGCGGCGATGGTGTAGGCGGTGGCGAAGACGAGCGCGCTCCCGATACCCCAGAGGACGCGAGCGAGGAGGAACCACGCCTCGGGGAGGGGCGCGTCGATGGCGACGACGTAGCCCAACGTCGCGATACCCTCGACGAAGAGGCCGACGACGAACGGCGTCCGAGTCCCGACGCGGTCGATGAGCGACCCGGCCGGCGCGTTGGCGACGATGCGCGTAAAGCGATTGGCGCTGAGGATGAGACCGACGAGGAACGGCGAGATACCGAGGATGGCACCGAGGTTCGGCAGTATCGGGAAGACGACGCCGCCGCCGAACCCGACGAAGAACGTGCTCACGATGACGGCGAGGACGACGGTCCGGGAGCGAGTCATCGCGGCGTCACACTCACCAGCGCGGGGGCCACCGCTCGGTCCATACCGTCGTTCGGTCGCCTCAGCCAATTATGCGTGTCGCTGTCGGGCCGACTGCCCGAACGCTCCGGGACGGACCGATGGCTCCCAGCGTCCGGTATACGCTGTCTCTATCTGTAAACAAGGCGGTCGAACGACAGTGCTGTCCGTCCGGCCGTCCAGACGCCGACCGCCATGTGGGGCCCGACGGGGCGAGAACACCGACTACCGCGCTAGAGGTCCAGTTGCGGGCCGGGCTTCCAGGTGTTGCCTTCGAGGACGACGAGGTCGTAGCGTTCGAGGACCTGCATGGCGTCGACGACGGCCTCGGCGTCGAAGGTCGCGTTCATGTCGGCGGGCAACTGGTCCGCGATGGCGCTCCGGGTGCCGCCGTCGATGCGGACGACTGTCTCGAGTAGCGTCTCGAAGTCGGCCAACACGGGGGTCAGAGAGACGCCCCCGGACGTATCGGTCTCGAGTTTCGACATGACCTCGTCGTAGCTTCCCGTTATCTCCATCGAGACGGCGACCGTCTCGTCGTCGGTGTCGGTTTCGTCTGCCATTGGCAGAGATATATGTGGGCTATCGGAAATACGTTTCCGTATCTGTGGTATCGAGAGCAGAACACTTCGTTTTGGTTTCAGACGGAGTAGGAACAGCGATATCGGTTGCGCTCGTCGGAGAATCGGTCGCCGGTCGCGGCCGGACTGTGAACGACACTCCGTCACTGCAGTCGAGTTCTGTCTACACCGGCCGAGTCTCGCCGCGACGGCACAGGTCCGGAGTCGTCGGGAGCACTGTACGTCAGCGTGTGGCGGACACCGAACCGACGTCGCTGGAGGTGATTTTCTAGCTCTATTACCAGCACCTGCTATCGTATTTCCCGAATACAGATATAGAGTTCTGTTTTTGAATTCATACACCAACAGGAAGAGTCGATAGGGAATCGATGCAACGTGAGGTGGAAATCCGCAGAACGTCGCCCAGGCACCTGCGAACTACACGTACGACGAGAGAGTGGCCGACGAGAGAATCGAACAGAGTTTTCACCGAACCAGCCACGGTATCTGGCGTCGAGCTCGCCTACACCTACCCTAAATACCGAATATATGTCATCCAATATCCCATAGCCCACCACAGGATTAGATATTCTATATCGAAGTATAGAATACATCTCTATTTCTCGACTTTTCTAGCCCAAATCTTTCCTATCGCTTCCAAAATCGCCTTTCGTCGGGTTCTCCGTCCTCGGCGGTTGGTAAGAGTACCGTCGCCACTGTCTGCGTCGACAGATTCGTGTCTCGGTCCGAGCACTCGACTCGACGCCGCCGGCTTCGGCGGTCGAGGAGCGGTCAGGACGTCGGCGGCCCAGAGCGAGACCGTGAGTATCCTGCTCGCAGCGCGATGGACAGGTGCGATACCCTCACGTTCGGTGCGTGTCTGTCGCCCAGTCGAGCGAGCGCTCGACGGCGGACTCCCAGCGGTCGTACTTCCGGGCCGCCGTCTCGGCGTCCAGCGACGGTTCGAACTGGCGGTCGACCTGCCAGTTCCACCGGAGTTCGTCGAGGGAGCCCCAGTAGTCGACGGCGAGGCCGGCCGCGTACGCCGCCCCGAGCGCCGTCGTCTCGTCGACTACCGGACGGACGATGTCCGTCTGGACGACGTCAGACTGCAGTTGACAGAAGAAGTCGTTCTTCACCGCACCGCCGTCGACGCGTAGCGACGGCGTCGCCACCCCGGCGTCTGCCGCCATGGCGGTCGTCACGTCGCGGGTCTGATAGGCGATCGACTCCAGCGTCGCTCGGACGACGTGTGCTTTGCGGGTGCCACGGGTCAGCCCGACGATGGTCCCGCACGCGCGGCAGTCCCAGTGCGGCGCGCCCAGTCCGTCGAAGGCCGGCACCACGTAGACGCCGTCGGTCGAGTCGACGGAACGGGCCAGTTCTGCGGTCTGGGCGTCGTTGGTGAGCAGTCCGACGTCGCCCAACCACCTGATGGCTGCGCCCGCAGTGAACACCGACCCCTCCAGCGCGTACTGGACCGGCTCTCCCGACAGTTGAAAGCCGACGGTCGTCAACAGTCCGTGCTCGGACTCGACGGCGTCCTCGCCCGTGTGCATCAGGCAGAACGACCCGACGCCGTAGGTGTTCTTCGTGTCGCCGGGGTCGAAACAGGTCTGGCCGAGCAGCGCTGCCTGCTGGTCGCCCAGCGCACCGGCGACGGGAACCTCGGCCCCGAGGAAGCCGTCGGCGTCGGTGTAGCCGTAGTACGCCTCGTCGGAGGACGGGCGGACCGTCGGAAGCATCGACCGTGGTACGTCGAACTCCTCTAGGAGTGCGTCGTCCCACTCGAGGTCACGGACGTCGTACAGCATCGTCCGCGAGGCGTTGGTGACGTCCGTGACGTGGTTGCCGGTGAGCTTGTAGACGAGCCACGCGTCGACGGTCCCGAACAGGAGGTCCCCCGCTTCGGCGCGGTCACGGACGTCGTCGGCCCGGGTCCGGTCGAGTTTCAGCGGGTCGGCGTTGTCGAGTATCCACTCGACTTTGGTCGCGGAGAAGTACGGGTCACACTCGAGGCCAGTCGTCTCGCGGATTCGGTCGGCCACGGCAGTGTCCCGCATCGCCGAGACACGGTCGACCGTTCGACGGTCCCGCCAGACGAGTGCGTTGTACACCGGCCTCCCGGTTTCGGCGTCCCAGACGACGGTCGTCTCACGCTGATTCGCGACGCCGATAGCGCCGAGTTGTGTGGCGTCCAGCCCCGCGTCGTTCAGCGCAGTCGTCACGACGGCTTTCGTGTTGTTCCATATCTCCACGGGGTCGTGTTCGACCCATCCCGGTTCCGGGTGTATCTGTTCGTGTCGTCTGTACGCGCTGGCGACTACCCGCCCGTCGTGGTCGAAGACCATGAACCGGGTCCCCGCCGTCCCCTGGTCGATAGCGCCGACGTATGTCGTAGCCATGGTTGCTTACTTTTCGACGAGCGTCCTGTTCGGTCGCCGCATAGCAGGGAATAACAGAAGCCGAGCGTATAAAATCAATTATTTCCGCTTATTCCTACCCGATACAATGTGCGCGGCCGTGACTACGATAGGTGATTCAGCCGGCGGTCGCCGTCGAATCCAACGGCTATCTTTCATGCCCGTCACATTAGCACGTATTAATTATAATTATAACCACAGGAACCGGAGTTGTCCGTAGATGAAGTACATCGACAAGCTGATCGATAGCGCAGAGGAGATGACCCAGAACGGCCTCTCGCAGGGGGAAGTAGCCGACGAACTGAACGTCTCGCGCGAGACAGCGAGTTGGCTCGTCGCCCAGAGCGGGCCCCGGACCACCGAGGGGGCCGACGCCGAGAGTCCGACCGACGTCCACGTCGATTGGAGCGCAATCGGCCGAGACGGCCACCGCCTGAGTTATCTCGGCGCCATCATGGCGGACCTGCTCTCGAAACAGGGCGACGACGTCGACCTCACGGTCGGCATCGGCAAGTCCGGCGGGCCACTGGCGACGGTGGTGAGTCAGGAACTCGGTACCGACCTCAGCGTCTACATGCCCGGCAAGTACCAGTGGAACGACGACGAGAACGGGACGGTCAGCGGGTCGTTCTCACGGAGTTTCGCGACCATCGAGGGCCGGGACTGCTACGTCGTCGACGACAACGTCGACACTGGCCGGACGATGACGGAGACCATCGAACAGATTCGGGACCACGGCGGGACCCCCCGAGCGAGCGCCGTGATAACCGACAAACTCGGCCGAGACGAGATAGAGGGCGTCCCGATACACGCCCTCGTCAAAATCGTCCAGATGACCGACGAGTGAGTCCGGCCCGGGAGTGCGTTATCCCGCTCGACCGCCCTCGGTGACCGTCGCGAGTAGCGTGAGGTAGTCCTCGACCAAACGTGGGGTGAGGAACCGTTCGCGGACCGTCTCACGGCCTCGGTCGCCGAGGCTCGCACGGAGTTGGTCGTCCTCTAACAGTCCCGTGACTCGGTCGGCAGTGCCGGCGATGTCCATCGGTTCGACGAGGTAGCCGTTCACGCCGTCGTCGATCTGCAGTGGGATACCACCGACGTCCCCCCCGACGACCGGCGTCCCCTTCCAGAGCGCCTCCGAGACGGTCAGCGCGAACCCTTCGCGCAGGGACTTCTGGAGGACGACGTCGGCGTACCGCTGGAGCGCGTTGATACCGGCGTCCGGGAGGTTCGTCAGGAGGTGGACGTCCGGCGAGTCTGCCGCTGCCGCTTCGACTTTCCGGTACACCTCGATACCCTCGGGGTCGTCGTCGGGCATCGACCCGACCAGCGCGAGTTGTGTGTCGGGTACCGATTCGGTCACATCGTGGTAGGCGTCGATGACGCCCAGCGGGTCCTTCCAGGGGTCGAACCGGGAGATCTGCAGCATCAACGGTCGGTCGGTGTCGAACGGGAAGCTCTCGGGGTCGGCCGCTTCGGCGGCCGCACCCGAGAGTTCGTCCAGCGGTCGGTTCTTCTCCGTGAGGGGGTCGATAGCGGGGTGGACGGCCACCTTCTCGACGCCCGAAATCGCGTCGCCGTACTCCGGGAGAGTGAATATCGCACGGTCGATGGGGTCCAGATACGACTGGACGAACTCGAGGTACGCCGGCGTCGCGTCCGTGAGGTCGATGTGGCACCGCCAGACAAGCACCGTCTCGGGGAACGTCTCTGCCAGCGTCGGAGCCATACCGAGCGACTGTGGGTCGTGGAGCACGACGACGTCGTACCGGTCGGTCAGGGCCTGTGCGTTCTCGACGGTGACGGTCCGGTACGTCTCGCGCATCGACTCGGTGAACTCGCTGCGGTCACCCTGAAGGCCGTTGTGAATCGCCTTCGTCACGTCGTAGAACTCGTCCGGAGCGTCCATGACCAACCAATCCGTGTCGACACCCACGTCGTTCAGCAGTGGCACCAGCGAGTGGAGTATCTCCGCGACACCGCCGCCACTCGCCGTCGTGTTGACGTGTGCGACCCGGACGTCGCCGAGTTCCGACGCCGCCTCGTGTATCGCGTCACGCTGCTGCTCTCTGACGTACGGGTCGTACGCCGCGATGGACTGGGACTCCGTGCGTGCGTTGTGCATTACTTGGTAACAGTTCACATTCGGGGCACATTACGATTTGGGTGCTCCGGCGGGCGTTCGGTACCTCCTCATCGATAGGTCGGCTACGTGTCTGCCGCGAACCGGTTCAGTGCATACACCGTCCGGAGGATATCCCCGGCGTGGCCTTCGTCGAAGACGAGACCGTCAGTGGCCTCGACGTGGTCGAGGACACTCTGTGAAGCGTGTTCCGGGGCGGCTGCGAGTCCCGCGTCCTGTTCCTGCACCCAGCGCATGACCCGCAGGTCGCTCTTGGAGTCACCCATGACGATGGCGAACGGGTCCTCGATACCGAGCACGTCGAACGCCGCCTCGACGCCGACGACCTTGCTCAGTTCGAGACTACCGATTTCGGCCGCGTCACCCTCGTAGTACCCGACGTCGATTCGGTCGAGGACGGCCGCTACCTCGGCCGAAACGTCGGCCGCGTCGGCGTCCGGCAGTTCCCCTGCCCGCTCCAGTACCGACCGAATCTCCGGGTCCTGGTCGGCGTAGTAGGCGCGCGCCCAGTCGCCGACCGTCTGCGGGTCGACACCGCTGGCCTCGTCGAGGGCGGCGAGAGCGTCACCCAACAGGTCGAGTTCGTAGACCAATGCCTCGTCGATAACCGCCACCGCGTCGTCGGACCCCGTCTCGAAGTTGGGTTTCATCGTGATGTTGAACTCGTTGCCCTGCAAGTGACAGCCGTGACGGAGTCGCTCCGGTGCGTCCGAGAGGACGCGTGCGCGAACGTCGTCGAAGACGGCCCGTATCCCCTCGTCCAGTCGCTCGTAGAGCAGTTGCTTCGTCTGGGCGCCGTGTCGCGGCGTGAAGACGCCGGTGCCCGTCTCGTACACGATGCTGAGGTCCCCCGAGTGGACGATTCGACTGCCCAGCCCCTGAATCGCGAAGCCTTTGACGTTCTCTAAGGTCTGGCCGGTACAGATGACGATGGGCATCCCCTCCTCGTGGAACTTCGTGAGGAGGTTGAGCGTGTCGCTGGGAATCTCGTTGTCGGTGCTCCCCGTCGACCGGAGCGTCTCGTCGACGTCGAGGACGAACACGTTCACCGAGCGACCGTACTTGTTGTACAGGTCCAACCCGGTGAACGCCTGTTCCTGGCGCGCCCGAGTCGCGAGGTCCGCGAACGTCTCCCCCGCCTCGGGGAACGCCTCCGCTATCTCCGCTTTCCGCTCGTCGAGTTCCGTGTTTATCTCCTTCCAGCGGTCCAGCGCGACGGGTGACTCGACGAGCGGGAACAGGTCGACGAGGTTCTGCAGAGCGCGAACGGTGTCGGTGTCGTGCGTGTCGTACAGTTCGTAGAGTTGGTCGTACCGCTCCATACCCGGGATAGAACGGTGAGATGTATAAACAGAGGTGTCAGACAATCTAATGGTCAGAGTGGCGGCACCTCGCCGGACGGTCCGGTAGCGCTCGGGCGAGACACCGTTCGAGCGGCCGTCAGACAAGGGGCTCGACGATGTCACGACCGGCGTCGAGCAACTCCTCGACGTGGCTCTCGCTGTCTGCTTCGGCGTACACTCGGAGTTTCGGTTCGGTCCCGGACGGTCGCACCAGCAGCCACGACCCGTCGGCGAGGAATATCTTGAACCCGTCTTTCGTATCGACCCGGTCGACCGAGACGCCGAGTATGGTCTCTGGCAGCGACCCGTCCAGTTCGTCGAGGACCGCCGCTTTCCGGTCGTCCGGGCAGTCGACGCTGATTCGGTCCTGATAGATGTCGCCGTGCGCCGCGGTAATCGCGTCGACGCGGTCGTCCAACGGCCGCTCGGTGTGCGCGGCAGCGACGACCAGTGCGATGAGGACGCCGTCCTTGTTCCGCAGGTGGCGGGTGATGCCGAACCCGCCGGACTCCTCGCCGCCACAGAGCGCCCCCGCGTCCTGCATGCCCTGTGCCACCCACTTGAAGCCGACCGGGACCTCGACCGTCTCTTCGCCGTGGGCCGCTGCAATCTTGTCGACGAGGAACGTGGTCGAGACGGTTCTGACTGCGGGGCCGCCGTCTGATTCGAGCAGGTACTCGTAGAGCGCGGCGTAGAGGAGGTTCGGGTCGAGGAATCCACGACCGGGCGTGACGACGGCGAGGCGGTCGGCGTCGCCGTCGTTGGCGAACCCCAACTCGGCGTCGCCCTCCGTCACGCGCTCGACGAGGGTGTCGAGTTTATCGGCCGTCGGTTCGGGGGAGCCACCGCCGAACGTGGGGTCTAACTCACATCGGAGTCGCTGGACGTCCGCACCCGCCTCCGCGAGCAACGCGTCGGTGACGTCGCGGCCGCTCCCGTGCATTGCGTCGTAGGCGACGGACAACCCAGTGATGTCGGCCTCCGTGAACGCCAGCGCGTGCCGAATGTACTCGGGGACGAGGTTCTCCTCGCTGACGGTGCCGTGTTCTGCCTCCGGACGCAGGTCGGGTTCGGCGAGAAGTGATTCCAGCCTGTCTGTAATCGCCTCGCCCGCAGGCGAGCCGTCGGGTGAGAGGAATTTCACGCCGTTGTACTCCGGCGGGTTGTGGCTCGCGGTCACGACGAGGCCGCCGTCTAACTGGCGGTCTTTGAGCGTCCAGGCCAGTACTGGGGTCGGACAGTCACGTTCGCTCACGACGACGTCGAGACCGTTGCCAGCCAGCACCTCGGTGAGTGCCCTCGCGAAGCGGGGCGACGTTTCACGGGCGTCGTACCCGACACCCACCGTCGTCGCGTCCTGTTCGCGGAAGTACTCGGCCGCCGCCTGTGCCACGATTCGAACGCGTTCTTCAGTGAACGTATCGAGCGTTGCGCGCCAACCGTCGGTACCGAAGACTATCTCGTTCATGCGAGATTCTACGTAGTGGTGGAGTAATACTTTATCTCCGTCGACAGGGAGGGCCGACACACGTCCGAACGTTCGAGGTGCGTTGCAATCTCCAGTGCGACCACCCGTCACGGACGACCCGAATCACGGACGCGTACGTCGCGACCGTGGCCGAGGATGGCGACGGCAACGGGCCGTGATAACGGGCCTGCCGAGCTAGACGATAGATAATGATAGATGCCGTTCAGAATAAAGAATACCGTCAAGAACGGACAGTTTCGTGGAGTCGCCGTACGTGGTAATGTTGGGCAGACAACACTACCGAATCTAATAACGTAGGTACTTCTGTTATAATATCACCAGCACTAATATCAAATGTCTGTAATGATGGGAGGTGCGAGTCGAATACCCCACCCCTGCTGTGACGCTGTTCGGACGCACTGTGGTCGCTCTACAGACGATTCGAGAAGGGAGAGTCTGTTCCGGGAGCGTCGAGAGCGGCGGTGCGAGGACGAGGTCGTCGCACCGTCGCTACTCGTCGAGTGTCCTCTCGACGCGGTCGATGAGGTCCGTGTTCCCGAGGAACGTCGGCGTGCGTGCGTGCAGACTGTCCGGTTCGACGTCGAGAATCGACTGCGTGCCGTCCGTCGACCCGCCGCCGGCCGCTTCGACCAGGTGAGCGAGCGGTGCGGACTCGAAGTGGACGCGGAGTTTGCCGTCGGGGTTCGGAGTGGTCCGCGGATAGCCGAACAGACCGCCGTACTCGAGCACCTGCGCGAGGTCCGCGACCGTCGCACCGCCGTACCGGAGTTTCATCTCCTGTTCGAGTTCCGTTGCGAACGCGTTGAACGTCGCGCTCCGGTTGCTCGATATCCCTGCCAGCCCCACTACGGTCGCCTTCGACGGGAGTTCGAACTGGCCCCAGCGTTCGCTGTGGCCGTCCCGGAGCAGGTACTCCTGGACTTCCTCCCGGTCGTTACGTGCGACGGTCATGGTCGTGTAGGGACCGTACAGCACCATTATCGAGGCGACGAGTTCACGTCCGGACGCGGGGAGTTCCGCGTCGTAGACGCCGACGATAGTGCCGACGGAGTTGTTCGACGCGATGTTTGACGACCCGTCGAGTGGGTCGATGGCGACGGTGTAGCCGTCGCCACAGTCGGTGACCGTCTCTCGTTCCTCGCTGGCGTACTCCCCGACGCCTTCGATGGGGGCGAGCGAATCGTAGAACAGCGAGTCCGCCCAGACGTCGGCGCCGATCTGGTCCTCGCCACTCGGGTTCGTCCCACCGCTCGCGCCCGCGTAGTTCGCGACGTTGTCGCTCACGTAGTGGGCGGTGTTCCTGACCTCTCGGGCGATATTTTCGAGTGTGTTCATCGGTGCTCCTCCGTCAAATTGTCATCTAAGCTATACATAGTGTATTGTTAACAGACACCACAGATATATTTTCCCATTACCGATAGGCATCACCTCGGTTCGGAGACCACTCGTCGGCCGTCTGTGCCACCGTGTGGAGCGACGGACGCCCGGACTGCGGCCGTCGCTCGCCGCGCCGTCGACGCCGTCCGGGTGGGTGCTCAGAACTCGATGACACCGTTCTCGGTGACGACCGAGTCGAGGAGGTCGGTCGGTGTCGCGTCGTACCCCGGGTTCGCTACGTCGAACCCGTCCGCCGGTTCACGCATCACTTCTGCGGGTGACCGGAAGTTGTTCTCGAAGTTGAATCCGCTACCGATGAACTTCGCGGACGAAGCGACGACCGTCACGGGGACACCGGCGTCGGCGGCCGTCGCGACGATAGGGTAGGTCCCGACGCGGTTGTAGACGGTGTCGTCGACGAGGCAGTTCATGCCGACGAGGACGCGGTCGCACTCGGAGAGGTAGTGTCCCGCGGCGCCGTCGACGATGAGCGTCACGTCGACGTCGTCTCGGCCCGCCAGCTGCCGGGCCGTCCGACGCCCGAGAAACCGTGGTCGCGATTCGGTCACGAACAGGTCGAGCTGCTTGCCCGACTCGAGCGCGTGTTCCAGCGTCGCCATCACCGTCGAAGAGTTCTCGTGTGTCAACACGACGTCGCCGTCCGCTACGAGCGTCGCCGCCTTCTCTGCGGCCCCCTCTTTACTCGATTCGATCTCGGTGACGACCTCCTCGATGGCGGCGAGCAGTTGTTCCTTCGCGGCGTCGACGGTCTCCGGGGACGATTCGGAGAGCGCCGTCACGATACGTTGCTGTGACGTGTACAGCGGTGCGTGCGAGCGGTTCGTCTGCCGCAACACGCTACTGTTTCGCTCGACCGACCGGACGAAGTCTTCGACGGTATGGTACTCCCGGTCGGTCAACTCCCGGAGCGCTTCGGCGGCTTTGACGGCGACTATCGAGGAGCTTTGTGTCTGCATCTCCTCTATCTGGGTCACTGTTTCGTCTATCATGGGTGTTACTGTGACACCCACGCATATTGCTGTTGGCCTTCCTCAGACGGGTTCTCTCCGGAACGGAGTCCCCCGGGGTTCGAGCTGGCTGTGGGATTTATTACGTCCGCAGTGCAAATGTCGTCCGGTGAACACGTATGTCATTTCACGGTGGAACCGAACTCGCGTCGGTGTACGACGATGCGCTCGAATCGGGGTTCGGCCTGATTGCGAGCAACATCGCAGAACCCAACACGATGATGGGGCTGATGGAGGGCGCGTCGCGGGTCGACTCGGACCTCCTCCTGCAGATGAGCAACGGTGCCTGTACGTTCGCGGGGAACGGCGACCCGATTGCGGGCCTGCAAGCGATGGGCACCTACATCGACCTGATAGCGGACCAGTACGACGTCGGCGTGTTTCTCAACATGGACCATCAGACCGACCTCGAGACGATACGGCGGCAGGTCGAGTTGGGGATTCCCTCCTCGATTATGATCGACGCCTCCCACGAACCGTTCGAGGAGAACGTCGAACGGAGCCGGACGGTCGTCGAACTGATCGAGGACGCCGACGCGGACATCCTCGTCGAGGCCGAACTCGGCAAAATCAAGGGCGTCGAAGACGAAATCGTGGCCGAGGAGGCCTTCTACACGGACCCCGAACAGGCCGTGGAGTTCGTCGACCGGACGGGGTGTGACCTGCTCGCGATATCGGTCGGGACACAGCACGGCGTCGCCAAGGGGAGAGACATCGAACTGCGGCCGGACCTCGCGGCCGACATCAGGACCGCACTGCGTGACCACGGCCTCGATACGCCCCTCGTGTTGCACGGCTCCTCCGGTGTGCAACCGGACCAGTTACGACAGATGCTCCAGCACGGTATCTGCAAGGTCAACAAGGACACTCGCTACCAGTACGAGTACACCCGAACCGCCTTCGACCTCTACCGCAGTCACGCCGACGAAATCGTGCCACCGGACGACGTCGACGCCGACCGCGATACGTTCTTCAACGACGTCGCGTGGTCGCCGAACAAGGACTACTTCGACCCGCGAGTCGCCGGCCGGCAGATTCGGGAGCGCGTGGCCGAGGTGTACGCCGACCTGGCGACCGCTGCCGGCAGTGCCGGGCGGAGCAAGTTCACGTAGGAGGCGACCGGCCGACCGTGGTATTGCCGACTCGACCCCGCGAGACGGTCGTCGGAACTCCCCGGGCGACCCCGTTACTGCTCGTCGTCGGGGAGCGGGCTCACGAGCGCGTCCGAGACGCGCAGGTCCGAAATCTCGACGCCGGCGTCGAGAATCGTCTCGTCCAGTTTGGCGTTCTCCACCGTGGCGTTCGGGAACACGAGCGCTCTGTCGAGCGTCGCGTCGACCACTTTCGCACCCTCCATGACGTGGACGGTGTCGCCGATGTCGGCGTTCTCGACCGTCGCGCCGGGATGGACGAGCGACTCGCCGTCGAGTTGCCACTCGACGGCCTCGAAGTACGACGCCGGCGTCCCGATGTCGAACCACGTGTCGTCGAACGTGTACGCGTAGACCGACTCCTCGGACTGGAGCCAGTCGATGTACCACCCCGGTTCGTCGGGGTTGTTCTCTGCCGAGAGGTACTCCGAGAAGCGAACCGAGTCGGCGGGGAACGTATAACAGGCGATGGAGACCAGCGTGCTCTTTGGCTCGTCGGGCTTCTCCTGGAAGTCGACGACTCGGTCACCGTCCAGTTCGACCAGCCCGTAGGATTTGGCTTTCTCGCGGGAGCCGACGTCGTAGGCGGCGAGGACTGGGGCGTCTTTCTCCTCGAAGTAGTCGAGGAACTCGCCGAGGTCGAAGCCGATGAGGTTGTCGCCCCCGATGACGAACAGGTCGTCGTCGATACCCTCGCGCTCGCGGAGTTGGGCGAGTGCGCCGACGACACCGAACTTCTCGTCCTCGTCGCGGGTTTGCTCGACCGAGAGCTGTGTCTTCTGGTAGTTCATCGCGTCGATGTGTGCCTCGAAGTCGTCGGCGAAGGCCTCGTTCGTACTCAGGAATATCGTGTCGATGCGATCGTCCGCCTCCAGTGCCTCGATGATTCTGTCGATGACGGTCGTCTCACCGACCGGGAGGAGCATCTTCGGCCGGTTCCGAGTAATCGGCCACAGTCGTGTCGCGAACCCGCCGGCTAGTACTATCGCGTCCATGGTTGTCATTCACACGCAAAGCACAAAGCTATCGGGGGTGTCGCTGCGGGCGGTGTCCCGTGCGGAGACACACACGGCGCAACACGACGGGGACAGCCAGAAAGCCCCACCCGAAACTGGCTTCCCTACCGGGCAGCGTAGCGACGTGGCGTCGTCGCCGCTTCCCGCCGACCGCTCGGCAGACCGACGGTCGCCCGGTGGCAATCCCACCGACGTCGGCCGAGAGACGTACCACAACGAGGGCGCACTGTGTACGTTCTGCTCCAATACATTCTTACTCGGTCCGTATTTGTTCTCCAAAAACCACGTATTTCATCCGTTTGGTGGATTTTTGGCTATATAAGAGGTCTGAAATTAGCTATATGGTACTAGTTTCGAATCAATAGGTGTTGTAGGGTATATTTTATAGTTAGAATGTATTTCGAGAGGTAGATCTGTCTCCAGAGCCGACTGTCCTCGTCACGGCCAGAGGGTCGGTACAGGCATCCCAGACGGGCGACGGCCGACGCGTCCTGACGACTACGCACCCGTCTCTTTTTGTCGAGCCGTCGATAGCCACTGGTATGGAGTTCCCCACCCGCGACGACGTCGACCACCTCGTCAACGCGCAGCCGCTCCCGTCGTTCGCGCGGGTCCGGTACGAGCCGTCGACCGAGACGGTCCCTGACCCCGCCGGCGCGGCACGGAAAGAACTCAACACGCTCGCCGTCGAGGACCTGGACGACGGTGCCACCGTCGCCGTCGCCGTCGGTAGCCGTGGCATCCACGCCATCGACGCCATCACCGAGACGGTCGTCGCCTCGCTCGCCGACCGCGGGTTCGACCCCGTCATCGTGCCCGCCATGGGGAGCCACGGCGGGGCGACGGCCGACGGCCAGCGAGCGGTGTTGCAGTCGCTGGGTATCGACGAGGAGCGCGTGGGAGCGCCGATAGACGCCCGGATGGACACGGAGCAGGTGGGCTCGGTGACCGTCGGCGACACCGAGATGCCGGTATCCCTCTCGACCGCGGCGCTCGAGGCCGACGCCGTCCTCGTCGTCAACCGCGTCAAGGCGCACACGAACTTCTCCGGCCCGATAGAGAGCGGGCTGACGAAGATGACCGTCGTCGGACTGGGCAAACAGCGGGGCGCGAAGGCGTTCCACGCGACGGCCATCGAGGAGGGGTACGTCGAGACGCTGCGACCCGCGCTCTCGGTCGTCGAGGACGCCCTGCCGTTGCTCGGAGGCATCGCCCTCGTCGAGAACTTCGAGGAGGAGCTAGCCGCCGTCGAGGGCGTCCCAGCCGGGTCGTTCCTCGAGCGCGAACCCGACCTGCTGGAACTGGCCGACGACGAGATGCCGACCTTGCCCGTCGACGAGGTGGACCTGCTCGTCGTAGACGAACTCGGTAAGGAGATATCCGGCGCCGGGATGGACACCAACGTCATCGGGCGCTATCGCGTCCTCAACGCCCCGGACCCCGAACACCCGTCTATCAAACTCGTCTACGCTCGCGGCCTCACCGAGGCGACGAAGGGCAACGGGAACGGCATCGGACTGGCCGACCTGACCCGCGCGGCCGCCGTCGACCAACTCGACCTGCAGAAGACGTACGCGAACGCCCTCACCAGCGGGTCGCTCGCGAAGGCGAAACTCCCGGTCGTCGCGCCCGACGACGAGTTCGCGGTGCGGACCGCGCTCTCTGCGCTCGGCGGCTACGACCCCGACACCGTCCGGGTCCTCTGGATACAGAACACCGAGGCCCTCGGCGAGTTGTACGTCTCCGAGGCCGTCGTGCCTGACCTGCCCGACGCCGCGACGGTCGTCGGCCGAGCGTCACTGACGTTCGACGACGGGACGGCCGCTTTTACCGAACAGTAGCCGAGCCCACCGCCCGGGCCCAGCTATTTGTGCCGACGAAGCGAGACGGGTGACATGCGTGACTACGCGGACGTCAGCTACGCCGTGACCGACGGCATCGCGACCATCACCATCGAGCGACCCGACGTGTACAACGCCTTCACCCGGACCACCGTCCTCGAACTGAACGACGCCGCGCGGACCGCGGAGGCCGACGCGGACGTCTACGCGGTGGTGCTGACCGGCGCCGGCGACGGCTTCTGTTCGGGCGCGGACACCACCGAGATGCCCGACTGGGACGACCAGTCGCCCGAGGAGTACGGCGCCTACCTCTGGCTCATCCAGCAGTTCGTCTGGCGGCTCCGGACGATGGCGACCCCCTCTATCGCCGCCGTGAACGGCCCCGCTATCGGGGCTGGCTGTGACTTCGCACTGGCCTGTGACCTGCGCGTCGTCGGCGACGAAGGCGTCATGCGCGAGGGGTTCGTCGACGTCGGGTTGGTGCCCGGCGACGGCGGTGCGTGGCTGTTGCCCCGTCTCGTCGGCGAGTCCAGAGCCCGCGAGTACCTCCTGACGGGTCGTGACATCACGCCAGCGGACGCCGTCAACATCGGGCTGGCCGTCGAGCGTGCCGACGACGCACTCGCGGCGGCCGGCGACCTCGCCGCCGAGATTCGGGACAAGCCGGCGACGGCGGTCCAGCACACGAACCGCCTCGTCGACCCTCAGCAGAGCTTCGACGAGTACTGTCGGCAAGCGGCGGAGTACCAGTGGGACTGCGTGGTCGACGACGAACACAAAGAAGCGGTGGCGGCGTTCAACGAGGGCCGCGAACCCGAGTTCGACCGCGCGTACGACGACTGAGACAGAGCGCGGCTACCGTTCCGAGACGGTCGGGAGGCCGTCGTCTTTCAGCGCCCGCGCGACGGTGTTCAACTGCATCTCGTCGGTGCCGGCGGCGATGCGCCGGCCCCGGGCCAGCCGATAGAGGTACTCGAGCGGGTGGCCCTGCTGGTAGGCCCGCGCGCCGACTATCTGGACCGCCTCGCTGACGACGGCCTCGACCATCCGCGAGCAGTGGAGCTTCGCCGTCGACGTGCGGAGGCGGGACGGCGGTCGGTCCTGTCCCACGGCGCCCGCAGCGGACTGGTACACCAGCGCGGCGGCCGTCTCGACCTGTCGGTACATCTCTGCGAGTTTCCACTCGATGCCCTGAAAGTCGCCGATGGGCTGGCCGAACTGCTCGCGCTCGCTCGCGTACGCCAGCGCCCGTTCCAGCGCCGCCTCGGCCCACGCCACCGTCAGGACCGAACTACCCAGTCGCTCCCAGTTGAGCGCGACCAGCTGTTCTTTGAACGCGTCTTCGCCCCGCGTGAGGACGTGGCTCTCCGGGACGACCACGTCGTCGATGGTGAAGTGCGTCTGGGCGTAGCCGGCCATGTTCGTGTACACGGTCTCGATTTCGACGCCGGGGTCGTCGTACGGGAGGACCACCGAACCCAGCCCCTCCGGGAACCGGACCCACGTCACCGCGGCGTCGCCGAAGGGGACGCCGCCGACCCACGTCTTCTCGCCGTTGCAGACCAACTGGCTGTCCTCCTCCGTGACGGCCGTCGTCATCGACGCCACGTCGGACCCGGCCTCGGGTTCCGAGATGGCGATGGAGACGAAACTCTCGCCCGCAGTCACGTCGGGAAGGTACGCCTCCTTGACCGCCTCGGACCCGAACAGGTCGATGGCCCGGGGCCCGACCATGCTCTGCATGTAGGTGAACCACCCCGTGTCCGGACACTCGCGACCGACCGCCTCGGTCAGGAGCATCGCGGCGACGTCGGAGCGCCCCTGTCCGCCGTATTCTTCCGATATCGACGGACAGTAGAGGTCCGCCTCGGCCAGTCGGCGGAGGTTGGCCCACGGCGGGTCGCCGTCCCACGTGTATGCGTCGTCGGCGAACTCGGCGGCGACCGACTCGGCGCGCTCGGCGAACTCGCGCTGGTCCGTGCTAAGCGTTCCCATCGTACGACCTTCAGACGGCGGCGAGATAAATGTCGTCCCGGGACGCAGGCCGGCGAAAGTCGTACACCGAGAGACAGTACACACGCGTGTAACTCTCAGATGCGGGCGAGGCGACGACCGGTCGGACCCCGTGCGGCCGCTGACGGCCAACGACGTGATTGAGGCGGTGGACCGTTCGTGACGGGGAATACACAGGCTCCGGCCGTCGGCACAGCGCGTGGGAACGGTCTGCCCGGTAGGTGGAGACGGCTCTCTGCAGGCGGACGTTGCATACCCATGCAACAGACAGGCGTCGGTGCCGCACGGAGTGGCCGACGTGACAGACGCTCAGACGGCGACCGAAATCGAATCGGGCGAGACGGTGTACGACGAGGACGGGCAGATAGTCGGCACTGTCTGCGAATCGACCGCGGATGGATTCGCCGTCGACACGATCGACGGGGTACACACGGCCGAAGAGTCGTTCGACGCCGACGAGGAACTCCCCGGACAGGAGTTCGGCGAGGGTTACCTGATGTGGCGGTGTGAGGAGTGTGGCGAGATGGGCGAACTGGACGACGGGCTACCGGGGCGGTGTCCCGCCTGTGCGGCGTCGAGCGAACACGTCGTCAAAGCGCTCGAAGACTGACCGACGGCGCGTCGACCGTCGACCCGGCCGTCGTCGGCGTGACTGCCCGACGGCCCGCTAGCTTGCCTGTGCAAGCACCCGGATTTTTCCTCGGCAGCGGCAACCGGCGGGCATGAACGTCCGTCCTGCGACCGACAGCGACAGCGAAGACATCGAGACGACCGCTCGGCGGTCGTTCCGGGCCTCGTACGCGCTCAGCCCACAGGAGATAACGGCGATTGTCGACGCCGAGTTCGTACCCGAGGAACTCACGGCACGCATCGACGGGAGCGACGAGCGCCTGTTCGTCGCGACCGACGCCGGGACCGCTCGGGACGACGTCGACGCGGCCGGGGTCGCCGAACTCGACGCCGACGGGACGCTCCGGTGGTTGCACGTTCACCCGGACGCCCGGAGACAGGGCGTCGGGACGGCGCTGGTCGAACGCGTCCGAGACGAGCAGCCGACACAGTCGCCCCGATTCACCGCTCGGGTCCTCGAGAGCGCGAACGAGGCCGAACAGTTCCTCGACCAGTTCGGTCTCTCCCGCGTCGAGAGCCAGACGGAGGAACTGGGCGGCGAGCGGTTCGACGTGGCGACCTTCGCGCCCGAGGGAGGGACACAGGACGCCGCCGAACCGAGCGTCAGCGTCGGGGACGAGGTGGTCGTCGACGGCGACCCGGTGCCGGTCAGGCACGAGGCCGAACGGGCCGGGACACAGGCGCCGTTCTATCCGCTCGGCGGCGCGGACGAGACGCCAGTCGGGTTCGTCTGTTCGCAGTGTGGCTCGACCGACGTGACCGGCGACGGCCTCGACCGGCTGGAGTGCGACGACTGCGGGAACACCCACCGGCCGGACGACTGGGACCCGGCGTATCTGTAGCGGACCGGTGTGCGACGGCCTCGGTCGGACAGACCGACGCTATCCTGTCGACGGATCACCGTCGGTCGTCCCCCCATCCGAAACCGCGGTGCCGTCGCTATCGGACTGTGGCGCCGTGGCGTCGGGGACGTCGTCCCGCTCGTCCTGTGGGTCCGTTCCGGAGTCGGTGTCGAGAGAGACGGACGGCAGCGGCCGCTCCCCGTCGAGCAGTTCCGGCAGGACCAGCCGTACCGCTTCGAGGGCGAGGACGAACACGATGGGCAGGAGGAAGAACCCGTACCAGCCGAACACGACGGGACCGACCAGATAGGCGAACAGGAGGGCGAGCATGTCCAGCCGACGACTCGAGACGTACGGCTGGACGAGTGCCTGCGGAAGCAAGTCGAGGACGAGGACGTACACGAGGGCGACGGCGCCGACGAACGGCAGTTCGCCGGGGCCGGTGAGGGCCTGCACCGCAAGGCTCGCGACGACCGGCACGTAGACGAGTTTGCCGACGACGACCGGGACGAGGCTCGCCGCCCCGGTCAGGAGGCCGAGCGTCAGGACCATCGGCACCGCCAGCCCGTCGGGCGCGAGGAGGTTCGTCGTCCAGTAGGTGGCCACCGCGACGACGGCCATGATGACGGCAAAGAGGAAGTTGCCGAAGAACACCGATTCGAGGTCCTCGTCGACGGCCGCGGCGTAGGCGTACGCCGTCGTCTCCACCCCGCCGACGAGTTCGACGAAGGCGTCCCGGAGCCCCGCGTCCCGCGAGAGCAGGGCGTAGGAGAGAGTCACTGCGAGCGCGAGCGTCATCACCGTCCCGAACACGCCCTGTATCGCCCCCAGCAGGACGTCGCCGTTCGACAGGAGCGCCCCGTTCTGTCCGCCGAGGACCGACAGCGGGTCGGTGACCAGCGTCCGCAGTTGGGTTCGCTGGGCCGCGGAGAGCGCCTCGACCGTCTCCAGCGTCCCGGCGAGTCGGCCGACGCCGGGGCCGTTCAGCAGGCGCTGGAGCCGTCGCAGGGTCTGGGCGACCAGCGAGACCAGCACCAGCAACGTCGGGACGAGGACGACCAGCACCGTGACCGTCGCCGCGACCCGGTCACTGTCGACGACGGCCCCGATACGGTCGCATATCGGCCGCGTCGCGTAGTAGCCGAACACCCCGAGGACCAGCATCGCGGTGACGTGTGTGGCAGCGAACGCGAGGACGCCGGCGAGGCCGACGACGAGGAGCCACCAGCCGAGACGGCTCTGGCTCGTCGGGCTACCGTGGGGTCTGTCGGTGTCGTGCATGTGTGAGTCTCTGGGCGTCGCCGGAGTGCGCTGGCGTCGTCCGACCGCCGCTGTCGGCGTCGCCCGGGTCACCCGGCAGTCCGTGGTCGTCCGTTCGGCCCGCCGCGCCCACAGCGTTGTGCAGGCACACGAAAGCATTGCGGCGGGCGAGGCCGTTCGGTGGCCCGCGAGCGACCGGCTGAAGGGGTGGGCTTAGGTTGGAGGCGTCCCTCAGGTGCACCCAACAGTGAGCCGAGCACAGCGCGCCGTGGCCGCGGCGGCCCCGACGGACCGGCGACGATGATTCAGATTCGCCACGCGCTCGACTCCGACGCCGAGGGCATCCGCAGAGTCGCCCGTCGCGCGTGGCACGACGCCTACGACGCCCTCGACCCCGACGTCATCGACGCGACCATCGAGGAGTGGTACGCCGGGCCGGTCGGCAGCGCACTCCACGGCTGGGCCGAGGACATCCCGGTCAGCGACCTCGACGTCGAAGCGACGATGCTCGTCGCCCGCGACGACGAACAGGTCGTCGGGTTCGCACAGGGAGTCGCTTACGGGCCGGTCGGTACCGTCCTCCGGCTGTACGTCGACCCCACGCGGCACCGAAAGCGGGTCGGCACGCGGCTCTACGAGCGCCTGCGAGAGATTTTCGCCGAGCAAGGCGTCGAGCGCGTCCGCGCGCTGGACCTGGCCGACAACGACGCCAGTCGGGAGTTCTTCCGGAAACTGGGCTTCGAGCAGACGGCGACCCGGACCGTCACCATCGGTGGCGACCCGTACGACGAGGCCGTCTACACGCGCGAGTTAGACGAGACGGCCGAGTGACTGGGCTAGCCAGTGTCCTGAAAAACCGACGGGAGGGCCCGACTGCGGCTATCCCGGTGTGGGGGCGCCGGGCCCCGTCGGTGACTCGTCCTCGTCCGGGTCGCCGCGATTGAGAATCGCGTCCCGGACGCGTTCGAACGCCGACCTGTCCGTCCGGGTGATGCGGGGAGGCATACCGCACGTGAGTGTTAGTTGTTGACACACTTCGGTCTGGCGGCTAGGGCACCGACCCGAGACAGTCGCGACGGCCCCGCCGCCCCAGCGCTCCGGTCGGCCGATAGTCGGCGCGTCGAGGCGTCTGGACCGAGTGGCATGGTCGAGGACCGTCCACGATGGCCGAGGAGACGACCCACACCCACATCACCCGGCCCCCCGTACGGCCACCATGCCCACCTGGGACGAACGGTTCCGCCGCGGCGAGTATCCGACCGACCCCGACCCGCACCCAGTACTCGAGCGCTACCTGCCCACGTTCCCCGACGGCCGGGCGCTGGACGTGGCCACCGGCACCGGCCGGAACGCGGTCCGACTGGCCGAGGCGGGGTACCACGTCGACGCCGTCGACCAGTCCCGCGAGGGGCTGACGATTACGAGGCGGAACGCACGCGCGGCCGGTGTCGCCGACCGCGTCTCGCCCATCCAAGCGGACATCCCGACGTACACGTTCCCCGAGGCGACCTACGCCGTCGTGACCGTCAGCTTCTACCGCGTCGTGGACCGCCTGCCCGACGTCGTCGATTCGCTGGTCGAGGGCGGCTGTCTGTTCGTCCAGCACCACCTGCGGACGACCGACGACGTCGACGGCGGTCCGAGTACCGACCGCTACCGGTTCGCGGCCAACGAACTGCTCCGGGCGGGACTCGGACTGACCGTGTTGCACTACGACGAACGGACCAACAGCGACGGCGGAACGCGAACGGCGACGGCCCAACTGGTCGCACGGAACTCCACCGGGCAGCGTCAGTCGTATCCGGACATCGGGCCGAGGTGACATCCTCCCCGCCGTAAACGGCGGTATTCTCTCCTCGCAGAAAGACAGTGGGGGATTGTCGGGCGTCTGCACGCCGGACGCCGTGTGCCGAAGTTGCAACTGAGTCCGTAGTTAATGTTAACTTGATTATACTTTTGTGCGTCACGGCCGTGGTTTCGGATGAGGTACACCATGCGAACCGTATCCGTCATCAAGGCTGACGTCGGGAGCAACGCGGGCCACTTGCGGCCGACGCCCGAACTGGTCGCCGCGGTCGAAGACGTGTTGGCGGACGAGGGGGCGTTCCTGGACGACTACTTCGTGTTCACCGTCGGCGACGACGTCGACATCGTGATGAGCCACACGCGCGGGGAGGACGACGACGAGGTCCACCGCCTCGCGTGGGACGCGTTCGAGGCCGGCACCGAAGTCGCCAAAGAGCAGGGCCTCTACGGCGCGGGACAGGACCTCCTCGAAGACGCCTTCGCCGGCAACGTCCGTGGCCTCGGCCCCGGCGTGTGCGAACTCACTTTCGAGGAACGGGAAGCGGAACCGTTCCTCGTGTTCGGGGCCGACAAGACCGAGCCCGGGGCGTTCAACCAGCCGCTGTACACCGCCTTCGCGGACCCGCGGTACACGACCGGGTTGCTGCTCAAGGACACGATTCACGAGGGGTTCACTTTCCAGGTGATGGACCTGGAACACACCGACGACGGCGAGCGACGCATCCAGCTAGACGTCCCCGAGGACGGCTGGGACCTCACGGCGCTGCTGATGGAACCGCATCGGTTCGGCATCGAGAAGATCTACTCGCGCGCGACGGGCGCAGAGGTAGCCGCCGTCTCGACGCAGAAGCTCAGGAACGTCGCGGGCGAGTACGTCGGCAAGGACGACCCCGTCGCGCTCGTCCGGACGCAGGCGGACTTCCCGTCGCCCGGCGAGGTGCTCCAGCCGTACGCCACGCCGCCGTTCGTCGCTGGGGCGATGCGCGGGTCCCACCACGGCGTGTTCTACCCCATCGAGAGCGGCGCCGGCGAGATCCCATCCTACTTCGACGGCCCGCCGCTGGTGAAGGCCATCGGGATGGTCCTGAACGACGGCGAGTTCTCCGAGCCGGTGTACCCCTTCGACGCCTCGTTCTGGGACTCGGTCAGGGAGGACGCCGCGACGCGCTTCCGCGAGTTCCGCGAGCGACAGGGCGCCTTCGGCCCGGGCACCGTCGAGACGTCCGAACTGGAGTACGGCGGCTGGACCGACATCATGGCGTCGCTGGAGGACCGCTGGACCGTCGCGTCCGAGCAGTCGCCGTCGGCGACCGACGACTGAGGGCGTCGACCCGGCGAGGAGTCCGGCACCGTCGCCGGGGGGCCTCACCCGTCCCCGGCACCGGCGGCCTCGTCGAGACGGGCGGCGACGAACGACGTCGCTTCCGGGACGCCCCGTGCGTACATCGCGGTGCGCGTGAACGCCGCGTACGCCTCGGGACCGTCCTGATACCCCTCCTGCATCTCCTGAATCGTGCCGCGCTGTCTGTACAGCGCCGGTTGCAGGAGGGCGCCGGTCAACGGTGACTGCGACTGGTCCACCGCGGTCTGGAGCGCCCGCTCGGCGTCCATTGCGGCCTCCCGAACGAGCGACGCGGTCACCTCCTCGGGGTACTCGCGGTTTCTGACACCCGTGACGATGGCCCGGAGGACTTCGGCCGCTACGAGCGCGCGGCCCGTCTCGACGACGGCCAGCGCGTACTGGTCGTCGTCGTGTAACTCGCGGACCTCCTCCCGGAGATACCGAAACAACCGGGTCGACTCGACGAAGAGCTCTCGGTCGGCGCCGCTCAGTTCGCGGCCGAACGCGTCCTCCCAGTCGTCGACGTACGGGTCGAGTCCGTCGGTCGTCTCCGAGAGCGACCACCTGAGTCGACGTGCAGCGCCCCCGAGCGCCCCGGCGTGGGACGTCGTGTCGGCACCGATGACGGCGTCACGGAGCCGCGTCACGTCGGCGATGGCCGCGTCGGCTCGCTCGACGGCCTGGACGGCCTCACCGGCTCCGAACGGGTCCGCGACCGGGTCCGACGGGTACGCCGCTTGCGGCCGGACGAACCCACGCGCAGACTCGACGAGCCCTTCGAGCGGTGCGTGAGCGACGGCCGCCGTGAGCGGGTCCCCGGCACGGTAGGTCTGGGCCGCCCACAGGTCGCCGATGGTATCGCGAACCTCGCGTCGACGGGTTGCGAGGGCGGCCGCGTCGTCGGCGCCCGTCGCCGCCCTGTAGGCGGCCTCGGCCGTCGCCGCGTCCGCTCGGTAGCGCCGCCAGTCCTCGAGCCAGTCCAGCGCCCACTCGCCGTCCGGCGGGGACTCGGAGGGCCGCTCCTCGGGGTCGGGTCGGACGTGGTCGAGTTCCTGCCGGACCGCCTCGTTCGGTATCTCGGGGTCCGACGGTATCCGGTCGAGCAACATCTCGGCGCGCTCGCGGTGGCGCGTCGCACAGGCGTCGAGGGCGTCGCCGGGGAACGGTGTCGCCGGGAACGCCACCAGGTCGAGGTTCGCGGCCAGCGCCGCCGTATCCACGTTCGGGCCGTCCTCGCTGGTCCACGGTGGCGACGAACAGCCCGCCAGTCCGGTCAGCCCGACTCCACAGGCCGCCAGCAGGTCGCGCCGTCTCACGAGCCATCACTCCCGTTGCGGGCGACGACGTCGGCCGTGAACGGGACCGGTTCGTCGGGTCCCCGGCAGTGACTGGACATCCCGGTGCCGTGGCCCGACGTCTGCTCCCCGGTGAACGGGAATCTGATAGCGATACCGACCGAGTCCGTATCGTCGGTCGAACAGGCGACGTCGGCCGGCCGCCGCGCCTGACAGAAGTGGCCGTGTGGGTCGCCGTCCCGGTCCTGTTGCATCGACGTAATGCGAATCTCGTGACAGGCGTCGACCGCCGTCGTGAACAGGTAGACGGCGTGGGTCTCGAAATCCGTCTCGCCCACGAACGAGCGTAACTCACGGGCTTCGGGGACGGACCCGAACGTCGCCTCCTCGAACGACGCTCGGGTGACAAGGTGGTCGCTGCCGCGGAGGGCGCGCTCCGCGTCGTCGGTCTCGGTGGGAATCGTGTCTCGGCGGGTGTACAGGACCGCACCGTCGGTGTTCCGGACGTGTTTCGCCTCGTAGTCCTCAACAGTACGGCCGTCGTCGCCGTCGACGGTGGGTGGCGGGGCGGCGTCGGTATCGAACTGGCACCCGGCGAGGGCCGCGGCGGCACCGCTGGAGAGGGCAGTGAGAATTCGTCTACGGGAGGGCATGGCTGAGTCCAGTTAGCGCAGCGACAAACGCTTTGTGCCGCCGACGAAACTGGTCGTCAGCGCCGGCGTCGGCAGGCCGGTCGAGACCACCATCGAACAGACCGACACTGCCGCCGACGTCACCGACCGTCTCGCGTCCATCCGCCCACTACGGACCCTCTCGCGCACAGAGGGCACCAGTGACGCATTGAACGCCCGGCGGCCGCCCGAATCCGGCTTGCCCTACGCGGTATTTGTCCACATCTTCACGGCTGAAATGCAAGATTATATGCTGTGATTTAAGTACGAAAAGAAAACCACACTGTAGTAATGAGCGGAGTGGGGAGACAGGGTGGAACGGCAGCAGTTCCCGCACCGGTACCGCCGGACGACGCCGACGCGTGGTACGCGCCGGACGTCCGCGAACAGGACGAGATTTATCCGGGCGTCGTCGTCACCGTCCGCCGGGCGGACGGCTTCAGGTACGAAGTCCGGGACCCCGTCCTCGGGCCGGCCGGGGCCGAGACGCTGGCCACCGTCGAGTCGTACTTCGACGGCGCGAACATCGAGCGGCCACGCACACGCGAAGGCGCCATCGAACGGATGGACAGTGGGTTCGACCCGAAACACCGCCGCGTCATCGACCGACTGGTCGACTGTTCGCCGGCGGTCCGGCGCCGGGTCGCCTACCACGCGCTGTGCTCGCTGGCGTGTCTCGGCGAGTTGACGCCGTACGCGCTGGACGACCGCATCGACGTCGCCGACGTCACCGACGACGGCGTCGTGGTCCACACCGAGGACTACGCGCCGGTCGACACCGACCTCGGGGCCGACCCGGACTACATCGGCCGCTTCGCCAGCGAACGGGTCGGCCGCCACACGGTCCGGTTCCACGAGTTCGAGGTGCCCGTCGTCGTCTACCGCGAACATCTGCTCGGGAGCGACCCGTTCACGACGAAGTACGCCGTCCGGGAACCGGACCTGCTCCCCGGCGACGAGGAACTCATCGAGGCGTGCAAAGAGCGCGTCTGGGAGACGAACGTCGACGGCCTCGTCGAGGACAGCGTCGGGTTCGTCCGCGAGCGTGCCCGGTCGCTGCTGGCCCGACAGTTGACGGTGCGCAACACGACCGAGTGGCTGGACGCCGCTCGGTATCGTGTCCGTGCGGCACTCGCCGAACTGGACCTCGCGGTCCCACCCGTCGACCGGCGCTTCGCCGACGACCGACTGGACGACCTACTGTACTACGTCCTGCGCGATCTGGTGGGCCACGGGAAACTCACCGTCCCCATCCGGGACCACACGCTCGAGGACATCGAGGCCAACCGCGTCGGCGAACGGGTGAAGGTCCTCCCACGCACCGACCTCGGCCACGACGGCCGCGTCCCGACAAACCTCTCGTTCGACTCCGAGAGCGCGTTCGTCAACGTCGTCACGCAACTCGCGGCCGACGACGGCACGGAACTCAACGCCTCGAACCCGAGCGCGAAGGTGAACATCGACCCCGACGGCGGCGTCCACGACAGCGAGGAGACCATCCGGTGTGCGGTGGCGCTCCCGACCATCAGCGAGGACGGCCCCCACATCTCGATTCGAAAGCAGTCCACCGACGCGATGACGCCGGTCGACCTCGTCGAACGAGACTCGCTGCCGACGGAACTGGTCGCACTACTCTGGATGCTGTACGAGTCCCACGGCGTCGTCCTCTTCTCCGGGCCGACCGGGGCCGGCAAGACGACGCTCCTGAACGCCCACATGCCGTTCATCCCGTACCGGGACCGTCCCATCAGCATCGACGAGGGGTCCCGCGAGGTGCGGATTCCACACGAGACGGGCGTGTCGCTGACGACCCGCGACCACGAGCGAGACCACCGGCGCGTGACGATGGCCGACCTCATGACCCAGTGCAACTACCTGAACCCCGACGTCGAGGTCATCGCCGAGATAAACACCCCGGCGTCGTTCGAGACGTTCGCGGAGACGCTCAACACCGGCCACGGCGTCCTCGGTACCACCCACGCCGCTGACATCGAGACGCTCGTCAACCGCGTCATCGAGAAGGGCGTCCCGACCTACCTGTTGGCGGAGATAGACGTCGTCGTCTTCCCACGCCACGTCGGCGGCGACCGTTACGTCGGCGAGGTGGTCGAGTTCGTCGACGACCCGGTGCACGACGGCTGTGCGACCATCGAGAAGGACGGCGAGACGATTCACTACAACACGGTCTGCCGTCGCCGTCGGGACGGCACGTTCGAACTGGCCTACGACCACCCGCAGTTGGGCGACGACCGACGACAGGTCGAGACTGACATCTTCGACCGACTCGCGACGCTCCGGGACGAACCCGTCGAGGCCGTCGAGGAGACGTTCCACCGCCGACACCGCTACGTCCAGTATCTGGTTCGCGAGGGCGTCACGGACTTCACGCAGTTGTTCGGCGTCCTCGCGGACCTGGAGACGAACGAGGCGGCGACGGTCGAACGCCTCCGCCGCACCGAGGGGACGGCAGAGCCACTCCATCTGGAGGTCGGTGGCGATGACGACTGACGGCCCGACGCTCGGACTGGTCGACAGGGGGCTGTACGCCCTGTTCGGCCACCACGCCGACGACGAGGCACACGCGACCACCAGAGAGCGGTATCGGGCCGCGAACCCCGATACCGGGTTCGACCTCTACGTCGCGCGGGTGTACGGGGTCGCGTGGGTCGCACTCGTCGCTGGGGCGTTCGTGACCGGGACGCTGGCGCTGGCGCTGCCACCAGGCACCTTCGACAGCGTGGTGGCGCTAGCCAGTCGAAGCCTCCCCGTGCTCGACAGACTCACGCTCCCGAGCGTCCCGCGCGTCGCCGTCGCGCTGTCGGTCGCTATCCTCACCGGGGTCGGCCTCCGGTCGCTCGTGTTCGTGGCCGGGAACCGCTATCTCACGTGGGTCGCGACGGCGCGCCGGGCCGACATCGCGGCGACACTGCCCGGCGCCGTGCGGTACCTTCGGGTGCTCGCGTCCGGCACCCACGACCGGCGGGCGATGCTCCGGGCCGTCGCCCGACAGGAGGCGTACGGCGAGACGGCCGTCGCCTTCCGCCGGGCGCTCAACCACGGGACGCTGACCGGGAGTCTCGACGCCGGCCTCGAACGGGTCGCCAGCGAGACGCCCTCCCGTGACCTGCTCGCGCCCTTCCTCCTGAAGTTCCGCGAACACGCGAACCAGAGCGCGGACGCACTGGAAGGGTATCTGGAGATGGAGGGGCGACTGCTCTCGCACGAACAGAGCCGCCGGCACGAGCGAGCGACCGGCTACCTCGAACTGCTCGCGGAACTGTTCGTCGTCCTGCTGGTGGTTCCGGCGCTGGTCGTCCTCATCGTGACGGTGATGGGCGTGCTCGCACCGGGACTGTCCCGGCCGGTCCCGACGCCCGTCGGTGCGGTGTCGGTCCGCAGCGGCATCGTCTACGGGAGCGCGGCCTTCGTCCTCGCCACGGGGTTGCTCGCGGCGTTCGTCGTCACGACGCTACGACCACGGAACACCGCCGCCCCGAGTTACGAGCGACCGAGTGGGGTGCTGGCGACGCTTCGGACGGTCCCCTCGAACCCCGCCAGCGCCCTCACGGTCTGTCTCCCGTTCGGTGGCGTCCTCGCCGTCGGGTGCTGGCTGCTCGGCTACCGGCCCGTGAACGTCCTGTTGCTCTCGTACGTCGGCGTGGGCCTCCCGGTCGGCGTCGTCGCCGTCCGCCGTGCGCGGCGCGACGACGCGAAGGACCGAGAGATGCAGGACTTCGTCCACGCCGTCGCCGGCCACGTCGCACTGGGTCGGCCGTTCCCCGAGTCGGTCCGGCGCGTGGCCGACGACGTGCAACTCGGTGCGCTCGCCGAGAACGTGGAGTCGCTCGCGTTCACGCTCTCACTGGGCGACAGTCCGACGGCGGCGGCCGACGACCGGCGGGCGGCGGCGCTCGACCGGTTCGTCGACCGAGTGGGGACGCCGATGGCGGAGCAAACTATCGGGCTGGTGGTTGGCGCGTTGGACGCCGGCAGCGACGCCGAAGACGTCTTCGAGACACTCCAGACCGAAATCGGGAAGTTGTACCACCAGCGCAAGTCGCTCCGCTCGGCGTTGATGGTGTACGTCGCCGTGGGCTGGACGACGGCACTACTGGTCGTCGGTATCACCGTCGCCGTCAACGTCTACGTCCTCTCGGAGTTCGCGCAACTGTCGTCGGTCGCCAGCGGGCAGACCGTCGCCTTCGACCCGTCGGTCATCGACCCCGCCCGGGAGCGGTACCGGTTCTACGTCGTCACGCAGGCGACGATGCTCGCCTGTGGCTGGTTCGCCGGCACCGCGAGCCGAGGGGTCTACGAGGCGCTGTTGCACTCCAGCGCACTGGTGCTCGCCGCCTACGTCGTGTTCGCGGGGGTGGGCCTGCTGTGAGCCCCGACACGGGGGACCGACCCGCGCGTCGCCGGGCACAGTCACACGTCGTCGGCGTGGTTCTCTTGCTCGGTATCACCGCCGTCGCGCTCGGCAGTCTGACTGCCGTCGTGGGCAGCGTCGTCGACGGGCAGACGGCGGCCGCCGACGAAGCCCGCGTCGCGAGCGCGCTGGAGGAACGACTGCGGCCGGTCGAGCAAACCGGCTGGAACCGCGTTCGCGTCCGGTTCAGCGAAGGACGGTTGACGACGGTCGAGCGTGACCTCCGGATTCTCGGCCCGGGCGGTGTCCAGCGCCGCATCGACGTCGGCGGACTCGTGTACACGTCCGGAACGAGCCGTGTTGCCTTCGTAGGTGGTAGCATAGTTCGCGGGACGCCGGGCAACGCGTGGCAGGTCCGGGCACCACCGGTGACGGTCACCCGTGACGAGCGTACGCTCGTCGTCGGCGCCCCGACGTTGAACGAGAGCGGAGCGACCGTGAGCGGGAGCGGCGGCGTGACCGCACGGATTCGAACCAACGTCACACACGAGCACGACCGACTCGCCAGCGCCGACTACGCGGTCGCAATCGAGAGCGCGACCCCGGAGCCGATGGCGCGGTACTTCCGGCGAGTCGGCGCACGGACCAGCGTCAGGGACGTCGACGGGGACGGCGTCCCGAGCGTCGTCGCCAACGTCGACGGGAGACAGACGCTCCACCTCGTCGTTCACGAGATGCACGCGGAGGTGGCCGGTGGATAACCGCGGCCTGAGCACCGTCGTCGAGAAGGTGCTCTCGACGGGCGTCGTGTTGCTGTACGTCGCGCTCCTGACGACGACGCTGTACGGCGGGGCGGTCCCGGCGTACCGAGGCGCCGTCGGTGCGGAACTGGGTGACCGAACGCTCGCGGAGGCGACCGCACGGGTAGAGCAGGCCGTCCCACCGTCGGCGCGGGCCGTGGACGCGACCTACCGCGTCGACCTGCCAGCGACCATCGAGGGAGCGGCCTACGAGATACAGACCGATGGCGAGGCACTGGTACTCGTCCACCCCGACGCGGACGTCGGTGGCCGAGGCCAGCCAGCCCTCCCCGACCGAGTGAAGTCACTCGGCGGAACGTGGCACAGCGGCGAGGAGACAGTGGTGACCGTCGACGGTGGCGGTGGGGCCGTCACGGTCCGACTGGAGGCGGCATGAGTCAGTCGTCGGAGGGGGCCACGGCGACGGCCCCGCAGACGCCCAGCGCGAAGGACGCGGCGCCGAACGACACGAACGCGCCACTGAGCGCCACGAATCCGGCGACGAACAGCGGGCCGCTCTGGGCGAGGGGGTGCACGGCGTGGCGACGGGCCACCAGCGGCAAAACGGAACTGAGAGGCGAGTCGACACCTCCGACGCGACGGGCACAGACGACGCTCCCGGCAGTCGGTATCGCACTCGTCCTCCTGACCGTCGTCACCGCGCTGGGACTGGCGATGGCCGAGTCGGCCATCGCCGGCGCGGACCGGACACCGGACGAGCGCCGGGCCGCGGCCGCCACGGCGGACCGACTCGTCGACGCCGACGGTCCCCTGACCGACCGGGCGAACGTCCTGAACCAGTCACGGGTCGCGGCGTTCGACGCGACGGCGCTCCGTAGGGCATCGCCGCCCGCACGGGAGTACGCCGTCACCGTCGAACTCGGTGGCCGTCGACTCGCGGCCACCGGTGACTCGACGGGCGGGACGACCATCCGTCGACTCGTCCTCGTCGAACGGCGGACGCGAGCGACGGTCGACCCCGACGGGAGGAGGGTCACGCTCCCACGCCGGGCCGAGAACGCGACGGTGACCATCACCCCGCCACCGGGCACGAGCGTCTGGACGGTCAGGGCCAACGACAGGGTCCTCTTGCACGACGACGGTGGGCTCCGAGGGACGTTCACCGTCGGCTTGCCGGCCTACGAGACGACGCGCCTCACGTTCCAGACGGCGGGCCAGTTGCCCGACGGGAGCGTCAGGGTCGCCTACAACGCGCCGCGAACGACCAAAGCCACGCTGGCGGTGACCGTCGATGTATAGGGCCCAACTGCCGCTGTCGCTCGTCGAGGTGGCGCTCGGCGCCGTCCTGATTCTGGGGGTCGCGCTCGGGTTCGCGCTCGGGACGCCCGCCCCGGAGACGCGGGCTCCGCAACTGGAGGCCTACGCGGCGGACACCGCGACGATACTCGCGAACGAGCCGCCGCGCCACGACGGGGCGACGCGGCTACGCGAGGTCGTCGCCAGCGAACGGGCCTTCGAGCGCGAACGGGACGCGCTCGAACGACGCGTCGCGCGTATCCTGCCCGAGAACGTCCTCTTCCACGTCGAGACGCCGCACGGGTCCGTCGGGACGCCAGTACCGAGGCGGTTCACGACCGGAACGGCGACAGTCCCGACCGGGTTCGGGACAGTCCGAATCGAGGTGTGGTACGCGTGAGCAGGCGTGGCCAACTGGTACTCGTCGCCGCGGCGCTGGTCGCCGTGGCGCTCGCCCCCGTCGTCCTCGCGTACCTGCAACTCGGCTACCACGACGACGTGCGTGCGACGGCCGAGTACGACGACCCGACGACGGATACGCTCCGAGTGCTCGACCGGGCCGTCGCGACGGCGAGCAGAGACGTCCCGGGCGACTACGCGTGGTCGCGTCGCACCGCCGCCGTCACGCACGTCCGCGACGAGTTGCGACCGACGGTCGCGCGTCTCGAAACCGCTCGCGTCGAACGCGGGACGGTCACCGGGATAGCGTACAACGCGAGCGTCGCGACCACGTGGGCCGACGCGTCCTGTCCGAGCGGCCCGGCCCGACAGTTCGGGGACTGCATCGCCGACCGCGGCGTCGTCGTTCAGGACCGCACCGACCGCACGCACGTCCTCGCCGTCGCCGTCGACGTGACCACGACCACCGAGCGAGGGACGACGGCCGTGACCGTGGTCGTCGACGCGACGGGGCACTAGCCACTGAACGGACCGGTTCACTAACAATGGAGGCGCCTAATGTACGAACGACAGGCATGGACCCCGACACCGAAGACTTCGAGGACGTCCAGTTCCTCACCGGCTCCCCACAGCGCTACGCCGTGCTGTCGTCGCTGTGTGCGTCGGCGGCACGTCCCTGCGAACTCTGTGACGAAATCGACGCCACGCGGACAACGATTCAGCGTATTCTGGCGGGGTTCCGCGAACGGCAGTGGGTGGTGAAGCGCGAGCGCGAGTACCGCCCGACGGTGACCGGTCGGCGCGTCTGCCAGCAGTACCGGTCGCTCCTCGGGGAGGTGGAGCGAGCGCGGGAGTTCGGACCGCTGACTACGCACCTCGACGCCATCGCGGACGACCTGCCGACCGAAGCACTCGAGAACGGCCGCCTGACCGCCGGGTCGGACGGGAACCCGCTGGCTGCGGTCAATCGGTTCACGGAGTGGTTCCGGGGAGTGGGCAGCGACGTCCGCGCACTCTCGCCCATCGTCGCGCAACCGTTCAACGAGGTGGGTGCGGAGTTGCTGGCCGCGGGGACGTCCATCGAGTTCGTCATCGACCAGACGGTGCTCGAACAGTCCGAACAGGAGTACGGCAACGCGCTCGAACACGGGCTGGACCACGACCAGATATCGATATACGTCCACGAGGAGCCGCTCACGTTCGGCCTCGTCGTCGACGAGACGAACCGCTGTTGTCTGGCGGCGTACGACGACCACAACAACGTCAGAGCGGTGCTAGAGACGAGCGGTGAAGACGTCGCCGACTGGGCGAGGAGCGTGTTCGAACAGCGTCGCGAGCGGTCGAAGCCGCTCTCCGTACTGTACTCCTGAAAAGACGTCAGTCGATGGAGTGCAACCCTGACTGACGTCGGCGGGGGGAAGGCCGAAGCGGAATCGCAATCGTGAGCGCGCCACGGACACCAGCGTGAGCGCTCACCTGAGGTGGAGGGGTTCTCCCCGTCGAAGTATCCGGGGTGGTACATCCTATACTTATCTTCTGATAGATGTTACAGCCCCTGTAACACCCGGCGATGGGGCCGGGTTTCCCGTGGCGTCTGTACGTACATGCCCGGCGCGCCTGTAGCAGGCATTCATACTTGAGGTCCCGGACACCCCGGTCATCGGCGTCGCCAGATGCTGCGACGAACTGGCGGCGGTCACCGAGTCGGCCGTCGCGCTGACCGTCGCGGGCGACAGTTAAGTACCCGGCAGCCGTGCTTCCGTATATGTCACCGCCCGGGCGTGAGGTCCAGTACACTGAATCGGACGTCATCGAGGTGTTCAAAGACCGGGACGACTACGCCGAACCCCTGACCGCGTCGGAAGTCGCCGACCGACTCGGCTGTTCCCGCCGCACCGCCCTGAACAAACTCCACAGTCTCGAATCGGAGACGGACATCACGAGCAAGAAGGTCGGCGGTCGCTCGCGCGTCTGGTGGATTCCGGTCCGGACCGACTGAGAGCGTCAGAAGTCCCACTCGTCGGCTCTGGCCCGCGCCTCTTCGCGGGCCTGCTCTCGAATCGCCGTTATCTTCGCTTCGTCCTCCAAGAACGCTTCGACGGCGCTGTGCTCGTCGGCCGTCTCGCTCGCCTTCTGCCCCCGGTCGTCCGGGGCCGCACGCCGCGTACTGTCCGCCAGCGCGGGGTCGCCGCCGAGTCGTTCGGCCGGCATCCCCGGCGGGACCCGGAGGTCGTCGGCCTCGTGAGCGGCGGCGAGGTCGTCCGGGCCCAGTTCGAACACCGAGACGTGATACGGGCCGGGAACGGCGAGGTCGGCCAGCGCCGGCGGACCGCCCCGGTCGGTCCCGGTGTGGTAGGCCAGCACCGGGACGCCGTCCTCGAAGGTGACGACGCCGCGGCCCTCGGCGTCTAGCAGCAGCGTCTCCTGGGACTCGAATATCGCGTAGCCGGTCACCGTCCGGTCGAGGACGTCCGCGAGCGTCTCGCGCGGGTCGCTCACGACGCGGGACTTACGGAGCGTTCCGCGGGGGAGTCTCATGGCGTCTCCGGGATGACCGCACTGCGGAAGCGGTCGGCGACGTCGCCGGACTCGGCGTGGTCGACCGAGAGCGCGTCGGCCGCGCGGTGGTACGCTGCGGCGGCCGCACAGTCGGGGGCGTGAGCCAGCAGCGGCCGACCCGCCCGAC
Organism: Haloarcula rubra; assembly: GCF_019599465.1. Lineage (GTDB taxonomy): Archaea > Halobacteriota > Halobacteria > Halobacteriales > Haloarculaceae > Haloarcula > Haloarcula rubra. The sequence continues at coordinate 611,581 of NZ_RKLR01000001.1, forward strand.
GGGCCTCACGGGCGCGCTCCGTCTCCGGGACGGCGGCCAGCGTCGGGCCGTCGAAGTAGCGCTCGGTCTTCTCGGCGACGTCGTCGATGCGCTCGTCCTCCCGAACCTTGTTGAACAGGAGGCCGGCGACGCCGGTGCCGTAGGACGTGGCGTACTCCTGCACCTTGAGGCCGTCCGAGATGGCGGGAATCGTCGGCTGGAGGACGACCACGATGCGGTCGGCCATCACGACCGGCAGGACGGCTGCCCGGCTATCGAGCGCCGGCGGCGAGTCGAGCAAGATGACGTCCGTCTCGGCCGCGAGCGTCGCGACCACCTCCCGTAGCCGGGCCGGGTCGGCGTCCCGGAAGCCGTCGAGGCTCGTCCCGCAGGGGACGACGGTCATGCCGAACCGCTCGTACGTCGCGTCGGCGACGGCGGCGTCCGCCGCCAGTACGTCGTGGAGCGTCGTCTCTGCGTCCGAGAGGCCGGCGTGAAAGAGGAGGTTCGCCATCCCGGTGTCGGCGTCGACGACGGTCACGTCGTAGCGCTCGGCGAGCGCCATCCCCAGCGCGACCGTACTCGTGGTCTTGCCAGTGCCGCCCTTCCCACTGGCCACCGCGAACACTTCGACCATGCTCCGTACTGCCCGCTCGCTCGCATATAAAGTTCGTGGGACAGAGCGGTGAAAAAACTACCACTCGACAGGGAGCGGTCCGGGGTCGACGTGGTCGGCGACGAGCGCCGCGGCCCGGTCGTAGGGGTCGGCGCGGTCTGCCGTCGCACCCGCTGGCCGCTCGATACCGGCGTCCTCGAACGCATTTCGCACGAAGGTATCTCTCGCCGCGTCGTTCACGAAGAGGTCGTGGAGGTACGTCCCGAGGGCGGTGGCCGTGGCCGCGCCGCCGCCGTCGAACGGCCGCGAGACGTCGGCGGTCGGTTCGGAGTCGCCCATGTGAATCTCGTACCCTTCGACCGGTCCGGTGGCACCGGCCAGCGGGCCGGCACCGTCCAGATACCGCGTGACGTGTTCGACCGTCTTCTCGGCGGAGAAGGTAGTCCGGACCGGGAGGACGCCGAACCCCTCGACGCGGTCGGCGTCGCCGGTCCCCTCGACGTCGGCGTGCAGAATCGCCTCGCCGAGCATCTGGTAGCCGCCACAGAGGCCGACGATTGGGCCGTCGAACGCGGCGAGGGCGTCGCCGAACCCGGCCTCGCGGAGCGCCAGCAGGTCGTCGACGGTGTTCTTGCTCCCGGGGAGCACCACCGCGTCGGCGTCGGCGAGCGAGTCCGAGAGCGGGACGTAGGCGACCCGGACGCCGGGGGCGGCCGCGAGTGGCTGGAGGTCCGTGAAGTTCGAGATGTGTGGGAGGCGCGGCACCGCGACGGTGACGCTCCGGTCGTCGGGGACGCCGTCGTCGGCACCCCGGACCGACCGCTCGCCGACGGGTGGCAGGGCGACGCTGTCCTCCTCCGGCAGGCCGGGGTCGTCGTACGGGAGGACGCCCAGTACGGGGACGCCGGTACGCTCCTCGAAGGCGTCGAGTCCGGGGTCGAGCAACGAGCGGTCGCCCCGGAACTTCGTGACGACCGCGCCGACGATTCGCTCGCGCACGTCGTCGGGGACGAGTTCGAGGGTGCCGACGAGCGAGGCGAACACGCCGCCGCGTTCGATGTCAGCGACGAGCAGGACGTCGGCGTCGGCGAAGCGGGCCGTCTCGACGTTCGCGAGGTCGCGGTCGTGGAGGTTGATTTCGGCGATGGAGCCAGCCCCCTCCGCGACGACGACGTCGTGGGCGGCGGCGAGTCGGGTGTGGGCCGCGCGGGCGGCGTCGCGGGCGGCCTCCCAGTGGCCGTCGTAGTACTCGCCGGCCGCGACGTTCGCGACGGCCTCGCCGTCGAGAATCAACTGGGACTCGCCGTCGCCGCGGGGTTTGAGTAGCACGGGGTTGTGGTCCGTCGTCGCCGGGACGCGGGCGGCGCGGGCCTGCACGTACTGCGAGACGCCGACTTCCCCGCCGGGCGTCGCGCGGGCGTTCGTGCTCATGTTCTGGGCCTTGAACGGCGCGACGGAGACGCCGCGGTCGGCCAGCAGGCGACAGAGGCCGGCCGCGACCGTACTCTTGCCCACGTGTGAAGCGGTTCCGGCGACGAGGACGGTGTCGGCCATCGACCTGCTCTCGGGCCCCCACGACAATGAGTGGTTCGTCGGCGGGCTTTTCCGGTCGCCGGTCGAAGCCGACAGCGTGTCCGACGACCGAGTGCGTGCCGTCTACGACCACCTCGCCGCGACCGGCGAGCGCCCCGTCGAGCGGACCGCGAGTCGGTGGCTCGGCGAGGCGGAGGCTGTCGCGCGTGACGTGGTGGAGGGGGACCTCGACCCGGCGGTGCGGCGACGACGATTAGAGACGGTTGCCGACCTGCTGGACAACGTCGCCGAGACGGGCGACGAGATAGCCGACGACCACGTCGCGGCGGCACGGGTCCACCTCGAGGCGTTGCGCTCGGAGTCGTAGTCGTCCGACCGTCAGTACTCGGTGCCCTTCCGCGCCGGGTGGCCAGCGTCCAGCGGGTGTTTCACTTTCCCGACTTCCGTGACGAGGTCGGCGTACTCGAAGACGTACTCCGGGCGCTCGTGACCCCCGGTGAGGACGAGTTCGACGTCCTCGGGCTTGTCCTCGGCGAGCGAGACGACGTCCGCGGGGTCGACAAGACCGCGGTTGGCGGCGTACAGTATCTCGTCGAGGACGAGCATGTTGACGCCGTCCTCGGGCGGCCCCTCGGGGTCGAGCGGTTCGGAGAGGTCGGCCTCGCCGCTGGCGTCGAGAATCTCACGGGCGCGAGCGAGTGCGCCCTGTGCGCGGGCCGCGTGTTCGTCGTCGTCGCTCCCGTCCACGAAGCCGTGCCAGCCGTAGTGGCCGGCGTTCTCGTAGGAGAAGCCCGGCAGGGCGGCGATGGCGTTGTACTCGCCGCGGACGTCCTCGACGGTCCCGGTGCCGCCCTTCATGAACTGCAGCAGGTGGACGCGGTAGCCGTGGCCGACGGCGCGGGTCGCCATCCCCAGCGCCGCCGTCGTCTTCCCCTTGCCGTCGCCCCACCACACCTGCACGAGGCCGAACTCCGCTGGTGCCTCCGGTGTGATGGGTTCGGCGGACGGACCGGCGGTGTTGTCGCTCATACCCGCCATTCAGGGGGCGCGAACATCGGTCTGACGGTCGGTGACCACGCCGTACTCGGCCTCCTCGACGCCGGGCGGGCCGTCGTCGTAGCGGGCGTCGAGACTCGCGAGGACGGCGTCGCGCACGCAGGCCCGCGCCGCCGCCCCCACCTCGGTCGCGCTCCCGGTGAACTCCGCTCGGTCGGCGGCGGGCACCGACCCGACGAGGACGGCGTCGGAGGTGGTCCCGGGAACCCCGGCGGCGTCTAGGAGCGTCGCCGCCTTCGCCTCGACGGCCGTCGCGAGCAGGGTGGCGAGTGCGCCGTCGTCGAGCGCCCGGTCGGCGCCGACCACGAGGTTGACAGTTCCCGGGCGCCAGTCGCGGGCCCCGTCGCCGTCCGTGGCGTCGGGGGCCATCGGCAACACGGCCGGGTTCGACAGCCCCGCCGTCGCCAGTACCCTGACCGGCCCACTCGCCGCACAGCGCGCGTGGGCCACGTCGACGCCGGTCAGCAGGGTCGGTCCCGACGGAAAGCCCGCCGCGGCGAGTCGCTCCGCGCGGTAGGCGTCCAGGTCCGTCCGCTCGAACCCCGTCGGCACCGTGACGTTGTAGACGGCGTCGGCGTCGCGGTAGCCGCCGTCCCACGCCGTCGAGAGCCAGCGGGCCCCCTCGCGCCGGGCCTGTACGACGCCGTCCCGGCGGGTCGTCTCAAACATCCAGCGCCTCCAGCAGTCGGTCGTCGTCGGCCGGGGTGCGGACCGCCACCCGGACGTGGCTGTCGAGGCCCCGGAAAGTGCGGGCGTCCCGGAGCGCGATACCGCGTTCGCGGGCGGTCAGGAGGACGTCGTCGACGCTCGCGTCGGTCACCTCGAACAGGAGGAAGGGTGCGTCGGAGGGGTACACGTCGAAGCGCGTGGCGAGACGCTCACGCATCCGTGCGCGCTCCGTGTCGACCCGCTCCCGTGTCCGTTCGACGAAGTCGTCGTCCCGGTAGCAGTGCGCGCCCAGCGCCGCCGCGGGTTCGCTCATCGACCACGCGCGCCGGGCGGTCGCCAGTCGGTCCCGGGCCGCCCCGCTGGCGACGGCGTAGCCCGTCCGAACGCCCGGGAGGCCGAACAGTTTGGTCAGCGAGCGCGCGACGACGACCCCCTCGCGGCCGGCCAGCGACGGCTCGTCGGTGAACCCGAGGAACGCCTCGTCGACGAGCAGCGTGGTGTCGGCCGCCCGACAGCGGTCGGCGAACGCGCGCAGGGCCGCGGCGTCGTAGCTCTCGCCAGTGGGGTTGTTCGGGTTGCAGACGACGGCCATCGCGTGGGGCGCGGGGTCGCTGTCGAGGAGTGCGTCGTGGCGGACGAACGACGGCTCGCCGCCCTGCAGGCGCACCTCGCGAGCGTACTCGCCGAAACTCGGTGTCGGGACGAGGACGCTCTCGCCGGCCCGGACCGTGGTCTGGATGGCGAGCCGGATGGCTTCGAGGCCGCCCGCGGTGGGGATGACCTGCTGTGGGTCGCAGTCGACGAACTCGGCGGCGGCCGTCCGGAACCCCGCGTAGTCGTCCGCCGGGTACGACCGCGACGACGCGAAGGCCGCGCTGAACACCCGGGCGGCCCCGGTCGGCACCGCCGGGTTCGTGTTCGCGCTGAAGTCGAGCAGGTTCGGGTCGTCGCTGCTGCCGTGCGGGACGCGCCCGTCGGCGTCGACGTGTGGGTCCGACTCGCTCGCGGCGCGCAACGCCTCGACGGTGTCCGGGTCCATGGAGTCCCCAAAGGAGAGGACCGACGAGAAAGTTTCGCGGCTCAGAGGAACTGTTCGGCGACGCGGGCGTCAGCGAGGGTGTTGACGTTGACCGCCACGCGCACGTCGTCGGTCAGCCACGCGTCCTCGCCGGCGTCGCCGACGACGTTGACGCCGGTGGGTGCGACCGCACGCCCGTCTCGCTCGAAGGTGGTGTCGTCGCTCACACCGAGTTCCCGCTTGCGAGCGGCGGGGACCAGCACCGACAGCGACCCACCCTCGTGGGCAGCGAGCACCCGGTCGAGTATCGCACCGTCGAGCAGGGGGAGGTCCGCCGCGACGGTCAGGACGGGCGTCGAGAGTTGGGGGTCGCCCAGCGCCGCGTCGAGGTCCGCGACGTAGCCGTCGCCGGGCGTCGCGACGGTCGGGACGGCGAGGTGTCTGCGCGTCTCCGGTGCGTTCGGCGACGTGGCGGCGTAGACGGCGTCGACACCGCTGTCGGCGAGGGCGTCAAGGACCCGGTCGACCATCGGGACGCCGCCGACCCGGAACAGGGGTTTCTCGGCGTCGGCGTCGAGGCGCGTACCGCGCCCGCCACACATCACGAGAGCGTCCACGCGAGCACCCCCCAGTCGACCAGCGCCCACGTCGCCACGGCGGCGTGGAGCGCGACCACCCGGGCGAGTTCGTTGGTCGCACCGAACACGTCGCCGCCGACGCCGCCGAGCCGTCGGTCTGCCCACCGATTCAGCGAAAGGGCCACAGCGACGCTCGCGACGCTCGCGACGGCGGTCGCGGGGAGCGCGAGGAGCGCCGCGGGCACCGCGACGACGAGCGGGCCGGCGAGGTCCGACGGCCCCTGCCCGTCGAGTATGGTCGCGCCGAACCCCTCGTGACTCGGCGTGCCGAGACAGGCCAGCGTCGCCATCGCGAGTTTCGCGCCGACTTCGCTGGCGAGGACGACGGCGACGGCGGCGAGGAGCGGGAGTCGCGCCGCCGCGAGCGCTCCCAGCCCAAGTCCGAGCAGGCCCGTCCCGAGGGCGAGCACCGCGCCGACGCCGACGGTGGTGTCGCGCATCACCTCGCGACGTTCGGCCGGGTCGCCGTGGACGACGGCGGCGTCCCCGAGGTCGGCGAGGCCGTCGGCGTGGTTGACACCCGTGACCAGCACCACCGCGGCGAGGTACGCCGCGGCGACGACCGGGGCCGGAAGCAAGCCGACGGCGAGGAACGGCACGGCGACGAGGGCGCCGACGACGTACCCCGCCAGCGGGAAGGCGGCTGGCGTCGCAGTGAAGGCGTCCCACGCCGCCTCGCTGTGGCCGACGGGCAGACGGGAGAGGAAACCCAGCGCGCCGCGGAGGGCGCTCAGAACCACGTCGCCACCCCCGCCAGCGCGTACGAGAGGAGGCCGGCCACGGCGACCCCGCGAACGCCGCGTCGGGCCCGCGCGACCGTCGGGAGCGGCGCGTCGGCGTTCAGGACGTAGACGCCCGGCTTCTCCAGTCGGACGTCCAGCGCGGCCGCGGCGACGCCCATCGGCCACCCCGAGTTCGGCGACGGGACGCGGGCCAGCCACGAGCGAGCGCCTAGCAGCGAGCGCGGGTCCGCGAACGCGACGGCGAGCAAGAGCGCGCTCACGCGGGCCGGGAGCCACATCACGGCGTCGTCGAGTCGTGCGGCCGGGGTCCCGACGCGCTTCGAGCGGTAGCCCAGCATCGAGTCCATCGTGTTGACCGCCTTGACCCACGCGGCGGCCCCGGCGGCCAGTGCGAGCGCCGAGAGTCCGACGTGCGGCGCGAGAACGGCCCCGAGGACGAACGCTCCGAGCGAGGCGACCAGTCCGTCGGCGAGGTTCTCGGCGGCGCTCTCGACGGCCGCGCCCCGCAGGAGGCCCGGCGAGAGGTCGCTCGCGTCCCGACCGGCCAGCGCGAGCAGTCCCTCGCGGGCGGCCGCGAGGTCCGTCTCGGTGTCGGCGACGACCGAGCGAGCGGCGTCCAGCAGGCGGCGGAGACTGGTCGCCAGAAAGAGGACGAGGCCGGCGAGGAGGACGCCGAGCGCCGGATGGGCCGTACTGCCCGTCGCGACGGTCGCGACGGCCACGAGCGCCGCGAACAGGGGCAGCGCCACCGCCGCGAGCGACCCCGCCACGAGCGGCCGCGACCACTCGCGGTCCAGCGGCGCGACCAGCGACCCGAACCACGCGACGGGGTGGAGCCGCGTCGGTGGCTCGCCGACGACGGCCTCCAGCGTGGCGGCGACGAGGACGGCCACGGCAGTCAGCACAGCGACCCCTCCCGGAGTCGGGCGGCAATCTGCGACAGCGAACAGTCGTCGAGCAGAACCGACGTCGCGCCGACGCGCCCGGCCCCGCCGTCCGTGCGAGCGTCGTCGCCGACGTGGACCAGGTCCGAGAGCGGGACGCCGAGCGCGTCGGCCGTCGCTTGGAAGATGCGCTCGTGGGGCTTGCGCCAGCCACAGTCGACGCTCGTGACGACGACGTCGGGCCCGAGGGCCGTCTCGGGGCCGAGGGCGGCCCGGTCGAGCGTGCGTTCGACCAGTCCCGGGACGCTGCAGTTCGAGCAGACGGCGACAGGGCCGCGGTCGTGGGCCGCCCGGAGCACGTCGCGAGCGCCGTCCCTGACGGTGACCGGCGCGTCGAACGCCGCCAGCACAGCCTCGCGCGCAGCCTCGGGCGAGACGTCGACGCCGCGACTCGCCAGCGCGAGGCGGACGTGTTCGTCCAGAGGCGCCTCCCGGCCGCGTTCGTACTCGCGATGGGACTGCCGGTAGGCGGCCTCCCAATCGTCTGGGACGCGGACGTCCCGCGCGGCGAGGCTGTCGGCTACGGCGTCCCACGGCGCGTCGGGCCGGTCGGCGTCGACGAGCGTCCCGAACAGGTCGAGGGAGAGTGCCACGTCCGTGTGGTTACTGCAATCGCACTTGAACTGTGCGGTGGGCAGGCCGAGCGAACGGGCCGGTGGCTCGCGACTCGGATACGTCGAAAACTGAGTCTGCCGACGTCGCGGCTTACAGGTCCGAGCGGAGTCGTATCTCGTCGTCGGTCACCGAATCTATCGACGCCTCCTGGAGTGGGTAGCCCTCGTCCTCGTCGGTGTCTTCCCAGCCGAGCGCGGTCTTGAGTTTCGTCGTGAGTCCGGGGTCGGGGTCGACGTAGGCCGTCCCGTACCGGTAGCCACTGACGATTCCGACGTCGGTGCCGTCGGCGGCGACGACGTCTTTGCCGATGTCGTCGTTCGTGAGTTCGACTGTCGACATTGCACTCGACCAGAAGGGCGTCCCGTACACCACGGTAGTGCTTGCACACGCAACGACGGTCGGGCGTGCCCGATCGACAGAAAGTTGTAAACGGCGGCCAGTCGCATATCGAACACCGATGCCCACCATCGTATCCGGGACGGTGCCAGCCAGCGACCTCGCGCTCAGTCACTCGCTGGAGGCGTTACCGGAGTTGCTGTTCGAAGTCGAGCGTATCGTGACCAGCGGTGACGACGCACTCATGCCGATGCTGTGGGTGAGGGGGGGTTCGCGGGCGGAGATAGAGTCGGCGCTGGACGAAGACCCGACCGTCGACGACGTCGACCTGCTCGGTGAGTTCGACGACGAGTGCCTGTTCAGGATGGAGTGGGTCAGCCGCATCGACCTCATCATGCAGATGCTCACCAACTCCGAGGCGACGGTCCTCGACGCCGTCGGAAAGAACGACCGCTGGAAGGTGCGGGTCCTCTACCCCCGCCGGTCGCTGTTCTCGAAGACCCACGACTTCTGTGAGGAACACGGGGTCGAGTTCGACGTCTCCTCCATCCGCGAACTGGACGAGGAACCGGCGGGTCGCTACGGGTTGACCAGCGCACAGTACGAGGTGCTCTCGGAGGCGTCCCGACGGGGGTACTTCAAGGTCCCCCGAGAGGTGAGCCTCTCGGAACTCGCCGACGAACTCGACATCTCACACCAGGCGGCGTCCGAGCGTCTCAGGCGGGCGACGGACGCGCTCGTCGAGGACACGCTGTTCGTCGGGATGACCGAACTGGAGTGACCGCGCCGAGGCGGCGAGGCCGCCGGCAGGTCACGCCCCGGTCGTGCCCGACCGGCGTCGTCGCCGGAGGTAGACGAGGAGTGCGAGGACACCGACGGAGAGGACTCGCTTCGACGGCAGGCGACGGCCCGAACTCGTCTGTGTCTGGTCGCCGTCGTCCGCCGTCGACTCGGACCGAGCCGGTTCACTCGACGGCTCCGAGTCCGTCTCGGCGTCGACGGCGTCGGCGGCCGCGTCCGACTGTGCGCCCTCGGCGAGGGCCTCGTGGACGGCCTCTTTGACCGGCCGTTTGAGCAACTGTTCGACGCTCGTCTGGACGCGGGCCCGCGGTCCGCGCTGCAGTGATGCTGAATCGCTCATCTGACAGACGAGGAGAGGGGTGGCACGACGAGGTGCGTGCTGCTTGCCAGCGCAAGTCACCGGACGGGTCCGGTGAACGGAGTCCCGTTTCGTGCTCGCGACCGTCGCGAGCGTCGCTATCCTGTCTCGCGTCCGGACGCGGCGAGCGCTACCAGTCGACCGCCGCGTTGACCACGACGCCGAGGAGGAGCACGACGGCGGCGAGATAGAGCGCGGTGACGAACAGGAGAATCGCCCCGATGTAGCCGTAGGCCGCGTACTGCCCGACGGCCCCGGCATAGTAGTGGAAGGCCACGGGGATGGTGACCCAGCCGACGGCGGCGAGGACGGTCCCCGGGAGCACGTGCCGGACGGTCGTATCGACCGGCGAGAGGGCGTAGTAGATGGGGACGAACGTGACGACGAGGACCGCCAGTGCGGCGACCGCACCCACCAACAGCGGGTGGGGAATCCGGAGGTCGGCGTAGGTGAGGCCGACGGCGGTCGCCGACAGGAGCGCGACCGCAGCGAGCAGCGACCCCATGACCAACAGGCTCCGGGCCAGTCGAGCGGGGAGCGAGACGTTCGAGACGCTCCCGTACACCTCCGTGAACGCGATACAGAGACCACGGAACACCTTGCTCCCGCTCCAGACGGCGACTGCCAGCCCGAGTGCCCCGGCAGTGCTGTGCCCGCGGGTGTTGGCTAGCAACTGTTCGAACACCGCCTGCCAGTGCTCCGTGAGCGTCGACCGCAACAGGTCCAGCAGGGTCGCCGTCCCGCCGACGGCCGAGAGCAGGGCCAGCGAGACGACGAGCAACGGCACGATGGACGCGAGGCCGTAGTACGCGATACTCGCGGCCATGAACGGGACGTTCTCCTCGCGGACGGTCCCGACGACGTCGCGGCCGGTCTCGACGACGCTCATCGACGGTCCCGTGTCGCCGAGCGACAGCAGTCGTCGCCGGACAGCCAGACAGCGTACATGTGGGAGACGTGACGGCGAAGACGCAAGTAGGGCGGGCAAGCGCAGGCAAGCGCAGGGGGACCCCGACCGGACAGATACGGGACCAACAGTCTTGTCGGAGGCCGCCATCACGAGCGGTATGGCCGACACCTTCCGCTACGAGGGCGAGGTTCCGCCGGGCGAGACGCGACACGTCCGGTACGAGGTGGGCGAGACGTACCTCGGGGACCCGATAGAGATTCCGGTGACCATCGTCAACGGCGACCACGACGGGCCGACGGTCGGGCTGACCGCCGCGCTCCACGGCGACGAACTCAACGGCGTGAAAGTGTTACAGGAGGTGGCCGACCGCTACACGCCGGCCGACGTCCACGGGACGCTGGTCTGTCTGCACGTCCTGAACGTGCCGGGCTACCTCGCCCAGACGCGGGACATCCCCATCTACGACCAGGACCTCAACCGTGCGTTCCCGGGCAGACCCCGGAGCAACACGGCCGAGCGGATGGCCGACCGCATCTACGACACGTTCGTCAGTCAGTGTGACCTCCTGCTGGACTTCCACACGTCGACGCGGAACCGGACGACGATGTACCACGCCCGGGCCGACACCAGCAACCCCGAGGTAGACCGGCTCGCGAGGGCCTTCGGCGCGAACGTCGTCATCGCCGGCCCCGGTGAGACGGGGTCGCTCCGCCGGACCGCCACGGACGACGGCATCCCGGCGGTGACCGTCGAGATGGGGAAGGCCCACCGGTTCCAGCCGACGCTCATCCACCGCGCGTTGGACGGCGTCGCCAGCGTCCTCGCGGAGTTCGGCGTCGACCCCGAGGCGACGGTCAGCTGGCCCGGCTGGTACCGCGCGGTGCCCGCCGACCAGGGCGACAAGACGTGGCTCCGGGCGGACACCGGTGGCCTCGTCGAGATGCGGTGGGGACCGTACCCGCTCGTCCAGGAGGGCGAGACTATCTGTACCATCAGCGACCACTTCAAGCACGAGGAACGCGTCGTCACCGCGCCGTTCACCGGCATCCTCGTCGGCGTGCTGGAGAACCCCGTCGCACAGCCCGGTCACCCGCTGTGTCACCTCGTCCGCATCGACGAGACGACCCACGACGAAATCGTCGCGGAGATAGACCGCGGGGAGTTCGACGGCTACCGCCAGCGCGGCCTGCGCTGGCGCGGGGAGAGTCCGGCGCTGGACTGAGCGTCAGACACCTTCAACAATTATGACACGAGTGTAGTGATTTCTTATCCGAATTATTATACAAGCTCCGCTGGGTACGGTCAGATTTCGTATACGAAGTGCCGTACGGCGTAGTCTCAGCGCAGAAATCTCCAGTCGAACTAGGGGTCGCTATCTCGCTCGTATCTCGGTGAGATAGTGGTCCGAAGTCCGATATTTTCCCGTTACCAGCGGTGGTGGACGGCGTCGAAGACGTACTCCTCGTAGACGTCGCGCACCGCCCCGTGGGTCTGGTGTGAGAGCGGTGCCATCTCGCTGACGGCCGCGTTGGCCTCGATGTGGTCGGGCGTCGTCGACCCGGGGATGACCGTCGACACCGCGTCGTGGTCCAGAATCCAGCGCAGCGCCATCTGGGCCATCGTCATCCGCTCGGGGACGTGGTCGCGGAGTTCGTCGACGGCGTCGAACCCGTCGTCGACAGGCAGGCCGGCGAACGTCTCGCCCCGGTCGAACGCCTCGCCCTCGATGTTGAAGTTGCGGTGGTCGTTCTCGGGGAACTCGGTGTCCCGCGAGAGTTTCCCCGTCAGCAGTCCCGACGCGAGCGGTACGCGGACGACGACGCCGACGTCTCGTCGGGCGGCCTCCTCGAAGAACAGGTCCGCGGGGCGCTGTCGGAACATGTTGAAGATTATCTGGACCGTCTCGACGCCGGGGTACTCGATGGCCTTCAGCGCCTGTTCGACCTTCTCGACGCTGACGCCGTAGTGGTCTATCTTCCCCTCGTCTTTCAGTCGGTCCAGCGCCGCGAACGTCTCGGGTTGGTAGTACGCCTCGGTGGGCGGGCAGTGGAGTTGGACCAGTTCCAGCGAGTCGACGCCGAGGTACTCCCGCGAGCGGTCGACGAACTGCGAGAGGTTCTCGTAGTTGTAGCGGTCGGCGGTGTGGGGGTCCAGCCGTCGTCCGGCCTTCGTCGCGACGGTCACGTCGTCGCGGACGCCACGCTCGTCGAGTACCTCCGCGATGCGCTGTTCGCTGAAGCCGTCGCCGTAGACGTCCGCGGTGTCGATGAAGTCGATGCCGGCGTCGAGTGCAGCCCGGACGGCCTCCCGGCCCTCCTCTTCGTCGACGTCGCCCCAGTCGCCGCCGATGTTCCAGGTGCCGAAGCCGACGTCTGTCACGTCGTAGCCTGTCGTCCCGAGTTGGCGTCGATGCATACCCCGCGGTACGATTTCGGGACACTTGTGGCTGTGGTAAGCGGCACACGAGCGCTCTACCGAGGAAAAAGGGCGTGATGCCCGATAGCGTTGGCAGGGACGTGCCAGCGTGGACGCCGAGGGCTATTCGACCCACTTGGCCCGGCGGATGTCGTATCCACCGCAGACGGGACAGGAGTGGTGCTGGACTTCCAGTGACGCCTCACATACGATACATATGTACGGGCGTCTCGTTCGCTCCCCGAGTTGGGAAACGGTGCGTGCTTTGTCAAAGACTCCCATCGACGACCACATCCACGCTTCGACCCACACTGTCAAAAAGAGCGAGGATAGTTCACACCGTCCGGACGGTCGCAGTCTGGTGGTTCTCGGATTCGAGATGGTCCGGACTTGGGCGCGTGCACCGTCTCGCTACCCACCCGAATACGTAGAGTCATAGACACCACTCCCGCACCGTTCTCAGAGCAGATACCCCACTATCCTGATACGACAGCGCGGGTCGTACGTAATCTGATATGTCCGACGACGGTGAGTTGGGGCCGAACCACATTCTTCATAAAAATTGGGCCGTATTGGCCGAGTATGGTGGAGAAACCAGACGTCGGAGAGTTGGCACCGCCGAACCGCACACTGATGGGCCCCGGTCCGAGCGACGTCCACCCGCGCGTGTTGCGGGCGATGAGTACGCCACTCGTCGGCCATCTGGACCCCTCGTTCATCGACATCATGAACGAGGTGCAGGAGCTACTGCGCTACACTTTCCGCACAGACAACCAGTGGACGATTCCCGTCTCCGGCACCGGGTCGGCGTCGATGGAGGCCGCCGTCGGCAACCTCGTCGAACCCGGCGACACGATGCTCGTCCCGACGAACGGTTACTTCGGCGACCGGATGGCCAGCATGGCCGAACGCGCCGGCGGCGAGGTCGTCACCGTCGACGCGCCGTGGGGCGAACCGCTGGACCCCGTCGACGTCGAGACGGCCTTCGACGAGCACAGCCCAGACGTGTTCGGCTTCGTCCACGCGGAGACGAGCACCGGCGTCCTCCAGCCGTCGGTCCCGGAACTGACCAGCATCGCCCACGAGAACGACGCGCTGGTCGTCGCGGACACGGTCACCTCGCTGGGGGGCGTGGAGTTCCGCGCCGACGAGTGGAACGTCGACGTGGCCTACTCCGGCCCACAGAAGTGCCTCTCGTGTCCCCCCGGCGCGAGTCCGCTGACGCTCAACGACGACGCGATGGACAAGGTGCTCTCTCGCGAGACCCAGCCACGCTCGTGGTACCTCGACCTCTCTCTGCTCGAAGGCTACTGGGGCGACGAACGGGCCTACCACCACACCGCGCCCATCACCAACGTCTACGCGCTCCGGGAGGCCCTCCGGTTGGTCGCCGAGGAAGGTATCGAGGAGCGCTGGGCCCGCCACCGCTCGGTCGCGAGTGCGCTCAAGACCGGCGTCGAGGCGATGGGCTTAGAGATGAACGCTCCCGACGCCTACTGGCTCCCGAGCCTCAACACCGTCCGCGTGCCCGACGGCGTCGACGACGGCGCGGTCATCGAGTACCTGCTCGACGAGTACGATCTCGAAATCGCGAGCGGCCTCGGTGCGCTGGCAGGCGACATCTGGCGCATCGGCTGTATGGGTCACTCCGCCCGCGCGAAGAACGTCAGCTACCTCATGACCGCGCTGGGCGACGCGCTCAGCGAACAGGGTGCCGACGTGGACGTCGAGGCCGGACTGGCCGCGACCGGCGACGCGCTGTAAGAGGCCGTCGGCGTCGCGACCGCTGTTCTCACAGTTCGGCCGACGACTGCGACCACTACACGACGCCGTTCGACCCGAGACAGTTCGAGCAGTCGCTTCCTAGCAGACGTGACGTGTCGGCGGAGTCGAGCCTGAGCGGCGTGAGCGCTCACGGAGACACGAGACGAGCAGAGCTACGAGCCGAAACGACGGGAGAAGGAGTCCGCCCTCCCCGATTTGAACGGGGGACAAGTCGATCTACAGTCGACTGCTCTACCAGTCTGAGCTAAGGGCGGGCTGTACCCGAAATTACCCCGCCGTCCAGACTTAAGCATTGTTATTCGGTGGTGGTTCGCGGAGTAGTCACACGGTTCACCCACGTAACACGTAAACCACCGCTCGTTGTAGCTGGGAGTACACGTGCTCACCGACTGTCCCTACTGTGGCGACCCGCTGACCAACGAGCTACAGTCGGTGACGTGTGACCACTGCGGCGAGGGGTTCCACGTCCCGTGTGCTCGCGACGCGGGTGAGTTCGCCGTCGAGGAGGAGTCACACTTTCTGCGGTCGAACACCTATCGCATCGACTGCCCGAACTGCGGTGACTCGTGGAGCACCGGGTTCGACCCCCGCGAGTAGCCCGCTCGCCGTCGGCAGACGTCCGTCAGACACAGCGGGAAGATTGAAATACCCGGGTGACAACGTGTATGACGAGTCGGATGAGTAAGATAACGTTCCGCGCCGACGACGACCTCATCGAGCGACTCGAGGCCTACGACGCCTCGAAGAGCGAGGTCATGCGGGAGGCGCTCCGAGCGTACCTGGACGGCGACGCGGAGTCGTCAGACACTCGCTCGGCCGATGCACACCCGGTGACAGACACCGAGAGCATCG
This sequence comes from Haloarcula rubra, assembly GCF_019599465.1. GTDB lineage: Archaea > Halobacteriota > Halobacteria > Halobacteriales > Haloarculaceae > Haloarcula > Haloarcula rubra. The sequence goes on from NZ_RKLR01000001.1 coordinate 626,849, forward strand.
ACGAACTCATCGCGGAGCGTGTCGACACCATCATCGCCGACCGACTGGAGGAGGCGGTGCCGAGTCGTCAGCCCCAGGACGTCAACGTAAACATCAACCTCGACGGCGATACAGACGCTGTATCGGCCGGACAGGCAGATTCGGCGACCGCGTCAGACGGCGTGTCTAACGAGGCGTCGAAAGACGTGTCACACGGGCGCGACAGTCGTAAGACAGGCGTCGACGAGCCCGAAAACGCGGCGAAAACGGAGGCTCGCCCGTGCGCCCAATGTGGTGAAAACCTGTCTGACGACCACGTTTACTGCCCGAACTGCGGTGAGAAAGCGTCCCGGCGTGTGTTCTGTGATTGCGGGGACGAACTCCGGTCTGACTGGGGCTTCTGCCCGAGCTGTGGCCGACGGACGCCGGCGGCCGACGTCCTCGACCAGACGAGAAGTGGTGCAAACGAACGATAGAGAGTGTCTCGACCCGTAAACGGAGTTTTGTCATACACTCGGCGGTAGTTTTAATATCCCCCAGTCTGTGGTACCTTGTGCGTAAGACGGTCGTCTTACACAGCGGGCGTCGGGGTGGCATCCCCGCCACTGTCTGGCGGTTTCGCTGTGTAAACGGTCGTGCGGGTCGTAAACACGCCCCGCTCGGACCGTCTTACCCAAAGGGGACTACCAACCATGGAGCGTGTGACACTACGGATTCCGAAGCAGCAGATCGAAGAGGTCGAACAGATGGTCGAAACGGGGGAGTACCCCAACCGGAGCGAGGCGATCCGGTCGGCCGTCCGTGAGATGCTCGCAGAACAGGACGGTTCCGAACGTGCCTCCGAGAAGAGCAAGGGCAAGCGCAAGCGAACCTGGGCGAGGGCGTAACGATGCAGGATATCGTCAACGAGGCCCTCGAACGCGACGAGCAGGAACAGAAGCAACTGTCCGACGAGGACGTCGACGGGTTCGGTGACCCGCGCATCGTCATCGTCGGCTGTGGTGGTGCCGGGAACAACACCGTCAATCGACTCTACAACATCGGCGTCGAAGGTGCCGACACCGTGGCCATCAACACGGACAAGCAGCACCTGAAGATGATCGAGGCCGACACGAAGATTCTGGTCGGCAAATCCCTCACCAACGGCCTCGGTGCCGGTGGCGACCCCTCGATGGGTGAGCGCGCCACCGAGATGGCACAGGGGACCATCAAGGAGGTACTCGGCGACGCCGACCTCGTGTTCGTCACCGCCGGGATGGGTGGCGGGACCGGTACCGGTGCCGCCCCCGTCGTCTCGAAGATAGCCAAAGAGCAGGGCGCGATCGTCGTCGGCATGGTGTCGACGCCGTTCAACGTCGAGCGGGCCCGTACGGTCAAGGCCGAAGAAGGCTTGGAGAAGCTTCGCAACGAAGCCGACTCCATCATCGTGCTGGACAACAACCGCCTGCTCGACTACGTCCCGAACCTGCCCATCGGCAAGGCGTTCTCGGTGATGGACCAGATCATCGCCGAGACGGTCAAGGGCATCTCCGAGACCATCACCCAACCGAGCCTCATCAACCTCGACTACGCCGACATGACCTCCATCATGAACCAGGGCGGCGTCGCGGTGATGCTCGTGGGTGAGACCCAGGACAAGAACAAGACCGAGGAGGTCGTCAAGGACGCGATGAACCACCCGCTGCTGGACGTGGACTACCGCGGCGCCAGCGGTGGTCTGGTCCACATCACCGGCGGCCCCGACCTCACCCTGAAGGAGGCAGAGGGCATCGCCCAGAACATCACCGAACGCCTCGAGGCCTCGGCGAACGTCATCTGGGGCGCCCGGATTCAGGAGGAGTACAAGGGCAAGGTCCGCGTCATGGCCATCATGACCGGCGTCCAGTCCGCACAGGTGCTCGGTCCGACCACCCAGAAGCAGGCCAACAAGTCCCGCGAGGCCATCGAGGAGGTCGGCGACGACACCTCCTTCGACGCGAGCGACAACGTCGAGAGCTTCGACGGCGCCAGCGCCGGCGGCAGCAGTTCCGGCGGCCACACCGGCTACGGCGAGACCGACGGCGGCCGCGACCAGCGAGAGAAGAACAACGGACTCGACGTCATCCGGACGAACGAGTAACGTTCGACCTCGCCTTCTCCGTTCTCTCGACGCCGACCCGTGAGCGACCGCGTTTTCAGACCGCTTCGAGCGCGTCCAGTAGGTTGCACTTCCGACAGAGGTCCCGTGCCGTCGGGGCACCGCACCGCTCGCACTCGCCGAAGTCCCGCTCGCTGTCCTCGCCGCCGTAGGCGTCGGCCGCCAGCGCCGCGAGTTTCTCGTAGCCGGCCATGATGGAGTGGCGGGTGCCCGGATGGTTCTCCTCCAGCCCGAGCATCAGCTCCTGAATCTCGCCGCGGTAGGCCTCCTCGGCGTGGGGACACTCGGTGATGTGGGCCGGCAGGTCCCGGAAGCGAGCGTACAGCGCTATCTCCTTCTCGGGGACGTCACGGAGCGGTTTGGCCCGCGGGACGTGGTGGTCCTGTGCTTCGCGTGTCTGCTCGGTCGGCGCGCCGTCGTGGTCCTCGAAGGGGCCGAGCGAGGCGTCGAAGTGTTTGGCCATCTGGTCGACGTCGCCCTCGAGGAAGTTCATCAGCGCCGTCTCGGCCTCGTCGTCGAGGTTGTGGCCGGTCAGTAGTTTGTCCGCGTCCAGTTCCTCGGCGTAGCGCGAGAGGATGTCCCGGCGGAACACGCCACAGTACGCGCAGGCGGCCATGCCCTCGGGGTCCTTCTCGACGACGTCGTCCATCTGCACGTCGAACTCGTCGGCGTAGGTGACCACCTCGTGGCGGATGCCCAACTCGGCGGTCAGTTCCTCGCAGGCCTCCAAGCTCTTGTCGCGGTACCCCTCGATGCCCTCGTGGATAGAGAGCGCGACGAGTTCGATTCGGGGGTCCCGCTCGAACACGTCGTGGAGAATCTCCGTGAGGACGACGCTGTCTTTCCCACCCGAGAGGCCGACGACCCACGTCTCGGGGTCCTCGGGCGTGGCGTCGTCCGGGACCAGTCCGTCCTCGCGGATGCGTCGTCGGACGCGCTTCTCGACGGCCCGACAGAGGTGGTCCTCACAGAGATAGAGGCCGGAGTAGGCCGCGTGCAGCACCGCGTCGTCCCCGCACTTGTCACACTCCATTGGCTCGGACATTCGTGCGAGCGGTGGTGAGGGTTTCGTCTCGTCTCGAAACCTCGTTGGGGTTGTTTCTCGATGGAAACGGTCATACGCGTCCGACCACGTGTGAGGCGTAATGAGCGAATCGTGGCGGACACGGCTGGAGCGGGTCGTGTTCAACCTCTACCCCGCGTATCTGGGTACCGGCGGCCGGGTGACACACATCGAGGCGGACTGGTCGGAGGTACGCGTGCGACTCCCGCTGTCGTGGCGGACCAGAAACGTCGTCGGGACCATCTTCGGCGGGAGTCTCTACAGCGCCGTCGACCCCTTCTACATGATGATGCTGATGCGCCGACTGGACGACTCGTACGTCGTGTGGGACAAGGCTGCGTCCATCCGGTTCCACAAGCCGGCCGAAGAGACGCTGTACGCGACGTTCGAACTCCCCGACGCGGAGGTCAGCGCCGTCGAAGACGAACTGGCAGACCGAGACTCGGTCGACAGGGAGTACGAGGTCGAACTGGTCGACGACGAGGGCGTCGTCCACGCCGTCGTCGAGAAGACGGTCCACGTCAGTACCGACGAGACGAAACGCGCCTGAGTTAGAGTGCCGACGGCCCCTCGGCGAGGGCATCGAGAACGGTGTCGACGTGTCGCGTTCTCGCGCTCGAACTGAACAGTTCGTGGCCGCCGTCGTACAGACGGATGCGGTCGGCGGGCAGTCGCGCGCCGATGGCCCGCGGGTCGACCACCTCGTCGGTGAGCGTACAGAACGCGACGGCGTTCTCGCGGGCGGGCGGCAGCGTGGCGTGGGCCCGCCGCGTCGTCCGGAGGAACGCGGGCGAGGCGGCGTCGGGACCGTCCGCTAGCTGGGCGTCGGTCGCGAGGTCACCGATGGTCTCGGCCTCGATGTTCCCGGTCGGGATGCACGGCGTGCGCACGGGGAGACTCGCGATGGCGTCGACCACGGGGTCGGGCAGGGGAAAGTCGCTCGCCCACCACGGACTCAGGTACACGCGGTTCGTGACGCCGTCGAGGTCGGCGTGGGCCGTCGTCAACCCGCCGGCGCTGTGGGCCAACAGCGCGAACTCGTCTATGTCGGCGGCGTACTCGCGGACAGGGTCGACCCACTCGCGCTGGACGTCGGTGATGTGGGTCGGCAGTTCGACGGCGTGGACCCGGTACCGTTCGGCGACGCGGTCGACGAGCCACTGGACGTTCTCGTGGCGACAGCGGTTCCCCCACCCGAGGACGAACAGGCAGTCGTCCTCGGCCCCGTCGTCGTACACGCGGACCTGCATGCCCCTCCGTTCAGCCGCGGGCGGCAAAAACGTCCGTGCCGCTCGGACACGAGTGGAGGTACCTACGCCCGCCAGTCCACCCACGCGCCGTGGGGGTCGTAGTCGGCGAGACGCGTCCGCTCGATGCCGTCCGTTTCGGCCCGGACCCAGTCGAGCCGCACCGAGTCACCGCCCGAGAGGTCCGTCTCGCCGGTGAGCCAGTGGAGGGGCCGGCGGGCCATCTGCTCGGTGAGATACCCCTCCAGTTCCGCACAGACCGCCTCGGGGACCTGATACAGGACGAGCGTGTTGACGACACAGACCGGTACGTCCTCGGGGACCTCGTCGAGGACGGCCGGCAGGTCCTCCAACAAGTCGCCCGCGACCAGCCGTGGCGGGTCCGTGCGGGCGACGGTGAGCGCGGCGTCGAGGACGGCCCGCCGGTCCTCGTGGGCGGGCCAGACGAGCGCCCGGAGCCAGTCCGCGTCGGCGTCGTCGGTCACGTCCAGCGGGTTCAGGTCGACCCCGACGCGCGAGTGGAGAGCGGGTGGGTCCGCTGGGAGCGGCGGGTCGCCGCCGCGTGTCTCGCTCGCTATCGTGACCGGCGAGTCGGCCGCGCCGACGACGCGGTCCCCGTAGTCGTACCGGTAGCGGTCGAACAGGAGGTTCAGACCGGCACTGGGTCCGAGTTCGACCACGGCGAGCGGGCCGTCGACGTGTGCCGCGACGTGGGCGAGAGCCGGGTAGAGGACGGCCGACCGTCGGACGGAGTTGGTCTGTGTCCGACGGCACCGGAGGAGCTGGCGGATGGCGTCGGCGTCGTCGAGACAGAACGCCCGGAACGCGGGGTAGCAGTCGTCGTCGGGTGCGCGTGGGTCGTCGGTGACGCTCGGGTAGTAGGCGGCGAGCGGGTGGTCGGGTCGCCGGGCGAGACGGTAGTGGACCGCGGCCAACAGGAGGTTCGGGGTCGCGCGGTCCTCGGGGGCCGACTCGGCCAGCGCGAGCAGGTCCGGGTCGGCATCGGCGGCGACCCGCCGGGCGAGGTTCGCGTACAACGGGTCCGAGCCCTCCGCCCAGTCGGCGAACGACCGGAAGGCGTCGGTGAGAGCGGGCATACGGACCGTTCCGTCGCCTGACAATTCAACATTTTGTTCGTGACCGGCCCTACCGGAGCGGGTGGCCGCGTTCGGAGCGTCAGCGATTTGCCCGCTCACCCGCTACCCACTGGCGATGAGTATGGACCGCGCGGCGGCCGTCGAACGGGTCGAAGACGTCGTCGCCACCGTCGAGGACGAGACGATGCCGGTCCCGGTTCGCGAGGTGTGGGTGTACGGCGACGTGGCGCTGGGACTGGACCCCATCGAGCGACTGGACGTCTACGTCACCAAGGACATCCTGTTCAAGGACGCCCCCGAACGGGCCGAGGAGTTCCAGCGGAGCCACGGCGTCGACGGCGTCGGCAAGACGGTCCGGGCGGCGTGGGCCGACGAGTACCCCGAGTACCTCCGGGCCAACACCAACGGCCACGCCGCCCCGGAGAAGTGCCTCGCCGCCCACCTCCTGCCGGACGACGAGGACGAACCCATCCACCTCGAAGTGTGTAACGCCTCCTTCGACGACAACGTCACCCAGCGGCTGAAGGGCGCGATGGCCAGGGACGACTACGAGCAGATTCTGGACCCGCGCGGGGCGTGTCTCTGGGTGGACGGCCAGCGCTCCGAGGACGCCTTCCAGAAGTTGCGCGACGGCGAGTTCGTCCTGCCGACGCTGTCGGGCGCCCTAGAGATGCTGGGGATGGACGCCGAGGAAGCGGACGAGGCGGCGGACGCGGTTCGGGCCTACCGTGAGCGTCAGGAGGGCGCGACGGTCCGGGGCGACGTGGTGTAACTCGACCCAGCTATTTTGTGTCGGCCGTCGTAGGTGAACCGATGGCCCAACTGGTCTCCCTCGCGATACGGACCCTCCACGTCCTCGCGATAACGGTCGTCGTCGGCAGCACCGCCGCCCTCTGGTACGGCTACCGCACCGGCCTCACGGACAGCGTCGCCGCCGCCCGGCGCTACGAGTGGTTGTTCTGGGGTGCCCTCGGCGTCGTCGTCCTCACCGGCGTCGGCAACCTCGGCGCACTCGGCCCGCCCGGCCCGGGCACCGACTGGGGTCGGACCCTGTTCGTGAAACTCGTACTTGTCCTCGCCCTCGTCGTCGGGTCGGCGGTCCGGACCCTCGTCGTCGTCCGGGCCGACGACCGCCGCGAGACCGACGAGCACACCGCCGGAGTGGAGCGGACGCTCGGCCGTGCCTACGGCGCGACGGCCGGGACACTGCTCGTCCTCGTCGTCCTCGCGGAGGTGCTGGCCCATGGGTGAGGGCGACGACGAGAGTGACGACGGAGCCGACCCCGCGCTCTCGCTCACCGCGTGGGCGCTGGCGACGTTCGACGTCGCCCTGTTCGTCCTCGCGGCGCTCCTCCCGATTCACGCCGCCGGCGCGCTGGCGGACCTGCTCTCGGGCCTCGACACTCTGCTCGGCGTCGCCGTGTTCTGCTACCTCTGGGCGCTGTTCGTCCTCGCGGTCCGCTGGGTGCTGTCGGACGCTGGACTGGACGCTCCGCTCAGAACGCTGGTCCCGCGCGGCGTCGCCGCCGGGAGTGCCGCCGGCGCCGCCTTCCTCCTCGGCGTGCTCGTCGTCGCCGTCGGCCCCCTCGTCGTCACTGGTGACGTCCCGCCGCTGTCGGCACTGCTCGTCACGCTCGTCGGCGGCGCCGTCGCCGCGGTAGTCGGGAGTCTGGTCGGGCTCCTCTTGGGTGCCGTCGACGTGGCGCTGTACCGAATCGCAGGCGGCCTCCTGCCGGACCCGCCGACACGTCACGACGAGTCCACCGCGGTCACACCCGACCGACCGTGACGAAGAACGGGACCGTCTCGCTGCGCTCGTAGCGCTCGTCCTGCATCTGTGCGACGACCGAGCGGCCCATCTCCCGCCAGCGCTGGCGGAGGGCATCGTACTCCTCGGGCGTCGTCTCGCCGTCGAGGATGGTCTCGCGGTCGGTCGCCAGCCCCTCGCCCGTAGCCTTCCGCTGGGCGGCCCGGACCGCGGCCTCGTCGTACGGTGGCTCGACGGTCCGGCGCTGGTCGTACCGGCGCGTCGACACCACGTCGAGCCCCGCCGACTCGAAGACGTCGGCGGCACCGGCCCCGAGCGTCACGTCCGTCTCGACGCCGTCCAAGAAATAGCGTCTGGCCCGCCGCGCGAGTCGGGGTTCGCTGTCGACGGTGGACTCGACGGTGACCGCCTCGTTGTCGGGTTCGACGGCCGCGACCCGGTCGCTGGCGACGCGGGCGAACTCCCGCACCGCCACCTCGGGGTCGGGGAGGTTGATGAGGAGCGCCTGACAGACCACGAGGTCGAACGAGTCGTCGGCGAACGGGAGGCGGGTGGCGTCGCCCTGCGCGACCGGTCCCGGAACGGATTCGAGGAGGGCCGCGTCGGCGTCGAGGCCGACGACGGTCCCGCCGGTCTCCTCGCGGAGGACGCGAGTGAGTTCGCCGGTTCCACAGCCGACGTCCAGCACCCGGTCACACTCGCTCAAGTCGAGGTCTGCGAGTGCCTCGCGAGAGTCGGCCCACATCCCCGAGCGGGTGGCGTCGAGGTAGTCGGCGGAGAACCTGCGCACTATCGGGTACAGTCGATTCGGCGGCAAAAAGTTCGCGGTCGGTCGTCGTCGAGGACGCTACTCCGCGCGCAGTTCCCGGACCCGCTGGATGTTCCACTCGAAGCTCTTGCCGTTCTCGGTGGGCGTCTCCAGGACGAGGGGGACGTCTTCGACCGCGTCGTGATTGACGAACGCGCGCATCCCTTCCTCGCCGATCTCGCCCTCGCCGACGTGGGCGTGTTCGTCCTTGTTCGTCCCGCAGGCGTGTTTGGAGTCGTTGAGGTGGACGCACGCGAGGTCGTCCAGTCCGACCACGTCGTCGAACTCGGCGAACGTCTCCTCGACGCCCTTGGCCGTCGAGATGTCGTAGCCCGCGGCGAACATGTGGGCGGTGTCCAGACAGAACTCGATGTCCGCGTCCGTGCGCTCACGGACCGTCGCGAGATGCTCGAACTGGCCGCCCAGTTTCGTCCCGCTCCCGGCGTCGGACTCGACGAGGACCGTCACCCCGTCCGGGACATCGAGGTCGTCCAGCACGCTCGCGGCGTTGTCGAGGCCGCCGTCGACGCCGGCGCCGGTGTGAGCGCCCAGGTGGACGTTGACGTACTCGATGTCCAACTTCGCGGCGGCGTCGACCTCCTTCTGCATGGAGTCGCGGGACTTCTCGCGGAGGTCCTCTTTGGGCGTACAGAGGTTGACGAGGTACGACGAGTGGATGACCCACGGGCCGACGCCGTGTTCGTCGCTCAGTTCGCGGAACTTCTCGGCCTCGTCGTCCTCGATGTTGGGGTCCTGCCAGACCTGTGGCGAGTGGGAGAAAATCTGGCCACAGTTGCCGCCGTACTCGACCTGTTCGTCGACGGCGTTGTACGCGCCGCCGGCGATGGAGGTGTGTGCACCGACTCGTACCATGGACAGCGGTCGGGGACGGGCCGGCAAAGCGGTTTCGGAGTGGGCATCGGAGTCAGAGCCAGTCGCGAGCCGGCGGAATCACGCCCAGCGTGGCGGCCGTGAGGTAGAGGCCGCCGAGAGCGACCACCGCCGCCAGAACCATCGCACCGAACCCGTCGGCGCCGAGGAAAGCGCTCCCGCCGACCAGAAACAGGACGACGCCGACGCCCGACAGCAGTAGCGTGCCGACGGCCCCCAGAATCGCGTCCTCGGTCGCGAGACGGACGATGCGGTACAGTTCGGCGTCGGAGCGCTGAGCGGGCACGCTCTCGGAGGCTGTGTCGTCGGCATCCGACGGAGAGGGGACCATAGCGGCCGTTTATCCTGGACCGAGATAAACGGTCGTGGTAGGCACGGTCAGGGCGACCGGCGCACCCACTCGTCGGTGGCGTACTTCGACCTCTCGCGCTCGCGTGCGCGCGTGCGTTCGTCGTCGGTCCACCCGCCCGCGTCGGCGTCGACCCACTCGGCCAGCGTCTCGCGGAGCGTCTCCACGACCGTCTCGCGGTCGACATCGACGTACTCGTCGATAGCGCCCACGCGCTCACGGAAGGCGTCGGGGTCGGGTTTGCCGGCGAAACAGCCACAGTGACGCTCCGGACGGGTCGACACCGACAGCGACCCGTGCTGGATGACCGCGTCCTTCTGGCGGTACTGAGCGTTGCCGGCGAGTTTGCGGCCGTCGGGGCCGACGACGTCGTGGGCGGGGTGGAGCGCCCGGAGGTAACAGGCTGGCTGGTGGATGGCCTCACGTTCGCTGTCGACGAAGGCCGCGTCGACGCCCATCCGCTCGAAGGCCTCGAGAATCGGTTCGCAGAACAGTTCGTAGCAGTCCATCAGGTCCCCCGGCACGGCGTCGGCCGGTGCGACGATGCCGTAGGAGAGGTCGGCGTGGTGGTCGTGGTAGATGGCGCCGCCGCCGGTCGGCCGGCGGGTGACGCCGATACCCTCGCGTTCGCAGAACGCCCAGTCGATGCTGTCGGGGTCCTGATTGTACCCCAGCGAGAGCGTGTCGGGCCACGTGTACACCCGAACCGTCGCTGGACCGCCGTCGGCCGCCGTCTCGGCGGCTATCTCTTCGAGCGCCATCGTCAGCGGCCCGTCGTGGGACTCCTCGCCGACGACGCGCCAGTCGAGGTCCGCGAGTGTCATGGCCTGCGGTAGGCGGGGGGGAGCGTTATGGGTTGCGGGCCGACGCCGGCCCGGCGTCCTCGTCGACGAGTCGTGTCATCACGCGAGCCTCGGCCTTGCGGAGGTGTTCGGCGGCGGTGCCGGGTGCACAGTCCAGTCTGTCGGCCACGTCGGCGGTGGTCCCCGCTCGCGGGTCGTCGTAGTAGCCACAGCCGACGGCGGCGGTGACGGCCGCGAACTGCCGGTCGGTCAGGGCCGCGGCGGACTCGAACCGACTACTGTCGTACTCGCCCACCTCGCGGACGTCGACGCCGACGCCGTCGGGGACGGCCTCGACCGCCCGCTGGACCGTCCCGCCGGGGCCGACGAGCGTGAGGTCCATGGTACCGTCCGAGCGGTAGGCGATGGGGGAGACGACGACCAGTCCCGCCGTCGTGAGCGCCTCGACGAGTTCGCCGCCAGTATCAGAGGGGCGGTCCCGGACGTAGAGGTAGAACGTCTCGTCCGGGCACGTCGAGATGGCGTACTCGACGACGTGGTCCGTGGCGTCGAGGGCCGCCCGGTACGGGTCCGGTGGGTGGCCGTCGACGTGGAAGAGGAGCGTCTGGACGTCATCGCCGACCTCGTTCCCGCGCAGGAGGTAGCTGGCGTCGTACCCCTCGTGGTCGACGACGAACTGGTGCATCGGGTGGCGCACCTCGGGCGCCATCGAGAGCGAGAGCCTGACGTACTTCACACCGTCAGTTTCTCCGCCGAATATAAAGGTGCCTCGCCGGCGAGGCAGTACGACGAGGGAGGTGGGCACCGACGCGAGCACTATGTCCCAGACAGTCGCGGGTGCCTCGCAGGCGACCCACGCCGACCTCCTCGCGCCGATACGCGAGTACGTCGTCGACGAGGAGACCCACCTGAACGCGCCGGCAGTAGTCGTCCGCGCCGACGAGGTGCAGACCGTCCTCTCGACGCTGAAGGCCGAGGCCGGTTTGGACCACTGCGCCTGCGTCACCGCTCAGGAGTACGCCGACCGTTACGAGACCATCTACCACCTGCGGAGCTACGACGACCCGACGCGGGAACTCTCCGTCGTGGTGCCGACGACGAGCGACGACCCGACCAGCGAGTCCGCCGCGCCGGTGTACCCGACGGCAGCGTGGCACGAACGGGAGGCCTACGACCTCGTCGGCATCCACTACGAGGACCACCCGAACCTGCGGCGGCTCCTCCTGCCCGAGACGTGGCAGGGCCACCCGCTCTCGCGGGACTACGACCAGAGCCAGCCCCAGATCGTCACCTACCGCGAACACCAGCGACTCCTCGAAGACGAACGCACCGGGCCGGACCGGATGCACCTCAACATGGGGCCACACCACCCCTCGACTCACGGCGTCCTCCATCTGAACATCGAACTCGACGGCGAGGAAGTGGCGGCCGTCGACCCGGACATCGGCTTCATCCACCGCTGTGAGGAGCAGATGTGTCAGTCCAAGACCTACCGCCACCAGATAATGCCCTACCCCGACCGCTGGGACTGGAGCGGCGCCGGCCTCCTGAACGAGTGGGCCTACGCCCGCGCCGCCGAGGACTTCGTCGACATCGAGGTGCCCGAGTACGCCCAGGTCATTCGGACGATGTGCGGGGAGTTCTCCCGCATCCTCGGCCACATGCTCGCCGTCGCCACCTACGCGCTGGACGTGGTCAGCGAGTTCACCGCCGTCTTCCAGTGGGGCATCCGGGACCGCGAGATCGTCCAGGACATCCTCGAGGACCTGACCGGGCAGCGTCTGATGTTCAACTACTTCCGGCTGGGCGGGGTCGCGTGGGACCTGCCCGAACCGCGCGAGACCTTCTTCGAGAACATCCGGGAGTTCCTCGACGGCCTCCCCGAGAAACTCGGCGAGTACCACGACATGCTGACGAGCAACGAGATCATCCAGATGCGGACCGTCGACACCGGCTACCTCGACCCAGAGACGGCCAAGGCGTACGGCTGTACCGGCCCGGTCGCCCGTGGCTCCGGCGTCGACTACGACCTCCGGCGGGACGACCCCTACGGCTACTACGACGAACTCGACTGGTCGGTCGTCACCGAGGACGGCGGCGACAACTTCTCGCGACTGCTCGTCCGGATGCGCGAAGTGGAGGAGTCCGCGAAGATAATCGAGCAGTGCGTCGACCTGCTGGAGGAGTGGCCGGAGGACGACAGAGAGATTCAGGCCAACGTCCCCCGCACGATTCGGCCCGACCCGGACACCGAGATCTACCGCGCCGTCGAGTCAGCGAAGGGCGAACTGGGCATCTACATGTGCTCGGACGGCACCGACACGCCCGCCCGCTTCAAGATTCGCGGTCCCTCGTTCTCACACGTCCAGACGCTCCCCGAGATGGCAAGAGGCGAGTACATCCCGGACCTCGTGGCGACCATCGGCAGCCTCGACCCCATCATGGGCGACGTCGACCGGTAGGTCGGCGACGCGTCTCAGGAGGAGACCGGGACGTCCCCGATGGCGACGGTGTACTGCCGGGCCGACGGGGTGCCGTCGGCAGGCGTCGTCACGACGGTGACGACGACGCTGGCCGGTCGCTGGCCCTTCGGGAGCATCCACGACCCGGTGACGGACCCCGACTCGCCGGGTGGGAGTTCCCCCGTCGTCGCGTCGCTCCCCTCGACAGTCCGGCCCGCCCGCGTCGTCGCCGTGCCGAGTCGGAGTTCGTAGCTGCTGTTCCCGGTGTTGTCGACCGCTACCGAGAGCGTGAATCGCCAGCCGTCGTTGCCGGTGACGACCGAGGCGCTGTCGACGCGTTCGACGGCGGCCGTCTCCGCGAGTATCTCGTCGCCGACCGTCGCCCCCTCGACGTCGGGCGTCGGCGTCGACGCCGCGCCACCGTCGCCACCGCCACCGGCGACGTAGTGGCTCAGTAGCCCGCCGAAGGTCACCACCTCGATGAGTATCGGGATGCCGATAGCGAGGATGATGAGTATCCGTACCCAACTCGTCTGCTCAGGACCCTCGACGTCGTCTAACATAGTGGAATAGGGAAGTCGACCTCAGACCGGTATCGGCGGACTGCCGGGCACGGTGATACCGTCGGCGAGCATGGCCGCCAGCGGCGGGCCGTAGGCGATGACGATGAGCACCAGCGCGATGGCCGTCCAGAGCTTGTAGTTGTCGAGGATACGCGGACTGTGTTCGGCCCCGGAGAGCGGCGCGGGGAAGTCGCTGTTGACCGACAGCCGACCGCCGCGGTGGGCCAGCCACGTCTCCGCCATCACGGCGAGGAACATCACGGCCGCGACGAACAGCAGGAGGCCACCGATGGCTATCTGGAGGCGCATCTCGGCGACGGTGCCGACGAGTCCTTCGAAGGCAAATTCGTCGTAGGTCGGCTCTGCGGTCCGTCGCGGGATGCCCGCGAGGCCGGCACGGTGCATCGCGTTGGACATCAGCGCCATGCCCACGAACCAGACGTAAGGCTGTGCGATGGCGACCGACCGGCGCTGGAGCTTCTTGCCCGTAATCTGTGGCACCAGCCAGTAGCTTATCGCCATCGCCGTCAGCGCGAACGCGGTGCCGACGGTGAGGTGGAAGTGGCCGGGCACCCACAGTGTGTTGTGGATGAGGTAGTTGATGTTCATCCCGGCGTTTATCATCCCCGAGAAGCCGCCGGCGGCGAACATCAGGCCGGCGAGCATACACCCGGAGAAGGCGGGGTCGTCCCACGGGAGACTCCGGAGCCACCCGAAGTACCCCTCACCGCCCCGCTGGCGGGCCCCGTGTTCGACGCTGGCGACGACGGTGAAGGCCGTCAGCAGCGACGGCAACAGGAGGAACATCGTGTTCGTCATCGCGATGAACTTGAACCCCTCCGGGATGCCGGGGTCGACGTACTGGTGGTGGAACCCGACCGGCGTCGACAGCAGGAGGAAGAGGACGAACACGACGCGGGCCAGCGGGTCGCTGAACAGGCGTCCACCCGCGAGTTTCGGCAGGATGGTGTACCAGACGAGGTACGCGGGCATCAGCCAGAAGTAGACGACCGGGTGGCCGAAGTACCAGAACAGCGTCCGGGTCAGGAGCGGGTCGACCTGACTGATGAGCCCCAGCGACCACGGGATGAGGAAGACGACGACTTCGACGGCGACGCCGATGGTGGAGATGTACCACATCAGCATCGTCGTCACTATCATGAACGTCTTCAGCGGGATGCGCTCGTCGGGGTGCTCGGAGCGCCACGCCCACAGCGACTGGAAGTACGCAAGCCCCGCTATCCACGACCCGACGATGATGAGCGCCGCGCCCACGTAGAACGCCGGATGGGCCTTCATCGGCGCGTAGAACGTGAACAGCACGTCCGCTTCGAGGTCGTGGCCGAAGACCGAGGGCGCGCCGAAGACGCCGCCGAGGATGGCGACGGCCGCCAGCACCGTCCCGGTCAACATCAGCCAGAACGCCGTCCACGCGGTGCGCTGTGGCAGTTCGCGTTCGAGGCTGTTGGCGACGCCCCACGCGAACAGGCCGGCGATGAAGAACGTCGTGAAGACCAGCGCCAGCAGGACGCCGTGACCCGTCAGGAGCGTGTAGTAGTCCGCCGAACTGACGAACCCACGGAACAGGCCGGTCCGGTGGAGTGCCTGCACGATGCCGAAGAGGGCACCGATACCCAGTGCGACGAACGCGACGACGAACTCGCTCCGGACGAGTTTCGACGTCTTCGGGTACTCGTCGACGAACACCATCAGTTGGTCACCTCCGTTGCGTTGTACTGCGACTCGGGCACTACTTCGACGGAGCCACCCATCGTGTGGTGGCCCGCGCCACAGTACTCGTGGCAGACCAGTCCGTAGGTCCCAGTCTCGTCGAAGCGGGCAGTGACCTCGGCGACCTGTCCCGGGATGACCATCGTGTTGATGTTCGTCTCGGTGATGGCGAAGCCGTGTAGCACGTCGGCGCTGGTCACCTTGAACGTGACCAGCGTGTTCGCGGGCACCCGGATGGGGTTGTCGCCGCTACCCGGGACGAACTGGAACTGCTGGGCCACCACGTAGACGACGTAGTGGCTCTCGTTTTCCTTGACGATGCCGGGGTCGTCGAAGGTGGTCCCCGTCTCGCCGCTCTGGACCGCCTGCGGGTCTATCTGTCCACCCGAGTCGTCGACCATCGCGACGCCGGCACCGACCGTGCCGTACGAGATGGTCGCGATGAACCCGACGATGAGGAGCAACGCTGCACCGAGCCAGACTTTCTCGAAGTTGTGAACCTGCATCGTGTATCACCCGATGACCGAGACGCGGCCGAGGAACTCGACGAAGTACATGAACACCCAGAGCAGGGCGATGAGCACGAAGTAGAACGCGACGAGCGCCGCCGTCCCCTTCGGGTCGTACTCCTCGTGACCGAGTTCGACTGCTGGCTCTGCCTCCGTGGCTTCCTCGACCGGCACCGTGCCGTCCTCGTCGACGAGGTCCCGCGGTGGCCGCGTCGACTCACGGTGACGCATCGTCGCCGCGTACAGCAGCGGCGTGAAGAACGCGAAGAGGACGGACCCGCTGAGGAGCCACCGCGGGCCCGAGACGGGCAGGCGTTGACTCCCGCCGCCGCCTCCGCCACCGCTCCCGCCGGGTGGCCCGCCGACGACGACGGCGCCTTTCATCCCGAGCGAGAGGTGCGGTTCGCAGACGTACGTGTAGATGCCCGTCTCCTCGAAGGTGTAGCTGTACGTGGTCCCGGCCTCGGCGACCGGGTCACCCGAATCGAGCGGACCGTCGCCGTCGGAGACGACGTTGTGGCCGCCACCGTCGCCGGTCCAGGTGAAGACGACTTCGGTCCCGGGCGAGACGCGGACCGCCGGCGGGGCGAAGGCGAACGCGCCGTTGTTCCCCTGTGCGCCGACGGCTATCTCGACGCTGTCCTGTCCGGTCCGGTCGACCGTCTCGCCGTCGTAGTTCGAGACGTCGTCGAACCAGCCGCCGTAGTCGGGGTTCGCCGGCGGCCCCTGTTGGGCGGTGCCGCCGCCGCTACTGCCGCCGCCGGGCCTGATCACGACGGCGCCTTTCATCCCGAGACCGGCGTGTGGCTCACAGACGTACTTGTAGATACCTTCGCTCTCGAAGGTGTAGCTGTACGTCGCACCCTGTTCGGAGACGAGTTCGCCCGAATCGAGGGGGCCGTCGCCGTCGGAGATGACGTTGTGGCCGCCGCCCTCCCCGGTCCAGGTGAAGACGACTTCGGTCCCGGGGCTGACCATCACCGCCGCCGGCGCGAAGGCGAACGCACCGTTGTTGCCCTGCGCGCCGACGGCTATCTCGACGGTGTCCTGGCCCCGTCTATCGACGGTACCGTCGTAGTTCGAGACGTCGTCGAACCAGCCGCCGTAGTCCGGTTCTTCCTGTGCTGTCGCCGTCCCGACCGTGCCGAGTGCGGCCCCGGCGGCCGCGGTCTGGACGAACTCGCGGCGTCCCAGCGTCATCGCCGACCCTCCCGAAACGTGTGAGATGGTCTCTGTGTGGTATCGATTCCACTACCCATGTTCGGGGCGACAGGAGAGCAGAGCAAAAAGCCAACACCGCCTTTTCAGCCGGTAGGAACACGCGACGGTTTTTATGCTCCCTCAATCGTACGGCCGACCATGTCCACGTCTAGCCCGCGGCTCGTCACAGTGCTCGCGCTCCTCGGGCTCGCGCCCGTGGCGTACTACCTGCTGGGGACCGGTCGGACGATAGTGGCGCTCTCGCTGGTCAGCGTCGTCCTCATCGCCGGGAGCCTCCTCCTGATGACCGGTCCACACGAGGGACAGACCGCCTGAGATGGCCCCCGTCACGGCCGGCCTGAGTGCTGGCGAGACGGCCGGACTGGCGGCGTTCGCCGGTCTCGGCCTCATCGGGAGCGTCCACTGCCTCGGGATGTGTGGCCCGCTGGTGACGACGTACGCCGACCGCCTCGACGCCGGCGGCCCAGTCTCCGCTCACGAGATTCGGCAGCAGGCGCTGTTCAACGTCGGCCGCGCCGTGAGTTACACGCTGTTGGGGGCGGCGTTCGGTGCCGCCGGGGGCCTGCTGTACGACGCCGCCGGCCTCGCGCGAGTGGCGACCACCGTCCGCGGCGTCGTCGGCGTCCTCGTCGGCCTGTTCGTCCTCGCCGTCGGCGTCGGCTACCTGACGCGGGGGCAGGCCACCGACGTCGCCGCGTCGCTGCCGGTCGTCGGAGGCGTGTTCCAGCGCGTCTCGGCGGCGCTGGTCGCACGGCTCGACGATCTCGTGGACGGCCCGGGGATGGTCGCACTGGGCGCGATGCACGGCCTGTTACCCTGTCCGCTGCTGTACCCGGCGTTCCTCTACGCCTTCGCGACGGGGTCGGCCGTGACCGGCGCGCTCTCGCTGGCGGCGCTGGGCGTCGGCACCATTCCCCTGGTGTTCGCCTACGGCACCGCGTTCGGGTCGCTGTCGCCGAGCCGCCGGTCGTCGCTCCACCGCGCCCTCGGAGCCGTCTTCCTCGTCCTCGCGCTCGTCCCGCTCGCAAACGGACTGGCGGCGTTCGGCGTCGCCGTCCCGAGACCGCCCCTGCCGATGCCGTGGACCTGACATGACCGACTGCACACTCTGTGGCCTCGCGACGACGTCGCCCGTCACCGACAGCGGCGTCGACGGCGCCTTCTGCTGTCGGGGCTGTCTGGAGGTCGCCCGGACACTAGAGGACCCGGCCGAGGAGGACGTCGACACCGTCGACAGCGGCCCCGACCCCGAGACGGTCGACGGGGAGACGGCCTTCCTCGCCGTCGACGGGATGCACTGTGCGACCTGCGAGACGTTCCTCGAAGCACGGGCCACAGAGCACGAGGGCGTCCGGGCGGCGGCGGCCAGTTACGCCACCGGGACGATGAAACTCACCTACGACCCAGAGGTGGTCGCCGAGGACGACCTTTCGGAGGTGGTGGCCGGCACCGGCTACGGGGCGAGTTCCCAGACCACCGACCGCGAGGACGATTACGAGCGCGAAGGCCGCCTCGTCGTCGGCGGCTTTTTCGGCATGATGACGATGCTGTGGTACGTCCTCTTTCTCTATCCGGCCTACCTCGGCGTCGACCCGGGACTGCTGTTGCTCGACCCGAACGGCCCCGCCGGCGACTATCTCCTGTGGAACATGGCGGTGATGACCGCCGTCGTCGTCGGCTACACGGGGTGGCCGCTCCTGCGCGGGGCCTACGTCAGCCTGCGGGCCGGGCGCCCGAACATGGACTTGCTGGTGGCGATGGCCGCGACGACGGCCTTCGCCTACAGCGTCGTCGCCGTCGGCCTCGGGGAGACGGAGGTGTACTTCGACGTGGCGACGGTCGTCGTCCTCGCGGTGTCGGTCGGTGACTACTATCGGGACCGGGTCCGCCGGGCGGCGGCCGGGCGGCTGACCGACCTCACGGCCCAGCGAGCGGACTCGGCCCGCCGCCGGACCGAATCGGGCACCGAGACTGTCGACCTCGCGGCGCTCGACCCCGGCGACGAAGTGGTCGTCAAGTCCGGCGAACGCGTGCCCGTCGACGGCAGCGTCGTCGAGGGGACCGGCGCCGTCGACGAGTCGCTGGTCACCGGTGAGTCGCTGCCGGTCCGCAAGACCGAGGGCGACGAGGTCGTCGGCGGCGCGATGGTCACCGAGGGCGCACTCGTCGTCGCGGTCGGCCCCGACGCCGAGAGCACGGTCGACCGCCTCACCGAACTGCTGTGGACCGTCCAGAGCGACAGCGGCGGCGTCCAGCGACTCGTCGACCGCATCGCCGCCGTCTTCGTGCCGCTGGTGGTCGCGCTGGCCGGACTGGCCGCTCTCGGTCACCTCCTCGCGGGCGCGGGCGCGACAGACGCCCTGCTGACCGGCCTCGCGGTGCTGGTCGTCTCCTGTCCCTGCGCGCTGGGGCTGGCGACGCCACTCGCCACGGCGGCAGGGATCAAGACCGCACTGGAGGAGGGTATCGTCGTCACCGACGGCGCGGTGTTCGAGACGGCCACCGACGTCGACGTGGTCGCCTTCGACAAGACGGGGACGCTGACGACCGGCGAGGTGACGATTCTCGACCGACCCGACGACGAGGTGATGCGGCGGGCGGCGGCCGTCGAACAGTTCGCGGACCACCCGCTGGCGACGGCCGTCACCGAGGCCGCGCCGCCGCCGAACGCCGCCGTCGACGGGTTCGAGCGCCACCCCGGCCGCGGCGTCAGCGCCAGCGTCGACGGGGAACGGGTCGTTGTCGGGACGCCCGCACTCCTGCGTGACCGCGACCTCTCGGTGCCCGAGGACCTGCGGGCGCGCTGTGCCGAAGCGCGAGCGAACGGGCACGTCCCCGCGCTCGTCGGGTGGGGCGGCCGCGCTCGCGGCGTCCTCGTCGGCGGCGACCGACCCCGCGAGTCGTGGACGTCGGTCGTCACCGCCCTCTCGGCCGACCACGAAGTCGTCGTCGTCACGGGCGACAGCCCCGAGGCCGCGGCACCGTTCCGCGACCACGAGGCCGTCGACGAAGTGTTCGCCGGCGTCCCGCCGGAGGCGAAAGCCGAGGTGGTCGAGCGGTTGCAGTCGCGGGGGACCGTGGCGATGGTCGGCGACGGCACCAACGACGCTCCGGCACTGGGGTCGGCCGACCTCGGCATCTCGCTCGCGTCGGGGACGAAACTCGCCGCCGACGCGGCCGACGCCGTCGTGACGACCGACGACCTCCGGGCGGTGCCCCGCGTGTTCGACCTGACCGCGGCGACGCGCCGACGCATCCGGGAGAACCTCGCGTGGGCGTTCTGCTACAACGCCGTCGCACTCCCGCTGGCACTGCTCGGCCTGCTGAACCCCCTGTTCGCCGCGCTGGCGATGACCGCGAGCAGTCTGCTCGTCGTCGGGAACTCCGCCCGGTCGCTGGGTGGGAGTACGGTGGGCGACGTCGCCGAGTCGGCGGGCCCGACCGCGACTCCAGACGCCGACTGAGCGGCGCCGACACCGGCCGTCTCCTTTTGTGCCTGCCGCGCCTACTGCTGGTGATGACCGAGCAAGCGACCTTCGCGGGCGGGTGTTTCTGGTGTACCGAGTCGGTGTTCAAGCAGGTACGGGGGGTCGAAGACGTTGTGTCGGGCTACGCCGGCGGCCACGTCGAGAACCCCTCCTACGAAGCGGTCTGTCGCGAGGAGACGGGCCACGCCGAGTGCGTCCAGCTAACGTTCGACCCCGACGTCGTGAGCTACGAGGACCTCCTCGCGGTGTTCTTCACGACCCACAATCCGACGACGCTGAACCGGCAGGGCAACGACGTGGGCACCCAGTACCGCTCGGCGGTGTTCTACCACGACGAGAGCCAGCGAGAGACTGTCGAGGCGTTCGTCGAGGAGATTCAACCGGGCTACGACGACGACATCGTCACCGAAGTCGAACCGCTGGAGACGTTCTACCCCGCCGAGGAGTACCACCAGGACTACTTCGAGAAGAACCCGAATCAGGGCTACTGTCAGATGACAATCCCGCCGAAGATAGAGAAACTGAAACAGAAGCACGCGGAGTTGCTGGCATGAGCTTCGAGTTCACGACCGACGTTTCGATTCGGTACGACGATCTGGACACCTACGGCCACGTCAACAACGTCCGCTACGGCACCTACTTCGAGGAGGCCCGCATCGACTACCTCGCCGAAGTGGTCGGCCAGGGCGACAGGGAGTACCTCGCGGCGACCGGCGAGGGGACCGGCATCGTCATCGCGAACCTCGAGATAGACTTCGAGCGACCGATTCGGTCGGCCGACAGCGTCACCGTCGGCGTCCGCGTACCGAATCTCGGGACCAAGAGCTTCCCGTTCGAGTACGAGGTTCGCGACGACGGCGCCGTCGTCGCCACCGGCGAGAGCACGCAAGTCACCTACGACCGCGACGCCGAGGCACCGCGACCGATTCCCGAGGACTGGCAGGAGGCCATCGCCGAGTTCGAGTGGCAGTGACGCTCTCGGACACGCCGGGCGTCCACCACGTCTCGGCCATCGGCGGCGACCCACAGCGCAACGCGGAGTTCTACGTCGCGGGACTGGGGCTCCGACCGCTAGTGCGGACGGTCAACTTCGAGGACAAGTTCACCCACCACCTCTACTACGGCGACGACGCGGGCCGGCCCGGGTCCGTGGTGACCTTCTTCGCGTCGCCGGGCCAGCAGGCGGGCCGGACCGGTCGGCCCGGTATCCGGTCGTTTCTGCTGGCCGTCCCCGACGGGACGCTGTCGTACTGGGCCGACCGACTCGAAACGCACGGCGCGGACGTCGACGAGCCACAGACCCGGTTCGGCGAACGGGTACTTCCGGTCCGGGACCCCGACGGTACCCACGTCGAACTCGTCGCCGACGGCGACCACGGCATCCCGGTACAGTCGGGGCCGGTCCCCGAAGGACGGGCAATCCGCGGCGTCCGCGGTATCAGCCTGCACTCGAGGAGTCCGTACGTGACCGCGAGCCTCCTCGATACGTTCGGGTTCGAACTGGCCGACGAGACGCCAGACGCCGTCCGCTACCGTGTCGACAGGCGTGGGTCGACGGTCGACATCCTGAAAGACGACGCCCCGTTCGGTCGGGAGGGCGCGGGGTCGATTCACCACGTCGCGTTCAGCGTCGACAGCGAGGCGCAACTCCACGAGTGGCACGACCTGCTCAGAGAGCGCGACTTCGACGTCTCGCGGGTCAAGGACCGGCACTTCTTCCACTCGCTGTACGTCCGGGACCCCGGCGGCATCCTGTTCGAACTGGCGACGGAACGGCCGGGGCTCGGGGTCAGTCCCGGCGACGACGCGCCGGCCGACACGCTCCGACTCCCGCCGTGGCTGGAGGCGGACCGCGAGATGCTGGCGTCACAACTCCCGCCGCTCTCGATGCCCGACTGGAGACGATGAGCGACGCCGAACCACACGCCGGACAGGAAATCGTCACGTCGGGGGCACCGCCACAGGCCGCTGAGGCGGCGGTCATCATGCTCCACGGCCGCGGCGACTCGGCGCGGCATTTCCTCCGACTCGCCGACGAGTTCCACCACCACGGCGCGATGTACCTCGCGCCGGAGGCCGCGGGCAAGGCGTGGTTCCCGGGGCCCGCCGACGCCCCCGACGAGCGCCGAGCGCCGTGGCTCACCTCGGCGTTCTCGCTGGTGGAGCGCACGCTCGACCGGGCGGCGGCCGCCGGCGTGGCCCCCGAGCGCACCGTCTTCGTCGGTTTCTCGCAGGGCGCGAGCGTCGCCGGGGCGTACGTCGCCGCCGACCCGGCCCGCTACGGCGGCCTCGCGATGCTCGCGGGCGGCCTCCTCGGCCCGGACCCCGTCGCCGCCGCCGACTCGGGGTCGCTGGAGGGGACGCCCGTCTTCGTCGGGTGTGGCGACGAGGACCCCTACATCTCGCCGGACCGCGTGCGCGCGACGGCCGCGGCGTTCCGGGCACTGGACGCCGACGTGACCGAGCGGGTGTACGAGGGGGTCGGCCACGCCGTCAACGACGACGAGATAGCGGCCGTCGACGCCCTCGTCGCGGCCGTCGCCGACGGCTCAGCGTGAGGCGACGCGGTGCCTGAGTCCCGCGATGTCGTCGGCGCGGTGGAGGAGGACGCTCCCGGCGACGCTGGTCAGGAGGACGTAGCCGACGGTGAAGGCCGGAATCGTCTCCGAGAGCGTGGGCGTCGTCCCGGCCGCCGTGAGGAACGCGGCGATGACCAGCGAGAACTCGCCGCGTGGCGTCAGCGCCGCACCCATCCGGACCGCGCCGTCCGCGTCTAACCCGAACGCCCGCCCGGCGTAGTAGCCGCTGACGAGTTGCCCGGCGAGTGTCACCGCGCCCGCACCGAGGACGAGCGGCGTGACGTCGGCGACCACGCGGGGGTCGGTCTGGACCCCGACCCAGACGAAGAACACGACGGCGAAGACGTCCCGGACCGGCGCGAGGTAGCGCTCGGCCTCCGCGGTCAGGTCGGCGTTCTGGAACAGCCCGCCGGCGAGGAAGGCGGCGACGGCTTCGCTGGTTCGGGTGAGCGCCCCCAGACCGGCGACGAAGGCCGCGACGCCGAGGGCGGCGACGACGAACAGGTCCCCGCGGAGGGGTCTGAACGCCCGACCGAGACGGTCGGCGCCGCGGAGCGTCACGCCGACGACGGCGAGTAAGAAGACGACGCCGACACCGAGCGACCGGGCGAGGTCGAGGCCGCTCCCGCCCGCGACCAGCGCCGAGAGCACTGCGAACAGCAGCGCTGTCACGATGTCCTCGACGACGACGACGCCGAAGATGGCGTCGGCGGTCCGGGACCCCAGCCACCCGGCGTCGACGACGGACTTCGCGATGATGACCGTCGAGGAGTTGAACACGACCAGCGCGAGGAAGCCCGCTTCCAGCGGCGTGAACCCCACGGCGAGGCCGACGAGGAAACCTAGCGGGAGGCTGACGCCGACGTCGACGCCGCCGGCCAGCGCGAACGCCCGCCGCTCGGCCAGCAGTTCGTCGACGCTCAACTCCAGCCCCACGAAGAACAACAGCAGGACGACGCCGAGGGCCGCCGGAAGCGAGAGGAGCGTCGGGAGCGCGACGCCGACGGTGTCGGTCCCGAGACCGACGCCGAACGGGCCGAGCGCCACGCCGGCGAGGATGTACGTCGGGATGACCGACTGGCCGACACGCTGAGCGGCGAGCGCGAGCGCGACCAGTCCGAGTAACGACACACCGGCGACGAGCAACGGGTTCGCCACGACTCAGTCGAGGTGGGCCGACAGTTTCGCGTGGGCCTCGTCCGTACCGACGGTGACCAGGACGTCCCCGGCCTCGACGTGCGTCTGCGCGTCGGGGCTCGATATCGTCTGCTCGCCGCGCTGGACCGCGAGGACGAGGACGCCCGTCTCGCTCCGAATCGCGCTCTCGCCGAGCGTCCGGCCGACGACTGGGTCGTCCGGCCCGACCTCGACCCAGCGGATACGCGCGTCCTCGAGAGCGTGGTCTATGTCGTCCGGTGCCGGTTCGAAGTACGTGCCGTCGTATATCTCGGCGAGTTTCCGGGCCTGTCCCTCGGTGAGCGAGAAGAGGCGCTCGCTGTCGCCGTCTTCGTCCGCTCGCCAGTACGTCTCGCGGCTGCCGTCGTTGCCGAGGAGCACGGTCAACCGACCGCCGTCCGGGAACGACACCGCGTAGCGACGCCCGACGCCCGGGAGCTCGGTCTCGTAAACGCGCATGCCGGTGTGTCGTCGGCTACCTACTTCGGTGTTCGTATCAGTCGAGAACTGCTGCAGACACTGAATCCGCCCGTACGGTCAGACGCGGGACTCACTCGCGGCGGTGGCCGTCTGGACCGCTGACCGGTTTAATCCCGCTTTTACCCACCTTACCTGAGTGATAGTTACGGGGCGACCAGTGGTTGTCGGAAAGGCACCATGAGACTACGGATACCAGTACTGTTAGGGATTCTCGTCCTCGCACCGGTGGCCGCGACGCCGGTGGTGGACGCACAGACACAGGCATCCGAGCCGACCGCGATCACCGAGTGTCGGACCATCACCGAGTCCGGCCGGTACGTCGTCACGCAGACCCTTTCCCGAGAGGAACTCAGCGACGACCCCTGTCTCCGCGTGCAGGCGAGTGACGTCGTCCTCGACGGGCGGGGACACACCATCGAGGTTCCCCGTTTGGCGACCCCGGTCAGCGTCGGCGTCGAGGACCGACGGCTCTCGAACGTGACGGTGCGTAACCTCAGCGCCGACAACTACTACGAGGCGTCGGCCATCGCTGTCGACGGCGTCGACGGCGTCACCGTCAGGAACGTCACGCTGTCGGACAACCGCGTCGGCCTCTCGGTGGTCGACTCTACGGCCGTCCGCATCGAGTCGAGCGGGTTCTACGGCGCCGGTGGCTTCGGTGCGACGACGACGCCGTCGGGGTACGGCGTCGCCCTCTCGAACACCACGGACACCGTGATAGTCGACAACAGGTTCGCCAGGTTCACGCGCGGGACCGCGGTCAGCGTCGACCACGGGGCCGCGAACACGACGGTCGCGAACAACAGCATCCGTGGCTGCGTCGAGTGCGACGAGTCACTGGAGTTCGAGTGGCACGGCGGAGGTGCGGACGCCGGGACGGCCGTGGAGGTCACCTGGTCGACCGGGACGACGGTCGTGAACAACTCCATCTCGTACCACGCCGACGGCGTCGTCGTCGGCGGAGATGCGACCGACACGGTGGTGCGGCGCAACCGAATCACGCGCACGAGAAACGGCGTCCTCGTCGCGACGACCGGACCGACCGATACCGGTGACACCGACCGGCGGACGCTCGTCGCGAACAACACGCTCCGGACGAACGCCGTCGGTCTGCGGGCCGCCTCGACGCACGTGCCGCTGGTGGTCCGACACAACGTCATCGCCGGAAACGACGTGGGACTGTCCCTGCCCGAGGTCAGCATCTGTCCGCCCGATGCCGGCGGTACCGAGCGCACGACGGTCAGTCGGAACGCCATCGTGAACAGCACGCTGTGGGCGGTCAACAACGAGCGGGCGGCCACGCTGAACGCGACGGACAACTACTGGGGCACCGCCAGCGGCCCGTCGAGCGCGAACGACACTGACGCCCCGTTCACCGACCCGGTGACCGGGACGCTCGCGGACGGGCAGGGCAGCGCCGTCTCGGAGTCCCCGACGACGGCGGGCGAGTCCAACGTCCACTTCGACCCGTGGCTGAACGAGTCGGTAGCCGAGGCCGGGGCGCCGTAGCGCCTCACGCCGACCGCCCGTAGCCGCGGCTACACCAGAAGCGACAGCACCGCCAGCACGAGGAAGGCGAGGACGAGCCACTTCGCGATAGTCATCGACATCCCGGCGACGCCGCCGGCACCGAAGACGCCGGCGACGACGGCGAGGACGAAGAACCCGACGGCGAGTTCGAGTATCGCCACGTCACCACCACCTCGTCGTCTGAGAGTAACTGGCGAAACTGTGCGAGTCGGGTTCGGAACCGGTCGGGAGTAGGTCGGTCATGCGACACCCGTAGTACGGCGCGGGTCGCCGAGTCGGGCCGCGTTGCAAGTGCAAGGTCGACGGCTGTCGGCCCGTCCGCATCGGACCCACCGCACCCGGTTCGCGGCGGGACGGTCAGACGTCGGTCGTCCGGGCCGGGTTCGTGTCGGCTCAGTCGTCTGCGACGGTCGGTGCGGTCGGCTCCGCCGCGTCGACGTCGGGACTCTCGGACATCGGCGTCCACGCCAACTCGTCCTCGTAGTGGAACGCACGGTGGTCCTGCGTCGGGTCGACGACGGTCAGCGAGAGCCAGCCGTTGTCGAGCAGGTCGGTGAGTTCCTCGTGGTCGGCCAGCACGTCGGTGACGCGGTCGACGGGCGCGTGAATCACCGTCGAGAGGCGCAGGGGCTGGTGGTGCGGGTCGTCGTCGGCGGCCATCACGGACTGGTGCGGGAGGCCGGTCATCAGGTCGCCGCCGTTGCCCTGATAGACGCCGACGTTGCCGACGGGGTTGTGGGTGACCTTCGACCCGCTCCCGAAGACGGCGGTGTCGACGGTGGCGAAGTAGTACTGGCTGTTTATCCACTGGGTGACGACCATCGGGCCGGGCATGATGGCCGCCAGCGCGTCACCGTCGGGGTCGGTCGTCCAGTCGTAGGAGTGGAGGAACGCGCGCCCGTCGAGGTCGAGGCCCTCGGTCAGGTCGCGAGGCCCGACGACGAACCCGGCGTTGCCGGCGAGGCCCCACTCGGGGCGCGTCTCCGCCCAGTCGGCGGCGCGGCGCTCCGTCTCGCGGACGCCCGCGCCTTCGGCACCCATCGAAGCGGCGCGTTCGGCGGCCGCTCCCTCGCGGGCGGTGTCGAGGTCCGCACGGAGCTGTTCGAGGTCCTCGCGGTGGCTCGCTGGAACGCCGTCGTCGTAGAGCGTCACCTCGTCGGTCGTCGTGTTGTGCTCGCCGGCGAGGAAGACGGTGTCCTCGGGGACGTCGAACCCGCGCTCGCGGAGTTCCTCGACGACGGCCTCGTCGTTGCAGATGGCGGCGAGGACGCGCGCGCTCGGTCCACCGGGGTTGCCGGCACAGGCGCCGCAGTCCAGACTCGAATCGAACGGGTTGTTCGCCGTCTCGCTGGCGTGGCCGGTGAACACGACGAGGCGGCCGAACGTCTCCCACCCCATCAGGTCGAAGGCCGTCGCGGCGTACTCGACTTTCTCGTCGAGGGTGAGCCCCTCGCGGAGTTCGTGGACGCCGTCGGGGTTGTAGTCCACGCCGGGCGCGCAGAACTCGTGGTCGTCGGGGGTGCGGTCGTCGGCGGCGTCGAGGAGGCCGGCGGCGCGGGCCGGCGCGAGCGTGCGGGCCGCCAGCGCGGCCCCGTAGCCGCTCCCGGCCGTCTCGACGAAACTGAACGCCGTCGCGGCGTTCTTCTTGAGCGACGCGAGCAGTTCGCCGCCGGCGTCGAGTGTCGCCGACCAGCGGTCGTAATC
Organism: Haloarcula rubra; assembly: GCF_019599465.1. Lineage (GTDB taxonomy): Archaea > Halobacteriota > Halobacteria > Halobacteriales > Haloarculaceae > Haloarcula > Haloarcula rubra. The sequence continues at coordinate 654,434 of NZ_RKLR01000001.1, forward strand.
GGCCTGCGTGCCGTCGGCGTCCTTCGTCGGGCGGTCGGCGACGTGGTGCTGTGCGTCGACGATGGGCGGGCAGGCGTCGACGGCCACGTCGGCGTCGTACCCCTCGTAGCGCATCGGGACGCCGAAGAAGCCGGCGTAGCCGTGCGTGTCGTAGTCGCCCGTGGCTTCGAGGTGGCGGCGGAGTATCTCCGAGCGGGTGTCGATACAGAAGACGAGTTGGGCGTCCGGGCGGCCGCCATCGTCGGCCTCGGCGTGGGACTCGCTGGCGTCGCTGACGGCGTCGACCAGTTCCTCGCGATAGCTGGCCTCCCACGCGGTCAGCCAGCACTCGCGCAGCGGGACGTCCTCGCGCTCGCCGACCGGGTCGACGGTGCGGGTGGTGCCCGGCGCGTCGAGGGGGTCGATGGGCGCGCCGACCAGGTCGGCGAGCGTCAGGCGGACCGCCAGGTACCCCGCGAGCGTGATGGGGTACTCCGACTGCCAGTCGCCGCCGTCGGCCGCGCGCTGCTTGACGTAGCCCGTCCAGCCCGGGAGAGCCGTCAGGTGGTGTTCGAAGACGTCCGGCAGGCGGTCGGCCGGGTGGTCCGCGAGGAGGTGTTCGAGCGCGTCGACCGGGTCCTCGGGCAGGTCGGCGATAGCCCCGGCGTTCGGAAGCTCGCCGTCGTGACGGGCCACGGCGTGGAACGCGGCGTAGAACCCCTGTTCACGGTTCGGCATCGACCACTGGGCCTGCCCCTGGTCGAGGAACGACGACAGCCACTTCGTCAGGAGGCGGTCCACCTCGTCCTCGACGGTCTGCTCGGCGTCCGCGTCGGTCGACGGCGAGTCCATGCGCTCCAGCGACGTCTCCGGGTCCGTGTCGTACCCGTGGTCGGCCAGTTCGGCACGCAGGACTCCGGGGGCTATCTTCCCGGCCTCCCAGGCCCGGCGGAACACCTCGGGGCTCGGGTAGCCGTCGGCGTCGAACAGTTCCTCGGCCTCCGAGACGGCCCCGTGGAACGGCTGGTCTTCGAAGCCCGAGAGCGGGTTGGCCGTCACGAACGAGTGGAGCGGCCAGGCGTCTCCGACCGCGGTCGCGGCCTGTTCGATACTGTCGCGAATCTGGGTCTCAGTACTCATTGTAGTCCTCCTTGGCAGTCAGGACGGTGTCAGCGGGGGGTTGGCTCAGGTTCAGGAGCGCCACGTACAGGCGCTGGCTGTGCTCGTACGCGCCACGCTCGATGGCGACGTAGACGGCGAGGAAGGCGGCCGCGACGGCGCCGTGGACGAGCGTCAGGTCGGCGGGCGCCGTGACGACCGGCACGCCGACCAGCAGTGCGTGGACGAGGTTGTAGGCGAGGGCGTAGACGGCTATCGCCGGCAGGAACACGAGCGGGACGGCCCCGAACCGGACCGCGGCCGGCAAGTCGGTCTGCGCGACGGCCGTGCGAGTCGCGTGTAGCGTCGTCAGCACCACCAGTCCCGCGAGCAGGAGGCCGCTGTCGAGGTGCGTCCCCTTACCGGTGAGGGCGGCGAAGACGGCACCGCCCGCGAGCGCGGACAGGATGGCGACGCCGGCACCGAGGACGCCGGCCGACTGTGACTCGGCCCCGCCCGGTGCCGTCTGTTCGACCTGTTCTCCCGCCGAGAGGAACTGGTAGGCCTTGTAGAACCCGTGCAGGACGAGGTGTGTGAGCGCCGCGCCGAAGAAACCGAGGCCGGCCTGCATTATCATGAAGCCCATCTGGCCGACCGTCGAACAGCCCAGTTGGCGCTTCACGTCGGACTGGACGGTCTTGAGGAGTTTCCCCACCAGCGCGCTCGTCGCGCCGACGACCAGCACCAGGAGCATGAACTGCGCGTCGGCGGTGACCACCGGAGCGAAGCGGACCAGCAGGACGCCGCCCGCGTTGACGAAGCCGGCGTGCATGAGCGCCGACGCCGGCGTGGGGGCGGTCATCGACGAGAGCAGCCACGTGTGGAACGGTACCAGCGCGGACTGTATCATCGCCGCCAGCAGGAGCGCCCCCGCCGCGACCAGCCACGCGGTCTGCGGGACGGTGTCGGCGGCGGCCACGATACCGGAGACGGTGGTCGTCCCCGTCGACAGCGACAGCGTCACGAGCGCGACGGTCAGCAGGGCGCCGCTCGCGAGGAAGTAGCGGCGAGCGAGTGCGGCCGCGGCCTGTGCCTGTGGCCAGCCACGGACGTGGCCTATCAGGTCGGCCATCAGGAGTCCCATGGCCACCCACGCGCCGGCAAAGAGCGCGACGTGGTCGGCCGCGACCAGCACCATCACGGCCAGCGTGAACGCGAACACGCCGCCGAAGAAGCGGTCTATGGTCTGGCTCCCGGCCATGTAGCGGCGCGAGTAGCTGTGGACGATACCGCTGAAGAACGTGACGACCACCCACATGACGGCGGTCAGTCCGTCTACGGCAGCCACGCCGGGCAGCGTCCACGCGCCGTCGACGGCGAATCGGGCGACGAGAACGCCGAGGCTGGCGACACACAGCGCCCACACGACGCGTGTGAACACTCGGGGCGCCAGCGACGTCGACTCCGTCCCCGTGTTCGGTAGCTGTCCGACCGCCGTCGTCTGCTGTTGTTCTGTCATCGTTTGTTCCGTGCCGACCGGTCACCGCCGCGGGCGTCTCGGGCCCGTGACGGTCACCGGTCGCGTTCGTCCACCTATACGAACAAACTGGTTATTAAAGTCTTCTATTCGACCAAAACGTTCCCGATATTGCGTATTATAGAACATTATGTTTTCGTGGCTAGGAACGACGGTGCCTGAGTCCCGGCCACGGTGGAGACGGGCAGGAGAAATGTCGGGGCGACGCCGAGACGCGGACGTAGCCGCCGGAACGGCGGCAGTCCGGGGCAGTGCCCAGCAGTGTCAGTTGCGAGGCGTTCGGGTAGCCCGCCCGTGTGAAGGGGGACCACCGACGCCGGGATAGCCCCCACGAGCGAGCGGGGCGCACCGGGCGCGTGGCGAACGAATCGGTCGGTTTGATGCTGTGTTTCGACCAGATTGTGAAATGCGGGCCGTGGTCGAGACGAAGCGGACGCCGCGGACTACTCGGACCTGAACTCGCCGAACGGCGTCGTCTCGTGGCTACGGACGAGCACTTCGTCGGCGACGGTCAGCCCCATGTCGAGCAGTTTCTGTGCGACGGGCGTGATGTCGCTGTCCGTCTCGCCGACGACGGTGACGAGGAGGTTCTGCTCGCCCGTGACCAGTTCCTGTACGGAGACGACGCCGTCTATGTCGAGAATCTCGGGGATAAGCTCGCCACGCTCGGGTATCGAAGCGGTACAGAACAGCAGCATCCGGAGGGGATACCCCGACTGCTGGTAGTCGACCTCGGCGCTGTACCCCTTGATAATCCCGTCGGACTCGAGGCGCTGGATGCGCTTGCGAACCGTACTGTCGGACGTGCCGGTCCGGTCGGCGATGTCGCCCGACGACGTGTTTCGAGCGTCCTCCTGAAGCGCGTGGATGATCTCCTTGTCCACTTCGTCTATGTCGTCGCCCATACAGATTCGTCCCGCGTCGCCGACAAAGGTACTTCGGCTCTCGGCGTCCCCCGTGGCGGCCCGGGACGGTTCGATATAGCGTCATCTGATTTATCCCCGCGAGACACCCGACGCGTCGAACTTTTACGAGTCGGGCGATTATGAGCCGCTAATGGTCCAGAACGTCGCCTCTGTGATGCCGGAGCTGGAGCCGGAGGACTTCCACCTGCTCTCCGGCGTCGAGCAGGGGATGCGGTTCTCCGAGTACGTCAACCGCGAGAAACTCACGGAGTTCTCCCGCCTGTCCGCCGAGAACGTCGACTACCGGCTGGACCGCTGTGAGGACCGGGAGCTCGTCGAGCGCAAGACCATCCAGTACGAGGGGTTCAAACTCACCTTCGAGGGGTACGACGCGCTCGCGTTACACACCTTCGTCGAGCGCGACACCATCGAGGGGTTCGGTGCGCCGCTGGGCGTCGGCAAGGAGAGCGACGTCTACGAAGTGCAGTCCTACAAGCCGATGGCCCTGAAGTACCACCGCGAGGGGTACACCAACTTCCGCGAGGTGATGCGCGAACGGGACTACACCTCCGACCGGGACCACGTCTCGTGGCTCTACACCGCCCGGAAGGCCGCGGAGCGAGAGTACGAGGCCCTGGAGACGCTGTATCCAGACGTCTCGGTCCCCCAGCCCATCGACACGAACCGCCACGCCATCGTGATGGAGAAAGTCGACGGCGTCGAACTCTCCCGCACCGGCCTCGAACCCGAGCAAGTGGTTCCGATACTCGAACTGATTCTGGACGAGATGCAGACCGCCTACGAAGAAGGGTTCGTCCACGCGGACATGAGCGAGTACAACGTCTTCGTCACGACCCAGGGGGTCGTCGTCTTCGACTGGCCACAGGCGGTGCCGACCGACCACGAGAACGCACGCGACCTGTTGAGGCGTGACGTGGACAACATCGTGAGCTACTTCCAGCGGAAGTACCCCGCCGAGGTCGGCGACGTGGACGTCGACGCCGTCGCCGAGGCACTCGCGACCGAGTCGTTCGACTCGCTGAGCGAGCACACCGACTGACCCGGTTTCCGCGTTTTGCTGGTGCTTTGGCGACGAACGACGGCCCTGAGCAGCGTTCGGCGACCGCCTCGTAAACTGTATGGCGCTATATCAAATTGCCAGTCCGCCGGCGACCCCCGGCCTGAGTGAGTGCCGCGCGAGAAGGACTGAACGTGCGGTTTTCGGCCATCGAACGGGGCAGAGCCAACGGCTAAGTTCGCGCGGGCCGACGGTCGGGCCATGACGCTCGAACTACTCGGCGACTTCGACGCCGACCCGGCGGAAGGCGAAGTCGTCGACGGCGAACTGGCAGTGACAGACGACGTCCTCCTCAAGGCCTTCGCACTCGGCCCGGGCGGACGTATCGAACCACACGAACACGACGGCGCGACCAACGTCTTCCACGTCGTCGAGGGGACGGTGACCGTCCAGCGAGACGACGAGTCCGAGACGGTGACCGCACCGGGCGTCGTCCTCAACGAGCGCGGACAGGTCCACGGCGCACACAACGAGGGCGACGAGCGAGCGGTGCTGACCGCGAGCCTCTGTCCGTTACCCTGAGTCCGAGTCACACACGACCATCCGAGCCGTGTCGTGTCGGCGAACGGGGGGTATCGGCGAGGCGACTACGTGGCCGTAGCCGTCGACGACGGTGTGACCCCTTCGGGTCGAGGTCGTAGAAAGGGAGACTCGGCACCGACCGGACACGCGGTGTCGGTCGACCGACAGCCGTGACACACGCCACGGACACCGCAGTTCGTGGTGTTCGACGTTCGGTACTGCCTCGGACGGCGCCAGCGGTTGGTCGGGTCGAATCCGCCGGCCTGACGTGCCGTGGGAAGTCTCACCGACGACGTCGGGCCGGCTACGACGCGACACGGTCGAGTGATAGCCGAGGCACTTCGGTACGGATGCGCGAGTTCGAGGCCCGCGCCGTTCGCGCCGGAGCAGTGCCGTGAACGGCTGGCTGGGCAAACGAGGCGTAAACGTCTGCGCGCTATATCGAATCGGACTAGCTGGCCGACCCCTGTCCCATCTCCGCGGGGTTCTGCATCCCCTCTTTGACGCCGACGCTGACCAGCGCGAGGTTGACGGGGAACGCCGCGAGGAAGCCCAGCGACAGCGACAGCACCAGCGCCAGCCAGAACAGCACGTCGGTGATGTGGGCCTCCGCCGCGACGAAGAGGTCGGCCCCGATGGCGACGACTTCCATGACGGTGATAGACGGCGTCTCGCTGTAGAGCGCGTCGCGCATCGCCGTCCAGAAGTCGACGCCCTCCTGCATCAGCGGGCCGACGGTGAGCGCGTACCCGAATGTGTACGCGAAGCCGAACGTGATGGCGGCGACCCACCCGACAGTGAGGCCGAGCAGGCCCTGTGCGAGCAGGATACCTACGACTTCGCCGGCGCCACACCCGGAGTAGCAGTGCGCCGTCGACCGGAGCCCGCGACGCCACAGCGAGTCGCCGCGTATCTGGGTGCGACCGGCGTACCAGTAGACGGCCAGTCCGAAGGGGCCGGAGTAGAGGACGACCAGCGACCAGACGCCCTTCATCATCGACGGGAGCGCTTGGTTGTTGGCTCTGATGTCCCACCACAGGACACCGACCGACGCGACGGCGACGAGCGCCCAGACGAACAGCACGCGCGGGTCCGAGAGGACGGGCTGGAGCGTCGCTCGGACTGGTTGAGCGGCCTCTGCTAGCTGGGTGAACAGTCCCTGTTGGAGCATGATGCGTATGCGTCGAGAGCGTCGTTCGGGCGACGCCGACCTCGCCGTCACTTGGGCCGGACGACTCTATGACGTTGCGGTTAGCGTTCCAAAGGCGGGGCTGTCGAACGGCCCGGCGTTCGGACGGCGTCGTCCCGGGAGCGGGACGCAGGAGCCAGAATCGGCCGGATACGGAATCCAAACCGGTCGACAGTCACCAGCTATCGCGCAGGTTCTCGACCGGACGGGTCTCGGCCGTCTCCCCCATGTCGGCGTAGAGGTCGGCTACGACGTGGACGTACAGCGTGACGCCGACGACGAGCGCCCAGTAGGGGGCCGACGCCAGCCACAGTCCCCCGACGGCGACGCCCGCGAGGAGGACGTGGCTGAGCAGTCGCTGGGACTTCGAGAGATCCGCCGTCTCGAAGATGTCGTCCTGCCCGGTGAACGCGAGGCGCGGGTTCCGGAGGACGCGACGGGTGCTCTCGGCAGACCCGGTGTTGAGATAGGCGACGAGGAAGTGGTCGAAGTCGATGCCGACGCCGAGGGCGACGGCGACGGCGACGACCACGGCGGGGTGGACCGGCGGCGTGGTCAGGACGACGAGAGCGAGGCCGGCGAGGACGGAGAGAATCGCGTGGTCGCGGGAGTACATTCGTCGGGAGTTCACCCCCCAGCGTAATGAACGCTGGCCGTGGCGACCGGTACACTGACACTCCCCTCTCACAATCGGGGCGTATGGACGAGCAGTTCCTCGAAGCGACAGTGAGCGTCCGCGGGGTCGTCTGTCGGCCCGACGGGCGAGTCCTCACCGTCCGTCGGTCGAGCGACGGCGGGTGGGAACTGCCGGGCGGACGGATTCGGGACGGCGAAGCCGTGACGCAGTGTCTCCGTCGCGAAGTCGAAGAGGAGACCGGGCTGTCGGTCACGGTCCACGACCCGGTCCACACGGTCACCTGGCACAACGAGGCCGGCGACGGTCGACTCGCGGTGTACTATCGCTGCACGACCGGGCGTGCGGACGTCGTGCTGAGTCACGAACACACCGAGTTCGAGTGGCTCCCGGAGGCGGACGCCTGCGAACGACTGAGCGAGCCACAGACGACGGCGGCGAGTCGGGCCCTCGCCCGGAGTGAGTCGAGGCCCGCGGAACGCGTCGACTAGTCGCCGGGTCGCCGACCGAGCGCCGACCCGAACAGGCGCGCGACGACGCGGTCGCTCCCGAGGAGATAGAGGACCCGACCGACGAGCGAGTCGACGCGTTCCCACCGCACCGTCGGGACCGCACGCCCACCGAACGCCGTCTTGAACGAGAACGTGCCGTCCGCGAAGTCCGGCGTCGTCTCGCCGAAGTTGCAGGTCCCGTAGCCGGCATCGATGCCCCACTGGATAGCCGCCCGGTACAGCACCTCCGAGGGGAACTGCCGGAAGTTCGTCGGGTCGTAGGCCGGAAACAACAGGTCGATACAGTCCCGTTCGTCGTCGCGGACCGCGAGCAGTTCGCCGGCGGGGTCGCCCTCGGCGTCGGTCGCCCGGAACAGTTTCAGTCGGTCACCGAGCGCCGCCAGTAGCGCCCGCAGGAACTCCGGCGAGGCCCCGTCGCCGTCGAGACGGCGCACGTGCTCGGCGTGGCGTGCCGCGAAGGTGTCGATACTGTCGGGCGTGACCGGCACGTCCGTCGCGGTGACGCCGGCGTCGTCTGCCTTCCGGAGGTTCCGGCGTTTCTTCTGCGAGAGGTCGGCGGCGACGGCGTCCCACGGCCGATCGGTGTCGAGGACGAACTGGCAGTCTCGCACCGACGGGAAGTAGCCCCGGTCACGCAGTCGCGTCGCGTATCGGAGCGAGTCGCCCCCGGCGGGTCTGAGCAGGTGGCCGATGGTCCGGCCACCCGTCAGCGCGGCCATCTCGTCGGTGATGGCGTCGAAGACGGCGGCCTCGTCTGTCGCAATCATCGCCCCGTTGCACCCCGGTTTCGCCGGCCCGAGAAAGCGGAAGGGCGTCCCCGGTAGTGACCGGACGAACGCCGGGTGGACGCCGACGAGCGTCCCGTTCTTGCGGACCTGCACGTGCCGGGCGGACGCGCCGGTCGCGTCCTCGTAGGCGTTCAGCCACTCGTAACGCTCGAAGACGCTCCCCGTCCGGGACTGCTGGGCGACGACAGCGTTCCACTCCCCCTGTTTGACCTCGGTGATAGAGCGGTGGACCGAGGTCGTGAGGTCGGTCATCCGGTGGGTGTTCACGCCGCCCCGCCCTAACTGTATGGTTCGGTCGAAGCGCGTCGCGTCCCGTGGTAAGCCACGCCTAGGGATGGGTTTATCTCCGCGACGGGCGAGAGATAGCCCATGACCGAACTGGCCGTCGGGGTCGTCGGGGCTGGCTGGATGGCCACCGACTACCACGTGCCGGCATTCACCAGTCACCCACGCACGCGCGTCGTGGCCTTCGCCGAACGCGACGACGCCCGGCGGGCGGCCGTCGAGGGGGACCTCTCGGTACCGGGCTACGCGAGCGCCGAAGCGATGCTCGCGGCCCACGAACTCGACGTCGTCAGCGTCTGCACGCCGCCGAGTACACACGAAGGTATCTTCCTGGACGCCGTCGACGCGGGCTGTCACGTCCTCTGTGAGAAACCGCTGGCGCTGACCGCCGAGAGCGCCCGCCGGATGGCCGAGGCCGCCGACGCGGCCGGCGTCGTCACGCAGGTGGGTTACCTCCACCGGTACTACCGGAACTACGAACGGGCGCTGGAGATGCTGTCGAACCACCTGCTCGGCGATATCGTCGAGGTGACCGTCGCCCACCACTCGGCGCCGCCACAGCAGGGGTGGTACTACAACCCCGACCTCTCGGGCGGCGGGGTCGCCCGCGACCTGTTCCCGCACTCGCTGGACGTCCTGTTCGAGGCGTTCGGCGAGGACGCAGACGTGACCGACGCGAGCGTGCGACACCTCCGAGGGAACGCCGTCGAGGACACCGCCCGCGTCTCGCTCGAAATCGGCGGCGTTCCGGTGAACCTCTCGGCAACGTGGACACAGACCGACGGCGTGACGCGGGTCCTCGTCGTCGGGACGGAGGGGTGGCTGGAACTGGACGCCGAGACGTTACAGGGCGAGGTCCACGGCCGCCCCGTCGAGTTCCAGCACGGCGACCTGCCGCTGGTCGACGTCGGCGTCGCGACGCTGTTCCCGGCCAGCGACGAGGACGCCCACACTGCCCGCATCCACGACTTCGCGGACCACGCCGCGGCGGGCGACACCGAGACGGCCGCCCCCGCGTCACGGGGCGTCGCCGTCGCCGAAGTCGTCGACGCGGTGTACGAGCGAACCGGGGCCGCGTGGAGGGCCGACCAGTGACGGTCCTCGTCACGGGCGCGACGGGCTTCATCGGCCTGAACCTCCTGCACGCGATGACCGACCGCGAAGCGGTGGCGATGGTCCGACCGAGCGCGTCGACGGCGCGGCTTCCCGACGGCGTCGAGACAGTCGAATCCGACCTCTCGGACCCCGACTCGCTCGCGGCGGCGATGGAGGGCGTCGACGCAGTCGTCCACCTCGCGGCGGCGGTGTACGCTCAGGCAGAGATGGAGCGGACCAACACCGGCGGCACCGAGCGTCTCGTGGACGCGGCGGCCGAGGCGGACGTCGAGACGTTCGTCTTCCTCAGCACCGTGGGAGCCCACCCGGAGGTGCCGACCGATACGGACTCGCCGTACCAGCGTTCGAAGGTCGCCGTGGAGGACCTGCTGTTCGGGCAGGACCATCCCTTCGACGTGGCGGCGCTGTACCCCACGTACATCTTCGGCCCGCGGGACTACCGGCTGACCCGCTACGAGCACGTCCGACCCATCGCGGCCAACCGAGTGCTGGTGCCGCCGCTGTACACCTACGACGAGTACAACGTCGTCCACGTCGACGACGTGGTCGGCAGCGTCGTGCACTGTCTCGACGAGAGAGCGACCGGACGGCACCTGATTACCGGCCCGAACCTCACGAACCGGCAGGTACTGGGAACCATCGCGCGACACGCACCGGGGAACTGCCGCGTCGTCGGCGTCCCCTACGGCGTGACTCGCTGGGTCGTCAAGCCGACGCTGGACCTGCTCCACCGGGTCGGCGTCTCGCCGGTGCCCGGCGACGGGTTCCTCGAACGCGGCGACTTCGGGACCGTGCGCGAGGACCTGACGGAGCGAGCGCCGGTCCGCCAGCGCTCGTGGCAGTCGGCGCTGACCGAGACCATCGACTGGTACGAGTCGGTCGGCGTCCTCTAGCTGGTGAGTCGATAGACGACGCCCTCCCGTTTCGAGAGCGGGTTCTCGGCGAGTGCCGCTCTGGTGCCGAGGACGTAGCTGTCGTCGCCGTCCTGTCCGAACGACAGCACCTGTATGTCGAGGCCGCCCTCGACCTGCACCTCACGCATCGGCCACCGACCGGTATCCCGCGGCGTCGCGGCGACGATGCGGCCGGCGGCCTCGGTGAACGAACTCGTGAACGCGCCGAAGACGTACTGGTCGCGGAGCGCGTCGACGCTGCCGGTGTGGACGTGGCCGCCGATGACCGCGAAGCCGACGGGGTACCCCTCCTCGTCGAAGTGCGGGAACTCGAGCACCGGGTCGACGAGCGGTTCGCCGCGGTCGGACTCGACGACGCACTCGCCGTCCTCGCTGGTCCCCAGTTGCGGGTCGTGACAGTGGAACCCCTCCTTCAGGGGCCACCCGTAGTTGGCACCCTTCTCGACGACGTCGACCTCCTCGTAGGTCGCCTGCCCGACGTCGCCCAGAACGAGTCGGTCCCCGCTGAAGGCCATCTTCCACGGGTTCCGCAGGCCCCACGCGTACTGTTCGTCGCGGCCCTCCCGCCCGACCAGCGGGTTGTCGTCGGGGATGCCGTAGGGCAGGTCGCCGGTGCGCCCGTCCACGTCGAGGCGGAGGACGCTCCCCTTGAGGTTGTTCGTCAGGTCCTGTCCGTTGAACGGGTTCAGGCCGTCGCCCAGCGCCGCGTAGAGGTAGCCGTCCGGGCCGAATTCGAGGGTGCCGGCCTGATGGATGGGCCGTTCCCACGGCAGGTCCAGCAGGATTCGCTCGGTGTCGGGGTCGCCACGCGTCCCGTCGGCCGTCGCCCGGAACTCCGAGAGCCGTTCCCGGTGGTCGAGTTCGTCGTCGGTCGCGGGCGTGCTGTACCGAACGTAGAACAGGCCGTTGTCGGCGAACTCGGGGTGGAACGCCAGTCCCAACAGCCCGCGTTCGTCGAAGGCCACCCAGTTCGGCAGGTCCTGTCCGAGTGCGACCAGTCGGTCCGAGAGGTCCAGAAACGGGTCCTCGCGGAGGCCGTCGGCGCCGTGGACGTACACCACGCCCGTCTGGTCGACGACGAACCGCCTGTCGGTGCCGTCGTCTGCCGTCACGAGGGCGGTCGGCGAGACCAGACCGGTCGCCACCGCTTCGACGCCGATCGTCGGCCCCTGTTCGAAGAAGTTGCCGGTCGACCCGCCGCTGTCGCTCCCGTCGCCGCCGTCGGCGGTGTCGCCACCGTCGCCGTCGCCACCGTCTCCGGCGTCTTCGCGCGCGCCGAACGAGCACCCGGCGAGTGCGCCCGTCACCCCGACCGCACCGAGCGTCCGCAAGAAGACTCGTCGCGACGACCCCGCACCCCCCTCGTTCCGTCGATTCATGCACCGAAGAAGGACCGAACGCATTTAACGGTTTGTCGGTGCCTACCGGACACGGAGCAACCTATATGCCGGTCGGCGACCACCGGTAAGCCATGCTTATCGGGACGGTAGACCCATGCAAGCAGTGATACTCGCGGCCGGCGAAGGCCGACGGCTCGGCCCGTTGACCGAGGGCCGGCCGAAACCGATGGTACCGGTGGGGAACCAGCCGATACTCGAATCCGTGCTGGAGGCCGCAGTCGAAGCCGGGGCCGACGAGATAGTGCTCGTCGTGGGCCACGCCCGCGAACGAATCCAGAGTCACTTCGGCGACGGCGACGAGTGGGGCGTCCCGATACGGTACGTCGTACAGGACCACCAGCTCGGCGCGGCCCACGCGCTGGCACAGACCGAGTCCGCCGTCGACGGGCCGTTCCTCGTCCTCCACGGCGACCAGTTGGTCGACGCCGACCTGCTGGCCGACCTGCTGGAGCGGACCGAGCGAGCGACCATCGCCGCCGTGCAGTCCGACCGTCCGACGGAGTACGGCGCGGTCGACGTGGACGGCGAGTCGGTCGTGGCCGTCTCGAAGGACCCGACCGACGACCCGCCGTTCCTCGTCAACGCCGGGGCGTACGTCTTCGGTTCGGGCGTCTTCGACGTCGTCCGGGACATCGACCCGGCGGAGGGACAGGACTACGGGATGGCGACCACGCTCCAGCGGTTGGCCGACGACGGGTCGCTGTCGGCGGTGCTCCACCGCGGCACGTGGCAGGACCTCACCTACCCGTGGGACCTGCTGACGACGAACGCCGCGTTGCTCCGCCGGCAGGACGACGACGTCGACGGCGCCACCGTCCACGACAGCGCCGCCATCTCGGGCGACGTGGCGCTGGACGAGGGCGTCACCGTGGGGCCGAACGCGACGCTCCTGCCGGGGACGGCACTGGGACGGAACGTCCGCGTGGGCGCGAACGCGACGCTCTCGAACTGCATCGTGATGGCGGGGGCGCGAGTCGGCGACGGCGCCGTCCTCCACGACTGCATCGTGGGCGAGTCGGTGTCGGTCGGTCCGAACGTCACCGCCGAGGGCGGCCCGGCGCGGGTCGTCGTCGGTGACACCGTCCACGACGACGTGGGACTGGGGGCGGTACTGGCAGACCGGACGACCCTGCGCGGCGGCGTCACCGTCGCACCGGGCACCGTCGTCGGCCGCGAGGTGCTGGCCGACTGCGGGACCGTCCTGCGGGGACGCATCGACAGCGGCGACACGATACGGAGGGGGTAATCATGTGTGGAATCATCGGCTACGTCGGCGAGGAACCGGCCCAGCCACGACTGGTGGCGGGGTTACAGAAACTGGAGTACCGCGGCTACGACTCGGCCGGTATCGCGCTGGTCGACGACGCCCTCTCGGTGTCGAAGCAGGTCGGCCTCGTGGCCGACCTCGACCTGCCCGACGAGGCCCCACAGACGTGTGGCATCGGCCACACCCGCTGGAGCACGCACGGGAAACCGACGGACGCCAACGCCCACCCGCACACGGACTGTTCGGGCCGGGTCGCCGTCGTCCACAACGGCATCGTCGGCAACTACGACGACCTGCGGGCCGAGATGCCCGAGCACACGTTCCGCAGCGAGACGGACACGGAAGTCGTCGCCCACCTCGTCGAGGACGAACTCGAACGGACTCCCGACCTACGCGAGGCAGTGGCGGCCGTCGTCGACCGTATCGAGGGCAGTTACGCCCTCGGCGTCGTCGCCGCGGGCTACGACGGCATCGTCGCCGCCCGGCGGAACAGCCCACTCGTCGTCGGCCACGGGGCCGACGGGAACTTCATCGCGAGCGACGTGACGCCGCTGCTGGAACACACCCGCGAGGTGTCGTATCTGGAGGACGGCGACGTCGCCCACCTGACGCGTGACGGCATCTCGGTCTGGCACGACGGCGCCCCGGTCGACCGCGCGGTCCACACCATCCAGTGGGACGCCGAGGCCGCGGAGAAGGGCGGCTACGAGCACTACATGCTCAAGGAGATTCACGAGCAACCGCAGGCGCTGCGGCAGGCCGTCGCCGGCCGCATCGACCCCATCGAGGAGCGGGTCGACCTCGACCTCTCGCTGTCTCGGTCGTTCCTCGACGACCTCGACGAGATTCAACTCGTCGCCTGTGGCACCTCCTACCACGCCTGTCTGTACGGGAAGCAACTGCTGGAGACGCTGGCGGACGTGCGCGCGACCGTCGAGTACGCCAGCGAGTACACCGTCGGGAGCGGCCGGGACCCGAGTCGGACGCTCGTCGTCGGCGTCAGTCAGAGCGGCGAGACGGCCGACACGCTCCGCGCGTTGCGGATGGCGAAGCGGACCGGCATCCGGACGCTCGGCGTCACCAACACCGTCGGGAGCACCGTCGCCCGCGAGTGTGACGACGCGCTGTACATCCAGGCGGGGCCGGAAATCGGCGTCGCCGCGACCAAGACGTTCGCCTCGCAGGTGGTGACGCTCGCCATGTTGGCACTGGACGTGGCCGACACGCGCGGCGAACTCGACCCCGCGCAGGGCCGGGAACTGCTCTCGAACCTGCAGGACCTGCCGGGTGCCGTCCAGCAGGCCCTCGACCGCGACGAGGCGGTCCGCGAAGTCGCGGAGGCCTACGCGGGCGGCGAGGCGTTCTTCTTCATCGGTCGACGGTTCGCCACCCCGGTCGCGCTGGAGGGCGCGCTCAAACTGAAGGAGATATCCTACGACCACGCCGAGGGGTTCCCCGCGGGCGAACTGAAACACGGGCCGCTGGCGCTGGTCACCGAGGCGACGCCGGTGCTGGCGGTCCTCACCGACGGCGCCCGCCCCGAGGAGACCCAGAACAACGTCAAGGAGGTCCAGTCCCGCGGCGCGCCGGTCATCGCCATCGCCTCCGAGTCGGGCCGCGAGGGCGACTACGAGGTGGGGTTCGACGTGCCCGACCTCGGCCTGCTGGAACCGCTGGCCGCGAACGTCTATCTCCAGTTGTTCGCCTACTACGTCGCCGACAGCAAGGCCCGCCCCATCGACAGACCGCGTAATCTCGCGAAGAGCGTCACCGTCGAGTAACGGCCGTTCGACGTGTATTCGTCCAATTTCCGAGCTTCGGACGTCGGTTTCGACGCGCCAGCAGACATTATAGTTCGACAACAGTAGTAGAAAGGGGTATATTTGCTGGTAACCAACCGATACGAAGATGGCACCAGACCCACCGGCAGACGAGGAACGGGACGAGTACGACCTCTCGAGGCGGTCGCTGCTCAAGGTGACTGGGGCCGCACTCGGGTCCACGTCGGTCGCCGGGTGTCTTGGAGAGCGCCCCACCGGCTACCGTCGTCTGGGCTACGGCGGGGTCCCGTGGTTCGTCTCCGGCGACGTCGAATCGGCGGTGTTCGCACCGCTCGCGCTGTCGCTCTCGGGACCGAGCGACGGCCTCGTCGCCCACTGGACGCTCGACGGAACCGGGGGGACCGCGGCGGACGCCGTCGGCGGCAACGACGGCGCTATCCGCGGTGCACCGACACAGGGGGTCCCGGGCGTCCACGACTCGACGGCTTACGACTTCCTGTCGGGGTCTGGCAACTACGTCGAGGTAGCCGACGCGGGCGCTCTCCGTCCCGCCGAACTCTCCTTCGGCGGGTGGTACCGGACAGACAGCGGCGCGAACAGCCAGACCGTCCTCCAGAAGGCCGACGCGCGCTTCGGCGACGAGGGGTACGCCGTCGACGTCCAGACGGACAACAGCGTCCGCGGCCACGTCGCCGTCGAGAGCGGACGGGCCTCGGTCAACCCGTGGGGTGTCGCCACCCACGACGGCGAGTGGCACCACCTCCTGCTGACGTGGGACGGGAGTGCGCTCGTCCTGTACCTCGACGGCACGGAGGTCGACCGCGACGCCTCCCAATCGGGCGCCGTCGTCCACAGCGACCGGTCGCTGTTCGTCGGCCGCGGCGACAACGGCTACACCACCTACTACGGGATGGACGGGGCCATCGACGACGTGCGCGTCTACGACCGCGCGTTGTCGGCGAGCGAGGTGACAGACCTCTACGAAGGGGTGACGGAGACGGCGACGGCGACAGCCACAGAGACGCCTACGGCGACGGCGACATCGACTGCATCGCCCACGCAGACCGAGACGGCGACAGCAACCGAGACGCCAACACCGACACCGACGGAGACCGCGACGCCGACAGCCACCGAGACGGCGACACCGACCCCCACCGAGACGGCGACACCGACCCCCACCGAGACGCCCACGTCGACACCGACCCCCACGCCGACCCCGACGACCACCGAGAGCACCGGCCCGGCGCCGGTCGCTCGCTGGCGGTTCGAGGAGACGAGCGGGACCGTCGCGGCCGACAGCGTCGGGTCCGCAGACGGGTTCCTCCGTGGGTCGCCGACGCTCGACACGACCGGCGTGTTCGCCACCTCGGGCGTCACGTTCGGGTCGAGTAGCGAGGACTACGTCGAAGTCGCGGACGCCGCCTCGCTGACGCCGACCGCCGAACTCTCCTTCGGCGGGTGGTACCGGACGACCAGCGGCGAGAACAGCCAGACCGTCCTCCAGAAGGCCGACGCGCGCTTCGGCGACGAGGGCTACGCCGTCGACGTCCAGACGGACAACAGCGTCCGCGGCCACGTCGCCGTCGACAGCGGACAGGCCTCGGTCAATCCGTTCGGCGTCGCCACCCACGACGGCGAGTGGCACCACCTCCTGCTGACGTGGGACGGCGACGCACTCGTCCTGTACCTCGACGGGGCCGAGGCCGACCGCGACGCGTCGCAGTCCGGGTCGGTCGTCCACAGCACCCGGTCGCTGTACGTCGGCCGCGGCGACAACGGCTACACCTCCTACTACGGGATGGTCGGCACCGTCGACGACGTGCGCGTCTACGACACCGCGCTGACCGCCAGTGCGGTCACGTCGCTGTACGAGGGGACGGCGCCGTCGCCTACCCCGACAGCGACAGAGACTGCGACGCCCACCGAGACGGCGACTGCGACGCTGACACCGATTCCAAACGACGAGTTCGGCGAGTCCGGCTACGGGAGCCACGGCTACGGCGGCATCGTCGACAACTGACCATGACTGACAACCACCAATACGAGACGCCGGCCGCCGGCACGCTGGACTGGGACGAACCGCTGAACCGCAACTTCGAACGCATCGACACGGACGTCGAGATACGCGACGTCGACGCCGACCGGTCGAACTACGTCGCGAAGGCCGGCGCGAAGTTCCTCGCGACGGACACCGGGAACGTCTACATCGGCGACGGCGGGTCGTGGAGCCAACTCGGCACCATCGGCGGGTCGAGCGACACGACGACTGTCGAGGGGTCGGGCATCACCTCGCTCCTCCTCGACGGCTTCGTCGTCGCCATCGGTCGGAACCTCTCGGACCCGCAGACTATCGACCCTTCGGGGACCGATACCCCGATTCAGGACGCACTGGACCTCGTCGCAGCCAACGGCGGCGGCGAGGTCCACCTTCCGGCGGGCGTCGTCGAGGAGACGGGCCCCATCCGCCCCTACGAGGAGACGCAGATACTCGGTCTCGGCGTCGAGATCTCGAAAGTGTCCATCACCGACCAGACCGCCGACGGCATCCTGTTCGACCGGGACGGGAGCGTCGACCGCGTCGTCCTCGACGGGTTCGCGCTGAACGGGCCGGCCGGGACCCAACCGACCGGCGTCGCCATCCACCACGCGAACAGGGACACGCAGGACCTGCAGGTCGGCCGCCTGTTGTTCTGGGGCTGGAACAACTCCGTCTACCGCGTCGACGAGGGCGTCGGCCCGTTCCAGTGCCGCCACGACCAACTCACCATCTACGAGTGTGACGCCGGCGACCAGGACGGCCTCTTCGAGTTCCGCTCGTGGTACGGCCCGGCCAACTGGTTCGGCACCATCGCCGCCTACCCCAGCGCCACCGTCAGCGGGCAGAACACGACGGTGTTCTTCTCCCGGGGCGGCACCCAGACCGTCGACTACCTCACGATGGGCGGGTCCGCGGGCGTCGCCGTCCACCAGACGTGGGACAGCGTGTTAGAGTTCGGCAACGTCCACTGGGAACCGACGACGAACCCGACGAACCCGCCAGCTATCGTGCGACTGCTCGGCCACGGGTCGGCGGTCGTCGACACGGTCAAGCACGTCACCGGCACGGCCGACTACGTGTACGAACTGGGGTACGACAGCTACAACGGCCGCGGACCGGGCCGGAAGATACTCGGGCCGTACATCGAACTGGGTGCCGAGGCCGACATCACCTCGAACGTCGTCAACCTCTCGGCGGCCGGCGACCCCAGCCAACCGTCGCTGTATCAGGGTGCCCCGGAAGACGTGACGGTCACCCACAGCGACGGCAACACCGGCGGCCTCCGGGCACTCGGCACGGCGGGGACCGGGTTCTGACCTGCCGCCGTCGTGTGTGATTAAGTAGTCCCGCAGCGGAATGGTAGGCATCGATTATGGCCGACGACTCCTCCCAGAGCCCACTACTCGCCCACGCACGCACTCGAGTCGACCCCGTCGTGAGTGGCGTTCGGAGCGGGCTTGCGAAGTTCACGCTCCTCGAACGGACGGCGTGGCACACCGGCGAACGCCTCCACATGCGACCACCGACCGCCCGGCGACGACCCGACCCAGTCGACGTCGCCGGCCGCTACGACGGCCCAGTAGTCCCGTCGTACCCCACCGACGCCGACCGGTCCCCCTCGCTGTTCCAGCCGGCAGGTGACCTCAATCCCGTGTTGACCGGCGCGGACGTCACCGACTTCGGCCGCACCGACTGCGTGGCCGACCCGTTCCTGTTCGTCACCGAGGCCGGCGAGTGGCACATGTTCTTCGAGGTATACACCCACAACCGCGACCCCTCGGCGGCCATCGCCCACGCCGAGAGCGCGGACGGCTACGACTGGACCTACGACCGCGTGGTGCTCGAGACCGACGAGCACCTGTCGTACCCCTACGTCTTCCGCTGGGACGGCGACCACTACATGATTCCCGACCGCTGGGCCAAAGAGAAGGGGCCCGCCGGCGTGACCCTCTACCGCGCCGAGTCGTTCCCCCACGAGTGGACCCCCGTCGCGGACCTCGTCCAACCGGCGACGCCGCTGCACGACTTCAGCGCCTTCCGCTGGGAGGGTCGCTGGTGGGGGTTGCTGGGCGATGGCGTCGACCTCTACGCGTACTACAGCGACGCCCTCGAAGCGCCCGACTGGACGCCACACGACGAGAATCCCGTCGTCGAGGGGCGGGCCCGTGCGGCCCGACCCGGCGGTCGGCCCATCGTCTTCGAGGACCGGATTCTCGCGTTCTATCAGGACTGTGCCGACCGCTACGGGGAGCGGGTGCGCCTCTACGAGATTACCGACCTCACGCCGACGAGCTACGACGACCGAGAGCGCGACGATTCGCCCGCCGTCGAGGGGACCGGTGGCCTCGGGTGGAACTCCGGAGCGATGCATCAGGTCGACCCGTGGTTCGACGGCGAGGGGTGGCACTGCGCGGTCGACGGGAACCTCGGACTCGGCTATCAGATGCTCGGCGAGCACCACTGGGCCATCGGTATCTACCGGGCCTGAGTCAGGGGAGGTCCTGTGGCACCGGGTCCGGCGTCGTCAGCCCTTCGAGGAAGCCGACGCCGTAGAGACAGTACTGCGCGGCGAGCAGCACCGGGACCAGCAGCGCCAGCGGGCTCCGCCGGTCGCGGTACACCTGCGCCGTGGCGTAGCCGCTCACGACGAGGAACGCGAGGAGCAAGAGCGGGACGTAGCGGGCCTTCCGGGCGCAGATGTCGGCCAGCGCGGCGAGGGCACCGCCACCGAGCGCCAGCGAGGGGAGCGCGGAGTACCACCGAATCACTCTCCCGTGCCGGCGCTGGATGCGAGCCATGGCGTAGCCGTACGACCGGTTCTTCTTGCAGAAGGCACCGAAGTCGGCCGAGAGGTGGTGCGAGACGGCGATGGTGGGGTCGAAGACGAACCGGTAGCCCGCCTCGGAGAGGCGGAAGTGGAACTCCGCGTCCTCGCCGACGTTGACGGCGTCGTCGTACCGGTACTCCTCGAACACGTCGGCCCGGTAGAGGACGTTGCAGGCCGCGACCGACCGCACCAGTCGCACCTCGTCGATAGCGTGGGACTGTGGGGACCCGCCGGACCCGAAGACCGTCCCCTGCAGACTCCCGATCAGTTTCGCGAAGGCCGGGTCGTCCGGGAACGGCCGGTTCGGCCCGCCGACGCCGACGACGTCCTCGTGGTCGGCGTAGGCTTCGATTCGCTCGACGTGCGAGTCGAGCCACGTCGCCGGCACGGCACAGTCGGAGTCCGTGAAGGCGACGTACTCGCCGGTGGCGGCGTCGACGCCGCGGTTCCGACACTCGCCGATAGTCGCACCCTCGGCGACGAGCCACTCGACGCCGTGGTCGCTGGCGATTCGCGCCGTCCCGTCCGTCGACCCGCCGTCGACGACCAGTACTTCGTAGCGGTCGTCCGGGTACGTCTGTCTGTCCAGCGACGTGAGCGTCTCGCCCACCGTCCCCTCGGAGTTGTACGTCACGACGACGACGGACACCATCGGCGCCACACCGTCGTCTCCCTGTGCTGACACGGGTATGCAGTTGTTTCCGCGGCGAATAATCCTGTCGGTGAGTCCGGGTCAGTCCGCATCCCGACCGGCGGTGTCCAGTACGCGGCGATTACCGGTCTGGGGCCCGCCGGTGACTGGCAGGCCGCCCGCGGTCGTCGTCGGGGGAGACACACGAGGCTGCGCCGGGAGGACGAGAGCGAGAGGGTCGGCGCAGACTGGCCCGTCCGTCGCGTTCGTCTCCGCTCGCCCCGGAAAGCATAACACCCCGCTCGGCGATACAGTAGGACGTACGTACCGTCTCCCGGTCCACGCAGTGCGGGCGCGGGTGACACCCTTCCCATCCTACATGTCAGACGATTCGATATCTCGAAGCGACCCGGTCGCGAGGCCGGACGGCGGACCGTCCTACCGCGTCCTCGGCTGTGCGACCGAACACCCGAACCACGTCTTTCAGGTTCGGACCCCGTTCAACCACCGGTCGTTCGACGCCCTGAACGCCACCGGCGTCGACTTGGACGTGGTGTCGCCGACGCCGTTCGCCCCGCCCGTCGGCCCCTACTCCGAGTACCGTCGCGTCCCGAAGACCGAACAGTGGGGCTCCTACCGCGTCCACTACCCGCGCTTCCTCTACATGCTCCCGAAGCGGTACTTCTACCAGGTCTCGGGAAACTCCGCCCAGAAACGCGTCACGAAGTACGTCGAGGAGACGTTCGAGACGCCCCACGACGTGGTACAGGCCTGTGGGTTCTACCTCGACGGCTACGCCACGCTGGAGTACTGCAAGCGCCACGACGTCCCCCTCGTGGCCCTCTCGCACGCCGGCGACCTGAAGAACTTCGACCGGTTCAACGACACCGTCCAGTCACACATCCGCGAGACCATCGACTACTGCTCGGCCGTCCTCACGGTCAGCGACGAACTCAGCGCCGTCGCCCGCCGGTTCGCGCCCGCGAGCAAGGTGACCACGCTCCCCATCGGCGAGGACCCGGAGAACTACCCGACCGACCGCCGGGAGGCCATCCGGCGGGAACTCGGCATCGCACCGGAGACGAAACTGCTCCTGTTCGTCGGCCGGTTCGAGAAGGAGAAGGGGGTTCGTGACCTCGTCGCCGCGCTCGAATCGCTGGACCGCGACGACGTGGCCGTCGCCGCCGTCGGCCACGGCGGGGCGCTCCACTGGTGGTTCCTCGACCGACTGGGCGAACTGCGTCACCCGGCCCACGCCTACTGGCAACTCGACCCAATCGCCGTCCGGCGTCTCCACGTCGCCGCGGACCTGCTGGTCCACCCCAGCCACTTCGAGGCCCGCCCGACAGTCATCTACGAGGCGATGGCCGCCGAGACGCCGGTGCTGGCGTCGAACGTCGGCGGCATCCCGGAGATGGTCGTCGACGGCGAGACGGGCGTGCTGGTCCCGCCACACGACCCCGAGACGCTCGCCGAGACGCTCGACTACCTGCTCGACGACCCCGAGCGACTGCGCGAGATGGGGACGGCGGGGCTCCAGCGACTGCTCGACCAGCAGTGGACGTGGAAGCGCCACGCCCAGCGCCTCAACGAGATTCACCGGGAGGTCCTGCGTGCGTAACCCCCGCGTGAGCGTCGTGATTCCGGCCTACGAGCGGGGCCACATGGTCGGCCGGGCCGTCGACACCGCCCTCGCACAGACCGTCGAGGACCTCGAAGTGGTCGTCGTCGACGACGGGTCGACGGACGACACGCGAGCGGTGGTCGAGGGGTACGACGACCCCCGAGTTCGCTACCTCGCCCACGAGACGAACCGGGGCGTCAGCGCCGCCCGGAACACCGGCGTCGAGGCGGCCCGCGGCGAGTACGTCGCGTTCCTCGACTCGGACGACGAGTGGCTCCCCCGGAAACTGGAGCGCCAACTCGCCGCTATCGACGCCCGGGGCGAGGGGTGGGTCGGCGCCTACTGCGACGTCGCGACGGCCGGTGTCTCCCTGCTGGGACGCCTCGCAGCGGCCGTCTCCGACCGCCTGTTCCGTGCCGCCGCGCCCCGCGAAGGGGGGCGGGAACTGGCCGCGTCGCTCCTCGCGATGCAGGTGTTCATGGGACCGGGGTCGACGCTCGTGGTCGAACGGTCGGTTCTCGAAGCGACGGGGGGGTTCGACGAGGGTCTCTCCGCGTACGAGGACTGGGACCTCGTCCTGCGAGTCCTCGCCGTCGGGAAACTCGCGTACGTGGACGAACCGCTCGCGCTGACCCACTTCACCGGCGACGCGCCCGCGGCGACCTACGTCGAGAACGACCGCCGCTACCTCGACCGGAACGCCGCCCTCGTCGCCGAACTGGAGGCGGAGGGGATTCCGGTCCGGCGCGTCCACCGGATGGGACTCGTCGGGCACTACCTCACCGAGGGCCGGTTCGGCGAAGCCGCCGAGCACCTCGACTGGGAGACGTTCACCCGGCCGAAGGACCTCGCGCGACTGGCGTTCTGGTCGGTGCTGGGCCTCCGGTCGCTGACGAGGGGTGAGACCGGATGACCGTCCAGTCCGACGACGCCGGCGACCCGTACCGCGTGCTGGCCTGTTGTATCCACCACCAGAGCCACGCCCTGCCGGTCCGGTCGCCGTTCAACCACCGATCGTTCGACGCGCTGAACCGGACCGCTGCCGACCTCGACGTGGTAGTGCCGACGCCCTTTGCCCCGCCGGTCGGCCCCTACTCCGAGTACTCGCGAGTCCCCCGAACGGAGCGCTGGGGGACCTACGTCGCCCACTACCCCCGGTTCCTCTACGCGGTGCCGAAGCAGTACTTCTACCACGTCTCCGGCGACTCGCTCCAGAAGCGCGTCACGAGGTACGTCGAACGCACCTTCGAGACGCCCCACGACGTCGTCCACACCTCGGACATCTACCTCGACGGCTACGGGATGTTGCGGTACTGCCGCCGGCACGACCTGCCGCTGGTGGTCAACAGCCACGCCGTCGACCTCCACAACTACGAGTCGTTCAACGAGCAGGCACAGGCCCGCATCCGCGAGACGCTGGCGTACGCGGCCCGAATCGTCGTCGTCAGTGACGAACTCGCGACCCGCGCCGCCCAGTTCGTCCCGGCGTCGAAGGTCCGGACAGTCCCCATCGGCGAGGACCCGTCGCGGTTCCCGACCGACCGGCGCGACCAGATTCGCGACGAACTCGGCATCGGTCCCGAGACGACGGTGCTGCTGTCGGTCGGTGCCTACGCCGAGGAGAAAGGGCTGAAGGAACTCGTCGCGGCCGTCGACGCCCTCGACCGGGAAGACGTGATGCTCGTGACCGTCGGCCACGAGGGCGACCTCCGGTGGTGGCTCCTAGACCGCCTCGGCAAACTCCGCCACCCCGCCCGGTCGTTCTGGCAACTCGACCCCGTGGCGCTCCGGCGCTGGCAGATAGCCGCCGACGTGCTCGTCCACCCGAGTTGGGCCGAGGGGCGACCGACGGTCATCTACGAGGCGATGGCCGCGAAGACGCCGGTCGTCGCCTCCTCTGTCGGCGGCATCCCGGAGATGGTCGTCGACGGCGAGACGGGCGTGCTGGTCCCGCCACACGACCCCGAGACGCTCGCCGAGACGCTGGACCGCCTGCTCGACGACCCCGAGCGACTGCGCGAGATGGGGGCCGCCGGGCACCGCCGACTGCTCGACCAGCAGTGGACGTGGCGCCACCACGCCGAGCGCCTCAACGAGATTCACCGGACGGTGATGGCCGAGTGGTGACCGACGACGCGGACCGGACCGTCTCGGTCGTCGTCCCGTACAGTCCGAGATACACGCCCGCTGAGATGCTCGAAGAGGCGAAGGCGACCGTCGCCGCCCAGACGGTGCCGACCGAACTGGTCGTCGTCGACGACGTGGATACGGGACCGGCCGACGCTCGCAACGCCGGCCTCGACCGCGCCGAGACGCGCTACGTCGCGTTCCTCGACGCCGACGACCTCTGGGAACCGGACAAACTCGAACGCCAACTGGAACGGGTGGCCGAGACGGGTGCGGGCCTCTGTCTGGCAGGCGACCCGATGTCGAGAGACGAGTTCGTCTACGAGGCGTTCGTCGGCGACCTGGACGAGGTCACGTCGGCCATCCTCGTCGACACCGACCGGGTCGGCGTCCGGTTCGAGGGGTCGCTCCGCCGCGGCGAGGACACCCTGTACGTCCTCGAAGCCGCGACGGCGGCCGGCGTCTGCTTCTGTCCGGACCTGTTCACCCGTCGACACCACGACCGGAGCATGATGGCGTCGGGGATGCCGGTCGACGAGTACCTCGAACAGGCCAAACGCTTCGGCTATCTGGTCGACCAGCGGGTGCCGGCGGCCCACCCGTACACCGACATCTACTACGTCCAGTTGTTCACGACCGTCGGGCGGGCCTACCACCGAGAGGGCGAGTACGACCGCGCCGTCGCCTACTTCATGCGGGCGCTCCGCATCTCGCCCCACCCGTCGACGGCCCTCGCGCTGGTGCGGACGCTGGTCGCACGGGTGATGCCGTGATGGTGGCCGACAGTCCCGGACCCGCGCTATCGCTCGAACGGACCCGACGATGACACGAGACGCCGACCGACCCGTCGAGTCCGTCGGCCGGCCGACGATGCCCCGGAAGTTGAACTTCGCGAGAGCGGGGGGCCTCCTGTTGGCGCTGGAACTCGTCGGCGTCGTCGTCGGGTTCGGGTCGACGGTGTACTTCGCGGGTGCGCTCGGCGCGACGGCGCTCGGCGTGTTCTTCCTGTTCGAGGCCGTGCTGAGTACGCTCGGTACGTTCGCCGACTTCGGCATCAACGGGGCCGTCGAGAAACGCATCAGCGAGGGCGGGGACGCCGACGCGATTCTCGCGGCGGCGCTCCTCCTGAAAGGGGGGCTCCTGCTGGGGCTCGCGGCCCTCGTCGTCCCGTTCCGGGGCGTGGTGAACGGCTACGTCGGCGCTCGGGTGGTGGTCCCGCTACTGGTCGCCGCCGTGCTGTACCAGTTGTCGATGCTGACCGTCCACGTCCTCCGCGCGGAGTTGCGCGCCGACGAGACGGCCGTCCTCCAGTTCTTGCGGCTGGCGACGTACGTCGTCGTCGCCGTCGCCCTCGTCCAGTTCGGTGCCGGTGTGATGGCGCTGGTCTACGGCCTCGTCGCGGGCTACGTCGTGTTGCTGGCTGCCGGCGTCGTCCGGATGGAGACTGGACTGGCCCGGCCCTCGGTCCGGCACTTGCGGACGCTCGTCGACTACGCGAAGTTCAACGGCGTCTGGGGACTCGGCGGCCACGTCTACAACACCATGGACATCCTCGTCGTCGGTCTGTTCCTCTCCGGAGCCCACGTCGCCAGTTACGAACTCGCGTGGCGGGTGACGGTGATGACCGGCATCGTCGGCGGCGTCGTCGCGAACACCGTCTTCGCCCAGATGAGCGCGTGGGACGCCGGCGGCGAACGAGAACGCATCGCGCCGACGGTCCGTGACGGACTGGCCGCGTCGCTCGTCCTCGTGATTCCGGCCTTCGTCGGGGTCGCGCTGCTCTCCGAGCAGATACTCGGCCTCGTCTTCGGGCCGGAGTTCCTGCTGGCGACGGCGGCGTTCGTCGTGCTGATGGGCGAGAAACTAGTCGCCGCCGTCAACAACGTCTTCGACGCGGCGGTCCGGGCCGTCGACCGGCCCGACGTCGGGGCGTACGCGACGGTGGCGTCGCTGACGCTCAACGTCGTCCTGAACTTCCTGCTAGTGCCCCGGTACGGCCTCGTCGGGGCCGCCGTGGCCACCGGGACGGCGATGGCGGTCAACACCCTCGTCCTCGGCGGGTTCCTCCGGCGCATCGTCCCGCTCTCGTTCCCGACGGGCGTCGTCGCGTGGTGTGCCGGCGCGGCGGCGGTGATGGGCGGCGTGTTGGTCGTCGCCGGCACCGTCGCGCCGGCGACGCTCCCCGGCCTCGTCGCGCAGGTGCTGCTGGGCGGGGTCGTCTACGGCGCCGTCGTCCTCGCCTCGCCCTCGCTCCGGGCGAAACTGCTGACGACGGTCCGGCAGTTCGGGGCGTGACCCCTAGCCGGTGGCGTTCGCCGCCGTGGTGCCGTTCTGGCCGTAGAGGCCGCGGAACCCGTCGGAACTGTGGTACACCCGGACGGAGTCGGTGGCGTACACGACGTTCGACCGCGCCTCCGTCGCGGCGAACCGCTCCTCTGAGAGCGTGAAGACGTTCTGCTCGCTACTTCGGAGACTCAGACCGAGCGCGACGAGGTGGTCGGTCCAGCGGTCGCGCACCACGACGAAGTCGGCCTCGGTCCGTAACCCGTCCGGCCGGGCGCGGAGGACCCGCGTGGCGTTGTAGTCCGCCGTCTCGAAGGCGCGGTTGGTCACCTTGTCGGTGGCGACGTCGTCGGAGCCGTACGTCTCGACGAACCCGGCGGTGGTCCCGACAGCCCGGAACTCGGCGTCGGTCATCGACACCTGCTCGCGGCGCTCGTCGGTGTAGACGCCCGCCACGTCGTCGGCCGTGAGGACGGTGAACGCCGTCGCACCGCCGAGCGATGCCACCAGCAGGAGCGCGACGGCGACGTACCGGCCGTCGACGGCGAGTGCCCGGCGGAGGCCGACGGCGAGCGGGAACACCGCGACGAGCGTCACGACGAACTTCAGTCGCTCTAGCTGCGGGACGGGAATCGGCAGCGGGAGCAGCAGTCCCGACAGACCGAGGCCCGTGACAGCGAGCGTGAAGCCACGTCGGTACCGCCCGAGGTGGTCCAGCAGTTCGTACGCCGCGAGCAACAGGAGGGCCCCGAGGCCGGCGGCGTAGACGCCCGTCGGCGTCAGCAGCCACTGGACCGCCCGCTCGACGCTGTCGCCGGGCAGCGTGACGCCGTAGGTGTACAGTTGCGCGGGCGGGACCGTCGCCACGTCGAACAGGACGCCCAGCGACAGTTCGACGATGCCGACGACGATGAGGCTGGGCGAGTACGACCAGTACGCGAGCAGGAGCGCCCCGCCGACGACGCCGGGGAACAGCCACCGGTACCGCAGCGTCGGCCAGCGGCCACCCGAGACGGACGGGAGGAGGTACGGGCGTGCGAGCACGACCGGAAGGGCCGCGGCCGCGACCCCGGCGAACAGCAGGTACGTCAGGTGGTGCGTGACGACCATCGTCCCGACGAGGAGGAGGACGAACACCGAGAGGCGGCGGTAGGTCCGTTCGTCGCCGGCGTCGAGTACCCGGCTGTTGACGTAGATGGCGACGAGCAGGAGGACCGACGCCAGCGCCTGCGGGTAGAAGTACAGCGCGTGGTAGCTGAAGAACTCCAGCACGACGACCGAGAGGGCGGCCGTCAGCCCCAGTCGCGTCGACCCGAACACCGACGCGCCGAGGAGGTACGCGAGCGGGACGACCAGCGTGAACAGCAGGACGCCGGTCAGGGCCAGCGCGTCGTACGCGCCGAGGCGGGTGAGGTGCGTGACCGCACCGACGAG
Organism: Haloarcula rubra; assembly: GCF_019599465.1. Lineage (GTDB taxonomy): Archaea > Halobacteriota > Halobacteria > Halobacteriales > Haloarculaceae > Haloarcula > Haloarcula rubra. The sequence continues at coordinate 682,403 of NZ_RKLR01000001.1, forward strand.
GAAGTGAAAGACCGGGTAGAGGTCGTACCCGTGGGGGATGGCCGTCGTGTAGCGGGCCGAGAGTAGCGTGTCGACGGCGGCGACGTGGGCGAAGGTGTCGGTGCCGCCGAAGTAGAACCCGGTCGTGAGGTACTTGCCGAGACGGCCCGCGAGAAAGAGCGCCGAGAGCTGTGTCACGACGGCTGGGACGGACGGTTCGGCCCGTATCTGCAGGGCGACCAGCAGGAGCCCGAGCGGCAGGACGACGGCGAACGGGAGCAGGCGCGACCCGAGGAGCGCCGTGGCGACGACGGCCCCGCCGGCGAGGGCGAGGACGACTTTCGTCACCACGCTGGCCGGGACGTGGCTACTGGCGTCGGGGAACCCGCCACGGGAGGCGAAAAAGAGCGCCAGCGCGACGACGGCGCCGACGAGCGTGAATCCGGCCCGGAGGAGCGTCGGCCGCCCCAGCAGGTCGAGCGCGTACAGCGACGACAGTCCCGCGGCCGCCAGTAGACAGACGGCGATGGGGACGTACTCGGCGCGGCGGAGGGTCGGAGCGGAGACCATCGGGGTTCGTTGTGGCCCCTTTCGCTGGTGACGGCAAAAGTGTTGCAGTCGCGGACTAAGCTTAACCTACTGGCGAGCGTCTGGTCCGTATGTACAGACGGACGGTACTGCGGTTGGGTGGGGCGGGAGTGGTCGGCGCGCTGGCCGGGTGTGGCGGGTCGAGCGACGCCGGCGACGACGGACCGAGCGAGACGCGCGTCGCGATGACCGACGACCTCGTGTTCGACCCGAAGGAGGTGACGGTCGCCGTCGGCGACACCGTAGTCTGGGAGACGACGGGGTCGGTGGCCCACAGCGCCACCGCGTACGAGGCCGACCTGCCCGACGGTGCCGCCTACTTCGCCTCCGGCGACTTCGACAGCGAGTCGGCCGCCCGGCAGGCCTACCCCGACGGCAGCGTGGGGTCGGGCGAGACGTACCGCCACACGTTCGAGACGGCCGGCGAGTACCCCTACTTCTGCATCCCCCACGAGTCGGGGATGCGCGGCACCGTCGTCGTGGAGTGAGTGGGCGAGAGGGCCCCGTGGCCTCTCAGCCCAGATAGTCGGCGAGGCCGTCCTCCAGCGCCACAGTGGGTTCGTACCCCAGTCGCTCGCGGGCCTTCCCGACGTCGGCGACGCTCTCGCGGATGTCGCCCCGTCGTGGCTCGACGCTCGTTATCTCGGCGTCGGGCGCGACCCGGTCCCGAATCGTCTCGGCGACGGTCCAGATGGTCGTGCCCGTCCCGGTGCCGACGTTGAACGCCTCGCCCGTCGCGTCGGTGGTGGCCGCCAGCAGGTTCGCCTGCACCACGTCCGCGACGTTGACGAAGTCCCGTGTCTGCTGGCCGTCGCCCTGCACGGTGAGGGGGCCGCCGCTGCGGGCCTGTTCGGTGAACGCGGTGATGGCGCCGGCGTAGTCCCCGCCGGACTGGCGCGGTCCGTAGACGTTGAAGTAGCGGAGCGCGACCGTCGGCAGGTCGTAGAGGTCGGCGTACAGCCGACAGTAGTGGTCGCCAGAGAGCTTCTCTAGCCCGTACGGTGACGAGGGCTGTTTCGGTGCCGTCTCGGTGACCGGCATCGACTCGGGTGCGCCGTAGATTGCCGCGCTGGAGGCGAAGACGACCCGGGCGTCCTGCCGGCGGGCGGCCTCCAGCACCGACAGGGTCCCGTCGACGTTGACCGCGTGGCTCGTCGTCGGGTCCGCGACGGACTGGGCGACGCTGACGACGGCCGCCTCGTGGAAGACGAGGTCGACGCCGTCCATCGCCCGCCCGAGCGCCGCGTCGTCGCGTACGTCGCCCTCGACGAGCGTCACGTCGTCGGGCACTCTGGAGCGGTCGCCAGTGAGGAAACTATCGAGGACTCGAACGTCGTTCGCCGGTCGGAGGGCGTCGACGAGGTGGCTCCCGACGAACCCCGCCCCACCCGTCACGAGCACCGTCCGCCCGTCGACAGTCGCAGTCATAGCCTACCGTGCGCGAGGCGAGACCAAATAGCCGCGGGTGCGGCGTCAGTCGGGACGCGGCGGCCGCCACGTGGGCGCTCGCCAGACGTGTGCGAGGACGACGAGACCACCGACGGCCGCGAGCGCCAGATGGCCGAGTGCGTTCGGCGACCCCTCGACGGCGCGCAGTAGTTCGCCGAGGCCGATAGCGGTGTCGTACGGGTACGCCGGCAGGAACGGCCACAGGAGGAACGTGAACTCCTCGACGCGCCAGTAGTACAGCGCCACGTACGTGTCACCGAGGAGGTGGCTGGCGTACCCCACCCAGAACGCCACGCCCACCTCGGGGTGGGCGCGGTGCCACGCCACCGCGAGGACCAGCGCCGAGAGCGGGACGGCGAGGACGAGCGAGTGGGCCAGCGACCGGCCCGAGGGGATGGCCCCGACCCACCACGCCAGCGGTTTGTCGACGAGGTCCGGGAGTTGCGTCGCCACCAGCACCGCGGCCAGTTCCGCCCTCGAGACGCGGTGGCGGAGCACCAGCGCCAGCCCGACGACGAGAGCGTAACCGAAGGCGGCGTGGGTCCAAGGGTACATTCGCGTACCGACGAGACGGGGGCCGACGGCTTGAACCCCCCGCTAGGCGACGCTTACCGAACCCTGTGGGGTTATACACCTCGCGGGCGTAGCCACCGGTGATGCCGACCCCCAGACAGCGCCGGTTCCTGTACGCGCAGGTCGGACTGACGCTGACCGCCACGGCGTTGCTGGCGACTGTCGGGGCGCTCACGCTCGAACACGTCTTCGTCGTCTCCTTCCTCGGGTTCGCCGTGCTGACCGCGCTGACCGCGCCGCTCCACGCTCGCCCGCGCTGGCGGTCGCGGCTTCGCTGGCCCCTGCTGGTCGGTGCAGTCGTCTTCCTCGTCCTCGTCGCCCTCCGAACGCTGGAGAAGTTCGTCGGGTCGATCTAGTCCCAGCGACAGGTGACGACGAGGCGGTCGTCCTCGACGGTCGGTTCGACCCGAACCGGACGCCCGACGGCCCGGGCGAGCCCGACGCCGACGACGGAGACAACGGGGTGGTCGAACAGTGCGTCGGTGCCGACGGCCGGCCCGGTGACGGTCACCTCGGCACCGTCCGCGGTCGTGTGTCCGGTCGCGCTGTCCGCGAGTTCGAGGTCCGCGACGAGACAGTCGACGAGCGCCGGGAGTCTGTCGGCCGGGTCGTCGGTCCCCGGGGCGTCGAGCGTCGCTAGCAGGCGCACGCCGACAGGGTCTACGTGTGTGTCGCGCCCGTCGGCGGTCAGTGTGACCGACTCGCCGTCGGGGACGTATTCGGGCGGGCCGTCGCCGGCGAGTCGGCGTGCGTTCGCGCCCATCGCCACGGCGAGGTCGCTGGCGACCCGTGCCGGCACCGTCCGCTCCGTCGTGACGAACTGGAGCAACAGTGCCGCGAAGAGGGCGGTGCCGCCCCACGCGAACAGGAGGGTCTGGAAGGGGGCCACCGCGACGCCGGCGGCGACGAGGCCGACGCCGACGAGGGCGAACACCGGGACCGGGTTCCGGTCACCGAACCGGTCTCGAAGTCGTCCCCCCGCGGACGCGTGGGTGCTATCCACGGGTACCCACCGTCCCACAGTTCGCATCGACAGCGTACATACCGCTGTCCAGTCCTGCCGCCGGTTTAGCTGTTCCCCTCACTGGCCCAGCCGTTTCATCGTCGGGTGGCCGTTCAGGACGTGCATCATCAGCGCCGTGATACAGAGCAAGGTCCCGCCGATGGCGAACATGATGGCGATGCCGAGTTGGATGGGGTGGAACGTACCCGCGTCGACGTACTGGGCGAGCAAGAGGAGCGTGACGCACACGCCCAGCAGCGTCGTGATGGCACCGGGCAGACCGACGATGAGGAGCGGTCGGCCGTACTCGACGGTCCAGACGATGTTGCGGACGAGGTCTAGTCCGTGCGAGAGCGAGCCCTGCGTGCTGGCGTTGGCCACGTCGTAGGAGATGGTCGTCCCCACCTCGGCGACGCTGAGGCGGTTCCGGTGGGCGTGGTACAGGATGTCCGTGCTCGCACCCATGTTGTTGCCGATGGTCTGGTCGCTCGCCAGCGAGCGCACCGCCCGGCGGCCGTAGGCCCGGTAGCCACTCTGCGTGTCGCGGACCCACCCGCTCGGGCGGAGGTTGCCGAGGCTGACGTTCGTGAGGTCGTTGATGACCGCCAGTCCGAGCGACCGGACGAACGGTATCTTCGACCGTCGCTCGCCGACGTAGCGACTGCCGATGACGATGTCGGCGTCGTCTCGGGTCTGGGTCTCGACGAGCGTCGGGATGTCACCGGGGTCGTGTTGTCCGTCGGCGTCGACGACGACGAGGTGGGCGGCGTCGCGGTCGGCCGCCTCCCGGAACAGCGTCTTCAGCGCCCCGCCGTAGCCCTGATTGCGGTCGTGGACGACGACGGTCGCGCCGGCCTCGCGGGCACGGCCGGCCGTGTCGTCGCGGCTCCCGTCGTCGACGACGACGACTTCGTCGGCGTACGGCGCGGCACGGTCGACCACGTCGGCGATGCTGTCGGCGGCGTTGTACGCCGGAATCCCGACGACGACGGTGGGTGTGTCTCGCGCGCCGCTCCACTGCTCGGGGATGGCGACGACCTCGTAGTCGGCGTGCTGGAAGGCAGCGCTCGTGCGGTCGTAGTCGATGCGCGGGCAGTCGCGGGTCTGGAGGACGATGCCCGGCAAACCGCGCTCTCTGGCGGTCCGCGAGAGGAGTCGGTTGAGTTCCGCCTGTGACGCCCGTCTCGACGGCGGCGAGAGGACGGTCGCGCCAAGCGACGCGAGCGTATCCAGTGGCTCGTCGTTCTCGTCCAGGCCGGAGGAGGTCACGAGAACGGGGTGCCCCCGACGACTCGCCCGGAGGACGGTCCGGATGGCGGCGTCCCCGTTGGTGGGGGTGAGGACGAGGCCGATAGCGACGTCCCGTGCCGCGTCCGTCGCGTCGGCCGTCGTGTCGTCGGGAATCGACACGAGCGGGATGGGGCCCTCGGTGCGACCGGGTACCGACGCCGTCGTCACGTCCAGCACCGTCGTGTCGCCGTCGGCGGAGACCCACCTGACAGTCGGTGTCGCCGGCAACTCGTCGTCGCCAGAGAGCGGCACCACCCCGTCGACGGTCGGGTCGGACACGGCGGACTCGCCGGGGCCCTCGACGAGGTAGCCGACGGTGGCCGACTCGCCGGGTTCGACGACACCCTCGATGGCGAGACGGCCGCCACTGAACGTCCCGTCACCCGCCCTCCGGTCGCGTCCGGTGAGCGTCTCCGTCGCCGGGAGCGAGTCCGAGATACTGACGGCGACGGACTCGGAGCCCTGCGTCTCGACGGCGAGCGAGACGAACCGTCGCCCGCCGTCGACGTCGACCACCGTCTTGGTCACTGAAACGTCGTCTATCTGTGTATGCGCCGAGTCGTGTTTCACCGTGAATCCTCCGGTCCACCACTCCCCAGTAGTGTACTACCCTGATATATGCTGATTACCTACATATAGATGCCGACGTTTACGCCTCGTCGGAGACGTGCACCCAGACGTGCACCTGTCTGACCGGTGACTGGGCGCCGGAGCGGTACAGGCGGTAGGTCAGTCGGAGGTCGTCTCCGGCCGTCGTCGGCCGAACCGTGTGTCTGGTGACCGTCGACTCGCCGGCGGCGACCGACACCGGGAACCGAACCAGTTCCTCGGCGTCGGTGACCGTGACGGTGTCGTTCTCGACCGTGACGCGTTCGAGGCGCCCGACGACGGTGCCCTCGAACCCGTCGGGCCCGCGGGCGCCGACGCCGATGCCGACGGTCGTCGGGTCGCCGACGGTGAGTTCGGTCGGGTGGTCCCCAGCCCTGAGTTCGCCGGAGTCGTTCTCGCCGAGGAGGTAGAACTCGGTCACGCCCGCGGTGTCTGTGGCCTCCTGTGCGACGACGCCGACGGCGCCGACGCCGGCGACGAGGACGAGCACTGTCAGGGCGATGCCGAGGGCCCCCTCGTCGGTGACGGCGGCGACGGTCCAGTCACGGACGCTGCCGAGGTCGGTGCCCGCCCGCACGTCGGCCGGCACTCGCCTGCGACGGGCCCACGCCACGGCCGTCGCGCCGAGCGTCACGAGACACAGACCGGCGACGACGGCCGGCCGCTGGAACCCCCAGACGGTGAACTCGAGGACACCGCCGACCACGGCGACGGCGACGACGCTCCCGCCGACGCTCAGACCGAGGCGGGCCAGCCACGAGGTCCGTGCCGTCGCCCCCGGTGCCGTTTCGCCGGCCCGCGGGAACACTGCCGAGACGAGCGCGTACCCCGGCACGAGTAAGACGAATGGAATCCCGACGACGATGGCGAGTGGCGTCCACTCGCCGGCCGGCGAGAAGGCGACGACGCCGACGAGCACCACGCTCGCGACGACCAGTAGCAGGTCGGCCTGACGGCTGTCACCCGACCCCGAACGAGTCATACCGGTGTATCTGCGCGGTGGGACTAAAAGAGCGCGGGCTTCGGTACGGTGGTCCTACCGGTCGCTTCCGAGGGTCTGCGTCCGGCCCCACGGCTCACCATCCGTCACGCGCTCGTTCACAACAGAACCCCAACTCGCGGGTCGCTTTGCTCCCCGCTCACTTTCGAGGGCCGCTCACTTCGTTCGCGCGTTCGTTCACAACAGAACCCCCAACTCGCGGGTCGCTTTGTTCCCCGCTCACTTCGTTCGCGCGTTCGTTCACAACAGAACCCCAACTCGCGGGTCGCTTTGCTCCCCGCTCACTTTCGAGGGCCGCTCACTTCGTTCGCGCCCCTCGCTATCCTCGCTACGCGCTCGCGTTCGACCCGCTCGCGGCACTCGCGTCGACGGGGTCGCGGTCGGCCTCGGCTTCGAGGAGTTCCCGGTAGCGGTCGCGGATAGTGACGGTGCTGACGTCGGTAGCGTCGCTGACCGTCTCCTGGGTGAGTTCCTCGTTGACCAGCAGGCCGGCCGCGTAGATGGCCGCCGCGGCCAGTCCGACCGGGCTCTTGCCGCTGTGGACGTTCTCGGCCTTCCCCGTCTCCAGCAGGTCGTGGGCTCGCATCGCCAGTTCGTCGCTGGCGTCCAGTTCGGAGACGAACTTCGAGAGGTAGTCCGCCGGGTCCGGCGGGCCGATCTCCAGCGAGAGTTCGCGGTTGATGTAGCGGTAGGCGCGGGTGAACTCCTGTTCGTCGACGCGGCTGACGACCACCATGTCGTCGATGGTCTGCGGGAGGTTCGCCTGCCGGACGGCGGCGTACAGCGACGCCGTGGCGATGCCCTCGATGGAACGCCCCGGGAGGAGGCCCTCGTCCAGCGCACGGCGGTAGACGACGCCGGCCGTCTCGCGGGCGCTCTTGGGGACGCCCAGTGCGCTCCCCATCCGGTCGATTTCGCCCAGCGCCTGCTTGAGGTTGCGCTCGCTGTGGTCGCGGGTGCGGAACCGCTCGTTCCACGTCCGCAGGCGCTGCATCTTCTCGCGCTGGCGCGAGGACAGGGAGTTGCCGTTGGCGTCCTTGTTCTGCCACCCGATGTTCGTCGAGAGGCCCTCGTCGTGCATCAGTTTCGTCGTCGGCGCGCCGACGCGGGACTTCTTGTCGCGCTCGGCGGAGTCGAACGCGCGCCACTCGGGGCCGCGGTCGATGGCGTTCTCGTCGACGACCAGCCCACAGTCTGCACAGACCGTCTCGCCGCGAGACGCGTCGTGGGTGAGGTGGCCGCCACAGTCCGGACAGACCTGCCCCTCACTCGCCTCCGCCGCTGTCTCCTCGTCGACGGTGCTACCCCGTTCTTTGGCGTCGTGTGTGCTGAGTGTGGTCATGATAGATGACGAGCGAGCGGTATCGCCACCACCCGCGTGCGTACATCAGTGAAGTAGTGCTACCAGTATCAGCACTAGTTCGGCGTATGCCGAACGAGAGTGGGGAGCGTTCACACACCCGAGCGGCCGACGCGCAGACGGGTCCCCTCCGCGACGGACTCGTCGGCCTCGACGGGCCCCATCGACCGGGTGACGAACGAGCGGACAATCCACGCCTCGGCCCGCTGCAGCCGGTACTGTAGCGTCGACCGCGAGACGTCGAGCGTCTCCGCGAGGTCGGTCAGCGAGACGTCCCGCGGCGTGCGGTAGTAGCCGTGTTCGACGGCGGCTTCGACGGCGGCCTGCTGTTCGGGGGGGAGTTCCGCCAGCGTCACGGACTCGTCGGTCCAGTAGGACGGCTCGCCGAGCTGGCGGAACTCGACGGTCAGGCCGGGCCGGAGTTCGGACTCCAGCGCCCCGAACAGGTCGTCGACGCCCTCGTCGCTACACAGGAGCAGCCGCCACTCACAGCGGCTCCCCCGGCGTTCCGTCTCACAGAGAACGCCGTGGCCGACGTGTTCGATGGCCAGTCGCGGGATGGAGTGACAGTCACCGGCCTCGGAGCGATAGCTGTAGACGGTGCGGCGACCCTGTTCGGAGGCGATGACCTCGTAGTGCCACTCCGTATCGCAGTCCCGGGTCCCGATACACTCCGTACACTGGACGGGGCCGTCGAACACATCGTCGAGTCTGTCGAGCGCCGCCTCCGTGCCGGCGACCCGTTCCAGCCGCCACATCCCGTCGTTCGTGACGTTGCAGGCGATGGTCCGGGAGTGCGTCTCCGGGTAGTCGATGAACACGTCCATCAGGGGGTCGACCCCGCGTTCGTAGTCGATGGTGAAGATGAACTCGCGCATTGGCGCTCCTACTCCGCGGAGCGGCTTATATCCACGGCCGATTTCGGCGTGTGCCGAACGGGCCGTCATACCGGTGAGACCCGTCCACTAGCGTATGTCGTGCGAGTCGTCGAACCCGCCCCGACGGGAGCGCGAACCGCCAGCGAGCGACGCGTCTCGGGGTCGAGTACCGACCCACAACTGGCGCCCGACGGTGGTTCACGGGGCCGTCCTGTGGGCGCTCCTCCTCGGTGCGGCGCTGGCCGTTCCTGCGGGCCACCCGCTGGAACTCGGTGTCGCCGTCGCCGGCGTCTTCGTCCTCCCTGTCCTGCCCGTCGCACTGTGCTGTGACTACCGACAGGCCAGACGCGCCGGCACCTGTGGCCCCGGCGTCGCGGCCTACCTCGCTAACCTCGCTCGCGACGTTCGGACGACGCTCACCCGCGGCGACGCACTCGGGAGCGAGCGTCGGGCGTTCGACTCGTGCTGACCGCCGCTCAGAGCCAGTCGGTGTCCGGGTCGATGTAGTTCGGCGGCGTCTCGCCGGCCAGCGCCGCCGCGACGTTCGCGGCGACGGTGGCGTTCAGGTCCGCGCGGGCCTCCTCGGAGTACCACGCGGCGTGGGGCGTGACGATGCAGTTCTCGAGGTCGGTCAGCGGGTGGTCCGTCTCCGGAGGTTCCTGCCGGAGGACGTCCAGCCCGGCGGCCGCGATAGTGTCCTCACGCAGGGCGTCCAGCAGGGCCTCCTCGTCTATCAGGCCACCGCGACCGGTGTTGACGAGGACGGCGTGGTCCTGCATCGCGTCGAGCGCCGTGGCGTCTATCGTCCCGCGGGTGTCGTCGGTCAGCGGCGCGTGCAGGGAGACGTAGTCCGCTCGCTCGTACAGGTCGTCCAGCGCGACTTTCTCGACGTCGGCCGCGGCCATGTCCGCCTCGTCGACGTACGGGTCGTAGGCGACCACGTCGACGTCGAACCCGCGCACCTGCTCGCGGACACGGCGGGCGATGGGGCCGAAAGAGACCAGTCCGAGCGTCCGGCCGCGGACCCGATAGACCGGCCGGGTCCGCTCCCAGCCCCAGTTACCGTCACGCACGTCCCGGTCGTAGGCGGCGACGGTCCGGACGCAGTCCAGTAGGAGCGTCACCGTGTGGGTCGCCACCTCGTCGGTGCAGTACTCGGGGACGTTCGTCACCGCGACGCCGTTCTCGGCCGCCGCGGCGACGTCGACGTTGTCGACGCCCACCCCCGCGCGGGCGACGATTCGCAGGTCGTCGAGTTCGTCGAGCACCGCCGCCGTCACGGGCGTGTTCACGTCGACGACGAGCGCATCGGCCCCCTCGGCCGCCGCCAATAGCGTCGCTTCGTCGCTCGTCTCGGCGGCGACTACTTCGGCGTCCAGTTCTTCGCGGAGCGTCGCGACGTCTATCATCGGGTCGTCGCTGGCGACCACTCGTGCCATGTCCGGAGGGAAGGACGCCCCGTATATAACGGGCCGGCGCCGTTTTCAGTCGGCAGGAATCCGGCGCGTCGGCCCAGCCGAGTACCGGAACGCGGTGCTGGACGGTCGTCCGAGAGAGCGGTGACGGACCCGCAGAGACGACTCGTACTCGGAGGTATACAGAGATAATCGGAACATATACGCGAATTTGCTCCGTCGAAGTCGCATCGCACATCTACACTCGCCGAGCGGACGCCAGCGTTAGCACTTGTAGCCGCATACGGACCACACGTTTCCAAGTAATCCCTCTATTCGCGATTCTGTTTCCGTATTTTGACGTATTGACATCCAGATTCTACTTTTCTGTGTTCTTTATCACTGCTTCGGGCCTTTTCTGACGCTTTCAGGCGTCGTAAGCTGTCGAATAGCCGTATCTGTGAGTTTTCACGGTTCGAACGTTATCATGCCCTTGACCACAGTCGGATCCATCGCGCGCTGGAAGGCGTCGTCGATGTCGTCCAGCGAGGACTCGAAGTCGACGATGCCCTCGACGTCGACGACGCCGTCCGCGAGCAAGTCGACGGCCGCGTCGTAGGTGTTCTTGTAGCGGAACGAGCCGTGGACGTCTATCTCGTTGTCGATGACCTCCAGGACGTCGAACGGGACGTTCGCTTCGTCGGCCAGTCCCACGAGGACGACGGTGCCGCCGCGCCGGACGGCGTCGAGCGTCGACCTGATGGACGGTTCGGCCCCGGATGCCTCGACGACGACGTCGGCACCGACACCGTCGGTGTAGTCGTCGACGGCCGTTTCGAGGTCCGTCTCGGCGACATTGACGGCCAAATCCGCCCCGCGTTCCTCGGCGAACGACAGTTTCTCTTCGACGACGTCCGTCACGACGACGTCCGTCGCGCCGGCGGCACGGGCCGCCTCCATCACCATGAGGCCGATGGGACCGGCACCGGTGATCAGTACCGTATCCCCCGTCCCGACGTCGCCGCGACGGCAGGCGTGGATGCCCACCGAGAGCGGTTCACAGAGCGCGCCCGCCGCGGTGGAGACGGAGTCGGGCAGTTTGTAGGCGAAGTCCGACGGCCACGCGACGTACTCGGTGAACGCGCCGTCGTGCGGCGGCGTGGCCATGAACGTGACGTCCTCACAGAGGTGGTAGTCCCCGCGCTTGCAGTGGGCACAGCGGCGGCAGGGGACGCCCGGTTCGAGGGCGACGCGGTCGCCCGGTTCGAGGCCGGTGACGTTCTCGCCCACCTCGACCACTTCGCCGGCGCTCTCGTGGCCGAGGACGAGTGGGTCCTCGACGACGTAGTCGCCGATGCGGCCGTGTTCGTAGTAGTGGACGTCCGACCCGCAGATGCCGACGTCTCGGACGGCGACGAGGACGTCGTCGGGGCCGGGGGACGGTTCGGAGCGGTCTTCCAGTTCGAACTCTGTAGGTTCGACTAACACTGCAGTGCGCATGTATGCTGATTCGTCACACGTCCACTAAAAATCGAGGGGTCGCCGCTCACCATTCGGCGAGACTGCCGTCTTCGTGGTGCCACACCGGGTTGTACCAGTTGACCTCCGACTGAGCCTTCTCCCGGACGTAGGCCTCGTCGACGTCGATGCCGAGGCCGGGTCCCGTCGGGCGCTCGACGTACCCGTTCTCGAACTCGAACGTCTCGGGGTCCTCGAGCAAGGCGAGGCGCTGGCTCGACTCCGGGTCGTCGATGTCGAGGTCCTGTTCCTGCAGGACGACCCCCTGCGAACTGAAACCGACCTGGAGGCTCGCGGCGAAGGCGATGGGCCCGAGTGGACAGTGAGGGACCACGGCGACGTCGAAGGCCTCGGCCATCGAGACGAGTTTCCGCATCTCGCTGATACCGCCGACGTGGGAGACGTTCGGCTGGATGACAGACACCGCGTCGTCGGCGAGCATCTGTTTGAAGTCGTATCTGGAGTAGAAGCGCTCGCCGGTCGATATCGGGACGGTGGTCTGGTTGTTGAGTCGGCGGAGGAACTCCGAGTGTTCGGGCAGCACGGGTTGGTCGACGAATGCGAGGTTGTACGGTTCGAGTCGGCGGACGAGTTCGAACGCCATCGGTTTCGAGACGCGGCCGTGGAAGTCCACCCCGACCAGGCAGTCGTCACCCACGGCGTCCCGAAGGGCCGCCACGCGGTCGACGGTCCGGTCGATGGCGGCAGTCGTCTCCAGCGGGCGGAACTCCCGGGGGTTGTTGAGTTTGAACGCGCGGTACCCACGCGCGAAGTCCTGTTCGGCGGACTCGGCGATGTCCTCGGCGTCGGACCCGCCAACCCACTGGTAGACGAGCAGCCGGTCGCGAACCGGCCCGCCCAGCAACTCGTGGACCGGCGCGCCGTAGTGGCGGCCCTTGATGTCCCAGAGCGCCTGGTCGATGCCGGCCAGCGCGCTCATCAGAATCGGGCCGCCGCGGAAGTACCCGCTCTGGTAGAGCGTTTGCCAGTGGTAGCTGACACGACGCGGGTCACCGCCGAGCAGGTACCCCTCGATGAGTTCGACGACGGCGGCCCGGACCGTCTCCAGTCGTCCCGGGACGATGGGTTCACCCCAGCCGACGACCCCCTCGTCGGTCTCCAGTTTGAGCAGTAACCACCGCGGGGGCACGGCGAAGAGTTCGTAGTCCGTGATTTGCATGGTCCTACTTACGGGAGGGGGCACTTCAAACGATAGGCCCCCCGAGCGCCGGACAGCAAGGACGGCGGTGGTGATGTGCGTACTTACCCTTCGAGAGCCGTTTCGAGGAACGCCAGGCTCTCGGTCGCCAGTTCGTCGAGGTCGTCGTCGCCCGCTAAATCCCGCCAGACACCGATGTCCGGTGCGACGTCGCCGCCGGGAAGCAGGAACGGCTCCATGACGACCGGCCCGCCGTAGTCGGCGGCGTCGAGTGCGTCGCCGATGTCCGCCCACGGCATGTTGCCGTCTGCCTTCGGTGGCCGGCGGTTGTTCTCGCCCACGTGAAAGTGGCCGAGCCAGTCGCCGGCGGTGCGGATGGCCTCGGCCATGTCGTCCTCTTCGATGTTCATGTGGAACGTGTCGAGCATAATCTGGAGGTTCGGGCTGTCGACGGCCTCCACGAACGACCGGGCCTCGGCGGCGGTGTTGAGCATGAACTGTTCGAACCGGTTGAGGACCTCGACCGTACAGAGGACGTCGTGTTCCTCCGCGACGTCCGAGAGGTCCCGCCAGACATCGATGGCACGTTCGGTCCGGGCCGCTTTCTCTTCGAGACCCCCGTCGAAATCGGGGTTCCAGGCGCTGTAGGTGATGCCGCCCAGTCCCACGCCGTCCATCTCGTCGACCAGTTCGATGGCCTCCGTGAGCTGCTCTCTCCCGCGCTGGCGGACGTCCGGGTCGGCCGACGAGATGTCGGTCTCCTCCGAGAGCGTCGTCACGAACGAGAGGTCGACGTCGTGCTCGGCGGCGTGCTCCCGAAAGTCCGCCCGTTCGTCGGCGGTCCACGAAGCGAGCGCGTCGCAATGTATCTCGAGCAGGTCGAATCCACACGCCGAGGCGCGGCGAATCCGCTCGGAGAGTTCGTCCGGGTCTGCGTCCCAGTTCTGTGACCAGTACGCGTAGAACATACCGTAGTCAACCATGTCTAAGTCGAGCCTTCGATACGGTATAAAACATTCGGGTCACCCGGTATCGGCGGTCGTCTCGGCCGAATACGACGGGGCTCGTCCACTCCGACAGCGCCGAGTGAAACACGTCCGGCGTGCCTCCACGAACGGGTCGTCAGCAGGGAACAGACAGCGGGTACTCCGAGGGGCTACGCTAGACTTAAGTCCGATGGTTTACCTCATTGAATCGTAGAATATGAGCGTACTCGATAATTTCTCCCTCGAAGGAGAAACAGCTATCGTCACCGGTGCAGCACAGGGACTGGGCAAGCAGATGGCAATCGGTCTCGCGGAGATGGGTGCCGACGTCGCGATCGCGGACATCAACTACGAGGACGCGACCGGGACCGCGGCCGAACTGGACGGCGAGACGGACGTCGTCGCCGTCGAGGTCGACGTGACCGACGAGGCGTCGGTCGAGGCGATGGTCGACTCCGTGACCGAGCAACTGGGGCCGATAGACGTGCTCGTCAACAACGCCGGCATCGCGGGCAACGCCCCGGCCGAGGAGATGACCTACGAGATGTGGCGAAACGTCCTTTCGGTGAACCTCGATGGCGTCTTCCTCTGCTCGAAACACGTCGGCCAGCAGATGCTCGAACGGGGCGGCGGGCAGATCATCAACATCTCGTCGATGTCCGCGATGGACGTCAACGTCCCCCAACCCCAGGCAGGGTACAACGCCTCGAAAGCCGGCGTCTCGCAGTTGACGAAGTCCATGGCCGTCGAGTGGGCCGACCGCGGCGTCCGGGTCAACGCCATCGCGCCGGGGTACATGCGAACGGACCTCGTCGACGAGGTGCTCGAAGAGAACCCATCGATGGAGGAGACCTGGCTCGAGAACACGCCGATGGGACGGCTCGGCCGCCCGGAGGAACTCCGGGACCTGGTCGTGTATCTGGCCTCGGACGCCTCGTCGTTCATGACCGGCTCGGTCGTCGTCATGGACGGCGGGTACACCTCGCGATAGCGGGCCGAACGGTCGGGTTTCGGACGGACAGACGCCACAACCGCGGCGTGCTGGCCCGTCAGTCCGCCGCGAGTTCGGACAGTCGTTCTTTTGCCCGACCCCACCCGTCGGTGTCGGCGGGCTCGTACCGCGTCGTCTCGAACGCCGACTCGACGAGCCGACGGCCGGCCGCGAGGTCGGTAATGGTGTCGACCGCGAGCGCCTGCGTCAGGACGTTTCCGACGGCAGTCGCCTCGACCGGCCCGGCGACGACCGGCATCCCGGTCGCGTCGGCGAGGAGTCGACAGAACAGTTCGTTGCGGACGCCACCGCCCCCGAGGGTGATGCTGGAGGGTGGGTCCTCGACGATCGACGAGAGGGCGTCGAGTTCCAACGCCGTCTTCACCACCAGACTGTCCAGCAGACAGCGGACGACACCACCCTGTCCGGTTGGCACCGGCTGGTCGGTCCGCCGGCAGTACGAGCGAATTTGTTCCGGCATCGGCTCGTCGATGCCGAACGCGTCGGCGTCCGGGTCGACGAGTGCGGCCCGCGCCGGGGCGTCTCGGGCAGCCGACAGCAGGTGGTCGTAGTCGACCGGGTCGCCGGCCTCGCGCCACGCCTCGCGGCACTCTTCGAGCAGGAAGAAGCCGTTGACGTTCGTCAGGAGGCGGACGGTCCCGTCGACGCCGAGTTCGTTCGAGACGCTGTGCTCGAAGGCGTCGTCGGTGCGGACCGGGTCGTCGCGCTCGACACCGAGGATGAACCACGACCCCGTGTTGAGGAACGCGGCGTCGTCGGCGAGTGGGAGGCCTGCGACGGCCGCCGCCGTGTCGTGACTCGCCGGCGTGACGAGGTCCGGCGTGACGAGGTCCGGCGTCGACTGGAGCGCCGCGGCCACGTCGTCGGCGACGGGCCCCAGTCGCTGTCCGGGTTCCTCGAGCGACGGGAGGAGGTCGGTCGGGAGGGACACCTCCTCGAGCAGGTCGGTCGCCCACGCGCGCTCGCTCGGGTCGACCATCTGTGTGGTCGAGGCGACGGTCACCTCGCCACAGGGTCGGCCGCCGAGCATGGTCGTCAGTAACTGGGGCATCATGAGCAGGCCGTCGGCCCGTTCGAGGAGTTCAGGTTCCTCGTGGGCGAGCGTGTGGAGTTGCCACAGCGTGTTCGGCGTGTTCCAGTTGGTGATGCCGGTGGCGTCGAACACCCGCCGTCTGTCGACTGTCTCGAACAGCGACTCGCGGGTCGCCGTCGCGTCCGGGTCCCGGTAGGAGACTGGGTCCCGCAGGACCTCGCCGTCCGAGAGCAGGCCGAAGTCGAGGCCCCAGGTGTCGATGCCGACCGTGTCGACGTCGTCGGCCCGGTCGCCCGCGGCTTCGAGGCCGTCGACCATCCGCTCGCGGAGTGCCGCGAGGTCCCAGACGTAGCGGCCGTCCCGCTCGACCGGCCGGTTCTCGAACCGGTGGACCTCCCGCACGTCGAAGGTATCGGGCGTCACGGTGCCGAGGTACACCGTACCCCCGCTGGCACCGATGTCGATAGCGACGTGTTTCATGGGTGGCGAGTCACTGCCCGTAGCTGTCGAGTTTCCCCTGGAGGCGCTCGATTTCGGCGTCGGGCAGAATCTCGGGGTCGCCGATGGCGCGGGCCTGATAGTGGATGCGGGCACAGTACTCGACCATCAGCGCCACCGTGTAGGCGTCCTCCAGCGACTCGTCGGCGGTCAGGACGCCGTGGTTCCGCAACAGCGTCGCGTGGTAGTCCTCGCCGAGTGCCTCGACGGCCGCGTCGCCGAGGGCCTGTGTCGCGTGGGTCTCGTACTCGGCGACGGGCACCTCCGACCCCGTGAACGCCAGCAAGTAGTGGGAGGCCGGAATCGCCTCGCCGAGCGACGCGAACGTGGTCGCGTACGGCGAGTGCGTGTGGACGACCCCGCCGACGTCGGGGCGCTGGTCGTACACTTCGAGGTGCATCGGCAGTTCGGTGGAGGGGTCGACGTCCCCCTCGACGACGGTCCCGTCGGTGCGGACGACGGGGACGTCTGCGGGTTCGATGTCCGCGTACGGAATCCCCGAGGGACTGATAGCGACGTGGTCCTCGTCGAGGCGGGCACTGAGGTTGCCGCCCGTCCCGGTCGTCAGGTCGTCGTCGAGCAGGCTCCGGCCGTACTCGCAGATGGCACTACGCGTCTCGTGATACGGTACGTTCTGTGATGACATGTGTCGTGTGTGGAATCGCGGGTACTCTGTCGGTGATACGTGAAAACGCGGGACCGCTCCCCGGTTCGGGAGTCAGTCCGAGGAGCTACTGACGGTCTGCATCCCGTCTTCGAGGGCGATTTCGGCCTCCGAGTCCAGTTTCCGCTGGTGAATCGTCTCACCGGAGGCGGCGTCGAAGAGGTGGATGTCCTCGTCGGGAATCTCGACGTAGACCCGAGAGCCCTCGCTGATGGGGCGCTGGCCGTCTATCTCGACGATGAACGTCTGGTCGTGGCTCTGGTTGACCGCCTGCAGGTAGACGTAGGAGATGCTCCCCATCGGTTCGACGACGTCGACGACGGCCTCGAACTCGTGGTCGGTCACCGGTTCGTCGTGCAGTGAGATGTCCTCGGGACGCGCCCCGAGAACGAGGGCGCCCCGGTCGCCGGCCGACGTCTGCATCCGTTCGGTCAGGTCGAAGTCGAACCCGTCGGCACGCAGGGTCCCGCCTTCGACCTCTCCCTCGTAGAAGTTCATCGATGGCGACCCGAGGAACCCGGCGACGAACTGGTTGGCCGGCCGGTAGAAACATTCCAGCGGCGTGCCGACCTGTTGCAGTTCGCCGTAGTTGAGGACGACCAGTCGGTCACCCATCGTCATCGCCTCCGTCTGGTCGTGCGTGACGTAGAGCGTGGTGACGCCGAGGTCGTTCTGCAACCGATTGATCTCGGTGCGCATCTCCGCCCGGAGCTTCGCGTCCAGGTTCGACAACGGCTCGTCCATCAGGAAGACGTTCGGGTCACGGACGATAGCGCGCCCGAGGGCGACACGCTGCTGCTGGCCACCGGAGAGTTCCCCGGGGCGATTGTCGAGCAGTTTGTCGATGTCCATCATCTCCGCGGCCGAGGTGACCGTCTCCTCTATCTCCTCGTCGGACATGTCCGTGGACATCTTCAGCCCGAACGACATGTTCTCCTCGACGGTCATGTTCGGGTACAGCGCGTAGTTCTGGAACACCATCGCGATGTCCCGTGCACGCGGGCCGAGTTGGTTGACCACGGCGTCACCGATTTCGATGTCGCCTTCGCTCTGCGTTTCGAGTCCGGCGACGATTCGCATCAGCGTCGACTTCCCGCTCCCCGACGGACCGACGAAGACGACGAACTCACCGTCTTTGATGTCGAGCGAGACGTCGTCGACCGCGACGACCGAATCGTCGCCGTCACCGAACCGCTTCGTTACGTCGTCGATTGTGATTCTAGCCATTATTGTATCTCCTGTGTGCAGCTACGTGAATGTAACCCCGCTGTGAGGGTGTGGTTCGCGAGCGATGCCTGCCGTCCGTCTGGAATCGTGCTCATTCTTTGATCACCACACCGAAGCTGAGACCGGCAGCGAGGTACTTGTTGACCGCGATGAGGAATATCGCCACGGGGATGATCATCGCCGTCGAGGCGGCCGCCAGCATCGACCACTCGATGGAGCGAGAGCCGATGAACGAGTAGACGAACAGCGTCACCGGCACCGCCTCGAAACTCGTCAACACAAGGCCGAACAGCAGTTCGATCCACGCGAAGATGAAGCTGATGATGGCGACCGAGAAGATTCCGGGCTTGGCCGCCGGCAAGATGACCTTGCGGAAGCCCTGGAACTGGGTCGCGCCGTCGACGCGCGCGGCCTCCTCCAGCGTCTCGGGGATGCCGTCGAAGAACGCCTTCATCACCCACACGACCAGCGAGAGGTTGATGCTGATGTACATCAGCACCATCCCGATACGGGTGTCGAACAGGTTGAGCTCCCTGAAGATGATGAAGAACGGGAGCACGACGGCGATGGGCGGGAGCATCCGTGAGGAGAGAATCCACACGAGCACGTCCCGTTCCATCGGGATGTCGTACCGCGAGAGGACGTACGCCGCCGGCACGCCGATGAGCAGGACGAGGACGACCGACGCCCCGACCATGACGAGACTGTTGACGAACGCCCCGACGAAGTCCGATTGCTGGGCGAGCTGGATGTAGTTGTACACCGTCGGCAGGAAGATCCAGTCCGGCGGGAGCGAGTTCGCTTGTCCCGGCGGCTTCAGCGACATAGAGGCCAGCCAGTACAGCGGGAACAACACGACGAACGACCACGAGAGGAGGAAGGCGTGTCGAACGACCGTCACGAGCGTCTCCCGCGTGTCCTTGTCGAGCCGTTGAGCCGACCCCGGCTCGACGTCCTGCGTAGCCATCAGTCCCACACCCCCTCGAAGCCGACCTTCGCGATGACGATGTTCGCGATGGCGATGACGAAGACGAGGTACACGACTGCGATTGCAGCCGCCACGCCGACCTGGTTGTTGATGAACATCTGTTCGTAGATGTTGATACTCACGAGCTGGGTGGCCGTCCCCGGACCGCCCTGGGTCAGCCCGTACACGACACCGAACGTCCGGAACAGGTCGATCAACCTGATGAGGGCGGCGACGAACACCACCGGCTTCATGTACGGGATGATGACGTGGACGTAGCGCCGCCACAGCGGCGCGCCGTCGACCCGTGACGCCTCGACGAGCGTATCAGGCACCGACGAGAGCCCGGCGTAGAAGATGATGAACATGAACGGCGTCCAGTTCCACGTGTCCAGCAAGATTACGGTCAGCAGTGGCAGGTCCGAGAGGAACGCCGGCGAGGTGAAGGGCGTCGCCGTGTTGATCACGTACGGGATGATTCCGATCTCGGTGTTCAGCATCAGTCGACCGATGGTCGCGAGCGAGACGGGTGCGACTGCCATCGGCAGGATGAACAGGACCCGGTAGAACGACTTCATCCGCGTGGACTCGACGCCGGCGACGAAGGCCGCCAGGAAGAACCCGAGCACGCTCTCGAGGAGCAGGGCGCTCACGACCACGGTGACCGTGATGACGAACGAATGGAACGCGCCACCCCGAGTGAACGCCGTCCGGTAGTTCTCGAGGCCGACGAACTCGGCCGCGAAGACGTTCAGCGTGGGCTCTGCGATCAGCGAGAGGTACAGGTCGTAGGCACCGGGGAAGAAGGTGATACTTACCATCACCAGCACCATCGGTGCCATGAACCAGTACGGGAGGTAGTCGTTCCACAGATCCCGGACTCTGGCGAGGCCTTCTGTGTTGGTCGTTTCAGTTTGCGTTGGTGTGCTCATGATATGTTGGAAAATGTAACCCGTGACGGGTATAGTGCTTGGCCTCAGCCGCTGTAGATGTCCTCGGCGGCCGACGCGGCGTCCCGCATCGCCTTCGCGGCCTCTTTCTGGCCGGCGATGGCCCGCTGGAGCTCCTCGGAGTAGCGCTGACCCCACTCGGGGTACTTGCGGTCGAACGGGTCGGGCGAAGCGACCTTGAGCGATTCGAGCGAGACCGACGCGTAGTCCTCGCCGACTTTCGAGATGTAGTCGTCGTTCTCCCAGGTCGACTCACGCACCGAGAACACGCCGCTGCTCTCCGTGTTTATCCAGAGGTCGGTCGGCGGGGACGTCGCCCACAGCATGAACAGGAACGCTTGCTCGGAGTTGCTGGCGTTCGTGGACGTGGATATCTGCCAGTTGAACGCGTTCGGGTTCAGCTCGCCGCCTTCGGGCTTGGGAACCTTCGCGATCTGGACGGTGTCCTTGACGCTGGACTCGTCGTTGGTCAGGCCGCCCCAGAACATGTTGGCGTCCGCGACGATGTGGCCGGTACGGCCCTCCTGCATCGTCGCGAGCACGTCCGACCAGGTCTGGGTCGACGCGCCGTCCGGACCGTAGTCCTGGAGCAGGCTCGTGTAGTACTCTGCTGCCTTGGCGACGCCGTCGGTGTCGAGTCCCGAGTCGTTCGGGAAGTCGGTCCAGAGCTTGGAGCCAGTCTGGCGGAGGAGCGTGTTCAGGATGTAGATGTTCATCCCGTAGCCCTTCTGACCACGACCGGCCGTGCCGACGATGTCGGACTCCTCCTCGTGGATGACCTTCGCGTTCTCGCGGTGCTGTTGCCACGTCTCGGCGACCTCTAGGCCGTGCTTGTCGTAGAGGTCCTGGCGGTAGAACTGGGTCTGGACCTCGACCGTGATAGGCAGTCCAGTCCACTGGTCGCTGTAGCCACCACCGTGGGCCTGCCAGCGCGACGACTCGAAGAGGTCGTTGGGCTTGTAGAAGCTCTCGTCGTAGAGGCTCCCGTCGTTGAAGTACGGGTCGAGCGGCTGGAGCCAGCCCTCCTCACGGAACTGGTTGACGACCTGGTCCATGAAGAAGACGTCGAACTGCCCGGCACCGGTGCTCGCGTCGGTCTGTCGCTTGGTCCGGAACTGGTTCTCCGGCAGGATGTTCCACTGGACGTCGATGCCGGTCAGCGCCTCGAACGTCGGGATGGCGGGTTTGATAGCCGACACCCACGGGTGCTGGACCGCACCGATGTTTATCGTGTCACCCTCGAACTGTTGCCAGTCGATGTCGGCGCTGTCGTACTCGCTCAGGGGGATCGGGAGGTCCTCCTCGGAGCTACCGTCGCCCGAACTCCCGTCGCCGCTGGAGCCGTTACCGCCTCCCCCGTCTCCGCCGCTACCGCCTCGCGTACATCCCGCGAGACCGCCGAGAAGGCCGACACTCGTCGCTTTGAGGAACTTACGCCTTTTCTGCGGGTATCTACTGCTGTCGTCTGCCATTGGTGTATCTCTCCTTCGTCACCAAACCCCCCATCGATAATAAACTTAATCATTTGTCGAGCACGTTATAAGATGGCACACCACCCAAACAGATATATAGGATAGGTGAAAAGTCGCTCGATGTATGGAATACGATCTCACAGACCGGACTGTCCTCATCACCGGCGGCGGCAGAGGGATGGGGAAGGCAGCGGCGGAGAAGTTCGCACAGAACGGGGCAGACGTCGTCGTCAACGACATCGACGACGAGGTTGCGGAATCGACCGCCGCCGAGCTTCGAGACGGCGGTGCGGACGCCGTCGGTATCGGCGCCGACGTGAGTGACGACGCCGAAGTCGCCGCCATGGTCGAGACAGCGACCGAAGAGCTGGGTACTATCGACGTGTTGCTGAACAACGCCGGCGTCGGCGACGCCGGCCCCTTCCTCGACGACCAGTACGACGACACCTTCCAGTTGAACCTCGACGTCCACCTCCACGGCGCACTGAACTGCATCCGAGAAGTAGTCGACGGGATGGTCGACCGGGGGTACGGGAAGATAGTCAACACCACCTCGATCCACACCAAGAACGCCGTCGGCATGTCACCCGCGTACGACGTCGGCAAGTTCAGTCTGCTCGGTCTGACGAAGAGCCTCGCGCTGGAACTCGGGCGGGAGGGGATTCGAGTCAACGCCGTCGCACCGGGCTGGGCGGATACGCGGATGACGGACGAGTTCAGCGACGCCGTCACCCAGCAGATACTGGACAACAACCCGCTCGGTCGGTTCGCCGACCCGGAAGACGTCGCCAACGCGATGGTGTTCCTCGCGTCGCCGGCCAGCGACTACATCAACGGCCACGAACTCCGCGTCGACGGCGGACAGGTCCCCATCGATAGCTGGCGGCTGGACGACCGGTAGGCGCGCGGCGAAAGCGGCAAAAACTATTTATTGCGTGACTGGGATAGTCCGACTCGTTGGACGGATAAGACAACTCTCGTCGCTGGCCAGCCGAGGCGGTGCCGAACGATGTCGGCAAGCCGGCATCGGCGACGAGGAACGAGATGACGGTGTACGAGTCGTTCACGCCACCGTCGAGGCAGAACGAACGAGTTCGAGAGACCATCCATGAGACGAGATAGACACAGTTCGAAACGCACCACGCGACCGACCACTCGAAGCAGCCGGAGGTCCAGATAATGCGTGCCTCCACGCTGACGGGCGTCGGCAAGATAGAGGTACAGGAACGGGAGCGACCGGAACCGGCGGCCGACGAGGTAGTCGTCGAAGTCGGTGCCTGCAGCGTCTGCATGACCGACTACCACATGTACCACGGGACGTTCCCCGTCGAGACGCCAGTGGTTCCGGGCCACGAGGCGGCCGGCACCGTCGCGGCTGTCGGGAGCGACGTCACTGGCTTCGAAGCGGGCGACCGAGTCGCTATCAATCCGACGGTGCCGTGTAACACCTGTTCGTACTGCAAGCGCGGTGAGACGCACCTCTGTGACAACAACACCAGCATCGGCGGCGCTGCCGAGACGGTACTCGACGGCGCGTTCGCCGAGTACGTCCGCGCCCCGGCCATCAGCCTCGAGCACATCGGCGACATGCCCTTCGAACGGGCCGCCCTCGCCGAACCGCTGGCCTGCTGTCTGCACGGCGTCCAACAGGTGGACTTCACCCCCGGCGACAGCGTCGCCATCATCGGCGCCGGTCCCATCGGCCTCCTGCTACTGCAGGCGTTCCGCAACGCCGGTGCCGCCCCCATCGTCGTCTCCGAACTCGATGCGGAACGGCGCGAACACGCCGCCGAACTCGGCGCGGACGTCGTCGTGGACCCGAACGAGGAAGACCCCGAGGAGGCCATTCCCGAAGCGGCCGGCGGTAAGGTCGACGTCGGTGCGGAGGCCATCGGTCTCGTCCCGACTATCGGGCAGGCCAACGCAGTGACGGCGAAAGGCGGGTCGACCCTCATCTTCGGTGTCCCCGACCAGGAGGTCACGATGGAGGTCAGTCCCTTCGACATCTTCTTCGACGAAGTGGGTTACCGCGGGTCGTTCGCGTTGAACACCGAGGACTTCGAGCGGGCAGTGACGCTGCTCCAGCACGACCGTATCGACACTGAGACGCTTATCACTGAGCGTATCGGTCTCGAGGACCTCCCGTCAGCGTTCGAGCGGATGGCGAATACGGAGGGCCTCAAGAAAGTCGTCGTCCCCGGCGACAGGGACTGACCGACGGCGACGTTCCCGGAGTGTACGATTCGTCGGCCGCTGTCAGGAACCCGTGTATCAGACCACCGCACAGTAGCCGTATCGACCCCTCTTCGGCGGAGACGGCCGAACCGACCACGTCCACCACCGAACCGTTCTTCTCTACAGAACGGAAATATTCCGGTCAGAGTTGGCAGAACTAATCGATTATATCTGATAATTCGTGATGAATTCGTCCGTGGTATTGATTCACAGTGCCAAAGACGTTCTTTTCTAACGAACAGAGTTTTACCCCTGGCGCCTGTACACGAGAAGCATGGCAGACACACCCGACTACACCATCGACGCGACAGAGACGTCGTTGGACCTGTTGGAGATGCTCGCCGAATCCCCGGACCCGTTGGGCGTGACGACCCTCGCCGACCGCCTCGACGTCTCGAAGAGCGTGGTCCACAACCACCTCTCGACGCTGCGTGCCCGCGGATACGTCCTCAAGCGTGGGAATCGGTACGAACCGTCGCTTCGAAGCCTGAGCCTCGGGTCGCAGACCCGGGCGAAGATACCGGTGTACCAGTCCGCCCGCCAACAACTGGACAACCTCGCCGCGGCGTCGGGAGAGACGTCTGTCCTGTTCGTCCTTGAAGAAACCGAGGGCGTGCCGACATACATCGCCGAGGCCGCCGAAGGGTGGTCGCCGCAGTACCGGGAGGGCGAGCGCCTCCCTCTCCATATAAACGCACCGGGGAAGGCTATCCTGTCGTCACTCCCCGACGACCGCATCGACGACGTCCTCGACGCCGCGGACCTCGTCGCACCGACAAGCGCGACGATGACCGAACCTGCGGAACTCAAGGCCGCGCTCCGGAGCGTCCGGGACGACACGGTGGCATTCTGCAGAGGAGAACAGTACGAGGGTATCGTCGGCGTCGCCACCGCGGTGTCGACCAGCGACACCGACCACGTCGCCGCTATCGGCGTCTGCGGCCCCGTTGACCGTCTGAACGGTCGATACCTCGAAGAAGACATCGCCGGACAGGTCCTCAGCACCGCGAAATCGATACAGGTCGCCCTGACGAGTCAGTGAAGCGTTTTCACGGCGAGAATAACGCATGTAGTCTTGTTACAGGCACATTCCCTTCTCTTGCCGGGACGACACTGTAGAGGGCACGAACGTCACTGCAACCCCACTGAAATAACAAACGTACGTATGATATTTTCTGCACCCCCATCGAATTCGCGTCCTAAGACCGAAATCGACGGATCCGCTCTCGAGCAGGTGTAAGATGGAAACGAAATCTCAGCTACTGCACACATATTCGAGACATAGAGGTCAGAAAGCGGGCCTATGGACCGTATTTATCCTCGTTTTGGGCAATTTCGTAGCATTATTTTTGATTACGTCTCGTGATTTCGGCCATTAGTTCTTGTCTACGGCCAAAATGCCGAATTCTGTCTAGGTAATGTGTCCTCCTTCTAATATCTGAGAGTGTTTCTCGATATGATCCACTGTGTCACGTTTCTCTGACGAAGAGAACGGATACATCTCCAACACACTCATCGGATTCGACTCCAGAGAGACCACACGAGTGGCTGTATCCGTGCGTTCGATAGTGGCCCTCGCAGTCGTCTCGGTCCGATACGCCGGCCCCTGTGAGTACTATCGTCGGTGTGACCGACCCGCACGCGCGGGACCGGTCCGAACGGTTTAAGGGTGCCAACCGAAAACTCCGTGGTAACTCGCTGGACGACGGGCACCAGCGGGCACCTGCGTGTGCAGGTCGGGATGTGAGTCGCGGACGCGACTTGAACCACGCAACGCCCGTGGTGAACCACAATGGCACGAAGTGCATACTCGTACATCCGAGACGCGTGGCAGAGCCCCAAGGAAGGCAAACTCGCAGAACTGCAGTGGCAGCGCCAGCAGGAGTGGCGCGACGAAGGCGCCGTCGAGCGCATCGAGCGCCCGACCCGCCTCGACAAGGCCCGCTCGCAGGGCTACAAGGCCAAACAGGGCGTCGTCGTCGCCCGAGTGTCCGTCCGAAAGGGCGGCGCCCGTAAGCGCCGGCACAAGGCCGGGCGACGCTCGAAGCGACAGGGCGTCACCCGCATCACCCGCCGGAAGGACATCCAGCGCGTCTCCGAAGAGCGCGCCGCCCGGGTGTTTCCGAACCTCCGCGTCCTCAACAGTTACTCCGTCGGGCAGGACGGCCGACAGAAGTGGCACGAGGTCATCCTCGTCGACCCCGAGCACCCGGCCATCCAGAACGACGACGACCTCTCGTGGATCTGTGAGGACGACCAGACCGACCGCGTCTTCCGCGGTCTGACCGGTGCCGGCCGCCGCAACCGCGGCCTCGGTACGAAGGGTACCGGCGCCGAGAAGACCCGCCCGTCGCTGCGCAGCAACCGCGGCAAGGGCAAGTAACGCGGCGTTTCTCTCCGTTCTCTCACTCTCGGTAGCCGTCGGTGTGCAGTCCGACTACACCCAGACGCCCTGCGCCTGTGCGGTCTGTCCTGACTACGCCCAGACGCCTTGCTCCCGGTCCATGACGGTCACCACCACGACGTGGGGGAGCGTGACGACGGCGATGAACACGAGGTAGAGTGCGACCCACTCGGGCACCGTCGCGGGCGGGTTCGGGACGAGGACGTAGAGGCCCGCGAGCAAGCCCAGCGACGCGACGGTCAGCGGGAGGGCGTCGCGGGCGAACTGCGTGAACGCGGCCGCCGGGTCCCGGTCTCGGAGCGCCGCCACAGCGTCGTCGTCGACCAGTAGCAGGCGGGCGACGTGGCGCAGGGAGTGCCACAGGCAGAAGTAGACGCCGATGGCGAGCACCGGCGGGACGACGGCGAAGTAGGCGACCAGTCCGAGCGTCTCGGCGGCGTCGAGGCGCCACGCGGTCGGGTCGTCCGCGCGGGCGTACCCGAGTGCCAGCGTCGCGACCACGAGGACGCCGTAGCCGGCGGCCAGTGTGGCCCGCACGTCCGCTCGGAACGCCCACTCGATGGCGGCGACGGCACCCGGCGCGAACAGGTCGACGAGGTCCACGGCGACCCGGCGGTACCACCCCGGGAACGCGAGCAGGGGGACGAGCATCGGCAGCCCGCCCCGGACGACGACGGTCGCCACCCGCTGGAGGGGCGAGCGGAGGTGGCCGGCGTCGGCGAGCGCCCGCAACGCGTAGAGGTCACCCTGTCCCCAGTGGAACCACGTGACCGCGACGAACAGGACGAAGGCCGCCGCCGGGGCGAGGAACCAGCCGACGGCGTAGGCCCCGCCGACGAATCCGTAGAGCGCGAACACCCGTGCGATGGCCCGCCAGTCCGGGCGCTCGCCGCGTGTGCGAGCGACGGCGAGGTGGTCGACGGCGCCGTGTGGCAGGCCAAGGAGGAGGACGCTGACGACGAGGGGGACGTACTGGAGCGTCGGCGGGACCGACAGGCCGCCGAGGAACGGGACGACGAGGAGGGCACTGGCGACCCACGAGGGCAGGAAGACGGTCCGGCGAATCGTCTCGCGGGCCGGGGCCGCGAGGGTGTCGGTCACCCCCATCTGTCACAGAGCCACGCGTAGAGGACCAGTCCCTGGACGACGAACAGCGAGGTCAGCAGGAAGAAGATGGCCTCTTCGATGGGGAGGCCGAGCAGGGGTATCGCCAGTCCGGTCGTGTACTGGTCCGACAGCGTCCACACGCCCAGTGCCAGCGCGATGCGGTCGGCGACCCAGAGGTACAGCGTCGGCACGAGCGTCCCGACAGCGACGGTGCGCCACTCGGCGACGAGGAACGGCCAGCCGAACGCCCACTGGATGGCGAGGATGGGGACGCTCCAGACCAGCAGGGACCCGAGGTAGAGGCCGGCGGGGTCGTCGAGCAACGCGACGCCGACGGCTGCGACCACCCCGGCGGCGAGCAGTCCGAGCGCCCGCGTCGGGACGGGGATGGCGAGCGGGCGCGTCGTGTCGACGCCGTAGCGGGCCACCCACAGACCGACGCCGACTGGCTGGAAGACGAAGAAGAGATACTCGCCCAGCGGCGCCGCCCACAGGCGCGTCAGCACCGTGCCCTCGCCGTACCACCAGACACCGCGGAGGACGAGGTAGTTGTCCCACGGAGTCGTGTAGACGAGCGCCAGCGCCGCCAGCAGGGCCGTCCCCGAGAGGACGACCCGACGGCTGGCGAGCCGGTAGCGCGCAGTGAGCGCCAGCGCCGCCAGTGCGGGCAGGACCAGCACTGCGTGGAACTGCAGGTAGGTGAGACTCGGAGTCATCGGTGGGGGTGTGCGGGCCGGGCGCGGCCGACCGGAGGCCTCATCCGCGCCAGGTGGGTTGGCCGTGGTTGTGGACGTCGGTCGGGACTGTGTCCGGGCCGCGCTCGGAGACGGCGCTGACGGCGTAGAAGGTGGCTTCGGGGTCGCCGTTGCGCCGCCAATGCCACCACGTCCGCGCGAGCAACCAGAGCCGACGGCGGCGGGTGAGTTCCGGCGTCTCCGTCAGCACGTCGTAGCCACGGTTCCGGATGAGTCGGTGGTGTTCGGCGTACAGCACCGCCGACAGCAGGACGCCGAACTGGCAGTCGTCGGGGAGGTAGCTGATACCTTTGACCCCCTCGCGGTACAGTTCGTCGGTGCGGGCCAGTTCCTCCTGCATCACGGCGCGGAACGCGTCGTCGACCTCCGCGTTCGCGAGTTGTTCCTCGGTGACGCCGTGGCGTTCGAGCGTCTCCTGTGGGAGGTACACCCGTCCGTACTCGTGGATGTCCTCGCGGACGTCCCGGAGGAAGTTCGACAGCTGGAACGCCTCGGCGAGCGCCTCGGCGTGGGGCAGGGCCGTCTCTCTCTGCGGCGGGTCCATCACTATCGTCATCATGTTCCCGACGGCGACGGCCGACCCGCGCATGTACCCTCGCAGGTCCTCGAACGTCTCGTAGCGGGCCTGCGCGATGTCCATCTCCATCGCGTCGATGAAGACGTTTATCTCCTCGTCGGGGATGTCGTGTTCCTCGCGGAGGTCCTGAAACGCCGCCAGCACGGCGCCGTCGTCCGTGTCGTCGGGTTCGCGGTTGCCGAGTGCCGTCTCCCGTATCGTCTCCAGCCGTTCGTGCTGGACGTTCGGCGGCGGCCCGTCCGGCTGGTCGACCACCTCGTCGGCGACGCGGAAGAAGGCGTACATCACGTAGGTCGGATAGCGAATCCGCTCCGGGAGAACGCGAGTCGCGAGATGGAACGTCCGGCCGGTCTGCTGTTGAATCGATTTGCTCGTTCGGATGTTGTCAGATTGCATTGAGTGCTGGCGACAGGTCGGTCATCGGATGATACGGCGGTACCGCGACATACTCCGGCACCGGGTCCGTCGTCGGTCCGTTCCGGCCGACTGTGACGTGGGCTCGGCCACGACCGTTCGCATAGATTGCGTGACGCGACCCGGGTCGGAATGACACATCGTCTACAAACGAATAAGTGGAGAGCAACTTTAAACTGTGTACCCAACTACTTTGGACCGGTTCGAGACGGCTGTTCCGTCTGTCGGTTTGTCGAGCGGGGCTCACCAGGTCTCGAAAACCTCTTCCAGTAGCTTTCGTTCGCCCGCGCGGAGGTGCTGGTGGAACGTCGACGGACAGATGTCCATCGAATCGGCCAGTTCCTCGCCGGAGACGTCCCGTGGCCAGTCGAAGAAACCACCGAGGTACCCCTTCCGGAGGGCCGTCAACTGGCGGTTCGTCAGGCGGTCCTCCAGCGTGGCGAGGAACGCTTGCCGGGAGACCGGTGGCTCGTCGCGCTCACGGACGGACACGAGGTCCGTGCCGGGGTAGCTGTCGCGGACGTGTTCGACGACGCTGCGCGTCTCGGTCGTCGCCGGGAGCGTCACCGAGAACACGGCGTGGTCGGGCGTCACGGTGATGTCGCGCGTCTCCGCGCCGCGGTCGGCCAGCAGGGAGACCACCGGCGGGTCCTCGACGGAGAACTCGAACAGCGACGCCGACTCCGACGTCGAGACGTGCGTCGCGGCGGTGACCTGTGGGTGGTCGGCGGCGGCCGCACACACCGCCGACGGGTCCTCGGTCTCCACGAGGAAGAACATCACCGTCTCGTCGTCGTCGGCGACGCTCCCGCCGTACTCCATCCGACAGCCGAGGTCCCGGGCCAGCGAGACGAAGAAGATGTCGTCGTCGCGTATCTGGAGTTCCAGTTCCGTCACGTTGTCTGTGGTCAGGAGCTTGCTCGTCTCCGTCGCGTCGATGGCCGTCGAGATGGCCTGCCCGACCGCCCCCAGCACTGCCCGCTCGCGCGGGTCGAACACGTCGGCGCTGTCGGCGTACACCGTGAGGACGCCGTACAGCGACTCCCCGGCGACGAGTGGGACGGCCGCGACCGAACCGACGTCGCCGCCCGCCAACTCGTGGTGGTGGGCCCCGACGTCGCCGGTGGCGACCTGTATCTCCTCGGTCCGAGCCGCGAGCGCGACGGGGTCGTCGTCGGACAGCGAGACGGCGAGGTCCGAGTCGCGGGCCGTCGAGAGGGCCGCCGGTCGGATGGTCTCGTCCCGCAGGTCGAACTCGCCGATCCACGCGAACCGGTAGGAGTCGACGGCCGCCAGTCGGTCGACCACGACCTGCTGGATGTCAGACCGCGACCCGGCGGTCATCACGTCGTTCATCACCCCCGTGACGAGGCCGTCGAGTCGGTTCACGAGGTGTTCGAGGTTCGAGCGCTCGGCGCGTAGCTGTTCGCTCCGGCGCTCGGCCGCCAGTTCCGCGAGTTTCCGCTGGGTGATGTCGATGTGGGCGACCACTGCGCTCCCGGCCTCTTCCTCCGGGAGCGGCGCGACCCGCATCAGGAACCACTGCTTCTCGTCGGGCGAGTGACAGGGGTACTCCAGCGTGAACAGGTCCCGGTCGCCGGAGATGACCGACTCGATGCCGGCGACGGCCTCGGCGGCGTACTCGTCGGCGTCGACGTCGGTCGTCCCGAAGTAGTTCACCCCCTGCATCTCGCCCTCGTCGGCGCTGGCGAACTCCCGCCAGGCGCGGTTGGTGAAGAGGATGGTCCCCTCCTCGTCGAGGACGGCGATGTTGATGGGGAGCGTATCGAGCGTCGAGTGCGCGAGTGTCTGTGGTGGCTTCATTCGCGATGGCCCCGGCTACGGCGTGCCGATACCCCCACTAGAGGTGGCTCGTGGATAAACGTATGGCCGGACCCCCCAATTGAATGGGTATCGGGGCAGACCCCACAGCGGGTTGCCCGGGCGGAAAACACTATACTGTGCCAGCGGGTAGCAGTGGGTATGTTCGAGTCCCGGAGCGACCGGGAGACGGTGACCTGTATCGCCTGCGGTGACCGCCTCGCCCGGTCGGACGCTCGCGAGTACGACAAGCACGGCGACCGGTGGGAGCGCCGGGACAAAGAGTTCGAGTACCTCTGTAAGGGGTGTTTCGCGGATACGTCCCGGCAGCCACGGGGTGACCTCGAGGCGACGCTCGACGACGCCGGAGCCGGCGAGACGGACCGCGAGACGTTCCTCCGCCGCTATCGGGAACTGGCCGAGGACCGGAGCGTAGAACGGGAGTGAGCGTCCCCGAGAGACGCCGCCGAATCTCACCCCGACAGTCCTAACTACACCGTGGGCGTAGGCCGGGGCATGACTACCGAGGACGCCCAGTCGGCGGCCGGCACCGCCGAGGGGCAGGGCCCCGTCGAAATCGACGAGGAGATGGCCCGCCACATGGAGAACAAGCGTGAGGAGTTGTTCGAGAAGTTCGGCATCCGCGACGAGTTCCCGCCGGAGGTGCTCGAGGAGGCCGAGGAACGCACGCAGGACGTCCAGCAGGAGATTCAGGACGAGGTCGACGAGCGGCGGGACCTCCGCGACATGACGACGTGGACGACCGACCCCATCGACGCGCAGGACTTCGACGACGCCATCTCCGTCGAGGAACGGGACGACGAGTACGTCCTCTGGGTCCACATCGCCGACGTGACCCACTACGTCAACCCCGACACCGCGATGTGGGAGGAAGCCGTCGAACGGGGCAACACGGTGTACCTCCCGGGCTACACCATCCACATGCTCCCGCCGGTCCTCGCCGAGACGGTGTGCTCGCTGGTCCCCAACGAGGACCGACTGGCCCACACCGTCGAGATGCACCTCGACAAGGAGAACCTCTCCTACGAGACCATCGACATCTACAAGTCCGTCATCGAGAGCGACGCGCGCCTCACTTACACGGAAGCCGAGAACCTGCTCGACGACCCAGAGACGGCCGACGACCTGCTCGAAGACACGAGCGTCGACTTGGCGGAGAAGACCCAACTCATCTGGGACCTGGCCGACCGGATGCACGAACAGCGAAAGGAGGACGGCTCGCTCGTCCTGAACCCCGCCCGGGACCGCGCCCACACCATCATCGAGGAGTGCATGCTCAAGGCCAACAAGGCCGTCACGCACGAACTGATGTGGGACCGCGGCGTCGAGGCGATGTACCGCGTCCACCCCCAGCCCAGTCCCGAAGAGTGGGACGAGGCCCTCGTCGAGATTCAGGACCTCGACGGCGTCTCCATCCCGGGGTCGACGTGGGACGACCCGCGGAAGGCCGTCAACGCCACGCTCGAACAGGCTCCCGGGCGCCAACTCGACAAGATTCAGTGGGCCGTGATGAAGGTGATGCCGCGCGCGAAGTACATGAACGACCCCTTCGGCGGCCACCACGCCCTGAACTTCGAAATCTACGGGCACTTCACCTCGCCCATCCGCCGGCTCTCGGACCTCATCAACCACTGGATAGTGTACACCAACGACGTCCCCGAGGACCTCGTGGCGCTGTGTGACCGCGCCAGCGACCGGCAGAAGGACGCCGAGCAGTGCGAGCGCGAGTACAAGAAGTTCCTCGAAGAGGTCGGCCTCGACGCCGCCGCCGTGAACAACCGCGGGCTAGAGATAGTCGACGAGGACGAGGACTGAACTACGTCGGGGGCTGGCCCTCGGCGAGGTGGTCGCGGCTCCACGACTGGAGCGCGTCGATGATGGGAGCGAGGTCGGCCCCGGCCGTCGTCAGCGAGTACTCGACGCGAACCGGTTTGTCGTCGATGACGTCACGGGTGACCAGTCCCGACTCCTGTAGGTCGTCGAGTGCCTCCGAGAGCACCTTGTCGGAGATGCCGTCGACACGGGCCTTCAGGTCGTTGAACCCGAGCGGGCCGGCCACGAGGAGCGTGTCTATCAGCATCGGATGCCACTTCTTGCCCAGGATGGCCGTGGCGCGGCGGAGTTGGCGTCTCTCACTGGTCTGTCCACCGGTCGCGTCCCCGTCGGTGCCCATACTGACTCCGGGTTCAGACGGACAGATAATATAGATACTGGCAACGGGTCAGTGAACGAAACCGATGCAGCCGTGGACCGGGGCCGACGATAGCCACTCTCCACCACCAGCGATAGTCGCCGACAGACCCCCCGGCAGAGTCGTCCCGCGTCGCCACCCACCGGAACCCTTGCGTCAGCAGATTGGTTTCGGGTCCAGCCCCATGCCTGCCAGCGTGTCGGCGTAGTCCGCGTACGCGGCCTCGATGGTCTCGACTGCAGCGTCGCGTGCCGCCTCGCGTCCCGCGTCGTCCAGCGCCGACAGCGCGTCACGCGCCACG
Organism: Haloarcula rubra; assembly: GCF_019599465.1. Lineage (GTDB taxonomy): Archaea > Halobacteriota > Halobacteria > Halobacteriales > Haloarculaceae > Haloarcula > Haloarcula rubra. Next base: position 715,838 of record NZ_RKLR01000001.1, read on the forward strand.
TCCAGGTCGCTCGCGTCGGCCCGCAGGTCGCGGAACGTGTCGGCGCCGGCCTCGTCTGCCTCGTTGACGAAGAAGCTCACCACCTGCAGATAGAACCGGTCGGCGAGGAGTGGGACGGCGACGAGGCCGGCGCCGACGCGGGCGTCCGTCGCTCCCACCGTCTGGAGATGTGTAGCGAGCGCGTCCGGGTCACCGGGGTCGGCGTCGATACGGTCGGCGCAGTCGCGGGCGCCCTCCTCGGCGGTCGTAAACGCCGTCGCGACGGCACCGTCGGCGTCGTCTGCCCAGCCAGCCATCGCGTCCGCGACGCCGTGTTCGCGGGTCGCCGCGGCCTCGCGGACGGCCACCGGCGTCAGGTCTGCGCCGGTGACCGCGACCAGTAGTTTGTCCGACCCGAGTCGCTCCAGGTCGGTTCTCGCCTCCTCGCGTACGGCGTCGAGTGTCTCGGCGGCGTCCATACAGGCGTTCAGGGTCGCTCGATGTTTAGAACCCCCACCCGATTTATCGGCCGTCGGTCCGTAGCGGGGCTATGACCGAGGACTACCCCGACCCGCCGGCCGACCATCCCTCGCTGTCGGCGGCCGACCTGAAACGGCGCCTCGACGCCGGGGAGTCGGTTCGCCTGCTCGACGTCCGCGACCGCGACGAGTTCGAGCAGTGGCACATCGAGGACCCGTCTGTCACGGCGACACAACTCCCGTTCGCGAAGTTCTTGCAGGCGAAGGTGACCGACGGCGTCGACGACCTCGTGGCCGAGGTGGCCGGCGACGGCCCCATCACGGTCGTCTGTGGCCACGGCGAGGCCAGCGGCTTCGTCGCCGGCCTCCTCACCGACCACGGCATCGACGCGCGCAACCTCGCCGACGGGATGCGTGGGTGGGCCCGCCTCTACGAAGCCCACGAGGTCCCATGCGACGCTGCGACCGTCCTCCAGTACCAGCGTCCCTCGTCTGGCTGTCTCTCGTACCTCGTGGTCAGCGACGGCGAGGCGGCCGTCGTAGACCCGCTCCGGGCGTTCGCCGACCGCTACGTCGACGACGCCGCCGACCACGGCGCGACGCTCCGCTACGCCGTCGACACCCATGTCCACGCCGACCACGTGAGCGGCCTCCGGCGACTCGCCGGCGACCACGGCGTCGAACCGATGTTGCCCGCCCGCGCGGCCGACCGCGGCGTCACCTTCGACGTGACCGAACTCGGCGACGAGGAGGCCGTCACGGTCGGGTCGGCGTCGCTCGACCCGATTCCGCTCCCCGGCCACACCACCGGCATGACCGGGTTCCGCGTCGGTGACGTGTTACTGGCCGGCGACAGCATCTTCGTCGAGAGCGTCGCGCGCCCGGACCTGGAGGACGGCGACGACGGAGCACCGGCCCTCGCACGGTCGCTCCACGAGACGCTGACCGAACGCCTCGCGCCGCTCCCGGACGAGACGCTCGTCGCGCCGGGTCACTACTCCGACTCGACCGACCCCGCCGCCGACGGCACCTACACCGCGTGGCTCGGGACCCTCCGCGAGCGACTCCCGGCCTTCCGGTTGGACCGGGCGACGTTCGTCGACCGAATCTGTGGCGACATCCCCCCACGGCCCGCCAACTTCGAACGCATCGTCGCCGTCAACCTCGGCTCCGACGACGCCGACGACGACACCGCGTTCGAACTCGAACTCGGCCCGAACAACTGCGCCGCGGCGCCGATGGACGCCGACTAGAACGGAAGTCGTCGGCGGAGCTGTTCGAACAGCGACGGCTCGTCGTCTGTCGCTTCCGGCCCGACGACGTCCTCGTCCGGGAGGATGACGGTCCGCTCGCCGTCGTCGTCGACCTCGATGAGGTCGTCCTCTTTCAGCGCCGCCAGTGCACCCTCTATCTGGTCGATGTTCACGTCCGCTTGTGAGCGAATCTCGAACACAGTCATCCCCTCGTTGTGGCGATCCGCGAGCGCGTCGAGTACCGCAACCTCTGTCTCGTCACGGTCACGATACTCCGGCTTCGCTCTCATACTGCTCTCTATACCCGCCCGGCTCTTGGCTTTGTCCCTCTTTCGGGGGGTGTCTCCGAAGTACGTCGACTGCTGATTGACCCCGCCATCTGAAATACGGGAACGATACTGCTACGCATCGGAAGTCCGCTGCAACCGCCACGAGTGTCTGTCAGCCACCCGTTCTGCAGCGGGATATCTGAGCGGGTAACTGATACGACGTCGCACAGGCCGCGAAAACGGCGTCGGGAAGTCGAAGACGGAGACCGTTATCTGACGCCCACTCTGATCTCCTCGCTCTTGTCTCGCCCCTCTATCTCTCCCGTTGCAGTAGAGTGGTTAGCTCCCTCGACGTAACTCTGGTGGGCCGGACCGTGGGTGAGGGTGGTGAAATAGCGGAACAGATAGGTCCGTAGTTCGATGTTGCCTTCTTCCCACTGTCGCGCCCACTCAGTCGTCGTGTACGTCACGCGGTACAGTTTGCCATCCGGCGTGACTGCACGGTGATACACTCGGTCTGGCGTCCAGCTTTCATTGAACGTGGCGTTAGCGGGCTCATCACGGTAGGCGTCGTCCATATTCGAGTGGGCAAGCATGAGGGCGGTGTCGATTCTCGTGCGAGTATCTTGAGAGGCGTTAGGTTGCATCTCGTAGGTCACGACGACGTAGTTCTCATCAGCGTTGACGAAGGCATAGTCTATGTCGGTCAGGTTAGTGCCAGACTCGAATGTGGACCGGTAGTCGTATGCGAACTCCCCGAGTTGCTCGGTATGATTCCACGTCGACGGGTCGCCCGCGAACATCACATCTCGCTGTGCGGGCGGGATGAACTGGTCGACGGTGAGGTAGTACGTGAACGCGGTGTCTGGCTCGTTCGACGTGGCGATGATCGTGTAGTTGCCCGTCTCGGGGAGCGTCACCATCGTCAACTCCGCCGTGTCACCGATGCCGCCGTCGTCGTTTGTGTCGAGGACAGTCCCATTCGGAGCAAGGAGCCGCACGACCGGGTCGCCGCCGTCCCCACCGAGCGTGATATTGGCCTTCGTCCCCGCTTCTGCGGCGAACTCGACTGGCTCGTAATATCTTTTCCCGTCCTTCGGGTCACTACCGTCCAATTCACTCCGCATCGTCCGACCAGCATCCTGTTCGAGCGAGACGCTCCGCAGGTCTGTCCCGTCTTCCGGGACAGCCGGCGTTGCCGTCGGCGTCGCCGTCAATACAGGGGTCTCGTTCGCGGGCGTGCCATCCGTTTCATGGGGGCCTGTATCACTTTGGCCGACGCCGAGGCCGTTACAGCCCGACGTAATCAGGAGAGCGATAACTACGACCGTAAGGAGGGCGTCCCGAGGTTGAATGAGAGTGTTTGCTACCATTAGTATATATTCTGATCAGCCGTAATTAACTCCTTCGTCACAGTACATAAATCCAGAGAAGATCGAGGTCGGAGAACGGATGTCAGAATCAGGACCACAGGTGAGCGTTATCCGCAGAGGGACGGGTAATCTGGATACTGACAACCGCCACCACTACTGTCACCGCCGGTGTCGCTGGAACCACCGCTCGAACCGTAGTGGTTGGAGGGCGACCCCCCGTCGTAGCCACCGGAGCTACTGGAGTCGTCTATCTGGTCGTGGTTAGACCCAGACGAGGTTCCGCCAGCGAACAGTCCACTACCGGATGCATCAGTGCTGTCCTCGCCGAAGCTAGCGTCGGAACCAGTATCGGTGGTACTGCCACCCGACCCACTCGTGAGAGTGTGGCCGCTATCACTCGTCGTGTCGCTGTGGTCGATACTGGACCTGCCGGTGTCACTGGACCCGGTTGTGTCCTCGGAGCCGCCGTTGTAGTGGTCGGAAGGTGACCCACCGTTGTACGTGTCGGTACTGCCGTCATATCTGTAGTCGTTGGAGTTATCAGGTCCGTCGGATGACTGACCGTCACCGATGTTAGAATCGGAATCCGGATCCATCCCGATGTCCTGTCGGTTCGCGGCAGGCACCGCGTCGTCCATCACCTTGTCGTAGTCCAGAGTACCGTCTGGATTCCGGTAGTCGCCGAGGTCCGAGCCGAGGAGTTCGTTGAGGTCGCGCGGTTTGCCTTCGACCCATATCGACGTCCCGGACTCACCGTCGCCTTCTATTATCTTCTTTTCTCCAGTCCTAGGGTTGGTGAGAACTACGTCGGTCAGACAGTCGTTCTCCCAGAAGTGGCAGTCTGAGTCGCCACTACCACTACTGTCGCTGTTCGAAGCAGGTTGACTAACACCCCCTCCGACCACCACGATGCGCTTCGTCGCGGTCCCGCGACGGCCGAGGGCGTCGTAGGCGACGACACGGAGGGACTGCGTGCCGGCGTCGTCGAACACGCGCGTGGTGCGCACGCTGGCGTTCGCAACAGCGACGGCCGTTCGCTCGGTGACGTTCCCGTCGACGACCCACGCGAGCGTCGAGAGCGTCGGGCCGGTGCTCGCGGCAGCCGCAGTGAAACTGACGGCGTCGCCACGGGCGACCGTCGACGGCCCGGTGAGAGACACCGTCGGCGTCGTCGGAGCCGAGGCGACGACGTGGAGCGTGTCGGACCGGGTCGCGCCGTCGTCGTCGGTCACGGAGACGGTGACGTTGTACTGGCCGGCGGCGGTCGGCCGGAACTTGGTCTGTCGACACGTCCGACAGTCGGGCGAGACGGTGTCACCCCCCGGCGTCTCGACGGTCCACGAGACGCGCGCGACAGTTCCGTCGGGGTCCCGCGAACCGTTAGCGTCGAGGTACACCGTGGTGTTCGTCGGCACCGTCTGGTCGAGGCCGGCGTCGGCGAGTGGCGGGGCGTTCTCGGCGGCGACGACAGTGCCGGAGAGGAGCGCCGCTGCGAGGAGCGCGGCCGCGGCCAGACTGTGCAGACGCATCGCTCGACGCTGGGTCCGCCCCACGGTATAAAATTACGCTTTCAATTCGTACAAATAAGTTCGATTCGGGAGAAATGTATCGTCGTCGGTGTGACGTGAGCGTGACGGGTAGGGTTTAAGTAGGACACGGCGGCAAGAACTGACAATGGGTCTCAAATGTTCCGTCCTCGGGCACACGTACGGTGAGGCCACCGTCGAGCGCGAGCGCGAAGAACAAGGGAGCGAAGTCGTCATCACCATCCAGGAACGGGAGACCTGCGAACGGTGTGGAAAGACGCGTATCGTCTCCGAGAACAAAGAGGTGACCGCAATCGAGACACCGTCGGACATAGCCGGCGACATGGTCGACGACACGGACGAGTCGTCGACTGCGGTGGACGACGGCGCCGACGACGAGTCAGTCGAGGAACCGGGCGACGAACCGACCGACGAGGTGACAGCCGATGCGACGGCAGAGCCAGCGGACGAGGGTGACGACCCCGTAGCGTCGCCGACAGAGTCGGCGGACGTGGGCGAGTCGGCCGCCGACGTCGTCGACCCGGACGCCGACGACGCGGAGATTCTGGACGATAGCGACGACGAGGCGGCGCCGGGCGGCGACACCGAACTGGAGAACCCGACGACGGACGTCCACGTCCCCGACGCGGAGGGCGACGACACGGTCACCGACGCCGAGGCAGCGGACCCCGAGACGGACGACGCCCTCATCATCGACGACGAGGACGAGGCGGCGTCCGAGGCCGACGACCGCGAACCCGGACAGTGGCCCGACGAACCGGGCGACGACGGCGACGACTGGGCGCCGGAGACGGTGCTCGGGAGTGAGGACGACGCCGACGACGCGCCGGACGCCGAACCGGCCGGGAACACCGCCGTGACCGTCCCCGAAGGGCAGTTCCAGTGTCCCGAGTGTGGGTTCACGACGGACGTCAAGGCGAGTTCGTTGCGCGCGGGTGACTTCTGTCCGGAGTGTCACAAGGGGTCGCTGGTCACCGACACCGAGTGAACGCAAAGAGTAAGACGGCGCCTCGCAAAACGACGGCCATGCGAGAGTACAAGATGCGACGGGGCGAGCATCTCGAAGACCGCGTCCCGGACATGGAAACGTTCGTCGAGGAGTACTTCGGTCCGGTCACAGACACGGAAGAACACAACGATAGTGACCTCCTCGTCGTGGACGACCCCGACAACCCCGTGTTCGAACGGGTCGTCGCCGGCACCGTCGACTACGGGAGCAAGAAGGACAAACTGGCCCTACACATCGACGAGAAGCCCGCGGAGCAGGTCATCTCCGAGGGGCACGTCGACGCCGCCGAGGACGCCGTCTCGGTCAAGAACGACTTCTTGGAGGAGGCGACCGGTCGGGACGCGAAGGCCCGCCGTGACTCGCTGAAGCGGTCCGTCGAGGACGACGCCGACGCGCCGGACAACGTCTGAGCGAGCGACACCGTTTTTCGAGACGAGTCAGATCGCCGTCACCCCTAAATACTCTCGTGTCATACGTTCACACACGCCCCACCGGAGGCGCACAGAATATCCGGGCCGCGGCACCACCGCGTGGTCCGGCCGGAAGCCGGGCACCCTGTCATAGTTTGTCCGCCCCGCCGGAGGCGGAGCCAATCCGGCATTCCGGGCACGTCCGTCTCGTCTTCAGTCGACCAGTCCGTAGCCGCGCCTGACCAGTTCGACGTCGAGTGCGACGACGGCGACGGTGAGGCCCGTCAGCACGAGGAGCGACCGGTTCGGTGGGACGGCCACCGCCTCGGGGATGACGCCGTAGCGGACGCCGTTGACCATGTACACCATCGGGTTCAGGAGGGTGACCTGTCGCCAGATGCCCGACAGCGCCGACAGCGGGTAGAACACCGCGCCGAAGAACACCAGCGGGCGGATGATGAACTGGTTCATCACCGTCAGGTAGTCGAAGTCCCGCGCCCAGAGGCCGCCGATGACGCCGAAGGCGGCGAACAGCGTCGGGATGACGAGCATGAACGCCGCTAGATAGAACGGGTTCGCGACAGTGACCGGCGTGAACACGAGGCCGACACCCCAGATGATGGCGCCGACGACGATACCCCGGAGCGACGAGGCGGCGACGTAGGCCAGTACCATCTCCGTGTGCGAGAGCGGCGAGGTGAGTACCTCGTGGATGTACTCGTTCCAGCGGCCGTGGAAGATGGAGAACGAGGCGTTCTCGAAGGCGTTGGATATCATCCCCAACACGACAAGCCCGGGGAGGATGAACAGGATGTAGCCGGCACCACCGAAGGCGTTCGGGTCGTTGCCGCTGATTCGCTCGCCGAGGACGACGCCGAAGACGGTGAAGTACAACACGTTCGTAATCATCGGCGGGAGGAACGTGTTGCGCGGGCGGCGGACGTAGCGGAGAATCTCGCGGTGGAGGAGCGTCCAGAGGCCGACGAGTCGCGCGCGCAGGCCCGTCGGTGCGCCGTCGCGACTGTCGGTGGTCGGCGACCCCTCGCCGTTCGTCCCGACGTCGGTGTCGTGGCTCATGCAGACACCTCCGCGTACTCGCGGTCGTCGCGGGTCAGGTCGACGAACACCTCTTCGAGCGAGGCCCGGCGGATGTCGAGCGACGTGACGTGGTGGCCCTGCCGTTCGAGTACTCGGACCAGTTCCGGCGCTGTCTGGCTCCCACCGGCCGCGGTGACGCTGAGGCCGTCGTCGGTGACCGTCACGTCGGTGACGCCGTCGACGTCGAGTCGCGGCGCGGTCCGCGGCGGGTCCGCCAGTCCGAGGTCGATAGTGTCGGTGCCGCGGGCCATCAGATCGTCGGGCGCGGCCACCTCGACCTTGCTCCCGGAGTCCATGATGGCGACCCGGTCACAGAGGCGTTCGGCCTCCTCGATGTAGTGGGTCGTCAGCAGGATGGTGGTCCCGGCGTCGTTCATCCGGTTGATGATGTCCCAGAGGTCGTGGCGCAACTGGACGTCGACGCCCGCCGTGGGTTCGTCCAGAATCAGCAGGTCCGGGTTCGAGACGAGGGCGCGCGCGAGGACGAACCGGCGTTTCATCCCACCGGAGAGCCAGTCGAAGCGGGTGTCGCGTTTGTCCCAGATGCCGACGGTCTTGAGTGCGTCTTCGGCGCGTCGGCGAGCCTCTTTGCTTCCGATACCGTGGTAGCCGGCCTTGTGCTCTAAGACTTCGATGATGGGGAAGAAGCGGTCGACGTTGAACTCCTGTGGGGCCAGACCGATGCGGTCGCGGGCCTCGCGGTAGTCGGCCTCGACGTCGAAGCCGAACACCTCGGCGTCGCCGCCGTCCTTGTGGACGAGGCCGACCAGCGTGTTGATGAACGTCGTCTTGCCCGCACCGTTGGGCCCGAGCAGACCGAAGAACTCGCCGCGCTCGACGGTCAGGTCGAGTCCGTCGAGCGCCTGCACGTCACCGTAGTTCTTCCGTAGGTTTCGGGCGCGTATCGCCGGGGCTGTCATTACCGGTGCTACCCGGTGGACACCGAAAAGGACGTTGAACGCGGCGGGTCAGGTGAGAGGACGCGGGCCTACCGACCGAGGCGTTCGCGGGCGATGCCGACGCCGGCGGGCGTGATGATGAGTTGGTCGTCGTCCTTCTGGACGATGTCGCCGCCGACTTCGCTGGCGACCTGTTTGAGTTCGTCGCTGATGTGTTCCATCGTCCGGTCCTGCGTGGAGTGGCGGGTGATGTCGGCGATGACGATGTCGCCGTCGTAGACGGCGTCCTTGATCTCGACGACGTCCTGCTTGTCGCTGATACGGGCGATGCGGACCTGTCGCTCGGCCTCGGCACCCGACGCATCGAAGTCGTCCGCGTTCAGTTCGACGTAGTCCTCGGTCTTCCGGGAGTTGCCCGACTCGCCGAGAATCTTGCTCATGAGTCCCATGTGCTCCACGGCGGGCGCTACCCGTTTCAACTTTTCGTCAGACGGGGTTTCGCCCGAATCCGACGCCGAGAACCCGACCGGTGACGCCGCGACCGACCGTCACACCGAGAACTCGAACAGGTCGTCGCCCACGTGGTGGACGGACTCGACGACCTTCCCGGACTCGCCGACCATGTCGTCGCCGCCGGTCTTCGCGCGCCCGATGGCGAGGAACTTCCCGTGTGCCTCCTCGTCGATGGCGACGAGGTCACCCGCGTCGATGTCGGCGTCGGCCTCGGTGATGCCGGGCCGCATGATGTCCGCGCCGTCGGAGACGAAGGAGATGGCACCGGTGTCGACGGTGACCACGTGCTTCTCGGGCGGGTGTGCGTTCGCGCCCTCGACGGTGAGGAACGGTTCGCCGTCGACGTACAGCACGAGTGGGTCGCCGTCGACGAGGACGACGTCCCAGTCGCTGTCGTCGAACTCGACCTTCTCGAAGCTGTCGGCGTCGAGTTCGACGCCGAGGTTGTCGGAAAGCGCCGTCGCGATGGCGTCGACCTCGTCCGAGCGGAGGTGGTGCCGCGATTTGACGTTCATACGAGCGTCTGCGGGGTCACGGACGGTAAGCGTAACGAAGGATTGGTGGTCGAGTCGCGAGGGGAGCCTTTAGTCCCGGCGGGCCGTAGCGAGCGTATGCGCGTCGTCACGTTACTGCCGTCTGCGACGGAAATCGTCTACGCTCTCGGCGTCGAACCGGTCGGCGTCTCACACGAGTGTGACTACCCGCCGGCGGCCCGCGAACAGCCCTCGGTCAACCGCTCCCGCGTCGACCCGGAGGCCTCCAGCAGCGAGATAAACGAACAGGTCGCCGAGGCCGAGTCCGGCGACGGCGTCTACGCCGTCGACCGCGAGACGCTCGCCGCCGTCGACCCCGACGTAATCGTCACGCAGGGCGTCTGTGACGTCTGTGCCGTCGATCACGTGCTGGTCGCCGAGGCCGTCGAGGACCTCGGGCTGGACGCCGAGGTGCTGACACTCGACGTCCACAGCCTCGACGGCCTGTTCGACTCCATCCACCGCGTCGGCGCGGCAATCGGCCGCGACGAGGCGGCCACCGACCTCGTGGCGACCCTCCGAGAGCGGGTGGCCGCCGTCGAGACGACCGCCGCACGAGCCACCGAGACGCCCAGCGTCGCCGTCCTCGATTGGCTGGACCCGGTGATGGTCGCCGGCCACTGGATACCCGAGATGGTCGAGATGGCGGGCGGCGTCTACGGGATGGCCGAGCGCGGTGCTCACTCCCGACCGCGCGAGTGGGAGGAAGTGCGAGAGTACGACCCCGACGTACTGGTGGCGGCGCCGTGTGGCTTCGACGTCGCCCAGACCCGGGAGAACCTCTCGGACCTGACCGAACGGCCGGGGTTCGACGACCTCCGTGCGGTCCGCGAGGGCCGAGCGTACGTGGTAGACGGCCACCACTACGTCAACCGCTCGGGACCGCGACTGGTGGACACGCTGGAGTTCCTCGCGGCGCTCTGTCACCCGGACCTGTTCGACGCGCCGCCGCGAGACGCGGTGCAGGAACTGCCGTCGCTCCGCGTATGAGGGACGCGACAGCCTACTCCGCAGTCAGCGAACAGCGCCCCTCGTAGCTCCCCTCGTCGATGCTCCCGATGGCCGGGTCGTCGCCACACACCGGGCAGTCCGGGTTCGGGGCGACCGGCACCTCGTCGACGGTCATCTCGGCGGCGTCGTAGGCCAGCAGGCGACCGTCGAGCGGTTCGCCGTAGTCCATCGCGAGTTTGACGACCTCCGTCGCCTGGATACAGCCGATAGTGCCGGGGAGGACGCCGAGGACGCCCGCCGTCGCGCAGTCGGGGACGGTGCCTGCCGGTGGTGCCTCCGGGAACAGACAGCGGTAACACGGTCCCTCGCCGTCGCCCGTGAACGTCGTCACCTGCCCCTCGAAGCGGAAGATGGCGCCGTGGGAGAAGGGGATGCCAGCGAGAGTGCAGGCGTCGTTGACCAGAAAGCGCGTCTCGAAGTTGTCCGAGGCGTCGACGACGATGTCGTAGTCGCTCACGAGGTCCCTGACGTTCTCTTTCGAGAGGCGAACCTCGTGGGTGTCGACGGTCACGTCGGGGTTCAGGCCGGTGACGAACTCTTTGGCGCTGTCGACTTTCGGTCGGCCGATGTCGTCGTCCCGGTGGACGACCTGTCGCTGGAGGTTCGAGCGCTCGACGACGTCGTCGTCGACGATGCCCAGTCGTCCGATGCCGGCCGCCGCGAGGTACTGCAGGACCGGCGAACCGAGGCCGCCCGCACCGACGACGAGTACCGACGAGTCGAGCAGTGCGGCCTGCCCCTCCGGCCCCACGTCGTCCATGATGATGTGCCGGGAGTAGCGGTCGAGTTGCTCGGGGTCGAGGTCCGGTCGCATGGGTCGTGGTTGGCTACCGGGAAAGATAAGCGACCGGGTGCGGAGCGGCAGTCAGACCGCGAACGTCGGTGGTTCAGCAGTCGTAGAGGTCGCGGTACTTCGCGTCGGCGTAGTCGAGGAAGTAGTCGGCGGTAAATGACTCCCCGGTCGCTTCCTGCACGAGGTCGTCGGTCTCGTAGCGGGCGCCGTGGCGGTGGACGTTCTCGGTGAGCCAGTCGTGGATGGGGTCGAAGTCGCCCTCGCGGACCAGCGAGTCGACGTCGCCGACGTCCGCTCGGAGGTGGTGGTCCAGTTGAGCGGCCAGCACGGACCCGAGCGTGTAGGTCGGGAAGTAGCCCAGCGCGCCGTTGGTCCAGTGGATGTCCTGCAGACAGCCCTCGGCGTCGGTGTCCGGACGCACGCCCAGATACTCCTCCATCTTGTCGTTCCAGACTTCGGGGACGTCCTCGACGGCGAGGTCACCGCGAATCAGGTCGCGCTCTATCTCGAACCGGAGGACGATGTGCATGTGGTAGGTGAGTTCGTCCGCCTCGACCCGGATGAGGTTGTCCTCGTACACCTCGTTGGCGGCCTCGTAGAACTCGCGCGGCGTCGCGTCGGTGCCCAGACGCTCGTTGGCGGTGTCGGTAAAGAGGTCCCAGAACGCCCGCGTCCGGCCGACGTGGTTCTCCCAGAACCGGGACTGTGACTCGTGGACCGAGAGGTCTCGGCTGTCGCCCAGTGGCGTCCCGTAGGCCTCCTGTGGCAGGCCGAGCGTGTAGGTGGCGTGGCCGAACTCGTGGATGGTCGAGCCGACGGCGTCCATCGGGTCCTCGGGCTTGAACCGCGTCGTCACGCGAGCGTCGAACTGGGTCCCCGTCGAGAACGGGTGTGGCGCGGTGTCGAGACGGCCGTGGTCCCAGTCGTACCCGAGCGTGTCGAGCGCGTCCTCGACGAGGGCGTGCTGGTCGTCCTCGTCGTAGGTGCCCTCGAAGGGGTCCGCGAGACTCACGTCGCTGTCGGCGATGTCGTCGATGAGCGGCACCAGTTCGTCCCGAAGTCGCGTGAGGACCTCCTCGGCGGTGTCGATGCCGAGATACGGCTCGTACTCCTCGAAGAGGACCTCGTAGGGGTCACGGTCGGGGTCGATGGCCTCGGCGTACTCCCGGCGGAGTTCGACCATCTCTTCGAGCGTGTCGGCGTACATCTCGAAGTCGTCCTCGGCTTTGGCCTCCTCCCAGACGGGGAGAGCGTTCGAGGATGCCTCCGAGATGCGTTCGACGAGGTCGGCGGGGACCTTCGTCGCTCGCTCGTGGTCCCGGCGGACCTCCCGGACGACCGCCGCCTCCTCTGGGTCGAGGTCGGCGTCTTCCAGTTCGTCCAGCCACTCGCCCAACTGGTCGTCGGTCAGCAGGTCGTGGTGCAGCGTCGACAGCGCGGAGGACTGCTTCGCGCGGGCGGGCGTCCCGCCGGAGGGCATCATCACCTGCTGGTCCCACTGGAGGACACCGCCGGCGTCGGAGACGTAGTGGAGGCGCTTGACGTGGTCGAGGAACTGCTCGTAGGTCGACTCGGTCTCGCTAGCTGTTGCCATGGGTCGGTGTTGGGCGTAGGGTCCTATATGCTCGGTGCTGGCGGTAAGGAGCGAGGTTCACGGACCGTCGCCTCGGAGAACGACCGGCGAAGCCGAGAGCAGGCAGACGAGAAGCGCGCTCGAAGACGAGCGTCACCGAACCCACGACGCGGCGACGCCCTCGTAGATGCGCTGGCACCGCTCCAGTACGTCGACGGAGACGCTCTCGTCGGCGGTGTGGGCCTCGCCGGGTTCGGCCGCGCCGACGACCACGCAGTCGGTCCCCTCGGCGGCCAGCCATCCGGCGTCCGTCGCGTGGGGTTTGACGACGTGTTCGGGTGCGCCGTCCTGTGCGTCGGTGGCCGAGTCGAGGACAGCGTCGGCGAAGTCGGCGTCGCCGCAGGCCATCGGCGGCAGGTCCTGGTCGACGCGCCACGAGACGCCCTCGGTGTCCTCGACGCGGTCCAGTGGTGCGCGTTCGCCCGGGACGGTCCGCTCGTCGACGGTGGCTTCACACTGTTCGGGAATGACGTTCCACGCCGACCCGCCGTCGATTTCGGTGACGGCGACGCTCCCCCGGACCTCGTGGCCCAGCACCCCGGTCGACGGGAACTCGAGGCCCCGAACCACGTCGACGGCCTCGGTCGCGCGGTAGATGGCGTTCGCGCCGGCCTCGGGTTCGCTGGCGTGGGCCGCCGCGCCCTCGGCGACGATGGTCGACCCGCGCCGACCCTTGTGGGCGACGGCGACGTCGGTGATTCCCGGCGCGGAGTAGCCCGTCGACCCCTCGCCGACCACGGCGTAGTCGACGCTGAAGCCGTCCTCGATGGCGGCCCGGCAGCCGACACCGCCCTGTTCCTCGCCGGCGAAGGAGACGAAGACGAGTTCGTCCTCGGCGGGCGTGTCGGCCGCCTCGAACGCCAGCATCGCGGCCGCGACGCTCCCCTTCATGTCCGCGCTTCCCCGGCCGTAGATGCGGCCGTCGCTCCGTTCGACGACGTAGCCGCCGTCGGCGTCGACCTGTGACTCGTCCGGCGGGACGACGTCGTGGTGGCCGACGAGAGCGAGCGAGTCCCCGTCGCCAGACCCCTTCCGGGCGACGACGTTGCCGTGGGCATCGTGTTCGACGGTGGCGTCGGTGTGGTCCCGGAGCCACGACGCGACGAACTCGCCGGCGGCCGACTCGTCCTCGTGGCTCGGTATCGCGACCAGTTCCTCCGTGAGGTCGGCGACGTGCATACCCGAGGGTGGCACGCGGAACGTTTGGCTCTGGTGGACGGGTGCGGCGGCGCGAGAAGAGCGACGCCTACGGCCAGCGCTGTGTGGTGACTGTGGGCACATACCCGCCTCGCCGAGGATGTCAGCCGCAGATACTGGAACCGCTCAGCTCGCGAACAGCCGCCGCTCGGCCCGTTCGTGGTCGGCGGCGAGGACGTCGACCAGCGGTGCGAACGGCGTCATGTCCTCGATGGAACGGCCCGCGCTGTCGTCGACGGCCGCGGCCATCACCGACCGCAGGTCGTCGAGAATCCGCTGGGCGTCGGTGTGCCCCAGCGAGAGGAGGCGCTGGGCCGCGCCGAGTAGCCCAGTGACGAAGCCGTGACAGCACAGCAGGCACGCCCGGCGTGCGCCGATACCGGCCAGTCCGGCCGCGACGCCGAGCACGACGGCGTAGTTCCCCGACGCGTCGCCGGCGGCGACAGCGTCGGCGTACCGCTCCAACAGGTCGTCCTCGCGCAGGTCCCGCTGGAGCGACAGGAGGCGGTCCCCGGACTGCTGGGCGCTCTCCCGGAACTCGGCGGCCAGCGTCACCGCCGCCAGCCGTCGGTCGGCGGCGCAGATAGCGTCTATGTCTCCCTCGCGAGCGGCGGCGTGGGCACGCCGGAGGGCGACCAGTTCGGCGGGGCCGACCTGCCGCCGGAGGTACGTCTCGAGGAGCGCTTCGAGGTCGGTGGCGTCGGTCACTCGGTCGTCGGCGACGAACTGTTCGAGGCCGTAGGAGACGCTGTACGTCCCGACCGGGAGGAAGGAGTCGGCCAGTCGGAACGCTTCGAGGGTCGCGTCGTCGCTCATCGGTCGTCCCCGTCGATAGTCCGGACGCCGTGGCTGTGGTCGTGGCCGTGGGAGTGGGTGTGGCCGTCGTCGTGGCCGTGGTCGCCGTGCGAGTGGCCCTCGCCCCCGTGACTGTGTTCCGCGCCGTCGTCGAACGTCGTCGGCGGCACGTCCTCGAAGCGGGTCGTCACGCCGGGCGGGAGGTCGTCTTCGACGGCGTCCAGCATCCGCTCGCGGGTGTCGGGCACGGGAAACAGCGCCTCGCCGTCCCACATGGCGAGGTCCCAGTGGCGGTTGCCCAGCGCGTGGCCCAGTTCCAGCGCCGCCGTCGGCGAGACGTTCGCGTCCGAAAAGTCCAGCACCAGCGCCTCGATGGTGGCGAGTTCGACCACGAGGAGGGTGCCGTCGTCGGTCTCGAGGACGTCGCCGTCGGCGAGGTCACGCGCGACGACGATACCCACGTCCTCGCCCTCCGTCGACTCGGTGCGGACGCGGGAGCGCCGTCGTTCGGTGTCGGAGAGGACCACGCGGACGGGGTCGGCGTCGGCCAGTCGGGCCGAGAGGTCGGCGTCCTCGCGGTGGCCCAGATACGTCTCGGCGACCAGCATCAGTACTTCCTCCCGGAGGGTGCAGGCGCGTCCAGCAGGTCCCGCCGAGCGTGGTCCCACGCGGCGTGGAGCGTCGACTGGACCGTCTCGGCACGGTCGGCCAGTGCGCGCACGGCGACGCCGGCCCCGTTCGGGAGTGCGGTCGCGCCAGCCCGTGCGTCCGCGTCGGCGACCGTCTCGTGCAGGGCGTCCGAGAGCGCCGCGGCGTCGCCGTCGGGCGCGACGACGAACAGGGTCCCGTAGACGGTGAACTCACCGAGGACCCCGGGTGCCGTCGGGTCGCCCTCGGCCGGCGTGAGGTGAGTCGCGTCCTCGAACAGCAAGCCGTCCGGTCCCTCGGCGCGGACCCGCGAGAGGTATCGCTCGAACTCGAAGCGCTCACCGCGGGCGAGGCGTCCGGGCACGACGATATCGGCGAGGACGGCCGACGCCCCTGTGTCGAGTTCGAGCGTCAGGTCCTGACAGTAGCGCGAGTCGGCGTGCAGGATGGTCGGTTCCGGCACGTAGTCAAGGTGGCCGCCGGGACCGACCGAGAGCGTCGCGTCGGCGGCGGCGTAGTTGGCGTTCATCGACTGGACCTTCGTCGAACTCTGGGTGGAGACGTGGGCGACAGCGTCGGCCGCTACCTCGATGGTCACGTCGTGGCGGTCCCCCTGTGCGATGCCGCCCGTCGGCGACTGGAGAAACACCGTCTCGGCGTCGGGATGTGGGTCGTGACCCAGCGTCCCCGAGACGTGGAACGGCACCGTCGCGTAGTCGTGGACCAGTTTCGTCCCGTCGCTGGTCGGCGCGAAACGGAGTTCCAGCACGCCGTCCTTGCCGGGCGCGCCGACGGCGGCCTGCGGGGGCGACTCGGCGGCGTAGGCCTCGAAAGACGGGTGTGGTGCGTCGGTGCTGGTCGCGTCGGTGTCCGCATCCGCTGTGCCCTCGCCGTCTCGCTCTGCTCGCGACTCCGGCGCGTCCGTCGCCATCAGGCGAACAACACCCCTTCGCGGACGTGTTCGAGCACCTCGTCGACACCCTCCTCGGCCTTGCAGTTGGTGAAGACGAACGGACCGTCACGGACCTCGCGGGCGTCCCGTTCCATCAGGTCCAAATCGGCCCCGACGTGGGGCGCGAGGTCCGTCTTGTTCACCACCAGCAAGTCGCAGTCGACGACGCCGGGACCGCGTTTCCGCGGGATGTCGTCGCCCTCGGCGACCGAGATGACGTACAGCGAGTAGTCCGCGAGTTCGGGGTTGAACGTCGCCGCGAGGTTGTCGCCGCCGCTCTCGACGAGGACGAGGTCGAGGTCCGGGTGGTCCGCGAGGAACGCGTCTATCTGCTGGAGGTTCATCGACGGGTCCTCGCGGATGCCGGTGTGCGGGCAGGCACCCGTCTCGACGCCCGCCACGAGGTCCTCGGGGACGACGCCGGCGAACCGTTCGCGGAGTCGGTCGGCGTCCTCCTGGGTGAGGATGTCGTTGGCGATGACGCCTACGTCCAGCCCTTCTTCGCGGAGGCGCGGGACGAGTTCCGTGAGTAGCGAGGTCTTGCCGGACCCGACCGGACCGCCGATACCGACCGTCGCGACGTCGCGGTGGGTGAGGCTCACGACTCCTCCTCACCATCGGCGGTGCCGACGCTGTCCGAGCGGATGGGGTCGTGGACCGTGACCAGTTTCGTCCCGTCGGGGAACACCGGTTCGACCTGAATCATGTCTATCATCTCCGGGACGCCCTCCATCACGTCCTCGCGGCCCAGCAGTTGGGAGGCACCGGAGCGAATCTCGGCGACCGAGTCGCCGTCGCGGCCCCGCTCGATGCACCAGTCGCTGATGTAGGCGACGGCCTCGGGGTGGTTCAGCGGGACGCCACGGTCCTTGCGGCGTCGCGCGACCTCTGCGGCGGTGAAGACGGTGAGTCGTTCCTGCTCTTTGGCTGTGAGTTTCATAGCATGTACCGCTGTGCGAGTGGCAGTTCCGAAGACGGTTCACAGGTGACGTGCTCGCCGTCGACCTGCACTTCGAACGTCTCGGGGTCGACCGCGATGTCGTCGGGACAGTAGTCGTTGTACACCATGTCGTCCTTGCCGGGGGTGCGAGTGCCCTCGACGGGGACGACGGGCGTGTCCAGTCCGTACTCCTCGCCGACGCCGCGTTCGGCGGCGGCCGGCGAGACGAACGAGAGGGAGAGCGCGTGTTTGGCCTTGCCGACGGCCCCGGCGCGTTCCCGCTGGAGGATGGGTTCGCAGGTCATCAGCGACCCGTTGGCCTCGCCCATCTCCGAGTGGACCGGGAACCCGCCCTTGAACGTCATCGCGGGCTTGACGCCGAAGAAGGCGGGGTCCCACAGTACCACGTCGGCCATCTTGCCCGGTTCGAGCGTCCCGACGTAGGGTTCGATACCCGCCGAGATAGCGGGGTTGACGGTGTACTTCGCGATATAGCGCTTGATGCGGAAGTTGTCCGCACCCGAGCCCTCGTCTTCGGGGAGGGGGCCACGTTGGGACTTCATCTTCGAGGCCGTCTGCCACGTCCGCGGGACGAGTTCGGCCATCCGGCCCATCGCCTGTGAGTCGGTGGTCATCATCGAGATGGCACCCATGTCGTGGAGCACGTCCTCGGCGGCGATGGTCTCCGCACGCACGCGGGACTCGGCGAAGGCCACGTCCTCGGGCACGTCGGGGTTCAGGTGGTGACACACCATCACCATGTCCAGGTGCTCGTCGAACGTGTTGTCGGTGTAGGGCATCGAGGGGTTCGTCGACGACGGGAGCATGTTCGGTTGGCCGACCATCTCCATGATGTCCGGCGCGTGGCCACCGCCGGCGCCCTCGATGTGGAACAGGTGCATCGTCCGGCCGTCGACGGCTTCGAAGGTGTTCTCGACGAATCCGGCCTCGTTGAGCGTGTCCGTGTGCATGCAGACCTGCACGTCCTCGTCTTCGGCCACGTCGAGGGCGGTGTCGATGGCGTCGGGCATCGACCCCCAGTCCTCGTGGAGTTTGAGCGTGCAGGCGCCGGCGTGGAGCGCCTCCCGGAGCGGCGCGGGGTCGGAGGCGTTGCCCTTCGCGTAGAAGCCGGTGTTGACCGGCCAGGCCTCGGCGGCCTGGAGGTGCCGTTTGACGTTCTCCGGGCCGGTCGTACACGTCGTGGCGCCGCCGCCGTAGCCGCCGCCGAGCATCGTCGTGATGCCGCCCGAGAGAGCGTGTTCGTGGAGTTGTGCCGAGTTCCAGTGGACGTGGATGTCCAGCGCCCCGGCGGTCGCAATCTTCCCCTCGCAGGGGTAGACGTCCGTCGACGCGCCGACCACGAGGTCGACGCCGTCCATCGTGTCCGGGTTGCCCGCCTTGCCGATACCCGCTATCTCGCCGTTTCGGATGCCGATGTCGGCCGCGACGATGCCGAGAACCGGGTCGATGATGGTCGCGTTCGTCAGCACCCAGTCCATGGCGCCCTCTTCCTGTGTGACACCGGGGGCCTGTCCGAGTCCATCCCGCAGGGTCTTCCCGCCGCCGAAGACGGCCTCGTCGCCGTGTGTCCGCAGGTCCTCCTCGACCTCTGCGAACAGTTCAGTGTCGCCCAGACGGACCTTGTCGCCCTCTGTCGGGCCGTACAGTTCGGCGTAGGCTTCCCTGTCGACGTCGCGGGTCATTCCTCGGCCTCCGCGTCGACACCTGTGTCACGGAACCCGGCCGCCCGCAACCGCTCCAGCGCCTCCGTCGGGTCGGCGTCGACGCTTCCGTTGACCATCCCGTTCATCCCGTGGGCGACGCGTTTACCGCCGATATCGACGAGTTCGACGGTCTGTTCGTCGCCCGGTTCGAACCTGACCGCGGTGCCGGCGGGGATGTTCAGTCGCATCCCGAAGGCCGTCTCGCGGTCGAAGGCGAGGGCCGCGTTGGCCTCGAAGAAGTGGAAGTGGGACCCGACCTGTATCGGTCGGTCACCGGTGTTACCGACGGTCACCTCGGCCGTCTCGCGACCCTCGTTCAGCGTCACGGTACCGTCGCCGGCGACGACTTCGCCGGGGACGAGGTCCTCAGTCACGGCGACCCCCGCCCCTCGCTATTTTCGACTGTTTGTCCAACATATGCGTCCTCGTTTGGACAGCCGTGATAAGCAACTTCCTCTCGGCGCAAATAGCGCCATGGATTTCTTTACTTCCGCCGCTTTGTCGTCTCAGACGGCCTACCACTGGGCATTCGTTCACTCGCCCGTCGCGAGCCGGGACCGAGCTTCGGCAACCGTCGACGGCGCGTCCTCGCGGCCGTCGAAACAGTCGACGGGAAGGCGACAGCCGGCCGTTCCGTGAGGGTCGACCGACCATCGTGTGGGCCCTGATAAACTCGCGGCGGCGACACAATATTTGCCCGGTCGAGAGGTGTTTTACCGTGATTCGTCCATCGATACGGTATGAAGGTGCCCAATCGACCACCGAGCTCCGGGACCGAAACGGTCATTGACCGGAGTCGCGACGGTGTGAGTCGATGACTGGACCGCTGTTGCCGGCGCTACTGACCGCGGGCGTGCTGGGCGTCACCCACGCGATGGAACCCGACCACGTCGCCGGCATCTCCTCGTTGACCAGCGACTACGGCGACTCCCGGCTCTCGGCGCTCGCGGGAGCCTGTTTCAGCGTCGGCCACGTCGTCCTCGTCGTCGCGTGGCTCGCCGTCGCCTACGTGTTGCTGGGCCGGACGTCGTTCCCCGCCGTGTACGGACAGGTCGGCACGCTCGGCGTCGGTGTCCTGCTGGGCGTGTTCGGCGCGGCGATGGCCGTCGGTGGTCTCCGTCGGGTCGTCAGGTCGGACGAGCACGCACACGACGGCGTCACCCACAGCCACCCGCACGTCCGCTTGCCCCTCCCGGGGTTCGACGGGGCCGACCACGGTCACGACACCGTCTCCTATCTCAAGACCGGACTCGTCGGCGCGCTGTTCACCCTCTCGCCGCCGGTGTCGATGATAGTGTTCGCCTCGACGCTACTCCCCGGCTACGGGGCCGACGTCGTCGCCCTCGCCGTGCTGACGTACGGCGTCACCATCACCGCGACGATGAGTCTGCTCGGGGCCGGCGCCGGTGCGCTGTTCGGGTTGGCGAAGGGCCGGAACAGGACTGTCCACGGGTTCGCACAGACCGTCGCCGGCGTCGCCGTCACGGGACTCGCGGCCACACTGTTGGTCGATGCGGCCCCGGCGTTGCTGTGAGTATGCGGGGTGGCCAGCCATATTAGCCCCACCACCCAACGTCGGGGCATGACCGACGACATCGACCGCATCAGCCTCACGCTCCCGTCGTCGATGGTCGACCGACTCGACGGCATCGTCGACGACTGGGAGTACGACAGCAGGTCGGAGGCGATGCGAGACGCCCTTCGGGACTTCTTCGCGAACTACGAGTGGGAGACCGGCGGCGACGAGCGACACCACGGCACCATCGTCGTCGTCCACGACCACCACGTCGACGGCATCGCCGACGAACTCCAGACCATCCAGCACGAGATGGCCGAGGCCATCACCTCCGTCCAGCACATCCACCTCTCACACGACACCTGCATGGAGACGCTCGTCGTCGAGGGCGCGGCGAGCGATATCACCGAACTCGCCAACCGCCTCCGCGCGCTCAGTGGCGTCCAGCAGGTGAAAGTCGTCGTCGTGGGCGAGTAGCGGCGCTCCTTGCCGGCTCGTCGTTCGCCGACCCGAAATACTGTATACTTGCAAGATTATCGCCCCGAACCGTTCGTACATCTCGTTTTCTGACCGTTCCTAACACATCCTTATACTCTTCGCACCATATGAAGGAGAGTATAAGATTAGATGAGTAAACCTTATTTGCGTACTGCTGAAGGGCAAGAACGTGAACGAAATCATGGACGAACGTCCGAGTATCAGTGTAGAACGTGTCGATACGTGCAGTGAAGTCGTGATTAAGGTGAACAGTTCTGTCGGACTCTCGGAGGGAGACGAATGACCGACGGTATCACGAGTCGCCGTGGCTTCCTCGCCTCGTCGGCGGCGCTGGCCGGGACTGCACTCGCCGGGTGTTCCGGTGGTTCGGCGTCCAGCGACGACACGATTCAGCTCGGCGTACTGGAGGACCGCTCGGGCAACTTCGCGCTGGTCGGCGACCCCAAACACAAGGCGTCGATGCTTGCCATCGAGGAGATAAACAACGACGGCGGCATCGACGGCAAGCAGATAGAGACGTTCGACCCGGACCCCCAGTCGGACAACCAGCGCTATCAGGAACTCACCCGGCGGGCCATCAACCAGGAGAACGTCGACGCGCTGTGGGCCGGCTACTCCTCGGCGACCCGGGAGGCCATCCGTCCCATCATCGACCGCGAGGACCAGTTGTACTTCTACACGACCCAGTACGAGGGCGGCGTCTGTGACAAGAACGTCTTCGCCGTCGGGCCGACCGCCCGCCAGCAGTTGGGGAGCGTCCTCCCGTATCTGGTCGAGGAGTACGGCCCGAAAATCTACACCATCGCCGCCGACTACAACTTCGGCCAGCTGTCGGCCGACTGGGTGAAGGTGCTGGCCGACGAGAACGACGCCGAGGTCATCGGCGAGGAGTTCATCCCGCTGTCGAACTCCCAGTTCGGGTCGACTATCAACCGCATCCAGCAGGCCGAACCCGACTTCGTGATGTCGATGCTCGTCGGCGCGAACCACACCTCCTTCTACGAGCAGAAGGCCTCCGCCGGCCTCGACGTCCCCATCGGTACCTCGACGGCGATGGCACAGGGGTACGAACACCGCCGGCTGGACCCGCCCGCGATGGCCAACATCTACGCCGGGGTCAACTACATGGAGGAGATTCCGACGGAGCACAACACCAGCGAGGGCGGCTTCGTCGACCGCTACTTCCAGAAGTTCCCGGACGCCCCCTACCTCAACGAGGAGGCCGAGAACAACTACTTCTCCATCTACATGTACAAGATGGCCGTCGAGCAGGCCGGCACGACCGAACAACCGGAGGTCAGGGAGGCCCTCGAATCGGGCATCACCTTCGGCGCACCCGAAGCGCCCGGCGAGGAGGAGATAGCGCTCGACGGCGCGACCCACCACGTCGACCACCACATGTGGGTCATGCGCGCCGACGACCAGCACAACGTCGAGGCCGTCGACGACCGGGTCATCCCCGAGACGTTCCTCTCGGAGACGGTCGGCTGTGACCTCACGCAGGAGGACGAAGAGACGCAGTACACCCCACAGGACTTCTACGAGGAGGCGGGGTGAGATGGTCAACGGCCTGAACCTGCTGTTCCAGTTCCTCGATAGCTTCGCCTTTATCGTACTGGCGGCTGCGGGCCTGGCCATCATCTTCGGCATCATGGGCGTCATCAACCTCGCTCACGGCGAGTTCATCATGGTCGGCGCCTACGCGACGACGCTGGCGAACATCCGTGGGGGTCTCCCACTGCCCGTCGCGATGCTGGTCGGCGTCGCGGTGACGGCCGTCTTCGGCCTCGTGGTCGAACGGGTCGTCATCTCGGGCACCGTCCCGAACGCCCTCAGTCAGCGGTTCCTCGGCCGCAAGGTCATCGAACCGCTGTACGACCGACTCGCCGACTCGATGGTCGCGACGTGGGGCCTCTCGCTCATCATGGTGCAGGGGGTCCGCATCGTGCTCGGCAACTCGCTGGACCAGATAGGCACGCCGCTCGGGAACATCGCGTACAGCGGGTTCTCGTACTCGACGTACCGCGTGTTGCTCTCGGTCGTCGCGCTGGGCGTGCTGGCGCTGACCTACTACGTCTTCACGCGGACCGAGTACGGGATGCGCGCCCGGGCGACGATTCAGGACGAAGACACCGCCCGCGCACTCGGCGTCGACACCGAACGCACGTACATGACGACGTTCGCCATCGGTTCCGGCCTCGCCGGCCTGACGGGCGCGCTGTACGCCCCGACCATCACGATGGTCCCCGGTCTGGGCAGTTCGTTCCTCGTCGAGGCCTTCGTCGCCGTCGTCGTCGGCGGCCCCAGCGTGGTGCTGGGGACGACGCTGGCGGGCGGCCTGCTGGGCGCCATCAACGCGGCCGTCACGAACCTCTTCGGGACGTTCTTCGGCCGCATCGCACTGCTCGTGACCGCCATCGTGATGATTCGGTTCCTGCCGGACGGCATCACTGGCTTCGTCGAGACGGTCCGGGAACGCAGACAGGAGGGTGCGTAGATGGCCACCGAAGCGAGCGGTGCGGGCCCGGCCGACGCTGGCGGGCAGTCGACGCTGGCCAGCCTCCGGCGTCGCTTCGAGGGCCCCAACACTGTCGGGAACTCCCGCGGGTTCTGGATAGGGTTCCTCGTCGCCGTCGTCGCGCTGGCAGCGTACCCGCTCGTCGTCGGGTCCTATCAGGCCTCGCGGTTCTCGCTGTTCCTCGTGTACGCCTTCCTCGGCCTCTCGCTGTCGGTCGTGTGGGGGTACGCGGGCGTCCTCTCGTTCGGACAGGTGGTGTTTTTCGGCGTCGCCGGCTACACCTTCGGCGTCGTCTCGGTGAACTTCGCCACGCCAGCGGGCATCACCGGCGCGTTCCTCGTCGGTGTCGTCGGCGGCGCCGTGATGGCGTTCGTGCTGGGCTACTTCATGTTCTACGGGGGCGTGCGTGACGTCTACGTCACCATCATCACGCTGGTCTCGACGCTCGTCTTGCACACGTTCATGGCCCAGACGGCCGGCGACGAGTGGACCATCGGCGAGGCGGCGCTGGGCGGGTTCAACGGGATGCCGACCATCCCGAACCTCGCCTTCGGCGTCGGCGGCGCGTCGATTACGTTCAGTAGCACGACCTTCTACTACCTCGTGTTGGGACTGCTCGTCGCGACGTACCTCGGCCTGCGGGCGCTCGTCAACTCGGACTACGGCCGCGTGATGGTCGCGGTCCGAGAGGACGAGGACCGCACCCGGATGTTCGGCTACGACGTCGAGCGCGTGAAACTCGCCGTGTTCACGCTGGGCGGCGCGCTGGCGGGCCTCTCGGGCGTGCTGTACGCCGCGTGGGGCAACTACATGAGCCCCGGCGTGTTCGAGTTGACGTTCGCCTCCCTGCCGGTCATCTGGGTGAGCGTCGGCGGACGGAAGACCCTGCTGGGCGCGGTGACGGCCACCGTCGGCATCGAGTTCCTGCGGAACTCGCTGGGCGGCGAACTGGCGTTCGTCATCGTCGGTGCCCTCTTGCTGGTGTTCATCCTCGGCCTCCCCGGCGGTATCGTTCCGTGGGTCCACGAGACCTACGTCGAGATGCGCGGCGACGGCACCCAGCCGGAGCCACCGGAGGCGACGACCGAGGTGAGCGACTGATGAGTACGAACAATAGCGCGGCGGGCAGTCCGAACGTCCGCCAGACGGCCGCGGAACTGGCGACGGGCGACCGAACGGACACGCTGTTGCAGACCGAGGACCTACGCAAGGAGTTCGGCGGGTTCACCGCCACCGACGACGTGGACTTCTCGGTCGCCGAGGGCGAGTTGCGGTGTCTCATCGGCCCCAACGGCGCCGGGAAGTCGACCCTGCTGAACCTCGTCAC
The DNA here is from genome assembly GCF_019599465.1 of Haloarcula rubra. GTDB lineage: Archaea > Halobacteriota > Halobacteria > Halobacteriales > Haloarculaceae > Haloarcula > Haloarcula rubra. The sequence goes on from NZ_RKLR01000001.1 coordinate 740,752, forward strand.
CGGTACCTACGACGCCTCGGGCGGCAGCATCTACTACGACGGCCACGACGTCACCGACCTCGACCCTCACGAGCGGGTCCGCAAGGGCATCAGCATGAAGTTCCAGGTGCCGTCGGTGTACGGCGACCTGACGGTGCGCGAGAACGCCCGCCTCCCCATCCAGCGGTTCGCCGACGGCGAGGAGCGGCGTCGGCGGGTCGACGAGGCCATCGAGGCCGCCGGCCTCGCGGGCTACGAGCACGTCGACGCGAGCCAACTCTCGCACGGCCAGCAACAGCAACTCGAAATCGGGATGGCCGCCGCGCTCGAACCGGACCTCCTCCTGCTGGACGAACCGGTCGCGGGACTGGACGTGGCCGAACGCGAGGCCATCGCCGAGCGCGTCACCCGACTCAACGAGGAACGCGGCATCGCCTTCGTCGTCATCGAACACGACACGGACTTCGTGGCTTCCATCGCCGACGAGGTGACCGTGCTCCACAACGGCGACATCTTCCGCGAGGGCCCCATCGAGGACATCGAGTCCGACCCCGAGGTCCAGCGCATCTACCTCGGAGGTGAGCAGTGATGCTGGAACTCGACGGCGTCACCGCGGCCTACGACTCGACGCCCATCCTCCGGGACGTGGACCTCTCGGTGGAGGAGGGGGAAATCGTCGGCGTGATGGGGAAGAACGGCGTCGGCAAGACGACGCTGATGAAGACCATCATCGGCCTGCTCGAACCGTCGGACGGGACCATCAGCTACGCCGGCGCGGACGTGACCGACGCCCCCGCCGACGAACGCGCCCGCGCCGGGATGGGCTACATCCCGCAGGGTCGCGACGTGTTCCCGAAACTCACCGTCGAACAGAACGTCCGCATGGGCGAGACGGTCAACGCCGACAGCGAGGAGACGCTGTACGACGACATTTACGGCTACTTCCCGGTCCTCGAAGAACGCGCCGACCAGCAGGCCGGCACGCTCTCGGGCGGCCAGCAGCAGATGCTCGCCATCGCGCGGGCGCTGGTGTCGAACCCGGACCTGCTCCTGCTGGACGAACCCAGCGAGGGCATCCAGCCCTCCATCGTCGACCAGATCAGCGACGACATGCAGGCCATCAACGAGGACCTCGGCACCACCATCCTGTTCGTCGAGCAGAACCTCGGCGTCATCCGCGAGATGGCCGACCGCTGTTACGCGATGGAGCGCGGCGAAATCGTCGACGAAGTCGGGCCACAGAAACTGACCGACGAAGAGGCCATCGCAGACTTCCTCGCCGTCTGAGGCCGCACCGCCTCACTGGCGTTCGAAACGTACCTATATCTTCCTCCCGTACCGTCGTCCACTGTGTACGCGGTCCGTCGGCCCAGCGCGCTCGTCGTTCCGGAAGCGGTGCGAGCGGCGGTAGCCGACGACGTGCGGGCGGCCCATCCACGGGAGGCCGGCGGTTTTCTGGGCTGTGAGCGTCGAGGCGACCGCCTGTACGCGACGACGCACGTCGCACTCGACAACGAGGCCGAAGCGCCACAGCGACGGTTCGTCTCGACAGAGACTGACGCCGTCCCCCCGTCGCCGCGCGTGTTCTATCACTCCCACACCTCGGCGTCGACGCCCTCCGGACTGACCGGCGTCGACCGACGCAACATCCCGGACTCGCTGGCGCTCGTGGTGTTCGCGCCCCACGGCGACCCGTACAGCTATCGGCTGTTCCGCCGAGCGCTGTTCAACTGGCAGGAGGTCCCCGTCGAGACGGCCGCGGAGACGGCGGCCGTCGGTCGCGAGCGCCTCCCGCGACTCGTCTGAGTGGCGCACGCTGACGGTCACGTCCTTATACTCTCTAGATACGGTAAGGAGGGAAGTGCGTCTACTTGTCGTTCGTACGTCCACTAACTAGTTCGAACTGTGGGTGTACGTTGGTCGTCAACCCCAGACGGTAAACAATGTCAGGGTAAGCCCTTTTTGTGATGATTGGTTCTCAACTTCTGTCCCAACTATGCGTACGAACGCCGACGAGTTCTGCCTCGGAATAGCCGAATCGGTCACCGACCGCCGATACAACTGGACGTTCTGTAACGGGGGTGAGCGCCGATGAGCGTCATCCTCTACGGACTGGTCGCGATGATTCTGGTGACGATGGGCGTCGGCCTCTACGTCGCGAAGAAGATAGAGGGCGACAGCGTCAACTACATCGTCGCCGGTCGGGGGTTGGTACTACCACTGGCGGCGGCGACGCTGATGGCCCAGTCGCTGGACGCGAACGCGACGCTGGGGAACACGGACCTCACCGCCAGTTTCGGGTTCTGGGCCGGTGCGGCACTCCCCATCGGCCTCGCCGGGTGTCTGTTCCTCACCGGGCTGTTCTTCGCGAAACCGATGAACCGGATGGACCTGATGACGCTCCCCGACTTCTACCGGCGGAAGTACGGTCGGGTGACCGAAGTCATCGCGTCGCTCATCATGGTGCTGTCGTTCTCCCTGTTGCTGGGCGGGAACCTCGTCGCCGGCGGGTTCCTCTTCCAGACGTTCATGGGGACGACGTTCGTACAGGGTGTACTCATCATCTCCGCGGTGGTGTTCCTCTACACTATCGCGGGTGGCCTGTTCGCCGTGGCCTACACCGACGTCATCCAGGCGTTCGTCGCGCTCGCGGGCTCTATCGCACTCATCGTCTACGTCGCGACGACGTACGGCATCACCATCCCGGAGGGGATGGGGCCGACGGCAGTCGTCCAGATAAACCCCTTCGACAACTCCGCCGGGTCGTGGATAAACCTCGCGACCATCTTCGCGCTGGCGCTGGGTGACATCGTCGCCATCGACTTCATGGAGCGTGTGTTCGCCGCCGAGAGCCCGGAGACGGCACAGAAGGCCTGCTTCGCTGGCTCCGCGGGGACGCTCGTCATCGGCATCCCGTTCTCCATCGTGGCGCTGTCGGCCAACAGCATCCTCTCGTCCATCGGCGTCGAGGCCGGCAATCAGGCCGTCCTCTACGTCCTCCTGCAGGAGGCGGTGCCGTCGTGGCTGGCCGTCCTCGTACTGGCCGGTATCGTCGCCGCATCGCTGTCGACGGGCGACGGCGCTATCCTCGGTACGTCGGCCGCACTGGCGCGGAACGTGCTGGGCATCCGCGACAAGGACTCGCCGGGCGAGGGAGTCGAGGCCGACGGCTCCGGTTTCCTCAGCGAAGGGTCGGACAAACTGCTTGCGGCGACGCGGGTGATGGCCGTCCCCATCACGATTCTCGGTGCGTTCTTCGCTATCCAGGTGAGCGCGACCGGGATGTTGCTGGTGTTGGCGTTCGACGTGGCCTTCGCCGGGCTGCTGGTCCCGCTCGTGTTCGGCATCTACAAGCCCGACGTGGCGACGGCACCCGCCGCACTGGCGGGGATGCTCTCCGGGTCGCTCACGCGGCTGTTCTTCTTCGCCACCATCCCGACGACGTACGCCATCCCGAACAACCTGCTGTACTTCGAGAACAGCCTCGTGCCGGCCGGGTGGGACGGACTGGTGACGTTCATCGCGCCGCTGGTCGGCCTGACCGTCTTCCTCACCGTCGCGTTCCTGACGAAGGACGACTACCCGACCCACACCGTCACGGGACAGCAACAGCGGGCCATCGTCGCCGGCGGCGAAGAGGATGACTGACCACTCACCAGCCGACCGGTTCTTCCTGTTCGGCCTCGGCCTCGTGGTCGTCCTCCTCGGCGTGACCCTCGCCGTCGTCGTCACGATGGGGTAGCGAACGTTCGTCCGCAGATTTCGAAGATTGTCACGTATTGTGCCTACCATAAATCGGAATAAGTTGCAGTTTCGACAGTGTATACAGATGGAAGTGAACGAGCTCGAAGCTCACGTTCTCGGCGGGTGTACCGGGCTGTGACTCCCGACGCCGTCCGGATGAAGCGGAAGGTCCAGCAACTCGGCTCCTCGACGTTGGCTGTGACCGTCCCCGCAGAGTGGGCCCGGCACCACGACATCGAGAAAGGCGACGAGATAATCGTCCAGCGCGACGAGAACGGTGGCTCGTTGCTGTTGGTCCCCGAAGAGCCCTCCATCGAGGACGTGGAAGCGACCATCGACGCGGACGCGCTGACCGGCGACGCGCTCGAACGGGCTATCGTCACCCAGTACGTCCTCGGCCGCCAGCTCATCCGTGTCGAGGCGACGACGCCGCTCGGCCTCGAACACCGCAACGCCGTGCTCGCGGCCGAACGGCGGCTGATGGGGCTGGGCATCGTCGAACAGGCCGAGACGGCCGTCACCGTCCGCTGTTCGGTCGCGCCCGGTGACTTCGACCTGCCGACGTTACTCGGCCGACTCAGCCGAACCGAGGCGGCGATACGGAGCGACGCCGTGACCGCGCTACTGGACGGGGACCCCGAGGCCGCCGAGCAAGTCAGCGCCCGAAAGGGGCAGGTCGAGAAGCTGTTCTACCTGTTCCTGCGACTGGTCTTCGCCACTTACCGGAATCCGCGACTCAATCAGGCGGTCGGGCTGGAGACCGGGTTCCCCCTCATCGGCTACCGCTCGGTCGCACAGGACGTCGTCCTGATGGCCGACGTGGCCGTCGAGATAGCGACGCTCGCTGCCGAGGGCGACGGCACGGTGCCGGACGCGACGACGGCCGAGGTGGTGACAGACCTCGCTGAAGCGCTGGACGACGCCGCAAGCGCGACCAGAGCGGCCGTCACGACGCCGGACTACGGCGAGACCGAGACGGCCCGCGAGGCGTTCGACCGGGTCGACGAGTGCGTCGACGCGGCGAACGACCACCTCGCCGTCGAGCGTCCGGAACCACTGCTCGTCCTCCAGCGAGCGGTCACGCTCCTCGAACGGAGTGCGAGACACGCCCGCGACAGTCTCTCGGTCGCGACCCACCTCGCGTTCCGCGAGGACCCGGACCTCGTCACGAGCGAGTGACACGCCCTCGTCTCTCCGCCGCTCGACCGGTCAGCGGTGCCGCCGCCCGACCACTCGCCCCGCGCAGTCCTAGAACACCTAGAGGAGGCTCGAACCGTACATGCCTACACATGGTCACCGGAGGGGGTATTACACATCCGAAGGAACGCTTTTCAGTACGATACGTCCATCCAGTAGTGTCGCAATCATCGGCCGAAGTGTGCCGAAAACGCGGCCGAAACACTACGATCACCATGTCCGAAGAACGCAACGGCGAAGACATCTACGGCGACAAGCACAAAGAGGCGAACGAACCCATCTTCAGCGGCATCCCGACGTTCCTCAAACTCCCCGAGGCCGACCGGGACGAACTCGACGAGGAGGACGTCGACGTCGGCATCCTCGGCGCACCGCTGGACACGGCGACGACCATCCGCCCGGGGACCCGCTACGGGCCCCGCGCCGTGCGGGCCGCCTCGACGGTGCCCTCCCCACCGTACGAGCACTTCAACATCGAGACGGGCGTGGACCCGTTCGACACGTTCAGCGTGGCCGACACCGGCGACGCCGCCGTGTCGCCGGGGGACACCCGCCAGAGCCAGTTGAACATCGAGGACGCCGTCTACGAGATAAGCGAGCAGGCGACGCCCATCGTCATCGGGGGCGACCACTCCATCTCCTACCCGGACATCAAGGGCTGGGCCGAGGCCAACGGCTACGAGGACATCGGCCTCATCCACTTCGACTGCCACGCCGACACCGGCGAGGACGGCCTCACCGGGTTCAAGTACGACCACGGCGCGTGGGTCAAGCGCGTCTACGACGAGGGCATCATGGCCGGCGAGAACTACACGCTCATCGGCCCCCGCGGGTTCTGGCCCGGCCCCGACACGTACGAGGACATGCGCGACGCCGGCATGAAGTGGTACACCGCGATGGAAGTCGGCGGGATGGACCTCGACAAAATCGTCGAAGACGCCGTCGAGCGAGCGACCGACGGGACCGACGCCGTCTGGGTCTCCTTCGACGTCGACGTGATGGAGCCGGCCTACTGTCCGGGCACCGGCGAACCCGAACCCGGCGGCCTCATCCCCCGCGAGGCCATCTACATGGTCCGGGAAGTCGTCAAGGCGCTGGACCCCGACGACTTCGGGTTCGACGTGGTCGAAGTCGCGCCGCAGTACGACGTGAGCGACACCTCCTCGTACAACGGCGGTATCACCAGCGGGTTCGCCAACCGCCTCATCATCGAGGTGATGGGAAGCATGGCCCTCGCAGAGAAGGGACTGGAGTCCGGCGACCCAATCAAGCCCGAGGAACCGCTCGGGCCGACCGAGACGACCGAGACGCCCGCTGACGACTGAGCGAGTGCGGTTTTCCTACGGGTCCGCCGCGGCCCGCTCTCTTGCCCACGCCGCGGCGGCCCACCTATTCCCGTTCCGACCCGCCAGCGACGGTAGCCGTCGGCGTCGATGGAGTCGGTCGGTTACAGACCCGGAAGACGCCGTACTGTAGCCGAGTAACCGACCGACACGGGTGGGACTGAAAGGGGCTGACCGCTCGGCGTTCGAGATCGTTCGAAAGGCGCAAAGCGCCTTTCGTGATGACGAGAGAGCTTTGCTCTCTCGAACCACGACGCAAGCACGCGAACGGAGTGAGCGCGCAGCGAGTCACAGTAGCCGAGCGGTCGGGGGCTTTCTGCCTGTTCACAGCGTGGCCCGAACGATTCAGGAGATAGGCGACGCCACTCACGGCTAGCACGCCACTCGCTAGCGCGGGCATCAGGACCCTTATCACTCGACAGCCTCCTATCCCGCATATGGAAATCGTACCGGACACGAGCGTGGTCATCGACGGCCGCGTGTCCGACCAGATAGCAGCCGACGCCGCGCCCGACGGTGACGTGGACGGCATGGGCTTTGCCGGCGCGACGGTCGTCGTCCCCGAGGCCGTCGTCGGCGAACTCGAAGCACAGGCCAACGACGGCCGGGACACCGGCTGGGAGGGGCTAGAGGAGCTCCAGCGACTGGTCGACCTCGCCGAAGAGGGGACCATCGACGTGGAGTACGTCGGCCGGCGGCCCGACGCCGTCGAGAAGCGCGACGCGGGCGAGGGCGAGATAGACGCGCTCATCCGCGACGTGGCACAGAACCGCGAGGCGACGCTGGTGACGAGCGACGACGTGCAGGCCGAGGTGGCCAGCGCCAAAGGGCTGGACGTCGAGTTCATCGAACCACGCGGCCGTAGCGTCGACCGCCTCCAGATAGAGAACTTCTTCGACGAGGGGACGATGAGCGTCCACCTCAAGGTCGGCGTCCAGCCGTTCGCGAAGAAGGGCTCTATCGGCGACATGCACTACCAGCCCATCCGCGACGACCTCGCCACCGAGGCGGAGTTGCGCGAGTACGCCGACGACATCGAGGACGCCGCCCGGGCCTCCCCCGAGGGGTTCCTCGAACTCGACGAACCCGGCATGAGCATCGTCCAGTTCCGCGACCTGCGCATCGCCATCGCGCGCCCGCCGTTCTCGGACGCGATGGAGATTACCGCGGTCCGGCCCATCGTCAAGACGGACCTCGACGACTACGAACACGCCGACGAACTCCGCGACCGCTTCACCGAACACCAGCGCGGCGTCCTCATCTCGGGGTCGCCCGGCGCCGGGAAGTCCACCTTCGCACAGGCGGTCGGCGAGTTCCTCGTCGACGCCGACTACTCCGTCAAGACGATGGAGAAACCGCGGGACCTGCAGGTCGGCCCGAACATCACCCAGTACACCGCACTGGGCGGGTCTATGGAGAAGACGGCCGACTCCCTGCTCATGGTCCGCCCGGACTACACCATCTACGACGAGGTCCGGAAGACCGACGACTTCGAGGTGTTCGCCGACATGCGACTGGCCGGCGTCGGGATGGTCGGCGTCGTCCACGCGACGCGGGCCGTCGACGCCCTCCAGCGGCTCATCGGTCGCGTCGAACTCGGCCTCATCCCGCAGATAGTCGACACCGTCGTCTACATCGAGGCGGGCGAGGTCCACACCGTCTACGACGTGACGACCGAGGTGAAGGTCCCGCAGGGCCTGATGGAAGAGGACCTCGCGCGCCCGGTCATCGTCGTCCGGGACTTCGAGACCGGCCAGCCCGAGTACGAGATATACACGTTCAACCGGCAGGTCGTCACCGTCCCGCTGAACGAGGACGACGACGGACAGGACTCGGGCGTCGACCGCCTCGCGAAACAGGAGGTCGAACGTGAGATTCGCTCCATCGCGCGGGGCCACGTGGACGTCGAACTGCGCGGGCCGAACAACGCCGTCGTCTGGGTCGAAGACGACGACATCCCGCAGGTCATCGGCAAGGGCGGCGGCCGCATCACCGACGTGGAGAACCGACTGGGCATCGACATCGACGTGCGGACCTTAGAGGAGAAGCCCACGGGCCCCTCCGGCGGCCCCCAGACCGACAGCGGCGGCCAGCAGGGCGAAATCGTCCAACCGGAGGTCACCTCCCGACACGTGATGGTGCCCCTCGACGGCCACGCCGGCGACACCGTCGAGGTGCAGGCCGACGGCGAGTACCTCTTCACCGCCACCGTCTCCCGCGGCGGCGAGATTCAGGTCTCGCGCGGGTCGGGCATCGCCGAAGAACTGGAGCGAGCCATCGACCGCGGGAAGACCATCACGGTCGTCCCGTCGTAACGTCGACCGACCGCGTCGCCGCTCTACATTTATACGCCCGTATCCCTAGCACCCGAACATGGAAATCGAGTTGCGCTTCTTCGCGAACTTCCGCGCGACCGTCGGGCAGAAGATACTCCACCGGGAGTTCGACGACGGCGCTCGGGCGGGCGACGTCCTCCGGGAACTGAGCGATGAGTACCCCGAGATGGACCTCTTCGAGTCGGAGGGGACGCTCCGGCAGTACCTGACCATCCTGCGGAACGGGCAGGACATCGAGCATCTGGACGGCCTCGAGACGACCGTCGAGGACGGCGACGAACTCAGCGTCTTCCCGCCCGTCGCCGGCGGCTAACAGCAGAAGATGAACGGGTAGAGGAGGCCGATTCGGTCCTCGCCGTCGAGTTCGGTGTCCAGTCCGTCGAGATGTTCGTTGAACTGACCGTCGACGGTCACGCGGGCGTAACACCGCGTCTGGTCGCCCTCGGGGTTCTTCTTCCACGTCCCGGGCAGTGACTCCAGTTCCGGTGCCCACCCCTCGGTCGCGGCGTCGGACTCCGTCTCGGCGATGAGGAGGTCGGCCACGTCGTAGCGGTCACAGAACGCTTCGAGGAATGCCCGAAGCGTGGTGCCCTCGAAGGTAAACCTCATGTGTGGTTCGCCGACGGCGTCTCTGACGTGACCCGTACACCGGACCTCGACGGTCGTCTGTGCTCGCTGGGCCGTCTCGTGGGTCGTCCCGCTCATGGGTTCGTCTAGCGTGAGCGACACCAAAACGGTGCGGGCGAACACGTTCGGGTGGGACCGAATTTAATGCCGACCGGCACGAGACACCGGTATGGAAGACATCGAACTGGGGATTCCGGCGGGTATCGTCGACTCCTTGCCAGCCGACGGCGAGGACGCCAAACAGGACATCCAGCGGGCCGTCGCCGGGTGGGAAGGCGACATCAACGCGGCGCTCGACAGCGAGGACCCCGCGAGCGCCGTCGTCGACCTCATCGAGTACTTCGAGGACCGGTGGGAGGCCTACGACGAGTACGTCATCGAGTTGCGGGCGTGGGGCCAGTCGCCCATCTACGCGATGGTGTGGCGCGACCTCACGGCCTCGGTCATCCAGCAGATATACGACCACGCCGACCTCGCAGACCGCATCAGCCGCGAGCGGAACGCCCGCATCGTCGACGACGGCATCCGATCCGGATGACCGCGCACACACGCCCCACGAAGTTTTGCCGTGGAGGTGCCTAACGACGCCCAATGCGACGAGAACGGAGCTTCCGGGGTATCTCGATGCGACTGGCCCGCCACTATCTGGAGGGACTCGGCGGCGAGGAACGCGACGAGACCACCGTCGTCGCCGACGACTGGAGGGCCGAGCTGTCGGCCGAGAAGGTCGGTATCGGGCCGACCATCGAACTGACCGAGATTACCGTCGTCTTCGAGGGCGACGAGGAGACGCTGGACCCGCTGATAGAGCAGTTCGCCCAGAAGGCGATGCGGGCCGGCGGGTAGCGATGAGCGACCACCCCATCGAGGCGCAACTCGTCCTCCTCGCGGGGACCCACGCGAGCGTCCCGCTGGACCGTCTCCCCGGCTTACTGGAGGGAGCCCAGCGATACGTCGCGGACCATCGCACGGAGTACGAGCGGCGCTACGAGCGTATCGAGGGGGCCAGAGACGCCGACTACTTCTGCGTCGAGACGGGGTACTGGGCGTCGGTCGGCGAAGAACTCGGGTACGGCCGACGGGAGTGGGAAGCGGTGCGGCGCGCCCACGAAGCGCAGTTCGAGCGGGACGGCCGGCGACTCGACCGGGAGGGGGAGTTCGAGTCCACGCTCGAACTCCGCGAAGTCGTGGCCGTCGACGCTACACGCTGAGCGTGTCCAGCACCTTCTCGGAGAAGTCGGTCTGCGAGAGGTCGCCGTTGTGGAGGCGGTCGAACCACTCCGCGTCGACGTACCAGTAGCCGCGGACCTCACCCTCCAGGTCGTGGACGGTGGCCTCCACGTCCGCCCCCGACCAGTCGTCGGCGTGGAGGTCACGCAGGACGTTGATGACCCGGCCGATCTCCGAGTGGGGGACCGACCCCTGCTCGGCCGCGATGGACTCGTAGGTGACCGCGTAGGTGTTCTCGTCCTCGCGCTCTTCGAACGCCTGTACGTAGACGCCGTGGCTCGTCAATCGGGACTCCACCTGAAACTCGAAGTCGTCGAACTCGTCTTTGTGCATCAGTACTCACCACCTCTGCGGTCCACTCCGTTCACCGCGTCGGTTCGAGGAAGTCCCCGCCGGTCGCTCCCTCGCTAGTCGTCGCTCGGTGCCGCCGCGCCGCCGGAACTGACGCCGGTACCCGGTCCGATGTCGATACCCAGTTCGTCCAGTTTCTCGTCTGGGACGACGCCGTCCTCCCAGTCCCGGACCTCGTAGTACTCGTCTTTGAGTTTGTCCAGTTCGGCGAGTTCACCCTCCGAACCACCCTGTGCGGGGATGGCGTTCTCGTCGCCCTCGACGAAACGTCCCGGCAGGTCGTCGTCGCTCCCGTCGAAGCCCACGAGGTTGTTGTAGTAGCGCTCGAGGTTGTAGATGCGCTCGCCGGCCTCCATCAGGTCCTCCTCGCTGACGTCCAGTCCGGTCATGCCGTTGTACTGGAGGACGTACTCCTCGATGCCCTCCGCGAAGGCGTTGAACTTGCAGATGTCGAAGGAGTCGCTGATGGCGTGGAGGTCCTGGAAGGTGGCACACAGTTCGCCCTTCCCCTCCCACTCGCGCGGGTCGACCTTCTCCGGGACGCCGAGAATCTCGGCGGCCGGGGTGTAGCCGCGCAGGTGGCAGGCCCCGCGGTTCGAGGTGGCGTAGCCGATGGCCATCCCCTTCATACAGCGGGGGTCGTATGCCGCCATCGTCTGGCCCTTCACGGCCAGCGAGTTCTCGGCAGCGTCGAACTCCTCGGCGAGGTGGCTCGGGCCCTCGGCGAGGTGGTCCGCGAGTTCGCCGTCGCGGTGGGCGATGGCGTCGATCATGTCGATCATCGTGTCGGCGTCGCCCCAGTCGAGGCCGTCGCCGAGGTCGTCGAGTTTGCCCTGTTCGGTCATCTCCATGGTCATCGCCATGGTGTTACCCACGTCGATGGTGTCGACGCCGACGTCGTTACACCGCTCGAGCATCAGGGCCACCTTGTCGCGTTCGACGTGGCCGGAGTTCGGGCCCAGCGCCCACGCGGACTCGTACTCGTAGGACTCCGTGCGGACGTTCATCTCCTCGCCCTTGTGCATCGCCTGCACCTCGACTTCCTTCTTGCAGGCGACCGGACAGGAGTGACAGGTGGGTTCGTCGACGAGGATGTTCTCGCGGACGTTCTCGCCGGATATCTCCTCGGAGTCGATGATGCGCTCGCCGTCGCCCTCCGACTCGGACATCGACCGGGTCGAGGAGTACTTCGCGTTCTTCGTCGGCAGGCCGTCTATCTCCTCGGTGAGGTTCATCAGGACGTTGGTGCCGTACAGCGAGAGGCCGCCCTCGTTCGGCCCCGTGATGTCGGACTCCTGGATGACCTGCATCGCCTGTTTGTGGCCCTCCTGGAACGTCTCCTTGTCCTTCGGTTTCGGCATCCGCGTCGGTGACTTGACGACGACGGCTTTCAGGTTCTTGTTGCCCATCACCGCGCCGGTGCCGCCCCGGCCCGACGCCCGGTCGTCCTCGTTGACGATGCAGGCGTACTTCACCTCGTTCTCGCCGGCGGGCCCGATGGCCATCGCCGAGAGGTTCTTGCCGTAGGCGCCCTCCACCTCGTCCTCTATCTCCTCCAACGTGTCGTGGATGCCCCAGCCCCACATGTGCGAGGCGTCACGCAGTTCGACTTCCCCGTCCTCGACGACGGCGTAGACGGGGTGGTCGGCCTGTCCCTCGAACAGGAGGCCGTCGAACCCGGCCCACTTCAGGCGCGCGCCGGACCAGCCACCGTGGTGGGAGTCGGTCACCTGCCCCTGGATGGGTGACTTCGTACAGATGGCGATACGACCGCTCATCGTGGTCTGGGTCCCCGTTAGCGGGCCGTTCATGAACGCCAGCAGGTTGTCCGGGCCGAGTGGGTCGACGTCCGGCCCCTGGTCGAAGACGTACTTCACGCCGAGGCCGCGCGCGCCGATGTACTTCTTCGCGTCCTCCTCGTCGATACCTTCGTAGGCGATATCTCCCTCGCCGAGGTCGATTCTTGCTACGTGGTCCTGAAAGCCGCCGAGGTCAGTCATGAATGTCTGTGTACAACAGGGGAGCGAGTTCACTTAACGATTCGTGCTAGTTTCACGTTTAGTTGCAACTAACGTCCCGTTTCAACCGGTTTGAACGGTCGTGTCTACGCGTTACTCCTCGGTAGTCCCCGGCGAACAGGGGTGGACGCGGCCGGGGTCGACGGACACCCAGACGTCGGCCCCGACGGCCGGCGGGTCGTCGGCGAAGGCGTCGACGGTCCGCCCGTCCAGCGACAGGACGACGCGGTTGGTGGCGTCCTCGCGGACGACGCGTTCGACGGTCGCCTCGAAGTCGCCGCTCGCCCCGTCGAGTCGGACGGCCTCCGGCCGGAACGCGACGTACTCGTCGGTGGCCCCGTCGACGGCGTCGCGGAGCGAGGGGACGGCCGACAGCGGGACCGCGTTCGCGCCGGTGAACTCGGCGACGACCGGCGAGGACGGCCGCTCGAACACCGTCTCGGGCGTCCCGGTCTGAACCACCTGCCCGTCCCGCATCACGGCGATACGGTCGGCGATGGCGCGGGCGGTCGTCCGGTTGTGCGTGACGTAGACGGCGGTCACGTCCGCGAGCACGTCGGCCAAATCGTCACGGAGAGACTGGCGAGTCGGCACGTCGAGCGCCGCGAGCGGTTCGTCGAGTAGCATGACCGACGGTCGAACGGCGAGCGCTCGGGCCAGCGCCACGCGCTGTTTCTCGCCGCCCGAGAGCGTCGGCGGGTAGCGGTCGGCGAGGTGGTCGACGCCGAGTTCCGCGAGCAGCGTCTCGGCGTCCCGCGTCTCGTCGTGGTACTTCGTGCCGTACTCGACGTTCTCGGTGACCGAGAGGTGCGGGAACAGCGCGTAGTCCTGGAAGACGAACCCGAAGTCACGGTCTTCCGGTGGGACGGTGTCGAGTCGCCGGCCGTCGGACTCGACGAACCCGTCGTGGTCGTGAAAGCCCGCGATGGTCTCCAGCAGGAGGGTCTTCCCGCTGCCGCTGGGACCGAGAATCACGAGGGTCTCGCCCGCGTCGACGTCGACGCCGGCGTGGACGGTGAAGGCGTCGGCCCCGTCGGCGGTGAACGTGGCGCTCACGTCCGCTCGCAGGTCCATCAGGGCATCCCCCCGGTGACGCTGTCGTCGTCGGTCAGATAGCGCACGACGAGGAAGATGAGCGCCGAGACGCCCAGCAGGAGGAAGGCGACGGCGCCGCTCTCGCCGAGGCCGCCCTGCAGGTAAGTGTTGTAGACGAACACCGGCGCGTGCTGGGCGGTCACTCGCTCGCCGGCGGGGGCGTAGAAGAACTGCACGGAGTAGGCGACGACGGCGACGGCGCCGAACTCCGAGACGGCCCGCGCCCACGCGAGGACGCCGCCGGTAATCATGCCCCGGACCGCGAGCGGTGCGGTGACCCGGCGGAACGTCTCCCACTGGTTCGCGCCGTGGACGCGCGAGGCGTACGACAGTCTGTCGTCGATGGTCTCGAACGACTCTCTGGTGGTGTTGACGGCGTAGGGCGCGGCGACGAACGTCATCGCCAGCACCATCCCGACCATCGACCCGAGGACCGAAATCTGTGGGAAGGCCCCGCCCTGCCCGAAGCCGAAGAGGATGATGATGCCCGCGACGGAGTGGGGGACGACCAGCGGGAGGTCGACCAGACTCTCGACGAACTGCTGGCCGGGGAACCCCTCGGCGAGCAGGTGCGCCAGCGGCACGCCCAGCAGGAGGCTCACCAGTGCCGCCAGCAGCGGTCCGTAGACGCCCAGATACAGCACTCGGTGGACGCCCGGGTCGAGCGCCTTCTCGGCGACCAGCGAGGGGGACTGCCGGGCGACGAACATGAACAGCGGGAGGCCCAGCGCGACCACGAGGAGACTGCCGACGGTGGCCGTCGCCACGGTGAACGGGGACCCGTCGAGGACGTAGGCCGTGACGGCGACGCTCCCGACCATGAAGTACGCGTACCACGTCGGCCGGCCGTAGGAGTACGCGGCGGCGAACGCGGCCACCTGCACGGCGATGAACGTCGCGACGAGAGACCGGCGGCTGACCGCCTCGCGTCCGAACAGCGTGTCGGTGTCAGTTCCTGTCGCCATATGTCGTGGATGGGTGACTGCTGGCCGGTCCCGTCGGCGTGACGGACACTATAGCTCCAGTGGGCCGAGTGCGCTCTGGGCGCTGGCGACCTCCATCACGCGGTCGGGGACTGCGTCCTCTCCGCTCTCTGGGACGACGATAGGGTCGACCGGCACGAGACCCATGTCTTCGAGGACGGTCCGGCCGGGGTCGGTCGCGAAGTACTCGACCCACTGGGCACCGCGCCCGGGCGCCTCCGCGACGCCCGGGACGGTGATACCGTAGGCGATGGGCGCGCCAGTGAACGTCCCGCTCCCCGTCTCGACCTCGGCCTTCGCGTAGTGCTGGGCGTAGTCGCTGGATGCCTGCGAGAGGTCGACCTCCGGTTGGAGGTCGATGAACGGCTTGCCCGACGTGCTGGAGATGGACTGGTAGTACATCACGTAGTCCAGTTCGCCGCTCTCCAGTTGGCCCTCCAGATTCGTCTCGGTCCCCGTCGGCACCACCGAGTTGTCCCGGAGCGCCTGATAGGTCGACTCGTCGTACAGTCGCTCGCCGTCGAAGGACTCTTTCCCGAGTTGCTGGGTCATCACCGCACGGTACCCGCCGGGGTCGACCGCTGGGTCCGAGTGGCCGATGGTGACGTCGTCGCGTGTCAGCACCTCCCACCAGTTGTCCTTGGAGATGTCGCCGGCGCCCGGCGAGTCCTCGCGGTACTGTATCGACATGGAGTTGGTGGTGAAGATGGCGTACCAGTTCCCGTAGTCCGGCAGGATGCGGTTGCGGATGAGCCGGAAGTCCGAGACGCCCAGCACGTCGGCCCGCCGGCCCTGCTGGGTTATCTTCTGCGTCGAGGCGACCGACCCCTTCGCCTCGCGGTTCACGTCGACGCCGAACTCCTCCTCGAACTGGGGTTCCGCCTCGCCGAACGGCGGGGCGAGCGACCCGGCGTGGAAGATGGTCATCGAGTCGGCCATCCCGCCGCCGGACGTGGTGGTCGTCGTGCCGCCGTCCCCGCCACCGCTCTCGCCGTCGGTGCCACCGCTCCCGTCGCTCCCGCCGCCGTCGCCGCCGTCCCCGCTACACCCTGCGAGGCCGAGGGCAACTGTCGCGCCGACGCTCCCGAGGAACGCGCGTCTACTGCGTCGCTGTTTCGACATGGATACATCGCCATTGTTACCAATCGTTCATAATGGTTTTCCCTGATGGCGTGACAATGCTCTGTATGGACGCCAGCGTCGACGCGCAGTTGCAGGCCGACGGCGTCGCCTTCACGTCGGCCGACGCCGAGTTGCTCCGGGCCGTCCGGGACACGGGGTCGGTCGCCGGGGCGAGCGAGGCACTCGGTCGCTCTAGAGCGCGGGCGCTCGGCCGCATCGAGACGCTCGAGGAGGCCTACGGCCCACTCGTCGAGCGACGGCGCGGCGGCGCGACCGGCGGCGGGAGCGACCTGACCGAGACGGCCGCGTCGCTGCTCTCGCGGTTGGCCCGCCTGCAAGCGGCGCTCGCCGGGACGGCCAGCGTCGACGAGTGCGTGATTCCGGGTCGGGTGACCGAACGGGACGGCGAACTCGGCGTCGTCGCCACCGACGCCGGCGACCTGCGGGCCCGACTGGTGGCGCGGAACGGCGGCGACGTGCCGGAGGTAGACGCGCCGGTACAGGTCAGCGTCCGGTCGGACGCGGTGACGTTACACGCGCCCACCGACGCCCCCGCCGCCGAGAGTACCAGCGCGCGAAACCGGTTCGAGGGGACCGTCGTCGACGTCGACGCGGGCGAGACCGTCGTCTGTGCGACCATCGACGTCGGGACGCCCGACTCGCTGTCGGCACTGCTCACACACGAGAGCCTCGACCGACTCGACCTCCGCCCGGGGAGTCGCGTCGTGGTCTCGTTCAAGGCGACCGCCACCCGGGCGATAGCGACCGACTGATGGCCATCTCCTTCGACTACGGCGAGGACGCCCGGTTCGACGTGGCGTGGCACGAGGTCACAGGCGCCGTGGGCGATTCGGCGACGGTCCTGCCCGTCGTCGTCGCCGTCGCGGTGCTGACCGACCTCTCCCTGCCCGTGATGCTGCTCTGGTTCGGCGCCATGCAGGTGGTCTGGGGGTTGTACTACGGCGTCCCCGTCTCCGTCGAACCGATGAAAGCGCTGGCGGCGCTTGTCGTCGCCGGCGCCGTCTCGACGGGCGAACTCGTCGTCGCGGGCCTGATGCTCGGCGTCGTCCTGCTGGGTCTCGGGTGGACGCGAACGCTCGAAACCGTCGAGCGGTACGTGGGGACCGTGGTCGTCCGTGGGGTTCAGTTCGGTGTCGCCCTCGTCCTGTTCGAGACGGGCGTCGGGCTGGCGGCGGGGGACCTCCAACTGGCCGCCCTCGGGGTCGGCGTCGCCGTCGCGGCCACCGTCGTCGGCTACCGGTCGGTGAGCGCGCTCGCCGTCTTCCTCGTCGGCGGCGTCCTCGCGCTGGCGGCCACCGGGATTCCGACGCCCGCGCTCCCGTCGCCGGACGCGATGCTCGTCCTCCCGACGGCGGACCTGACGGTCCGGAGCGTCGAGGCGGCGGTGGCGCAACTGGCGATGACCGTCGGCAACGCGGCGCTGGCGACGTCGGTGTTGCTCGGGGACTACTTCGACGGCGACGTCTCGGCCGACCAGCTATCTGCGAGCATGGGCGCGATGAACCTGCTGGCGGTGCCGCTGGGCGCGTTCCCGATGTGTCACGGCAGCGGCGGCGTCGCCGGGAAGTACGCCTTCGGCGCACGGACGCCGGGGGCGAACGTCGTCCTCGGCGTCGGCTACGCGCTCGTCGCGGTGCTCGCAGTGGGACTGGTCGCCGCCTACCCGACCAGCGTCCTCGGCGTGATTCTGGCGCTCGTCGCGGTGCAACTCGGCCGGACGGGGCTCGGCGAGGCCGAGTCGACACTCCCGGTGGTCGCTATCGGCGCCCTCGGCGTCCTGACCAACCTCGGCGTCGCCTTCGTCGTCGGCGTCGTCGGCTACCACGTGTTCGGCGACCGCTGAGGGCCGCTACGCGAGGAACTCGACCCCCAGTGCGAGCAAGAACACCAGTGCGACGAGCATCGCCGACACTTCGAGCCACCGCGAGCCGCTCTCTTCCGTGTCCGATACCACTTTCGCGAGCGCCCCCAAACCGACGACGGCCACGCCGACGGCGAGGACGAGGTATATCGCGTCGAGTATTCCCGCCATACGTTGACGGTACACACACTAGTGGTAACAAACTTTCCCCGTCCGAGGCCCGCGGCCGGTCACGCGATGGCATCCGCACGTCGAGCGAGGGGCCAGCGCGGTGGGGTCGTGTGCTATCAGCCTGCACAACAGTCATACCGCAGTACGTCGTACGGTCCGGACATGCGGCTGGAACTTCGGGTTTGCAAGCACTGTTTCGAGGGGGAACACGGCAACGAGCAGAAGACGGCGGTCACACAGGACATGGTCGCCTGTGCCCGGCAGGTTCGGGAGTACAAGGACCTCGTCGGCCTCGACGGCGTCTACGTCACGATGGTCGAGGAGGGCGACCCCGGCGGCGCCGAGGCGCTGAACGTCATCGTCGCCAGCATCGAGGGCGACCAGGTAGCGCTGTCGGACACGCAACTCGTGATGGAGGACGGCGACGGGAACATGCTGGTCTACCCCGAACCGAAGGACATCCTGCAGGTGCTGACGCGGAATCTGAATCAGATACAGGAACAGACGCGCCAGGACGTCGGCGTCGAACTCTCGCCGGAAGGGAAGGCTATCGTCTCTTAAAAAGGAACGCGGCTCAGTCGTCCGATGGCTCCTCGCGTCCGCCGTCGGTGGCGGCGGGCCCTTCGCGTTCTTCCTCCATCTGGCGCTCCCAGCGGATGCGCAGGACGTTGCCGTACATCGACAGCACGAGTCCCACGCCCAGCACGAGGATACCGACGTTGATACCGATGGTCAGCAGGATGCTCGTCGGCCCGCCGCCGATGGCGAGTTCACGGGGCACCGGGTACCCCTCGTCGAAGATGCTCCCGATGAGCACCGAGACGATACCGATGACCGTCAGCGCGCCGAATATCGAGGACATCGTCCGCCACGAGGGCGAGAGCGACAACCGCTCGATGCCGGTGGTGTCCGGTTCCTCGTCCTCGTCACTGTGGTACTCGGGCACCATGCTCCGGGGGATGAACGCCTTCGTCTCGACGGGGTAGAACGCGGGGTGGAACCCGTGTTCGAAGACGTGGAACATGACCCCCATCAGCATGATGACGCCGAGCAGGCCGTGGAACGTGACGAACGCCATCGCGGCGGCCTTCGTCTGGAACATCGCCGCCAGCCCCGTCTTGCTCCAGATGAGCAGGCCGGAGATGGCCAGCAGCGTCAGTTCGATGGAGAAGATGAACACGACACCCTTGCCGATGTACGAGAGGAGCGGCACCTCGTCGGCCTTGTAGCCGGCGAACTGCCGGGCGTTCGGGTGCCGTTCGTCGGCCCGTCCCAGCATGAACTGGACGTCCTGGACGAACGCGTCGAAGTCGTCTTTCCCCGGCAGTATCTCGCTGAAGTTGCCCCGGCCGGTCGGCGAGATTATCTGGAGGACTATCCAGAACACGATGAGCGCGATGAGGCCGATGCCGGTGATGCGGTGGATAGCCGTGACGCCGCTGGCACCGCCCATCACCGCGAGCAGCCACCACAGTTCGTCGTTGAACATGATGGCGTAGCCGGTGAAGAACAGCAGGAACACGTCTAAGCCCAGCAGCGAGTGGAACAGCGTCGTCACCCGCGTGAACTTCCCGTGGTCTAAGTTGCTCATCGTTGCTCACCCCCGTCCGCGGCGACGGCCTCGCCGCGCTCCTCGCCCGGCTGGCGCATCCGGTCGGCGAGGCGCCGGAACGCCGCCCAGTGGAGGAACACCATCACGAGGATGAACGCCCCCATCAGCACGTCGGCCGCGTGGACGAGCGCGATGAGGAAGTCGAGCGACGGGATGGTGTTGCCGAACACCCAGTCCGCCCCGATGCCGCCGCCCTCGACGGTCGGGCTGACGCGGTACAGCGACTCGTAGAAGATGTCGAACCCCTGCGCCCACCAGACCGACAGCCCCGCGACGAGGATGCCGACGACGGCGCTGATGGCGACGTGGGACCGGGCGTAGCCAGACACCTCCGGTGTCTCCTGTCGCCCGCTCATTGGAACTCACCCGACTCCTCGCCGAAGATGATGTTCATCGCCTGGTCGTTGAAGAACACCCCGCTGTCGCGGTGTTCCAGTTCGTCGGCTATCTCGCTCGGCGTCCCGACGAGGATGGCGTCGGTCGAACACTCCTCGGCACAGGCCGGTCCCTTGCCGACGTCCTGCCGCTCCTCACACATCGTACACTTGTCCATCGTGTTGCCGCCGCCGACGAGGTTCGCGGCGCCGGTCCCCTGGTCGGGGAACTGCGGGGCGCCGAACGGACACGCCGAGAGGCAGTACTGACAGCCGATACAGAGGTCGTCCCGGACGCGGACGAAGCCGTTGTCCTTCTTGATGAGGGAGTCGGTCGGACAGACCGAGACACACGGCGCGTTCTCGCAGTGGTAACACTGCATCGGGATGGCCGTCTCACCGGGGTTCTCGCCCTGCTCCATCGCCCGGCCGCTACTGGCGTTGAATCCGGGCGCACCCTCCTGTCCTTCGAGCATCGTCGCGATGCTGATACGTTGTTCGTCACGCGGGACGTCCCACGTCCGTTTACACGAGACGACACAGCCACCACAGTCGATACACGCTTCGACGTCCGGGAAGATACGGGCGTCTTCGCCCGTGCTCATGACGCCGTCGCGCATCACTTCGTTTCCTGTTGACATATCATTTCACCTCATTGCACCGTCGAGTTGTCACGGACGTCGAAGTCTTTCTGGAGGCCGATGTCGTCGCGGTCCTGCGGGAACTCGATGTCCACGTCCATGTTGAGTTCGTTCAGCAGGCTCTCGGTCGCCGGTCTGACCGCGACCATCGACACCTTCGTCTCCTGCATCTGGGTCTCGACGTCGTACCCCCGAGACGTGATGGCGTTGACGGAGTCCCCGATAGCGTAGGGGACGGTCCCGTCTGGGTACTTGTCCTCCAGACTGTTGCCCTTGAAGACACCGGCCCAGTGGAACGGGAGGAACACCTCCCGGTCGTTTGGCCGGTTCGTGACCCGGGCCTTCACCAGGATGGACCCCTTGTCCGTCGAGGAGATGACGACGAGGTCGCCCCCGTCGACGCCGAGGTCCTCCGCCATGTTCGGGGAGAGCTCCGCGTACATGTGCGGTTGCAGGTCGGCCGTGTGGATGTTCGACCGCGTCTCGGAGCCACCACCCTGATGTTCGACCTGTCGGCCGGTGGTCATGATGGTGTCCAGGTCCGGCCCGTCGCTCTGGTTGTGGATGATGTCCATCGCCTGTTGCTGTTCCTGCGCGTTGTTCTGGTCGAGGCGGTAGAAGTTCCGCTGCTGACCGTTCGCTGGCCACTCCTCGACCAGTTCGGGGAACGGACTCTCGATGGGTTCCCGGTGGACCGGTACCTTGTCGAGGAAGTTCCAGACGACGCCGCGCGCACGGCCACGACCGGTCGGCGCGTCGACCTGCCGGAAGTCGTACTGCTCGTAGAACGACGCGTCGATGTCCTGGGTCTCCTGGACGTACTGGGCGAACTCCTCGCTCTGGACGCCCGACCAGTCGAACGCGGGGTTGTCGATGTCCAGAGCCGGTTCGTCGGGGCCACTACCGTAGCCCAGCGGGTCGTTCAGGTGTAACGCGGCGGTGTACACCGACCCGTTCTTCGCCAGCGCGTGCTGTTGCGGGATGGTCAGTTCGTCGGCCTGCGTCTGCTGGTCCGGGTCGAGCAGGCTCTCCGGGAACGTCGTCTTCCACCCGGGGTACTCCGGCACGCCGTGGAGACGCCCGTCGGACGCCGTGTCCCTGTTGCTGGCCCACTGGGGGTTGTACGGTGCACGGGTCAGGTCGAGCGCGTCGGCCTGACTGTCGTAGCGGTCGCCGACGGCGTCGAGTGTCGCCTCGAACGGGTACTCGTCGTCGGTCGGCATCGCGTCCCACTCGTCGGGTGTCGGCGCCTGGACGCCCCATCTGGTCCGGAA
Source organism: Haloarcula rubra (assembly GCF_019599465.1). GTDB lineage: Archaea > Halobacteriota > Halobacteria > Halobacteriales > Haloarculaceae > Haloarcula > Haloarcula rubra. The sequence continues at coordinate 762,731 of NZ_RKLR01000001.1, forward strand.
GTCCTGTCCCCCGTTGTTGGGGTTCAGGTCGTCGTTCCAGATGATGGGCGTGCCCGGATGCCCCTCGCCCCAGCAGGGCCACGGGAGCATCCAGTACTCGCCCTCGACCGGCGTCCCCTTCGCCCCCTGCAGGTCCTCGCTGGAGAAGGCGTAGTCGTACTCCAGATGTTGCTGGAGGCGTTCGGGGTCCTGCCGGTAGCCGATGGTCATCGTGCCGAGGTTGAACTCCCGGATGACGGCCTCGTAGGTCGCCTTCCCGTTGTACAGTTCCTCGCCCTCGCCCCAGTCGAAGTGCTCGCCGAAGCCCAGCGCCCCGGCCAGTTCCTGCATTATCTGCAGGTCCGGCTTGGAGTTGTGGGCGGGCGGCCGGACCGGTTCGGACCACTGGGTCGCCCGGTGCGTGTTGGTCAGCGAGCGGTAGTGCTCGTACTGACTGGAGGCCGGCAACAGGAGGATGGGTGGGCCCTCCTCGAAATTCGGGAGGACGCTCGCCACCGACGGGAACACGTCGCAGACGACCAGCAAGTCGAGGTTCTCCATCCCCTCTTTCATCTGCTCCATCTCGCTGATGGAGTTCGCGGAGTGCCCCCAGAAGAACGCTATCTTCACCTGGTCTGGCTGGTAGATAGGCGTGTCCTGATACCGCATGTCCTGGGGCAGTGCGGCCTCGAACCACCGGGCGACCGTCAGCCCGTTCTGGAACATCATCGAGTTGTCCGCCGGGAACGAGGTGTCGATGTCCTCGTTGCCCTCCGCGACGGCGCTCTGCCGGACGTAGAGGTCCTCCGGCATCATCTCGAACTTGTCGTACATCTTGCGGAACGAGGTGGACCCGCTGGTGTAGGGGTTCTTGTCCCAGACGTCGGCCCACCACGACCAGCCACCGGGGCTCAAGCCGTAGTAGCCCGGCAGGATGTGGCTGGCGACGGCGAGGTCTGTCGCCCCCTGCACGTTGGCGTGGCCACGCATGACCTGCAGGCCGCCACCGCTCCGGGCCGCCGACCCGGAGGCCAGACTCGCCGCCGCGTACGAGCGGATGTTCTGGGTCCCGTTGTTGTGCTGGGTCCCGCCCATCGCCCACTCTATCTGGACGTTCGGGCGGGCCTCGTTTATCATGTCGCTGATGCGCTGGATGTCGTCCGTGTCGACCCACGTTATCTCGGAGACCGTCTCGAGGTCGTACTGGTCGAGTTCGGCGTCGACGTCCTCCCAGCCCTGCACCCGGTCGGTCAGCATGTTCTGCCCGCTGTCGTCGGCGTCCGGGTCCATCGCGAGGCCGTGGCGGTCACGGAGGTCCTTGATGACCCCCATCATCAGCGCCACGTCGGTCCCCGGCCGGAACCGGACGAACTCGTCGGCGTGGGCCGCGGTCTTGGTGAACCGCGGGTCGAGGACGAGGATGTCCCCGCCTCGCTTCTGGCCTTCGAGGATGTGCTGCATCGCGATGGGGTGGGCCTCGGCCGGGTTCTGCCCGACGATGATGTCGAGGTCGAAGTTCCGGTAGTCGTTGACCGTGTTGGTCATCGCCCCGTAACCCCACGTGTTCGCGAGGCCGGCGACCGTCGTCGAGTGGCAGATACGCGCCTGGTGGTCGACGTTGTTCGTGCCCATGAACGCCGCCAGTTTCCTGATGGCGTAGGACTCCTCGTTGGAGTGGTGGGCACTGCCGAGCAACATCACGCTCTCTCTGCTGTGTTCCGCGTCGACGTCTACGGCGTCGCTCGGCGAGACGTCGGAGTCCGGCCAGAGCGCCCGGATGTCGGTGGCGAGGCGGTCGTACGCCTCGTTCCACCCTATCTTGCGCCACTCGCCGTCCTCCTGAATCATCGGGTGTTTCAGGCGCTTCTCGGAGTGTTCGGTCTCGTAGATGCCGGCGCCCTTCGAGCAGAGCGACCCGGCGTTTATCGGGTGTTCTTCCCACGGTTCCATGCCGACGAACGAGTCGCCTTCACGCTCCCCGTGGAACCCGCACCCGACCGAACAGTAGTTGCAGATGGTCTTCGAGAACTCCGTCCCGGTGTCGGCACCCTCCGGCTCGTCGTCTGTACTCTGAAGCGCCTGTCCGGCGCCACTCACCCCGAGTGCGACCGTTCCGGCGAGTGCACTCGCCTTCATGAACGACCGCCTGTCGAGGTCTAACGAAACTGGTTCTTGCTGTGTACTCATGTTGGAATCTCCCCCGCGTGTCTATCGCCGCTGTACGACGCCATCGAAGCTATACACATTGTCATGCCCTACCTTGGCGATAGTTGCCTGCACTGTATAATAAAACATCGTGAACATTTCATATCGTTTTCCCGGCATTTTTTGGGGAGCCTAAAAAATTCGGGAGTAGCCCGGTCTTTACGGCCGGTTAAGTGGTGAAATCACCCGCAAGCCATATGAGTGTGCCACGGTTCCTCACGGTTAATGAACACAGGTGCCTTCGTGTGTTCGTGTGGGGGCTCGTGCGACATCGACCTCGAGGCAGTCCGGGAGGGCGTCTCGGACGTCGACGTGGTCGCGAGTTCCGAGTTGCTCTGTCAGGACGGCCGCGGCGCGATGTCGAAAGTCATCGACGGCTACGACCTCGACCAACTCATCGTGACGACGCCCGAACCGTCGTGTCAGGACCGGATTCGGTCGCTGGCCGACGACCACGGCCTCCACCCGGACGCGACACAGTTCGTGGACCACCGAGAGACCAACGCGTGGGTCCACGGCGAGGACGAAGCGACGGAGAAGACCGCCCGACTCATCAACGCCAAGCAGGCGGGCCTCCAGTACGAGGCCATCAGTCGAACCGTCTCGAAGGACGCGGGCAACCGCGTGGCCGTCGTCGGCGACCCCGACGCCGCCGCCTCGCTCTCCGAGGCGGCCGACGTGACGCTCGTCGCCGACGGCCGGGAGTTCGCCGACGTGGAGGGACTCGGCGACGTGACCGTCGAACGCGGCCGCGTCGTCGGCGTCGACGGCTCGTTCGGCGAGTTCGAACTCACGCTCGAAGCCCGGGTGACCGAGGACTGCATCGACTGCATGGCCTGTGTCCACGAGGGCCCCGACGGGATGGTCACCGAGTATCCAGTAGATATCCATCCGGACGCCCCCGAGGGCGAGTGGACGGACTGCTGTCCCACCGACGCCATCGACCTCGACGGGGTGACGCGCACTGTCGAGTTCGACCAGATTATCTACCCCGGCGGCCGCGACGACGCGCGCGGCGGGCGACTCGGCTACTACACCGGCCCGGTCGACGCCGGCACTATCGCCGCCGTCGAGTCCCAACTCGGCGGCATCGAGAAACCGCAGTTCCTCGACCTCGACATGGACGTCTGTGCGGCCGGCGAGTCGAGTCAGGAGGGCTGTACGGCCTGCGTCGACGCCTGCCCGCACGGAGCGGTGGATCGACCCACCATCGACTCGGTGGAGTTCGACATGACCGCGTGTCAGGACTGCGGGGCGTGTACGAGTTCGTGTCCCACCGGCGCGACGATGCTCCGGGAACCCTCCAACGAGCGCATCGCGCGCGAGGTGGAGGCGCTACTCGAGGGCGACGAGGACGACGGCGGCCTGCTCTCCCGGGGCACGACACCGGCCATCGACACGCAGGTCGTCGCGTTCGTCTGTTCGGAGTACGCGGCCGAACGTCTCCGCGCGCACGGACGCCGCGCCGTCGAGGACGACGACCTCGACTACCCGCCCATCCTCCCGGTCCGGGTCAACTGTACCGACACCGTCGGCGAGGCCCACGTCATGCACGCGCTGGCGGCGGGGGCCGACGGCGTCGCAATCGTCGGGTGTGGTGGCTCGTGTCTCCACTCTGGGCCGGACCCGAAACAGGACCTCGTCGACCGACTCAACCGGGCGACGCAGGACCTCGGCCTCGGCGAGCGAGTCGGCTTCTTCGCGCCCGAGGCCGGCACCCCCGAATCGTTCGTCGAGGCCATCTCCGGGTTCGTCGAGTTCGGGCTCGAGGAGACGCCGGTTCCCGCGGGCGACTACGAGGCGACCGGCCGCATCGACGCCGACTGGGAGGCCGAACGGGCCAACCCATCCTTCGACAGTCACGGCTGGACCCTAGAGAGCGTCCGGACCATCGTAGAGCACGTCGACCCCGACCGGGAGGTGATTCGCGGCCTGAAGGACTTCGGCCTGATGGACGTCAACGACGCCTGTACGCTGACGCCGACGTGTACGAACCTCTGCCCGACCGACGCCATCCGGCGGACCGGCGAGGGCGAGTTGCAGTTCAACCACGAGCGGTGTGTCAACTGCGGCCTCTGTGAGGAGGGGTGTCCGGAGACGGCCATCACGATGGAGACGGGGCTGGACCTCGGTCTCCTCCCGGAGAACCGCGACGGCGAGTCGTGGCAGACCGTCCACGAGGACGAGATGATGGAGTGTGTCCGCTGTGGCAAGGCGTTCACGAGCGTCGCCTCCGCGGAGAAGATAGAGGAGGAGGTCGGCGACGTCGTGGCCGGACTGGCACCCGAGTCCGAACACAGCGTCTTCGAGTACTGTGGCGACTGTCGGAGCCATCTGCTGTTCGACCAGGGGGGTCGACGATGAACGAGACGGCGGTCTACGAGGCCCGTATCGAACTGATAGACTTCGTCATCGAGGTGTTCTGGGACACGCCCGGCGAGGCGTTCGTCGAGCGACTCCTCGGCGGCGAGGTGCAACTGCCCGACGAGTCGGTCAACGCCCCGATGGACGAGGGGTTCGAGGTGCTCGAAGATTGGCTGGACGAACAGGCGGGGCGGGACCCGGTGGTCGTCCAGAAGGAACTGGAGCGAGAGTACACCGACCTCCTCGTGGGACCGCGCCCGCCGGTGTTGCCCCACGAGACCCACTACCGGGACGACACCGAGTTCATCGGCGAGGGTCTCGCGGAGGTGGAAGCCAGTTACGGTGCCGCCGGGTGGTCCTCGCCGGAGGAGTACCCGGAGGAGGACGACTTCGTCGCCGTCGAGATGGCGTTCCTCCGCTACCTCGTCGACGCACAGCGGTCCGGCCGAGAGGAGACCGTCGGCTTCGAGCGCGTCTTTCTGGACGAACACCTGACCGTCTGGGTAGACGACTTCGTCGAGGAGATGCGGGAGGAGGCCGACGGCGGCCTGTTCCTCGCGGCGGCGCTGGTCTGTCAGGGGTTGGTCGAGTTCGAGAACGACATCGTCGGCCAGCTGGGGTAGGCTAGCGGGACCCGACGACGAGGCCGACGCCGGCCACGAAGGCGACGGCCAACAGGACCTTCACCGTCGGGACGAGCAAGGCGAGCGTCTGTTCCATCAGGAAGAGCGAGCGCCACGTCCCGACCGTCTCGGCGTAGATAGCGACGGCGCCCGCGCCGCCCACCACGAGACAGAGCAAGGAGACGGCGGCGACTGCGACCACTCCGAACGGGTTCGTCCGCACCCGCTCACGCATCGGGAATCACCCGCCGGCCGACGACGAGGACGACGAACAGCGGTATCAGTACGACCAGCAAGCGACTGACGAACAGACCGATGTAACTGATAGTCGATTCGAGGTGGATGGCCCAATGCCACGACCCTTTTATCTCCGCGAGGAGGCCGACGGTCCCGACGACGAGCAACGACAGCGCCAGCAGGGCCACCAACACGTACACGGTGGTTCGGACGTACCCGAGGAGCGTCGCGGCGTCGAACTGCCGCTCTGACTGTTCAGTCGCCACGGTCCACCTCCGAGCTATAGTGTTCCTGATAGATGTCGTAGCCGATGACGAGGACGACGAGCACCCCTATCGCGAGGAAGACGGCACCGGTATCGGGGGCTAGCGGAAGGTCTAACCCCGTCCGGGAGTGTATGGGTGAGAGTCCCATACACACTAGCTACGGCACGAGCGCCAAAACGGTTGCGAACTTATTGGGGCGGCAAGGCTTTTGTTCGACAGGCCCCTTCCTCGGGGTGACATGCCATCCCGTCGGGCCCTCCTCTATCGACTCGCGACGTTGACCGGCGCGGCCGGTCTCAGCGGCTGCTCGAACTTCCTCGCCCGACGCGCGGAGTCGCCGACCGCGGACCTCCCGCCGAACCCCCACGCGGGGGACCTCCCGCAGCGCCAGTTCGCGTGGAACGACGGTCTCAGGACCGACAGCGACGGAAATTCGCTGTCGCCCGAACACTTCCGGTTGCTCCTGCTGAACCTCGACACCGACCCCAGCGAGGAGGCGGCCCGCACCGTCGAACTGGCGATGCGGACCCTCGAAGACGCCTTCGAGTTCCGGAGCGACGGCCTCCTCCACATGCTCGGGTGGGGGACGGCCTACTTCGAACGGCTCGGCCGGCTCGGCGACTCGCCCATCCGCCACCCGACGGTCGTCTCCCGGACGGACGACCCGGAACTGCTCTCGTACGACGCCATCCTCGTCCTCGCCAGCGACGTCCCCTCGCAACTGGAGGCCGCCGAGTCGGCGATGTTCGGCACGCGGTCCAGTCTCGGCGGCGTCACCGTCGAACAGCGACTGGGCGACGCCTTCACCCTCGCCGACCGGCGCACGGGCTTCCTCGGCGAAGGACTCCCCGCACAGCACGCCAACGCGGAGGGCGTCCCGAACGACATCCCCGACGACGCGCCGAACTTCACGGGCTTCTTCTCCGGGCGTACGGGCACGCAGGCCTCCGAGGAGCGCGTCACTATCTCCGACGGCCGCTACGCCGGCGGGACGACGATGCACCTCTCGCACCTGCGGGAGTCGCTGGACAACTGGTGGGCGATGCCCGAAGCCGACCGCGTGACACAGATGTTCTCCAGCGAGTTCTCGCCCGAGGACGTCGCCGGAAACGGTCCGATCGACTTCGCCGACGCCGTCACGGAACACGCACAGGAGACGGGGCGCGTCGGCCACTGGGAGAAGGTCGCCCGGGCGCGCAAGGACGACGAACCGCTCCTGTTGCGCCGGGACTTCAACAGCGTCGACGGCGGCCACGCCGCGGTGCAGTTCCTCTCGGTCCAGCGGACGCTGGACGACTTCGTGGAGACACGCGACGCTATGAACGGCTGGTGGTTACAGGACGAACACCCCGACATTCAGGACGAACGGCACAACGGCATCCTGGAGTTCATCGAGGTGCTGTCGCGGGCGAACTTCTACGTCCCGCCGCGTGACCGGCGGGCGTTCCCCGACGCCTGACTACTCCTCGTCGGTCAGGGAGACGTCGCCGTCTACCTCACCGTGGTTGGTGTCTATCGGCCAGACGCCGTGGTCCCAGACCTCGTATCCCTTGAACGTATCTGTGGCACCCTTCGGGCGCCATTCGTTGTCCTCGTGCGCCATGGTATATCACAGCGTTGTACGTGGAGGGAGTTAACCTTTCCCCGCGTCACTCGGTCGGCGGCGCGTTCGGCGGGCGTTCCTCGGACGACGCCTCCTCGAGGAAGGCGTTGGCGTAGAGGTCGACGTGCATCTTCAGCACGTCGCTCTCGTCTATGTCCCGGCCGTCGGCCTGCCGTTCGAGGAACGCGGCCAACTCGTCGGTCGGCTCGTAGCTCACCGTCCGCCCCTCGACGTCGAACTCGACCTCGTGAGACTGTGAGACGAGGTGTTCTATCTCCAGCAGCGACTGCTCGACTTTGGTCTCCAGCGCCTCGTCGGTGTCCTGCATCATCTTCTCGCCCCAGCGTTCCGCGGCCTCGTAGAGGCGGTCGCTCACCTCGAAGGTGTACATCAGAACGACACCCCCTCGTCCGCGGTAAACTCGGGCGTCCAGCGCGTCGTCTCCTCACACACCGGACAGTGCTCGCGACGGGGCTGTTCGTCGAGCGTCGAGAGGTCGATGAGCTGTCCACAGCCCTCGCAACTGTAGTAGGTCATCGCTCCGACGGCGGCCACGCTTCCGGCCCCGGACTCGTCTCGGACACCTCGGAGTACAGCACCACCAGCACGCCGAGCAGGACGGCCAGTACGGCGACGCCGGCGATGCCGCCGACGGCGGTCTGACCGACGAAATCGCCCGTGTTGATAGCGGCCCAATCGAACGTCCCCATCACGTTCAGCATCGACAGGAGCAGCCACACGAAAGCGCCCAGTACGACGAACGTGAGTATCTTCGACTGTCGGAGTGCAGTTCTGAGTGTCATGTGTCGCCCTCTACGTACTACCATGCGGCACGTTACCAAAAAAGTACACCGTCATTCGGGGTCGTCGGTGACGTCCCAGTCGGCCTTCTCGGCCGCCGTCGACAGCGGCACGAACTCCCAGTCGGCCTCGTCGGCTATCGCCTCCTCGTCGTCGAGGCCGACGACGACCATCCGCTCGGCGTAGAACATCGAGTGTTCGTCGATGTCCGCGAGTCGCTCGCCGGGCGACTGGCCCGATCCGCTGAAGAAGTCCACGTCGACGCCGTGGTCGCGCTGGAACTTGCTGATGACGAACGTCTCGACGTCGCCGACGATGCCGAGCCAGTCGGTCCACGTCTTCGCGTCCCGGATGGCCAGTTGCGGGTCCGCGAGTCGCTGGGCCGCCGCGTAGGTCAGCGCCATCGTCATGTCGTCGATGCCGCCGCCGTGCGGACCGCTCGCGGCCTGTTCGTCCGCCGCGTCCGGGTGTTCGGGCGCGTCGTCCGGCGTGCCGGCGTCGGCGGCGGCCCCGCCACCCGCGCCGCCGCTCTCGACCGGGATGCCCGCCGGCCGGTCCTTGTTCTCGCGCGGGACGTGCGGGACCGGGCCGGCGCTCGCGTCCGCGGTGTCGGTGTCACCGTCCGCCCCGTCGGCCGTCGCCCCGGCCCCGTCCGCGGCGCTCTCGCCGGCGTCCGGCGTCACGGCCGAGGGCGTCTCGACCGGTCCCGCGTCGGGTTCCTCGCTCGGGTCGCCCTCGCCGCGCCAGAACCAGTCGCCGCGGTTCGGGCCGTCCTCGTCGTGCGATTCCACGTCCAGTTCGTCTAGGTCTATCTCGTCTGTCATGGCTCTGAGAGCGGTGTCTCGGCGAGCGGCGTCTCGTCGTCGACGGCTTCGTCCAGTCCGAGGCGGGCGACCGTCGCACGGGCGGGCCGGCCGTCGGCCCCCCAGCCCCGGCGGCGGTAGTAGGCGTCGAGCATCGCCTCGAACCGTGCTGGCTCGACGGCCGCCCCGGCGTTCGGTCCCGATTCGAGCGGGTCGCGCAGGACGGCGGGCAGTTCGTCGTCGGCCCGCGAGACCCCCTCGCGGACGTTGAACAGGCGCGTGAGGTTCCAGACCCGTTCGCCGACGGTCCGCAGGTCGCCCTCGACGTCGAGGCCGACGGCGTCGACCCACTCCGCGCCCAAATCGTCGAACACGTCGCCGACGAAGTCGTCCACGACGAGACACCACAGCACCGAGCGCTGGTCCTGTTCGCGGACGACGGCGGCGGCCGCTCGCTCGGGCGACCAGTCCTCGTCGAACGCCTCGCGCTCGACGGTCCGGGCGCGCCGGTGGCAGGCCCCCCGGTCGCTCGTCGCGTAGGCCAGCGCCATGCTCTGAGCGCCCCGAGGGTCGTAGCCCGGCAGTTCCATCGCCTTGACCGTCGGGACGAGGCCGGTCCCGCCGTAGCGCTCGGCGGCCGCGTCGACCCCGCCCGCGAGTGCGTCCCCGAGGTCGGTCTCCCGGGCCGCGATGTCTCGGAGGAGCGTGCGGGCGCCGTCGGGGTCGCCGAAGGCGAGGTCACGGTCGACGTGGCCGGCGTCGGCGGCCTTGATGGCCCACGCGACGGCGCTCCCGGCGCTGATGAGGTCCATCCCGAGGCGGTCGCAGGTCTGGCCCAGCGCCGCGACGGCGTCGAAGTCGTCGATGCCGAGCGCGGCCCCCAGACTCATCGCCGACGCGCCGCGGGGGACGTGGTCGCCCTCGTCGGTCTCCACGCGGAAGCCGCCGGGGTTCTCCTCGTCGTCGTACTCCCGGCCCGCCGCCAGCGCCTCGACGGCGCTGATGCCCACGGCGTCGGCCCCCTCGAACTGGCCGTCGGTCCAGCCACGCGTCGAGAGCGCTCCGACCTCGTTGGCGAAGTCGACGCTCTCGACGGTCCCGCTGGACTCGAGCCAGCGGCCCGTCGCCGTCTCGCGGTACGCCTCCGCGTAGGACTCCCGCAAGGCCGACAGCCCTTCGGGGGGGTCGCCGCGCGCGACGACGGCTTTCAGCCGCTTCGATCCCATCACCGCGCCGGCACCGCCCCGACCAGCGTGGTGGTCGCCGGCGTCCGAGGCGATGGAGGCGTAGGCGACCCGCTGTTCGCCCGCCGGGCCGATGCAGGCCACCGCCGCGTCCGGGAACGCCGCCGCCGTCTCGACGGTGTCCTCGCCCCACGTCTGAGCGGGTTCGACCGTCGCAGTCCCGTCTTCGACGACGATTCGGACCGGGGCGTCGGCCCGACCGGTGACCAACAGGCCGACGTTCTCGCCCAGTGCCCCGGCGAGGGCGTCGGGGAACTCGCCGCCGGCGTACGAGTCGAGGAACCCGCCGGTCAGCGGCGACTTCGTGACCGCCGCGTAGCGGGACTCGCCGGGCAGGTACCCCGAGAGCGGGCCGAGCATGAACAGGAGCGCGTTGCCCGGCCCGAGCGGGTCCGTCCCGGCCGTCAGTTCGTCGTAGAGGTATCTGGCCCCCAGTCCCTTCCCGCCGACGTACTTTCGCCGCCACTCGTCGGGCACCCGGACGCTCTCGGCGGCCCCGGCCGAGAGGTCGACTCGAAGGATGCGTCCGGGCGTTTCGAGTGTCATGATATATCATACGACGGTGGGTGGACAAAAACGTTGTTCCGACGCCCGCCGGTGGTTCCCGCCCACCGTTCGCCCCCGCGTACGGGAGACAGCGGTGACGCCGGTAACCGACGCCTAGACGACGTCGACCAGCGGGTCGGGCGCGCGCATCTCCGCGAGGACCACCCGTGGTACGTCCGCCCGGTCGTGAATCGCCCGGGCAATCTCGCGCGCGGTGGCCGCCAGTTCGTCGTCGTCGACCATGTTCACGAGCGGAATCACCGTCGCGCCGTCGGGCACGCCCTTCCGGCCGCCCCGGTCGCTCGCGAGCACCGTCGCCACGTCCGCCGCGCGGATGGTGTCGCCCGGTTCGAGGCCCGTCAGGTCGGCAACCCGGTCGACCCGGTGGACGCGCTCGTCGGTCAGTGGCTGACCGACGACGTGGGCGCTCGCGATGGGGACCACGGTGTCGGCCGTCGACGGAATCTGGGGCTCGCGGTCGCTCGGGGCCTTGAACCGGCGCATCCGCGCCCCGTCGGCCTTCACGAGCACCGGCACGCCACAGTCGGCCAGCGCCGCCACCGTCTCGCGGTCGTAGCCCAGATACCGGTCCTCGCGCTCCCGTTCGGGGACGACGCCGACGGGCCACTCGTCGGTAGCCGCGACGGCCGCGACGGGGTCGTCCGTCACCGCGACCCGCGCGACCCAGTCGTCGAAGATGGGGATGCGGACGGTGGCGGTGACGACGGCGCGGTCCAGTCGGGCGGCCAGCGCCGCCATCGTCGTCTTCTTCCCGCCCGCACCGACGAAACAGGTCGTTCCCTCGTGGGCAGCCAGCGCGCCGACGATGTCCATGCCCTAGCAGGTGCGGCCGTGGCTGAAAACGCTTCTCCCGATTGCCGTCACTAGGTCGGGCCTACAAAACGACCCTTTAAATCCGCGGAGTGTGAACACTCGACAAGCAAATGCTCGAAGACGAGTTCGGGCGCGAAGTGTCGGGGGTCCGCGTCTCGTTGACAGACCGGTGTAACTTCGACTGCGTCTACTGTCACAACGAGGGCCTCGGCGACACGCGCGGCCCGATGGACCCACAGGACGACGAACTGTCGACTGACGCCATCGTCCGGTTCCTGGAGGTGGCCCGTGAGTTCGACGTGGAGGCCGTGAAGTTCACGGGCGGGGAACCGATGCTCCGAGACGACCTGGAGGAGATAGTCCGGCGCGCGCCCGACGAGATGGAAGTGTCGATGACGACCAACGGCACCTTCCTGCCGGGGCGTGCCGAGGGCCTCGTGGATGCGGGCCTCGAACGCGTCAACGTCTCACAGGACGCCCTCGACAGGGACGCGTTCGCCGAACTGACACAGAGTGGCGCCTACGAGCGGGTGCTCGAAGGCGTCGAGGCGGCACTGGACGCCGGCCTCGCGCCGGTGAAACTCAACATGGTCGTGTTCGAACCGACGGCGGGGTACGTCCCGGGGATGGTCGACCACGTCGCCGAGAACGACGGCCTCCAGCTCCAGCTCATCGAGTACATGCCGGAACTGGCGGGCCACCCCGAGTGGGCCATCGACATCCAGCGCGTCCACGACTGGCTCGAAGACCGGGCCGACCACGTGGAGACCCGCGAGATGCACGACCGCCGGCGCTACTTCGTCAGCAGCGAGGCAGACGAGGACGCGACGGTCGAAGCGACCGGCGCCGCACGCGCCGCCACCGACGGCAGCGGCCTCGGGATGGTCGAGATCGTCGACCCCGTCGGCAATGCGGAGTTCTGTGCGAACTGCCACCGGGTCCGGCTCACCCACGACGGCTATCTCAAGGGCTGTCTGAACCGGAACGACGACCTCGTCGCCATCGGCGAGACGAAGGCGTCGATGCGCGAGGCCTTCGAGAAGACCGTCGCCGAGCGGGTCCCCTACTACGGCGAGTACATGGTCGAGGACGGCGAGGGCGGCTGGGAACTCAACGAGGACTACCTCGACAGCGAGGGCGACCGCGCCCCCTACGAGTACGCCGACGACGAGTGAGTCACAGCCCCTCGATAGCGCGCTCGAACGCGAGGACGCTCTCCTTCTCCGTCCGGTCGGCGTTGGCGAGGACCCGGACCTGCTGGGCCCCCAGTGAGACGTAGTCGAGTCCGAGTTTCTCCGCGGTCGACCGGAGTCCCAGCCCCGCGTCCGCCTGCCCGGCGGCGACCTTCCGGGCCGGGCTCTCGTGGGCCTTCGTCGTCAGTTCGTAGCCGTCGATGGCCTCGGCGACCGTCACACGGTCTGTGCCGCGCTCCTCGGCGAGGGCCGCGAGTGCGTCGTCGAGACTCCGCCGCAGGCCCGACGCCGTATCGCGGTTGACGAAGCGCCACTCGCCGTCGATCAGTGCGGCGAGCGAGTCTACGTCGGCGTCGGGCGCGACGACCAGCCCCCAGTCGCGCTCCCAGTCGCCGATGTTGACGGCCGCCTTCGGCGGTTCGGCCGGGCCGGCCGCGACGGCGATGTCCGGCGTCCCCTCGCCCAGTCGCCGAAGTCCCTCCGTCGTCCCGACCGGCAGGTAGCGCGGCCGGTCGACGTCGTCCAGCAGTCCGGCGAGGGTGGGGTCGTCCTCGCCGACGCCGAGCAGGGTCGGCGGGCGCACGTCCGACGAGAACAGGTCCACCTCGACCGTCTCGCCCGCGCCGAGGTAGTCCGTGTCGGCGGGGACGGTGACGGTGCCGTCGGCGTCGACGAGGCTGGTGGTCGCGCCGCTCCCCTTGTCGACGGGGTAGACGAGCAGGTTCCCGTCGCCGTCCGCGACGAGGCCGACGGGGAGCAGGCGGTGGCGACCCTCGCTGTACCGTTCGGTGACGGCCATCTCGCCCGTGACCGTCGCCGTCGCGGGTGCCTCGCGGCCCGCGGCATCGCGAATCACCGGCGCGACGAACACGCGGAAGATGGTCAGCGCCGAGATGGGATAGCCCGGAAGGCCGACGTAGGCCGACTCGCCGACGGTGCCGACGAGCATCGGCTTGCCGGGTTTGACCGCCACGCCGTGCAAGAGCAGTTCGCCGCGGTCCTCGATGACCCGGTAGATGACGTCGACGGCGCTCGCACTGGTCGACCCGGAGGAGAGCACGAGGTCGCACTCGTCGGCGGCCTCGTGGAGCAACCGCTCCATCTCCTCGTAGTCGTCGCCGGCGTGGGGGTACAGCACGGGGTCGCCGCCGGCCTCCTCGACGGCCGCGGCGAGCGTGTAGCTGTTGACGTCGTATATCTCGCCGGCCGCGCTGTTCAGCGACTCGCCCGGCCGGACCAGTTCGTCGCCCGTCGAGACGATGCCGACGGTGGGCGTCCCGCGGACCGGCACCCTATCGACGCCCAGCGCCGAGAGCAGGGCGATTTCGCGGGGCGTGATTCGCGTGCCGGGGCCGAGTGCCCGCGCGCCGGCGGCGATGTCCGCGCCCGCCAGCATCACGTTGTCGCCCGGCGCGACGGCGGTCCGAATCTCGACGCCGTCCGCGACCTCCGTGGTGCGTTCGACCATCACCACGGCGTCGGCCCCGTCGGGCATCACCGCGCCGGTCGAGATCTCGGCGACGGTCCCCTCGTCGACGGTCACGTCGGGTTCCTCGCCGGCGTGGACCTCGCCGACGAGGGGCATCGTCACCGGGTCGGCCTCGTCCGCGCCGAAGGTGTCGGCCGCCCGGACCGCGTAGCCGTCCATGCTCGCCCGGTCGAACCCCGGCACGTCCAGTTCGGCGTCGACTCGCTCCGCGAGGACGCGGTCACGGGCCTCGGCGAGTGGCACCCGTTCGGGGTCGGGCGTCAGGTCGAGGCCCGCCAGCGTCTCGTGGGCCTCCTCGGGCGGCGCGAGGTCGCGGAACTCCCGTCGGTCGCTCATCGCGAGGCCTCCCAATCCTCGACGGCGACCGTCTCACCGGCGTCGTACCCCTCGCGGCGCTCGGGGACGACGACCCAGCCATCCGCGAGCGCGACGCTAGAGAGGACCCCCGAACCGCTCGCACGCGTCGGCGTCGCCGTGACGACCTCGTCGTCCTCGCCCAACTGGACGCGCACGTACGTCCGGGTGCCCGGGTCGCTGACCACCTTGCGCGTCAACCGCGCGTCGGTCGTCGGCGGACCCGTCGTCGGGAGGTGGCCCGCCCGTTCGAGCGTCGGCCGGAGGAACTGGACGGCGTTGACGATGCAGGCGACGGGATAGCCCGGCAGCATGAGGACCGGCGTGTCTGCGACGCGGCCCAGCGCGACCGGGTGACCGGGTTTCAGCGCGACGCCGTGGACCAGCACCTCGCCCAACTCGTCGACCACCTCGGGGATGAGGTCACGTTCGCCCACCGAGGACCCACCGGTGGTCACTACCACGTCGTGGTCGAGATCGCCCTCGACGGCCGCTCTGAGTGCGTCCTCGTCGTCGGTGACCACGTCGCGATAGGTGGCCTCGCCGCCCCAGCGCTCGACGTACTGCGTGACCGTCTGGCCGTTCGTCTCGACGACTTCGCCGGGAGCGGGGTCGTCCTGAACGAGTTCCTCGCCGGTCGGAATCACGCTCACGCGTGGGCGTTCGTACACCTCGACGGCGTCCAGTCCGACGGACTTCAGCAGGCCGAGGTCCGAAGGTCTGAGTCGGTGGCCGGCCTCGTACAGCGTCTGGCCGTCCTCGACGTCCTCGCCGACGGGGGCGACGTTCTCGCCGCCGGCCACCGCGTCGAAGACGGTCAGTGACTCGCCCTGCCGGTCGGTGTCCTCGACCATCACCACGGCGTCGGCGCCGGCCGGCAGTTCGCTCCCGGTGTGAACCCGGCTGGCGGTGCCTGGCCCCACGCGCTCGGCGACGCGCAACTGTTCGGGGGAGCGGTCGCTGGCGCCGAAGGTGTCCTCGGCCCGGACCGCGTAGCCGTCCATCGCCGCCCGCCGATAGTGCGGGACCGGGCGTGCGGCCCCTACGTCCGTCGCGAGGACGCGTTCGTCGGCGTCCCTGAGCGGGACGCGCTCGGTTCTGTCGTGTGGCGTCACGGCCGAAAGCAGCGTCTCCCGGGCCGACTCGACTCGTGTGCGCTGTTTGAACCCCTCCGTCCGTCGGGCCTCGTCACTCATGTCCGTCGCTAGGCCGGTGGCGACCAAAAACCTCCGCGTGGATAGACGGCGACTCCGCCCGGCGTCGGGCCGACTACCGGGTGCCCCACCGACGTCGGGCGTAGTGGTGGCCGCCACACCAGGTGTAGAACCACACACTGCCAGTTCTATCTTCTAGAAGTTCCGTCATACTTCATCACGTCGGAAAGTTTGCGAGTGTCTAGTAGTGTATAAGGTTATTACGGGACGTATGCCCACAGGACTTTAGTGCGAGTTCGTGCTCCGTGTTGACATGGCAATAGACGACGCCCGCTCAGCCACGACCCGTCACGTCACTGCCGACGCGCGGTTCGGTGCCGACGACAGGTACTGCCGACACTGTCGGGAGATAGCGCTGGTGTTCGACCCGAGCGCGGGCCGGCCGCGCTGTCGGACCTGCGGTGAACTCGCGTGACCGGGCGATGAGTATCCGACAACAACTGAGAGAGCGGTTCGAACCGCGGCCGACCTACGAGTGTGGGCTGTGTGGCCTCACCTTCGACGACGAGCGTCAGAACTGTCCGGCCTGTGGATACGGGGTGAGAGAAGCCAGTCGGTGAGTCAGTCCGAGACGGCGGCGTCGGCCTGTTCGGCCGGCTGTTCCGTTATCTCGTAGAGGTTCTGTCGGGCGTCGGCGAAGTAGACGTCCTCCTCGATGACGCCGACCTCGTCGAGCCGTTCGAGAGCGTAGCGGACCGTTCGCGCGGAGAGCATCGACTCCTCCACGATGCCTTTCTGGGTGAGCGGCCCGTCGTATTCCAGCACCTTGTAGACGAGCTTCGCGCTCGGTGGAAGGTCTGCGATGGCCTCCCCATCGGATTCCGTCATTACCTGCACCGAGTGGCGCCGGATGCATAAAGATTGAGGAGTCAGTTCGCCAGACCGGCGCTCACGGCGGAACTGTCGACTCGGTCGGCGCGGCTTCACCGGGACCGAGCGGTACTGGAACCGCGCCCCTTTTGGTGGAGGGTAGTCCAGTAGTGGGTATGGCTACGGATACGGCGGACGGCATGAGCTCCCACATGCGGGGACTCACCGTCACGACCATCACGGCCGTCGCGGGCATCGCGGCGGCGTTCGTCTCGAACGCTGTCGCGGCAAGCGCGACGGACGTCACCGGCGTCCTCGTCGTGGCGGCCGCCGTCCTCGCACAGTTCCCGGTTCTCCGGGTCATCGGCATCGGTCCGGACGACCTCTCGACGAAGGACGTCCTCTACATCGCGTTCATGACCTTCGCGCTCTGGTTCGTCTCGTGGGGCATCCTGCTGACGGCCGGGGTGTAACGATGGCGGAGGACAGCATCGCGGTCGTCGACCTCGACAGGTGCCAGCCCGACCGCTGTAACTACGAGTGTATGAACTACTGCCCGCCGAACCGGAGCGGGAAGGAGTGCATCGTCAAGCGCGGCGAGGCCTACGAGGACGACGAGGAGTTCGAGGGCAAACCCGACCAGGTCCGCATCTCCGAGGAGATATGTCTGGGTGAGTCCTGCGGTATCTGCGTCAACAAGTGCCCGTTCGACGCCATCGAGATCATCAACCTCCCGCAGGAACTGACCGACGAGCCGGTCCACCGCTACGGCGAGAACGCCTTCGCGCTGTACGGCCTGCCGGCGCCACAGGAGGGGCAGGTCACCGGGATTCTCGGCCCGAACGGTATCGGGAAGACCACCGCCGTCCGAATCCTCGCCGACGAGATGGCCCCGAACCTCGGGCAGTACGGCCAAGAGCCCAGTTGGGAGGAGATTCTCGACGAGTACCGCGGGACCGCCCTGCAGGACTACCTCGAAGACATGCGCGACGGCGACGTCGACGTCGCCCGGAAACCCCAGTACGTCGACCGCATCCCCGACCAGTTCGACGGGAAGGCCCGCGAACTGCTCGAACAGACCGACGAGCGCGGCGAACTGGACTACCTCATCGACCGGACCGGTATCCGCCCGGTCGTCGACAACCACATCGACGACCTCTCGGGCGGCGAACTCCAGCGCGTGGCGCTCGTGGCGACGCTCGCCCGGGACGCCGACTTCTACTTCCTCGACGAGATTACGCCGTATCTGGACATCGGCCAGCGGATGACCGCCGCGCGCCTCATCCGGGAACTCGCAGAGGAGGGCGACCGGTCGATGCTCGTGGTCGAACACGACCTCGCCATCCTCGACCTGTTGGCGGACAACATCAACGTCGCCTACGGGTCGCCCGGCGCGTTCGGTATCATCACCTCGCCGAAGTCCACGAAGAACGGCATCAACGAGTACCTCTCCGGGTATCTGGAGAACGAGAACATGCGCATCCGGCAGACCGAAATCGAGTTCGAGGAACACGCTCCACGGACCGCCTCGACCGGCGACGTGGTCATCGAGTACCCGGACCTCCAGAAGAGCTACGGCGAGGACGAGTTCTCGCTGGACGTCGAAGCCGGCACCATCCGCGAGAGCGAAGTGCTGGGCGTCGTCGGCCCGAACGGCATCGGGAAGTCGACGTTCGCGAAGATGCTCGCGGGCCGACTCGAACCCTCCGAGGGGTCGGTCGATACCGGACTCGACATCGCCTACAAGCCCCAGTACATCGATATCGACCAGCCGATGCGCGTCGACGCGTTCCTCGCCTCCATCACGGACGACTTCGGCACCTCCTACTGGAACACCGAAATCGCCCAGCCGCTCCAACTGGACGCGGTGATGGAGCAGCAACTCACGGACCTCTCGGGCGGGGAGCGCCAGCGCGTCGCCATCGCGGCGTGTCTCTCGAAGGACGCCGACCTCTACCTGCTGGACGAACCGTCGGCCCACCTCGACGTCGAACAGCGGGTGCTGGCCACCTCCGCGATTCGGCGCTACGCCGAGAACCACGACGCGACGGCGATGGTCATCGACCACGACATCTACATGATAGACCTACTCGCCGACCGCTTGCTCGTCTTCGACGGCGAACCCGCGAAGAGCGGGCACGCCGCACCCCCACAGGGGATGCGCGAGGGGATGAACGAGTTCCTCTCGAACCTCGACATCACGTTCCGCCGCGACGAACGGACCTCGCGGCCACGCATCAACAAACCGGGGTCCCAGCTCGACCGCAAGCAGAAGAACGCGGGCGAGTACTACTACTCGCCGACGCAGAACTGAGGCTGCGCGGCGTTTTCCGCGACTCGGAGACCGGGAGAGCGGCCGCTACCGTCGGTTCGAAAACGGAGAACACACGCTCCCGCGGCGTCAGGCCGCGGGGTCGGAGGTATCGCCGGTCTCGGAGCCGGCGACGGCGTCGTCGAGCCCGTCCGCGACCTCCTCGGGGTCGAACTCCTCTTCGGGCCGGAGCTCTCGGTCGGGGGAGTCGCCGGCCTGCTGTTCGGTGACCGATTCATCGCCGGTGACCGAGACGAAGATGTCACCTAGCTCCGCAACTCGGTCGCTGGACTGACTCTTGCTCATCGCACTTGGGAGGAAGACCCAGAGGGAATTAGGCACTCTACCTAACTCGTTAGGACCGTCGCAGTCCTGCGGTTACCGCAATCAGAGGACGTCCCGCTGGCAGGAGCCACAGAGCGACGCCTCCTTGACGTCGACCTGCCGGACCGTCGGCGAGAAGTTCATGACACAGCGCTTGTTGTCGCAGTGTTCCAGTCCGAGGGTGTGACCGATTTCGTGGACGACCTCTTTGCGGACGCGGGCGGAGAATATCTCGCCGGCCGAGCGGTTCGAGAACCCACCGTCCGAGGACGTCTGCAGGCGATACGTGGAGATGACGCTCCCCGACCCGCCGAGGTAGGCGAGTCCGAACACGTAGTTGCGGCGGCGGTAGAAGAGGTCTTTGGGCGTGATGGCGATGTTCTTGCTTCCCGACCCGACGCGGCGAGCGAGGTCGATGAACTCCTCGGCGCGGTACTGGTCGCGGTCGCCATCGTACGCACCGGCGGGCACCGACTGTGGCTCGTGCATAGAGACCTCGCAGTCGTAGGTGGCCCGGAGGCCGTCGGAGGCCTCGCGCTTGACCTGGGCGGAGACCTCGCCCACCGGAACGATGTCGACGTGCATGCGAACCCATATGGGATGGCACCGCTTAAACATCCCGCCATGGACGATGCCGACAGCGCTCTCGTCGACCGGTTGGCCGCCGCCGAGACCGTCGTCGAAGTCGGCGTCGGCAACCACCCTGACGTGGCCGCCGGACTGGTCGAGCGCGGCGTCGACGTGACGGCGACCGACGTTCGACCGCGGCGGGTCCCCGACGGCGTCACCTTCGTCGTCGACGACGTGACCGACCCCGAACGCTCGGTGTACGAGGGGGCCGACGTCGTCTTCGCGCGGAACCTGCCACCGGAACTCCACCGGCCGCTCCGAGCGGTAGCGCGCCGGGTCGGCGCCGCCTGCTGGTTCACCACGCTCGGCGGCGACCAGCCGACCGTGCCGGTCGGCCGGGAGCAACTGCCGGGCGGGGAGACGCTGTACCGGGTGAGCGAGGGACCCGGATAGCAAGCGGCTTGAACGAGGCCCGCCACCGACCCGACATGCAAGTCGACGCGGTGGTCCTCGACATCGACGGCGTCCTCGTGGACGTGGCCGACTCCTACCGACGGGCGGTCGTCGAGTCCGTCGAGCGCGTGTACGGTGACACCATCGAGAAGGCCGGCATCCAGCAGTTCAAGGACGCCGGCGGGTTCAACAACGACTGGGAAGTGACCGACGCGGCGGCGCTGTTCGTCCTCTCGGCCCGCGAAGCCGACGTGGCAGACCTCGCGGCCTTCACCGACGCCATCGCCGAGCGTGGCGGTGGCATCGGCGCGGCCGAAGCCGTGGTCCGCGACCTACTGGACGAGGCGGCCGCCGAGCGAGTCCTCGACGCGTGGGACCCCGACGAACTCCGGGACGTGTTCCAGACGCTGTACCTCGGGAGCGACCTGTACCGCGACCTGGAGGGCGGCGACCCGCCGTTCGACGCGCCGGGGTACATCAACGACGAACCGGTGCTGGTCGCCCCCGAGACGCTCGCGACTCTGCGAGAGCGCTACGCCGTCGGCGTCGTCACCGGCCGTCCCGCGGCGGAGGCCGACATCGCGATGGAGCGGGTCGGGCTGGACATCCCCGACGAACACCGCTTCACGATGGACGACTGGGCGGAGGGGAAACCGCACCCGCACGCCCTCGTGACGCTGGCCGAGCGCTTCGACGCCGAGCGCGTGGCGTTCGCCGGCGACACGCTGGACGACGTGCAGACGGCGGTCAACGCCGACGAGGCGGACGACGACCGGGTCTACTACGGCGTCGGCGTCCTGACGGGCGGCCTGACTGGCGAGACCGGTCGCCGGAAGTACGCCAACGCCGGTGCGAGCGCGGTCGTCGAGACGGTCGACGACCTCCCGGACCTGCTCGGGTAGCGGACCACAGAGAACGGCAGGGATTTCAACGCCGGGTCGGAACGGGTCGGCATGGGACGACGCGGGATGGTCGGGTGGTCGCTGCTGGTGAGCGTCTGGGCCGGCCTCGTCGGCGGCGCGGCGGTGTTCGAACCCGGTCTCCAGTACGTCCAGCTGTACGCCATCGGCTTCGCGGTGGTCGCGTTCCCGGCGGCGTACTGGACGATTTCGACCCACGAACAGCTCTTCCGGAACGCTCACAGACCCGGCCGTGTCGCGGTGTTCATCCTCACCATCTTCGTCGTCACGGTCGTGTTGGCGACGGTGTTCGCGTTGCTGCTGGGCACCACCAGTCCACTCGCTATCGTCGCGCAGTTGGTGGCCTACGTCGTCGGCCTCGCGGCGGCGCTGTACACGGCCTACGGCGGCGGCGTCGACTATCTCTGGGACGAGTACACGTAGGCAAGTCCCACCGGTCGCACAACGCTTATTCGCAGGTCGCCCTACCGCGTAGATATGGATATCGCGCTACTCGGCGGGACCGGCGACATCGGCGAGGGCCTCGCCCTCCGCTGGGCGTACGACACGAACCACACGGTCATCGTCGGGTCACGTGAGGCCGAGAGAGCCGAGACCAAGGCCGAGGAGTACGAGACCGAACTGGACAGCCGTGGACAGGACGTCGCGATCGAGGGACTGGGCAACGAGGACGCGGCCGCCCGCGCGGACGTGGTCGTCACGGCCGTCCCGGCGTACCACCTCACGGACACCGTCGAGGCCGTCGCTGACGTCCTCGGCGACGCCATCCTCGTCGCGCCGGCCGTCGGGATGAAGCGGGACGAAGACGGCTTCCACTACAACCGCCCCGGCGTCGGCAGCGTCACGCAACTGGCCGCGAAGGCCGCCCCCGAGGAGACGCCCGTCGTCGGCGCGTTCCACAACCTCGCCGCCGGCCGACTGGCGAACCTCGACGCTGACCTCGACTGGGACACGGTCGTCGTCGGCGACGACACGGACGCGAAAGACACCGTCTGTGAACTCGCGGAGGGCATCGTCGGCCTGCGTGCCCTAGACGGCGGCCCCCTCTCGAACGCCGCGGAGGTCGAGGCGGTGACGCCGCTGCTCATCAACGTCGCCCGCCACAACGACGGCCTGCACGACCTCGGCGTGCGGTTCCAGTAGCGACCGGCGAAGAGAGACTTTTCACCCCGCAGTCCTACTCCCCGATGTGGCCTCCCCATTCGAGATACTCGGTGTCGACCCGGACGCGGACGAGGCCGACATCGTCGACGCGTACCGGGAGCGAGTCAAGGAGACCCATCCCGACCAGGGCGGGTCGGCCGAGGCGTTTCAGGCCGTCCAGGACGCCTACGAGCGCATCGAGAACGGCTACGAACCCGGCGACGAGCCACGGCACCCGCCGACCGGGCCAGCGCCCGGCCCCACCGCCACCGAGGCGGACCCCGAACCGGACCCCGATCCGCCCGAACCCGAGGGCGTCGAGGTCCAGTACCTCAACTACGAGATAATCGCGGACGAGGGGTGGGCACTGGACGACGACGACCTGTTCGAGAAGGCCGCCGACGGCGGGTTCGACCCCGAGGACTACGGCCGGTTCCACGTCGCGGAGAACGAGTCCCTGCTCGAGGCCGCCGAGAGCGAGGGGTACGCGTGGCCGTTCGCCTGTCGCGGTGGGGCCTGTACGAACTGCGCCGTCGCCGTCGTCGAGGGGGAGATGCCCTCGCCACAGAGCCACATCCTGCCCCAGGAACTCCACGACAAGGGGATTCGCCTCTCCTGTATCGTCGCGCCCGAGACGGACGCGAAGATAGTCTACAACGTCAAGCACATCCCCGAGGTCCACGACCTGTTGCTCCCGGCGAGTCGGTTCGAGCAGGCGTCGTCCTCGACGGACTGAGCGGTCGCTGGGGGCGTCGGTTTGCCCGCGAAAAGTGGCGCGCAGTGCTCAGGCGCCGGCCTGCGAGAGCGCGTCTTCGAGGTCGTCGGCCTGCGTGACGCCGACGAATCGCTCGACGATGCCGTCGTCGTTCTCGACGATGAGCGTCGGCAGGGAGCGTACCTGATACTCGTTGGCGACGTCCTGTTCCTCGTCGACGTTTATCTTCTCGAACTCGACGTCAGTCCACTCCTCCTCTAGGTCTTCGAGGATAGGGTCTTGAGTCTTGCAGGGGCCGCACCAATCGGCGTAGAAGTCCTTGAGCGTGACCGTCATGGTTCTCTTCGATGTAACCTGTGGTGCCAGATAAGGATTGTCCATGTGGGTGCGCCGGGGGCGAACCCGAAAGGCTTACTCCCGGCGAGTGGACAGTCTGTGGTATGAGCAGCGACAGCGGCGGGCTGATGTCGAGTGCTGGGCTGGTCCGGTACTTCGACGCAGAAGACCAGAACACCATCCGTATCGACCCGCGAACCATCGTGGCCTTCGGCATCCTGTTCGGCGCCCTCGTCCTGGTGCTGAACGCGATGGCCTGAGTCCGCGACGTTTTCTATCCCCCGCCGACAAGAGCGGGTATGCACTTCACACAGCGCGAACAGCGCGCGCTCCGGCAGGCCGGCGTCGAACAGACGACCATCGAAGCCGCCTCCGAGGCCGTCGTCGCCGCCACCGACGCGGCCGCCGAGGACCTCGAAGCGTTCTTCGCCGACCGCGAGACCGTCCACTCGGACATGGACGTCGCCCATAGCTCTGCGGAGATACAGACACACACCGTCGAGTATCTGGACCTCTTCACGCACGCCGACGACATCCGCGGCTACCTCCGCTTCGACTCGTGGGGTGTCCCCGTCGAAGGGGGGCGAGTGCTGAACGACGACGTGGTCGAACTGACGCTGGGCCCGACCGTCGACGCGCGGGTCCGCTTCGCGAGCGAGCGAGACGCGCTATGAGCGTCCGCATCAGGGGCATCTACACGACGGCGCTGACCCACCTGCTGGACGAGGCGGGCGTCGACGTGGTGCAGGCGTCGGACCCCATCGAGGACCGCTTCGACGCCGAGTTCGCCGTCGAGCGAGCGGCCGCGACGGTGGCGACGACCGACGACCGGCAGGGCGTCGGCGTCAGCGGGGACGCCGAGACGGTCGACCGGGTCGTCGACTTGCTCGCCGACCTCGGTCGGGACGCGCTCTGGTGGGCCGACCCGCTCCCCGAGGGCGCGGTGTACGCCGGCGAAGTGACCGAGACGCTCGGGAGCGGCGCGGTCGTGGACTGCGGCGACGGCGAGGGCTTTCTGCCGTACTCGAACGCCGAGGACCGGGTCGAGACGGGCGACCGCCTGTGCGTACAGGTCGTCGAGGGGAGCGCCCCGTGGACCGACGGCCGGCCCGTTCTCGACGGGACCGTCGCCGTCCGCGGCGAGTTGCTGACGCTGGAGCGTGGCGCCTCGAACTCGACGACAGCGGGCGGCCCAGCTATGCTAGACGTCATCGCGGCCGACCCCCGCGAGGGCTGGGGCGTCTCGTGGGAACGTGCCAGCGACGAGGCGTCGTTCGACGCACTGGCCGACGCGCTCTCGGCGGCCAACGCCCGCGCCGAGGCTATCGACGACGCACTCGACGGTGCCGAGGCGGCCGCCGATGTCGCGCCCCACCGCTACTACGACGGCGGCGCGACGACGTGGGTGTGGTTCGGTCGGGAGAGCCGATTCGCGCTGGACGACCAGCGCCGCGCAGTGACGACGACGATGCAGGGCCACCACCGCGTGAAGGCCGGGTCGAACGCCGCCAGCGCCGCCGTCGACTACGTGGAAGCGCTGTGTGACGACCCCGGGAGCGGCGGCGAGACGGACTTCCCCTTCGCCGTGACCGCACGGCAGTTCGGCCCCGAGGCGGGCGGGTCGCTCACCCTCGGCCACGGGAAACCCGACGGCCGACTCATCACGCTGGGCCGGGCCGACGTGCAGTCGGTCGACGCCGACGGGACGGTCACCGTCGAACGGGAGATGACTGCCGGTGGGGAGTACGACGCGCTGGGCGTCCCGAAGGAGGCCGGCGACGTCGCGGAGACGAAACTGAAGGAGGGGCGCTGGTGGTACCCGACGACCTATCGGGACAGCGACGGCGAGAAGAAGGGCACCTACGTCAACGTCTGCACGCCCGTCGAGATATTTCCGGACACGGCCCGGTACGTCGACCTCCACGTCGACGTCGTCAAACACGCCGACGGCACCGTCGAACGCGTCGACGACGACGAACTCGACGCGGCCGTCGCGGCCGGGAACGTCCCGGAGGCACTGGCCGACCGAGCGCGGAGCGTCGCCGCCGCAGTCGCGAGCGCGCTGTCCTGAGCGCCGCCGGCCGCCTCAGCGCCGGAGTCGCCACGCGGCGAGCCCCACCGCCGCGAGCGCCGCCGCCACGCCGAACCCGTCGCCGGCGGCCCCGACGATGCCCGGCCCGTCGGCCGCCGCGTCCGTCGACTCGGCCGGCGTCGGGAGGCGCGGGTCCGGGAAGGTGTAGACGCCGGGCGTCACCTCCGACCCGGCGTTGGCGTTCGTGTTGGCCGCGAGGAAACACCCGGCGCCGCGCTGGGCCGTCCAGAAGGAGGTGGTCTCGGAGTCCCGCCACGCGAACACTTCCTCGGGGACAGCGGGGTCGCGCACGTCGTGGACGGTGACGCCGCCGTTGTACCACGCCGCGTAACAGCGACCGTCGACGAGTTCGAAGTTGTGCGCCGTCGTCAGCACGCCGCCCGGCGTCGGGTCGCTCGTCGCCGGCGGGCCGATGGTGGCGACGGACTCGGGGGCCGTCTCGTCGGTGACGTCGAACAGTTCGATACCGCTCGGACCGCCCGACCCGTCCTCGTCGAAGTCCCACGACTCGCTCCCGACGCCCAGCAGTGTCGCGTCCGCGTTTACCGTGACGAAGTGGTCGTTGCCCGGCGGTTCGCTCCGTTCGACCGACGGGCGCTCGATAGCGGCCAGTTCGCTCGGGTCCCGCCCCCTGACGCGCGAGACGAGCGAGACGTCGGTCGGGTCCGAGACGTCGAGTATCCACGTCCCCGCGTCCCAGTACGCGAGATAGGCCCGGCCGTCGTGGACCCACACGTCGTGCAAGGGGCGGACGCCCGCCGGCACGTCCCGCCACGCCTCGTCGGCGTCGAACAGCGACCACGTCCCGGCCTCCCGTCCGGCCTCGGTGTCGACGACCAGTAACGGACTCCCTTCGCGACTGGTGGCCGTGAGGTAGGCGTAGCGACCGTCGAAGTCGCAGTTGTGGATACGCGTCTCCGTCTCGTAGGCGGCGACGCGTTCGGGGTACTGGCGGTCGGCCACGTCGAAGACGACGAGGCCGTGAGCGCCCTCCGCGGGGTGGGCCGGGCCGGCGACGAGGAGCCTGTCGCCGACGATTGCGAGGTCCTGTACCTCCGCCATCGGTCCGTCGGCGCTGTCGGCCAGCAAACCCGTGCGGTGGGTGAGGAGACGGGGGTCCGTGGGGGTGGTGACGTCGACGACGGCGACCCCCGTCCCGGTGGCGACGTAGGCCGTGTGGCCGTCCGGGCTGGTGACCAGTTCGTGGGCGCCCGGCAGGTCGACGGTCCCCAGTGGGTCCCGCCCGGTCGGCGTCCCGGCCGGCGTGCTCCCGGTGTCCCCGCCGGTCGGCGTCGGATGGGCGCTCGCGGCCCCGGTGGCCGCGCCGGCCCCGACGCTGGCGGCGCCGACGCGCTGGAGGAACGTCCGCCGATGCATACCCCGAGTCGGGGCGGGACGGCAAGAAGACTTCCGGTGGTGGTTTTCATCCGGGCGCCCCTAGCGGTGGTATGCTTTCGCCGGACCTCGACGGACGGACTGCACTCGTGACCGGGAGCGCGAAGGGCGTCGGCCGCGAACTCCTGCTGGCTATCGCCGACCACGGCGCCGACGTGGCCGTCCACTACAACACGAGCGGCGACGCCGCCGCCGACGTGGCCGAGTCGGCCCGCGAACGGGGCGCGACGGCGACGACGGTACAGGGCGACGTGACCGACCCGGACGCCGTCGACGCCATCTTCGAGAACGTCGAGGCCGACCTCGACAGCGTCGACGTCCTCGTCAACAACGTCGGCGCGTTCGCGCCCTCCTACTGGGAGGACATCGACTACGACACGTGGCGGACGGTGATGACGACGAACTTCGACGCGACCTGTCTGTGTGCGAAGCGCGCGCTCCCGGCGATGCGCGAGCAGTCGTGGGGGCGCATCGTCAACGTCGGCTACGCCACCGCCGAGCGAACCTACGTCGACCCCGTGAACTTCCCGTACTACGTCGCGAAGGCAGGGGTCATCATGTTCACGCGGATGCTCGCCGGCGAGACGCAGGACGACGGCGTCACGGTCAACGCCGTCTCCCCGTACACCGTCGAGAACTCCGACGAGTTCCCCGACGACCTGCCGCGCGGACGGCCGGCCTCCTTCGAGGACATGCAACAGGCGCTCCTCTTCTTCCTCGACGAGGACTCCGAGTACATCTCCGGCGAGAACGTCGAAGTCGACGGCGGACTGGTACCCGAGCGGTTGTAGGGCGACCCCGACGCGGGCGGTTCGACCCGCACTGTCGAGTCCGGGGAGTTACCGGCGGGAGAGAACGTAGCCGCCGAGGAGCACCAGGCCGACACCGACGACGATGGGCGCGACGACGAAGAGGGGGTGCCACGGGGCACACCCGTCACACTGTCCGGCACTCACTCGTGCCGCGACCGTGAGATGTGTGTAACCGCCGTAGCCCGAGAGCGCGAGTCCCAGCAGGACCGACAGGCCCGCTCCGACGTCGCGCAGCGTCCAGTCGCGTTCGACCGGCGTGTTCGCGTTCGACATACGCGGACGTCGGCGCGGCGCGTAAAACGCCTTCTGGACGTTCAAAACGCGGTTTGAACGAGGGGCACGTCCGCTCAGTTGCCCTGAATCGCGTCGATGACCATGGCGGCGGCGACGACGGGTTCCTTCGGGACGTCGCTGGCGTCGTCGATGGTAATCTCGTAGCGGTCCTTCAGCGAGAACTGGCCGTCGATGTTACCGACGTGGTCGCCGTCCCGGTCGGTAATCTCGTACTTGTGGGGTATCCAGTTGCCGAACGGGAGGGTGTTCCGGGCCAGCGTCACCAATGCACCGCGGGAGTTGATTTCGGCGAGTTTCTCCTCGGTCTGGGCGTCCCGAATCGTCCACGTGTCCTGCAGGATGGAGTAGTCGTTGTCGAGGACGACGACGTCCTCCCCCGTCTGGGAGTCGGTCAGGACGTAGTTGCCGGCGATGTCGACGATGCCACCGGCGTTGACCTCGAACACCTCGTTCCCGTCGGCGTCGACGAACGGGAACTTCTCCTTCAGTTTGAACATCTTCTGTTTGCCCCGCAGGACGACGTTGCCGGCGGCGTCCATGGCCTTGTACTTGTTCCGGACGAGGCTCTGTTCGACGGTGTAGGTGTCGTCCGTGAGTTCGATACCCTCTATGTCGTACTTCGACGTCGACTCGCTCATACACTCGAATTATACAGCCACGACTTGAAACTTTTCGTAGGGTTTCGTATCAGATGAAAAGGTAGTGAGCGAGCAACCGACAGGGTTTCACCGCCCCCGTCCTTGGTGAACCCATAGATGAGCAAGGACGTCATCGAGGTCAGGGGTGCCGAAGAACACAACCTCAAGGACGTCGACGTGGAGATTCCCCGCGAGGAACTCACCGTCGTCACGGGGCTGTCGGGGTCGGGAAAGTCGTCGCTCGCCTTCGAGACGGTCTACGCCGAGGGCCAGCGACGCTACATCGAGTCGCTGTCGGCCTACGCCCGCAACTTCCTCGGCCAGATGGACAAGCCACAGGTCGAGAACGTCGAGGGCCTCTCGCCGGCCATCTCCATCGACCAGAAGAACGCCGCCAACAACCCCCGCTCGACGGTGGGCACCGTCACGGAACTCCACGACTACCTCCGTCTGCTGTACGCCCGCGTCGGCGTGCCACACTGCCCGGAGTGTGGCCGCGAGGTGGGCGAGCAGTCCGCCCAGAACATGGTCTCGCGCCTGCTGGAACTCCCCGAGGGCACACGGGCGAAACTGTGTGCGCCGGTCGTCCGCGACCAGAAGGGGGCCTTCGAGGACCTGTTCGACGACCTCGTGAGCGAGGGGTACTCCCGCGTGGAGGTCGACGGCGAGGAGTACGACCTCACGCTC
Organism: Haloarcula rubra; assembly: GCF_019599465.1. GTDB lineage: Archaea > Halobacteriota > Halobacteria > Halobacteriales > Haloarculaceae > Haloarcula > Haloarcula rubra. The sequence goes on from NZ_RKLR01000001.1 coordinate 791,986, forward strand.
GACCGCCCCGAACTCGACGAGAACTACGACCACACCGTCGACGTGGTGGTCGACCGCGTGAAGATATCGGCGGACGCTCGCTCGCGCATCAACGACTCCGTCGAGACGGCACTCACGGAGGCCGACGGGACACTGAAGGTCGTCCTGCCGGACCCGCCGGAAGGCGCGGCCGACGCGCTGGGCGGGTCGACCGCCCGCGCGACCGGCGACCTTGCCGACGCCGAGGCGGACGAGGAGACCGCCGGCGAGGACCGCCTCGTCGTCGAACTCTCCGAGGACCTCGCGTGCACGCACTGTGGCATCGACATCTCCGAGGTCGAGACCCGCTCGTTCTCGTTCAACTCTCCCCACGGCGCCTGTCCCGAGTGTGAGGGACTGGGCGAGACGAAGGAGGTCAGCGAGGACCTCGTGATTCGGGACCCCAGCAAGCCACTCAAACACGTCTTCGAACCGTGGAGCTACGACCGGACGTACTACTCCCGGCAACTGGACAACGTCGCCGACCACTTCGGCGTCTCGCTGGAGACGCCGTTCGAGGACTTAGACGAGGAGATACAGCGCCAGTTCCTCTACGGGACCGACGGCGTCGTCCACTTCCAGTGGCGCACGAAGAACGGCACGCGGGAGAAGACCGAACGCTTCGAGGGGGTCATCCCCAACCTCGAACGCCGCCACGTCGAGACGGACTCCGACCGCGCCCGCGAGCACATCGAGGAGTTCATGGCGACGACGACGTGTCCCGCCTGTGAGGGGACCCGCTTGAAAGCCGAGTCCCGCGCGGTGCTGGTGGACGGCACGGCCATCACCGAGGTCAACCGGATGTCCATCGGCGACGCGCTCGAACACTTCGAGGGGCTGGAGGCGAACCTCTCGGCCCGGGACACGAAGATTGCCGAGGAGATTCTGAAGGAGATTCGCGCCCGCCTCGGGTTCATGCAGGAGGTCGGACTGGAGTACCTCACGCTGGACCGCGAGGCGTCCACCCTCTCGGGCGGCGAGAGCCAGCGCATCCGCCTCGCCACGCAAATCGGCTCCGGCCTCGTGGGCGTGCTGTACGTGCTGGACGAACCCTCTATCGGCCTCCACCAGCGGGACAACGACCGCCTGCTGAACACGCTGGAGGAACTGCGCGATCTGGGCAACACCCTGCTCGTCGTCGAACACGACACCGAGACGATGCGTCGGGCCGACCAGATAATCGACATGGGACCGGGACCGGGCAAGCGCGGCGGCGAAGTCGTCGTCAACGGCCCGCAGGAGGAACTGATGAACACCGAGGCGTCCGTCACCGGCGACTATCTGGCCGGCGACCGTGTGATTCCGGTGCCCGACGAGCGGCGCGAGGGCGACGGCTACCTCACGGTGAAGGGTGCCCGTCAGCACAACCTCGCGGACCTCGACGTACAGTTCCCGCTGGGGACGTTCACCGCCATCACCGGCGTCTCCGGGTCCGGGAAGTCGACGCTGATGCACGACGTGCTGTACAAGGGGCTGGTCCGCCGGATGAACGACACCGACGTCAACCCCGGCGAACACGACGCCATCGAGGGCCTCGACGCGGTAGAGACGGTCCGGCTCATCGACCAGTCGCCCATCGGTCGTACCCCGCGGTCGAACCCCGCGACCTACACGAACGTCTTCGACCACATCCGCGAACTGTTCGCCGAGACCAACCTCGCCAAACAGCGCGGCTACGAGAAGGGGCGGTTCTCGTTCAACGTCAAGGGCGGCCGGTGTGAGGCCTGCGGCGGCCAAGGGACCGTGACCATCGACATGAACTTCCTCTCGGACGTGGAGGTGCCCTGCGAGGAGTGTGGCGGCGCTCGCTACAACGACGAGACGTTGGACGTGACCTACAAGGGCGCGACCATCGCCGACGTCCTCGACATGAGCGTCGAGGAGGCCTACGACTTCTTCGAGAGCCACCCCGGCATCCGCCGTCGCCTCCAGCTCCTGAAAGACGTGGGGCTGGACTACATGACACTGGGCCAGCCCTCGACCACGCTGTCCGGCGGGGAGGCCCAGCGGGTCAAGCTCGCCGAGGAACTGGGCAAGAAAGACTCCGGCGAGACGCTGTACCTGCTGGACGAACCGACGACGGGCCTCCACCCCGAGGACGAACGGAAACTCATCGACGTCCTCCACCGCCTGACCGACGACGGCAACACCGTGGTCGTCATCGAGCACGAACTGGACCTCGTGAAGAACGCCGACCACATCGTCGACCTCGGCCCCGAGGGCGGAGAGAACGGCGGCGAACTCGTCGCCGAGGGGACCCCCGAGTCGGTCGCCCGGACCGAAGGGTCGTTCACCGGGCAGTACCTCCGTGACCTCCTCCCAGACGTCGAACTGGAGGGGCCGCGTGCCGACCGCGACCCCGCCGAGACGGCAGCGAAGGCCGACGACGACTGAGCGGCCCGGCTATCTCGTTAGGCGGAACGCATACATGATGGCCGCGTCTGTGTGTGTCTGAATGTCTGACCCTGATACCTCGGAGACGCTCGAAGCGCTCGCCAGTCTGCCCACACTGGCGCATCCGACCGCGTCTCCCGACGGCGAGTCCGTCGCCTTCTACTACGACGGTACCGGCCGCAACGAACTGCACGTCCTCGACCCCGACAGCGGCGAGTCCGAGCGGTGGAGCGACGGCGAGGTCCCACGGAACGCCCGCTGGCACGTCGAGTGGAGCGCCGACGGCGAGCGCGTGTTCTTCCATCTGGACGACGCCGGCGACGAACAGAACGACGTGTACGCCGTCGACCGCGACGGGACCGTCGAACCGGTCGTCGAGATGGACGGACAGGTCGTCCTCCACGACGTCGGCGAGGACGGCGAGACGCTGCTGGTCGGGTCGACCCGCGACGGGCAGATGAACCTCTACGCTCACGACCTCTCGAGCGGGGAGACGGCGAAACTGACCGACTACGAGCGGGCGGTCTGGACGGGCCTGCTCTCGCCCGACGGGGACCGACTCGCCTACACCACCAACGAGGCCGACGACTTCGAGAACATGGACGTGTATCTGGCCGACGCCGACGGCTCGAACCCCCGGAACCTCGGCGTCGGCGAGACGGGCGCGGAGGCGGCACCCGTCGACTGGGGCCCGGACGGCGACCGCCTGCTGGTCTCGGACAACAGCGCCGACCTGACGCGGAGCGGCGTCTACGACCTCGAAACCGACGAGGTTGCGTGGTTCGGTGGCGAGTTCGAGGAGGAGCCACACGGCTTCACGCCCGACGGCGAGCGCTTCCTCGTGACGCGGACCCGCGACGCCGCGAAGATGCCCGTCGTCTACGACGTCGAGTCGGGCGAGGCCCGCGAACTCGACCTCCCCGAGGGCGTCGCCACGTTCGCCGGCGACTCGACGCTGGCCGACGACCGGGTCCTGCTGACCCACACGACGCCGACGCGCCGCCCGGACCTGCTGGCCTACGACCTCGCGACCGACGAGTACGAGACGCTCCACGAGGCCGAGTACGGTCCGTTCTCGCCCGAGGACTTCGCCGACGCCGAGTACTTCACCGTCACCTCGGACGGCGTCCCCGAGACACGGCAGGCCGCCGTCGAGCACGACCCTTACGAGACGCTCGACATCGGCGCGCTCCTGTACGATTCGGGCGAGCGACCGTCGCCGCTAATCGTCAACCCCCACGGCGGCCCGCGGGCGATGGACACGAAGTCCTTCGGCCTCTACACCCAGTTCCTCGTCCAGCGGGGGTTCTCGGTGTTGCAGGTGAACTACCGGGGATCGACCGGCCGCGGCCGCGAGTTCGTCCAGCGACTGTACGACGACTGGGGCGGGGCCGAACAGGGCGACGTGGCGACGGCCGCCGAACACGTCCTCGACACCCGCGAGTGGGTCGACGAGGACAGCGTGGCCGTCTTCGGCGGGTCCTACGGCGGCTACTCGGCGTACTGGCAGATGCTCCAGTACCCCGACCTCTACGACGCCGGCGTGGCGTGGATAGGGCTGACCGACCTCGAAGACCAGTACGAGAACACGATGCCCCACTATCGCACGGAACTGATGGAGAAGAACCTCGGGACGCCCGAGGAGAACCCCGACCTCTATCACGAACGCTCGCCCATCGAGTACGTCGAGAACCTCTCGGCGCCGCTGTTCGTGCTCCACGGGGTCAACGACCGCCGTGTCCCCGTCTCGCAGGCCCGCCTGTTCCGGGCGGCGCTGGACGACTTCGGCTACACCGAGGGGCCGGAGAGCGCGGGGTCGAAGAGCCCGCGAGGAGACGGCGACGCCGTCGGCGGCGACTACGAGTACGAGGAACTCGGCGAGGAGGGCCACGCCTCCTCGGACATCGACCAGAAGATTCGGCTGTTCCGGTTGCTCGACGACTTCCTCGACCGGCGCATCGGCACCGAGGCCGTCGCCGCCGACGACTGAGCGGACAGCACTTATTACGGTCCATAGCGACGGTTTCGAGTACTGATGGTGTGGTCGGGTGCGGGGGACGGCCAGTGTCGCTTCCAGTGTGAGCCGGCGGCACAGCACGAGTCGATAGCCGACAGCGAGACGTGGCGCTGTCCACACGGCGCGATGGCCGACGCCGACCACTGCCCGTTCCACCGCCCACCCGCCGAGACGCCCGAGGACGTCGACGTGTCGGCGGCGTTCCTAGACGCCGTGGAGTCGGGCGCGGACGGCGACCGGACGGCGCACCGTCGGTCGAAGCAGTTCCTCGGGGCGGACATCGCGACGCTGGACCTCTCGATGGCGGTGGTCGACGCCACCGACAACTACCCGATAGACCTCCGGGGCGCCAGCATCGACCGGCTGGACGGGACCGACAGCGAGGTCGGCCAGCGACTGGACCTCCGAGGGGCGACCGTCGGCGAGTTGCGACTCGACGGCGCCTACCACGAACTCGACGCCCGCGGCGCGACCGTCGAGTCGGGCGCGTTCGCCGGCGTTCGCGTCGACGGCGTGGACTGCCGGGACGCCACCTTCGAGACCGTCGACTTCGACCGAGCGAGCGTGGGGGAGGCGGCGTTCGACGACGCCACCGTCGGCGACGGCTCTTTCCACCACACCGAGTTCGGGATGGCCGACTTCGACGACGCGACGTTCGAGACGGGCGACTTCTACCACGCGAGTTTCGACGAGGGCGACTTCCGCGGGGCCTCGTTCGGGACGGCGCGATTCTACGGCACGACGTTCGGCGGGGGTTACTTCAACGAGACGAGCTACGAGGAGGCGGTGTTCGAGCGCATCGAGGCCGAGCGGTTCTACCTGCCCGACGCGACGCTCGCCGGCGGCACCTTCGCCGACGCGGCGGTGTCGATGAAACTCGTCCTGAAGAACTCGACGTTCGTCGGTACCGACTTCACCGGACTGGACGCCGAGCGGGTCGACCTCACGGGGAGCACGCTCGTCCGTCCGACCGTCGACGACGCGACGGTCGCGGACCTCCAGCTAGACGGCGCGACGCTGGCGAGTCCGCGACTCACCGACTGTACGGTCGACCGCGTGACCGCCGCGGACGTGCGCTGTCTCGGCGTCGTGACCGTCGAGGACTGCACCGTCGACACCGTCGACCTGTCGCCGACGGCCGCCGGCCCCGACGGGGTCGCGCTCGTGTCGCTGTCCGGGAGTGCGGTCGGCGGCGGGACGCTGGGCCAACCCGCCGACGGCACGGTCGTCTACGACCTCGAACAGACCACGCTGGGGACGGTGAAGTTCACCGGCGGCGGGTCGGGCGGCCCGCTGGACCGACTGGCGTTCCACCGGACGCGCTTCGACGGGTTCGACGTGCGCGACGACGACGACGTGGACCTGGAGGCCGCCGACTACCGCCTCCACGAACTCGCGGACGGCCTCGCCGACCCGCTTCGGACGACGCTCGCGTACCCGCACGCACTCGAAACGATGGTGGGTGCGGCCGGCGACGACGAGACGGCCGCCGCACTGCTGGAGCGAGCGGCGACCCGGGCGGCCGACCAGTCGCTCCCGGACGACGCCCGCGAGCGCTCCGACCGCTTGGCGGAGGCCACCGAGGGGACCATCCCGGCCGCCGACGGCGAGGTGACCTACCTCCGGGCGAAGAACGGCGCCAACGATATCGCGGACAACACCGCCGCCTCCGCCTTCTTCGTCTCGCAGTTGGCCTATCGCCGCCGGACCCACGCCGGCCGCGTCGTCGACGGGAGCGCGCCGCTCCGGGGCCGCGTGCGGAGCCTCGGGCGCTGGGGCCTGAACGCCTTCCTGTTCCTGACGACGGGGTACGGCGAGCGCCCCTCCTACACTCTCGGGGCGTCGGTGGCACTCGTCGTCGGCTACGCCGCCCTCTACCTCGCGCTCGCGCCGCGCCTGTTCGCCGACGTGGAGCAGTACCTCCAGTTGAGCCTCGGGTCGTTCATCGCCTTCTTCCTCGGCGGCGTCGGGGCCGTCGACGACGCGACGGTCAACGTCATCGCGCAGTCGGAGGCGTTCCTCGGGGCCTTCTTCATCGCGCTGTACGTGTTCGCGCTGACCCGCTCGGTCAGCCGGTGAGCGCGCAATCTTTCTCCCGGTCGCCGACGTAGGGACGGTATGGACACATGTTACGCCGCCCTCTCAGACCGCCTGCTCGTCGGGTCGGGCGAGTGGACCGAGCGACTGCGCGACCACACGCTCGAATGTGTCGCCGCCGCCGAGCGAGCGCCCGACCGGGCGTTCGTCGGCACGGTCGATTCGGGCCTCCAGCGGACGACGGACGGCGGGGTGACGTGGGAGTGCGTGCTGGACGCGGGCGACCGCGTCACGAGCGTCACCGTCAGTCCACACGACGAAGACGTGGTGTGGGCGGGCACGGAACCGAGCGCCGTCTATCGGTCGACGGACGGCGGTGACAACTGGAGCCAGCGGGACGGACTCACGGACCTCGACTCGGCCTCGCGGTGGTCGTTCCCGCCGCGTCCCCACACCCACCACGTCCGATGGCTGGCCGTCGCCCCGGACGACCCTGAACGAGTGTACGTCGCCGTCGAGGCCGGCGCGTTCGTCCGGAGCGAGGACGGCGGCGAGACGTGGGTCGACCATCCCACCGGCGGCCGGCGGGACAACCACACGCTGGCCGTCCACCCCGACACCCCGACGAGAGTGTACACGGCCGCCGGCGACGGCTACGCCCAGTCGGAGGACTACGGCGAGACGTGGCAGTACCCGCAGAACGGCCTCGACCACCGCTACGTCTGGGGGCTGGCGGTCCACCCCGACGACCCCGACGCCGTCGTCGTCTCGGCCGCCAGCGGTCCCCGGTCGGCCCACTCGACGACCGGCGAGAGCTACGTCTACCGCTGGACCGGCGACGGGTGGGCCACGGCGATGGACGGCCTGCCGGCAGCCGACGGCCTCTCGCGGGCGGTGCTGGCTCCGGACCCCGACGGCGCGATATGCGCGGTGACGAACCACGGTCTGTTCCGGTCGGCCGAGGGATGGACGTGGGAGCGGGTCGGGTCGTGGGAGGAGACGTACGACCAGGTCCCACGCGGCCTCGCCGTCGTCTAGAGAGCGGTCCCGAGAGCGACGACGAGCGCCGTCGACACGAGGGTCAGGACGGCCGCGACGCCGAGAATCTTCGCGGCGCGCTTCCGGTCGGTGGCGACGGCCTCGCGTTCGGCCACCGACCCGCTGGACCCGCCGGACCCCGAGAGGTCGTACCGGGCCAGCGCCCCGAAGGCGACGCAGAACTGGAAGTAGTCCTGTAGGACGCCGACCCACCCACCGAACAGGAACGGCGCGGTGGCCCACAGTGCGCCGGTCGGGAGCACGGAGAGGGCGACGGCGAGGACGATAGCGACCGCCAGGCCGAACGACCCGATACCCGCCTGCCGACGCGCGCGACGCTGTGTCGACCCGATGTTGCAGACACCCGGCTGATACTCTGCCATGGCCGTGAGCTAGAGTGCCGCGGTCAAAGGCGTAACGCCGCCGTGAACGGTCTAAACCGGCTTAAACTGGGTTAAATCCGACCCAACGACCGGCCCGGTTTATCCTCGAACGGTCCCGACCCCTCGCTTGCAATGTCGCTCACGAAACCGCTGACGCTCGCACTCGTCGCACTGCTGGTCGCCGGCGGTGGCGTCGCCGCCGCCACCGGTGCCACACAGACAGCCACGGACGCGTCGACGGCGTCCGTCACGGACGTGGATGTGGACGCGTCGCTGGGCAACGAGACGACGACGGTCACCGTCACCGACGACGGTGAGGGCGTCGAGAACGCCACCGTGACCGTCGAAGGCGAGGAGGAAGTCACCGTCCACACGGACGGGAACGGCACGGCGACCGTCGACCGGTCGGCACTGTCCGAGGACGGCGAATCCCTCGAAGCGGTCGAACTGTCCGTCGAGGCCGGTGACGCCGAGGGCGAACTGGAGTACACGGTCGAAGACGGGTCGCTGACCCTCCAAGAGGAAGAGTACGAGTACGACATCGACGAGGAATCGGACGAAGAGTCCGAAGACGACGACGCGGAGGAAGACGACGCAGAGGACGAAGAAGACGACGACGCAGAGGACGAAGAGGCTGGCGAAGAACCCGAAGACGACGACGCTGAAGACGACACCGAGGACGAAGCGGACGACGACAGCGACGACTGACGCCTGCCTCTCCACGCTCGGTTCCGGCCGTTCGGAATCGAGAAAGTACTTGTCTCGCGACGCCGAGACGACAGGTATGCACGATGTCGTCGTCGTCGGTGTCGGCCCCGCTGGCGCCCGCTACGCCCGGCGGGCCGCCCAGCAAGGGTACGACGTACTCGCCTTCGAACAGGGGACGGTGGGCGAACCACTGGCCTGTTCGGGCCACGTCAGCACCGACGTGTGGGCCTACACCGACGACGCCCGCGACGAACTGCTGCAGAACGAGGTGTCCGGTGCCCGGTTCCATACCGACGGGCCGGGCAGCGACGCCCACCCCTTCTACAAGGACGAGGTCATCTCGAACGTCATCGACCGGGTGGGGCTGGACCGCCACCTCGCCGAGTTGGCCCGCGAGGACGGGGCGGACGTCCGCGAGGAACACACCGTCGTCGACGTCGAGGAAGACAGAGACGGCGTCACCGTCGAGGTGAGAGGCCCCGACGGCGTCGAGACCCACCGCGCGAAGATGGTCGCCGGGTGTGACGGCCCCAAGAGCCGCGTCCGGCGAGAACTCGGCCTGCCGGAACCCGACGAACTCCTCCACGGCGTCCTCGGGTTCGACGAGGCGGCCGACCACGGCGACTTCGTCGACGTCCACCTCACCGTCCCGCGCTTCTTCGCGTGGCGCATCCCGCGCGGCGAGGCCGGCGTCGAGTACGGCCTCGCGGTGCCGCCGGGCGACGACGCCCGCGGGCGCTTCGAGGCGTTTACCGAGGAGTACGACGCGGACGTGACACGCCGCTGTTCGGGTCTCATCCCCATCGGCCCGCCGAAGCGCGTGACTGGCCGGCGGTCGTTCCTCGTCGGCGACGCCGCCGCCCAGACCAAGCCGTTCACCGGCGGGGGCATCCTCTACGGCATGACCGCCGCCGACCACGCGGCCCGCGAAATCGACCCCGAGGACCCGGCGACGCTGGGCGACTACGAGCGTGCGTGGCGCGAGGACCTGCGTCGGGATATCCGTCTGGGCCACGCCGTTCGCGCGGGCTACTCGGTGCCGAAGGTGGTGCAGAAGGCCGGCATGAAAGCGTTCGAGGGCGAAATCGGCGTCCACATGGACCGTCCCTCGACGCTGTTCTCCCGCGAGCAACTGAAAGCGCTGCTCTCGCGGTCCTGACCTACGCCAGCGACCGGTGGAGACCCAGCCACACTCGCTTGTAGCCGAGCATATATAGCCCGGCGTACAGCAAGACGGCGCCCATCCACAGTTCCCAGAGGCCGAACACCGACTGTCCGGCCAGCAGGTTCGAGAGTCCGGCACTCTCGGTGAGTACGCCGACGACGGTCAGGACGCCCGCGAGCAGCGCCGAGACGAGCAGTCCGAGCAGTTCCGCGAGCGATTCGGAGACGAGTCCGTTCATCAGCGAGTCGTATGCTGATGTGAATTATAACCCTTTTCCTGCGAAGCGCAAGCGCTTAGTCGGCCCACGGCGACCCGGTGAGTATGACGCAGTACCGCGACATGGACCACGGACTGTTGGCGAAACGCGGGTTCCTCCTCGGTGTCGGCCTGTTCGCGATCGGCGCACTCGGCGAAATCCTCGGCCACACGCTCCTCGGGCCGTTCCCGGCGTGGAGTAACGTGCTGTTGACCGACATGGTAGCGCTCGGCATCCTGCTCGGTCTGTTCTCGCCGCTCGTGTTCGGCATCGTCCTGCCACTCGTCGAGTGAGCGCGGTGATTCGGTCGAAGCTATTTACGACTGCCGAGCGACAGCCCTTCGCATGAAGGCCTCGCGTTTCACCGTCGCCTCGGCCGTCGTCGCACTGCTCGGCTGTCTGGTCGCGTTCGTCGGCCCGTTGGCGCTCGGGGCCAACCCGGGCGTCAGGGGGAGTGTGACGCTCTCGGCCGTCGTCGGTGCCGTCTTCGCCGGGAAGAACTTCCAGACCGTTCGGGAACGAGGGCGGCCCCGCTTCGCGGCAGCGGTGATGGCGACGATACTGGGTCTGTGGCTCATCCTCGCCCCACTCCAGTACCAGACCGTCGGCGCGCCGCTGACGGCCGTGACCCAGTTCGGCGGGATGTGTCTCGCCGCGTTCTCGGCGTACACGGCGCTCGTTGCCGTCGAGTACTACCTCGGTGAACCGGAGTTCGCCGAGGACGACGTGGGCTACTCGTAACTGGGGAGTCTCGCGGACGTTGCCGACCCGTCGACGAACGGTAGGTCGGTGCGTTCGGCGTCGACTTCTTCTCCGTCTGCTCGGACTGTCAGGGCGCCGTCCGGCAGGTCCCAGTCGACGGCCGCCATCGCGATGGCGGCCTCGCGCATCGGACTGTCGACGGCGCGGGTGACCTCGCCGACGTGTTCGTCGCCGGCGAAGACGGCGGCCCCCGACTCGGGGAGCGCAGCAACGGAGAGGCCGACCAGTCGGGTCGGCGGGTGGCCGCGGTTCTCGATGCGCGAGACGACTTCCTGTCCGACGTAACACCCCTTGTCGAAGTCCAGCGCGTTGCGCAGGCCGAGTTCGTTCGGGACGTGGCCCTCGATTTCGGTGTCGAACAGCGGCGACCCCGCTTCGAGGGTGAGCGTCTCCCACGTCCGGTAGCCGAAGGGGACGGCGTTCAGTCCGCGGTTGACGAGCGTGTCGAACACCGGTTCGGCGTCCTCGGCCGCACACACCACGTCGTAGCTCTCCTCGCCGGCGAGGTTGTCCGTACGAATGACCGAGACGCCGGCGTCGCCCAGTTCGCCGCGATTGAACGAGAGCGGCGTCTCCGGAGACGAGGCCTGATGGAGGACGCTGGCTATCTTCTCGGTGGCCTTCGGGCCGTGGACGCCGAAGGTGGCGAAGTCGTCGGTCGCCACGCGGATGTCCACGTCCTGGATGAACGTCTTCTCCTGCCACTCCTCCGCCAGCGGTTCGGCCCGCTGCGGGGGGGTAAAGACGAGCAGTCGCTCGCCGGCGTTGTAGACGTACATGTCCGTCTCGACGCGGCCCTGCGGGTCGAGCAAGAGGGCGTAACAGCCCCGTCCGTCCTGTTCGGGGACGCGGTTCGAGACGGCGTTGTCGACGTAGTCGACCCGGTCCTCCCCGGTGACGACGAGGACGCCGTAGCCGAACTCACAGACGCCGACGACGTTCCGGACCGCGCGGTGGGTCCGTTCGGGCCGGCCGTAGTTGTCGACGACGCGGCGCCCGCCCACCTCACGGAAGGTGGCCTCGTGGGCCTCATGAACCTCCTCGAGGACAGTCATTGCTCACGGATGGGAGCCTCGCGCCCAAAAGGGTCCCGTTACCGCCGTCGGAGCGCGAGCACCGCGAAGAGTGCGAGGGCGACGACGACGGTCACGGGAGTGAACCCGGGCCCGCTCTCGCCGATAGGCAACACGCCGTCGGTCGGCGTCTCGGTGTCCGTCGGCGGTTCGGTCGTCGCCGTGGTCGTCGTCTCGGCGGGTGTGTCCGTCGCGTCCGGGTCGATACCCTGAACGGTGGCCGTCGCCGAGAGGTCGCCCTTGGTCGCGGTGAAGGTCACGTTCCCACCGCTGTCGACCGGCACGGTCGCGACGCCGGACGCGTCGGTCGTGCCGACCTCCGCGCCGCCCTGCGTGACGGTCGCGTTCGCCACCGGGTCGCCGTACTCGTCGGTCGCTTCGATGCGGACCGTCTCGCCGACGACGACGCGTTCGTTGGCGGGCACGAGGTCGATTCGCGGCGTCCGCTGGATGGCCACGTCGACGGCCGTGTCCGACTCTCTGACCCGGAGCGGCTGGCTACTGGTCCCGTAGCCCGCCTTGGTCACTTCGAGCGTGTAGTCGCTGTTGACCGGGACGCTGATGGTCGCCTCGCCGTCCGAGAGGGTCTGGACGGTGCCGACCGACGGGACGGTGACGGAGGCGTTCCGAATCGGTCGGGGGTCCTCGAAGTGGTCGTCGGTGACCGTGACGGTGACCAGCGCCGACCCCTCTTCGAGCGTCGTCGTCGCCTCGGTCTCGCCGGTGACCGCTATCCGCGTCGAGTTGCGGAAGAAGCCGTCTTTCGTCGTGACGACGCGGTACTCGCCCGCTTCGACCAGCGGCGTCTCGACGACGCCGTCGGCGTTCGTGCGCTGGTCCGTGACGAACTGGCCCGACCGGTAGAGCTGGACGCGGGCGTTCTCGACCCGAGCGCCCTCGGTGTCACGCACGGTCAACGTCGCGCTGGCGCTCTGCGAGACGGGCACCTCGACCGACCGGGTGGTCGCGTCGGCGACGAGGTACGGGGAGTTGCGGATGTACTCGTCGTCGTCCAGGTGAATCCGCACGTCGGCGCCCTCGGGGACGTCCAGCAGGACCTGTCCGTTGGCCCGCGTCGTCTCGTTGACCGGGCCGCCCGCCCCGTCGTCCCACGTGGCGTAGACGTCGACGTCGCTCAGCGCGTCACCGTTCTGGTCGACGATGGTGACCGTCAACGTCACTCGGTCTTCCTGTGCGGCCCCGACACCGGACACGGCGGCTGTACCGGTGAGCACGACGACGCAGAGCGTGACGAACAACCGAAGAGAAGCCATGTGGGAATGGTAACGTGGACCGACCTTAACAGTATGGTCGGCTTATCCGGGTCGCTCTCGCCCTGACGTCACCGGCCACGGTCGGACTGTGACGCGACGAGGCGCTCGACCTCGGCGGGTTCGAGCGGCGTCACCGGCCCGGGCATCGTCCGGGTCAGCGCCGCCGCGGCCGTCCCGTAGGCGAGTGCCTCGTCGGTCGGCGCCCCGTCAGCGAGTCGCTGGAGGACGGCCCCGACCAGCGCGGCGTGTTGCCCGGAGGTGTCGACGGCGGTCGTCTCGAAGGCGTCCTGTTCGTGGACGACGTTGTCGTGGAAGGCGACGACGCCGTGTTCGCTCCGCGTGAGGATGACCCGCGGGAAGTCGTACTCGGCCGCGATGGTGTGGACGAGTTCCCGCGGCCGGCCCGTCTTGTCGAAGACGGCCTTCGCCTGCTCCTCGCTCGCGAACAGCAGGTCCACCGCGCCGAACAGGTCCGAGAGGGTGTCGCGGGCCGTTTCGGCGCTCCAGAGCCCCGGGTGGAAGTCGAGGTCCAGCGCCCGCATCCCCGGCGCGGCACGGAGGAGCGCCCCGGCCGTCTCCGCGGCCGTCTCCGAGAGGGCCGCCGTCGACCCGGCCGTGAACACGACGTCGGCGTTCTGGACCCGCCCCATCGGTATCTCACCGGGCGTGAGCGTCGCCATCGCGGTGTCGCCGCGGTCCTGCAGGAGTCGGTCCTGCCGCGGGGCGGCGGCGTCCTCGTAGAAGGTCAGGCCCTGCCGGCCGTCGTCGGCGTCGGCCCACACCACGTCCGTCTCCAGGCCGTGCTCGTGGAGTTCGGCGACGACGCGGCGGCCCAGCGGTGTGTCCGGCAGTTTCGAGAGCCAGACGGCGTCGCTGCCGAGTCTGCTCGCCGTCGCCGCGACGGTGCTCGCGGTGCCGTCGGCCCGCATCCGTACCTCGCGGGCCGTCTCGAAGCGCTGTCCGTCCGGCGGCGCGAATCGGAGGGCCGTCTCGCCGAAAGTAACCAGTGACATACTCCGCGTATCGGGAGACTACGGCTTAGTTCAACCGGCCGGGTCGGCGTACGATTCGGACCGTGCCGGGCCACCGGCGGTCAGTCGACCGGGCCGTCGACGCTGACGACGGCCGACACCATCGCACGAGTCCCCTCGGCGACGTGCGGGAGCGGGTCCGTGAGCTGGAGGTTCGACTTGGTCGACCGCGAGAGCAGGTCCACAGCGACCGCCGGAGCGCTCCGCGGACGTTTCATGGCGTGCAGGAGGTCCCCGGAGAGCGGCCAGTGGTACCGGGCCGGCGTGAACTCGAAGGACGGTACCCGTCCCTCCGAGAGGTACTCCAGCAGCGCGCGCGGGAAGTTCATCCCCGAGGCGACCCCCAGCCCCATCGACCCCCAGAACTTCGGGTTACACTCGAGCAGTCGGGGGTTTCCGTCGGCGTCGTTCTTGAACTCTAGCATCACGACGCCGCTCCAGTCGAGTGCCGACAGCAGGGGGTCGGCGTACGCGTACAGTTCCGGGTCCGAGAGAGACTCGGCACAGACGCTCTTGCCACCCGACGGCGGCGACTCGCGGATACGCCGGTGGGCGTAGTGGCCGCGACACTCCCCGTCGACGTAGAGACCGAAGAAGCCTCGGCCCCGGCCGCTCAGGTAGGCCTGATAGACGGGGTCGGAGTCGTGGGTCTCCATGTAGGTCCGGTACGTGGACCGGAGTTCCGCCGGGGACCCGACGTACCGGAGGAAACGCGGCTCCGTCTCGCTCCCGGTCTTGAACACGCCCGACGGGCCGACAGTCTCGACAGCGCGTGCGACGTCCGACAACGACCGGATACGGACCGACGTGGGCGTCGGGATGTCGAACTCGCCGGCCAGCGAGTGCAGGTCGTGCTTGTCGATGGCCCGACGGAACGACGGTTTCGGCGGGAGAATCGGGTCGAGCGGGGCGGGAATCGCCTCTCGGTGTTCCGAGACGATCTCCGTCGTGCGACCGCTGACCGGCAGGACGTAGTCGTAGCCGTACTCCTCGACGACGCCGGCGAGTTGGGCCGCGTAGTCGTCGGCGTCGTCGGCCTCGATGCGGTGGTCCCGCGCGGTGTGCCGGGAGGCGGCGGTCAGCGAGAACGGAAACTGTGCGACCACGCCGACCTCGTCGGCGACGGACTGGATGGCCCTGACCACCGTCAGCGACTTCTTCTCGAAGCCGTCGGTGACCAACACGTCCATACGACTATACCTCTCACAATAGCCTGATTGTAATTGCAAACTTACGTCGGGTAACCGGTTTCGGACCGCTCTGCAGACGCGACTGGCGCGTCGACCGCCGGACTCGGGCCGGACACCGCACCGGTTCGCACGCCGGCGGTGGCGAACCTGCCCAATAAGGTCACTACTACCGCGAGACGGCCGACAATCGGGACACCATTACTTTGCGCCGCCGACGGGAGGACGCCACCGATGCGGGTCCTCCACCTCGTGACGCACCGCTCGTCGTTCTTCGACCGCCGCGTCGAGTGTCTCCGCGAGCGAGGACACGTCTGCGACGTCGTGCCCGTTCCGGGCCGTGACAGCGACGACCGGGCCGAGCGCAAGGCGGCGCGCCGTTCCGTCCACCACTATCTCCGGTTCTACGGTCGGGTGCTCTCTGCGGCCCGGGACGACTACGACATCGTCCACGCCCACTACGGCCTCACGGCGCCGTTCGCGCTGGCCCAGCCCCGTCGACCCGTCGTCCTCACCCTCTGGGGGTCGGACCTCATGGGCGAGTTCGGGTGGCTCAGCGAGCGCTGTGCCCGACTGGTCGACGAGACGGTCGTCATGAGCGACGAGATGGCGGCCGGCCTCGACGGCGACGCGACGGTCGTCCCACACGGCGTGGACCTCGACCTGTTCCGGCCGATGGACCCGGCGACGGCCCGCCACGAAGTGGGATGGGACCCCGACGCCGCCCACGTCCTGTTCCCGTACACGCCCGACCGGGCGGTGAAGAACTACCCGCTGGCCGAACGCGTCGTCGACGCCGTTCGATCACGCATCGACCGTCAGGTCCGTCTCCACGCCGTCTACGAGGTCGAACAGGCGGCCGTCCCGACCTACATGAACGCGGCCGACGCGTTGCTGTTGACCTCGCGCCGCGAGGGGTCGCCCAACACCGTCAAGGAGGCGCTCGCGTGCAACCTCCCGGTGGTCGCCACCGACGTCGGCGACGTGCGAGACCGGCTGGACGGAGTGACGCCGTCGGCGGTCTGTGCCGACGAGGCCGACCTCGCCCCGGCGCTCGCGCGCGTCCTCGACCGGGGCGAACGGTCGAACGGTCGGCGGGCCGCCCGGTCACTGGCCGTCGAGCAGATGGCGGCGCGACTGGAGGCCGTGTATCGACGGGCGCTGAGCGGGTGAGCCGACGCGGCGGCCGTCACTCGCGCCGACCGGAGTGGCCGGGGTAGTCGCGCTCGAACCGGTCTTCGAGTTCCTCGCGGTCGATTTCGATGACCGTCGGCCGGCCGTGCGGGCACGCGTATGGGTTCTCACAGTCGTCCAGCGCCGCCAGCAGGTCCCGGACCGACCCCTCGGTGAGCGACGTGTTGCCGGTGACCGACGGGTAACACGCGAGGTCCCCGAGCAGTTCGTCGGCGGCCGCCTCGACGGTGGTCGCGGCCTCGCGCTCCCCGCCGACGAACGCACCCAGCACGTCCCGGACGACGTCCGGCCCGGCGGCGTCGGCGATGACCCCCGGGAGCGTACGCACCTCGACGGTCCGCTCGCCGGTCCGGGCGGTGTGGAAGCCCAGACTCGCCAGCGCGTCGCTCCGGGCCTCGAACACGGCGGCCTCGCGCGCGGTGAGTTCGAGTTCGACCGGGTCCGCGAGCGCCTGGGTCGTCGTCTCGCCGGCGAACTCGGCCTGCAGGCGCTCGTAGTTCACGCGCTCGTCGGCCGCGTGCTGGTCTATCAGGACGAGGCCGTCGTCGGCCTCGGCGACGACGTACGTCTCGTGTAACTGACCCAGCACCCGCATCGACGGGAGCGTGTCGTGGGCCGTCTCCGGTTTTCCGCCGAGTCGCGCCTGCTCGTGGCCCCCGGAGAACTTCCGGTCGGCCGGCACCTCGTCCGCGGACGACTCGCTGGACGGCGTGGCCGTCTCTGTCGTCTCCTCGGGCGGACGGGACTGGTCGTCGTCGGTCGACGGCGAGGCCGTCGCAGCCTCGTCGTCCGTCGTGGCGCTCTCGTCAGCGGCCGACCAGTCGCCGTCGTCCGTCCGACCCGAAACGGAGGTGTCGGACGCGTTCGACGTCGAACTCGCTCTGTCGTCGGGCCCGGCGTCGGTGGACGTCCCCGACGTCTCGCGCGTCGTCCCGGTCGACCGGTCGTCGGCGGGCGTTCGCGACGACGAACCGCCGTCATCCGACCCGGACGGCGAGATTTCGGTTTGCTCGGGCTGTGAGCGGCCGCGCGGGGCCGACGAGCGGAGCAGTCCCTCGCGCAACAGGGCGTCCTCGACGGCGGTGCGGACCTGCTCGCGGACCCCCTCGTCGTCGGCGAACCGGACCTCCATCTTCCGCGGGTGGACGTTGACGTCCACGTCGCCGGCCGGCACGTCCAGAAAGAGGACGGCGAAGGGGTAGCGGTCCGGCGCAATCTGGGTGCCGTAGGCGTCGACGACGGCGTCGTGGGCCGTCTTCGCGCGCACGTAGCGGCCGTTGACGTACGTCGAGAGGTACTCCCGGCCGGCGCGGGTCGTCTCGGGGTGGGAGACGAGGCCGGAGACGCCGTCGAGTGGGCCATCGGGGAGGTCGTCGCCGCCGCTCTGCGGGTCTCCGGGGCTGGCGCCCGCGCGGACCGCTATCATGGACTGTGCGACCTCCCGCCCGTAGACGGACATGACCGTCTCGCGGAGGTCCCCCTGCCCCGTCGTGGCGAACGTCTCGCGGCCGTCGTGTTCCAGCGTGACGGCGACGTCCGGGTTCGCCAGCGCGTAACTCGTGACGATGGTGTTGACGTGGGCGAACTCCGTCGAGGCCTGCTTGAGGTACTTCCGGCGGGCGGGGACGTTGTAGAACAGGTCGTCGACCGCGATGGTCGTCCCCTCCGGACAGCCCGCCGGTTCGACGGCGGTCACCTCGCCGCCCTCGACGACGAGTTCGGTCCCCACGTCGCCGCCGCGCGGCCGCGTCGTGACGGTCAGCCGCGAGACGGCGCCGATGGCGTGGAGTGCCTCACCGCGGAACCCCAGCGTCCCGACGCCGCCCTCCAGGTCGGCGATGTCGCGAATCTTCGAGGTGGTGTGTTGCTCGACGGCGCGCTGGACGCTCTCGCGGTCCATCCCGACGCCGTCGTCGGTCACGCGGATGCCCTCGGTGCCGCCCGCTTCGACGGCTACCGTGACGCGGTTCGCGTCGGCGTCGATAGCGTTCTCGACGAGTTCCTTGACGACGGAGGCGGGTCGTTCGACCACCTCGCCGGCCGCGATACGTTCGACGGTCCGCTCGTCGAGTTGCTGGATGTCGGTCATGGCGGCCCTCGCATAGTCGTTGCACCCGGGTAACGGACGGGGCGACTTGAGACTGTCTCCGGCGAGTGTCGGACCGCGTATGGAAATAGTTAACACGACACAGTCCCGAGCCCCGCTCGGTGAGCTACCATGTGCCACCACAGAGGCGACATCCCCGATTGGAGCCGTGACCGCGCCGACGAGCTGGCCGACGCCGACGAGGAGTCGGACGAGGAACCGGAGATACCGTCGTTCCTCAACGAGGCGGAGACAGACGTCGAAGTGTTGACCGACGGCGGCGACGGCGAGGAGTAAGTCGGACCCCCACTCCGTTTTTCGACGGCGCGAACCGTACAGTGAAGTGCCCGGACAGCGACAGCCACGGCAACGGAGACAGATGGAACAGTACGACCAGCTCTACCGCCTCTACGAGACGGCAGACACCGAGACGTTGCGTGCCTATCAGGAGTTCGTGGACCTCTTTCCGCCGCTCAGCTCCCCCGTCGCACTGGACCAGTGGGACGACGCCCGCGCGGAACTGGACGAGCGGAAGGCCGAGATAGCCGACGAGTTCCCCGCGACGGGCGAGACGTACGCCGACATCGCCGCCCGACTGACCCGCGAGGAGGCGTTCACCGCGCTCGACCTCTTCTCGAAGTACGGCCGGTCGGTGAACGTCCTCGTCTTAGACGTGGACGAGACGCTCCGGTCGGCCGGCGACACCGACAACGAGATTCCGCGTGACACGCTGTACCTCCTCACCGAGTTTCAGGAGCGCGGCGTCCCCATCGTCGTCTGCACCGGCCAGACGTTGGAGAACGTCAAGGGGTTCATGATTCAGGGCCTGGGCAACGAAGTCGTCTCCTCGGGGTCGCTCTCTATCGTCTACGAGTCCGGGAACGGCGTCTTCACGCCGAAACACGGTGCCCAGACCAAGCAGTTGCTGTACGAGCGACTGGACGACGAGGTGGTCGACGTGTTCGACGCCGTCCGCGGGCGGGTCCTCTCTGAGGCCCCCGACGACGTGAGCCACGGTACGCACCTGCAGGGCAACGAGTTCAACGTCACGCTCAAGCCGAACGCCGAGGTGGGGAGCGACACCGCCGTCGAAATCGTCGACGAGGCGCTGTGTTACCTCTGTGGGCTTGTCGGCGAGTGCGTGGCCGAAGCCGTCGGCGTCGATGTCGCGGACCCCGCCGCCCTCGCCCGGACGTACTTCGCGCGGGACCCGGAGATTCAGGCGGTGTTCGACGACGCGGGACTCTCGACCGACGCCGACCTCGACGGCGCGCCGTCGGCGTTGCTGGACCTCTTCGAGCGCATCGACCTCGGCTACTACGAGGGCGACGCCGCCGAACTCGTCAGTCTGGAACTGGACAAGTCCGCCGGCGTCGAACAGGCCTTCGAGGTGCTGGGCATCGACGACCCGTTCGCGCTGGTGATGGGCGACAGCAAGAGCGACCTGCGGGTGATGGAGTGGGTCGCCGAGAACGACGCGGGCATCGCCGCCGCCCCGGACCACGCCTCGAAGGCGGTCTTAGACCACGTGCGGGCCCACGACGACCTCGTCTACGAGGCCGGCGAGGCGAGTTCGGTCCTCAACATCGCCTACGGACTGGACCTCATCGCTCGGCTGAACGAACGCCGGTCCTGAGAGCCGTTCACTCCTCGGGGGCGACCAGTTCGACCGCGTCCGCCTCGACGACGGCGGCGAGCGTCCCGGCCTCCAACTGCCCGAGTGCGATGGCCGAGTAGGCGGTCCCACCCTCGAAAGAGATGCCGTCGAGTTCGAGTTCGACCCTGCCGCGGTCCGTCGGTCGGAACGACAGGTCGTACGTGCCGGCCTCGACCGGGCGGTAGTCGCTGGCCTCGCGGAAGTCGACGCGCCCGACGACGTCCGCCGCTTCGCCGACGTCGAGCGAGATGCTCGGTGCGTCCGGCGACGTGTGGACGAGTCGGAGGTGTGCGACGTCCGCGGGCACCTCGCCGGTGTCGTCGCGGAGGAGCGTCGCCTCGATGTCGGTTATCAGCCCCGTCGCCAGCACCGTGTACGCGGTGTCCGGCGACAGCGAGACGGTCCGCTCGACGACGGTGGCGGTACTCCCCGCGGGGGCGATGGCCACCTCGTGGTCGCCGGGGTCGACGGGCGCGTAGTCGCTCAGCGTCGCGTACTCGACCTCCTCGAACCGGGTCGTCCCGTCGACGCCGACGTCCACGTTCGGCGCGTCCGGACAGCAGTGTCCGATGCGCAGTTGCGTACTGTCTGCCATGTCTGGCTCACCTGCCGGTTCGACACCGGCGGCGTGTTTCGTTATGGGGCTGATAGGGTCGGGTAAGGCCGGGGAACCGAACGCACCCCCAACCTACCGTGGTACACGATACCACAGAACAGTTAGACGGCTCGCGGTCCTACCCCGACTATGGACCTCGAACAGGTGTTCGGGCAGGTTCCAGACCCGACCGCTCACTCGTTCCCGGAGTACACCCTCGGTCAGGGGGACCCGGTGCGACCGGTGGCGGTCACCGAGGCGGAACTGTCGACGGTACTGTCGCTGTACGAGCGGTTCGCCGACGTCGACCCCAGCGGCGTCGATTCGAACCCGTTCTTCCGGGCGACGAGCGAGTTCCTCGAGCAGACGTTCGGGACGACGCTCAAACGACCCGACGAGCAGTTACACGACGACATCGCCGCGATGCTCAACGACTTCTCGGACGACCTCGGCGGGAAGGCGATGGGCGTCGTCGACGCCACGCCCGCCCACCACCGGACGCTGTACTTCTTCCTGACCAGTTGCAAGGCCTACCACGTCGCGCCGCACGTCCGGTTCGCGCCCGACCCGGACGCCGTCCAGACGCTGTACGACGTCTACGAGCGCGTGAGCGAACAGGAGTTCTACCTCAAGCGACCGAAGTCCGTCCTGGAGAGTTAGCGTTCGCTCGCCCGCGGGCCCCGCGGCGCTGATACCGCTGGGGCCCTACTGGCCGGTATGGACCCGGACGAGATACGGCGAGCGTGGGACGACGTCGCCGAGACGTACGCACAGCGGCGCGACCCGAGCGGGTCCGACGCCGCCCTCGTCGCGGACTTGCTGGCCGAACTGCCGCAGAACCCGACCGTGCTGGACGTGGGATGTGGCGACGGCGCGCGCACGCTGGCGAACCTCCCGCCGGGGAGTGTCGGCCTCGACTTCTCCCGCCGAGGGCTGGAGCTGGCGACGGAGACGGTCCCCGGCGCGCGACTGGTGCAGGGGGACATGACCGCGCTCCCGGTCGCCGACGACAGCGTCGACGGCGTCACGGCCTACCACGCCGTCTTCCACGTCCCGCGTGAGCGCCACCCCGAGGTGTACCGGGAGTTCGCCCGCGTCCTCCGGCCGGGCGGTCTCGTCCTCACGACGCTCCCGACCGGCCGGTTCGAGACCGTCCGCCGGGGGTGGATGGGCGGGTCGATGTTCTTCTCCGCGCCCGGGCGGCAGGCGACGCTCGACCAGTTACGCGCGGCGGGGTTCTCCGAGGTGTGGACCGAGACGGCCGACGACCCGCTGGGCACGTCGACGGAGTTCGCGTTCGCGCGACTGGGGTGACGGCGGTCGCGGCGTCGCCGGCGCGAAGGCCCCAACCGGGCAGCGTCGTCAGCCCACCGGCACACCCCTTCCCGGCGGTGCGTATTTCTAGTTGGGTGGTCTACACGAGAACATGGCGCTCGACGTCTCGGTTCCGGACCCGCCGTCGCTCCGCGGCCCACAGCCACGGGGCGGGTATCAGGCCATCGACGAGCCGGAGGAAGAGGTCGAAGACGACTACCGCCGCGAGGAGATAGAGCGCATCCTCGCCGACGGTGCGTGGCACGACGCCTTCGAGGAGTGGACGACCCAGACCGGTCTGACGGCCCCCGACTTCGACGTCGTCGTCGAACACGACCTCGTCGAGGGGTTCGACTTCTACTGGGACCCCGCCACCGACGAGGTGGGCTACCGGGCCCCGGCCCTACCCGACGAGGCCCGCGACGAACTCGACACCGACGACGTAGACGAGATAGAGTCGGAACTGGACTCGCTCGGTCGCGTCGTCTCGGAGATGCTGGAGAACGACTACCTCCTGCGGGACGACGAGACGTTCGGCTTCTTCGAGGACGACGCGACCGAGGAGACGTTCGACTACGACGACCGCGAGGAGTAGCGTGGTCGCGGTGAGGCCGGTTCGGGCGGGCGTGGTCGTCGCGGTGGCCATCACGCTGTTCGGCGTCGGAACGCTCGGCGCCCTCGTCTACGCGGACCTCACGACGGCGGTCACCCGCGACGACTTCGAGGCGTACAGACGGGGATGTGACGAGTTGGCGGGGCAGACCCGCCTCGTCGACGGCGGCCTCGGAATGCGCGAGACGACGCTGAACGAGACGCACGTACAGCGGTGTGAGAACACGACCTACGAGGAGTACCGACAGGAACGGCACCAGTCGCTCCGCACCGCACCCATCGGACTGGCACAGTGGCTCTCCTACGGCACTGTGGGCCTCCTGGCGACGGGAGGCGGCGTCGCCGTCCTTCGGCGGGAACTGGCCGCCCAACGGTAGCCGGTGGCGCGGTTACACCGGCCCACGACCCCGTCGAGTTCGGCGCTCGCCGACGACACGGTCTTCTCGCCCGGCCGCCTAACAGGAGTGCTATAGTGTCTGACAACGATCCGTTCGAGAACCTCGACGTCCCCGACGACCCGACCGCCGACTTAGACCGGGCGACACAGCGCCTGTCGGTCAGGACCGACGAACGCCGCTACGGCAAGCAGATGGTGCTAGTGGAGGGGTTCGACGGCGACACCGACGTCGAGTCGCTCGCCTCCGACCTGAAATCGTCGCTCGGGACCGGTGGAACGGTCAAAGAGGGACGTATCGAACTCCAGGGCGACCACGCCGACCGCGTCCGAGAACTCCTCGCCGAGAGCGGCTTCCAGACCACCTGAGACCGCTGACGGTCACCCCGAGCGTATTTTTTACCCGAGTCACTCCTCGGCCAGTTCGTCCTGCCACTGCTGGACTTTCGCCATCAGTTCGACCGGCGGCGTCTCGTCGACGTCGACGTCCGAGAGGGCCGCGAGCACGTCCTCGGCGTCCTCGCCGAATCGCTCTGCGAGGGCGTCCGTCGTGGTAGCGGCCCCACCGCCGTCGGCGCTCGCACGCTCACTGTCTGCCGACCCGCCGCCGAACGTCCCCGAGGAGAGGTCGAAGACGGCCTGTTTCGTCCCGCCACCGCCGCTCCCGCGAGCCTCGATGGCCTTCTCCTCGCGCAGGCGGTCCAGTACCTCCTGCGAGCGGTCGACCACCGGCCCGGGGACGCCGGCCATGTCGGCGACGTGAATCCCGTAGCTCCGGTCGGTCGGTCCGTCCCTGACGGTTCTGAGGAACGTCACGCCGTCCTCGCCCGCCGACTCCGGTTCGCCGGCGACGGCGACGTGGACGTTCTCGACGCGTTCGAGGTGGTCCGCCAGCGTCGTCAGTTCGTGGTAGTGCGTGGCGAACAGCGTCTTCGCGCGTACCTCGTTGTGGAGGTACTCCGTCGCCGCCCACGCGATGGAGATGCCGTCGAACGTCGCCGTCCCGCGGCCGACTTCGTCCAGAATCACCAGCGAGTCCTCTGTCGCGGAGTGGAGGATGTTCGACAGTTCCTGCATCTCGACCATGAACGTCGAGCGACCCTGCGCGAGTTCGTCGAGTGCGCCGACGCGGGTGTAGATGCCGTCGACGAGGCCCACGGTGGCGTCCCGCGCCGGGACGAAACTCCCCGCCTGCGCCAGTAGCGTGATGAGCGCGGCCTGTCGCATGTACGTCGACTTCCCGCTCATGTTGGGACCGGTGACGACGAGGAACTGCCGGTCGCGGTCCAGAAAGAGGTCGTTCGGGACGAACTCGGTGGTCTGCTCGACGACGGGGTGGCGACCGGCCTCGATGGACAGTTCCTCGCCGTCGGTCACGTCCGGCCGCGTCCAGTCGTTCTCGACGGCGTGGACGGCCAGCGACGCCAGCGCGTCGATTTCGGCGAGCGTCCGACCCACGTCCTGCATGAGCGTCGCGTGTTCGGCCACCCGTTGTCGGAGGTCCTCGAACAGGTCGTACTCCATCTCGTGGCGGCGCTCCTCCAGTCGCAGGACCGCCCGCTCTTTCTCGTCGAGTTCGGGGATGGTGTAGCGTTTCGAGTTCTTCAGCGTCTTTATCTCCTCGTACTCCTCGGGGACGCTGTCCGTCTCGGACTTCCCGACCTGAATGTAGTAGCCGTCGGTCTTGTTGCGGTCGACCGAGAGGTGGGTGATGCCGGTGCGCTCTTTCTCGCGGTCGGGCAGGGTCTCCAGCCACTCCAGCGCGCTCTCGTGGTCGTCGATAATCTCGTCCAGACTGTCGTCGTAGCCCCGCCGGAACAGGCCGCCCTGCGTGACCGTCCCCGGCGGGTCCTCGACGAGCGCTGCGTCCAGTTCGGCGGCGAGGTCGGCGGCGGCCTCGCGGTCCGCGCCCGAGAGCGCGTCGGCCAGCGGCGACTCGGCCAGTCGCTCGGTCTGCTCGACGGCGTCGGCGACCTGCGGGAGCAGTGCCAGCGTCTCCTGGGCGGCCCGGAGGTCCCGGGCGTCGGCGCTCCCGGAGGTGGCACGGGAGGCCAGTCGTTCGAGGTCGTAGGCGTCCGAGAGGGTCTCTCGGATGGTCTCGCGGGCCATCGCCTCGCGGGTCAGCGCCGCCACGGAGGACTGCCGGCGGTGGAGTTCCCCCCGGTCACGGCGGGGGCGCTGGAGCCACCGGCGGAGGAGTCGCCCGCCGGCGGCCGTCGTGGTGTGGTCGACGGTGTCGAACAGCGACCCCGACTTCCCGCCCTGCATCGTCTCGGTGAGTTCGAGGTTCCGCTGGGTGGTCGCGTCCAGCGCGACGTGTTCGCGGGCGCCGTAGGCCTGTAACCGCGTGACGGCGGCGAGCGTCCCGACGCCGGTCTCTTCGACGTACGAGAGGACCGCACCGGCGGCGGCGATAGCCGCGTCGTCGTCGGCGATGCCCACGCTCGACAGCGTCTCGGCGCCGAACTGCTCGCGTACCCGGTGGCGGGCCCGGCCGGGCGCGAACGACTCCGTCGCGTGGAGGCTCACGGCAGCGTCGGAGCGCTCCGAGAGGGCGTCCAGAAAGTCGTCGTCGTTCCGCAGGTCGGGGCCGGGCAGGACCTCCGCCGGGGCGAAGGTGTACAGTTCGGTGAGGACGGCGCCGGGGTCGGCGTCGTCGAGTTGCGTGACCTGAAACTGGCCGGTCGTCACGTCGGCGAAGGCCAGTCCGTAGGTGTCGCCGTCGCGGGAGGACTGCCGGACGACGGCGGCGAGGTACTGTGCGGAAGCGTCACCGGTTTCGAGGTGTGTCCCGGGCGTCACCACGCGCGTTATCTCGCGGGCGTGGCCGTCGGCCGTCTCGTGTTGGTCGGCGACGGCGACGCGGTACCCCCGTTCGACCAGCGCGGAGACGTACGGCGTCAAGTCGTCGACGGGGACGCCGGCCATCGGGTACGACGACCCGTGGGAGGACTTCTGGCTCACCTTCAGGTCCAGTTCCTCGGCCACCAGTTCGGCGTCGTCGGCGAAGAACTCGTAGAAGTCGCCACACTGCATCGTCAGCACGTCGGCGTCGGTCTCCTCCTTGAGCGAGAGGAACTCCCCGACGATACCCGTCGCCTCTGTCATAGCCGTTCCTCTGTCCGTCCCCGGGGTAAGGATTGCGGGAGCGGCGCGACTCTACGGCGCCAGTCGCTCCAGTTTCTCGACCTGGAGTTCGGTGACGTCCCGGAGACTCTCCAGCGGCCCGTCGTCGTACAGGCCGACGTTGAGCGAGAGGTTGCGGTAGGTGACGATGGCGTGCGCTTCGTCGCCGAAGGTCACGAGCGTGCCCTCGTCGCCGTACTGGAGGGCCGTGGCGGTGGCGTCGTCCTCCTCACGGTATAGCTCGACGAGGTTGTCGTGGTCGAAGACGGCGCCGTCGACGCTCGTCCGTCGGGAGAGGCCCAGACTTATCTGGTGGGAGCGGTCGCCGTCGACGAACACCTCGTAGCCGACGCTGAACGTATCGTCCCGGCGATTCGAGGGACTCTGCTCCCACGTCGCCCCCGACGGGAGTTCCCCGCGGGTGAGGACCAGTGTCTCCGGGTGTGCCTCGAACAGCGCGACGGTCGGTGTCGACGTCGGCGTCGGACCGACCGTCGGCAGCGAGTCGGAACAGCCAGCGAGTGCCGCGACACCGACCAGCGAGAGAAATCCGCGGCGGTCGTAGCGAGGGTCGTCGGTCATGCGCTTGAGAATTCAGGTATTGAATATAACGTTGCTGGTCCCGAGATATTCAGGCCACGACAGCCCCCCTCCGCGTGGTCGTCTCCGTACAGAACGCGGGCCGCGAGCAGCTATCGACCGCGTTCGCCGAAGAGGTATTCACGGAGTGTGACCTCGAGAACCGCGTCGAGTAGTCACCGGCGCAGGGATTGCGGGAGCGGTCGGCGTGACTTGGCGCCGCCGACCGAGTTAGCTGTCGGTCTGGGTGCCGCCCTGGCCGTCGGTCGTCGTCTCGTTTCCGTTTCCGCTGCCGTTCCCGGTCGTGTCGCCGTCCATCGGGGTCGCGACGTCGGCGAACGCGGCGACGGCCTCGACCCGCGTGTTAGTCGTCCGGCGGACGAACTCGGCCACGTCGGACCCCGGCGGCGAGTCGACGAGGTCACGGAGGGATTCGCCGCCGGCGACGACGAACTCCGAACCCGAATCCGTCTCGACGACGATGTCGCTCGCGCTCTCGCCCTGTCGCGGCTGGAGCCGGACGACGGAGCCGACCCGCTCGCCCGTCGTCGTCCCGAGCAACTGGAGCGTCGCGTCGGCGAGGTTCGTGACTTCGCTCGGGTTCGTGTCGGTGAACACGTAGACCGCACCGGCGTTCACCGCGCCGATTTCGCTCTCGGGAACGCCGACGACCACGTCCTGCTGGCCCGTGCCGGTCACGTCGCCCACCTGCACGACGTAGCCGGGTCGCCCGGACAGCGGGACGTTCCCCGCCCGGTCGGGCAACGGCTGGATGGCTTCGTCGGGGAACCGGTCCGGTTGCTGTCGGACACGGAAGATGCCCCACAGGCCCGCTTCGAGGCGGCGGCGCTGCTTCGTCTCCTGATAGATGTAGTCACCGTTGCCGCTGCCGCTCCCTAACCCACCTGCTCCACCGAGCAGGCTGAACGTCTCGGCCTTTCCGGGGCTGAGTTGCCCGTCGACGCCGATGACGGGCGACTCGTCGACGCCTTGGAAGCGCTGCCACTGATGGTCTGCGAGGTGGAACGCGACCGCCCGGGCTTTGTCGGCGCCGCTTGCGACCCGGAACCGGACGGGGTCGTCGGTGAGCGCCTTCCAGATAGGCGTGTTCGGGTCGCCGTGGACGCGCGAACTGTAGACGAGGTGCTGGGCGTCGTTGTTCTCGAACCGGCGGACGAACGGTTCCGAGCGGTAGTTGACGCCGCCGTACCCCTGGTCCTCGGTGTCGCCGAGTTGGGTGCAGGGGGCGTCCGGGTTCTCGATGTCCGGGCCCGGCGGCACCACGCAGTCGTCGGGGTCGTCCCGGTTCAGGATGAACTGTCCGTCGGCGAAGATGAGCGCGTTCTCGCGGAAGTCCGGTTCGCCGTTTCCGGTATCAATCATCGACGCCGCACTCGTGACGCTGACTTCGCCAGTTCGGTTGTCGAGCGTCACCGAATCCCGTGGCTCGATAACCAGCTGACCGAAGGCACCGTGATGACGGGTGCTGCGGATGTCGGCCATGTCCCACAGGATCGAGGTTCCCACCTCGCCGCTGGCGAACCAGCGGTAGGTGACGGTCTCGCCCCGGTCGACCGTGGTATCGTAGTTGAATCCGACCGTCGACCCGTTCGAGCCGTTGACGTCGTAGTCGAGCAGGAGCGGGTGTAACGAGATGCGCTCCGAGCGGTCCCAGTCCTGCGAGACGCGCATCTTCGGGTGCGGGTGGTCGTCGTTAGGGTCCTCGGGCAGGTCGTTGGTGAGGTTTATCTCGATGCAGTCGCCATCGTTGGCGTGGAGCGTCAGCGGTTCGACCGGGCGTTCGCCGTTCTTTATCTCGTCGACGTAGCGGTCGAGCGCGAAGACGACGCCGTACTCGTCGTGGTCGCCGTAGTCGTTGTACGGGATGTCCACCTGAAACGCCGTCACGTCGAACGACCGCACCGGGGCGTCGTCGGGACAGGGGTCGCCGGCGTCGTCGGGTGCCGGTGGAATCTCCCCGATGCTTCCGTTCTGGCGGGCGTCCCGGTCCGGCGGAAACGCTCGGTCGTCGTCGCTGGCATAGCGGAGTTTGGCTCGCTGTCCCTCCGCGGCCCAGTCGAAATCGGCGAACGGCGCCGGGTGTCCCATCGCCTCGAGTTGAGCCTCGGAGATGGACTCGCTCGGTGCGTCTTGGCCGGGGAGGGTCTGAAGGTGGTCCACCTGGGCGTCCCAGACGCGGGCTAGCCCCCACATCCCAGTCCACATGTCGTCGATGGTGTTCGAGCCGTACCGGTAGTCCCGCACCGGCAGGCCGTCCGGGTTCGTGATGTGGTCGAAGCCGGGGTCGGTCTCCGACGACGAGACTCTGAACGTGAACGCCTCCGAGGTGCCGATGACCTGCGAGACGGAGTCCTGCTGTGCGAACCCCTCCGGGTCGAACTGGAGGCCCTGGAGACCGAAGTTGTGCTGTTCCTCGTAGGACCCCTGGAACAGTCGGAGCCTGAGCGGGTCGCCAGCGTACGCCTCCAGGACCGGCGTCTCGGGGTCGCCGTGAGTTTTCGAACTGTGGACGTACGCCGGGTCCTCGTCGTCGCGGTGGTAGAACGGCGAGTTCCGGTAGTTGATGGCCATCGTCCCGGCGTTCTGGTTGTGCTCCTCGTCGGGGTTGACGAACTCGCCCGTGTCACCGTCCCGCAACTGCGCGAAGTCGTGGTAGTGGAGCGCCTGTTCGCGGAAGGCCTCGCTCTCCGGCGGGTCGATGATGGCCTGTGCGCCGCTGTAGAGTGGGTCGCCCGAGTACGGGTCCAGCCACTCCGACCCCTTCGGTTCGACGATGAGACCGCAGAACAGGCCGTGCATGCCCTCCGAGACGCCGATGATGTGGTCGTGGAAGAAGATGGCGCCCTCCTCGTCGGCGTACCAGCGGTACTGCATCGTGTCGCCGGGGTCGGTCGACTGCTCGTAGTTGAACCCCGTCGTGACCGACTCCGACCCCAACTGGTCGAATCCGACGAAGTGCGGGTGGACCGACGTCGGGAATCCCTCTTCCAGTTCGTTCTGCAGTCGGACCTCCACGCAGTCGCCGACGTTGGCCCGGACGAACAGCGGTTCGGGGTTCAGGTCGCCGTTCCGGAGGAGGTCGGCGTCGTCGACGTCGATAGTCTCCTGAACGGTCCCGTCGGGGTCCTTGATTTGCACCCGGTCGAGGACGTAGACCAGCGCCTCCGGGTCGTAGTCGCCCGAATCGTTGTAGACGATTCCGTTCTCGTTGCCCGGTCGCGTCACCACGATGGTGTACTCGACGATGCGTTCGGGTTCGGGACTGGTACACGGGTCGGCGTACGGCGCGCCGGGAACGATGTCCTCTGCCGGACCGAACACCTGTTCTTCGACGTCGGTCGGTTGACGTGGGTTATCCACCGACGAGAGCGGCGGTTTCGGGGGCAGATTGCCGATAGGACTCTCGTCCGGGCCGAGGTCGTACACATCGCGGATGGCGTCGGCGACGAACTCCGGGTATCCCGGCGTGTCGTCGTCCGGGCCGACGAGGCCGCTGGAGTTCGGGAGCGGCACCAGGTCTGGTTGCACCTCGTCGTGGATGCGCATGATGGCCCACATCCCCTCGGCGTAGTGGGGGAACAGGTGGCAATGGAAGAGGACGTCGCCCGCCGACTGGTGGACGTAGCCCGCACCGACCTCGAACGCGTCCTCGAAACTAGTGCCCGGGCGAAGTGTCCCGGGGCCGTGGCCGGCGACGAGGTACGCATCGTACGTGTCCCCGAGGCCGATGGTCTGGGCGTCGATGGTGTCGGATGCCGTCCGGGGCACCTCCTTCCAGCGGGACTGGTGGAGGTGATGGACGTGGTTCTCCTCCAGCGAGGCCCCGACGAAGGTGTACTTCACCGGGTCGCCCTTGTACGTCTCGAAGACGTTGTCGCCCCCACCGGGGTCCCCGTTGGTCCAGGAGTTGTAGAACTCGTCGTCGCGCTGGCCGAGCGGGTCCGCCCGGTAGTTGATGGCGTGTATCGTCTGCGGTTCGTCGCTGTCGGGCCAGAATACCTCGGGTTTCATCCCCTCGGGCGTGTGGTAGAACGGGACGAACTCCCGGTAGGTCGTCCCGAGCCCGTCGGGGTCGTGGATGACCGCCCGCGTCCCGCTCCGGAGTTCCCCGCCGGTTTCGGGGTCGGTCCACGTCGCTCCCTCGGGTTCGACGACGATGGCGCCGAACAGCCCACGCGAGAGGAGGTTCGCCTCCTGGGGCGGTTCGTCGGCGCTGTCGACGGCCTGATTGGCCCCGTCGTAGAAGAAGTGCGTCCCCGTGTGGGTCGCCTCCCACCGGTACTGGACGGTGTCGCCCGGCGGTGCGGTCGTGTCGGGATTCAGGCCGACGGCCATCCCGTCGGACGTCCGCACGTTGTACGGCAGGGCCGTCTGGTGCATCGAGGCGTGCCGGTCGAGATGGTTCACGAAGCGTATCTGTATCGTGTCTCCCTCGTTGGCCCGGATGACCAGCGGTTCGATGACCGAGGTGTCGACCTCGTCTCCGTCTGCGTCGTCGTCCGGTGGTCCCCGACCCCGTCCCTGTCCGGAGTTCGAGTCCGTCTGGGTCGTCTCCGTCTCCTCGTCGACCAGCGAGAAGCCGTCGTCGGGGGCGACGCCCGACGCCGCGCGCACGGCGTCGAGGTTCTCCTCCAGAACGTACATCACGCCGTTCGGTTGGTGGAGGCCGAACCGGTTGTAGAAGATGTCCACCTCGACCGCGTGGACGGTGAATTGCCGGGTCCGACCGCCGTTCGGTCGGTTCTGTGAGCGGGCGGTCTGTGAGTCGTCGTCACCGTCGAACAGCGTCGTCGAGAGGGGGAGCACTCCGAGTCCCTGAACGAACGTCCGGCGCTCGACCGGAGCCACGTCGGTCGGTGTGTCAGTGTCGTCCGAGTTCGATGACATTCGTCTTCCCTCCCATACGCCACGGGATTGGTAACGACCCCGTTTCCAGTCGTAACGAGCTACTAACACGTTGAGCGGAGACACGGTGTGTGAGATACCGGACAGCGATGTGGTGCGGGACGATGCCACGCAGAGAGTGGCGTCGGGCGGTCGACAGAGACCGCAGCGAACGGTCCGAAGATAGTGCTCAGTAGCGGTATATAGACCGTACTGCACCGACAACACCATTTAGCCGTCTTCGAAACGGCAGGGTACAGGCCGGACGACTGGTCCCGAACGACGGGCACCGCCCGGTCCACACAATCATGACCGAAACGTTCCGCGTCGCCTTCGTCTGCGTACAGAACGCCGGCCGTTCCCAGATGTCGACGGCCTTCGCCGAACGGGAGGTCGCCGAACGCGGGCTCGGCGACCACGTCGAAATCGTCACCGGCGGCACCGACCCCGCGGACCGCGTCCACCCGGAGGTCGTCGAAACCATGCGGGAACTCGACGTCGACCTCTCCGAGCGGACCCCGCGCCACGTCTCGACCGAGGAACTGGACGCCTGCGACCTCGTCGTCACGATGGGGTGTTCGACCCTCTCGCTCTCGACCGACGTCGAGGTCCGCGACTGGGCGCTGGACGACCCGGACGGGCGGGACGCCGAGGCCGTCCGCGCGATTCGGGACGAGGTGCGCCACCGAGTCGCCGACGTGTTCGACGACGTCGAATCCCAGTTAGAAGCGGCTTAAGCGGTCAGCTATATCAACCGTGAGACGGTAACGGGTCACAATGCGCGTGGCGCACCGTGGCTGGGGGGCCCTCGCCGTCGCACTCCTACTCGTTCTCACCTCGGTCGCTCCAGCGGCAGGGACGGGTGAGGCGCCCGGCGAGGTGCGCTACACCGGGCCACTCGACGGGCTAGACACGACGGCGGGGCCCGGGCCGGCCGACGACGGGCCCAGTCCCGACCTGTCGGCCCCCACCGCGTCGACCGACCCGACGGCCAGCGTGCAACAGGTCGCCGACGAGGACGCCATCCGGCAGACCCAGACGTACGCGCTGACACCGGACACCCCCGGCGAGGTGGGGGTCGAACTGACGTACGAGATTCCGGACCGCGTCGTCTCGCTGGAGACGGCGATTCCGGCCAACGCGACGGGCGTCAGCACCGACGGCTTCGACCGGGTCAACGAGACCACCTTCGAGTGGGACGGCACGACCGCGACGGCGACCATCGACTACCGTATCGAACCCAACCGGACCATCGAGCAGAGCGGGCCGGAGGGGGCCGAGGGCCGGTACGTCGCCGTCGACGCCGGCGAGTGGGCGCTCATCAGTCGATCCCGGACCCCGACGCGGTGGCGGTACACCGGCACCGACCCCGTCGTCTTCCGGCAGAACGTGACGACGGCCGAGGCGGGCGCGGCCGGCGACCAACTTGTGTATCTCGGCCCGGTCGCGACCTTCGAGCGGACCGACAACGGGCAGACGTTCCGCCTCGTGGTCCCGGAGCGCGCGCAACTGACGGCGTCGCCGCCCGCGATACTCGACTCGCTCGTGAACGCCTCGGACGCCCTGCAGGTCGGCGACCGTGACGAGGACGTGTTCGTCGTCGCCGCCCCGACCGACGGCGTCGACTGGGGCGTCCGGGGGTTAGAGACCGGCGGGTCCGATATCTGGGTGCGAGACAGCGAGCCACTGGACACTCCGGACAACGTCTGGCTCCACGAGTACGTCCACAGCAGGCAGGCGTTCACGACCACGCGCGAGACCCGCTGGCTGACCGAGGGGACGGCGGTGTACTACGCGGCGCTCCTGACGCTCGAACAGGACCACATCGGCTTCGCGACGTTCCGCGACGCCATGGACGACGGCCAGCGGGACTTCTACGCCGACGTGGTGCTGGCCGACCCCTCGACGTGGGACCGCAACGCCAACTACGTCAAGGGGCCGCTGGTAGCCGGCCGCGTCGACGAGGAAGTCCGTCGCCAGACCGACAGGGAGTCGACGCTGCAGGCGACGTTCAGGCGGCTGAACGGACTGAACCAGCCGGTGACACAGGAGACGTTCCTGAGCGCGGTCGAACGGGCCGGTGGCGACGCCGCGCGGGCGGAGACGGCCGACTACACCGAGACCACGGCGCCCGTGACGATGTGGAACCAGACGGTCCACGCCCGCGTGTTCGCGCAGTTGCCCGCCAGAATCGGCTACGCCCTCCCCAACGCGACCGCGGACGGCGGCTACCGCGTCGCCGGCCCCTACCGGACCGCGACGCTCACGAACACCACCCCGATACGGCTCGCGACCGGCGAGACGCTGACCGTCGGCACAGTCGTGCGCAACACCGGCGGCACCGAGGGCACCTACAACGCGACCCTCGACGTCAACGGGACGAGCGTGACCGGCGAGCAGGGACGCATCGGTCCCGGCAACGAGACGGTCGTGCCGCTCTCGCACACGTTCACCGCGGCCGGGCGGTACGTCCTGAGCGTCGACGGCGACAACGTCACGGTGGTCGTCGAGCGGCCGGCCGAGACACGCGTCACCGGCGTCGAGGTCAGTTCCAGCACGGCGACCCAGGGCGGGTCCGTCGTCGTCACCGCGACGGTGGTCAACGACGCGCGGGTGCCCGCCGACGGGACGGTCGTGTTCACCCGGGACGACGAGACGGTGGCGACCCGCGAGGTGTCGCTCCCGCCCGAGAACACGACCCGCGTGGCCAGCGGCGTCACCCTCCCGCAGTCCGGCGACGTGTTCCTCTCCGCGAACGGCGCCCCGCCGGTCGCGGTGACGGTCACGCCCGTGAACGAGTCGAACACGACGGTCGTGACGGAGACGGCGACGACCAGTACGACCGGCGAGTCCGGTCCCGGGTTCACCGCCATCGGGTCGCTGGTGGCGCTCGTCGTGGCGCTCGCGGCCGTCGCTCGTCGGTACTCCGAGCGGTCCCGAGCCAGTCGATAGCCACCAATTAGTACCACCGCGTAGTAGCCGTCGCTATGCCAGAACTAGGTAAGGTCGACCGCGAGTTCTTCGGCGAGTACATCTACCCGAACCTCGGTGCCGACCGCGACGACGTGACGCTCGGCCCGCAACACGGCGTCGACTTCGGCGTGGTCGACGTCGGCGAGAAAGCGGTGGCGATGGCCACCGACCCGGTGTTCGTGATGCCGTCGCTCGGGTTCGAGCGCGCGGCGTGGTTCGCCTTCCACATCCTGATGAGCGACGTCGCGGTATCGGGCCTGCCGCCGACGCACCTCTCCATCGACTTCAACCTCCCGCCGGAGATGACGAACGAGGAGTTCCGGACGGTCTGGGAGACGTTCGACGCGGAGGCCCGCGAGTTGGGCGTCTCGGTCGTCACCGGTCACACCGGCCGCTACGCCGGGTGTAACTACCCGATGGTCGGCGGCGCCACCTCGATTTCGGTCGGCGAGTTCGACCAGTTGGTCCGTCCCGACGGCGCGCAGGTCGGGGACCGCGTCGTCGTCACGAAGGGGCCGGCCATCGAGGCGACCGGCCTGCTCTCCATCCAGTTCGAGTCGCTGATGGAGGCCGAGATGGACGCCGCCGACGTCGCGGCCGCCACCGACCGGTTCTACGACATGAGTCCGGTGAAAGACGCGCTCACCGCTGCGGCGGCCGGCCCGGTGAACGCGATGCACGACGCCACGGAGTGTGGCATCTACGGCGGCCTCTACGAGATGGCTCGTGCCGCCGACGTCGGCGTCGAACTGGAGACGGAGAAGGTCCCGATACAGCCGGGCGTCCGCGAAGCCTGCGACTTCTTCGACATCGACCCGTGGATCTCCATCAGCGAGGGGACCCTGCTGGCGGCCGTCGACCCCGACGGCGTCGAAGACGTGCTGGACGCACTCGAGGCCGAGGGCATCCCGGCGGCCGACGCCGGCGTCGTCACTGACGGGAGCGGGTTAGTGGTCGACGGTGAGCCCACGGACCACCCCGGGGTCGACCCCTTCTGGGGGACCTTCGAGGAGTACATGGGGAAACTGCAGGAGTAGTCTACGCGCTTGTTCGCTCCGACGAGGCGCCTACTTCGACGGCATAGCTGGACTGAAGCCACGCTTCTGGGTTGTCCGTGTCGTAGACGACGACGTCGCCGCCGCCCGTGGTGAAACTGCCGTACTGCTCGTCGTTTTCGCCGGAGTCGTTCGGAGCCGGTTCCATTGTCGTACACCGGGTGTGGGCAGTTCTCACACATAAGCGTTTCTCTGGTGTAGTATGAAGTATTATTAGCATACTAGGACGGAGCGCAGTCGGTCGGTTTCGTCGGCGGGCTGTCACACTCGGATTTACCAGACCAGCATCGCTTTGAGGCCGCCGGTCCAGCCTCCGGACATGACACGCGCGGACGCACCGGTGACGCCGCCAGTCGTCCTCACCATCGCGGGGAGCGACTCGGGCGGCGGCGCCGGCATACAGGCGGACCTGAAGACCATCGAGGCCGGCGGCGCCTTCGGCACCAGTGCCATCACGAGCGTCACGGCACAGAACACGACCGGCGTGCAGGGGAGCCACCTCCTGCCGACAGACGACATCGAGGCCCAGATACGCGCCGTCCGGGAGGACTTCGACGTGGCCGCAGTCAAGACGGGGATGCTCGCCGTGAGCGACGTTATCGACCTCGTGGTCGACGAGACGCCCCTGCCGAACCTCGTCGTCGACCCGGTGATGGTCGCCACGTCGGGGGACCGACTGCTCGAACCCGAGGCCGAGGCGGCCTACGAGGAGTTGATCGCCGAAGCCACGCTCGTCACGCCCAACGCCGACGAGGCCGAGGTGCTGACCGACCGGACCATCGACGACCCCGGCGACGCCGAGGCGGCCGGTCGGGATGTCATCGAGATGGGTGCCGACGCCGCCCTCGTGAAGGGCGGGCACGTCCCCGGCGACGAGGTGGTCGACGTGCTGGTGACCGACGACTCGGTGACGACGTTCCGCCACGACCGGGTGGACACCGCGGCCACTCACGGGTCGGGGTGTACGCTCTCCTCGGCCATCGCCACCAGACTGGCCCACGGCGACGCTCTCGACGAGGCCGTCGCGGCCGGCATCGACCTGCTCGCCCGAGCAGTCCGCTACAACCTCGACGTTGGCGAGGGCCCCGGCGCCGTCCACCACACCGTCGAGGTGCGAAACGAGGCCGCCCGCCACGACACCAGCGAGGCCGTCGAACGGGCAGTAGCGGCGCTCGTCGACCGCGACGTCTCGCCGCTCGTGCCGGAGGTGGGGATGACCGTCGCCGGCGCGACGCCCTACGCCGAGACGCCGGACGAGGTGGCCGCCGTCGAGGGTCGCATCACCAGAACGATGGACGGCGTCCGACCGAACCGGGGCGTGCGCTTCGGGGCTGACGGGACCGTCGCACGGTTCCTGCTCGCCGCCCGCGAACACGACCCGGCCCTGCGGTTCGCCGTGAACTGCCGCCTGACCGACGCCGTCGAGGACGCCCTCTCGGACCTCGCCGGCACCGTCTCGGGCTACGACCCGAGCGAGCGACCGGCGGACGTGACCACAGAGGGCACGACGACGTGGGGCGTCGGCGAGGCGTTCGAGGCGAGCGAGGACTCGCCCGTCGCAGTCGTGGACCGCGGCGAGGTGGGCGTCGCCGGGAGCGTCACCCTGCTAGGGAGTGATAGCGAGACGCTGGTCGGACGGGTCGAGACGCTGCTGGAGGCCGTCGAGAGCTAGTCAGTCTCGCCGCCGCCCTCGATGGCCGCGCGACGGGCGATAGCCGCCTCGAAGAAACTCTCGGGGAGGTCCTCGATGTCGCCGGCCTGGACCCGCCAGAGGTTGGCGTAGAGGCCGTTCTCCGCGAGCAACTCGTCGTGGCTCCCTTGCTCGACGACGCGGCCGCCTTCGAGGACGAGGATAGTGTCGGCGTCTTTCACCGTCGAGAGGCGGTGGGCGATGGCGATAGTGGTGCGGTCGGCCGCCAGATCGCGCAGACTCCGCTGGATGATGGCCTCCGTCTCGGTGTCGACGTGGCTGGTCGCCTCGTCGAGGACGAGGATAGCGGGGTCCTTGAGGAAGGTCCGGGCGAGGGCGATGCGCTGGCGCTGGCCACCCGAGAGTTTCACCCCGCGCTCGCCGACCGTCGTGTCGTAGCCGTCGGGGAGGTTCTGGACGAACTCGTGGGCGGCGGCGCGGCGGGCCGCCCGTTCGACGGCCGCGTCGCTGGCGTCGAAGGTGCCGTAGGCGATGTTCTCGCGTACCGTCCCGTAGAAGAGGAACGGTTCCTGCGCGACGTAGCCGACGGCCCGGCGCAACTGCTCGATGGACAGGTCGCGCACGTCGTGGCCGTCGATGCGGACCGCCCCCGACTCGGGGTCGTACAGCCTGACGAGGAGTTTCACGAGCGTCGACTTCCCGCTCCCCGTCGGCCCGACGATACCGACGGTGTCGCCCGGCGAGACGCTGAACGAGACGTCCCGGAGGACCGGCGAGGCGTCGTCGTCCTCGTCGGTCGCGTAGGCGAACGTGACCCCGTCGTACTCGATGTGGCCGTCGACCACGGGCCACTCGACGGGGTCGGTGGGGTCGGCGACCGACGGTTCGGCCTCCAGCAGGGCGTACACGCGGTCGCTGGACGCGCGGGCCCGCTGGTAGTTGTTCACTATCTGGCCGAACTGTGCCAGCGGCCAGATGAACTGCTGGGTGTACAGCATGAACGTGACGAACGCGCCGGGCGAGACGGTCCGGGTGAAGGGCGTCGGCGGACCGTTCAGGACCCAGAACGCGCCGACGGCGAAGGTGAGGGCGAAACTCAGGCCGGAGAGGACCGACAGTCCCGGGAAGAAGGTGATGCGGGTCCGGATGGCGTCCCAGTTGGTGTCGTAGTAGGACTGGGAGGCCTCCCGGACGCGGCCGGCCTCGTAGGCC
Organism: Haloarcula rubra; assembly: GCF_019599465.1. Taxonomy (GTDB): domain Archaea; phylum Halobacteriota; class Halobacteria; order Halobacteriales; family Haloarculaceae; genus Haloarcula; species Haloarcula rubra. The sequence goes on from NZ_RKLR01000001.1 coordinate 830,682, forward strand.
TCGGCGTGTTCGGTCTTGATGACCTCGATGCCGCCGACGTTGTTCTCCAGTCTGGCGTTCAGGTCGCCGACGCTGGCCCGCATACTCGCGTATTTGGGCTGGATGCGGCGGACGAACAGCGCGGTGAACACCGCGAGCACCGGCACCGCCGTCAGCGAGACGAGCGCCAGCCACGGATTCAGCGAGAGCATGACGAGGCCGACGCCGACGACCAGCGCCACGAGTCGGAGGAACGAACTGACGCCGTCGGTCAGGAACGACTCCAGTTGGTTGACGTCGTTGTTCAGTACGGACAGCAGTTCGCCCGTTCGGGACTGGTCGAAGAAGGTCCGGTCCTGTGCCTGCAGTCGCTCGTAGGCGTCGGTACGCAGGCGGTGCTGGATGTTCTGGGCGAAGCGGTTCCAGCCGTAGTTCTGGAGCCACGACCCCACCGCCCCCAGTACCGTCGCACCGACGAGGATAGCGACGGCCAGCCACAACTGTCCGGCGGCCGTCGTGGGAATCCACGTCTCGGGCACCAGCGGGAGCGTGAACGGGCGCGTCCCGAGGAGGACGGCGTCGATTGCCAGTCCCAGCAACAGCGCCGGGACCAGCCCGGTCGCGCGGGAGAGGAGTGCCATCACGGTCCCGAGCACCGCGTTGCCCGCGTTCTCGCGGCCGTACGCCGCGTAGAGCCGCCACATCGACCCGCCGTCGTCGACGGGCGTCAGCGTCCCCTCGGCGTCCTCACCCGCCACGTCGGCCTCCGCCAGTCAGCGTGCCCTGTCTCATTCGGCCCTCACTACGATTTCGGGAGTGATACGTCGGCCAGTCCGGGTCACGGGAGTCACTCCTGTCCCCCGGAGTGTGACGGCGACGGGCGTTCGTAGACGCGTGCCCAGTCCCGGAGTTCCCCGAACACCGGGCCGAGCGCGGCCGCTTTCTCGGTCGCCTCGTACTCGACGCGTGGGGGAATCTCGCCGTACTGCGTCCGGGTCACCAGTCCGGCGTCGACGAGTTCGTCGAGCCTGACCGAGAGCGTGTTCGGCGACATGTCGAGGGTGCGCTGGAGTTCGGTGAAGCGCCACGGCCGCGGCTCACGCCGGACGAGCCGGTCGAGGAGGTACATCGTGTGAGCCTTCCCGAGGAGGGAGAACAGCGGTGCGGCCGGATGGGTGTCGCAGGACGTCGTCGTACTCATGTCGTTACTACGCTTCCCGAAGCTATGACGGTAGCGGTGCTCTGTGGGGAGGGCTGCGGCATAGCGGCCATCTCCGGACCGCCTCGGGAGACGACCGGCAAAGAAGGGTGGAGCGGTCGTGTCGACGGCGGGCGTTACAGGTCCGACTCGAGCCGAACCTCGTCGTCTGTGATGTGTTCGACCTTCGAGGAGTCGAGTTTGTAGTCGCTCTCGTCGATATCCTCCCACCCGAGCCGAGACATGATCTTGTCCGTGATACCCGGGTCGGGGTCGACGTAGGCCTCGCCGCCGCGGAACCCCGATATCATGCCGACCATCTCGCCGTCGGCGTTCACGACTCGCTTGCCCTCGTCCCGTTCGGTCAGGTTGTTTCGTGCCATTGCATCCAGTGATGCCGGGACTGGCGTCATTGTTATACTGCGAGAACTGGAGTGCGGGTGGAGACCGGTCCGCACTTACCGATTCCTAGGCCGGCGTTAGCTCAGTCGTTGCGGTACTCTTTGCGGAACCCGCGGAACTCCGTCCGGTGGGCCTCTTCGTCGGCCAGCAGCGTGACCGCGAGGTCCTCCGTCACGGGGTCGTCGGCCGCTTCGGCGGCGTCGATGAGGTCGTGGTAGGTCTCGATAGCGTCGTTCTCGGCGTCGAGGACGCCCTCGATGACCGACAGCACGTCCGTCGAGTCCTCGGGTGGCTGGAGCGAGTCCTGTCGCGCGACGAACTCGCCGGACCCCGGTGGCTGGGCGTCGAGTTGCTTGAGTCGCTGGCCCAGCTGTTCGGCGTGCCCCAGTTCCTCCTGGATGTCCTGCTTGAGGCTCTCCTTTATCTCCTCGGCGCGGACGCCGTCCAGGACGATGGCGTTCGTCTGGTAGTTCATCACCGTCTCTATCTCGTCGCCGTACGCCTTTCGCAGCAGTTCGATGACGCGGTCGTCTGCCATGCCCCGGCTTCGAGTGGGACACGTAAACAAAGCAGGGTCGTTGCAATCGGCGTACAGCGTGCTTACTGGCGTCCGGTACGCTTGGCCATCGAGCCCGTTCTCGAGATGGTGTCAAACTACCTGACAGTGGCGGAAGGTTAATGCCGCTGTTGTGCCTGATACTCCACTATTACCGCCGAGCAGTCCCACGACGGCGCGACGGCCGACCCCCGTCTCCGCGACGAGTGCCTCGAACGAATCCCCGGCGGCGGTACCGACGGCGACGTCGTCGTCGTCGGCACCCTCCACGACCACCCCGCCAGTGCGTATCGAGTGCAGTCCGTGGTCGAGCGCGAGTCGCCAGCGGTGCTCGCACTCGAACTCCCGCCGTTGGCGGTGCCCCTGTACGAACACCACGCGAGCGACGCGATGACTCCGCCCACCTTCGGTGGGGAGATGAGCGCGGCGATACAGGCGGCCGACGGCGCGGCGATCGTCGGCATCGACGGCCCGAGTCCGTCGTTCCTCCGGCGCGTCGTCGCCGCCCTCCACCGGGAACGGGCCTCGCTGGAGACGGTCAGGAGGACGGCGCAGTCGGTCCTCTCGCTCACGAAGACGGCGCTCACCCGACGACTGGCAGCCACCCTCGCGACGCTGACGGCGGTGCAGGTGACCGTCGACGTTCCGACGGTGTACGACGCCGGCTGGGGCGACGACGCCGAACGACAGGCGACCGACGAGCGAGAGCGGATGGAGACGGCCGAAGCCATGCGCTCGGCGTTCGACCCGCCGCCGCCGGCCGCCGTCCGCACGACGGCCCGTGAACGCCACATGGCCGACCGACTGGCGACGCTCCGGTCGCGAGGGGACGTCGTCGCCGTCGTTGGACAGGGGCACGGAGACGCCGTCGCCGCACGTCTCGCGGACTGAGTTGCCGAGCGGTCGGTCGTGCGCCAGCCGGACACGACCGGGCCCCGTTCTTAACGAGGGAGGGGGTACCTCGTCGGTATGAGCGATTCACAGGGAGACGAGCGTATCACGGTGTACTCGGACTACGTCTGCCCGTTCTGTTACCTCGGGCGCGAGTCGCTGAAACAGTACCAGTCGACGCGGGCGTCGGAACTGGAGATAGACTGGCACCCGTTCGACCTGCGGAGCCAGAAGCGCAACCCCGACGGCACCATCGACCACTCCGTCGACGACGGGAAGGACGACGAGTACTACGAACAGGCCAAGCAGGGCGTCCGCCGTCTCCAGGAGAAGTACGACGTGGAGATGGACCTCGACATCGCGACCGATATCGACTCCCTGCCGGCACAGGTCGTCTCCTACTACGTCAAGGAGCACTACGACTACGAGACGTGGCTCGACTTCGACGTGGCCGTCTTCGAGGCGCTCTGGCAGGAGGGGCGCGACATCGGCGACGAAGACGTGCTGGTCGAACTGGCCACGGAGGCCGGCGTCGACGCCGACGAGGTGCGCTCGGCGCTCGCCGACGACGCCCTCCGGGCGACGGTCCGCGAGCAGTTCACCGCCGCACAGCAACAGGGCGTCACCGGCGTCCCGACGTTCGCCTACGACGGCTACGCCGCTCGCGGGGCGGTGCCGCCGGAACAGCTCGAACGGCTGGTCGAAGGGACCTAGGCGACGCGGTTCCGGAGCGACTCGCCGCGCGTCGCCCGCTCGACGTTCTCGCGCACGAGTTCGGCGATGTCCTCGTGGTAGTGGTTCGTGAACGCCGCACAGTGGGGCGACATGACGACGTTCTCGTAGCCCCACAGCGGGTGGTCCGTGGGGAGCGGTTCCTCCCAGTAGGCGTCGATAGCGGCTCCCGCGATGCGGCCGTCGTCGAGCGCCGACAGCAGGGCGTCCTCGACGACGACGTCCCCGCGAGCGACGTTGACGAGGTAGGCGTCCTCGGGCATAGTGTCGAGGACGCCGGCGTCGATGAGCCCTTCGGTGGCGTCGGTCAGCGGCACCGCGAGGACGACGAAGCGAGCGTCGGCGACGGCGGTGTCCAGTTCGTCGGGCGTGTACACCCGCTCGACGCCGTCGACGGGGTCGCCCGACCGCCGGACGCCGACCACGTCCATCCCCAGCGCGTCGGCCCGCCGCGCGACCCCCTGTCCGATGGTGCCGAGGCCGACGACGCAGACGCGCTCGCCGGTCAGCGTGAAGGGCACCTCGTAGGCCTCGTGGTCCCAGACGCGCTCGCGTTGCTGGTCCCGGTAGACGTGGAGTCGGCGGGCGAACATCGTGAGGTAGCCGACCACCGTCTCCGGCACCGTGTCGCCGTGGATGCCGGTACTGTTGGTGAGGGCGGTGCCGCTGGCTTCGTACGCGTCGGTGTCGAACTCGTCGTACCCCGCGCGGACGCCGTGGACCCACGCCGCGTCGTGGAACGCCTCGCGAGGCGAGAACGTCACGACGCAGTCGCCGGGACCGTACCGTTCGCCGTCCGTGACTCGTTCGACGGGGACCGACAGCGACGACAGCGACTCGACGAGCGCCGACAGCGGGAACGCCCGCCCGGCCGACTCGTGGACCGCGATGCGTTCGATGTCCATACCGACTTCTCGGGGAGTGCCCTGTTAGTGGTTTCGCGCCCAGCGAGCGCCGTCGCCGGAGCGTCGCCTCCGACTGCGACACAGCCGTCTACCGACCCCAGAACGGCGGTCACCGTTCGTAGAACGCGTCCGGACCGTGGTCGTCCTGCCACGCGAACGCGAACAGCGTCCGGGCTGGAAGCCGGGGCAGCGAGCGCGCGTCCTCGCTCTCGCCCGTGAGCGCGTTCCAAATCGTCTCGTCCGCGCTGAACGTCGTTTCCCCCTCGTGAGTTCGTTCGAACGCGTAGCCGTCGTTCTCGTAGGCGTACAGCGACCCGTCGGCTTCGAAGACGACGACATCTCGGCCGCCGACCGTGTCGGTGACGACGCCACCGGCCGCCCGAACCCGCGGGAGCGGGTAGCCCGTCGCGTCGTCGCCGTCGACGACACCGAGGACGAGCGTCTTCGGGTCGAGGTCGTCGCGGTTCCACTCACGCGGGTCGCCTTCGCCACGCATCCCGTAGCGGCCGAACGCCTCGCGGTCGACGTAGGCCTCGTAGCCGTCCATCGCGTGTCTCTCGCGCAGTTGCGCGTCGGAGGCGTCCGGGCCGCCGCGAACCGGTTGGAGGAACTCGCCGTCGGGGTACTCGGCTCGGAACCGTGCGACGGTCAGAATCGGGGCCGGCCGGGCGTCGAGGCGGGTCCCCTCGAACTGGCCGGCGATAGCCTCGCCCGAGGGCTGTCGCCACTCACTGTCGGTCTCGCGGTCGTACATCACGAGGGCGTCGTCGGCGAGTTTCCCCGAGACGCCGAAGGTCAGCGTGCGGCCGTCGACGGTGCGGTCGTAGACGGCGGCGCTCCAACAGATGGGGCACCACGTCACCGCGACGGAGTCGCCGCCGGCCTCGCCGTTGACGATTTCGTGGTAACTGAGGATGCGAACGGGGTAGGCCCGGAGTGGGTCGCCGTCGACGACGACCACCTCGTCGTCGGGCGCGCCGAAGTAGTGTGCGCCGAACGTCGGGTCGTCGATGCTCGGGATGGCGTCCTTCGGGAGGACGTCGGTGACTGTCACGGTGGCGTCGCTACGCGGGTCGTGTGGAAAGCCGTTGTGCCGCCGGTGAGTCGTCGCACACACCCGCTGCTACGGGTGTAGCGTCAGAAAGAACGGTCGACCGACGCCGCTAGCGACGACCGGTACGGGCTTCGACGCGCATCTCGACGTAGCGGTCCGACCACGTCTCTACGTGGGTCCGGATGGCCCGTGTTACCGTCGCGATGAGTCCGTCCGTCGGGGCGCGGTCGACTGCGTCGTGACTGTCGTCGTAGGACTGCTCTGCCTCCATGGGCCCCTCTGGAAAACTCATTACGTCACGATTTATCACGCCCGGTATAATAAACATTAGGGACTCATCACTGCGCACGCGGACGCAGGCGAGATGAAGCGTTAGTGGCCCCGCAGACCACCGAACTGTCACGAATCATCGCCCGAGACGTCGGACGATACGACAACGCACTTAAGTCCCGATTTACTACACTGGCTTCACGATTCAATGACCACGTCGTCATCGTCCGGTAGCATCCAGAAGACCTTCCTCAAGTACCAGCACGTCTTCGTGTTCCTCGCGCCACTGGCGTTCGTGCTCGGTGTGTACTTCTTCGCACCCACCAGTGGCACCGGGACGGGCTACTGGCTCGAATACTGGTGGCTGTTCCTCGCGTTCATCACCGGCGCCACCATCGTCAACACGGTCGGCATAAGCGGGTCGGCGCTGTTCGTGCCGTTCCTCATCTTCGTCTTCCCGGTCGTCGCCGGAGAGACGCTGACACCGGAGACACTAGTGAAGATTGGCCTCATCAGCGAGTCGTTCGGCCTCTCCAGTTCGGCGCTCGCGTTCATCCAGTACGGCCTCGTCGACCGCCGACTGGCGCTCAGCCTCGTCCTCGGCGGCATCCCGTTCGTCGTCGCGGGTGCGCTCCTCTCGTTCGTCATCCCCGCGCCGGTGTTCCACGCGCTGCTGGGCATCGCCCTCATCGCCGCGTCGTTCCTGCTGTTCAAGGCCGACCTCGGCCACGAGGAACCCGGCGCCGCCGGCGACGAGGAGGCCGGCGTCTCCGCGGACGGCGGCACCGGCGCCGGTCTGCCGAACGACGCCGACAAACTCGGTCCCGCCGGCGTCGAGAAAGACGAGAACGGCACCGTCACGCGCGTCGACAAGGACGGGAACGACTACACGTACTCCCACGGCGGCTACCTCGAGCGCTTCGCCAACTACAGCATCGGCGGCGTCTTCCAGGGCCTCGCCGGGTTCGGTATCGGCGAACTGGGCATCATCTCGATGCTCCGTACCGACGTGCCGGTTCGGGTCGCCATCGGGACGAACCACATCGTCGTCGCGACGACGGCCATCCTCGCGTCGGTAGTCCACGTCTTCGGTGGTGGCCTCGTCCCCGGCGCTCACAGCATCAACCTCGCGTCGACGCCGTGGAACATGGTCGTCTGGACGGTGCCGGCGACGGCCACCGGCGGCCAGATTGCGCCCTACGTCTCGGCCGCGCTCGACACGACCCTCATCAAGAAGGGCGTCGGCGCGCTGTTCGCGGTCATCGCCGTCGCGCTGTTCCTGATGGCAGCCGGTGCCTTCTAACCGCGGCGCGTTCTCCCTTCGAGTATGTACGACGATATCCTCCTGCCGACCGACGGGAGCGACGGTATCGCCGCGGCCGCCGAACACGCCGGGAACTTCGCTCACCGCTTCGGCGCGACGGTCCACGTCCTCTCCGTGGTCGACACGCGCAACCGGTTCGAGAGCCCCACCGCCGGCCTCTCCGCCGAGGCGTGGACGGAGGCCGAACGCGAACGGGCCGAGCAAGCCGTCGAGGACACCGTCTCGGCGCTCCCCGACGACGTGGCCGTCGAGACGGCCGTCGTCGAGGGCGTTCCTCGCTCGGAGATTCTCGACTTCGTGGAGGACGAGGCGATGGACCTCGTCGTGATGGGCACCCACGGTCGGACCGGGCTGGACCACTATCTCATCGGCAGCGTCGCCGAGAAGGTGGTCCGACGCTCGCCGGTGCCCGTGGTTACGGTCCGGTTGACGGAGTGAACGAGGGGTGTGACCACCGGGAGGGAGTCTCGGGAAGCGAACGGCGACCGAGGTGCGTGACTGCCGACGAGCGTTCCAGCGAGGACGTCGAGACGTGAGCGAACCGCCTCAGTCCGGTGTCGACGGCGTCTCGGCGTTCCGTGGCGACACCGGGGACTCGCCGGCCGCCTCGTCCCTGAGTTGCCGGAACGCGACGGCGATCGCTGCGGCGACGAACAGGGAGACGGGCGTCTGAACCAGGACGATGACGAGTTGGGCGACGCCCCGCGGGAGCAAGAGGGACCCCACGAGGCCAGCGACGCCACCGAGCAGGCTCGACGTGGCGACGAGCAGGAAGACCAGTGCGAACAGTCGCACCCAGTGGCCCCTGCTGAGGCGATAGCTCGACCGCAGTGCGTCGACGAAGTTGCGGTCCTCGACGGCGACGTACGGTAGTAGGAACAGGAGAGCGACGTACGCGACGATACCGGGGAGGACGAACAGGAGCGTCCCGAGGAACACGACAGCGCCGTAGACGAGGCCACCGACGGCCAGGTTGAGGAGTGCCAGCGGAACGTTTCGGGTGAGTGCGCCCGCTGGGAACGAGTCACGAGCGCCCGCGACGAACGTCCGCGTAGCGACGACCGAGTGATACAGCGCGAGCACCATCCCGAGGAGAACCCCGACACCAGCGACCGAGAGCGGAACGTCGAGGGTCAACGGGAGCGTCGCGGCCACGTCTTCGAATCCCCACCGGGCGTACAGGACGGCGAACAGCGTGTTGAACGCCGCCTGGAACCCCATCAGCAAGACGAGGTACGTCACGAGCAGTATCGCACCGGTACGACCGACTAGCTGTGACCCCGCTTCGCGCAGGGTCGAACCGATCTGGAGGGCCATCGTTTCGCGGTTCACGGAACGAATACAAAAACGTACTCCCGACGTGTCACGTTCCCTCAGGCCGCTTCGACGAACGCGACGAGGTCCGCGGTGGGGACGAACCCGTCGGCCCGCCGGTCGACCAGTTCGCCGTCGACGAACAGCAGGAAGGTCGGCACGCTCCGGACGGCGAACGCCTCGACGGCGTCCAGGTCCTCGCGGGGGTTGAACACGAGGACGGTGGCGTCGGTGGCACGGGCGACGTTGTCGAGAACCGGCTCCATCGACTGGCAGATGGTACAGCCCTCGGTACGGACCATCACCAGCACGCGGTCGCCGTCGCGCAGGTGCTCGTCCATCTCCTCGCGTGTCCGGACAGTCACGGGCCGGTCGTGGTCTGACGTGCTCATGATGTCGGTAGACGCTCGACCCGGGTAAGCGTTACAGCGCCGTCGCGACCCGGGGCTACCGTGGACAGGTCAGTCCGTCGTCCGTCGGCGCGAGGTCGGCCGGGTCGACGGCGCCCGGACACACCGGGTCGGCCGGGTCGTTCGAGCCCAGTTGGTCCCCCTCTCCCGCTGGCTGGACGACGAACCCGTCGTCCGTCCGTCGCAGGTCCGGGTGGACGTAGGTCCGGTCCGTCGCGTCGAGCGTGACCGCGACGATGGTCTCGTTACCGCCGACGGCGGGCCTGACGTTCTCGCCGCCGGCGGCGACGTCCACCTCGTGGGCCGTGAGTTCACCCGATTCGAGGGTCCAGACCGTCGCCTTCGTGCCCGCGAGTCCCGAGAGGCCGTCGACCTGTGCGTCGCCGTTGCCCTCGAACCGGACCGTCACCGACGGACAGTCGACGACGTACTCGACGCTCCGTGCGTCCGTCGTCTCGGCGAACACGTCGGCGCCGTCGGCCGTCACGTCGAACGAGACGGTCGCGTACTGCGTCCCGGACGCCCCGCACCGCACCGCAATCGGGACGTCGAACTCCTCGCCGACGCCGACCGACCGCCGAGTGACGCTGTCGCTCGTCGGCGTCCCGTCCAGTCCGTCGCCGGTGCTGACGGTGTACGTGACGGTGAAATCGACCGGTTGCGTGAACTGGTTCCGGACGGTCAGAAACGTGTCCTCGACCGTGGCCCCGTCGAGCGACACCCCAGCGTCGGGATACGTCAGCGACATGTACGCGTCCGCGTCGCCGACGACGTCGACGCGCACCTGTCGGTCGGCGGAGACGGCGCTGAACCCACCGCTGCCGACGGCGAGGGCGGCCACGGCGGCCACGGCGAGCAACACGGCGACGCGGCTAGGCATCGTCCACCTCTGGGGGCGACTCACCCGACCCCAACCGCATCCGTCGCGAGAGGTAGTAGTGCGAGGCCGACGAGACGCCGAAGGTCCCCAGCAGGAACACCGTCCACCCGACGAAGGGGACGACGGCGAACGGCTGGACGCCCAGCCACGAGAGCGTGACGAGGATACAGCCGATGGCGCTCAGACCCATGTAGTAGAAGCTCCACGGGATGTCGTAGCGGTCGACGAGTTCCAGATAGATGTCGAGGTCGGCGGCCGCGTCGGTCAGTTCGACGGTGCCGTCGCGCTGGTGGAACTCGACGACGCCGGTCTCGTCCATCTTCGGCAGGTGAAACTGCTGGAGCGACGTGTACACCGTCTTGCGCTCGCTGGCCGAGATGTCCCGGACCGTCGTGTCGTTCTCCCACGCCGCGACCTGCTCGGCGAGGTCCGAGAGCGGGACCGCGCTCTCGGTGTCCTGCAGGTGGTGGAGCGTGTACCGCCGCCGCCGGTTGCTCAACATCTCGAACGTCTCGTCCCGCGAGAGTTCGACCGTGTGGTCGTCTCGCTGTGTCTCTGTCTCGGCTCGTTGCGACTGGTCTCTTGTCGACGGTGACGTGGCCTTGCTCATTCGGACATCCCACCCCAGGGGAGACGACAGTGTGGACAGAACCCACACGATAGCTGACAGTTCGCACTTCTGTTGAGAAGTGAACACGACATAAAAGTATTGACTGTTCATCACTTCGTGTCCGTTTCCGTATCCATATCCGGTCCTCCCACTCGGCAGACGGAAGCGCCTCTCAGAACCGAGGAAAACGCCGATATACGCGCTTCAAACACTGTATGCGGTCGGTCACTCGTCGAGACGCGGCCCAGTATAGAGTGCTTGATTCCCGACGGCGACCGACAAAGGCCCTTTGCCGACGGTCAATCAGACTGAGTGGTACTTTCAAAGTCCTTACTACAATGCGGATAGGGGGTCTGGCCTCAGGTAGCGTCCGACCCACCGGCGGTCGGTGGGGGGTGCGGGCGCCCAACGAGGTAGACCAACGATGCAACGACGCAAGTTCCTGATCGGAATGGGATCGCTCGCCGCCGGCTCGGCGGCTGCAATGGGTACTGGTGCGTTCACGACCGCGTCCGCCGACCGGGCGGTCGACGTCAACGTCGTCGGCGACGGGAGCGCGTATCTCGGACTCTCGGCCGCAAGCGGGCCGAACGGCGACTACGTCGACGACAGCGGCGACGAGGTCATCGTCGACTTCGGAGACATCTCACAGAACGACGAGGGCAGCAACGCTGGGACTGGCTCCGGTGTCGGTCACGACTCCTCGTACGACATGGACAACGTGCTCACGATAACCAATCAGGGCACGCAGGAGGTGACCGTCAGTCTGGACACTAGCTCTTTCCCGAGTGAGGTGAGTGCGAGTCTCAACGCGTCGTCCTCCACAGACGACGACGGCGACGGCGACACGTTCGACCTGGACGTCGGTGACAGCGTCGACGTCGACTTCCAAATCGACACGCCAGACAGCGCGACCGACATAGATACGACGCTGACCATCAAGGCGGACGCCTGAGGTGACCGGACATGAAACGGAGGCGGTTCGTCATGGGGCTCGGAGGGCTCGCGGCCAGTAGTGCTGCGGCTGTCGGAACGGGCGCGTTCACGAGCGCGTCCGCCGACAGGGAGCTGAGCGTCACCGTCACCGACGAGGCGAGCGCGTACCTCGCACTGGAACCGGCCGACGACGAGAACGCGAACCTGGCCGCGACAACCAGCGACGCCAACGGGAACCAGCTCCAGATAGACGTCAACGGCCAGTTCCCCGAGGCCGCCAGCGGTGACGGCGTCAACCGGTCCTCGGTGTACGAGTTCGACGACATGTTCCGCGTCGCCAATCAGGGTACGCAGGAGGTCAACGTCTGGTTCGACGAGCCGAGCTACGGCGGTCCTGTGGACGTAGAGTTCTACGCGTTCGGCCAGTCCAGTATCGCGCTGGACGGAACCGACGGACAGGTCGCAGTCGCCGTCGGCGAAGAGGTCAAGATAGGACTGAAGATAGACACCGGCGATGCCTCGACGGCAGACGCGTTCGAGGATAGCACGACAGTCCACGCGCAGGCCAGCGACACGGGCGCGTCCTCGACCGTGGACGCGTCGAGTTACGCACCAAACACGTAAGCACCGACCACCGACGGGAGCGCGCCCGTCGCCCGGCTCCGAATCCCGAGAGTACCACTACCCGGCTCAGTTATTTGTCTTGACCCGAACCACACCTTCCCTCCTCGTCGCCCTCGCCCTCGCGTCGACAGCCCTGCTCGTCCCGACCGGCGCTGTCCCGCTCGACCCACTCGGGACCGACACAATCGGCGACGACCTCGTCCTCCAACCGGCAGACACCGAGAACGGCGACTACGCAGTCCTGAACGGGGACGACGAGATAGAGCTCCTCCTGACGGCGTCGAACCCCTACGTCGACGGCGACGGGGTCGACGCGGACAGTCGCACGACGCTCCCGCGCGTATTCACGATGACCTACACCGGCGACCGGTACGCCGACGTGTGGATCACCGACGACGCCGACGACGTGCGGTTCTACCGCGGCGAGGACTCGACCGACACCATCGAGAGCGCCGACCACAGCGTCTCTCTGGGGCCGGGCGAGACCGTCGCGGTCGGCCTGCGCGTCGACACCCGCGGCGACCACGACGTCGAGGACGCAGAGCAGTTCACCGTCCACGCGACGCTGGCCGACGCCCGGGCCGACGACGACGGCGACGGACCGAGAGTGGTGACGCCCACGCCGACGGAGACGGCGACAGCCACGGACACCGAGACGACGACCGAGACGGAGACCACGACCGAGACACCGACGACGCCGACATCGCCGACCGAGCAACCGGAGCGACCGACGCCGATGGCGACGGAGCGCAACCAGATTCGGTCGTCGACCGGGAGCGGCACGACGGAACTCGCCGGCCTCGGTCTCGGGCCGTTGCTGGCAGTCGTCGCCCTCCTGATGGGGCTGGTCGTGGCGCTCGTCGCGGTGCGGCGGTACAGGTGACCGATGCACGGGAGCGACCGGACGGCGTCGGTGCGGCGCGTCCTGTGGTCTCGGGCGACGGCCGTCGACCTGCTGTTGCTGTGTTCGGTCCCCGCGATACTGCTGGCGGTGGCGTCGCTGCCCCACGCGACCCGCGAGTCGCTCGCGTTCGAGTACACGGCGCCGACCCTCGGGACGGCCCTCGCGTCGTCGTTCGTCCACCTCGACACGGCCCACCTGCTGACGAATCTGGTGGGCTACGCGCTCGTCGTGCCCGCCGCGTATCTCCCGAGCGTCCTGAGCGGGGACCGGGAGCGGTTCCGCGTCGCGTTCGTCTCGTTGCTCCTCGCCTGTCCGGTCCTGCTGCCGTACCTGAACCTGGCGGTCGCGCGCCGCGGCGTCAGTCTCGGCTTCTCCGGCGTGTTGCTGGCCCTGTACGGCTACCTCCCGCTGGCGCTGGCGGCCTACCTCGACCGGCAGTTCGGCGTCGGCCCGGACCGGAAGACGGCGCCGCTGCTGTTCTTCGTCGGCGTGACGGTCGTCTCGGTACTGACGCTGGCCGCCGTCGCCACGAACCCCGTCCGGGTCCCAGTCCGTGGCGTCGTCGTCCCGGTCACGCAGGTCCTCGTCGCGACGCTGGTCGGACTCGTCGCCGCGCTCGTCCTCGTCGTGGCGCTGTACGCCCTGTCGACGGTCGACGACTGGCGCGCAGTGGTGCCGACGCTCCACGCCGCGACACACCAGTCGGGGCACTTCGAACTGGCCCTCGTGGCGACGGTGGTGTTCCTCGCAGTCCCGGTCGCCACGTTCCCGGTCGACCCCGTCGTCAACGGCGCCGTCGTGAACCTCTACACGCATCTCGTCGGCTACGCGCTGGGGTTCACCGGCCCGTACGTGACGCTCGAAGTCCGACGGCTACTGTTCCCCGCGGCGGACGCGTGAGCGCACGTCGTCGACCCGTCACCAGACTTATATGACAGCGAGGAAGACACTCGGTGATGGCATTGCGGAGAGGGGTGGCGGTAGCGGTGGAGGGAGCAGTCGCACTGTTCCTCGTCGCGATGGTCGCCGGACAGGTACTCGGCCAGCCAGTGTTGCTCGGGTACGTCACGACGGGGAGTATGCAACCGACGCTGGAACCGGGCGACGGGTTCGTCGCCGTCCCGGCCGAGGTGGCCGGCCCCGTCGAAGAGGGCGACGTCGTCACCTTCCGCGCCGAGGAGATTCAGGGCGGCGGGCTCACCACCCACCGCGTCGTCGGCGAGACGGAGCGGGGGTACGTCACGCGCGGCGACAACAACCCGTTCACCGACCAGGACGGCGACGAACCCCCGGTGACGGAGGCACAGATAGTCGCCGTCGCGTGGCGACCCGGCGGCGAGGTGCTGGCGGTTCCGGGCGTCGGAGCGTTCGTCACCCTGACGCAGGGCGTCCTGACCGAGGGACAGCGACGACTGGCCGCGGCGCTGGGCACGCGCTCGCTCCTCGGTACGCAGGGGCTGGCCTACCTGCTCGTGGGCCTCTCCGTCGCGGCGTACGTCGCGGACCTGTTGGTCGGCGGCGGCCGGCGGCGTCCCGAGCGAGACACCGGCCGCGAGACGGGGACGAGCGTCCGTCTCGTCGTCGCCGTCTTCGCGGCGGCGGTCGTCCTGTCGGCGACGGCGACGATGGTCGTCCCGGCCGGGCCACAGGAGTTCGGCGTGGTCAGCGCCGAGAGCGACTCGCCCGGTATCCGTATCGTCGAACAGGGGACGACGGAGTCGACGCGGTACGTGCTGGGCAACGGCGGGTTCGTGCCGATGGTGACGTACGTCGACCCGGCCAGCGACGGCGTCGCGTTCGAACCCAGTGCGGCGGTGATACCACCTCAGTCGACGGTCAACGCGACGCTCACGCTCACCGCCCCGCCGGACACCGGCTACTACCGCTACTTCGTCGTCGAGCACCGGTACCTGCTCCTGTTGCCACAGTCGACCATACGGGCGCTCTACGGGGTCCATCCGTGGGCCCCAATCGTCGCCATCGACGGCCTGCTGGGCGGGTCGTTCTACCTGCTCGGCGTGGCGCTCGTCGACACCGGACGGGTCCGGTCGCGGTCCCGTGACGGGCCGTCCCGCCTCGACCGCCTCCGCTCACGCCTCACGTAGTGTTAGAACCCAACAAGTTACCATACACTAACTATTATGTCTGACAGCATGCGTCGTCGGACCCGTCGGTTTCGGAGGATAGTGGCCGACAACGTCGCGCTCGTGGTCGTCTGCGTCCTGCTGGTCGGGGCCGTCGGGGGGTACCTCACGTACACCACACACGTCGCGCCCGGGACAGCGACGGAGATGCGACAGACCGCCTCGTGGGAGTCCAGCGGCGCGTTCACGCACCGGGCGACGGTCGTGAACGGGAGTCGGGCGTTCGAGGCGGGGACCGTGCTCCGGAACCGGACGGTGTACTTCCAGCGAGTGACGCCGCGCCTGAACGGGTCGTTCGCGTACACCTACGCGGCCAGCGACGGCGGGGACGTAGACGCGGAGACGACCGTCTCGCTGGTCTTTCGCTCCGTCGACACCGCGGACGACGGCGACCCGACGGTGTACTGGCGCGTCGACCGGACGCTGAACCGGGCGAGCAAACAGTCGCTGGCGGCGGGCGAGCGAACGACGGTCCCGTTCTCAGTCAACGTGAGCGAGGCCGCCGCAGAGGCGGCCCGCATCGACGAGCGAATCGGCGGGACGCCGGGGACCGTCGAGGTCGCCGTCGTCGCCCGAACCACGCTCTCCGGGACCCGAAACGGCCGCTCGGTCGACGCCACCAGAACCTACCGCCTCCCGATGACGTCCGAGGGGAACGTCTACCGTGTCGAGGACCCCGGAGCAGTGACGGCCTCGGGCGGCCAGACCGAGCGCGTCACCGTGCCCGCCGAGTACGGGTCGCTCCGACGTGTCGGCGGGCCGGCACTGCTGGCCGTCGCGCTCGGCGCCCTCGCCGGCCTCGGCCACGCTCGACGGACCGGCTGGCTGACCGTCACCGACGCCGAACGGCGGTGGCTGGCCTATCGGTCCGCCCGCGAGGAGTTCGACGAGTGGATAACGACCGGACGAGTGCCGCCCGAGGTGGGCGCGCCGGCCGTCGTGGACGTCGACTCGCTCGCCGGACTCGTGGACGTGGCCATCGACACCGACGACCGGGTCGTCGAAGACGAACGCCGGAACGCCTGCCTCGTGCTCGGCGACGACCACTGGTACCGCTACGATGTCCCGACGGACCCGACGACCGAGGAACGGGACGCCCTGACCGAGACCGAGGCGGCGACCAACGGCGACAGTCCCCCCGACGCGACGGCACGCGACGTCGACCTCACCGCGGACGACGAGAGCGACTGACGCCGGGACGCGACCGCGGGGTATTTCTACGGGCCGACCCGGTGTGAGAGCATGGACGCTGCGCTTGGCCCGCCCGAGCAGATGGCCGAGCTAGACGACGACCTGACGCCGATGATGGCGCAGTACTACGAGCTCTGCGAGCAGTACGACGACGCGCTCGTCCTCTTTCAGGTCGGGGACTTCTACGAGGCCTTCTGTGCCGCCGCCGAGCGAGTCGCACGGCTCTGTGAGATAACGCTGACCCAGCGGACCGACTCCACCGGCGAGTACCCGATGGCCGGCATCCCCATCGACAACGCCGAATCGTACATCGAGACGCTGTTAGACGCCGGCTACCGGGTCGCTATCGCCGACCAGGTGGAGGACCCCGACGAGGTCAGCGGCGTCGTCCAGCGGGCGGTCACCCGCATCGTGACGCCGGGGACGCTCACCGAGTCGGAACTGCTCGGTGGAGCCGACAACAACTACGTCGCGGCGCTGGCCGCCGGTGACGGCTACGGCCTCGCACTCGTGGACGTCTCGACGGGCGACTGTTACGCCACGAGCGTCGCCAGCGAGACGGCCGTCGCCGACGAACTGAGTCGGTTCGGCCCCGCCGAGGCCATCGTCGGCCCGAGCGTCGCCGTCGACGAGGACGAGGTGTTCGGCCCGGCCTGTCTCGTCACCGAGTACGACGCCGCCGCCTTCGAGCGCGAACGGGCCGAGGAGCGCATCGAGCGGTACTTCGGGCCGCCCGAGCGGTTGCTGGCCGGCGACGCCGAGCGACGCGCCTGTGGCGCCCTGCTGTCGTACGCCGAGTACACCCGCGGGAGTTCCGGTGCCGTGGGACCGGACGGCGAACCCGTCGACCCCGACGTGGACCCGGAGCGGACGCTGGACTACCTCAACCACCTCACGCGGTACGACCCCCGCGAGTACATGCTGCTGGACGCGGTGGCCGTCGAGAGCCTCGAACTGTTCGAGCGCCGTTCCGTGCGGGGCCACGAGAACCTCACGCTGGTCGACACGCTGGACGAGACGGCCTGCGCGCTGGGCCGACGGGAGTTGACCGACTGGCTCCGCCGACCGCTACTCGACGTGGACCGCATCGATGGCCGTCACGAGGCCGTGGCCGAACTCCAGCGCGACCCCGCGACCCGCGAGCGACTCCACGACCTGCTGGCGGACGTCTACGACCTCGAACGGCTCATCTCGCGTGTCTCTCGTGGCCGGGCGAACGCCCGGGACCTGCGCTCGCTGGCGTCGACGCTGTCGGTGGTGCCCGACGTGCGCGACGCCCTCGACGACGCCGACGCCCGCCTGCTGGCGGACCTCCACGCGACGCTGGACCCGCTGACGGAGACCCGGGAGGAGATAGAGGCTGCGATTCGCCCGGACCCGCCACAGGCGGTCACGGAGGGCGGCGTCGTCCGCGAGGGGTACGACGACGAACTCGACGCCCTGCGCTCGACGGAGCGGTCGGGCAAGGAGTGGATAGACAGGCTCGAGGCCGACGAACGCGAGCGCACCGGCATCGACTCGCTGAAGGTCGGCCACAACTCGGTCCACGGCTACTACATCGAGGTGACCAACGCCAACCTCGATTCGGTGCCGGAGGACTACCAGCGCCGACAGACCCTCAAGAACAGCGAGCGGTTCTACACCCCCGAACTCAAGGAGCGCGAGGAGGAGATTCTGCGTGCCGAGAGCGAGGCCGACGACCTGGAGTACGACCTGTTCTGTCGGGTCCGGGACGCCGTCGCCGACGAGGCCGAACGCGTGCAGGCGCTGGCCGACCGCCTCGCCCGACTGGACGTCCTCGTCTCGTTCGCCGAGGTGGCCGCCCGCCACGACTACTGCCGGCCGACCGTCGGCGGCGACGGCATCGACATCGAGCGAGGTCGCCACCCCGTCGTCGAACGAACCGAAGACGCGTTCGTCCCCAACGACACCCACCTCGGGAGCGGTCCCGTCGGGGACAGCGAGACAGACGAAACCGACCCCTTCTTCGCCGTCCTCACCGGCCCCAACATGAGCGGGAAGTCCACGTACATGCGACAGGTGGCGCTGGTCTGTCTGCTGGCACAGGCGGGCAGTTTCGTGCCCGCGTCGTCGGCCGACCTCCCGGTACTGGACCGCGTGTTCACCCGCGTCGGCGCCAGCGACGACATCGCCGGGGGCCGGTCGACGTTCATGATAGAGATGACCGAGCTGGCGACCATCCTGCAGGAGGCGACGGCCGACTCGCTGGTCCTGCTGGACGAGGTGGGCCGAGGCACCTCGACGGCCGACGGACTGGCCATCGCCCGCGCCGTGACGGAGTACCTCCACGACGAGGTGGGGGCGTACACGCTGTTTGCGACCCACCACCACGACCTGACAGAGGCGGCCGGCGACCTCGCCGGCGTCGCGAACCGCCACTTCGAGACGAGTCGAGAGGACGGCGACGTGGTGTTCGACCACGAACTCGCGCCCGGCGCGGCGGCGGCCTCCTACGGCGTCGAAGTCGCCGAGATGGCCGGCGTCCCCGAGCGAGTCGTCGAGCGGTCGCGGACCGTCCTCGCGGACGACGACCCGGACGAGACACCGGCGGGCACGGCACCGACGGCGGCCACCCCCTCGGCCAACGGCCACGGAGCGACAGGCGAGGACGGACAGAGCGAGACGGCCGAGGTGGTCCGAGAGACGACGGCCGCCGACCTCGAACGGACCCTCCGCGAGGTCGACGTCGCGACGACGACGCCGGTCGAGGCGTTGACCCTGCTCGCAGACCTCAAAGACCGCGTCGAGCGAGGATGACACCCGAACCGAACTTACCAGATACTAACCAGTTAGGTAGACACGTTTTATTTCGTTCTGACTAGTGGCAGGTATGCACACGACACCGGACGCCGCGGCGACCACGCCGGACCTCTCGACGACGGTCGACCAGACGGACTCGGTCGCCGAAACCGTCGTTCGAGCGGTCGCGGCGGTCGAAGACGACCCCGTCGAGGCGTTGCCCCCGCTGACGACCGCCGTCGACCCCGACGCGCTAGCGGCGCTGTTCGGGACCGAGACGGTCGGCCACGTCTCCTTCACGTACTACGGGCACACCGTCGTCGTCTCGTCGGCCGACGACGTCGCCGTCTACTAGGGCGGTTCCAGCGAGACGAACTCCAGTCCCTTCTCGGCCAGCAACTGCCGTGCGCGGTCGGTCACCGACGGTGCGACGAGGATGCCCCGGACCTCGGTGTCGGCGTGGAGGTCACGGCGGAGCGCCTCGACGTACCGGTCCAGTTGGCCGACCGCGTCGGGCCCGACACGGCGGCGCTTCAGTTCCACGACGACGGTCCGGCCCGCGGCGTCCTCGCCGTAGACGTCGACGGCGCCGGCGGGCGTCTCCCGTTCGGTCGCCAGCGGCGTGAACCCCGACTCGACGAGGTCCGGCGCGTCCAACACCCGCTCTTTCAGGTCCGCTTCGGTGCCCGTGACGGCCAGTTCCTCGGGGTCGCTCACGTCGAAGGCGGCGGCGTGGGCCACCGTCTCGAAGGTGATTTCGAGTTCCTCCTCTGGCGTCGTCCGCTCGGACCGGACCACGAGTGCGCCGTCGGCGACGGCGACGCTGTGGTCACACCCCGGCGGTTGCCAGTTGACCGGTTGCTGGCCCTCGTCGGTGTGGACCAGCGCCGCCCCGTCGGGTTTCAGCGTCACGTGGCGGTCGCCGGGGCCGAGCGAACTGGCCGCTCGCCCCTCGTACTCGACGGTACAGGGGCCGAACAACGTCACCATCGCGCCCCGGGCTATCGCCCGTTCGACGAGGTCGCGGACGACGTCGGGGGCGGGGTAGCTGAGCGTCTCGACGGCGCTGTCGGCGGTCACGGCTGGCGGTTAGCGGTCGCCCCGTAAAAAGGGCGCGTCGTCGGGCAGGTGGACCGCGTCGGCCCGGTCGCGGAGCGCGGCCAGTAGTCCGTCCCGAACCGTTCCGGCGTCGACGCCCCGGGCGACCGCGTCACAGGCACGCGACTTCTCCTCGACCCACCACGCCCGCAGCGCCGTCGGATCGTCGGTGCGTGCGAGGGCCACGTCCGTCGGGTCGTCGAGCGTCGGGTCCAGCCAGCAGACGCAGTACCGGCGGACCGACCCGTCACAGACCAGCACCGCCTCGACCGTCGCGTCGAGTCGGTCGCGGACGGCGGCCGCCGACCAGCCACGGCCGAGCGGGCGCGACTGCGCGACCGGGTCGGCGTCGACGCCCCAGTGTGCGACCCGGCAGTCGAAGCGGCCGTCCTCGCGGGCGACGAGGACGAGAGTCCGACGGCCCATCAGCGACCACTGGCCTCCAGCGCGGACATACGGGTCGGTGGTCGCGGCTCCCTACTTGAACGCTCGCGCTACGCGTCGGCCCGCGGGAGCAACACCGTGACGGTGTTCCCCGCCCCCTCCTCGTCGGAGAACTCGATGGACCCCCCGGAGAGGTCGACCACCCAGTACACGAGCCAGAGACCCAGCCCGGTCGTGTGGTAGATGTCGTCCATCTCGCGGTCACCGGTCAGCACTTCCACCTCTTCGTCGGGAATCGGGGGGTACCCGTCCCGGACGCACAGTTCGACCCACTCGTCGTGTGTCCGAATCGCGAGCGAGACGTGTGGGTCGCCGGACTCGGAGTGTTCGACGGCGTTCTCGAGGAGTTCCTCGACGGCGAGGCGAATCCGCGGGAGTGCGACCACGTCGGCCCGGTCGGGGACGCTCGTATCGATGACCGTCTCCGGGGACGCGGCCCGCACGTCCCGCAGCACCTCGTCGACGGCGGCTACGAGGTCGAACGCCTGCGGGACGCCCGCGTCGGTGAGCAGCGAGATTATCTCGCGCTGCTTGTCGGCGCTGTCGAGCAGGTCCGTCACGACCCGTTCTATCGTCTCGATGCGTGGCCCGACGGCGTCGCCGGTCTCGTCGGCGATGACGTCTAAGTTGCCGAGCAGGGTCGTCATGTCGTTGCGGAGGTTGTGCCGCAGGACGTTCTCCATCACGACGAGGTGGCGCTCACGGCGGCGGCGGTCCGTGACGTCGCGCGTGAACCCCGCGATGCGGACCACTTCGCCGTCCTCGACGACCGGGTTCCCCCGAACCCAGACCCACACGCTGTAGTCCCGCCCCGGGTTCACGCGATACTCGATTTCGGCCGGTTCGCCGGCGGAGAGACGAGCCATCGCGGCCTTCACGTCCGGGACGTCCTCGGGGTGGATGGCGTCGAGAAACGTCTGAGGGTCCTCGCGGAGCGCCTCGGGGGACGTCCCGTATATCTCCTCGTAGGCACCGTTGACGAACAGCAGTTCCTCCCAGTCGCCGTCGAACAACCACAACACGTCGTTGACGGTGCGGGCCAGTTCCAACAGGTGCGCCTCGGTCTGTTCGCGCTCCCGTCGGGCCTCGATGCGGGGCGTCACGTCCCGGGACGTGACGACGTAGCCGCCGAGAGCGGCGTCCGTGTGGTTCGAGAACCGACTCTCCAGCCAGATCCACGAGTCGTCGCTGGTGGCGTGGCGGTAGGTGACGGTGTCGCTCTGCTCGCTGTCGGCACCGACGACGCGCTCGAAGGTCGCGCTGACGGTGTCGAGGTCGTCGGGATGGATGTAGTCGAAGGCGTTCGTCCCGACGAGTGTGTCCGGTTCGTACCCGAGGATGCGCTCCGCCGCGTCGTTGACGAACTGATACTCCCCGTCGGCGTCGACGACCACGATTTTGTCCCGCGTGTGGTCGAGGAGGAGAGATAGCTCCTCGGCGAACCCCATACTGCTTGTCTAAACCCTGATGCCATAAACTATTAGACAGACTCAGTGACAGGTCCGGAGAGCCCGCCTCGCGGCGGTAGACCCGTTCTGAACAGTGTTCGGTCGCCGTACGGACGCGGTCCGGCGGCCATGTGAACTATGCACAACCCTCAAGTATAACGTCACCGTATAATCACGTATGATGGGGAGCGAATGGCTGTACGGCGCCATCGCCCTGCTCGTCGGTCTCCACGTACTGACGATGCTGTACGCCTACCGACGGCAGAGCGACCCCGCCTCGGGCGCCACGCAGTCCGACCCCGAGATGACGCCGCGGGCCCCCAGCGACGACGCGACCGAGACCATCGACTGTGCCCACTGCGGGGCCACCAACGAGCGTGGGTACCAGTTCTGTCGGGAGTGCGTCGCCGACCTCTCCAGCGGCGCGCCACAGCGCCAGTCCGTCGAACACAGTCAACCCTACTGACAGGCGTCTCCGACCAGCGACGGTTCTCTCTGCGGACACGAGTGTCGAGACTGCAGTCCGTCCACTCAGGTCTCGCGGTCGCTCGCGGCGGAAGACCCGCCCGCGCTACCACCCGCACTCGCGCTCGCCGACCCACCGGAGGCGTCCGCGTCGCTGAAGTACGTCCCGACGAGTCGGTCGTCGTGCGTGACGACGAGCGTGAACTCCTCCGGCGTCGAGACGTTCAGTGTCACGTTGTACCGCACCGAGAGGTCGCAGTTCGCGCTCGCCGCACCCGGGTCGCGGGCGACGTCGAGGACGTACCGCCCCGGCCCGAACCGGTCCAGCGAGGCCGAGAGCGTCGTGTCGTGGGCGTCGACGGCGATGGTCTGGTTGAGATGGACGCGTCGGCCCGCGGGGACCGGTCTGCTGACCGTGGCGTCGGGGGCGGTTCGCTCCTTCGCACAGCGGGTGTCTATCGGCTCGAACGTGTGGAGTGACGTCTCCTCGAAGGCGGGGTCCTCGCCGCCGAACTGCAACGGCGTCGCCGAACCGACCGCGACGGTGGCCACGCCGCCGACGGCGACGATGGTCAACAGGCCGGCGAGGGCGTATCGTCGGTCCATACGCGAACGCTCGCGCGCACTGCCCTAAGCGGCGGCGGTGGCTACAACCGCGGTTTGAGCGTCAGTCGAACGCCGACAGCGTCGTCTCGGTGGTGTCCCGGAGGTGTCGGCGCACCCGCTCACGGTCCCATCCGAGCGGCGACACCACTTCGGCGGCCGCCCGGACGAGGCGCGTCCGGTAGCAGTCGGCGTCGTACCCGTCGGGGGCCTCGAAGTCGAGGCGCACGCGGTCGCGCGACCGCGTGTCGTCGTCGACGACGACGTAGCGGACGTCCTGTCCGGGGTGGCGCTCGATACCGTGGTCCCGGTAGCGCTCCAGCGCGGCGACGGTGCGCGAGCGCCGGTCGTACCCCGAGAGCGGTTTCGAGACGCGCGTCCGAATCACGAGGTTCGCGGGGTCGACGGCGCCTCGCTCCAGTCTGGCCAGCTGGCGACCGAGGCGGTCACAGACGGCCGCCGGGTCGCGGTGACGGTCTCCAGCGACCGCAGGAGGTCACGCTGGGCCGACGCGACGAAGTCGCAGGTCGAGCGTCGCCGGGCCGCAAGCCCCCGAATCTTGAACCTCTCGCCGTCGGCCACCTTCCCGACGTAACTGGTGAGCGACCCACCGCGCCCGGTCTGCTGGGGGACGAACGCGGCCCACGCGAAGTCGTCCTCGTGTTCCAGCGGGATACCCACGGCCTCGCTGATGGCGGCCGTGAGGTCGGCGACGGGCGTCGGGTCGGCGACGCGGGGCGTAATCCAGAGGCTGTCGACGATGCCGTGGAGCACGCGCCAGCCGCCCGCTTCGAGGCGCCGTTTGGCGTCAAGCAGAATCTCGCGTGCGTAGGCGTTGATGGCCTCGTGACACTCGATGCGGCCGAACTTGCTGTTTCGGTACCCCTGATAGCCGAAACAGGTGACCAGAATCCACTTCAGCGCGTCCGAGCGTGCGGCCAGTCGCTCGTGGGCCTCGCCGTCGGGGTCGGCCTCGGCGAGGGTCGCCTTGAGGTCGGCCCGGTCGTCGAGGATAGGCGCCAGTACACTGGGGACGAAGCCGGCGTCCTCACAGACGCTGTACCCCAGTCCCGGCACGTCGTCGCCGTCGTGACAGTCACAGCGGACCGTCTCGGGGCTGAGGTTGTACTCGCACATGATACGGGGGTACAGCGAGGCGAAGTCGACCTCGACGACGTCCTCGTGGAATCCCACGTCGGGTTCGAACGTGAACCCGCCGCGGTCCGCGTCGTGGAGCGTCCGGGCGGGCTTGAACGCCTCCGGTTCGCGGGCCCGCCACGGGACGAGTACGTCTCGGGACCGCGCCTCGCGTATCTGGATAGCGGTGAACACCGTCCCGATAGAGGACCGGGAGAGGGCCTGCAAGGGGAGCCACGACCGCTCGACGAGGTCCAGCAGGCCCGGGAGGCCCGCCTCGCTCCAGAGGAAACTGTTCGACCGGTCGACGATGGCCCGGCCGGGCACCGAGTACCGCGCCGGCGAGTGGCCGACGCGACCGTAGCTCTGGTAGGTGTTCGCCCCGGCGAGTCGCCGGTATCCCGCCTCGCGGCCGAGGTGACAGTCGACGCCGAGGGCGTCGGCCCAGTCGTGGAGCAACGGGACGAGGTCGGCGCTCGACAGCACCAGCACGTCGGGGTCACGCGCGGCCAGTCGACGGGCGAGTGCCCGCAGGACAGCGCCCTCGTCGGCGGGCCGCGTCTCGGCCAGTCGCTGGCCGTCACAGCACAGTTCGGTCGGGTCGCCGTCGGCCAGCGCCGCCGTCGGTAGCGAGAGCGAGAGCGACCGCAGGTCCGCCTCGGGAACCGGACTCGTCCCCGTCGTGAGACAGTAGCGCGCCGTCGGGTCGAGGTCGACGTCGTACAGCCTGACGGTTCCCGGTGCCCACCGGTCGGGTTCGTGGACACAGCGAACCTCCCGGGCGAGCGTCCGGAGTTCGTCCGGCCGCTCGCAGTCCACGCGCAGGACCCGGTCCCGGTCGTCCGCTCGGAGCGACGTGAACCGGCGTTCGAACCCCGTGTCGGCCACCTTCGGGTCGACCGCCAGTCGCTCCCGGAGCGTCGTCAGTACGTCCTCGGGCGCGGCGGCGTACAGCGACGGCGTGTACCGGCGGTCCTCGCGGACGCTCGCCTGCTCGCCGGCCGCTCGTGACCAGACGCGGACGCACTCGTCGGTCACCGCGACGGCGAACGCCATCAGCGTGGCCCCCCGTCGGTGTCGCCCTCGGCCTCGCGCTCCAGTTCGGCCACGCGCTCGCGCAACCGCCGGAGTTCCGTCTCGTGGGCGAGGAGCATCGACACGAGGACGAGCGTCTCCCGGTCCGGGTCGTTGGCGTACCCCGCGGCGTCGGCGTGTCGACGGGCGCGCTCGAACAGGCGCTCGAAGTCGGCGCCCGCCTCGTGTCGCAACGCCCGGCGGTAGTCCCGCCAGCGACCCTCGTAGTCGGCGAGGAAGTCGCGGTAGGTGGGGTTCGTCCGCCCCATCTCAGTCCACCACCAGTTCCACCGGGTCCGCCGTCGTCGGGCCGGGGTCGCCGACGGCCCCACAGACGTCGACCCAGTACGGGACGGTGGTCTGCCACCAGCCGTCCCGCCAGTAGCCCGGCGGCGTGTGTCCCGGGGCGTCGACGGCGTAGCCGAACGGCGTGTTCCGGCAGGTCAGTTCGGTGTCGGCCCGGTCGTGGAGTCGGTCACGGCGGGCGTCGGACGCCGTCGGTGCCGAGACGAGGACCGGAACGTCGAGTGCGTCCGCGAGCGTCTCCAGCAGTTCGCAGGTCGCACCGTAGAGCCGGTCGTACTCGCTCTCGGGACCGTCGGCACCCTCGTACAGTGCCGGGACGTTCGGCACGACGACGAGGTCCGTGCGACCCGAGGCGACGTCGACGGCACGGCGGACGAGTGCGTGGTGCTGGTGGGCCGTGAACGCGCGAGCGACGCGGACACCGCGGAGCGCGTGTCGGTCGCCGTCGGCCGTCAGGGCGTACGTCGAGGCCGCGCCGCCGGCGTCCACCCACAGCGTCTCTGTCGCCTCGGCCGACCGGACGACGTGGGCGACGGCCCCACGGCCGTCCGGTTGGTCGACGTAGACGAGTCCGGGTTCGAGTGGTGGCGTCTGCATGGCACGCCACACCGTTGCGGGCGACCGGGCCTAAAGTCGAGCCACGGGTGCGGAGTGGAACTGAAAGTGGTCCAAACGGTTTTAGCGACGGCGGGTCTCCGACCGACTGTGACAATCCCAACGACGACACTCCCGAGTGGCGACGAGCTCCCGACGGTCGGCGTCGGCACGTGGAACTTAGACGACGACACCGTCGGCGACTCCGTTCGAACGGGGTTGGACGCCGGCTACGCCCACGTCGACACCGCCGAAGGGTATCACAACGAGGCCGCCATCGGCGAGGCACTCACAGACTACGACCGCGAGGACGTGTTTCTCACCTCGAAAGTCCTGCCGAAACACCTAGACTACGAGTCCGTCATCGCGTCCTGTGAGGCGTCACTGGAGCGCCTCGGGACGGACTACCTCGACCTGTACCTGATTCACTGGCCCAACCCGACCATCTCGCTCCGGGAGACGCTGGACGCGATGGCCACGCTCCACGACCGGGGACAGATACGGAACGTCGGCGTCTCGAACTTCAGCGCCTACCAACTCAGTGCTGCCCACCACGTCAGCGACGTGCCCATCGCCGTCAACCAAATCGAGTACCACCCGTGGAACACCCAGGACGACGTCGTCGAGTACTGCCGGGAGACCAACACCGTCGTCGAAGCCGCGGCCCCCCTCGGCCGGACGGAAGTGTTCGACGACCCGACAATACAGGCCATCGCCGACTCCTACGACCGGTCGCCGGCACAGGTCGTCCTCAAGTGGGCCGTCGAGAACGGCGTCGTCCCGCTTCCGAAGTCCTCCTCGCCCGACCACGTCCGCGCGAACTGCGACCTGTTCGACTGGGCCCTCGCCGAGGAGGACCACCGGCGTATCGACGACATCGACCACCACCAGCCAGTGTACGACTTCCCGGCCCGTGACTGGTCGGGCGACACCTACGGCATCTCCCAGTAACACGGGTCGATGGTGACGCCTCCCGCACCCGGTCGCTGGGACGCCGCGGCCGCCGGGAGCGTCGCCGCTCTCCTCGTCGTCGCGTACGTGGTCGTCCCCGACGCGACGGTCCAGTACGGTGCGTGGCTCCTCGTCTTCTGTATCTGGATGGCGTGGTTCGTCGCCTTCGGCGCGCGCTGGCTCTACGGCGAGTGACAATCGGCTATCACGCGAAACCGCATGACGTGAAGCTTTTACTCGAATCCGTGTCAGCGAGAATTTATTTACTCCCGGCCGCTATACACACCCGATGCCTCGCATCGAAGTCTCGGAGAACCTGTACCGGCAACTCGAGGACGAAGCCGACGGCGAAACAATCGACGACACCCTCTGGAAGATGGTCGGTACCTACCGCCGCAAGCACAACCCCGAATCAGACCGACGATAACGACGCTCGTTAGCGATTCTGCTGCACGCCATTCAGTGAGCGGTCGCTGTCCGGACCACGGGACGACCCATCGGTAGGCCGCCGGCTGCCAACGGAGGACTGTGAAAAAATCGCCTGCACGACCGGGTTCTCGGTGACTTAGACGGTCGTCCAAGCACCCTCGATGTCCGCCGAAGACATCTCCGTATCGTGTGTCTCTTTCGCGTGTGTCTGGACGAACTCGATGAGCTCGTCCTCGTTTTCGGACCGAATCACGAAGTCGCAGTCGTACCCCGCATCTCGACAGACTACCTCTTTGGCCATTGGTATCGTGCCTCCGTAGACGAGAGTACAGCGGCCTATTTCGTTACAACGTCGTTAGCTGACGAACGCTGAGACTGCCACGAAGAAAGAGTTGCTTGCCGTCTGTGTACGGCCAGTGGGACGACGGACTGCGACTCGTTCCGAGGAGCAGCGTGACGCGGTTTAGTCGCTGTGACGCTCTGCTTGCAGCGCCCGCGCCTCTTCGACCGGGACGGTAATCCAGTCCTCGTCGGCCTCGAACTTGAGTTGGACAATCCCTGACGGGATGTCTGCATCCACCGTCGTCGAGTGTTCGGCGACGAGATGCCGCGCGTACTGTCCCCAGACAGCGTCGTCCGCGGGTGCGATGGCCCGCCACGAGCAACCGGGGTGTGAACAGCGTTTCATCGTCTTCCCATTCGTTTGCTAGACGGGCACATGAACGTTTTTCAGCCCACAAACGTGGTAATTCGCGATTATAGACACGACGAACGGACCCAACTAACGGGGTGCTGAGACCGACGGGTCAGCGTCGTCGGTCGGTCACCAGCGCGGCCGCTCCCCAAGGACGACGAGCCTCGCGGAGAGACGACTCTCCGCGAGGCTCGAAATGAATAAGGTATGAATGGTGGCGGCGAACCAGCTTTCCCAGAGGCTCGCGCACTCCAGTACTCCCTGGAACGCTGGCGGGCTTATCTTCCGTGTTCGGGATGGGTACGGGAGGCAACCCCGCCGCTATGGCCGCC
>NZ_RKLR01000020.1 GCF_019599465.1 Haloarcula rubra
GCAACTGCAAAAGGCTCTTAGCAACCGTTTCTTTGACTCGCTCGACGAGCTAACAGCAGCGATCGACGCCGCTCTCGACAAACTCTCTGTTCCTAAAGTGAGTAATTACTTCTAGTGTCTACTATAGTTGGTACGGTTGGACGTCGATCGAATCGGTGACAGTGATGGATTCACTTCGATAGTTCGTCTGTCCATCCCACGCGCTACAGGTACCCTGTGTGGCGTTGTACTCCCGACACGTTCGACGGGTGGTTCGAACCGTCGTCTCGATAGTCGCTTCGAGTGTGAGCGTCGTCGGTTCCTTGCTGGCCGCTAACTCACTGTAGGTGAGTCGCGGTCTTTGCGTCTGATTCTGTCGAGCGACGACGTTGCCGTCGGCGAGTAATCGCGTCTCGCTCACGCGAGTCTGTGTGACAGCGTGCGAGACGGTACGATTCTCCGAGCGACTCCCGCTTGGTGTTCGGATTCTGAAGTCGACGACGCCGAGGACTTCTCCTGATGGAGCGACGTAGTGCGTTCGCTCACTCGCAGAGGTGTGCACGATCGTCGACGGTTGGACACTCACCAGCGTCGCATGCGCATCTTGGATATACCGTCCATCTTCGAGGACAGCATGCCTCGGTGCCGCCGACGTCTCGGCGTCCGTCTGTGGGAACTCACCGTGTTCGCCACGGTTCCACTGTTCGACAGCTTGAGGGGGTTCGTTGAGCGGGATGTCCGTTCCCGAGGCGAGTGTCTGGAGGGCCCTACTCGAATCGTTCTTCCCCGTGAGTACGATCTCGTCGGTATCGTTCGACCAGAGTGGGGTGAACGCGGTGTCGTTCACGCCGTGGTCCGAGGACTCCGGAGGGTGTGCACTCACAACCGCTGGAACGACGACGAGCGAGGCCAACAGTGTCACTACCAGCGACACCCGATTCTGTCGGCTCAGAACCCGCAACTCGTGCCACCTGCGACGACGTTGTTCAGGATGAACTGCAAGATCGTCGTCGCGAGGGGTGCGACGATGACGCCCCAGATGACGCCCTGATTACGGATCTCTTTGAGTTCCTTCTTCATATCGGTACGAGGGACCATTGGAAGCGCAACGGTCGCACCCAGTGCGAGGACGCCCCCGATGAGTGGCCCACCGAACTGGATGACTGTAAAGAGGTTCCTGACCGTCAGCGCCATATCTGACTCACAGAAGGCCGTCCCCACTGTCTGAGCTGCAGCGGGGTCGACGGCGAGGAGTGAGAGCAATCCCACTGTGAGGCCGAAGCGGCCGACAATCCGTCTCCAGGGAGCGATGCGACTAGTCGTCTCGTCTGTCGGCACAGTGGCCGACGTCGATGGTCGTGACATTGCGGTCGGTGACGCAACGAACCGGACCTTCTGCTAAGACCGCGGCAGGAAGCGATGGAACGAGTACGTCTGATACTCTCACTTCTGTACCGGGTAATAAGTTTTGTGTACAGTTTTGAAAAGTAACCAGAATATAGTTATTTACAAATAAGATACAACCAATTTACGTACCAGTTTTGTACCGACCTACCAGGAAATTGGCGTAATTCGACACTCTCTCGAAAACCGACTGTAGTCTCGTGCCTGTGCGGCGGTCCAACACCCGAATCGCACCGACAAACGTCGTATCACTACGAGATCTCGTAGGTGACGACCCGGGTGGGTCCGCAGTATGGACAGTGGCTCCGTTTCGACTGTAACGTCGTTCCACAGTACCGACACTCGTACACGATAGTCGTGTTCGACCGTCCGAATAACCACGTCCACCTCGGACTCATACTCTTCCCCAACCGTCCTCACATCGCCAGTTCCGAACGAGGCTCATAGTGCCTCCTGGAGGTCGTACATTCGCTCTCGAATCGTCACTGCTGAGACGTCTGCGGCGTCGGCCAGTTCTGCTTGGGTTTGCTCCGTACCGAATTCCTGTCCCGCCAGATAGATCGCCGCAGCGGCGACACCCGAGGGCCGACGTCCATTCGAAACGCCCTCGCTTTCTGCCACCTCGATGAGTTCGCGTGCCCGGTTACGGACGACGTCATCGACATCGAGTTCAGAGACGAGTCCGGGAAGGAGCTGACGCGGCGTCTGGACAGCCGTCGCCAGTTCGAGTTCGGCGTTGAGAACACGGTAGCTGTTCAAGACCGTATTCTCGTCACACCGAGCAACCGCTGCGATCTCTCTCGCCGACCGGGGAAGTCCCCGGCATCGACAGGCAGCGAATACGCTCCCTGCCGCGAATCCTTCGAGTGATCGCCCCCTGAGGAGATCGTCACTCTGGGCCTGTCTGAACAACACACTGGCAAATTCGCGGATGTCGTGTTTCAGATCCAGCGCTCCAACGATTCTGGCGATCTCTCCACAGGCGAACGCGAGGTTTTGCTCGGCTTTCGACCGGAATCTGGCTCGGTTGTGTTCACGACGCAGTCGACGGATTTGTCGTCGTTTCTGCTTCGAAAGCGGCCGTCCGTTGGCGTCGCTGCCCCGTCCGATTTCGCTCGACAGTCCACTGTCGTGTCTGGCCGGCGTCAGCGGTGCGCCCGTCCGTCGGGTATCCGGACCGTCGTCGAACCAGCGCGGTCGGTTGCCGTAAGCGAGTCCGTGGCCGTCGACGACGAGGCCACAGTCCGTACACGCTCGCTCGCCGCCATCTGTCTCGATGTTGCCCGCACATTCCGGGCAGTCGCCGTGCACATCGTTTTCGGGATCTTCGTCGAAGCCATCTGCGTAAGGTTTGGAACTACTCATTCGTTTGTATGGGGCTCGTGTTTGACGGCCCCGCACC
This sequence comes from Haloarcula rubra, assembly GCF_019599465.1. GTDB lineage: Archaea > Halobacteriota > Halobacteria > Halobacteriales > Haloarculaceae > Haloarcula > Haloarcula rubra. Next base: position 2,786 of record NZ_RKLR01000020.1, read on the forward strand.
CGTCAGGGGGCAATAAAAAACGGGCTGTCGGCGTCGTGTGGATCTCCGTCGCCTGTCGGGATCGACAATTGGCTGGCTCCCAAGCTCCGTTGAATCGGAATTGAATACTGGCCGTGATACTCAAGAATATGTCAACCGAAACCGATATATCTTGATTAGCGGGCCTATATTTAGGATGTTAATCTACTAAAACGGCTATCGTCAGATTTAGGCAGGTGGAAAACGGTTGCTTAGTCAAATGAATCCTGCCGATTTTGAGGACGGGCCGGGATGGATCGACCCATACGAGGAGATTCCGTGCTACCAACCTGCTGGGCTCCCACCGGAACTCTCCTACACCGACGACATCCTCCGCGCCTACGGGGACGCACGCTATGCACTCGGACAGCTCTCGACACTCCACGACGACATCGAGAACGAGAACCTTCTCATCGCACCGTTTGTCGTCCGAGAGGCGGCGATGAGTTCGCAAATCGAAGGTACTGATGTCACTGTCTCCGATATTGTCCTTCACAATCTCGACGACGATCCAGAGCGTTCAGCAGCCAACCTGCGCGATATCCGAGAAGCGTATAATTACGTCGAAGCAATTCGGACGGGATTCAACGCTTTGGATGAAGGCAGACAGATCGATCAGGAACTTCTCTGTGACCTCCACGAATCATTACTGATCGATGTCCGTGGCGAGAACAAGCGTCCGGGACACATTCGAGATGATCTCCCTGTCATGATTGGTCCGGACAACCACATCGAAAACGCTCGATTCGTCCCGGCAAATCCAAACAGTGTCGCACTCCTCCTTGATCAGTTACTCTCGTACATCAGAAACGGGAGCTACCCGCCGCTGATCGATATCGCGATTACGCACTATCAGTTCGAGACAATCCACCCATTCCGGGATGGAAATGGACGGCTCGGACGGCTTCTCATTATGTTGCAACTCTACCAGGCGAACCTTCTCTCTGAGCCGTATCTGTACCTGTCGGCGTATTTTAACCACTACCGGACTGAGTACTTCGACCGCCTCCTCGCTGTGAGTCAACACGGTGAATGGGGGGCGTGGATCACGTTCGTCCTGAACGCGATAGCTGAGCAGGCTATCGATGCCTACCAGTGTGGCATTGAACTTGTGTCGCTCCGTTCGGACTACCGGAACCGCTTTCCGAACAGCCCAGCAGTCCGGGATGTCATCGATCATCTGTTTGAAGAGCCGTATCTTCAAGCCCCACGAGCCATCGACGCAACTGCTCGCTCACGACAGGCAGTCTACGACGCGATTGAGAAACTCAGCGACGAAGGAATCATCGTAGAATTGACTGATAAAGAGCGGAACAGGGTTTACAAAGCGCCGGACATCCTTGCCCTCGTTGAATCTCCCTGAGTATCGAAAGGGCAACAAACGACTCCTCCAATTTCTCCGTCAGAAAAACGTAGGTGGTACATGGGCTGTCTGGTATGACGCGTACGCAAACGACGAAATGTCGGCAGACGAACTCTCTCTCTCAAAGTATTGGATATGGTATCTAAGCAATAAGCGAACTGTCGGTGTAGTGTCGGCTCTCTCCCGTGCCTGAATTCGCAGGATGCCACATCGCACTTGTGAATCTCCTCCGTCTGTCGGAATCAACGATAGAGCGAAATAACCAGATTAGTAAAATCGAGATTAGTAAAATCACAGTTTAGATAACCGCCACTATTATCACGACGTCGCGTCAAGAAACACCATGTCGCATCCTCGCTTTATCAATCGCCAAGACGAGCTTGACCTGTTGCGGTCGCGGTTCGAGAGTGCGAGTGCTGAGTTACTCGTCATCTACGGGCGACGACGGCTCGGGAAGAGTGCACTCGTCCGTGAGGCAATCAAAGGACAGGAGGATGCGGTATACTGGCAGGCGACAGAAGAAACGCCAGAGGCCCAACTTGCCAATTTCGTCGATACTGCTAGCGAGGCGTTTCCACTACTGGAAGACATCCAGCGTGACTGGGAAGCACTGTTGCGGGCGCTTGGTCGAGAGGATGCTATCGTCGTTCTTGATGAGTTTCCGTATCTCGTTGAGTCCGACGACGCACTCCCCTCGAAGGTACAGCGTGTCTGGGACATGCATCTTGAGGACACAGAGATGACGCTCGTACTCGTCGGCTCTTCGATTAGCATCATGGAGGAGAAGGTCCTCAGCGGTGGGAGTCCGTTGTATGGTCGCCGAACCGCGAGTATTGACTTACCGCCGCTTTCGTTGGACGATGCACGGGAGTTCTATCCCACCGAGGATTCAGATGAGGAGATTCAGTTCTGGGGTGTCTTCGGTGGGACACCATACTATCTTCAAGCACTGGCACCGGATGCGACGCTTGCAGAAAATATCCAGTCACTCATCCTCTCCGAGCATGGCGTCCTCCGCAACGAACCGGAATTCCTGCTGCGGACGGAGTTCGGGATTCGCGAGCCACAGACCTACTACACGATTTTGAGAGCGATTGCCACTGGAAAGCGCGCAGCCAACGAGATTGCGGATTTCGCGGGAGTGGACTCCAACGCGCTCGGGTCTTACCTCTCGAAACTTCGTCGACTCAGACTCGTTGAGCGTGACATCCCGGTGACGGCGAACCCGAACGCCACTCGCAAGAGCCGATACCGGCTAAAAGAGCCCCTGTTTCGCTTCTGGTTCCGCTATGTCTACGGACAGGAGGGTAAAATCTCACAGCTCGGTGATGACGCATACGCGGAGCTTGTCAACCCGTCGTTAACAGACTACATGGGCCCGATGTTCGAGTTAGTCTGTCAGAACGCCCTTTCCTCGTTGGTTCCGAAGACATACCGTGGGATTGGGTACTGGTGGCATCAACATCACGAACTGGACGTCGTCGGCCTTGCAAGCGATGGTACGCTCGTCGCCGGCGAGTGCAAGTACACTACCCGACAGATGCATGAGGGCGATCTTGCCGATCTCGAACGCAGTGCGTCGCACGTAGATTGGACTCCGCCTGGTGGAGGTGACCCCACCAATCATTACTGCTGTTTCTGCCGCTCCGGCTTCTCGGATGGACTACAGCAGGTCGCCGACGAACGGGCCGACGTCTCGCTGTTCGCGCCCGACGATATCGTTTCGGGGCTGTCAGCGACCCACCGCTGAAGCTGTGGGCTTGTCGGTGGACTCCCGTTCTGCCGACACGGGCGTGTCGGACGCCACGTCAGTAGCGTTCACGGTCATTATCCCCGACTTCAGGGCGTACTGACTGAACGCCCCTCCAGCGAGGGACTTCTGCCCCCGCTGGAGTTTGAATGCGAGTTTCCGCGCCACGTTCTTCGCCGCGTTGTAGTCGGCGTTCACCGAGTACGAACAGTCGAGGCAGGCGAACTGTTGTCCCTCTCGGTTTTCCCCGAGCGTACAGCCACATTTCGAGCATTGCTGGCTGGTGTAGGACGATTCGACTGTCTCGACCACGATGTCGTGTTCGTCGGCTTTGTACGCGACTTGTTCCTGCAACGCACGGAATGCCCACTGCTGGAATTTCTTGCCGTCGCTGATACGCTCACGAATCCGCTCTAAGTCCTCGAACGCGATGTGCGTACAACCGTGGCACTTGGCTTCCGCGACTATCTGCTTGGAACACTGATGGAGGTAATCCTCACTCCAGCACCCGAACCTGTCACCGATACGATGGTAGGTCAGATGGGCGCTCCGCGTGCCTGTCTGTTGCAAGCTGGCACGCCGTTTCTCGAACTCACGGCGCTTGTGGTTGAGGTAGTCAGCGTTTCCGATGAACCTGCCCGTACTGGTGACGGCGATGTGGTCGTCAACGTTGCAGTCCACGCCGAGGACTCTCGAATCCTCGGCTTTCTCAGGACCGCTCGCGTCTATCTCCCGTTCCATCGCGGCGTGCAGGTAGAACTTGTCGGCTTCGCTGTCGTAGTGGACGGTGCTTGTTGAGAAAGAGTAGTCGTCGTTCAACAGGTACTCGCCGTGTGGTGTGCCTTCTGGGTCGTCGGGCAGGTCGTACTCGCATTCGACTCTACCGTTGACGGTGGCGAGGCTCACTTTGTCGCGGTAGTAGGTGGCGGCTCGCTTGTCGTAGACGATGCTGAACGTGTCGTATTCGGGCTTGCTGGTGTTTTCGCCCTCGGCCAGCCTGTCTACGCAGTTGTCGATGTCGTCGGTGGCGCGTTTGATGGCTTTCTGAACCAGATTCGCGTGCAGGTAGTCTGTTTCTTCCCGAAGATCATCGTAGATTGCGCTTTCAGCTTCGCTCTTGCTGGTCACGCAGTCACCCTCAGGATAGCGCCATGCCCAGTCTGCGGTACGATTCGCGCAATACTGGAATTTGGAATTGGTAGCGTGGAGGTCGCTCTTACGGTCGTCAGGCACGTCGAGGCGGACGCGAACCGTCCGAGTTACCTCCCACGCCATGCGTGTCAGAAAAAGAGCGGGTATGTATTAATATTTTTCAGCAGCGTTGGAGAGTCAGCAATGCAGGTTAGCGGTGGATTGGTTCACTGAGTGTACGCGCTTCCTCCCACCCGTGAACGGGTGGGCTTCCGCGCTGTACTGCTGTGACAGTCGCAATCCTTCATCTCGATGAGTGCAATTTTCAGGAGGAACTCGTCGCTACGCACTTACACAGATTCGTCAACGACTCTGCACGACTGCATTTGGCTTACATTGTACTCACGGCAATATGTAAGTGGATTAGCTCACGTTGTACGCTCAATGGGCTCCGATAAGACGCGAGTTCAGTTCCGGGCCCCGGATCGACTCATCGACCGGGCCGACGCACTCGCTGCAGTTTTGGGAGAGGACCGAACAGGCATCCTCGTCTCCGCACTTCGTGAGTATCTGCAGGACGCCACCCACGACGACGCACTCACCCAGGAAATCGCTGATGCCTACTACGACGACGTCATCACCTACGAGCAGCTCAAAGCGCTCATCGGTGCAGAAGAAGCTTCCAACCTCCGTGTCTTGAAACAGCAGCTTGACGAAGAGTTCGTCGACGGGGTCGCTAAGCTCTAGACGGAGTAGTTGACTCGCCCCGTTCTGGTTGCATCTATCGGTCGTTATCCTCTTCACTCGGGTGTGGACGATCCGGTGCAGCGGCATCCCATTCTTCCGGATTGATTCCTCCGTCTTCATCGTTGAGACGAGTGGTGTGCGTATGAAGGTCGTATGCCTCAGTGACACGCTGTAAATCGTCCTCTCGGTACCTGACGTCGAGGTTGAGGTCGTCGTACATCCGATCGAGCATTGCCAGTGCCGACTGGAACTGGGCGTAGTTCTCGCGCATATACTCGACGGCCTCCGATCTGGGGAGCACCGGATAGCCTTCGACATGTTCGATTTCGAGCGACTGACGTGGTTCGAGGACAATCTGTAGCGGTCCGTCCAACTCGTCTCGGGGCTGTCGCTCGAATGCCGTGGGTAGGTCGAACGAGTCGAAAAACGCCTCCCATGCATCGACGTTCTGCTCACGAACGGCAAGGAATAATGGATAGTCGTTGGGGTCGCGACCGACTTGGTAGCCGCCCTGTGTCCACACATAGGCGGCGTCGATTCGTGTGAACGCGAACGGCCAGTCACCGGACTGTGGAAGGACGTAGGCCTCCTCGATTGAGGGTGGACTGACGCCAGCGCTGGCGGCGACGAGATTGCGTGCTGCGTCTCTCACGCGGGTGTCGTTGACAGCGAGGCCCTCGTCGTAGCTGACGTATCCCGCCTTTTCGAGTCGATTGACGGCCTGTCTTGCCGTCTCATACGGGATCTGGAGATGCTGCGAGACACGGCGGATGGAGTCACCACTCTCGATAGCGAGGATGATCTGTGCCGCCGTATCGTCGAGAGTCTCGTACATTTGATAGCTACCCATAATCCGGTAATAGTTAATAGAGTTACTAGATCCTGGTCGGAGTAGTGGCGCGTATCTACGACCTGAAGAACGTTGTATTGCGTCTGTTCCACCTATAATCTCTATCGAGCGGAGTCGATCCCAACTACTATTGCTATTTCTACTGGTCCGCCTTCTCAGTCGAAGTCCTCTCGCCCATCGCGAAAGCAAGGCCAGCACGGCACGGAATCCGGCAGTCCGTCACACTCACAGTCATCGTCTGTTTTCTCTTCCTCACCTTGCGAGACGCTCGCTACTCGTTCGCTGTTCGATTGCTCTCCCCGCGCTGACGGCCGCATGGCTTCGCCGCCGTCGGCTCGGAGTTGGACGTCGGTAACGAGATCGACGATCGGTCGGCGAATCGCGACGCCGACGCGATGCTTACAGGCGCCCTCGAAATGTTCGTCGGCCGGGCAAGTACACGAAACCGGTACGCCGTCTTCGATCTGGACGAGGTACTCGTGATTTTCCGGGTCGGCGTAACTCCCGTTTCGAACACGGATTCGGTCTCCGAGTAGGTCGAACTCGAAGGCTTCGTACTGGGCGCGCTTTGCAACTCGGCTGGTGAACGCCAACTGCGAGAGTGGGTTCGGCGTCGGTTTTGCGTTCGACATTGTCTGTTTCAGGACACGAGTGAGTGTGCCCCGCGCCCCTCGCGGGGCACGATAGAACTGTACGTTCGTCGTCCGACCGCATCCCACTCAGGCGGCCCGACTCACTATTGCGGGAGAACCGGGGAGAACCCATCTGTAGCGCCGTCGGTGGAAGTGTACGCTATGTCCGCTTCACTCCCGTCTAACTCGAGGGCATACGTTCGGAACTCTATCAAAATAGCCGCAACTCAGTTGGCATCGCTATTGTAGGCGCCACGAGTTTCCCATTCCCGACGGATGAGTTCTCTGACACCGTGTTCAAGAATGGTTTTGCCGAACGTCGTAATCCGATAGTAGCAATGGATGCCGTTCCCATCGTTACGGGCTCTCTTTTCGACGAGCCCGACGTCGACCAACTTATCCAGATGGTAGTGGATAGTACTCTTATCGAGGCCCATCCCCACCTGCTCGTACAGCTCAGATGGCGTTACCTCGTCATGGTCGGTGAGATAGACAACTATGCGGTATCTGGCCGGGTCGCTGATGGCTTTTTGCATTTCCAGGTACTCTTCGAGGTCTAAGAAACTATCTGGCGGGAGATCCCATTCTTCACGCTCCCACTCACCATTACCCGGCCCGTCGCCATCCTCTGGCCGAGTTTCCATACGAGACATATATCCAGATTGTCTCTCTACTAACTTAGTCGTTCTCAAATTGACGAGTGCCAAATAACACTCTTTTTATATAGGCTATTCGAAACACGCATATGGTCCGGTCGATTTCGAGGGATCTCATTATCAACCGACTGCCCGCCGTTCAGCGGGATAGATTCTTAGTCTATGTGATGGGACCGTACAAATCTTTCAATCTGAACTATGTCCTCCCCTCAGAGGCCCGAGAAGATATCTCAATAGAAGACCTACCAGGCCCTCTCAGACAGCTATTCCAAAATAAAGATGACATCGATGAGGCGAAAGCCCTTCTCCGGCGCGTTCAGGGGTCACTGAGGAGTAATCCAGCTGTCAATGCATTCTTAGCAGTCGACATCGGGATAGACACAGATAGGGTAGATGCTGCGACACAGAGCATCGAATACGCCACCTGTGCGAATATGACTGTCTTCATCCTCCCCTATCTCGGACACAATTTTGGGGTTGGTGAAGAAGCTGGCAGCGTTCTTGAGGCACTCAGTACGGGTGACGGTACTGATCTCGACGCTGGAGAACGTGAACGTGTTGTCTTTGCCAAGGAATCAGCTGTCTCTTCGGAAATGATTCGCTCAGCGAAGTCCCGGTGGGATGTTGCAGTGATTACCTACGACTCGGAATCCGAACTAGTTGACCACCTTCGGAACAAAGCTCGACGTCTTGTCAATCGAGAACAGTTCGGGGATCTCGATACGCTCGATTGAGTTTTTTGCTGAAATCCTGTTGGAAGGGTACGTATCCACTGGTTTTACTCGAAATCCTCTCGCCCATCGCGAAAGCAAGGCCAGCACGGCACCGAATCCGGCAGGCCATCACACTCACAATCATCGGTAGCGTCCTCCTGAGGAGTACTTGCCGCTGATTCGCTACCTGATTTCTTTGCTTGTGCCGCCGGCCGAATGGAATCACCGCCGTCAGCTCGGAGTTGGACGTCGGTGACGAGGTCGACGATCGGTCGGCGAATCGCGACGCCCACCCGATGCTTACAGGCCCCCTCGAAATGCTCGTCGGCCGGACAGGTACAGGAAACCGGTACGCCGTCTTCGATCTGGACGAGATACTCGTGATTCTCCGGGTCGGCGTAACTCCCGTTGCGAACACGGATTCGGTCTCCAAGTAGGTCGAATTCGAAGGCTTCGTACTGAGCGCGCTTTGCAACTCGGCTGGTGAACGCCAACTGCGAGAGTGGGTTCGGCGTTGGTTTTGCGTTCGACATTGTCTGTTTCAGGACACGATTGTGTGCCCCGCGCCCCTCGCGGGGCACGACAAAATTATCGACGACGTCGACGCACTCGAGAAATGTATCTTTACAGAGAACCGAGGAGAATGCCTGACCTGGTCACGTCCTACTCATCATCTCGCCACGATCCCCATACCTCCCGATACTTCCCGAGTTCGCGGTACTCCTTCTTCCGCTCGAAGGCGTCAATGGCGTAGATCGCCTCGTTGTCCTTGTCCCAATCAATCAGGACGCGGAAGTCACCGACTCGAAGTTTGTAACCGGGGTGATTCTTTAGTCGGTCAAGAAAGTGGTCCGGGAAGTCACCGATGTCCTCCAGCTTGTTGATAATCCGCTCGGCGTTCTCTGTCTCGAACTGCTCCAGCGTTTCGACCAACGTCTCCGTCAGAACGACTTCGTGAGCCACCGTTCTGCCCTCAGTCGTCGATACCGAGTCGTTCGCGGGCCTCGTCCGTCGACATCGTCCGCCCCGCAGCCACGTCCGCGTAGCCCTCGGACACACCCTCCTGCGCGCCGGGCGTCAGAATCGGCTCCGTGGTGTCGCGCAGCACCTCACGAATGAACTCCGAGCGGTTGGTGTACTCCAGTTCCTCGGCCAGGTCGTCTATCTCCTCCAGAAGCCGCTTCGGCACCTTCACGTTCAACTTCACCATCTCCCCGTCGCCGTTGTCGTCCGCGCCCGTGCTCATACTGCGTGGTACGCGGGTGGTACTCAAAGAACTGTCGCTCAGTCGTCGTCGCAAACCTACTCACTCCCTTCGGTCGCTCCTTGAGGAAGGGGACTCCGCGCTACCGCTTCAGTTGAATCAATCACGACGCTTGGGGGCGTCGTCGTGGACGAGGCTTTTCAAGAATCTCACACTATGTCACAACTGTGGCAATCTATGGTCCGTCCAATTCTACTCTAAGTCTGAATATTAGTATTGGATGTCTCTATATCCCACTCTATTTCCAATAATCTCCGAAAATTTTTAACTGAATCGCGTTCAAGGACCCGTAATGAAAGACGGATACGACCTCGCTCCAGATGCGCCAGGTCAATATATGCCGCTTCGGACCGACGAACGTCTCCCGAAGGCATACTTTCCGAACAAACTCCCACCGACACTCGAACTGTCTGCTGATGTCATCGCAGAAGTGTCCAGAGCGATGTGGGCCCTCGGTCGGCTAGAAGGGCTCGGAAGTGAAATCGACAATCCTGGCGCTGTGTTCAGTTCGTTTGTTTATAAGGAGGCAGAGCAGTCGTCTCAGGTCGAAGGGACAGCAGTGACTGTATCTGACCTCTATCGATACGACGTTGATGAACGTCTGATTCGAGAGACGGTTGAGAGTGACCACGAAGCCGATATCAGAGAAGCTCGCAACTATATTACGGCACTAGACGATGCTATCTCGTTTCTCCAAACCGCCGGTATCGAACGACAGAGTATCACGACGGAGCTGATCAAGTCGCTCCACGAGCAGCTACTGATCAAGGGACGATCAGATGGGGACGACCCATTACCTGGTGAATTTCGGCCAGGGTACGCTATAATCGAAGAGGAGGGGCCACACGGCCTCGGGAATCAAATTCGGTTCGTTCCGCCGAAGCCAGAAATGGTTCCGGGGCTGGTGGACGACCTGGAGCGGTTCATCCAGTTGGGGTCTGACTGGCCGGATCTAATCGACATCGCAATCGCTCACTACCAGTTCGAGACGATTCATCCGTTCAAAGATGGCAATGGACGAGTTGGTCGACTGCTCGTCGTGCTCATGCTCGTCTCGAGTGGGCTACTCCACTATCCAATGCTCTACTTGAGTTCGTACATCGAACGCCATCGGACTGACTACGCCGACCGACTGTTAGCCGTGAGCGAAGAGGGCGCGTGGGACGAGTGGCTCCAGTTCTTCCTCCGGGGCATTCGCGAGCAGGCGGAAGAGGCGTTCGTCCGTGCGAGGCTCCTCGTTGATAAACGGAAAGAGTACGAGTCCCGATATGCGGACAAAGCGAAATCTGTCCGTTGGCTCTCACTCGCACTGTTCGAGGATCCGTATTTTACTGTCCGGGAGGCCAGCGAACGGCTCGGTGTTGTGTACCAGACTGCGAATAACGCCGTTGAAACACTCGAATCAGACGGCGTCATTGAAGAGATAACCGGCAACGACCAGAATCGAGTATTCAGGGCAACAGAAATCATGGATATCGTTGAGCGGCCTGCGAATACCCTTCCGAATCAAAGCGAATTCGTGGATCTTGAGCAGACGTGGAAACTGCCCGAGCGTTGAGCTACTCACAGCTGGACAGTAGGTGTCGACCCTCCGAACAGACGTGGTCGGTACCCGACGGCGAGGCGTGAGAAAGTCTGATTCCCCGGCCTTCCCTCCTCCGCTAGTTCTCCCAACCTCGGGAATCCTCGGTCTTCAGGGTGATGTCACAAGTCACCTCTCCACCGGCGTCCGGACCAGAATCTCGTCACGAGTGCCAGCCCAGGCGTCGAGTTTCTTGCACATGTACTCCACCGCTTCCGCCGGCGAGAAGACGCCTTGGTCGACCATTTCACCGACGACGGCTTTCAGCGCTCGGAACTCGCCCTGTGCGAAGCCATCGCCCACTGGCTCGCCGTCGTACCACCGGACAGTCCTGAGTGCGCCGTTCCCGACGGTCGGTGCGTGCTCGATCGTTCGAGAGTCGTACTGGAGCCCGAACCAGTGGGTTCGATACGCCGTTATCTCGAACTCGGCGTCGACGACGTAGAACGCTTCGTGGTGCAGGTAATCGAGATGTTCGGTGATGATCGTCTCGATCGTCGTCCCGATGACGAGTGGATGCTGGTCGACCTGTGACTGTGGAGCAGCCGTCTCCTTAAGCACCCTGTTCACCGTTTCGTCCGTAGTGGCCTCTGCGAGTGCGTCAAAGAGGCAACGAGCAGCTTCGTTGTCTCGATCCCCACCGAAGGGCCTCTCGGGCGTGATGTCCCGCTTCAGACGAAGATTGCAGGCGCCCCAGTGAGAGTAGTGGCAGTTGTACAGGCTATCTGGTCGTTCGTACGCGATGAGTGCTCTGTGTCCCATTTCGGTCATGCGGGATGTGTGCCCCGCACCCGTCAGGGGCACAAAATACGTGCGTCGAGTCGCATCCGATACGTATGTGCGAAGAGATTCGGAGGCTGTACGAGCGGTATCAGTCGGCCGAGAGCGACGAGGAACGCCACGAGATCGCCCTCGAGATGGGGAAACTTGACGGCCGCCGCTATGCTGACATATACGCGGCAATCGAGAACGAATAGGTGGGCCTACGAGCTGCCGAATTTGCTCTTCACTCGGCGTAGCGTCTTGTTGCATAGAGTAAATCGAAATGCAACAATGTTCCCCACTAAGAGCCAGTACTTGCATTCAGACACACTAAATTCAATATTCTGGGGGACATAGTCGTCGTCGCGTGCATGAGAGGAATCGAGATAGAAGATACCGCACCCGGCGAACTCATTTCATACGGCAGAGAGTCGTACTACAGACCTGATCCACTCCCGCCCTCGCGGGAGCTTACATTAGATGCCGACTTTTATGATTTGTTGGCTGACGCTACATTCTGGCTGGGCAAGCTCAGCGGCGTCAGCCTCGAACTTGATTTTCCGCCCGTCCTCTACACTTCGCTCCTCCGGAAAGAAGCAATGGAATCTGCCGAAATAGAGGGTGCCAATATCGATTACAACGCGCTCTATAGCCTCGAAAACCGCAGTCTTGATGAGACTACCGAACCAGCTCCCAGTGAATCCGACACGAAGGACACACAGGAAGTCCTCAACTACGAGCAGGCTATCGAAGACGGCATTGACAAACTCGATAGCGGTGGAGAAATCTCCGTGTCGCTTCTTCACGGGCTTCACGAGACACTACTCACGGACGTTCCGGATGACCGCCTCGATACCGAGACAATTGGTGCGTATAAGACGGTCCCTAACCACCTTGGAGACTTTCTGCCACCAGTACCAGGAGAGATCGAAGGGCTCATGGACGCTCTGGTGACGTACTATCGGACTGGCGGTAGCTATCACACGCTCCTAGATATCGCACTGTTCCACTATCAGTTTGAAACGATCCATCCGTACGGCGATGGGAACGGACGACTCGGTCGGCTCCTTATTACACTCCAACTGTACGACGCCGGGCTTCTCGAACGACCGAACCTCTATCTCAGCGAGTACTTCAATCGGAACAAGGCGAGTTACGTCGACCGAATGGAGGCAGTTCGCACCCACGGCGACTGGGAAGCATGGCTGTCGTTTTTCCTCAAAGGAATTGCACAGCAAGCCGAGGAATCTGTCGATCGGACGCTAGCACTGGATACACTTCGCCGCCGTTATGAGAGCGAATTTGGAGGTGTCCAGTACGCGAAAAACCGTTTAGCGTGTACTCTCTTCGAGCAACCCTACGTGACGACTAAAACCGTCGCGAATCGGCTCGATATTGAGCGCTCAACGGCATACCGTGCGATTGCCGCCCTGGTGGACGAAGGTATACTGGAAGAGGTCACGGGCAAGAAGCGCAACAAGGAGTACCGTGCAAAGGAGATTTTCGATATTCTTGAACGCCCACCCCAAACGTACTGAGTTCTTGCTGTTCAGGATTCAGCGGTTGTCTGTCTCCCGTCCCTCGATACCGTGAGTATGTACTGGTGCCAACCTATCGTCACATCTCACTGTCAGTCGTGTTGGCTTCGTACCCAACACGCTTACCCTGTTGGGGAGAGAACCAACACCTAGTGAACTGTCTCTGGGTCACGTAGTTCGAGACGGCGACGTTGTCTCGTCATCACCAGAGAACCTTTCGCTCTCTCGAACGACCCGAGGCACTCGGCCTGCCCCGCCTGTAGAGTTCTGGGCTAGTGCCGATGAGTACTGGGACGCCGTTGACGCCGGACCAGACCGACCGTACTGACCAACCAAACCACCTCAACTGACCATGACCACGCTCCACATCACCGTTGGCGACCGCGAACAGCTCCGGAATGACGCGTTAGATTTCGTCCAGGCAGGAGAAGACGATACGCTCGATGACTCTGATGAGACAGTAACCTTGCAGTTCGGAAGTTACGACGATCTCGTCGATAGTCTCACCCCACTCCGCCTCGAGCTCGTCCAGGCGATCGCAGAACACGAGCCAGAAAGTATGCGTGAGGCTGCACGGCTCGTTGATCGAGATGTCTCCGATGTTCACTCGGATCTAAAGCAGCTGGAGGTAATCGGCATTCTCAAGCTCGAAGAGGGCGGCTCTGGCGGAGCAATACAACCTGTTGTTCCGTTCGACCGTATCGAGATGCATATCGACTATCCACTCGTTGATGACCTCGACACCGACGGCGCCCCGGCCAGTGCGTGATGCGTATCACTGGTACATGTATCGACCATCAGGTGGTGCAGTGCCGCTTCTCTCCGGAAATGGCGCGCGATGAACCGGCGCTCCCGCGCCGAGAACGCGCGAGGGGCGTCCGAGCGAAGCGAGGACGACGGCTGGGGAGGCAACGGGCGTCAACAAAAAAAGACCGCCCGCTCGGTCTACAACCGCTCGCTGCGCTCGCGTTCGGGGAACTCGACCCTGCTCCAGCCCGTCAGTGCCACCGAGACGCGCCCTTCGTACCAGCTCTTTGCGACCCCACGGAACCGCACCCACTCGCCTTCTCGAACCAGTTTCATGTCCGACTTCGTCCAGGCCGTGAACTTCGTCGTCCCCGTCTCGTCTTCGATGAGGCCCACCTGAGAGATGGTCGGCGTCGTCGGCTCCCAGAGCACCGTGACCCGCCCTTCGATACACACCTCGCTTCGATTCGTCGCCGCCAGTTTCCCGATCGGGACGACCATCCCCGGTGCGAGCCACTCTTCTTCGGTCACCAAGACCGACGCATCCACGATATCCGCACCGTCTGCCATCTTCTGGGCCACGCGCTTCGAGAGCGCCGCCGTCGTCGTTCCCGTCCGGACCCGTTCGTGTATCCGCCACGCCTGCTGATTCACGCTCGCCAACTCCGCCCGAGAGAGTTCGCTTCGTGGGTCCACCCGCTTTGAGTCCGCCCACTTATCCACGCTCGCCGCTCGCTCCTCGAATCGCCGACGTCGCGCTTCGTTCTTCCGTTCGACCACGGCCCTCGTCCGTGCCTCTCGGTCCGAGTCCGCTCTGCAGTCCCACCGGGTTCGGGTTCGCGAAATCTCCCACTCGCGTGCCTTCAACCGCTCCTCCCCCTCCAGGGTGAGGCCCCGTCCAGCCGCCTCGTAGTGGTTCGTATCGACGGTGCCCTGTATCTCTTGTTCGACCGACCGCCGCAGCTCCGGCGTCTCGTCGACGACGGCTTTCTGTTCAACGCGCTGTTCCTCGTGCCAACCTTCATATCCGATTGAATTCTCTATACTCATTGCAGTTAACCTGAAGGCGCCTACTCAGCGTCTTCTACCTTCCACGACTCTCCAGCCGTGGCTCTCATCACACCTCGACGACACCGACATCCTCGCGCGCTGTCCGCGCCTTCACGCGCCCGACAGGGCGCGGGCAGCGCGCGCCTTCGACAGGCACATCCAGAACCGCGCGACCGGCCAGGCCGCCCGAGCGGCCAGTTTCAAGTCGGTTTCCGGTCTGAGGCACGAAGACCGAAACCGCACTTGATGCTGGCGTCCCGAAAGGGCGAGCGAGGAACGAACAGCGAACGGCGTTCGCTGTGAGTGGTGCGGGCGTCGGCCGGGCGAGCGGGGCGGGCCACCCATAGACCCATCCAACCGCTTCCTGGTGGACTGAAAGGGCGAGGGCCGCTCGAGGAACCCCGACGACGTCCTCGCAAGAGCGCGGTGCTCTTGCGGGATGCTGAAAATCGCGGCCAGCGATTTTCAAAGCACAAGCACTGCAGCGAACGGCGTGAGCGAAGTCGTTCGAAAGGCGCATTGCGCCTTTCGTGATGACGAGAGAGCTTTGCTCTCTCGAACCACGCGCAGCGAGTCGTGGGAGTCGAACGGCCCGAGGGCTTTCGAGGTCACTGTAACACTCTCAGTATCTCCTTCACAGTCGTCGACAGAACTGCACGCAACACAACGCTCGACTGGTCTCCCTGAGACACACCACTGCTTCGAGTGAAGGACGGCGTGATAGCCTCTACTAAGACGCAGACTCGAAATTCTCACTCCAGCAATCTCCTCTCTCACTCTCGCCTCACCATTCGCTTCGTCCTACGGCGGGTCGGATGCCGTATTCAGCACTTCGAGGTCGTCCATCTCGTAGGCGCGACGCCAGAGCTTCAAAACAGCACGGGCAACGAGGGTCGGCTCTTCGACGGTGATACAGGATGCAACGGCTGTTTCGGAGTGTGCCACAGGTGGCTCGTGAAAGTGCTTTGCTGGTGAGTGCGTGTTTGGATGGCGATCGAATCGCCAGTTTACCTCCTCGGTATCGACGTAGTGAAATCGGTACGCACCAGACCGAAACCACGTCACGTCGAGTCGACACTGCTCCGCTGTGCCGATCCCGTCCTCGAACTGAATGGTGAGTTCTTGTGGGTGGAGAACACTGTCGAAACTGGTGGCGTCGACGAGTGGCTCCGCTTCGAGAAAGAACGTCCGTATCCTCCGCATGATCGTCACGTCGGGCGGGCCGACGGCACCGGCTAATTCCGTCGCAGGAATGCCTTCTCGATCTGTTTCGTCCATGCCTCAGGCTGAGAGTCCGTCTATGTCTTCGGCGAATGCACCCTTCGACCGATCGCTGGAACCAGCCTCATCAGAACTTCCACGGTCGGGATCGAAGTCATACAGAGAGAGCGCCGCCTGTGCGAGGTCGAGATTCTCCTCGATTGCCTGCCACTGTGAGATGATCTCCCAGCCGTCGTCAGCAGGCTCCAGTTCAAGTGCGAGGTCATCTGGGTTGGTCACGTCGTACTCGTCTTGATACGCCTGTATCTGGGACTTGAGCGACTGGATACCCGCTATCAACTCATCTCGTGTGAGCTCGGTGTGCAGTTCCTTTATCCGTTCCATCGCGATGGATTCGCTGGAGCGCTTGAACCGAGTTCCCTGGCCCGTGTTTTCGGTTGCTGCAAAGCCGCTGTCTGCGAGTGTTCGGAGATGCTTGCGAGCGCTCGGTTCGCTTACGCGAGCACGTTCAGCAATCGTCCCAGCATAGTGGAACGACGTCGTCGAGAGCAGGACCTCTTTGACGCGTTCGAATGGAGACGTTTCGTCTTTCCACTCCTCGACAACCGCTTCGTTCACGTCGCCCGTCCACAGACGGTCCTTTTCCATTGTTGTCTCTGGATACGAGATAGGGGCAAAAATAGTTTTGTGCGCTATATCTATATTTTTCTTTGGGACGGTGACGACGGATGGGCTCTTTGAACCACGTACAGCGGGTTGAGGGATCCGATGGCTCTGGGAGCTTTCGAGATAACTGCTCTCCCCAACGTCCCTACACCCCTCTCCGCCGTCGTCGATAACGAAGTGAATAATTTGACCCACAGATACAATTATACATTTACAAATCCAACGGACTAGCATGACACCGACTGATCAGGACGACGCCGACGTTCCCAGCGACACGGATGGTGCGTCGGGTGACGCCGCCTGGAAGGAACACACGAGTGCGTTCGATCGTGTTCGCTCTGTCGCGCTCTCACTATCAGACCCACGCTCTGCGGGATGGATCGCAGCGGAAGCACTCGTCGCCGAGAACACGGCTCGTCGGCACTTAGATAGCCTCGTAGAGCTCCACGTCCTCACCACGGATACGACGGGCAGTGCCGTCACGTACTATCCAGACCCGGTGTACGTCCGCACCCGTGATCTCCGCGAACTCGTCACCGAACACGATCGTGACGAACTCACCAAACTGGCCGCAGATCTGAAAGCCGACGTCGAGTCGTGGCAAGACGAATACGACGTGCGCTCGCCGGACGAACTCCGCAGTACCGCGGCTGGCGAAGAGACCTCTGCTGAGGAGGCTAGGGTGCGGCGACGCACTGCGAGTGACTGGGAACTCACGGAGTACCGTCTCTCCCTTATCGAAGATGCACTGTCGCGGTACGATGAGTACAGCGATACGCGGACGGCGACAGCGTGATGCCGCCGTCGGGATTCTTTCCCGTTCACAAGACAGACATCGCCACTGACGGTGGCAACTCGGGCGATCTCGGAGCAGAGCGCCACCGGATTCTCCGGGAACTACAACGCGAACTTGAGCGACACCCTTCGGTGCAACGAGCGACTGGAAATCCGGACGGCAAATACCGTGAACTCCGTGCAATTCTTGATCCGGCAGTACTCGGCGTCGATGCGGACAAAGCGACACTCCGCGTAGCGTGGTGGCCAGCACCAGAGGATCCAGAGTACGCGTTTCATTACAGCGATGATTCCGGATTCGATTGTGGCTGGCACCGGGAACCGAATCCACACGTGGACGGGAAACTCCACTACCAGGAGCGCTCTTCAACTGACGAACCCTACGAGTACGAGTCTGTGTCCTTCTCGGCGGACACACCACCGCGGATTCTCTGGACTGTACTGGACCGACTTACTGATCGTATTGGATAAGCTAAACCCCCATTTCATAATAAACATTAAATAGAAATGCAAAAGAAGTGTTTACAATGAAAACGATACCGAACGGTAGTTCAGATGACAGAACTAAAATAACGGTCGGTATACCCGTTCGAGATGGTAGCTTATTCAAAGGTGAAGCCACAGACGACATCCTCCATTTATTAACGCGTCACCACGACGAGTCGTTCTCGATGACGGACATCGCCGAGGCAGTCGATTACACGCGGCCGACGATTACCAAGACAATCAATGTCCTCTCCAACAACGACCTCGTCGTTGAGGAACGTGACGGGACACGCCGCCTCGTGCAGATCAACCGCGACCGGTTGATCCGACCAGCCGACCCTTACCTCGAAATTCCGCAGTCGGAGTTCCACGATCCGGTGCAGGCCGCGACAGAGGCGATACTGAACGAACTCGATAGTGTTCTCGCCGTTGTCCTGTATGGGAGCGTCGCCCGTGGCGAGGCCGACCGCCGCAGCGACGTCGACCTCTGGGTGTTAGTGCGCGAAGACAGGATGGGCAACCAGCGGCGGGCGAACCACGTCAGGCAATCCCTCGAAGAGGACGTATTTGACGGCAACCGCTACGCCTTCGAGATAGACGTCGAAGGTCTTCAAGCCATTCCGAACTACGCAGAAGACCTACGAGAAATCCTCCGCGATGGCATCGCCGTCCACCGGACGGACGAGTTCGACACCGTCCGCAAAATGGTTCTGCACGGTGATGTAGATGAGTGATCCAAACGCCGTCAGGGAGGCACTTGACGCGGCTGTCGACGCCTTTAACGAGGAGGGCCACGGCCTTCCGACTCGAGAATCGGCGATCGACACGGATGCTGACTGGAAGACTCAACTCACCAAGGGATGTCGGCTCCTCGCCGTCGTTGAGGAAATTGAGGACGGCTACTACACCGCCGTCGTCGAACTGTGTTTCGGCATCATCGAGCAATCGCTGGAGGCGTTCGCCATCGTGGAGGGCGGCGACGAGCTACGTGACTTCCAGACGGATTCGCACGACCGCTGCTACGATCAGGCGGCTCGGTTCGGCCTCTTCACCCGGGGATTGACGGGCGAACTCAAAGACCTGTATGGCGACAACCGGACAGACAGCTACTACGGCGGCCGCCATCCATCGAGGCAACAGGCCGAAGCGATGCATCGGTTGGCCCGCGAAACCCATCAACACGTCACCGACCAGATCCGCGAAGGCGGCGTCTGCAACTGTGACCAGTGACCGAGCGAGCGGGGCATCGACCTCCGGAACTGTGAGGACTTCGATCCGCTGACTCTTTTTCGCCACTCGTGGTACTCCTCCGAAACGCGAATTCACTCCACCGTACTATTTATATGTCGTTGCACAAAATCAGACAGTGTCTGAAATGGCGAAACAAGATATAACGATCTGCATCGATGCGTATCCCGACGCGGACACCGATATCTTCCGTATCGGCGCCGCGGACGACATCCTCCGACTGCTCGCCGACGCTCACGACACGGAGTTTACGATTCCCGAACTCGTCGACGCCACGGGTGTCACCCGCTCGACGGTGTGGCGGGCTGTCGACCTCCTCGACAGTATCGGTGCCGTCCAAATTCGAGAGACGCCACAACGAAACTACATCGCGATCAACCCAGACCGACTCCAGAAAGACGATCCAATTCTTGCCATTCCGCAGTCGGAGTTCCACGCGCCGATCCGGGCATTCGTCAATCGCGTGCAAGCCACGCTCACTGACACCGACGACGTCGACGACCTACTCGGTATCGTCGTCTTTGGGAGCGTCGCTCGGGGCGAGGCTGACCGCCAGAGCGACATCGATTGTTTCGTCGTCGTCGATGGTGATCGGACGACAGCCCGCCGGCGAATTACCGACGTCGTTGCTGATCTCCAGTCCGACCGCTTCGACGGTGACCGATTCGCGTTCGAGGCGTATGTCGAATCCGCCGAGAGCGCACACAGAGCTGGGTCAAAACTTCGCGACATCTTCGCTGAGGGCATTACGGTGTATGGCAGCGACCACCTTGACTCGCTCCGGAAGGAGGTCGTCGCAGATGAGTAGTACGCGAATCGAACAACTCATCGACAATGTGCAAGCCGCGTTCGACCGCCGCCCGACAGATATCGAAGCCGGGCTCGATGTCGAGGATGCCGCCCTCCTTCAGTTGCGGAAGGCATGTCGCTTGCTTGCCGGCGCCGAGGCACTGCAACAGGCCAGCTACTACACACTCGTCATCGAAGCGTCGTTCGTCGCCATCGAACGAACCGTGGAATTCCGGCTCCTCGAACGCAGCACGATGCAGCCGGACGATCTTCCCGGCACGCATTCCGGAGTCTACCGGGAAGCGGCAGCGGCCGGTGTTTTCGGTGAATCGATGGCGGCTGATCTCGCAGATCTCTGGCGCGACCACCGAGCAAAAACGTATTATCAGGATGGGCTCGCCTCAGCAGCACGTGCTGAAGCGATGTACGAGCTCGCCACCGAGATTCATGCATACGTTACTGGACGGTCTCGACAGGGGCACGAGTGTATCTGCGGGGAGACGACGTAAGCGAATTCGTCTCTAACAGTCGGGGAGAGTAGTCGTTTCTCAGTAACCAACACGAGATGCAATAGGATGGGGATCTGTTGGT
Organism: Haloarcula rubra; assembly: GCF_019599465.1. GTDB lineage: Archaea > Halobacteriota > Halobacteria > Halobacteriales > Haloarculaceae > Haloarcula > Haloarcula rubra. The sequence continues at coordinate 23,385 of NZ_RKLR01000020.1, forward strand.
TGATGAGCGCAGAGATGACGACGTTGGCATCAACGACCAGCTTCATTTGTCGAGACTACTCCAGCCGGTCCTCGATACGCTCCCGTGCACTTGCATTGATTCGGTCGGCAATGTCTGCGACATCAGCCTCTGTCAGTTACCCACGACTGAAGTCGTGGGCTTGTCAGTGGACTCCCCTTCTGCCGTCGATTCGACGGAGGCGTGGAAATCGCCGTTCAGGTTCAACGTCCCTGACGTTAGCGCACACTGACAGAGTGCGCCTCCACCCGAAGACTTCTGCCCCGAATGGAGACCCTTGAGAAGTTTACGAGCAATATTCTTGCTCGCGTTGTAATCCGCGTTCAGTTCGTACTCACACTTCTGGCACACGAACCGGTGTTTCGACCGTCGATTGTTCTCGTGTGTAAACCCACACGATGAACACCGCTGAGACGTGTACGCGGGACTCACCTGTCTCACATCGATTCCGTACATCTCGGCTTTGTATTCGACGTACTGGTAGAGGCGTCGGAACGCCCATGCGTGGAATCGTTTCGCACCAGCCATCCGCTTGCGGATGTCGGTCAGGTTCTCGAACGCGATATGCGTACACTCGTGGTCACGGGCTTCGTCGAGAATCTGGTTCGAGACACGGTGGAGTTCGTCCTGCATCCAGCGGTGTTCGCGGTCTTTCAGTGACTGAATCGACAAATGTGCCGACCGCGTGCCCGTCTGTTGCATCGACCCCCGAGTCTTCTCGTATTCCCGGCGTCGATGATTCATCTCATCAGCGTTCCCGATGAACGCGCCAGTCGAAGTCACAGCGAGCGAGCCGTCCACGTTCAGGTCAACGCCAAGGACTGTTTTGTGCTTGGCGTCAGAAGTAATCGTGGACTGTTCTGTCTCGTCGTTTCCAGTTTGGCGCATTCGTGCGTGGAGATAGAACGACCCTGTGGAGCGGTCGTACTGCAACGTGGACATACGGAACTCGTAGTCCTCGTTCAGCAGGTACTCACCAATCGGCGTCCCCTCGGGTTCGTCGGGAAGCACGTACTCACACTCGACACGACCGTTCACTGTTGAAAGCGAAACGTGGTCGCGGTGGAACGTCGCTGAGCGCTTGTCGTAGACGACGCTCCACGCTTCGAAGTGCGGTTGACTCGTGTTCTCTCCTTTCTTGAGTCGGGCGACACCACTTTTGATGGCCTCGATAGCGCGTCGAATCCCTTTCTGAACGAGGTTCGCTGTCAACTCCGTCTCGCCTCGAAGTCGCTCGTAGAGGGCGTTCTCGGCCGTTTGTTTTGAGGTCACGCAGTAGTCGTTCGGGTGTCTCCACGCCCACTCTGCGGTGGTGTTCGCACAATGGAGGAACTGGTCTTTGGTCTGCTGGAGGTCGTCGCACCGCTCTGTGGGTACGTCAAGTTTGACTTTGACGGTGCGAATTATGTCCTCCACCCGTGTTTCACATTTCGCAGTATCTCTTTATAAATTAAGCGGCTGACGTGGGAGAGTCGGACGGCTAACGCTCGTGGTTTGTTTCACTGTTGGTCGGATTCCTCCCACGGCTGAAGCCGTAGGCTTCCTCCTCGAATCTGTGTGATTCAATCTAACTCTCTTGCGTCCCAACTCCGCATACTTCCAACCCTGTCCAGACCGACCCAACCCTATCTAGAACGCCCGTACTTCCAACCTTGGGCCACACTTCGCCCGGACACGAGCGCTTAAGCAAGTACCCAGCATCGACTCACCAACCAGTATCGATGGCCCGTTCCCCACCGACAGACAACGCCCTACCAGTCCCAGCCGAGGAAACGCACACCTACATTCGGATACAGCCAGCCGACGACCCACTCGATCCGGCCGTCGTCGAGACACAGGCCCGCCGACTGCATCGCCTCTCCACCTCATCCGAGGCGGGCTGGCTGACACGACTGCGCGAAGGCACCCAGCCACCGACGTTCGAGTGGTTGCTCGTCGGCGACGATGCGGGACTGTCCTACTACGTCACAAGTGACCAACCTGAGACAGTGGACGCACTACAGGGCTCGCTCAGAGCGCTCTTTCCGGACACCTACGAGTTCGAGCGCGTTCACGAGAGTCGGGCAGGAATCTTACAGGGTGTGACCACGCCCACGGCTGACACCACTGAGACACCACACACCGCCGTCGAGTACGAACGACAGACGACACACCGCAAGGATTGGCAGACGAGTCTCACGCCTTTCGAGTCCTTCTACGAGGGAGAGTCCGATACGAATCGCGTTCCACTGGCCGGCGTCGTCGAGACCATCGCGAACAGCCCGTTTCCGATAGCCGTCCAGATACTCGGACAGCCGAAAGCCGACTGGTCACCGGAATTAGGAGAACGCCAACTCGATATCGAATCCGGCGAGGATTCCTTCGGTGGGAAACTGACGAACGCACTCTTCGGACAACCGGATGACGAAGACGTCGCGCTCACACGAGAAGCCGAACAGCGACTCGCCGAACTCGACGAGCGAGATCCGCGTTACTCCTTCGCGGTCAACGTCCGAGCAGTCGTCGGGACCGAAACGACGTCGCCCTCTAAGAGAACCGACCATACCCCCAAAAGTATCGCCGACGAACTGTCGACGGCGTTCACCCACGTCTCACAGACGACCTACGAGATTCAGGGGCGCGTCGCTACTGACACGGAGGCCGACCGAATCAGACAAGACCTCGAAGACGCCACGTTCCAGACCGACACGGTCACCCTGCGAGACCGGTTACCGTGGTCGACCAATCGGCAGCCAGCCATCGTCGTCGACGCCACGGAACTCGGGAGTTTCTGCCTGCTCGACGGCGCTGGCCTCACGGCCGCAGGCCGCCGCTGTATCGATGCGACCCCAGCTGACCGCCAACCGCTCACTCCGCCACCAGAACGCCAACTCACGCGCTATCAGCGTGCAGGCATCCCGATTGGCCATCCACTCACACAGGACAACACGCCGGACCCCGATCCGATATCGCTCCCACCGGATCTCCAGTCACTCCATCTCGCGTGGTTCGGGAAGACGGGGTCGGGGAAATCGACGAGTCTCATCAACGCTATCCTCGATAACCACGAGGCCACAGACGGCGCTGACGTCCTCATCGACCCGAAGGGAGATGGAATGCCCCTCGAGTACATGCAAGCGCACTACGAGCGCTACGGGACCCTCGATAACGTCCTGTACTTCGACTGCGCTTCGCTGTTGCCCGCCTTCTCGTTCTTCGACATCCGTGACGAACTCGACCGTGGGATTTCGCGCACCTCGGCCGTCGAGGACCGCGTCGATCACTACATCGAGATACTGATCCAGCTCATGGGCCGTGACCGCTTCGAGCAGGCCGTTCGCTCGCCGGACATCATCCGCTACATGACGAAGGCGATGTTCGACCCGGTCAGCGGCGAGGACGCCTTCAGTCATCGCGATCTCCACGGGGCGATCCAGGAGATGCACGACCGGAATACGGCACCGCCGGTCTCCGATTCGGACCTCGAACGCATGCTCGCCGGCGTCGTCGCCAACCGAGCACGGACCTTCGACGAGATCATGCAGGGGGTTGCAAACCGCATCGAGAAGGTTCCGGTCAATCCCCGGCTCGCACGTATCTTCAACCACGTCCCCGACCGGAGTGAGGAGAGTGATGATCCGTACTTCGACCTCGTCGACTATCTGGACGAAGACGTGGTCATCATCTTCGATACGGGCCGGCTACGGAGCGAGGCACAGCGTGCCCTCGCCCTGTTGATTCTCTCGAACCTCTGGTCGGCGCTCAAACGTCGTGCGCTTTCCACCCAGCGGGCTGGCATAGACGCCAGCGGCGATGCTGCCGATACTGCTGTCGAGGATGCGGACGAAGCCGAGGACCGACCACTCGTCAACATCTACGTCGAGGAAGCTGCCAGCATCGCTGTCTCCTCGCTTCTCTCCGAACTCCTCTCACAATCCCGGAGTTTCGACTGTGCGCTCACACTCGCGATGCAGTTCCCGGCCCAACTACAGGAAACGAGCGAGCGGGCCTACCGCGAGGTCCTGAACAACGTCTCGACCATCGTCGCGGGCAATGTCGCCGTCGACGAGGAGTTGGCGCGACGGTTGGCGACCGACGAGATGAGTGTTCGAGAGGTTGGCAATCGGCTTCGTGCTCTCCGGCGTGGGCAGTGGTTCGTCTCCCTTCCCGCACAGTTCGACGAGGACGAACCCCGGCCGTTTCTGGTGCGCTCACTCACCCCTCCGAACGGCCACCCTGCGGCGACGACGCCACCGCGACGACGCGGCTTCGAGGCTGCGACTGCACGCCTCAACTCGCGCATGAGCGAGACGGCTGCACTCCAACTCGTCGAGCCGAGTACGGTCGACGATCAAGCGGACGAGGACGGCGAGTCCCCACAACGGGTGGACAGCGCCCTCCCCTACACCAACCGATTGCCACCGACGGTCACCTACGACGCCTCGATACACGGTCTCTCCTGTACGGGGTGTGAGAGTCGCTATGACCCAGATAGTACAGGTATGCACCGGGCTATCGAGTGTTGCTCCACACTCACAGAGATCGACTCCGACGACGTGCCAATCTGTGAAGTGAATCTCAAACTCACGCCCGAGGAGCGCACAGAGACCGGATTCTCTGACGTGCAACTCATGTTCGTCCAGGCAGTGTACAACGCCCAGCAACTGCGGTATGGCCCACCGGAGTACGATATCCTACACGACAGCATGCTCCGCCTGCAGGAGTACCTCGATGTCGAGAGCGATGCGATTCAGGACCTCCTCGACGACGGTATCCTCAGCCACGATACGGACCGCCCTCATCGCCTGTATACTGTGACGCCCGAGGGTCGCAGCCTCATCGGCGAGCACTATCGGAAGGGCGTCGACTACGGCCACGGCAAGGGTGACTTAGAGGAGACGAGCCAGCACGTTCTGGCCGTCGAAATCGGTCGACGGTATCTTGAAACCCACTATCAGAACGATGATGACTCGCCGGTCGTCGACGTCGTCCCGTACTTCGAACTCGACGAGCGTGACCGGACCGTCGTCTCTGCCGCGAGTGCCATGGGTGGGAACGAGGACGACCTGACCGAGGCCGCAAGCGAGTACGACCGCCATCGCATCGACGCCGTCGGCCTCGACGGCGAGGGCCGCGTCGTCGTCACGCTCGAAGCCGAGCGCATCAATCACGACCTTCGCCGGGCCGTCCCCGAAGACTTCGATAAGATGGCGGCCTGTGATCCAGATGAAGCGATCTGGGTGACGATGTCTCACTCTGAAGCCCATCGCGTCCTGAGTGCGCTAAACGACCCATTGGAGGGCGACCCACGTATCGAGAAGACCTATTCCGAGAGTACGCCAGCAAGCGAATTCCGTATCGACACACCGGGGTGTACGGCGATGTACACTGTCGAGCAGGTTCGGGATATGGTCGACGAATGCTCTACGTGAGGAGCCACTGGTTTCTAAATTACTGCGAATCCAGATTATGCACGCGATTATATTATCGTAGACATACTACCTAATTCGGACACAGAACGGAGTCGTCCCGTCTCGAGCAACTCTCGACACCAACCAACGTAGTCACCTCGGACTGCTGCACTTACCCATTCCAACCCCTGTCGTGACGTTGGTAGCCTGTCTTCTCGCTTGAACAGTCCCAAGAGTCGCGCTTATGCACCGTTTGTCGACCCCAACCTTGGGAAACTGCCCCGCCTAGGAGTTGGTGTAAGAGCCAAAGCGTGACTAGTGCGGATGGAATCGGGAACGCGTAGCGAACAGGTGGCCGTGCGACGTCGTCGTCGAAATGCAATAGTCGGCGTACACAGCCGTTCTCGACGACGTCGACGGTTTCACACTCGAAATAGCCCACCAGCAAAAATAAACAGAAACTAGACTATATCCTCTCAGACACACTCCAACCTTGGCAGCGTCTATGGGTTTTCCTATCCTTGGAAACTATCGAGACTCTGTGAGGACATCCGCATTCCAATTCAGATACAACGCCGTCGCCCTCGACAAGCCCACTCACCATCGTCTCTGTGAGTTACGACTGACATCGCACAGAGCGTATCGTCCAAGCCTTGACTTTCAGTCTTCCTCATACTACTAGCGGAAGTTCTCGACAACGTTGGGAGTACGATGCCTCTGGTGGAGGCACACCGTATACCGAGTGAACCGCTTCGGGGTCGCCCCCAGGCACTCGGCTTGCTCTAATTGTAGATCCCATTGAGACAATTCGTAGCCGTAATCAACAAGGAGGACATTGACTTCCTCCGCGCCCTGAAAGACGCAGGAATCCCACCACGGGATTTCAGGCCGAGCGCGGCCCTGTGGTTTCAAGACGCATACGGTCCACGCATCTCCTGCTGGGTTGCAGCATCGGCTTGGCTGTCTTGTGGCACGGTCAAACGCGCCCCATCCTCAGCTGTTAGCCTCCGGCGTTAACTGGAATTAGGCGCTAAGTCCCCGTCCTCAAGGAGCAACGCAGGGAGCGAAGCGATCGAGTAGCGCAGTAGGGAGGGGATACAGCGCCGCACGATTCTCAAACACGTTCATGGGTGGTTCCACTCTCGAGAATGGCAACGATATCGGAGAGATCGAATAGCCGGAGATCATCACGCTCGTCTGCAGCTTCCTCGACGGAGCGTTTGAACCCGGAGCGGCTGAATAAGGCGAATTCATACGTCTGCTCACCACCTCCGGTGGGTGTCCAATCGATTTGCTCCACGTCGTCTTCGAGGTCCGCGAGCACGTCATAGCCCAGGGGGGTGTTGGTAAATTTCGCTTCGCCAGCGATCAGCGTCGACTCGTCAGTTGGTGCGACGACGTCTACTTCCTGGCCCTTGTACCACCACTGGCTTGGCACCTGTGTGAGCTGGTAGTCTGCATAGAGCGCCGGCACCGCCTGGTGACAGAGCGATTCGAACGTTTCGCTGACGAAGTCGGGCAATTCCGGTTCGATGAGATCCGCGTAGGCGTTCTCGCCGTAGAGTTCGTACTGTCCCCCGCGGCCGTAGAGATACCGGAAGTAAAACCGGAATACGGGATCTCGAATTTTGTATCGAGTCCGCTTGCTGCGCGCCGGATCGGCGAGTGCCGGATGATGTTTCTCGATGATCTGGAGGGTTTCCAGCCGGTCGAAGTAGTACGACGTGTTGGTGCTCTCGATGCCGGCTCCCTGAGCGATCTCGTTTCGACTGCGGTTCCCGCTGGCCATCGACTCCAGAACCGAAAAATACGTGTTCACCTCGTTGAGCTCCATCTGAAGGACGGTTTCGGGCTCGTCGTGGAGTGGGCCACCTGGGTCGCACAGCAGCCGCGTGATGTTCTCTCCGAGGCTCTGTGCTGGATCGAGCGGGCTGAGATATCGAGGTGTACCGCCGAAGACGCCATAGACGAACACCCGTTCTTCGGGATCGTACGTCGGCACGAACTCTTGGATGGAGCGAAACGGCAGCTGGGTGAGTTCGAGGCGGCCATTCGGTGTCTGGGACACCCGTCCGTAGAGTGGCGCACCGCCATCGAGGACGTGGGTATGGATCATGCCGATTGCAGAGCCTGTGAGTACGAGCGTCGCCTGACTCTCGTCGATAGCTGTATCCCACAGATGTTGAATGACCGAGGGAAGTCCCTCGTTCGATTCGATGAGGTACGGAAATTCGTCGATGACGATGACGGCGTCTCTGTCGGTGAGGTACGTTAAGAGCGGTTCCCACTCCTCTTTGACGGCCGTGATGTCGGGATAGGTCGACGCTGCTGCCTCGACGAATCGCCTGAGCTGTGTCGTCGCTGTCCCTTGGACTGCCTGATAGTACACGGCATCGTCGCGGTCGGCAATCGATTGGCGGACGAGTTCGCTCTTGCCGATCTGGCGGCGCCCATAGATGATTGCGAGTTCTGCAGTGCCACTCTCATAGAGGGTCTGCAACCGATCGAGTTCATCGATACGATTGACGAACTGGTCCATACCTCCAGGTCGTGGCGGGAGATACATATGCACTCCGAAGTTAGGAACTAGACTATAATAGTTTGAGCTATAATATTCTAATCCCTAATACGGTAGTCAATCATTCGGCCCTTCATAATGATTGCAAGGCGGAAAACCGCGTATTCAGGCGCGAGAGGAAGCCGACAACCCATTACACAAATCACGTTCGATAGCAGGCTGACTCCTCAACTCCAGCCAGTCCAAACTGTAATAAATACAGACATCTAGGCATGAAATACGGATGGTGGTGGATTCAAGCACTCGAACCGTGCCCATCAAACTCGATGTGGACGAGAGTGCCGCTACTCTTCTCCACCAGACAACTGACACTTTCTTAACGCCGCCAACTACGTCGTAGACGTAGCTTGGGAACCCGACTGGAAAATCGCCAGCAAAACCAAACTCCACGACCTAACATACTACGACGTTCGAGACGACTCACCGCTCCCGGCCAACCTCGTGCAAGCCGTACGGAACCGCGCCGCAGAAGCCGTCGAAGGCTGTGTCGAACGCTGGAAGGAAGGCAAGAAAGCCTCGAAACCACACTTCACGTCACGGTTCGCCAGCTACGACGCGAGAACCATCACGGTCAACGATGATCACGCCACACTCGCCACCATCGACGGGAGAGTGACCGCCGAGTTTGTCCTCCCTGATGAACAGCGTGATACGCCACACTCCGCGTACCTGTTCAACGACGACTACGACGTGAACGGAGCCACGCTCCACTACGACGAGGTTGAGGACTGTTTCTATCTTCATGTGCGGACAACGCCCGCCGTGGAGAACGATGATGCCGAACAAGGCGATGCCAAGCACGTCTCGGTCCTTGGTGTTGACCTCGGCATCACAAACATCGCAACCACCTCAACCGGCAAGTTGTGGAGCGGCGGCGAACTCAACCACTGGCATCGAGAGTACGAGAAGCGACGAGGCGACCTGCAACAGACCGGAACGAGATGGGCACACGAGAATGTTCAACGAGTCGGTCGCAAGCAAACCGGGCGTTTCGAGCAGCTGCTTCACACTATCTCGAACGAACTCGTAGAAGAAGCCCTCGAAAACGACTGTACGCATATCGTGTTTGAGCAACTCAGAGGCATCCGCGAACGCCTCCCGTACGCGAAGGCGGTTCACAAGTGGGCGTTCCACCGCTTGTTCGAGTACGTCACGTACAAGGCCGAGTCTGAAGGGGTTGAAGTGGCGCAGATTAACCCGGCGTACACGAGTCAGCGTTGCTCGAAGTGTGGGTTCACCCACGAGGATAATCGTCCCCACAACAACGGACAGGGCGAGTTCGCGTGTCTGAAGTGCGGATACGATGTTCACGCGGACTATAACGCCGCGAAGAATATCGGCTTGAAGTATCTCCGCGACCAGCAAAAGTCTGGGCGTGGAGGCGCACCCGTAGGCGTGCGCTTGAACAGCGGGATGTTGAACGTGAATGGCGAGTATTCGCCTACCCCTTTGTCGGGTTAGAACAGGAGTCCACGCTGAATGCCACGGTCTTCAGGCCGTGGTAGCTTACTCTTCGTCGGCCGACTCGGTCGATTCATCTGCCTCGTCGGATTCAGGCGTTATTGCTCGTATCGTCGCCTCTAGCTGATACAGACTGACAATCGCCAGTGCGTGACGCGTCGCCTGCTCTTCCGCCGTCACGTCCCCCCACAGATTGACTTGGTTGTACAGGTCCCTTGCTGCCGTTGTCGACGGTGAGACCTCCTCGATGAGTCGCGATTCGATCAGATGGAGCAGCAACGCGTTGATATCGTCGCCTTCGATTTGAAAGTCCATATCCTCGTCGTTGACCACGTATTTCGACTCGGAGCTGTCGCCCGTCTCAGTAAGTACCACTGACATACAGACGGAATGTGCGATGAAAGCTGTATAAAATGGTTCTATATCTAATATGTTTGGTACGCGAGTAACATGTCTGGCAGGAACCACTGTAACATTGAGTGTGTCTCCCAGCTACGCGCTGGAACTTAGAGACGCAATCGCTGGTTGAAACGTCGTGAGCGGCCTTCAGCACGTCGGGTTTGATCTGTATCGAACGACCGACACACAGCATACGTCTCTCTGGCACTCCTTCCAAGCCAGGACTGCGGTGGGGAGTCAGTCTCACTATCGTCGGCGGATGACTGAGTGGAGTTTGCGCTCTCCTCCTATTCCCGACGAGGAGAGCCTCCATACTGCGTCTGGCAAGGATATGGGTAGTTTATTATTTCCACACGTATCAGCTCAGGAATGCGATGCCCTCCATCGAGACGCACGGCCTGACGAAACGCTACGGTAACGACGTCGTCGCCGTCGACGACCTCGATCTCACGGTCGAGTCAGGGGAAGTGTTCGGCTTTCTCGGCCCGAATGGCGCTGGGAAGTCCACGACGATCAACATGCTCCTCGATTTCGTCCGCCCGACAGCGGGCGAGAGTCGCGTCCTTGGACACGACCCACAGACGAACCCGCGTGCAATCCGGGAACGTACCGGTGTCCTTCCCGAAGCGACGGGGTTCTACGACGGGGACACGGCCCGTGATCACCTCCAGTTTGCGACGGCGATGAAACGGACGACTGACGACCCGGACGCCCTCCTCGAACGGGTCGGGCTCGCCGATGCCGCCGATCGGCCAGTGAGTGGCTTCTCGAAGGGGATGCGCCAGCGACTCGGCCTGGCGATCGCCCTCGTCGGCTCACCCGACTTACTCATCCTGGACGAGCCACTCGGTGGGTTGGACCCCTCGGGGGCTCGCCTGCTCCGCGAGGTAGTCCGGAACGAGCGTGACCGTGGTGCGGCCGTCTTCTTTTCCAGTCACATCATGGATCAGGTGGAGACGGTCTGTGACAGGGTTGGCATCATGCACGATGGTCGCCTCGTCGCGGTCGATACGATCGACGCACTCCATGCGCAGTCGGCGACACCCGAAACAGTCTCGCTGTCGGTCGAGACTGCACCCCAAGGCGTTACGGACCAACTCGCTGCGATCAGCGGCATTTCCGAGGCCACGGCCGAGAATGGGTCGATTCGCATCACGTGTCCTGATCCAGCGGCCAAAACCGACGCGATCGCTCGATTAGACGAGGAAGGCGTGCCGATCCTCGACATCGACACCGAGGCGTCGTCGCTGGAAGAGGTGTTCCTGACCATCACCGATGACTCGGATACGGCGGGTGCGAACCGCGTATGAGTCGCGTGTTCACGATTGCCCGAGCGGACGCTCGCCGCGCGTTCCGCAGTCGGCTCGTCTGGGGCGCGATCGGGCTCCTCGGTGTGCTGTTCCTGCCGTCCACGGGGTCGAGTGCGAGGCCTGCTGTCCATCCAATTACGGAGTACCTGCTCATCCTGCCGGCGGACTTGAGGACCTTCTCGCTCGTGGTCGTCGCCGCCGTCGGCTACAGTGCCGTCGTCACCGAGCGCGTCACCGGCACCCTTCGCTTCGTCCTCGGTCTGCCGGCGACGAGACGGGATCTCGTCCTCGGCAAACTCCTCTCACGGGTCGGAATCGTCGTGACGGCACTGGCGGTGATCCTCGTGATCGCCAACGTGCTCGTCTACCAGGGCTATGGCAGTCCGTACCTCTTGCCGTTCTGGGTGATGGGTGGCTGGATGCTTGCCTACGTCGTGGTCTGGAGTGCCGTCACGGTCGGCTATTCGGCTGCCTTTGACTCGCCGTATCGAACACTCGGCGCACTCGTCGTGACCTATGTCGTGTTCAGCTTCAACTTCGGCGTCTGGAGTGTCGTCATCCGGCCGCTGTTCGCACTCCTGTTTACTGGCTCGCTCGATCCCCCGTCGTACGACACGTTGGCCACCGCGCCGCTGTGGTTGCGCGTCACGGAGCGACTCAATCCCCTCGTCGACTTCTGGGCTGCGATGCGCTGGTCGATCGAGTTCGTCGGCCCGGGGACGCCGACTGGCGGGCCACTCCCGCAGCTGCTGGGGTCGGTGGTCTTTCTGTCGTTCGGGCTACTCCCACTCGTGTTCGGCATCAGCCGGTTCGAACGTATTGATCTCGGCGATGCCCACGCCGGGTCCCATATCGGCGAGTGGATCTGGCGCTCACTATGGCGTGTCCGGAGGGCTGTCACCGGGAGTTTCTCATTCCCAGGTGCACTGACGCAATCGAGTCGAATCCGGCGTCTCGCTATCGCCGATCTGCGGCATACGCTCCAGAACTGGGTCGTTGCAGGCGCAGTCGTCGTCACGGTCCTGCTCACGGGCCCCGCCCTCTGGGGTGCTATCGACGCGAGCACAGTCTTCACCGACACGGAGGTACTCACACGGATTCCCCTCTCGTTCACGCTTCCCGTGCTGGTACTCGGGATCGCTGTCGGGCATAACGCCATCGTCGGCGAACGAACTTCCGGGACCAGTCGCTTCTTGCTGGGACTGCCGGTTACGCGGCGTGAGCTCGTCGTCAGCAAACTCCTCTCTCGAGTCAGCATCGTCGTCGCGACCCTGCTTCCACTCCTGCTTGTCGCCGAGGCACTCGTCGTGACGCGTCTCGGGCGGCCGTATCCGGGCGCGTTTCTCGCGTGGGCCGGCTGGACACTTCTGTACGCCGTTGTCTGGACTGCCATGACCGTGAGTTGCTCTGCAGCAGTCTCGTCTCGCTATCGGTCACTCGCCGCGACAGTCGCCCTGTATCTCGTCTTCGCCAGATTGTGGGACGAACTCGTACTGCCCGCAGTAGCATTCGTCGTTACCGGGCAGTCCGCAGTGGACGAGTTCACACAAGCGGCGAACCCGCCAGCCTGGTTCCAGTATGCAGACAATCTCAGTCCGTTTGTCGCCCTCGAAACGATCCAGGAAGCGCTCTTCGAGGTGACTGGATACGGCACGCAGCAGACGACGCTGGATGTCTCGCTCTTCCTGTACAGCGTGGCAGCCCTGCTCCTGTTTGTCGGCGGGGTCGTCGCGATCGGAACGGCACGATTCGACCGGAGCGACCTACGCTAATCACTCCGAAACTCGTCCATCACCGTCCGGACGATCGTCGCTTCGGCTTTCTGGAGATGCTCGCTCGCTGTCGGCGCGGCACAGTCGAGTTCGGCGGCGACGTCTTCGTGTGTTGCCCCGCGAGGCTGTGAGTAGTAGCCGAGTTCGAGCGCTGCGTCGATTGCTTCGCGTTGTCTGTCGCTTAGCCTCGCCACTGGATCGTCGGTGTGGCTTTCGATCCGCCCGATTTCGTCGATCTGGACGTCGACGCCGTCCGGAGCGGCTTCGAGAGCACGCTGGAGCGCCGTCGCGTCGCCGACGACGCGAGCTGACATCGTCCTGTCGCGATAGACGATCGGCTTGCGGACGAGTATGCCCGGTTGTGAACTTGCTCGGTAAATAGCCGCAAACAGCGGTGTCTCCAAGGGCCGCATAACGACCATCACGTATGTCTGTCCCTGCGTCGTCTCGGACAGCTCTACCGACTCGATCCCAGCGGTGTCGGCCGCGCGTTCGGCAATAGCTGTCGGGTCACCATCGACAGTGTACAGAAGTGTCGACTGGTCCCCGGCTGTTATGCTCCAGTCGACCAATCGGGCCTCTGCGATAGCAGGCGAATCGGCAAGCAGCTCGAAAAACTCCGGTGTACGGTCCTCGTCGACGTGGACGGTTACCTGGAGATGTTTCATATGCTCTCTTCCGAACGAAGAGTGTAATAAACCCCACAGACATACCTCACAGAATCTCTATTCCGTGACGGATCGAAATGCGGTACAGAGATGGCATCCGAGACGCAGTCCGGTGATCGGGGACGGACTACTGATGACAGGCCGAGACGACCGCTTGTAACCGGTCGCCCGCTGGTGAACGGCACTCCAGCTGCCGGGCCATCACTCGAACTCGATCCCGAGAGTCCCGCGAGTAACCTGTTGCGGGAGTCACCTCGGCCGCTCGTTTCCGATCCGGTGAGTCAGACGTGGGCGACATTGCTGGAGCGGCCAGACGTGGGCCAGACTGATCGGCCCGTACTTGTCCAGTGGGTGTCGCCGGAGTCACCCGCACCGTCTGTACACTACCACCCGACGACGGAGACGTTCAGCGCGCTCGAAGGCCAACTCACTGTCGTCCGCGACGGGACCCCGACCCGGGTCAGCCCTGGTGACTCAGTGACGGTCGACCCAGACCAAGCGCATACCTTCCGCAACGACACCGACGAGACCATCGCATTCAGCGCCAGGCTGCCATCGCTTCGGACGGTGAAAGGGCTCTACACCGTCTGGGGACTAGCCCACGAGCGTGGCAGCGACGAGACCGGGACCTACCCTGGCCCTGGGCCGGTCCACTCACTCGCAGTCGCGGCGGACCTCTCTGACGAGACGACGATGGGGGCTCCCCTACCGATTCCGGGAGGCTGCTGGGCGATCGTTGAGTGGGTCACTCGACTGGCGGGAGTGAGCGGTATTGATGAGACGTATTTTGACGTGTCGTTCTGGGACCGACACGTCGAGCAGCCAGAGTGGGGGGCAATCTGACAATGCGGCGTGCGACTGCCGATCTGCCGACGCTCAAGGGGGGAGCATGGATGCCTCTCGGCATATACCTCACAGTGATTGCTGTCTTGTCCGCACTGCTAATCGTCTTCCCGGGCGACTCGCCGCCACCCATCCTGGGGATGGCCTGGGGTGTTTTCCTCGTCGTCCTCGTCGTTGGTGCGTTCAGTATCGAGGGCATCACACCACGTTCGCTCTTTCCGTCGGTGCGGACCCTCTTCCCTGTGATTCTCGTTCTTGGTGCGTTCTGGGGGCTCTACAATCTCGTCGCGTTCAGCCTCGCACTCGGTGGGGTTGCCGGCTTCGAAGCCACCTGGTCACGAGTCGCTGCTCACCCAGTCCTCTATCTCGGGGCCCTGCTCAGTTCACTCCTGTTTACCGCGATCCCGGAAGAACTGGTCTTTCGGTCGTATCTCCAGCAGAAATGTATCGCGATTGCCGGTGGCAAAACTCGTCGTGCAATTGCCGCTGGTATCGTTGTCGCCGCAGTTCTGTTTGCCGGCTTCCACCTCCCGAGGTGGTTTCTCGCGTCAGGTCACGGCCTCAGTCCCGCACTGGGTGGCCGTTTGTTTGGGCTGACACTCATGGGCCTGACGTACGGTATCGTGTACGCAATCAGTCGCAACCTCTGGCTGGTCGCTCTCATCCACGCGACGATGAATTACCCGCCGGTTCTTGTTACTATGAGCGTTCCGCCCGAACTCCACCTCGTCGTTGGTGTCATCGAAACCGCTGCCATTGTCTCAGTCGTCTCTCTGTTCGTGCGCGCGACCGAACCCGACGGGATCAATGCCTGGCGCCAGCGAGAACCAGCGTCTTGAAAAACAACCACCGAAACCTCGTCTCTACGACGCACACCACTCGGTTGAACAGACGAAGCCAGCTCTTCTCGCTCCTCGTTGACGGTGCCTCTGAGATACCCTCTTTTCGTACTGTGCGTACCGGCCGTCATCTTTCAGGCAGTATCCACGTCCACTCAAGCTCCGTGAATTTGTGTTGATTCCGAAGGACATTCGCAGGCCGACCAATGACATCCCGAATCTCTGTTGCTCTGAAAACCCGATTCCGGCCGTTGCTAGCTCTCTGTTCAATGACGCCGCCGATTTCGAGTGTTTCGGCTGTATTGTTCTCTGACAAGTTGTCACAGGTCGATAAAATCGATATTCATAACACAGAATTCAGATAGCTGCCACCATTATTCAGCTTGACCGGCCCGACGTACTGACTCTTCACAGGCGGTACGAGGCGGATGCCCCGACGCTTGAGGTCGGGGAGGAAGCCGACAACCCATGACACAAACCACGCTACGAATGGTAAGCCAACCTCCCAACATATAGGTAACACTAGACATATATGTGAAACACAGTGGAATACCGTCGTACCGCCGTCATCAAACTCGACACTCCCGAAGGAGCCGACGCCTCCCTTCGAGAGACTGTCGAGCAGTTCAAACACTGCGCCAACACCGCAAGCGAGTGGTGCTGGCACGGCGACGACGGATACCACGTCACCTCGAAAGCCAAAGCCGAACGCGCCCTCTACGACCAACTCCGCGACGAAACCGACCTGACCGCCAACCTCGTCCAGAAAGGGATTCGCAGGGCGGTCGAGGCCGTCAAAAGCGGAGTCGAACGCCTCAAACGTGGCGAGAACACGTCGCAACCATATTTCTCCGCCGACAGCGCGGTGTACGACAAGCGAAGCGCAACGTTCCACCGTGACCACGTTTCCCTTTCGACCGTAGACGGGCGTGTTGAGTGCGACTACATCCTCCCCGACGGCTCTGAGACACCGCCGACCAAGTACGTCTCCGACGAGGACTTCGAGTTTCGGATGGCTCACTTGCAGTACCGCGACGGTGACTGGTATCTCCACGCCTCGATGCGGAAAGTCGAAGCAGACGAGGAACCGTCTGAATCCGAGTCCAAGCACAGAACAGTCCTTGGTGTGGATTTGGGTGTCAACAACCTCGCCGTTGCTTCGACGGGACGATTCTGGTCGGCGGACGAGTTCAACCACTGGCGTCGAGAGTACGAGAAGCGTCGTGGATCGCTCCAGCAGTGTGGCTCTCGCCATGCCCACGAGAACATCGAGAACGTCGGTCGGAAAGAGTACGGGCGTTTCGAGATATACCTGCACACGGTGGCGAACGAACTCATCGAGGAGGCCGTCGAGAACGATTGTTCGCACATCGTGTTCGAGGACTTGACCCACATTCGGGAGAATATTCCCGAGGCGACGTGGCAACACGTCTGGGGGTTCCGACGCCTCTACGAGTACGTCGAAT
>NZ_RKLR01000021.1 GCF_019599465.1 Haloarcula rubra
CAAGCTAACGCCGTATCTCAGAGCCTTTCAGCTCCGCTGCGAACTCTACAGAAAACCAGGCGATGACGCGCTCAAACATGCTATCGACGCCGCCCTCTGAAAATCAACAACGTGCTTCACAAGAGCGATCCTCCAATGACGGCGATGAACACGATGGACACTGGGACGGTGAACCACAGCGCTTGTCAAACCCAGCGAATTCTTCGAGAACAACCACGACAGCAGGTGCGGTTGCGAGTCCAACATATGTCGCTCCACTCGTGACCGCGTTGAGCGGACCGCTATACCTTGGGGCTGCTTCAACCGCATAGCTGGAGAGTACTGGAAACCCGCTAAAAATAGCAAACCTGGCGACAAAGACCACAGCGAACAGGAGTTGATCGTCGTGCCGGTAAATGAGCGGCGTATCTCGTAGGAAGACAACGATTTCGAACGCTTGGACACGACCGATGAACAGTGACTGCTGAGCGGTCTGAAGCAGTCAGTGATTAGTTGTGAGTGGTGGCCTTATGTGTCCGATGTTGCCCAGGAAGCTCGTGGCTTCGTACTGTCCGGTGCACGTCTGTTAAATATACACCTGTTTTGAGAACTCGTAGTAGCATAATGCGGCTTCGTTGACGGCAACGATAGCCTAAATATTCTGCGCCGCCATACAACAGGATAACATCCGTACACGCGTTACCATAGTGATTGTGACTTGGGCATTACACCCTCTTCTCTCCACGAAATTGCGTTTCAACTATCATGAAGAGACTGGGAGTTCGACGATAACTCAGATCGGCGACCGGAATACAAAGATTGACATGCGTTACCTCATCATGATCAACATGTATGGAATACACCACAGAATCCGACCGGATCATCGTTCGCCTTGACCCTGGGGAAGAGGTCCTCGATTCACTCACCGCTCTTCGTGCCGACGCCGACATCGAACAGGGATTTCTTATGGGAATCGGTGCCGTTGACGAAGTCACTCTCGGCCACTATGATGTTTCAGAACAAGAGTACAATGAAGAGACGTTTACTGGGCAATGCGAGGTGACCAGTTTTTTTGGGAAACATAGGCTCCGACAAAATCCACACACACATTCAGGTGGGGACGGATTCATTTGAGTCGTTGGGTGGGCACTGCTCGAAAGCAGTCGTCTCTGGAACCTTTGAGGTCGTCGTATTCCCCGGCGAGACACCCCTGGTCCACGAACTCGACGAGCGAACAGGACTTGACGTCTTCAACCTGTAACGCGCTTACTCGATACCAGCAGCTTTCTCGATGCTATCGGAAGCAATCGATTCTAATATCAGCGCTATTTTATCAAAGTACGACATCGATCCAGGTCGTGTTTAGATTATTGAGGCCACCTATAGTTCTATATCAGCATCTTACATCCATTTGTAGAATTTGGTATTTTTATCGGGCTAAACTGCGGATATTTGTATACGTATTCTATTATGAGACTGTGAATGGTGACAATATACAAGCCTTAGAGTTTTTTTACAGTCAAACACCCACATATGGTCTCAAAATGCATCTAATAGAGTGATATAAAACGGCGATGCTAACAGCACAGCTAAGCGAAACAGATCCCGGTATCAAGACGATTAACGACGAATGATACGTTGATACCATCGGTGACCGTTAGCAGGCTTTCAACGGGGCCGTACGCAGTACTATACGCTTCGATCTTGAAATCGGGGACGGTTTTCTATCAGTCTGTGAGACGTCGAACACTGCCGTCAACCGAATTCCGACGAGGACTCGCGATCAGTCTTCGGGGTCGGTGACGTCGTACTCAGAGTCGGTGTTGGCATGACAGACGGTGGCTTCCCGAATTCAGGGCACTTGTTCTGATGGATGCCCAAATCCAGATGGCGCCCTCACCTTGCTAGACCTACCGGTCGAAATCCTCTTGTTAGCTGTTGTAGCCGGCGGCTTTCGTGGCTCGGGAGACTTCAGTTAGATGAGAGTGTGTCCTGGGCAGAGTAGTTATGGAACTTGCTCTGGATATCCAGCCACTGTTGGAACTATTCGCTGACCTGCACGTCGTCAATCAACTCAACGAGATCTGCGACCCACGTGTCGAGCTGGTGGTGTACGTTGTCCGCCCCATATTCAATTCGTTGAACGAACAGGTATTCTACTGGCTGTACACCTCGGCACCGAGACGGCCGGATTGTATCGTAAAGACTCGTCCCGACGGTTAATTAACGAGATGCTTTCGCTGGGAACGACGTCAATAACGCCCTCGGCACGGAGATCCTGACGAGGTTGAGAGTAAACGCCTCGTCTAAATGCAGGATGGCCGTTCGCTCCTTGTCGTGGTCTCTGGTTGGCTGACGGTGCTCGAATCGCTTGTCGTTTGCCACTGTATTATCCATGATGGTGCGATAGGTCTCACTCTCATTTCACCGGACGCGAAAATTAGCTAACCAACAATTGATAGCTGGGCCACTGATTGTTGGTTAGCGACACACCACTGTTTCCCGAGCTTTTCGGTCGTATAAGAAGTCAGATCGGGCAGTTTCAACGTTATTATGAGCTGGCAAGACACGATTCCGGATCGTTGAATCCCATTGGCTTGTCGGTAGCCGGGAAACGGACCCCGGATTTCCGCTGAAAATTAGTCGCGAGAGTACTGTCGTGGACGGTGCCCCACACACCACTGTTTCCGAAGCTATTCGATTGGATGTGTATAGATAACCTATCGAATTAGACCATCCGCAGAGCTGCTACTAGAATATGATCCAGATGTTCACACACACACCACCGTTTCCTGAGTAAACAGTGCGTATCACGGATGAAGAGATAAAACAAGATGATTTAGATTACATTGGAAATGATGGATCGGCAGGGCGTACACACACCACTATTTCCGAAGCTATTGATATTCTTGAGAGGGGTGATACGATCAGAGCATATCCTGTTGCCGACAGTACTGAAACGACGAACCACACAAATCAATTTCCAGTGAAGATGGGACCTAGCGATCTTAGAGACTTGTTTGTGTCCGGGGTACAAGCTGAGACGGGAGACTAACCCTCCACCGTTTCCGAAGCTTTTCTCTTCTGGAGAATAGGGTGACCCTCACACCATTATTTCCGAAGCTATTGGGATTCTTCAAAGGAACCCATGGAGGTCGAGGTGAAGATTACGACTACTATCAGCAAAACTCTCATGTTTTCATATCCGCATCTAGTATATCTAGATTTCTTACATTTTTTATTTAGTGTCTTACGGGTTAGGTTAGTCTAATATAGATATAAATCTTTCCCCACGCTAGACCAGTATAAGTCCTATAGGCTACCCAGATACTAGATAGCTCCGGAAAAAGTGGTGTGACTGTGTCATATAAAAGATAGAGCTTAGGAAGTCACGGTGTGGGGTGGAGTTATAAATCACATAGCTTCGGACGCTCCGGAAGCTAAGGAACCACTGGTTTTATCATATTATACTGAGAGTGAGTTTCTCATGGGGATGTTTGAACGGGATCGACAAGTGTTCGCAGATGCGACTCCCCTAGACGATTCCTACGAACCAGAAGACATTCGCGAACGGGATGACGAACTGGAAAAGTATCAACGAGCTCTCCAACCAATTATCGACAATCGACCGACATCGAATATTTTTCTTTATGGGAAAACCGGGACTGGAAAGACAGTTGCAACGAAGTTCATGCTCTCTCATTTGGAGGCTGATGCAACTTCATATGATGACGTCGACCTTTCGACCGTCTGGGTTAGCTGTGAGAATCTTTCCTCGTCGTATCAAGTAGCAGTCGCACTCGTGAATGAGATCCGCAAGGATCAAGAAAAAGATCGGATCAGCACGACGGGATATTCGCAGCAACGGGTGTTTGATCTTCTCTATGAAGAACTAGACTCCCTTGGAGGGACTGTCGTGATCGTTCTTGACGAGATCGATAACATCGGTCAATCGGACGATATCCTATACGGGCTGCCTCGAGCTCAGTCGAACGATTATGTCGACGACGCTCGACCGGTTATTGTCGGCATCAGTAACGATTTCCAATTCCGGGAGAATCTCTCCCCGAAAGTCAAGGATACACTGGCAGAAAAAGAGATACTGTTCCCACCATACGATGCCAATCAACTGCGTTCCATCCTCCGACCGCGGGCTGAGAAGGCATTTCATGAAGATGTGCTTGAAGAGGATGTTGTTCCGCTTTGTGCGGCTTTCGCGGCACAAGATACTGGGTCGGCGCGTCAGGCCATTCGCCTCTTGCGCGAAGCGGGTGAAATCGCTCAGGCAGAAGAATCCGAGGCTGTGACTGGAGATTACGTTCGCGATGCGCAGGATGAACTGGAAAAGAATCAGCTCTATGAGGGAATGCAGGAACTAACTACGCAGGGCCACGCTGTACTGTGTGCGCTGGCGTATCACCAAGCCCTCGATGAAGTCCCAGTCCGCTCCCGTGACCTCTATGAACGGTACATCAAAATTTGCGACAGGTTAGATGCCGATAGCGTTAGTGAACGGCGTGTTCGTGATCACCTGTCGGATATGAATATGCTTGGGCTCATCAGTGTATACGAACGCAATGAAGGGCTTTCAGCCGGTCGCTACCACGAGTACGAACTTGACGTCCCGCTCAACGCCGTTCTCGATGTCTTGCTGTCAACCTCTCGGTTCGAAGATGTCGCGAATATCATTCAATCAACGGCAGAAGATAATGATCTCCTCCAGGCGAACCTCTCAAAATACTAAACGCTAATCCCAGAATCTTTGCCGAACTCCCCAACGACTTCGAAAAATAGCTTCGGAAATGGTGGTGTGTTTCTGCCATCTCACTACGACTAATCAAATCAAGTGATTCGTTTACAAAACTATATCGGAGTTACTGGTCTGGAACTTTGACTTGATAATGGACGCCATAAGCTCACTGCCTCTGCGGCGTGCGCTCATTGGAGAGAGCCCTAGTTAACGAATGCCGACGGCTCTGGATTAATCAGCGTTGACTGCTCAAGATCAGAGGTTGTCATCGGAAAACGACGTCATGTCGGTGCGTTAATTGGTCGATGAACTGGGGAAGCGAGACGTTGGCAGTGCTGGCGACCGAGATGGTCAGCCCTGTCGCCTGGGTTAGCGGAATCCGGAGTACTTGTCCGTCTTCGAACCCCCGCACATTGTATTCCAACTCACCGAGATGGAAGAGCTGCTCTTGATACGTATCTTCTCGCTGGCCACTCAAAATAAATTCATCACCCGTTGCGATAAGCTCCTCCTCTGTGTACTGCTCGGTGATTTCCGCGTCGGCGTACAGGAACTCGAAAGTATGCTCATTGTACGCGCCAACGACTCGCAACTCGTCGCCAAATATGTCACGCATCCGCTCAACGAGGCCATCGTCAGACACAATAATACTCTCAACAGCGTGAATCTTGTCGGTGAACTGGATTTGTAGTTGTTGCCCCTGATCAGACGGATCGTTATCTGGATCGGCCATGCTTCAAATCGAATGTGGGAGTACAAAAATGTGTATTGTTAACGTTAACCACACAAAATTGCCACCCTCACGAGTGGAGCCACTATTGGTACTCCCCGTTCGGTTTATTGTGGTTCTCAAGGACTGAAATATGCCCCTACAATATCAAGCGGGCCACGGGAACTAGAAACACGCACAGTGTATGACACATTCAGGACTTAAAACCGAACCCTCGAACCGGTGCGTTGTTCTGGGATTTATATAAAACAAACCTCATCTAACTCGCCCACCTCATCTACCTAAGGTGGATAAGCTATCTCTGGTAGGTGTTAACTTTGGCATCGGTTCCACCAGACAGCGAAGGATTCGAGCCTGGATTCAGCTGTCGACGGCTCGACGTGACTAAACGTATTTGCAAACGAGGAGGCTCGTCGTTTTACCTCACGAAAGATATGTTCGACGCTGTTGCGATTTCCGTGGCGACGTATATGAAATTGGAGGCCGAGTCGTGAGAGTGCGTCTTTGAGGTGGGCGGCGTCGTCGATGAAAAACGTCGTATCGCCGATGTCGTGTTTCTCGCGGAGTTCACGCAGAAACACGTATGTAAGTCCTGAATTCGTGTTCGGAAACAGCCGTACGTGCAGAAATTCGTTAGTCGTGGGATCGACCGCTGCGTACAGCCAGTAGCGGTCGGTCCCGATCTGAATTACGGTTTCGTCGACCGTAACGTAATTCGACGATCTCGTGCCGGTCCGCTGTAGATCGGCCTTCTGCACCCAGTTATGGATGGCGGCTCGACTGCGTTGGACACCCAACCTTTCAAGATGCTGTTTGGTATTCGAAAGTGACAAACCAGCCAAGTGGAGTCGAATACCCATTTCAATGATTTGCTCGGGTGTCCGTTCTCGGTCCACAAAATCCAAATCAACCCACTCGTTATCCTCGCTGAGGCGGTCGATTTCGGACATAGAAATTCGAAACACCGGCCACCTCATCCTTATCTTAACACGACGCCGTAACACGGGTGAAGAGATAAATTCCAAATGCCACACCGGATTTGTCACTTCGATTTTTACGACGATAACGTAGTCGTGACACTCCCGTCTAAAGAAACTACAGAGCATTGAAGTCTTGAATCTCGTCTTCCGACACCGCGACGAGAGAAACCTATCGACCAGTAGCGGACTGAGAGTTTGAATGTAATAAATAGAACGGAAATTGGCTAACAGTCACAAAATAAGGCCGTCGTCAACGCGAACAACCTCGCCGTTGATATACCCCGCGTCATCGCTGGCTAAGAAGGCCACAACAGCAGCGACTTCTGCTGGAGTGGCCACACGCCCACTTGCAGCATTGGATTCAACGACGGACTCGTAGCCTTCCAATTCGTCGAGCAAGTCAGTGTCTGTGTATCCCGGTGCCACGGCATTCACTCGGATGTCTTTACCGCCCAGCTCGCGGGCGGCCGATCGGGTAAACCCGAGGACACCGGCCTTGCTGGCGGCGTAGTTGGCCTGACCGGTCTGACCGCACTGAGCAGCGATACTGGCGACGTTGACGATCCGGCCGTCCTGATCGGTGTGCCGAAGCATTTGTTTGGCCGCTTCTCGCGTGCAGTAGAACGTTCCCGTGAGGTTGACATCAATGACGCGCCGCCACTGCTCGGGTGTCATACGAAGCAGCAGGCCATTGTTGACTGTTCCTGCGTTGTTGACGAGCACGGTTGGGGCGCCGTATCGCTCGGTGATGGTTTCGAACGTCGCCGCCACGGCATCGTAATCAGTGACGTCAAACTGCTCGACAGCTGTCTCGCTCTCGAATTTGGCCAACTCGGTTGCCGTCTGCTCGGCCGCCGCCTCGTTCTCGTGGTAGGTAGCGATGACAGTCGCGCCCAGTTTGGCCAACCGCTCCGTCACAGCACGCCCGATCCCTCGCGTCCCGCCGGTGACGACTGCGACTTGGCCGTTGAAATCCATTACGCGAAAGCCTCCCGAGCGTCCGAAGGCGTCTCAAGAGTGATACAGTCGGCTTGCGGCGCGATGCGCTCGACAAGATTCGATAGCACTCCCGCGGGCGGGAACTCGACGAACCGTTCGATACCCTGTTCGCGGAGTTGCTCGACGGCGCGTACCCAGTCGACGGACGACGTAACCTGGGTCGTCAGATCCCGGCGTGCGACGTTTGGGTCCGTGTACGTGTCTCCGGTCACATCAGAGACGATGGGGACCCTGGCTTCACGAATCGTCACTTCGGTCATCGCGTCCTCTACACAGTCGACCGCCGATGCCATCACCGGCGAGTGAAACGCCCCGCCGACATCTAGCTCCCGGAAACGGGTTCGCGTTCGTTCCTCAAGCGTCGCTC
Source organism: Haloarcula rubra (assembly GCF_019599465.1). Taxonomy (GTDB): domain Archaea; phylum Halobacteriota; class Halobacteria; order Halobacteriales; family Haloarculaceae; genus Haloarcula; species Haloarcula rubra. The sequence continues at coordinate 7,806 of NZ_RKLR01000021.1, forward strand.
GGACCGACGCTACACCCTCAGTGGTACCGCTGATGACAGTCTGTTTCGGCGCGTTATAGAGGGCCACACCTACGTCGTCGCGGGCAGCGCACGCGTCTTCAACTGTCTCCGGATCGGACAGCAACACTGAAATCATCGTCCCTGGTCCGTCGGTGGCCGCCGCCCGCTCCATACATCGTCCCCGCTCGTGGGTGAGAGAGGCTGTCGCTACGGGGTCCAAAGCATCCGAAGCAGCTAGTGCGGAAAAGTGGCCGAGGCTGTGGCCGGCCATGAGCGCCGGCTTGACGCCGAAGCGCATCCGTACCGCCTCGTAGACCGAAACTCCAGTCGTCAGTAACAGCGGCTGGGTGTTGCTCACTCGTCGTATCTCCGCTTCAGTCCCGTCGAAACACATCTCCCGGAGATCGATATCGATCGCGGCGTCGAGTCGATCGAACGTCGTACGCATCTCGGGCCAGTTGTCGTAGAACGCCCGCCCCATACCGGCAGTCTGACTTCCCTGTCCGGGAAAGAGGAATGCGGTCCCGTCGAGTGTCACCGGTGGTCCCTCGGTGGACATTGAGTAGGGTGTATCGAGGTGGTCGCTTAGTCGTGTCGACTCGCTGCGCTCACGACGGTCACCGATCCGACGGCGTAGCCAGCAGTTCGGTCGTGACTGAGACTGACGTCGATGTCGGCCGTTTCGAGCGATGTCCCCAGTTCGTCAAGTGTTTCCCCGAGAGCCTCGGACGCAGCGGGCGCTAGCGAGAGCCGCGGTCCATTATTCCGCCGGTCAATTTCGATTGCTACGATTGGGACGCCGGGTGCTGGGTCGGTCAGCGTCTTCAGGAACGCTTCCTTGGCTGCCCAGCGGGCGGCGTAATGCTGTGGTGGGAAGCCCTGCGCGTCACAGTACGCTTGCTCGGCTGGAGTGAACACCCGGTCCCGAAACGAGGTACCGAACTCATCGAGGAGATCGCCGATTCTGGGTATAGACACCACGTCGATGCCGTGACTGACAGCAGATCCGACGTCAATGTCAGGTGCATCTGGTTCCCCGGTCACGGTTGCTCGAGTACGAGTGCGCCGTTCGTACCGCCAAAGCCGGCAGACGTACTCACCACGACATCTATTTCATTTTTACGTGTCTCAGTAACGACTGGCACATTGCAATCTGGGTCGGGCGTCTCGTAATTCGCTGTCGGTGGGACGATGCCCTTTGAGATAGTCTGTGCGACGACGGCGGCTTCGATGGCACCAGCGGCGCCGAGCGTATGGCCGATTTGACCTTTAATACTCGTCACCGGGGGGGTCGACGTGGATGCGAACACCGACTCGAGGGCCTCGGCCTCTCGGGCGTCACCGACGGATGTACTTGTCGCGTGGGCGTTGACGTGGTCGACAGCGGTGGGCTCGTAATTAGCTTCAGACAGCGCTTGCTCGACACAGCGACGGAGCCCATCGCCTGATTCAGTCGGCCGCGTGGGATGGTGGGCGTCGCCGGTCCAGCCGGCCCCGGAGACGGCAGCGTACGGCGTCGCCCCGCGTTCACGAGCGTGGTCCCGTGCCTCGAGCACAACAATGCCGCTACCTTCAGCAAGAACTAATCCATCTCTATCGGCGTCGAAGGGACGGCTCGCGGCTTCGGGGTCGTCCGTGCGCGAGCTGAGTGCACGCATCGCTTCGAAGCTCCCGACTCCGAGCGGTGATATCGCGGCGTCGGTCCCCCCGGCCACGGCAACGTCGGCCCGTCCACGACGGATATCGTCGGTTGCGGCCCCAATGGCGTGTGTCCCCGCTGAACAGGCCGTCCCCGGCGCACGGTTCGGCCCTCTTGCGTCGATGCAGATGCTGACGTGGCCAGCCGCGAGATTCGTCAGTGCGGTCACGAGGAATGAAGGTGATGGGCGGTCGCCAGCTGCGGCTTCGACCTCGGAGAGCCCGGCCAAACCCGATCCGATGCTGGTACCGACCCGATCGGAATTCCAAGCCGGGGAGATGGGGTCGAAACCAGCGTCGTCAAGTGCTTCGGCGGCGGCAGTGACGGCGAACTGTGCGTACCGACCCATGGTCCGGTCGTCAACGAGGATGTCCGTGTTGATGACACCGGTGTCTGTCCCCACCTCGCCGGCAATGTCAGTCCGCAGGCCAGCCTCGTCGGGATCGAACTGCGTTATCGGTCCACACCCTGAGGCCCCGTCGACGAGGCCGTTCCAAGTGCTCTCGGTCGTCTGCCCGAGCGGCGTCACCAGTCCGAGGCCGGTTACGACGACGTCCCGACCCATCTCAGGCGCGCTCGACAACGTACGATCGGAGGTCACCAACTGTTTCTATTTCTTCGAGATCCTCGTCGGGGACGTGAACGCCGATATCGGCTTCGACAGCCTCAGCGACCTCGACCATGTCTAATGATTCAGCGTTGAGAGCCTCTCCGTCGAAGCGCGTCTCGTCGTTGAGCGCTTCCTGTCCAACGCGCAGCCTGTCTGCGACGATGCTTTCGACACGGGCGCCAACATCCTGGTTATCAGACATGGTCCGTGATTTTATAGCGGCCGTCAAAACTGTCCCGATTCACGCCAGGTCGACCCCTATCGAATCCTCAGGGGACGAGGACCACTTTGCCCGTAGTCTCTCTGTTGGCGAGGGCATCATGGGCCTGCTGGGGTTCGCCCAGTGGAAGTGTTCGGTCGACGACGACCTCAACCGAGCCAGACCGTAGATGCCGGGTCAGGGATGGTACGGCGCTCAGCACCCGCTCGGGGACATGGGCGAGCGCGTGTTCGAGATGGTAACCTAAGAGCGACTGGTTCTCGAAGAACAGACGTGGCGTCGCAACGGTCGGGACAGACCCACTGGCCATTCCGAACGAAACGATACGCCCGGCCGGAGCAAGCGCCTCGACGCCCGCAGCAAAGGCGTCGCCACCGACGCCATCGAGGACGAGGTCGACGCCCTCGCCGTCGGTTCGCGTCAGCAGGGTGTCGGCCACGTCTGTTTCCGTGTAGTCGAGAGCGTGGTCGGCACCGAGATCGAGGGTCTGCTCGCGTTTCGCTTCGGTGCTCGCGGTGGTGTACACGGTGGCCACAGCCGCATCTGCCAGTTGGACGGCGAGCGAACCGACGCCGCCCGCTCCGGCGTGGACTAGGACCCGATCGTCCGCCGACAGACCGCCCCACTCGTGAAGAACGTTGTGGGCGGTCAATCCTTGGACTGGCAGCGCGGTCGCTTCGGCCCAGGAGAGCGACTCGGGTATCGGGAACGTGTGTTGGACTGGCGCTGTCGCGACCGTCGCGTACCCACCGCTCGAGGTGAGCGCGGCGACCCGATCGCCGGCTTCGATATCACTCTCCGAGGGCGCCTCTGTGACAATTCCAGCGACCTCTAAGCCAGGGACGAACGGTGGTGACGGCCCACCGGGGTAGTTCCCTTTGCGCTGTTCGACATCAGCGAAGTTGACGCCTGCCGCTTCGACGTTGATACTGACCTCGTCTGGGGCCCGTGTCGGCGCTGGTCGCTCAGTGACTGTCAGGACCGAACTATCGCCGTACTCGGGAACTACAATGGCCTGCATCGTTACTCTCCAACCGTCCGTTCAGGATCGTTTCCGTCAGGTAGCTGTTGTAGTCGGTCTCGGCGTTGCTGACCGGCGAATGCCGAGAGGTCTTCACTGTCGGGCCCGGGGAGGTGCTTCCAGCCCATGGTCTCGACGACGGCGTCGACCGGGTCGGCGAGGTCTGCGACTGTTGCCTCGATAAGTGAACGGTCGATGTCCTCGTTGCGTAAGAGGTCCGCGAGTCGGTCCATCCCGTATCCGACGTGTCGCCCCTCGTCCCGTCGTACAGCGGTAGTTCCCTCAACGAGGCCCGAGAGCGACGGGCCATCCGTTCTAGGCCCGAAGGTTGCTTCTATAGCGTGGAAGCCGGTCTGGCCGAGAACGCCCTCTACCGTCAAGTGGTAGTGACAGTACGCTCTGGCGCGGTTTGCGGGCGTGTCCGCGTCCAACAGTCTGCGCATCGCTCTCGCGGTCCGGTCGAACACCGACTCATACGGTTCCGAGAACCATCGGTCAGCGGTCGGCAGTGTCGGGTCCATCTCCCGAGCAATCTCTGCCGGTTCGATTGCCAGGCTCCAGTAGCGATCGAAAAACGCGGCGTGCTTGGCCTCCTCGTACATGTGGTTGGCGACGAACCGCTGGTCGCTCTCCCCGTCGATGATCGCAGCTAGTGAGGTGAGTTCCTCTGTCACGTTCTCCTCACCCGCACCGAACATGGCGACCAATGCGCGCACCTGGGTGAATGCACGTCGGCTGAGTCCGGTGAGGGTATCTATATCTGCCGCTAAGTCGAGTTCATACGGGTTCCAGTGATTCACGACTGCGTGTCTGAAGTACCGCATTGCTCTGTCCTCGTTCTCGGCTGTCATGCTCATTCGTTGTAGCTACTAAAAAAAAGCCTAACCGTTCCAGTTCGCTGCACGCTTCATTGTCGTTTCGAGTAGTCGTTCTCGTCAAATTCGGTTTTGACGGAATTGTAGATAGAAGGGACTCAGTTCCAGTCCGCCGATGAGACCGACTGTGAGGAGAACATCATTTTGCCGACGACGGTTTCGTTGAATGAATGCGTAACAATTCTGATTCATTATTTAAATACTCCTTGTAGGGTCGGGAGGTCCCAATCATAAGTGACCGCAGCTAACCGGGTTATGATAGTAACAAGAGCGCATGCTCCGGCAGCAGTACTCCCAGATACTCCGATGGCGTCTGTTATGAAGAATGCACACCCGCCCAGCACTGCACAACTTGCATAGAAGTCATCAAACAAAATAAATGGAGATCGATCTAGGAGGATATCGGCAAACGCACCACCACCCACCGCATTGATTGTTGCTATCGCGATGACACCAAAGACTGAAACGCCTGTTTCGGCGGCAACGATAGCACCGGTCGTGGTAAAAGCTGCAAGCCCGATTGCATCCGCAATAACCGTGATTGGATGAGCGTCTGGTGACTTGAGAACGGCACTCAGTACAATCGCTAATCCAACTCCAAAGAGTCCCAGGCTGATTTCGATGGGTGACTGGAGTGCTAGCGGAATCCGTGACACGAGGATATCACGTGTTGCTCCACCAGCAAATGCCATTGTCAAACCAACGATAGCAATCCCGAAAACATCGAATTTTTCACGGATAGCTTTCGATGAACCGACGAAAGCGAAAGCGATCAAACCAATCGTGTTCATCACTGCGAACGGATCGCCAAACAATGTCATGATGAGGTTCTGAGTCATTACTCGTTTCTAATAGAACGATCCTTTTCAGTGCTCTGAGACTTCTTTTTCCTAGTTGACCTCACGTCTAGTGACCTCCTCCCCGTCGTTCACGACGGGGCTTCGGCACCGTCTAGTTAAGGAACGAACAGGTCGAAGAGTGAGTGATTCATGCTACCTCAGACCTGCTCAAGGAGAGTTTGGACACCGCTACGCTTGAATGTTGGCAGCGGGAGCGAACGGCGACGCCCGTCAGGGCGTTCGCCGTTCGTCTCCATGCTGCAGGTCTTTCACTTCGAGAGACAGAAGCGATTCTTCGGCTTCTCGGCATAAATCGCTCGTTTCAAGCGATCTGGCAGTGGGTACATCGTCTCTCTGACAGCCTGCCAGACCCGCCGAAGGCGAAGCCGAGGCGGGTCGCCGTCGACGAGACGGCTGTCAAAATCAATGGGGAACAGTCGTGGCTGTACGCTGCAATAGACCTCGACACAAAGCTGATCTTGGATATCGCTCTGTTCAGCCGACATGGCACCGATCCGGCAGCTGCGTTTCTTCGTGCAGTCACCGAGAAACACGACTGCTCGGAAGCAGTGTTTCTCACAGATGCTTTCGGCTATCGGACTGCCATCTTTCGATTAGGACTCAACGGTCAGGTCGATTACACCGACCGAAACCTGATCGAAAAGTGGTTTCAGACCTTCAAAATGCGAGTCGACCGTTTCCATCATTCGTGGGTGGGCAGTCGGCTGAGCGTCCGCCAGTGGCTTGCAGTGTTTGTTCATTACTACAATTGTCAGCGACCGCATCAGGCGTTGAATGATCGAACACCAGCTTAGGAGGCTATCTAGACAGTGCCTCGGGATACTATTTCCCAATGTAGGAAACTCTTCAGGACAGTGTACTTAATTTCGCTCAGTCGGCTGCGCACAAGGAGGACGTGGTCTTGATTAGATTGTCTAACTGCGCTAGTGAGTGTGGGCTCTAATGCTCATCTTGAGAGTGAGTTTTAGCGTATCCACGAAATAGGGCCAGACAAGATTACCCATATTAGGAAAAGCTCAGTGAGAACGACAACTCGAATAATAACGGGTGTACGTGTATTATAGTTCTCCCAGAACAGCCTGACAGAGCTGGGTCCTGTGAGAATATACTGAATTCGATAACAGCAGTCAGATGCGGCTGTTTTTGATACTTTGTTCGATATTGTCGACTGCCTCCTGAAGACGATCCGCGATAATCTCGTCGTCAGGAAGCCTGTACGGTGGGCCGGAAATATCCAGTGTGCCGAAAAGGTCGCCGTTGGGTTTGTTGATTGCGACTGCAACCGCTCTGAGCCCCTCTAACTCCTCCTGCTTATTCACCGCATACCCCTGTTCCCTGATTTGCTGGATCTCGTGGAACAACCTGCTTCTGCTGGCTATCGTGTTGCCAGTGTGCTTTTTCAGACCGCGTTTGTCAATGATATCTCGTATTCGCTCGTCACTAAACTCCGCTAATGCCGCTTTCCCACAGGCTGAACTGTGCATATTGAAGTATCGCCCCACCTGGAACCCCTCCTCTGATGGTGCGGTAATCTCATCGTAGATGATAATCATACGACCGTTCTCTTCGACCGCGAAGCTAACCTCTTCTCCAACTCTGTTAGACAGTTGCCAAGCTTCTTCCTTCGCTATTTGATACCGTTCGTCGCGTCTACGTGCCTTTTCACCGAGATGAAACATCTTCATCCCCAGACGGTATTCACTATTCTTTTTTTGAAGGTACTCGTTCTGTTTCAGTGTCTGGAGGTGTGTATGGAGCGTACTGGTCGGAATATCGGTATAATCGGAAATTTCTGTTAGACTTGCACTGTCCAACTCTCCGACTGCCTCTATGATCTCCATCGAAGTTTTCGACGTTTTCCGCGATTGTTTTCCCATATTAGGAAATACAGCGTCAGGATAAAAAAACAACCGGTGTCATAGCTAACCGATCCCACTGGTCAGCACCGAATATTCCTCTGTATTTTGAACTGCTATCTATGCCTATGGATGCGAGGAATCCAACCCCGGCCACCAGTACTTATAAAATGGCTCGCATGATCGTTGCACATGATCGGTCGGCTACTGCGTGGTTTACCGATAGGAATCATTCGGAAGCCGACCACCGGTCCAAGAGAACCATGTCCATAGAATTCGACGACATTCAGCGAGCGCAGGACCGTCTTGATACCGAATCGGTTGCCAGAGAGACACCGATCGAGACGAGCCGCACATTAGATCGCGACACTGACGCTCGGGTATTCCTCAAAATGGAGCACCTCCAGCGATCCGGCTCGTTCAAGACACGGGGAGCGTACAACAAACTGTCTAAGATTGCAGATGACGACGATGGAGCGGCCGTCGACAGAGCGATCGCTGCCAGCGCTGGCAACCACGCGCAGGGCGTCGCACTGGCTGCAGCGAAGACCGGGCTCGAGGCCACCATCGTCATGCCGACGAACGCACCACAATCGAAGATTGACGCGACGCGGGGCTACGGTGCCGATGTCGAACTCCGCGGTAAGAACTTCCAAGCAGCAATGGACTATGCCCAGTCGCTAGTCGACGATAGCGCAGTCTTCGTGCACGCATACGATGACCCTGATATCGTTGCTGGTCAAGGGACACTCGGCCTCGAAGTACTCGATCAGGTCCCGGATCTCGACACGGTCGTCGTACCGATTGGCGGGGGCGGACTGATCGGTGGCGTCGCAGCGGCTCTCGCTGAACTGGCTCCCTCTGTCCGTGTTATCGGCGTTCAGGCCGAAGACGCAGCGACCGTCCCACAAAGCCTCCAAAAGGGTGCCCCACAGACAATCGATTCGGTTCAAACGATCGCTGATGGGATCGCGACAGGCGGCATCTCCACGCTCACGTACAACCTCATTGACCAGCATGTCGACGAGGTGGTGACAGTCTCGGATACGGAGATCGCACATAGCATCCGCTATCTCCTAGAACGGACCAAGCAGATGGTCGAGGGTGCCGGAGCCGCGACCGTAGCGGCGCTCCTGAGCGACCGGCTCGCCGTCAGTGATGAGACGGTTGTTCCGATTCTCAGCGGCGGGAATCTCAGCGCGACGATGCTTCAGCGGACACTCACACACGAGCTTACCTATCGACAGCAACTCGTCCAGCTCCGGGTCCGAATCGTCGATGAGCCTGGGAAGATGGGCCGCATCTCAAACATCATCGCCGACCAGAACGCCAATATCCGGACCGTGAACCACGAACGAGCTGTCGACGAGCTGAAGGTCGGCGAGGCGTATCTCGACATCCGGATCGAGACGAGTGGCGACCGACATACCCAACGCATCATCCAATCGATCGGTGATGCAGGCTACGAGGTCTCCCGTCTCAACTGATGTGCGCTATGAAGTCTCTGGATCGAACCACGCTGTCACGCGTCGCAACATCGCACCAATTCCCGGCTCGTCGTGGTACATCCGGGATCGTGTCACGATAAGCTATATATTGCTCCAGAAGAGCATCTAATGCGTGTCGACCAAAAGGCCACAGCTTCACGAGAAGCATTTGCAGTCCGGGGCCGACTTCACTGACTTCGGCGGCTGGGATATGCCGGTCTCGTTCGACTCGATACAGACCGAGCATGCTGCGGTTCGTGACTCAGTCGGTATCTTCGACGTTAGTCACATGGGTGAAGTTACGGTTTCCGGTCCGGAAGCTGCAGAACTGATGAATCGGCTTACGACCAACGACGTGACCGCGCTTGATCCAGGGGACGCTCAATACGCCTGCATCCTAGCTGAGGACGGGACGATTATTGACGACACTGTCGTTTATTTTCAGCCTGATGGCGAAGAATACCTTTTCATCCCCAACGCCGGAAATGACGAGGCGATGGTCGACCACTGGACCGACCACGCGGCGGCACACAACCTTGACGCAACTGTTGTGAACCGGACCCAGGATTTCGGGATGTTCGCCGTGCAGGGCCCAGACGCTGTCGAGTCCGTTCAGGCGGCTGCGGCCGATTCCCTTGAGGATGTGTCCCGGTTCAGTACCCGCGAAACAAGGATCGATGGCGCTGACTGTCTCGCTGCTCGGACCGGCTACACCGGTGAGGACGGCTTCGAACTGATCTTCGACGCCGATGACTCCGAGAAGATATGGGATGCGTTCGACGACGTACAGCCTTGCGGGCTCGGAGCGCGAGACACGCTCAGGCTTGAGGCCGGACTGCTGCTCTCCGGACAGGACTTCCACCCGGAGGACGAACCGCGCACGCCCTACGAGGCGCGACTGGGATTCGTCGTCGATAGCTCGAAGCCGTTCTTCGTCGGCCAGGAGGCACTTCGCGACGCGGACAACCCCGACGAACTGCTCGTCGGGCTGGAGTTGCAGGAACGAGGGGTCCCGCGCCACGGGTATCCGATTCTGCACGATGGGGAGCAGGTCGGCCACGTAACCAGTGGGACGATGAGCCCGACGCTTGAGGTACCAATCGCACTCGGCTATGTCGATGCCGCGTACGTCGATGAAGGGACCTCACTTGGCGTCGAGGTACGCAATAGGACGGTGGCGGCGACGGTTGTAAGCCACCGATTCCTCCAAGAGCATCGCGAGTGAACTACCAACGAATCACGAACACTACCAATGGAATTTGACGTACCTGACGAACCGTACTATACCGAATCGCACGAGTGGATCGAACTAATCGAAGATACGGTGAGGATCGGGATCACCGACTTTGCACAGGACGAACTCGGTGACATCGTCTTCGTGGAACTGCCGGCTGCCGGCACCGATTTCGACGCTGGCGACGACTTTGCGGTCATCGAGAGTATCAAGGCTGTTTCCGATGTCTACGCCCCGGTTGCTGGCGTCGTCGCAGACATCAATGAGGCCGTGGAGTCCGAGCCCGAACTCGTCAACGAGGACCCTTACGGTGACGGCTGGCTGATTGAACTGGAACTCGATGGGGACCTCGATACAGAGTCATTCCTGTCAGCCAGCGAATATCGAGAGCAGATCGAATAATCAGACGGAGCAAACAGCAATGTCACAGCAATTCCAAGACAAGAAAAGCGAGTCCCGATCTACGGAGAGTCCCTTTGCACCACACACCGAAGAGGACGTCCAGGCGATGCTCGACGCCATTGGCGCCGAGTCAGTTGAGGACCTGTTCGACGTCCCATCGTCGGTTCAGTTCGACGGGTCGTTTGGGATCGAGTCGTCGTCGGAGCAGGAAGTGGTCCGAGACGTATCGGACACGCTTGCACGAAACGACCAACTTACCGAGTTCCTCGGTCGCGGCCGGTACGAACACTACGTGCCATCGATCATCGATAACCTCTCGTTGCGCTCGGAATTCCTTACGAGTTACACACAGTACCAGCCTGAGATCGCTCAAGGGTTCCTGCAGGCGTTGTTCGAGTATCAGTCGATGCTGGTTGAACTCACCGGCCTTGAGGTCGCGAACTGCTCGATGTATGACGCGGCGACGGCACTGGCCGAAGCAGCGCTGTTGGCTGACCGAGTCCGTGGAACGAGCGGTTCGAAAGTACTGGTCTCAGACCTCGTTCGTGAAGAGCGTCTCTCGGTCCTCGAGAACTATCTTATTGGTAGCGATATGACGGTCGAAACGTACCCCACTGTGGACGGGGCAACCGATCCGACAGCGCTCGCCGACAACGTCACCGACGAGACGGTGATGATATACGTTGAGAATCCCACGGCTGTTGGCACCATTGAGGAGAACCTCTCAACGGTCGGCGATATCGCAGAGGAGCATGACGCCGCCTTCTGCTTAGGGACCGATCCCGTCGCGCTTGCACTGCTCGAGGAACCGTCTAATGTCGGCGCAGATGTAGTCGTCGGCGACGCAAGTGCCCTCGGACTGTCACCTGCCTACGGGTTAGGCCTCGGCCTCTTCGCCTGCCGCGAAGACTACCTCCGGCAAGTACCAGGACGGCTCGTCGGTGCGAGCGAAGACGCGAACGACAACCGAGCCTACACACTAACACTGCAGACCCGAGAACAACATATCCGCCGAGAGCGGGCCACCTCCAATATCTGCACCAACCAGGCGTGGGTCGCTCTGCGAACCGCGATTCACGTCGCCTGGCTCGGCGCGACCGGGCTCGTCGATTTGGCCGAGGAGTGCGTCCAACTCCCCCGAGAACTGGCGGCCGATCTTAATGACATCGATGGCGTCACTGCGCCGGTCCACGACCGGCACCACTTCCGTGAGTTCCTCGCTGAGACGCCCCGGGACGCTGAGCGGGTCGCAGCTGACCTCGAAAGCAACGGATTCGCGGTTCACGCCGTCGACGAACACCAGGTCCAGGTCTGTATCACCGACGCGAACCGGTCTGAGCGGGATGAGTTCGTGGAGGCTGTCAGGGAGGTGGTGGCCTGATGCAGCGCTACAATCAGGCCGTCTGGAGTGAGACGGACGACTCTCGCTACGAGACCCTACTCGCAGAAAAGAACGAGCAGACAGTCGACGTTGAGGAGCGAACCACACTTCCCGACGAGTTAACTCGCGAATCGGTGACGCTCCCGGAGCTCTCGGAACCCGAGATTGCGCGCCATTACACGCGCCTATCCCAGATGAATTACGGCGTCGAGAGCGGGCCGTTCCCGCTGGGGTCCTGTACGATGAAGTATAACCCCAAGTTCACCGAAGAGGTTGCCGCGCTCGCCGACGCGGCCGTTCACCCGGACAGATCTGCTGAGAGTACTCAGGGCACACTCGCGGTGTATGCCCGTTTGCAGGACTACCTCGGGCGGATTGGTGGGATGGACGCAGTAACACTCCAGCCGCCCGCCGGCGCATCTGGCGAGTTCACTGGCATTCTCGTCGCTAGGGCCTACCACGAACACAACGACGAGGGGAACCGCAGCAAGGTTATCGTCCCCGCAAGTGCCCATGGTACGAACTTCGCGAGCGCAGTGATGGCAGGATATGAGGTGGTTGAACTCCCGCCGAGTGACGATGGACGGGTTGATATCGATGCACTGGAAGCGGCTGTCGGCGATGATACGGCGGCACTGATGCTGACGAACCCTAACACGCTGGGGCTGTTCGAGCGCGATATTGAGGAGATCGCTGAGATCGTCCACGATGCAGGCGGGCTCCTGTACTACGACGGGGCGAATCTGAACGCGCTGCTGGGCCAGGCCCGGCCAGGCGACATGGGGTTCGACATCATGCACTTCAATCTGCACAAAACCTTCGCCACTCCCCACGGCGGTGGTGGGCCTGGAGCCGGTCCAATCGGTGTTACAGCTGATCTGGCCGAATTCCTTCCCTCCCCGCACGTGCGGGCCGACGGCGAGAGCTACGAGTTGTACGAGCCCGAACGCTCGATTGGTAAGGTTCACGGCGCGATGGGGAACTGGCTCGTCCTACTGAAAGCCTACGCCTACATCGAGCGGCTTGGTGACGAAGGACTCACAGACACGAGTGCGAAGGCGGTACTGAACGCGAATTATCTCGGATCGCAGATCGACCTCGACATACCCTTCGGACCATTCCACCACGAGTTCGTCGCTAGCGCTGGCGACCGCGACGCCGCCGACTTCGCGAAGCGAATGCTCGATTACGGGGTCCACCCGCCGACGACAAAGTGGCCGGAAATTGTTTCCGAGGCCCTCATGACAGAACCGACGGAGATGGAAAGTCAAGATACCCTCGACCAACTCGCCGATGCGTTCAATGCGGTAGCAGGAGAGAACGAGGAGTCGCTGTCGACGGCGCCGTCGTCAACGGCAGCCCGCCGCATCGATCAGACAAGCGCTGCCCGAAACCCGCGTCTCTCCTGGCACGCGCTCGAGTGAGCCGCGGCTCTAAGGCTTTCCTGTCAAGGTCGTGCCGGTGATCCGGCTCGCTCTTTCACAGCACTGCGTTTATTCTGCCCCCCTCCAGCTCGACGGGGAAGTATTAACACGAGGCGGCCGAGAGTGTTCGAGGAGGTCAGCATACCCATGCAAGAGACAGACGTACTTGTCATCGGCGGCGGTCCCGCAGGCTATGTCACAGCCATCCGTGCGGGACAGCTCGGCCAAACCGTCACTCTCGTCGATCGGAGTGGTGTTGGCGGAACGTGTCTGAACCACGGCTGTATCCCTTCTAAGGCGCTGATCGACGCAGCTGACGATGTCCACTCGATCCGAAACGTAGAGGATCGAGGTATCGAGGCAGATGTTGCGGTCGACTTCGCGCGTCTCGTTCAATGGAAGGATCGCGTTGTTCGGCGGCTCACAAAGGGTGTTGAGAAGCTCTGTAAGGCCAATGACGTTACACTACGCAAGGGAACGGCCCAACTGGTCGCCGAGCACCGCGCAGAGGTCTGGGAGGATGGGAACGGAGAGCCCGAAACGATCGCGTTCGACCACGCCATTGTCGCTACCGGGAGCAGACCGATCGAACTCCCCGGATTCTCGTTCGACGACGAACCGATTCTGAACGCGAAGGCGGCGCTCGATCTCGATGCGATTCCTGATGAACTCGCGGTCGTCGGTGCGGGTTATATCGGGATGGAACTGTCGACGATGTTCGCCAAACTTGGTGTGGACGTGACCGTCGTCGAGATGTTGGAAGCGCCGCTGCCGCGGTACTCGGCTGATTTAACTCAGCCGGTGCGAAAACGGGCCGAGAAGCTCGGGTTGTCTTTTCAGTTCGGTCGCGTCGCAACAGACTGGGAGCGAATCGACAATGGGCAGATACGGATCGCCACCGAACCTGCTGGGGACGAAACAGGCGAGGACGCGGTCGAATGGCTAACAGCCGATAAGGCGTTGATCGCGATCGGTCGTGATCCGGTCTCCGACACAGCAGGGATTGACGCACTTGGGATCGAGTGCGACGAAAATGGATTTGTCGAAACGGACGAACTCGGACGAACGAATATCGATCATATCTTCGCCGTGGGTGACGTTGCAGGCGAACCAATGCTTGCCCACGAGGGAAGCGCTGCGGGCGTCGTTGCAGCCGAGACGATTGCAGGTGCGGCGCCCGACCCAGTCCGCACCGTTCCGAGTGTCGTGTTCACTGATCCCGAGATCGGGTCTGTTGGGTTGACCGAAACCCAGGCGCGGGAACAGGGCTACGAACCTACTACTGGCGAGTTCCCGTTCCGAGCGAGCGGGCGAGCGTTGACGTCTGGAGAGCGGACGGGGTTTGTGAGACTCGTCGCTGACGTCGAGTCTGGGACCGTCCTAGGCGGACAGATTGTCGGCCCCGAGGCATCCGAGTTAACTGCCGAGATTGGACTCGCCGTCGAGCATGAACTGACACTCTCGGACATCGCTTCGACCGTCCACGCGCATCCCACGCTCTCTGAAGCGATCATGGAAGCGGCCGACTGCGCGCTTGGCCATCCGATCCATACATTGGATCGGTAATTGGTTCGTTCAGTGACTCAAGCCACGAACGAGAGTTCTTTTCGCGAGCAGTCCAACGCAGGTCACTGTAGGCCGGGGACACGGTACCGCCGTCTGCTGCAGTACCGCTGTCCTGTCGACTCAAAATCGCAGTCTGTGATCGGTTGGGGGATGTCGCCTTACTGGCCAGCGATGGCTTCGATCTCGACACCGACGCCTTTCGGGAGTTCGCTGACACCAACGGCGCTACGGGCGGGAGGTTCGTCGTCAAAGTAACCGCTGTACACCTCGTTCATTGCCTCGAAATTGCCGATGTCGTCGAGAAAGACGGTTACTTTGAGGACATGGTTCATCGCCAGTCCTGCCTCGGCTAGTACCGCTTCCACGTTATCGAGCGCCTGTTCGGTTTGTCTGGTGATCGGCGCGTCGTCCAATAGATCACCGTCAGGTGTCGCAGGGATCTGTCCGGCGGTAAATACCATATCGTCGTGTTTGGTCGCTTGGCTGTACGCACCGACCGCTGCCGGCGCTTCGGCTGTCTCTATGGTTCGCACCATACACCAACCACTCCAGCCCATCGACTTAAAATATGGTACAGACCGGCGGTTTGGTGGTTGTTTTCAGGACCGACTCGGGGACCTATGAACCGACTACGGGAGTTACATTCTTTCCAAATCGTCCTAGGACCACAGTTTCGACCGAGGGTTTTAATTCTACTAGTGGTGATAACTGAACACGTATGTTACCGGACGGTGACCTGTCAGCGTCAGATCCAGACGTTCAAGCCGCCATCCGAGGAGAAAAGAGACGACAAGAAGAGAATTTAGAGATGATTGCCTCGGAGAATCACGTCTCGAAGGCTGTCCTCGAAACGCAGGGTTCGGTACTGACCAACAAGTACGCCGAAGGGTATCCCGGATCACGGTACTACGGCGGCTGCGAGCACGTCGACACCGTGGAACAGCTGGCCATCGATCGGGCGAAAGAACTCTTTGGAGCCGAACACGCGAACGTCCAGCCTCACAGCGGTACGCAGGCCAATATGGGCGTCTACTTTGCGATGCTGGAGCCTGGTGACCGGATCCTCTCGCTGGACCTCACCCACGGTGGTCATCTCTCGCACGGTCATCACGTCAACTTCTCGGGTCAGTACTACGAGGTTGAGCAGTACGGCGTTGATCCGGAGACAGGGTACATCGACTACGACGAACTCGCCAACCACGCCGAGCAATTCGACCCGGGTCTCATCGTCAGTGGGTCGTCAGCGTACCCGCGAGAGTTCGATTACGAGCGCATCGGCGAGATCGCCGCCGCCGTCGACGCGTATCACATGGCGGACATCGCCCACATCACGGGACTCATCGCTGGTGGCGTCCACTCGAACCCGGTTGGGGATGCCGACTTTGTGACGGCGAGTACGCACAAAACGATTCGTGCCGGCCGCGGTGGGATAATCCTCACGACGGAGGAACATGCCGAGGAAATCGACAAAGCAATTTTCCCCGGCGCGCAGGGCGGCCCGTTGATGCATAACGTCGCCGGCAAGGCCGTCGGCTTCGGGGAAGCGCTCACCGACGAGTTCAGAGAGTACTCGGAACAGGTCGTTGCGAATGCGAAGGCGCTCGCAGACGTGTTCACCGATCGCGGAATGTCGCTCGTCAGCGGTGGCACCGACAAGCATCTCCTCCTCGTCGACCTGCGTGAATCGCATCCGTCGATTACCGGAAAAGACGCCGAGGAGCGACTTGAGAGCGTCGGGATCACGGTCAACAAGAATACCGTCCCGGGCGAGTCACGGTCGCCGTTCGTCACAAGCGGCATCCGCGTCGGGACGCCTGCGTTGACGACGCGCGGGTTCAGTGAATCGGAGATGGAAACGATCGGCAATTACATCGTCGATCTCCTCGACAACCCAGACGACGATGACCTGGCCGAGGAGATCTCGATGGAAGTGGAGCAACTCTGTTCGGAGTACCCTATTTATGACTAATCATCGATCGACCGTCAAATACTATGAGCAAGGCGCGTAAACCGGACTGGCTGAAGATTCGGCCGCCATCGGGCGAGCGATTCACCGATATCAAGCAATCGCTCCGCGAACGGGACCTCCACACCGTCTGTGAGGAGGCTAACTGTCCGAATATGGGCGAATGTTGGTCCGGGCGTGACGGTCCCGGCACGGCGACGTTCATGCTCATGGGCGACCGCTGCTCGCGGGGGTGTAACTTCTGTGACGTCGAGACCGGTGGGATGGACCCGCTTGACGAGGACGAACCCGTGAACGTTGCGGAAGCCGTCGCCGACATCGGTCTCGACTACGTCGTCCTCACGTCAGTCGACCGTGACGATCTGCCCGATCAGGGCGCGAATCACTTCGCCCGGACCATCCGCGCAATCAAGGAACGGGATCCCTCGATCCTCGTGGAGTGCCTGATCCCAGACTTCCAGGGCGATCCTGACCTGGTTGGGAAAATCGTCGATGCCGAACCGGATGTGATCGCTCACAACGTTGAGACCGTCGAGCGCCTCCAGTGGCCGGTCCGGGACCGCCGCGCCGGCTACGAGCAGTCGCTCTCAGTCCTCGAGCAAGTCGGGCGCGAGAGCGACGTCTACACGAAGACAAGCCTGATGCTGGGGGTTGGCGAGTACGCCCATGAGGTGTACCAGACGCTGTCGGACCTCCGGCAGGTCGGCGTTGATGTCGTGACGCTGGGTCAGTATCTCCAGCCCTCCCGATCACATCTTGAAGTCAGCGAATACGTCCACCCAGACGCCTTCGACACCTGGCAGCGCGTCGCCGAAGAGGAACTGGACTTCCTCTATTGTGCCTCTGGCCCGATGGTCAGGTCCTCGTACCGCGCTGGCGAACTGTTCGTCGAGGCGGTACTCAACGGGGAGAATATCGAACGGGCACGCGAGCGAGTACGGACCCAGTCGCGAACAGACCTGGAAATCAAATAAGAAAACGAATGACGAAAACGACAGCAAACACGGGACTTGAGGAACTTGAGCACGGAACTGAACTGATCAAACAGGGGTTCGCGAAGATGCAGAAGGGTGGCGTCATCATGGATGTCGTCACGCCCGAACAGGCCCGCATCGCCGAGGACGTCGGCGCCGTCGCGGTGATGAACCTCGAAGCCGTCCCGGCCGACATCCGCAAGCGCGGTGGCGTCGCCCGAATGGCCGACCCCGCGTCGCTGGAGGCGGTCATCGACGAGGTGTCTATCCCGGTGATGGGCAAGGCGCGTATCGGCCACACGAAGGAGGCCGAAATCCTCGAAGCCGCCGGCGCGGACATGCTGGACGAGAGCGAGGTGCTCACGCCGGCCGACGACCGCTACCACATCGACAAGCGCGACTTCACCGCGCCGTTCGTCTGTGGCGCCCGGAACCTGCAGGAGGCGCTCCGCCGCATCGACGAGGGCGCGGCGATGATTCGGACCAAGGGTGAGGCCGGCACCGGCGACGTGAACCAGGCCGTCCACCACCAGCGCAACATCAAGGGCTCGATTCGCAAACTCGAAGGCATGAGCTACGAGGAACGCGAGAAGTGGGCCCGCGAACACGAGGCCCCCGCCGACCTCGTCCACGAGACGGCCGACATGGGCCGCCTGCCGGTCGTCAACTTCGCCGCCGGCGGCATCGCGACGCCCGCCGACGCCGCGCTGATGATGCACCACGGCTGTGACGGCATCTTCGTCGGGTCGGGCATCTTCGGCGCCGAGGACCCGGAAGCGATGGGCACCGCCATCGTCGAAGCTGTCAACAACTGGGACGACCCCGAGCGACTCACCGAGATCAGCAAGAACGTCGGCAAGGGGATGAAAGGCGACGCGAACGCCGACCTGCCCGAAGAGGAGCAACTGCAGGGCCGCGGCGTCTAGGCTCGCACGCTGGGGTACCGACAGGCGCCGACTGTCCTCTAATGAACGAGTGTCGGACTCACCGCTTGTGAGAGACATCAAACCATTTGATGAGACCGCTTTGAAACAGCCGAACTTCGAAACTGCAATATCGGTTTTGTGCGCAAGATTGCGACGAATCTAACGCGTTTTCGGTGCAACGCCTGACTCTTTCAGCCATCTCATCTACGGGACTCTGCATGGTGGATTGTCATATATCTGTGAGACCCCACCGATGGTTATATATGGTAGTTCGTTATATAACGGATATGCTATGATGTGGCTAGAGCTAGTACCAATAGCACCAGCGTATATGGATGTCGCCAATAGTCGCTGGTTGTGGCTCTCGACGTTACCAGTTGTTTCAGTAGTACTGTTGCAAGCCGCTATCTTCCTCCGGCGCGCGTGGAACGACGGAAAGGAGATGGGGCTATCGGAGGAGAAACTGAAGACCGGGTTTAAGACGGGATTGATATCGGCTATCGGTCCTTCAGTCGCGGTGTTAGCTGGGATGTTGGCCTTGATTGCGACAGTCGGTGGTCCCGTTGCGTGGATGCGCCTTTCAGTGATTGGATCGGTGGCGTTCGAGCTACCAGCTGCTGAGTTAGGTCTCAGCCAGTTCGGATACAGCCTGGGTGACGAGGGCATCACTGAAACCGCGTACGCAACGGCGGTCTGGTCGATGACACTCGGTGGCACTGGCTGGTTGCTCGTCTCGGCATTCGGAACGCGGCATATGGAGAAAGTCAGAACGAAAATCAGCAACGGCAATGAAAAACTCATACCGATTATCAGCGCCGCAGCGATGCTTGGCGCGTTCGCGTACTTTCTGAGTGGTGAAGTCACAGCTGGAACTCCGGAGACTGGTGCCGTCGCCGTCGGAGGACTTGCTATGCTCGCGTTGTTGCACCTTGCCGATAGTCGAGATATTCAGTGGCTCAGGGAGTGGGCGCTTGGAGCAGCGATGTTAGTTGGCCTCCTGGTCGGTGTTGTGATACAAGTGACCCTCGGGAGTTTGTGGTAACATGTCTAAAAGCCAGAGCAAGCAAGTCAGTAAGTCCCAAACGGTAGACAGTAGCGATGTATACGAAGAAAGTTTCATCCCGTATGTCAATAAGTGGGGTAGAAGGACCAACCTTCTCGCGGTTGCCCTCTCTTTGGGGCCGGCAGTAACTCTGCTGGGCGTCTTCGATATTCTTCCCACCACAGCGGCAATTGTCGGAGCATTCGTCTCGGTCGCACTCACGTTTGGTTGGGCCTGGTTCATTGAACCGTTGTCGTATTACCCGGTGCTGGGTATTCCTGGGACGTATATCGCCTTCCTGTCGGGGAACATCTCAAACCTGCGCTTGCCTTGTGCTGCAGCGGCCCAAGAGGCTTCAGATGTCGAGACAGGGACACCCCAAGCGAGTATCATCTCGACGATAGCGATAGCTGCTTCGGTTATTGTCAATACGGCAATGCTGGGGATCGGTGCGGTCGCACTCGTCTCAGCCTTTCAGGCACTCCCAGAGCTGTGGAAAGGCGCACTCGAATCGTACCTAGTACCGGCGGTTTTCGGTGCTATCTTCGCACAGTTCGGAAGAGATTACCCAAAAGTTGCTGGTATCGGGTTCACGATAGCGTTGATTATGACGCTACTGCTGGAGCTTGGATATCTGGCCTTCCTCCCGAGTTACCCCCTATACGCGGTGATAATTGTCTCCGTATTCGGCACGACGTTCATCGCTCGTTGGATGTGGCACCGCGACATGATCTCAGCGCCCGACGAGGCAAACGAATAACGTAGATATTAGGGCCACGAACGAGTACATATTGCAAGTTACCAATGACAACGAAGATGCACCTCCCAACGGAACAGGAACTCATCGATCTCCGGCGTGAATTCCACGAATTCCCGGAACCGGGGTGGCGCGAGTTCTGGACAACAGTTCGAATCGTCGAAGAGCTCGAACGCTTGGGTGTCGACCAGATTCACATTGGGGCTGACGCACTCGATCCCGACGAGCGTTTGGGGGTTCCAGACGAACAGGAACTATCTGATTGGCTTGAACGCGCGGCATCTCGGACCGACAGAACTGATGTCCTTGAACAGGTTGCAGGCGGACATACCGGAGTTGTCGCAGTCGTTGATCGCGGTGACGGCCCGACGGTAGGACTTCGCGTTGATATTGACGCGCTTCCTATCACCGAAGCGTCCGATGAGAGCCACAAGCCGGCTGCCGCGGGATTCCGATCCCAGAATGAGGGATTTATGCATGCGTGCGGTCATGACTCACATATCACATTTGGTTTGGGAACGCTCCAGACAGTCCTCAAAAGCGACTTCAGTGGTACGTTCAAGCTCTTTTTCCAGCCATCAGAGGAACTCCTCGGTGGCGGGAAAGCGATGGCCGCCGGACCACATCTTGACGATGTGGACTACCTAATCGGAACACATGTCGGGCTCGATTATCCGACTGGGACCGTAACTGCGGGCCTCGACGAGGTGCTAGCCTTCTCACGTTTCGACGTCTCCTTTACTGGCGAATCTGCTCACGCCGGGTTAGCGCCCAACGAGGGCCGCAATGCCGTCCAAGCACTTGTAGATGCCACGAGCAATATCTATGGTATTCCGCGTCACAGAGACGGTGCCACTCGGGTAAATGTTGGCGAACTCAGGTCCGACAATGCCTCCAATGTGATTGCCAGTAAAGCGACTGCTACAGTCGAAGTGCGTGGGGAATCGGATGAGTTGATGGAGTATATGCGCGATTCCGTCCGCCGGCACATCGACTCAGCGGCAGAAGCGCACGACTGTGAGGCAGAGACGGCGCTTATTGGAGAAGCGATCCGTGAGGACAGCGATGAAGAACTGGTTCACCTTGTCGACAGGATTGCAGGCGATGTTGATGGAGTTTCTTCAGTGCGCCGACGTGATAGCCTAGGTGCCAGCGAGGACGTGACCTATCTTATGAGGGCTGTCAAAGAGAACGGCGGAAAAGCGACGTACGTCGGAATCGGCGGCGGTAATCCCAGTGGACATCATACACCGACGTTCGATATCGACGAAGGTTGCTTGCTGATCGGTGTCTCGGTCCTCTCAGAGACTGCTCTCCATCTCCTGTCGCGAACCAGTTAGAGCGTTTAATCTATCGGGATTATCTTGCGAGGTTGTCGGGCGACGCACCTGCAACCTATAGGCTGAAAAATAGCTGCATTACTCGACAGAATATCGCGAATCTATGGAAATGGACACCGATCTCTCAACAAGCGGAGGAAGTTCAGAATCAAAGACATCACAGTCGCCGAATACGGCGGTAGCGATATTCTGGCCGTTACTGATTGTAGATTCACCAGTGGCCGTTACTGATTGTAGATTCACCAGTGGCCGATACAAATAAAAGAGAGCTTCAAATTAGCGTTGATGCTGCCGGTGTGAACTTCGCCGACTCGAACAGCAGTGGGGAAACTATCTGGAAGGTCCGTCCCAACTGTTCGTTCCCCCGTCTTGGAGTCGCTGGGACTGTCACCGTAACCGCCGTTCATCCGAAGACGGGGGTATTCCTGCCCAGTCTTCCGTTGCTCGCCGCCGACATCGCTGACATGGTTGCGCTGCCGCCCTCTTCGCTGTTAATCAGATGACCACGCCGTCGGTGGCACAGAAACTCGAGACGGCGGACTAGTTGGACCTCTCTCGGAGCGGATATTTCGAGAGCTAAAGTGCTGAATCTCAATGTTCTCGATCATTCTCAGTCACGCCGACCTGGAAAATCCCCAATCTTTGCTGCACTCCTTCGGTCGCTGATACAATGCCCCAAACTAAACCATATCGTCTGTCTGGAACACACCGTATATAGCTGGTCGGTCATCTCTTCCGAGATGTGTCGTTGATCGAGTATACCTTTTGTCGAGCATCACCGTATTTTACCCGTGACGTGATCTCATCTACCTCTTCAAGCTTACTCAGTGCTGATCTGACTGTCCGGCCAACAAGAGTGGTTTTTTCTACGAGCTCTTTCTGTGTGAGATCTCCTTCATATTGGAGTGTCTTGAAAACCAATTTTGCGCTTATCGTGAGCTCCTCTACACCTCTCTCTTGAGAGTCACGTATCTCGGATTTCTGCGTCATCAATTCCACTTTCCCGTCTGAGAGTACTTTGTGATACCGGTTCCCAGCCTGAGCCGTATCCACTCCATCGTACAGAGGATCACATTCGAGAAACGGATAGAACGCGTCTAAAACCATGTAAATGGCGTCTACAGTGTGATCTCGGCCATGGCGGCCGAACGCTATTGATCCCTTCGTGTATCGAGTGCGATGCATTCATAGGCTGTATTCAGTAGTGATACGATATCGTAAACAGTCGAGATACCGCATCCCTGCATAATCGGATTATAATACATGTACTTGTGTTATTAATATCTCACACCCATCGGCATTTACGGCCGTATACATTTGTGTTTTCGAAACTCGAAAACACGGTTTTCCACGGCTATGTCGAATTACTGTATGCCGAGAAGGTTACAGCTCTCAGACAACCCACTCAACGCAATTTCCCGGTGCCCACGGAGCCACACGCGATGTTGTAGGACATAGAGAGGATAATATCGGGATCACAAAATGACTGAGAAGACAGCGACCGAACTAACCGATACGACGACGAAATCGAAGTGGTATCACGCTGTAGAGGCGGCAGTCGGCTCGCTCCACCGCGTCCGCAAGTCCGTTATTGAGGCTGCTAACGCCGCACAGAAGGTTGTAGCTGTGACCGATGGCTATGCCGAAAGGTCCATCAGATTGTGTAAATAGAGGCCATGGTTGATAGCTTGGTGTGACTACAGCGACGGTTACCAGATAACCATGTTCGTGTTCTGTTCAGGCTACAACATCGGGGCGACCGAATCGACATAATTGAATCACTTCTAGGGGTTTTATTTCAGTAACGGCAGTCGTTTGACCATGGCACGCGATACAGGTGTTGGAAGTCATTCACCTGTCGTCCGCGTCTCGGCAGACGCGGCACGAATAAACCACGAACCGGTGGTGACCGCGGCGCGGGATGCGACCGACGCCGTTTCAGTCCGTCAGACGGGGCCGTCCGGCATCGCGGGTGACGGGCCACTCTTCATGGCATCGCTCGAAGGGCGAACCGCGTTCTTTCACGACCCGCCATTGTCGAGTATTCCGTCGCTCGTCAAAAGCATCGAAGGTGGCCTCTTGCCCACCGACGATGCAGACGCTGTCGTTAAGCACGATCCACAGACAACGACACTTCCTTTACAAGACACAGGGCCAGTGTCAGTAGGGGACCGACTCGTGTTGGGTCCCTGTGGATGGGTCGACCCGCTTGACCTTGCCCAGCATACCTTCGTCTCGACGTCCACGACGGCCGAAACGGTGGCGGATGTCGGTCTGCTTGGCCGTGGTCGGGGTGATGCGGCCGCCGACAACCCGGTCGCCGACGTGTGGGAGACCGCACGTACGGCCGACGGTGACCCGGTCGTCGTCGTCAACGCGAACGAGACACGGGATGAACAATGCGCTGATAGGACACTGCTTGCCGCCACGCCGATGACGGTCCTTGATGGCGTCGCGGTGGTAGCCGAGCACATTGGTGCTGAGGACGCCGTTCTCTACCTGAACGAGACGGACACCCATCTCCATCAGCACCTACAGGCCGCCATCGACGCGGCCGGTGACGATCTGCCGGTTATTCCGAAACTAGTGGCCGGCCCGGACGAGTACCGCGCTGGCGAACCGACAGCGGCGCTTGAAGCATTAGAGGGGGCAGACCGCATCGAACCGCGCCTGCAACCACCGACACCGGCTGAATGTGGTCTCTACGGCCGACCGACAGTCATCCACACCCCACGGACCTTCGCTCACGTGCACCGACTCCTCACCAACCCAGATGCCTACGACTCGGATTCTCCCGATCCTGGTACTCGACTCGTCACGGTCACTGGTGACGTCGCAAACCCGGCCACCGTCGAACTGTCCTCCGACAGCAGCCTCACCGCTGTCCGCGATGCGGTCGAGATGGATGGAACCTACAAGATGGCCTGCGTGGGTGGCGTCCTCGGCGGTATCACCCGTGACCTCGACGTCGCCCCGACGGCACAATCCTTGCGGGCCGCCGGTCTCGGCACGGACGGCGTCGTGGAACTGCTCGCCGACGACCGCTGTGCGCTGGCGACCGTCGGCGAGCGAGCGCGGTTCGCCGCCACGGAGAACAGCGGCCGTTGCGTCCCCGGGCGCGAAGGGACGACACAACTCGCCGAACTCCTGCGTGACGTGTACGACGGCTCGTTCGAGACGGACAAACTACGTGAACTGGGGCGGGTGATGCGCCGGTCCAGCAACTGCCAGATTGGCGCGCACGCGCCACGGCCCGTGACGACAGCTCTCGACGAGTTCGAACCGGAGTTTCGCGCGCACACCGACGGCCGTTGCCCGG
>NZ_RKLR01000022.1 GCF_019599465.1 Haloarcula rubra
TTGTGTCGGCTTGTTTCCGTCCACGTTGTCGAGAGCGTCTTGAAGTTCCTTGACGGATATCTCGTCAAGATGATCCATTATACTACTCAACGTACTACGGGCGGAAAGTTCTAACGATTGCTATAGTTAGGGGTCATTCTCTAAGAAGAGACACAGCAAAGTGTAATACGAATGACCACCAACAGCTGTCCGTCTTCTAGTAGCTGTTGGTGGTCAGAATAATTAGACTTTGCTGTATCTTCGCCATAAATGACCCCCAATAGCTAGGGAGAAGAACTGGATTCGATGCTCCTACCAGCCCTTTCCTGCAGTACTCGTTGAACACTCTGTCCTTGCGCAAGACACTGCAGTACGTCTGGTGATATGCTTGGATAGGTGCTGAGATCGACTTCTTCTGTCGCTAACCGGGCGAGTCGAGCTGTATGCGTGTGGATGGACATTCTCGTTGTCCCAACCGAACAGGCGATTTCCTCCTGCGACACCCGGCCTCGCTCAGACACCGCCACCGACGCTATGTACAGCGCACTGCCAGCCAATCCGGAGCGAGAGAAGTGCTGGAAATCGACGCTCGGATACGCCGCGGAAAGAAGGACACCTGCGAACCGGTAGGCCTCCGGTTCAACAGCAACACGGTCCTCGTCAGGTAAGTAAGTCGCCGGGTCAAGTTGGTCGCCGAGCTCTGCACTCATACTTTTCTATTTGTTACCATTCTACTTTAACCTGAATGCAGGCGGGGGAGTCACCCGTAGAATTTGTTGAGTTTAGCGTAGTTCAGACTATCGTAGTTCGAACTACGGTAGTTGGGACAACGGCAATTCAGATCCTTGCCAAGTGCGACAGCGTTGAATCCGGTTGCTGACGCAGCACTAGTATGAGTAACCGGTATCTAATCTGTGCGTTTCAATTAGCGAACCGTCCACCCGCGGCGACAGGAGCCATCAGCGACGGGTTCCAAATACGCTCGTCACAGTACAGTGGGCGTGTCATGCATAGGCACTGCGGATGCTCACTGATGCATTAGACGCCTACCACGGGAAGGTAGAGGCCGTCAACGAAGACGATCTGGCCGTAGAACTTGGTCTAGATGAAGACGAAGTCGGAAGTGGCTGCCGCCCACCGTGGGATGATTGACATCCTCCCCGCGCTAAATCAAATTCCCAGCAGATATGCAGTTGAGCGGCGAGGAAGGCGTCGATGGTACGCTCAGCAGAGCGAGGGGTTTCACCGACGGTGAGGCCAAGATTCAAGCTATCGGCATTTTTCCCGTTCTGGTGTCCTTGAGCCTTCGCCCCTGCGGGCACCGCTCGCGGCAAAAAGGTCGTCAGTACCCTACAAAGCACCCGCGGCTGACTGCCTGTACCGGCAAAGACTGAAGGCCACTGTAGTGGTATTCTACACTATGTCGAGCACATGAACACCGTCGTCTCAGGTGACGAGTCGGAGATTCACGACGAGCCCCACATTCGAGATCGGCGAGTCACCGTGAGCCACATCCACGCGCTGGTTAAAGGGCGCGGCCTTAATGCGCAGACGGTTGCAGACCGCTTTGACCTCACCGCCTCGGACATCTACCACGCACTGGCGTACTATTACGACCACCCGGAAGAGATGCGGGCGGTCGAAGAACGCCGCCGAGAGCTTCACGAAGCTGCAGAAGACGACTCAAGCATCGTCACCGGCCTTGAGGATCTGCCGGAATCGTAGGCACGCAGGGTTGCAGCGTAATGACAATGGATACCTCCAGCCTATCGTTGAATCTGACGATGGGGAGGATAGTTACTTCGAACTCGTAGACGCACTTGAACGACTGGAAGACGGCGAATCATACCGATCCGTTGCTAAGACACTGTCGATCAGCCGACAAGGGATCTCCAACATTCACAAGAATCCCGAGAGGCGACGGTGGGACCATGACAGAGAGAGTGACGACAAACGTGTTACTGGGGCCCTCGAAGAGGTGGCTCCAGAGAACTCGTGATCAACGGCTATACTGGATTCGTCCGAAGGACTAAGACAATATCGGCCGTAGATTTCAGTATGGTTTCGATTGTGCGCAACGACGCGATTCGTTCCGGGGAACCGCGCGTGGAGGGAACGCGGATCACCGTGCGCGACATCAAGCAGCGCGTAATCGATGTTGGGGAGGATCCCCATATCGTCGCTGGGGAATATGGGATTTCGATGGGAGAACTCTTTGGCGCTCTCGCGCACTACTACGAGCACCGCGAGGCGTTCGAGAAGTACGAACGGGAGGCAGAGACGAGACGTCACGACGGTGAGCAACGAACACGCGAACTCGTCGAGGGGATTCGAGGAAAGGGGTTCCAGTCAAGCGAAGAAGCGGAATAGCCGTGTTTTTGATTCTCGCTGACGTGAACGTTCCAGAAGAATACGTCTCCGCGCTCCGGGGAGACGGACACGAAGTCATCTATACCCGAGATGTTTCCGAACTCGGTCCGGAAGCAACAGACGATGCGATTGTGGAGTACGCAGAGTCCGCAGAGTCGGCCATCCTATCGACCGATGTAAAGGATTTTGCGGATCGTGATACGTCCATCCCAGTCTTCGTCGCACCACAGGATATGACTGGTGGTGAAATCAGAGCTGCGGTCGCACGCGTAGAGGGGTTACCGTTCGATCCGGCGAAGACCGACCCTATCTGGCTTTCGGCACTCTGAGACCCACTATGAATGAGAAGTTTTAATTTCTGTAGGACAACGTTACACATATTTAACTGATAGATGCGTGATTGAGAGAGATACGAGCGTATGCCTCCGCCTTCCCGTGAATCCCCTTGGTGTCAAGCGCCGGGGTTTCTACTTCGATGACGCACTTTACAGACACCGAATGAACCTCACTTCTCTGAGTTGCGCGAAGGCTCGTCGGATCTTAGAGCGGGTGAACAATGGCGAGTACCTATCGGCAAATGCCCTACCAGTGGCAGCAAGTGTTTGACGGCCCCGGCCGAGTTGAGTTTAATGAACCCCTGTAACGAGAGACATGTCTGCTTGCAGTCTGCAACCAACATCCGAACTTTAAGAGTAAAACAGGCGGTAAGTTAGATATGGAGAGTGCGGGAAAAGTCGGGACGTACATTCGTCCTTCTACGGAACGACAAGACGACCAGCACCAACGCGATTCGATCATCCGGTACATCGACGAGCACGACCTCCCCCAAGACAGAGTCGAACAGTACGTCGATATCGAATCCGGATCGAACGACGAGCGCGAACAATTCAACGCCCTCCTGAACGCGATCCGAAACGACGAGTTCGATCACATCATCGTCTGGGAGATCAGCCGGATCTCTCGGCGCGGTGCAACGCTGCAGGAGTTCTTCGACGCCTGTGAGGAACACGGCGTCACGATCCACATCACGGACGGAGCTGTCGAGAAGGTCAAACCCGACGGCACCGGTCGGTTCGTCGCTGACATCGTCGGCATGGTGTATCAGCAAGAGCGACGACAGTTGATCCGACGTGTGAAAGCCGGCGTGAAGCGAGCGAAAGACCAAGGAAAATGGGTCGGGAACGTCCCTGCAGGGTTCCGACGCAACGATGAGGGGTACCTACAGCCCATCGTTGAGCCCGCTGGAGGAGAGGACAGTTACTTCGAGCTCGTAGACGCACTCGAACGACTGGAAGATGGCGAATCGTACCGATCCGTCGCTAAGACCCTATCGATCAGCCGACAAGGGCTCTCAAACATTCACAAGGACCCCGAGCGGCGACGGTGGTATCTTGAGAGAAGGAGTGACGACGAGCGAGTTACTGAGGCGCTCGAAGAAGTCACCACAGAGAACTCGTAATATGACTCTCTTCGCGGTCAAGCCCGCTATAATTTCTCGTGTGCTAAGTATATCAGATACAGGAACCCCTGGGCGCTCCCACCCAAAAATTATTATCCAATACACGATTTATGTATTGTATGTCAAAGGCCACTGACGGGTCCGAGCGCGCAGTCAACGGGCTCCTCTCGATTGCCCAACTGTTAGAGGAACCACGGCTGGCACGTCTATACACATTCGTTCTCCAGGAAGGCGAGGTCACAGTCGAGGACATCACCGCCAGCCTCGACCTGCCGCGGACGACCGCGTACTCGGATACGGGTACCCTCGTTGACCTCGGTGTCCTGACCCGAGACGACGATCAAAAAACGCACACGTATTCGGCGGTCCCGATCACGCTCACTGCGACGCTTGACGGCGACGAGTACACCATCACCCCAACGCTTATTGCGGCTTTCGGGCGCTCCCCGCACGACCAGGATCTCGATCTCCTTATCGAGAAGTACGGACTCGGCAAACTGGGTGCCGCGCTCACCTACGCGATTCCATACACGAATGGGAATGTGTCGGAGCGTGTCGCCGCCCGTGAACTCGACCTACAATACGCGTTCGGTGTCGCCGTCTTGCAGGCGCTTCGGGACGTCGTCCACGAGATGGAGTCGATAGATCCGTACTTCGAGAACATTCAGGACGCCCGCGAGCAGTCGCCTTCGATGGAGGACTGATGGATGGCCGACGGGCGGTTCTTCACGGTCATCCACTTGCTGCAGAAGTTCGGCATTCGCGGCCCCTAGATTGTAGAGAACGTGTCAATCGTGCACTTGGCGATTATGGCGCAACAGGCGCATACGGCGCAGGCAGCTCGAATCCGCAACGATCCCCCGTCCGTGAATGAGGAGTACGCCTATCCGGTTGTTATGTACCGGCACGGGCACGACGACTGCGAGTAGCGACCCAGTGGTGCGAGTCGCCGATTCCCGACGACCAATTTTTCATGACGTGCACTGCCATCTGTGAGGCAGGCGTGACAGCCTGTAAATCGAAGTTGGAGCTCATCGAACTTACCGTTCATTTTTGCGAGTACAATGGTCTGTGAAGACATTCAGACGTGGGCACAGCCCTCGGCGATATGGTCGTTCTGTGAATCGCTCCCGACTGCTCTCAATCGGCGTGTCTTTTTCGACCCTTCCTACGTTTGGGATCGGCGAACGTTCCCAGCTACAATCCGTCCACGCCATCGGAACTGTCGCTAGTTGCTGGGAGTGCGCCCGTAACCGCTTGAAAGCAGGTGATTTTTCGCGCCGATGAGACCGTCCGTGGATTACGAAAAATTCGTTGCACGTTGTGGCGGAGTATTTGCGGTGTCGCGTCGAATGGGTGAGTCGAAATATAGCCGGAGTGACGGTGTACCGGCAGTTCTCAGTCGGGTTGCTGAGAGCACGAGGGTTTATACCAGAGTGTTGGTTTCACCTGTTCACCACGCGGCGGTGTGTGAGCCGCTTTGCGGCGAATCCGCCGGTGTAACAACAGAATGCTATCCGAACGAGAACGAGTTCAGAAACGAGAACAGGGACATCACATCGACGCGGTTGTAGCCGTTGGTGTGGGAAAATGAACGCAGCTACCAGATACGTAGAGGCGTCGGAGACGGCATCCCCACTGCACACCTACGTTTCAGATCATGGGCAAGGCGTGTCGCAAAGTGAGCTCGAACACACGACGGTTGCTAGTCGGTCGATAACGCTCTCGAATGACGTGGCTACCGATGACCGTGATCTCATCGCGGACGGGATTCGGGCGACTGAACCGACCGAAGAGTCGTGTTTCGCCAATTCACTCGGCATGTGGGAATACGATGAGCGGTTCACATACGTCGAAGGATTCGCAGTCATGAGTGATCTCGTCGATGTTGGTGGGATCGAACACGCGTGGTGCCTCCTCGACGGGGAGCATCTCGTCGATCCGACGACAGCATCGTTTGACCACTACCACGGTGTCAGCATCGACGACCCGGAAATCCTCCACCAGTATGCCGAAGAGTACCCCCACGAAGGGATTCTCGGCAATCACAAGGATCGATATACGTTTCTTCGAGAGCGAGGATACGTCGAGTGATTCGAGACGCCGGACAGGATTCGGTGCCGCGATGTTCGTCGAAGCGCTCTCCGCAGACTGACTCGCTGTGAAGCCGCGTCGGTAGCCTGTTACGGCCAATCGTCGTTTTGAATTTGAATGATCGTCGATACGATCTATCGACTCTGTCGGCGGTGAGTGGAGGGATCGCTAGGCTATCTCCTCCAGTTTTGAGAGGAGCTTCGAATAGAGGCTCGGCGAGCAGTGCCAACCCGCATCGAGCATCGCCTCCAGTGTCTCCCGGGCGTCGTCTGCTTCGAGTTCGTCGTCCCGGACCAGTGAGAGAACGAGATAGGCGGTTCCCCGTGTTTCGATACCTTCCACATCGGCGATGTCCCGACCGTACCCGTCGTCCATCACGGCCGTCGCTCCGCGTTCGGCTGCGAGTGCCAGTACCGCACTGTCGGCGTGACTGACGTTCGGGTTCTCCCTGAGTCGTTCGAAGAGCGCATTCTCAGGTGCTGAAACCACATCGAACGCACCTTCCTCTACCGATTGTTCGATACGGCGGGCATCCGGATAGCCGGCGTCGAGACCGACCGTCACAACCTCCTCGTACACGCGCTGTGGAATCAGTCGAGATGTATCGAGACAACTGAGCAAAGAGAGCCGCTCTGCTTTTGCGAGGTAGATGAGCGGTGTCGCGTCGAAGACGAACATTAGAGGTCGTCGAGGTCGGATTCGAGGTGGTCGTCGCCGATCCACGTAATGTCTTGTTCGCGGGCGAGGCGGGCGAGTTCCCACGTATCCACGCCCGCGAGCTCGGCCGCTTTACTGAAAGTCACCTCACCGCGCTCAAGCCGTTCGAGCGCCTGTTCCGTTCGCCACTCCTCTAATCCTTCCGAGAGCAGCTTTCGGATCGCCGTGCTCGTATCGAGACGTTCCTCGTCGATGAACCTCTCTAACTCCTCCTCTAAGTCGTCGGGGACGCGTGCGGAGATCGAGCCCATGTGTATACTATGTTTTCATTGTATACAAGCGCTTCGGTGAAGCTAGTCGAGCTACCAGTAGCAGTTTCTCGATGACAGTCGCTGAGCGGGGCCCCCGCTCGAACGCGCCCAACGGTTCGACTAGGAGACGGTCACCGACCAATCGGAGCAAGCTTGCCAGAGCGCAATCGGCGGCGAGTGGTAAATACCATCCTAAACGTCACATCGAATTCCCGGTGAAGATCTCTTGTAGCGCTTCTCTACCGCTTCGCTCACTAAGAATACAAATATCTTTTATAGTCTAGACAGTACGCTCAGTCGGCTGAAAGCGCCCCCGGTGATGTGGCACCGGAGACTACGCTGCCTCGCTATGACAGCATTTGACATTAACAGCGCCGCGAGTGATAACTCTGTCTTTCAGGGGACTGAAGACGGGGTTGACACGACGGCCAACGACCTCGCGCTCGTCCAGATTATCGAATATGCATACGAGACCGCTGGTACGACGACCCGCCGCGATCTCGAAATCGAAACCCAGTGGAGTGCAGCCGAACTCGACCAGCTCCTTGACCGGCTTGAATCCGAAGGCTACGCGGAGTTGATCGGCGATTCGAACCAGCAGATGGTCGTGCTGACGAATCGGGGCGAGTTTCTCGCCCGGGGACGACGATGACCGACGTCGATTGCGGGCGTGCGATACCGATGAGTCCGGAGAACGTGTTTCAGGCAGTTTCGAACAGCCGACGCCGACGGGTGATCCTCTCTGTTGACCGCTCGGAGGACGGCGTGGACGCGAACGAACTCTCAGTAGAAATCGCGTCCCGCGAGAACGCGGTGGATCCGAGCAGGGTGACTGGCGAACAGCGCTCGCGGGTGTACGTTGGTCTGGTTCAGAACCATCTGGACACGCTCGATGACCTCGGTGCGGCGCGTTACGACTCTCGGTCGAAACTCGTCAAACCGACGGATGCGACGGCTCCACTCGCCCGGTTGATCCGGGAAGTGACGACCGAGTGCTACACGCCCGCGGAGGATGCGGGCGAGTGAGAATGGCCTCGGAGCTTGTAGCGTCCGACGCCCTCCCTGAGTCCGTCACCGTTCACGTCGGCGACGTCGAACCGCTTCTCGGCTGGGCTGACCACGCCAGTCACGTATCGACCGTCGTCATCGCTCCAGTGGAACTCCACAGGCGGAATCTGAAACTCCGCCTCACCGACGCGAATCACCCGTTAGATGCGTTCGAATTTGTTGGCCCTACAGCCGTCGCCTCGAACGTCTTGGAGACGGCGGGCAAGTCCGCGAAGGCCCTGGACCGTGTTGATCGACTCGCACTACTCGGTGACATCTTGAGCGGTGAGAACGAGGCGACCGAACGGTTCCGGTTGGTGTTCGGTGGGGAGCCGGCGCAGAGCGGGAATGCCATCGAGCAGGCACGGCGGGAACTCGAAGTGACGACGAACTACCATCCCGTCCGGATGCACGCGTTTCGGCAGGCCGTCGAATCGATTTCGTCGCCCATCGACATCGATGCAGGCGACCTTCTGGACGGGACGCTTGCCGTGGAGCGGCTGCTTCGACGTCGCTCCGAGAAGTCTCCGTCAGATGGTGCGCTCATCCGTCGTGCCACTCGGACCGTGATCGACACGGACGGCTCGGCGTGGGACGAGGCGTACCCGTCAGCCGAGCGGATTGCCCTGGTCGGGCTGAGCACGGTCCCTGCGACATTGGTCGATCTGTTCAACGCCATCACGTCGAAGTGTGACGTCGAAGCCCACCTCTATCTCCGACGTGGCACCGGTCCGTTTCTCGAACAGCGGCTCGCCGACGTGTGGTCGGTACCGAATCCGGGGCGGGTGGTGGTTACGTGACCGACGCGCCGTCCGCGATCCGATTCGATGTCCCGAATCTGGACACGGACGTCCCGGTGGCGGAGATCGAGACGACGACCCACTATCAGGAAGCCAGGGCTGCGATGGCTGCCGTCGCTGCGCTCAGGGAGCGCGGCGTTCCCGTCCGAGACATCGTCGTCGTTGCCCGCGATCTGGACAGCTATGAGAAACCGCTTACACGGGCCGCGATCCGACACGGCGTCACGCCGGTGTTCTGGACGCAGATTGACCTCGTCGAAACCAGTCTGTATCGGCTGATAACGTCGATCTGTGAATTGTTGGCCGCTTCTGAACCGGATCGGGATCTCCTCCTCCGACCGCTGGAGCTGGAGTGGACACCGCAGGACGCGACTGACGAATGGCCGCTTCCCGCCGAAGTGTTCGCAGAGACAGTTCACCGACTCCCACAAGAGTCGCGTCCCACCCACGCGTGGAACTCGCTCATCGATGAGGCAGCGTGGACAGACCGGCGAGTCGTCGAATACGTCGAGTGGATCGCTCGTAACCCTGAGCCGACACCGACAGCTGTCGCTGACGTCCTCGGTGGTGTGGTTGAATCGTATCGGGAAGCAGTGTTGCCCGAGCGACGGGCGACGGATTCGCCGGCGCTGCTGGAGACCGAAACAGCGGCGCGTGCGACTGTGCGGATGGAGACGCTCGTCGAACAGGTCGAGAGCAAGTACAGCCAGCGGTTGTCCGACGGGTGGACGGATGAATCGTGGACAGCAGTCCAAGGGATGTGCGAATCGCTCGCACGACAACGGCCGGGACGTCGGGAACACGCGAACGCGAGAGCCCTCGATATCCTAGAGGCGAACGATATCTGGGGCCGTGAAGTCCCGTTCGTCGTCGCCATCGGGCTCGTCGATGGCGAGTGGCCGACACGGGCGAACAGCACAATGCCGCCGGGACTCCAACATGCGATCCTCGCCGGTGACGGCCCCGCCGAACAACTAGTTCCACAGACGGCCTGGCTCGATGGTCGTGACCTCGACCAGTTCCACGATACAATTACCGCAGCCACGACGGGTATCATCGTCACACGCCACGTGCGCGACGTCGATGGGAGTCAGCGGACACGGTCGCCGTTGCTCGACCACATCGACATCGAACCCATCAGCCGTGGTGCTCGCCAGCGACTCCTGAGTGCTGACCGAGCGCTGCCGAGTGAGATCGAATCGATGCTTCCCGAGGAGACGCCGGCGACACCGGAGGTGACACCCGATGCCTGAGAGTACTAGCACGAACAACGACACGACTGACCGCGATGAACCGACCGAACTACGAGACGCCCAGAAACGAATCCGAGACGCCTACTTCGACCACGACGCCGGTTTGCACGTCCTGAACTGTAACCCAGGGGCTGGCAAGTCGGTCACGATCACGCACGTCGCAGCCGAGGAACTTCTGCGCCGGTACGTCGCCGGCGACTCAACACCCGAACAGCACGTCTGCGTGGTCTCTTTCACGCGCGATGATGCCGCCGACTTCGTACCAGCAGTCATCGAACGTCTCCGAGAACTCGTCGAACACGACCTGTCGCCGGTCGCCGCAGCCGTCTCTGAGGACGACGTCGAATACCTGGTGGACCGCGTCAGGCGAGCGCCGCTCTTCGGGACGATTGACAGCGTCTTCCGGCGTGTCCTCGGAGAGTTCGTTGCGGAGGTCGGGTTCGCGGAGATGCCCGACGTCGGCAACGAGGGGCAACTCACCCGCCTGCACGCTGATTGCTACGAGGAACTCGTGTCCGACCCAGCGTACGCGGACGCCATCGACGTCGTCGAAGCCGCCTATCCGCCGGGAGAGTACGACGACGGCCCACGCGACCTGCTGCGTCAGGCGCTCCACCACTGCCGGGCACGCCGGCTCACGACGGCGGAGTTCACTGACGAACTTCGTGCGACCGTGGAAGCCGTGTATGAAGAAGGAGAGACGACGTCGTTCGATGACATCGCCGATGCACTCGCTCGCTGTGTCGGCACCGAAGCAGCAGCGGAGGCGTGCCGGTCAATAGATGAATCTGATCGGCAGGAACTCGTCGCCGCCGACCAGCAGCTACACGCGGCGTGGGTTGAAGCGGTTGACGCCTTCGAGACGCTCCTCGACGGGTACCGTGAGACGTACCAGCGGCTCACCCGCGAGCGCGGCGTCATCTCGCACACGGACTGCTCGTACCTCGTCGCGGAGTTCCTCACGGGAACTCTCGGCACGAATGCCTCGACGGCGAAGAAGCGGGAGCGAGTGCTGGCTCGGTATCAGGACCGCCTTGGAAGCGTCATCATCGACGAGGCGCAGGACATCTCCCAGCTCCAGCACGACGCGCTCGCGGAGATCGTCACCGAGGACTGCCGCGTCCTAGCAGCCGGTGATCTCCGCCAGACCGTCTACGTGTGGCGGGATGCACATCCGGGGATTTTCGAACGCGCCGTCGAAGAAGGGCGCTACCTAGACATCGACTGGGACACGCACGTGACCGAGACGGCGGTCACCACGTATCGCTGCACGCCCGATATCGCCGCCGCGATCAACGAGATTGCCGAGCCGAGTCTTACCGACCCCACGCGCGGCGATATCGGTGACCTCGACGTCACATACCCGCATCTCAACGCCGTCCGCGACCCGATCCCCCGGCCGAGTGTTCACATCGCCGCGTTCGATACCGCCGCGGTTCCCGGGTCGATCCCATATATCGCCCCGGACCACGGCAAGGGCGAAGCCGGTATCTTGGCGACGTATCTCTCGTGTGGCCTCGCCGACGGCACGTTCGACCACCCCGATAGCGAGGCCGAGGGAGCAGGTGAAGACGGCCCCGATGATCCTGATGTCACGGTGTTGTTCCGGTGGCGCACGCACATGGATCGCTACCGGCAGGCGTTCGAGGCTGAGGGACTCACAGTCGCAGACGCTTCGAAGTATCTCTTCGACTGCCCTGCCGTCACGGCAGCCATCGACGTCGCCGAGTGGCTCGCAGACCCTGTCGACACAGCTCGCACGCGCACGCTCGTCACGGAGTCTGCACTCGGGCTGTCCACACTCGAAGCAACCTTCGAGGCACACGACTGGCAGCTCGACGCCGTCCGCACCACCGCTACGAGCGAGATATCCACCGAACAACGCGACGTCCTCGACCGACTTCATCGCCTCCGTGAACAGCGGGCGACGTTCAGGAGTCAGTCAGCCGCGGTCAGCCTCGCCGACATCATCGACATTCTGGCACTACGAGCCGATCCCAACGATGTTGCTCCCACGATTGCGCTCGCCCAGCGCGTCGCAAATCTGGACAAGCTCGTGGAGCTCGTGACGCAGTGGGAGACCGAGTCACTGAGTGACCTCGGCGACCTGACGGACGTGCTGACGCAGTACCGTGACGAACCTCATACAGGCCCGACCCAGCCCGTCCATACTGACGATCACGACGTCGTGTTCAAGACGATTCACCAGACCAAGGGCGACGAGAGTGACGTCGTCGCCCTCGCCGACGTCGGATTCCCGCTACGCAAACACGGGCCAGTCAGCCAGCGCCTCGTCGCCACCGGGTCGATGATCGGGCTCGCACCACCGGAACACGCTGCTGCGCCAGGTGTAGAGACACTCTCCGTCTACACGCGCGGGCTATACGACCCCGATGGCGACGACAGTCGAATTAGTTCGACACCATACTCTCTCGATGTCGGCCTTCGGTGGGCCAGCGAACACTGGGCTGACGAGACCGAACCCGATTCCTCCAACCCCACACTGGCAGGTCACGACCGCGTCCAGACGGCAACACGACTCAAGAGAGCCGAATCCTGGCGGCTCTTGTTCGTCGCATTGTCCCGGGCCAGGAATCATCTCGTCGTCCCGCTCCCACGCGATATTCCCGGACCCGAGCGGCCTCGTGATCGCTGGCTCGAATCGATCCGTAACGGCCTCGGATTCGACGGGACACCAGGTGCTGGAACGTACTCTCTCGACATCGAAGCACCGGACAGCGGGGAGCGATCCATCGACGTCGCAGTCAATGCTGTCGACACGCTCACCAGACAGCCTACCCACGATGATGCAACCACCCGACCACCGTTTGCAGCGACGACCCCGCTGGAGAGAGACAGTCTTCCTAGCCTCGTCCCGCGAATCCTCCGTCCGAGCACGCTGTACCCGCTCTCCGAAGAGCCAGCGGCGAACATTCTCGACCACCTCCAGGGCCGACCACTTGACACGGACACCGACATGGTCGATTCCGAACTGCCGCTCACCCTCGACGAATTCGACACAGAAGACGTCGGCACGTTCGTCCACAGCGTTCTCACACGATGCGTCGAACACGACGTTTCCGCACACGACCTCCGGACACAGAGCGCACCGGTCGAACGAATCATCGACGACGAACTGCACCACCACGGACCACCAGCAGACCAAACCGAGCGCCCCGGGCTGATCGAGTTCCTCGCCCAGTACGTCCTCCCCGACGTCGCCGCCTCGAAGTTGTGGGATCAACTGGAGCGAGCAGACACGGTCAGAGTCGAGAAGCCACTCCGTGAGCACGTCAGCCGAGACGATACCGAATTCGAAATCGAAGGGCAAGCGGACTTCCTGCTGCAGCACCCCGACGGCTCTTGGACCATCACTGATACGAAAATCGCACTCACCGACATGACCCCAGAAACCCGACGCCGGTACGAAACCCAAGTATCGTGTTACGCAACGCTGTTCGCTACAGAACGTGGCATAGACGACCCAATCAACTGCGCCATCGAAACCTTCGGCGCAGTCACCGAGCGCCACGACATCCAACCCTCGTCGTCAGACCTCCAGCAACGCCTTGATGCGCTTCTCAATGGAGGTGAGTGAAATACTGGCGGCTACACCGCAGCAGGCGCGCGTTCTGCTCGCGGACATGACCTGGGAGCCGGTGAACACCCTCGAAGTAGGGCAACGAGTCGTCACCTTCGACGAACAACCGGACGATCACCGATACCGGATGTACCGCGTCGGAGAGATCACTGACGTCGAAGCTCACCAGGCAGAGACGGTACAGATAGCCACTCCAGAGGCCACCGTCTGTGTCCCGACCGATCACAGCTTCCTCGCCAAAAAGTGGAACAAGTCGGTGTATCTCGACGCCGAACAACTCGGCGTGGACGACGACATCTACTGGTTCGTCGCGCCGACCGAGTACGAAGAGAACGACGCCTACCGGGAAGGCTACATCACGGGCGCGTTCTGCGGGGACGGCAGCGTTCCCGGCTGGAAAGACAGGATCGAAGATCCGAGGAACCGCGGTTCGTACGTCAGCTCCATCGATGAAGAGGTCGCACGAACCGTAGTCAAATACGCTGAAGAAGTGGCCCCGGAGTTTGAACTATCTCTGAAACGACGACAGTACACCGACAGCTCGGAGACGGCGATGATGCCCGTGTCACCCGGTGCCTGTGACGACATCATTCGAGACAGGCTGACCGCAGAGCCACCTAAGCACGACGAAGACTACGCTCGCGGCTGGCTGGCAGGTATGCTGGATACCGATGGGACCTACCCAGAGGGGAAGGAATTGGGCTACTGCCAGTATGAGGGGTCGATATTCACCCAGGTCTGCGATTATCTCGATCTCTTGGGGTACGACTGGAGCCACGACGAGGGTGAGACAGGCGAATACTCCGACAAGATCCGGCTCACACCGGGGCGAGAAACGGGCCGCGTGTTCGAACACTTGCTGGAAATCCGTCCCAAAGTCAGCCGGAAACGATTAGCGTTCGTCGGCAATCGACGAATCGGCGGTC
This sequence comes from Haloarcula rubra, assembly GCF_019599465.1. Taxonomy (GTDB): domain Archaea; phylum Halobacteriota; class Halobacteria; order Halobacteriales; family Haloarculaceae; genus Haloarcula; species Haloarcula rubra. The sequence goes on from NZ_RKLR01000022.1 coordinate 14,498, forward strand.
AAACCACCGTCAACTCAATCGAGGCTAAAGGAACAAACACCGTACATCGCGTATCAACCACCGAGGGAACGCTAATCACAGAGGGTATGCTGTCCCGCTCGCAGTGAGAATAAATGAGCGAGAAGAAACCACACAGGCGATAAGACCCCCAATGACTAGTAAGAACACCGATGATTCGACCCAACACCAGCCATTGAACGAGGAGACGCCACCGCTTGACGCCCCCGTTGCCGTCGAGTGGTGGTTTGGCTTTGAGGACGATGGAGAACCAGAATTCGACACGCACCACGGCTTCCACGATGCCGAACGCGTTGCCGACGGGACACCGCCAGCTGTACAGGATGGCGAGGTCGTGAATGCGTCCGGCACGCCAATCGATGCCACCAGCGAACGTGACGACATACGGGAGTCCCGTTACCTCTATCTCACCCATCGGGAAGCGCTTGAGCGTGATATCACCCCGTGCGTCGAGTGCTTCCCTGCATACGCGACAGAGCGCAGACTCACGAAAGCGCGAGAAGAAGACGGGATTCTCACAGAGGATGGTGTCGAAGGGGCTGTATTCGCAGTTTGGACGCGATACGACAAAGATTCCAAGTGGAACCTTGACTCAGTCCACGACTCCTACACCTCTCTCCTCTACCGGGCTCGCGCGATCCGTCAGTACGCTGGGTCAGTCGGCAGCCGGCTTCGCTACTCGTTGATGCCGACGCGACGGTGCGAATACACGTCGTTCGAAGAGGCTGCAGCCACGGATCCGATGATGGCACACGTCTCTGACCTCCGGCAGATTCAGCCGGCGGAACTCCCCGACGTACGAAACCAACTCGGCGACGAGTATCTCGAAACACCGGTCGAGTACGAGCATCGCTACACGGACACGGCAGACAAACGTCCCACTGTTGTCCATCGAGCTGAGAACCCGCCGTGTGGATACGAACGCGAGCCGTCACCCCTCTTTGCTGACGATACCGACGAAGACTTTGAGGATCTCTCTGATCTGGAGGAACAACCCGTCGCAGAGGTCATCGAACGCGGGAACGTCGTCGAGTTTTGTGAGGCCTGTTTCCCGGAACTCGCGGATTGGAATGCTGACTGACTCAATCGTCACCTCACTCCGCGCTACAACTCTTTGGGACAACAGCTCTCACCGAATCAAGCACATCCGACAATACTAACAGATATGATAACTACATACCCCACTTCTACACCATCCAGAACACAGTGTGAGATCGACCATGAGAGCGTCATTCCCAGGGACATTATACCGGTCGTCGTGGCTCAGCACGCCGACCTTTTACTGGTTGAGGTTCCTCTTTAGAACATCTTATCGCCGCTGATTCCTTTTCAGGGTGCGTCAGAGCACTCTCCCCAGTGTGATTAGCCTTCTGCTCGGAAGTATGTGCTAACAAGCGTTTAGAAGCCCCAAATACCATTCTAAATCCCTAATTCACTAATGCCGCGTAAGTGGCCGGTAAACCTGCTAAGAACGGTTCTCCGCGAAGTCTGTAAATCGCTAAATCTGCTAAGCACATATTTGATAAGTGATGTTTCTCGTCAAATTGCGCCGACGATACACCCCGAGTATTCACTAACCCCGCTCTTGTCAGGTAACCGACTCCGGATGTTACGGTATGTGAGGAGCTCATCGAAGACCTGGCCGATAGCCCCGGAGTCAGCGAGTGCTCCACGCACCTCTGCAGGTCGGTATCCATCCTTCTTGCGTCTGCTAACCTCAACGTCGAAGTGTTCTGTCTCTGAGAGCCGTGACAGAATCGCGGGAAGATGTTTTCCATTCGGTACAACGAAGTATCGATCCACCTGATCCGGAAACGAGTGAAGTTTCTCCATCGTCCCCTGCGTCCCTGCTTTACCCCCCGTTTTTGTTTCGACCTCACCGATGACGGTCGGGTCTCCCTGGGAGAACCCGACGACGTCGAGACGCTTCTTCTCCAAATGCGAAATCGCGTCCCAACAAGCCGTAGACTGGAGTCGCCAGATATCGCAGTACCGGACAACTCGGTCAACGTCGGGTCGGGAGGCGACGAGGAGCGAAAGAAGATCTATCCCAACCCGGTGTAGGGTTCCTTCGGAGGGTGCACGCTCTCCCCATCCGTCGTGGCTGATGTTTGGAATGCCGAGTCGTTTGCGAACCTTCCAGGGAACAGAATAGTACGTCCGTGGCGTCTTGGGTCGTGTGAGGTAGCCGCGTTCGTCGAGCTGTGCCACGTCGATATCGAGTTCCGATCCGTCTGGTGTGTCCCGGAACGACGCCATACTCTCAGTCAGTGAATACGTCCCGATTCGTCGCTCCATCGCTAAGCCGACCCGCGTAAGGAACAGGATTTCATGGGCGGACAATTCCTCGATTTCGGACGGATCGACGAGCGGTTGGACGGACATCACTCGGGTAGCGTCGTATCTCGGCATCGACACCGCTGCCTGCTCGGTGTGCTGTTTCGATGCTGCGTACTCCGACGACGTACTGGGTTGCAACGACTCGGGAAGGAACGGTGAGATGTGCCGGGAACCGGGGATAGTGAGCGATTCCCGAGTCAACATAGCAAGTTCGTACCGGTACTGCTTCCACGGGCTCGTTTTTATTCGTGAGACGAACGGAGTGGGGACCGGTTCGGGTATCTCGTAAGAGGCGATCATCTCAGCGGTGCCGAACCGGTCATCGATTGCGCCCTCTAGTGCGTTTTCGAGTGTTTGTTTGGCGGTGACATCGTTGCTGGGCCTGGCAGGGGAGGGAAAGAACTCGCAGATCTCGTCGAACAACTCCGGGAGCAGGATGGGTTCCCCGAAGTCAAGGGTAGAACTCGCCCGAAGGGTATCTGCGACCGTAACCAGGCGTTTGTCCGGTCGGGATATTGTGTCCCTCGAATTCGGGTCTACGAGTGGATTCTGAGAGGCTGAACCGTAATACGGGACGAAAGAGCGATTTGGCCTCCGCATATCCAAGTGGTCTCGAATCGTCTCCCTGACGTGAGGGGTTATCTCGACGTAGCGTTGGATGTCGCTGTCTGAAAGGGTCTGATAGGCGAGACTCACTAATCGATACCAACCGTGCCAGGCATAGTTGGCGAGACGGACGCACACCACTTCCGTAGGGATAGAGAGAGTATCACCTCGTCTGGAGAACGGCGGGAGATCGTCAAGATCGGGTGATGGGAGATACATCCGGCCATCAACAGGCTCGATGAACGTCCGCGCAGTCACCTCGGTGAACGGCAGTTCGTATCCACCCTCACACTGGGTAACCCGACTCGCGTATCGAGAGTGGAGAGTACTCAACGATTCGTTCTCAAAGTAGTAGGTTCGCGCCGGTCGTTTCGATGTAGATGCCTTCCACTCTGCGTCTGGTGCGAAGAGCACAGCAACGATTTCCCGTTGCAGGGCCTCCGGTAGCAGATTCTGGAACGCGTAGAGGACGTTGTAGACGTAGTGGTCTCGAATATCGCGTGTGAATCGGGAGAGGCCGGGATGCTTCCGCAGGGGGCGTGTCATCATCCGGCGCTCCGAACTGTGCTCGGGGAACTGTTCGTAATGATGCGTTCCTGGAAGCGGATCCGCGAATTCGACGCGGACAGCAGCCAGCGCTGCAAACGTGGCGATCTCGTGGATGAACTCCACGACCGGCGGATCATCAGGGCTACCCGTTCCCTTCAATGCCTCGACGCAGTACTCATCGAGTCGCTCCCCAAATGGCGTCTCGGACTCGCCAGACAGAGTCAGCAAGTGCTTCAGCTGCTTCCGGGAGCAGTCCAGTGGCAACACCACCGCTCGTGCCACGTGGGCGTCAGAAGCGTTCAGATCAAGCATAGGTCGGAACGGCGACCAGGTCGTCCAGGGTGTCGAATCCTTCATCCAGGAATTTCCGGCGGGGGAGCAACGCGATCCCATCGAGGAGTTGAACGTCACTGACGATCTGTTCGTGTAACGCTTGGACGTTCGGGACCGACGAGTACTCATCTCGTTCGTCTGGGAGAACACCGAGATCTTGGATCAGTTCTGCGGTTTTCAGGAAATGCAGGAAGTCGTAGATCTGCTCCCGATTCGGAAGGACGACGACCCCGGTAGCTGCTGTCTTGCCGAGTTGGACGATCTGTAAGTAGACCTCGAATGGATCCTCGTCCCAATCGGTGACGATGCCCAGGTATCGCAACCGCTGTCCATCTACCGTGTATTCGAACCCGGCGAAGTCGAATCCGAGTACTGGCAGCCTGGATGAGGAATCGTCAGAGACGTCGTAGTCAGCGCGAGCGTAGATGATGTGCGGTGCGAGCGCCCAGTTCACGTCCGGTAATCCGAGCAGTTCTGCTTTCGCTCTTCGAGTCACCAGGTTGTGGTCACGGTGATCCCCGAGTACGGCTGTCCCATCGAAGGGCTTGCACTCTGAATGCGGATGGGAAGCCCGGGTTGACTGCTCGTTCACTAACTCTACGTCCCATTCCTGCCGGAACTCCGGTGTCGTACTGTAGACCTTGGAACGGTCAACACGCCGCTTCACTATCCACTTGGACTCCAGCTCAGCTGGTCGTACGTCGAAGTACTCCGCACAGATCTCGCTGAGACCCCTTCCTCCGCCTCGAACGAGAGGATCGTATCGTGGGAGCAGTCCGTACTGATCGAGGAACACGAGGTGAGCGAACACTCTCGCTGGAGTGACTTCAGCACCTCTTCGTGTAATCCGGTTCTCGCTGCCCCGGATACCTGCCAACACTCCCGGAACTAACTCATCTGTCTCGGACAGGTACTGACGGTAAACCGACGCGATCCACTTCTGTCCCTGGATCTGGTATGGTGTATCCGAGACGTATGCGTCAAGCCGATCTGATTCAGATTGAATGAGTGACCTGATCGCCAAGTACGTGGCTTCGAATGAGACGTGGTCACTTCCGACGACGGGAGATCGGCCCGGTGGCGTCTCGGGTGGTCGCTGTGCAGTGAGTAACCAGTTCTGGGCAGCGAGCCGACGTTCGAACTTGACAATATGAGATGGGTGGCATGCGGCACCGTTCTTTTCATATACACGACAACAGACTGGGCAAGCCCTCTCGACAAAGTCCGTGAGTTCCGGCTGGTCTCCCTGATCACCTCCTTCTGACTGAGCTTCAGAGTTGCTTGACATGCTGTAACTAAACCTCCGGTCAAAGTTAAAGGTCAGTCTGGAGCAAGAATCAGTATATAACTGGTCGCAGCCGCAAAGAAGGATATCCCTCACTCGTTCGTAGTCTCGGCAAGCACGTCGAGCCATTAGCGCTAATGATCAACGGGAGCGATTCGATGGTCTGTCGGAACGCATTGACACAGGGCGATCTTGCTTCACCGATGCGGATCAAGAGGGTGTCAAGAAAAGAGCGTGCATTATCATGTGCCATTGACTCCGTCATACAGCCTCCTACGTCCTCCTCGCCACTTTTAGAGACTGACCGCCCGTGATTTTAGATCCAGATAGAAGCGAGACTTATTTGCTAACGAGCGAAGAACGCTGTGATATCAGTGGTTAAACTACTTAGGAATATTTATGAGCGTCTTACTGCGGACGGGTCAACAGCGGAACAAGCCATACAGAGCGGTATCTGGGTGGCTGGAATCAACGTCGCGGACCGTATCTTGCAGCTTCTGAAGGTCGTCATTCTCGCTCGATTGCTTTCACCGGCAGCATTCGGCCTTCTTGGAATCGCGCTGCTAGCGATTGCGGCACTCCGGCAGTTCTCGAAGCTCGGGTTTGATGAGGCGTTGATACAGCACGAAGACGACGACGTAGACGCCTACCTCAACACCGCTTGGGTAATGAAGATTATCCGTGGGTTCGGAATCGCGGTCGTCGCGTTTCTCGCAGCCCCATACCTCGCGGTGTTTTTCGGCGAACCGCAAGCAGAGCCGATTATCCGTGTCGTTGGCATTTCCCCATTGATTTTGAGTTTACAGAACCCGGCGATAATGTACTTCCAGAAGAATCTCAACTTCCACAAGGAGTTCGTATATCAAGTCGGTGGTCGATTGGTGGATCTCACCGTCGCTGTCGTTATCGCACTCTTCTTGCGTAGCGTTTGGGCTCTCGTGGCTGGCATTGTAGCGATGAATTTCGTGAAGTTTGTGATCTCCTACGGTATTCACGAATACCGTCCCAATCTTGAGTTTAACCTCGCGTATGGAAAGGAAATGTTTGGCTTTGGAAAGTGGTTACTTGTATCGGCAATCCTCGTTTTCCTCTACGGACAGGGGGACGATGCGTTCGTTGGCTGGTTCTTTACGGCGAGTTCGCTGGGAGTCTACCAGTTGTCATATCGATTCTCGAATGCCCCTGCCACTGAGATCACACACGTTATTTCACGCGTGGCGTTTCCGGCACTGTCGAAGGTTCAGAATAATACCGCGAAACTTCGTGAGGGATTCCATAGGGCTGTTCAGCTATCAACAACAGTGGCTTTTCCGATGGCAGCTGGCATTGCTGCTGTCGCTCCTCAGTTTGTTCCTGTAGTCCTTGGTGATCAATGGCAATCAGCGATACCAGTGATGCAGGTCCTAGCGGTCTGGAGTGGAATTCGTGCGTTCGGAGCAAATGTCGGATCTGTTTATAAATCGACAGGACGACCAGACATTGAAACACGGATTCAGGCGCTCAAAGTCATCATTATAGTAATTATAATTTATCCTGCCGCAGAGTGGTTTGGCCTTACCGGTGTCGCCTCTGCCATTGTGATGAGTTCATTTATACCACTTCCAATTCATCTCTACTATGTTTTGTCGATCACTCAAGGGCAAGCTATTGAGTTGCTCAAACTGATCGCGTACCCATTTGCAAGTAGCGTCGTTATGGCTGGCAGTGTTGTAGCGCTAGACGCCTACGTCCTCACAGGAACAAATATTTTGAATCTTATATTCCTAATTATCTCAGGTATCATAGTTTATTTTGTTTTAATGGTTATATTTGAACATATATTTGGGTCGGGACTTATGCAACTATATGCCATAGTTAAGCAGGAAATTTAAGCAGATATTAGTTTAAACTAACCCATAATACTAGACAATCACTTGTATGTTGGATGCGTTGTCATCACAAGAATCTGAGAACTCACTTTGTTTTTGTTTCTTTACTCACCCTTGCTCGACAGCTTCTTTCATACTAAGCTTGACATCCCTGTCATTGATCAACCGATTATATTTAGTGAGGACATATGAGACATAGTGTTATGCAACGGTTAGGAATTCTGTACTATGTAGGCTCGTTTCCAAAGTTATCTGAGAGTTTCATTCTAAACGAAATCAACGAGCTCTACAACCGAGGACATAATATTGCAATCTTCGCCCTGAACGATCCTGGAGAAAACATTACTCACGAAGAATATCAAGACATAGAGGTTCCCATCTACTACGCAGATGACTCTTACACGGATTTCCCACGATTACTGTCCAAGAAACCCGCTCAGATGGCTCTAAGCGATACAACAAATGGATTTTTCAAGCATTTCTCACTAAAACGGATCGGCCACAACTTGCTCTTAGGTAAGCAATGTTCTGAGTTCATCGAATCACTTGATTTCGGCGTCAGCGTCGTTAATGCTCACTTTGCGAGTTCCACTAGAATCGGAGCGATGCTCGCTGCACGACATCACGGTATTCCGTGTACTGTTACCGCCCATGCATCCGAGATATTCTGCTCTCCAAATGTTCCCCAGATAAGGTACATCTGTGACAGTATGGATCACGTGATTGTTCCATCTGAATACAATCGAGACTATCTACGGAAAGAGATTGGGATTGAGAACAATATAACAGTTGTTCCGGCGACGACGCAAGTTGAGAAGTTTGAACCCTCTGCCCCAACCGTCGAGAACCGGCTGTTAACTGTTGCTCGGCTAGTTGAAAAGAAAGGCTATCCATACGGTATTGAGGCGGTGGATAATCTCATCAAGCAGGGATACAATGTCGAATATCACATTGTTGGAACCGGCGATAGGAAGGATTGGTTACAGCAACAGGTGAAAGAGTACGGTATTGGAGATCACGTCAAATTCTTGGGCCACATCTCCGATGAACGGCTTCAGAAAGAACTGAGTGAAGCGTCCGTCTTCGTACTGCCTTGCGTTATTGCCGAAGATGGTGATCGGGACGCTATGCCGGTCGTTCTCAAGGAAGCGATGGCGTCAGAAACAGCATGTGTCTCGACTACTGTCTCTGCTATCCCGGAACTCATCACAGACGGTCATGACGGGCTTCTGGTATCGGAAAAAGAATCAGATAAGATAGCATCTGCAATCCAAGAATTACTTGATAATCCCGAAAAGAGGGAAGACATAGCAGAGAACGGGCGGGAAACCGTTCACAATAAATTTAATATATGCAAATCTGTTGATATGCTAATCGAGGTATTTGAGTCTTTACAGTCAAATTGAATATAACCCGGCTACGATTCCCCACCCCCCATAGTGTATTGTACGACCAGCTTTGCAAACGCTTTTTATGACGAATTCAGTATGTTCACGTACCAGTCTCTGCGTATTTGCCTGTTTCAGCATGAGAACCGGATCAGTGTATTAGCATCGACCCAGAAGCTGTCTGGAGCGACAACCCATGCAAATCAACGCTGCTGACACAAGATGAATCCTTTCAAAGCTATCGAAGTGGTCATCAGTCCGCTTGCTTTGCTTGCTTGGACAAACTCAGCAAGCGGACTCCTTCAACTTGCGAGCTTTGTGAGGTACTGAATCCACTGTTACAGAACGTTTGGCGGTATCTGCACTACGAATACGTGGCGACGCCCCGCCGAGGCGGGCGTCGCCTCTGGTGGTGGCCGTTCAAGGAGTTCGTCAATATGGTTCGGCGGGCTGCGTGGACGGCCCGCCGCACCGCAAGGGCCGTCCCCGCGAACCGACCAACTGACACCTGTTCCGGCGGTAACCATCATCTGAGTACGCCTGCGACATGAGTGGCAACGTTGTCGCGTCGGCGGCTGACCACCGCCGACAGCGACAGTTCCGTCCTCGCTCAGCATAGTTCAACCGCTACGAGGACTCGTCAGGACAAAACCGAAGACTCAGATCATATTAGCGGGTGACGCTTTGTGAGGTACTGGGATGGCCATGAAAGCATAACAAGTCATCATTAGCCCACTTCTTCGTAGACTTCTTGTATCTTCTTGAGCATTCTGCCACGGGTGAACAGTCGTTCAACGCGTTTTCGAGCTTGTTCACCATAGCTGCGACGACGAGCATCATCCTCAAGAAGTGTATTTACTGCATCAGCTAGTGCTTCAGCGTTGCGTGGGGGAACCGTGAGTCCTGTTTGACCATCTTGGCTCACCCAAGGCACCCCTGTTGGAAGCGAGGTATTCACAACCGGTAGTTCTCGTGCCATCGCTTCAAGCTGAACAATTCCGAATGCTTCACTCGGTTCTACAGAGGGGAGGACAAAGAGATCAGCAGCACGGTAGAGACTTGCGAGCTTTTGATCAGAAACGTATCCGACGAACTGGATTCGGTTATTGACACCACGGTTACGTGCGCGTCGTTTTAGCACTGAGCGGCGTTCACCATCTCCAGCGACAAGTAACGTCGCCTCTATACTATCCATTGCGTCAATGAGATGCTCCACGCCTTTGTAGTAATTTAGTCTGCCAACAAATAGGATGATCGGGTCAGTAGTGTCTATATCGAGAGGTGGTGGATCTTCGGCATCGATTACGTCAAGATCAATGGAAAGCGGTACAATATCACACTTCTTTTTGTAGGGTTCAAGAATTGAAGAATTCTCAAGCAGAGGTTTCGATGTAACGAGAATTCGGTCAACTCTACTAAGGAACTGTTGAAGGACGGGTTTATATATCTTGAGGGCAGTCGCCTGTCGAACAATATCGCTATGGTAAGTCGCAATAACTGCTGAGTCGCCAGTTCCGGCAGTCAGTTGTGAAACCGTTGAGAGAGGGTTCGGGAGATGATGATGAATGATATCGGTATTTTGAGCGGAGGTTCGAAGATGTATGGGAAACGTTGGTGCAAGTGGAACTGACATTGCAACTCCGATACTTGATGTCTTTCTCACATCAACTCCATTATGTTGTTCACTACGCCCCCACCCTTTGGGCCGTGCAGATAGGACACGTGTCGTATGCTGATCAGAAAGTCCTTCAGCAATATTTTGGACGACGTGCTCGATCCCACCGACTTTCGGATAGTAGAATTTGTTAACTTGGAGTATATTCATTCGTCTACGAAGGGGTTATCCACTCGAAAGAACTCCCGGACTATAATTAAATCGCTTTACTGGTCGGCAGCACGTTCGTAGGTATTTACTGTCTGTTCTGCTGTGTGCTCCCAAGTGAACAACGTGGCTCGTCGCTTGCCGGCCTCAACGAGGTCACGCGTGAAAGGGTCATCGCCGACGATCCGTTCTATACCAGTTGCGACTTCGCTGGGATTAGAAGGGTCGGCTAGATAGGCGGCGTCGCCCGCTACTTCTGCCATCGCTCCACGGTCAGAGGTGAGAACAGGCGTTCTGACGCTCATCGCCTCCAGTATTGGTAAACCGAACCCCTCGTAGAGCGAAGGATAAACGAGTGCTGAGGCGTTTCGATACAACCAACCGAGTTGCTTGTCGGGAACAAACCCGAACACATGCACCCCCTCTTTAGAGGATAACCCAATTGAGGCGAACACGTCACGACTCGGTCCGACTAGAACGAGAGGTAAGGGGTTAGTGACTCGATCACGGTAGCGACGGTACGAACACAGTAGCCCGTCCAGATTCTTCCGAGGATTTATCGACCCAACAAAGAGGAGGAACTGTTCAGAAGTCAACTCTTCGTCGGGTGTACAGCCTCCAGAAGGCGGTTGAGTCACACCGTTGTAGATAGGAGTCGTCTTCTTCATCGCGGATGGATACCGCGACGCAACTTCGTCGGCCGTGAACTCCGAAACAGTGATTATCTGGTTGGATACCCGGATAGCGAGTGGAGTCAAAGCTCGATAGAGAGCGACATACTTTCGAGTAAACCACTCGGGGTGTGTTATCGGTGAAATATCGTGAATAGTCGTGACGAGTGGTTCGCGGGCTAGAAGGGGCGGTTGCCCACCAGGCGTATGAAATACATCGATATCATATCGAGAGAGTCGTCTCGGAAGGACAAATTGCTCCCAGTAGTGTGCCCGAGGACCGCTATGAATCGGGGCAGAATCAGCGAGCTTCACTGGACGTTCATTTGCTGCTATTTCGTCCGGTAGCGAGTCAATACCGAAAACGACGTACTCGATCTCATCGCTACGTGCAGTGAGAGCAGTGAGAAGACCTCGCGTATATCGACTAACACCGGTCGGATTAGGTTTGGCCAGACTTCGTGCATTGATACCTACTCTGAGCATTTTAGATCACTTGAACTCAACTGATAGAGATGTGGTCGGACGAAGGTTTATAGACTGCTTTCTGAACCAAGTTAAAAAGGAACACTAATACAGGGAGCTAATAAGAAGCGAACCTTAATTGCCACTATGGATCTACTCGTGCTTACGCGAGAGTTTCCACCACATATCCTCGGTGGGATATCTTATCACTTATCTCACCTCTACGGCGAAGTCAGCGAGATGGGTCATGACGTTACCGTAATCAGCGGAACTTGTAAGCAAAATGAGACTATATCTCAGGAACTCATCCCCGATAACGTCAAGATCCACACGGTTCCATTCGGCAGTCGTCGCGGGCATCACGCGCGATTTCCGATAGCACTCCGGCACTTCCTCAGGGACTTTGATGTTTCAGCGTACGACGTTGCGTTGGCCCACACTCCGATTCCGTTCGAGATCGAGATACCAGTCGTTACTAAGTACCACGATTGTGAGCGTGAGGAGCGGAAATACCAACCTGATTCTGATTTCCCCGTGAACGTTCTCGACGCCATGTTCGACCCGGTCAGACGGTGGGTTGAACAGCAGTCACTAGCCACTACGGATCGCGCGATATTTGTGAGTGAACTCTGTCACGAGATGTGGAACGAGCACTACGAAATCGAGTGCCCTACCCACGTCGTACATAACGGGATCGACACCGATATCTTCTATCCTCGAAGCGAAAAGAGAAAGGAGTACGTTCTCTTCGTCGGTGGTTCTGAGCGAAAAGGAATCTCGAAGGTTTTGGACTATGCCGAACGGTCCTCCTACGAAATAAAAATTGCTGGAGCTTCGGACTTGCAAACGCCAACCGCTACGGTACTCGGCCGCGTTTCCCCCAAGAAATTAGCCCGCCTGTACAGCGAGGCGATAGCGACAATTCATCCGGCTAACTTCGAAGCATTCGGGAACATCGTATTGGAGTCGCTCGGGTGTGGAACGCCAGTAGTCACAACCGAAAGATGTGGCGCATCAGCGATCCTTGACGAGTCCTGTGGTATCGTAACAGAGGATTTGGAATACGGTGTCCGCCGAGCGACGGAGTTGAACCCGAAGTCGTGTGTCGAGGCGGCACAGGAACATACGTGGAGGGCAGTCGCAGAGGACACTTTGGAGATAATTAGCCAAGTAACGAGAACTCCCTATGCCTGAAGATGAAAGTGCGGGGTCGCTCCTGCAATCCGTAAGTAGAGGTGCCGTCATCTTTGGAGGGGAAATACTTCATAACGGTTCTGATGAATCGCTGGACTGCATCGGATTCGACCGTCAGAACTAGGAACATGAGACGGAAAACTGCTGATGCCTATGTCGAAGATCTCTCTATCTTCACGAACTCACCTTTGCACGTTAGTCGGGGGTTGAGTGAACGAAGAGGTGGTCGATCTCGTCCATGAGGTCATCGACGCTCCGGTCATCGTTGTCCCGAACCCACGAGAGGAGGTTGTACACGGCTTCTTTCAGGGAGTGTTCGAGGTTCGCTCGAAGCGATGACGCCTTCGAGCGAACCGTCCCCAAGGCGCTCGATTCAGGATCAAGACGAAGGAGACTGTAGGCAGCCATGAGAAGGTGCCAGTGCCGACTGGCACCTTCGGCGGTCTGCATCTCGCAGTCTCCTAGGTCGAGATCCTGTTTCGAGTCCTCGAAGAACGTCTCGATGCGCCATCGCATCCCGTAGGAGCGAATCACGTGCTCAGTCGGTGCGTCAACCTTATTCGTGGTGTGATACTTGACCGGGTTCTCTTCGTCTTCGTCGGTCTCTTTCTCGGCAATAGCTAGCTTCACGTCTCCCAGCTGGGAGACGGGGAGCTTCTTTGTCCAGATGTGGTAGGTGTAGGAAGCGTTGCGAACGATGGTGCGCTAAATAAAGCCTGGCTGATACTGTTCAAGACAATACCCTTTGATTTCATCCGCTGTAGGAGAAAATCATGACGTAAACTATCCATCACGTAAATATAGACGTTATCAATCATAGCTATATGCTAATTCCACTCACAGATAAATCCACAGGTCTTTGAAGTGTCTCCACTCGATTGGTGAAGACCAAGTAGAAATGTCAGGATATCCACTACAGATAGCCCAGGTTTTCGAGGCGGTCTTCGACGCCTTCGTCTGTAGCCTCCTTCGAGAAAAAAGAGTACGAAGTGTCATTCGAAGACCGATACGTAACGTCAGTGTTGTCGTCAAGCCACTCCGTCAGGACCCGCCCGTCAATGTCTTCGGGAACAGGTAGCGAAAACTGGTGAAGTAAGGTCGGAGCAACGTCCAAAAGGTGCGGGTCGGACGGTGCTTCATGAAACGATGGGCCGACACCGACCAGTATACCATACTGTCCGTGATGCGCGACGCTGTTGCCTGAGTGGACTTCGCCTCTCGGACCTCTTGATATCTTGTACTTCGCAGAGGAAAGTATAACATCGCCAGCTGCCTCTACGTGTGGGCCGCTGTATACTTCCCTGTCGAGATACGCGGCGATATCCTCTACATCGTCAAATCTTCGTTGTATTTCCTCTTTCAGCGTTTCACTCTCGGAAACCACGTCATTATTCACTCGGATAGCACACTCATCCTTCGAACGACAGTACGCGACAGACTCCGAGAGATCGATACCAGGTTCCGCTTTAAGTTCCTTACCGGATAAATTCTCTATCGCCCGTTTTACGGGTTTCACGGCACGGAGCAGAAACGGGCTTTGTCGGATCAACTGACCGAATACGCCGACGTTTATTTCTTCCGTATCATCAAGTTCCTTCGATTTATTTTCAAAGGTAGTTCCGTGTCGAGACTGTTTGAGATACCCCGACTCCTGTAACCAGTCATTCACGAAGAAGTAGTCGTCGAAGACCCGAAATCCGTGGTCGCTCAACAGTATGAGGTCGTCGGTATCGTCAAGGTCGTTCGAGACTCGTTCAACATACTCGTCAACATCGGCCAAGAGCTTTTTCGCCCGTTTGGCTACGTCAGATTGAGGGTTTTGGATAAGAGATAAGTAGGCGGCGTGCTGTAGCCAGTCAGTAACGCTCACCAAGTGGAAGAGGAAATCGTGTTCTTCCTGATTCAATACAGATAAAAACGTATCTTTGTTATGTCGAAACGTATCACGCATCTCCGCGACGTTCTCGGTATCACTCCCATCTAATTCCGGGTATCGTGGCTTCTCCACGCCAAGCCGGTCGCACAAATCGTCTGGTTGAGGTGAAACCCCGTCGCCATCTAGCCAAGACGGCATGATGTCCCCCTCAATTCGCGGCGGTAAGCTAAACGGTAAGTTCTGGAGATAGCAAGTGTATCCCTCCTCCGATAGTAATTCATAGAATGTAACTGAATCAAGGGACCGTCCGTCCAGCAAAGAGACGGAAAAGTTCTCTGAATATGTAACGAAATCAAAAATTCCGTGCTTTCCCTGATTCTTTCCGGTCTGGAATCCTGCCCACGCAGGAGCAGTTACCGGGGGTATTGTACTTTCTAATCGTGCACTCGGATAAGACTCATATAGATCATTGATAGCCGGAGTAAAATCCAGAAGATCGTTATGAAACCCGTCGAGACCGAGGATTACAGTACGTCCCATACTCCACAGCAGATGTTGGCTTCACTTATAATTGCACACTCGATAGTCGGTACTTCCCAATCGCCGTTTGTCACGGAGCTAACGCGTCGCTCTGATTGAAATATATCTGGTTCAGAAGTGGGAGGCCTTGCTCCAACTTCGGCTGGTAAAGTACGCTGATCCAGCGTACTCCCAATCGTTCCACGACGAACTTCGTCCTCATCACCAGCAACTCTTTGAGCAATCGAGACAATCTTTCCAGTGAATCGGGAGATATGGGTCATGGACAACTAAAGTCGCCCATTTTAACTCCTTCGATTTAGCGACCTATTCCGACGCTGTCCAGTGATTCAACACAGCCGCTTGTGCCGATTCAATTCAGCTTTCGAATCCTCAGTTAGGAAATACCGACAGATTCTCATCCATTAATAAGATTAGAGAGATGGCAAAGTAATTACTGATGTGTTGAGCTGATGATTCAGGGGGTTTATTATTCCATAGGTACCCTCTCTCTGTACAGTAAATATGCACAGCTATATCTCGAAACTCGGGGATATACTTCCAGAACAAGCAAAAGACCTTCTCACACCATTTTATTACAGATGCCAATCGGTTTCAGCCAATCTTGAACACAATAGGCCAACTACTTCGGTCACCAAGCGTAGGGATGCTCCAGATCATATTGTTGTTATCGTAATTGATGCGCTTCGTCCAGATCTAATCCCTGATCTTTCAATAGATTTCACCCACGCTATTGCTCCCTCGACATGGACATTTCCCTCTGTCACAAGTCTTCATACAGGTCTTCGGCCGAGCGACCATGGGTCAGTAGCACACACAGCCTGACCAAACTGACTACTCGATACCTTCGCAAACCGACTCATACCCTCACTTCCCATTAGATTTAGAAGCTGTTGGATACAATACTTATTGTGTATCTGCATTTCCGATGCCATTTCTCGCAATTAAAGGTTGGTATCAGAAACATCAATATTTCCAGGATGCAAAAGCATCAAAGGTCCTAGATTATTATAGAAAGTGGCGAAAGGGGCGTTCATCAACTGCCGCATATTTACATTTGAGCGACCTACATGCACCAGTAAATCCCCCAGAGGAATATGTGGAAAATCGTGGCGTAGATGTTTCAGTTCCGGGTTTGCAAAATATCGGGAGATATAACACAAGTTTCGATGAGGAGAACCCTGACTGCCAGTACTATCGTGAACAAAAGCTTCAGTTACATCGTGCTGGCTTAGATTATATTTCAGAACAAATAAGTGAGATTATAAATGAATTCAAGGATGATACTCTGCTAATTATCACAGGAGACCATGGAGAAGGATTATATGAGCATCAAGAATTAGATCGTTCATTTACTGATTCAAGACCCAACTACTGTTTAGGACACGGAGGAACACCGTTTGATGTTATTGCTAGAGTTCCACTAGCGATCTTGGGACCGGATAATATTCAGAATAATCCAAATGGTGGCTGGCCAACCCTCCGTGATATACCTGCAACAATATTAGAGCAAGCAATTGAAAACCCGAATGCTCCAGGGATTTCTTTATTTAAAACTATTCCGGAGAGTCGTAGTGTGATTTGTGAGGGTACTCGCTATGGGGTTGAACGCAAGGCCGTCTATCGGGGAGAGGAGAAGGTAATACGGTCCGAAACCGATGACGTTACATTAACAACAAAGTTATCCCCTAATGGAGAGGAATCCGTTGAGCTTTCTGATTCAACAGTTGAAGAGCTTTTAGCCCAGTTACCAGACCAATGGGACAATATGCAATCTACAAGGAAAGTGTCAGATATAACAAAGAAACAACTAAAATCCTTAGGTTATCGATGACGACACACATTTACTGTATGTCGAGTTCACGGAGTTTGGATGCTCACCTCTCTACTGAATCGTGATCTAGAATACTTCCAGACTTCATCATCAAGTGACATAAGTTACAAACCATAACAAAATATCATTCTTCTTATGGTGAATTATTGGTGGTGTAATCGGTGTGGATTCAACGGCCATCACCAGAATACAACACTAGATTCGTTAACGCAGGAATCGGTTCTCTTTATACAACTATTGCACCCGGGCCCCCGTACCAGTGAATCGATACCTAGAATTATAGGTGGTATCTTGTTTTTGATTGTATCCATCATGATAGTATATCCTATAAAGCTATTCCATCAAACATTCGTATTTCGCTCTTGCGAAGTAGATTGTTGATAGCGAGAGCTGTGGCTGAAAGTCGAAGAGGGCAAGGGCACCGCGCCAGCGGTGCCCGATATGTTCCCACTAAGCCGGTTCGTGTCGGAATCGGCCGCAGCGG
>NZ_RKLR01000023.1 GCF_019599465.1 Haloarcula rubra
CAAGCTAACGCCGTATCTCAGAGCCTTTCAGCTCCGCTGCGAACTCTACAGAAAACCAGGCGATGACGCGCTCAAACATGCTATCGACGCCGCCCTCTGAAAATCAACAACGTGCTTCACAAGAGCGTTCGTATTTAGATAAGACCTACACCTCGGTTGCGTAGCAGTAACGAGCGTCTCTTGCAGATCGGTAGTGGATGGTGGATCTGCTAAGCGTCTCCAATCAGCCGCTCCACAAGCGGCGGTTGCAAGTAGCCGAGATAGTCGCTGAATTTGTAGAGGATGAGCTGGGTGTGCGACCGGAAGGTCGCCGCCCAGCGTTCCGGCGGAAACACGATCTCATCGTCGGCTGGCTCAGTGACCAGATCCAACAACTCACAGCTCACGAGCAACGAAATCAACGTCGCGTACAGCAGAATTTCTACGACATCCGCGTTGCTTGTGTCGAACTCGTCCAGGTCGTACTGCGCTTCAACTCACGGAATAGCGTTTCTACCTTCCATCGACACCGAGATAGCGTCGCTAGATCCGACAGGAAGAGCTCCTCTCTACACCAGATCTGTACCAAACTTAGAGCTACTTATACCCCAGCGCCTCTAACTGCTCTTCAATCTCTTGACGGTCATCTTCACTGACACCGGGTATCTCGCCCGTTGAAGTCGGAATCTCGGGGAACACCGCGTCACGTGCTGCCTGCCTCGCTGCCTCGGATACCGACCCCTGCTTATTAACACTCCCGTCCCGCCGCCGGAAGATAATACCGGACGGAGTCGTTGCTCGGATCACGTTGTTCGACTTGGAAATAACCGGCGCATCATATGATTCGCCCGGCTGACAAGCATCACTTTCTCCAGAGAAGTGCGCTTTTATAATCTCGTAGACGAGGTTGTGACCAACTACGCGATCTATTTTCTTTCCGGCCTCCTGTTCCGGATACTTGACGAGGAGTGGCGTGTGAATGAGAGCATCAGCGGGGTCACAACTCCACGGGTGGCTTTGAAGGCCGTCGTCGCCGAAAGCCTCTCCGTGATCCGACACGACGATAATTAACGACTCATCGTACAACTCTTGGACTTCTAAATACGAGAACACCGACTCTAACTGGCGGTCGAGATACTGGGCACTTTTGTCGTATAGTCGTTCGATGAGGTCGAGTTGAGTCTCGGACGCGGTGCGGCCTGCGAAAGCGTCGTTAGCACGGTTAATCTCCTGTGGGGTCGCGTCAATATCGATTTCATGGGGAAGAGTAGCTGGCGAGAAGGGGAAGTGTGTATCCATGTAATGCCCCCAGAGGAGGTTCGGGTCGTACGTATCGAGGAAAGTTTTAATGCCGTCAGTGATGATGTTGCCAGTTGCGTATGGTGGAGTAACTGGCTTGACTGTATCGTCGTCGAGGAGGCTGGTGACGGTCTGGTATGCAGATTTTAGTACGTTTGATTGCCGGCCAAGGTCTTTGAGTCGGTCAACGATGTCACCGGACTCTGGCATTTGCTGGAAGCTGTCGAAGCCGCTATCGTAGCCGCGAGCGGCTGACAAATGCATATTATTCTTGAGCGCGACTGCGGTACCCTTGCAGTGGTCAGCAATCGTCTCCGTGTTCTGAGGGAGTGTTCCGTCGCCTTGGACAGGGACGCCAGCGAGGATGCCCGGGAACGCGAATGGAGTCGCAACCCCATGGGAGTAAGCGTTCGAGAAGTGCGTGAAGTCAGATTCAAATCGCTGCATACACTCCGGAAAATACTTGTCGGTAAGTCGATCTGCGCGGAGTGAATCAACAGTCAGCAGAACTACCGTGTTCATGAGAGTCTCTTGTTTAGGCAAAAATCGAGTGGGCTAAAAATCTTGCTGAATATTAAATATCCAGCATCTGTTTGGGCACTCTAACTTATTGTCGTCGTATTTCCGGACCCGGCTTTAATAACGACTTCCCCGAACTGTTCTCATAGATTCCAGTAGTGGCAAACTGGATTAGACCATTATTGTTCGGCCAACCACCATCCACAACGAGATCTTTCGACGGAATCCTTACTGAATTGTTCTTGCACTTGATCGCTAGGATGTCTGCGGCATCATCAAACAGCGAAATCATACCTGAGCCAGTGCCTTGCAAGTTCCAGCAGTTTTCACTGGCATCGCTCGCAGAACAAATTTGGTTACGTCTGGGGCATTTACGTCTGGGGCATCACTTCCTGTGTAGTCAAGATCATTTACCGGTTGTGAGACTGTTGTATGGTGATTCTCGTCCGTTGCTCGAATGATTCCGCCATCGTGCACACTGTACCCGGAATTCGTTCCGGTTATCTCTAACATAATATTTAATTTACAAAATAATATACCCCCAACTTACACGACTTTTAAGCTCTTCTGTTAGCACTCGTTTGCAATACCGATCCTATCACCATCCCCGATAGCAGCCAGAACGCGATATTAGGAATGATGAATTTTTGGGAGGTGACCCAAAACGAGTACGCGTGAAAGCCTATAAGACTGCAGATCAAGCATGTGTACACCAGTTTGTATTGCTCTTCTCCACGGAGGAGATGGTAGCACAGTAACGTAAAAACAGATCCGATACTGACCATGTACGCAATTAGGCCTGGCAGTCCTGTTGCCGCCAAGTATGCCAGATACTGGTTATGAATATCCATGCCGTTGGGTAAATTGTACTCCTGAGAGAGTAGAGCGAAATTATATCCGCCGATTCCGAAGACTGGGTAGGCAATTGCGATATGGATGGCCGCGGCATATTGTGTTAGTCTTATTGACAATGTGTTAATTTCTACAACGGGGAATATAGATAAAATGTCCCCAATTATTGTCGTGGGCTCACTTGTTCCACCTTGGGGCTCAGGAGTCGTTGTCGTGGGCTCACTTGTTCCACCTTGGGGCTCAGGAGTCGTTGGGTTTGTACCCTTTGACATATCACCTCTCATACTGAACCATCCACGGTAGAGTCCTACACTGAACACGATTGCGAACAAGTTCAGCAGAGAGCTTCGTAGTTGTGAATATACTCCATCTGTGGAGCACACACATAGCAGTAACACACCCATCACAGAGAGAGTAAGAATTGACGCACCCAACCCGGCATCTGTGGCTCCAGCTCGGATTACTATCGCCACAGAACCAAGCGAAAGGAGCGCAAATACCGTGTTTCTGAGCCCGTCTCTCATGCCTACGTAAACCAAGAACGGGAGCAAGAGCAATGTAATCGCAACGAGTTCTCTTACATTTCCCACATATCCACTAATAAAAAAGCCGGTTTCGAAAATCCACGGCCCGATTCCAAACTCGGTAAACGATCTCCCGCCGGCATCACCCAAATATGTCAGTCCAAATGTGTGGCCCACGACCACTTCCCCTAATGCGTACAGCACATTCCCTCCGATAGAAATCAATAACGGATACAGTCCGACGATGAGTTTGGTCTGTAATACGACAAACAACCCCGTGAGAAACATAACGAGATATCGCATCTGCTGAACGGCGAATATTGTCGCTGCAATCTGTGACGGTCCGTTTCCCACTGCTGCAGCGACGAATGCCCATACAACAAACGCGGCTAGACCAAGCACCGCAGCGAGCGACAACTTCGAATATGAGATCTGCCAGATATTTAGATCCGACTGATCTATTATCACGGCCAGTAACACTACCGCAAGTAGATCCATGATATAGAGACTCAAATCTACTTTATCTGGCCCATCAAAAAGGGGGATATTAGCCCCAAATACCGCGAGGACAAAAAAGGCACTTATTAAACCGGTCAAAACCCGTTCAGTCCAGTAGCAGTATATAACATAGCCAATTCCGACGGCAGGAAGAATCACAAGCAGCGGCACGTCCACCCAAAGCACAAGTATTGGGACCACTAGCACAAGGCTGGTCACCAGAATTGATGCTAGCCGTGTCGAATCCTTGGCGGTCACAGCGTCAAAATTCAGAGTATCACCTACGAGAGTGAAAATAAGATGCCGGACAGAATGCGTTTCTGAAGCTTCAGAGTGGGATTCTATATCCACCTATTGGGTCACCATCTAAGGGAAAGGTTTCTCAGGAGAGGGTTAAGCACTTCGAAAACGACGAGATTCGTCGTTTGAATTTGAGTGTACCAAAGAATAATTGACACACCATGATTGTCGTTTTGCCGGGGTTGCCTCCCATAAATACGGAAGGCAGCATCTGGGCCAATTCCCGTTCTATATTTGTTCTACTTAATCGCCAAACATCTGGCGCATCATCGGGTGCATCTCCATGAGCTGCTCCTCGGCTATCTCCTCGTACAGTTTGTACGTGATGGAGACCGTCAGCAGCAGCCCCGTCCCGGAGACACCACCGATGGTGCCCAGCATGTTGGCCATGACGGCCAGCAACCCGACGAGGGCACCGCCGATGACGGTGACCTGCGGGATGTAGCGTTCGAGGACCTTCTCGATGACGCCGACGTTCTGCCGGAAGCCGGGAATCTGCATCCCGGAGTTGTGAATCTGCTTCGCCGTCGCCTCCGGCCCCATGTCGGTCGTCTCGACCCAGAAGACGGCGAAGATGGCGCCGCCGACCAGCATGAAGGTCAGGTCGATACCGACTCGAATGAGTATCTGCCACGCAGGCTGGGCCGTCGTCTCCAGCCACCACATCCAGTCACCGGGCGACTGGATGGGTGCCAGGTAGTAGAACAGGCCACCGGTGGCCTGCCCGTTGTCGTAGGTGCCCAGCCACGCCGGGAGCGAACCCAGCTGGGACTGGAGGATGCGCCCCAAGAACTGGATGTTGGCCTGGAGCGCCCGGACGAGAATCATCGGCAGGACGCTCGCGTAGATGAGTTTCACGGGGAAGCGACCACGCGCACCCTTCACGCGGGCGTTCGAGAGCGGAATCTCGACGCGCACGGACTCGGCGTAGACGACCACCGAGAAGATGAGGACGGTCGTAACCAGGGCCAGCAGCCGGCCCTGCCCCATGAAGAGTGTCTGGAGCCCGGACGCACCGAGGACCGGGCCGATGGACTGCTCGCCGACGACGAACAGGTACCAGGTGTGCAGGATGCCGCTCTGACCGCCGATAAAGGGCGTCGAGAGCAGGCCACCCAGCAGTCGCTGGCTCACGCCGGCGACGATGAACAGCCCGATACCGGAGCCGACGCCCCACTTCGAGATGACCTCGTCCATGAACAGGATGAGGACACCGCCGACGAATATCTGGGCGAAGATGAGCCACTGGACACCGGTCGCGCCGATACCCAGCGACTGCGCGACGGCCGTGTCCGCCGGCAGGAAACCGCCCGCGAAGACCATCGGCAGTCCCGTCAGACAGATCATCACCAGGACCAGCAACTTCTGGAGGCCCTGGTAGAGAATCTGGTCACGCGGGTCGTCCTGCGTGTTCAGCCCGAGCAGGTTCGCCCCACCGAGCAACTGCAACACGATGGACGCCGTCACGATGGGTCCGATACCCAACTGCAAGATGCTCCCCTGTCCCGAAGCGAGAATCGACCCGAATCGGCCGAAGACGTCCTGACTGGCGTCGATGTCGAGGCCGAACAGCTTGACGTTCGTCAGGAAGAAGTACAGCATCAACACGCCGCCCGTCCACATCAGCTTGCGCTTGAACGGGACGTGGCCCTCCGGACGCTGCACTGCCGGCATCCGGACGAGCAGCGGTTCGGCGGTGTCCTTCCAGCTCATAGGTCCTTATTCCTCGTCGTCCGCGTCGTCCTCGGCGGCTTCTTCGGCGGCTTCCTGCCGCTCCTGGCCGAGTTCGGTCAGTTCGGTCTCGCCACCGGCGGCCGAAATCTTCTCCTCGGCACCCGCCGAGAAGTCGTCGGCGACGACGGTGAGTTCGTTCCGGACCTGTCCGGCGCCGAGCACCTTCACGACGTCGGCGTCGTCGGCGTCCTCGACGACCTCTCGGGCGTCGATGTGGTAGCCGTCGCCGTCCTCCTCTGCGAGGCCGTCGGCGACCAGTAGCGGCGCGTCCTCGTCCAGTTCGCGGACGTCGACCGTCGCGACGGTCTCCTGAACCTTCTCCGGACGGTTGAAGCCGCTCTTGCCGAGCGGCTCGTAGTTGTGCATCTCGTGCTTGGCACGCCCGGCGGCCCCGCGGCCACCGCGGTGCCCGGCACCGCGTCGGTTCTTGTGCGAGCCGCCACCGTGCGTGCGGGACCCGCGCTGTCGTCGTTTCTTACTCGTCATTATCGCATCGCCTCCAGCAGTTCGTCGATGTCCTCGGAGTCGTGGCGCCCGAGTTCACCGCCTTCCTTGGTGGGGTGCTTGATGCCGTCGTGACCGCCGCGCGGCGGGTGGAGACGGAGCGTCGGCGAGAGACCCTGGTCCTGCAGCGTCGTCTCCTCGGAGACGAGCGCCCACGCCAGCCCCTCGATGTCGTCGTAGTCGGTGTTCTCGGCGACCCACTCGTCGTCGACGTCGGCGTCGCCCTCTGCGGGCTCTGCGCGCGTCTCCAGGAGCAGTTCGACCGTGTCCTGGCTGGGTTCACCGAAGGCCACGAAGTCGTTGACCTTCGAGACCATCCCGTTGTACGTGTCCGTATCGGGGACGAACGTACAGTGGTTGACGTGGTGGATGTTTAGCATCTTCAGCGTGTCGTGGATGTCCGTATCCATGTTCACGTCACCACGGATCTGAACGAGCGCTCGCATCACTCGATCACCTCGCGCTTCTCGAAGGTCCGCTCGGGGACGCGTGCCTCGGCCGTGTTCTTGAGGGCGTTGAACGTCGCCTTCGCGAAGTTGACCGTGGTGCGCGTGTTCCCGCTGGAGCGGGTCCAGATGTCCTCGATGCCGGCGAGTTCGAGCACCTTGCGGACGGTCTCCCCGCCCGCGAGGCCCAGCCCGCGCGGGGCCGGCTGGAGCTCGACCTCGACGCTCCCGGCCTTGCCCTTGGTGCGCAGCGCGACCGTGTGGGGACGGCCACAGCCACACTCCCAGGACCCACAGCCGCGGGAGACGTCGATGAGGTTCAGTTTGGCCACGTCGATGGCCTTCTGGATGGCACCGCCGACCTGGTCGTCACGCCCTTCGGCGTAGCCGACGAGGCCGTCGCGGTTGCCGACTGCGACGACACAGCGGAACTTCACCCGCCGGCCGGAGTCGGTCATCCGCTGGACCATGTTGATGTCCAGCACTTCGTCTTCCAGGTCGGGGACGAGCTGGTCGACGACTTCCGATTCTTTCAGGGGAAGCCCCGAGTTCAGCGCCTCCTGCATGGAGTCGATGTCGCCTTCGGCGACCTGCTTGCCGAGGCGTGTGCGGGGTTCCCAGCCGTTGTCAGCACTCATAGTTCGATGTCACCTTCCAGTAGGGTCTCCCGGACTTCGTCGAAGTGCTCCGGGAGGTCTGCGGCGTCGAAGTCCCCGCTGTACAGCGGGTCGTCCAGCTGCTCGGCGTACTCGGCGATGTGGGCACCGCGCGTGCGCTGCCAGTCGGCGAGGACGTCGTCGTTGTGGGGGACGTCGAGCCCGGCGTCGATTGCGCCTTCCTGTATTGCGAATACTTTGCTTCCGGGGGTCGGGGAGTTGAGGCCGATGTCCAGCACCGCTTCCTCGACGTCCGCTTCCTGTGCGCGAAGGCCGGCCAGCAGGCCGGTGAGGTACGCCGAGGGCATGTTGCCCGTCGGCGCCTCCCAGCCGTAGTCGGCCAGGTCGCTAGAGTGAGCGGACGCGAGCGTGCGGTCGCCGTCGGGGCCCAACGTCACCAGCTGCGCCCTGACGTGCTTGTTGCTCTTTCGAGCAACGAGGCGGGGCTTGCCGGATTTCAGCAGGCGCAACCGCTGATGGTAGTCGGTACGGGCCTCGCGGCGTCGCCGCATCGGCACGTTGTATCGTGGTCCTGTCGCCATTATTCGTCACCGTGGTTTGCGTCGATGTATCGTTCGAGGTCGGCCACACTGTCGAACTCGCCACCGCCGGCCTTGTCGTACAGGTCGCGGTACTGCGAACTCGAGAGCGTGCCGTCGTCGCGCAGTTCGCGCAGCTTCTTGCGCTGTGCGCGGATGCGCGACTCCCATTCTTCTTTGGGGTCCTGTCGTGCCCCGGCCTTGCCCTTCCGGGAACCGGCTCCCTTCTGGTGGCCGTAGGCTCGCTTCTTCTGGCGTTCCCGGGCGCGGCCGCGGGAGTTGCCCTTCTTGTCTTTCGCCTGGATGGCGCCCTCATCTACCAGTTCGCGGACGTCCTCGCGGGTGATGGCGTCCGCGAT
The DNA here is from genome assembly GCF_019599465.1 of Haloarcula rubra. Classification (GTDB taxonomy): domain Archaea; phylum Halobacteriota; class Halobacteria; order Halobacteriales; family Haloarculaceae; genus Haloarcula; species Haloarcula rubra. The sequence goes on from NZ_RKLR01000023.1 coordinate 8,210, forward strand.
GTCGCCCTGCCGGTCGGGGTTGAACCAGACGCGGTTTTTCCCGACGTCGAGGACGTCAGATGCGAGTCGCTTCTGTGCGGAGAGGTCCGTCATTACTCGTTCACCTCGACTTCTTCGTAGGTGGGGTTGAGCACGCGGATGCCCGCGTCCTCGGCCTCCTCTTCGATACGCTCGCGCTTGCGAGCGCCGACCTTGGAGGCGATGCGGACCGCTTCGACGTCCCCGTCGACGCCTTCGAGGTCGTCCACGTTGTGGACGCGAACCTCCTCGAAGCCGGAGGGGTGTCGGCCGCGGACCGCTTTCGGCGAGCGGAAGCCCGCCTCGACCGTGTCGCCCTTGCCCTTGATGCCGCGGCGCTGCTTCGAGAGCTGGCCGCGCGGGCGGCGCCACGACGTCGAGACGCGCTTTTTCTTGTGGTGGTCCTGTCGGTTGAACTGCGGCGTGCCGACGCGGTGTCGCTGTGCCAGCAGTCGCGCCTCTTCGTCGTCGAGGTCGGGCGTCTTGTCGGCGAGCCCGCGAGGCTGGAGTTCCGTCTCCACGTCCTCCTCGGGCTCTTCCTCGGCGCCTTCCTCTTCGACTTCGGCCTCGGTCTCGGTGTCGACTTCGAGTCCACCGACGTCGGCCTTGATACGGGCCGCGAGCGCGTTCCCGACGCCGCTGACCTCCGCGAGCGCGGACTGGTCGGCGGCGCGGACGTCGTCGACCGTCTCGAAGCCGGCCTCGCGGAGCGAGTTGGCCTTCGAGTCGCCGACGCCGCTGATGTCGGTCAGCTCCATCTCCTCGTCGCTCTCGGACTCGGCCTCCTCGGCAATCTGGTCGGCGTCCTCGGCTGGCTCGCCGTCGAGTGGCTGCTCCGACTCGACGTCTGCCTCGGGGGCGCCGCCCTGCGAGAGTCCCTCTTCGTTAGCGTCGGCGTCGCTGCTCTTGTTGTCGGGGTTGTCTGCCATCAGGCGTCACCTCGGTTCGGTTTCTGGGTGATGTACACCCCGTCCTGGAACACGCGCACGTCCTTGTCGTTGATGCGCGTGAGCTGTTCGATGTCCGCGGCGGTCTGGCCGACGGCTTCGATGTCGGGACCAGTCAGCGTCAGTTCCTCGCCGTCGACCTGCACGTCGGTCTCACCGTGGACGGTGGTCCGACGCGCGGCCTTCTCGCCGAGGAAGTTCTCGATGACGACTTCGTCGCCTTCGACGTCGACCTGCATGGGGAAGTGAGAGTAGAAGACTTCCATCTCGTACTCCCAGCCCTCGGTCACGCCGTGGAACATGTTCTCGATGTGGCTCTCGAAGGTACCGACAGTCGACATCGTCTTCGCGTCCTCCTCCTCGGACTCGACGACGACGGTGTCGTCCTCGACCGAGACGTCGATGTCGGGGTACCAGAGCCGACGTGTGACACTGCCGTTGGGCCCCTCGACGGTGAGGTCGAGATGGTCCAGTTCGGCGGTCACGTCCTCCGGAATCTCCAGTTCTACTCGTGACATTGTCAGTATACGTACGCGATGACCTGGCCACCGACGCCCGCCTCGCGGGCCTCGTAGTGGCTCATGATGCCGTGGCTGGTCGTGACGACGAGCGTCCCGTAGTCACGGGCGGGGAGGAACCGCTTCTCCCACTTCTCGAACTCGTCGGCGCCCGCCGAATAGCGGGGCTTGACCGGGCCACACTCGTTGATGGCACCTTTCAGTTCGACCTCGAACTCGCCGGCCTTGCCGTCGTCGACGAAGGTGAACCCGTCGATGTACCCGCGGTCGTAGAAGACCTCGAGGACAGAGCCGATTTCGTTCGAGGCGGGCGATACCGTCTGCTCCAGATGCCCGACGCTCTCGGCGTTATCGATAGCCGACAGCGCGTTGGCGAATGGGTCGTTTCCTGTCATGGTTAGCTGTACTTCTTGAAGCCCATTCCCCGAGATATCTCGCGGAAGCACTGGCGACACAGCCAGATGTCGTACTTGCCGACGAGTCCCTGTTCGCGCCCGCAGCGCTGACAGGACTCGAGCTGGCCGGTCCGCTCTGTCTCGGCGGCGTCGGGCTCTTCTGTGGTTTCACTTTCGCTCATTCACTGACCTCCACGTCGAATGTCGACTCGACGAACGCGGTCGCGTCTTCCGGGTTGAGTCGGTGGTTCGACGGAATCGAGCGCGACGCCTTGTCGCGCTTGGCGACGCGGTACCCCGGGCGGACGAGGTTGACGGTGACGTCCAGCCCGTAGATTCCGATGCTCGGGTCGTACTCCTGACTCGGGAACTCCGTGTGTTCCTCGACGCCGAAGCTGAAGTTGCCGGTGTCGTCGAACTGACTGGCCGACAGGTCGGCGAGCGGCAGGGCCGTCTCGAGGAACTCCTCGGCGACCTCGTCGCGAAGGGTGACCTTCGCACCGATGGGGTCGCCCTCGCGGATGTCGAACTCGCCGACGGTCCGCTTGGCCTTCGTCCGGACGGGGCTCTGGCCGGTAATCTCGCCGAGGATGTCCTCGGCGTTGGCTAGGTCACGGCCACCGTGGCCGATACCCATGTGGACGACGACTTTCTCGACGCTCGGCTCCCGCATCTCGTGGAAATCGGCGGATTCGCTCTCCGAGCTCATTCGTCGTCACCTCCGCCCGTGAAGTTCTCGTCGATGACGACGACGTACTCTTCGACCGTCTCGAAGCCGCCGTCGTCCTGTGAGACGAGCACGTTGTTCTGGGCCGAGCCAGGCGTGACCTGAATCTCGTCGATGGTGCCGATTTCGCCGGCGTGTGCGCCGTCGACGGCCGTGACGAGTGCGCCCTCCTCGTACTCGAAGTGGGCGATTATCTCGCTGGACTCGTTGTCGACGACGATGGAGTCGCCGCCGTCGTAGGTCTGGTCGTCGGAGACGACGAGCGTCTCGCCGTCGTGGAGGCCGAGCTGGACCTCGCCACCGTCGACGTGGGTCTTGGTGACGATCTTGCCCAGTTTGGACTCGGCGGCGTCCGCCTCGATGGCGGTCAGCGCCAGCCGACCACCCTCGCCGGGGAACACTCGGTAGTACTCTTCGCGCTCGGTGAAGGCGAGGATGTCGAACATCCCGACAGGGCGCTCCTCGTCGGAGACGGCCTTGCCGTTGATGAGGACGTTGTCCTCGTTGAGCGCGTAGCGCGCTTCTTTGCGGTTGTCGGCGTAGCCCAGCACGTCCCGCAGGACGATGAGCAGGGGGACCCCCGACTCACCGTGCGGGCCGGCGCCGGCCTTCACCGTGAACGTTGCCGTCTTGCGCTCTACGGGCCAACTGTTGGGGACCGAGAGGCGCTTCTGGTGGTTACTCATGCGGAATCATCCTCCGATTCGAGACGCGACTCCCGCTCGTCGTCCTCGAGGGTCAGGTCCGTGACCCGAACGTTCGAGGTGTCGAGCGGGCGGGGGACCTCTTCGCCGTCCGTCTTCTCGAGGGTGACACCCTCGACCTCGATGACGGCGTCTTTGAGGTCGACGTCGACGACTTCGCCCTCTTCGCCGGCGAAGTCACCGCGGAGCACTTCGACGGTGTCTCCGGCGTTGACGCGGACGTTGCGCTGGCCGTACTCCTCGCGGAGGTCGGCCGACAGCGTCGCCCGAACCTGCTTGTGTCGCTCGTGGAGCGGGGCGCGTCGTTGACTCGTTCGCTGTTTGTCTGGTTGCTCACTCATGGTTCTATACGATCATCGTCGCTGCGGAGGCGACACTCCCGAACCGCTCTGCGACTTCCCGCGAGATGGGGCCTTTCAGCTCGGTCCCGCGCGGGTCCTCGTTCTCGTCCACGATGACGGCCGCGTTGTCTTCGAACTTGACGCGGGTGCCGTCGGGACGGCGGATGGGCTTTTTCTGTCGAACGACCACGGCCTCGAGCACCTGACGACGCATCTCCGGCGTCCCCTTGGTGACCGAGACGGTGATCTTGTCGCCCAGACCGGCTTTCGGGTGTCGGCTCTTCGTCCCCGAGTAGCCGTGGACCGAGATGACCTTCAGCTCGCGTGCGCCAGTGTTGTCGGCACACCTGATGAGCGAGCCCTTCTCGAGTCCCTGGGTGACGTCTGCGTTCAGCGCCTCCATTATTGCTCACCGTCCTCGATCGCCACGACGACGTGGCTCTTCGTTTTCGAGAGCGGTCGACACTCTGCTATCGTGACCGTGTCACCGACCGCGAGGTCGAGACAGTCCGGTGCGTGAGCCGGTACGCGGCTCCGCCGCTTCATGAAGCGGTCGTATTTGGGCACCTTCACGTCGTACTCGCGCTCGACGACGACGGTCTTCTCCATATCGGTGGAAGCGACCTCACCGTCCAGTGTCTGACCGCGCACGGAGAGCTCTCCGTGGAACGGGCAGTTCTGGTCGGTACAGGTCGTCTCCGGCTCCTGTACGTTCAGTCCTAGCGCCATTTGGAATCACCTGATTTCTCTGTGCGGCGAGCGGGACGGGCGACGAGTTTCGAACCGTCCACCCGGACTCGCTGTCCGGACGGCAGGTCGAAGGCGAACGTCGCGCTGTCCTTCGGCACGTGCCACACCCGGTCGGCTCCTTCGACGGCCAGCAGTTGGGTCGTCTCCACGACGACCGTCCCGCTGATACCGACGGCGTCCGGGTTGGACGCGGCGACGACCTCTACGTCGAGGCCGACGAGTTCGTGACGTGGGAGCGTCTCGGGTGTCAGTGGCATTATTCGTCCTCCGGCTGGAGGTCGCCTTCTTCGCCCTGAATCGTCTTGATCCGGGCGATGGCCTTCTTCAGTTCCTTGATGCGACCCGGGTTCTCCGGGGCGCCACCCGCAGCCTGCACGGCCCGGGCGTTGAGCAGTTCCGTCTTCAGATCGTCGAGTTCCGCCTCGCGTTCGGCGGGCGTCATGTCGCGGATCTCCTGGACGTGGAGGACGGTCATTCGTCGTCACCCTCCTCCTCGTCGTCCATCTCGTCCATGAGTTCCTCGGCTTCGGCTTCGACGTCCTCGTCGAGTTCCTCCTCGACGGCCTCGTCGAGGTGGTCCACGTCGAGGTCGTCGATGTCCTCGTCGGTCGGGACGTCGGGGTCGTCGGCGGGCACGTCCGCGTCGTCTTCGACGATCTCTTCTTCGACGACCTCTTCGTCGACTTCCGCTTCGGTCTCGTCGGGTTGGTCGTGACCGACCTCGGTCGTCTCGGCTTCGTCCTCGTCCTCGGGTTCGCCTTCGAGGAGTTCCTCGACCGACTCGCCGTCGGTCTCGGCGACGTACTCCTCGACCTCGACGTCCTCGTAGATCTCGAAGTCGTCGGGGAGTTCGGCGTTCGGCGGGATGATCTTCACGCGCACGCCGATGGTACCGAGTTTCATCACTGCGACGCCGACACCGCTGTCGACGATGTCCTCTGCGGGTTCGCCGTTGTGCTTGATGTACCCGCGGTTGAACTTCTCGACGCGCGAGCGGGCGCCCGTGACCTTCCCGGAGAGGACGATCTCGGCACCCTTCGCGCCGGCTTCCATGATGCGGTCGATCGTGGTGTGACCGGCCTTGCGGAAGTACCAGCCGCGTTCGAGGGCGTTCCCCAGACGGTCCGCGACGATGCGGGCGTTGAGGTCCGGTTCCTCGACTTCCTGGACGTCGATCTGCGGGTCGTCGAGGTCGAACCGCTCCTCGAGTTCCGTCGTGATCTTGCGGATGTTCTTCCCGCCCTTACCGATGACCATCCCGGGCTTCTCGGCTTTCAGGACGATCTGGGTCCCCATCGGGGTCTTGGCGACGTCCATGCCGCCGTACCCCGCGCGACCGAGTTCGTCTGCGAAGAACTCGTCGATCTGGGTCCGCTGGAGGCCGTCCTCGATGAACTGCTGTTCGTCGGCCATTATTCGCTGACCTCCTCGAGGATGAGTTCGACGTCGACCTGCGGCGTGTTCCAGGCGGAGGCCCGGCCCATCGCGCGCGGCTTGCGACCCTGCTGTTCGCCGACCTTGTGGGCGGCGACGTGCATGATCTCCATGGCTTCACCGTCGAAGCCCTGGTGGTCTGCGTTACCGACGGCGTTCTCCAGCAGGTCGATGAAGGCCTTCGAGGCCTTCTCTGGGTAGCGACCGGCGTCCCAGCCGTCGACCTTGCTCTTGTGACCGACGCCCGAGTTGTGCTGCTTGAACGCGACCGGCTGGTCGCCCTCGATGACAGCCTCGAGGAACTCGACGGCGTCGCCCGCCGTCTTGCCCTTGATCTCTCGGGCGATGGCCTTGCTGTGCTTGTGGCTCATCTGCCGCTCACGGAGCATCGCTTTCGCGGTCGTGTCCGGATCGGCGTCGACTGAGTAGCTGATTCCCATGATTACTTGAGCGGTACGAACTTCGAGGAGCGTGTCGCCCCGATACCGGCCTGACCGTGTTCGACCGAGGTGCGGGTAAGCTGGAACTCACCGAGGTAGTGGCCGAGCATCTCGGGCTCTACCTTCACGCGCTCGAAGCTCTGGCCGTTGTGGACGGCGAAGGTGATGTCGACCATCTCCGGCAGCACCGGCATGTCGCGCAGGTGCGTCCGGATGGGGTCGTTCGCCGTCGCCTCCTCGTCGGCCTCGCGGGCCTTCTCGAGGAGTTTCTGCTTCTCCTCGGTCAGGCCGCGCTGGATACTTCGCCGCTGGCGTGCGGGGAGCAGTTCCGCGACTTCCTCGAGCTCCATCTCCTGCAGCTCGTCGAGCGTGTGGCCTCGGAAGGAGAACTCTCCTTCGTGGCCGATTTGATATTCCGAACTCATTCGTCACCACCTCGGCCGGTCCGTTTCGAGGCGATGTCCCCGACCTTCCGGCCTGGCGGAGCGTTGCGGGAGATCGACTTGGGCTTGCCGGGGTGCTGTCGGCCGCCGCCACCGAACGGGTGGTCGACGGCGTTCATCGCGACACCACGGACGTTTGGCCACTTCGTCCCGCGGGCTTTCATCTTGTGATACTTGTTGCCGGCCTTGACCATCGGTTTGTCAGTGCGGCCGCCACCGGCGACGACGCCGATGGTGGCGCGGCACTGCGGGTCCAGGCGCTTCATCTCCCCGGAGGGGAGTTTCACGACCGCGACGTTGCGGTCGTGGGTCAAGAGCGTCGCGTTGACACCCGACGCGCGGGCGAAGCGCCCGCCGTCGCCGGGGCTGGACTCGACGTTACAGACCGGGACCCCTTCGGGAATCTCCGCGAGTGGGAGCGTGTTCCCGGGGGCGATTTCGGCGCTGACGCCGACCTGCAGTTCGTCGCCGACGCCGACGCCTTCCGGCGCCAGCACGAGGCGGTGGTCGCCGTCCTCGAACTCGACGGCCGCGACGGGCGCCGAGCGAGCGGGGTCGTGTTCGATGTCCACGACGGTCCCGGCGACGAGGTCGCCGTCTTCGACTTTACGGTGCTGAAGGTCGGCCTTGTAGCGGTGCGAGGGCGCCCGGAACGTGGACGTCCCGCGACCGCGTCGTTGTCCCTGAATTCGTCGTCCCATCGTTAGAACACCCCGATCCTGGAGGCGACTTCCTGGGCGTCGTCGTCCTCGGAGAGGCGAACGACGGCCTTCTTCTCGCCGTCCATCGTGTTCTGTGTGTTCACGTCGACGACGGTGACGTCGTACTGGGACTCGACGGCCTCGGTGACCTCCGGCTTCCCAGCCTCGTCGTCGACGACGAACTGGAGCTTGTTGTCGAAGTCCATGTCGTTCATGGCCTTCTCGGTGACGTGGGGGTACTTGATGACGTCCCAGCTCATCGTTCGGCCACCTCCGCGAGTGCGGACTCGGTGAAGACGGTGAGCCGACCGGGCTGTGCGCCGGGTGCGAGGTCCTCTGCGTTGACCTCTCGGGCCGTCGCCACGTCGACGCCCGCGAGGTTGCGGGCGGCCTTCGAGGGCTCGTCGCTGGTCACGAACAGGATGGAAGAGGGGCGGCGGTACTTCCGGCCGCGTGCCTTCCCCTGTCCGGCCTTGATCTTCGTCTCGTCCGCGCGCTCGACGTCGGAGTGGACGTCCAGCGCTTCGAGGAGGGAAACGACCTCCTGCGTCTTGACGAGGTCCTCGAAGTCGTCGGAGACGACGACGGGCACCTCGTCGCGGTCGAACTCGTGGCCGCGCTCGGCGACGAGTTCCGCGTCCGTCGTGGCGGCGAGTGCCGAGCGGACGGCGAGCTGACGTTCCTTGTCGTTGATGTCGACGGAGCGGTCCTTCTCGGCTTTCGGCGGGTGGGCGCGTCGGCCCTTGACCGCCTGCGGGACGCGGCGGGCACGGCCGTCCTGCTTCGGGACGTGTGCCTGGCCGCGGCCGCTACCGAAGGACTCGGCCGGCGTCCGGAGACCGGCGTACTCGTCGGAGCCGTAGTCCTGCTTCCGGTTTGCCTGGGCGGCGGTGACGGCCTTCTTGATGAGGTCGGGTCGCACGGGCGTCTCGAAGACGTCCGGCAGGTCGATCTCGCCGTCGGCCTCGCCGTCCAGAGTGTAGATAGTTGCCTGCATAGGTTATCCCTGGTTCGATTCTGTGGAGACGTAGCGCACCTCGGGGTCGAGGCGCGGCTGGTCGTTCGGACGCACCGCGGGCCGGAAGCGAACCAGACGCTTGTCCGGGCCGGGCACCGACCCCTTCACGAGCGTGTAGGGGCCGTCGACCTCGCCGTAGTTGACGAAGCCACCGTCGACGGTGGCCTCGTCGCCTTCGCCGATGTCGATGAGGCGCTTGTTCAGTTCCGTGCGCTGGTGGTAGCCGGTCTGCCCCTGCTGGGGGACCGTCGAGCGCACGCGGGAGGGGTTCCACGGGCCGAGGTTACCGATTCGGCGCCGCCAGCCCTGCCGGGCGTGCTTGCCCTTCCGCTTCTGGACGCCCCAGCGCTTGACGGGACCCTGCGTCCCCTTGCCCTTCGTGACACCGGCCACGTCGGCGTACTCGCCGGCGCGGAAGATATCGTTCATCGAGTGCTCGCCGCCGTCTGCGACGAGTTCGAGGGCGTGACTGAGGCGGTCCTCGAGGGACCCACCGCCGACGCGAGTCTCCATCACGTCGGGCTTCTTCTTCGGGACGCTCTGGACGGCGTCGGGGACGGTGTGCGTGATGAGACGCACGTCCCCGAGGTCACCGGCCTCGAGTGCGTCGCGTACCTGTTCCTCTGCAGCGTCCGGGTCGTGTTCCTCCGGCAGGTTCAGTGTCCGGTCGAGTTCCCCGTGGAACTCGTCCGTCCAGACCTCCGTCAGCGGACGCTTGCCGTACGGCGTATCTTCGTACGCTCGCAGGGCGACGGCGCGCATCGGCGGCGTCTCGACGACCGTCACCGGGACGGTCTCTTCCATCCCCTCGCGCGGGGAGTTGGGTTCGTCGTTGACGAGCACGACGTGAGTCATGCCCGCCTTGTAGCCGGCGAACCCTTGAACGCCGGGCTGGCCGTCGTCGGACGGCCAGCTGTTGAAGCGCGGCGTCTCGCTCGTCGAGCGCTTGCGCGGGCCGAAGCCCAGCGAGCCTTTGCGTGGTCTGCTTGATTGTGGCATACGTTTACTCCGTGAGGGTTAGACAGGCGAGGGAGGCGAACAGTGCTTCTTCCGTTCGCACGACCTCGCTGCCCTGGTTCGGAACCGTATTCAGCCAGAGGTCGAACCCTGTGGGGTCGTCGTCTGTCTGGTCTCGTCCGACGGAGCCCGGGTCCACGTCGAGTATCGACGGTAACCCACGCTCGGGGGCTCCGAAGGCGACTGTCATGCCGCCCTCGGCGTCCCGTCGCTCGGCCAGACGGCCGAGACGGTGTGTCGTCGCCGGCTCTCCGTACCTCGAAGAGGCAATGGTGAGCCCGGCGTCGTCACGCGAGAGTGCTGCATCGAGGTCCGCGGAAACGACGTCGAACCCCGGCGTGGGGTGGTCGACGAGTTTCGCCCGGACCGGCCGTCGCGAAGAGACCCTGACGGTCACGCGCTCCCCCTGTCCCACGTCCAGACCGTCTGGAACGGGGAGGGAGATCGGGTGTTGCATGCCGCAATTGACCCGTACGCGCCCATCAGCTCCGACCTCGGTCACGATTCCCTGTCTTAACGACCCCGAACCCTCAGATCCGGAGCCGGTCTGTGAACGCACGCGGAGCGGCGGCAGGACGCCGACGTACTCTAGTTCGTCCCGCTTGCCCCACATCTCCTTTCGGAGGTGTGGCGGCGTCGCGGCGTACCGCAGCACGGTTTCGACGAACCCGTCTTCCCACTTCCCCGCCCCGTCTGGGTCGGGGAACACCGTCAGCCGGTCGACCCGGAACACCGTGGCCGCGCGGGCCACGTATCCGAGCTTTCGAGTCGCCTCGCGGCGGTCCTCGGCTTCCCGTGTGAGGGAGTCGGGCACGAGTACGCTGGTCGTCATGCCGTGACGCTTCCACGTCACGCCACTAGACTGTAGCGATACTTCTCCGTCCCTACGGTAAAAAGACCCCGCTTCGCGCACGCGTTGGGACGCGTTCACACGGCCCGTCACAGTCCGTAGCCCGTGAACCGCCCACACGGGTCTTGCCGGTTCCGAAAGGCTGTGGCGTGCTATCCACTCGCGGGAAATCTACACGGCGAATGCCCTCACGTCCCACGATTGTCCTCGGAAAACGGAAGGCTTTTTACCGTCACCCTCGCCAGATTGGAATGCAGAGAGGCGCGATGCGCCACACCGGGCGCTGGTAGTGTAGTTGGTATCACGTGACCTTGCCATGGTCACAACCTGGGTTCAAATCCCAGCCAGCGCATTTCTACTCCGAACGACGGCGAATAGCACTGTGTAGCGTGCACTCGTCGTCCCGTGAGCCGTGACATCGCACTGGATTTGAAGCCTAGCAGCCGCGCGTAGCGAAGCGAGCACGTCTGATTCCGGCGAATCCCAGCCAGCGCATCTCTCCGATTCCGAGACGCGAGCGCCCCGGTAGCACCTGCTTACTGTTCGAGGTCGCGTTCGACGCCCTCGCACTCGTCGGCTATCTCGTCGAGTTCGGCCTCCAGGCGGTCTATCTCCGCTTGCAGGCGGCGGAACTCCTCGCTCTCGCCGAGTTCCGGTGGTGACTTCTCCTGTGCGAGGACGCTTCGTTTCACGCGCTTCTGGCTCAGGTCCCGGTACGTCTCGTCGTACTCGGCCAGCGAGAGCAGTCGTTCGACCGTCTCCTGTACCGCCTCGGTGGGAACGGGCTTGACGAGGTAGTCGTCGACGCCCATGTCGATGATGTCGAAGTCGGGTTCGATGGCGGTGACCATCGCGACGTAGCAGTGGTCGGTTCGGCTCTGTACTTCTCTGAGGAGGTCCTCACCGTCGGCGTCGGGAAGCGTGCGGTCGAGGAGGACCACGTCGATCTCGTCGGTGAGACGGTCGATGGCCGCCTCGCCAGTCGCGGCCGTCGACACGTCGTAGGACTGCGAGAGGACCCGTGAGTAGGCCTCTCGGAGGGGCGGTTCGTCCTCGACGAGGAGGACCGATGGGCGGGGGTCGCTCACGTCACCCTTTTTTGTGTCGAACGGCTAATAAATCTAGGTATCGGGGCCCGCGAACGCCACAGTTAGGACTCGCCGGGACGATGGCCACGTATGACCTGTATCGGCTTTCTGTCCGTCGCACCGGTCGTCGAGGAGAGCATGGCCCCCTACGTCGCCGACGCCGTCGCGGCGCTGGACGAGTTCGACGTCGAGTACGAGACGACGCCGATGGGGACCATCATCGAGGCGGCGGACAGCGAGGAACTGTTCGCGGCGGCCCACGCGGCCCACGAGGCCGTCGGCGCACAGTCCGACCGCGTCGAGACGTTCCTGAAGATAGACGACAAGCGCGGGGTCGACCAGCGCGCGAGCGAGAAGGTCGACGCCGTCGAGTCCGAGTTGGGTCGTGCCGCACGGAGCGACGGGGCCGAAGGCGGAGATTAAAAGGCAGGCTGCCAAAGACCGCGTATGGACAGTCTCAATCGGATGGCCACGGAACTCGTCGACGAGGCCATCGACTTCGCCGACGAACTCACGATAGACGTACACGCGCTCTCGGGCGACGCCGCGGTGCTGGACTTCGGCGTCGACGTTCCCGGCGCGGTGGAGGCCGGGATGGTCCTCGCCGAGATACAGACAGCGGGGCTCGCGACGGTCCAGTCCACGATGGACACCGTCGCCGGCGCGCCGCTGACCCACGTCGAACTGTCGACGGACCACCCGGCGCTGGCCCTCCTGTGCTCGCAGAAGGGTGGCTGGGAGCTCTCGGCCGACGGCTTCGAGGGCCTCGGGAGCGGCCCGGCCCGCGCGCTCGTGGCCGAGGAGGAGGCGTTCCAGCGCATCGGCTACCGAGAGGAGGCCGACTTCGCCGTGCTGGCGGTCGAGACGGACCAACTGCCCGACGAGGCCGTCGCCGCACAGGTGGCCGAACGCACCGGCGTCCCCGAGACGGGGGTGTTCCTCCCGGCGTTCTCGTCGGCGAGTGTCACCGGCAGCGTCGTCGCCGCCGCCCGCGCGGCCGAACTGGCGGTCTTCCGGCTGGCCGAACTGGGCTTCGACCCCGTCTCGGTGCTCTCGGCGAACGCACGCGCCCCCGTCGCCCCTGTGGCAGGCGACGAGGCGACGGCGATGGCCCGGACGACGGACGCGCTGGCCTACGGCGGCGAGGTCCACCTCACCGTCGACGAGTCGTTCGACCGGTTCGACGAGGTGGCCTCCGTCGCGGGCAGCGAGTACGGCGAACCGCTGGAAGCGGTCTTCGAGGCGGCCGACTGGGACTTCGCCGACCTCCCCGTCGAACTGTTCGCGCCGGCACAGGTCACGGTCGACGTCGTCGGCGGCGACACGCACGTCGTCGGCGACACCCACGAGGACGTGCTGGCCGAGAGCTTCGGACTCTGATGCGCTACAAGGTGGCCCCGCCGGTGCGGTCGCTGGCCGCCCTCAACGACGCGAGAGGGGCCGTGCCGCTGGTCCCGGACGACGAGTCGGACTGCTGTCGTGCCATCCGACGGGCCAGCGACGTGCCGGACCGCGAGACGGCGCGCGAGTACCTGACCTTCCTCCGGGCCCTCGGCCTCGTCGCGGAGAGCGACCGGGGGTACTACCGCACGCGGACCGAACTGGACGAGGAGACGCTGGCGACGGCGTTCCGGGAGAACGTCTTCGGCGCGGCCGAGGTGCTCGATACGCTCGGTAGCGACCCGCGCACCGTCGACGAGGTGTTCGCCGCGGTGCGGCCGGCGGTTCCCCGCTGGGAGCGCGAACGTCACGCCGACTGGGAGCGCGTCTGGCACAGCAGAGTCGAACGTCTGCTGGGGTGGGCGACGACGTTCGGACTGTGTCGGCGAACGGACGCTGGGTACGAAGCGGCGTAGCGTCGGCTCAGTAGGCGATACCGACGCGCTCGCGCCGGTGTCTGTTCTCGACGAGCGTCTCGTAGAGGAACGCCGCCACGTCGCCCGTCGAGACCGACTGCCCGCCGTCCGGGAGGTAGTCGACGGCCGTCCGGTAGTGGTTGGTCGGCGTCCCCTCGGGCATCTGCGGGGGACAGACGAGCGTCCAGTCGACGGTCGACGCCTGCAGGCGTTCGTAGACGTCGTGGTGGGCCGTCGCTATCTGCCGCAAGTGGTCGGGGAACTCCGGCGTGTCGAGACGGAGTCGGTTCGGCGTCGCCTGCAGGATACCGGCCGCAGCCACGGTGACGAGGCGGTCGACGCCGTTCGCCGCCATCGCTGCGAGTACGTTCTCGACACCGACCGATAACACTGTCGGGGTCTCACCCTCGTCCGGGCCGATAGCGAGACAGACGGCGTCGTGGCCCGGGACGGCGGCCGCGACCGCTTCGGCGTCGGTCACGTCACCTTCGACGACCCTGCTCCCTGCCGGGGCCGTCGCGGTGTCGCGGACGAACGCGGTGACGGCGTGGCCGTCGTTGCTGGCGTAGTCACAGATACGCCGGCCGACCCGACCACTCGCGCCGAAGACGAGGATGTCCATGTCGACCGATACCTGGTCGACGGATAAAGAGATAGTACCTAACGGGCTCAGTCGGTGACGATGTCGGTGACGGTGCCGACGCCCTTCGACCGGCCCTCGCGGAAGACGAACTTCTGGCCCTCCTCGACGAGATACGGTCTGAACTTGAACTCGACGGTGGTCTCACCGGCGTCGCCGGGGAGCAACTGGCCGTCCGAGGGGTGGAAGACGGCGGCCTCGCTGACGGTCTCGAGATGGACCACGGGTTCGTAGCCGTCGCCGATACGGGTCGGGTGGTTCAACACCATCACCTCGGCCTCGAACTCGCGGACCGGCGTCGGGTCGGCGTCCCGCGGGAGCAACACCATGCCGCGCTCGACGTCCGCCTCTCGGACGCCCTTCAGCGCGATGCCGACGATGCGACCGGCTTTGGCCTCGTCGACCCGGTAGTAGTGCATCTCGATGGAGCGGACCTCCACCTCACGGAAGGTCCCGTCCTGCATCGGGCCGAGGAGGAGTTCGTCGCCGGCCTCCACTTCGCCGGACTTGATGGTGCCGGACGCGACGGCACCGACCCCCTGGACGTTGTACGTGCGGTCGACGTACATCCTGAACTCGCCCACTTCGCCGGCGGTCTTCGGGAGCGCCTCGAACATAGCGTCCAGCGTGTCCATGCCCGCCTGTGTCACGGCGCTCGTCGTCACGACGGGGACGACCGTCTCCGAAATCTCCTCGATGGCGGCGTCGACGCCGTGGCGTTCGACACGTAGCGGTGTCTTGTCGACCTCGCGGAGCGCTCGCTCGACGCTCCGTTCGACCTCGCTCACCCGCTCCTCGGCCACGAGGTCCGTCTTGGTGATGGCGACGATGGTCGGCAGGTCCGTCGCGAGCAAGATACCCAGGTGTTCGCGAGTCGTCTCCGTGACGCCGTCGTCGGCGGCGACGGTAAGCAGGCCGTAATCGAGTTTCTGGCCGACCAGTCCGCGAATCGTCGTCCGGAGCCACGGTTCGTGACCGACGGTGTCGACGAACGACACCAGTCGGTCCGACTCCTCCACAACGCGTGCGCGGTCACTTTTCCGATGCGGGTTGTCCATCCGGACCGGCCCCTCGTCGTCGAAGCCGTAGACGCCGTAGGAGAGGTCCGCCGAGAGGCCGCGTTCGACCTCGTGAGGCTGGACGTCGAGAAACCCGCGCGTGTTGCCCTCGCCGTCGTCGGCCTCGCCGGTCACCAGCGACCCGACGAGCGTGGACTTGCCGTGGTCGACGTGACCGGCGGTGCCGACGACGATGTGGTCGTCGTCTTCGAGGACGGCGCCCTCTCTGACCGTGGCGACGCCGACGATGCCTTCCGGGCCGTCGCCTCCACCGTCCGAGTCCGCGTCCGAGACGCCGTCGACGCCCCACGTCTGGACCTCCTCGATGTGGGCGCCGGCCTCCTCGGCCAGCAGACTCAGCACGTCCATCGACTCGGAGAACGCTTCGGGAGCGATGCCGGCGAGGCCGCCGTCGTCGGTGACGCCGACGACGTAGGTCGCTTCACCGTCGCCCGAGAGGACGCGGTGGCGGAGTTGCGCCGTCAGGGATTCGAGCCGACCCTCCGAGAGATGCAGGTCCTCGGTGAGCCGTTCCTTGAACTCGACGCTGCCGCCCTCCTGTTCGCCGCGCTCCAGCGCGCGCCGGAGGACAGCCCGGTCGGGGCTCATGAGAGTCCGTAACGGAGGCCGAGATAAAAGCCTTCCCCGGGTTTGGGCCTGCTTACCGGTGTTTTCGGCTGTGAACGAGTCTGTCTCTCACAGTAGCGCCGCCGAGCGTCGACGCACCAGAACGGGACGACGGGGGGTCGTGCGCAGACTCGCCGCACGAGCCTCGCGGCGCGGGCGGCCAGTCGTGTGCCCGCTCCTACGGCCGGTAGGGGGCCACCGCTTCGAGGAAGCCGTCGGCGTACCGGGCCTCGGTCACCCGGTCGGCGCGGGCCTTCGCCGTCTCGTCCGCGTTCGCGACGGCGACGGCCTCGCCAGCCACGTCGAACGCCTCCGCGTCGTTCTCCGAGTCGCCGACGGCGAGGAACGACGACGGGGCGACCTCCAGTTCCGCACAGATGGCCTCCAGCCCCGTCCCCTTGTCCACGCTCGGGTCGGTGACGTGGTAGGCGAACCCCGTGTCGAGGACGACGAGACCGGCCTCCTCGGCCAGCCGTTCGAGCGGTTCCAGCGGCTGGTCGAGGCTGACGACGAGTTCCGTCTCGCGCCAGCGGTTCGCGAGGTCGACGGTCCCGAAGCCGAGTTCGTGTCCCAGTTCGCGGTAGGCCTCGGCGACGGCGAGGCTCGCCTCGTGGTCGCCGCGCAACTGGAGTTCGTCGGTCGCTTCGACGAACACGACGCCGCCGTTCTCCGCGACGACGGCACGCTCGATACCGAGGAACTCACAGAGGGCGATGGGGTAAGGCATCGCCTTCCCCGTCGCGACGACGACGGGTTCGGGCCACTCGCGCAACACGGGAAACACGCGCGGGTCGACGGCGCGGGACGCGTCGGTGAGCGTCCCGTCGATGTCGACGAGTAACGGCGGCGTCTCGGACATACACGTACTGGCGGCTGGACCGGTTTGGCCGTTGCGATACGACGGGTCGGTGTGTCACTACCAGTGGTTCTCACCCGACGCCAGTGACGACCCACATCAGTCGTCGGTCAGCGTCTCGTAGGCCGCTTTGACGCGCTTGAACTCGGCTTCGCTCCCGCTGTCCGTGTCGGGGTGGACCTCCTTGACGCGTTCGCGGTAGGCCTGCTTGACCGCCTGTTCGTCGGCGCCGGGGTCGAGACCGAGGCGGTCGTACGCCTCCGAGGGGGTCGGCCCGTTCGACGGACCCACGGGCCCACGCTGTCGCTGCCGGGCCTGTCGCCGCCGTTGCTGCTGTCGGGCCTGCTGGGCGCGTCTCCCGAAGCCGTCCGCCCGCCGACCGTCCCTCGGCGGAGTCCACTCCTCGCGCGGTCCGGCGCCGAACCCGCCCCGACGGCGCTCGCGAGACTGGGTTGCGGCGCGGCGTTCGACTCGCTCGTAGAGGTCGGCAGCCATCTTCCCGCTCAGGTGGTAGTACATGAGGTACGTGGAGACGGCGAACATCAGGGCCAGAAAGAGCACGGCCGGGTTCACCAGTATCCCCACCACCGTCAGCACCGCTGTCAGTACCGCGAACACCGCGGCGACACCCGTGACGAGCCGGTCGTACTGCACGAATCGTGGTTCGGTCCACAGGACCGTAAGCGTCTCGCCTGTCGCCCCAAGCGTTCAATACGCCGAGCGTGCTAGAACGTCGCATGAGCGTCTCCGGGCTCTGTGACCTGTGTGACCGGCCCGACGTCGACCACGGCTGTGACCGTTGCGGGCGACTCGTCTGTGACCGCCACTGGGACGAGGCCTCTGGGCTGTGCGTCGAGTGTAGCGTCGAGGTCGGGAAACCGGGCGAGCGGACCGACCCCGAGAACCTGCCCGACGGCGTCGACACCTACCGGTTCTGACCTAGCGGAACTGGTTGAGCCGCGTCTCGAGTCGCTTCGCCGACTGGCCGGCCGCCTCGAAGAACTGCTCGGGGGACCCGCCTCGGGCCTCGCTATCCTCGCCGGCGAAGATGATACCGCGCGAGGAGTTCACCAGACCGACGCCGTCGGCGAGTCCGTACTCGACGGCCGCCTCCGCGTCGCCGCCCTGCGCGCCGACGCCGGGGACGAGGAACGGGATGTCGGGGACGAGTTCGCGTATCTCCTCCAGTTCCTCCGGCGCGGTTGCCCCGACGACGAGGCCGACGTTCCCGTTGTCGTTCCAGAGGTCCGCCAGATGGACGACCCGTTCGTACAGCTTCTCGCCGGAGGCCAGTTCGAGGTCCTGCAGGTCGGCGCCGCCGGGGTTCGAGGTGCGCCCGAGGACGAACACGCCCTTCTCCTCGTGCTGGAGGAACGGTTCCAGCGAGTCCCGGCCGAGGAACGGGTTGACCGTGATGGCGTCGGCGGCGGGGCCGTGATCCTCGTCCAGTATCGTCGCGTACTGGCGCGCGGTGTTCCCGATGTCGCCCCGTTTGGCGTCCAGCAGGACCGGGACGTCCTTGCCGTGGGCGTATGCGATAGTCTCTCGGAGCGCCCGCCAGCCGTCGGGGTCCTCGTAGAACGCCGCGTTGGGTTTGTAACAGGCGGCGTGTTCGTGGGTCGCGTCGATGATGCGGCGGTTGAACTGCCAGCGCGGGAGGTCGGCGTCCCGCACGACCTCGGGGAGACGGGCCGGGTCCGGGTCAAGTCCGACGGAGACGACGCTGTCGGCCGCCACGATGCGGTCGTGGAGACGGTCGAAGAAGTTCATAGGTAGCGGGCCGCCGCCGACGGACACAAGCGTTTCCCTCTGTCGCCGTGGTCGGTTCGACCGAGAATCAACTTTGAGAATCAGACCCCGAGTCTATTTGATACCTCGGGCGAAACGGGTGCTATGGACCGTTCCCTCGATGTCGGGCACGTCGCGGAGACGCTCCCGAACCTGCGGCACGCACTCGAGGACCCTCGGCTACGGCCGTTCGGACTCGTCGGCGGCGCGGGATTGCTCGTCGTCGGTGCGCTACTGTCGCTGACCCCCACGTCCGGGACGTCGGCGTTCTGGTCGAACGCCGTCGCAGCCACGCTCGTCTTCGTCGGGGTCCCGCTGTTCTGCCTCGGCCTCGCGGCACGAGAACCCGCGTCCGACTCGTGGTTCCACATCGGCGTCGACCTCTCGACCAAACAGCGGCAGGCCGTCGCCGTCGGCACGCTCTGTATCACGCTCGCCCCGATAGTGATGGCGGTCGGCTCTCCGCTCGGACTCACGGTCGTGGTGCTCGCGACGGCCGCGACGATGACGTTCGTCGGGTCGGCGCTGGTGCTCACCGGGTTCATCGCGTGGACGGCCGAGACGCTGGCCGAACCGGGGTCGACCTGACTACCCGAGTCGGTCGGCGAGTACGTCGACCAGCGCCTTGACCGCCGCGCCGCTGTGTGCGACGACGACGGTGTCGCTCCCCGACTTCTCGACGGTCACGTCCTCGCGACCGACGTCGACGGCGACCGACTCGGAGAGCGTCAGCCGTGCCGTCTCGGGCGTGACGTGGACCTCGCCGAGTCGGGTGCCGTCGGCCTCGATACCGAACGCGAACGCGCCCTCGGCCGTCGGCGCTACGTCCGGGTCGGCGTCGACCACCGACAGCGTCCCGAGTGCCCCTCGTTCGAGTCCCGTCACCTCCGAGGCGAGTAGCTGACCGATGCGTTTCCCGTCGGTGATGCGGTCCTCGACCATCAGACCTCCTCCCGCGCCTCGACGGCGATGCTCTCGACGGCGACACCTTCGCTGCGGGCGTAGACGACCGCCGCGGCCTCCAGCGTCACGCCGAGGTCCGACTGCAACGAGTTGATGCCGGCGACGGCCGTCTGTTTCTCCACGCCGCTCTCGACGACGGCGTCTAGCACGCGCTCGAACGTCGACCGGGACTGGAGGACTTCCTCGCCGGGCGAGAACCCGTCCGGAATCTCGACGCTCCCGGCGTCGAACGTGACGACGAGGGCGTCGGCCTCGCGTTCGACGAGGCCCTCGCTTGCGGCGACGTCGACCAGCGACTTCGCCTGGTCCGGCGAGAACCAGTTCCGGTCGAGCGACAGGGCGACGACGAACTCGCTCTCGGCCATCCGGTCGGTCCCGCGCTGTCGGAACGGCGCGGCGACGGCCGTCTTCAGACTCATCGTTCGGGCAACCGTCTCGCCCCCGGGTAACGATTACGGTTACACCGCTACCGGACGCGTCGGTCGGTGCGCGGTCAGCCGGTCGAACCACAGGCGTGCCAGAGGGGCCCTCACGTCCCGGCACACTCCGGCCCGGCATCGAACGCTTCAAGTAGCCGCTGGGTCATGAATCGGGTATGAAAGACCAGGGACGCTCCCCTCGCAAGCGCACAGGCGGTCGACGACGCCCGAACCACAAGAAGAAGAAGCACGAACTCGGCCGTGAGCCGACGGAGACGCAGGTCGGCGACCAGAAACTGAAGGTCGTCGACTCCCGCGGCAACACCCAGAAGGTCCGTGCGGTCACGACCGACGTCGCGAGCGTCGCCGACGGCGCCGAGACGGTCGAGGCGACCATCGAGAACGTCGTCGAGAACCCGTCGAACCCGAACTACGCTCGCCGAAACATCATCACGAAGGGTGCCATCGTCGAGACCTCCGAGGGCGAGGCCCGCGTCACCTCCCGTCCCGGGCAGGACGGACAGGTCAACGCCGTTCTCGTCGAGTAACTCGTTCTCGCGACGGTTCTACACACGTCAGAGCCTCCTTAGCGCCCGGTCTATCTATAGTAGACACTAGAAGTAATTACTCACTTTAGGAACAGAGAGTTTGTCGAGAGCGGCGTCGATCGCTGCTGTTAGCTCGTCGAGCGAGTCAAAGAAACGGTTGCTAAGAGCCTTTTGCAGTTG
>NZ_RKLR01000024.1 GCF_019599465.1 Haloarcula rubra
ACGGGAACCCGACGACGACCGTTCCGTTCTCGGTCGTGTCGATTTCCCAGTTCTGGTTGTTGACGGCGAACGGTTGGCTCTCTCGGTAGCGAACCTCTCCGTCCTTGCTGTGGTCAGATTTTGCCTCTCGGATGGCTTGGTTCAGCAGTTACTCTCGATTGGGAACCGGATACGTGACTTCCAGCGAGTCCAAGACCGCGCCCCCACGATTTCGACTGTCGATCTAGTCGCGCTCGTCGAACACGTCACGAACAGCGTCAACGAGAAGTATCCCGCTGCGAGGCTAGACGTAGAGAGCGACGTCGACGAACCGGCCCTCGAAACGGACAAGGAGAGCTTAGAGCTCGCGTTGAGAAACCTGCTCGAAAATGCTATCGTTCACAACGGGACCGAAGACCCGCTCGTAGAGATGCGAGTCTTCGAAACTGGCGATCACCAGATCGTCTTCGAGGTGCGCGATAGGAACGACCGAATCCCGCAGATGGAGATCGAGACGCTCGAAGCCGGTGAGGAATCAGCTCTGCAACACGGTCAAGGGATCGGCCTGTGGATCGTGACCTGGTGTCTAGAGTATATCGATGGGGAACTTAGGTTCGCGTACGACGAGGGGAACGTAGTCACTGTGACGTTGCCTCGTGGCGACTCGCCACAAGATTCGGACGCGTGACCTCGGCGTCGGTAACCGGGAATCCGCGTCCTGCGAACCCCTTGCCCGATTCTGTGCCGATCGAACGGATCTGTTCCTCTCGAAGCGGCTACTCGACTCACGCGAGCGTCACCGAAACACAGTTGTATCGACTGTGACTCCAGCTGTGGCGAGACATTCGAGGAGCTGGTCGAACGAGTCCACGTCGTTGGCTGTGTCGCTCGCGAGGTGGGTGGGCTCGCCGTATCTCACCGGCCAATCGTGCCCTGTCGCGTGACCGGGGCGTCGGGGTTGATGACAAACGCGACGACGGTCGAGTCCTGGGTTGCGGTGACGGTCACGTCGCCGTCGTCGGTCACGAGTGCGCTTTCGGTGTATCCGACGGACTCATCGCCGACGTCGACCGCTCCCTCGAAGACATAGATATAGGCGTGCCACCCCGACCGTGACGGGAGCGTGGTCGTGCTACCGGCGTCGAGTCGGCAGTCGTAGCAGTCGACGTCGTTGCGGACGGACAGGGGGGCGTCGGTACCCTCGGGACCGAACAGGTGCCGCCACTCGTTTGTGACGGAGTCGGGGATCGGCTCGTGCTGGATGCCCGGTTCGAGGTCCAGACTGTGTGGGCGGACGAAAATCTGAAGCATCCGCAGCGGCGGGTCGTCGGCGAGCGTCTCCTCGGCGTGCCAGAAGCCGCTGCCGGCGTTCATCACCAGCAGGTGGTCGGGGTCGGTGACGAGTTCGTTGCCTTGCCGGTCGTCGTGGCGCATCACGCCGTCAGGCACCCACGAGATGATCTCCTCGTTGCGGTGCTGGTGCATCCGGATCAGCGTCCCGGGGTCCATGAACGACTCGACGACGGTCGCGAGCGGTCCGTAGCCGTGGTCGTCGTGGTTCGGGAGTGCTCGGCCTGGGAAATTGAAGTGAATCCGGAACTTGCCTTGGTCCTGCGAGACGTCCGTTCGCGGTGCCGTGTGGACGTGAGATCTGTGTCGTGTCGAGGACGAATCGTCCATTACCCTTTCGTAGTCTCTCCGACGCTATATGCATTCTCGTGCTGGTCTTCAGGACCAGAAGGTGAGGGGAGCGTCCTCACTCTATACGGGTTCGGCAGTAGTTTGAGGATTCGGGTCGACGGAACGTGTTTCTGGGAATGCTGAACGGTACATACTCCAACATTCTCGTTCGAGCGGATGGCGCCGAACGATTGAAGCGAGACGAGAGTGATAGTGTGTCTATATGAAGCGTGTCGGCGAGCTAACAATCCTGGTCCCGGTCGACGTCTCGGAGGCGGAACCGCCGGGTCTGGACATTCTCGGCGACCTCGGTGCCGTCGAGGTGGTTCTCCTCGGGTACTTTCCCGTCCCGGACCAGGCCGAACCGGCGCTGCTCAGGGACCAGTACGGCTCGACGGCCGCGGACCGTCTCGACGCGCTCGCGGCCGAACACGGCACGTCCGACGAGGTGCTGGTCTTTACACACGACCGCGAGGCGACCATCGACCGCATCGCCGACGAGTACAGCTGTAACGCGGTGCTGACGGGTGGCCGTGCGACGACCGCCGACCGCGTCCTCGTCCCCCTTCGGGGAGACGTGAATCTCGACCGGATCCTCGGGGTCGTCGCCGACCTGCTGCTGGCGGGCCACGAGACTGCCACCCTCTTCCACTCGGTCGCGGAGGAGGCCGATCCCAGCCAGGGAGAGCTTCTCCTCATGGGTGCCGTCGACCGTCTCGTCGAGTACGGCGTCGACCGCGACCGGATCGACTGGCAACTCGCGGAGGGTAGTGATCCGCAGGCAGATATCGTCGACCTCGGGGCGGAGTACGACATCGTCGTCCTCGGCGAGACCGAACCGTCGCTCCGCGAACAGATCATCGGGGACGTCCTCTCGGAAATCGTCGACACGCTCGAAGTACCGGCGCTCATCGTGAGGGACGTCGAATGAACCGCCACACCCTGGGACCGGGGAGGGACGGATGAGTGGCGAGGGCGGCGAACTCGAACGGACGCTCGGCTTCGTCGAGGCGATGACGCTGGGCGGAGGGACGATGATCGGGGCCGGGATATTCATCCTCCCCGGTATCGCCGCCGAGTCCGCCGGCCCCGCGAGTTCGATCTCGTACGCCATCGCGGGCTTCGTCGCCCTGCTCGCGGCGCTCTCGCTCTCGGAGTTGGCGACCGGGATGCCGATTGCCGGCGGGAGCTACCACTACGTCAACCGCGCGCTGGGCGGGCTCTTCGGGGCCGTCGTCGGCTGGGGTATGTGGACGGGGCTGATGTTCGCGAGCGCGTTCTATATGATCGGGTTCGGACAGTATCTCGTCGAACCGATCCCCTTTCTCGACGGGCGAGCATTCATTGTGGGACTGGGGCTGGTCGGGCTGATACTGCTCCTCGGGGTCAACTACTACGGGACCGAAGAGTCGAGCGCCTTCCAGAACGTCACTATCGGGACCGAGACGGTGATCATCCTCGTGTTCGTCGCCGTCGGTGTGTTCTTCATCGACGCCGGGAATCTAGAGCCGTTCGCTCCTTTCGGGACCAGGGGTATCGTCGCCACGACCGGTATCGTCTTCATCTCGTTTCTTGGCTTCGAGATCATCGCGACCGTCGCGGGCGAGATCAAGAACCCGAGTCGCATCATCCCGCTGTCGATGATTCTCTCGGTCGTCCTGGTGACGATACTCTACGTCCTCGTCATGCTCGTCAGCACCGGGGTGATCCCGTTCGAGTCCCTCGGAGAGTCGCCCATCCCGGTCTCGGACGTGGCCGTCGTCTACCTCGGTTCGGCGGGGGTCGTCGCCATCGTCTTCGCCGCCATCATCGCGGCGATATCGAGTTCGAACTCCTCGATACTCGCGGCGTCACGGGTCATCTACGCCATGGGGAGAGACGGCGTCGTGACCGACTGGTTCAACGCGAGCCACCCCCGGTTCTACACGCCCCACCGAGCCATCGCGGCGACCGGTGGTGTCACGGCGTTGCTCATCCTCGTCGGGCTCGAGGTCGAGACGATAATCGCGCTGCTCGCGGAGGCGGCGAGCTTCAGTTTCCTCGTCGCCTACTCGCTGGTCCACGTCTCGCTCGTCGTCTTCCGGCGGGCCGACCCCGACGACTACGACCCCTCGTTCGCGCTCCCGCGACCGCTGTACCCGGTCGTCCCGGTCCTCGGGGTGGTGTCGTCACTCGTCGTCGTCTCGCAGATGGCGAACGTCGTCGTCGTCATCGGGTCGGCCATCGTCGGCTTCGGCGTCCTCTGGTACGCGGCCTACACTCGGGGACGCGTCGTGAGCGAAGGGCTCCTCCGGGAAGCGATTCGCGGACCGCCGGCCCAGCCGTTCCGCGTGGTCGTGCCGATAGCGAACCCGGCGACACAGCGCGGCCTGCTCCGTCTCGCAGCGGCGAGTACACACGCCAACGAAGACCGAGGGACACCCGAACTCGTAGCCGTCAACGTCACGGCCGTCGACCACCCATCGCCGCTCCAGAACGTCGAGGCCGAGCGTGCCGACCACCAGCGGGACCTGCTCGAGAACGCCCACGACATCGCGACCCAGATGGACGTGACCCTCCGGACCAAGGCGGTGGTCGCCCCCGACGTCGGCGAGGCGATACTCGACGTGATTGAAGAAGAGGCAGCCGACGAGGTCATCCTCGGGTGGGACGGGACACTCGATCGGGACGGCTACGTCTTCGGGGAGACGGTCGACCCGGTCGTCCAACGGGCGGGGTGTGACATCTCGCTCGTCGACCTCAGGGGCGAATCGATCGGAGAGCCAGTCGCACTGATCGCGCCCGGCCCCAACGCACCAGTCGTCGCGCACCAGGCAGTCGAATTTGCGGCCGTCGATGGGACTGTCCCGACGCTACTGAACGTTCAGTCTCCCGGTAGCAAGCCGGACTCGGACGCCGAGGAGCGGGGGCGGGCGGTCATCGCGGACGCGGCCGCAGCGGCTGGACTCGAACCCGTCGAATACGACGTCGAGGTCGTCGTCGACGACGACGTCGGACGGGCGGTCGTCGATGCGACCAGTCGGTACGACACCGTCTGTGTCGGACTCTCGGGGCGGTCCGAGGGGGGTCGGATACCTTTCGGAACAGTGACCGAACGAGTCGTGAACGACGTCCCAGGCAATATCGTCCTGATACGTGGTTCTGAGCCGGCCTGAGCTCGCCCCCTGGCTACTCGTCAGGGAAGCGGAAGACGGAATCATCGTCGAATTTGCTGTCCTGAGTCTCGACGGGTTTCCGTAAGAGTCCTCGAAAGGCGGCGTCGGGCATGGGTCGAAGGGTGTCTCAGATTACCGCTCCATTGTCGCGGCCCTGATGACATATCCCGATGGTGACCCTGACACGTTGCTGGATAGAGAGGTGCATTTACCGACGAGTCAGCTCGCCTGTTTCTCGGATGTCGAAGGCGAGACTCTCTGTATCGTCCCCGGATGGAATGAAGTGAACGTGGTCCTCGTCGGTCAGTCTGGAGTGGTCCTCGTAAGCGCGGTAGCGAACTAGATACCGTCCGGTCTCGACGACCGCCTCTCGCGTCACCTCACCATCGGGTTCGACATCGAGGGGTGAACTGTATGCTCTCGCCGCTGCCTCTGAAGCGCCGTCCTCGAAGAACCCGATCTCGACAGTGAAAGAGGCATCTGTTTGGTTGAAAACGGTCAAGTCGACGCTTCCGTCGCGGGACTGGAGCCACGAACAGCCGGTAAAGGTGCTGGCCGTTGCGACGCCGAGTGTTCCGAGGACGGCTCGTCGGGAGGGCATAGTTCCAATGCGAAAGTATGCATGATAAACTTTCTTCGAATTCCCCACCTCGCAGAGCCACACGCGCGCTGTATTCAGCACGACCTCACCGATCTACTAGGACCCTGTCAGTACCGGTGTGACCGATAGAGAGGGTGTATCAATCATGAGTGTGAACGTGATCCAATCCCGGAGGAGAGTTGTCGATGGTAACCGGCGGGCAGCACGAATTTATCCCGCTGACTCCTCGAAGAATCGCTCGAGTTCGTCGGCGACCGCTTCCGGCTCAAGGATTGGACCGAGGTGGCCCGCACCGGTAATCTCGCGCATACGGCTATCAGCCACGTGCTCGTCGACGTGGCACACACTGTCGATGAACCAGGGGTCCGGGATCGTCTGGGTCCCGTGCAAGAGTAACACCGGCACCGAGATGTTGGCGAGCTCCGACGGGTCGGTCGGACTGGCCCACTCGGACTCGAAGACCTGGGGGAACTCCCGGAGTTGAACGAGGACGTTCGGTGCCAATGCCTCGAATAAGCCCACTGAGGACGCTTCAGCCAGTTCGTCGTCGGTGGCGACGAACTCGAACCAGGTCCGGACTGCATCGGCCATTCGACCCTCCTCCGCTACCGTAGCCATGCGTGTGATCGTGGCCATCATGCGTCCGGCATCGTCCTCGCTCATTAGCTCAACTGCAGGTGGTTCGTATGCGGCGACGGCGGAAACCGCGTCGGTGGTCTCGGCTGTCGCGAGTGCGTAGATCCCTCCGGCCGACCATCCCATCAGACGCACGGGTTCGCCGACGCTCTCGACGAACGACGTGATGTCCTCCACGAGTCGCTCGGGCGAGTGGTCGGAGCTTTCGCCGCTCAGTCCTCGGCTCCGCATGCTCATCGCGTAGCAGGTAAATTGGTCCGTGAGCGACGGCAACAGCTGTTCCCAGACCGTCTCTCCGTCACCCAAGACACCAGGGACGAGGACTAGAGGTTGGCCCGTTCCATGTACTCTCCCGGCGATCTCGGTGCCGTCGTCCGAGACAGCTCGGTGAATTTCCGATTCCCCATCAGTGTTTGGTGGTCTTTCTTTTGTCATTGCTGGTTATCTCTGGTGTGAGAATCCGTTGGCAAAGCACCTAGTGTACTCTCTGCCGGTACTGACGAATGCTTACATGACATAAATCATGGAACAGAATAACATTTCTCACCAATTGGTGATACGTGGTCTCTCCGTCGTCAACGAGATAGCGACGTTCCAGGGGCGAGTCCGTGCTGATCTGTTCGACGTCACTGTTATGAATATGCGCTGTGTATCTTGCACGGCCTTGACGAACTTCCTGATAGTTGTCAGTAGCGATGTGCGAGATACAGGGGATCTATCCACCACGAAGATCGTGTTCGTTTCAGAGTATTTGCGCCGGGGCAGCTGCCCAGCAGTTCTTTACATCTGATAGCCGCCGGAAGGTGAATGGGAGATCGGTTGTTGCTCCGTTAGTTCGATTCACGGATGAATGTGAGTACCTCGTCGACGAAGCGGTCCGGCGCGGTGTTCATCGGCTCGTGGGCGTGCCCGTCGAAGGTAACGAGTCGGCTGTTTGGAAGCGCGTCGGTGACCGCTTCCGTTGCATCTTTGTTGAATGGGGGGCTCTCACCGCCGGACAACACCAAGGTCGGCGTGGTCATTTCTACAAACCGGGCAGCATCAAACTCGTACTCGGCGATCGCTTGCAACTCGCGGGGCAGTGTATTGGCAGCGTTCACCATGTCCTTCCAGATCGGTGCCGAGCGAGCCGCGTCGAGTTCCTCGGGCGTGAGCTGGGCGACTTCTTGCAGGAACAGAACGAGCGCCTGCTCGTGTTCACCGTCTTCCAGCAGTCCCCCCATTTCAGTGACAGCCTCTTCGACGTCGAGTTCGTGGTCACCGACCGCAACGGGGGGTTCGTTCAGGATGAGTTTGCGCAGATTGTCGGTGCGCAGGGCCGCCTCCAGTGAGTAGAGCGCTCCACTGGAATGACCGAGTAGCGTTACTGGGGCGTCAATCGCATTGACGACGGCTGCCACGTCCTCGGCCTCTCGTTCTAGTTCGTACTCGGCAGCGTCACCGCTCTCCCCACGTCCACGCCGGTTGATCGCATAAACCGTACAGTGTTCTGCGAAGGCGGAGCGCGTCCCGGCCAAATCCCAGAACGTGTGGAGGTCGGCGCTCCCGTGCACGAGGACGAGCGGTGGCCCGCTCCCGGTTCGTTCGTATGCAATCGGCGTACCATCTTCTGATATGACTGTCTCCATGATGCCTCAACTGTACCTATACGCCGTCTGCTGCCCTTACTCTTCCCCACAGTAGTTCTTGCCGACGGGCTTTCCACAACGAACGGCTGGGAGATACGCGCTGTGTATGCAGCAGTACCGTTTCGACCTCCTCAACCACTGTCAGTAACGGAGTGACCGATACAGAGGATATACCTATCGCCGAGATTGAGTGAGTCCAGCCATGACTATGGTTGCTGGGCAACCCCTAGTGACGTTCAGTCCGATACACACACGAATCAATCACGGACGTGAGCGCCAAAGCCGGTGATAAGTACATCGGGGCCACCGACACTCCCGCCATCCGTAGACGTTGTACGAACACTCATTGGCCTTGCACCCCTTCTGGGACTATGGCTGAGTTTCCAGATGAGAGGCAGATCGTCCTCCGTGCTCGTTCCCGGCTAGAAGAATGGACCAATGCGGCTCGGACACAGGCATACGCTGAACTGTTCGAGGGCGACTCTCCAGTCCTCACTGAAGAGGAGATTCATCTCCTCGACGCGCTCGATTCAGAACTGGAGAGACAAGGCGGCGATGGTGTCTGGGGAACCGATCAGTATGGAATCCACACGGCGGGGACCTCGAGTTCGGATACCTCACTTGGCGTGGTCTGTGTGTACCACCCCCAGATAACCAAAGACTCCGTCCTTCGTGGGGCGGACGAACTCGACGACGAGGCTGAAGAGCGACTCAACGCAGCACTCTGGCGATATAGTGAACGGGTTGCGACGCTCATCGAAGAAGCGCTCGACGAGTTCATCCGTCAAACACAGAGCTGACGATTCGTCTCGCCTCTTCTGTCGGACCGTTATCGATGTGCAATTACCGTCTGGTTCGCTCGTGTTCCGGTGCGAGATTTAAGAATACGTCTTCCTCGGCCCCACACTCCGGAGAGGCGTGCACGAAGTGGAGACCGTCCTCATCGCGCTTTTCGATCCGCCACTCCGACCGGGCACGGGCTTCGTTTCCACACGTTGGACAGCGTTTGGGATCATCCTGGAGGTATGTACTCATGAAATCGATGAACGACTTCGTTTCAGGCCACGATGAGAGAATACGCCGCTCAGTAGGTGTACTTCCTCGGCAGGGTTAACCGTCTCCAGTAAGAATCAGTAGTATGATTGACCAATCCGTCGGTGATGTGATGACACAGTCAATTCGAACGATTCCGGCAGAGACGACGGCCTGTGATGTTGCGACACTGTTCGCGGATCAGGATATCGGATCGGCAGTCGTGGTCGATTCCGAGACGGGCGAGTATATCGGGATCGTAACTGAAACCGATATCATGCAGCAGGTTGCAGCGGGGGCTGATATCAACTCTGTTCGTGTGACTGCATTTCTGAGTACGCCACTCGTCACGATCGCCAGCACAGAAGACATCCATGCCGCTGCCACTCTGATGAAAGAACACTCGATCCGGAGGCTTCCGGTCACTGACGATGGCGACCTCGTCGGCATCCTCACGACGACTGATCTCACCCATTATCTACCTCGGCTCAGGAACACAATCCTTCGTGGACGAAACGACCTGAGCGCTCAGTGAGAGTCCTCTATTGGTCGGTCTGGGTCACTGATTATAATCCAGAGCGACCGAATGAACTGTTAGAACGTCACTGCGTACTGGACGGTTTGTGAGGATCGTCCTAACACTGGGGGTTGTTATGTCTTCAGGATAGATGATAAGATGGACCGAGGAGGCCTCTGACATTCCGGAACCCCCCAGAATGTTTCGGAACTGGACTCCTCGTTTCCCATAACTATACTCCTACGAGTACGGAGTGTGCGCTATACTTCACCTGTATCTCTCACTCATTACCCTCGCCAGCCAATGACCGAGTCGCGCCTTGTCTGCAGCAGAGAGGGTGTTAGTTGTCGTTAGCTTGAGTAAATTCTCATTCTCAGTACCTCACAAAGCATCCTCGGCTAGCGGTTTCTGAAGCCTGAGTTCAGGAATGGAGCGGTTGCACTGACGGTCTCGATGAGGGAATCATGGACGAATCGACGCAGAGCCGTCGCCGTCACGTGCTGGACCCGGCTTGCGACGTCAAGTCAGCTGGGGGTAGTATCAGTGATGCAAAGCGAATCGATCCGAGTGAACGGGCGGCCGACGTCAACTCAGGCGCGGGAGGAGGTCAATCGCGTACATCTACACACATCCTCTCAGAGAAAACAAATCGCCAATTGAGATGTCACCATTGCTTTTGTCGAGTAACTCACGGCTTCCAAGAACCGTCTCGAACTTTGTCAAGTGGTTCGTGCTGAATATAGAGGGTGTTTGCAGCACGGTTGAAACCGACTGTGGAGACTCCGTTACGACTCAAGCGTGTATACAGGATATCTCTGCAGTAGGCTGAAACGGCCATCGGACCGTGAGGCCGACCGTTCGTCGGTCGTTCAGGCACCCATGTTCGCAATCATCTCGGCGAACTCGGCATGGAAGTCGGCGTGGTGGTGGACGACCTTCCACTCGCCGTTCTCCTTCCGATAGACGTTGGTCGCCCGGCCCTCCAGGGAGAGCTGATCACCCGCCATGGTCATCGACGCCGACTCGGTGCAGACTTCGTATGCAAGGTCGCCGGTGACGCGGACGAGCTGGTCTGTGCGGGTGACCTCCCCACCCTCACTCATGGATGCGACTCCCTCCCAGGAGCCGTTGACGGCCTCCCAGCCCTCCTCTCGGCCACCAATGGGGTGCATGGTCGTCACGTCGTCCTCGTGTGACCAGATGTCAGCCATGGTACTGGCATCGCCGTTCGTCATCTCCTCAAGCGCATCGTAGAACTGGTCGGATGCGTCTCGAACGGCATCTACTTCGGTACGTGATTCACTCATGTGCTTGTCTCTCCATGCGCACACAGAACGCCCATCACCGTGAATGCATGTTACCAATTAGCATTGGGGAACATATTTTCGGTGCGATGGTGGTACGAGCCACTGAGTGTAGGACAACCGAATAGGCAGGAAGTGGTGAATATGCGTCCTGGGTCTTGTTTAGACGTTCGGAATTGTGGTTGTGAACCCCGAACTGGCTGGAATTGGTGTTCGAGATTGGTGAAAGAGCCAGCATAGTTCAGTGGATCTGTGGAGTTCAGCAGTTCTACTCTGAGAATTCCCACCAGAACGCTTGAGTCACCAGCGCTACTCTCGCTCATCACCTCACGTTCGCCACCAACATCCAGCGGCAGAAGCGCTCTCGCTAGCGTCTAAACAAGGCCCGCGCCCTGTATGCAGCAGTACTCGACGAATTCCTTCGGGTCTGCCAGTATGGCCGTGACCGACTCAGAGGGTGAGAACAGCAAGCCGCCGTCCTTGGTTTCACACTCACTGGTATGAATTCTGTCAGGACTCGCGCCACTTGTGGCCGCACTCGACGCAGGTGAACAGCCGAACCTCGTAGGAGCCACCCGGCTTCGGCATCATCTCGTAGTAGGCCCGGTCGCTGTCGCAGTCGTCCGCCGGACACGGCTCCTGCACCGTCTCGGTGGAGCCCTGGGTCGCGTCGGCCACCGTGGGTGCCCCGTCGTCCCGCTGTCCATCCTGGGTTGCCATCGCCGCTTCTGCTTGCGAGTCGCGCGGCTCCTCGTTTTCACAGGAGCGACACACCCACGTGTCGCCCTTCGTGTGCATGATCGAACCACACTCGTCATAGAATTGCATACAAAATAGAATACACGGTTGTCGAATATATGTGTTAATTTGCGATTCGCCCTGAATTTCAGGCAACTGCTCATGCTGACTGAACTGGCATCATGAGACAGTTCCGGTTCTCGGTGTGCGACGTGCTGCATACGCACCCTCTATGCAGCATCCACTTCGTCATCTATGCAAGTTCTGCCAGTAAGCGAGAAGCCCACGTACGTATTCACACACAGAGAACTCTCTCCCGCAACGACGGCGGTTGAGTTCGCTGACAAAGATGTAACACTATTCTCGAAGAAACTCAAACAAAAGCACGAACATATCTGGCTGGTCGGCGGTGCGAAACTCGCACAGTCGTTTTTACGAGAAAAGGAGATCAACGACCTTCGGTTGTTCTTCATACCGACACTCCTTGGAGACGGGATTCGACTATTCAGTGGCGATTACAACCGACAGAGACTCCAATTGCTAAACACCGATTCTGACAGCGGCGGAATCGTCGAACACCACTACGAGATCATCGACTGAGGTTCGCTTAACGCCGATCCTGATTATCGCCCGGTACTTAGCGATTCATCTCGGCCGTTTCAGCAGTAGTGGTATGACCGGTTCGCTCTAACAGAGCAATCTGGTTGAGCGGTTTTTCGACTAACCTGGTGCTGACTATGCGCTGTGTACTGAACGATGTAACTCGGTTAATCAAAAAGACAAAGAAAGTGAAAAACAATATGATTGATAGGTTTGTGGTTTCGACTATGTAGGTGTGACCGATTCTCAAAGATTGGCAAAACTTTCCACGCAATTGAATATATTAGCAGACTGTCATCGGCGAAATCTTCTATTCGCCCTTCGAGATGTAGCTCCCCACGAGAGTATCCACGCTCATCTGGATGACGAAACCCGTGGACGTGATGATCATGAATATCGGGTGAGAATGTATCATATTCACCTGCCAAAATTAGAGGACTATGACCTCATAAACTGGCGCCGAGAGAACAATACCGTACAGAGAGGGCCAGAATTCGAAGAGATTGCCCCACTACTCGATTCATTTGAGTCGCACCGAGACGAGCTCCAGCTGGAGATAAAGGACTAATGAGGCCGTTAATGGCGTTGGTACGGTCTGCCCTGAACACGGAACAGAAGCAAGCACGTTCCACCACGACAGAACCACCCGAGAAGTCCAATTCGTCGTTATTCCATTGTGAGAGTTGTGATACTGTGTATATCGCCATCGAAAAGAGCAGTTGCTCAACGTGCAGGACGACTGTCGAGCAGGTCCCATCCAAGTTCGATAATTTGTAGCCGCCTCATCGAGACGATCACTGCCACACATTGGCCGATCGAAGATGTCGGCAGATCTGACCGCCTTATCAGGTTCTCTAGCCCCGGTCAGGCCATGTCCTCGATAGGGGCCCCGCGGGCGTTGGTCTGTACGCTCCGGAGTCCCTGTCTGGCCTTCTGTTTCGAAGCGTAGCCCTGCCCACTGTCGGCGATTATGTCGCCGTTGTCGTGAACGAGCCGCCACCGGGGCTTGTCGTCTGCGTCCACGAACAGTTCGAAGGTGGCGTCACTACCAGCCTCAGGGTCGTCGACGGCGTCATCCTTCGTCGTGTCGACGACGTGTGCGCCTGGTGCGTTCTCTTTCACGCTCTCGAGGCCTTGCGTGGCCTTCTGCTTCGAGGCGTATCCCTCGCCACAGTCGGCGATGATGTTCCCGTTATCGTGGACGAGTCGCCAGCGCCACTCGTCGGCGCTATCCTGATACCGCTCGAAGGTGGCCTTGCTGGCGACCACGTCCGTCTCGACGTCGCCCTCGTCAGACTCCGTCCACGTCATTTCGATGTCGAGGCTGACCTCGTCACCCTCGCGTGCGACGTCGACCGTGAGGTCGGACTCGGCAGCGGGGTCGACAGTCACCGTCTGTTCCTCGTCGGCCGGGATCGGCTCACCGCGTCGGAGTGCCCGAGAGAGTCGTCGGAAGTACGACGCGAGGCCTTTACGAGTACGCGGTTCGGTCTCCTGATGGATCGTCTCGTCTGACATACAGGCTCTATTTATCGAAGAAGTGAAATAAAGTTGCCGGCGTGTTCACGGACACAGTCTGGCCGTTTCGTCGTCGGCCAGAATTCGCCGGCCAACTACACCGGATTGCGTCATCCGCTCTCGAATATCGGTCAGCCCTTTGATACACCGGTGCGGAAGTCCACGTGACCCATCGTGAAAGCACCGAGGCTCTCGTGGTGCACGCTGTCGCAGAAACATCGACTTCGGCAAATAAGCATACGCATCCGATGCTACCGAAAGACCGCCTCTCGGAGCCAAGCAGAACCGTGCCAGTGAGATTGCAGCGACTCACCCGGGGACAGGCTTGCTCCATTCCTCGGGGTCGGGGTCGTAACTGTCGCCCACGAAAAATTGCATCGCGCCCCTCTCGCTGTCGACGCTGAGCTCGTTCGTCTCGATCATCTCGCCGTCGAGGCTGAACTGGACGGGGTCGCCGTCGTGGGTGACGTGGAGGTGTGAACTCTTGATTCGTGTGAGATGGCTGGCTTTCCGTCGAAGGAGTTTGTCTGCCGCACCTCTCGAGAGGTAGTCGAGCGCCGGGGCATCCTTAATGATGACGGCGTTTACCATCCCGTCTTCTACGTTGGCCTGCCGCATCTGCTCGCCCGGGAATCGCCGACCGTTCCCCACCAGCAGCATCAGCGCGTCCCCCGACCAGGTCGGGTTACGATCGGGGCCGACTGACACGTGAAGTGTGAGCCCCTCGAAATCACGCGCTACGGATAATGTCGTGAGAACGTACGCCAGCACGCCGAGCCGTCGTTTCAAGCTGCCTGATGTTTTCGCACTCGACTCGGCAGTCAGCCCACCGACACAGGAGTTCAAGAAGGGGCGGTCGTTCGCGATTCCGAGATCGAGTCGCCGGCACTCGCCGGACTCGATGACCTCGAAGGCATGGTCGATGCCGCGGATACCGATGTTGTCGGCGAAATCGTTGCCAGTACCCGCGGGCAGGACGCCGAGCGACACTGCGTCGAGTTTGCCCGCTTCTTGGACGCCCTTGACGGTCTTGTTCAGTGTGCCGTCACCACCACAGGCGACGACAGTATCGGCCCGGTCGGCGGCTTCGGCCGCGAGTTCGACGGTGTGGTCCCCGCCTTGGCTGTCGAGTACTTCCCACCCGCGGTCGGTCGCGATGGACTTCGCGCGCTTGGTCCGTTTCCCGTCACCGCTGTTGGGGTTCCGAACGACGACACGTGTCGGCACACTCATTGCCCGACAGTCACATCGGTCGTTGAAAACTGTACGGGTGCGACGGTTCGAGGGAGAGGCGAGGCTCTTATGACGGTTGCTGGTGGAAAACGAGTGTGTTCGATTGCGACCTCCACACCCACAGTCGGTTCTTCCACAGGAAGCCGGAGGTCGCGTCGTGGTACGACCCGTATGGGGTGCGAGCGACTCTCCGGGTCGCGATGTTCCGGGGTCTTGACGGTATCGCTGTCACCAACCACGATTTCTACCGTCCCGATACTAACGTCAGCGACGCCTGCATTCCCGGCATCGAAATCTCGACGACGCAGGGACATTTACTCGTCGTCGGGCCAGACCCTCCGACCGTTACAGAACCCGGCGAACTCACACCACACGAAGCCGTTGCCCTGGCGCACGACCGTGACTGTGTCGCGATCGTTGCCCATCCGTTCCGTAACAGCACGCTCCGGGAAAGTGATGCCGACTTCGACGCTATCGAGATCAACGGGAAACATCCAGAGTACCGTCGCCGAATTGAAGCCATCGCACGGAACCGAGGGCTCCCCCTAGTCGGCGGAAGTGACGCACACTTCCCGTTTGAAGCTGGTCGACTCTCGACGCGGTTGGAGATCGAGCAGCTGACTCCCGAGGCAGTCGTCAGGGCCGTCCGGGACGGCCGTGTGGAACCCGTCTTCCGTGACGGGCCGTTGTTCGAGACACTAGGTTCACTCTACTCGCGCATCCACGGAGTGAAGGGCCACACCACCACAGACGATGTGTCAGAGGAGCACCCCGACCGATAGCCACAGGCGGCCCTCGAGTCGTCCCTGCCGCCGGCTATCGGTCCCGAACGATTGGGCGCTTCGCCGGACTCTGTGACTGTATCGGTCGATAGCCCGAGTGGAAGATATCTGATCGGCCGGAATCGGACGAACTGACGATTTGGCTATGTCTGCTGTTCGTACAGAAATCGCTCAGCACGCTCACGACCGGTCCGGAACAGGGTGTCGATGAACGCCGGCGAGCGATCCAGTTTCGTCGCCCACGGGAGCTCTTCGTCGAGTCGGATTCGGTGGACGTCCGTATGTGTGTATCGCTCGGGTAAGTAGCCGGCGTCGATCCACTCGTTGGTCTGTTCGATGAAGCCGATCTCCTGTTCGAGCGAGGTGTTCCCGCTCAGTTCGTTACGACGGTCGGCGATTTCGCCGGGCGAGCGCGGGACGCGTGCGTGACTCGAGGGATTGATCTGGAGCAGCCAGATCTCGTCCGGATCTGGGATATCCTGGATCGTCGCGAAGTCTCGCACTGGCGGATTCTTCGCGAACAGCCCGTCCCAGTAATATCGGCCGTCGATCTCGACGGCTTCGAACAATCCCGGTTCGGCGGCACTGGCCAGGATCGCTTCGGCTGTCATTTCTCGACCGCGGAAAACTTTGAAATCTCCGTCGAGGACGTCGATCGCACTAACGAGTAACGCCGGCAACAGGGCATCTTCGGTCCGGCGTCGCTCGCGTATAACCGCACTCAGCGCCCGGACGTGTTCGAAATCGACGTGCCGTTCGAGTAGCTGCCGAAGCTCACGGCGGGCGAGGGGTCCCGTCCGGGTCTGTGACGGGCTGAAGTCCGGAAGTCCGACACCCTGTGACCGGAGTTCGGCCCACCCGACTGCGACGTCGTTCAGATAGCGTTCAGCGGGGCTCGTCGCTTTCAGATCGTTCCAAAACTCCCCGAGCAATGCAGCTGGTGCCAGCTCGGGATCGACGTGGCCGTACCAGCCCAGCAGTGCACAGATGGCTCCGCCGGATGTCCCAGAGAACCCGACGATGTCGTACTGACTCCCGGCGATTTCGGGCAGGAGCCGCTGGAGCGCCCCGGCGGTGAAAGCCGTGTGGCTGCCACCGCCTTGACAGGCGATTGCGACGTTCGTTCGCTTCTCCGTCATCGGTCAGATCCTCCGTTGGGGTATCGATTGTGTAGCATAGTTCTCAAGCAAGTCCGATGAAGACGGTCACAGTCGCACTGACCAGCAGTAGTCCCACTACCATCGCGACGGCAGTGTAGCCGATGATGTCGCGCGCCCGCAGGTCGGCGATGGCTAGCAGCGGGATGGCCCAGAACGGCTGGATCATGTTCGTCAGCGGGTCACCAAGTATCTCGATGACGACCGCAACCCACGGCTCGTACCCGAACTGTTGGCTCGTCTCGATGAGAATTGGCCCCTGTGCGACCCACTGGCCGCCGCCGGAGGGGATAAATACGTTGACGATAGCCGAAATGAGGATACCGATGACTGGCCACGTCTCCTTCGTAGCCACGGTCGCCAGCACTTCGGTGAACTGCTGGGCCAGCCCGGTGTTGGTCAATAGACCGGCGATCCCTGCGTAGAAGGGGAACATGAAAATGATGCCCGAGATGTTCTTGACGCTGTCTTTCATCTGGTTCACGATGTTGATCGGCCGCTTCCAGAGGACGATTGCGAAGAACAGAAAGAGAGCGTTGATGCTGTTGAGCGTCAGCTTCGAGAGGCCGCCCGGTTGGAAGATGAAACGAGACGGATCGGATACGAGAAACCAGGTGTTGATCACGTAGTACAACGGGAAGATGGCGATCACGAGCCCGAGGAGTTGAGAGTTGTTCAACCGGTCAGCGAACGTCAGTGTCGGCCGGCTTGGGAAGGCCGTGTCCTCGGGTTGGGTCTCAGTGGGTGGTTCACTCTCGAGGTTCTCCTTGATCTCGGAGCGGATCTCTCCCGGGAGTTCCCGAATCTCATCTTTCGGATGCATTGCGGCCATCACGACCGGAATCACGGTGAGTAGCAGGCCGGCACTAACGAGGTTCGCGGTACTACCGAGCGTCTCGCTGAGTGGGATTCCGTTTTGGACCGACGCGGGAAACGATGCTGGGATGAGAGAAGGGTCTGTCATGATGAGCGCTGCCGACGACGAGAGTCCAGAGTGAAAGATCATCAGACTCGTGTAGCCGGCCGCGGCCAACAGCGGGTAGTGCACTTTGATTCCCTTCTGCCGGCATTCGTATGCGACCCGACGGGCCATGATCGCGCCGACGATCAGCCCGATGGCCCACGACACGAGTGCCGTGACCATCGCTACGAAGGCTGTGAACCAGACGGCGACGAACGGCGAATTTGGGATAGATGCGATCCGTTCTAGTGCGTGGGTAACAGACGGCGACTTCGCGATGGCGTCGCCTGCCATCAGCATTACCGACAGTGTCGCCATGAACGGCAGTAGTGTCCAGACGCCGGTGTACCAAGCGTCCATGGTTTCCTTGGGGGCGGAACCGGACACCAATGCGCTGGCGACCGTTAGCAGGGTGAGGAGTATCCCGATGACGTACGGATCCGGGATGTATCGTAGCGACCAGTCGGAGAACCACTCGCCGAGACGACGAACCGGGTCGATGAAAGACATAGGCCTACCGCCCGCGTTGCCCGGCCTACAGATAAATGTAGCCGTGATGTTTCAGTAAAAATCGGACAATAACTTGACAATACAGCTAATTCGGACGTAGAGTTAGGTTCGAAGCCAGGAATCGGACGGGATTTCGTATTCGTTGTTGTGACAGAACTCCCTAGCGCGTTCTCGAACCGCTTTCGAGCTCGGACGCTTGCCGGTACGTTCCATCTCGTCGATGATCCAGTTCGACACGACGGTGATCCCTTCGTCATCGTCGTCTGCATCGATCTCCTCGAGCGCCCGCAGAGTCTTCCGGTACATCTCGAACTGTTGGTCACGGTCGGCCTGACTCGTTCGTGAGTCGTCGGCGTCGGCAATCCGGCGCATCGCTGTCTCGACTGACATGTGTACAGGTTCGCGCCCGAACGGGAAAGACCTAGCCACGTGGTGACTCGTCACGAACGCTTTTGTGGTTATCGCGAGTGGTGCGTCCATGGAACATATCGTTCGGTCGCATGACGAGATATCCGGAGTCGCGTGAGGGCCCATGCGAACCACCAAAATCGTCTGTACGATCGGACCCGCGTCTGCCTCCCGAAACTCCTTGCGACGACTCGCCGAGGCGGGTATGTCGGTCGCACGGTTGAACGCGAGTCACGGTACACCGGAGCACCGCCGAGAATTGATCGAGAGAATACGGACAGTCGAACAGAATACCGATAGACCGGTCGCTATCATTCACGACCTGCCTGGCCCGAAAGTCCGGACCGCGCCGATGGATGGAACGGTCCATCTCGACGCCGGAACTACAGTCGAGTATGTCCAAGGGAAGACGACAACAAACGATCGGATCGCCCTCTCACACGATATTACCGCTGTCGAATCCGGGGACCGCGTCCTACTGGACGACGGGCGTATAGAGACGACAGTTACGGATGTCAGTGAGAGCGCCGTCACGGCATGCGTCGAGAACAGCGACGATATCGGTGGTCGCAAGGGTGTGGTGGTCCCCGGTGTCGAACTTGGACTTCCAACCATCACAGAACGGGACCGGCGAGAACTGCGAGTTGCTGCCGAAAAGGAGGTCGATTTCGTCGCGGCGAGTTTCGTACGCGACGGCGACTCGGTACGTGCGATCAGCCGAGTGTTGTCCGACCTCGACGCGACAACCCCGATTATTGCGAAGGTGGAGCGTGGCATCGCCGTTCGGAACCTGGACGACATAATCGATGCGGCCGACGGTGTGATGGTTGCCCGTGGCGACCTCGGTGTCGAAATCCCACTGGAGTCGGTCCCGATCGTGCAGAAACGTATCATTCGCAGGTGTCGAGACACTGGGACACCGGTCATCACCGCGACGGAGATGCTCGAGTCGATGACCAGTGCTCGCCGTCCGACGCGTGCGGAAGCCTCTGACGTCGCCAACGCAGTCTTCGACGGGACGGACGCCGTCATGCTATCAGGTGAGACAGCAGTGGGAGACCATCCGGTCCTCGTCGTCGAGACGATGGCACGACTCGTCGAGCGAGTCGAGGATACGGCCGAGTACGACGACCTCCGAAGACAACAGGCGCCGGAGGCCGATAGCGCTCAGTCCGACAAACTGGCTCGCTCGGCGAGTGTTCTCGGACGCGACATCGACGCGACGGCGATAGTCGTGGCGACCGCGTCCGGCAAGACAGCAGTTCGAGCCGCGAAGTTTCGTCCGTCGATGCCAGTCGTGGCAGCGACGCCCTCCGAGTCGGTTCGTCGTCGATTGGCACTCTCCGGCGGTATCGTCTCCGGTCCACCGACTGAGACTGCTACTAGTGCAGACGACGTGATCGGTAACGCCGTCGAGTCGGCACTCGGCACAGACATCGTCTCGAGTGGCGATCGTGTCGTCGTCATCTCGGGCCCTCGGAACGACGACGCGGGGACGGGCACCTCGAACCTTCTCAAGATTCACGTCGCTTCAGACCGGTCGAGTAACGCCCGAGAGTGACCGACGGCACCTTCGTGTCGTATTCATGCGTCGATATGAGACACGGTCTTTCGAATCACTGTGGATTTGAAACCCATCTATCTTTTATAAACAATGGATAGACGTAGTGGTCGCGGTTCGGACTCGAAGTCGGGTATCGGATGTAGGAGATACTATTAGGATGGCCAGGTTCGAAAGCGACACGCAACCTAGTCTACCGATGAGTACACAGTTGGGAGTCGGATTCGCGCTGCTCGCGGCGCTGGCGCTTGCGGTTCAGAGTGTCTCTGTCCAGCGGAGCACGACCCACCAACCGCTGTCCGACGTCATAACCGTCGTGTTTCTCGTCAACCTTCTCGTCATGGTTCCCGTCACAGTTGGGTTGTTCTTTCCGGCGTTCGACCTCACTCTCCTGTCTATCGGTGCGTTTGCGACAGGAGGGATACTCGGTTCCTTACTCGCAAGAATCGCACTGTTCGTCGGTATCGTGCGACTGGGGGCGAGCCGTGCAGAGCCGTTGAAATCCACGTTCCCGCTGGTCGCTGTTCTCATCGCCGTCGTAGCATTAGGCGAGGCACTGACCGCGACCGTGGTTGCTGGGGTCCTGTTGGTGGTCATCGGCGGCGCGGCGGTCTCGTGGGATGCACAAGCGGTACAGACTGGCGGTACGAGGCAGCGTCGATGGGTAGATGTGGGATTTCCGCTCGCAGCGGCACTCCTACTGGGGGTCGACCCGGTCTTTACCAAAATCGGACTCGAAACGGGGACGTCGCCCATCGTCGCCACGACAGTGCGCGTCATTGCTGCCGCGGCTGTCTTCGCTTGTTACCGCCTTTGGAAGCGTTTCAGGGCAAGAACACCAGGCCGGTTGTTAGTCACTCGCTGGAGCTTTACTGCTGGCATCGCAAACACAGTGTACCTTTTAGCGTACCTGGCTGCGCTCGGCCGTGCTCCTGTCTCTTTAGTCACTCCGATTCTGGGTGTGAGTCCCTTGCTCGTCCTCGCTATCTCCCCATTTGTCTCGGCCCGCGAGGAGCGAATCACGATCCGGCTGGGCATCGCCGTGACGATACTGGTCGCTGGCGTAGTGCTCGTCCTCAGTGGGTGACCCCGCGGATTCTCAGGAGCCGTCAAACGGCATGTTAACAGGACTATCCATCGTGCTCGGAAAGGAACGGGCGAACATTGATTGTTCGCCCACCAATCGGTACGAATAATGGTACGAGGCGGTCCTGTCGTACAACTCGGTGTGATCTTCCTGTCTGTGCTTGGCCTGTGGGTCGGAGCACGACTTCTAGTGGACGCAGTCGTGCGCTTGGCTCGCCGGTTCGGTCTCTCGGATTTGATTATCGGTCTGACTATCGTCGCGATGGGGACGTCCATGCCGGAACTGGCGGTCTCGATCGACGCCGCACTCAAAGGATTCGGTGATATCGCGGTTTCGAACGTTCTGGGGTCGAATATTTACAATTTGGCGTTTATACTGGGGGTCGTCTCCCTGATCAAGATACTCCCCATCGCCGAGTCACTCGTCCATCGCGGCGGCATCGCCTTGCTCGCCAGCGTCTTCGTCGGTGGACTCGCTGTGGTTGACCTCCGGATAACGAGGCTCGATGGTCTCTTCCTCGTGGGCTCGTTCGTCGCGTACACCGTCTATCTACTCCGAACGAGCCGGGCCGCGTCAGCTCAGTCCACCCAGCAACCACTCGTCGACGGTGGCGTGACTGGCCAGATAGCTGAACGATCGTCCTTTCGTGGACGTGACGCTGTTCTCTTCGTGAGCGGGTTGGCACTGGTGCTGGTCAGTGGCGACTACATGGTCCTGGCTGCCTCAGAGTTAGCCCGCGGTGCCGGAATCTCCGAGTGGGTTATCGGGGGGACCATCGTCGCGGCTGGCACATCGACACCAGAGTTCGCTGTCTCGTTGGTTGCAATCAAGCGTGGGAGCCTCGGCATCTCGGTCGGTAACGTCATCGGGAGCAACATCTTCAATATCACTGGCATCATGGGCATCGCAGCGGTCGTTCGACCGCTCGTGGTGAGTGGTACCGCGTTGGAGACTCTGGCCTGGCTGGTCGTTATTTCCACCGTGTTGGTCGCCGCGCTCTGGACGGGACGGGTCCTCTCCCGCTTGGAGGGTGCCCTCTTAACTATCACCGAGATGGTTCGTTGGGTGCTGGGGTTGTTCGGGCTGTTCGGCTGATCTCCAGACCACCGTCCCCGGGAAGGTTTTCGGCCGTGGTGCCAACTTCGGTCGGTAGTTCCACGCCGGCGGCTTTCGACTGTACTTCTGTGCGACCCACTCCCTCACAGTCGGTCGTGACGACAGTCGGGCCGTCGGCAACGGACCTGACATAATCGGAACCTGACCGCTCATTCAGAACAGGGAGGGGTTACATGCTTAACAGCTCAGGCTGATATAACAACCAGACAGAGCTCTTTGCAGTCATCGGGGCCGCAGTCGAGAAGGGAATCGAAAACCGCCTGCAAACGACCGCTCTGTGGTCGCCGGTCCCGAGACAGTCGAGTCGAAATAGATTGACGTTCTGTACCTGCTACTGTCAGAGTATTTAAACCCTATTCCGCAATCTCGCTGAGTCCGGACAGTGGTGATGCACCTGCAACGATGGCACCGGTCGCCAAAATTGCGGCAGAGAGCACCACGAAGTCGCCACTCGGGGAGTATCCCGCTAACCCTGCTCCAACCTGGACGATAAACACCGTGATAAAGAAGCTGAGAATAGCGAACACCAAGAGTACGATTGACGCGATGATACTACTGACAAGCGCTCCGAACGAATCAAGAATTCCCATAATTGGTAGCCTCAAATATACTAATCGGACAACGATGTATAAATCCGGCCATCTGGTACTCATCAGATGAATATAATTAACCCAGTCTTGTCATCAGAACGAATAGATACAGGGGACGTCGTTTATCGGTTCGATGTGTTTTGAAAGGGCTATCCCAAGTTCGAACGCTTGGATCTATCGCATATATTTTATTATCCGATAGGGAGAATATAGTCACCGATCGTCAAATCGAGGTTCATTGCTTCGTCGCTTCAATGAGTGCCAGGCCTGAAAGTGGGCCCACACTCTGTCGGCTGACGTCGGTAAAGCCGGCCTCTCGAAGCCACGACATGACCTCTTCGTGAGCGTAGACCGTCGCCCCCAGCGTCGTCAAGTACGTCAGCGCGACGAATCGGAGTCCTGCCCGACTCACTGGCGTTCGTCCACTGCCCTCCCACTGATCCAACACGATAATTCGTCCGTTCGGCGCGAGCGAATCAGCCACTCGCTCGAAAAGTGCAGTATTCTCTGCTGGGTCGTGTGCGTGGATGACGTTGAAGAGGAGCGCCAGATCAAACCCGTCCCCGAGATCGTCTGTGTGGTAGTCTCCCGTTTGCACACTGACTCGCTCTGCTAACTCGGCGGGAATCTCGTCGTTGATTGCCTCGATGGCGCCCTGAACGTCGAAAATCGTCGCCACGATATCTGAGTGGCGTCGGCATAGTTCCACCGTGTAGAGTCCGTGGCCCCCGCCGATGTCGATGAGCTGTGTGCTACCGTCCGGAATGGACACTGCATCGACCACGTCGTCGACCAGTAAGGAGGCAGTCGCCCGAAAGCCGTCCTGAGCGATCTCCCAACGCTCGGGCTCTTCGTCGAACCACTCGTAAATCGACTGACTCGGTTCGCCCTCCCTGATAGCGGTTTCGAGTTCAC
The DNA here is from genome assembly GCF_019599465.1 of Haloarcula rubra. GTDB lineage: Archaea > Halobacteriota > Halobacteria > Halobacteriales > Haloarculaceae > Haloarcula > Haloarcula rubra. The sequence continues at coordinate 23,709 of NZ_RKLR01000024.1, forward strand.
GTTCCCAGAACGGGAAGACGAGCTCGTTCCAGAACGTGAGCCAGGGCCCCATGTTCGTCTCTGAATCAGCCAGCAGCCACGTCTCCGTCATTTTGGTAAGCCGGTAGCCATCCTCAGAGGTCGACAGGTAGTCCTCGGTCACTAGAAAGTTGCAAAGCATGGCGATGCCATCAGGATGTGCGTCGATACGGTCAGCAAGAGTCGACGCCGTGAGCGGTGTCTCTGCGTCCGCGACTAGCTCGAAGAGACCTAAATCCAGTGCGAGCGACACCGACTCAAAACTCGCCGCACCGAACAAATCGAGCATCGGTGCCGGGCCCTTGTTGAGCCGGAGCAACACCAACCGTTCGAGAAAATTCGGGTTGACAGGCATTGAACTGGTTACTACGTGAACTGGCATAATGCTAGCTTTCAGCAGCGAGAGAGTCTCGTCGTGAACGACGAGGAGGATGTCATGTCCCAATGCGTACTGCTTCGAGACCAGTCTTCTCCGGGCACTGTCTAGTTGAGCGAGTTTGAGAAGCGAGGAGGCCGTAGCGAGAAGTGCTCATGCAACTCGCAGACCTCCTCAGCGAGACGTTGAACGAGGACAATGAAGACGTTTGGGAGAATGAGCGCA
>NZ_RKLR01000025.1 GCF_019599465.1 Haloarcula rubra
AAGCTAACGCCGTATCTCAGAGCCTTTCAGCTCCGCTGCGAACTCTACAGAAAACCAGGCGATGACGCGCTCAAACATGCTATCGACGCCGCCCTCTGAAAATCAACAACGTGCTTCACAAGAGCGAACTTCAAAATTCCGCCGCGGTCACTCCTGCGGCTTCGAACTGGTTTCTCCTGAGGGTCCCGTACAGCGTCGTCCACTCGTCGGCGATGTCCCGTTCCGTCAGCAGTCCGAGGCCGATTTCGCCGACGGCGCTGTACGTAAGCGAGCAGAACTCCCAGTCGGGGGCGTCACCGGGGAACGGCCCGTCCTCGCGCGGACGGCGGAGGTCCACCACGCCACCGAGCGAGCTACGGGTCTCGACGGCGAAGTCGCGGCCTTCCTCGTAGCGGGTCAACGGGAACTCCCGGTTGTCGATGATGAGGCGTGCTACATCGCCGTCGAGTGCGGCCAACGTATCGGTCCGACCGGCCTCTAACAGGAGCGTCACGATGTCGATAGTCGAACCCTCGCCGTTGATGACGTCGATGTAGCGTCTGATGCCACCCCCCGCGGCATCCGGAGACTGACAGAAGACGGTTGACGGGTCCGGCTCGGGGTCGTACTCCGCGATTCCACCGGTGATTAGTCGCGTGCTGATGCCGCCCGAGAGGAGGACGCCGTCGAGTGTGAGCGAGGAGGGAAGGGCCAGCCGATAGTCGCCGGGCTCGGTGACGTCGGCCTCCGAGACCGCCACCGGACAGGGACCGAGTGGGGTCTCTTCGAGGGTGGAGAGCACCTCCAACGCCTGACCGACAGCGTCCTCGTCTAGGTAAGCCGCGGCCACCACGAGCTCGCCAGTGTCCTCCAGCGGGTCGTATGTCACGCGGCTGGTGAGCATCGCGATACGAGCACGGATGCGCTCTCGGCGGGCATTTACGTGGCCCGTCTCGAGTGCGGCGCTACCGGCTTCGGTCAGCCGTCGTCCCTTTCCGGGAACCTTCTCTGTGAGGCCACGCTCGTCCAGGTCCGAGAGAGCCAGCCGGATAGTCCGGCCCTGTATCGTGTAACCGTGTCGCTGCATGAGTTCCACGAGCCGAATCGAGCCGATCGGCTCGTTCTGACGGATGAGGCGCAAGAGGTCGTAGGTCCGCTCGTCGAGATCCCCGTCCATACGCTGTGGAATCCGTGGGGTCACTCATAGTTTCCGGACGGGCGACGGAATCTTTATGAGATACCGCACGTTCAAATCGAACAAGGTGGAATTATATTTCCACGTCAATCCATTCGATTATGTCAGACAAAATGACTTCCGAACCCGACCGAGACACGGTCGACGGAAACGACGACGTCGTGGGTCGGTACGACGACTACGTGATGCCGATTTGGAAGAGCCTCAACGTCCCGGTCAAGCGGGCATCTAACTGTACCGTAGAGGATTACGAGGGTAACGAGTATCTCGACGTGTTCTCCGGCATCTCCGTGACCAACGTCGGCCACAACAACGAGGCCGTCGTCGAGGCGGCCAAGGCGCAACTCGACGAGTTCGTACACGGGTGTTCGTACGTCCACCCGAGCGAACAGGTGGCACGTCTGGGCGAGCGGCTAGCCGAAATCACGCCCGGCGACCTCCAGAAGTCCTTCTTCTGTAACTCCGGGACGGAGGCCGTCGAGGGTGCCATCAAACTCGCCCGGAAGTACACCGGGAGCAAAGAGGTACTCGCTCTCGAGATGGCGTTCCACGGTCGAACCCTCGGCAGCCTCGCGTTGACCGGCAACAAGGCCTACAAGAGCGAGATGGCCCCGACGATAAACGACGTCGCGCACGTCGCGCCACCGTACGCGTACCGCTGTCAGATGTGTAGTGGCGGTCCGTGTTCCTGTGCCTGTGCCGACGACCTAGAGCGCGTCATCGGGACGCATACGTCAGGGGACTTGGCAGCTGTCGTCGTCGAACCAGTGATGGGAGAAGGTGGAATAATAGTTCCACCAAATGGCTGGCTCGAGCGGGTCAAAGAGATCACCCACGACCACGGGGGCCTGCTCATCGTCGACGAGGTCCAGACCGGGTACGGACGAACGGGCGAGATGTTCGCCACCGAGCACTTCGACGTGGTTCCCGACATCCTTCCGCAAGCGAAAGGCATCGCCAACGGGATGCCACTGGGCGCGTTCACTGCGTCCGCCGAGGTCGCCGACGCCTTCGAAGCGGGTGACCATCTCTCGACGTTTGGCGGGAACCCAGTCGCCTGTGCGGCCGCACTCGCGACTATCGACGAGTTAGAGGACGGCATCGTCGAGAACGCCCGCGAACAGGGTGCGTGGCTCTCAGAACGACTGGCCGACCTGGAAGCGGAGTTCGACGTCGTCGGTGACACCCGTGGCCTCGGTCTCATGCAGGGTGTCGAACTGGTCGACCCCGACGGCGACACCGGCCCGATGGGGGTCGCACCCGAACCCGCCCCGAAGGTCGCCAAGCAAGTCGGCAATCGACTCAAGGAAAGCGGCATCATCATCGGCGTCGGCGGATACCACAAGAACGTCATGCGGTTCCAACCGCCGTTGACCATCAGTCGCGACCAGCTGTCTCGGGCCGTCGACAGCCTCCACGATGCGCTGGCGGAGGTGGAGACGTGAGCCGGCAATACGATAGCCGTGTCGGCAATATCGGCCCGGGGGTAGAACTCCCCTACGCCGGTATCCAGACGTTCCTGAAGTCCGACCATCGCGACGTGACCGACCTCGACGGCTACGACGCGGTCGTCGTGGGTATCCCCTACGACGGCGCCGTCAGTAACCGTCCGGGCGCCCGCTACGGCCCACAGGCCATCCGTCGCGCCAGCAGTTGGTGGGCCTACCTATCGGGATACAAGGGCGGGCTGACGAACATGCGGACCGGCAAACAGGTCGACTTCTCCGCGCTCTCGGTGGCCGACTGCGGCGACGTGCCGGTCTTTCCGATGGACCGGGAGCGCACTGCCGAGAGCATCGAAGCCCACGTCGCTGCTATCGCTGACCAGTCGTTTCCGGTCGTACTGGGTGGAGACCACTACTGTACCGCCCCGTCGTTCCGCGGGTTCGCCGAGGGGTCGGGCTACGACGACGTCGGGTTCGTTCAGATAGATGCTCACACAGACACCAGTACCGGGAGTCCGGTGTTCGGCGACGAGTTCCACGGCTCCAGTACGGCCCTCGTGGCGGACTCGCCGTACTCTGATTACGAACACGTCAGTCAGGTCGGCATCCGGGGCTACGAGTCGCCGGACTTCTTCGAATTCGCCGAGGAGAGTGGCCTAAACCTCTTTACGATGCGCGACGTGGAGGAGCGTGGCATCGAGTCGGTGGTCGAAGAGGCCATCGCCGCCGCAGCTGCCGAGACGGACGCCGTCTACGTTACCTTCGACATCGACGCCGTCGACCCCAGCGTCGCTCCCGGCACGGGGACCCCCGAACCGGGTGGCCTCTCCGCCACCGAGGCGTTGAGCGTCGTAGAGACGCTGGGTCAGCACGAGGCGGTCGAGGGCGCGGACCTGATGGAAGTCGCACCGGCTTACGACCACAGCGAGGGGACACAGCGACTTGCCGCGTACCTGCTCGTGACCCTCCTGGAACGACGGTTCGCAGAATGACTTTCGAAACCACCAACCCAGCAACGGGCGAACGTATCGACACCTACCAACCACACGACGAGGCGACGGTCGACGCCGCCCTCGACGACGCCACTACGACGTTCGAGTCGTGGCGAGACCGCTCGATCGAGGCGAGGCAGGAACTGGCCGCGGAACTGGCGAGCGTTCTCAGAGCGCGCACTGACAAGTACGCCCAGATGATGGCCGACGAGATGGGCAAGCCCGTCGACCAGGGCGTCGGCGAGGTAGAGAAGTGTGCGTGGCTGTGTGAACACTACGCCGAGCGCGGAGGGGAATACCTGCAGGACGAGCGTATCGGGACGGAACCGAACGCAGAGACCTACGTCGCCTACGAACCGCTCGGGCCGGTGCTCGCGGTCATGCCGTGGAACTTCCCGTTCTGGCAGGTCTTCCGGTTTGCCGTCCCCGCCCTGACCGCCGGGAACGTCGCGCTGTTGAAACACTCGCCGACCACGTTCGGGTGTGCCGAAGCCATCGAGACGGTGTTCCGCGACGCCGGGTATCCAGAAAGCGCGTTCCAGTCACTCCGTGTCGAGGCCGACCGCGTCGAGAGTATCATCGCAGACGACCGCGTACGGGCCGTGACGCTGACCGGGAGCACGCGGGCCGGTCGTGCCGTCGCCGAGGCCGCAGGCCGCAACATCAAGAAGACGGTGCTGGAACTGGGTGGAAGCGACCCTTACGTCGTCCTCGACGACGCCGACCTCGACGACGCCGTCGAGACAGCCGTCACCGCCCGCACGCAGAACGGCGGCCAGTCGTGTATCGCCGCCAAACGGCTCCTCGTCCACACCGACGTCTACGACGAGTTCACCGACCGCTTCGTCGAGGAGATGACCGCCCTGACTGTCGGCGACCCGACTGACGACGAGACTGACGTGGGGCCACAGGCACGGGAAGACCTGTTGGAGGGATTGGACGAACAGGTGCAGGCGAGTGTCGACGCCGGAGCGACGCTCCAGTGTGGCGGTGACCCTCTCGACGGTGACGGGTTCTACTACCCGCCGACGGTACTGACAGACGTCCCCGAGGACTGTCCTGCACGGACCGAGGAACTGTTCGGACCGGTGGCGACGGTCGTCGAAGTCGAGGACGAAGCAGACGCTATCGCGCTCGCCAACGACACGAACTACGGCCTGAGCTCTTCGGTCTGGACCGAAGACCGTGAGCGCGGTCGCCGCGTCGCAGAGCAAATAGAGGCCGGGGCGGCCTTCGTCAACGAGATGTCGAAATCAGACCCGCGCCTTCCGTTCGGTGGTGTCAAAGACTCCGGCTACGGTTCGGAACTGTCCCACCACGGCATCAGGGAGTTCACCAACGCGAAGACCTATTGGATACAATGAGCCGCGAATTCGCTGTAGACATGCGAGAGCGGCACGAACAGGCGATAGCAGAGGCGACGGCCGACCGGGAGTTCCCACTCTGGATAGACGGCGAGGCGCGGGCGGCCGAGAGTGGCGACACCTTTGCTACACGAGACCCCGCAGTCGACGTCGAGATTACCACCGTCCCGCGTGGTGACGCTGCCGATGTCGACGCTGCCGTCAGCGCCGCCCGAACGGCCTTCGAGAGCGAGTGGGGCGCACTGGACCACACCGACCGAGCCGACAGATTGCTCGCCTGGACCGACAGACTCCGCGAGCACACAGACGAACTAGCCCGGCTGGAGTCGCTCGATACCGGGAAACCGGAGGCGTTCGCGGCTGCGGAAATCGAGGAGGGAATCGACTACATCGAGTACTACGGCCACCTCCTCCACGGCGACACGGACGAACGGATTCCAGTCGGGGCAGACACCCACGCCTACAATCGGAAGGAACCGTACGGCGTCGCTGGGCTCATCGTCCCGTGGAACTACCCCGTGTTGCTGACGAGTTGGAAACTCGGACCCGCACTGGCCGCGGGGAACACTGTGGTGTTGAAACCGGCAGAATCGACACCACTTACGTCGACCCGACTGGCGCAACTGGCGGACGGCATCCTCCCGGACGGGACCCTGAACGTCGTCCACGGGTTCGGCGACGAGGCCGGGGCAGCGCTCACGAATCACCCCGGCGTGGACAAGCTATCGTTCACCGGCGAGGACGCCACCGGTGAACTCGTGATGAGTGCCGCGGCGAAGAACATCACACCGGTGACGCTCGAACTCGGGGGGAAGTCCCCGTTCGTCGTGTTCCCCGACGCGGATTTGGCCGCCGCCGCGGAGACGGCAGCCGAGGGAATCTTCTACAACGTCGGCCAGTCCTGCGACGCGTTTTCACGGACGTTGGTCCACGAGGACGTACACGACGCGTTCCTCGACCGTTTCGTCGAGGCCGCCGCGTCGTGGACCGTCGGCGACCCCCTCGAAGACGGGACGATGGTCGGCTCCCTAGCGTCAGAGCAACAGTACGAAAAAGTCCGCGAGTACGTCGATATTGGTCTGGCCAGCGGCGCGGAACTCGTCCACGGCGGCGAGGGCATCGACGGTGACGGATGGTTCCACGAGCCCACCATCTTCGACGGCGTCGACAACGACAGCAGACTCGCACAGGAAGAGGTGTTCGGTCCCGTCGCTTCCGTCATCGAATTTGCCGACTACGAGGAGGCCATCGCGCTCGCCAACGACGTCGACTACGGGTTGGCATCCGGCGTGGCGACAGAAGACGTCTCGCTGGCACACCGGGCCGCGGCCGACATCGACGCGGGAACGGTGTGGGTGAACGACTATGCACGGTTCGCGCCCGGACTCGCGTTCGGTGGGTTCAAGCGGTCGGGCGTCGGCCGCGAGTGCGGCGCCGAGACGCTGGACGAGTATCGACAGAACAAATCCGTCGTCCTAAACCTGGACTGAGGCTTCCGGTGTTTTGAACACGGTCTGTTCGCAGCACCACTCCCACACCTTGGGTACTTGATTCTGATAACAATAGAGGTAAAACCGGATATTGAGTCGGGTTTGGCAGAAGGAATTCATATTTCGAGGGTTCAAAGTTAGAAATAGACGTTGTATGTATGCTTAGATAGTTATCTCTCGTATCTCAGTCCAAATACGGTAGAACAAATACATATCTAAGATATATGGGCCGAGTTATATTCATTTTCGTATTCTAACATTGTAGCACTAGTAGAGATGGCTGGATAGTAGTTCGCTGATTGTAATATCTCACAAATTATTGAAAGTAGGCACATTTAGATTTCCATGGCTGGTATTACTATCATAGATGTGCTACAGTTTTGGTTTCTACGCTGCAGAGCACGCATCCTCTCGAGAGTGAAGTGACCGTCCCCAAATAGTAACAGGAGTACGTATGTTATTAGATTAGTCGTCGACGACCCTGTCACCGCTCAGTGTCTCGCCTACTGCCAGCTAGAACTGACAAAATGAGGCGAGCCGTGAATCAACTCGGATTCACCCTGCGGTCTACTCCTCTCTCGTCGACTGTAGGTAGTCGACAAACTGGGTAAAATGAACGAGGAGAGTATTTATACTGCTTACTTTTTGCTAAACTAATTTGTTACCAGTCGAAAGATTCCACACCCTCTGAGAACTGTTGCTGATTTTATCGACTGATGCTACTACTGTGAGATGAGTCTCTTGTTACCAAGGCTCACAAGCCCGGTTTATTTTGGGCATTTTCTGGGCTAATCAGCCTAAATTGGGAAGAAACGATTGAGAGCAGCAACGCTGGTATTCGGAAGAATCGTAGGTGCCTCCGTCCACCCAAATGTTTAATGTGTGTCCTGACTCAGATTACGCCGATGCCTGACTACAGCTCAGACTTCGACGGTGACACCGTCATAGTCACTGGAGCGACCTCTGGAATCGGACGAGAAATTGCCATCAGATTCGCGAACGCAGGAGCGACAGTCCTCAACGCAGACATCGAAGTCGAACCGAAGGACGCGGAGACCCCAACACACGAGTTCATCCAAGACCAGGGCGGTTCGGCTGAGTTCGTTCAGACGGACGTTTCGAACGCCGACGACATTCGCGCGGTCGTCGAACGGGCACGAGAGTACGGTGGTGTCGACGTGATGGTGAACAACGCGGGGCTGTTCATCGGAGGGAGTTTGCTCGACGTCAGCGAGGAGGAATTCGAGAAGATACACCAAGTCAACGCCAAAGGAGTGTTCTTCGGGTGTCAGGCCGCAGCACAGGATATGATCGACCGTGGGACCGACGGTGCAATCGTCAACACGGCATCGATCAGTTCGTTCGTCGCCCAGCGTGATCAGATACAGTACGACTCGACGAAGGCCGCGGTGAAGATGATTACCCGTGGTGCAGCACTCGAACTAGCGGACCACGACATTCGGGTAAACGCAATCGGCCCCGGACAGATAGCGACCGAGTTCATCGACGGCTGGTCGGAGGACGCGCCCGCGGCAGCGGCGAAAGACGAACTCATCAAACCGGTCCCCGCTGGACGTGCGGGCACACCGGAGGACGTCGCCGGTGCAGCTCTCTACCTCGCCAGTGACGACGCCGATTACGTGACTGGCGAGGTACTTATGGTCGATGGAGGGTGGCGAATAATCTGAATGTCGTCGCCCGGTAGGAGAATAGTTATGTGGATGGATTCATAGACATTAACTGGAGCCAATGACTACAGAGCAACTCCTCGACACACCGTCGGGGAACGCAGTCGTCGTAGCGCTAGACCACGGACTAAGCCTCGGTGCGCCTGACGGATTCAAGAACCCGATAGAGACTATCGACAAGGTCCTCGCGGGCGAACCGGACGGCGTCCTCGTCGGACCGCACATGGCCCGTCACTACCAGGACCGATTCGCGGAGGCTGACGTCGACGTCATTCTCACCGCGGACGTCGTGACGTGGTCGACCAGCCCGGGCCGAGACCACGATAAGGACCTCTGGACGCCAGCGTTCGACGCCGAGTTCCTCGCGGAACTCGACCCCGTCGGCGTCAAGACGGTGCTCGTGTTCGGCCGTGACGACACCGAGACGTTCCGCCGGAACGTCGAGTACATCGCCGAGCTCGCCGAGGACCTCCGCGGGACCGGCATCCCGCTGGTCGTCGAGCCGGTCATGTGGGGCCGACGCGTCCCGGACAAGCTGGAGACGGACGTCGAGTTCGTCGAAGACGCGATGCGCATGGGCTGGGAGTTCGGCGCGGACATCCTCAAAGCGCCCTACACCGGCAGCGTCGAGACGTTCGAGCCGCTCGTCGAGAACTCGCCGGTCCCTGTGATGATTCTCGGTGGCCCGGCCACCGGCACCACCCGCGCGATGCTGGAATCCGTCGAGGGAGCCATGGAATCCGGTGCCCGCGGCCTGATGATCGGCCGCACCATCTGGAAATCCGACGACCCTGAGCGAACGGTCTCCGCGCTCAACGAAATCGTCCACGAGGGCGCGTCCGTCGAAGAAGTGTGGGACGAAGCGGAGCCACAGGCCGTCGCGAGCGGGCGAGAAGACTAAGTAGCACTCGCTGTTACTGCGTGTCATGCCAACCGCGCCGATGCAACGAACGAACGGGCCTCGGGGTGTCGTGCCGTGACTACCCCGGAAAAACGCCGCCGGTCCATCACGGAGTTAGTCACGAAACACGGCGGCCTCTCGGTCGAGGAGTTGGCCGACCGGCTTGAGGTGTCGGAATCGACCATCAGACGCGACCTCCGTGATCTCGCCGATCGAGATCTCGTCGAGCGGACGCACGGTGGCGTCGTCCCGGTGACGAACGTGGGTGTCGAACGGTCGTTCAATAGGCGCCTCATCCAGCACTTAGAGCGCAAACAAGCGATCGCAGACCGCGCCGTCGAGGAGATCTCTGAAGGCCACGTCGTCTACTTCGACGCCGGGACGACCACGATGCAAGTCGCCAAGGTGGCACCGGACGACGACTCTACCATCGCCGTCACGAGTTCGCCCATGTTGGTGCTCGAGCTATCGAAATCGGACGGCACGGTGAAGATGACTGGCGGCGAGTACCGACGTGAGACCAAAGCGTTGGTTGGGCCGACCACCGAGGACTACATCAGCAACTCCAACTTCGACCTCGCGTTCCTCGGCGTCAACGGTATCGAGTCCGACGGCACGCTGTCGGCACCGAACGAGTCCGAAGCGAAGATCAAGCAACTCGTCGTGGAGCAGTCGGCGCGGACTGTCGTCGTCGCCGTCGCGGAGAAGTTCGGCGAGCAGAGTTTCCGCCGATTCGGGTCCATCGAGGATATCGACCTCCTCATCACTGACGAACGTGTCCCCGACGAGTACCGCGACCTGTTCGACGAAACGGAACTCGTCGAAGACGTCTTCGAGTCAGGTTCCCACGACTGAAGCGTGGGCCACTCCGACTGTCTCTGTGAGCACAATACTTATTTTCTAGTGGACTGTCGAGTCTATCATGTTCGATTCAAAGGAAGTCGTCGAACTGTCCAACCCAATCAGTGAGAAGATTCCCGTGTGGCCGAGTTTCCCACCGATCGAACTCGAACAGACGTCTCTCGCCGCACGCGACGGATTCACGATGGAACGACTGGAGATGCGGAGTCATACGGCGACACACATCGACGCCCCGGCACACTTCATCCCCGAGGGCAAGACTCTGGACGACTTCTCCATCGACCGGTTCATGGGCGAGGGCGTGGTGATAGACCTGACGCCGAAAGAGCCCGAAGAGCCGATTACCCGTGCTGATATCGAGGCCTACGAGTCAGACATTCAACCCGGTGACGTGGTCATGCTCCACACGGGTTGGGACGAATACTACGGCCAGACACCCGAGTATCTCTTCGAGTTCCCCTACCTGACCGGCGAGGCCTCGGAGTACGTCGCCTCACTCGACCCCAAGGCGGTCGGGACGGAGGGCGCGAGTGTCGGTGGCTGGTACGACGAGGTCCCAGCGCACGGGCCGTCGACCGACGTCCACCCGGCCGACTCACACCTCCCTCTTCTCGAGAACGACATCATCCCCATCGAGGAGTTGCGGAATCTCGATCAGGTCTTAGACGGGGCGGATAGTCGGCGCGCCGACTTCTTCTTCCCACCACTCAACGTCCAGGGGACGGGCGGGTGTTCGGTTCGCGCCTTCGCACTGGTGTAGTTCGACCAGCAAGAGTGCGCATCGAACCTGATACGTAGGTCCCAGAAGTAGACCGGGTCTATCGCGCGAGTCTGACGGCCGTCGACACCGCATCGATCATGCTCTGCTCGGAGGCGACCCCTTCACCAGCGATGTCGAATGCGGTGCCGTGGTCGACGCTCGTCCGAACGATCGGAAGCCCAATGGTGACGTTGACGCCGCTCACCGCGTCGCCGTCGCCAGTGAAGCCGAGCATCTTGATGGGGATGTGGCCCTGGTCGTGATACATGGAGACGACACAGTCGAACTCACCTGACGCGGCTCGAACGTAGACCGTGTCCGGTGGGAGGGGGCCAGTCACGTCGACACCCGTCTCGGCGACGCGGTCTACAGCCGGTTCGATGATCTCTGCTTCCTCGTCGCCGAGTAGGCCACCGTCGCTCGCGTGCGGATTCAACCCCGCGACGGCGACCGAGGGGTCGTCGATGCCGAGGTCACGGAGCGCTTCGTCCGTGACGGCAATCGTCGACGCGACGTCGTCGACGTCGAGGTCGCAGGCCTCCCGCAACGGAATGTGCGTACTGACGTGTGTCACCGTCAGGTCGTCCTCGATCAGCATCATCGAGTAGTCGTCGGTTCCGGTGTAGTCCGCGAGCATCCCCGTGTGGCCCGCGTATTCGCTCCCGGCCATCCGGGTCGCCTGTTTGTTGATGGGGGCGGTGGTTATCGCGTCGATCTCACCGGACTGTGCTAACTCGATCGCTCGCTCGATGTACTCGAGGCTCGCCTCGCCGTTCGCTTTTGAGAGTTCGCCGTACTCGTGGGCAGACACGTTGTCGAGGTCGATAACTGGTAGCTCGTCGGGGTCAGCGTCCGCCTCGAGCGGCGAGTCGACGCGACGGACGGTCAGGCCCGGTGCGAACCGGTCTACCGCGTCTTCCAGGACTGACGCGTCACCGATGACGACGGCAGTCGCCGTCTCGACCAGCGTCGGGTACGATTTGACGATGACTTCACTGCCGATGCCTGCAGGGTCACCCATGGTAACGCCTACAGTAGGCTTTGAATCACTCATCACCAAGACCCAGACGAGCGAGGGACTTAATTATTGCCTGCTCGTCTCCGAACCCGCCAGCCTTCGTCACGACCGCTGTCCCGTCCGCTACGCCGCCTTCGACGGTCGCGAGCGGTATTCCCGGCGCAACGCTTTCACCCGCCATGCGGAGTGCCGTTGCGTCGAGGCTGTCGAAGACCGCTCGAGCAGTCGACCCGCCAGTGAGAAAGAGGTTCGATGCCCGGCCATCACCGACGACTTCGGCGGCACCAGCAGCAAGCGCGTTCGTAATTCGACGCCGAACTGTCGATTCGTCGACTTCCGCCCGTTCACCGGCCGCCATAGCCCGGTCGACGTCGCTGCGTGCGTCGGCACTGTGGAGGAGCACACCCCCGTGTTCGTCGACGGCAGCGCTCCCCCGAGACGCCAAGTCAGTGCCGGCCTTGCTCGGGTCTGTAACCGCCATCTCGAGGTCGAGTTGTCTCCGCCAGTCAGTCGATACCTCGCCGATCTGTTCGAGCGTCTCCGGTGCGACGCTCCCCGAGACACCCACGACTGACCGCGTCCGGTCGACGTCGATTCCGGCGCCCGACGGTGTTCCCGGGACGGTGATGTGGCGGGCGAGACCGCCACTCCCGACGAACAGACATCGTTCGGAGACCTCGTCAGCCGCCGTGGCGAGTGTCGCAAGGTGACCGTCAGTTACGGCGTCGCAGGTGAGGATGACCGGGCCGTCCGACGAGCACGACGACTCGAAGGCCTCGGCGACAGCAGTCGCGCCCTGCGCGACGGTTTCGATACCGACCTGCTCGACGGGGTGCTCACTCGCCGTGAAGAATTCGGGGAGTGAGTCGTGTGTCGGTGGTCGCTCCTCGTCTTTGCCGGGCGGAGAGTCGGTCACCAACTGGCCGTCGACGAGGTGATAGCCACACGCTGTCACACGCCCGTTGCCGGGAAACGCCGGGGCGACGATGACGAGGGAGGGTTCGACCGCTCGCGTGGCAGCGTCGACCTCCACACGGACGTTCCCGCGAAGGGTCGAGTCGACCTTCTTGTAGACGACCGAAGAATCGCTGGTCTCGAGGACCCTTCGTACCCGTTCGGCGGCGTCAGAAGGGTCCACGTAGCGTGACTCCGTGTTGTACACGGCGACGTCACCCTGCGTCGCCGTGTCGGTCTCTGGGGCGATGACGACTCGAGTGTCGTAGTCTCGTCTCGCGAACTCGTGACCAGCGTCACAGCTCCCGGTCAGGTCGTCTGCGACGACCACACACTGGGTCATCTGTGGTCCCCCTGGCATCTGCACTGGAATTGAACATAACCGTCCATGGTTCGTATGGCGAGGTACTCGGTAAAGAAACATTCGCACGGACTCCGACACTCGACCGAGAGGGGCAAAACATAAGCACAAGATGCGCTATTGTACTTGTATCCATGAAGTTCGAGTTTCCAGACCGTGACCGTTTGGAGGCCGCCAACGACGCCGAGGTGTCCGATCTTCCCCGTGCCTACCGTGTCAGCTGCACACGGGACCATCCTACTGTCCCGGACGTCACGGAGGCCTCTATCGACGCTGTGAACGATATTCCTGCTTTCGACGAACTCGAACCGGGCAGCACCGTCGGAATTACCGCGGGAAGCAGAGGTATCGAGGTCTTCCCAGAGGTCCTCGAAGCCATCGTTTCGGAACTCCAGTCGCGCGGGTTCGAGCCGTTCGTCTTCCCCGCGATGGGCAGCCACGGGGGCGCGACCCCCGAAGGCCAGCGTGAGACGCTCGCGGCGCTCGGTATCACGCCCGACCAGCTCGGCTGTGAGATTCGGTCCTCGCTCGCCGTCGAACAGGTGGGAACCGACTCGACTGGACGGCCAGTGTACGCCGCCGAAGACGCGCTCGAAGCCGACGCAGTCTTGCTCGCCAACCGGATCAAACTGCACACGGACTTCGAGGGGGACGTCGAGAGCGGTCTCTGTAAGATGGCCGTCGTCGGACTGGGGAAACAACGCGGTGCCGACAACATGCACAATGCCGCACTGGAGCGCGGGTTCCACGAGGTCATCCCGGAGTGGGCTGGAATCCTACTCGAGGAGACACCGATTGTCGGTGGCGTGGGTATCATCGAGAACGCGGCCGAGGAGGCCGCTGAGATCCACGGCGTCTCCGCCGCCGATCTCTTGGAAGAGGAGCCGAAACTGCTGGAACGCTCGAAAGAGTTCTTCCCAGAACTCCCGGTCGACGACCTCGACCTGCTCGTCGTCGACGCGATGGGCAAAGAGATCAGCGGGACTGGACTCGATACGAACGTCATCGGCCGGGTCCGGTTCCACAATCAGGCAGAAGTCGACGAGCCCTCCATCACTCGCATCTACGTCCGGTCGCTAACACCGGCCTCCCACGGGAACGCCCTCGGCATGGGACTTGCCGACCTCGTCCATCAGGACCTCGCGGCGGCCGTCGACTTCGAGGACACGTACGTCAACATCGTGACCAGCGGCGAGACGAACCGGGCGAAACTACCCTTCGTCGTGCCGAGCGACGCAACGGCGTTCGTGCTCTCGGCGTCGATGACCGGCGTCGCCAGCGCGAGCGACCTCCGCATCGCCCACATCGAGAACACGATGGAACCCGGCGAACTGTGGGTGTCCGAGCCGGTCGCCGAGGAACTCGCCGACCGGGACGACGTCCATATCCACGAAGACGAACCGTGGCAATTCGACGAAGACGGTGAACTCGCCATGTCCTGGGAGTGAGACCGCACGGTCCAGCGACGGCCGCGACGTACCGCCGGAGAGACGACGCTGTGGACGGGGGCGCGGACTCCATCACCAAAATTTATTTATATTGGTAGTGGGGATATGGTGTCAGGCCGACTCACCCATACCCACCAGCCATGACCACAGACAGTTCACATCCACGGATCGAGGTGGAACACGTCAAGAAGCGCTTCGGCACCGTCGAGGCGCTCTCGGACGTTTCCCTCACGCTCAAAGACAACGAAGTCCTCTCGCTCGTCGGCGACAACGGTGCCGGCAAGTCGACGCTCATCAAGACGCTCGTCGGCATCCACCAACCGGACGGCGGCGAGATACGGTTCAACGGTGAACCAGTCACGATAGACGGCCCTAAACACGCCCGCAAACTCGGGGTCGGGACGGTGTATCAGGACCTCGCGCTCGTCGACGAACTCTCCGTCGCGGAGAACCTGTTCCTCGGACGAATGCCGGTGAAGAAGGTCGGCGGACTCGTCCCGGTCGTCGATCAGGAGTACATGGCCGAGGAGGCCGAGCGCATCCTGAGCGAGCACCTCAACATCCACGTCGACCCCGACACGCCGGTCGAGTTCCTCTCCGGTGGGGAACGACAAGCAGTCGCAATCGGACGCGCGCTGGTTTCCGACCCGGATATCGTCCTGCTCGACGAGCCGACGTCGGCACTCTCGAAGGCAGCGGTCGAACACGTCGAAGAACTCGTCCAACGGTTGCGCGATAGCGGTCACTCGGTCATCCTCATCGACCACAACCTCGAGGAAGTGCTGTCCATGAGCGACCGCGTCGCGGTGCTCTTCCAGGGCCGAATCGTCGACGTGGTCGACGCCGCGGACGTCACCCGCGACGACGTGGTCAGCATGATGGTCTCCGGGCACCGCGCCAACGAGGACGCAGACGACGAACTGGCCGGTGATGAGTCGGACGTTTCCTCGTCACGTTCGTCCACAGCCTGAGTTCTACCGGGTGAGAAGGCAGTTCTGTCCCATCCCAGGTCCGTGGCGTACACGTCTCACCCGACGCCACGCTCCACATCGTTCCCTCGCACTCTGAGACCTCCGCCCTCGATTGTTTCGTCGACCGCGTCCCGCATCGAGCAGACCCTCCCCAGTCCCTCGTAGGTATCTTCTCGACGCCGACTTGCGTCGTTCAGGGTGGTCGAATCCAGTCTCCGGGACGGCGATGGCCTGTCGTTCTCTCGTCGGATGTGACGTGATCGTGGGCTATTCGGCTGCACCATAGCCGCTGCTCGCGACGCCGTTCGGCTCGCTTCTCGGACGACTGTGAACCGGGAAATCCGGTCGTGCAGGGGATGAGGACTCGTGAATCCAGAGGACAGGGGCCAATCTCCGTTCGCACCTCGACACCGCCGGCCGTTTGCCGGAAGTTTTAATATGGATTGTTAATGAGGTAGATTCGGAACTCGATCAAAAACCATGATTAGTAGACGCAACCTTGTTCGAGCAGTCGGAGCAGCAGGTATCGCCGGTCTCGCCGGATGTTCGGGCGGCGGGGACGGCGACCAGTCAGGTGGCAGCGACGGCGGTTCGAGTGGCGGCACTTCGACCGGCGACGGCAGCAGTGACGGTTCGAGCGGCGACACCCAGCGGTTCGCGGTTTCGATGAAGTCGATGGGGCAGGCTGGCCTGTTCGTGCAGGGCCAGGCCGCGAAGTGGTACACCAGAGACCGGGACGACGTCGAGATCGTCATCCTGGACGCCCAGTTCGACGCGTCGAAACAGACCCAGGATGCCATCAACGCCATCAACCAGGGGCTCGACGGTATTCTGCTGAACCCCTTCGACGCCAAGGCGTCGCGACAGATCGTCGAGGCGGCGACCGAGGAAGACATCCCGGTCATGAACTTCGACACTGCGACGCTGTCCGAGGACATCGTCATGGGCGCTCTCTTCGGTCAGTACGCCGGCGGGCAGGTGGCCGGAGAGCGGTTCACTCAGATGATCGAAGAAAAGGGCATCGAGAACCCGAAGGTCATCACGAGCGTCTTCAACTTCGAGTCGACGACGAGTCAGGCGCGCCTGTACGGCTTCACAGAGAACATCCCGGACAGTGTCGAAGTCGTCAATCGGATCGAGAGCGACGGGACGCCCGAGGACTCCGCCCCGGCGACCCAGAGTGCACTCCAGGCCAACCCCGACGTCGACGCCGTCTACTCCAACAACGTCGGTAGTGGGATGGGTGCCCTGACGGCGCTCCAGCAGATGGACATGTATCACAAGAAAGACCACGAGGACCACGTCATGGCCTTCGGTATCGACGGCGGTCCCGAACTCAACCAGCGCATCGGGAGCGGGTACTACGACTTCGCGATCGACCAGCCGCTCCACATGTACGCACCGCTGACACTCGAGCTGATGTGGGACTACCTCGAAGGCGGCGAGAGCGCTCTCCCGCAGGTCGGCGACACAGTCAAACCCGGTGAGGCCCTCTCCATCGAGAACAAGACGGTCGAGGGCATCAAGCCGTGGTCCAATCAGTTCTGGGGTCCGGCCGAGATGACCGAGTACGAGGCCGAAGACAAGGCCTGGTGGCCGTGGATGAAGTGCCAGCACGCGACGATCGCCCAGGACAACGCCGACGCCTCCTACCTCTACGGGAACGTCTACCGAGAGATCGAGGGGTCGAACTAAGCCGAACCACCTGAAGAGACGATGAGTACACTATCTGACGTAAGTTCGACGATCTCTGAACTCCAGGGGGATCGGACGCGGATGATGTTGTTCGCGCTGGACAACCTCATCTGGCCCATCCTGTTAGCGGCATTTATCGTGTTCTCGATCCTCCTGCCAGAGATCTTCACCCAGTACCGGAACATCGAGTTCCTACTGTACACGAGTGCGGGACTCGGGGCCATCACTCTCGCGGAGGCCATCTGCCTCATCAGCGGGAACTTCGACCTCTCGGTCGGATCGGTCGCGGGATTCTCGTCGATGTTCACCGCACTGGCCCTTACGAGCTGGTTCCCAGCGATTCCGGGAGTCGCGGGCATCCTAATCGTCCTCGCAGTCGGCGGGGCTATCGGATTCCTGAACGGGTTCTTCATCGCTAAGTTCGACGTGAATCCGTTCCTTCAGACTCTGTCGGCCCTCATCGTCTTCGAGGGAGGGATTCTGGTCCTGTCGACGCGGTCTGTCTACGAGTTACCGAAGAGCTACCTGTGGCTCGGCGGCGAGGATATCTCGTTCGGCGGACTCCTCCCCCAGTCGGTTCCCGTCGCTGTCCTCTTCATGCTCGCTCTCTTCGTTACGGTGTGGTTCGTCCTGACGAAGACCCGGTTCGGTCGCGCGATATACGCGGTCGGTGGCGACGAGGAGTCGTCCGCCGAGGCGGGTATCGACACGGACCGCATCGTCATCGCCGTCTTCGTACTCTCGGGCATGCTGGCCGCCACCGGCGGTCTGCTGCTGACGGGATTCAACGGCGGAGCGACGCCGACGCTCGGGACCTCACAGTTGTTCCCCGCGTTCACCGCTGCCGTCATCGGTGGGGTGAGCCTGTTCGGAGGGCGAGGGAACGTCTTCAACGCGCTCGGCGGGGTCCTGTTGCTCAGCACCATCGCGGCCGGACTCGTGATGCTGAACATCGACCCGCAGATCGTCCAGACGGTCAACGGGCTCGTGCTGTTCGCAGCCATCCTGCTGTACACCTTCGTCCAGCGGTTCCGGGGCCGACTACTCTCGGACCTCTGACCCCGACGAAACATCTTTATCTCGCAGTTAACCGTGTCGGTGCCGCGCCGACGCTCGGCTGCGATACACCGTCGCAGCTCTCGGGGTTCGACCTACTGTCGGAGACGGGGGTGGCGACTGGAGAAAGGGTTGCGTACTACTCGAACTGTGTGTCGTAGGTGGTGACGGCCGAGACGACGTCGTCGTAGGACGGCGTCTCCCCAGTCCGGACGAACTCACGAGCGAGAGCGTTGCCCAGAACGACGGCAGCCGCTTCCGGCAGTCCCTCGACGAGTCCGAGCGAGAGTCCAGCGTTGAAGTGGTCCCCGGCGCTGGTGGTCAACTCCGGGGACTCGACGGGAACCACGCTCACGCTCGTCGTTCCCTCGTCACTCACGACGACGGACTCTTTGACGCTGTGGCCGACGAATCGGTCGACGGCCAGCGAGTCGAAGACGACGCGAGCGTCTTCGACAATGTCATCGCTCGTATGAGCGCCGAGTACGGACGCGAGTTCCTTCGTCTCGTAGCGGTTCGCCGAGACGGTCACCTCGACCTCATCGGCTAGACGACGCGTGGCCGCGACGATAGACTCCAGCATCTCTTGGTCTATCTCCCGGATGTCGGCGGGGTCGAGGAGGACGTGCTCCGGTGTCTCTGTCAGCTTCGGAAAGACCGTCTCGCGGAGCCCGTCGAGGATACCCGCCATCTCGGGAATCACAGCCCAGTAGCCGACCCCGAGCAGTTTCGCCCCGTCGAGTTCGTCGACCAGCGTCTCGATGCCGACGCGTGACTCGATGCTCTCCCAGTCCAACGTCGCAGCACCGCCGCTCTCCATCAGCATGAGCTTCCCGTCGTCGAACTCGATGGCGTCGGTGATTCCCGGGTCGCCCAGCGAATACATGGTACACGCTTCGAACTCCTCTTCGAAGATGTCCAGAACCGGATCCCCACACATCCCAACGAGCGTCGGATCGAACCCGAGGGTGTCGTACGCGCGAGACAGGTGGCTGACGTGCCCGCCAGTACGCTGGCCGAGGCGCTCCCACGAGATGGCGAGCGAGCTATCAGCGGCCGCCGACGTCACGATTTCCTCGCCGAACTCGCTCAGCGTCTCGATGCGGTCGCCGTCTGACGCACCGGCGTTCGTCCCCGCCTGCCGGACGTTGTCGACGTACCCGTCGAAGCCGAACACCACGTCCCCACCGCTCGGTTCGGACGGGAGGTGCTTCTGACACGATTCTACCGCGTTACGTGTCTGGGAATCTGGATAGCTAGTAGGCGACATTCGTTTCACATCCATCGACTTCCTTTACTTGTTCTCGGCGAATTTCTGGAACGGACTCGCTGACGCAGAGTTTCTGTACACCATCTAACCGGTGATCTGTGAGGTGATTAGGTACCTCGATTAGGCACCGAGGTGTACATTGACGCTTGTCGGACTCGTTCGGTTCGAGTACTATCGGTACCCGAGACGCTACTTGGAGACGCATGTATAGCGTTACATTTCGGGGTAGTATAAAAGATTATGTCACAGTGCAGTACTCGAGCATGTCGAGGCCTTGGTGATCGTTCAAACTCGTACGAGAGAACCGGCCTCCGCAAAAGTATCCTCGTTGTGCTGCTAATCAGGTTCACATGCTATCGGTGATACAGAATCTTGTAGATTTTTCAAAATGTGGCGTTGTACATGCGTATTGCAATACGAGTACCAGAATGTGCGTATTTATATCGTTTTGTTCGTTATCCAGTCCAGAAATATAGGTATATTTGTTCGAGTATACGCCTATATTTACGATATGATATCTTATGGCCTTAGACGGTTCTATATTTAGATATTCTACCGTATATTGGCCATCAACAAATATGCAATTTCCGAATGAGAATTGAATTGTCGCTAAGTTACCGCTATATTGGAGATCGTGAGCTCAATAAGAGACTCTATTAGTAGAATCTGCTCTGTTGAATAGCGATCTATTCAGCCGATATCACGGGTTTAGAAGGATGAAGCCGAGGAATTCGATTCTTGCCTATGGAAGTCGACCTCCTCGACTTCGTTGAGCAGTGTCGTGACCTAGCT
>NZ_RKLR01000026.1 GCF_019599465.1 Haloarcula rubra
TCACCACCGCCGCTGTTGGAGCGGTTGATCGAAGATGCACAGAAGATCCATCAACAGCGACCGATCTTACAGGAGACGCTCGCTACCGCTACGCAACCGAGGTGTGAGTCTTAGCTAAAGACGAATGTTCTCGTCTTCTACCCCTTCGATTTTCACCCAGCGTGTACCGATCAGTGGTGTTCCTTACGCGACGCTGATTGGCTCACGCTCCTAGACGATGTCGTTGTCCTCGGGGTGGGGTCAGACGCTGCCTACGCCCATCGTGAGTACGCAGACAAGCACAACATCCAGTTCCCGCTTCTATCGGATACCGATGGACAAGTGAGCCAGGCATACGGAGTACTAACGGAGGAATTCGAGAACCATCGCGATGTTCCGCGCCGCGCTACGTTCGTCGTCGATGCCGATCGCGTTGTCCAGTTCGTGTGGTCGGCTCGCAGTCCTGACGAACAACCCGATCTCGACGCGTTGCGGAAGGCGACGAACTGCCGGGACGACGAGTGTACAATCGACGAGTCTGAAGAGTCAGTATAACCGCTCCGCATCCGCTGGAACGCCTTCACTCTCCGTAGGTGTGGAAGTCAACAGCTTGCTCAAGCAGTTCGTCGGGAATCCCCGGGACTTTTTTGTTACGTACCGGTCCCTGCTCTTTGAGGAGCTCGGGGTCCCGTGGGAAGTCTCGAAGCTGGAAGTGGACGTCATCGCGGACCGGCGCAACGAACTGTCGGGGAATATCTCTCTCAACCAGGAGCTCGGGTTCATCGAACGGCTCAATGGCTGTGTCGAGGACGGAACGCTTCCTGCCGACAAGTTCTAGCAGACGAGTATCCACCGCATCCAGATGGGCAAGCGGTTCCACTGCTCAACGAAGGTTGACCGCGATCCCGCATTCCTCGACGAACTTCGAACTCTGGGCAATCAGCGAGCCCGCGAATTTCTAGAGTCACGAATAGACACATGAGATTGCGGACGCATCCCTGCTCTCGGTGACGGATGAAGACGTGTTGCGTACGGTTCATCAGTGGACGCTGAACTTACCGCGAGGAAGGGTCGCATTCCGGCATCCATGGCAGGTGGAGTAACGAGATGCATCTGGTAGTTCGGTGGTGAGACCGAACCGGTAACCCGAGCCACGCCGAGACGGGTTTTCTGAACGGTCTGCACGCCTTATGACAGTCGAATGCCTCCAGTTTTGGATGGCACACGAAGCACAACAGGAAACGCAGGGTATCGAACAGACCGGAGCTGTACGAGACGGTCCGTCGTGGCAACATGGTGTAGAAGCGGGATTGATCGGCGGACTCGTGATGGGTGTGCTGTTTTCGCTGCTGATGCCGCCCGTTATCGAGAACGCGATTCCAGCGCTCGTAGGCCTGTCCGGTGGGGTCGCTGGCTGGGTCGTCCACATGTCGATCAGCGCTGTGTTCAGCGTCGTCTTCGCCGCGGCGTTGACGCAACCCCGACTGGCAGCTGCCGCGGAGTTGTTGGGGGGCGTCGTCGGGCTCGGTCTCGCGTACGGCGTAATCCTCTGGGTCGTCGCCGCCGGCGTTGTCATGCCCCTTTGGCTGTCGGCCGTCGGCTTTCCCAGCCCACCGCCGCTTCCGAATCTCGCACTGATGGGTTTGCTCACGCACCTCGTGTTCGGGCTGGTCCTCGGCGCGAGCTACCACTACCTGCGCTGAGTCTTCGTGGCCCGTCACCTCAAAGTGAGGGCGAACACGTCACAATCCAGGAAGAATTCGATTTCGAGGTGTTCGAAAAGCGGAATCGTTTCGGGTTCCGCATATACGAGAAGTCGTCGACCGAAGCTACGACTTCCCGTGCGTAGTTCTTGCTGGACGCAATCTCCACGCCCTGCGTCCTTTTATGAGACCTTTCTCCGATATGCTCATTCCGGAACGGAGGATAGGATTGTCGAGCTTATTCCACTCACGGGGCCGTCCGCAGCGTAGCTTCCCTCTCGAACTCAGTCGATTCGTTTGCCAACTTCGGACGTCGGCGTTCATTGAATATCAGCCACCCCCGGATGACGACGAGTCACCGAGACCCAGCCACGACGACGAGGTAGAGAGTGAGCTTGAGCACTGCCTTCGTCATACGACGCGGTCCTCATCGCGTCTGGACAGGTACGGCGTACAACCGAGATTCGCGGACGTTCCAGTTACGTGAAGACGTGGTTCGCGAAAGAGCAGGACTCTAGGCGTCCGGATACTCGTATCGGTCAGTTTGACACGTCGCGGAAGGCTGCCTCGACCACCTTGCTCAGCGTTGGGTGGGCGTGAATCGTCCCGGCGATGTCGTCGACAGTCATCCCGATCCGCATCGCGAGAACGGCCTCGTGCAATAGCTCGAGGCCTCGTAACCGATGGCGTGGGCGCCCAGAATCTCGCCGTCGGGGGCAGCGAGGACCTTCACGAAGCCGTGGTCGAGCTTCTTCGCCCGGCCCATCGCTGAGTCCGCGTAGTCGGCCCGCCCGACGACGTACTCGGTGCCCTCGTCGTCGAGATCCTCTTCGGTCGCGCCGACGCCGGCTATTTGTGGTTCGGTGAAGATCGTGTGGGGCATCGCCGAGAGGTCGATCGCCCGCCGTTCCCCGTGGACGACGTTCGCGACCGTGTGGCGGGTCTCGTAGTCCCCAGAGTGTTTGAACAAGGCATTGGCCGCGATGTCGCCCTGCGCCCAGACGTTCTCGGGGGTGGTCTGCAGGTACTCGTTCGTCTCGATGAAGCCTCGATCGTCGACATCGATGCCTGCAGTCTCAAGGTTGAGCGTGTCGCTGTTGGGTCGGCGTCCGAGTGCAACCAGTACCTCGCTCCCCTCGGCGGTGGTCTCGTCGCCGGTCTCGGTTTCAGCGTGGACGGCATTTCCTTCGCCCCTTTCCTCGACGGCAGTCACCCGGTGACCGGTGTACACGTCGTGGCGGTCGGCCGCGATATCGGTGAACGCCTCGGCGAGGTCGCCGTCTTCACGATGGACCAGCGAGTCCATCATCTCGACAATCGTCACGTCCGTTCCCATCGCGTCGAAGAAGTATCCCAGCTCGACAGCGATATATCCTCCTCCGAGAATCACGAGACTCTCGGGCGTCTCTCGGAGGTACAAGGCGTCTTGGCTCGTGAGGTAGTCCACGTCTTCGAGACCGTCGATCGGTGGGACGATGGGGCGCGGCTCCCAGCTGCGACGACCACTTTCTCGGCTGTGACGGCCTCGCCGCCGAGACGGACCGTCCGCTCGTCGACGAACTCCGTGCGTTCTTTGAACAGCGTGAGGTTCTCCTTGTCGCGGTAGCGCGCCTCCATGTCCTCCGCGATACCGCCGAGCAAGTCGTCCATCTCGTCCACGACTGCGGCGTGGTCGATGCCGTCGAGTGTGGCGTTGACGTGGAACCGCTCGGCCTCGCGAACGTGATTCGCCGCGTTGGCAGCTTGAATGAGCATTTTCGAAGGGGTGCATTCCCGATTGAGACACGTCCCGCCGAGCGGATCGGGTTCGACGAGTGCCGTCTCTAGTCCGGCGTCGGCTGCCGCTGCAGCACGTTGTTGCCCGTTCCGGCACCGATCACGAAGACGTCGAAGTCGGCCATATCTATTTAGACGCCGACGACAAAGAAGCTCTCCCGGCGGTTCGGTTCAATTGCACGGACGCGTTCGACACCGAAAGGTCGAGGACTGTGGCTGTTAAGATATTGCTCTCGAACTCGTTCTCCCAAGCCTGAAGCTCCCGACGGGTCACACGGACCAGATGGAGACATCGTTGACAGTGGCAGCACCTACTGCGACACCACCGTCGTCGAGACCAACGCCGGTGAGATTACACGTCAGCTTCCCACCTAACTCCCATTCCCACTGAACCCGTGCGTCGCTAGACTTGCGAGAAACGGCAACGAGTCGGCGACGGTCGGTCGTCGGGACGAGGAGTTCCACAGTACCGTCATCATCGAGATCGGCTGCGACGGCCCCGTCGAGGTTGCGGGACCCGTACGTGTGGGACGAAACTCCATCGATGGTGGCTCTAACGTTCAGATCACCGTCTTCGAGCCGGTAATACTCCAGTGTGTGGGTGACATGCGGTTTTAGAACGGCAGCGAGTTCCGTAGTACCATCGGGACCGAACGGTGCGACTGCGAGTTGGTGGCGCCAGCCGGGGCCGTATACGGGGCCGGTCGCGATGCGCTCACCAGCTGGCGAGTAAATAGCGATGCCTGCCCCGTTCTCGGAGTCGGCAATCGTGGTGACGATCTCCGGTTCGCCATCGCCGTCGAGATCCGCGACGAGTGGTTGCAACCCCTCGAAGACGAGGGGAGCATCGAGCACCGTTCGAGCGACCACCTCCGGACCCGTCGGATCGACCACGACGAGAGACGACGGTTCCAGTGTGTCACCGAGCGCGCCGTGCCCGTAGCGGCCCGTCACGTCACCGTAGACGACGTACGTCCCGTCTCCGATTGCTGCTGGTCGGATATCGGGCGGTGCGTCGATAGGGAGACGATAGCGGTCGGCGCCATCGACGACGAGGTCACCGTTCTCTGCCACGAACAGCCGGCGAGACACCCCATCTCCAGACGTCATCATCTGGCCCGCGTTCTGACTCATGATCGACGGATGGTCGAGAAGCTCCGGCTCGGTGTCGCCGTCTGCTACCACCGGCGGGCGTCCGGGTACCTGTTGTGGCAGACGCGTCTCATCGGATATCGCCCCGTCGTAGACCTGTAATCGGGTAGCGGTACCCTCCGCCGTGACGACGGTCCAGTAACTCCCCCGCGGTGCCGGATGGGCGACCAGCCACACTGGCCGACCGTCGACAGCGAACCGAACGGGCTCGGTGTTCCGGAGATCCGCGGCCCCAGAAATGAACCGATTGCCAGTCGACTGGGGATGGGTGTACCAGTATGGGCCAGAGGGGATGTCGGTAGCTGGTGCCGGGTGCGACTCGACCGTGGGGGTCGGATCAAGCCCACGTCCTCCACAGCCCGCGAGCCACAGCATGGCCCCAGTACTGGCTGTCAGCACCGTTCGACGTCGGGTCATTGGTCGTAAGTGTTCAACACGAGAGTAGACGTATCCACTCCGCGGTGAGGTTCAAGCGATGGGATCCTGATGCGTGACCGCTCATCAAACGTGTCGAGGATCGGGGCGTGTCTCGGGTTCGGAACTCAACGTGACTACCGGGCCGCTGGTTATATCGGTCAACATGCGACCCCTGCGGAGGCCGTAGCGAAGTCATCGCTGCTCTCCGTGATTCGGTGTAGATGTCCCGGGATGTTCCCTTCGAACAATTAGTCATCCGGGAATGACTCCCAGAAGACGTCCGGCAGGTCTTGATCGGGATTCTCTTCGAGGTAGTCCTGTTTCGTCAGATTCGCGTCTTCGATGAGGGAGGCTGCCTCCCCAGCCCAGACGTAGAACCCGATGAGAGTCTCACGGCGCATTCGTTCGAGGTCGACCGAGTGATACACTTTGACGACGCCGCCACCCTCTCGATTGAGCTCGGACCGCCTGAGCAATCCCAGTTCGACGAGTTTGTTGAGATACCGCGTGACCGTACTTCGGTCGTACCCGAGCTGCTCGGCGACTTCGTTCGCCGAGAGGGGCCCCTCACCGATAACGCACAGACAGATATCCAGGCCGGCCTTCGGAAGACCGAACGCCTGAAGGAGTACCTGCCTCACGTCCGGGGGTTTCACGCTCATATTTACCTCTGTAACCCGCTCCATGGGTTGATCGTGACAGGACATCGGTGGGTCGTCATTTCCAACCACGAGAACGATGTTGTCACAATCAGAGACGGTGCATTCGTAGATATCGTACCGACCTGAGTTCGGGTCGTACTGGACCTCGGCACTCTCGTCGTCGGACTGGGTTGTATTTTGATTAGACATCGATAATATGTACCTCCATTTATATCGACTGTTATGTGGGGAGCCGATAAATACTGGCCTCTCAATCGGCTCGAATCTTCTAATTCGAATCGACGATTACCATCTCATCGGTATCGAGAGCCAGTAACTCTTCGCCGGTAATCGTTATCCTAGCTCGACCGTCCGGGTACGTTCGGACCAGTTCGCACGCTGCGAGTCCATTCAGATGGGATTCGATCGTCCCTTCGTCGGTATCGAGCGCCGCTGCAATCGCCGCCGTTGTCGTCGTCTCTCGCTGGTCTGCGTCGCTTGCTGTGGCGAGTTGTTCCAGGACGGCTCGTCTCGTTACGGACATGGTTGAAGGGCGTCTGTGTGTCTCTCACGGGTCAACACGCCCGGCAGTACCAGGAGTGGCGGGTTGGGAACGAGAGTTCGCTCAGGAGGAGGTTCATCGCTTCGACTTTTATCGACGGGTCGGCTTCTCTGCATGTGACTACTCCTCGACTGTCTGGCTGATATCGAGCGTGTACACTTCGAGTACGTCACATCCGAAAAGAACTGGATAAGTCATCTCGGACCGGTCGGTGATGCTGGCCGTGACAGTCCGCCAACTTCCGTTCAGACACAGATCCACGTCGACGAGTGGCCGTGTTTCGGTCCCACTGACGGTTCCCGAACGCACCTCTGTCGTCCCGACAAGCGGGCCAGCCCCGATTTGCCCGGCAAGGTCGGTGTCGATGCTCGTTCGCTTCGCACCGGTGTCTGACTTGGCGACGGCCTTCTCTGTTCCGTCCCGGCCGTGAATCCTGATACGCGTGGTATAACCGAGTACGTGCTCTTCTCCCTGTTCCTCGATGAGTGGTGGCTTGCAGTCCGGAACGGAATCGTCGAGGGTCGATTCGAGGTCGCTGATCGCAGAGTCCTCAACGGACCCGCCAAGGCGTTCGATCGCCAGTCGGGCGATGTGTGGGGCCACAGAGATTCCAGTCGCGGAAAAGAGGCCTTTGAACCCAGCCGTGGCATTGACCTCCAGAATATACCACGAGCCATCGATCGACATCAGGTCGACGCCGGCGATGTCTAATCCGAGCACCTGTGTCGCTTCACGCGCGAGCCGGCGGGGTTCCAACCCGAGTTCATCCGTTACGCCTTCGACCTCACCGCCCATGGCCACGTTCGTCCGCCAGTCACCTTCCGGAGCGTGGCGTCGCATGGCGCTGACGATGTCTTCACCAACGACGTACACCCGGACATCGGAGGGTCGGTCACCATGTTCCTCAAGGAACTCTTGCACGAACGATTGCTCGTCGTCGATCGTCGGACCGACAGGCTCGTTCTGGGAGATCACGGACATCCGCTGTCCGTTGGTTCCGATCGTGTGTTTGTGTGCAGCCTCGTCGGGCAGATGCTCCGGCCACTCCTCGAACGTTCGCGATGATCGGCCGAAGTAGGCGTCGGGCGCCGGGAGCCCCGCTGCGGCGAGTTTCGTCCCCGATCGGTATTTGTGGAGTGTGTTTGCGACTGCCTGCGGTGGGTTCACAACGGGCGTGGTGTCGGCGTAGAGTGCGGCCAGCTGGAGGTCCTCGAGCTGTTGGTCGCTTTTTGTTAGCAACAATCGGTTGACGAGCACGTCGACCTGCGGCGAAAGTTGGACGCTGCCGTTCTCGATCCACGAGCTAATGTTCTCATCGCGAATCCAGACCGGTTCGTGACCCAGAACGCGAACGGCGTTGAGGATTGCTTTGGTCTCCTTGCTGTTATGCGGACTCAACACACCGACACGGCACACTCCCGTTGCAGTCTGAGCAGAATCGGCGCTCGCTGACCGCGTCGTCCCCGTCATCCCGCCCGATTGTGATGAGTCGGGAGAAGTGCTTGTCATGGGAGTTGCCTCCCGTCTAGATCATCGGTGTCATCTATTACCGGTTCGGCGGGCGTGCAAGGCAGTTACACCCGTTCTTTTCACTTAATCCGTAAGCCATCCGAGTTCTGGGGCGATGAGCGTTCAGCCGGAACCATTCACGTACGACGGTGGGTGGGTCGAACCGGGGGAGACCCAGCAGTTGCGCTACGCGGTGATGAGGAGCAACCGACCGCTGCCACACGCCGGGTCTGTATCGGTCGGCCGCTGATCGGTGTCTGACTCGTCGACGACGCCGGCGAGATCGACCAGCAGCTCACACACGGGGTGTGGAGTGAAATGCTGCCCAAACGCATCGCTGGATAGACCGTACTCCTCGTAGACGGCACCGAGGACATCGGCGTCGGTGACGGCCATCCGCTCTGGAAGCTGGTCGAAGGCTTTCGCGAACAGATCCACGGAACGCTGTCCCCCAGGATGGTCCATGTCCGTCCAATCCCGGTAGTCATCAATGATATCCAGGTACGGGTCGTCTCGTCGCTGTAACGCGTACAGCATCAGGTCGACCCAATCTCGGAACACGGTATGGGTACTGTGGCCGCGCTGTCGAATCCGGTCAAGCGTCGTGACGATGTCGTCACAGTCGATCTGTGGCGATGCCATGGCTCTCTCGGCCACCAGAGAGCCCAGAAAACGCACCTCGCTACGCGACGTCGTACCGCGCTTCGAGCATGGTCCGGTAGGACTCTTGATTGTCGATATCAACGTCGTCGCAGTCCGTAGAGGCTCTGGCGATTCTGCTAGCGAACTCGGGTTCGGGACGCCAGCCGGAGGCCGTTCTCTCAGCGTCCCACTCCCGGACGATTGCCTGCTGTCCATCCCGAGAGACATACAGTACGCGGAGGGCTGGGCGTTCTCGTCTCGGGCCGGCGACAAGCGATTCGGTTCGGTGGTTAACCTTCCACTCTAACAAGAGGCCAGCCCGGAACTGAATCGCGTAGAGTGGTTGTTCGTCGTCGCCGACAGGCTCGTGGCTGCCGTTCGTTGCCCAAGACTGGGGCACTGGACGGTTCTCGGTCCGGTCGTTCCAGCGCCATTCGAATGTCGTCTCTGACTGGCGAGTGCTACTCATTCGGAATCTCTCTCGGCCACAGAGAGCACACAAAATGACCTATATCAACAACAGGCGATCAATCCTCAAGAAACACGTCGAAATCACGGGCAGGGGATCGAAATCCAGCGTCGTCAATCCAACGTTTGAGATAGGTATCTGCGGTCTCCGCTGAAAGACGGTCATGTTCGACAAACCGGACGAGGAGACCAATTGAGCCAGTCAGATCGATTCCTCGCTGGGTCGCGGTAGAACGAGCATCTCCATCGTCGGTGATGACAGTGCCAGCTACCGCTTCTGCAACTGCCAGCGCTTGTGCTTCACCTGGGTCCAATGTCTCCAAGAGGGTTTGTTCCAGTTCGTGAGCCTCAGGAGACGGTTCGACAACAGGAATCTCCTCCTCAAGTACTGCAAGTGCGTGTTCAAGATAGCGATGTGTTTCAGCACCCTCTTCGAGTTCCGTCTGGACGGCTGGAACCGTGACAAGTCGGGGTAAGTTTACCAAGAGGGTGACGTGATCAACCTGCGCAAAGTTCGACAGGGCAGTTGTATTGAGAACAGTTGCGTTATCCGGAGGGCCTGTCATTCAAGATCTCGGGCAGCATCAATTTCGTCGCGTGCAGCAGCCATGTCTTTGGGCCCCAGTCGGAGCTCAATCCCTTCTTCGCGAAGAATATCCCGCATCTCGAAGCGATTAACACCGGCAAGCCGGGCAGCGGTCCCGAGCGTGATTTGTTCCTCTTCGTAGAGTGAAACTGCAGCAGCGATCCGCGCATTCTGGTGCTCGTCGAAGTATTCGCGCAACACGTGGCGGATCGCGTCGCTCTTGTTTTCGAAGATGCCCGCCTTGACAGCACCCTCCATCAGGTCAGTGAGATCGTCCGGGATGGTGGCAGTAGTTCGGGGCATGACTCACTAGAGACTTAATCTGCATACATTATATGAATTGTGCCAGTCCGAGATATGGGGTCGATTCACTCCTCGACGAACTCCACAAGCCGCTGATACCACGCCCGGACGGTGA
Source organism: Haloarcula rubra (assembly GCF_019599465.1). Lineage (GTDB taxonomy): Archaea > Halobacteriota > Halobacteria > Halobacteriales > Haloarculaceae > Haloarcula > Haloarcula rubra. The sequence continues at coordinate 9,854 of NZ_RKLR01000026.1, forward strand.
CCGGCGAGATATCTACGGCCTCGCTGATTGTCTCCTGTGTCAGCCGCAGGTCAGTATCCATCCCAGCCAGATAGACAGCGGCGGCAGCGATGCCGACCGGGTTCCCGTTCAGCGCCGCCGAGTCAGTTGCGGTCGCCGCCATCTGAGTTGCGTCCTGTCGAAGAGCCGGCGACACTGTGAGTGGAAGCTCCGAGATCACCGTCGGCACCCAGTCGACCGGGAGTTGCACCGGAATCGGTATCTCGAGCTCACGCTGTAACGTTCGGTACGTCCCCCAAGCATTGGATGAAGAACAGCGGGCGACGTCGGCGACGTCGGCCATCCGAATGACCGTGTTGCACCGGCCAGCGGCGTACACTGCGGCTGCAGCGCCACTTTCGATCGACCGACCGATGAGCAGGTTCGCATCCTGGGCCTGTTTGAACAGCGTCGACGCTTGCTGCTGGACCGCGTCACTCTGGTCCAGTGCGCCCACAAGCCGGTTGATCTCACCCAGCCCATGCGAGAGATTGCGCTCCCGCTTGGACTCGAATTTCGCTCGAGAGTGGAGTCGACGCTGCCGGGACAGTCGACGCCGCTTTCGGGACGAGACATCGGCACCACCGGTCCCGATGTCGGTTGACAGTCCCCTATCGTGAAGCGTCACCGTCCGTGGGGCGCCGGTGCGCTTGCGCTCCTCGCGGTCGAACGACCGCCACTCGGGTCCGTGGTCGACGGGTTCGTCCTCAACGACGAGGCCGCACACTCCACAGTGGGTTTCATGTGCGTCCTGAACGAGGTCTCCGCTACATTCGGGACACTGCTGTGTCGATACGTCCGACTCCTGATGGACAGTGCTCGAAGCCATGAGAAGACTCTCTCACTCCCCAGAGAGGCGAAAAATCACTCGGCTCGAGCCGATTACGCATCCGGAAGTCAACCGTCCAGTCGGGGAATCAACCCTGCTCGAATATCGATGTCGACCCGCCGGAGATGCCTTGGACTGCGCCGCGTCGTCCGGACAGCTACACGCCTTCTCGACGACGTTGACGCCGCCGTCATCGACCTGCGAGCCCAGCTGGATGTCGAGCCACAGCTCACAGGAGTTACGGTCGCGTGGCCTGTCCACACGCGGGCGTGGTTCGTATAATGGTGACAAGCCATCCGTATTCATTGTCGCCGACCGCAGCACCGGCCAGCGGTACGTGATTCCGACGAAAGCCGCAGACGAATCGACGACTTTCGAGCGTACGAACCGCTCGCAAAGGACGGCGCATTCGACCGCGAATACGTCGTCCACGGCGACAGCGAATACACTGACGACGAGGTGATGTCAATACCTGCGAGAGCAACGCGTCGCTGACGCGATGGTGGGAGGTATCTCTAAGGACAAGCTGACACAGTATCTCAGACTATTCCAACTACGCCGGAAGAAGTACCAGACACCGGGTCGAGATGCGGTCAAACACGCTATTCGAGCGATCCTATGAAATCAACAACGTGCTACGCATGAACATTCTAAATATTTGATCGGCACTGCTCAACAGTTTGGGGATCGAGATCGCCCCTTCCCGCTCTAAATCAGTCAACCGCCTCGGGGTCAAGCCCCGAGGCTTGTCAGTGGACTCCCGTTCTAACCGAGTAGTTCGGCAGGTGTGTAATCGCCATTCACGTTCAACGTCCCTGACTTGAGGGCCAGTTGACTGGTGGCCCATCCACCGCGAGATTTCTGCCCGCGATGGATATATCCGCAGTATCGGTTGGCGATATTCTTCGCGGCGTTGTAATCCGCGTTCACCTCATACCCACAGTCCTGACACGCGAATTGTTTGTCGTCGCGGTTGTCCTCGTGGGTAAACCCACAGTGAGAACACCGCTGACTCGTGTACGCCGGGTTCACCGTGTCCACGAACAACGGCGTGGATTCGATCTTGTACTCAACGAGTTCCACGAACTTCGCGTAGGCCCACTGCTGGAACTTCGACCCATTAGCGATGTTCTCGCGGATGTGGTCGAGGTTCTCGAAAATGATGCCGTCAGCGTCAGCAGACTGGGCTTCCTTGATGAGGTCGTTGGTTCGATTGTGGAGCCAGTCCAGCGACCAATCCGAGAAGCGGCTGCCGATGGACTGAATCGTGAGGTGAGCTGACCGTGTACCCGTCTGTTGCAGTTTGGCGCGGCGTTGTTCGTACTGGTCGCGCTTGTGGGTGAGGTAGTCCGCACTACCGATGCACTCACCCGTGGAGGTGACGGCGAACGCGCCAGTCACGTTCAGGTCAACACCGAGAACCACTCCGTTCTCGACACCATCATCATCATGATCATCGTGACTGGCTTCTTGGCGTTCCGTTCCGTCAATCTCGTAGTCGAGGTTCTTCAGTGTGACGTGCAGGTAGAACTCTTCATCCTGTTCGTCGTATTGGAGTGTGGCGCTGGAGGCATCCCAGTCGTCACTCTCGTAGTAGCGTCCGAACGGCGTCTCCTCTCGCTCCTCTTTGGGCGGAAGGACGTATTCGGTGGTGACTCTGCCGTTCGGAGTGGAGAGCGTGGCGTGGTCGTCGTTGAACGTCGCGCTCCGTTTGTCGTAGACGACGCTCCATGAGTCGAACTCGGGCTGACTGGTCTTTTCGCCCTGTTTCAGCTTCTCGACACCGCTCGTGACGGCTTCGATGGCGCGACGGATGCCTTTCTGGACGAGGTTGGTGGTGAGGTCAGTTTCCTCGCGTAACTCGTCGTACAGGGCGTTTTCGGCTTTGCTCTTGCTGGTGACACAGTAGTCGTCGTAGCGCCACGCCCAGTCGCTGGTGCTGTTGGCGCAGTGGAGGAATTGGGTTTTGGTTTGATGGAGGTCGCCACGACGCTCTCTGGGTACATCGAGTTTGATGAGCACGGTTCGTCGTGGCGCGTCGTCCATCCGTAATTCACATTCACATCTACTGCCGGATAAAAGTTTAACATTAAGGCGGGGGAGTCGGCCTTGCCATCAAGCGTGCTAAATTCCATCGAAGTGTCGGCTTCCTCCACGGGGTCAAGCCCCGTGGCATCCGCCTCGTACCGCCTGTGAAAACGGGTGACGAGGGGGATGAGGGGGAGGGACAGAATGGAGATGGGGTGGTGGGGTGGAAATTAGCCGGTTTCAGTTGGGGGTGGTGATTCTGGACCGGCCACCAGATACTATGTGTTAATCACCAGTAGACCTAACGCCCCAACAATCCGGCACATCAGGACGACTGCGCAGGTGACGCATCGACGGACTCCGACGAAGGAGTCAGAGCGTCTGCGCTCTTCTTATGGGTGTTGAGCGTTGTCTGGAATCCATCTAAGAGCTGATGGACTGCCGCTTTGTGTGCGTCTTTCCGTTCGGCAATCGCCGTGGGCCCGATCCCAGAGTCGTCGTAGCCGTCAAACGCGTCTGCAGGTATCTCTATGTCCGCTTGTTCGGCGAGATGCTGGCGTGTGACCACGAGCAGGCTGTGGATGTGGATGAGTTCTTGCTTTCGCATGGATGATTACTTGCACTCGAAGCCAGTAGCGATACCGCCACAACAATCCGGTATACGCCCCTCATGCGGACTCTCTCGGTGGTTCGGCGATGGGCGACACCAATTTGCGCAGTCCGACGCGGAGGTGTTGATGAAACGTTGACGGCGAGATATCCAAGGACTCGGCGATGTCTTCGCCGGTACTGTCCCGCGGTTGCTCGAAGAATCCGGCGTGATAGGCGGCTTCAATCGCGCTCTGCTGTTTCTCCGTCAGTCGGTCCGTGACAGTGGATTGGAACCGGTGATCGGTCTGGGTCGGATGGTCGACGGTACGCTTGGCTTGTAGATCGATATCGGCCCCCGTCGCCCGCAGAGCGTCCAGTAACAGACTGGCATCGGCGGTCCGCGGGAGTTCGATACGAACCGTCCCGTGGTCGTTCTCGGCAGTCATGTCGGTGACTGTCCCACCGTGGTCCGCGACAGTCGTGATGAACGACGAGTCAGTAATTTCCACCTCACAGAGACTACTCGTCTCGTGAGTGCTCACCACTCGGACGCAGTCAGGCATCTCCCCTTGTGCTACGAGATCACGAACTGCAGCGGGTGAGACACCTGTCACGGTGAAGTACGCGAGATATGAATCGGCACCCCGACCGGCGATGCCGTCCAGCGTCACGGTCGCGCCGCACTGGGTGGCGGCTTGGATGAAGGATTGGTTCGGATCTCGAATCGACAGTGTGAGTTCCAAGACGCGCTCGGCGACGAGCGCCTCCTTTCGCTCGGCTGCCGCGGTGGCGAAGCCGATGGTTTCGCCGAGGTCGACGAAGCTCGCCTGCTGACGGTCGCCGAAAGCCCTCGCCTGTGTTGCATACACCACGAGCACGCCATACAGCACGTCACCATACTCGATCGGTACGGCCAGTGCCGATTCGATATCGGCGCCCCACGACTGATCCTGATTCTCGCCAACGTGCAACTCGTCGAACGGCCGCTGGACGACACAGGCATCTCGAGTGTCGATCGCTTGCGCTGCGAGGTCCGATATCCCGTCGGTGCTCTCCGTTGTCACAGTCGGGACGTCGTCAACCCTGATCTCGGCGCTTACCCGTGGCGTAATCGTCGCAGTCGTCTTGACCCGGTCACCAATCCAGGCCGTTCGGTAGAAGTCGGAGCTCGCCAGCTGGTCGCAGACGGTCTGTTCGATCTCCGAGCGTGTCGATTCCTCAACCACTGCGTGGATAAGATCTTGGACGAGTTCGTTGAATTGATCCAGTCGCGCCAGCTCGGTCCGTTGTCGTTCGAGTGCTCTTTCTCGTTCTTTTTGATCGGTGATGTCGCGGAAGACCCACAACCGCCCGTGCTGAGCCCCATCGGCGACGACCGGCGCGGAATACCGATCGATCCACCGGCCATCTACCAGTTCGATCGTGTCCCGGCTCTCTTCCTCGGGGTGCTCGTAGAGATACTCGACAGTCTCCCGGAATTCGTCGGGATCGGCGAGCTGGTCGAGGACGTATTCGATGAGGGCGTCATCAGAGCGGGTGGCCGCGACCGAGTCCGGGATGTCCCAGAGTTCCAAAAACCGTTCGTTGTGATAGCTGACGTTCCGATCGGAATCGACGACCAGCAACCCATGAATCGTGGTCTCTGCTTGGGCCTCCAACAGCGCCTTCCGATACGCAAGTTCGCGTTCACGCTCTTTCCGGTCGGTAATGTCGCGCACGATGCCGGTGAAAAATCGCTGGCCGTCGGATTCGGCTTCGCTAAACGAGATCGAAATCGGAACCTCTGATCCATCCGCACGAAGTCCCGACACTTCGACGTTCGACCAGTCGAGGGTTCGCTCACCAGTCTCGAGATACTGCTGTAGCGCAGCTCGGTGCTGAGCCGCGAGATCATCGGACATGAGCATCGTCAGTGGCTCCCCGATCAACTCGTCGGGCTCGTATCCGAAGACGTCCGTGACGGCGGGGTTCACCGTCTGGATACTGCTCTCGTCGTTGATCGTGACGATGACGTCATTCGCTGCCTCGGTCAGCGTTCGATACTGCTCAAGCTGTCGTTCACGCTCTTTCCGGGCAGTGATATCCCGGAAATAGACCGAAAGACCCGTTTTAGAGGGATATGTGCGAACCTCAAACCAGGTATCTAACTGGGGATAGTACTGATCGAAGGAGACGGGGTCCTGCGTCTCCATCGCCGTGTGAAACTCGTCATAGACTTGCATCTCGGCTGCGTCGGGGAATGCCTCCCAGACGACGGTTCCAAGTAGCTCTTCTTCGGAGCGGTCAACCAGTGTTTCCGCTCGTGAATTGAGAGATGTAAATCGCCAATCGGTATCAAGTGTGTAAAAGCCGTCCGAGATGCGTTCGAATCGTTTGCGGAGCGAAATGTCGCGCCCAACACCTGCAATACCCCAGACTGCCCCCTCGTCGTCAGTGAGTGTCGCCGCAGAGAACTCATAGAGGAGATGATTGTCGTCTTTTGTGACGAGCTGCGTTTCTCGTGGTTCGATTGCCTCCTGATTTGTGACCCGAGTAATCGCCTCAGCAATCTGTTCCTTGTCCGCTGGTGCGACGAAGTCGAGCGGATGCATATCAGCGACCTCCGCGTCCCTGTACCCAGTGATGTCTGTCACAGGGTCATTCCACCAGAGCATCTCTCCATCCGTATCGAACGCAAATAGGAGATCAGGGATCGCGTCCAGCATATCTTCCAGAATCGCTCGGTTCAGTCCTGTCTCAAAAGACGTGCGGGAGGGAGAACGGATTTCGGTGTGATGGACGCCTTCCTCCGTGAAAGAAACATAGAGGCTTCTGGTAGTCGAGAGTGCGGTGTGACGCAGTCGATCACGAACCTCGGTCATCGACCGGTCGTCAACGGTAACGAGTCGCCAGGCAGTACTATGGCGGAGGGTTTGTGGGGAAATAGCTGCTGGGTCCCCACGACCAGTGGGGGTGTGCGGCCGTATCTCGGCGCATGCCGCCGCTTTAGTGACCAGATCTCGGATTGCCTTGGGTGTCAGCCGGCCCCCATTCCGGGATGGAAACAGGACTGCGCTGTTGTCCTCCCGGTGATGGAGGAAGGAGGTCAGGAGCCGTTCTGTCCCAAGTGTATGCTCCGGGTCAAGTTCGAGGGTTACTGAGGAGGATGACGCTGACGTCTGTGTCTCGGACTGTCCTGCAGCGGGGACCTGTATCGTCGCGGTGTCCAGGTCGACATCGTCGACGTCGAGCTGGACGAGTTCGCTTACACGGAGGCCGGTGTCGTACAAGACCGTGACGATGGTCTCGTTGCGGTGCCAGTGTGTCGACTGGAACCGATCATCGTAGCATGCCGTGCGCAACGACTCGATCTGGTTGGGTTGCAGCCACGTTGAGGCCTGATCGGGTGAGGTGTGGGATATTGTCATGAGGCCTATCTTCTAACAATGACGATGTGGCTCCTTGAACGTTCGCTTACCTGCCCCTATGAATTTATACATCCTGGTTTCGGTGTTGAGTATTAGTGCGATTCTCGTTGACTTTCGATACTCAATCAGCTATAAGGGTATTTAGCATAGCCAACGTCCGGTCCCATACTCGGTTTAAAGTATGGTTACCTAACCGTGTTGTCTGAACTAGCAATCTCGAAAGATGTAGGGAATCCGGAACCTCTGAGCAGCGGCACGGATACTTGCCGAATCCGTCCGTTGGTCTAAGCTGTCTTGATGTCGCTGCTTACAGAGATTCAAGGAGAATGCCTGACCCTTTAGGGTCAGGATGAATCCGACATTACCTTCCACGAACCACCGTCGATAGCACGGCCTGATATTCCAATAATTTCTTAAGATAGTGACTATAATTACAATTGTAATGGTCACGGTGACTGTCACCGCGAAGTTCCACAATCCATCCCTCACACGGCGGAAAGAGTGGCAACACGCCACCCGACTCTACCGTGACACCAAGTTCTGCATCGACGGATGGGAAAGCGGCGACTTCGACAAGTCCGTGACCACGGCCAGCATTGACAACGGCCTCTACTCGGCTCTCCAGAACCAAGCCATCCGCGAGGCAAAATCTGACCACAGCAAGGACGGAGAGGTTCGCTACCGAGAGAGCCAACCGTTCGCCGTCAACAACCAGAACTGGGAAATCGACACGACCGAGAACGGAACGGTCGTCGTCGGGTTCCCGT
>NZ_RKLR01000027.1 GCF_019599465.1 Haloarcula rubra
GGAGGGGCAGTCAATCCAGCGCGAAACAGTGGCTACGACGCTTCAGACACCACTACAACCACGAACGACCGAACCAGGCACTCGACGGCAAAACGCCAGGTGAGGTCATCCAGAACTAGACAGTGCCAATCAAAGCATTCATCTACTAGGTGACAAAAAAGAAGGGTATCTGAAAATGGACCGGGGGGTGGAGGCATTTCTAAGTGTCACGTTCGCTGTACTGCTCGTTTCGAGTCCCGTCGCTGCTGTAACGTCTGTCCAGTCGCCAACAGAAACAGGGACAGCATCAAGTGTCACGGTGGGGGGCGACGTTGCTCCATCGTTCGGGTCACAGTGCCGGGAAATCAACGGACACAAATACTGTCTCAAGGACGTTTGGGCCGAATCAAGCCAGGTCCAGCCCGGCGAGACAGTGACTATCAAAGCTGTCGTCGAGAACGAAGGGTCGAAGATGGGGACCATCAGTACGTATCTGGGTGTTCGTCCCCCTGGTGAAACGAAGAGCTATCCCGACGGCAAGAAGGAATACGACATCGCTGTCGGCGAGCGCGTCACGCTGGAGTACCAGTACCGCGTGCCCGAGTCCGGTCCAACCGGGGAGTACGAAGTGACCGTCGATGTCTGGACGGGCAACGATGCGGAGATGTTCCACTCCTCGGGATGGCAGCAGGTTTTCGAAGTGAGGGACCCGACCACGAACGCACAGATAACCGATATCGACCCGGACACTGGGACCTACGAGCCCGGTGAGACGGTTGATACCCGAGTGACCGTCGAGAACACCGGGGATACGCAACACACGTTCTACGTCGGCTACAGTGTTCGTGATTCCAGCGGTGACTGGTGGGACAACGACGGGACGACTCACGAGCCGATTACTCTGGAACCCGGCGAACGAGACAGTGTTACAGTCGCATGGGATGTTGAAGATAGCGCGCCTGCAGGGGAATATGACGTCTGGACTGCCCTCTATACTGGGCAAACGAGTGATGGACTCGAAAACCGAATCGACGATGCCAGTGATGCGAGTGTGTTCTCGATAGCAGAGTCGAACACGAGCCCCACAGCGAGCCGAGAGTCGCCGGACAGAGACGTCTCGATAGAGACCGGTAATTCGGTGCAGTTCACACTTGCTGCCGATGACGCAGACGGAGACCTCGATGGTGTCGAGTGGTACGTCAACGGCGAGTTCATCGAAGCGACGAGTCTCAGCGGGAGCGCTGACAGGAGTGAGTGGACGGGGACGTTCGACGAACCCGGCAGCTATACTGTCGAGGCGATGGCATTCGACGAGAACGCTGAGTACAGTGGTGTCGTTGGCTGGTCGGTGGAAGTTACAGAGCCGACAGAAATCGATGGCCAGCTTACCGACCTGGACGCCGCATCCGGAGAGTATGCGGCAGGTGACGTTGTCCGGTCGAGAGTCGAGGTTGAAAACACTGGCAACACAGAGCATACGTTCTACGTCGGCTACAGCGTCCGCGGTCCTGCTGGGGACTGGTGGGATAACGGTGGCGCCACCCACGAACTGATTACCCTCAACCCAGGTGAGCGTGACAGCGTCACCGTTGGGTGGGACGTTCCCGATAGTGCTCCGGCGGGAGAGTACGATCTCGTCACAGCGCTGTACGCCGGCCAGAACGGTGGCGAACTACAGGACCGACGAGACGACGATTATCGGGCTGGTGCGTTCCGGATTGCCAGTCAGAACACGGCCCCAACTGCTGAACGTCGGTCTCCGGACAGTGACACAACCATCGATGTCGGTGAGGCGGACAAGTTCAGTCTGGCTGCGACAGATCAGAATGGGAATCTCGACGGTGTCGAGTGGTACGTTAACGGTGAGTACGTCGAGACTTCGGGTCTCAGCAGCGGTAGCGATACCGGTGCCTTCACCCATCAGTTCGACGACGCAGGCACCTACACTATCGAGGCAGTTGCGTACGACACGGAACGGCGATACAGCGACCTCGTTTCCTGGACGGTCACTGTCCGAGAACCGACCGAAATCACGGCCGACATTCGGGACGTCGAAATGCCCTCCGGTGAGTTCGACGCCGGTGATACTGTTACGACGCAAGTTCTAGTCGAGAACACTGGCACTACAGAGCATACGTTCTACGTCGGCTACAGCGTCCGCGGTCCCGACGGCGACTGGCGATCGAACGACGGGCGCACTGACGAATCTGTTCGCTTAGCGCCTGGTGAACGAGATGTGGTTGAGCTTGAGTACACCGTCCCAGACGATGCTGAGCCCGGCGAGTATGATGTCTGGACCACGGTGTATGAAAACAAGGACGGCGGCCGCCTCCAGAACAAACACGACGAAGTGCGTGCTGATGCTGTTTTTGAAGTCATCAACACGAACGTCGCACCGACGATTCAACGGGAGGTACCCACCAAACAGATTGAGCGTGCCAAAGACACGCCCGTCGTTTTCAAAGCAAGTATCGAGGACCAAAACCGGAACATCGCCGGCGTTGAATGGTATGTTGACGGCGACTTCGCCTCCGAAACCGACGCTGCCGGGAGTACTGATACTACAACGTGGGAAACGGTCTTTGATCAGCCTGGTACCTATCGTGTCACCGCGGTGGCGTACGACACCGAGCGCAGGTACAGTGGTCGGATTTCATGGACAGTAACTGTCACCGAATCAGCTGACGCTGACATCAGCATTGTCGAGTCCCCAGCAGGTTCCTACGGTGCAGGTGAGGATGTTCGAACCAGCGTCTCGGTCACCAACACTGGCCCCATGCATCACGACTTTTTCATCGGCTACAGCGTGCGCGGGCCCGAGGGGATGTGGTACGACACGCTGGGGCTGACTGGCCGTGAACTATCTCTTGACTCCGGCGAGCAGCAACAAGTCACTCTCTCATGGCCTGTCCGGTCAGAAGTGCCCGCTGGCGACTACGATTTGAAGGTGGCCGTCTGGCAGGGCACCGACCGCCAATCGCTGACAAAATCGGTCGACGAGCGTGTCATCACCGATGCATTCGAAAAGTCCTCCAACGTCGACGCCAGGATTGACGCCATCACTGTCGAATCAGAGCAGATTTCGACCGATAGTTCAACCACCGTCGTCTCCAGAATCACGAACACTGGCTACGTCGATCATAGATTCGACATCCGGATAACCGGTATCTCGCCGGATGGCAATCGTCATCCGAACCTGTTCACTCTCCCGGAAGCCATCGGAGCGGGAATGACTGACCGAGTCGAACAGGGGTGGTTCGCGCCGAGCTGGGCCGAGAAAGGCCTTTACGATATTCAGGTGGAGGTAATCGATAGCGATGACGGTAATCGAGTTGTTGCGTCGAAAACACTCGACGATGCGGTTCGAGTCGGCAAAACGCCATCTGATACGGTCAAAATCGAGTCGAAGTCCCAGGTCAACGGGATCTACAATCCTGGAGAGACGGTATCAGCAGAAGCCGTGATTCGAAACACTGGCTCCGAGCCAGGGCGATATTACGTGCGGTATCAGGCTCGGACAGACGGTGGGGATTGGGAGAACAAAGCCCGAACTGTCGCTGCCATCCAGCCAGAAAGTACCGATACGGCGTATCTCTCGTGGTACACCGATGATACTGCCGGGGGGAGCTACGACACTCGCATCGTAGTGCAGTCGATTGATGAAACAATCGTCGCGAGAGACCAATTCGACGACACCATCGATATCGAGCGACGTTCCGCCCCACCAGGTGGGTACGAACTCACAATCGTCACAACTGGGGCTGACGGTGAGCCACTTGACCGCGCAGTCACTGTCGGCGGGGCCACAACCCATCATGTGCGCACCGGGTCTGATGGGAAAGTAACCATCACTGGCCTCTATGAATCCAATCCTGGGAGGCTTCCAGTCGCAAATATCTACGTTAATCAGCCTGGTTCGCTCACCCCAACGACCCGTGACATCGTCCTCTCAAACGATGGAACGACGGCCGAGTTCTCGTTCAGCGAATCTGTTACAGTTCGGGGCGAGGTCTATCGGAACGACGGTCCGGTCATCGAAGATGCTACAGTGACGATTCGCAGCCAGCCGGCAGCGACCGATGCCAGTGGGGAATTTACGATGGATGAACCGTATTCCATACCGTCTAATCGGGACCATATTGATGCGACTGTCACTGTCAAGCGTGACGGCGAACTGCTGAAACGGACCGAAAAGGAACTCAGCCCTGGGCAAAACGACATCGATATTATCCTCTACGGGGAGTCACCAATCGACCTCGAAGAAGCCAAGATTGGATTCCTCAGGGGGCGAATCGCATTCAATGATAATCCGCGACAGCACAGCAATCCTGGGTTCATGCTGGGCTGGATTGCCAGTGGGATCGCCGTCTTTGGGGACGTCCGGGACGCTGGTGATGCCGTTGGTGACGGCGATTGGTCCGATGCCGGTATCACGTTACTCGGACTCGCACCCGAAATCGGCGATGCAGCTAAGAGCTCGAAGATCATCTCCCGCATCTCACGATACTGGACTGGCGGTCGAATCACGTTGGTGAAATTTGCGGCGAAGACAACGAAAGTCCCGGCGAAGGCTGTCAAACGAATCGATTCAGCCTACCCTGCAATCAATCCAGCGACGACCTTGACGACCAGGTACAACCTTGCCGACGATGTTGTCCAACAACTGGCGAAGAACGGTGCGCCCATGGATCAGGCTGCTTCGCGAGTTGCAGTAATCAAAAACCATGGGAACGGCCGTCTCTCCGACATTGCTGACCGGGTTCGCGCCGGCGGGACATTGAAAACCGAGTCGATCAAGGCAGCGACAACCGGTCTCAGAAGCGAACATGGGATTTCAGAGTCGAGTATCGATGCAATACGTCGTCAGTACAACCCCGTAATCATTGAAGATGGATTCAGCCAGATTGCACGGTGGCGTGACAGAACCAGCCTAACGAGCAGGACAGATACCGGGAATCTCGTCGGTGACGTGACCGAAGCCCTCGCTCTGCGCCGTGTCAAGGGACTTCATCCTGACGCGACGGTCGTGAGCGACCTCCGTGGCAAACAGCCGGGCCTCTATCTCCGTCAGGGCCTCGGTCTGGGGAGCGGTGACTTCGATTACGTACTCGTCCGTGTCACCGAGAATGGCGAGTACGAAATCAAGCGAATATACGAGGTGAGTGCAGAGGAGCCCTCCGCGTACAAACAATCCGAACAGATCCGAGAACAGCTGAGCGACCTCCGTAACGGTAACCGACAGGTCAAGAGTAAGGTTCTGGATGCGGATGATTTCGACAGCGTAGATCCATCCAGTGACCATTACACAATCGGCCCTCGTGAATACCACACAAGCAGTCCCAAGTACGATACCGGATACGACCACGCTGTGCGATACGATCGGGACGAGATTCAGGACATCAGTGAGGCCTACAAGAACCACAAGCTCGATTCCAACCCTTCGCTTCGGCCGCCGACCACTCAGCAACGCCCATCCGTGACGCCTCCGTTCGACCCTGCCTATTCACAGCCCACGATCACGAGACCTGCGACTGTACCCTGAACAGTAGCTTTGCGAGTATGTCGATAACGAAGTTCCGGTCGACGGTCGCACTCCCAACGCCTGTGACCTTAGCCGCGATTGGACCGACAGTACCGGTAGTCCGAACCACGGTCTGGTCGTTTGACTGTTCGTACACCTGAACCTGTATGCGTTGATTACTCCCAACCGTCGTTTGCTCTGTCGTCCCATTTCCCGTTACCTGACTCTCTGCATATGTGCTGGCTGCCGACCCCGTCTCGTGGATCGTAACTGCAGTCAAGAGATAGGATGGTGTGGTTTCATTCTCCCTATCGCGAAGGAATGTCCGAGAGTGATAATTGGTGATGTTGTACTCGATAAAGTCTCTTGAAAGGGTAACCGGATGGTCTTCGGCCGTATACTCGGATTCCGTTTCGAGTGAAAACGGTCGGTCTAGGCTGTTGGCATAGGGTAATACTCTCTCCGTGTCAACATCCGGTGAGATACTCGGCCCGGATGTGCCATCAGCGAGGACAGTCTGTGATGCTGGCGGCTGTTCGGTAATAGTCTCAGTCCCAGCATCGTTCCCTGAATCCCAGACGAGTGTGTTACAGCCTGCTGTCGAGACAAGCAGCAGTAGACAGCAGATTGCATGCAATCGCATATTCATCCTTGTGCAAGTTGCATAGTCAATAGAATCATTCCATTGATAACGATGCTGTCTTCGGTCGTACTGGCCGCGTTATCCCCTTAGGTGTCCGTTTATAACCGACGATGAGGTCAACGTCGCGCCGGCGTTGCTCAAGCTTCAACCGCCAAAAAATACGTCTGTAACACTCATACCCCACCCGGTTCACCCTCCGGGAGCGAAGTCCCAGCGGCCTGGCGGCGTCGCAGGTGACGGAACACCGCATCGGGCATGGCACTGATGACGGCGTTACGGAGCCGACAGCCGAGTCCGGACTGCAGCGTCCCGAGGCGCCCGAGGCGGTGTGATTCGCGACGAACACGGTTCGCACGGGGTTTGCGTTCGCTCTCGTAGGCTTCGAACGCCGCGTCGGAATCGTCGGTGGCCGCGATGGCGTCGGCAAGTGTCAGCCCGTCTTCGATGGCCTGTGCAGCACCCTGGCCGGCGAACGGGAGCATGGCGTGAGCAGCGTCACCCGCCAGGACGACGCGCCCACGCGACCACGTGTCGAGTGGCGGGAGGTCTTCGAGTTCGCTCTCGATGACGTCAGTAGCATCGAGCGCGTCGAGGAGAGCGGGAATCGGCTCGGGATAGTCGGCGAGGTACTCGCGAAGCGCCGCCTCGACTGTATCGGGGGCCATCGGGCCGTCGGTGAGCGACTCGGGTGCCGTCGCGAACCAGTAAAACCGGTCCTCGTCGACTGGTGCCCCGCCGGTGTACGTACCGTCACCCCACACCTCGAACCCCTGGGTCCGGTACGGGTCCGGCAGGTCGAGCGTCACGAGAGCACGGTACGCCACAGCGTCGAGGGGGCGGGGTTCAACACCGGGAGCGACGCTCTTGCGGACCGTCGAGTGGATGCCGTCCGCACCAACGAGGATGTCAGGGCGTCTCCTGGTACCGTCGTCGAAGTGGACCACGGGCGAGTCGGTGTTGCTGACGTCCACGCAGTCCATCCCGGTCCGGACGTCCGCCTCCAACGCTGTGAGAAGGATACGCTGGAGATCGGCACGGTGGATAGCGACGGCTCCGTACCCGAATTCACTTCGTTCGATGGCGTCCAGCTCGAACCGTGTCATGAACGCGCCATCGGGGGCGCGCAGTCCACCACGCTGGAGAGGCACACCCGCCTCGCGGATGCGGCCGGCAACGCCGAGGCGATCGAAGACCAGCATGGCGTTCGTCTGGAGGAGGATACCGGCGCCGACCGGCCTATACTCGGCTGCTGCTTCGTACACTGTCGGTGAGACACCGCGCTGTTCGAGTGCGACGGCAGTGGTGAGTCCACAGATGCCACCACCGATGATGGCGATATCCTGCTGGGCTCCGTGCACAGTGGATGACTGATTCGATACGGCCCGGGTCGTGGGCGTCGAGGCGTCTTCGGCCGTCATATGCCGAGATACGGCACAGAAGCGGAACGGGTTGCTGGTGGTCATCCGCGCTGTTTTAAATAAGACGCTCGGGTGGGTGTTGCTATGCGGTATCTGACAGTCAGCCTGAGGCCCACCGATGGAGAGGGGTTCCACCCGCTCGGGAAGCGACTCACAGCGGAGGCGTCGATCCAGCGGGAGGCGATCCACCACGTGGAGCTCATCGATGACGGGACGATGCTGATGCTTGCGGAGGGCAGCGGCGACCGAGAGCGCTACGAGGATATCATGGCTTCTTCATCGTTCGTCCACGAGTACATGGTGTCGGGAGAGGAACGCTGGATGGCGGTGAGTAGGTTCGATCCGACAGAGCCCGTCCGACGGGTCATGGAGTGGCGAAGACAGGCCGACGTCGTCGTCGAGACCCCGATTCTGTTTCGGGCCGATGGCTCCCAGCGAATCACCGTCATAGGGGACGAGGCGGCGTTCAAGGACATGTATCAGGAGGCGATGTCGCTGGATTCGTTTGCGTTCGAGGTCGTCGAGACCGGTGAGTACGATCCGAACACCGAGCGGTTCACGCGGTCGCTGACGCCCCGACAGCAGGAGGTGCTGGCGGCAGCCGTCGACGTCGGGTACTACAGAGCGCCACGAGAGGCAACGCACGAAGACGTCGCAGCGGCTGTTGGGTTGGCTCCCTCGACCGTTGGCGACCATCTCCGGAAAATCGAAGAACGTGTCTTCGAGACGATCGTTCAATAAGACCGCGCTGCACTGACCGCATGGTCTGTACACTCGACTCGGGAACTACTCCCCGGAGCCGACGGCGACAGCGTCCTCCCACCCAGCTAAGAGTGCTGTCGCTGCCGTCATTCTGGCGGTGATACGATCACGTGATCGGAAACCCCATCAAGTGTCTCGGCTGGGAGCTGCACAACCCCGTCTGCATTCGCTTCGATTCCGAACAGTTCGGAGTGGTCTGTCTCCACGACTAGCGTTTCCAGCGACCCGGACGCTACATCCAGCGTCACGTTGTGGAGGATGCCGAGTTCTCGACCATCCGTACTCAGCACTCGCTTCTCGGCGAGTTCATTTGCGAGGACCTGGGGCATATCACGACAGTTGTAGTGGTTGAAAATAAATGTGTATATCCACTGACGCAGGTGAGTTAGCATCATCGCCTCCGATTTGCAGGCGGGTGTTTGGAGGACTCGAGCAGAAACGATGAAAATGTACACAGTGGTGGTACAGCGGCTACACTACCGCGACGAGTAATACCACAGTCCCGACAATGAGAACAGTATCTTCTCTACGGGGTCAATCCTCGCAAGCCGAGAGCTCTTTCGTATCAGACACGTCCTAGGATTATAGAAAGTGCGAGGCGAAAACCCACGGCTTTAGCCGTGGGATGAAGCCGACAACTGGGAACCAAACCACGCCCCAGTAGCAGGCCGACTCCCCAGCGTTTAAGAAATGCTAGTGCTACATATAAGATATGGACGTGCGGCGTACCGTCCCTGTTGCACTCGACGTGGACAGCGACGACGCCGTACTCCTCGAAGACACCGTAGACACGTTTCTCTGGTCGGCACAGTACGTCGTAGACCACGCTTTCCAAGGCGAGTACGTCACCACCAGCAAGACCACGCTGGACGACGAAACCTACGACGACGTACGCGAGAAAACGGACGGGTTCAACGGTGGACTGGTACAAGCCGCTCGAAACAAGGCCGCTGAAGCCTGCAAAAGCGTCGTTGCACGCTGGAAGAACGGTAAGAAGGCATCAAAACCCACGTTCACCAGCCCGCATATCGTCTACGACAAACGCACTGCGACGTTCCACGACGACTACGTGAGCCTCGCCACCACAGACGGTCGCATCGAAGCCGACTACATTCTGCCCGAGGAGGGGAGCGACACGCCGCACTCGGAGTATCTGTTTTCAGACGAGTATGAAACAACGGGTGCGGAACTGCACTCCCACGACGGCGACTGGGTGCTTCACATCCACTGCAAGCGGGACGTAGAGTCCGACACGTCGGAGAAGGCAACACCTGAGAACGGAACGGTTCTCGGGGTTGACCTCGGCGTGAACACCCTCGCCGTCACCTCGACGGGCACGTTCTGGACGGGCGACGAGTTTGACCACTGGCGACGTGAGTACGAGAACCGTCGTGGCTCACTCCAACAATGCGGCACGCGCTGGGCACACCAGAACATCCAATCCGTTGGGCGGAAAGAAGAGGGGAGGTTCAAACAGATGCTCCATCGCATCAGCAACGAACTCGTTGCAGAGGCCCGCGAGAACGAGTGTTCGGTGATTGCGTTCGAGGATTTGACGGACATTCGTGAGCGGACTGGTGCGTCGTGGGGGCACAAGTGGGCGTTCGATCGCTTGTACGAGTACGTTGAGTACAAGGCCGAAGAATACGACATTGTGGTTAAGCAGGTTGACCCTGAGAACACGAGTCGGCGGTGCTCACACTGTGGGTTCACTCATCCCGACAACCGCGACGAAGAGGAGTTCGAGTGCCTGAAGTGCGGGTATGAGAACCACGCAGACTACAATGCCGCGAAGAATATCGGTTTGCGGTACCTCCGTCGCAACCAAACTGGAGGTGACGGAGGCGCACCCTTGGGCGTGCGCTTGAACAGCGGGACATTGAACGTGAACGGAGGCTATTCTCCTGCCGAGGAATCGGCTAGAACGGGAGTCCACGCTGAATCCCACGACTTCAGTCGTGGGTAGCTCAATCTCCATTCGCGTACACTTCCCTACGAATATCGGAGAGTTGCTCAGACCGGACAAGTATGAGTCCCTCGTCGAACTGCTGCCGTAGCCTATCGCCGATCCGTTTCGCGCTTTCGGTTGACTCAACGAGGACTTCGAAGTTGTAGCGGTCGCCTACAAACTTCGTTTGCTGGAGAGTGCTCACAATCGACTGGACAGTTCGGCGAGCCTTTGTCTTGTCATCCTCAACGAAGACGAGAATGTCGATATCACTCGCGCGATCTGCCGTGCCTCGTGCGACGCTGCCAAAGAGAAGCACACCAACTAAATCATCAACTTCTGCCTGGACCCTGTCGACAAAGGCTCTGATGGGCTTGTGAAATTCAGACTGGGGGATAGATAAGACTGAATCAGGTTTCGTGAGCCGGTCACGATGGATACTCACGTACTGCTTACGGCCTTCTTGCCGCGTTTGGACAGTACCGAGTTGTTTGAGCAGTTTGACGGCCTTTGAGACGGTCGCCTGATTTCCGTCGACCATCTCAGCCAACTGCCCAATAGTGAATTCGTCATACGGCTCTTCAATCAACCGCGACAGCACGTCTTGCATCGCCTGATACCGAAAGACGCGCTCATCGGGAAACGGATACTCTAGAGCGAGTGTTGTCGGCTCTTTCCTATTGGGCATACTATTCCTATTAGGAATGATTCTGTATAAATCCTCCTTCTTGAGGCTTAGGTGGAATCCTTAGAGACGGACATGAATCGCGTGCAAGATACAGAGGATACAGTCAGCAAACCGACCTCATTTCTTTCGTCTACTCTCCAGTGTACCCAAGACACTCCGTTTGATCAACCATCACACAGGTACACGAGTCTGAAACAAGACGGTCGTGTGAGAGTATCGAACGGTAAGTCGATATGCCAATCTGTAAATCTCGATCGGGCTGAGAGCTACTCCACTCCCTCAGAGAGGTGGAGTTCGCCGTTGCTGATTTCGAGAAATATCGTCTGGTCGGGGTCGTCAGAGACTTCAACGACGGCAGTTTTGGCCACTGTGTCGTCGATACTGGCTATGACGGTGTATTCTCCAGGTTGAAGCAAGTTCACTGTGCATCCAGCCTGGTCCGGGAGCAAGTGGTATTCGGTATCATGGTACACGTCGCCGCCTTGTTCAATCCGTAATTGGATATCGTATTCGGCGGTTTGGTCGTGATTGCGGATATGGAGGTCTTCGCTTTCAAGCCGCCAGCGCGTCGTCGAATCAACCAGCTTCTCGGCATGGTCGAAGGGGGAGGGCGTGCCCATATGCGTGTCGTCGGCAGGTACTACTATCGACCTGGCGAAGGCTCAAAATCTGGTTTGAGTTGTACAGCTGCGGACGCTGGGCTTCAGCCGCAGTGGGGCGGTACAGCGGCGTCGGTTCGTGACTATCGCACAATCTGTTGTGCCGACGAGCTGGCCGGTAGAGAGCGCTCGTTCAGCAGATCCACACTGATGCCGTCGCCGCGGCCAACGCACTGGCCACGCTTTCCGAGGCAACCGAGCCCGACGTCAAGACGCCCGACAGATGATGACGAGTGGGACGAAACGGTCGAGGTCGCGCGAGAGAAAGCCGATATCGCGCCGTCGAAAGAGACGCTGACGACGAAGACTATCGACGAACGAGAGTACCGCTACCTGCAGTGGCCCGAGGGTCGGTAGGTAAATCGCCTCGGGGCAAGTGGTTCGAGAGACTTCATCTCTCGTCATCACGAGACGGCTGAGCCGTCTCGGACGACCCCGAGGCTTTCGCGTGGACTCCCGTTCTATGCCTCAACAGAGGCAGGGGGTACGTACTCCCCACTCACGTTCAGCGTCCCGCGATTCAGGCGCACATCTACGGGTGCGCCTCCGTCGCCTGCGTTTTGCCTGCGACGGAGATACTGCAATCCGATGTTCTTCGAGGCGTTGTAGTCG
>NZ_RKLR01000028.1 GCF_019599465.1 Haloarcula rubra
CCGCTGCGGCCGATTCCGACACGAACCGGCTTAGTGGGAACATATCGGGCACCGCTGGCGCGGTGCCCTTGCCCTCTTCGACTTTCAGCCACAGCTCTCGCTATCAACAATCTACTTCGCAAGAGCGTCCGGGATTGTGAGAGGTGATTCCTTGGTCAATCGAGGTGGTGTCAACACGCCCGTCATCAAAACGAATGGTGTATTCAGCTGGGAGTTCTACCACTGACACTTCGAACGTGTGATTTGTGCTTGCCGAGTTGTTGAGGATAACCGTAACCGGGCGCTCTTGAACGGACGGGCCACTGAACGGAAGGGCAGTACAGCCCGCGACCACCAGCAGCGCTCCAAGACCGAACGTACAAAGAACACGCCTTGGTTTGGTCGTCCCGCCGTGCATACCATCAGTTCGTGGGGAATCACAATCAATAGCTGTCGCTTATCGGCTCAGTTGGTGCAACGACTGTTAAATTCGCATGTTCTATCCAACAACCGTTTCGTCGTGGATAGTGTCCGAATAATAGGATTTCAACAAAACCGTCGGTCTTTATTTCACCACTTGTCGTTTGCGTGGTTCTTCACACTCCGTTCGTTCGAGCGCAGATACTTTTTCGTCGTTGCGAGATTCGTGTGCCGGACCTGTTCCGCCGCCCGTGCGATTCCTTCTTTCTCGGTCCAGATGGATGCCGCCCCATGTCGGAAGGAGTAGTATGAGAGAGTACGATTCCCTTCATCGAGGTCAACTCGCTCCATGAGCTTGTCCAGCACTTTGTTCAGAGAGCGTGAGTTGTACTGATTGCCGTATTTAGTCAACCAGAGGTAGTCGCTATCGTCGTACTTCGAACAGGACTGACGCTCTTGCATCCAGTTCTCCAGGGCGTTGCGAGACTTGGAAGAGATCTCACAGGACCATGACTCGTTACTCTTTGTCGACTCGGCAGTCGGGATGTTGATTTCGTTCTGTGGAAGATTCAACCAACCAGCTTTCATCTTCCCCACCTCTATGGGTCGAAGCCCGAGGTCGGCACTCACAGCGATGATGGAGGGGTACTTCCACGACGACGCTTTCTTGAAGTGTTCTTCACCTACTTCCCCGACCTTAATCCCCTGTTGTTGGGACACGAAACGCTTCAAGTCTTGACGCTCGTCGGGGTCGGCGTTCCAGAAGCTCTTGATGGAGTATTCTTCGAGTGCCGCTTCATAGAGGCGATTCATTTCCTCTGGGTAGAAGCGATCCTTGATGTGTTCCTTGTTGTCGGACCCTCGGGATGGTTCGATGGGTATGTCGTGTTCCCACTCAACTATCTCTCGGTTCTTCTGCTCGCGGAAGTATTTGAACAGTCGCCGGATGCACTTCTCGAAGGTGTGGACGTAGCTATCCGGGTGTGGGGATTTTCGCATGAGTTGGTCAAGAAGCTCCGTCGCTCGATGTGGTGGAAGCTCTTTGGTGAACTCGCCTTCTTCCTCCCACAACCATCGGTATGCTTCTTCGACTTTGTAGTGAGTCGTCTTGACAGTGGACTCAGAGAATCCCTCACGTCGGTAGGTGTCTTTCCCCTCGGTCAGTAGCCATTGGATGAAGTCGGTCTTGAAGCGCGCGTAGTCGTTTTGAATCATCTCGGAGTAGTGCTTGAGTGATTCTTTGGTGTCACGCGCGACTGGTGGGATGGGTAACTCAACATCTCGCTCGTGCGTGTCGTCGATTTGCATTTTGAGCGTGGGTTTTGCCTGCATTGTACCGCCGTCTTGCGGTTTGACCAGTTGCAGTTAGGACTGGTTTGCTCAGCCTTCTTTTCACGCTGTTGAGTTAGGTAATTTGCCGTTTTCACGGCGTAGAAGGTCTAATGCGGCGGCCGGGATTTGAACCCGGGCCATGAGCTTGGAAGGCTCAGGTCCTACCACTAGACCACCGCCGCTCACTCGTTCGCAGATTCGGTGGGGTCCATCACCGTCGCCGCCCGTAGTACGCCGACGGCGTGCGAACGTACCCACTGATAGAGGGAACGTGATTAAGGACCTTTCCCTTCTGGTTCGACCACGGCGTAGCAGTTCCCGCTGGAGAGTTCCAGCGAGCGGAGGGTCAGGCCGCTTTCGGCGACGTCGCGTTCGAACTCCGCCGGCGCGTAGATGTGGTAGAACCGCGGCACCGTCTCCCCGCCGGGGAGCGTCCAGTCGACGGTGGTGTCGAACCCCGTCTCGGCGTCGGCGGGCGCGTCGAAGCGGTCGTGGGCGGTGCTCCACGCACTCACGAGGGCGCTGCTGCCGGGCGCGAGGACGCGGGCGAGTTCGTCGAGGCTCGCGCGCCGGTCGGCGGCCGTCGGGAGGTGGTGGAGCGTCGCGACGTAGACGGCGAGGTCCACGCTGTCCGCGGTAAGCGGGAGTCGTGTGGCGTCGCCCTGCACCAGCGAGACGCGACGGCCGACCCGGTCGTGGGCCTCGCGAAGGAGGGCGCGACTGGCGTCGAGGCCCACGACCCGGTCCGCGACGTCGGCGAGGAGTGCGGCGTGGCGACCGTTCCCACACCCGACGTCGAGCGCCGTCTCGACGCCGTCCGCGTCGGCGACGAACGACTCGACTTCCGGCCAAGCGTACTCGCGGGTCTTCGAGAAGTGGTCGCCGATGCGCTCGTACGTGCGACGCACCGCCGCTCGTGACTGTTCAGCCATCGTCTCTCGGAGGTCGAAGCCCGTTGGTCACGCCTCGCCGTACGTCTCGGGGTAGGCCTCGGCCAGCAGGTCCGGCCGGTCGAGCAGGCGCTCGCGCACCGGGTCGATGACCTCGGAGATGGCGGTCCCGACGGCCGGCTTGAGGTCCGCCGGGTGGAGTTCGCCGCTGAGGAAGTCCTCCTCGACGGCGTCGTAGCTCTCGTAGGTCAGGTCGCCGCCGTACTCCTCGGGTCGCTCGACGACGAACGGTTCGCCCTCGACGTGGAGCACCGGGAAGACGAGGTGATGGAGGTACTCCAGGACGCCGTTGTCCTCCACCTCGCCGGCCGGACAGTACGCCTGCCCTATCTTCTCCTCGACCTCCTCGGGCGAGTCGGTGAGGTTGACCTTCGACGCGGCGTCGGAGGCGCTCATCTTGCCGCCCGAGAGGCCGGAGAGGAGCGGCGCGAAGACACAGATCGGCGAGTGACCGCCGTGGTCGGGGAGAATCTCCCGCGAGAGCATGTAGATGCCGCGCTGGTCGACGCCGCCGTAGGCGATGTCGGCGTCTAGGGCCTTCACGTCGAGGCTCTGCATCAGCGGGTAGATGAGGCCGCCGAGGTTCGGGCTCTCGGACTCGCGGACGACTTCGCTGGCCGCGCGCTGGGTGCGGGCGATGGTCGTCTCCGCGGCCATGCGGTACATCTCCAGCGTGTACTCCTCGTCGAGTTGGAAGTCGGTACCGCGGACGAACTCGACGTCGTCGGGGTCGGCACCGGCGGCGTCTATCATGCCCTCGATGGCGACGCGGTAGTACTCCGAGCGGGCGTCCAGCAGGTCGAACGGGCTCTTGTTGTCGTCCAGATGGGCGTGCAGGTCGGCGACGAGCACCGTCACGTCGACGTCGGCGCGCAGGAAGTCCGCGAGCTTTCGCATCGTCGTGAAGTGGCCGATGTGCATCTCGCCGGTGGGCGCGTAGCCGATGTACGCCGACGGGTCGCCGTCCTCGAACAGTCCCTCGAGCTCGTCTTCCGTGACGACCTCCTGAGTGTGCCGGCTCACGAGGTCGAGTCGGTCGGCCGTATCCATACGCTCCGGTCCCCGCTCCGGCGAGTAAAACGTTCCTGTGTGGCCCCGCCGGTCGAACCCTCACTCCGTGGCGGTCCCCGGTCGGTGCATCGGGTCCTGTCCGTCGCCGGTCGCGCCGGCGTACCCCCGCGCAAACAGGTGATAGCCGACGACCTGCCCGTAGAAGGCGAACACCGCGCCGACGAGGATGAGGACGAGGACGCCGCCCAGCCCCGCAATCACGAACAGGGCGACGTACGCCTCGACGACGGCGACGACGTAGACGGGTCGGCGGGCCGCACCGGCGATCGCTCGTATCTCGAACGCCGCCCGCAGGGAGTCCGTCGTCGCCAGCCGTGTGAGTGCGCCCGGCAGGAGGTACGCCGAGGCGAGACCGACGACCGACGCGAGGAGCAACAGGCCGCTCCCGAGGAGTCCGGCACCCGAGGCCCGCGCGAGGACGCCCCCGAGCGTCACGAGGACCGGGATGAGGAGGTACGCCACCTGCACGCCGATGACCCGCGCGCCGTCGACGAACAGGTCGCCCCAGTCCTCGAACTTCGGCGGGTGTGGGCGGCCGTCGGCCGTCGACCGTAAGACCCGGAGGAGGTACCCCTGTGCCGGGATGAGCGGGACGAACAGCACCGCGCCCACGAGCGTCAGCAGACTCCCGGTTATCACGGTCCAGAGCCACCCCGGGCCTCGCTGAGGGTAGAACAGCGCGTCGCGCAGCATTGCGGAGTACTGCCCGTCCCCGATACTTATACCCCCACACTGCGGCCACGCCGCGGGGAACCCGAGTACACAAACCCGTCGAGCCCAACTAGCGGACATGTACACGGGGAAGACGGAGAAGGCGTGTTGCCTGTGCGGGAACCCTGACACGGAGACGCGGTTGGACCTCCCACCACGGGCGGTGCCCCTGCTGAAGCACTCGGAGGCGATCGCGTGGCGGGACATCGTCGGCGAAGTGTCTATCTACTTCTGTGTCGCCGACTGGGAGACGGTTCGTGACCTCGTGCTGGAGACGGGGATGAGTCCGCTCTCGCGCTGTAACGTCGCTCGCGCCTCGTTCGACCTGCGGGAGGACTTCGAGGCCCTGCTCAACGACGTCCGGGACGAACCCGACCACTCCGACCTCGAAGCCGAGATGCTGGACGACGCCGAGTCAACGCTGGCGAACCGCGACGACCCGTACGTCGAGGAGCGAGACGTGGTGGAAGCGCGGGTCGTGGAGTGGGTGTTCGAAGACACGGAAGCGGAAGCCTGACCGGGGGAAAGCGGGGTGGCCCGGGGTGTATCCAAACTGTTTTGAACACCCACGGCCCTGTGTCAACCGATGACTGTACGCGTAGGCGTCCTCGGAGCAACCGGCGCGGTCGGACAGCGACTCATCCAGCTACTCGACCCGCACCCGGACTTCGAGATCGCCGCACTGACAGCCAGTGAATCGAGTGCCGGAGAGAGCTACCGCGACGCCGCGAAGTGGCGCGTCGAAGCGCCCATCCCGGAGGACGTCGCCGACATCACCGTGGGCGCGACGACGCCCGACGCCGTCCCGGACGACGTCGACCTCATCTTCTCCTCGCTCCCCTCCAGCGTCGGCGCGGAGGTCGAACCGGAGTTCTGCGAGGCCGGCTACGTCGTCTCCTCGAACTCCTCGAACGGGCGGATGGACGAGGACGTCCCGCTGACGATTCCCGAGGTCAACGCCGACCACGTCGACCTCATCGAGGTCCAGCGAGACGAGCGCGGGTGGGACGGCGCACTGCTGAAGAACCCCAACTGTTCGACCATCACGATGGTCCCGCCGCTCGCGGCGCTGGACGACGCCTTCGACGTGACAGACGTGCGCGTCTCGACCCTGCAAGCGGTGTCGGGCGCGGGCTACTCCGGCGTCTCTTCGATGGAGATTATCGACAACGCCATCCCGCACATCGGCGGCGAGGAACAGAAGATGGAGACCGAGTCCCGGAAACTGCTCGGGTCCTTCGACGGCGCCGAAGTCGAACTCAACGACATGGACGTCGCCGCCTCGTGTAACCGCATCGCCACGCTCGACGGCCACCTAGAGAACGTCTGGGCCGACACGGCCGAGGACGTCTCCGTCGACGACGTCGAGGCGGCCATGGAGTCGGTCACCGGCGTCGACCTGCCGTCCTCGCCGGAACGCCTCATCACGGTGTTCGACGAACCCGACCGTCCACAGCCCCGACTCGACCGGAACGTCGAGGACGGCATGGGCGTCGCAGTCGGCGGGTTCCGCGAAACCACCGACGGCGTCCAGTTCAACTGCCTCGCGCACAACACGATGCGCGGCGCGGCGGGTGCGAGCGTGCTGAACGGCGAACTGCTCGCCCAGCGCGGCTACATCTAGAGCGGTATCTGATTCTGTAACCCGTCCCACGCGCCGGTCTCCTCGGCGCGTCGGACGTTCTCGGCGACGATGTCCGCGAGTCTGTCGAAGTAGCTCGGCGTGTGGCCGGCGTTGTGCGGCGTGACGAGGACGTTCTCGAAGTCCCACAGGCGGTGGTCGCTCGGGAGCGGTTCGGGGTCGGTGACGTCAAGCGCCGCCGCGCCGACGTGGTTGCGCTGGAGGGCGTCTACGAGGGCGTCGGTGTCGACCACCGGACCGCGGGCGACGTTGACGAGAACCGTCTCGGGGTGCATCGTCGTCAGGAGGTCGGCGTCGACAAGCCCCCTCGTCTCGTCGGTGAGCGGACACGCCAGCGCCACGTAGCGGGCGTCCTCGACGGCCTCGTGGACCTCGTCGTAGCCGTACACCTCGTCGGTCGGGGTGTCCTTCTCGGGCGAGTGCCTGACGGCGACCGTCTCGACGTCGAAACCGTCGAGTCTGTCGACGACGGCGGAGCCGATGGCCCCCATGCCGACGACGCAGACGCGACTGCCGGCGAAGTCGGTCGACTTGAACGACTGCCAGACGTGGTCGGCCTGTCGTCGCCGCGCCGTGAAGAACCCGCGAGCGAACGAGAGCCACGCGCCGACGACGTGTTCGGAGACGTTGGGCGCGTGGACGCCGGAGGCCGTCGTCAGGGCCACGTCGCGTGCCGCCAGTTCGTCGAGCGGGAGGTGGTCGTAGCCGGCGTACGTGGACGCGAACAGGCGAAGCGAGTCGGCCCGGTCGAGCAGGGCCTCGGAGACGGCACTGCCGGTGAGCACCGTCGCGTCGGCGACGAGGTCACGCTCGGCGGCCGGGGTCCGGGCCACGGCGACGTCGTGGTCCGGGAGGCGTTCGCGGAGCGCTGTCACGTATCGGTCGACGGCCATGCCGTGGATGTTGTCTCGGCGAACGACGATGTCGGGCATACCGAATGCGTGCGACGCCGAGCGCCAAAACGGTACTGCACCGGAGAGCGACACCGTTCTGGTCGCCGACGACGACGGGAACTGTCGGACGCCCTACCGCGTCTGGTTGGAAGGGACGACGAGGGCCCGGGAGCCGCGGACGGCGCGAGGCCGGCGGCGTCGACACTGACCGGCCCGTCGTGGCTCTCGGAGTCCACGTAGCGCGACGAGACAATAGGTTTTAGCCGTCGGGGGGCACGGTAGCGGGTATGGAATACGTAGACGTGGCAATCGTCGGGGGTGGCCCAGCGGGGTCGTCCGCCGCCGAGGCCGCCGCCGCCCGCGGCGCCGACGCCGTCGTCTTGGAGAAGGGGGTTCCCCGGGCCGACCGCGAGGGCACTGGGCCGGATTCGACGGACGCGGCGGGACTGCTGGACTACTGGCTCGACATCATGGGATTCGACGCCGCGGAGTTCCCCGACGACGTGGTCCTCAGCGAACTGGAGGGGGCGAAGTTCTACGGGCCCGACTCCGAACTGGCACTGACCGAGACGGGCATCGACGCGGCCTACGACGGGTTCGGTTTCACGATGCACCGGGCGCGGTTCGACGACTGGCTTCGCCGGCGGGCGGTCGACGCCGGGGCGGACTACCGCGTCGGCGTCAGCGTCACCGGCGTCGAGACGGACCTCGCCGCGTCGCCGCGCCACACGGTCCGTCTGGCCAACGGCGAGAACCTCGAGACGGACTACCTCGTGTTGGCGGACGGCCCCCAGCGGACCGTCACGGGCGGGACGCTAGACCAGTTCCTCCCCGAGGGCCGGACGATGAGCGAGATTATGCCCTCGAACACGGCCAACCACATCGCCTATCAGGAACACCGCCGGATGCCCGAGGAACTGTTCGACCCCGACTTCATCGAGTTCTGGTGGGGCATCATGCCCGGCCACACCGCCTACCCGTGGATATTCCCGAACGACCCGCCGGTGGCCCGCATCGGCCTGACGATGCCCATCGGACTGGACATCGACGACTACGACGTCAGTGAGTGGGACCTCCTGCGCGACGACGACGAGGGCATCCCCAGGGGCAACGAGTACGTCCGACGACTGCTCGAACGGCAGTTCCCCGAGTACGACGTCGCGGACTTCCCGCTGGTCGAGGACCGCGGGAAGTCGAAGGGGACGGAGACGTACCCCATCTCCTCGACCCGGCCCATCGACTCACCGGTCGGAGCCGGTATCGCCGTCACCGGCGGCGCGATGGGTGCCACCTCCGCGTTCCACGAGGGTGGCGACCACGTCGCGGTCCGCACCGGGAAGATAGCCGGGCGACTCGCCGCCGAGGAGCGCCTCGAACGGTACAACGCCGAGTGGCACGCCGCCATCGGCGACGAAGTGTTGCGGAACGTCACCTTCGCCGACCTCGTCCGTGACTGGGGGCCGAGAGACTGGGACCGCGCGTTCAAAACGGCGAACGACCTGATGGACGCGCGCGGCATCAAGGCCGACGCCGCGCTCAGAGGCGGCCTGCACGGCCTCGAACTCGTCGTCAAGTACAAGTGGGGGAAGTTCGGCTACCGCGACGGGAAGTACGTCCAGTTGCGCGAGGACGAGTACGCCGTCTGAACGTCACCCTTAGGTACGGGACCCTCCTAGCCCGACTGCGTGCCTTCAATCCCCGGCCGAGGCCCGTCACCGGGACGATGACGGTCCGGAGAACCCGGGCACGGTACATCCCGGCGGCTCCGCCGCCCGCCTGGTGGACGCACCCACCCGACTCGCGGCCGTACCCCGCGCGCCGAACCGGTCACCGCCGTTTCGGCACCAGGCGACCGAGAGGTCACCCGCCCGGCACGAGGGTTTGCCGGCTGACGTGGCGCGCCGCCGAGGATGACGCCGGTCGTTAGTGTTCCGGGCGTACATTTTGAGTTGGCTATTAGAAATATTTGAAAATAATATGTATTGCTTCAGGTACGGTCTACCGTTGAGGTCGATCCTTCCGAAGTAACCGCTCTTCCTACCGATTATTGGAAACAGCAGATACTGACGAACCGGGAATGAGGTCTGTCGGGAGTACTGACATCTGTCAAGTTTGGATGACAGCACGCATATCGGTCAGTCTAACAGACTGGAACGCGGGGTCATTGGTCGATTAGTAGAGGTAATTTGGTGGAGAAATAGTCCGGTCTCAGGGTGAGGGATATAATTCAAATATCTCGTCTATCTTCCGGTACCGAGTTTTTTGTTTGTTCCGTGATTTGTGTGGATATGAGACGGCGGAAGTATCTCCGACGGTTCGGAACGCTATCTGTTGTTGGATTGGCTGGGTGCGGTTTTCAAGCAGTGGAGCCTACAACTGAAACGGGAGAAGTTGGAAATGGCGACAAAATCCCGATCTACCACTGGCTTTCTGAGGTCGAGAATTTCGATGAGTTCGAAGATAAAAGAGAGAGTGATAATGTGAGAATAGAAGTAGGTGTAGATAATGGCGGGGAACCAGTTGGGTTCGGCCCCCCAGCAATCATAATTACTCCCGCATCCGTCTTTAGCTAAGAGAAGAATCGCGTGACAGCGGCGGCTTATCGAGGCTACTTTTCGAGAGGAATGAGGAGGAGAAGTCTGTGCACAACCCTCGCTCCTCATCGAGAATTATGCGTCGACT
>NZ_RKLR01000029.1 GCF_019599465.1 Haloarcula rubra
CGCTGCGGCCGATTCCGACACGAACCGGCTTAGTGGGAACATATCGGGCACCGCTGGCGCGGTGCCCTTGCCCTCTTCGACTTTCAGCCACAGCTCTCGCTATCAACAATCTACTTCGCAAGAGCGTTGAAGTTGGCCGCTCTCAGGCACCCACGACGATACCGATGACGATGGCGAGGAAGAACAGCCCCCAGATACCGAGCGACTGTTTCGTGAGCTTGGAATCTTCGAGGGGGAAGTCCGTCCCGCTCGCAGTCCCCTCGTCGGCGAAGCCCTGGCGGACGAACCAGTAGATGACGATCGCCCCGAAAGCGAA
Organism: Haloarcula rubra; assembly: GCF_019599465.1. GTDB lineage: Archaea > Halobacteriota > Halobacteria > Halobacteriales > Haloarculaceae > Haloarcula > Haloarcula rubra. Next base: position 317 of record NZ_RKLR01000029.1, read on the forward strand.
CTCGGCGAGCCAGAACAGCACCAGCATCCCGACGAACATCGATTCGCTCATCATCGGTCGTCACCTCCGTCGGCGACCACCGTCTCACCGGCGACGCTATCGAAGTCGAAGTCGTCCGGGCTGGCGAGACTGACGACGGCGGTCAGCGCCGTGGAGACGAGGTGGCCGACGAGCATGACCTCCCACAGTTTCAGCGCCGGAACACCTGGGACAGCGTACATCTGGAACGAGACTATCAGCAGTAGCGCCGTGACGACCTGACTGAACATGACTCCCGAAATGAAGCCAGCGGTGCTCGTTCGTGACCAGAATAGCGAGAGGGCAAAGGGACCGACCAGTGCCGTCGACCCGATACCCCCGATGAGCAGCAGTTGGATGAACGTCACGCCGCTCCGGAGCGCAAACTCAGTCGCGAGGAAGATGATGAGCGCGAACGCGAGACTCGCGAAGCGTGCTACACGCAGTTGGCTCTCGTCGTCGGCATCAGGCTTGAACTGTCGGAAGTAGATGTCCCGCGAGAACAGACTGGCGATGGCGGTCAGGTACGAGTCGGTCGACGAGCCGAGCACCATCAGCGCGACGAGGAGGAAGACGATTGCCGCCCACCCGGGTAGCAGCGCGAGTGCCTCCGTCGCGATGGCGCCCGGAGCGACGTCGGGCAACGCGGCCAGCCCGACGAAGCCGATGAGGCTGTACATCGCGATGGTCGAGAACACCCCGATACCGCCCACCGTGAGGAACCGAGTGGTCTTGTCCCGCCGGACCGCGAATATACGCTGCCACGTCGACAGGCTGACGATACCCCAGACCCCCAGTCCGAGGGCGTAGGGCAGGAAGAAGCCCTCGATGGGCGCGAAGTTAGCCATACTGAGGAACGCACCGGACCGCTCGCCGAGGTTCGCGACCATGTCCTGATAGACGACCGAAGGACCGCCGACCTCGAAGACCAGCAGTGGTGCGAACACGAGCGTCAGCGCGATAGCGCTGATGAACTGGACGAAGTCCGTCGTCATCGAGCCCCACAGCCCACCGAGCAGGATGTAGACGCCGATGACGGCCATCAGCAGCGCCATCACGATGGTCGGGTCGATGCCTGCGAGGCCACCGATGACCGTCCCGCCGACGTACAACTGGATGACACCGCCGAGTACCATCGTGTACAGGACGACGAAGATGACGGCGAGGTGTGCCCGCTTGTCGAACCGCTTGATGAAGTACTCGCTGTAGGTCAGCCCCTGTGGGAACAGCTCACGCATCCGCAGCGCGAACGGCATCACGAGGAACGAGGACAGGACAGCGGGCCCAGCGTACATCCAAATCCCAGCGACACCGACGAAGCCGACGTACTGTGGTACGCCGAGGATGTCACCCGCCCACATCCACGTCACCGCGAAACTCGCCGTGGTCAACCCGACCTGTGCGCGGCCGCCAGCGGTGATGAACTCCTTCGTATCGTTGACGCTCTGACGTCTGAAGATGAAGTACGCGAGTCCGATCATTAGCGCCGCCCAGACGCCGATCAGGGCGTATCCGCCCGTGGAACTAACCATGATACCGACCCCCGACTGATGGTCCTTGTCCCCTGTGACCGATTCTGGTGGAAATAGCTTGCCATATCAACCTCACCATTTGCACGAATCTACTAAAATACACGGGGTCGTGACATACCCTACCTATTTGTGTCAATAGTTCAGATTTAGCAGCATGCAGGCCCACGACCTGACGCAGACTGTGAAATCTGGGATGCCCGTGTACCCTCACGACCCGGAGGTCTCGGTCGAAGAACACGCAACTATGCCGGAAGATGGTTACCGGGTAATGCGGCTCGATTGCGGTAGCCACACCGGGACGCACGTCGACGCGCCGAGCCACACCGAGTCAGACGGCGCTACCATCGACGAGTTCCCCGTCGACCGGTTCGCGCTTGACGCCGCCGTCGCCGACTGCCGCGGACTCGATTCGCGGTCACCTATCGGCCCGGACCACCTGCCCGTCACCGACGCCGACGTGCTCGTGGTTCGGACCGGGTGGGACGCCCACTGGGGGGACGCCATCTATCGCAACCATCCCTACCTGACACCGGCCGCCGCCGACTTCTGTCTCGAACAGGGCTACGACGTCGCCGTGGACGCGCTGAACCCGGACCCGACGCCGACCCCGAGCGCGGCCCCCGACGAACCAGCGGGGTTCCCCGTCCACCACACACTCCTCGGCAACGACCACCTCATCTTCGAGAACCTCACCAACCTCGAGGCGGTGCCCGACCGCTTCGAACTCCTCGCATTCCCGCTGAAGGTCGGGGCAGGAGACGGAGCACCGGTCCGTGCCGTCGCTCGCTACGAGTGAACCGACGCGGGGGCCGGCCCCCCCGAGAACGGTTGGTTCCCTCTCATTTTCGCCCGGGGTTGTCCTCGACGGGCCACATCACCTATACCTGCAACGTACGTAGACTGGGACTATGCTTAGCCGGTCGCCGCCTGTGTGGGTTGTCTGTCTGACACTCGTCGTGCTTCTGGCTGGCTGTTCGGGCGCGGCGCCGGCAGTCGACACCCCTGAATCGACGACTACGACGGAAGCCACGCCCATACCGTCGACGACCACGGCTAACGGAACGGTGGAGGTCCACTTCATCAACGTCGGCCAGTCGGTGAGTACGCTCGTCGTCGGCCCGACCGGCGAGACGATGCTCGTCGACACCGGCCACTATCGCGACGACGGGGAATCCGTTCTGCAGTACCTCCAAGCGCACGACATCGACCGCATCGACTACATGGTCGTCTCACACAACGACGCCGATCACATCGGGGGCAACGCCGCTATCATCGACTACTACGAGGCCGAAGCCGACGGTATCGGGGCCGTCTACGACCCGGGTATCGCCGCGAGCACGCAGACCTACAGTGAGTATCTCGACGCCGTCGAAGAGCACGGCGTCACCCTGTACGAGACACGTGCCGGTGACTCGATTCCGTTCGAGGGCGTCGACGTTCAGGTGATGGGGCCGCCAGAGCCGTATCTCGAGGACGCCGCTCGTAACGAGAACAGCATCGTCCTCAAGCTCACCTATGGCCAGACGAGTTTCCTGCTGACCGGTGACGCCGAAGACGACCAGGAAGCGTATCTGGCCGACCGATACGGCGACCAGTTGCAGTCCACGGTACTGAAGGCCGGCCACCACGGCTCTTCGAGTTCGACGAGCGAACAGTTACTCGATGCCGTCGACCCTCAGGCGGTGGTCGTCTCGAGTGCGTACGACTCTCAGTACGGGCACCCCACAGAGGCCGTGCTGAACAGACTGTCTGACCGATCGATTCCCACCTATTGGACGGCGACACACGGGAACGTCGTCCTCGTCAGCGACGGGCAGACGGTGTCTGTGCGGACTCAGCGGGCAGCACCGACCGACCCGCTCGCTGTCCGCGAGGGCGACCCAGTTCCACCCGGGACGAAGGGTGATGTCGTCGAACGGGCTCGACTTGATGCAGGCAGCGGTGCCACGGACTCGACGGCCGTCGCGGCGGATGGTGGGACGACGACCCGCGAGGGCACACTATCAATCGAGGCCGTCCACGCCGACGCCGACGGTGACGAGCGTACGAATCTCAACGACGAGTACGTCGTCTTCAAAAACAGCGGGGACGCATCGCTGGACCTCTCGGGATGGACGGTTACGGACGAGGCCGGCAAGACCTACACGTTCCCGGACGGCTACACGCTGGAGGCCGGGTCGACAGTGACCTTGCATACCGGCAGCTGGAGCGACAGTGCGACGGACCTGTACTGGGACGTGGGGTCACCGGTCTGGAACAACGATGGGGACACGGTCACTGTGCGAAACAGTGAGGGTGCTGTCGTGATAGAGGAGATATACGGATGACAGATACCGAGGGCTTCGAAGACGGGCGCTATACAGCCGTTGTCGATTCGATCGAAGACGGACTGGCGACGGTCTTTTTCGAACGAGACGGCGAGGAAGTGGGGGACGCGGTGCTGGATTCGACAGTGCTGCCCGAGGACGGACGTCACGCCGACGCGATTCTGTCGGTGACCGTTGAAGACGAGGCGTTCGTCGACTGGACCTACGAACCCGACCGAACGGAGACGCGGAAGGAGGCTGCACAGGACCGGTTCGACCGACTGTCGAGTCGGCCGCCCTCCGACGAGGAGTCCTGAGGTATCCGCGACCCGGAGGCCACCGTTTGCCTCACGTGGATACAGTCGACTGAAAACGCTCGTGTCATACTACATCGCGATGCCAACTCCGGTGGCGCGTTCGCCGTCGTCGTGCTCGTAATCGTCAGCACCTTCGCCACGATAGACACAGAGTGATATATAGTGGTTGGGGGGCTGTCAGATTGGACGATGGCGTTTGCCGCTTTTTATCTGTCTGACGCGATACGTACTCGTATGACCATCACTGATGGCGACGTCGTGTCGCTGGAGTACACCGGTCGACTGGACGATGGAACGGTCTTCGAAACCTCACGCCGCGAGGTTGCCGAAGAGACAGGCGTCATCGAGGAACAACCCGGTCGGGAGTACGACCCACTGACTGTCGAAGTCGGCGACAGCGACGTTATCGACGGCTTAGAAGAGGCGCTGTACGACCTCGAGGAAGGCACGACGACGACGGTTACGATTCCGCCGGCGTCTGCCTACGGAGAGTGGAGTGAAGCGGACGTCCAGGAGATCAGTGCTTCCGAGTTCGACGAGATGATCGGCGATCAGGATGCACAGGAGGGTGCGTTCATACAGACACAGATAGGGCTGGGAGAGATCGTCGATATCGGTGATGAGGTCGTGACACTCGACTTCAATCACCAACTCGCCGGCGAGACACTCGAGTTCGAAATCGAGATCCTCGACGTCGACAGCAGCTGATTGTCTGCCGAGCGTTCTACAAGTGGGGCAGGCCGAGTGTCTCGGGGCTTGACCCCGAGACGGTTCACAGCTAAACAAGCCGAGAATCAGGGTAAGTGTCTGTATCCGAACTTGCTTCCTCCTCCTCACCCTATTCGGCGTTGATGCGTGTTGGCTTAGCGCGATTCAAACGGCCGTTACTGTACGTGATGGGGCCACTGTACGTCGTCGCTGGGGTCTTGCATTTCGTCGTTCCGGAACTGTATGTCCAGATAGTGCCACCGGCATTGCCGGCGCCGCTGGTTTTGGTGTATCTGTCCGGTGTCGCCGAAATCGGTGTCGGAATCGGGCTATTGGTGCCACGGACCCGACCGTATGCCGCGTGGGCGACAATCGCGTTACTCGTCGCCATTTTCCCCGCGAACGTGTACATGGCGGTATCGATGGTCAGTATCGAGGGAGCGCCCGGTGGCGGCGACCCCTCTGCGCTGGCCCGTTGGGCCCGGTTACCCTTGCAGGGCGTATTGATACTGTGGGCGTACTGGTACACGGATGCAGGGGCTGACGGTAATGCGTAGCGCTGGCCGGTCTCGTCGGCCCGACGCTTGCCCGTCATCAGTCGCTGGCCGCCGCTCGCAGTTCCGGGAAGTAGCGGCCGTGAAAATCGAACGGGGCCGCGTGGGGCAACGTCACCCGAGCGCGCTCTTCGAAGGTAGCGCCGTCGAGCACGAGCAGCCGTGACCGCTCAACGTCGGTGTCGAGACCCACCGTCAGGACGACGCCGTCGTCTTCGCTCTCGGCGTCGGGCGCCGGGACGAAGATCGGCTCGCCGAAGTAGTCACCGCCATCGTCGAACGTCTTGGTTGAGCCCGTATCCGTGTCGAGTTTGAGTATACGGCGTGCCCATTCGGTGACTGGTGTGTCCATCCCCATCGCGTAGACGTACCGATGCGGGCGACACCAGCACGTCGGTGAGACGGTCGGCAGTGCGCTGCCGTCGCCGTACAGCATCTCGCGTGCTACGGTCGGCTCACCAACACCGTAGCGGGAGGCACTGTCTGCGGTGCCCAGGTCGACGGTAAACCGTTCGATACGCCCGACGATGGCGCCCATCTCGCCGGCCCGGAGATTCTCTAGATACAGAGAGTCGATCGTCGTCGCGTCGGGTACTGTTTCGAGGTCGAAGACGAGTTCTCGACCATTACTTCGTTCGAAGGCATTGATGTGGTGGAAGCCGAACGTGGCGTCGATTACGGGTTCAGCGATCACCGCGCCGGTCGTCCGGTCCACGACGACGATCCGGGTTCCACGGTCTGGCTCCCACTCGAACTGTTCGATGAATGGTGCCTGTCGGCCCGGCTTGAGGAACCGCCGCGGGTCGAGACGCAGTGGGAACTCTGTGAGCACGACGTAGCGCGGCGTCAGGGCGAAACTGTGCATGTACGCCGGCCGATCTGTATCGACACTCCCGACGTGTCGTCGGTCGCCCGCCGGGGTGGTCGCGGTCACGTGATACTTGCTGGTGCGGCCGAACCTCGTCTCGACGTTGACGAGCACCCCCGTCGCGGGGTCACGCTTGAGATGGGCACACGATAGTTGCCCGGATGGCACCTCGTCGTCGTACTCGAGATGACCGACCGTCTCGAGCGTGTTCGGATCGAAGCGGACCTTCCTCGGTGATTCGGTCAGGGCGACGTAGTCGTCCCCGAACCGCTCGGCGATGATGTTGGTGTTGTCGTACGGATCCGTCAGAAACGCCGCCAGACGTGACCGGAGCGTGGTCTCGCCCGTCGCGAACCCACCTTCGAAGTCGTCTCGTCGTGCTGCCTCGTAGGCGTTGGTCCGCAGGAATCTGTTCCGGTAGTGGACTGTGTCGCCGTCGGCCCCGCCGGCACGCGACCCCGGGTCGAACGTGAACCGGTACAGCATCGCGAATCCGTCGAACCAGTGGTCCACGCTGCTGCCCGACGGAATGTCGAAGGCGCCCGGGCCGTTCCGAACGAGGCTGCCAGTGAGCCACTCGGGTAAGGTCCCCGTCACTGCGAGCGAGGTGGCTGTCTCCTCGTGGAGCGAGTGGAAGCCGGGATGTGACTCCATGGGCACTCCAAGGACTCGGTCGGCTAAGAACTGGCGGCAGTACCGTCTCGAGTGTCCTGTACATCGCTGTTTGGCCAGCCGGGTCGTCGAACGCTGCTGTATCGCAACTATCGATGCGGGCCCCAAGCGTCGATGACCATGTCGACCGCGGCGGTCGTCGATTTCTCGCTGCCAACGACCCCCCACTCGTATGTGCGACGACGTCGCTTGGAGTGACTCCGACAATCGTCGTCACGAGGGCTGTCTCGGGAGAAACGGGCACACCGCGTGGCTGTCGGCTCCGTCTCGATGGTGATGCCCCCGACGTGCCCTCGGTGCAGTACGATGCATAGGGTGAGTGCCGGCGATTGGGCCACAGAGATGGGACGGGTTGGATATCCCCCGTTCCTCACGCGGCGGCCACCGACCGGCCTCGTCTCGGTCCCATCCGTGCACCAGACAATGGACGAACTGGGAGTCGGACCCCGGTGAGACGAGGCTTGAGAGTTACATGGTCCGTACTGTGTCGGGGTCCGTTCCTTGGTACCACGTGTAGTAGTGAGTCGGTTCGGGTTCACGCCACACTTACCACACTGGGGCTGGCGCTGATCGCTTTGAACAAACAGGGATACGAATAGAGTCGGAGAACCGCTGCAACTGTTCGGTCAGGAGTGGTCGTCGACCACATGCACGCTCTTGGGTGAGAACACGAGCGGCCGACGACCGTATCGTGAACTTGTACTTTCGATACAAAAACAGTCGGTCGATACCGGATCATATGGACCTGCTTACCCGGAGACCTCCTCGTTAGCACGTTTTCGAGTAGTCTGACTAGCGCTTCTCCGGCGGCTCTATGACGACGGTTCGCCCGACTCCGACGTGTCTTCACAGGCGGTACGAGGCGGATGCCCCGACCCTTGAGGTCGGGGAGGAAGCCGACAACCGATGACACAAACCACGCTACGAATGGCAAGTCAACTCCTTAACATATACGTAACACTAGCTATATATGTGAAACACAGTGGAATACCGTCGTACCGCCGTCATCAAACTCGACACTCCCGAAGGAGCCGACGCCTCCCTTCAAGAGACTGTCGAGCAGTTCAAACACTGCGCCAACACCGCAAGCGAGTGGTGCTGGCACGGCGACGACGGATACCACGTCACCTCGAAAGCCAAAGCCGAACGCGCCCTCTACGACCAACTCCGCGACGAAACCGACCTGACCGCCAACCTCGTCCAGAAAGGGATTCGCAGGGCGGTCGAGGCCGTCAAAAGCGGAGTCGAACGCCGCAAACGTGGCGAGAATACGTCGCAACCATATTTCTCCGCCGACAGCGCGGTGTACGACAAGCGAAGCGCAACGTTCCACCGTGACCACGTTTCCCTTTCGACCGTAGACGGGCGTGTTGAGTGCGACTACATCCTCCCCGACGGCTCTGAGACACCGCCGACCAAGTACGTCTCCGACGAGGACTTCGAGTTTCGGATGGCTCACTTGCAGTACCGCGACGGTGACTGGTATCTCCACGCCTCGATGCGAAAGGTCGAAACAGACGATGAGACGCCTGAATCCGAGTCCAAGCACAGAACCGTCCTTGGTGTGGATTTGGGTGTGAACAACCTCGCCGTCGCTTCGACGGGGCGATTCTGGTCGGCAGACGAGTTCAACCACTGGCGTCGAGAGTACGAGAAACGCCGTGCATCGCTCCAGCAGTGTGGCTCTCGCCATGCCCACGAGAACATTGAATCAGTCGGGCAGAAGGAGTACGGACGGTTTGAGATATACCTGCACACGGTGGCGAACGAACTTATTGAGGAGGCCGTCGAGAACGATTGTTCGCACATCGTGTTCGAGGACTTGACCCACATTCGGGAGAATATTCCCGAGGCGACGTGGCAACACGTCTGGGGGTTCCGACGCCTCTACGAGTACGTCGAAT
>NZ_RKLR01000002.1 GCF_019599465.1 Haloarcula rubra
GTATCGCGTTCACTCGCGGTTACTGACGACATCACGTTGCGTTTTCTTTTCCTCCCGATACTGAGATGTTTCAGTTCTCGGGGTTCCTCATTGCGCGAAGCAATTGCTGAGGAGATTCTCATTCGGACATCCTAGGTTCTTCGCCTCCGTGCGGCTCCCCTAGGCTTTTCGCAGCTTGGCACGTCCTTCTTCAGCTCTCGAGCCGAGCTATCCACCAGCTGGCATAGTAGCCAACGTCGTTGTGACTCGTTACACTGAACGAGTCCAGTGGACGCCTGGATCGCACGTACACACGGTTTCATCCTCGCCCCCAAGGTGGTAGATGGTGGGCGAATCGACCCTTCCTATCCTCGGTTTTACCCGGAATAGTGCACCGGTCTTCGTACCATAACCCATCGCCGTCCCACACTTAAGGGGCACGGTTCGGGGCTGGCACGTGACATGGACCCACTGGGATTTGAACCCAGGGCCTCCGCCTTGCAAAGGCGGCGCTCTGCCGCTGAGCTATGGGCCCGACAGATCCGCAGGTGTTAGCCCTGATAGTTCATAGGTGCCCGGTCGACGAGTGTTCTCGAACACCGTAGGTGGGTTGGGGCAGCGCCCCAATCCCGATCAGTAGGAGGTGATCCAGCCACAGATTCCTCTACGGCTACCTTGTTACGACTTAAGCCCCCTTGCGGAGCCCAGATTCGACCAGGGTTTCCTGGCCTCATCCGGACCCCACTCGGGTGCTTTGACGGGCGGTGTGTGCAAGGAGCAGGGACGTATTCACCGCGCGCTTCTGACACGCGATTACTACCGAATCCAGCTTCATGCGGGCGAGTTTCAGCCCGCAATCCGAACTACGACTACGTTTGGAGATTAGCTCCGCCTCTCGGCGTGGCATCCCACTGTCGTAGCCATTGTAGCCCGCGTGTTGCCCGGTCCATTCGGGGCATACTGACCTACCGTTGCCCGTTCCTTCCTCCGCTTTAGCAGCGGCAGTCCTCCTAGTGTACCCAACTACCTCGAGGGTATTGCTGGCAACTAGAAGTGCGGGTCTCGCTCGTTGCCTGACTTAACAGGACGCCTCACGGTACGAGCTGACGGCGGCCATGCACCTCCTCTCAACAGCTCGGGTAAGTTCGTCAAACTGACCGTCGTTACTGTTGTCGGGACCGGTGAGATGTCCGGCGTTGAGTCCAATTAAACCGCAGGCTCCTCCGGTTGTGGTGCTCCCCCGCCAATTCCTTTAAGTTTCATCCTTGCAGACGTACTTCCCAGGCGGCTCGCTTCTCGGCTTCCCTAGGGCGCAGCACAGGCTCGTAGCCTGTGGCACACCTAGCGAGCATCGTTTACAGCTAGGACTACCCGGGTATCTAATCCGGTTCGAGACCCTAGCTTTCGTCCCTCACCGTCGGGTCCGTCTTCCTGAGGTGCTTTCGCCATTGGTGGTCCGTCCAGGATTACAGGATTTCACTCCTACCCCGGACGTACCCCCCAGGTCTTCCGGCCCCAAGCCGAACAGTTTCCGCTGGACGCCGACGCGTTGAGCGCGTCGATTTCCCAACGGACTTGCACGGCCGGCTACGGACGCTTTAGGCCCAATAATATCGGCCATCACTCGTGCTGCCGGTATTACCGCGGCGGCTGGCACCGGTCTTGCCCAGCACTTGTTCCTGTACCTCCCTACGGTACAGAAAAGCGAGGACTATATGCCCTCGCACTCGGAGTCCCCTTATCGCACTGTCGTGCAGTGTAAAGGTTTCGCGCCTGCTGCGCCCCGTAGGGCCCGGTATCTTGTCTCAGATACCGTCTCCGGGCTCTTGCTCTCACAACCCGTACCGATTATGGGCATGGTGGGCCGTTACCCCACCATCTACCTAATCGGCCGCAGCCACATCCTATGGCGCCGGGGCGTTTCCAGCTCTCGGCACTCCAGCGTGAGAGCTGTATCAGGGATTAGCCTCAGTTTCCCGAGGTTGTTCCTGTCCATAGGGTAGTTTGGCCACGTGTTACTGAGCTATACGCCGCGGGCCTGAACCCGCGCGACTAGCATGGCTAAATCGGACTCCGATAGCAATGGCCTCCGGCAGGATCAACCGGAATGTATCCCGGCGCGAGGCCGGGAGGGTTAGGCGGGATCACACCCGTAAGGGTGTGGTCGCTATCGAAGGGTGTTCGAGGACACCCATCGACCGGGTGTCACCGAACTATCAGGGCTAACATCAGATCCCATCTTGACGGCGGACCGCAGGGGTGGAATCCTCATTTCTCCGGACCTGTATGTTATCTCGAAGCCATCTTAAAGGCTTCGAGTTACGATGGCGAGTGACCTCGCCGCGGTCCAGTTCGGCCGGGTTTCGTCGGCCCCGGCCAGGCCTCGTTCGCGTTCGTTCCGAACGCCGTCTATCACTTAAGTGCGTCGGAGTCCGGACGCGCCGAACCGCACGACGTGAGTTCGCACCGCCTCACATCCGAACCTGCTGTCGTACTTAAGTGACGGAGTCGGGAGTCGGCCTGACCGGGGCGCGTCGCCCCGTACCGAGTTCACATCGAAGTCGATGGGAGTACCACACTTAACCTCGTCGGACCGGGAGCGCTACGTCAGGCGGTTACACGAGTGAGAGAGGCACATACGTGGAAACTCGGAAGCGAGTGGTAGAACACCGGCGAGTGGCACGGAGCGCACCCGCAGACTCTGGAGAGAGTCGTGACTGGGGACGAATCGGTCACGAAAAATCCCGCGCTGGTCGACGACTCAGATGTCGTCGAGGTGTTCGACACCCTGTTTCGAGACGTTCCCCTTGGTGATGTCGCCCGGCATCCAGTCGGGTTTGTCGTCGGGAGCCTCTTCGACCCACGCCCATGCCTCGTAGATATGGACCTTGTGAGTCCCTTTCTCCCGGAGTCGTATCTCCTGTCGGTTGGCGTCGTCTTCGCTATCGGCTGGGTCGAGCCGTCGGGCTGCCTTCAACGCAGCCTGTCGGGGAGTCCCGCCTGAGAAGACGCTCGATTCGTCACCATCCTCACGGAGCGCAAAGTTGCGCTTGTCACTGTCGCGTGCCATGGTTTTCACCGCTCCATGTCAATTCAGCACATGGCACATTATAAATATACCCCCCAATCCGGCTTCCGTCCCGGGGTATGTTTATATACTAGGAGAGGCTCCGACAGATATCGACCGGAATACACGTCGAAATCGGGCCGAAAAGCGGCCGTGACGGCGCGCGCGCACCCCGACCACCCGCCGTCTGCCGACCTGCGGCACGGTAGACTTAAGTGTATCCTACGGCGATGCACGGAATAGGATAGCGCGATGGTGCGAAAAAAGAAGCTCAGCCCGAGTGGCGCCAAGGACGAGGACGGCGAGTACCACAACGTACATATCAACATCCACGAAGACGAACTCGCCGTCGCCGGGATGGAGATCGGCGACGAAGTGTTCGTGCGGGTGCGGGACAACAAGATTATCATCCAGAAGGCCGACCCCGAAGAGGTCGAACACGATTTCTAACGGCCCACCGTCGGTGCCACGGCGCCACCGAGAAGGGGTTCGAGAACGCTCATGAGACTCTACGATATCGCGAAACCGGCACTGTTCTCACTGCCAGCAGAGACAGCTAACAACGGCGTCCACACGCTCCTCGAAGCCGTACAGGGAACGCCACTCGCCGACGTGATGGCACGGCAGTACACCGTCTCGGACGAACGGTTGACGGTCGACGCCTTCGGCCAGACGTTCGACAATCCCGTCGGCGTCGCCGCGGGGTTCGACAAGAACGCGACCATCCCGTCGGTGCTCGCGTCACTGGGCTTCGGGTTCGTCGAGGTCGGCGGCGTCACCGCCGAACCACAGACCGGCAACGCCCGGCCGCGGATGTTCAGGCTCCGCGAGGACGAGGGCATCGTCAACCGCATGGGGCTGAACAACGACGGCGCGGACGTCGTCGGCGAACGCCTCGCGTCGACAGACGCACCGGTCCCGGTGGGCGTCAACATCGCCAAGAGCGAGCACGTCGACACCGACGGCGCGCCGGCGGACTACCGATACACCTACGAACGGGTCGCCGAGGGTGGGGACTTCTTCGTCGTCAACGTCTCCTGTCCGAACTCACAGGGCTTCGAGGAACTGCAGAACCGAGACGCGATGACAGCCATCTTCTCCGAACTGCGAGACGCCGGTGCGTCACCGCTGCTCGTGAAGCTCTCGCCCGACCTCCCCGAACCGGCCGTCGAGGACACGCTCGACCTCGTGACGGAACTGGACCTCGACGGCGTCGTGGCGACCAACACCTCGACGGAGCGGCCGACCAGCCTCCGCTCGCCGAACGCCAGCGAGCAGGGCGGCCTCTCCGGCAAGCCCATCGAAGGACAGTCGACCCGGATGGTCCGCTTCGTCGCGGACCGTGTGGACGTGCCGGTGGTCGGCGTCGGCGGCGTCTCCAGCGCCGAGGGGGCCTACCGGAAGATTCGTGCCGGTGCCTCCCTCGTCCAGTTGTACACCGGCCTCGTCTACAACGGCCCGTCGACCGCCCGAGACATCAACCGGGGCCTGCTCGAACTGTTAGAGGCGGACGGTTTCGACAGCGTCGAAGATGCCGTCGGTGCCGACTTGTAGCGAACCCTGAAGTAGCGGGTCGGAGAAGACGGGGCATGACGGACACCCCTCGCACGCTCCACATCGCCACCTGGGACGACCGGTTTCTGGCGTGGCTCGTCGACGTACTACTGGTCGGTTCCGTCCTCACCAGCCTCGGTGAAGTCGCGGGCGTCTTCGCAGTCCTGACCGGCAGTCTCTCGCTGACGACGCCGTTCGCGGGGTTGAACGGACTCGCCCTCTTCCTGTACTGGACGGCACTCGAAGGGTATCAGGGACAGTCCGCCGGCAAGATGGTGCTGAACGTCGCGGTCACCGACGAACGCGGCGACCCAATCGACTACGGCACCGCCGCCATCGAGAGCTTCGGCAAGGCCTTCCTGCTGCCGCTCGACATCGTCATCGGCTGGCTCGCCTACGAGAAGGAGGGACTGCGTCTGTTCAACAGGCTCTCTTCGACCATCGTCGTCGAGACGGACGGAGACGCCGACGAACGGCCGAGCGACGTCGAGTACGTGTACCCGAGCGACCGGTAAGAGAAGCGACAACCGGTTAGCGGCCTACTCGAGCGCGTCCAGTCGGAACTCGAAGGCCGCCACGGGGAGTTCGAGGTCGTGTTCGACGAGCACACTCGGGTGAATCTCGCCGACGACACCGACCGATTCGCCGTCCAGTACCACCTCGGCCGCCCGGCCGTCGATGAACGAGGGGTGCGTCGTCGCCGGCGTCCGGAGGTCCTCGTCGAACGCTTCGGCGATGGCTTGCAGGCGGGCCTTCGCGTCCTCGTAGGAGGCGTCGGTCCGGGCGAGGGCGCCGGCCACGGTGCGGTGTTCGGCGGCGCCCGTGTTCTCGGTGTCGTCCAGCCACGCTGCGAGACCGATTTCCGCGAGGTCCTGCGGGTAGCGCCGGTGGGTGTTGTTCTCCAGCACCATCATGAGCGACGGGAGTGCCCACGTGCGGAGGATGGTGTAGTCCTCGCTGTAGGGCTCTTGGATGGTGACCGGTTCGGCCGCGCCCACGCAGTCGTCGTCGGGAGCCACGTTCATTCGGTCGAAGTTCTCCGCCTCGTTGGTCATGTGGAAGTTCAGCAGGTCCTCGAAGCCGAGGCCGACGAGGGTGTCGCGGGCGGCGTCCTCCAGCCGGGACCGCTCGTGGCGGCCGCCGACCGTCGAGACGTCCGGGTAGGTCGGTTCGAGGCTGTTGAACCCGAGCGCCCGCCCGATGTCGTCGACGACGTCCAGCGGGTGGATGACGTCGACGCGGTAGGGCGGAATCTCGACCTCGAACGAGACGCCGTCCTCGCTCCGCGTCTCGGTGGCGTCGAGGCCGGCACGCTCGGCGTAGTCGACGACGTCGCGCGGGTCGAGGTCGACGCCGAGGATGGACTCGATGCGGTCGAGCGTGACCGTCTTCGTCCGCACCTCGAAGTCCGGGCGCTCCAGCGTCCGGCCGGCGTACTCGCCGGGCGCGTCGTCGGCGTACTGGACCTCGACGCGTTCGACTTTGCCACCACGGGCTTCCAGCGCGTAGCAGACGATGTTGCACATCCGGTCGATGGTCCACTGGTCGGTCCCGGTCATCTCGATGAAGAGGTCCCGGGAGTCCTCGGAGACCTCGGTCCGGCGGCCGTTGATGACCGGCGGGAACGAGAACAGGCCGATGGCGTCGTAGATGGCCGGCACGCGGTCGAAGTCGGCCACGAGGTCACCGTAGGTCTGACCGGTCTCGTGCTCCGCCATCACCTCGTTGGGCGTCATCTCCCGGTCGGCGTCCAGCGGCACGAACGTCGCCTCGTCGGGGTCGGCGCTCGTGTAGGTGATGGACTTGCCGGTGCCGTCCGAGGCGGCCTCGCCTTTCAGCATCGTCAGGTCGTGGACGCCGATGGCGCCCTTCGCGCGCTTGCGGCCCATCGTGGCGTGGAGTTTCTCCTGTACTTGAATCAGGGACTCCAGCGCGTCCTCGCTCATGTCGAGGCCGCGGACGACGGCGCCGGTGACGTAGGGGCGCTCCTCGGGTTGGTCCTCGACTTCGATGGTCCACTCGGCGCTGTTCGTCGTCGGGACGTAGACGCCACGGTCGTCGCCGTAGTGGTAGCGCAGCGACCGGGCGACGCCCTCGACGGAGAGGCGGTCGAGGCGGTCGGGCGCGAACTCCAGTTGGAACTCGTCGTCCTCGGTCCAGCCTTCGAACTCCAGTCCGAGGTCGAACAGGTCGGACTTGAGTTCCTCGTCGTCCTTCTCGTCGTGGCCGGTGAGATGGCGCAGTTCGTCGGGGTCGACGTCGACGACGGGCATTACCGCATCACCTCCGTCTCCCGCAGCAGTTCCAGGTCACAGAGCGTCCCGTGCACGTCGCGGATGTCCTCGAAGCCGTACATGAGCATGAGTAGTCGTTCGAGCGAGAGCCCCCACGCCATCACGTCGCAGTCGACGCCCAGCGGGGAGAGTACCTCGTCGCGGAAGATGCCCGAGTTGCCGACCTCGACGACGTCGCCGGTCTCGGGGTGGGTGCCGAACAGTTCGAAGCTCGGTTCGGTGTAGGGGTTGTAGTGCGGCTTGAACTCCAGGTCGGTGATGCCGAACTGCTCGTAGAACTCCGTGAACGTCCCCATCAGGTCCCGCACGGAGAGGTCCTCCGCCATCACCCAGCCCTCTATCTGGAAGAACTCCAGCAGGTGGGTCGGGTCCAGCGTGTCGTTGCGGTACACCTTCTCGACGCTGAAGAACCGTTCGGGGGGTTCCAGTTCGCCGATTTCGTGGCCCGAGAGGTAGCGCATCGACAGCGAGGTGGTGTGGCCGCGGAGGTCCAGACCGCGGGCGACCTCCTCCTCCCACGGCGAGTGGTACCCCTCGCCGTCGGGGCCGACGCCGTTCTTGTGGGCCGAGCGAACCCGTTCGACGAGGTCCTCGGGCAGGTGCGCGATTTCGTCCGGTCGCTCCAGCGCGAACTGGTCCCAGTGGGTTCTGGCGGGGTGGTCCTGTGGCATGAACAGGCAGTCGTTGATCCAGAACTGGGCGTCGACGTGGGGACCCTCCATCTCCCGAAAGCCCATACCGACCAACGTGTCCTTCACGCGGTTAGCGGTCTGTCGGAGGATGTGTTCCTTGCCGTGGGGAACGTCCTCGGCGTCCGCTTCGACGTTGTACTCGGTGAACTCGACGTCTTTCCACTCGCCGCTGGTGAGCAGTTCCGGCGTGAGTTGGTCGACCGTCTCGGCGGCCTCGACGCCCTCCATCAGCGCGGTGACGCCGTCGTCGGTGAGGCGGACCGAGCGGACAGTCTGCTCGCTGATTTCCAGTAGGCCACGGCGTTCCAGTTGGTCGAGCGCGTCGGCGTCGGCGTCCTCGGCGCGGCCGTCGGCGACGGCTTCCAGCGCGTGCATCTCCGGGTCTCGTCCGGGTGCGGCGTCGGGATCGGCGGTTATCTCGCCGCTGTCTATCCGGCCGTACCCCTTCCGGGCGAAGTTCGAGAGCGCGATGTCGACGGCACCGCCCTCCAGTCCGGACGCGCCGATGACCTGCCCCATCTGCACCGATTCCTCGTCGGCGCCGGCGTCTATGGCGGCCTCGTAGAGGTCCTGTTCGGGGAGGCTCTCGCGGACGTAGCGCTCGCCCTCCTCGGTCAGGTCGTAGTGTTCGAGGGTCGCCTCGGTGACGGTCACCAGACCGTCGGCCTCCAGTTCGAAGGCGGCCCGCGTCGCCGCCTCGGGTACGAGGTCGGCCTCCTCGGCCACCCCGTCGATTCGTCTGTCCTCCTGTGCGTCGGCGGCCTGCAGGACGGCCACCTGTGCCTGTGGTCGTTTCATACGGGTGTCTCGGTCGTTGTCGGGAAATAGCGCGGGTCGCTCAGTTAACGGTTCTCACTTCCCGCCAGCGGTTTCGTCGGGTCGCCGCCTCTCGGCGCCGCCCGAGTCCACTACCGGCCGGAAGCGAAGAAGAAACCGAACCCCGGACGGCGAACTGGCTGTCGAGCGGCGCCGGCACGGTGGGATTCGGGTGCCATACCGATTCCGTGGGAACGCGCCAGTAAAAACGTTGTCCCGCCGGCTCACACCGGGAACAGGAAGAACCCGCGGAACTCGAAGTCGGCGCCCTCGTCCTCTCGGAGGATGGCGCGTGGTCCCTGTCCGGTACGAGCGACGGCGAGTTCGGCGAAGTCGTCGCCGTCCATGTCGCCGAGGGCCGCGTCGATAGCGTACCCGTCCGCGTTCCAGTCGTCGCCGTCGGTGAACAGCAACTCGAACTCCGCGTCCTCGTCCTCGTGGACGAAGTAGCGGGCGTTCGACTCGGCCCGTCGGGTGACCACGAGTTCGTCGTAGCCGTCGTCGTCCACGTCGCCGAAGTCGATGCCGGTGGCGTAGGCGTTCCGGCCCCAGTTGCGGCCCGCCGCGAGGACCCGTTCGAAGTCGACCTCGGCGTCCTCGAAGACGAAGAAGCGGGCGTTGGACCTCGCTCGCCGGGTGACGCCCAGTTCCTCGAAGCCGTCGTCGTCCACGTCGCCGAACGCGAGGTCGGTCGGGTAGGCGTCCGACCCCCACTCGCGGCCGCCGCGGAACAGCACGTCGAAGTCCTCGTCGGCGTCGTCGTGGACGAAGAAGCGGGCGTTCCCGCCGGCCCGCCGACCGACTGCGAGTTCGTCGACCCCGTCGTCGTCCACGTCCCCGGCCGCCAGCGCCGAGGTGGCGATGCCCCGGCCCCAGTTGCGGCCGCCGCGGAGCAGTACGTCCTCGTCCTCGACGTCGACGACGAAGAAGCGGGCGTTGGTTCTGGCCGAGCGTCCCACGGCGAGTTCGTCCACGCCGTCGTCGTCGAAGTCACCGGCCGCCAGCGCCGTCGTGTCGGCGTCGCGCCCCCAGTTTCGACCCGCCGCGAGGAGTCGGTCGAAGTCCTCGTCGGCGTCGTCGTAGACGAAGAAGCGAGCGTTGCCGCCGGCCCGCCGACCGACCGCGAGTTCGTCGGCCCCGTCGTCGTCGTAATCGCCGAAGGCCAGCGCCGTCGCGAAGGCGCCGTCGCCCCACTCGTCGCTGCCGGAGAACAGCACCTCGAACTCCGCGTCCTCGTCGTCGAGGACCCAGAACCGCGGCCCGTCGTCGGTCCGGAGGGCGACGGCGACCTCGTCGCGCCCGTCGTCGTCGGCGTCGCCCCACGCGACGGCCGTCGGTCCGTCCGGGAGGTCGTCGAGTGGGAGCGGGATGGCCGCTGCCTCGGACGCGACACCGCTGGCGAGGGCGGTACCACCGAGCGTCGCACCGGTGTACTGGAGGTAGTCCCGTCGGTGCATGGCACCCAAAAGTTAGAACACCGACAGTAAAACGGCGGAGTATCGTTCACGCCGTCGCACACGCGGAAGTGAGCCTTACCGCGGTTGTAAGCCGAACGAAAGCCGCCGTCGAGCGGGTCGCGCCGCCGCCCGGACGGTTTGTATCGACTTACCGACCGTTCACGACCGTTTTCGGTCCGAGTCGAGGTCGATGTCCAGCTCGTCGAGTTTCTCCTCCCACTCGGCGCGCTTCTCCTGGTGGTCTTCGAGGAACTCCGCCATCAGTTCGGCGGCCTGTTCCTTACACCCGCCACAGAGGCGTTCGCCGCCGACGCACTCCTCGTACACCTCGGTCGCGAACTCGTCGTCGTCGCCCGACAGCAGGTAGGCGTACAGTTCGTACACCGGACACTCGTCGGCCTTCCCACCCTTCTCTCGCTGTTCCTCGGCCGTCGCGCGGCCGCCGGTCGTCGCCGACTTCACCTTGTCGTAGCCGTCCTCCGGGTCGTCCAGCAGGGAGATGTGCGAGGCCGGCACCGAGGAGGACATCTTCCCGCCGGTGAGGCCGGTCATGAACCGGTGGTAGACGGAGGAGGGCGGCAGGAACCCGTAGCCGCCGTTGTCCAGTTCCACCTCGCGGGCCAACTCCTCGGCCTCGGACTGCGAGAGGTCGAAGGCGTCGACGTGTTCGTCGTACACCCGTTTCTCGCCGTCGACGGCCTCGATGAGCGCCTCGAACGCCTCCTCGGTCGCCCGGCGGTCGAAGATTCGCGTCCGCGGCCGGAGCGGCTCTTTCCCGGCGTTCGCGAGTTTCTCGACGGTCGATTCGCGGACGTCGGTCGAGGCCGGTTCGTTGTCTCGGAGCCAGTCCGCGGCCTCGCCACAGCGTGGCGTCTCGGCGTCCTCGGCGTACTCGGCGCGGGCGTCGTAGGCCTGCCGGAGCAGTGGCCGTTCCTCGGGTTGGGCCTCGAAACTCGCGAACGCCTCGGTCACGCCGAAGTAGCGCATCCGCGCCGCGAGGTCACGGGCCAGTCGCATGTGCGGGTCCTGGTCCGGGCCGACCGGAATCACGGTCGGTTTCGGCTCGTCCAGTTGCGGGTAGAGGATGTCGGCCATCTGCGTGACGACCGACTGCATGTAGGAGATGTTCGTCTCGCCGTCGAAGTCGTAGATGGCCTGCAACTCGGAGGCGTTGGCCTCGGCGCCGAGTTCGAAGGCGAGGTCCTGCAGTTCGCGGTTCTCGGACTGGCGGTACAGTTCGCCCTCTTCGGGGTCGAAGCCCAGTGCGAGCAGCGAGAGGACGTAACTGCGGGCGTGCTCGTCTATCTCCGCCCACGTCAGGCCGCGGGCGGCGTGGGCCTCGAGGTCGGCGATGAGGCCGTAGGCGTCGGCGCCCTGCTGTTGGTGCCAGATTATCTCGTCGAACACCATCTTGTGGCCGATGTGGGGGTCGCCGGTCGGCATGAACCCCGAGAGGGCGGCGAACTCCTCGCCCTCGCGCATGGCCTCGGCGACGGGGTCGTAGTCACGATGGCCGAAGATGACGCCCCGGCGCATCAGGTAGTGGGGGTTCGGCACGTCCGGGAGGACGGCGTCGAACTCCTCGATACCGAACTGCTCGAACAGTTTCCGGTAGTCCGCGATGGTCGAAGAGCCCCACGGGTCGAGTTTGACCTCGTCGGCACCGGCGGCGTCCGCCCCTCCATCCGTCCGCAGGTCGGACTCCCGCCACGAGTCTCCCGACTGGCGGCGGTCCTCGTCGGGCGATGCGTCGTCGTGGTGGGAGTCGCTGTCGGTCATGGTCGGATGACTGCGTACGTCATCGTTGGCTCCGGTCGGCGCAAAAAGGGTTCGCTTCGGGTCGCCGTCGGTCGGGCGGTCGCCCGCCACTCAGGGCGTGAGACGCTGTACTTCGACCCACTCGACGCCGTCGCCGACCAGCGCGAACACCATCGTCTTCCGGACGCCGTGGGCCAGTCGGACGTCCAGCGCGAGGTCCCGCGGTTCGAACCGGTGGGCGGCCGGCAACGCCCGCACGAGCAGTTCCGAGTGGCCGAGGTTCTCGACGCTCTCGACGTCGGCGTAGGTCCGGAAGTCCGCGCCGAACTTGAACCCGGTCTTCGGGACGACGCCCGCGTCCCGCAGGGCCGCGTAGACGGTCAGTCGGCGGTCGAACCGCTCGCCCTCCACCTCGCGGCCGCGTTCGGCGACGGCGTCGGGCCCGCCCTCGACTCGCAGGTCACCCGTCCGAGCGAGGTACGCGGCCTCGACCAGCGACAACTGCACCGCGTCGTCGTCGAGTCGCTGGCCGTAGAACGCCTGCTCGTACACGTCGCTCGGCGGGTCCCAGCACACGACACGCTCCGTGAGCAGTTCGCCGTCGACCGCCGTGACGCTCGCGTCGCTGGTGCCGCCCACCTCGCGAGTGGCCGTCTCGAGGTACGTAATCTCGCTCTCCTCGTCGACGACGGCCAGCACGCAGTCGCCGAGCGACGACGCCGGCACGTCGTCCCGTTCACCGACGACGCGTACCCGGTAGGCGACCTCGTCGTCCCACGGTCCCTGCCCGCGGGGGTAGACGACGAAGTCCACGCCGTCAGGGTCCTCGACCCAGTCCTCGCGGGCGGGCGTGAGGTAGAAGCCCCTGTCCCGGAGGTCCTTGTAGACGAGGAAGTCGACCATCGAGACGGCCGACGACCCCAGCAGTTCGCGGAAGGCCATCCCGTCGACGGCCTCGACGTCCCCCCGATAGAGGAGGTGGGCCGCCTCCACCGGCGCGAGGTCGAGGTCCCCGTTCCGTGCGCGGCCGTAGCCGCGCGAGTCGTAGAACCGCTCCCGGGCGCGGCCCCCGGCCCGGACGACGTCGCCGTCGAGTGTGAGGTCCATGTCTGTGCGTGGTTCGTGCGCGGACAAATCCCCTGCGGGTCACGGCTGGCAGTCGGTCGGGAACGCTCGTGCGAGGACCGCCACCGTGAACGCCTCGAAAGCCCCGGCCACTCCGGCTCTGTTTCACCGGTCCTCGTAGGATTCCAGTCAGGGCGTACCGACTAGTTCCTGCTCACAGGTGCTGTCGAGACACCGCCGGCCGCCGGCCGTCTCGAACACCGGGAGACCACACGAGCACTCGTCGACGACGACACCGGACGGCACGGAGAAGCCGGTGTCGCAGTCGGGGTAGTGTTCACACCCGGCCAGCAACCCACCGCGGCGGATGATTCGCAGGTCACCGTCGCAGTCCGGACAGTCCCACGCGCGGTCGAACGCGGCGGTCACCCGGTCGTCCAGCGACTGGCAGTCACGGTCGAGACAGAGTTCGAAGGCCTCGCCGCGTTCGACGCGCATCGTCGGGAGGCCACAGTCGTCACAGCGGCCGCCGGTGACGGTGGCGTTCGATGGCAGGCCGTACGCCGCCGCACAGTCGGTGCAGGTGACGCTCCCGCGGGCGCGGACGAGCGTCCCGGCACAGTCCGGGCAGTCGGCCACCGGGACGCCGGCGTGGGAGGCCGGGAACCGGGCGCTGCCGTGTTCCTCGTGGGCGACCACGCGGAGCAGTTCCTCGCCGTCGCGTGCGGTCACGACGCCGTCCTCGACGGCGACGCTCTCCGCCCGGGTGAGCCACGCCACCGGCTGGTAGCCGGCGGCGTCGTGGACGAGGACGGTGTTGTCGGGCTTGACCACCACCAGTACGTCGCCGCGCTGTTCGCGCTCGCGGGACCCCTCGAAGACAGTCGTACACTCGCCGGCCATCACGCGCGTTCCGTCGTGCATAGACCGGGATGGTTCCGTCTCGGTATATGAATGCTCGGCCGGAACAAGGGTTTTGTCCCGGGCACCGGTGGGTGAGGCATGGACCTGTCACGTCGGGCGATGTTGACCGCGGTCGGGACCGCCGCACTGGCGGGGTGTACGGGCACGGACAGCGAGACGCCGACGCCCGACGACATCGCCTACACCGTCGAGAACGTCGACGCCGGCCCGCACGACGTCGTACTGGCGGCGACACCGGACGGCGTGACCGGGTTCGAGTTCACCTATGCGGACGGCTCCACCCGGACCGTCGAGGCGACGGACCTCGGGGAACTTCCCAGCGACGCCATCGACGGGGCGGTCGGACTCCGACCGCTGGGCGAGGGCGTCGACCGGCGGGAACTGACCGTCGCGGCCGGGGAGCGACGGCAGGGTTCGTTCACCGGCCTCGCTCCGGACACGAGAGTGTTCACCCTCGTGGCCCCGAGCGGCGAGCAGATACGGTCCTACGGGTTCAGCTGGTGTGACCAGGGCCGGATGGAACTGGAGATACGCGTCGTCACCGAGACGAGCTACGAGGAGAGCGTCCGCTGTACGTGAGGCGGCCGCAACAGGCAAACCCCTCGGGCGATTGAGGGTGGACAATGAGCGACGCACCGACCGCCATCTGCTTCGACATGGACGGCGTCCTCGTCATGTCCGAGGACCACTGGGTGAGCGTCCAGCGCGACCACATCCTCCCGACCGTCGCACCGAACGACGACATCCCGCTGTCGGCCATCACGGGCCGCGACTACACCGAAGTGTACCCGGACATCGCCGCGGAGTACGACATCGAGGTCTCTCGCGAGGAGTACGAGCGCCTGTTCGAGGAAGCCGGCGAACGGATCTACCGGGACCACGCGACGCTGCTCTCGGGGGCCCACGACCTGCTCGCCGACCTCGGCGCGGCTGGCGTCGGCCTCGCGCTCACCACCTCGGCTCCGTGGGACTGGATAGACGTCATCGACGAGCGGTTCGACCTGCTCTCGCACTTCGACGCGGCGGTGAGCGCACAGGACGTCGACGGCCCCGGCAAGCCGGAACCGGGTATCTACGAGCGCGGGGCGGCGGAACTGGGCGTCGACCCGGGGGAGTGCTGGGCCGTCGAGGACTCCACCGCAGGCGCACGGGCGGCCGTGCGCGCGGGCATGACCACCGTGGGCTTTCGCGGCGACGGCGACGCGACGGACCTCTCGATGGTCCACCACCTGGCCGACGACGCCGACGACTTGCGGACGCTGTTGCTCGGCGAGTGAGCCAGCGAGGAGAGAGCGGGGACCGGCCGATGCGGTGGAGCGTGGGGGGAGTCAGGCGTCCGCGCGGTAGTCACGGCCGAGGACGAGGCCGAGGACGTTCGCGAGGAACACGCCGGTGAGGAGGACGAGCAGTGTCTGTCCGTCGAGACCGCTCAGCAGGAGTGCCGGGTACGCCAGCGGTGCCAGAACTGCGGTCCAGAACGCGAGGAACTGGACGGGTCGGAAGGCGAGCGTTCGAAAGTCGACACTCTTCTCGGGGAGTGCTTCGGTCGGGGACTGGAAGGGCGAGACACTGGACATTCGTTTCCTCCTCACGCTACTGCACGACCCATACCCCCATATAAACGCCAGATGCTTACGGACAGTTCGCGAGGTTACACGCTTCCTGTCCGGTTTCACGCCGTTTCATCGTCGTTTTCGGAAGCAGGCAGACGTTTTTAGAGGGCTTTAGAAGTTTTACGAAGTCTTCTGCGCCGTCCGTTCGCTGTCGGCGTTCGCCCGCCGGGTTAGCGGACGTCGACCGTTCGCGAGGACGTCACCGGCGGGAGCGGGAGGTTGGGGTACGACACCTCGACGGTGTACTCCAGTTCGTCGGCGTCGGCCCCGAAGACAGCGACCGGCAGATTCGTCTGTCCGAGATACGCCGGTTTCGCGGTCATCTCGCGGCCGTTGACCGTCACGCGCAGGCCCGCGCGGGCGCCGCCGGCGTTGTTCGCCACCGTCACCTCGCACATCTCGTGGTCGCCGGGCGCGACAGTATCGGGGAACTCGCCCCAGTCGACGACGACCACGGGGAGGTCGCGCGCGTTAGAGGCGACCTGGTCGGCGACGCCCTCCGATAGCCCGGCCGAGACGAGGGCCGAGGCGCCCGCCCGAACGACGTCGGACGGCGTCGAGAGGCCGGCGGCGGCGAGTTTCTTCGCGCGCCCGGACCCGACGCCGTCGATGGCGGTCAGGCCCACCGCGTCGGCGCTGATGCCGTGTTCGACCCGGGCTTCGACGCGGCAGGCGAGGTTGGCGAAGCGGGCGGGCGCGAGGTTGTCGAGGAACTCTCGGAGTGCGGCGAGCAGTCGGAGCGCGTTCTGCCGGATGACCCACGCGTCGCTCTTGAGTTCCGTCGGCGTCGTCCCGGTCATGCCCGACCGGAGGATGGCCAGCACCTTCCGCTGGCCCGAGTCGAGGTGGTCGGGCGCGCCGTCACCGACGACGGCGTGGACCGCGTCCTGTTCGTCGGACCGGGCGCTGACGCTGTCGAACTCGGTGGCGCCCGCGACGGTCGTCAGGAGGTCGTCGGCGTCGATAGCGTCCGCGTCGCCGTCTTCGGCGGCGGCCTCACAGCGCTCCGCGAGGTCGGCGAACCGGCGGGCCGTGTCCAGTCGGAGGTAGAACTTCGAGGCGAGTTGGCCGAGTCGAGTCGACTCGACGCGCAGGCCGTCCTGTTCGACGAAGCCGTCGGCGACCAGTTCCGAGAGCGTGTTGCTCACCCGTTCCCGGAGGTCACTGCCTGCGTCGTACTCGTCGGGGGCCGACTGCGCCCGGGCGTAGTAGAACGTCGTCTCCAGCCAGTCCATCACGTCGTCGACGTCCCGAATCGTCCCCAGCGCGATTTCGGCGTTGAGGTGGGCGTCCAGTTCCGCCGCCAGCCGGGACTCTATCTCCTTGCCGTCCCGCAGGAGACGCCGGTACTTGTCGGCGTCCGAGCGGTCACAGACGACCCACGCGTACCCCATGTCGTCGTAGCCCGGCCGGCCAGCCCGGCCGAGCATCTGGAGGACGTCGAGCGGGCTCATGTCCACCTCGCCCTCCAGCGGGTCGTGGAGCTTCGTATCGCGGATGACGACACACCGGGCGGGGAGGTTCACACCCCACGCCAGCGTCGACGTCGAGAAGAGGAGCTGAATCTTCCCCTCCTTGAACCACTGCTCGACGCGGTTCTTGTCCTCGCGTGCGAGGCCGGCGTGGTGGAAGCCGACGCCGTCCAGCACCGACTGCCGGAGCGTGTCGTTCTGCAGGTCGGCGGCGTCGGTGTGGAAGTCGTAGTCCCCGCGCGCGCCCATCGGGATGTCGCGCTCGGTGAGTTCGTCGCGGGCCTTCTTCGCCGCCTGTACCGTGTCCTGTCGCGAGGAGACGAAGACGAGCGCCTGCCCCTCGTCGCGGATGTGCGGTTCGGCCAGGTCCAGCGCGCGGTAGAGCCGCCGGTACTTGTCGGCGAAGGCGTTCTCGCCGTGGGAGTAGGTCTTCACGTCGGCGTTCAGCGGTACCGGCCGGTAGTCGTCGCCGAAGGCGAAGGTGGTCTCCTCGGGGGCGTCCAGCCAGTCGGCCACGTCGTCGATGTTGGGCATCGTCGCCGACAGCGCGACCACGCGCGGGCCACAGAGGCGTCGAAGCCGCGAGACGGTGACCTCCAGCACCGCGCCGCGGCGCTCGGAGTCCAGCAGGTGGACCTCGTCGATGACACAGCAGTCCACGTCCGTGATGAAGGAGTAGCGGGCCGTGTCGTGTTTGCGGGTCGCCGAGTCGGCTTTCTCGGGAGTCATCACGAGGATGTCGGCGCGTTCGGCACGGCGCGGACTCAGGTCCCGTTCGCCGGTGACGACGTACACCGAGTAGCCCATCTCCTCGAAGCGCTCCCACTCGCTCTCTTTCTCGTTGGTGAGCGCGCGGAGCGGGGCCAGAAAGAGCGCGGTTCCGCCCTCGGCGAGCGTCTTGCAGATGGCCAGTTCCGCGAGCGCCGTCTTCCCGCTGGCGGTCGGCGCGCTGACGACGACGTTGTCCTCGCGGTTCAGCAGGGCGGGCAGGGCCGTCGACTGCATCTCGTTGAACCGCTCGAAGGGGAAGGCGTCGGCGAAGTCGGGCACCACCTCGTCGACCGCCACTGTCGGCTCACTCTCGGCTCGGCGTGACACGTCACAGAGGCGGGTCCGGGACGCCAAAGGCGTTTCCATGGCGGCGACGGCCGACGAACGCTCGCCGTCGGGGACGGTCGTGAACCGAGGTAGCACGGCTACATACGGCTTTATGTATATCTCCGTCGTATATCCATACGTTATGAAAACTATTCTCGTCACAGGCGCGACCGGCACTCAGGGCGGCGCAGTCGTCGACCACCTCCTCGCCAGCGGTGAAGACTGGGAGATTCACGGCCTGACCCGCGACGCGTCGAGCGACGCGGCCCGCGAACTCGAATCGCGCGGGGTCACCGTCGTCGAGGGCGAGATGACCGACGCCGACCGGATGGTCGAACTCGTCGACGGGGTAGACGCCGTCTACTGTGTCACCACGTTCTTCGAGGACGGCCCCGAAGTGGAGAGCCAGCAGGGCATCACCGTCGCCGAAGCGGCCGCCGACGCGGGCGTCGAACACTTCGTCTACAGTTCGGTCGGGAGCGCCGACGCGGACACCGGCCTCGAACACTTCGAGTCGAAGTACGCCGTCGAACAGCGCATCGCCGACCTCGGCCTCCCGGCGACCGTCGTCCGCCCGGTGTTCTTCATGCAGAACTTCGACTACATGATGCGCGAGGACATCGAGGACGGCCGACTCGTGATGCCCCTCGACGAGGGTGTCTCGCTGGCCGTCGTGGACGCTCACGACATCGGCCAGACCGTCGTCCGGGCCCTCGAACACCCCGACCAGTTCGCCGGCGAGACGATTACGCTGAGTGGTGACGAACTGACCCTCGAGGAGTTCGCCGCGGCCTTCGGCGACCACCTCGGGTACGACGTGGAACCGGTCCACGCCGACCTCGAAGCGTACCGCGAGACGGCCGGCGACGAGATGGCCGACATGTTCCAGTGGTTCAACGACGTGGGCTACGACGTCGACGTCGCGGCGCTCGAATCGACCTACGGCGTCGAGACCACCGACTTCGAATCGTACCTCGACGAGAGCGAGACGTGGCGGCGGGCCCCCGCGGCGAGCCGCTGAGAGCGGGCTTTTTCGGACCGAATCGGGCGGTCGTGACATCGATTTTATGTGGCTGGCTCCGTGGGGAGTGGCTGTGAGCAAGGACTGGGAGCCAGAGACCATCTTCGAGGTGCTGGGGAGCGAGGACGTGCGCCGCATCCTCGCCGTCGCCAACGTCGACCCCGTCTCGGTGCCGGACCTCGCCGAGGGACTGGACGCCTCCGAACCGACGGTCTACCGCCGGGTGAACGTCTGTCAGGAGTACGACCTCCTGCGGGAGGCCGACCGGGTCGACGACGACGGGAACCACTACAAGGTGTACGAGACGACGCTGGAGCGGGTGTGTTTCGAACTGGTCGGCGGGGGGTTCGAAGTGGACCTGCAACTCCGACGGGAGACGGTCGACCAGGTGGCGGACGTCGACCACGACGAGGCGACGCCCGACGACTCGGAGTGAGAGCGCCGAGCGCGGGGAGAGATACGCCGGAGGAATACCGACGCCATCGAGCGGTTCCGTCGCGGAGTTTCGTGGTCTGAAACGGCCCGGCGAGAGACAGTTCCCGGCGTTCACGGTGGCTAGCGGGCGGATTCGTTCCCGACACGCCCGGAACGGCTCGAGCTGCCGATATCGGACGTTTCAGAGGTTGAAGCGCCCGACCGGGTTATAACAATCTCACGCTGTTATACGTCGACTGGATACTATGTCCGTACTCCAAACCGTCAAGCAGAAAGTGGGAATCGCCGACGAGAAACCGTCCTACCGGTGCGAAGAGTGTGGCAACGAGTTCCAGTCCGACGCCGACCCCGGGTCGTACTGGTTCCAGTGCCCGGAGTGTGGCGGCGAGGACCTGACGAGTCTGGAGTGACGACGTCCGCACAGAGCGCAACCTCTTTTGAGCGGAGTCCCCAACTGTCGGACAATGAGTCGTGCGCGCAAGCCCGACTGGCTGAAGATGCGGCCACCGTCGGGCGAGCGGTTCACCGACATCAAACAGAGCCTCCGGGACCGGAACCTCAACACGGTCTGCGAGGAGGCCAACTGTCCGAACCTCGGGGAGTGCTGGAGCGGCCGGAACGGCCCGGGGACGGCGACGTTCATGTTGATGGGCGACCGCTGTTCCCGGGGCTGTAACTTCTGTGACGTCGAGACCGGGGGGATGGAGGCGTTAGACCCCGACGAACCCGAGCGGGTGGCCGACGCCGTCGCCGACATCGGACTGGACTACGTCGTCCTGACGAGCGTCGACCGGGACGACCTGCCAGACCAGGGCGCGAGCCACTTCGCCGAGACGATTCGGGCGATACGACGGCGGGACTCGGACGTCCTCGTCGAGTGCCTGATTCCGGACTTCCGCGGCGAGGAGCACCTCGTCCGGCAGATTATCGACGCCGAACCGGACGTGTTGGCTCACAACGTCGAGACGGTCGACCGCCTCCAGTGGCCGGTCCGCGACCGCCGGGCGGGCTACGAGCAGTCGCTGTCGGTCCTGCGGCAAGCGAGTCGGGAGAGCGACGTCTACACCAAGACCAGCATCATGCTCGGCGTCGGCGAGTACGCCCACGAGGTGTACCAGACGCTCTCGGACCTGCGACAGGTCGGCGTCGACGTGGTGACGCTGGGTCAGTACCTCCAGCCCTCGCGCTCGCATCTGGAGGTCTCGGAGTACGTCCACCCCGACGCCTTCGAGACGTGGCGGCGGGTCGCCGAGGAGGAACTGGGGTTCCTCTACTGCGCGTCGGGGCCGATGGTGCGGTCCTCCTACCGGGCCGGCGAACTGTTCGTCGAGGCGGTCAGGCGCGGCGAGGACGTGGCCGACGCCCGCGAGCGAGCGCGGAACGCGTAGGACGCCTCCCGATTGTGACCCACCGAACCGTTACAGCCTACGAAGGCAATACCCAGTGGTAATGTTTCGCCCGCGAATATAACACCACACAAACGCTAAGCCCGTCGCGGGTCAAGGTTTATCACATGTCACACCAGGGCAGGTGGTCTCTCTGAGTGTCCTCCAGCGCGACCCCACGGACAGAGTACAGGTACTCGACGAGGACGGGCAGGTCGTCGACGGCGCGACGGTGCCGGACCTGTCCGACGACACGCTCGTCGAGATGTACCGCAACGTCAAACTGGGGCGGCACTTCGACCAGCGGGCGGTGAGTCTCCAGCGGCAGGGTCGGATGGGAACCTATCCGCCGATGTCCGGACAGGAGGCCTCACAGGTCGGGAGCGCGATGGCGCTCGACGACGGCGACTGGACGTTCCCCAGTTACCGCGAACACCTCGCGCTGTACGTCCGGGGCTGGGACCTCTCGGAGGACCTCCTGTACTGGATGGGCAACGAGTGGGGGAACGAACCGCCCGAGGACGTACAGGTGTTCTCGCTCGCGGTACCCATCGCCACCCAGATTCCCCACGCCACGGGCGCCGCGTGGGCCTCGAAACTCGAGGGCGAACAGACGGTGTTCCTCACGTACTTCGGCGACGGCGCCACGAGCGAGGGCGACTTCCACGAGGGACTGAACTTCGCCGGCGTCTTCGACGTGCCCGCGGTGTTCTTCTGTAACAACAACCAGTGGGCTATCTCGGTCCCCCGAGAGCGACAGACCGCCAGCGAGACGCTGGCCCAGAAGGCGAACGCCTACGGCTTCGACGGCGTACAGGTCGACGGGATGGACCCGCTGGCGGTGTATCAGGCGACCAGCGAGGCCGTCGCGAAGGCCCGGGACCCGGGCGACGGCGAGCGCCGCCCGACGATGATAGAGGCGGTCCAGTACCGGTTCGGCGCCCACACCACCGCCGACGACCCGTCGGTGTACCGGGACGACGACGAGGTTGAGCGCTGGAAGCAGAAAGACCCCATCCCACGGATGGAGACGTTCCTCCGTGACCGCGGGCTACTGGACGACGAACGGGTCGCGGCTATCGACGAGTCCATCAAGGAGGAGGTGGCCGACGCCATCGACGCCGCCGAGTCGACGGAGCGACCTACCCCCGAGGAGATGTTCGCGCACGTGTACGCGGAGATGCCGAAACGACTGGAACAGCAACTCGACTATCTGCAGGCGTTGCGGGAGCGACACGGCGACGAGGTGCTACTGGAATGAGCGCACAGAGTCTCACGCTGGTACAGGCGGTCAGAGACGGTCTCTTCGGCGAGATGGACCGGGACGACGACGTCGTCGTCATGGGCGAAGACGTCGGGAAGAACGGCGGCGTCTTCCGGGCGACGCAGGGCCTCTACGAGGAGTTCGGCGAGGACCGCGTCGTCGACACGCCGCTCGCGGAGTCGGGCATCGTCGGCACCGCCGTCGGGATGGCGGCCTACGGGATGCGCCCGGTCCCCGAGATTCAGTTCTCCGGGTTCATGTACCCCGCCTTCGACCAGATAGTGAGCCACGCCGCCCGCCTGCGCACCCGAAGCAGGGGCCGGTACACCTGCCCGATGACGATACGGGCGCCCTACGGCGGCGGCATCCGCGCCCCGGAACACCACTCCGAGTCCAAGGAGGCGTTCTACACGCACGAACCCGGCCTGAAGGTGGTCGTCCCGTCGACGCCGCGAGACACGAAGGGCCTGCTCGCCGCCTCGATTCGGGACCCCGACCCCGTCGTCTTCCTCGAACCGAAACTCATCTACCGGTCGTTCCGCGAGGAGGTGCCCGACGAGTCCTACACCGTCGAGCTGGGCGAGGCGAACGTCCGCCGCGAGGGCGAGGACGTCTCCGTGTTCACGTGGGGCGCGATGACTCGCCCGACGATGGAAGCGGCCGAGGACCTCGCGGAGGAGGGCATCGACGTCGAGGTGGTCGACCTGCGGACGCTGAAACCGATGGACACCGACGCCATCGTCGAGTCGTTCCGGAAGACAGGACGGGCGGCCGTCGTCCACGAGGCCCCGAAGACCGGCGGCCTCGCGGGCGAGATTATCGCCACCATCCAGGAGGAGGTGCTCCTGTATCAGGAGGCCCCAATCACCCGTATCACGGGGTTCGACGTCCCCTTCCCGCTGTACGCCTTGGAGGACTACTACCTCCCCGAACCTGCCCGCATCAAAGACGGTATCAGAGAGGCCGCGGAGTTTTAGCGCATGTTCGAGTTCGAACTCCCGGACCTCGGCGAGGGCGTCGCCGAGGGGGAAGTGCTGGCGTGGCACGTCGCCGTCGGCGACACGGTCACCGAGGACCAGGTGCTGGCCGAGGTGGAGACGGACAAGGCCGCCGTCGACGTCCCCTCGCCCGTCGACGGCGTCGTCCGCGAACTACACGCCGAGGTGGGCGACGTAGTCCAGACCGGCGAGGTGCTCATCACCATCGAGGAGGACGGCGACGCCGCCGAGAGCGAGGCCGCCGAGACGGACGCGAGCGAGGGCGCGACCACCGACGGCGAGACGGCCGCGGCCGGTGCCGAGACGGACGTCACGACCGCGGACGGACGGGTGTTCGCCGCGCCGAGCGTCCGCCGTCTGGCCCGCGAGGAGGGCGTCGACCTCGCGACCGTCGAGGGGTCCGGACCCGGCGGCCGCGTCACGGAGGCCGACGTCGAGGCCGCGGCCGAGGCGAGCGAGCGTGACGCCGACGGCCCCACCAGCGTCGTCTCGAAAGTCGGCGAAGACGAGGACGACGGCCCGACCTCGGTGGTGTCGCGAGTCGACGCGGACGAGAGCGACGGCGGCGAATCAGACGAACGGGCGGTCAAATCGGCCGTCAGGAAGGTGTCGGCCGCGGAACCGATGGCCGAACGGCGCGACCGGACGCTGGCGACGCCCGCGACCCGGCGACTGGCCCGCGAACTCGACGTGGACATCGACGCCGTGCCGACCGACGAGACGCGCGACGGCGAACCGTACGTCGACGAGGCCGCCGTCCGCGCGTTCGCCGAGGCCGAGTCGGTCGAGGTCACCGACGAGGACGTCCGCGAGGTGACCGAGGCGGTCGTCTCGGAGATGCAGTCGATCGCCGACGAGGCCGCTGCCGAGGAGACAACAGGGGTCGACGCGACCGAGGGCGACCGGCGGGAACCGTACCGCGGCGTCCGGCGGGCCATCGGCGAGCAGATGACCCGCTCCCGGCGGGAGGTCCCCCACGCGACCCACCACGACGAGGTGGCCGTCCCCGACCTCGTGGCGGCCCGCGAGCGCCTCCAGCCACTCGCCGAGGAGCGCGGCGTCCGTCTCACCTACACGCCGTTCCTGCTGAAGTGCGTCGCCAGGGCGCTGGACGACCACCCCATCCTCGCCAGCCAACTCGACGAGGCGAACGAGGAGATCGTGTTCAAGTCCGACCGGAACGTCGGCGTCGCGACAGCGACCGACCACGGCCTCGTGGTGCCGGTCGTCGAGGACGTCGACGAGAAGGGCCTGCTGGAACTCGCGACCGAGGTCGACGACCTCGTCGACCGGGCGCGGAGCCGCGACATCGACCGCGAGGAGATGCAGGGCGGGACGTTCACCGTGACGAACTTCGGGGCCATCGGCGGCGAGTACGCCGACCCGGTCATCAACGTCCCCGAGACGGCGATTCTGGGCGTCGGCGCGCTGAAGGAACGGCCGGTAGCCGAGGACGGCGAGGTGGTCGCGAAGCCGACGCTCACGCTCTCGCTGGCCATCGACCACCGGGTCATCGACGGCGCCGACGGCGCCCGCTTCGTCGCCACGCTGAAGGAGTACCTCTCGGACCCGACGCGCCTGTTGCTGGAGTAGCTACTCCGTCAGGTCCGCGATCCAGCTTCTGGCCGCCATCGCCTTCGGGAAGCCGATAGTCGGAATCGACAGCGCGGCGACGTGCTGGAGTTCCTCGGGAGTGAGGCCCTCGTCTAGCCCCCGCCGGACGTGTGAGTGGACCGCGCCCTCGGACTGTGCGCCGACCGCGAGCGCGAGTTTCACGAGGCGCTTCGTCTCGTCGTCCAGCGGCCCCGCCGCCGAACAGGCCTCGCCGAGGTCGCTGTACGCCTCCCAGACCGCCGGGTTCTCCTTCGCGAACTGGCCGGGCGTCGCGGGCAGGTCCTCCGTCTCGCTGAGTTGGTCCGCCATATCGGGGTGTTGGAGCGGGGGCGTAACATAGCTTGGCCCTTAGTAACACGGGTCGTACTCCTGAGGTCGCTCGGCGGCGACCGGTGACGAGGGCGCGTAGTTTTTCACCCGGCCGGTCGACTGGCCGCTATGGTCGTAGGAGACGTCACCACGGGCACGGAACTGCTGGTCATCGGCGGCGGGCCGGGCGGCTACGTCGCCGCCATCCGGGGCGCACAACTGGGACTCGACACGACGCTGGTCGAGAAGGACGCCTACGGCGGGACCTGTCTCAACCACGGCTGTATCCCCTCGAAGGCGCTCATCTCGGCGGCCGACGTGGCCCACGACGCCAAACACGCCGAGGACATGGGCGTCTTCGCCGACCCCGCCGTCGACATGGCGGGGATGACCGAGTGGAAAGACGGCGTCGTCACGCGCCTGACGAAGGGCGTCGAGTCGCTGTGTAAGAGCGCCGGCGTCAACCTCGTCTCGGGCACCGCCGAGTTCGCCGACGAGGAGACGGTCCGGGTCGCCCACGGCGGCGAGGGACAGGGGTCGGAGTCCATCGCCTTCGAACACGCCGTCGTCGCCACCGGAAGCCGACCCATCCAGGTGCCGGGCTTCGAGTTCGACAGCGAGTACATCCTCTCCTCGCGGGACGCCCTCGCACTGGAGTCGGTGCCCGACGACTTGCTCGTGGTCGGCGCGGGCTACATCGGCATGGAACTGTCGACGGTGTTCGCGAAACTGGGCGCGGACGTCACCGTCGTCGAGATGCTGGACGACGTCCTGCCGGGCTACGAGTCGGACGTGGCCGAGGTAGTCCGGGAGCGTGCCGAGTCGCTGGGCATCGACTTCGCCTTCGGCGAGGCCGCCCGCGACTGGGAGGAACTCGACGACGGCATCCGGGTGCGGACGACCGACGCCGACGACGAGGTCAGCGAGTACAACACGGACCGCTGTCTCGTCGCCGTCGGCCGGGAACCGGTCACCGACACGCTCGGACTGGACGCTATCGACCTCGCTCCGAACGAGGACGGCTTCCTCGCGACCGACGACCAGGCGCGCACGGACGTCGACCACATCTTCGCCGTCGGCGACGTGGCCGGCGAACCGATGCTGGCTCACAAGGGGATGGCCGAGGGAGAGGTGGCCGCCGAAGTCGCCGCCGGCGAACCCGCGGCGCTGGACCAGCAGGCGATTCCCGCCGCCGTCTTCACCGACCCGGAGATCGGCACCGTCGGCATGACCGAGGCCGAGGCCGACGACGCCGGGTTCGACCCCGTCGTCGGCGAGATGCCCCTGCGCGCGAACGGACGGGCGCTGACGCTCGACGAGAAGGAGGGGTTCGTCCGCGTCGTCGCCGACGCCGACACCGAGTTCCTGCTCGGGGCGCAAATCGTCGGGCCGGAGGCCTCCGAACTGATAGCCGAGGTCGGCCTCGGCATCGAGATGGGCGCCCGTCTGGAAGACGTCGCCGGCACCGTCCACACCCACCCGACGCTCTCCGAGGCCGTCCACGAGGCCGCGAAGGCCGCCCGCGGTGAGGCGATTCACACTCGGTAACAGCTCTCACGGCGCTCGGTACCGACGGGCGAGGTTCGAACCACGCGAAAGGATTATATTGCCGCTTGGGAAATTATCGGCAGACGAAGAACCGGCAAAAAACATGGATTCCGACACCGCCCAAGACGACCACATCACCGAGGCGATTCTCTCCGGTAGCACGTACGAACGCCTCCGCTACGAACGCCACTCGTACTTCCGACAGACCGTGCCCAGAACGCTCGCGCTCCAGAGTGCCTTCCTCGGACTGCTCGCGATACTGCTCCCGATGTACGGCCTCTTCCCCGAGAGCGTCGCCCAGTTCCTCCCGGCGGCCGACCCCGAAGTGGCGTCGCCGAAGGTGCTGTTGCTGGGCGTGTTCGGCGGCCTGCTGGAGGTCCTCGGTGCGGTGTTGCTCGTCGCCACGGCCGCCTACCGGGTCCGCCGCGCGCCACTCACGGAGGCACAGGCCCACGCGGCCCTCGACACCGAGGACTTCGCGCGGTACGTCGGCCTCGGGACCGGTGGCCTCGCCATCCTGCTCACCGTCTGTCTGTTCGCGATAGGGCTTGGCGGCGAGAGCGCCGTCGCCTCGTACGTCGCGACGGCCGGCGCGAACCCGTACGCCCCCTCCGGGTTCGACCTCTCGGTCGGCACCGTCTCGCTGGCGGGGTTCGTCGCCAGCGTCCTCGTCTTCTACGCCGGCAGCTACTTCGCCGTCCGCATCGCGCTGGAACGCATCCGGCAGCGCGGCGCCGACGTCTGACCGACCCGACCGCCTTTCAGGGTGGCCCGCCAACCCACCGTCGATGGTCCACAACGAGAGCGACACGTTCGACATCGGCGGCGACCTCACGGTGCGTCGACTCGGCTTCGGCGCGATGCGTATCACCGGCGAGGGCATCGTCGGCGAACCCGACGACGTCGAGAACGCCCGCGCCGTGTTAGAGCGGGCCGTCGAACTCGGCGTCGACTTTATCGACACCGCCGACTCGTACGGCCCCGGCGTCTCCGAACGACTCGTCGGCGAGACGCTGGACACCGAGCGCGAGGACCTGGTCGTCGGGACGAAGGGTGGCCTCCTGCGGAACACCGACGCCGACTGGATACCCCACGGCGACCCGGACTACCTCCGCAACGCCCTGCTGTGCTCGCGGGACCGCCTGCGGATGGACCCCATCGACCTCTACCAGTACCACCGCCCGGACCCCGACACGCCCTTCGAGGACGCCGTCCACGCGCTCGCCGAGATGAAAGACGAGGGCCTGCTCCGGCACGTCGGCCTCTCGAACGTCAGCGTCGAGCAACTGGACGCCGCCCGCGACGTCGTCGAGGTAGCGACGGTCCAGAACCAGTACAACGTCGCCAACCGGGACGACGAGGACGTGTTGGCGGCCTGCGAGAACTACGACGTCGGCTTCGTCCCGTGGTTCCCGCTGGCCGCGGGCGGACTGGACGACGTCGACGGCATCGACGAGATAGCCGAGCGCCACGACGCCACGCGCTACCAGATAGCGCTGGCGTGGCTCCTCCAGCACTCGGACGTGACCCTGCCGATTCCGGGCACGTCGAGCGTCGACCATCTGGAGCAGAACGTGGCCGCGAGCGCCGTCGACCTCTCCGACGACGAACTGGCGCGACTCTCGTAGCGGACCCACCACAAGAGGTTTGCTCGAATGCTGTGGAGGCTAGCGTGAGCCCATGCGTCCCCAGTTCCACCGTGCGAAGCCCCTCCAAGCCGCCAAGCTCACCGCCGTCGTGCTGACACTCCTGTACTCGGCCGGCGTCTACCTCCGAGTCATCCCGAGCGAGCGTATCACGACCCTGTTCCTCGTCCCGCTGCTGGCACTCCTCCTCGCGCTCGTCGTCACCGGCGAGGCCCTGTGCGCGGGCTACCGGGCCGCGCGGACCGACGGCCCCGTGACGGAGACACTCACCGCCAATCCGGGCTACGCAGTCGTGCGTTTCGTCGAACTCGGCACGGCCGTCGTCGCAGTCGCCGCGGTGGCCGTCGTCGTCGCCAGTATCCCCGCCGGACCGATGGCGGGACCGGGCGCCGTCGGGGTGTTCCTGCTGGTGGTCGGCCTCGGCCTGCTCGTCCTGCTGGGCGGTCTGCTCCGGTCGCTGACCGAACTCTACCGCCACCGGCAGAGCGCCCGCCCCGACGAGCGACGACCGGGGTCCTTTTCATGACGAGCGAACTACCCGACGGTATGACGACCATCACGCTGGGGCCCGCCGGGACCTACTCCCACCGGGCCGCGAAGGCGGTCGAGGACGGCGACATCGAGTTCGCGGAGTCGATGACCGCCATCGTCGAGGCCGTCGCCGAGGGCGAGGCCGACCGCGGCGTCGTCCCCGTCGAGAACAGCATCGAAGGGTCGGTGACGGAGTCGCTGGACGCCTTCTCGGAGTACGACGTCGCCGTCGTCGAGGAGATAATCACGCCCATCCGCCACGCTCTGCTGGCACAGGGCGAGACGTTCGAGTTGGTCTGTAGCC
This sequence comes from Haloarcula rubra, assembly GCF_019599465.1. Lineage (GTDB taxonomy): Archaea > Halobacteriota > Halobacteria > Halobacteriales > Haloarculaceae > Haloarcula > Haloarcula rubra. Next base: position 28,845 of record NZ_RKLR01000002.1, read on the forward strand.
ACGCGCAGGCGCTGGCCCAGTGCCGGGGCTGGCTGGACGAACACTACCCCGACGTCGAGGTGGAGGCCGTCGCCTCGACCGCTCGCGGCGTCGAACGCGCCCGCGAGGACCCGAGCGTCGCCGCCATCGGCCACCCCGAGAACGCCACCAACGGCACCGAACTGGAGTTGCTGGCCGAGGACATCCAGGACCAGTCCTCGAACGCCACCCGGTTCGTCGCCGTCGCCCCGGCGAGCGAGCGGACGGAGGCGGGGAGCAAGACCTCCTTCATCGTCTACCCGAACGCCGACTACCCCGGACTGTTGCTGGAGCTGCTGGAGGCCTTCGCCGACCGCGACATCAACCTCACCCGCATCGAGTCCCGCCCCAGCGGCGAGCGTCTGGGCGACTACGTCTTCCACATCGACGCGGCCGCCGGCCTCTACGAGGAGCGCACGCAGAAGGCCCTCGACGACATCGAGGAACTGGCCGAGAACGGGTGGGTCCGACACCTCGGCTCGTACGACAGCGTGACCGTCCTGAACTGAGCGTCCAGCGCTTAAGTCCCGGGGCGGCGTACACCCGACCATGAGCGACCGTGATCCGTTCGAGGAGATAGAACGCGCGTTCGACACACTGAGCGAGCAGTTCGGGGTGGACCTCGACACCGTCCCGACGGACATTCTGGACGAGGGCGACGCCTTCGTCGTCCACGCCGACCTCCCCGGCTACGACAGCGAGGACATAGACGTCCAGTTGGTCGAGGAGCGGAAACTCACCATCAGCGCCGACCACAGCGAGTCGACCGAGGCGACCGACGGCCGGTACGTCCAGCACGAACGCCGCCGACAGTCGGCCAGTCGAACGGTCACCCTCCCCGAGGCCGTCGACGAGGACGGGACCAGCGCAGCCTACGAGGACGGCGTCCTCACCGTCCGCCTGCCGAAAGTCAGCGTCGAAGGCGACGACGGTACGGACATCCCGGTGAACTGAGATGGTCCTCGAACCGGGGACGTCGGTGCCCGACATCGTGGCCGAGAACCAGCACGGCGAGGAGGTCCGCCCCGACTTCGCGACGCCGACGGTCGTCTACTTCTACCCGAAAGACGACACGCCGGGGTGTACGACCGAGGCCAGACAGTTCGACGAGCGCTACGAGCAGTACGACGACGCCGGCGTCGCCGTCTACGGCGTCTCCACCGACGACGTCGACAGCCACTGCGAGTTCGCCGAGACACACGATCTCTCGTTCGACCTGCTCGCGGACCCCAACGGGAACCTCGCGGAGGCGTTCGGCGTGGACCTCGTCGACGGTCGAAGCCGTCGGACGACGTTCGTCGTCGCCCAGAATCGGGTCGTCGGCGTCTACGAGGGCGTCCGCCCGGACGGACACGCGACCGACGTGTTACGTGACCTCGGCGAGGCAGGACTCCTCGACACCCCAGAACAGTAACGGGCCGAAACGGCGTGCGGGCTCAGGACTCGATGTCGATGGCCGGACGACCGGGTTCGGCCTTCTTCGCCAGACCGTCGTCGGCCTCGTCGGCCGAGAGGACGACCACCTCGGCGTCGAACTCGCGTTCGACGAGCCACGCGGCCCGTTCCAGCGCCGCGCGTTCGCCCTCGGGCGAGAGCGTCTCGTCGTACTGGGCGCGACCCGCGAGGTCCTTCGCGAAGTCGGCAGCGGCCTCGCCGTACCGCTGTAACTCCTCGTTCTGCATCACCGCGGGGACGACGTTGTCGGCCTCGCGTGCGACGTCGACCACGCGGTGCTTCCACTCGGGTGCGACGGCGAGCGTGACGGTCTGGGGGTCCTCGATGCCGACGGTGTCGACGATGTCCCGGACGTCCTCGCGGGTGTTCTCGACCAGACGGCGGGCGACGGCGTAGTCCTCGGGCGCCTCGGCGCTGGGCCAGTCGGCGTCGGCCATCAGGCCGTCCCGGTCGAGGCGGTCCCATATCTCCTCGCCGACGTGGGGCGCGACCGGCGCGAGCAGTTTCGCGGCGGTGGTGATACCGCGTTCGAGCACCTCGGCGTCCGGCGTCGTCGCGTCCTCGTACCGGCGGAGCAGGGAGACGAGTTCGCGCACCGCCTGCAGGGCGTGGTTGAAGCGGAACTGCTCGTACTCCTCGGTGGCGCGGGCCGCCGTGGCGTCTATCTCACGGGCGACGTAGTCGGCGATGTCGGCGCCGGCGTCGCCAGTTTCGACCTCGCCCTCGGCGTACTCCTCGGCCAGCCGATAGACGTTCTGGAGGAAACTGTGGGCCGACTGGACCTCCTCGGCGCTCCACGCCAGTTCCTTCTCCGGCTGGGCGGCCTCCATGATGAACAGGCGGGCGGTGTCGGCGCCGTACTCCTCGATGATGCGCTGGGGCGAGACGCCGTTGCCGCGGCTCTTGGACATCTTGTGGCCGTCCTCGCCCAGCACCATCCCCTGGTTCGTGAGATTCGTGAACGGTTCGCGCACACCCTCGAGCAGGTCGGTGTCGTCCAGCACCTTCGTGAAGAACCGGGCGTACAGCAGGTGCATCACGGCGTGTTCGATGCCGCCGACGTACTGGTCGACGGGCATCCAGTCGGTCGCTCGCTCGGCGTCGAAGGGGGCGTCCTCCAGGTCCGGCGAGGTGTACCGCAGGAAGTACCACGAGGAGTCGACGAACGTGTCCATCGTGTCCGTCTCGCGGACGGCGTCGCCGCCGCAGTCGGGACAGTCGACGTGTTTCCACTCCTCGGCGGCGTCCAGCGGGTTCCCGGTGGTGTGGACGAACTCCGGCAGTTCCACCGGCAGGTCCTCGTCGGGGACTTCGACGTAGCCACAGTCGTCGCAGTGAATCATCGGGATGGGCGTTCCCCAGTAGCGCTGGCGGGAGATGCCCCAGTCCCGGAGGTTGTACTCCGTACGGTGTTCGCCGTCGAACACCTCGACGAACTGCTCGCGGGCCTCCTCGCTGTGGAGGCCGTCGTACTCGCCGCTGTTGACCAGCAGGCCGTCCTCGGTGTAGGCCTCCTCCTGTACGTCGACGTCCTCGGGGTCTACGTCGGCGTCCTCGGTCGGTTCGACGACCTGCACGATGTCGATGTCGTGGTACTGGGCGAACTCGTGGTCCCGGTCGTCGTGGGCCGGCACGGCGTACAGCGCGCCGGTCCCCACGTCGGTCAGGACGTAGTCGGCGACGTAGACCGGAATCTCCTCGCCGGTGGCGGGGTTGACGGCGTACTCGCCGGTGAACACGCCCGACGTGACGTCGAGGTCGTCCTCGTCGGCCTGTTCGGCCTCGTGGATGTACTCGGCGACGTCCTCGTCGTCCTCGGCGATCTCCTGTGCGACGGGGTGCCCGGGGGCCAGCGAGAAGTAGGTCGCTCCGTAGATAGTGTCCAGTCGCGTCGTGAAGATGTCCACCTCGCCGTAGCCAGGAATCTCGAAGGCGACGCTCGCGCCCTCCTGCTTGCCTATCCAGTTGCGCTGCATCTCCCGGACGTTGTTGGGCCACCCGTCCAACTCGTCTAAGGCCTCCAGCAGTTCCTCGGCGTAGTCGGTGATGGTGAAGAACCACTGGTCCATCTCACGGTGCTCGATGGGGGTGTCACAGCGCCAGCAGACTTCGACGGCTCCGCCGTCTCCGTGAGGCTCCTCCGGAGCCTCCCCCTCCTCGACCTGTTCGTCGGCCAGCACCGTCTCACAGGACGGACACCAGTTCAGTTCGGCACCCTGTCGCTCGACGAGGCCCTCCTCGCGGAAGCGCTTGAACAGCCACTGGTTCCACCGGTAGTACTCCGGTTCGCAGGTCGCTATCTCGCGCTCCCAGTCGTAGCCGAAGCCCATCTCGGTCAACTGCTCTTTCATCGAGTCGATGCACTGCATCGTCCAGTCGCGGGGGTTCGTGTCACGCTCCTCGGCGGCGTTCTCGGCGGGCAGGCCGAACGAGTCCCACCCCATCGGGTGGAGGACGCTCTCTCCGCGCATCCGCTCGAAGCGGGCGAAGGCGTCGGTGATGGTGTAGTTCCGGACGTGGCCCATGTGGAGGCTGCCCGAGGTGTACGGGAACATCGCCAGCACGTACTCGGGGTCCTCGGCGTCGTCGTCGATGCGGAACACGTCGGCGTCCTCCCACGCCGCCTGCCAGCGGGGTTCGATGGCGGTGTGGTCGAACCCACGCTCGCGTTCCTCGCCAGTCGTGGTCATGATACCGTGATTTCGGACACGGACGGTGCTATACCTTTCCCTTCACGGGACTCGAGCGGCGGCACGGGATGCCAGCCGTAGCCTTATGCTCGCGCCGGACCTATCGGTCGGTATGACAGACGACGCCGACGAGTCGAGCGACTCCATCCTGCCGGAACCGTTGCGAACCGTCACGCCGCTCACCGGCCCGCACCGTGACGAGAGCATGGACGTCATCGGGTGGGGGATGTTCCTCGGCCTGCTGGTCCTGTTGCTGCCGCTGTTGCCGTTCGTCCTCATCGTCTGGCTCATCTCGAAGGTGACCGAGGCCGTGACGCCGTCGAACTAGGGCGTCTCGGTGCCGACCAGCGAGAAGGCCGTCCCCTCGTCGGCTATCTGTGCGCCCTGATAGGCGACGTGGGCGGCCGCGACGTCCTGAATCGCCAGCCCCGTCGAGTCGAAGACGGTGAGGCCGTCCTCTGGCTCTCGGCCCGGAATCTCTCCGGCGACGATGCTGCCGAGTTCGCCGTAGATGTCCCCGTCGGAGAGCACTCCCTCGCTCCACGGGACGTTGATTTCGCCCGAGTGGGTACACTGCTCGTAGTCGTCGATGACGAGTTTCGCGTCCAACAGCGTCCGGTCGTCGTGTTCGTGCTTGCCGGCGGCGTCGGCCCCGATGGCGTTGACGTGCGTGCGCTCGCCCAACCACGACCGGTCGACGATGGGCGACTCGACGGGCGTTATCGTCGAGAGCACGTCACAGCCGGCGGCGTCCTCGATTGACCCGGCGCGCACCTCGAAGCGGTCGGAGAAGTGGTCGACGAACGCCTGCTGTTTCTTCGCGTCGCGGTCCGCGATGACCACCGTCTCGACGTCCCGCACGCTGGCGATGGCCTCCAGTTGCGTGTACGACTGGGTGCCGGCGCCGACCAGTCCGAGCGAGTCGGCGTCGGGAACGGCGAGGTGGTCGGTGGCGACGGCCGCCGCCGCGCCGGTCCGCAGGCGCGTGAGGACGGTGCCGTCCATCACCGCCAGCGGGAACGCCGTCTCGGGGTCCGAGTAGATGAGCGTCCCCAGCACCGTCGGCAGGCCGTGGTCGGCGGGGTTGTCGGGGTGGACGTTGACCCACTTGACCGCCGCGGCGTCCCACTCGCCGGCGTGGACGTACGCCGGCATCGAGCGGAAGTCACCGTTGTACTTCGGGAGGTCGATGTAGGACTTGGCGGGCATGATGGTGTCGCCGCGGGCGTCGGCCGCGAAGGCCGATTCGACGGCGTCGATGACCGCGGGCAGGTCGGCGTGTTCCGCCACGTCGTCGGGACCGAGCAGCAGCGTCTGCATGCGAAAACGTCGCACGTCGCGGCACTTATACTGCCCGCGTCTCTGCCCACGAGGGAAGTTTCGTGGCCCCGACTCGTTATCCGTCTCCAGTCCGTCTCTGGTCGCATGCACCGGGGGGCCGCCGTCGCGGCGCTGGCGCTGTGTCTCGTCACTGCGGGGTGTACCGGCCTCGTCGGGTCGGGGTCGCCGTCGGCCGGCGAGACGGTGACGCCGGCACCGGTACCCGCACAACCGCCGGCGCCGGTCGCCCCGGGACTCACGGAGGCGGGCGTCACCGACACGCGGGCGCTCGCACGGGCCCACGTGACGACGCTCGGGAACGTCTCCTACACGCTCCGGCACACCCGCACGGTCCAGACGGCGAACGGCACGGTCCGTCTGCGGCAGGTCACCACCGGCGAGTTCGCCGCGAACTACCGGACGTACGTCGCGACCCGGACGATTACCGGCACCGAGGTGCCGCCGACGGAGATTCGGACACGCTGGGCGGAGGGGCGTGCGGTCCAGTGGACGACGGTGAACGGGACGACCCGACGGGAAATCGTCGCCGACGGCCGGGGCATCGGCGCACCACCGCTCCCGCCCCGAGCGGCGCTGTTCTTCGACCCGACGTACAACGGCCGGGTCGCCGCGCTGTTTGCGGGCGCGAACGTCACTGCCGTCACCCGGACCAGTGAGGAGGTCATGCAGACCTACCGGGCACCGGTCTCCCGCGTCGTCGCCGACGGGGCGGCCGACCGCTCGCAGTTCCCGGTCGTCCACGCCGAGCGAGTCGGCGACGTTCGCTTCACCGCCGTCGTCGGGCCCAGCGGCGTCGTCTACGGCTACGGCACGCAGTACACCGTCGTCCGGAACGGGACGACGCTGCACGTCACCGAATCCCTGCGATACAGCGACCTCGGGACGACGACGCCGCGTCGGGGCCCGGCATCCTCGCCGGAGTGAGCGCCGCTGGGAGTCGCTGTCCGACTATGACGTCCAGTGAGGGTATCGCCGACGTCGGAGAGACACCTCGCTTTAATTAAACTCTTCACAACTCATAACTAGTTGTAAAGTCACGTCCGCCGGCCGGGTGTGACACACAATGGCACTAGAATTCGCACACAGCCCGTTACTGACGTTTCTGCTCGGCTTGATAGCTGTCATCGGCCTTCTCGTGTGGCTCGAACTGCCCGCGTTCGTCGGCCTGTTCACGACGCTGCTCGTCTCGACGGTCGTCCCGATGGCCTGACCGCTCCATCAGTCACCACGACGGACAGGCTCTCAACGCGACCGCCCCAGAGCCGAGCCGGTGAGATGGTTTTCGCCTCACAGGTCGCTTCACTCCTGTTCGGCGTCTCGGCTCCGCCGCCGTCGTCACCGGGCCGCCGCTGGGCGTCCCCGGCGTCGACCCGTTCCGGGTGGCACTCGCGGCGGCGACGTTCGCCCTCTTCACCCGAGACGTCGACACGATGTACCTCATTCTGGGCGGTGGGCTGGTCGGTGCGAGCGTGTTCTTCGTGGTGTGAGCTACCGACGACAACGTATCGCAGAAAGGAGCCGCAGTAAGCATCCGGCGCGCTGCGCGCGCCGGTTCAGCCGCGGCGAACCGACTACCGCGCGGCTTTGCCGCGCGACAGGAGCACGCCGCGATTTTTCCCCACGTTTTTGCACGACCGAGGGCGGCTTTGCCGCCCGAGAGAGTTGCAAAAAGTGGTCTTACCTCACGGGCTTCGCCCGTTCGCTATCGAGGTTCCTACGGAACCTCGCTTGCCTCGCGGCTTCCGCCGCTCGACTGTGAGGTAGGCCCTCGCTTCGCTCGGCCCTACCCTACATCATGCCGCCCATGCCGCCGCCCATGCCGCCCATGCCGCCGGGGGCGCCACCGGGGCCGCCGGGGCCGCCTTCGTCACCGTCGCCGGACGTCGAGAGGTCGCCGGCGGCGATGATGTCGTCGATTTTGAGCACGAGGTTCGCGGCCTCTGCAGCCGAGGAGACGGCCTGGGTCTTCGCGTGGGCCGGTTCGACGACGCCGGTGTCGAGCGTGTTCTCGACGTCGCCGGTGAAGACGTTCAGGCCGGCGCTGACGTCGCCGTCCTCGTGGGCGGCGCGCAGGTCGACCAGCGTGTCGATGGAGTCGAGGCCGGCGTTCTCCGCGAGCGTGCGCGGGATGATTTCGAGCGCGTCGGCGAAGGCCTCGACGGCGAGCTGTTCGCGACCTTCGACGGAGTCGGCGAAGTCGCGCAGTCGAGCGGCGACCTCGATTTCGGGTGCGCCGCCGCCGCCGAGCACCGCGCCGTTGGCGACGGTGGAGGCGACGACGTCCAGCGCGTCCGTGACGCCGCGTTCGAGTTCGTCGACGACGTGGTCGGTCGAGCCACGCAGGAGGAGCGTGACACCGTGGGCGTTCTCGCCGCCCTCGACGTAGAACAGCCCCTCGTTCTCGTCACGGGAGACGGTCCCGTGACCGAGGTCGTCCTCGCTGGCCGAGTCGAGGTCCGAGACGATGCTCGCGCCGAGGACTTCCTTCAGGAACTCGATGTCGGACTTCTTCGCGCGCTTGACGGCGAGGATGCCCTTCTCGGCGAGGTAGTGCTGGGCCATGTCGTCGATGTTCTTCTGACAGAACAGGACGTTGGCACCGGTGGCCTCGACCTTGTCGACGAGGTCCTTGAGCTGCTGTTCCTCCTTGTCGAGGAAGTTCTGGAGCTGACTCGGGTCGTCGACGGAGAGCTGGGCGTCGACCTCCGTCTCGTCGAGTTCGATGGCCGTGTCCATCAGGAGCACCTTCGCGTCGTCGACCGAGGTCGGCATCTCCTCGTGGACGGGGTCCTTGTCGACGACGGCGCCTTCGAGGAGCTCGGAGTCGCCGGCGGAGCTGCCGGTCTGGGTCTCGATGTTGAGGTACTCGAGGTCGGCGACGACGGAGCCGTCCTCGGCTTCGACGGTGACCGCGTTGACCGCGTCGACGATGATCTGGGCGAGCAGTTCCTTGTTGAGTTCCGCGCCCTTGCCGGTCATCGACGTCTCGGCGACCTTCTTCAGAAGTTCCTCGTCGTCGGGGTCGACGTCGGTCGCGATGTCCTGAATCTCCGACTTGGCCTCCTTCGCGGCCATGTCGAAGCCCTTGATGATGGCCGACGGGTGGATGTCCTGGTCGAGGAGGTCCTCGGCGTTCTTCAGGAGTTCCCCGGCGATGGCGACGGCGGAGGTGGTGCCGTCGCCGGCCTCGTCCTCCTGCGTCTCGGCGACCTCGACGATCATCGAGGCCGTCGGGTTGTCGATGTCCATCTCCGTGAGGATGGTGACGCCGTCGTTCGTGACGGTGACGTCACCCATCGAGGAGACGAGCATCTTGTCCATCCCTTTCGGTCCGAGTGTCGAGCGTACGGACTCCGCGACCGCGCGAGCGGCCGAGATGTTGTGCTCCTGTGCGGACTTGTCCTTCATCCGCTGGGCGTCTTCACCGAGAATTATCATCGGCTGGCCCTGCATTTGGCGCTGGCTCATAGTCAGCGAAAGATTGCATGTGGTTCTATATAAAAGTGCGGGTTAGAAGCGAGTCGCGGGGGTGAGGTTCGACGACCGAGACGCGCCCAAACCACCGGACTGCGACCAATACCGCGTGATAGCGTGTGACTGTGTGCCACGGCCACTCGCCGGCTGTGGCGGCATTTTATATACTCACTCCACCGGCTCCTTCCAGTGGACGATGGCCGTCCCGACGACGAAGGCGTCCTCGCTGTCCCGGTCACGTTCGAACTGGAGCGTGTTCTCCCCGGCGTGGAGGTGGTCGGCGGCGACGGTGTCCATCCAGTACTGCCAGCCGGTGCCCGGCGCGACGTCGAACCCCGACAGTGGCTGGTCGTTGAGACAGATTTCGTGCGTGAACGCGTCGACGTCGTACACCTGCATCTCGACGTACGGTTCGGCCGGCGCGTCGGTCGGCACGTCGAACGCGACCCGGTCGGTGCTGTCGCCGGAGAACTCGGCCCACGGGACGTCCAGCGAGTCCTCGCCGGGGCCGAGATGTTGCTGGAACGTACAGCGTGCGTAGTTCGCGCGGTGGGACATACCGGACCGACGACCGGGAGCTAAATAAAGCACGGTGGGGGCCGACGACGCGGCCGAGCGCTGGCGAGGGCGGTCAGTACAGTGGGTCCGGACCCGGCGGCATCGCGCGCTTGTGCGCGCTGGACTCGTACATCTCGCGGACCTGTTCGACGAGTGACTCGGGGACGCCGACGTGGTCGGCGGTGGCGGCTTTCGGCACACCGCCGTCGACGTGGAGCGCGAGAATCGAGTCCAGCGTGTCGTAGTCCATCCCCATCTCCGTGGCGTCGGTCTGCCCGCTCCACATCTCGGCGCTCGCCGTCTTCTCGGCGAGGTCGTCGGGGACGCCGACGTGTTTCGCCAACTGGCGGACCTGCTGTTTGTACAGCGTCGCGAGGGGGTGGCAGTCGACGGCGCCGTCGCCGTACTTCGTGTAGTAGCCCACCAGCGCCTCGCTCCGGTTGCCGGTGCCCAACACCAGCGCATTCTCGTGGTTGCCGACGAGGTAGTTCAGCACGGCCCGACAGCGCACGCGGAGGTTCCCCACCGCCAGCTGGTCGTCCTCGGCGTCGGGGTAGGCGTCGAGGAACGCGTCGACGAGCGGGTTGATTTCGACGACGTCGTACTCGATGCCCAGCAGTTCGTCGGCGACGCGTTCGGCGTCGCTCATGTTGTCCGGGCGGTTGACCTCGCTGGGCATGACCAGCCCGTGGACGGCGTCGGGACCGAGCGCCTCGACTGCGAGGTGACTGGTCAGCGTGCTGTCGATGCCACCGGAGAGGCCGATGACCGCCCGGTCGACGCCCGCGGCGTCGAGTTGCGCCTCGACGAAGTCGGTGATGTGCTCGCGGTGCGCCGCCAGTTCGGCCTCCGAGAACGTGAGGTCGAGCGGGGTGTCCGCCTGCACGACGGTGTCGGCTTGGGCCATACCTATCGGTAGGCCTAATCGAACAAATAGCCATCCATCGACGCCGTATTTTCGGACGTGTGTCCAACGAACGGGCGGCGTCCGAACGCCGTGTCCAGTCGGTCGCCGTCCACCGGAAGCGCTACGTTCAAGTGCGACGGTCGTAGAGACTGTTAGTGAGCGCGCCGGTGGTCCAGTGGTAGGACATTGGCTTCCCAAGCCAATAGCCCGGGTTCAATTCCCGGCCGGCGCATTCTGCTGTGAGGAAGCCGCGAGCGGCCGCTCGGACCGCTCACGCTCGGTCTGCACGCCCAGACGTTCTCGTGGACGAGTGTCGACGGCGGGCGAAGCGGCGGCGTCGACGCCACTCGGACACGCGTCAGAACTCCCGTCACCATACACTATATCTCCTTAAACACGACCATACGTCAGCTTTATGCGATAGAAACGCACGTTCGTTCGTGTGACGATGGCAGAGTGTACCAATTGCAAAGAGGAGTCGACACACGTCTGGAAACACCGCCGGCCGACGGAGACGACGACACATCGGACGGTCGAGTGGCTCTGTGCGCGGTGTCACCCGGGGATGAGCGACACACTCCGCAACGAAGGTGCGTAGCGGTCCGGGACCCTGCACATTCTTGTGACGGAGTGGCTAACCAGTTAGGTATGGATAGCGGGGCTACCGTCCTCGTCTGCGGGACCGACGAGGCGGCCGTCGCAGAGACGGCCCGAGGACTGGCGGAGGTGGGGGAGCAGTTCGACGTCGTGACGGCCGACGGCGAGGCGACGGCGAGCGCCGTCGGGGCGGTCGACTGTATCGTGAACGACGGCGTCGACGTGACGGAACTGGTCGAACAGATACGGCGGGACCGGCCCGGCGTCCCACTGGTCGTCTTCGGTCGCGGGTCGCCGGACGCCGTGGACGCGGTGTTGGCGTCCGGGGGAGTCGAGTACGTCCACCGGGGGACCGACGAGCAGTACGTCGTCCTCGCCCACCGCATCGAACGGGTAGTGGGCACCGACCGCGGTTCGGGGACGGTCGGCGCTGGCGAGTTCGACCGCCACGGCGAGGTCATCGAAGCGCTCGACGACGGGGTGTACGCGCTCGACGACGAGGGGGAGTTCGTCTTCGTCAACGACGGGATGGCCGACCTCACCGGGTACAGCGTGGACGAACTGCTCGGCGAGCACACCGCAGCCATCAAGGACCGCGAGACGGTGGAACTGGCCGAGTCGAAACTCGCCACGCTGCTCTCCTCGGACGGCCCCGACGACGTCGGGACGACGTTCGAACTGGAACTCCGGCGGGCGGACGACGAGACGGTGCCCTGCGAGGACCACATGACGGTGCTGTACGGACCGGACGGCGAGTTCCGCGGCACCGCGGGCGTCATCCGCGACATCACCGAACGGAAGCGCCGCGAGGAGATGCTCTCGGCCCTGCAAGAGACGTCTCGAGCGCTGATGCAAGCCCCCAGCAGAGAGGAGGTCGCGAGCATCGTCGCGGACGCGGCCGAGCGAGTCCTCGGCCTCGACATGGCCGTCGTCCGCCTCTACGACGCCGACGAGCGGGTGTTGCGGCCCGCGGCGACGACCGACACCGTGGTCGAACGACTCGGCGAGCGCCCCGTCTACGCACTCGACGAGGGTCGGCCGGGAGAGGTGTTCGCGTCGGGCGAAGCCGCGACGCTGAGCGAGTCCCACGAACTCGACGACGGCGGCCCGACGGTTCAGTCCGGCCTCTACTTCCCCATCGGCGTCCACGGCACGCTGAGCGTGCTGTCGATGGAACCCGACGCCTTCGACGACATCGACCGGCAAGTCGTCGCGCTGCTCGCGACCAACGCCGCGGCGGCGTGCAACCGGGCCAAGCGCGAACAGGAGGTGCGAGAGACCCGGGAACGCATCGCGACTATCCTCGACCGTATCAACGGCCTCATCGAGAACACCGTCGAGGTGCTGGTCGAGGCGACCACCCGCGAGGCCGTCGAGGCCGGCGTCTGCGAGCAACTGGCCGCGACCGACCCCTACACCTTCGCGTGGGTCGGCCGGCCCGACGTCCGTGGGAGCGCGCTGCTGCCGAGCGAGTGGGCCGGCGACGCCGCGATAGCGATGGACGACCTCTCGGTCCCGATCGGCGACGGCACGCCCGGCAGCGTCGCCTTCACCGACCACACGACCGAGATACTGGACGACCTCTCGGCCGCCGACGGCGAGTGGGTCGACCGCGTCCGCGAGGCCGGCGTCGCCTCGGTGATGGCCATCCCGCTGTCGTACACCGACTCGACCTACGGCGTGTTGTACGTCTGTGCGGACGAACCGGACGCCTTCGACGACCGCGAGCAGGTCGTCCTCGAAGCGTTGGGTCGGGCCGTCGCCAACGCCATCAACGCCATCGAGAGCGGGAAGATTCTCTCGGCGGACAAGGTGGTCGAACTGGAGTTCACCGTCGACGACCGGGCCCTCCTGTTGAGTCGGCTGTCGGCCTCGACCGGTGCGACGTTCACGTCCGCCGGCGCGGTCACACAGGACGACGGGTCCATCCGCCTCTACCTCACGGTCGAGGGCGGGGACAGCGAGGCGATTCTCGCCGAACTGACCGACGACGACGCCGTCGTCGGTGCCACTTGCGTCGCCGAACACGAGGGGCGTGCGCTGTTCGACGTCACCGTCGGCGAGTCGCTACTGGGGACGCTGGTCGACCACGGCGCGGTGCCGAAGGCCATCTCCGGCGAGAGCGGTATCGTCCGGTACACCATCGAACTGCCCTACGAGACCGAGGCCAGAGAGGTGTTCTCGCTGGTCGAGGACAACTACGGCAACACCGACCTCGTCGGCTACCACGAACACGAGCGGCCGGTCCAGACCCAACAGGAGTTCCGGGCGTCGCTGGCGGAACGGTTCACCGACCGGCAGGAGACGGCCCTGCGAACCGCGTTCCTCGGCGGGTTCTTCGAGTGGCCCCGCGAGGTGGACGGCGACGAACTCGCGACGGCGATGGACATCTCGCGGCCGACGTACCACCAGCACCTCCGGGCCGCCCAGCAGAAGGTGTTCGAGGAGTTGTTCGAGCGGTAGCGAGGGACCGAGCGGCAGCGAAGACCCTCGAAACGCAAACGGGGAGCAGCGCGACCCGTGAGCGATAGCGAGAGTCCGAGTAGGTGAGGACCCTCGAAGCGCGACGGCGAACGGAGTGAGCCGTGAAGCAGTAGCGAGGGACCGAGCGACAGCGACGTCCCTCGAAGCGACACGGTGACCGCCAGAAACCACGGAGTGAGAGCGAACGGCCCCCGTCTGGCGGTGGTGTCACATCCTGACACTGGGGCAACGTATATTACACGTCTGATTGACATTTGGGTAGAGATGGGACGGGGAGGGGACCGGGAGCGGTGGCGGACAGTCCGAGAGTGGTGGGTGCCGACGGTGAGTCTGATGGCGCTGGGGGCGTTGACGGCCGTCGTCTGGGTGCAGGTGTCGACACCCGCGTACGCCCTGCTCGACATCCTGTTGCCGACGGCGTTCGTCAGCGTGGCCGTCTGGCAGGGGCTCCGACTCCACCGGGCCGACGGGTTCGAGGACCTCGACACCGTCGTCCGGTGGTTCACCGGGGGGCTCGTCGTGATGGCCTGTCTCGGTCTGTGGCCGGTGCTCCTGCGGGCGGTCGGGCAACCGACGGTCCCGGTCGGCGTCCGCCTGCTGACAGAGATCATCGCCGGCGGGCTGTTCGGCCTGCTCGTCGGCGTGTACAGCGTGCAGGCACGCCAGTCCGCCGAGCGAGCCACGCAGGCCCGCGTCAGGCAGGAACTGCTCGAGCGACAGCGAGAGGCCAACGACCTGCTGAACCGGACGCTCCGGCACCAACTGCTCAACAGCCTCACCGTCGTCCGGGGACGGGCGGAACTGCTCGCGGAGCGGACCGAGGCGGACCCGGAGCGGTGGGCCACGACTGTCGTCGACCGGACCGACCGGATGGCCGACACCGTCGAGGAGATAGCCCGGATAACGCGGACGCTGACCGAGGACACCGACCTCGGCGCGCGGTCGTTGCCCGCGGTCGTCCGGTCGCGCGTCGCCGCCGCCCGCGACAGCCACCCGCACGCCGCGGTGACCGTCGACTCGGTGCCCGACTGTGCGGTCCGGGCGAACGACCTCCTCGACCGGGCACTGGGGAACGTCGTCGAGAACGCCGTCGAACACAACGACGGCGACCGACCGACCGTGGCCGTCAGTGCGACCGTCGCCGACGGCGTGGCGGTCGTGACCGTCGCCGACGACGGCCCCGGCATCCCCGAGAGCGCACGGGAGCGGGTGTTCGAGGCCAACCAGCGCGGGCTGGAGAGCGACGGCGACGGTCTCGGCCTGTTCCTGACGGCGTCGGCGGTCCGACAGTACGGCGGCGAGGTCCGAATCAGCGAGTCGACGCTGGGCGGTGCCGCCGTCGAGTTGGTCCTGCCGCTCGCGGACACCGACCCCTCGCCCGCCGTCGGGGCCGACCGGAGCGACGACGGGACGGCGGCGTCGAACCGGCGTGCGTCGCCGTAGGGTTCCGTCCGACGCCGGCACCCGGACCGGGGGATACTTGTCGGGCCCTCGCTTACCTCAGCCCGACAGATGGACGCGCCGTTGTGGACCGAGACCCACGCGCCGACACTCGAAGACATCCCGCAGCCGAAGGCCCGCGAGCACCTGCAGGGCGCCGTCGAGGAGCCGATGAACCTGCTGGTCCACGGGCCGAAGGGGGCCGGTAAGACGGCCGCCGTGCGCGCGTTCGCCGAGACGGTCCACGACAACGCCGACGCCGACTTCACCGAACTCAACGTCGCCGACGTGTTCGACATGACGAAGAAGGAAGTCGCGAACGACCCCCGGTTCGCGTCGTTCATCGACAGCAAGCGCCGCCGGGAGTCCTCGAAGGCCGACCTCATCAACCACGTCCTGAAGGAGTCGGCCAGTTACACGCCGATGTCGGGGAGCTACAAGACCATCCTGCTGGACAACGCCGAGGGGATGCGCGAGGACTTCCAGCAGGCGCTCCGCCGGGTGATGGAACAGTACTACGAGGCGACGCAGTTCGTCATCGCCACCCGCCAACCCTCGGCGCTGATTCCGCCCATCCGCTCGCGGTGTTTCCCCGTCGTGATGCGAGCGCCGAGCCACGAGGAGACGGTGTCCGTGCTCCGGGACGTCGTCACCGCCGAGGGCGCCGACCACGACGACGACGGACTGGAGTACGTCGCCGGCTACGCCGAGGGCGACCTGCGGCAGGCCATCCTCGCCGCGCAGACCACCTACGAGGAGGCCGGCGAGGTGACGATGGAGACGGCCTACGAGGTGCTGGCCGACGTCGAGGCCGACGACGCCGTCGCGGACATGGTCGAGGCCGCCGAGGAGGGGCGGTTCTCGGACGCGCGCTCGACACTGGACGACCTGCTCGTCGACGAGGGGTACGGCGCCGAAGACGTATTGGAGGAAGTTTTAGACGTCGCCCGGTCGCGGTACTCCGGCCAGCGACTCGCCGAGGTCCACCGACTGGCCGGCGAGACGGACATGGCGCTGACCGACGC
Source organism: Haloarcula rubra (assembly GCF_019599465.1). GTDB lineage: Archaea > Halobacteriota > Halobacteria > Halobacteriales > Haloarculaceae > Haloarcula > Haloarcula rubra. The sequence goes on from NZ_RKLR01000002.1 coordinate 44,834, forward strand.
GGCCAACGAGCGCATCCACCTCTCGCGCCTCCTCGCACAGCTACGGACGTAGCCGTGTGAACTGCACACCAGCGCCAGCCCCGCAAACCGGGAGTTACGGCTTCGAAATCCTTTTAGGCGCTTCGGCGGGAATCTATGGACAACGAACCATGGATATCGACATCATCGAAGAAGAAACGAATCCCATGTTGCACCGAACGGACGTCCGGTTCGAGGTCGTCCACGACGAAGCGACGCCCTCCCGTCTCTCTGTGCGTGACTCTCTGGCGGCGACGCTGAACAAGGACGCCGAGGAAGTCGTCATCCACGAACTCGACACGAAGTTCGGCATGCGCAAGACGGTCGGCTACGCGAAGGTCTACGACAGCCCCGAGTACGCCCGCGACGTCGAGCAGGACCACATGCTCGAACGCAACAAGATCGTCGCCGACGGCGAGGAAGAGGCGGAGGAAGCATAGATGGCCCGGAACGAGTACTACGAGGACGGCGAACTGGTCAAGGAGAACTGCCCGCGCTGCGGCGACACGGTGCTGGCCGACCACGACGACCGCAAGCACTGCGGCAAGTGCGGCTACACCGAGTGGAAGTAAGGCCACCACATGCGCGTTCTCGGTATCGAGGGCACCGCGTGGGCAGCCAGTGCTGCGGTTTTCGAAACCGATAGCCCCGCCCGAGCCACCGACGACGAACACGTCTTCGTCGAGAGCGACGCCTACCAACCCGAGAGCGGCGGCATCCACCCGCGCGAGGCCGCCGAACACATGGGCGAGGCGATTCCCGAAGTGGTCCGGACGGCCATCGACCACGCCCGCGAGCGAGCGGACGCGGCCGGCGAGTCCGGGCCGCCGATTGACGCCGTCGCCTTCTCCCGTGGCCCCGGTCTGGGGCCGTGTCTTCGCATCGTCGGCACCGCCGCCCGCGCCGTCGCTCAGCGGTTCGACGTCCCGCTGGTGGGCGTCAACCACATGGTCGCCCACCTCGAGGTCGGCCGCCACCGCTCCGGGTTCGAGTCGCCGGTGTGTCTGAACGCCTCCGGCGCGAACGCTCACTTACTGGGCTACCGGAACGGTCGCTACCGCGTGCTGGGCGAGACGATGGACACCGGCGTCGGCAACGCCATCGACAAGTTCACCCGGCACGTCGGCTGGCAACACCCCGGCGGCCCGAAGGTCGAACGCCACGCCCGCGAGGGCGACTTTCACCCGCTTCCCTACGTCGTCAAGGGGATGGACTTCTCCTTCTCGGGCATCATGAGCGCCGCGAAGCAGGCCTACGACGACGACGTGCCCGTCGCGGACGTCTGCCGTGGACTGGAGGAGACCATCTTCGCGATGCTGACCGAGGTCTCGGAGCGAGCGCTGTCGCTGACCGGCGCCGACGAACTGGTGCTGGGCGGCGGCGTCGGCCAGAACGACCGCCTCCAGCGGATGCTCCGGGAGATGTGCGAGCAACGGGGCGCCGACTTCTTCGCGCCCGAGAACCGGTTCCTGCGGGACAACGCCGGCATGATAGCCATCCTCGGCGCGAAGATGTACGCCGCCGGGGACACCCTCGCTATCGAGGAGTCCGGTATCGACTCGAACTTCCGGCCCGACGACGTCGCGGTGTCGTGGCGCGGTCCCGAGGAGTCCGTCGACCGGGTCGTCGAGACGGAGAGCGAAGTGCAGGGCGCCGAGGCGACGGTCAGCATCGAGGCCGACCGCGTCGTCAAGGACCGCGTCCCGCGAAGCTACCGCCACCCGGCGCTGGACGAGCGTCTGCGCGTCGAGCGCACCCGGCAGGAGGCCCGCCTCACCGCCGAGGCCCGGCGGCACGGCGTCCCGACGCCGCTGGTGCTCGACACCGACCCCGAACAGGCCCGCCTCGTGTTCCAGCGGGTCGGCGCGTCGGACCTTCGGGAGGCGTTGACCGAGGCGCGTGTGGCCGCCGTCGGCCGCCATCTCGCCCGCATCCACGACGCCGGGTTCGTCCACGGCGACCCGACGACCAGAAACGTCCGCGTCGACGCCGGCGAGGACGGCCGCGTCTTCCTCATCGACTTCGGACTGGGCTACTACACCGACGAACCCGAGGACCACGCGATGGACCTCCATGTCCTCGCACAGTCGCTGTCGGGCACCGCCGACGACCCCGAGACGCTGCTCGCCGCCGCCGAGGACGCCTACCGCGCCGAGAGCGACCACGCCGAGTCGGTCTTCGCCAGCCTCGACGACATCGAGGGGCGCGGCCGGTACCAGTAACCGGAACGCACAGGGGCCAGGGCCCGCTGGACGTAGCTATGAACTACATCGCGTGGGCAATCCTCGCACTCGTCGGCTACACGCTCGTCCCGCCGCTGGCGAAGCTGGCGACGGCCGAGATTCCCAGCGACGTCGTCCTCCTCATCTCCAACGGAATCCTGGTCGTCGCTGCCGTCGGCCTCGTCGTCGCCACCGACCTCTCGGTGACGAAGTACCTCACCCACGAGGACGCTATCTACGCCTACGGCGCCGGTGTCGCCCTGACCGTCGGCATCGTCGCGTACTACCGGGCGCTGGCGGCCGGTCCGGTCAGCGTCGTCGTCCCCATCTTCGGGATGTTCATCGCGACCAGTTCCATCGTCGGCATCCTCTTTCTGGAGGAGTCGCTGACGGCGCGGAAGGTGACCGGCATCGGACTCGCCGTGTTGGCGGTGTATCTGACCTCCGTCGAGTGACCACGGCGCGCGGTGGCCGGGAGCGGCCTCCGTGCCGCGACGACGGGGGAGGGCAGGCGTGCCAGCGAGAGGGTCCCGCTCGCCGCTGGCGGACGGTTTCACGTGATTCGCGCCTGTCTCGCCACCGTCAGAGCAACCTCTGACGAGTCTTGCTTCGCTCGGCGAGACCACGGTTTTCGGCGAGTGGTCCGCACCTGGTGCGAACCCGAGGCCGAAAAAGGCGGGTAGTGACAAACGACTTAACGGCGGGGACAGTACAGAGACGTATGGCAGACAAACCGCAGTCTGGGACCCTGTTTGGCGTGCCGTACAACTTCGAGCGACCGAGCCTCAAGCGGTTAGTGTCGTCGTACTGGCAGCCGGGTGACGGGATGCTCGTCGAGAAGCCGTTCGGTATCGGCTACACGCTGAACCTGGCCAACTGGCGGTCCTGGGTCGTCCTCCTCGTGGCCGGCGTCATGCTGTACCTCGAACGCAACAGCGGGTCCGAGGAGTTCGAAGACGACGAGGAAGCCGACGAACCGGTCGAAGTCGTCGTCGACTGAGACGGCCCACGCCGTTCGACAGACCGACGCCTCTTTTGTCACCGGCCGCCCCTGTGCCGGTATGCTCAACTTCGTCACGACCAACCCCGGGAAGGTCCGGGAGGCCACCGAGTATCTGGACGACGAGGTGGTCCAGTTCGACTTCGACTATCCCGAGATACAGGCCGACGACCTCGGGGCGGTGGCGGCCCACGGCGCGCGGGCGGCCTACCGCGCCGCCGACGGCCCGGTCATCGTCGACGACGCGGGCCTCTTTATCGACGCGTTCGACGGCTTCCCCGGCCCCTACTCCTCGTACGTCGAGGACACCGTCGGCGTCGAGGGCGTCTGGCGGATGACCGAACCCGAAGACGACCACGCCGCGTCGTTCAAGACGGTCATCGCTTACTGTGACGGCGAAGGGTTCGCGGCGACGCCGGAACCCGTCGACCGCGACGAACGGCGGGGACAGGACCTCGCGAGCGACGAACGCGGGGCCGCCACCACCGACGAGCAAGTTGCCGGCGGCGAGGACGCCCTGCCCGTGAAACTGTTCGAGGGACGAGTGCCCGGCGAACTCGTCGCGCCGCGCGGCGACGGCGGGTTCGGCTTCGACCCCATCTTCGAACACGACGGGGCGACGTTCGCCGAGATGAGCACCGAGGCGAAGAACGCCGTCTCCCACCGGGGCCGTGCGCTGGCGAAGTTCGCCGAGTGGTACGCCGAACGATGAGCGAGGCGTCCGCCGGACGCGACGAGCGCGGCACGGCCCTGATTACGGGGGCGTCGGCGGGCATCGGCGAGGCACTGGCCCGCGAGTTCGCCGGCCACGGGCACGACGTGGTGCTGGTGGCCCGGCGCGAGGAGCGTCTCGCGTCGCTGGCCGCCGACCTCGAACGCGAGGGGGTGAGCGCGGAGACCGTCGCGATGGACCTCGATACGGCGTCGGCCGCCGAGGACCTTCACGAGACGGTCACCGACCGCGGCATCGACGTCGACGTCCTCGTCAACAACGTCGGCGTCGGTACCTACGGCCCGTTCGCCGAGAGCGACCTCGACGCCGAGCGCACCCAGTTGCGCCTGAACGTCGTCCTCCCGGTCGAGTTGACACGCCTGTTCCTCGACGAGTTCGACGGCGGCGGGAAGGTGCTGAACGTCGGGTCCGTCGCCGGGTTCCAGCCCGGCCCGAACCTCGCGGGCTACTACGCCAGCAAGGCCTACGTCAACAGCTTCACCGAGGCCCTCGCCGAGGAGTTGCGTGGTAACGTCGGCGTGACGCTGCTGTGTCCCGGCCCGGTCGACACGGAGTTCCAGGACCGAGCGGGGATGGGCGACTCGGCGGTCGGCAGTCTCACGTCGAACACGCCGGCGGCCGTCGCCGAGGCCGCCTACGAGGGACTGCTGGCGGGCGAGACGGTGGTGATTCCGAGTCGGGCGATGCGGGTCGTGGACCTGGTGGGCCGCGTGACGCCGCGGTCGGTCGTCCGGCGGGTCGCGTCGTGGGTCAACGGCGGCCGCTGAGTCGGGGAACCGACAGCCGAGTCCGGCGGCGCGGTCCGCGGGACAGAGCCAGTCTTTTCAAATCTCGGGAACGGCGTGGCGAGTTGAAGTACCGTAGCGGTCAACAGTGGCGTATGTCGAACACGTTCGTCCGCCGGTACAAAGAACTGATACGCGGGTCGCTCGACGTCCTCGGCGTCGCTGGTTCCGTCGAGCGAAAGGTACTGACGGCCGTCGGCCTCCAGTTCGCGGCCTCGGTGGCGCTCGCCGCCGTCGCCTTCCTCCTGAGCGGCGTCGCCCGGTTCGCACTCACCGCGCTCCTGCTGGCCGGCGCGACAGTCGCCTTCGCCAACACGGTGTTCATCACCCGCGAGGACCTCGTCGACCCGGTCGTCACGCTCTCTGAACGGGCGGACCGCATCGCCGCCGGTGAGGTGGACGTCGACGTGCCGGACAGCGACCGCGAGGACGAGGTGGCGAGTCTGCTGGCCTCGTTCGACGCCATGCAGTCCTCGCTGGAGACGGTGTCCCGGCAGGCCGACGCGCTCTCGCGACAGGCGTTCGACGACCCGGTGATGGACGAGGACGTCCCCGGTACGTTCGGAGAGTCACTGGACCGGATGGCGACCAACATGGACGAGTACACGACCGAACTCCAGCAGATGACCGCGGACCTCGAACGCCGCTCCGAGGCGCTCTCGGAACTGGTAGCGGCCTTCGGCGACGCCGCCGAACGGGCGAAGGCCGGCGACCTGACCGCGACCATCGACGCCGAGTTCGACGACGTCGACCCGGAGTTCCAGCGCGTCGTCGCCGACTACAACGACCTCGTGACGACGCTCGCCGACACCGTCGGCGAGGTGACCGCCTTCGCCGACGAGGTGGCCGAGACCAGCGACACCGTCACCGAGAGCGTCGCCGAGATAGACCGGGCCAGCGACGAGATAGCCCGCTCGGTGCAGGAGATTTCCGCGGGGGCGAGCCAGCAGTCCGACCGCCACGACAGCGTCGCCGAGGACATGAACACGCTGTCGGCGACCGTCGAGGAGATAGCTGCCACCGCCGACGACGCCGCCCAGACCGCAGAGCGGGCCGCGACCCGTGGCCGTGAGGGGCGCGAGGAGGCCGCCGCCGCGATCGAGGAACTGGAGACGATGGCGGGCCGCATCGACGACATCGCCACCTCGGTCGACGGCCTCGTCGAGCAGATAGCCGAGATAGACGAGGTGGTCGACCTCATCACCGACGTGGCCGAGCAGACGAACATGCTCGCACTGAACGCCTCCATCGAGGCGGCGCGGGCCGACGCCGAGGGCGACGGGTTCGCCGTCGTCGCCGACGAGGTGAAGGCCCTCGCCGAGGAGACCCGCGACGCGGCGGCGGACGTCTCCGAGCGCATCGACACAGTCCAGACGGCCGCCAACGAGACGGTCAGCGACGTGGAGGCGACGAACGAGCGAGTCGCCGACAGCACGGACACCATCGAGGCGACGCTCCGCGACTTCGAGGACATCGTCGACGTGGTCGGCGAGGTCAACGACGCGATTCAGGAGATCTCCGACGCGACCGCCCAGCAGGCCGAGACGACTCAGGAGGTCGTCGCGGCCGTCGACGAGGTAGCGGCGGTGAGCGACCAGACGAAGGCGGAGGCCGAGTCCGTCGCCGCCGCGACCGAGCAACAGACCGCGAGCATCTCCGAGGTGACCGACGAGGTCCGTGCCGTCGCCGACCGGACCGACGACCTCCACGACCTGCTGACGGCGTTCCACGTCGACGACGACGAGACCGACCGGCGACGGGCGGCGGCGGTCGCGCCCAGCGCCGACGACTAAGCTCGGGGGTCCCGGTCCGGACCGGGGTAGGCACCGCCCTCGACGACTTCGTACAGCGGTTCGGGGTCGAACAGGCGGGCGAAGGCGTCCGGCGACCGGACGCTGACCTGCATGTGTGGCTGGAGCGAGAGGCCGGTCTTCGCGCTCCGTAGCCCCTCGTCGAACGTGAGGACGTGTGCGGCGTCGCCGCGGTAGGCCGAGGCCAGCGCCGGGTGGTCGCCCTCGGGGTGGTCGACGGGCTCCCGTTCGGCCTCGACGCGCTCGCGCCAGTCGGCGGCGAGCGAGTCGTCGCTCAGGTCCCGAATCACGGCCTCGGCGTCGTCCAGTAGCGGGTCGCTGGCGACGAGCGTGACCCACGAGTGTCGCCGGACGTGGTCCAGCGCCTCGCGGGCGGCGTTGTCCGCGTCCCCACACAGCAGGTCCGCCGCGAGGACGTCGGCGTCGGCGACGACGCGGGCGGGGCCGGCCTCAGTCATCGTCGGCCTCCGCGCGGTGCGCCCGGAGTCGCGCCCGCACGGCGTCGACGCTCGTCTCGTGTGCCCGCGCTCGCTCGAAGATGTCGGCCCAGTCCATACCCGACGGGACGCCACCCGAGACAAAAAGCCGTGCCGTGTGCCGTCCGTCTGACGGGAGTTTATATCGGGTGCGAGCATCCCGTCCACACGGGCGCGCAACGGCAATCTACACCGCTGCTTGCGTGCTTGCAGCGCATCCCATCCTCCCGGCGCGCGCCCGGACACCGCACCCCTTTCCGTTCTCGACACCGGACAGTCTCAGGCCTCGCCCCGGAGCGACGCGCGAACGTCGTCGAGTCCGTCGGGGGCGGCCATCACGGCGACGCTGTCGCCGGCCTCGATGACCGTCTGGGGCAGCGGAATCGTCATCGGTTCGTGGCCGCTCCCGTGGGCGTAGATGTGCGCGTCGCCCGGCAACTCCACCTCGACGACGCGCTTGCCGACGACCGGCGAGCCATCGGGGACCTGCACGCTGGCGATGGAGAGGCGTTCGGTCAGGTCCGCGAGGACGTTGAAGTCCCCGCCCAGTAGCGCCGTCTTCGCGCCGGCAGCACCGAGTCGCTCGGGGTAGATTATCTCGTCGACGTCGGCGGCGTACTTCTCGTATATCTCCTCGCGGTAGTCCGCGTCGATGCGGAGGACGGTCCGACAGCCGTGTTCCTTGCCTATCATGCAGGCCGTGAAGTTCGTGTTCAGGTCGCCGGTGAGGCCGCCGATGGCGTCGGCGGTGTCGATGCCGGCCTCCTCGAGGGCCGACTCCTCGTTCCCGTCGCCGTCGACGACGGTGAACCCCTCTTCTCTGGCCCGGTCGACCTTCTCGGGTTCTCGTTCGACGATGACGACGTCGTGGCCTTCGCTCTGGAGGATGCGTGCGGTCCGGGTACCGACGCGACCGTACCCGACGATGACGAACTTCATGGCGCGGGGTACGACAGCCAGGGATAAAAATGTGAACGTGTGACAGGGGCGTCAGCCGGCGGTTTCGTTGGCGACGGTGACGTTCCCCGCGTCGACGACGGGTTGGCCGTCGGCGACGTAGGGACCGTCGTCGTCACCCGCGCTCGTGACGAAGTCGTACGTCTCGTCGCCCGTCGTCTCGAGGTGTGGCATCGCGACGAGCGTCTGGTCCTCCGTCAGGGTCGGCTCTTCGAACCCGACGCCGGGCACGTCGAACAGTTCGACGGTCACCTCGTCGTACTCGCCGGGTTCGAGGAACTCGGAGACGCCGACGACGCTCCCGACGACGTTGCCGTCCAGCAGGCTACTGTCGTGGATGACGACGTAGCCGCCCTCGGGGACGGAGACGTCGGTCACGACGACGCTCGTCCCGTCCGAACTCTGGTCGTCGAGGGTCACGCTCGCCGCCGGTGCTTCCGTCTCGTTGTCTTCGGGCGCCTCCGTCTCGTTCTCGTCCGCGCCGGCGACGGTGACGTTCGCGGCGTCGACCACGGGGTCGCCGTCGGTGAGGAACGGACCGTCGTCGGCGCCGTCGCTGGAGACGAAGTCGTACGTCTCGTCACCCGTCGTCTCGTTGTGCGGCATCGCGACGAACGTCCCGTCTTCGGTCAGTTCCGTCTCGTTGAACTCCGCCCCCTCGACGTCGAACAGGGTGACCGTGACGTTCTCGTACTCGCCGGCTTCGAGGTACTCGGAGACGCCGACGACGCTCCCGACGACGTTGCCGTCCAGCAGGCTACTGTCGTGGATGACGACGTAGCCGTCACTCGGCAGGACCAGTTCGTCGACGGTGACGGTGGTCCCGTCGGACTCCTGGTCGTCCATGACGACCGAGGCGTTCTCCGGCCCCGGTTCCTCGACGGTAATCTCGGCGAACTCGCCCTCGTCGCGGGTGAACACGTTGTGGACGTACGTGCCGGGCGGGACGCCCTCCGTGGAGACGTTGAACGTGACGTCTTCGGTGTCTTCGTCGTCGATGGTGACGTCCTCGGTGGCGACGGGTGAGCCCGCGAGCCAGAACGAGACGTCCTGCGTGGTGTCGAAGTCGTTGGGGTTCTCCAGTTCGACGTCGACGGTGACCGTCTCACCGGCCTCGACGGTGTCGGGCGCGTCGAAGTCCTCGATGGTGAACGACTCCGAGACGACGAGCAGCGCCGTCTGTCCGTTCGAGCGGGTGAACACGCCGTGGCGGTAGTCACCCGGTTCGAGTCCCTCCGTGTCGGCGGTGAACGTGACGACCTGACTCTCGCCGGGGTCAAGCGTGAGGACCGACCGGTCGGCGACGGCCCCGCCGACACGGAACTCGACCGGTTGCGTGCCGCGCTGGGCGCCGTCGTTGGTCACCTCCGCGACGACGGTGACTGTCGACCCGGGTGCGGTGCTCTGGGGTGCCGACAGGATGTCGACGGTGAACGACGCCGACTGGGCTGTCGGCCCGTCTTGTTGTTGTGCTGTTACTCCGGGGACGGCGGCGACCTGCATGGCGACCGCGCCTGTGGCTATCAATGCGAGCAATACGGCGAGCGTTCTGGTTCGTATCATGGCTTAATTCCTGTCGTCAGTGGGTCGACGACGCGAACGATGGGTAGGTAGGAGTGCCGATAAACGGCTCAGACAGTTCAGAATCGAAGGACCGACCAACCGACCACTAAGGTCGAATTAGCGAGAGAAAGGTGAACTTTGTCTGCGCCGCGCGACGGTGACCGCGGCCGACGAGGCCGGGGCGTGGCGTCAGCCGCTGGACTCGCCGGGCGTCCCGGTCTCCGTCCCGGTCGGCGTGGCAGTCTCGGTCCCGGTCTCGGTCGGTGTCTCCGTCGCGGTCCCCGACTCCGTCGGCGTCTCCGTCCCGGTGCCGCTCTCGGTCGGCGTGGCGGTCTCGGTACCGTTGTCGGTCGTCGTCTCCGTCTCGGTGGTCTCGTTCCCGGTGTCGGCGACAGTGACGTTCGCGCTGTCGGTCACCGGTTCACCGGCGACGACGTACGGACCGTCCTCCAGACTGAACGTGGTGACGTAGTCGAACGTCTGGTTGTCGTTGCTGTCGACGTGGAGCATCGCCGTGAGGGTCTGGTCTTCGGTCAACGTCACCTGACCGCCCTCGTCGGCCGTCCCGTCGGTCGTCGTCTCGGTGGCTTCCGTCTCGTTAGTCGTCTCGTTCGTCGCTGTCTCGGTCTCGTCAGCGGTGGTCTCGTTGGTCGTCTCGTTCGTCGTCGTCTCAGTCTCGTCAGCGGTGGTCTCGTTGGTCGTCGTCCCGGTCTCGTTGGTCTCAGTTGGCGTTTCGGTCGCTGTCCCAGTCTCGTTAGTCTCAGTTGTCGTCTCGTTAGCCGTCGTCTCGGTTGCCGTCTCGTTCGTCGCTGTCTCGGTCTCGTCAGCAGTGGTCTCGTTGGTCGTCGTCTCGGTCTCGTTGGCGGTGGTCGCCTCGTCCGTCGTCGTCTCCGAACCGAAGTCGGCGCCGGGGACGTCGAACAGCGTGACGGTCACTTCGTCGTACTGCCCGGGTTCGAGGTACTCCGAGACGCCGATGACGCTGTTGAGCGCGTCACCGTCCTGCAGCAGTTCGTCGTGGACGACGACGTAGCCGCCGTCCGGGAGCGTGACGTTCGACACCGTCACGGTCGTCCCGTCGGACTCCTGGTCGTCGAACGTGACCGAGGGCGTCAGCGTCTCGTTCGCCGTCTCGTTACCCGTCGCCGTCGTCTCGTTGTCGGCCTGTGTCTCGTTTTCGGCCTGTGTCTCGTTGCCTGTCTCTGGTGTCTCTTGCTGTGCTGTCACGCCGGGCACCGCAACCACTGCTTGTGCGGCGAACAGCCCCGTCACAAGGACAGCCAAAAACACAGCGACGAATTTAGTCCGTGTCATGTGAATCAGTAGCGTCAGTTCGTTGACGACGCTGCCGGTGTGACACGGGGGGATCGGATAAACGGCTACAACAGTTCAGAACCGAAGAGAGAGCCATCCGAGCGCAAGGCTCACGTTAGCGCGCGAAAGGTCGGCTTTGGCGGCCGGCTTTCGACACGCGTTTACGCGGCGACGGCCGACGACACGACGATGCGAGTGACGTTCCTCGGGACGAGCGGTGCCATCCCGACGACCCAGCGAAACACCAGCAGTATCTTCGTCAACCGGGAGGGCGACTACCACCTCTTCGACTGTGGCGAGGGCACCCAGCGCCAGATGATGCGCTACGGCACCGGGTTCGCCGTCGACCACCTCTTCGTCACCCACCTCCACGGCGACCACGTACTGGGGATTCCGGGCCTCCTCCAGACGTTCGACTTCAACGACCGCGAGGAGCCCGTCGCCATCCACACGCCGGCGGGCACCCGCGGGAACGTCAAGCAACTCATCGAGGCCAACGGCACGACCCCCTCCTACCCGGTCCGTATCAACGAGGTGTCCGCGGGCGACACCGTACTGGACCGCCCGGAGTACGAGATTCGCGCCATCGCCACCGACCACCGCTGTGCCTCGGTCGGGTACGTCCTCGCCGAGGACGACCGCAAGGGCGAGTTCGACCGCGAGAAAGCCGAGGAGGAACTGGGCATCCCGCCGGGACCGAAGTACTCGAAACTCCACCGCGGGGAACCGGTCGAACACGACGGTCGGACTATCGAACCCGAGGAGGTGGTCGGTCCCGCCCGGCCCGGTCGCACGTTCGTCTACACCGGCGACACCCTCCCCACGGAGTCGGTCGTCGAGGCCAGCGAGGGAGCGGACCTGCTGGTCCACGACGCCACCTTCGCCGAGGACCGCAAGGAGCGAGCGAAGGCGACGGCCCACTCTACGGCGAAGGAGGCCGCCGACGTCGCCCGACAGGCGGGCGTCCGCACGCTGGCGTTGACCCACGTCTCCACCCGGTACGCCGGGCAGGCCGAGAAACTGGCTGGCGAGGCCCGCGAGCGCTTCGACGGCGAGGCGTTCGTCGCCGAGGACGGGATGGAACGACACGTCCAGTTCCCGGACGGCGAGTGAGTCTGCACGGATAGCGCGACATTTATTGACGGCCAGCGTCGCTACGTACCAATGACACACCAGATGGTCCACGTCGGTCTCGGTGGGCAGGGCCGGCACTGGACGACGGAGGCGATTCCCCCCAACGTCGACGCCGGCCGCGTCGAAGTCGTCGCCGCCGTCGACACGGACCCCGACCGCCTCGAACGCGCCGAGACCGACCTCGGCCTCTCACCGGACCGCTGTTACACCGACCTCGACACCGCGCTCACGGAGCGTGAGGCCGACTTCTGTTCCGTCGTCACGCCGCCGTCGGCCCACGAACCAGTCGTCGACACGGCGCTCTCGCACGGCCTCGACATCATCTCCGAGAAACCCATCGCCGACACCCTCGAAGGGTCGGTCCGAATCGCCCGGAAGGTCCGCGAGGCCGGCGCGAAGATGGGCATCACGATGAGCCACCGCTACGACCAGGACAAGACGACGTTCCGGCGAGCGCTCGCGGAGGCCAGCCCCGTCGACTACCTCACCGCCCGCTACACCGGCAACGTCCGCGAACGCGGCCACTACTCCGACTACGTCCACGAGATGGAGGACATGCTGTTGCTCGACGGCGCCATCCACCATCTGGACATGCTCCGGTCGTTCGTCGACGCCCGCGTCGAGCGCGTCTACGCCGAGACGTGGGTGCCAGACGGCGCCGACTACGAGGGGGACTGCTCCGGCCTCGTCACCCTCCACTTCGAGGACGGCACCCGCGCCCAGTACGAGGGCAGTTACGCCAACGCGACGACGCTCAACGGCTGGGGCCACGAGCAGTTCCGCGCGGAGTGTCAGGCGGAGACGGTGCTGCTGGACAACCGCGAAGTCGAGCGGTTCCCTTTCGACCCGGACCGCGTCGGCAACTGGGAGGGCGTCCGGAAGGGCGACGGCCAGCAGGTCCCCCTCGCCGAGCGCCCGCTCTGGGAGAACGCGTGGCTCATCGAGCAGTTCTGCGAGTGGCTGGACGGCGGCGACCCCATGGCCACCCGCGTCGAGGAGACGCTCCAGTCGATGGCCGTCGTCTTCGCCGCCATCGAGAGCAGCGAACGCGGCGAGGCCGTGAACGTGCAGGACTTGCTGGGCGACGCCCGCCAGAACGCCTAGCAGTAGCAGTTCTCACCCGATTTTCCGCAGACTACCCCGCGTCAGAGAGTCAGAACGGTGCCGCTCACCCCGAGCGGTGGACCGGCCCGCGTGGTTCGTACTCCATCTCCGCCGTCACGGCGTCGGCAGTCTCGGCGCCCCACTCGCGGTCGACGAGGTGGACGGCGAGGTCCAGCCCCGAGGTCACGCCCCCGGCCGTGAGGACGTCGCCGTCGTCGACGACGCGAGCGTCGACTACTTCGGCGGCCGTCTCGCGCAGGTCGTCGAGTGCGCCGCGGTGAGTGACCGCCGGGCGGTCGTCGAGGACGCCGGCGCGGGCCAGCAACATCCCGCCGGTACAGACGCCAGCGACCGTCGTCTCTCGCTCGTGGGCGGCCGCGACGGCGTCGGGCAAGTCGCCGCGGTCTGCTTCGGTTCGTGCGCCCGCCTCGCTCCGGTCGTTCCACCCACCGCCCGGCACCACGAGGAGGTCCGGCGAGACGTCGGCGAGTAAGCCGTCGGCGCCGACCGAGAGGCCGTGGCTGGCGGTGACCGTCGACCGGTCGTCGAGCGTCCGAAGCGTCACGTCCCACGTCGCACCGAACCGGGTGGCGTTCTCGAACACCTCGTAGGGGCCGATTGCGTCCAGTTCGTCGAACCCGTCGTAGCAGACGATAGCGACCGTGTCCATGTGGCCTTCGACGCCCCGGCGCGTCAAAGGCGTGCCGTGTGTGAGGGCGAGACAGGGGAGCCACACGCTCTTAGTCCCCGGCGCCCTCGGCTCTCGTATGTCCCAGCCCTTCCACTTCGTCGACGTGTTCGCCCGCGAGCGGTACGCCGGCAACCAGTTGGCCGTCGTCACCGACGCCAGCGACCTCTCGACTGAGACGATGCAGGCCATCGCCGGCGAGATGGACTACTCGGAGACGACGTTCGTCACCGGGCCGCCCGACGACGGCGCGTGGCCGGTCCGCATCTTCACGCCGAATAGCGAGATTCCGTTCGCCGGCCACCCGACGCTCGGCACCGCCCACGTGATTCGAGAGCACCTCGCCGACGATAGGCCGGGGACGGTGACGCTCGACCTCGGCGTGGGCGAGGTCCCGGTCGACGCCCGCGAGGACGAGACGCTGTGGATGACACAGCAACCCCCCGAGTTCGGCGAGCGTCTCGACCACACCGCGCTGGCCGAGGTGCTGGGCCTGCCGCGGGAGGCGCTGGACGACCGCTGGCCCGTGCAGGTGGTCTCGACCGGCCTCCCGACCATCGTCGTCCCGCTGACCGACCGCGAGGCGCTGACCAGTATCGCCCTCAACCACGACGCCTACGACCGGGTGACCGGCGACCGCGAGGCGAAGAACGTGCTGGCGTTCGCGCCCGACGCCCGGAGCGACGAGAACGACCTCGCGGACCGCGTGTTCGCGCCGTTCTACGGCGTGGTCGAGGACCCCGCCACTGGCTCCTCGAACGGCTGTCTCGCTGCCTACCTCGCCCGCACCGAGTACCGCGGCGGCCCCGTCGTCGGCGTCCGGGTCGAACAGGGCTACGAGATGGGGCGGCCGTCGCTGCTCCACCTCCACGCCGACGCGAGCGCGGGCGAGGACGTCCACGTCGAGGTCGGCGGCGGTGTGGTGCCGGTCGCGACCGGCGAGTTGCTTGACCCGTAGCCACGACGCGCGCGACGCATCCGGAGCCGGCAGGCTACGTGCCGTCAGTTGAGTCGCGGGCCGTCGACCGTCTCGAACCGGTGGCCGCAGGACGGGCACTCGACGAGTTGCGGGCCGTCGGCGGTGCTCACGACGGCGAAGCGGCGGCTCCAGCTCAGGTGTCCGCAGTCGGGACAGCGGCGGACGAGGGGTGGAATCATGGTCGTGCCGGACTGGCGACGATACGTGCCGGTAGTCGCCGAGCCTGCAAATGGTTGGCGGGGGACACCGACCGCGCCGCGGTTCCCTGCGGTCACCGCTTCACCGAGGGCCGCTCCCTTCGGTCGCGCCCCTCGCTACTCCGCGGGTCGCTTCGCTCCCCGCTTCGTCGAGGTTCCTCACTCCGTTCGGAGCCTCGCTACTCGTGACCGTACACTTCCACCGGCTCGTACGGGTCTTCGAGATACGCCACGTCCGACGCCGAGAGGTCGATGTCGAGCGCTTCGACGGCGTCCTCCAGATGCTCGATGCTGGAGGTGCCGACGATGGGCGCGGTAACGTTGTCGTTCTGGAACTGCCACGCCAGCGCGATTTGGGCCATCGTCACGCCGTAGTCGGCCGCGAGTTCCTGCACGCGCTCGTTTATCTCCCGACTGCCCGGCCCCTCGGCGTAGGGCACCTCGGCGTTCTCCGTCTCGTGGACGCCGCGGGTCGTCGACTTGAACTCTTCGTGCGGGCGCGTGAGGTAGCCGGCGCCGAGCGGGCTCCACGGCATGACGCCGACGTTCTCCCGGTCACAGAGCGGGTACATCTCGCGTTCCTCCTCTCGGTAGGCGAGGTGGTAGAGGTCCTGCATCGTCTCGAAGCGGGCCAGTCCCTCCCGGTCGCTGACGTGGAGCGCGCGCTGGAACTGGTGGGCCCACATCGAGGAGGCCCCGATATGCCGGACCTGCCCGCGCCGAACCGCGTCGTCCAGCGCTCTGAGCGTCGTCTCGATGGGCGTGTCGTAGTCCCAGCGGTGAATCTGGTAGAGGTCGACGGTGTCCATCCCTAGCCTGTCGAGGGAGTTCGACAGTTCCTGTTCGATGGTCTTCCGCGAGAGCCCCCGTGCGTTCCGGTGGTCGCTCGCGCCGGGGAACCGGACCTTCGTGGCGACGACCTGTTCGTCGCGGTCGTAGTCGGCGAGGACGTCGCCCAGAATCTCCTCGGACTCGCCCGCCGAGTAGACGTTGGCGGTGTCGAAGAAGTTCACGCCGAGTTCGATGGCGCGCTCTATCAGGTCGCGGCTCTCGTCTTCGTCCAGCATCCACTCGCGGTCGCTGCCGAAGCTCATACAGCCGAGACATACCTTGCTGACTTCGATCCCGGTCGAGCCGAGGGTCGTGTACTCCATGGACCGACCCAACGGCCGGCCCGCCTAAACAGTTCTGACGACCGACGCCGTCGTGGGCTACGACGCGCGGTGGAGGGAGAGCGTGACCGTGTTCCCGTCCTCGTCCGCCGCGTGGTCGATACTCCCGTCGGCGAGGTCGACTATCCAGTAGACAAGCCAGAGCCCACAGCCACGGCTGTGGTTGACCGCCGACATCTCGTGGTCGCCCAGCAGGACCTTCCGGTCGTACTCGGGAATCGGCGCGGCCTCGTCGGTGACCGACAGTTCGACACGGTCGGGTGTCGTCCGGATGGAGACGGCGACCCACGGGCGCTCGGTACGTGCGTGTCGGATACCGTTCTCGACGAGTTCGGAGACGGCGACTGCCAGTTCCGACGGTCCCTCGACGGTGACCGACGCCGGAACGTCGGTCTCGACGGTCACCGACGGGTAGCGGTCGCGCACCGAACCGACCGCCTCCCTGACCGCCTCACAGGCGTCCGTCGTCGCGGTGCGTGGCATCGCCGTGAGGACGTCGACGATGTCGCGTTGCTTCTCGGCCGTCTCCAGCAGCGCCTCGCCGGCCCGCCGAATCATCGCGGTTCGGTCGGCGGCCTCGCCCTCGGCGTCTGCCGCCAGCGTCTCCGCGTTGCCGAGGACGACGTTCAACTGGTTGCGGATGTTGTGCCGGAGGAAGTTGTCGATGACGACCAGTTGCCGTTCCCGACGACGCCGGTCGGTGACGTCGCGGGTGAACCCGGCGATACGGACCACCTCCCCGTCACGGAGTATCGGTTCGCCCTGCACCCAGACCCAGCGGTTGTAGTCTTTCGACGGGTTCACCCGCATCTCGAGGTCGGTCGGCTCACCGTCCGAGAGACACCCCATCGCCTCCTCGACGACCGGCCGGTCCGGCGGGTACACCGACTCGAGGAAGCTCTGTGGGTCCCCCTCCAGTTCCTCGACGCTGGCCCCGAAGACGCTCTCGTAGGCCGGGTTACAGAACAGGAGTTCCGACCAGTCGCCGTCGAACATCCACAGCACGTCGTCGGTCGTGTCGGCGAGTTCCTGCAGTCGCTCCCGCGTCTCGCGGCGTTCGCGCTCGGCCTCGATGCGGTCGGTGACGACGCGCGAACTGACGACGTAGCCGCGCAACTCCGAGTCGGTCAGGTTCGACATCCGACTCTCCAGCCACACCCACGACCCGTCGCTGGCGCGGTGGCGGTAGGTCGCGGTGTCGGCCGCGAACTCGTCGTCGGTGCGGACGAGCGCCTCGAACCGCGTCCGTACCTCGTCGCGGTCCTCAGGGTGGATGTACTCGAAGGCGTCCTGTCCGACGAGGGCGTCGGGGTCGAACCCGAGGATGTGTTCGGCGGCGGCGTTCACGTAGGTGTAGGTCCCGGATTCGTCGAGCACCGCGACCTTGTCCTGCGTGTAATCCAGCAGGAGTCCCGTCGGTTCCGAGTCGTCCATCTCGACAGCACGATACGGCCCCAGAACCAAAGTACCGGCGACGACAGCAGGTCTCGCACCACGGTCGGTTCGTCGAACCGGTACAGTCTTTCGACCGGCGGGCGAACCGCCGACCATGGAACTCGCACACGCCGCGCTCTGCGTCTCGGACCTCGACCGCGCGATGCGCTTCTACGAGGCGCTGGGCTTCGAAGAGACCCACCGGTTCACGCTCGACGGCGTCGAGAACGTCTACCTCGGGCAGGACGGCGACCCGTACCTCCAGTTGCGCTACGACGACGAGCGGACGACGCCCATCGCACCGTCCCGAGCGGACGTCGACCACGTCGCCTTCACCGTCGAGGACGTCGACGCCCAGTTCGACGCGGCCATCGACGCCGGCGCCGCGCCGGTGCTCGAACCGACCGAGATCGACGCGGCCGGTGCCTACGCCGCCTTCGTGGAGGACCCCGACGGGTACACGCTGGAGTTCTACCGTCTCCAGTAGCCCCGACACGGCTACCCGTTTCCGGCCCGTAGCACCCTCATGGTCACGCCCGGTGAGGTGTACGTCCTCCTCGTGACCGCGATGGCACTGGTCGCGCTCGCCGTGGCGATTCCGGTCCTCCTCCGCATCGTCGTCGACGGCCGTGCGCGGTTGGGCGAGGAGCCACCGGCCCACCCGGACGAGGGAGCGAACCCCGGCGCGGGCGGCCAGTCGGTCGACCCGGACCGCCCCCGCTGTCCCCACTGTGGCACCGAGAACGACGCCGACTTCGTCTACTGTCGGGAGTGTCTGGAACAGTTGTGAGCGACGGTGTCACTCGAAGCGTGGTTCAGTAGAAACGCCAGGACTGGGATTTGAACCCAGAATCCCGAAAGGGAACACGCTTTCCAGGCGTGCGCCTTACCGTTCGGCCATCCTGGCACGCAGTCGAGTGTGCGGGGTCGGTCGGTTAAGGACTTTCGTTTCCGGGCAGGCGTCCGTCCGCCGCGTAAGTCAGCGCCGTCGCGGCCGCGGCGACGACGACGGCGACGGCGGCCTTCGCCGGGACGGTGACACCGGCCCCGAAGAGCAGTTCGTACCCCTGTACGAGGACGAGGAAGGCCAGCGCCGCCACGACGCCCCACAGGAGGCTGGATTTCGTCTTCGGGTCCATCACGTCGTGGCGACGGCCGCCCCCTTCGGGAGAGCGTCGACGCCGACGGCCGACCGGGCAGGCGGGTCGCGCTCGAAGAACGTCCCGTAGGCGGCGTTCGTCTCGTCGAAGTCCTCGATGTCCGCCAGATAGACGGTCACCTTCAGCACGTCGTCGAGGCTGGACCCCGCTTCCTCGAGGACGGCCCGGAGGTTCGAGAGAGCCTGTTCGGTCTGGTCGGCGACCGACGCGTCGGCCCGCAGCTCCCCGTCCGGCGTGAGCGCTATCTGGCCGGCCGTGAACACGAGGTCCTCGGTTGTCGTCGCCTGACTGTACGCGCCGACGGCGGCGGGCGCGTCGTCGGTGTGGACGGTGCGTCTCATACCGACAGGGGTCGCGCCAGCCGTATAAAACGCCCGTCAGACCAGCACTTCGACCTCGTAGCCGCTCTCGCGGAGGGCCGCCAGCAGTCGGTCGACGTGGTCCGGACCGCGGGTTTCGAGGTCCAGTTCCACCTCGGCGTCGTTCATCGCCACGTCGCGGTTCGTCCGGTCGTGCTCGATGCCGTAGATGTTTATCTGCTGGGCCGACAGCACCTCGACCAGTTCCTCCAGCGCGCCGGGGCGGTCCTTGAGGACGGTGCGTATCTTCAGGTACCGGCCGGTCTCGACGAGGCCGCGCATGATGACGTTGGTCAGCGTGTTGAGGTCGATGTTCCCACCGCAGAGCGCCGGGACGATGGTCTCGCCGTCGGCGTAGTCGAACTTCGCCTCGGTGACCGCCGCCAGCGCGACCGCACCGGCTCCCTCCGCCAGCGTCTTCGAGCGTTCCAGCAGCGTGGTCAGCGCCACCGCTATCTCCGAGTCCGAGACGGTGACCACCTCGTCGACCCGTTCCTGGATGACCTCGAAGGTGCGCTCGCCGACGGTGCGGGTGGCGATGCCGTCGGCGATGGTCTCGACGCCGTCCCGCTCGATGCGGTGGCCCTTCGCCAGCGATTCGGCGACGCTGGAGGCCCCCTCGGCCTGGACGCCGACGACGCGGATGTCCTCGTCTTTGCCCTTCAGCGCGGTGGCGATGCCGCTGACGAGGCCGCCGCCGCCGATAGGGACGACGACGGTGTCGACGCTCGGGAGGTCCTCGTAGATTTCGAGGCCGATGGTCCCCTGCCCGGCCATCACGCGGTCGTCGTCGAAGGCGTGGACGTAGGTGCGACCCTCCTCGCGTTCGATTTCGTGGGCCCTCTCGGCGGCCTCGTCGTAGTCCTCGCCGTGGAGGACGACCTCACCCCCGTAGCTCCGGGTGGCCTTCACCTTCGAGATAGGCGCGTGTTTCGGCATCACGATTGTCGAGTCGACGCCGATGCGCGTGGCGGCGAGTGCGACGCCCTGTGCGTGGTTGCCGGCGCTGGCCGTGACGACGCCGTTCTCGCGTTCCTCGGCCGAGAGCGTGGCGATGCGGTTGGTCGCCCCCCGAATCTTGAACGCACCGGTGCGCTGGAACAGTTCCAGTTTCAGGTGGACGTCCGCGCCGGTCATCGCGGAGAACGTGTGCGAGTAGTCGAGCGGCGTGTGCCGGGCCGTCTCGGCGACCCGGTCTTGGGCGGCCAGTACGTCCTCGAACGAGAGCATGGCCCCGCCTACTCGCTGGTGGGTGTTATACTGTCGGGCCGCGGCGCTGTCGGACGGTGGCGGCGGAGAACGGATGGGGGGAGCGTGTGACTGCAACCGGACGATGCGTGCGAGCGTACTTAAACTCCGTCGAAGCGGAGTGGAAGTGTAACCGCACGACTGCGCCGCCGTGAACTGGCCGTCAGCCCGGCGTCAGACGGTCGTCGCACTGTGACGGACACTCACACCGGACCGACCGCGGTCACGGCTGTCAGAACTGTTTTACGCCGCCTCGGCGACAATGCGGTAGATGGATACCTGGCAGCGACGGACACTGGGGTACGTCGTCGGCCTCGCCGGCATCATCCTCGCGTTCGCCGTCGCCTACGACTACGGGATGACGGTCTGGGAGGGGCGACCGCGGGACTTTCTCCACTCGCTGCAAGTCGTCGTCGAGACGTTCACCACCACCGGGTTCGGGTCCGACGCGCCGTGGGAGAGCACGGGGATGCGCCTGCTCATCATCGGGATGGACATCACCGGCGTCGTCCTCATCTTCCTCGCACTGCCGGTGCTGCTCTTTCCGCTGTTCGAGGAGGCGATGGAGACCCGCGCGCCGACGACGCTGGAGACCGAACTGTCGGACCACGTCGTCATCTGTCACTTCACGCCACGCGGCGAGACGCTGGTGACCGAACTGGAGACGTGGGACGTCGACTACGTGGTCGTCGAACCCGACGACGACCGGGCCGACGACCTGTACGCGGAGGGGTACCACGTCGTCAACGCCGACCCGCAGTCTATCGAAGGGCTAGAGAAAGCCCGTCTCTCGGGTGCTCGTGCGCTCGTCGCCGACGCCTCGGACCAGATCAACACCAGCATCGTCCTCACCGCCCGGGAGGTCGACGAGGGGGTCCGAACCGTCAGCGTCGTCGAGGAACCCGACCGCGCGAAGTATCACGACCTCGCGGGTGCCGACGCCGTCGTCTCGCCGCGGCAACTGCTCGGCGAGAGTCTGGCGAGCAAAGTCACGACCGGCGTCTCGACGACGCTCGGCGAGGACTTCGAAATCGGCGTCGACTTCGACATCGCCGAACTCCCCATCCACCGCGGGAGCGACCTCGTCGGGACCACGCTGGCCGAGAGTGGCATCCGCGAGGAGACGGGCGTCAACGTCATCGGGGCGTGGTTCCGCGGCCAGTTCGTCAGCCCGCCCGACCCGGACGCCGAACTCGACGGCAGTACGGTCCTACTCGTCTCGGGGACGGCCTCGCAACTGGAGACGCTGAAGTCGAAGACCCTCTCCAGCGTCCGCGGTTTCCGCCGCGGCGAGACAGTGGTCGTCGGTTACGGCGAAGTGGGCCACACTATCGCCGAGGAACTCGCCGTCGCCGGGGTCCCCTACACGGTCCTCGACCGGGCGGAGAAACCCGGCGTCGACGTGGTCGGGGACGCCACCGAACCCGACGACCTGCGGGCCGCCGGCGTCGAGGACGCCCGCACCGTCATCCTCGCGCTCTCGGAAGACACCGACACCGAGTTCGCCACGCTGGTCATCCGTGACTTGAACCCCGAAGTGGAGGTCATCGCTCGCGCCGAGGAGACGGAGAACGTCAAGAAGATGTACCGGGCCGGCGCCGACTACGTCCTCTCGCTGGCGACGGTCAGCGGCCGGATGCTCGCCTCGACGATTCTGGAGGACGAGAACGTCATCTCGATGGACCAGCAGGTCGAAATCGTCCGTACCGACGCCGGGCACCTCGCCGGCGAGACCCTCGGCGACGCCGACGTCAGGTCGCGAACCGGCTGTACCGTTCTCGCCGTCGAGCGCGACGGCACCGTCCTCACGGACCTCGGGCCGGACGTCGAAATCAGGTACGGGGACAAACTCGTCATCGCGGGCACCGACGACGGCGTCGACCGGTTCACAGAGCTGTTCGAGTGAGACCACAGGCGGCGCGTCGAGACTGGGTCTGTCAGCTCGGGGGCGCCGAAACCGGAACCCGACGGGCTATCGCTCGTCCAGCGGCACGAACGTCGTCTCGTCCGGGTTCGGCCCGGTGTACCGGGCGCGCGGCCGAATCAGACGGTTGTCCTCGATGTACTCGATGACGTGGGCGACCCAGCCACCGACGCGGGACATCGCGAAGATGGGGGTGTAGATGTCGATGGGGATACCCATCTGGTAGTACGTCGAGGCGGAGTAGAAGTCGACGTTCGGGGCGAGGCCCTTCTCCTCGGCCATGTACTCCTCGATGGTCGTCGACATCTCGTACCACTTCAGGGAGCCTGCGGCCTCGCCGAGTTCCTTCGAGCGCTCGCCGAGAATCTTCGCTCGCGGGTCCTTGACGTTGTAGACGCGGTGGCCGAACCCGGAGACACGGCGGCCCTCCGACAGCGCCTCCTTGACCCAGTCCAGCGGGTCCTGGTCGGCGTCGTCGACTTCCTTGAGCATCTCCATGACGTCCTGATTGGCGCCGCCGTGGAGCGGGCCCGCCAGCGTCCCGATGGCCGACGTCACCGAACTGTACACGTCCGACAGCGTCGAGGCGGTGACCATCGCGGCGAACGTCGAGGCGTTCAGGCCGTGGTCGGCGTGGAGCACCAGCGCCTGGTCGAAGACGTCGGCCAGCACGTCGTCGGGTTCCTCGCCGTTGAGCATGTAGAGGAAGTTCTCGGCGTGGTCGAGGTCCTCGCGGGGTTCGACGGGGTCCTCGCCGTCGCGGATGCGCGTGAACGCGGCGACGATGGTCGGAATCTTGGCCGTGATACGCCGCCCCATCGCGAGGTTGACCGCCTCGTCCGTCGGGTCGGCCTCGGCCGGTGCGGGGTCGTACGCCGAGAGCATCGACACCGCGGTCCGGAGCGCGGCCATGGGCTCCTCGTCGGCCTCCGCGAGTTCGCGGACGGTCGCCATGACGCCGTCGTCGACCTCCCGTTCGGCCGCCATCTCGGACTCGAACTCGGCGAGTTCCCCGGCGTCGGGGAGGTGGCCGTGCCAGAGCAGATACAGTACCTCCTCGTAGCTGGCGCCGTTCGCGAGGTCCTCTATCGTGTACCCCCGGTAGACGAGCTTGCCCACGTCACCGTCGATGACGCTGAGGTCAGACTCGGCGACGAGGACTCCCTCCAGCCCTTTCTTGAGGTCGTCGGACATACGCCAATGGTTCCCGACCTGCCGGGAAAAGCATTTTCTTTCCGGGCGTCTGTGTCACACGGTCGTCGGGAGTGAAACTGGACGTTCGACCACTATCGTCGAAGTGACGACCAACATATCGAACATATACGGCATCAAACACACTTTTTGTAGTACCGTGACCCACCCTCGCGTTCGTGACCGGATGCCACGGGACGGCGAACGCTTTTGAGACGTGCTACCGAAGCGGTGGGCATGGAGCTGACGGGAGCCGTCGAGTACGAACCGGTGAGCGTGAAGGCGGTGCTGGCGGAGATGAAAGACACCGCCGAGTTGCTCATCGACCTCTCGTACTCGGCGGTGCTGTTGCGCAGCGACGACGTGGCCGCCGAGGTACTGGAGTTGGAGGCGAAGATGGACGTCCTCCAGATGCGGGCCCGCATGAGCCTCCTGATGGCCTGTCGGTCGACGGACGACGCCGAGGCGCTGGCGCCGGTGCTGGGGATGGTCGGCGCCGCCGAGAAGATAAGCGACGCCGCCGGCGACATCGCGAAGATCGTCCTAGAGGACATCGGCCTGCCGGACACCCTCCGGGCGGCCCTGCCGGAGGCCGTCGAGACACTGGTCAGGGCGACCGTCGCCGCCGACTCGCCGCTGGCCGGCGAGACGCTGGGCGAGTTGAACTTAGAGACCGAGACCGGAGTCCGTGCGCTTGCGATTCGTCGACAGGGCAACTGGCTGCTCAACCCCGACCGCGAGACGCGACTCGAAGCCGACGACGTGGTCCTGTTCCGCGGCCCGGAGGCCGGCGTCAGCGAGGTGTACGCCGACGCCACCGGCGAGGCGTACGTGCCACCGGAACCGCCCGAGGGCGAGGACAAGGACCTCGAACGGGCCATCGACTCGATTATCCTGATGAAAGACATGGGCGAACTCGCGGTCGATTTGGCCTACGGCGCGGTGCTGTTCGACAGCCAAGCCGTCGCCGAGGAAGTCGTCGAACTGGAGGCGGAGGTCGACGCCCTCCAGTCCCGGTTCGAGGCGTGGACGCTGCGGGCGGCCGCCGACGTCGACGACCCGGTCTCCCTCCGGGGACTGGTCCATCTGGCCCGGTCGACGGAGGTCATCTCCGACGCCGCCCTCGAAATCAGCGAGGGCGTCCTGCGCGGCCTCTCGACGCATCCGGTGGTCGCCGAGGCGGTCCAGGAGTCCGACGAGATAATCATCCGCGCCACCGTCGACGCGGCGAGCGACCTCGCCGGTCAGACCATCGGCGAGGCGGCGGTCAAGACCGCCACCGGGATGCGTATCATCGCCGTCCGCCGGGCCACCGGCGAGAGCGAGCGCACCGGCCGCGAGGGCGGCGACTGGGTCGTCTCGCCGGGTCCGGAGACGCCGCTCCGGGCGGGCGACGTCCTCATCGCGAAGGGGACCCGGACCGGTGCCGAGCGGTTCACCGAACTGGCGGCCGCTAGCGACGAGCCAACCTGACCGCCGAGACGACGGTGAACACCGTCGTCAGCAGACCACCGAGCGAGACGACCAGCACGAACGCCAGCGCGACGTAGAGGGCCGAAGGCCGCGCAGTGCCGGGCAGGACGAACACCGCGACGATGGCGGCGGTCACCAGCACCGCGAGACCGAAGCCGAGTTTCGCGTTGCGCGGGACGTTCAGTGCCGCCATCATCGCGGCGGGGCCGCTCTGTTGCTCGGACTCTGACACGGGCGAGCGTACGGTCCGCCCGCAAAAAGCCCCGTCGGTCCGTCGCCGGCGAGCGCAGACACCGCCCGGGGCCGGTCGCTGTCGGCCTCGGCACGGGAAATCCGAACCAGTAAAGGTCAACGCCCCGAACGACACGCCAATGGTAACTCTCGGTACGGCGAGTGCCGCCCCCGGAGAGATGGACACGGGGCGGTTAGCGGTCGGCGAAACCCGTGACGGTAGCCCGGTGCGACTCCCGGTGGCCGTCGTCAACGGCGCCGCCGACGGGAAGACGCTCTACATGCAGGCGGCGAGCGACGGCGACGAACTGAACGGCGTCGGGGTCATCCAGCGGGTCCTCCCGCGACTGGACCCGACCGAACTCTCGGGGACGCTTCTGGTGTGTGGCATCGTCAACTACCACGCCTTCCAGGTGGCCGAACACCGCAACCCCGTCGACGACACGAAGATGAACCGGGCCTACCCCGGCGACGCGAACGGGACCTCCAGCGAGCGTATCGCCGCCGCGACGTACGACGCGGCGGTCGGCGCCGACCTCGTCCTGGACCTCCATCAGGGCTCGACCTCGCGGATGATAGACGAAGTCCGGGTGCGGTGTGGCACCCGCCACCGCCTCCACAGCGAGTGTCTCGAACTCGCGAAGGTCTTCGGCTGTGGCTACATCTTAGACCAGAAGGGGCCCGACGGCCAACTCGCCCGGGCCGCGCCCGACGAGGGCGTCCCGACCGTCGACCCCGAACTCGGCGGCTGTGTCGGCTGGGACGAGACCTCCATCCAGAAGGGCGTCGACGGCGTGTTCAACGTCCTCACCTACTACGACTTCCTCGACGGCCGGTACAGTCCCCGCGCCCAGACGCGCGCGACCGGGTTCGAACAGTACGGATCGCCCGCCGGCGGCCTCGTGGACTTCCACGTCGACCTCGGCGACCGCGTCTCGCGGGGCGAGACGCTGTTCGAGATAACCGACGTGTTCGGCCAGTCGAAAGCCGAGATCACCGCCGACTCGGACGGCGTCTTCTGGCGGTCGCGCCGCCTCCCGCAGGTCGCCACCGGCGAGTACGTCTGCTCGGTCGGGACGAATCTGGACACCTACTAGGCCCCTCAGGGGTCACTGCGGGGTTGCCACGGTCACCGCTCTACTGCAGATACTCGGGCCACCCCAATCGGTACTCGTCGTCCGGTGCCTCGTCCTCGTCTCCGTCCTCGTCGAAGGCCACACCGTGCAGTGCAGTCGTGCGGTTCATACGGGGCAGTCGGCGCTCGCCGACGGAGAGTCCACACGGTCAGTTCTGCGGTGCGTTAAGACGGCGACCGTCACTTTCTGGTCGCACAGTCCCGTCCATCGATCCATGCGACACTGCGAGGCCTGCGGCCGCGAGTACCCCCGCGACCGGCCGTGGCGCTGTTCGTGCGGCCACGCACTCGACTACGCCGACGAACCGACGCCCGGCGGCACCCCGCCCGACGTCGACCGCGAGGCCGGTATCTGGGCGTTCGACGGGTTCCTCCCGATGGACGACCGGGTGACTCTCGGAGAGGGCTGGACGCCGCTGGTCGACGCCCCGAAGTACGAGGCGACGCTCAAACTGGAGTTCCTCCACCCGACGGGGAGTTTCAAGGACCGCGGCGCGGCCACCGTCGTCGCGGAGGCGCTGTCGGTCGGTGCCGACCGGATACTGGAGGACTCCTCGGGCAACGCCGGACTGGCGGTGGCGAGTTACGCCGCGCGAGCGGGTATCGACGCCGAAATCTACGTCCCGGCCGACGCGAAAGCCGAGAAGCGTCGCCGTATCGCGCGCACCGGCGCCGACGTGGTGGCCGTCGAGGGCGACCGGCAGGCCGTCACCGACGCCTGTATCGAGGCCGTCGAGGCGGGCGAGGGGTGGTACGCCAGCCACGCGTGGAACCCCGCCTTCTTCGCGGGGACGGCCACGTTCGCCTACGAACTGGCGGCCCAGCGCGGGTGGACGGCACCCGATGCAATCGTCACGCCGCTGGGCCACGGCACGCTGTTTCTGGGCGCCTATCGCGGCTTCCGGACGCTCCAGGCGGCGGGCTGGATAGACGAGCTGCCGCGGCTACTGGGCGCACAGGCCGCCGGCGCGAGTCCCATCGCCGACGACCGGCACGGCGAGTCGGCAGGCCGGAACGACCTCGCCGACGGCATCCAGATTCGAGAACCGGCACGCGCCGACCAGATACGGCGGGCCGTCGAGGCCACCGACGGGGACGCCGTCGCCGTCGACGAGGCCGCCACTCGGCGGGCCCACGACCGACTCTCGGCGGCGGGGTTCCACGTCGAACCGACCTGCGCGACGGCGACGGCGGCGCTCTCGGCGTTTCGCGAGCGTGGCGTCCTCGACACCGCCGACGACGTGGTCGTCGCCCTCACGGGCCGGAACGCCTAGCGCCAGACGCGCAGCGACACCGGGATGTCCGAGTCGACAGATATCCACTGGGTCTCGACGTCGGACGGGTCGACGTCGGCGGCGTAGCAGATGTACCGCTCGGTCCCGTCCGAGCGACTCCGTACGACGGCAGGGAGGACCCCCTCGTCGGGGGCGGGTGACGGGGTCCCGCCAGTCGGGGACCAGTGGTCCGTGCCCATGCCGAGAGGCGTCACTGAGGGACAGTATTGTTACGAGTCGGTTATCTCAGAGAAGGGACTACCGAACGCTGTCGAGTTCGACGAGGGCGTCGGCGGGGACCGCCAACCACTGGGTCGCCACCTCGTGTCCGGGCCTGTCGTCGGGGTAGAGGAGCGCTCGCTGGCCGCCGTCGGCCGCCGGTTCCAGTTCGACCACCAGTGTCGTCTCCGCGAAGTCGTCCTGTGGGAGTGGCAATCCGTCGTCGGCAGGGAGACGGCGCTCGGTACTCATAGCCTCCACTAACGGTGGTGTAATCCTTGTTATAACATGCATAACCTGATTCTCGCTTGTAACGACTGGTCGGTATGCCGGACCAACTGCGGCGAGAGCGGGCGCGCAGGCCGCCGTATCGGACAGACGCCACGCACCTACCGCGCCGGATGCGTCGGGCCGTCGAACCCCCCGCGAACGAGCGGCTTCGCGATGTGTCGTCGCGCCACCGGCGGCACCTCGTACCAGCCGGGTTCGATGGTGCGCTCGACCGGTCGTTCGACCTTGCCGTCGGCGCTGGTGTCACAGTCCCGACAGCGATACCCCTGATTCCGACCGGCCGAGGACATCGACCCGCCGCAGTCGGGACACGTCGGCGTCACGCGTTCGGTCCGCACCAACTCGCGGACCGCGAACTTCTCGAATTTGAGCGTCCCGTCGGACACCTCACCGCAGGCCGTGACGCGGTCGCCGGCGCGGAGCGCACGCACGCGGTCGCGGAACCGCTTGGTCGGTTCGAACGCGGCACACGGGAGGCGGTCGTCGCCGTCCGCCAGCGTGACGAAGACGTGTCCACCCCGCCGCGTCTCGGGCGGGTCGGCGACGGTACCGGTGACCCGGAAGGCGCTGTCGTCGGTGACCTCGCCGAGGGCGGCGTCCTGCAGGTGGACGTCGGTCCCCTGGTTCGTCACGAACGTCGCGCGCTCGGCGACCGGTTCGCTCTCGACGGCGTCGGCGACGGTCCGGCACGCGTCGGCGTCGTCGCCGCGAATCCCGTAGAGGATGGGACACGGCGTCCGCGGAACACAGACCGGGTAGCCCGAGTCGCGGTCGACGGTGTCCCACACTACCGGGTAGTGCTCGTCCGCAGCGGCCCGCACGCTCTCCGGGTCCACGTCTCGCTCGGTGCCCCAGCGCGACTGCTCGCGGTAGGCGATGTGCTCGTAGGTCCAGTCGTCGAGTGCCGCCCACGCGCCGACGGCCGCCAGCGCTCCGACGAGGCCCCGGCCGTTGCCGCGTTCGACCCGGGCGAATCCCGCGAAGTCCGCCAGCGTCGTCGCCGTCACGCGGTCCTGTATCTCCCGGATGGCGTCCACCGTGAAGTCGGCCACCTGCGGTGGGACCGCCTCGGGGGCGCAGTCGGCGACGACGGCCCCCGGGTTCGTCTTCGGGTCGTCGGTCTGTGCGAGCGAGAGGGTCTCCCGGACCAGAGTGGTCGCGCGCTCTGCGTCAAGGTCGGTGTGGACCGCCAGCGCGGCGTTCCCGCGGGTCTTGTGTTCGACGGCAGGGTTCAAGCGAACCAGGAGG
The DNA here is from genome assembly GCF_019599465.1 of Haloarcula rubra. Taxonomy (GTDB): domain Archaea; phylum Halobacteriota; class Halobacteria; order Halobacteriales; family Haloarculaceae; genus Haloarcula; species Haloarcula rubra. The sequence goes on from NZ_RKLR01000002.1 coordinate 74,174, forward strand.
ACTCGCTCGACGCTGCCCCCTTCCTCGCGTACGGCGTCGGCTAACTGGGCCGCCGCGTAGGTGGTGCACATCCCCGTCTCGCGCGAGTCCGTATCGTCGAGCCCGACGACTGTCACGACCGGACGTATCCGACTGTCGGGCAAATCTGTTTCGCAGTGTCTTGTCGCTCGAGAGACACTGCGCGGGCGGCACAACTCATATATCCGGTGAATGGCTTACCATCAATAGAGGTACCGAGTACTATGTCACGGTCGGCACTGGTCGGCAACGTCACCGCCATGCTCGAGGACGCCGGGTTCCTCGTGAGCGACCGGTGTGCGATTCGACCCAAGAGCTTCGACGTCGCGGCCCGCCGCGGCGAGGACGTGTTGCTCGTCAAGATACTCGGCAACATCGACGCCTTCGACGCCCGCACCGGCGGCGAGATGCGGCGTCTGGGCACCTACCTGAACGCGACGCCCATCGTCGTCGGCCTCCGGACCCGCGACGAGGACCTGAAACCGGGCGTCGTCTACTTCCGCCACGGCGTCCCGGTGCTCTCGCCGGACACGGCGCTGGACCTGTTCGTCGAGGAAGTCCCGCCGCTCATCTACGCCGCACCCGGCGGCCTGTACGTCAACATCGACTCCGAAGTCCTCGCGGACGCCCGCGAGGAGCGAGAGTGGTCGCTGGGTCGTCTGGCGAAGGAACTGGGCGTCTCCCGTCGTACCGTCTCGAAGTACGAGGACGGCATGGACGCCTCCGTGGACGTGGCCGCGGAACTGGAGGACCTGTTCGACGCGCCGCTGACCTCGCCGGTCAGCGTCCTCGAAGGGACCGAGGACATCCGCGACGACGAACCCACACCGGAGGACCCGGACGTGGCCCCCGAAGACGAACCCATCGCCACCGTCTTCACCCGCATCGGCTTCGAGGTCCACCCCACCGACCGCGCGCCGTTCAAGACGGTCAACGAGAACGCGCGCCGGCGCGAGCAGGTCCTGACGGGTCACTCCGCGTTCACCGAGGCCGCCGAGAAACGGGCCCGAATCATGTCCTCCGTCGGCGAGGTCACCCGCACGCGCTCGGTGTACGTCGTCGACGAACTCACCCGCGAGTCCGTCGAGGGGACGGCGCTCATCGAGGAGGGGGAGATGGAGGAGATAGAGGACGCCGACGACCTGCGCGACCTCATCATGGAACGCGGCGAGGAACCGGAAGAAGTGGCGTAGCTGTCACTGGGGAGGCGGAAAATCTGAGAACGTCTCCGTAGCTTACGCCGCGCCGCTGCCGTACGTCTCTTCGAGATACTCGACGATGTCGTCGGACTCCGGCATCCCCTCGATGCCGTGTTCCTCGTCGACCAGTACCGGCACGCCGGTCTGACCCGAGACCTCCTTCACTTCGGTCCGCTCGCCGTGCGAGCGCGGGACCATGTGGGACTCGTACTCGAGGCCGAGTTCGTCGAGTTTCGTCTTGACCTTCGCGCAGTAGGGACAGCCTTCCAGTTCGTAGAGTTCGAGGTTCGCCATCTCACACGTCGTAGCGGTTCGACCAAAAAAAGGGCGTCGGTGGTGTGTGTCGGTCGAACAGCGCCGTCAGACCGCGCTGGAGAGGATACCGCCGGTCCGGACGACGAAGTAGAGGACGAACGCGGCGGCCAGTATCCACTGCCCGAGGAGGACGTCGTCGAACTCGCCCTGTGCGGTCTTGACCACGGGGTACGAGACGATGCCGGCGGCGATACCGTAGGCGATGGAGTAGGTGAACGGCATCACCATGATGGTCAGACCGGCGGGCACCGCGTGCGCGAAGTCGTCCCACTGGATGTCGACGACGTTGCGCATCATGAGGACGGCGACGACGACCAGCGCGATGTGAGAGGCGTAGAGCGGAATCGCACTCGCCAGCGGCACGACGACGAGCGACGCGAGGAACAGGAGCGCGACGACGAGGGCCGTCAGCCCCGTACGGCCGCCCTCCTCGACGCCGGTCGCGGACTCGATGAACGTCGTCACCGTCGAGGTGCCGAGCATCCCGCCGATAGTGGTCCCGACGGCGTCAGCCATCAGCGGTTTGTCGATGTCCGGGAAGTCGCCGTTCTCGTCGAGGAAGCCGCCGGCCTGCCCGACGCCGACGAGCGTCCCGGCGGTGTCGAAGAAGTCCACGAAGAAGAACGTGAACACGATGAGCGCGAAGGAGAACGCCTCGACGTTGCCGAACCCGGTGAGGAACGCGCCGGCCAGCGGCGTGATGTCGTACTGTGCGGAGGCGAGGCGGGAGGCGTCGAAGCCGCCGTTCCGGACCGCGTCGGTCGCCAGCACGCCGGGTTCGACCATCCCGAGGAACGTCGCGATAGCGCCGACGACGGTCGTCAGCAGGATGCCGACGATGATAGAGCCACGCAGGCCGGCCGCGTACAGGACGAACGTGAGGAACAGGCCGACCACCGAGAGGATGGCCACGGGGTCGCTGGCGATTTGCCCGGTGCCGACGAGCGTCGCCGGGTCGTCGACGACGATGCCCATCGCCTGCAGGCCGATGATGGCCAGAAAGAGGCCGATACCGGCCCCGACGGCGAACTTCACCGGTTCCGGGAACAGTTTGATGATGTACTCACGGGCACCGACGGCCGTGAGGACGATGAAGATGATACCTTCGACGACGATGGCCGCGAGCGCCGTCTGCCACGGCACGCCGAGGACGCCGACGACGGTGATGGCGAAGAAGGCGTTGAGGCCGAGGCCGGGCGCGAGGCCGAACGGCCGGTTGGCGTAGAACGCCATGACGAACATCGCCACCGCCGACGAGAGGATGGTCACGACGGCCAGCATCTGGAATATCTCGCCGGGGCCGTAGCCGGAGATAGCGATGCCGCCCGGCGTGTTGTCGTCGGGGAACGCCGTGAGAATCGCCGGGTTCAGGACGACGATGTAGCTCATCGTCAGGAACGTCGTTATCCCGGCCAGAATCTCGGTGCGTACGTCCGTGTCGTGCGCTTCGAGTCCAAACAACTCCTCCAATGTTCCCGCCATTTACCCGATTCTCTGTACAGACCGGCTTAAGCGTGGCGAGAGCGGCCAGTAATGGTCGGCTGGACGACGAGTTCGGTGGCCGACCCGGCTACGCGTCGACGTCCTCGGGCGCGTCGGCCAGCAGGTCCGACGCCGTGACCAGCGACTCCAGTTCGAGGTCGTGTTCGGCGAGGTTCTCGCGGGCACCCTCCTCGCGGTCGACGACGACGAGGACGCGGTTCACGACCGCGCCCGCCTCTCGCAGCGCCTCGGCCGCGTCGATGGCGCTCTGACCGGTCGTCGCGATGTCCTCGACGACGACGACTTCCTCGCCCTCGGCGAGTTCACCCTCGACGAGGTTCCCGGTGCCGTACTCTTTCTGCTGTTTGCGTGCGATGACGTAGGGCAGGCCCGTCTCGACGCTGGTGACCGCCACCAGCGGCACCCCGCCGAGCGCGACGCCGGCGAGTTTCGTGTCCGTCACCCGTTCGGCGAACGCCGCGGCGACGAGTTCCAGACACCGCGGGTTCGTCTCGAAGACGTACTTGTCGACGTAGTAGTTCGAGGTGCCGCCGTGGGAGAGCTCGAACTCCCCGTACTTGACCGCGTCAGCGTCCCGGAGCGCCGCGATGAGTTCGTCGTTGGCCATACTCTCTGGTTCGGGGCCGGTGGCTAATGGCTGTTGGAATCACTCTGGGAGCCGTCGGCGTCGGTCGACGCACCGAGTAACGGCGACATTCATAAGCCGGTCGGCGACACACTCCCGATTGAATGCACGTGTTCGGGTCGAGCGGTGTCAGGGGCGTCGCGGGCGAAGAGTTGACCCCGCGGTACGTCCTGCGGGTCGCACAGGCGGCTGGGAGCGTCTGGACCGACGAGTACGACCGCGTGGCCATCGCGCGGGACACGCGGACGAGCGGGCGGACGTTCGTCAACGCCGCCACCAGCGGCCTCACCGGCGTCGGGTTCGACGTCGACCGGCTCGGCATCGCCCCGACACCGGGGTTGCAGGCCTACTGCGACCGCGAGGGGATTCCGGGCGTGATGATTACCGCGAGCCACAACCCGCCGGCGTACAACGGCGTGAAACTGGTCGGGGCCGACGGCGTCGAGTTGACCCGGGAGACGCTGGACCGCGTCGAGGTGGCGCTGTCGGGCGACGTCGAACAGGCCGCGTGGGACGGCGTAGGCGAGGACCGCCCCGTCGAGAGCGCGCGCCGGACCTACCGCGAGGCGGTCGTCGACGCCGTCGACCGCGAGCGCATCGCCGACGCCGACCTCACCGTGGTCGTCGACCCCGGCCACGGCGCGGGCTGTCTGACCAGTCCCGACCTGTTCCGCGAACTGGGCTGTACGGTCCACACGGTCAACGCCCAACCGGACGGCCACTTCCCGGGGCGGAACCCCGAACCGGTCGCGGCGAACCTCCGCGACCTGCGGGCCTACGTCGAGGCGACGGACGCGGACCTCGGCATCGCCCACGACGGGGACGCCGACCGCGCGATGTTCGTCGACGGCACCGGCGACCACGTCGAGGGCGACGCCGCCCTCGCGGCGCTGGCGGCCGCCGAACTCGACGCCGGTGAGGGCGTCGTCTCGGCTGTCAACGCCTCGCAGCGACTCGTCGACGCCGTGAACGCCGCCGACGCACGCCTCTCGCTGACGCCCATCGGGTCGACCCACATCGTCAGTCGCATCCGCGAACTGGAGGCCGAAGGGACCCACGTCAGCGTCGCCGGCGAGGGCAACGGCGGCATCCTCTTCCCCGACTACCGCATCGCCCGCGACGGCGCCTACACCGCGGCCCGCTTCTGTGAACTCGTCGCGGAGACGCCGGCCCGGGAACTGGTCGCGCCCTACGACGAGTACTACAACGTCCGCCGGAACCTCACCGTCGAGGACGAGGCCCAGCGCGAGGCGATGCTCGCCGGCATCGAGGCCCACGCCGAGGCGGCCGTCGCCGACCTCGACACGACCGACGGCTGGCGGCTGGACTACGGCGACGGCTGGGTGTTGGCTCGCCCCTCCGGGACCGAACCGGTCGTCCGCGTCTACGCCGAGGCCCGGTCGCCCGAACGGGCCGAAGAACTCGCCGCACAGATGGTCGACGCCGCCACGAACCAGACCGCCGCGAACGACGCCTGACTCACAGCGGGTCGTGTTCGTCGAGCGCCGACTCGATAGCCTCCCGGTCCGCCCGGAGCGAGTCCAGTTCACGGGCGACGGCGCCGTCTTCGAGGCGGTCGCGCTCCGCGGCGGAGAGTTCCTCGCGGGCGAGCGCGCTCTCTCGCAGGGTCGCGTAGTCCTCGCGGTCGGCGAGCGCCCGCACGTCCCGCAGACGCGTGACGACCGCGTCGTCGGCGAACCCGGCGAGTACGGACCGGTACTCCCGGACGAGCCACGGCAGGTGGTCGGCGGGCGGCGGCGGCCACCCCACCGTCAACGGTTCGGCGTCCAGGTTCCGGAGGTACGTCCGCCGCGTGGCGACGGCCCGCTGGAGCGCCGCCGTGTCGTCGACGTAGTGGTCGAGTTTCGACGCCGAGTAGTCGGCGTACTCCAGTAGTCTGGGTATCGGTTCGGTCCCCGCCTCGTGCTCGCGGACGTAGGTGAGCAACTCCGTCGGCGGGGACTGGAACGCGACCATCGGGAAGGCCTCGGCGCGTTCGACCGCCGCCAGCACCTCGCGAGCGGGGGCCTCGCTGCGGAACTCGCGGAACGACTCGCGGACGGCGTCGTCGTAGGCCGCGATGGGGTCCTGCAGGGCGTCGACCGGTGCGTCAAGGTCGGCCTCACCGAGTCGCTGGAGGCGCTCCAGTTCGTCGACGCGCTCGGCTATCTCGTCCAGCCGTCTCCGGGCGGTCCGGCGGGCGTCGGCGTAGTCCTCGCGGGCCTGCTCCCACTCGTCGAGACGGCCGACGAGGTCGGCGACCGGGTCGAGCCGCGACCGGGCCGACTCGAAGTCGCTCTCGCTGAGGCGCCGTTTCTGGAGCGAGTCGTCTATCGCCTCGAACGTCTCGCGCTCGGGCAGGTCCTCGTCCATCTCCTCGGTCAGCGTCGCGACGGCGCCCTGAAACTCCGTGAACGCTTTGAAATTGCCGCTCCCTGTCGCGGTGTCCTCGTAGCGGTCCAGCAGGTCCCGGAGCTCCCGGTAGACGCGCTGACAGGCCCGCAAGCGCTCCTCGCCGACCGTCTCGACGCGCTCTCTGGCCCGGTCGCGTTCCTCGGCGGCAGCGTGGAGGGTCGCGGCAGCGTCGGCCATCAGTACACGTCGTCGGGGTCGAACACCTGCTCGCCGACCGTCTCGCCGTCGACGGTGCGGTAGAAACAGGACTCGTAACCGGTGTGGCAGGCCCCGCCCGACTGGTCGACCAGGTACAGCAGGGCGTCCCCGTCACAGTCGACCCGGACCTCCTCGACTGCCTGTGTGTGGCCGCTGGTGCCACCCTTCTTCCAGAGTTCGTCGCGGCTCCGGGAGTAGTAGTGGGCGTAGCCCGTCTCGCGGGTCCGTTCGAGCGCTTCCTCGGTGACGTAGGCGAGCATCAGCACCTCGCCGGAGTCGGCGTCCTGTGCGACCGCCGGGATGTACTCCTGCTCGTCGAACGCGAGGGCCACGTCTGTCATACCCGATGGGTCGCCTGTCCCGAAGATAGGTCTTTTGTCGTGGTTCGGGGTCGCGGCCCGGGCGACTCACGCCACTCCGACGAGTCCCAGCAGGGCGTACAGCACGTCCCCGTACACCAGCGAGACGACCAGACCGGCGAACATCGGAACGAGGAAGGGGATGCCGGGGGATATCCACACCTCGTCCTCGCTGACCAGCACCTCCAGCCCCTCGCGCAACTGCTCGGGCGAGGTGCCGTAGGCCGACCCTTCGATGTCGTCCAGGAAGCGCTCGGCGCCCCACGGGTCGGCGGTAGCGGCGGTGCCGAACTCGGGTGCGTCCGTCGAGACGCCGCCGTCGGTGGCGATAGAGCCGTCGCCGGGGTCGTTGGGCACCCGCGGGAGCGAGTCGGGGTCGCGGTGGGCATCGGGGTCGGCCCGCACCTCGGCGAGCGTGGCGCCACGCCACTGGAGGTACATCCTGAGGGCGTCGACGTCGAGGCCGCTCCGGGTGAACCCGTCGGTGGTCTCCAGCAGTCGGCCGTACTCCTCGGGCACCTGCTCGACGGCGACCGGTTTGCCGATGAACATCGCCAGCGAGAAGCGGCCGCGAGCGAGGTTCGTCACCGCGACGCCGAGCGGGTAGACCACCCCCGCGAGGACGGTGTTCGAGAGGATGGTCAGCGAGAACACCCCGATGGCGGAGGGTTCCAGCGGGAGTGCCGCCGTCGGGAGGTAGTAGACGGGGTAGACGGGGAAGAGGACGGCGACGAGCATGAACGCCTTCGCGTCGGCCCCGCCGAACCCGCCGATGAGCCAGAACCCGTAGGCCAGCGGCGCGACGAAGCCCAGACTGATGGCCACGCGGAGCAGGAACGCCCGGCCGGCCGTCGGCCCGGTGAGGACCGCGTAACTGTCCCACAGGAGCAAGACGACCGCCAGCGCCGCCAGTGGCACCCACGCCCGGTTGGGAACCCGACGGGTCTTCACGTCGCGGTACGCCGCCCACCCGAACACGGGGACCGCGAGCAGTCGCAACAGGTCCGGTATCGACCCCAGCACGCCTTGTGGTCCCACGGCGACGGTCCTAATGGTTCCGGGTCCGAGAGCGTGGCCTCGGTACAGCAGTGGCTACCCGGTGAGAAAGCGGTGAAAACCGCAGAACAGCGTTATATGACGCGGTTCTGCAGGTAGTCGAGGTGCTTGGCGTTGTAGACGATCTTGACCTCGTCGGCGTCGGGGCTGCCGATACAGGTCAGGCGGACGTTCTTGTCTTCGACTTCCTCGTCGCTGAGAATCTGCTGCATGTCCATGTCGATGTCGCCTTCCAGGACGATGGCAGCGCAGTTCGCACAGGCGCCGGCGCGGCACGAGAAGGGCCAGTCGTAGCCCTGTGCCTCCGCCGCTTCGAGGATGTACTCGCCTTCGTTGACTTCGAGCGAGCCGTAGTCCTCGTCGCTGAGGTCCATATCCGCGGCCTCACCGAAGACGTCGTCGTCGTACATGTCCCAGCCGTTGTCGTCCACTACTTCGTAATTAAGGTACTCTACCGTGGGCATCACCTGCGTGGTTCGGCGGCCGACTTGTTAGACTTTGCCCTTCAGGACGCTCGCATGAACGATTGTGAGGGACAGCGGCGGGTTCACGCGATGGGTAAGTAGCGGAACACGAGGTACGCCGCGACGGTCGCGATGGACGGGACGACGTTCTGGAGGAAGATGACCCGTGCGGTCGTCCCGGGTTCGAACAGGTCCGACGCCGTCGGGATGTCCTCGCGGGACTCCTTCCCGATGGGTTCGTGGTCCTCTGGCGGCGGGTTCCCGGTCCGGTCGCCGACGGTCGGCGCGGGGTCGGCGGTCAGCGACCCGACCGAGGCCGCCGGCACCTCGCCTTTCACCGTCTCCGAGAGCGTCGTCGTCCGCGTCGCCCGGCCCCACCCGAGGCCGACGATGCTCATCGTCGCGATGATGACGAAACTCGCGGGGATGCCCAGCGCCGACAGGAAGGTGACGATGGTCGAGGCGACGGCAGCGACGACGATAGCGGCCACGAGGGGGAGGTCGGTGAGGTCGTTGCCGACGGTGTCCATCGTCCGGCGAGCGATGGTGAACGCCCCCAGCCCGATGGCACCGCCACCCAGCAGGATGGCCGGATAGAGGTCCAGCGACCCGTTCCCGACCAGCGGCGCGACGGCGTTGGCGACGTTCGAGGCCCCCGCCGAGAAGCCCATGTAACAGCCGATACCGATGACGACGGCGGTGCCGACGAACTCCCGAGGGGTGGTGTTGTCGCCGAGTTCGACCCGCGGGATGGTCCCCGAGCGATCGACGGTCACCAGCGCCCCCTCGCTCTGGGAGACGGCGAACCACTCGACGAGCGTCGGGTAGAAGTACCGCCCGATGACGCCGCTGACCCAGAAGGCGATGATGGGCGAGACGAGCCACCACGAGACGATCTCGAGCATCAGCCCCTCGTTGAGCGTCTGCTCTGCCAGTCCGAGGCCGGCGATGGCGCCGACGGCGGTCATCGACGTCGACGCGGGGACGCCCGCGACGTTCGAGAGGAAGAGCGCGGTGCCGATGAAGAAGAGGACGACGATGCTGACCAGCGGCGAGAACTGGGTCGCCACGAGGTCGCTCCCGAGGCTCTTGACCACGGCGGGGCCGACGAGCAGGCCACCCGCGAGGGCGAAGACGGTCATCAACGCGGCCGCAGAGAGTTTCGTGAGTGTGTTGCTCCCGACGGCCGGGCCGAAGGCGACACCCGTCGAGGAGCCCCCGATGTTGAAACCGACGAAGACGGCGACTACCAGTCCGAGCGCGAAGAGAACCTCGACCATACAGGATGCAAGCCGGGCGGCCGTTAAAGGGTACCGACAGCAGTCTCGGCCTGTGCCAGCACCACAGGTGGCACGGAGCGTTACCGGCCGTTCGTCTCGTCGTCTTCGTCGTCCGGGTCTGCGTTCGCCAGTCGCTCGCGTTTCTCGGCGGCCGTCTCCTCGACGTCGCTGGCCGTCTCTTTGGCGGCCTCGACCTCCTCGGTGACCGACTCGGCGGTCGCCTTCGCGTCGCTGGTCTTGTCCTTGGCCTCGGTCGCCTTGCCCTTCACTTCGGTCGTCTTGTCTTTGGCCTCGGTCGCCTTGTCCTTCACTTCGGTCGTCTTGTCCTTGACCTCAGTCGTCTTGTCCTTCACTTCGGTCGTCTTGTCTTTGACTTCGGTGACCTTCTCGGCCGCTTCCTCGTCACCGGTCTGAGTCGCGGTCTGTTCGACCTCGTCGGCCGTCTGTTCGACCTCGTCTGCCGACTGCTCGACCTCGTCGACGGTCCGTTCCACTTCGTCTGCTGTCTGTTCGACCTCGTCTGCCGTCTGCTCGACTTCGTCGGCCGTCTGTTCCACGTCGTCGGCGGCCTCGTCGACCGTCTCCGCGGCGGTCTCGACCTCGTCGGCGGTCGTCTCCAGTTCCTCGGCGGTCTGTTCGAGTTGCTCTGCGGCCTGTTCCAGTTCGGCCGCCTTGGTGGCGACGTCCTCGTTCGTGCGTTCGAGGACGTTCGCCATCACGAGGAACTGGAGGAGACCGACGACGACGAACGCCGAGATAGCAACGCTGGCGGCGGTCGCGAGCAGCGACGCCACGCCGGCGGACACCGACACGAGACCGAACGCGGTCAGTCCCCAGGCCAGTGACAGGCCAACGGCGACGGCGAGTATCGCCTGTGCGAACAGCCGGTATTGGGCCTCGTACTGCCCGAACATGGCGGCTTCGAGCCGACGAGCCAACGGTGAGAGGATGAGGATTCCAGTAGCCATAGCTGACGTTTCCCACGCCAGCGTAAAAACGTGGGGATGGGCCGGTGTCAGACACTGTGGACGCCCATCGCTGGGCCGCGCGCACGCCGGACCGACACGCTTTCGCCCGCCGCCGACCCAGCCACGTCCATGTTCCCAGAGTTCGAGGTCGTGCCGGCCGTCGACATGCAGGACGGGCAGGTCGTGCAACTGGTGGGCGGCGAACGCGGCACCGAGAAGACGTACGGCGACCCCGTCGAGGCGGCCGAGCGCTGGGTCGCGGCCGGGGCGCGCACGCTCCACCTCGTCGACCTGGACGGCGCGTTCGAGGGCGAACGCGAGAACGCCGACGCCATCGACGCCGTGTTGGACGCCGTCGGGGACGACGTGGACGTGCAGTTGGGCGGCGGCATCCGCACCGCCGACGACGCCGTCTCGCTGCTGGACCGCGGCGTCGACCGGGTCATCCTCGGTACGGCGGCCGTCGAGAACCCGGACATCGTCGCCGACATCAGCGAGTCCCACCCCGAGAGCGTCCTCGTCAGTCTCGACGCGAAAGACGGGGAGGTCGTCGTGTCGGGGTGGACCGAGGGGACCGGACTGGACCCCGCCGAGGCCGCACAGCGCTACGAGGAACTGGGTGCCGGCGGCGTCCTCTTCACGGACGTCGACGTCGAGGGGCAACTGGAGGGCGTCCGGACCGACCCGGTGCGCCGCCTCGTCGAGGCCGTCGACATCCCCGTGGTCGCTAGCGGTGGGGTCGCCACCGTCGACGACGTGGTGGCCCTCGACGACGCGGGTGCGGCGGCCGTCGTCGTCGGGAGCGCCCTCTACGAGGGGGCGTTCACGCTCGAATCGGCGATGGCCGCCGTGGAGTAGCGAGGGCCGCATACTCCGTTCGCGGCCCTCGCTAGCCCTCGTACAGCGTCACCGACTTCGCCCCGAATCCCTCGTAGAACGGGCCGATGCCGCCGTCGGCGTTGCCCGCGGGGACGCGGCCGTCCGGTGTCTCGAAGACGAGGCTGTTCTCCATCGGGAAGTCGTTGGTCGGGTCGCCGACGAGGTTCTGGCGGACGTCGACGACCGGAGCCCGTTCGTACCGTCGCTCGGTGCCGTCGGCGACGTCTTCGAGGGTGACGTCGGCCAGCAACTCCCGACCGGCCGCCCGGTGGAGCGCGGCGTTGGTCGCGGCGGTCCGGAGGTGGCCGTAGGTGGCCGGGAGCGGGTCCGGGTCGGTGACGTAGCGGTCCTCGCCCATCGGCCAGAAGTTGGCGACGGCGTTACCGAAGAACCCGCTGCCGACCTCCCGTGAGGAGAACGCCAGCGCGTACTCCTCGCCGTGCCGGCCGGAGAGGATGCCGTGCGACCCCAGCAGTCCCGTCGTCTCGTCGACGAGGACGTGGACCGGTGGGGCGGCGTCCCACGTCCGCACCACGTCGGCACAGGCGGCCCAGTCGACGTCGAGGGCCTCGGCCGAGAGCGGAGCGGCGGCGAGCAGATAGACGAACACGCCGCGGTCCCGTGCGGCGGCGAGCGCGTCGCGGAGGTGGCTCACCTCGGGGGCCGGGAGGACGAGGAACGCCTCCCGGTCGGCGCTCTCGAGGTAGCGGGCGGCGCGCTTTCGCACCGTCGCCCGCGAGTGGACCACTTCGAGTGTCGGCCCCTCGTCGGCCGGGGCCGTGTACAGCGACTCGACGCTCTCGCGGACCTCGTCGAGTCGCGAGGCGAGCGACCCCAGCGCCTCCTCCGGCGGCCGCGCCCGCAGGACCGTCGGACTGGCCGTCTCGTCGATGGTCACGAGGCCCCGGTCGGTGAGTGCCGCCGCTATCTCGTAGACGTACCCCTGCGAGACGTCTGCGGCCGCGGACACCTCGCCGGTCGTCGCCTCGCCGGCCCGCAGCACCGCCAGATACGCCGCTATCTCCTTCTCCGAGAGCCCGAACGTCGCGAGGTGCTCGCGTAGCGTCTCCGCAGACATGGTCGAAGATTGTGTTATTAGATACAAAATATTTTTCCACTAGTGCGCACAGGCCAACGTATGGGCGAGACGGCCACCGCCACGGCGGCGGAGACGGAAGGCGAGAGCGACGCCCAGCGGACGAGTCGTCGGTGGTGGACCGTCGTCGCGTTCGCGTACATGGCACTGGAGGGCGCTGGCCTGCAGATGCGCGGGGCGGTCATCCCGGCGCTCCGCGAGCAGTTCGGCGCGCCGGAGTGGCAACTTGGGTTGGTCGCGCCAGCCGGGACCGTCGGCTTTCTGGTAATCGTGATGCTCGTCGGCGCCGTCGGCGACCGGTTCGACACCCGCCGTCGGCTCCTGCTGGCCGTCGTCGGCACCGGCGCTGGTATCCTCGCGATGGGCGTCGCCCCCTCGTTCCTGTTCTTCCTCGTGGCACTGTTCGGCCGGGGGATGTTCACCGGCGTCGGCCGCGGGAGCGCCCGTCCGCTCCTGAGCCACCTCTACCCGAGCCAGCGGGGCCGCCTGTTCGGCTACTACGACATGATGTGGGCCGTCGGCGCGACTATCGGCCCCTTGCTCGTGGCCGCAGCGCTCGTCGCGGGCGACTGGCGCTACGCGTACTTCGCGCTCGCCGTGGCGTTCGTCCCCCTCCTCCTGCTGGTCTACTCACTGCCAGCGCCCTCCGTCGGCGGCGGCGACGACCCGATGAATCTGGCCGCCGTCCGGCGGCTCCTCCGCCGGCCAGAGGTGGTAGCGATGGCCGCCGGCGTCTTCCTGACGGCGGGGTTCGAGGGCGGTATCTTCACGTGGCTGACCACCTACGCACAGAGCCGACTGTCCGACACGCTGGCGACGGCGTCGCTGTCGGTCCTGCTGGCGGCGTACGTCCCCGGACGGTTCCTCTCCGGCCGTCTCTCGGAGCGCTTCGGCTACCTGCGCCTGAGTGCCAGTCTCGTGGCGCTGGCGGTCCCGACCTTCTGGTTCACGTTCTTCGTCGCCGAAGGGTACGCGCTCCTCGCGGGCATCTTCACGTTCGGCCTCCTGCTCTCGGGCCTGTACCCGACGCTGGTGGCCTACGGCGTCGACGGCATGCCGGAACACAGCACCCCGGTCAACTCGACGGCAGCGGTCACGTCCGCGGCGGGGTTCGCCGCCGTCCCGGCCATCATGGGCTTCGTCATCAGTGGCTCGGACGTCGTCCGCGCGATGCGCCTCCTGCTGATTCCGCTGTGTGCGCTCCTCGCCCTCTTGCTCGTGGCGTGGTACGTGGCCGGGAGTGTCCAGGAGTCCTAGCCGCGACGACCCAGCCGTCGCCTGCATCTGTCGACTATCGGGTGGAACTTTCTGGCTGTTCGAGTCGAACGGTCACGAACGCACGAGCGTCTCCGAACGTCGCTAGCGGACACAATTCCCATATAGGCGGCCCGTCAGAGTCAACGTATGAGCGACCGCACGGCGGCCGTAACCCGCGAGACGGCCGAGACGGAAATCGAGGTGACACTCGACGTCGACGGCGACGGCGACTCGACCGTCGACACCGGCATCGGCTTCTTCGACCACATGCTCGACTCCTTCTCGACGCACGGCCTGTTCGACCTCACCGTCCACTGCGACGGCGACTTGGAGATAGACGACCACCACACCGTCGAAGACGTGGCTATCACGCTCGGCGAGGCGTTCGAGGAGGCGCTGGGCGAGAAACGCGGCATCGTCCGCTTCGCCGACCGGAAGGTGCCGCTGGACGAGGCCGTCGCCAGCGTCGTCGTGGACGTCTCGGGACGGCCGTACTACGAGTTCGAGGGCGAGTTCTCCCAGAGCGAGGTCGGCGGGATGACCAGCCACATGGCCGAGCACTTCGGCCGCTCGCTGGCGACCAACGCCGGGTTGACCCTCCACTGCGGCGTCGACGGCGAGAACGCCCACCACGAGATAGAGGCGCTGTTCAAGGGACTGGCCCGCGCGCTGGACGACGCGACCCGCATCGACGAGCGGCGGTCGGACGTCGCGAGCACGAAGGGCGAGTTGTAGCGCCGATGTTCGACGAGATAATGGCGAAGTTCGAGGACTCGCCGGGCCAGCAGGCGGTCATCCGCCTCCTGCTGGAGCGGGGGTTCTCGGTCAACGAGGAGGGTCGGGTCGTCTCGGGCGGCATCGAGATTCCCAACACGGGCATCGCTCGCGAAGCCGGCGTCGACCGCCGAGTCGTGAACGCGACGACCGACGCCATCCTCGACGACGAGGAGTTGCGGCGTATCTTCCGGAACATCTCCTCGGTCCCGAGTCTGCTCGATTTGGCACCGGTGCTGGACCTCACCGCCATCACCGTCTCCGTGCGGTCGGCCGAGGAGTCGGGCATCGTCTCGACGGTCACGGGCGCCATCGCCGAGCGGGGTATCTCCATCCGGCAGGTCCTCTCAGAGGACCCGGAGTTCACCGACGAACCGCGCCTGTACGTCATCACCGACGAGGCGCTTCCGGGGGACCTCATCAACGAGATTCGGGAGATGCCGTTCGTCCGGACCATCGAACTGGCCTGAGCGTTTTTTTTCCGGGTGCAAGCCGTCTGGGTGGTATGAGCTACCCCGCCACCGTCACCGTCGAGACGCCCGACGGCGAGGTCCGCGAGGTCGTCGCCGACGAAGGTGCCGTGCTCCGTGACGCCCTCCTCGACGCCGGCATCTCGCCGCACGGCCGCTACGCGAGACGCCTCAACTGCGGCGGCCGCGGCCTCTGTGCGACCTGTGGCGTCCGACTGGCCGCGGCGCCCGACCCCGACCACTGGCACGATGACCTCGCGGACCGCTTCGGCTACCCGCGACTGTCCTGTCAGCTACGAGTCCGGGACGGGATGCGGGTACAGGTGCTCGACAAGCGCGTGTGGGGCGGGCGCGAGACCGACGGCGGGTCGGACGAACGGTAAGGGCTATTCACCCGCCGGGAGTACCGGCGAGCGTGGCAGAGCGCTATCGGACCGTCGCGGAGCGTGCGGAGGCCCGCTTCGAGGTGCAGGGCTCGGAGTTCGTCGGCCGCGTCGCGCCCGTCGAGACTGTCGCGGAAGCCGAGGCGTTCGTCGCCGACGTCCGCGAGGCGTACGCCGACGCGACCCACAACGTCCCGGCCTACCGCGTTCGCGCGTCGCCGTTCCGGGAGTACTCGAGCGACGACGGCGAACCCAGCGGGAGCGCCGGCAAACCCGTGCTGAACGTCCTCCAGCAACGCGAGATAGAGAACGTCGTCGCCGTCGTCACCCGCTACTACGGCGGGACGAACCTCGGCGTCGGCGGACTCGCTCGGGCGTACGGTCGGGCGGTCAAGGACGGCGTCGACGCCGCGGGCGTCGTCGAGTCGGTGCCCCACGAGCACTTCACGGTCACGGTCGAGTACGACGATTCGGGGAGCGTCCGCAGTCTGCTGGAATCGGCCGACGTCGAGTTCGAAGCCGACTACGAGGCCGAGGTCACCTTCGCCGTCCGCGTCCCGAGCGAGGACGGCGCGGGCCTGCGTGACCGCATCCGCAGTGCGACCAGCGGTCGGGCGACCATCGACGCCGACGCGGGCCGCTGAGGCCCGAACGACTTTCACGGACCGACCGTAGGGTGGGGTATGCCCGGCCGACCCATCGAGGCGGCGGATTATCACGACGTCGCGACGCCCGAGGACCCCCGAATCTCACCCGACGGCGACCGCGTCGCGTTCGTCAGGCGGGAACCCACCGACGAGGAGCGCTACGAGCGAACGGTCTACGTCGTCCCCACCGACGGCGGCCCGACGCGACGGTTCACGCTCGCGGAGGGCGAGGACGCCGAACCCCGGTGGTCACCCTCCGGGGACCGCCTCGCCTTCACGTCGACGCGGGGGGCCGCCGACGACCGACAGCAACTATGGGTCCTCCCGACCGACGGCGGCGAGGCCCGGCAGGTGACCGACGTGGTCGGCGGCGTCTCGGACGTCGAGTGGCGTCCCGACGGCACCGGCATCGCGTTCGTCCAGCGAGTCACGCCCGAGGACAGGGACGCCGACCGTGACCTGTCGGTCCCCGAGGAGTACGACCCCGAGGACCCGGACCCGCGCGTCGTCGACCGGACGGTGTACCGGACCGGCCAGCAGTACTTCGACGGCGGCCGACCGCAGGTGTACGTCGTCGACGTGACCAGCGACGAGGTCCGGCGAATCACCGACTGCGACCACGACCACGCGAGTCCGACGTGGGGCGACGCCGAGACGCTGTACGTCGCGGCGCAGAAGGTCGGCCCGGACCCGGACGACGACGTTCGCTACGACGTCGTCGCCCACGACACCGGGACCGGCGAGCGGACGGACGTCCACCGCTCGTCAGGGTGGGCCGCCGGCCTCGCGGCAACCGCCGACGGCCGTATCGCCCACCTCCACAACGAACGCGAGCGCTCCTCGATGCAACCGACCGACCTCCACGTCTACGACCGGGCCAGCGAGACGCTCCACGACGTGACCGCGCCCATCGACCGCTCGCTGGGACTGGACGCCGCGCCGGTCTGGGGACCCGAGGGCGAGACGCTGTACTTCACCACGCCGGACGAGGGCCAGACCGCAGTCTGGCGCGCCCAGGGCGACGCCAGCGAGGCCCCGGAGCGACTCCACCGAGGCGGCGACGTCGACGGCCTCGACGCCGGGGCCGAGGCCGTGGCCCTCACGCGGAGCGAGGCCGACCACCCCGGCGACGTGTTCCTCGTGCGCGACGGCGAGGCCCCGCGACGCCTCACCGACCTGAACGCCGACTACCTCGGTTCGGTGGCCGTCGCCGACCCGGAACCGCTCGTCGTCGAGTCCGAACAGGGCCGCGTCGAGGGGTGGGTGCTCACGCCACCGTCGTTCGACCCGGACGAAAGCTACCCCCTCGTCGTCGAAGTCCACGGCGGCCCCCACGCGATGTGGACCGACAGCGGGACGGTGTGGCACGAGTTCCAGACGCTGGCCGCGCGGGGGTACGTCGTCGCGTGGTGCAACCCGCGCGGGTCGACGGGGTACGGCGAGGCGTTCATGCAGGCCATCGAGCGAGACTGGGGCGCAGTGACTCTGACCGACGTCGAGGCCGTGGCCCGCGAGGTGGCCGAGCGACCCTACGTCGACGACCAGAACGTCTTCCTCACCGGTGGCTCGTTCGGCGGCTACCTCACCGCGTGGGCCGTCGGTCACACCGACTACTTCCGTGCCGCCGTCTCCCAGCGCGGCGTCTACGACCTCACGGGGTTCTACGGGTCGACCGACGCCGCCTACAGACTCGTCGAGGGCGACTTCGACACGACGCCGTGGGGGGACCCCGAACGGCTCTGGGGCCACTCGCCGGCGGCCTACGTCGACGCCGACGCTCGTC
This sequence comes from Haloarcula rubra, assembly GCF_019599465.1. Classification (GTDB taxonomy): domain Archaea; phylum Halobacteriota; class Halobacteria; order Halobacteriales; family Haloarculaceae; genus Haloarcula; species Haloarcula rubra. The sequence continues at coordinate 91,863 of NZ_RKLR01000002.1, forward strand.
CTCCACTCGGACGACGACTACCGCACGCCGGCGAACACGGCCGAACTGTTCCACCGCGGCCTCCGCAAGCACGGCGTCGACACGCGACTGGTCCGGTACCCCCGCGAGGGCCACGAACTCTCCCGCTCGGGCGAACCGAGTCACGTCGTCGACCGCATCGAGCGCATCGCCCGGTGGTTCGACGGCTACTCCGCTCACCACGACGCCGACCGGGCGCTCGAGCGACCGGCGGACGCGGGCCTGTCGGCCGGCGACGCGGACGCGTCCGACGAGTGACAGTTCGACGGGCGACTAGGCGGGCCGGGCCTTGACCAGTCATGCGTGCGTCTGACGGCGTTTCGGGTGGAGGGGCAAACAAGCCTTCGTCTATCGGTTCTCCAGCCGAAGAAAGGGGGTTCGACAACCGACGAAGAGACCGTCGGAATCGGGGTGTCACGCCTGTTGTGTGGTCCTACCTAAAGGGATTTCGCGTCGCGCTCAGTCCGTGCGGAACGCGCGGTCGCCGGCGTCGCCCAGTCCCGGGACGATGAAGCCGTCGTCGTCGAGTTCGTCGTCGATGGCGACGGTCAGGAGGTCCACGTCGGGGAACGCCTCGGCGACGCGGACGACGCCCGGCGGGGCCGACACCGCCGAGAGGACGATGAGTCGCTCCGGGTCGGGGCCGTCGCTCGTGATGTGGTCGAGGACCGAACACATCGTCGACCCGGTTGCCAGCATCGGGTCGGCGACGATGACGGTGTCGTCCTCGCTGATGTCGGGCATCTTCTCGTACTCGACGGAGATGGGGAACTCGCCGTCCTCGTTCATCCCCGCCGACTCGTCGCGACTCGCGGAGATGACGCCCTGCCGGGCGCGGGGGAACGCCTTGAGCAGGCCCTCGACGAACGGCGTCGCGGCCCGGAGGACGTTGACGATGACCACGTCGTCGAGTCCTTTCACGCGTTCGCCCATCGTCGTCGTCAGCGGCGTCTGAATCTCGGTGTACTCCGTCTCCATCCGACCGTCGATTATCTCGTAGCCGCAGATGCGGCCCAGTCGGACCAGCCCCTTCCGGAACTCGACCTGTTCGGTCTCGACGTCGCGCAGTCGCGACAGTTCGTCCTTCGCGAGGGCGTGCGTGACGAGCGAGGCGTCACCGCGCTCTTCGATAGTCATACCCGGCCCGTCGGTGCGCGCCGATTAAACTGTGACGACATTCGCGTGGGCCGGGTCGGCGGCGACGGGCCGCCGGGTCAGGCCGGTTCCGGACTCGGAGCGGAGTCCGTGACGGCCTCGCCACGGCGGCGGTTCTCCAGCATCAGCGCGACGAACAGCACGAGACCGACCGCCCGGAGACTGACGTCGACGACCAGCGTCACCTCGCCGGCGCCGCCGAAGCCGGCCAGTCCGAGGAGGTCGAACAGCCCCGAGACGGCCAGTCCGGGCGCCATCAACAGGAGCGAACTGACCGCGAAGGCGACCCGCTGGCCCCGGGAGACCGGGGCCTCGACGAACCCGATGACCGTCGCCGCCAGCGCCACGACGCCGAGGAACACCCCGGCGACCGGGACGAACACCTCGAAGATGGCGAATCCGGGGTCCAGGAAGTCGGTTAGCTGGACGACGCGGTACTGTTCGCCCAGCGGGAGTTCCGCGGCGTTCTCCTTGCGCCGCAGGAGGACGATACCGGGCGCGAGGATGAACGCGAACGGGACGATAGCCTTGTTCAGCGACAGCGAGAACGCCTCGATGCCCGTCTGGAAGGCGTCGGACTTGGCCACCCCCGAGGCCGCGTAGGCCGCGACCGCCACCGGTGGCGTGATGTCGGCGATCACCCCGAAGTAGAGGATGAACAGGTGGGCGGCCAGTTCCGGCACGCCGAACCCCACCAGCGCCGGGGCGAGCAGGGAGACGAGGATGATGTACGTGACCGTCGTCGGCATCCCCATGCCGAGGATGATGGAGGCGACGGCGGTCACCAGCAACAGCAACACGAGCGACCCGCCGGCGACGGCCCGGATGAGCGCCACCAGATTCGGGCCGAGACCGGAGACGCTGATGACGCCGGGGATGATGCCCGCCGCGGCGACGGCGATGACCACCGGCACCGCCGTCCGCGCGCCGCTCTCCATGGACTTCCCGAGGAAGACGGTGAGTCGGTAGAGGCCGTTCTGTGCCAGTTCCGACTGCCCGACGGCGTCGGCCGTCGTCTCGGCGGCGTCGTCGACGGCGTCGTCGAACGACAGGATGGGCGAGTCGAGATACGGCTTCGTCGCCAGCGTCACGACACCCGCGACGATGGCCATCCCGCCGAGGCCGCCGACCGTGGCCGCGAAGGCCGCCTGCACCGACTGGCCGCCGGTGCCGTCACCGAGGAGTGCACCGAGGAACCCGACGCCTGCGAGCAGTTGTGCGAGGAAGTTGGCGACGAACAGCGCGCCGAAGACGGCACCGAGGCGTCCCCGTGTCTCGTCGCTGTACGCCGCCACGAGGGCGACGAGCGCCCCGATAGCGATGAGCGTGAACCACGCCGACCGGGCGACCGAGAGACGCTCGATGATGAGGTAGTACAGCAGGAGGCCGATGGGCACGAGGTAGAACCACCCGCTCTTGAGGTGTTGCCGGATGTCCACCAGTTCGGAGGGGTCGAGACCGCCGATGTTGCGTTTGGTCGCCTCGAAGTGGACCATCACCCAGACGCCGAAGAAGAAGACGATGGCCGGGATGGTCGCGGCGATGATGACGTCGCGGAACGGCGTCACGGTGTACTGGACGATGAGGAAGGCGGCGGCGCCCATCACCGGCGGGAGAATCTGGCCGCCCGAGGAGGCCGACGCCTCGACGCCGCCGGCGAACTCCGGCCGGTAGCCCGAGCGCTTCATCAGCGGAATCGTGAACGCGCCCGTCGTGACGGTGTTGGCGATGGACGAGCCCGAGATGGTGCCCATGAAGCCACTGGCCAGAATCGACGCCTTCGCCGGTCCGCCCCGTCGGGTCCCCGTCGCGCCGTACGCGAGGTCGATGAACCACTGGCCGGCCCCGGACATCTCCAGGAACGCGCCGAACAGGATGAAGATGTAGATGAACTGCACGGACACCGTGACCGGGATGCCGAACACACCGTTCTCCGTGTTGTACCAGAGGTTCTGGACGATGGAGGTCCAGTCCAGCGGCGGGATGGAGAGGACGCCGACGTAGGCCGCGTTCTGTGGGATGAGGAAGCCGAAACGGGCGTAGACGACGAACGCCGCGACGATGACCATCAGGTAGAGGCTGATGGCCCGCCGGGTCGCCTCCAGCACCAGCAAGACGCCGACGACGCCCAGCACGAACGCGTAGGAGGTGTCGGTGAGCGGTCCGAGGAGTCCGGCGAGGGGTTCGAGGAACGTGAACACCTCCTGTATCGGCCGCCCGGACTCCAGTCCGAGCGCGCGCATCCGCTGTATCTCGCTGAAGTCGGTGATGAAGTACGCCGCCGCGAGCACCGAGATGCCCATCAGCACCACGTCGAACGGCGTCACGCGGTCGAAGTCCGGGTCGACGAACACCCACGCGAGCGCGCCACCGACCCCGCGAACCGCTCGCGTGACGGGGTGGTCGGCGCCGAGTCGGCCGTCGAGCCACCCCGCAAGCGCGATAGCGCGCCGCGACAGCGGCCCGTCGCCGGTCGAGGTCGGATACAGCAGGAAGGCGAGTACCAGCCCGAAGGCGACGTGGATGGCGTTTATCTGGAGTAGCTGGAGCGATGCGAACTGAATCGTGCCGAACCCCGGCAGGTCGATAGAGAGGACGAACCCCTTCGCTGCCAGCCACATCTGGAACAGCGAGAAGGAGATACCGACGACGGCGACGACGACCGCCGTGGCCCCCTGTAGAGACCGTTTGCGCTCTATCTCCTGTAAGACCTCCTCTACTTCTTCGTCGGAGACGGCCGCGTCCTCCGTCGAGCCGTCGTCGTCAGGTGGTGTCGTAGTCATGTATCCAGTGAATCCGTGGCGGTCGCGAGCGCCGACCGCCGGGTGAGGTGGAGGGTCACCGAGCGCTCGTCGGTCAGTGCAACCAAGTCGTAGGTCCGGTCGCCCACGTGGAGTCGGTGCCCGGCGACCGAGCCGGGCGCGACGGTAAGCCGGGTGTAGACGCCCGGCGGGTCGTAGACCAGCGTCCCGTTCTCCCGGGTGACGTTCGCGCGACTCGGCAGCCCCCACCCGTACGATTCGAACTCCATCCGAGTCATCACGAGGCGGTCACCGCGGACGGTGTAGCCGTCGTAGACCCGGGTCTTCTCGACGCTGTGGGTGTACTCCAGCGCGACGGTCGTCCCGTTCTCGACCGGGACGGTCAGGTACGTCTCCCCGGTCTCGGCGTCCTCTACGACGAGGGTCCGCTGGGTCGGGACGGCCGCGACGGTCCCGACTGCGAGCACCGCGGCGAGCACGAGTGCGACGGCGACGCGCCGACTCATGTCGTGGGTATCTGATTGACGCGGTTGGCGGGCGATACGGACACCACGGGTCGGGTCAGCCCTCGAAGTAGGCCGCCGCTCCGGGGTGCAGTTCGATGGACATGCCGTCCTGTGCCGAATCCCTGCTGATGAAGTCCGTCTTGATGGTGAGTTGGTCGACGTTGTCGAAGATGGACGCCGTGACCGTCTGGACCGTCGACTCGGACAGTTCACTGCGGGTGGCTATCATCGCCTGCACGGCGACGGTATCGACGGCCTGTTCGACGCCGGTGTAGGTCCCTGCGGGGATGGTGTCGTCGGCGAACCACGACGCCGCGTCTTTGACGGCCTCGCGGTTGTCGCCCTCGATGGGGACGATGACGAGGTCGTTCGTGTTCGCGAGGTCCTCGATGGCGCCGACGGGCCACCCGCCGACGACGAACGCCGCGTCGATGTCGCCGTTCCTGAGCTGGTCGGCCGCCTGCGAGAAGGAGGCGTTCTGCTCGTTGAAGTCGGAGATGCCGACGGCCTCCAGAATCTGGAGGGCGTTGACCTGCGTCCCCGACCCGAGGTCACCGGTGTTGATGGTCGCCCCCGAGAGGTCCGACAGTTGCGTGATGCCCGTGTCGGCGAGCGTCACGACCGTGATGGTCTCTGGGTACAGCGTCGCGACGCCCATCAGGTTCTCGACGGCGTTGCCCTGGAACGCCTCGATGCCGGTCCCGTTCTTCGCGAAGGAGGCGATGTCGTTCTGGATGAGCGCGAAGTCGGCGTCCCCGCTGGCGAGGTTGCCGACGTTCTCGACGCTCGCCCCGGTCGACTGGACGTTCAGTGTGAAGTCCGTGTTGTCCTCGACGATAGTCTTGAACTCGTTCGAGAGCGGGAAGTACGTCCCGCCGGTCCCGCCGGCGTGCCACGAGAGGCGCGTCTCCGTCTGTCCGCCACCGTCGCCGCCGTCGCCCGTGGTCGTCGTGTCGCCGCCGTCCCCGCCGTCCCCACCGTCGCCGCCATCGGTGCCGCCGTCGCCACCGCCGTCCCCGCCGTCTCCGCCACAGCCGGCGAGCGCTGCGACTCCTGTTATGCCTGCGGTCTGGATGAAGCGTCTTCGGGTGTGCTTTTCCGTCATACGGGCGGTCCTATCGTAGGGGATATATATTAAGATACGTGTGATTAAAGCGGCTATGTGAGTTACATTAGGACTATGTACCACAGTTTTTCTGCTTTTTCTACTGTATTAAAAAAGACAGATCGGGCGGTGCGGCGACTCGCCCGCTCGTTCGAACGGCTCAGGCCGGGTGTTCGACGCCCAGTTCGTCCAGCAGGGTGCGGGCGGCCGCCGCCGAGGAGGGCGGCCCCCGGGCGGTGACGAGGTCACCGTCGACGGTGACACTCGTGTCGGCGTCGAGTTCGGCGTCCCACTCGGCGCCGACGGCCTCGACCTCGTCCTCGACCCAGTAGGGGAGTTTCCGGCCGTCCGGCATCAGGTCGTCCTCGTCGACGATGCCCTCTTCCCACGCGTTCGGGAACCCGGTGACCGACCGGCCCGCCGCGAGGAACCCGCCGTCGCTGTCCCGCGTGAACGCGAGGATGCCGACGGCGTGACAGACGACGAGCGCTTTGCCGTCGTCGCCCTCGACGGCGTCCCGCAGGAGGCGACGCGCGTCGGAGTCCTGATTGACGTCCCACTCCGTGCCGTGGCCGCCCGGGAAGACGACGGCGTCGTAGTCGGCGGCGTCGACCCGCGCGATGGGTGTCGGGTCGTTCAGTCGCTCGTCGTTCTCGTGGACGTCCATGATGTGTTCGGCGGCCTCCTCGCCGATCTCGTCCGGGTCGACCGAGCGCTCGTCGACGACCGGTTTGTCGCCCGTCGGCGTGGCGACGGTGACGTCGACGCCCGCGTCGGACAGCGTGGTCAGCGGTTCGATACACTCCTCGCCCCAGTAGCCGTGCTCGCTGACTACGAATAGTGCGGATGGCATCGACGAATAGTACACGGTCGACCCTGATAAGTGGCCGCCGCCCGTCGAGGCGGAAACGCTTAACCGGACGGAGCGACAATACTTTTCAACTGAGGTAACAGACCGTCGTTACCACGAACTCGTTCTACAATGGCAGACATCGAAGAGAGCGTCTCCGGATTCAAGACACAGGGTGGTTGGGTCGCCGTCGTCGAACACGGCGAGCGAATCACACAGGCACTGAAAGACCTCGTCGCGGACGACGACGTCACGACCGACTTCGAGGAGGGCGCCCTCTCGGAGTTCGACGAGTGGCGTCCGAAGAGCCACGAGCGGCTCGACGAGGACGTCAACGAGAAGACCGCCGAGCAGGCCAGCGTCGACGAAGGGAAAGGCGAACAGGCAGGCAAGAACCCCGACGAGGACCTCCAGAAGGCCGGCGAGAAGTTGAGCGAGTCCTACGAGAAGTTGGACGAACCCGACGAGGCGATGGACAAGTGGGGCGAGTCCGTCGACTACGTCGCCCGCGCCGCGGACTCCGCGGGCCGGAAAGCGCTCCGGAAGGTCGAGGACGCCGTCTACAAGAACGTGATGACCCAGATAGCGCCGTACTACTTCGACAACGAACTCGTCAGCGCGAACCTCCGGCGCATCGGCGACGAGGACCGCCCGGAGTACGTCTTCGAGGTCAACGTCAACGACGACGACCTGAAGATGCGCGTCTCGAACCGACTGGCCGACTACGACCAGTCGGTCGACCGCTGGCACGTCGACACCGAGAAAGTGACCGAGGCCGTCGAGGCCGCCGAAGGTGTCGACGCGGTCGAACCGGGCGAGGAGACCGATGCGAAGACGAACTGAGCGCAGTCCCGTCTGCGCGGCATCGTCTTCCAGCATCGCAGACGCGAAGACGAACTGAGGCCCCCTCTGTGTCGACCACCACGTCCCGGGCCACCGACCGAACGGCCGTCCCGGACGGGTGGGTGTAAGAACCCACAGAACCGCGGGTGACGACCTACCCACGGACTGTCCCTAGGGCCGGCGATGACGCCCACGCAGACACCCACGACGAGGACGCCGCTGGCCGGACGGACGGCGACGGTGGTCGGCGCCGGGTTCGGGGGGTTGGCGACGGCCTGCTACCTCGCCGACGCCGGCGCGGACGTGGCGGTGCTGGAACGCCACGAGCGCCCGGGCGGGCACGCCAACCGCATCGAGGACGGCAGGTTCGCCTTCGACACCGGGCCGTCGTGGTACCTCATGCCCGACGTGTTCGAACGGTTCTTCGGCCACTTCGGTCGGGCCCCGAGCGACTACTACGACCTCGTCCAGTTGGACCCCCACTACCGCGTCGTCTGGAAGGAGGGCGACGAGAGCGACGTCTGTGACAGCGTGGACGTGCGGCCCGACATGCGGCACAACCGCGCGGTGTTCGAGTCCTACGAGGACGGCGCGGGCGAGGCACTGGAGCGCTACCTCGAGGAGGCCGAACACACCTACGAGGTAGGGATGGAACGGTTCGTCTACGAGGACCGCCAGCGCCTGCGCGACTTCCTCGACGTGGACGTCCTCCGGTCGGCCCGTGGACTGACCTTCCTCGGGTCGATGCAGGACCACGTCGCGGACTACTTCGATCACCCGAAACTCCGCCAACTGCTGCAGTACACGCTCGTGTTTCTGGGCGGGTCGCCGTACAACACGCCGGCGCTGTACAACCTGATGAGCCACGTCGACTTCGAACTCGGCGTCTACTACCCCGAGGGCGGACTGTACAGCGTCGTCGAGGGGTTGGTCGCCCTCGCCGAGGAACTCGGCGTCTCGGTCCGGACCGACTGCGAGGTGTCGGGGCTGGCCCGCGCGAGCGACGGCGTCACCGTGGTCACCGGCGACGGCGTCGAGACGCGCGACGTCGTCGTCGCGAACGCCAACCTCGCGCACGTCGACCGGGACCTCCTGCCCGAGGGCACGCGGGAGTACCGCGAGGGGTACTGGGACGACCGGACCTACGCGCCGTCGGCGTACATGCTGTATCTGGGCGTCGAGGGGAGCGTCGACCCGCTGGAACACCACACGCTGCTCCTCCCCGAGGACTGGGAACCGCACTTCGAGAGCATCTTCGAGGACCCGCGCTGGCCCGAGGACCCCTCCTACTACGTCAACGTCCCGTCGGTCACCGACGACAGCGTCGCCCCGGCGGGCCACGAGACGGTCGTCGTCCTCGTCCCCGTCGCGCCCGGACTGGACGACGACGAGGGGACCCGAGGGTGGTTCCGCGAGCGGGTCCTCTCGGACCTCGCGACCCACACGGGCGTCGACCTGCGGGACCGCATCGTCGTCGAACAGGAGGCCTGCGTCTCGGAGTTCGCGGAGCGCTACGACGACCCGCAGGGGACGGCGCTGGGACTGGCACACACCCTGCGCCAGACCGGGCCGCTCCGCCCGGGCCACCGGTCCTCGGCGCTCGACGGCCTCTACTACACCGGGTCGTTCACGACGCCGGGCGTCGGCGTCCCGATGTGTCTCATCAGCGGACAACACGCCGCCGACGCCGTCGTCGCGGACCACTGACGCTACCCACGACGGCACCGTGGCTCGAACGCAGACACTGTCGGACCGAGATTTCGTTTACACGCGGTAAGTAACGAACGCACGGCCACACCATGTGTATAGTTACCATACCCCTCCGCTTCGGGTGGAGATAGCCGACGCGGCGAACGGTACCCTCATTGCGGGGAAGGGCAAAGGCGGGTGTAGATGGTCGCGACGAGTCTGCTGGTGACGCTAGTGGTCGCGTCGGCGGCGAGTCTGTTCATGGCGTGGGCCATCGGTGCGGGGTCCTCGGGGTCGACACCGTTCGCGCCCGCCGTCGGCGCGAACGCGATATCGGTGATGCGGGCCGGCTTCTTCGTCGGGATTCTCGGGTTGGCCGGCGCGGTGTTGCAGGGCGCGAACGTGACCGAGACGGTCGGTGGCGGCCTCGTCCTCTTCCCCGAGGGCGGTGGCCTCTCGGCCATCGCCGCCATCGTCGCGCTGGTCACCGCCGCCGTCCTCGTCGCCATCGGCATCTTCACCGGCTACCCCATCGCGACGGCCTTTACCGTCACCGGGGCCGTCGTCGGCGTCGGCCTCGCGATGGGGGGCCAACCGGCGACGGCGAAGTACGTCGAAATCGTCTCGCTGTGGGTCGCGGTGCCGTTCGTCGGCGGCGGCATCGCCTTCACGACGGCGTGGCTCCTGCGCCACGAGGACGTCCCGGAGCGACTGCTGGTGCCCGCCCTCGGCGGCCTCGTCGCGGCGCTGCTGGCGAACGTCCGGTTCGTGCTGCTGGCGCCCGGCGCGGCACAGGCCTCGGTCGCCGGGGCCCTCGCCGCCGCCCTCCAGACGCCGACACTCCCGACGATAGTCGGCTTCACGGTTCTCGCCGCGGTGCTCGGCGGTGGCTTGCTCTACCGGGACGTGAACGCGGACGAGGCGGCCGGCCAGCGCCACTTCCTGCTGGTGCTGGGCGGCCTCGTCGCCTTCTCGGCTGGCGGGAGTCAGGTCGGACTGGCGCTGGGCCCCTTGCTCCCGCTCCTCGACTCGGGGCCAGCGGCCGTCATCCCACTCACGGGCGTCCTGCTGTTCGGTGGGTTCGGCCTGCTCCTCGGGTCCTGGACCGGCGCGCCGCGGATGATAAAGGCCCTCTCACAGGACTACTCCTCGCTGGGGCCGCGCCGCTCCATCGCGGCGCTCATCCCGAGTTTCCTCATCGCGCAGACGGCCGTCTTCTTCGGCATCCCCGTCTCGTTCAACGAGATTATCGTCTCGGCCATCGTCGGGTCCGGCGCGGCCGCCGGCGGCGGCGAGGTGAGTCGCGAGAAGATGGGGAAGACGGCGTTGGCGTGGGTCGGGTCGCTCGTGCTGGCGTTCGGCGTGAGTTACGGCCTGTTCCTCGGCGTCAGCGCGCTGTTCTGAGTCACTCCGGCTGGGCTTCCTCGGCGTCGCCGTCCGCTTCGGGTACCTCCGCGTCGTCCTGATCGAGGCGGACGACGCGGGCCTTCATGATGCGCGTGTTCTCGACCTGTTCGACGCGAATCTCGACGCCGTCGTAGGTGATGGTCTCGCCCTCCTCGACGAGGCGGCCGGCGCGGTTGAAGATGAAGCCCGCGATGGTCTCGAACTCCTCGCCCTCCGGGAGGTCGAGTTCCAGCGCCTCGTTGACCTCCTCGATGTTGACCTCGCCTTTGACGGTGACCGTGTCGTCGTCGACGTACTCGATGGGTTCCTCCTCCTCGCCTTCGAGAATCTCGCCGACGATCTCCTCGGTGAGGTCCTCCATCGTCACCAGCCCCTCGGTGGTCCCGAACTCGTCGATGACGATGACCATGTGCATCCGCTCGGCGCGCATCTCGGTCAACAGGTCGTCGACGTTCTTCGACTCGGGGACGTGTAGCGTCGGTTCGATGAGGTCCTCTAGGACGATGTCCTCGGGGATGGCCTCGCCGTAGTTCAGGTCCCGCACGAGGTCGCGGATGTGGACGACGCCGATGACGTTGTCCAGACTCCCCTCGTACACGGGAACGCGCGCGTGACCGCTGTGGATGCAGGTCTCCAGCGCCTCCTCGACGGTGGCGTCCTTCGCGACGGCGGTCATGTCCAGCCGCGGCGTCATGACCTCCTTGGCGATGGTGTCGTTGAAGCGGAGGGTCCGCTGGAGCATCTCGCGTTCCTCCTCGTCCAGGACGCCCTCGCGTTCGCCGGTCTCGATGATGTCCTGAATCTCCTCGCGGGTGACGTAGGACGTCTCGATGGCCGACCGGCCGCCGGTTATCTTGTTGACGATGCGGGTGAGGTAGTCGAACAGGAGGATGAGCGGGAGCAGGAACTTCTCGGCGGCCTTCAACGGTTTGGCGATGGTCAGCGCCCACGATTCGGTGTTCTCGACGGCGTAGCTCTTCGGGGCGCTCTCGCCGAACAGCAGGACGATAGCGGTGATACCGAAGGTAGCGACGGCGACGGCCTGTCCCTGCGTGAGATACATCGCGAGCAACCCCGTCGCGATAGAGGACATCGCGATGTTGACGAGGTTGTTGCCGACGAGAATCGTCACCAGGAGCCGGTGTGGGTCGGACTTGAGCTGTTTGAGCGTCTTCGCGCCCGGCACGCCGTCCTCGACCAGCGCCTCGGTCCGGTGCGCGGGCAATGAGAACATCGCGATTTCCGACGAGGAGAAGAAGGCCGACAGGACGATGAGTAACACGATGGTGGCGATGCCACCGAACAACACGGCGCTCTGCGGAACGGCGATGCCGACGACCTCGATGGCCTGCAGCATCGCTATGGGCAGCTCGAACGTCGCTGGGGGGTCCAGAGCCATCAACGGTCGAAGTTGTAATCGCCGGGGATTAAGGCTTGTCATGGCAGGACCGCCGAAGCGCTTACCAGCGTCTCCGGCGTACGAACGGGCGTATGAGCGACCCCGACATCACACTCTACCGGTTGCAGGCGTGTCCGTACTGCGAGCGCGTCGTGCGAAAACTCCACGAACACGGGCTAGAGTACCGCTCGCGGTTCGTCGAGCCGATGCACTCCGAACGCGACGTGGTCAAGCGACTCTCCGGGAAGCGGACCGTCCCCGCCATCGTCGACGAGAACACGGGCGTGACGATGAGCGAGAGCGCGAACATCGTCGAGTACATCGAGAACACGTACGGGGAGGCCGCGTAACGATGGACCTCGAATTCGACGTCGTCGAACTCGGCGAGGCCGACCACCCGGAGGCGGGCGAGCGAGCGCCGGACTTCACCCGGCCGCTGGTCAACGACGAGTTCTGGGAGGACGTCGCCCTCTCGGAGCTGTGTGCCGAGAGCGAGGGCCCCGTCGTCCTCGTGTTCCACGCGATGGACGGCGCGTTCCCGGCGACGTACATCTGGAACGAGATTCGCGACCGCTCGTGGCACGAACGGGCCACCGTCGTCGGCCTGTCCATCTCGACGCCGTACGCCCACAAGGACCTGCTCGAAGAGCGGAACGTCGAGGGCGACTACCGGCTCTACTCGGACCCGGCCAACGGCGTCGCCGAACGGTACGGCATCGCCATGGACCTCGACGGGATGGCAGGCCTCGCGGAACCGCGGCCCGCCGTCTTCGTCCTCGACTCGGACCGGACCGTCGAGTACGCGTGGGTCGGCGAGGAGTGGCCCGCCTTCCCCGACTACGACGCGGTGGAAGCCCAGTTGTAACCGTGTCGGCGGAACCGGACGAGACCGAGTTCGAGGCCGCAGCGGCGGCGCTCCGCGACGGTGACCTCGTGGTGTACCCGACGGAGACGGTGTACGGGCTGGGTGCGGTCGCGACCGACGCCGCCGCCGTCGAGCGGGTGTTCGAGGCGAAAGGGCGGGCGCGGGACAAGCCCGTCTCTATGGCGGTGCCCGACGTGGACGCCGCCCTCGAGTACACCCGACCCACCGAGCGCGAGGAGCGGTTCATGCGCGAGTTCCTCCCCGGCCCGGTCACCGTCGTGGTCGAGCGCCGCGAGGCGGTGCCGGACGTGCTGACCGCCGGCGGGTCGCGGGTCGGGGTGCGCGTCCCCGACGCCCCGGTCGCGCTCGCGCTGCTGGAGCGGGTCGCCCCGCTGACGGCCACGAGCGCGAACGTCTCCGGGAACCCGAGTGCGACCACCGTCGCGGAACTGGACGCGATTCGGGCGGAGGCCGCCGTCGTCCTCGACGCGGGCGAGACGCCCGGTGGCACCGGGTCGACCGTGGTCGACGTGTCGGCCGGGACCATCCACCGGCGGGGCGCCGACGCCGACGCCGTCGAGGCGTGGCTGGCCGAGCACTGACCTAGAGGAGCGAGCGGAGCGAACGCGTCCGCACCCCGCAGTCCTCGCGGTACTCGCACGGCTCGCACTTGGCGTCGCTGTCGGCCCGCGCCGGTGGCCCGTCGATGCTCTCGGCGGTCCGGAGCGCTCGCCGGTAGACGCCCGCTCGCCGGGCCGTCAGTTCCACGTCCCGGACCACGCCGTAGGCCGGGTACTCCGCGTACGCACGCTCGACGGGGCGCTCACAGCCCCACGAGAGCGCCTTCGCCGCCGCGACCAGTCGAACAGTCTGTGGCCCCCAGACGCCCTGTTCGGGCGGCTTCCCGGCGAAGACGAGCGACGGGACCGGGCCGGCGTCCGTCCGGACGAGTTTGTGCGCGACGCCACGGGCGTCCTTCCCCGAGAGGTAGACGTCCCGGTCGGCCGGGTCGGCGAGTGCGTCCCAGTCGTCCAGACGCTCCCGGGCGTCGCGGAGGCGGTTCCGGACGGTGGTCGGGTCTGCCTCGATAGGCGCGGTCAGCAGGGCGGCGTCGTCGGTCAGGAGCCGCTCGTAGTCGAACGCGAGGTCACGTACCGCGCCGACGCCCTCGGGGACGTCCGGCGGGCCGTCGCGACGACGGTAGTAGAGTTTCCGGGGGCAGTAGGCCGCTGTTTCCAACTCGCGGAAGGTGTGGGCTGCCATAGCCGCCGCTGGTCCCCCGTTCGGTCAAAAAGCTTCGCCGGGTCACATCGAGACGTCGGCGTCCGAGTCCAGCGAGTCGATGTCCTCGGTCGCCTCGTCGAGGCCGCTCTCGCGGACGGCGGCGGTCATCTGAGTGGCGAGGCCGGCGTCGGTGAGGACGTCCTCGAACTCGCTCTGGAAGCGGTGACTCACCCGACGGCTGGCGGCTTGGGCCTCGACGACGCGGCGGTAGTGGGCGGCGTCGTCGGCGTCGACGTCGAACGTCGCGGCCAGTTCGTCGGTCGTCGCGCCGGCCACGGTCCGCCGGCGGAACGCCGCCATGTCGAACGCGACGTCGGCGTCGTCGGCCTCACGCAGGAGGTGGAGGTCGAGACGGGCCTCGAACACCGTCGACTCGTCGACTCCGAGGTCCGACGCGATGGCGTCGTCCTCGTGGCCCTCGTAGAACTCCCGGACGACCGTCACGAGGGCGTCGGTGTCGAGGTCGGTGCGGAACTCGTAGCGGTCCCGCATCCGGGCGACCACCTCCCGGAGTCGCTCGGCGACCGTCGACTCGTCGACGTCGGTCAGCGACCCGCGTGAGGCCTCCTGTGACTCCGTGACCGTCCCCTCCTCGGCGACGTCCATGAAGATGTCACGGAGTTCCTCGGTCTTCTCGTCCATCGGACCGGACCTTCCATCGCCGACGTATATAGGTGTTGGGTGGGCGACTCGATTCTGCCAGAAACTTTCAACCGTTTACAAATTCTCGGGTACGGCGACGGTTCGTGCCAAGCTTCAAGTGTCATCGTGCCTCGTGGTAGTGTATGTCACTCGCGCTGCAGACGACCACGCGGCCGACGTTCTGGCGCATCGGTCCCGTGGGGAAAGCCGTCTTCTACTATCTGGCCGCGCTGGCTATCCTCGTGTTCCTCTACGGCGTGTACGGCCGCGTGTCGCGATACGCGCGGGCGAGCGAGGACCCCTTCGACAGACTGGACAGCCTCCCCGACCGGGTGTTCACGGCGGCCCGGTTGGCGCTGTCGAACCGCAAGCAACTGGACCGAGACACCGTTGCGGGCGTGATGCACGCCTTCGTCGTCTGGGGCTTCCTGACGCTGCTCATCGGGACGACGATTCTGGGCGTCGACATGGACCTCTACCGCCCGCTGACCGGCGATTCCTTCTTCGTCGGTCGGTTCTACCTCTCGTACTCCTTCGTGATGGACGCGATGGGCCTGCTGTTCGTCGTCGGCGTCGGCGTGGCCCTCTGGCGGCGCTACGGCCGCCGCATGGAGCGACTCCACGACCGGCACACGTCCCGCGAAGACGACCTGTTTCTGGGGGCGCTGTTCGTGCTGGGCGTCGGCGGCTACCTCACCGAGGGCGTCCGTATCCTCGGGACGTCGACGGTCCGTGACGTCTCCTTCGAGACGGTGAGTTTCGTCGGGTGGTTCCTCAAGGACGTCCTCGTCCTCGCGGGCGTGACCCCCGAGACGGCCGCCGCCGCCTACCCGTTCGTCTGGTGGAGTCACTCGCTGGTGGCGCTGTGGTTCGTCGCGTGGATTCCCTACGCCAAACCGTTCCACATGCTCTCCTCGTTCGGCAACATCGTCGCCCGCGACGAGAACGCGGGGGTGCGACTGCCGGGCGTCCCCGAAGACGCCGCCCCCGAGGACATCGGCCCCAGCGAGATCGACGACTTCTCGTGGAAGCAGTTGTTGGACCACGACGCCTGCACGAAGTGTGGCCGCTGTTCGTCGGTCTGTCCCGCGAAAGCGTCCGGGCGGCCGCTGGACCCTCGGAACGTGATTCTGGACCTGAAGCGCTACCGCGAGGCGCGAGACGCCGGCGGCGAGGAGGTGCCCATCGTCGCCGACGGCGGCACCTCGGTCATCGACGCCCACACGATGGAGTCCTGTATGTCCTGCATGGCCTGCATGGACGCCTGCCCGGTCGACATCGAGCACGTCACGCAGTTCACGGAGATGAACCGACGGCTCACCGAGTCGGGCGAGATGGACGAGCACGTGCAGGACGCGATGATGAACGTGTTCCAGCACGGCAACACCTTCGGCGACCCCGAGCGCAGACGGCCGGACTGGACCGACGACCTCGACTTCGACGTGCCAGACGCCCGCGACCAGTCGGTGGAGTACCTCTGGTACGTCGGCGACTACCCGAGTTACGACGAGCGCAACCAGCGGGTGGCGAGAGCGCTGGCTCGGGTCTTCGAGGCCGCCGACGTCGAGTACGGCATCCTCTACGAGGCCGAACAGACCGACGGCAACGACGTGCGCCGCGTCGGCGAGGAGGGCCTCTACGAGATGCTGGTCGAGGACAACGCCGCCGCCATACAGGACTGCGAGTTCGAGTCCATCGTGACGACCGACCCCCACTCGTTCAACACCTTCCGGAACGAGTACCCCGAGTTCGAGGCCTGCGAGTGGGACGCCGACGACGTGTTCCACTACACGCAGGTCGTCGCCGACCTCGCGGAGTCGGGCGCGCTGGGCCTCTCTGGCGACGAACTCGACTACACCGTCACCTACCACGACCCCTGTCACCTCGGGCGGTACAACGACGTCTTCGAGGCCCCGCGGGCCCTTGTGGACGCGACCGGGTGTGACCGCTACGAGATGCCGCGCAACCGCGCCGACTCCTTTTGCTGTGGCGGCGGCGGCGGCGGCCTCTGGATGGACTTCGACGAGGAGCCCAAACCCAGCGAGGAGCGCCTGCGCGAGGCGCTGGAGGACACCGACGCCGGCGACCGGGTCGAGAAGTTCGTCGTCGCCTGCCCGATGTGCATGACGATGTACGAGGACGGCCGCAAGACGGGCGGCTACGAGGACGACGTCGAAATCGTCGGCCTCACCGAGTTGCTGGCCGAGGCCGTCGCCGCCTGACGAGCAACGCGCTTACCTCGCTCGCTCGCTTCCGACCGGTATGGACGTAGCGTTGCTCACCGTCGGCGACGAACTGCTCTCCGGCGACACCGAGAACACGAACGCGACGTGGCTGGCCCGCCAGTT
This sequence comes from Haloarcula rubra, assembly GCF_019599465.1. Taxonomy (GTDB): domain Archaea; phylum Halobacteriota; class Halobacteria; order Halobacteriales; family Haloarculaceae; genus Haloarcula; species Haloarcula rubra. The sequence goes on from NZ_RKLR01000002.1 coordinate 108,736, forward strand.
GAGCGACGCGGGCGCGACGGTCACGCGGATTCTGACCGTCCCCGACGACGAGGCGGTCATCGCCGACGCCGTCGCCCGCTACCACGACGCGTTCGACGCCGTCGTCGTGACGGGGGGTATCGGCGGCACCCCCGACGACGTGACGAAGGCGGCGGTCGCACGGGCGTTCGACCGCGAGCTGGTCGTGCCCGAGGACGTCCGCGCTCACCTCGAAGCGAAGGCCGAGCGGTTCGCCGCCGACAATCCCGAGCTGGTCGACCGCTACGACATGGACCTCGATTTGGACGCGTGGGCGGGCGTCCCCGAAGGGGCCGAGCCACTCCTGACCGACGAGAGCTTCGCCGCCGGCTGTGTGCTAGACGGCGTCTACGTCATGCCCGGTATCCCCGAGGAACTGAAGGCGATGTTCGCCACCGTCGCCGACGAGTTCGGCGGCGACCGGACGACGGAGACGCTCCACACGCCCGCCCCCGAGGGCGCCGTCGTCGGCGTCGTCACGGAGGCCCGCGAGTCCTTCGGCGTCGCCGTCGGCAGTTACCCCCGGAAGGACGACACGCCGGGTCGAGTGAAGGTGACGGGCGAGGACCCCGAGTCCGTCCGGCAGGCCGCGGCATGGCTCCGCGAGCGCATCGAGACGGTCGACTAGAGCAGTTCCAACACGCCCATCGCCGCCGCGGCGAGGAGAACCTCGAACGAGAGCGTGCCGAGCGCCGACAGCGGGACGAACCGTTTGGTCTCCATCCCGGCGACGCCGGCCGGCACCGTCAACATTCCGCGGGTGAACAGCAGCGTGTTCGACAGCGGCACCGCCAGCAGGCCGAAGCGGTCGAACATCGCGCCGAAGCGGTCCATCTGTGCCTCGTCGACGCGGAACCACGGCCGGTCCAAGAGCCACTCGCGGCCGCCGCGTTTCGCCAGCAGGAACAGCGCGGTCTGGCCGGCCGTCGCGCCGAGGACGGCCACGAGGAGGATGGCCGCGACGGCCGGGAGGTCGTACCCCCCGGCGGTCCGCGCGAGGACGGCGACGGCGGCCGGAACGAGGCCCTCGCTGGGCGCGAAGTAGAGCAACATCGCGCCTTCGAGGACGAAGACGAAGAACAGCGCCAGCAGGCCGTACCGTTCCAGGAGCCGCTGGGCGTAGGCCGTGTCGCCGAAGACGTACAGCGCGATGCCGACGACGCCGAGGACGGCGAAGAGGCCGGCGACGACGAGCAGACCGTAGTCCTCGGCGAAGGTCCGTACCGGGCCGCGAACGTCGGTGGCGTCTGTCGCCATCTATCTCGCAAGGCGGCCAACGCGACCATAGGTTTTCTGCATCCCTACCGGTCCGTTCGGAGACGGGGACTATCGGCTAGCGTCGTGAGGAGCAAGTGTACGTACCGTACATAGAGTCGGTTCGTGCCGGGAAACCGCGAGAATCGAGCCACACGGAACTGTTTAGTATAGTGACAGTGTTGTTAACACTTGGCATGGCGACAGAGCAACTCACCCGTCGAACGGCAGGCACCGTCGGGGACAATCCCGTCCGTCTCGACACGGACAAGGCCGAACAGATTATCGACGCGCTGAACCGGGACCTCGCGGACGCGTACGTCCTCTACCACCAGCTCCACAAACACCACTGGAACGTCGAGGGCGCCGAACACCACGACATCCACGTCTGGTTACAGGAGGCCTACGAGGACGTAGAGGCGGCCGCCGACGCCGTGGCCGAGCGGATTCAGGCGCTCGGCGGCGTCCCACACGCGAGTATGCCGGCCCTCGCTGAGGCGGCGTCCGTCGAGGCCGAAGACGAGGACGTCTACGACATCCGGACATCGCTGGGGAACGATTTGGAGATGTACGGCGACGTCATCGAGAGCTACCGCGACCACATCAGCCTCGCCGAGAACCTCGGCGACCACGCCACGGGCGAGATGCTCCGGCAGCAACTCGTCGACTTAGAGGAACACGCCCACGTCATCGACCACTACCTCGAAGACGACACGCTCGTCCTCGAATCCGCGACGCGGTAGGCGAGACGGGACGACCGCGGTTAGCTGACGTCGGGCGCCGTTTCGTCGGTGCGGCCCGGGATTTCGAGCTCGATTTCGAGTTCCGGGTCGTCGACGCCCTCGAAGTCGATTTCGAGGCGCACCGGCTCACCGAAGGCGAAGGGGAGTTCCCACTCGTCGCCTTCGAGCGTGAGTTCGTCGGTCTCCTGCAGTTGTTCGCCGAGGTCGACGAGGAACTCGCCCGCGTCGGCCGCGCGCAGTCGGTACTCCTCCTCGAAGTTCCGCCCGGTCGTAATCGTGGTCTTCTCGCCGTCGGTAGTCGTATCGTCTGTAGGCTCTGTCATCGGTGGTCGTTCGCTGTCGAATCGTCGAGCGTCTGTCGCGCTGTTCGTCACCGGACGTCGGCGGCGTCGACCGTCAGGTCGGTCGCTATCCACCCGTCCGTGTTGTCGGTCGCCGTGAACACTGTGCGCCCCGGAACGGTCTCCTGCGCCGTGACCTGCGGCGACGAGTCCTCGTCACGGGCCGGCGTGTCGACAGCGACAGTCGTTGCCTGCGGTTCCATCTTCGACACTCTGTTTAGGTTAGCCTAAACACTATAACTTTTCTCGTTTGGGTCGGACCGAGGGCGGCGTCGAGAGGACTGTGAGTGACGCGAGGTTTTTTCTCGTCGGCGTCGAATGAGCGGACAGATGGAACTCGAATCGGTGCCGGGCGTCGGGGCGAAGACGGCCACGGCGCTTCGGGAACTGGACGACCCCGAACGCGCCCTGCGCGACGGCGACGTCGCCACCCTCTCGCAGGCACCGGGTGTCAGCGAGGGGCGGGCCGCCCGCATCGCCCGGGGCGCTATCCGGGCGGACCACGACGACCCCGGCGGGTTCGCGGCGACGCCGCGCGCCCGAGAGATTTTCCGCGAGGCGCTCGGCCTCTTGCAGGAGCGGACCGTCACCGACTACGCCGCGAAGCGACTGGAGACGCTGTACCCCAGCGGCGTCCGAAGTCGCATCGAGGAGGTCCGCGAGTTCACCGAGCGCGCGATAGCGCGGGACCCCGACCCCGCCGTACGCGAGGCGCTGTCGGGCGTGGAACCGCTGGCCGACCCCGGCGACGTGCGGGTCCGCGACCGCTGTCTCGCCACGAGCGACGCCGAGCGCTACGCCGAGGCGCAGGAGGCCATCCCCGAGGTGAGCGTCGAAGTCGTCGACGACGCCCGCCAACTCGCGGAACTGGCCCGGTCGTACTCGACGGTAGTCGCGCTGGACGAGGCCTTCGCCGGCGTCGACGTCGAGGGCGACGTCCGCGTCGAACCGGACGCGCTGGCGGAACCCGCGTCGGTCGTTCCCGAACGCGTCCTCACCTTCTTCGCGCGCAATCGCGACCGGGTGCGCGCGGCCGCCGAGGTCCACCGCGTCGCCGGGCTGGCGGCCCCCTGTGACCTCGAGACGCTCGCCGACGCGCTCGACAGACTGGAAGCAGACGGCAGCGTGCGCGGCGACGACGAACTCGACCGACTGGCGACGGCCGTCGACGACCTCGACGCGGCCGTCTCGACGGCCGAGAGCGTCGCCAACGACCACCTCCGGGAGGCCATCGAGGAACGGGACGTGACCATCGAGGGGACCGACCTCCTCTCGCTGGTCGAACGCGGCGCGGGCGTCGACTCGCTGCTGGGCCGGGAACTGGCCGACGAGTACGCCGCCGCCGTCGAGCAGGCCCGCGACCACCTCGTCGACGCCCTCGAACTGCGAGACACCGAGGCGATAGCCCGGCGGGCGTTCCCCGACGAACCCACCTACCCCGTCGAGCGACAGGAGGACGTGGTGAGTCGCCTGCGCGAGGAACTGACCGCCGCCCGGGACCAGCGCGCGACCCGACAGAAACGCGCACTGGCCGACGACCTCGCCGACGTGCGCGGCGACGCCGAGCAGTTGGTCGCCAACGCCCTCGAACTGGACGTGGAGCTGGCCGTCGCCCGCTTCGCGGCGGACTTCGAGTGTACGATGCCCGAGGTCACCGACGACGGGGGGTTCGACATCGAGGGCGGGCGCTCGCCCCTGCTGGACGTCCCCTTCGAGGCCGTCGAACCCGTCGACTACGCCGTCGACGGCGTCACCGTCCTCTCGGGTGTCAACAGCGGCGGGAAGACCTCCACGCTCGACCTGGTGGCGCTGGTGACGACGCTCGCGCACATGGGCCTGCCCGTCCCCGCCGAGTCGGCGCGAGTGGGCCGGGTCGCCGAACTGCACTACCACGCGAAGACGCAGGGGACCCTGGACGCCGGCGCCTTCGAGTCGACGCTCCGGGAGTTCGGGGAGTTGGTCACGGACATCACGGCCGACCGTCCGGTGATGGTGCTCGTCGACGAACTGGAGTCCATCACGGAACCCGGCGCGGCGGCGACCATCGTCGCCGGCATCCTCGAGTCGCTGACCGACCGCGAGGCGACCGGGGTGTTCGTCTCGCACCTCGCCGAGGACATCGTAGCGGCGTCCGACGCCGACCTCACCATCGACGGCATCCAGGCGGAGGGGCTGGTCGACGGCGAACTCCGGGTGAACCGCTCGCCGGTCAAGGGGCAACTCGCCCGGTCGACGCCGGAACTCATCGTCGAGAAACTGGCCGACGACGACGGCGAGGACGGCTTCTACGCCGGTCTGCTCGGGAAGTTCGACTAGGCGTCGGTGCCGTCTGCTGGACGCGTGTCTCCGGCGCGAAACTGACCGTCCGGGCGACCGACGACGACGGACCGCAGTCGCCCCGGAACACGCCGGCCACAGGCGCCCGGACGCCCACTGGCAGTTTCACTTTCACTATCGGTGGCAAATGGTTAAGTGGTCCGGGAAGTTCGGTGAAAGTGATGAGCGACGACCCCGAGGAGGGGATGCTCGGCTGGGACGAGTCCGTGTTCCGGGACGAGCACGTCTTCGAGATAGACTGGCTCCCGGAGACGTTCAAACACCGGGAGACCCAGATGGAGACGCTGAAGTACTCGCTTCGCCCCGCCGTCCGGGGGTCGCGACCGCTCAACGTCATCGCTCGCGGCCCGCCCGGCACCGGGAAGACGACGGCGACCCAGATTCTGTTCGACGAGTTGACCGCCCAGACGGACGTGCGCGCGGTCCGGGTCAACTGTCAGGTCGACTCGACGCGCTACGCCGTCTTCTCGCGGCTGTTCGCCGAGATATTCGACTACGAACCCCCCTCCTCGGGCATCTCCTTCAAGAAGCTGTTCTCACAGATAACCGACAAACTCGTCGAGGAAGACGAGGTGCTGGTGGTGGCGCTGGACGACGTGAACTATCTCTTCTACGAGTCCGAGGCCAGCGACACGCTGTACTCGCTCCTGCGGGCCCACGAGGCCCACTCCGGCGCGAAAATCGGCGTCATCTGCGTCTCCTCGGACCTCGAACTCGACGTCATCGAGGCGCTGGACACGCGCGTGCAGTCGGTGTTCCGGCCCGAGGAGGTGTACTTCAACAAGTACGACCAGACCGAAATCGTGGACATCCTCGACGAACGGGTCGAGCGCGGGTTCAACGAGGGCGTCGTCGGGCCCGCAGTCCTCGACAGGGTCGCCGAACTCACCGAAGAACAGGGCGGGGACCTGCGGGTCGGCATCGACCTCCTGCGCCGGGCCGGGATGAACGCCGAGATGCGGGCCTCGCGGTCGGTCGAACTCGAAGACGTCGAGTCGGCCTACGACAAGTCGAAGTACGTCCACCTCTCGCGACGGTTGCAGGAACTGTCCGACTCGGAGGCGACCCTCGTGGAGGTCATCGCCGACCACGACGGCAAGCGCGCCGGCGACATCTACGACGCGTTCAACGACACCAGCGGACTGGGCTACACCCGCTACTCGGAGATCATCAACAAACTCGACCAGTTGGGCATCATCGACGCCGACTACACCGACGTCGAAGGCCGCGGGCGCTCGCGGGAACTGCGCCTCAACTACGACGCCGACGCGGTGCTGGAGCGGCTGTAACACGCTGTCAGTCGGCGTAAACGTATCGCGACGAGAGCGGGCTGAACGGCCCTACGCGCGGCCGTTCAGCGGGCAGACGAAGTAGTTCGGCGGGCCGAAGCCGGGGCGGCCGAGTTCCGTCTCGACGTAGTCGGCGTCGAGGATATCCGCGTCGTTCGAGAGCGGTGCGTCCGCGTTGAACGCGTCGACGTCCGTCACCTTCGCGCCGAAGTGGGTCCACTGGCCGCCGTTCCAGTCTCGGTCACCGGGGGCCGATTCAGAGACGAACGGGGACAGTTGCTCGTCGCTCGCGTCCTCGTTGGCCACGATAGGCCGAGTGCCGTCGTGGAGGAAGTAGAGTTTGTCCTCGGGGTCCGGTCGCTCGTCGAGTTGCCGAACCACGTTCGTCCGCCACAGCACGTCGTTGGCGTAGACGCGTCCGAACTCGCGTGCGTTACTGCTCCCGGCGGCCGCGGTGCCGGTGGCCCCCACACCCACCGTGGCCATCGCGAGGGCCCCGATCGCGCGGAGGAGTCGTCGTCGGGTCGGAGTTGGCTCGTCCATGGGAGTCACGGGAGGTGGGCACCTCCCGGTCGGGACGACGTAGCGGGGGTAAAAGGCCGTTTTTCGAAGTTCGGGCCGACTCTCTGCCGCATGCGGGTCGAAACCGTATCGACTCTCTTCCAACTCCGGGCCGACTCTCACTCCAGTTTCTCGAAGGTCGACTCGGCCCACTGAATCGCGTAGTCGGCGCCGTACTCGCGGTAGGCCTCCGTGTCGAGTGCGGCGAAGGGGGCCGGCAGGTCGACGCCGTGTTTGACCGCGCTACAGGCCAGTTCCGCGGCCGCGGCGAACCCGGTCTGGCCGCGGGCAATCTCGCCCGCGAGGTCCGAGAGGCGGGGTTCGAGGCGCTCGCCGGCGTCGGCCCACGCGTCGTACAGGGCGGGGTAGTCCTCGGCCCACTCGCGGAAGGCGGCGCGGGTCTGGATACCGAGGTAGGCGTCGTACAGCGCCGCGGCGAGTTGATAGGTGTCGGCAGGGCCGAGTCGTGGGTCGGTGACGCGAGCGAACTCGGGGTAGCGCTCGCCGAAGAAGCCGAGGAAGTGCTCGGGTTCGTCCAGCCCCACCTCGACGAGCGCCTCGGCGACGAGGAAGTCGACGAACGACGACGGCGAGGTTTCGAGACGTGGCTTGACGAACACGCAGGGTGGCTCGGTCTGGTGGGTCCACGCGACGCCGCCGTCGCCGGGCATCCCGATGGTGAGGTCGCTCCCGGCGAAGCGACGGAGCGGGTCCGGGGCGTCCTCGGGGACCCACGAGGGGTCGTACGAGAGCGGGTCGACGGAGTCCGTCACGAGGAGGAGTTCCTCGGCGACGGCCGAGTCCAGCGTCTCGAAGTCCCGCTGGCAGTTCAGGACGAGCGTCTCGGGGGCGTACGCCTCGCGGACCGCGGGTAACTCTCCGTCCAGCGAGCGCTCGGTGAACATCAGGCCGAGAACAGGATCAGGTTGGCGACGATGACGAGTGACAGCAGTGCCGACGCAGCGATTGTCCCGAGGACGAGTTTCGTTGCCGTGCTCATAGCCGAGTCTATCGCAGGCCCCGCATTAAACCTTGAGAAACGACTATCCGCTTGCCGGACCCCTGCCTCGGTATGGACAGACAGCGCGTCTCGACCGGGACGGAGTGGGAATCGCAGGTCGGCTACTCGCGGGCGGTACGCGCCGGCGACACCGTCCGGGTCGCCGGGACCATCGCGACGGACGACGACGGCGAGGTGGTCGCGCCCGGCCAGCCCTACGAACAGACGAAACACGCGCTCGCTATCGTCACGGACGCGCTGGACGACCTCGGGGCGAGCGCCGACGACGTCGTCGCCACCCGGATGTACGTCACCGAGATGGCCCACCAGACCGACGTGGGCCGCGCTCACGAGGAGGTGTTCGGCGACGTGCGACCGGCGGCGACGATGGTCGAGGTGTCGGGACTCGCCGCCGAGGGGGCCATCGTCGAGGTGGAGGCCGAGGCCAGAGTCGATTAGTCGTCGGCCACGCCGACGCCGGAGCGGCGGGCCACGTCGCGCCACTTCCCCGTCCAGAAGCGGCCGGTGTTGACCGCCGCCTTCAGGTAGAAGTCGCCGACGAGGGCGACGAAGACGGCGGGCAGACCGAGCCCGAGGCCCGGCGAGACGCTCACCCCGACAAGCGGCACCGTCACGACGAACGACGCCGGAAGCGCGAGGGCCGCGACGGGCAGACGGAAACAGTAGCCGCCGAGAATCGTGCCGTAGAGCGGCCAGCGAGTGTCGCCGGCACCCCGGAGACTCCCCCGCATCGTCCGTGAGATGGAGAACCCGGCGACGATGAGGCCGAACACCCGGACGAACTGCGCGGCCAGTCCCGGGTACTCCGTGCCAAAGAGCGAGACGACGGGGCGGGCGAAGACGACGAGGACGGCGCCGATAGCCAGTTGGACGGCCAGCGCCACCCGGAGGGTCTGCCAGCCGTACTCGGCCGCCGAGGACTCGTCGCCCGACCCGAGGTGCTGGCCCACGAGCGTCGACGCCGCCGTCGCGTACCCCCACGCGGGCATCAGCGCCAGCAACATCACCCGCCGACCGATGGCGTAGGCCGCCAGCGTCGGCGTCCCCAGCACCCCGAGGACGAACAGGAACGGGAACCGCGCGAACGTCTGGAGCAGGCGCATCCCCGACAGCGGCAGGGCGACGCGGACGATTTCGGTCAGCAGGCCGAGGTCGAACTGCGGGCCCCGCAGCGGCAACCGCACCGCGTACCGCCCGGAGGCCAACAGGCCGAAGAAGATGGTCGCCGCCAGCGTGTTGGCGACGGCCGTCCCGATGGCCGCCCCGGCGATGTCCAGCCGCGGGAACGGACCGAGTCCGAAGATGAGGACGGCGTTGAGCACGACGTTGGTCGGGAGCGTGAGTAGGCGGACGTACATCGGGGTGCGGGTGTCGGCACTCCCCGCGAGCGCCCGCGAGGCGACCAAGCTCCAGAAGCGCGGGGCCATCGACAGCATCACGATGGAGAGGTACGTCGCGCCGAAGTCGATAGTGGCGGCGTCGTCGGCGAGGACACCGACGAGCACGTCCGGGTAGAGCCACGAGACGGCCGTCAGCGGCGCCGACAGGAGGAGCGCTATCCACAGCGACTGCTTGCCGCGAGGTTGGCGCGGGCCGACTGGTCGCTCCCCTGCAACCGGGAGACGACGCTGATGGTACCCGAGGACACCGCCAGCGAGAGGCCGAAGCCGACGAAGTAGTACTGAAAGCCCAGTTCGAGGCCGGCGATGGCGGCGTCGCCCAGTGCGACGCCGACCATCAGGAAGTCGGCCAGTCGCAGGAGGATGCGGAGACCGCCGGTGACCATCACCGGCGCGGCGAGGTCGGTGGCCTCGGTGGCCTTCTGGCGGTCGACCAGTCCGGCACGCGCCAGGAGGGCGGGCACACCCTGTACGAGGCGGTGGAGGAGCCAGCGGACCATCTACCGGGAGTGAGGACGGCAAGCCCCTGTCAGTTTCGGCGTCAGGGGACCAACTGCTCGCCGTCGTCGTCGTAGACGGTGATGGCCTCGACGGGACAGGCCCGGGCCGCGAACTTCGCGTCGAACTCCGCGTCGTCGGGTATCTCGCGCACGAACAGGTCCTCGGACTCCTCCTCGCTGTCCGCCAGCACCGCCTTGCCGGCGTCCTCGTCTCGCTCGAAGGCGTCCCACTCCGCGACACACTGGAACATCCCGATACAGGTGTCACGGTCGTATTCGACGTACATACAGTCGGGTTGGCCCGTGACGGCCAAAGGCGTTCCCCTCGGGGCCGCACTCATGACGACAGTTTAAATCGGAGCGGGGTCCAACGGAGGTGTAATGGACGTTGCGGACCTGCCGGGAGTCCCAGACTGGCTTCCCGACCACCTACGCGACGACGGTATCGAGGAACTGTACCCCCCACAGGCCGAGGCCGTCGACGCGGGGGTCACTCAGGGACAGAACATCGTCGCGGCTATCCCCACCGCCAGCGGCAAGACCCTCGTCGCCGAGTTGGCGATGCTCTCCGCCGTCGCCCGCGGCGGGAAAGCCCTCTACATCGTCCCCCTGCGGGCGCTCGCCAGCGAGAAGCAGGCCGAGTTCGAGCAGTTCGAGCAGTACGGCCTCGACGTGGGCGTCTCGACGGGGAACTACGAGTCCGACGGCGGGTGGCTGGGCGACAAGGACATCGTCGTCGCCACCAGCGAGAAGGTCGATTCCCTCGTGCGAAACGATGCGCCGTGGCTCGAAGAGTTGACCTGCGTCGTCAGCGACGAGGTCCACCTCGTCGACGACAGCCAACGCGGCCCGACGCTGGAGGTGACGCTGGCGAAACTCCGCCGCCTGAACCCCGACCTGCAGACGGTGGCGCTGTCGGCGACCATCGGCAACGCCGACGAACTGGCGACGTGGCTGGACGCCGAACTCGTCGACTCGGACTGGCGCCCCATCGAGTTGCAGAAGGGCGTCCACTACGGGCAGGCCTTGCACCTAGAAGACGGGAGTCAGCGGCGCCTCGCCGTGCAGAACAACGAGAAACCGACCGCCGCCGTCGTCCGCGACACCCTGCAGGACGACTACGACGAGGACGGCGACCTCGTCGAGGAGGGCGGGTCCTCGCTCGTGTTCGTCAACTCCCGGCGCAACGCCGAGGCCGCCGCGGGGCGACTGGGCAGTACGGTCCACCCCCACCTCACGAGCGAGGAGGAGGCCGAACTCGCGGACGTCGCCGCGGAGATTCGGGACGTGAGCGACACGGAGACGAGCGACGACCTCGCCGAGGCCGTCGAACAGGGCGCGGCCTTCCACCACGCGGGCCTCGCCCGCGGCCACCGCGAACTCGTCGAGGACGCGTTCCGGGACCGTCTCGTGAAGGTGGTCTGTGCGACGCCGACGCTCGCGGCCGGGGTCAACACGCCCTCCCGGCGCGTCGTCGTCCGGGACTGGCGGCGCTACGACGGCACCGCGGGCGGGATGCAACCCCTCTCGGTGCTGGAGGTCCACCAGATGATGGGGCGGGCTGGCCGGCCGGGACTGGACCCCTACGGCGAGGCCGTCCTCGTCGCCAACAGCCACGACGAACTGGACGAACTGTTCGAGCGGTACGTCTGGGCCGACCCGGAGCCGGTGCGGTCGAAACTGGCCGCCGAACCCGCGATGCGGACCCACGTCCTCGCCACCGTCGCCTCCGGGTTCGCCCGGTCGCGGTCTGGCCTGCTGGAGTTCCTCGAAGAGACGCTCTATGCCAGTCAGACCGACGAGACGGGGCGGTTAGAACGTGTGGTCGACGACATGCTGACCTACCTCGAACGGAACGGCTTTCTGGAGATCGACGGCGGCGAACTCGACGCCACGTCGCTGGGCCACACCGTCTCCAGCCTCTATCTGGACCCGATGAGCGCCGCCGAAATCATCGACGGCCTCCGGGACTGGCAGCGGTCGGCCGCCGAGTCGACGACCGCGGACGCGGCCGAGGGCGGGTTCACCACGGCGAGCGAACTCGCCGACGGACAGGCCGCCGCGGGCGAGGCTGACCCCGACGACATCTCGGCGCTGGGCCTCTATCACCTCGTCTCGCGGACGCCGGACATGTACCAACTCTATCTGCGCTCCGGCGACCGCGAGGAGTACGAGATGGAACTGTACGAACGGGAGGACGAACTGCTCGGCCCGACTCCCTCGGAGTTCGAGGACGAGCGCTTCGAGGACTGGCTGTCGGCGCTGAAGACCGCCCGCCTGCTGGAGGACTGGGCGGACGAAGTCGAGGAGGACACCATCACCGAGCGCTACGGCGTCGGTCCGGGCGACATCCGCGGGAAGGTCGAGACGGCCGAGTGGTTGCTGGGGGCCGCCGAGTCGCTGGCCAGCGAGATAGACACCGACGCCGCCCGCGCGGTCAGCGAGGCCCGCATCCGCGTCGAACACGGGGTGCGCGAGGAACTGGTCGACCTCGCGGGCGTGCGCGGCGTCGGTCGGAAGCGCGCCCGTCGCCTGTTCGAGGCCGGTATCGGCGACCGCGCCGAACTGCGCGACGCCGCCAAGCCAGTCGTACTGGCGGCGCTCCGGGGCCGCCGGAAGACCGCCGAGAACGTACTGGAGAACGCCGGTCACCGCGACCCCTCCATGGACGGTATCGAACCGGACCCAGACGTCGACGTCCTCGACGAGGACCCACGGGACGGCGGCGAGGACGAGGACGGCGTCGAGACCGGCGAGGACCAGTCCAGTCTGGGTGATTTCTGATGCGGGTCGTCGAGGGCCGCGCCGAGATTCCGGACGTAGGCGCGTTCGTCGCGGAACTGGACGCCGTCGGCGAGCGACACGGCGCGACGGTGCAGGCGTTCGACGCGCGCTACGTCGTCGACCGCGCACACCTCGAACGGGCCGTGGCGCTGGCCGACCGCGCCCGAGAGCGGGACGACACCATCGCCGACGACTTCGGCGTCGAGATACTGCTGTACGCGGCCGGCCGCCGGCAGATAAACCGCGCGCTGGAGATGGGCGTCAGCGAGGGCGAGTGTCCGGTCGTCGCCGTCGTGGTCGGCGGCGACGAGGCCGGGGCGGCCGACGACCTGCGTACCCACCTCGAACCCGCCGACGTCCTCGGCACGTACGACCCCGAGCGCGTCCGCTCCTTCTTCGGCGTGACCGACACCGAACTCGAAGCCACGGACGGGTCGCTCGCCGACGCCGTCCGCGAGCGGGTGGCGCTGTTGCCGGTCGAGAAGTAGCGAGGGGCGCGCGAAGCGCGGCCCTCGACGGAGCGGCGACGGCTGAGAGCCGTCGAGCGGGACCGAGCGCCGCGAGAGTCCTCGAAGCGACGCGGGGAACGGAACGGACCGCAGAGCAGTAGCGAGGCATCGAGCACCATCGTTTTGCCGAACCGTACGTTATGGGAACACATGGACCCGCAGCAGCGCACACGGGGACGTCGATGAGTACGCTCACAGACCCCGTGACCGTCGGCGGCCTCACGCTGCCGAACCGCCTCTACCGCGCCCCGGTACTGGAGTGTGCCGGCAACGGCGACGGTGCGGTCGACACCCTCGTCGACGAACTCGAACCGACCGCCGCCTCCGGCGTCGGCCTCGTCTTTCAGGGTGCGAGCATCGTCACGCCGGAGGGCGGGTGTGCGGCGCCGAACATGACTCGCGTCCACGACCCGGACTTCGTCGAGGGCCTCGAACGGCTGACCGACGCGATTCATGCACACGAAGGCAAGATATTCCTACAGCTCGCTCACGGCGGGCTTCGGAGCATGGCGACGTGGCACGCCGGCTACCGGGAGCGCCATCCCGAGGAGCGACAGCTGGCCGTCTCCCGGCCGCCGTGGCAGCTACGTGCGCTCGACCGGCTGGGACTGATTTCGCTCGACCCGGCCGTGCTCTCGACGGACGAGGTGTACGACCTCGCCGAGCAGTTCGGTCGGTGTGCGGGCTACGCCGTCGACGCCGGCTACGACGGCATCCACCTCTCGGCGGCGAACATGAGCCTGATTCAGCAGTTCCTCTCGCCGTTCTACAACCACCGGACCGACGAGTTCGCCGACGGCGTCCGCTTCCTCGAAGCGGTTCACGACGCCGTCCGGGACCACGCCGGGGACGTGCCGCTGGTGACGAAGGTGCCTGCCGAGACCGTCGCGCCCAGTTTCGTTCGAAGGCACCTGGCGCTGTCGGACGGTGTCGACGTCGCCGAGCGACTGGCAGCCATCGGTTACGACGCACTGGTCCCCGTCGAGGTGTCGACGTTCTGGGACATGAGCATCGTCCGCGGCGCGTTCCCGGACCGGGCGTGGACCGCCAGCGACCTGCAGGACGACTACGCGGCGGCGTTCGGTGGCCGCGCACACGCGCGAGCAGTGGAGTTCCTGAACCGACTGCAAGCGCGCCGCTTCGACCACGAACCGGGCTGGAACGCCGACTTCTGCCGTCGGGTCCGTGAGCGCGTCGACGTGCCGGTGATGCTGGAGGGCGGCCTGCGGACGCGGGCCGACTGCGACCGGTATCTGGGCGCCGACGAGGAGGGACCCGCGGCCGACGTGGTCGGGATGGCGCGGCCCTTCTACGCCGAACCGCGTCTCGGCGCCCGGTTGCTGGACGGCCACGACGCCCTGTGTGCGAGTTGCAACAACTGCACCGTCCCGCAGGTGGCCGGCGAACCGGGTCGGTGTCGGACGCCGTCTGTCGTGCGGGCACAGGCACGGCTCTCGAAAGACGGTGCCTACGAGAGAAACAATCGAGACACGTGAGTCGTTGGCCGTCGAATCGTACTCGGCGTCCCGTCTCGCCCGCTCGAAACGTCTCTCAGCCTACAGTTTATTCTGTGACCGACGGGCACGAGAGAAAGCCTCATCCCCCTCGAACACTGACTGTCGGGCGATGACTGCCGAGATTACGTCGGAACGCCTCGACCTGACGGTCGACGGCGACGACGTGGACGTACACTACCGCACCGGTGGCGAGGGACCGCCGATGGTGTTCCTGCACGGCATCGGGCTGGACGCCGCCACCGTCTCGTGGCGCCACGCGCTCCCCGAACTGGCCGAGGAGCGGACCGTCTACGCGCCGGACCTGCCGGGCCACGGCGAGAGTGACAAACCCGACCGCGCGTACACGACGGCGTACTATCTGGAGACGGTCGAAGCGTTCCTCGACGCACTCGACATCGAGACTCCGGCGATGGCCGGCCTCTCGATGGGCGGGGCGCTGGCGCTGGGCCACGCACTCGACGGAGGCGACGTCGAGCGACTCGCTCTCGTCGATAGCTACGGACTGGGTGCCGACGCTTACTGGCGGACGGCCGCCAGCGGGGTGTTGCAGACGCCGGTCCTCGGGAACATGCTCTGGCAGGGCGTCAGCGCCTCGAAACCGGCCATCAGGACGGGACTGCGGAGCATGGGCGCGACCGAACCCCCACAGGAACTCGTCGACGACGTGGACGCGGTGGTCGACCGGCAGACCGTGCGGGCGATGCGACGCTGGCAACGCAGCGAGTTCGGGCGGACGGGATTTCGGACCGATTACTCCGACCGCCTCGACGAACTGTCGGTACCGACGCTCCTCGTCCACGGCGAGGCCGACCCGCTCCTCCCGCAATCGTGGTCGAAGCGAGCGGCGGCGGCGCTAGACGAGAGCCAGTTAGAGATAGTCGAGAACTGCGGGCACTGCCCACCCCGTGAGCGACCGGACCGGTTCAACCGGGCCCTGCGCTCGTTCTGTTAGTTCGGCAGGTCGTCGATGAGGACGACGGCCTCGCCGTCGATGACGACGTCCGACTCGTTCTTGACCCGCGTCGTCAGGCGATACTGGTCGTCGCCGAGGTCCTCGACGATTTCGCACTCGGCGGTGAGACGGTCGTCGATACGTACGGGGTTGTGGAACTCGAGGTCCTGCGAGAGGTAGATAGTCAGTCCAGGCAGGCGCGCGAGGGCCGCGCTGATGAGACTGCCGACGAGCGTCCCGTGGGCGATACGACCGCGGAACCGTGTCTGCTCGGCGAACTCGTCGTCGAGGTGGAGCGGGTTCGTGTCCCCGCTCGCGGCGGCGAACTGCTTGACGTCGCCGTCGGAGATGGTCTTGGTGAACTCGACGCGGTCGCCGACGCCCAGGTCGTCCGGGTGGTCCTCGGAGATCGTGACGTGCCACTCGGGCAGGTCCTCGTTCGGTTCGATACGCTCGGCAGGGGGGGCAGCGGCGTCCTCGTCCTGCTGGACGCCGAACGCCGCGAACGCTGCTCGGTTCGCCGCGACGACGCTGTTGAACATGTGGGAAGAAGTCTCGGTCCACGTATCGAGCAGCGGATTCCGATGTGATTCAGAACTCATCGATGGGTCGTATTTAGCGGTCCGGCTATTAAATCTTGGTGTTATTTCGTCCTCGATGGCCACGAGACGGCTTCTACCGACCGACAACGGCGTAATGGCGGCTCGATGACGACTCCAACGGCGGCGAACGCGTCGCTCACCATCTCTCATCACCTCGCACCATTCAATGGTACTCAATGGTATCAGATGGTAAATCGGGGGAAGTTTTAAGTCACTGAACAGTGTAGTGAGTAGTACAGATGGCCGAAGAGGACGATGGTCTGATGTGGCCCCCGATGTTCAAGGGGATGCAGCAGGCGAGCGAGAACGCGATGGAACAGCAGCAGCAGCTGATGAAGCAGATGTTCGCGAGCGGCGGCATGCCGAGCTTCGATATGAATCAGCTCGGCGCGATGAGTCAGATGGCGACGTTCAAGACCCGCGTCCAGAGCGGCGGACGAATCAGCATCCCCGACGCCGAGCGTGAAGCGCTCGGAATCGAAGAAGGCGATATCGTCCAGACAGTCGTCCTCCCGGTCAGCAACAACAACAGCGAGTAATACAACAATGGTAGACTACACAACCCCCGTCACGACCGCTTTCGAAATGCAGCGCGCGTCCATCGAACAGAGCCAGAAGGCCCTCGAACAGACCGTCTCGTTCCAGCAGAACGTCAACGAGGCCGTCATCGACAGCCTCGACACGCAGGAGTCGGCCCAGCGCCGCGGTGTCGAGCTCTCGAAGACCGTCTTCCACAGCTACCTCGACGCCGTCGAGAGTACGGTCCCCGGCATGGCCGGCACCGTCGACGAGGTCCGTCAGGCCGTCGACGAGCAGTACGACTTCCTGCTCGAGAACCACGCCGAAGTGTTCGACAACCTCGAGAGCGAACTCGTCGAAGGCGTCGAGTCCTACGACGAGCTGACCGCCGACTACGTCGACGCCGTCGACGAGCAGGTCCAGCTCCTCGTCGAGGCCCACGAGGAACTCGAGTCCCAGTCCGTCGAGGTCGCCGAGCAGTTCGGTGACCAGCTCGAAGAGGTCCAGGAGCAGGTCGAGGAGATGCAGGAGCAGGTCGAAGAAGTGCAGGCGCAGGCCGCTGACGCCGTCGAAGCGTAACGAACCAGCCGTTTTTTGTGCGCGAGCGCGCGAGATACACTTAGACTACAATTATGAGCGATACGAACCAGATGCAAGACGAATGGGCGGAGATGGTCGAACAGATGAACGACGCCGTCGCCGACTCGATGGAACAGAACATGAAGGCCCAAGCGGCCTTCGTCGAGTCGTGGGCCGACGCCGTAGAAGACTCCATCCCGGAGGAAGACGAACTCTCCGAGGGACTGCAAGGCTACAACGCGGCCTACGAGGAGTGGGTCAACGCGGCCGAGCAGATGGTCGAGCGCTCGACCGAGGCCGCGCAGGGCGAGGACGTCGACCCCGCCGAGTTCCGCGACATCTGGCTCCAGTCGGCCAACGAGGCGTTCAAGCACGTGATGGGCACGTCGGCGTTCGCCGCGGCCAACGGCCAGCTCGTCGAGTCGATGATGGAGATGCAACAGGAGGCCGACGAACTCAACCAGGACGCCATCGCCCAGATGGGATTCCCGACCCGCGACGACATGGACGAGGTCGCAGAGCGACTCGTCGAGGTCGAACGCCGCCAGCACGCCGTCGAGGAGAAGCTCGACCGGGTCCTCGAACACCTCGAGGAGTAAGCCATGTCCAGTAACCCATTCAATCCGTTCAAGGCTGCGCTCGACTGGCAGACGAAGACGATAGAGTCGATGTCCGAGGCCGCCGAGACGAGTCAGGTCGCCGACGAACGGCTCGAACTGATGGAGTCCGTCGAGGTCGGTCAGACCCCCTCGGAGGTCGTCTACGAGGAGAACAAGCTCGAACTCCTCCACTACGACGCCGAGGCTGCCGGCATCGAGGTGGCCGAAGAGGACAAGGAAGCGGTGCCCATCCTCATCGTCTACGCGCTCATCAACCGCCCGTACATCCTCGACCTGCAGGAGGAGCGGTCGGTGGTCCGGCGCCTGCTCGAGGCCGGCCACGACGTCTACCTCATCGACTGGAACGAGCCCTCGCGGCTCGACCAGCACCTGACGCTGGACGACTACGTCAACCGCTACATGGACAACTGCGTCGACGTGGTCCGCGAGCGCTCCGGGCAGGACGCCATCAACATCCTCGGGTACTGTATGGGCGGTACGATGTCGGTGATGTACACCGCCCTCCACGAGGAGAAGGTCAACACGCTCGGCCTGATGGCCGCCGGCCTCTGTTTCGACCAGACCGGCGGTGTGCTCGAAGAGTGGGGCTCCGACGAGTACTACGACCCCCAGGACGTCGTCGACACGTTCGGCAACGTCCCCGCAGATATGCTCGACATCGGCTTCGCGCTGATGGACCCCGTCGACAACTACGTCTCGAAGTACATCCGCCTCGCCGAGAACTTAGAGAACGAATCGTTCGTCGAGAACTTCGGCCGGATGGAGAAGTGGCTCGGTGACGGCATCGACGTCGCCGGCGACGCCTACGTCCAGTTCCTCGAGGACGTCTATCAGGACAACAAGCTCTACAAGAACGAACTGGAACTCGACGGCAAGCACGTCGACCTCGAGAACATCGACATGCCCGTCCTCCAGCTCATGGGCGAGTACGACCACCTCATCCCGCCGGAGGCCTCGAAGCCGTTCACCGACGTCATCCCGAGCGAGGACACGAAGACCATCGAGTTCTCGACGGGTCACATCGGCCTGTCGGTGTCCTCCTCGACGCACGCGGACCTCTGGCCCGAGGTGGCCGAGTGGTACAGCGAGCGCAACCCGTCCGACGAGGTCGACATCGAGGTCGAGTCCCCCGGCGAGACGGCCGCCGAAGCCGTCGAAGAGGTCGCCGACGACGTCGTCGACGCGACCGAAGACGACGCGGCCGACGACGCCGTCGAGGCCGAGGAGTTCGGCACCGAGGCCGGCGCCGACGTCGAGACCGTCTCGGGCATCGGCCCGACCTACGCCGACCGCCTGCGCGCCGCCGGCGTCGAGACCGTCGGCGACCTCGCGGGGTACGACGCCGCCGAACTCGCGGACATCGCCGAGACGACCGAGTCCCGCGCACGGGACTGGCTCGACCAGCTCTAGCCCGGCGACACCTTTTCTCACTGCCCGCCGAAGCATCGCTATGCGCGTCTCCGTCATCGGCGGGTCCAGCGTGACAGACGAACAGTACCGACAGGCACGGACAGTCGGGCGGTTGCTCGGCGAACAGGGCCACGAGGTCGTCTGTGGCGGCCTGACCGGCGTCATGGAAGCGGTCTGTAAGGGTGCCAGCGAGACCGGCGGCCACACTATCGGCATCCTCCCGGGCGAACACCGGGCGGCGGCCAACGACTACGTCGACACCGTCGTCGCCACCGGGATGGGCAGCGCCCGCAACGTCCTCGTCGTCATGAACGGCGCGGCGGTCGTCGCCGTCGACGGCGGCACCGGGACGCTCTCGGAGCTGGGTCACGCGCTCGACATGGGACGGCCGGTCGCCGGACTGGGGACACACACGGTCGATGGCGTCGACGGCATCGAACACGTCGAGACGGCCGCCGAAGCGGTCGACTACGTCGAGTCGGCGGTGTAGTCGGCGCTCGGGTCACTCGAACCAGTCGACGAAACTCCCGTCGAGTAGCGTCTCCTTCTGCCGGTGGATGTAGGTGGACTGCATCCCCCAGATGGCCTCCGGCAGCGGGACGTGTTCCTCGACGCGCCGGCGGACGTAGTCGTGTTTCCAGCGGGCCGGCGTGAGTCGACGGTCGACCCGTTCGCGGAGCGGGCGGATGTACGCGTGGGCCTCCTCGGCGGAGAGCCCGCGCTGTTCGAGGCCCTCGCGGGCGTGTTCGAACAGTTCGCCGTACAGTTCGTCCGTCGACGTCGTGGTCGCGCCGTCGGCCGTTATCCACTCGATGTCGGCCCGCAGTCCGTCGCGCGTGGCCGCGTAGAAGTTCTCTTTGGCCGTCTCCCAGTCCAGCGACTGGATGGGGTGTTCGAGTCGCGGCAGACTCTCCATCAGACCCGCGAACAGCGCCTCGAAGGCGATGGCGTCGTCGACGGTCGGTTGGGCCGGCAGCGGCCGGAACTCGATGCGGGCGTTGGCCGCAGAGCGGGTCGCCCCCTCGAACACCGGGCGAATCCACCGCCAGTACGAGCCGTGTTTGTGCCGGAGGTGGACGAACGCGTCGTCGAAGCGGGTGCCGGATTGGACGTCCATCGGGACGATGGTGTCGTCGGCGACGATGTCGTCGATGGCGTCCTCGACGGTGTCGAAATCCGGCGGGAAACACACCTTCGGCGGCGTCGGGTCGTCCTCGGGCGGGTTGAGGACGGACTCGAAGACGCCGATGCGGTGCTCCATATAGGCGTCGTCGAGTATCTCCTCGGCCGGCGCGTCGTCGTAGAGGTCCGGCGGGAAGAAGGGAGCGTTGACACCGAGTGCGAGCAGCGGCGCGGCGACGCGGAGGGCGTAGCTGAAGTACTCGGGGAGGTCCGGCGCGTGGGGAATCTGGTAGTGCGGTTGGATGGAGGTGATGAGCGCCTCGGGCATCACCGTCTCCGCCTGCAGGGAGACGTGTGGCGCGTCGAGTTCGAACGCCGAGGGGTAGTCGGTGTTGGCCATCGTGTGGTACCGCACCGCGTCGGACATGTTGGTCCCGATGCGAACGCCGTCCTCGGAGACGGCGTCACAGAGGTAGCCCTCGGCCGTCTCGCCGTTCGGCGGCACCGTCCACATCCCGTCGGAGACGAGTCGAATCCCCTCGGTCCCGAGTCGCTGTTGGGCCGGCATCAGCGACGCCTTCAGTTCGTCGCGCTGGGCCGCCAGTCCGTGGGAGTTCAGTGGCTGTGGGCTGGTCTGCATCTCCGCGTTGTGGAGTCCGAGTTCCTTCTCGAAGCCGATGAGTTCGAGCAACTGTCGGGGAACTCGCCGGAGGGCGTCGGTCTGGTCGTCGACGGCGTACAGCTCCAGCTCCATCCCGACGATGGCCTCCGTGTTGTCGAACGTTCCCGACCGGACCTCCTCTTTGAGCTGTTCGGCCTCCTCGCGCGCGTTCGCGTGGAACGCCTCGGGGTCCACGTCGAGCGCCCGTGTGACCGCCGCAGCCAGTTCCGATGCCGACATGGGCGCGGGTTCACGTTCGGACGTGTTAAGTGTGGTCCAGTCACCCCGAGTACGGTACGTCGCCCGGTTCGACGCCGCTCACAGCAGGTCGTCGACGTCGCTGTGGGTCTCCGCAAGCGGGTCTGCGTCGGGCGTCGACAGCGCCCCCTCGACGGCGTCGCGGGCCGCCGGAACCGGGTCGTGGCTCTCGACGTAGGCCGCCAGCGCGAACGTGCGCTCGCCGACGTCGGCGAGCGTCCGAGCGTCGCCCCGTGAGAGCGTCCCCGAGAGCCAGTCCCGGACGATATCGCGGCCACGCGGTCCGAGCGGGGACACCTGCTCGCCGAGGAGGTGGAGCGTCTTCGCCGCGGTCACCGGCGGGACGCCCGCCGCGTGCCCGCAGTCGTCGACGGCGTTACCGGCGGCGTACGACTCGACCACCGTCGCCGCCGCCTCGGCCGAACACGGCAACGCCTCGGCGAACGGCCCCAACCGCTCGGCCAGTGGCGCGTCGGTGTCGTCGACGGCTGCCACCCCACAGTCGCGTTGCCGCTCGGTCACCTCGACGCCTGCGGCGATGTCTGCCAACCCCATTGGTACAACGATTATCGTCCCGTAATTTAAGGATGGTGTCTCGGGTCGCCGTCGACGCGAGCGGTCGCTCACGTACCTACCGGTGACCGGTCGGTAGTAGCGCCCGAAACCGCCCGCAGACGGGCGCTTCCATCGGTTTTTTAACCCGCCACCCGGCCGTAGCTCGAACTACGATGAGCACGACTACGACGGGGTGCCCCGAGTGCGACGGTGCACTCCGACAGGACGGCACGGAGACGGTGTGTGACCGCTGCGGACTGGTCGTTGGCGAGGACACCATCGACCGGGGGCCGGAGTGGCGCAGTTTCGCCGACGACGACATCCAGCGGGCCCGGACCGGTGCGCCGCTGACCCGGTCGCGCCACGACCGTGGCCTCTCGACGGACATCGGCCGCTCGACGCGGCTCAAGGGTCGGAAGCGCCGGCAGATGGCCCGGCTCCGCCGCGAACACCGTCGCGCACAGGTCAGTTCCAAACGCGAGCGTAATCAGATATACGCGTTCACCGAGATTCGGCGCGTCGTCGGGTCGCTCGGTCTCTCCGACGCCATCCGTGACCGGGCCTGTGTCCTCTTCGAGTCGGCGCAGAACGAGGACCTGCTGCAGGGGCGGTCGCTGGAGGGGTTCGCCGCCGCCGCGGTGTACGCCACCTGCCGGACGGAGGGCGTCGCCCGGACCGTCGAAGAGCTGTGTCGCGCGGCCCGCGCCGACCCGGACGAACTCCGGGCCGCGTACGACGCGCTCAACCGTGACCTCGGTCTACCGACGGGACCCATCGACCCCCGCGAGTACGTCCCCCGGTTCGCGACGGAACTGGACCTCTCGGAGGGCGTTCGCAGTCGCGCGGAGGAGTTGGTCACGGAGGCCCGCGACCGGAACATCGTCGGCGGGCGCAACCCTGCCGGCGTCGCCGCGGCGTGTCTCTACACGGCGGCACAGGAACGGGGCGTCGCGCTGACACAGGCCGAAGCGGCCGAGGTGGGCGACGTGACGCCGGTGACGCTCCGGGGGACCTACACAGAGCTACAGTCGTAGACGGCCGCCGCGAGTTCTTCGAAGGCGCCACGCGCACGCGAGTCCGGCGCAGTCTGCCGAACCGGGACGCCGTGGCGCTGGGCCGTCGCAAGCGCGTCGCTGTCGGGTATCGTGACGACAGGAGCACCGAATCGGTCGGCGACCGGTCGCGTCGCCGGGTCCGACCCGGTTCGGTTGAGGACGACGCGACAGAGCCCGGCGTCCAGTTCGCGGGCGAGTTCGCGCACCCGGAGCGCGTCGGCAATAGCGGCCGTCGACGGCGTCGTCACCACCACCGCCGCATCGGCGACCGTGAGGGGGAGTCCGACGTCGGCGCGCAGGCCGGCCGGCGAGTCCACGACGACCCAGCGGTAGGTCCGGTCGAGCGTTGCCAGCGCGTCGGTCAGTGCTCGCGGGTCGGCCGCTCGGGCCCCCGCGAGCGTCCGCCCGCAGGGCACGGTCGTCACCGGCCCGTCGGGACGAACCGCCTCGTGGACGGTCGCTCGGCCCGCGAGGACGTCGTGGAGGTCCGGGCCGTGGCCGGCCGGCAGGTCCGCCATCGCGAGGTCGCCGTCGACGACCACGCCGTCGAGTTCGGCCGCGAGGTTGTACGCGACCGTCGACTTCCCGACGCCGCCCTTCCCGCCGGTGACGGCCAGAATCATGCGATGCGAGCCAGCGTCTCGACCGGGACGGTGGCGGCGGCACGGCGGTTGGCGAGCGTCTCCGCGCGTCGCGCGACCTCTCTGAGCCGTCGTTCGTCGGCCGCCCCGGACGCGGCGAGCGCCCGCACCTCGGCCAGTCCGCCGGCCTCGCGAACCGCTGCCGTCGCCGCCGGGAGCGTGTCGGCGTCGGCCAGCGACTCCGCCACCTCGACCCGGGCAGTCATCGCCTCCAGCCACGGTTCGACCACCGCTGGCGTCCGACCGTCGGCCCGGGACCGGGGTGTCGCGGGGGCCGATTCAGACGGGTCGGCATCGGTGTCACGGGACTCCGCGTCGGTCGT
This sequence comes from Haloarcula rubra, assembly GCF_019599465.1. Taxonomy (GTDB): domain Archaea; phylum Halobacteriota; class Halobacteria; order Halobacteriales; family Haloarculaceae; genus Haloarcula; species Haloarcula rubra. The sequence continues at coordinate 132,307 of NZ_RKLR01000002.1, forward strand.
CGCTGCACCGGCCGGAACGGCGTCAGCGGGCGGCGACGGGTCGCCGAGGTCGCGGACCACGTCGGTGGCGCTCTCGGAGGGCGTGCCGTCGGCGTCCGGCGCCGGCGTCACGTCGTCGAGGACCGCCGGCGGGTCGGCCGGCGACGCCGGCGTCGCGTAGCCGAGCGCGTGGTCGCCGGGGCCGACGACACCTTCGAACCCCGCCTCGGTCCAGCCAGTGACCGGGAGTCCCTCGCGGCGTGGTGGCCACACCGGGCCGTCGAGGCAGTTACGGACGGTCACCCGAGTCGGCGCGTCGAGGTCCCGCAGGCGGAGCGTGACCAGCGTCACCTCGTCGTGGTGACTGGTCGTGCAGTCGAGCGTAACCATGGCCAGACGTGGTCGCCCGTTCGGGTTTAAATCTCAGCACCGGATAATCGGGGCATCGAGGGTGTCCGCGGCCGTCGCCGGGTCCGGAAACCGGGCAGTTTCGAGGACGACCGGGGCCTCGGTTCTGGCGACGCGGAGGACGGCCAGCGCGGCCGTCACGGGCGGTGCCTCGAACGGGTCGGTGGGCGCTGGCCCCGGGACGGCGTCGAGCGCCGCGGCGTACCGGTCACGGAGGCGGTCTACGAGACACTCGCGGGCGTCGCGTCGACGGTTCGCGAGGGCGTCGGCGAGTCGGCGCCGCTCGGCCATCCGGTCCCGGTACGCCCGTGCCAGTTCGCGACGACGCCGTCGGCTCTCCTCGGCGGCGGCGCGCTCGGTCTCCCGTTCGCTGAGCGTCCGGGTGGCCTCCCGGACCGCCTGCTCGGCGGCGTCGGTGTCGCCGTCGAGGGCCTCCCGAGCGGTCAGTCGACCGCGCTCGGTGGCGGCCGTCTCCCGCAGGTCGGCGAGCGTCGACTGCGGGACTCGGTCCCGGGCCGGCGGCAACGACGGTTCGTCGGGGTCCAGCGACGCCAGTCGCTCGCGGCGGTCGGCTATCGCGTCGTCGTGAGGCGTCTCGTAGCCGTGGGAGCGGCCAGCGGCGGCGAGGGCCGTCCGGGTCCGAAGCCCCATCTCCGGGTGGACGTGACCGCAGTAGTCGTACACAGACGACGGCGCCGTGGGCGCGACGGCGGGGAGACAGCAGTCGCCGCGCACGGCCGCCGCGAGCGTCGCACCGTCGACCCCCAGACCCCGGAGGTCGACGGCCCGGCCCTCGTAGGTCGTCCCTCGGACGGTGAGCCTCACAGGTCGGTCCCCCGCATCTCGTCGGGGGCGGGTAGGTCCCGGCCCGACGCGAACCGCGCGTACGGCGTCGAGGGCGCGTCGCGGTCCTCGTAAGCGCGTGCCGCCGCCCGTACGTCGTCGGGCGCGTCGGCGGGTTCGAACGGCACGACACGCTCTAGCTGGACGTCGATACCGTGTTTCTCGTAGAGGCGGAGGGCCTGAAACGCGGCGAACTCCGTCCACGACAGCAGCGCCGCCCGGCCGAACTGCCTGACGACGCAGTCCTCGTGCGCTCGACAGACGTTGCGCAGGTCACGGCGGGCAGGGCGGGAGTGGGCCACGACCAACAGCACTTTCGTATTTCGGTCTCGCTTCGGCTAAAATTTTATGCTATCTAGATTCAGAAAACTTCCGCGTCCGAACCGTTCGGCCGCCATCTCGGCACTCCTCGACGACGGTGTCGAACAGCGGCGCCAGTTTGTCGACCGTCTGGCGGTCGTGCGCGGTCGGGTCGAGATGGACGTGTGCGTCGGCGTCGGCCGCGTCGAGTTGCCCGAGGACGGCGTGGAGGAACTCGTACACCGTCTCCTCGGCGACGTGCTCGAGCAGCGCGGTCAACGAGTCGAAACAGAGGACGACGTCGTCGGCCGACGACAGCGACTGACTCAGCGTGATGCCGAGACAGGTCAGGTCGCTGGGCGCCGAGACGGTGTCGACGTCGACACCCGGAAGCGACGGGTCGGCCGCCGTAGACGCGTCGCCGACGGCGAGGACGGTCAGCGAGGGGGTGTCGTCCGCCCCGACGGCGTGGGGGTACACGTCGAGACACGCTGCCGGGGAACGAGTACAGGTCACCACGACGACCGTCGAGTCCGACCCCGCGGAGGCCAACAGGTCGAGACAGGTCTCGCTCCCGACGTGGCCACGCTCGCCGGGGGTCGACGGGCGACACAGCAGGGTCGTCCCGGCGTCCACGAGCGCGTCTGGTAGGTCACACATAGTGATCTGTCGGGTCGTCGCCGGGCCGCTCAGTCGACCGCCGATACCGAGAACGTCACCGAGTCGTCGACGAGGTCCGCGACTCGCTCTCGGGCCTCGGGTGCCGAGGCGGCGAGGACGACGAGGCCGTCCGCCGGTCCGTCGCCGCTGGCCCGATAGGCCCGCATCTCGCCCTCGAAGTCGGCGGCGTAGGTTCGCAACACGCTGCGGACGTCGGTTTCGAGATCGGAGAGCGAGCACTCGCCGGCCTCGAAGGCGGCCAGCGCCTCCTCGACGTTGCGTAGGGCTGAGATGCGGTCCATCTACGTCGTCCGGAGGTGGTCGGTGCGCGGTTCGTACACCTCGCCTTTCTGTTTGAGCTTCTCTATCTCGTGTTCGGCCTTCGACTCGTCGATACCGACCTCCTCGGCGCGTTCGACGACGACGTCGATGGGCGCGCCCTCGTCGTACTCGTCCTCGATGTCGGCGATGATGCCCCGGATGTTCTGGATGCGGTCGCGCTGGCTCTTCGAGGTGCCGGTCTCGACCACGTCGGCGTCGAACTCGCCCGTCTCGGGGTCGACGCCGATCTCCTTCAGACAGTAGTGAGCGATGTCGACCGCCCGGTCGGCGTCCGTCTCCTCGACGGTGTCGGAGAGGCGGATGCGGGCAGAGGCCTCGGCCAGGCGGACCAGCGCTTCGAGTTTCCGGGCGGTCACTGGCACCGGCGCGTCGTCGTCCTGACCCTTCAGACGCAGGTCGACGTAGAAGTCCTCGATGACCGTCTTCGCCTCCTCGGTCATCGTCGGGAAACAGTTCCGTTTCGCGTAGGCGACGTACTTCCGCAGGAGGTCCGGTTCGATGGTCGGCGCCACCTCGTCGGTGACGGTGTCGACCTCCTCCTCGGAGAAGTTCGAGGTCGGGTTCTGCGTGCGGTGGGTGTGGAGTTCGCCCGCGTAGTTCGTCTGGATGATGTGTTCCGCGAGGTTACGGTCGGCCTCTTCGTCCGGCTTGTCGGTGACGGTGAAGATGAGGTCGAACCGGGAGATGAGCGCGGGTTCTAAGTCTATCTGCTCGCCGATGGGTTCGTACTGGTCGAACCGGCCGTACTTCGGGTTCGCCGCGCCCAGCAGCGAACAGCGCGACTTGAGCGTGGCGTTGATGCCCGCCTTCGAGACGCTGATGCGCTGCTGTTCTAAGGCCTCGTGCATCGCCGAGCGGTCCTCGGGGCTCATCTTGTCCAACTCGTCGACGGCGGCGATACCCTGGTCCGCGAGGACGAGTGCCCCCGCTTCGAGCGTCCACTGCTGACCGTCGCCGAAGTCGTCCCGGACGGCTGCTGCGGTCAGCCCTGCTGAACTGGACCCCTTCCCGGAGGTGTAGACGGACCGAGGTGCAATCTCTCGAATATATGATAACATCTGGGATTTGCCGGTTCCAGGGTCTCCTATCAACAGCATGTGGAGGTCTCCACGTATACGCGAACCGTCAGGAAGGTCCTTCGTCACCCCCGAGAACAGCTGGAGCATCATCGCGAGTTTCTCCTTCTCGTAGCCGTAGATGGAGGGCGCGATGGCTCCGACCATCTGGTCGTAGATGTCGGGTTCGTTGGAGAGTTCGACGATCTCCTTCTTGTCGGCGTCGGTTATCTCCATGTCCTCGAACTGCTCGTCCTCGATGACGATGCTGACGCCGTCCATGTAGATGTCGAACATCGGGGACTTGTCCTGGTCCGACCCTTGCTGGTCGAGTTTGAGGATACCGGTCGCGCGGACGTGGTCGCCGGCGGTGACCTTCCCCGTGATGTCGTCCTCGATGTTGATGTCGATAGACTGGGGCGTCTCCCCCCCGCGAAGGCCCTCCGGGGACTCCTGGACCCGAATCTTCTGGGCGTCGATGAACTCGGACTGGTCGGTGTTCAGGCGGAACGGGCCCTGTCGCTCACAGCCCTGACACTCGTGGGGTTCCTGGAAGTCGCCGGCGGCCTGTGGGATACGGGTGAGGGTGCCACAGCGCTGGCACTCGAAGGCGGCAGTGAGGACCTTCGGACGGACGTCCGTCGCCTTCCGGACGATGCCCTGCACGGAGATGAGGTTGCCGTGGTGTTCGTGGCGGATGTCCCGGATGTCCTCGGACTCGGGGAGGTTCCGAACGCGGACGTGGGCCTGTCCGAGCGAGACGTCCACCGGGAGGTCGTAGAGGCGAAGGGCCTCCTCGGCGTACTCCTGCAGTTGCTCGGGTTTCGTCCGGTAGTCGTCGGCGAGGTCGGGGTCGAACCGGTAGAGGTCCTGCCAGTCGACGTACAGCGACTTCTGGTCGTTCGGGTATTTCTGGGCGAGCTCACCGATTTCGTTTCGGTAGTAGTTGCGGTAGAACTCCTCGAAGCGGTCGATGAGTTCGGTGTTCTCGGCGGTCGCCATCTGAGTGCACAGACGTTACGCCCACTGGCCTAAGAAGGTTCGCAAAGGTTAGTGAAAGTGGTCGGGCCGGTCCTCGGACCCGGAGACAGCGGTCGGTGCGACGCCGAATCGAAGGGGTGGGGCGGTCACTCGCCGAGGCTCCGAAGACTCTCGTAACACGCGCCGATGGGGTGGTAGCCGGGTTCGACCACGGGGTCGTCGCCGGTCGGGTATGGGTCGTTCTCGGGGCTGACCCGTTCGTACCACCCGCCGGTGGGCGCGACCACGGTGTCGAGCGCGTAGTCCCAGAACCGGTCGTACCACTCGCGGTACCAGTCGTCGTCGGTCCGTTCGGCGAGTGCCGCCGCGGCGCCGATGCCTTCCGCGACCTCCCAACTGTACTTGTCGTCGACGACCGGGTCGCCGTCCTCGTCCAGCGTGTAGTAGAAACCACCGCTGTCGTCGTCCCACCCGTCCAGTGCCGTCTCGAACAGTTCGGGCGCGCGCTGACCGGGCCACCGGGCGTCCAGATGCCGGTCGAGCACGGCGAGGAGTTTCGCCCACTCGATGTGGTGGCCGGGCTGGTACCCCCACGGCCGGAACTGGTGGGCTGGGTCGTCGCGGTTGTAGTCGAAGTCGGGCGTCCAGTCGGTCTCGAAGTGTTCCCAGAGGCGACCGTCGCCGGTCGAGAGGTCGACACAGAGCCGTTTCGCGACGGTGGCGGCACGGTCGAGGTAGCGCTGGTGGCCGGTGACCTCGTAGGCGACCAGCGCCGCCTCGCAGGCGTGCATGTTGGCGTTCTGCCCGCGGTAGGGGTCGGCCTCGCGCCAGTCGGCGTCCCACCCGCTCCGGTAGAGGCCGTGCTCGGGTTCGAAGAACCGCTCGTCCAGCAGGTCCCACGTCTGGTCTAAGTACTTCCCGGCGTTCTGGACACCCGCGTCGGCCGCGCGAGCGTACGCGAGGACGACGAAGGCGTGGCCGTAGCAGACCCGCCGCGAATCCGTCGGCGTCGTGCCGTCGAGCAGCCAGTGGTAGCCGCCACGTTCGGCGTCCCGGAAGCGCTTGTGCAGGAACTCGACGCCGCGTTCGGCCGCCTCGCGCCACTTGACCTCGCCGAGCACCTCGCTGGCCAGCGCGAAGTTCCGGGTGAACCGCGCCGCCGCGACGAGGTGCTTCGCGTCGGGGTCGTACACCTCGCCGGTGTCGGCGTCGAGTTGCGCGACGAACCCGCCGTGGGTCTCGTCGACACAGGTCGGGTAGTAGTGGTCGAGCACGCCCCGGAGGTGCCCCCGGAGCCAGTGGGAGTCTGCGTAATCGGGCATGTCGGCGAAACGACTGGGGCCAGCAAGAAGGTTCGGTCGGCGGCCTCCGCGTCGTGCTCGACGACCGCCTTGCGGAGCGTGCCGACGCCCTCAGAGGCGCTCGGCGACGACCTCGATGGGGTGGGGCGGGACGTCGTCGGCGTCGGGGCGGTCGCCCAGTTGCGACCGACAGGAGCCACCGGGGGCGACGACGCGGTCGGCGTCGCTGTCGGCGACCTTCTCGAACAGGAGACCGCCGATGGTCTGCGAGAGGTCGTAGTGCTCGTCGTGGTAGCCGAAACTCCCGGCCATCCCACAGCAGGTCGTGTCCAGCGGGTCGACCGCGTACCCGACCCGGCGCATGACCCCGACGGCGTGGTGGTCGGCGTTGACCCCCTTCTGGTTGCAGTGACCGTGGTAGCTCACTGCCCCGGCCGCGCCGTGCGAGCGGTCCGCGACCGGGAGGTCCTCGTCCAGTCGGTAGGTGTCGAGGTACTCCATGACCCCGTAGGCGCCGTCGGCCAGCCGTTCGACCGCGGGCCCGTCGAGCAGGTCGCGGTACTCGTCCTGGACCATCACCGCGTCGGAGGGCTCGACGAACACCACGTCCCAGCCGTCGGCGATCCGGTCGGCGAGCGCGTCCGTGTTCGCCCGCGCTCGTTCCCGCGCCCGGTCGAGGAGCCCGGTCGAGAACGCCGCGCGCCCGGACGGGGCGGTGTCGTCGGGGACGGCGACGTGACAGCCCGCGGCCTCGAGCGTCTCGACAGCCGCCTTCCCCGCCGCCGGGTAGGAGTAGTTCGTGTACGTGTCGGGGAACAGCAGGACCCGGCGGGCGGCGTCGGCCCGCGAGACGGTCGACCCGCCCCGCGCACGCATCCAGTCCTGCAGCGTCTCCCGGCGGAACGGCGGCAGGTCGCGCTCGGGCGCGATGCCGAGCAGTGTCTGCATGAGACGCCGCGCCCCGGGGAGTTCGGTCGCCCAGTTCGACAGCGGGGCCAGCGCCGACCCGAGTCGCGACACCGTGTCGATGTTGGCGAAGAGGCGCTCCCGGAGGCCGACTCCCGCCTCCTGATGGTGCTGGTGGGTCAGTTCGGCCTTGAGCTTCGCCATGTCGACGCCGGTCGGGCAGTCGCTCTTGCAGCCCTTACAGCCGATACAGAGGTCCAGCACCTCGGCCTGGAAGCGCTCGGAGTGGCGTTCCTCTTCGGGGAGGTCGCCGCTGATGGCCGCCCGGAGCAGGTTCGCCCGCCCGCGGGTCGTCTGGACCTCCTCCCGGGAGGCCCGGTAGGTCGGACACATCACGTCCTGGTCGGTCTGGCGGCAGGTGCCACAGCCGTTGCACAGCTCCACGAGGTGCGAGAAGCCGCCCTCGCTCTCGAAGTCGAGGGTGGTCTGTGGCTCCAGCGACTGGTAGTCGGGGCCGTACCGGAGGTGGTCGCGCATGTCCGCGCCGACGCCGCGGTCGGTGTCCGGGCCCGGGTCCTCGGGTCCGTCCCGGTAGACGACGTTCCCCGGGTGGAGCCACCACTCCGGGTCGAAGGCCGTCTTGACCCGCTTGAACGCGTGCCAGAGGTCCTCGCCGTACATCTTGGGGTTGAACTCGGTGCGGGCCATCCCGTCGCCGTGCTCGCCAGAGAACGAGCCGTGGTGGTCGAGGACGAGGTCGGTCACGTCCTCGCTGATGGAGTGCATGGCCGCGACGCCCGATTCCGTCTTCAGGTTCAGTATCGGCCGGATGTGGAGCGTCCCCGACCCCGCGTGGGCGAAGTACGACGCGGAGGTGTCGTGGTCGTCGAGGACGGCCTCGAACTTCCCGACGTACTCGGCGAGTTCGTCGGGCGGGACCGTCGCGTCCTCGATGAACGGGTACGGTTTGGGGTCGCCGTCCATGGACATCAACAGCGGGATGGCCGCCTTCCGGAGCTTCCAGAGGGCCGCCTGGTCCGCGTCGGTGTAGGCCTCGACGACCGCGAAGGCCTCGCCCGCCTCGACGAACCGGTCGGTCGTGCGCTCGATGGCCGCCGCGAAGTCGTCGTGGAGCTCCGAGTCGTACTCCAGCATGAGCGCGGCGGCGGCCCGGTCGGGGATGGGCTCGACGTACTCGGCGTAGCCGTCCGAGTCCGCCGCCAGCCGGAACAGGTCGTCGTCCATCAGCTCGACGGCGCTGACGTCGTACTCTAACGCGACCGGCACCGCCGCCATCGCCGCCTCGAGGTCGTCGAAGCAGTACAGCGCCAGCGCCGTCTCCTCGGGCACCGTCACGAGCGAGAGTTCCGCCTCGACGACGACCCCGAGCGTCCCCTCGGCGCCGACGAACAGTTTCGCGAGGTTCATCACCCGGTCGCCGTCGTCGTTCTCGTAGACGACCCGGTCGAGGTTGTACCCCGAGACACGACGCTTGAGGTCGGGATAGCGGGCCGCTATCTCGTCGGCGTGTTCGGTCACCACCTCCCGGACGGTCCGGTATATCTCGGCCTCGCGGTCGTCCTTCGAGACGATGTCGTCCCACTCCGGGGAGTCGACGACCACCTCGCGGGCCTCGACGACCGACCCGTCGGCGAGGACGGCCGTCACCGACTCGGTGTAGGCGTCGGTGATGCCGTACCTGACCGAGTGGGCGCCGGTGGAGTTGTTCCCGATGCCACCGCCTATCGTCGCGCGGTTCGAGGAGGCCGGGTCCGGCGCGAACTTCAGCCCGTACTCGCTCAGGGCGTCGTCGAGGTCGTCCTGCACGACGCCGGGCTGGACGCGGACCCGCTTGTCCTCGGGGCGCACCTCGAGGACGTCGGTCATGTGCCGAGAGACGTCGACGACGACACACCCCGGCCCGACGGCCTGACCCGCGAGCGACGACCCGGTCCCGCGCGGGAGGACGGGGACGCCGTGGCTCGTCGCGACCTCGACGGCCGCCCGGACGTCGGCGACGTCGGTCGGGTACACGACGCCGGCCGGCTCGGCGCGGTAGATGCTCCCGTCCGTCGCGTAGAGGACCCGGGCGTACTCGTCGAACTCTACCTCACCCGTCACGCGCGAGCGCAGGTCCGCTGCCAGGTCGCGGTACGTGTCGTCGTCGGGTCGGTCGAGGTCGAGTTCGCGGACCGACCAGGTCCCGTCGGCGTCCTCGGTTGCCATACCCGATTATGTAATCATCGATAAGTAAGTTCTGTGCCCCACGTTTACGCGGCCCACGCCGTCGGCGCCGATACGACGTCGCCTCTGTCGCCGGGAGCTGTGGCTGCGATGCTCGCAGTGTCGGTCGCGAAGAAGTGGGATCGCCCAGAGTCTTTGCGAGTCTATCGTCGTACTGCTGTCTTGCGGTTGTTTTTGTTGGGTTCATTCTTCGATCTCCAGATTCTCCGTGTACTGACGCCGCCGTTCTTCCATCTCGGTGACGGGGTCGCTCTTGTCGTAGTGCTGTTCTATCACCCGCTCAGAAGCGTTCGCGCGGTCCTTGACGACATCACGAGGGACGCCCTGATGACGCATCCACGTGATAGCGCCAGTACGGACCTGATGCGGCGACCGCGACGACGGACACTGTGACGACGACGTGTAGCTCGTCCACTCACAAGTCGGCCGCTCCTTCCCGTGGGGACACGGCCTGTGGTGGCACGGCTGGGTAGCGGCGTAGGTCCAAGTCCGAAGGGTATTCGCAACAGGGCGTCCCCGCTGCGACGTAAAGAGCGGAGTCCTGCCGTAGTCGTCCTGAAGCGGTATCCGGTGCTCGTCGATGTACTCGGCGACCACCTCGGTGACAGTGTCGGTCAGACCGACGACCCGCTCGCCCTTGCTACCCTTCTTCAGCGGGGTATCGGTGTCAGGCCGGTTGACGAACTGTATATACTGGCCCTCGGCGTCGAAGTCTTGGAGATCGAGGGAGCGGATACCCCCGACACGAGCGCCGATAGTCCAGAGCAGCTCCAACAGCGTATGACTGCGCGATGCGTGGTCGGCGGAACCGCGATAGGACGCAAGCAGTGTTGTCCCCACTTCGGGGGCGAGCTTCGTGTCGTCGCTCGGGTCGTCTGGCATCCGCGGTCGCTCGACGGCGTCGGCCAGACCGTCCTCGAGTAGACCGACGCCCTCAGCCCACTTCAGCCACCGCTGGAGGGTGCCGAGTTCCTTCGCCACCGTAACCTGCGCGGCGGTCTGGCGTCTGTGTGTCTCGTAGGTATCGAGGTCCCACGCGGTCAGGTCCGAGCACTGCTGAATGTCGTTCTCGGCGCACCAGTCGACGAACAGTTTTAGCTGGTAGTGGTAAGTGCTGATCGTCGCTTCCCGCATCTCGCCGCTCCGCTTGTCCAGCCACCGGCTGACGGCGTCTGAGATAGACAGGTCGGGCGGGCCTGTCACGCCTCGATCTCCCCCAGTTCGCTCTGGTCGTCAGCGACTCGGGGACTATCGTCAGGCTGGATTTGGCGATAGTCGCCGGCCCAGTCGGCCATCTTCTCGCGGACGGCATCGACCCGCTCGGTCAGCGTCTCTATATCCGGGGCAGTGACCTTGCACTTCTGGGTATCGTCGCCGCGCTTCAGCTTGACAGTGTATGTGAGAGGGTCGTCAGTCATCACCGACCACCGGCTCGGCGGCCTCGGCGTCGGCGTCCGTGTCGTCGGCCGTCCACTCCTTCGCCAGCGCGAGGTAGTCGTCTTCGGCGATGTACCGAACCGAATGCGGCTCGTCAGGGCCGCCCTCGCGCCTTTCCGTCATGATGCGTTTCACGGCGTCGACGCGGCGCGGCGGCAGGTAGACAACACTGCTGTCCCAGTGCTTCACACGAAGCCAGCCGTTGTCCTTCAGCGTCGCGTCGGCGGCGAACACACCGCCCTGACCGACGACTTCGACCATCGCCGGATGCTCCGACTGTCGGAGGTTTTCTGGATCCGGGTCGCGCATCACTTCTCACCTCCCTCTGCGTCGCCGTCCCCGTCACTCTCGTCGTCCACTTCGCCCAGCAAAATCGGGCCGTCTCCGGGGTTCACGATAACGGTGCCGCCCGTGGCCTGCTCGGCGTCGCTGATGTGTGCGTAGTGGGAGAACGTCAGGTTGTCCGTCCGTTCGCCCTCAGGGAACGCCTGACGGTTCCACTGGACGACGACGTTGCCGCCCGGCATCAGCGCACCAGCGGCCACGCGGTCGCCGTCGCGGACAACGGCGACGGGCCGCGCTCGAAAGGCACCGTTCATGGGCCGTCCTCCGCGTTGTCGCCATGCTTTTGCTCGTCGCTACCGTCGTCAGACTCGGGGGCTGGACTACTGGACATAGTTTACGCGGCCCCCTCACTTCGGCGATTCTCGCCGTTCTCGTCGACGCACAAAACAGTCTCGTCGCAGTCGAAGGGCGTCCCCATACTCTCTCGCAGAGCTTGACGAACGTACTTAGAGTACGTCATTCCGTGTTTCTCAGCTTCTTTACCGATTTGTTCGTCCATCTCCATCGGAATCGAGATGGTTACCGATAGGCTTCTTCGTGGCATTGCGTTAGTTGTTAATTAACCAGAGTCAAATATAGTTTACGACGTTCGCTCTGATACGTTAATGTCTAGATAATCAGACAATCGAGGACAATAAGAACGCTCGTCTTAATTGTTTGTTTATGCGCTACTCGGGCGACTGGATGGTACTCGCTGATGACCGGATTCTGGAATATATCCGTGAAAACGAATCTGGTCGCCCAACCGCGATGGCCAACAGTGGTGTTGTTAGGTACTCCAGACAGTACATTCACCAACGTTGCAAGAAACTGGTCGAGTACGGGCTACTCCAGCATCTTGGAAACGGAGTCTACATCATTACCGACCGCGGAGAGCGGTACTTAGACGGCGAGATAGACACCTCTGAGGACGCACCAGACGAAGTCGAGTCGCACGCAGACGACGGCCCCAGCGCGAGCGGGAACCACGAGCAGGTGTAATGACACAGCGAAAATCCGCTTCGTGGATGAATCAGGTAGACGAGCGTATCATGGAATGGATACGCGAGAACGGGTTTGCGTCGCCGGGTATCCTCGCCCGTGAACGTGGTTTCAGCGTCTCATCGGGCCATATTCGGGACCGGTGCAAGTGGCTCCAGTACGCTGGTCTGGTCGCACCCATCGGCGGCGATCTGTACGACCTGACGACCGAGGGCATCCTGTATCTGAAGGGCGAACTTGACGCGAGACACTGCCCACGGCCGACGCCCAGCAAGGTCTTCGAGGACCGGTACGCGACGCCGCCCGGCTGGATAGAGTCAGGGGTGACGTTTCGGGTTCGTCTCTAAGGATAGCAATAATGCCCGTTCTTCGCGGCTGAATCTACTCCGCAATCAGTTCGACTGTTATCTCGACTAGTTCCGAATCGTCTGCTGGTTCTGTAGGCCCTGAAGAAGTGTGGTCAACGAACAAGAATAGCGTGTCTGGGCCAAGTTCTGCATCAGTCGACTCACCGATAGTCCCTCTTTGACTGATTGCAGTATACGCACGGAAACGGTCGCCTTCGGTATAATGCTCGTATTCTTCCGGGCGGGCTACGAAAACATCGACTTCAGGGCCTGAGCGGACAGTCGTTGTAAGGTGCAGGTGCCGTTCGCGAGATAACTCAAACTCCCACGCTTCCCACTCACCGAGCGGTACAGTTACAGTTTCGTCAACAATGGTTCGCGGTTCTGGAGTTGGCGTCTCTGTCTGTGTTGGTGTAGAAGTAGGTGTCTGCGTAGGTGTAGGCGTCTGTGTAGGGGTTGATTCAGGAACTGGTGCGGGTGTTGTCGTCTCTGTGGGTGTATCGGATTCGCTAAGAACTCCCGTACATCCCGACAGAAGCATAGCAGCAATACTGAGAATGGTATTCCGGCGTGTTGTTTCGGTCACACTGATATATCCAATTACTTGCCAAAAAGGATGTCGCAACCTCGCAAATGGATTCAGTCTGCCGAGTGTGGCGTCGACGCCGGCATGGTTCCCGGGTGGACCACCTCGGTGTCCTCGTCGCCGCCCTCGAGGAAGTCGACTTTCCCACGCTCCCGACGAATCGCTTCCGGGCTGAACTCCCCGAGGTAGTGTTTTCTGAACGTGTCCCAGTCCTCCCACCCGCCGAAGGCCATCACGACCGACGGAATCACGCCCTGCTCCAGTAGGTACGTGCCCCACGTCCGCCGAAGGTCGTGGACGTCGAGATACTGCCACCCCTCGTCTCCCGTTTCGTCTTCGAGGGCGTCGGCGGCGCGCCGGACCCAGCGGTAGACGGTCGACCCAGCGACGTCGAGAAGCGGCTCATCGTTGTCCTGCTGGAACGCCAGCGTCTCCGCGATGGTGACGACCTCCTTCGGCACGGGCGGCTCTCGGTACTTGTCGCGTTTCGCGTAGCTCTCCCAGACGCGGATGTGGTCGCCGGTCGGTCCGTCGACGAGGTCTTGCGGGCACACCTCGATGATTTCCGAGCGCCGGAGTCCGACCCGGCCGGCGAGCAAGAAGGCCAGTCGCTGGTGAGGCGTCTCGGCCTGCTCGATGAATCGCTTCAGTTCGTCGTCGGACAGCCACACTCGCTTACCGTCGTCGTTGTCGTAGTCCTTCAGTCTCATGCACTCGTTCCTCAGTTCTATTGCAAAACATCTAGTTTTTTCGGTCAACTCGGGGGTCAGCAGGCCTCAAATCGGGTAGGATTGCACCAGAATGAGGGGTTCTCGGGCGGCCTATCTGGTCGCCTCGACGACCGCCGACGGGTCGCATCGGAGTAGCTCCTCGGTGCCGCCGACTGTCACCACCGCCTCGTCCCCGATCTCCTCGAAGCGCAGGGGCGGCGAGTCGTCGACCGGCTCCGCGACCGTCGCCAGCAGGTCGTCGGGCCGGTCAGACGACATGAGCGACCACCCCGAAGACGTCGACCACCGCCGCCCGACCGCCCGCCTTCCAGAGGTGGTCAATCGGCGTCGGCCAGCCCATCGCGTGCTGTACCACGTCGTCGGCGGCCAGCAGTCCCAACAGGATGATGCCCACCTGATGCCGCCGGGGCCACAGCGACCACCACGCCGGCCGAAGCGGAGCGAGTATCACCATCGCATTGGCGACGAGCGCCAGCGTGGCGCCGATGACCGGGTACCGGGGCCAGACGGACCCGAAAGCGAAACAACCGCCCACAGCGGCCATCATGACCGCCACAGGCTCCCGCTTCGGATGGTCGTCCCAAACGATGGCCGCGACGAGAGCGACCAGTCCCATGCCGATGTAGTAGTGATGGGGCAGCGCCGCGTTGCCGTCCGGCGCGAGATGGTACGGCCACATCACTGCTGGGCGCTCTCCCCGCCGGCCTCACTGTCGACCGGCGCCGTGTCGGGGTCGGCCTGTTGGTCGTCGCCGTCCTCGACGACACTGCCCTCACCGTAGACCGCCCGCTTCATTCCCTGCTGCTCGTCCATCCCCGGCGGGGACTTGTACGGCAGCTTGACGGCGACCCACCGGCCGAACCCTTCCACTCGCTCGATGCCGAAGCGGGTGGGCACCGCCATCCCTCCCACGAAGCATAGGACCGCGAGAGCGAGAGTCTGTGCCTCTGGCGTCGGAATCGCTGGTAGTGTTGCCTGCATGGTTAGATACTGTGGCTGTGGTTGCCGACGTAGGTCTGGTACGGGTATCCGCTGTACACGTAACACTCGTGGTCATCGTTCGGACTTTCGGCGCTATTCAGGGTGAACGTACACTCCACTTTCTCCACCGCACGGGGCGGCATATCTGTAGACTGTGTCGTGACGCGGCCATCCTGAGTTAGCGTCCCCGATTCTAAGAAGTGCGTCTGTCCGCTGAAGTCTCGCACCCTCACAGTGTAGTCGGCGTCGAAGGTGTCCGAGGATATGTAGGGGCTAACTTCTACATCCGATTGCCACCCCGAGGCGACTATGAGATTTTGCGGTTGGGTGACCGTTGTCACCGCCGTACCAGTCTCACCCTCGGTCAGTATAACATACGCAGAATTGGTCCCCGTAATGTCCGTCCGAAACGTCCCGTCGACCGATTGGGATTGCGTCCCGGTCGGCTGACTGTGGTGGCGGTCGGGGTCGCTCTCGTGGTTCGACAGGGCCGCGGCCGCTCCGGTCTGGTCGTCGGTGACGTTGTGGGGGTTCGTCGTGTCCCCGGCGTGGCCGTCTAACTCGCTCTGCGTGGCCGTGTCAAACCCGAGGTCCCCCGTCCCGATGGGGTAGCCGGACAGGTTCGACAGCGAGATGGCCGACTCGTCAACGGCGAGGTCGTCGTTCGCGTCGACGGTGAGCGCATTGCCCAGCGCCAGAGCGAGGGCCTGTGCCGACCGGGTGAGCGGTGCCGTCACCGTCACCGGGTCGTGATGGTCGGCCGCCGAGACGTTGTTGAGCTGGTCGTGGCTGATGTACCCCGTCACGTCCCACTGGGTGCCATCGTAGACCTTCGCCTCGCCGTTCCCGTCGGTCCCGCCGTCCGTGTCGTACCACGATTCTCCCTTCTCAGGGTCGGCGGGCGTGTCGGCCTGTATGTAGTCCCACCCGCCGCCGGGTGCCGCGTTGAGTCCGGCCATCTTACTGGCCCTCCTCGTCGCCACTGGCGACGGTTCGGACGGCGCCGAGTACCTTCTGCTCAATGCGCCGGAGCCGGGGGAGTGCCCCGCGTAGGTGCGAGTTCCTGCCGGTGAGCATCTGTGCGTTGCGCTTGCTCCGCTGGGTGTTGGTCGATACCTGCTGCTTGATGGACCGGATGGCCCCCGCCGCGTAGATCGCTGCCGAGGCCGTGATGATGGCCGCTGCCTGCACGACGTAGGCAGTCACTGCCTCCATCACCGACCACCTCCCGCGAGGGACGCCCCGAGAGAGGCGTACGGCGCCGCTACCCACAGCAGCATCAACAGGACCAGTAGCCCTCCGCCGACCTTCGCCTCGGTCGCGGTCACTCCGGGGATGGCGGCGAACGGGTCGCTCCCGTCGTTCCCGTCTGGGCCGGGGTCCTGCCAGAACCCGCGGTCTGCATCGCCACCGGGGAGACTGTCTGTCCCCTCCGAGACGGTGAGAGATTGCGGCTGTGATGTGTCGGTCCCGTTGTTTCCCCGGACGGCCACCTCGGCCGTCACGGTGTACTCTCCGGGCGGTAGCGACGGCTGGAACTCCGCCGTCGCGTTGGCCTGTCCGGCGAGCGAGGGACGGTTGACCGGGACGCACAGCGGCTCCTCAAGCGTCTCCACGGTCGACCCCGAGGAGTTGCGGATAGTGAGCGTCACGTCGGTCATGTGGCCGTTGTTGACGGCGCCGGAGTCGGGACAGACCACCGGACCCCAGCCGACCGGCCCAACCGTTTCGAGGTTGTTGATACCGACTTCGACCGGGAAAGGCTGGTCCGCGGCCTGCTCGTCTCGGTAGTCGACGAATCGGACGCGAATGTCAGCCATCTACTGCGCCCCCTCGAAGACGATGCCGACGCCATCACCCGACGAGTTCGCTTTCACGTAGAGGTCGGCGGTGGTCGACGCCTCCCACTCGAAGACGTGACCGGGGTCGGTGAGCGGGATGAACTGCTCGGCCGAGTCCCCGAGATACACGTCTCCGGCGTTGCCCGGCAGGTAGACGACGAGTGCCGTCACCCCGTCCGGTATCGTCAGGTCGGGCAGTTGCTCGGCGCTCGTGCTGCTGGTGTTGTACGTCTCGATGGTCGCGCCGCTCGGGTTCCCGACGGCCTCGCGGATGGCCTGCTGCTCGGCCTCGTTGGCCGGGGCCTGCTTGTCCCCCTGACTGTCCTGCACAGTCTGGAGTTCGCCCACTTCCGCGAAGGTATCAAGTCCCATCGTTCACCTCCCAGCCGATGGGCTGGACCGAGTAGGTCCGGGCGGTCGTGTCCGAGAGGTTCCGCACGTAGACGGTCATGGACTCACTGAACCGCTTCGCCGGCAGGAACGTCGGCGTCATGTCGTCGATGTCCGTCGGCGGGATGGGTGCCGGGCCGTACTGGCGCTGCCCGTCCATCCACACCTCGTAACTGCTGTCCGGCTGCTTCGACATGGCGAGGAACGGCAGCACGAAGTCCGTCACGCGCTGGGTCGGCTCGAACGTCACTATCAGCACTTCGCCAGCGTTGAGGCGCCGCGTGATGGGATCGTTGTACCCCACATCTCCCTCGGAGGGTTCCGGTACGACCGTCACGCTGCACCCCCGTCTTCTTCGATGCGCTGGCGCTGTGTCTCTCGCTCTTGCTCGTCCATCTCCTCGATGCTGGCCTCTATCTCAGGCATCCGACGGCCCTCCCTGAGTCACGTAGAGACCTCCACCGACGAGCGCCAGTAGGCCGAGTGCCAGTGCCGGGCTGGCGTCGGTGCTTGCGGTCTGTCCCTGCATCTCGGCTTGCAGCGCCTCGATGGAGTCGCGCACGTCCTCGCGGAGTGCCGTCACGCTTTCCTCTACCTGCTGGACGCTCTCGTTGGCGTTCTGGTCCTCGGTCGGGGCCGCGTCGGGGTCGGACTGGTTCACCCCGTCGTCGGTAGACGAGTCACCCCCGTTGCTCCGGTCGGGGTTGGGGTCGTTCTGGTCCTGCACCCCGTCGTCGTCGGTGTCGACTCCGAAGCCGTCGTCGGACTCGGTGCCGGTCGCACCGCCAAACAGCCCCTCGTGGCGGTCGCCGTCGTCGGTGTCGGTCGACGTGCTGCCGTCGGGAGTGTTGACCGACCCGTCACCGTCGCCGTCCACGACGTTGGCGCCGTCCTCGTTGTTGGCGTCCGGGTCGCTGTCGCCGTAGTGGTCCGACGCACTGCCACCGGTGTAGCCGTCGTAGCTGTCGCTGCTGGTCGACGTGTCGGTGGTGTCGGAGTCGTCGGACGTGTCGGACTCCCACGTTGCTGTTGCCTCTCTGGCGTCGTCCAGATTCTCCTCTCCGTCGGTGATGGTCCCGCCAGACCCGTAGGTCACGCCGTTGTACGTGTATGCCATCTCAGGCACCTCCGTAGAACGTCTCGTAGACCAGTATGAGGAACAGTAGGACGTTGATGGCCTGCGCGGCCAGCATCACGTCGTCCTCGGTCCACCCGCTGCCCTGCACGACGGTCGTAGGCGTCAGCGGGCCGTTAGTCTGGTTGTTGCTCGCCTGTGCCGACTCGTCTGCCTGCTCGTCGGTGGTGATACTCACCGAGTCCTCGAAGTCGTCACTGGCGGGGTCTGCGCCGCTCTCCCATATCGCGGTGTAATCGCTCTGAAAAGTCACGGTAGGGCCTCCGACTACCGCCCCATGCCTGCGATGATGGCCGACCGGAGGCCGGGCACCTCGCGGCTCCCTCGCAGGACAGGGACATGCAGGAGTGCGTTCGTCGGCTCTGTACCGTCGCCGTCCGGGTCGGTCCAGCGGATGGTGTACGGCGCGTCGACGTAAGCAACGAGCTGCTGGTCGGCAGCCACCCACGGGTGCATCTCGCCGTCGTTCAGCGTCATGTACTCGGGCTGCTCTAGCTGGGGCGATTGGTGGACCAGTCCGAGGTTGCCCGAGTAGACCCGTTGGCTCTGACTGGTCGACTCGCCGGGGTCGACCTTCCGAATCTCCAGCGAGGCGGCGTCAGCAGCCACGTAGTAGATGTGGACGTTGCTGCCGGTTCCGGGGTCCGTCACGTCGATGGTGTTGTTGGTGTAGTCCACCGAGTCAGGCGTCCCGTAGTACGTCCCGTCCAGCCAGACGACGACCGACTGCGTGACGGGCGTGTCCGTCACGTCGTGCGAGAGTGTGAACGTCTCGGTGTTGTCGGCCGTGCCGTCGCTGGTCTTGCCCTCGTAGGCCGGGACAGCGACCTTGAGCGCGTTGTCCCGCCCCTGTCGCAGGTAGTGGGCAGTGTCCAGCCGGTAGCTGCCGATTTCCGACCGCTGCCCCTGACTGTTGACCTGCGTGTCCATCTTGCCGGGGGTGATGTGGCCGGGCTGGCGGTTCGTCCGTTCAAGCCGCTGTGCGAGGTCTCCGTTCATGGTCACGCCCGGTTCCGCTGCTCGACGGCATCACTCTCGATGTACGCCGAGGAGTTCGACCAGTCAACCTGTGCCTGCGAGTCGCAGAAGAGGAAGAGCTGGTCGATGTCTCGGACGTCGACGAACTCGGTAGGGTCCCCGGCCTTCTCGGGGTGGGTCTCGGGGAACTGAAGCGTCAGCTTCGCCGCGTCGATGTTGTCCACGTTCCGCTGCTCCGAGATGGAGAGCGTCACGTACTGGTCGATGGACTCGACCACCTCGGAGACGAGGATGTTGGTGGTGTGGCCGTTGGGCTTGATGGCGAAGTACAGCGTCGTGTTCACCGGAAGCGGGTCGTCGTTGGAGTCCCGCAGGTCCAGATAGATGGGGATGCCCTGCGCGGCACCCTTCGCCACCTTGTTGAAGAACCGGAGGAACTGGCCCCGGTTCGGATCGATTTCGAGAATCGGCGTCGGGACCGGCGACGAGGGCGCGTTCTGCGAGACGGTGACGGCGTCGGCCGTCTTGCCCTCAGACGCGAAGAGGTCGACCCCCATCAGTTACCCTCCATGAACCGCGTTCGGAGCGCTTCGAGCGTGTGGACGCCGCCGCCGATAGCGACCTTGCGACCGGCGCCGCCGTAGAGGGCCCCGCCCGCCGCGACTGTCAGGCCGTACGCTTCGTCAGGCAGGTCCTTGCCCATCTTGTCTTCGACTCCGTACTTGACTGCTGCCGGTGCAGCGAACCCACCCATCACGAGAGCCACGTCCGTCACGTAGTCCTCGGATGCGAGGGTCGACATTGCATTACCAAAATCCATGCAACCCACCGTTTAGACTCTCTAAACTTCAAGAACCGACGAATTGAGAATTGGGTGTGAATCGGACGCGAATGTGCGAGACAGTCTGACCGGTTCAGTAGCCGCCTTCGTCCAGCAGCACGCGCACCGTCTCAGCGTTGCCCGGCTTGCTACCGGGACGGTCCCGTGCAATCTGCTCCTGTGCGTTCTCGAATCGCTCGGCACTCTCTCCGTAGAGTGTGATTTGTACGCTCATGCAGTGTACTCCGGTGGTTGGAGGTCGTTCCCTTCGCTCCCGTAGTGCGTGCTGTGCATGGTCACGTTGGCCGTGTTGATACGGCGTACTTCACCGCTGTTGTCGCTGTATACCCACTCACTGCCCACTGTGTTGCCGTCGTCGTCCTTGTGGAGTTGAAGCGTCGTCGGCGTCTTACGGTCCGTTGGCAGTAGTGCGTCAGGGAGTCGGGATGCTGGTACGTCTGTCGCGGGGTTGTGCAGGTCCTCAGGGTACTCAAGGTCCACTGCCCCTACATCACCGCCACGGAAGCCACCGAGAACCCGTGCCTGACACTGTGTTGTGATGGTCTTCTCCAACTCAGCAAGCCGCTGAGAAATCCACATCGAGGAAGTACCGTCACCCCGGCCGGTCGTCGCTATCTCCTTGATGGGCTTCGGGGTCTTCTCCTTCTGCGGGGCGACGAAATGGGCTTCGTCGACCACTATCAACTCGTCCCTGTCGATGGTCCGAGCGGCCGCGGCGACACGGGCACAGACCACGCGCCACTCGTCGGCCGTCAGCACGCTGTGACGTTCAAGAACGACGTGAGGGTTGCTCACGAGGATGTGCCGCCACTGGTCGGCTGATAGGTCCTTTTCGGCCGGTCCCACTATCCAGTGAGAGGCCAGCCCCGCCTTGACGAGACCGCGGTACTCGCCACAGTAGTCCAGGACTGTCAGCGACTCGTAGGCGTCTGCGTTGCTCTCCATCCACGCTTGCCCGTGGTAGGACTTCCCCCAGCCGCTCTGTGCGGCGAACAGCAGGGCGCTCACTCGTCGGCCCCCGTGCAGACGCCGGTTCGTGGTGTGTCGCCGCGCCGGAGTGGTCGACGGCGGAGACGCTTGCGGAGACGGCACCACCACGACGGGCACCGGACCGTCCACGCCGTCGCGTGGGGGTCGGCAGGGACCCGCTCACAGCACCGGGAGCAACGCCGGCAGATGGGCCGGCCGCAAGCATCACACTCCCGCCGGGAGCGCGTACAGTCGTCATTCATTCGTCGCTGTCGTCCTCCTCGACGTCGACCGCTTCGAGGCGCACCGTCTCGCCCTGTGCAGTGCCGACCGTCTGTGCTTCTCCGTCAGCCAGTGCTGTCAGGTCCACCTCTGTTAGAACGGCGTGGTCCGGTCTCTCGTCGGTTTCTGACTGTGCCCGGTCTCGCCCACGCCGTTCCACTGTGGCGATGAGTGCAGCGGCCAGCAGACCCACCCCGAGAGCTTGCAGCACCTCGTCTGTGTCGGGGTTCATGCCAGCGCCTCCGTGTTGGCCCGCACGGCCTCCTCGGTCGCTTCGGACGGACCGCCCAGCAGGTCGGTCAGGGCGTCCCCCGCGTTCCAGTCGACCACCACCGACTCGAACCGTTCCAGTGAGACGCCCCACTTCCCGGAAACGTGCGCGTCAGCCAGCGAGCGGTCCGAATGCATCGCGTCGGCGCCACTGTCACGGTACGTCTGTGCCCATCGCTCTATCTGGGCAGTCCACTCCTCGTGGCTCATCTCCGCGTACTGCGCCAGTGCTTCCGGGTCCTCGGTGTTGAGGTCGTCGGGAGCGCACTGCCGAAGCCAGATTTCGGCCAGCGACGGCCCGCCCGGCCCGTAGCCGTCCACCACGTCCAGAATCTGGCCGACTCGCTCGCTCTTGTCGAGTCGATCGGTGTCGTCGTCGGTCTCGACACCGAGGGTATCCCGCTGGTCCATCACTGCACCTCTCGTCTCGGTCTGGATGGTCGCCAGCACCTCCGCGATTGCACGGATTCGCTCGCTCTCGTGGGGGTTCTGGATTTCTGCCTTTGCCTCTCGCGCTCGCTGAAGTTTGTCCGTAAGCATCGTCAGAAGTTGAGTAAGTCGCCGTTCAGTTGCTCGCTCAGTGCGTCCACTGCGTCGGTCGCCATGTCGGTCTCCGTCAGCAGGATAACCAGCACGAGGCCCGCTGTGCCGATTGCGACGGCCTTGCCGGGCGGTACGTCCTGCCCCATGCCGGCCTCGGCAAGCCACTGATCTACGTTGTCGTCAAGTTCGACCGGCGGGGCACGCGCCAGTTCCTCGATGTCCTCGGCGGTCTTGCCCGGTTCACCGTCTGCCGCCGCTATCTCCCCGAGGACGAGTGCCAGCATGTCGACGTACTGGTCTCCCCACGTCTCGCTGTCCGGGGCGGGGAGTCCGTCGTCTGGCTGCTCGTCGCCAGTATCGTCCTGCTCGTCGTCGCGGTCGTCCTCGGCGCCGGCACCGGCCGTCTCCTCTACCTCGTCGGGGTCGACGTCCAGCGCTTCGAGGTCCACGTCGGCTTTCTCGTCAGGTTCGACGTCGGGCACCTCCTCGCCGTCGTCCTCGGGCTGGTCACTCTCCGGGTCGGTCGGTGCCTGCTCTGCATCGGTCGCTTCGGCACCGCTCATTCGTCCCACCCGGTGGCACTGAAGCCGTCGCCGTTCTCGTCAGTGTCCTCGGTGTCCTCGTCTACGTCGGCCACCTCGCTCTCCACTTCCATCGGCTCCGGTTCCGGCTGGTCGGCGTCGTCGGAGCCACCGGCGAGCGCGATAGCGATCAGGGCCAGACCACCGAGACCACCCAGCACCGCCCTCAGTGAGGGGCCACTACCGCCGCTCGTGGTGCTGCTCTCGCTCCCCTGCTGTCCCTCGGTTTCGGTGCTCTCGTCGGTGCTCTCTCCGCTCTCTTCGCCGGTCGATGCTTCTAACTGCTGCTCGTACTCCTCAGACTGGTCCATCTCTTGCTGGTCGTTCTCCTGCTTGTCGGCCGGTTCAGCGCCCTCTTCTGCTGCTTCGCCCTGCTCGTCGTCGCCGTCCTCGTCGGGAGCGCCCTGAGCGCCCTGCTCGGCGCCCTCGTCAGGGCGGTTAAGCGCGCTCCTGAGTGCTTGCTTGTCGCTGTGAGCGTCGTCGGTCTTCGCGTTGATGTGCCGTCGGACGCTCTGCTTGCTCTTCTCGCCGTCTTCGTTGTAGTCGCACCCCTCAACGGGGCAGGCTGGTCCTGTCATAGCTCCACCGGATGAATGTCGTAGTCTCGGGAGGTCTCGTCCTCGTGCGTCGTGTCACCTGAGGCGTCGATGTGGGTTTTCACCGCCTTCGGGAACTGAAACCGCTCAGTGCAGCCGTCTACAGGGCACTGATACGCTCCTCTGGTCTGCTGCTCGTAGGTGACTATTTCTACCTCGTTCCCCTGCAAGGCCGAGATAGCCATGCAGATGCGGGTGAAAATACTGGGTTTCTTGCTCATAGCGTCTCTTGACCGCCTTCAGCGACCCGGAAGGCGTCGGGTTTCTGCTGCTCTGTGTCCTCGGGGTCGGTGGTGTCGGCACGCTCGTCGGCCAGCAGGCCGCCGGGATTCTCCTCGGTCTGGTCGACCACCTCGCCTTGACCGCGCTCGCCCTGCTCACCACCGGCCAGTCGGGCCTGGTCGTCGGCGCGGTCGCCGCCCAGAGTGCGCTGGTCGTCGGTCTCAAGCACCGCCGACCGGTCGGTCTCCGACCCGGCGTAGTGGTCGAGCGTCCGCACCTCGGGGATGTTCGCGGGCATCCCGTCAAGGGCGTCAAGCAGGGTGTGCAGCCGGTCGGGGTGCATCGGGTCCTGCCCGTTCGCTTCCCGAATCCGGTTGATGGCCCGCCATGCCTGCCGCGTGTTGATGACCGCTTCGCGGGCATCGGATAAAGCGCGCTCAATGCCGCTTAGACCGCCTTTGTAGCCGGTCCACGAGTCCCGAAGCGCACCGGCTACCTCGGGCGTTACCTCCATCTCGGGGTACTCGTCGCCGCCGACAGTGACCAACACATCCTGCTCGCTCGCATGGCGCTGGTCGTCGAGGAGTGCCGAAACCTCGCTCTCGTCGTAGCCGCAGTGTTCGGTCAGGAACTCGCAGGCTTCCGGATCGCCGTTCTCACACTCGCCCTCGATGTGGTTGCACTGCCGGTCCTGTGCCTGCCGAGCGCGCTTCCCGTACTGGTGGGCGCGCTCTTCGTCGCTGGGGCCGGCGTCGAGGCGGGTATCTTTCTCGTCTTGCTTCGCTCGCTTTGCCGCCTCGCGGGCTTCGCCGGTCGTCGTCAGGTCCTCCGACCAGTAGGTGAGCCAGTCGTTCACACCTTCGTCCAGAAACGCCCCTTTCGCCGCTCTCGCGGTCCATGTATCCGTTTCTGAGAAGTCGATTTCGTCCTTCTCTTCGTCGGTGAGCGGGACACTGCCGCTACTCTCGCCCGTGTCGACGTGCGAATCGTCGGCCATCAGGCGGGCGTCCTCAAGCACACTCTCGGGCGTGCCGCTCTCCGCGAACGCTACGGTCTTGAGGCGCTTGTCGTCGTCACTGCACAGGTACTCGCTATACTCATCTCTCGCGGCGTCAGCGGCCGCTTTTGTACCATATTCAATTCTCTCAGTCACTTCTGTAAGGTCCTCCGAAACAACGGACGGACCTACTAGAAATAAAACCTGTTGAGAAATTAATAATTAAGCAAGCAACCAAAGCGACAGTAGCCGGATAACTACGTGTCGCTCTGCTGGTCAGTGGCCGTGTCTACTGAGCGCCCACCATCGGTAGCGTATCGGGCAAGTGACTGCTGACCAGTCGGGACTTTAGCCCCAAACTCCATCTGGTGCTTGTCTTCGGCAAGTTGGTGGACGTCGGCAAGGTGCCACGCCAATATGTTCCCGCCCTCGAACTCTTCTCCACAGAGCGTACAACGGACAGGGTCGCCCGATACCGGTTCTGGTTCCCCAATCTCGTCGCGCGTAACATAGTGCCACGCGACGTACTCCGGACTGCCTTCGGTCGCCTTCTCGACGTAGCTCCGAAGCACAGGCTGGCGACAGTAGGGGCTTCGAGTCCAGCACTCATGGTGTTCGTTCCAGCCGATGCTTTCGAGCAGACCGTGAGGGCCGCGAAAGAGGTAATCGTCGGTGTCAGTCCATGTGTTGTAGGTGTGGACACCAACGGACTCATCAACGACATCGAGGATACGGTCCACGGTAGACTCAGTATCGTCTGCAGACTGCTCACTCATCGTCGTCACCACCTGCGAGGTTGTCTTTTGGAGTGAGGGGTAGCAGGGCCACCCGGCCGTAGCTCACCGTCAAGAACGGTGTCTCGGCCAGTGGCTCAAGCACTTCCTCGCGGATGAGCTTCTTCGCTGTGTTCGGGTGCGTCTCCTGACACAGCACGCTCTTGGCCTTATCGACGGTCATCACCCGTTTCTCGTCCCCGGCGAGAGCAAGGTACGCATCAGCAAGTTCCGGGTCCTCGGGCAGCACGTACTGAGAGCCTTCGGAGTCTGGCAGGTACTCGTCCAGTGCGTTGCGGACCACCTCGCTCTTGGCAACGTCGTGGGAGTCGACGTACTCGGCAAAACGGGCACTGAGAGTGCCCTTCAAGCGCGCTTCGGCGCGTTCTTCGCTCTTGTGCCGGTCGTTGCTCTCGGAGTCACCGGGGAGCCGACTGCCGGACCCGCTCATGGGTTCCTCCTGTCCGCAGATTGGGGGTCAGTTGCGGACACAGATGAAACAGGGGTCCGAGTACCCCGCATCCGGGTGGCGGTGAACCTCGGGTTCATTTCGAGTGGACGGTATGGTGGCGGACACCCCCCCGCACCCCGCTCTGAGAGTGTGTAGGGTGGGGTCTCCGTCATCGTCGTTCCTCCATCTTGTCTCGGGCGTCGGCCAGCAGGTTGCCGATGGTGCCGGCCGCGCGGTTGGTGTAGCGGGCGAACTCCCGAACGCCGAAGCTACCGAGGTCGCAGGACAGGAGCGCGTCAAGTTCGGCAGGAGTGAGGTAGTCGTAGGCGGTCGGGTCGTCGTCGAGGCGGAGCCATGCTGGTGGTGCTGGGTACTCTCTCCCGGTGTCGAGGTGGGCCACGACGATGCACCCACGGACCCACTGCCACCACAGCGAGGCGACGTGAGCGCACCAGCCGTCATGGTACTTGTAGCCCGCACAGTCGCACTCAGCGACGAGCGTACGACCCTTGAGCGCCCACAGAACGCGGTGGTAGTCGTCGCCGTCGGAGAGACTGACGATACGCTCGGCGTCGTTCACGGCTCCGCCCTCGTCGCTCTCGCGCTGGGCACGCTCCCATGCTGTCGACAGCGTCCAGTCCTCGGGGAACGAGAGCGTCGACGGCCCGCCGACCATGCCGGGGAGGTCGTCGCTCGGTTGCCAGCTACGCTCGGCGCGGCTCATGGTCGACACACCCCCTCGTCTCGCGCGGGGCACTCTTGCTCGCGCACTTCGATGAAACAGCCGCAGAAGCGGCACACCGGGTCCGGTAGGTCCCCCAGTGATAGCTCCGACTCGGTGGTATCTGGAAGATTCACGCCCAGACACCTCCGAACGGCCGCTTAGCTACCGGCTGTTTTTGTTGCTTCTTTGATAAGGGGATGGGATCGCCCAGATTTGAACTAGGGGCACGGGCACCCAAGGCCCGAAGGTTACCAAGCTACCCCACGATCCCGTATCTCACCGTGCGCCCGTCACCGAGTAAAGGGTTTCGTTGGCCGTCGCACCGTGTCACGCAGGCGCAAGTCCCCAGAAGAAGGCGATGCCGAGCGTGGTCACGACGGCGAACACCGCCTGCAGGGGCGCGCCGACTTTCAGGTAGTCGGTGAAGCGGTAGCCGCCCGGCCCGTAGACGAGGAGGTTGGTCTGGTAGCCCACCGGCGTCATGAACGCCGTCGACGCGGCGAACGTGACCGCGAGGACGAACGCGAAGGCGTTGGCGTTCAGTTGCTGGGCGGCCTCGACGGCGACGGGAATCATCAACACCACCGAGGCGTTGTTCGAGATGACGTTGGTCAGCACCGCCGTGACGACGTACATCAGGCCCAGCGCGACGATGCCGGGCAAGCCGGGGGCGGCGAGGACGAACAGGTCCGCCAGCAGGTCCGCGCCGCCGGTCTCCTGCAGCGCGATGCCCAGCGGGATGACGCCGGCGAGCAGGAAGATGACGTCCCACTGGACGGCGTCGTACAGTTCCTGCGGGCGGAGACAGCCGGTCAGCACCATCGCCACGGCGCCGGCCAGCGCCGAGACGACGATGTGGATGGGAGTCAGTGCGGCGACACCGACGACGGCCGCGACGATGCCGACGGCGACGGGAATCTTCGACCGGCGGAAGTCCGGCCGCTGGACCTCCTGTGCGACGATGAAGTCGCGGTTGACGTTCAGGCGCTCGATGCTGTCGGCGGTGGCCTGCACGAGGAGCGTGTCGCCGACTTTCAGGCTGACGCGGTCCATCCGCTGACGGAACAGTTCGCGCCCGCGGCGCAGGGCCAGCACCGTCGCGTCGTAGCGCTGTCGGAAGTTCGAGGACACCAGCGTCTCGCCGACGAGCGAGGACCCCGGCGCGACGACGAGTTCGACGAGGTTCTGCTGTTCGCTGGCGCTCTCCAGTTCCGCGTCGTCGACGTCGACTTCGGGGATGAGGTCCAACCCCTCGGCGTCCAGCAGGTCGACGAGCGTGTCTCGGTCGGTCCGGACCGCGAACACGTCGCCGGGCTGAATCGACTTCGGGTCCAGCGGTTCGAGGAAGACCCGGTCACCCCGGACGAGTTGGATGACGTCGACGTCGAACTCCGTCTCCGAGAGAGCCTCCCGGACCGTCTGGCCGACGATAGGGGAGTCCTCGCGGACGACGACTTCGGTGAGGTACTCGCCCATCTCGAACTCGTCGGTGAGGTCCTCCCGGGCCTCGATGCGACCGGGGACCAGCCACCGGCCCACGGTCATCAGGTAGACGGTGCCGACGACGGTGACGACGACGCCCAGTTGCGTGAACTCGAACATCCCGAACGGGTGGTCGAGCAGTTCCGCGGAGAGTTGCGAGGCGAGGATGTTCGTCGAGGTGCCGATGAGCGTGAGCATCCCGCCGAACATCGAGGCATAGGAGAGCGGGAGGAGGAGTTTCGACGGCGAAATCTTGCCGTTGTGCGCGATGTCGGTCACCATCGGGAGGAGGATGGCGACGGCGGCGGTGTTGTTGATAAAGCCGGAGATGGGGCCGACGAGGCCGACGGTCGCGCCCAGCTGGCGCGTCTCGCTGTCGCCGGTCAGCGCGGCGAGTTTCGACCCGAGGATCTGGACGATGCCCGTCCGCTGGACGCCGTCCGAGAGGATGAACATCGCCAGCACGGTGATAGTCGCCGTCGAGGCGAAGCCCGAGAGCCCCTGTGTCAGGGGCGAGACATCGTCGCCCGGTCGGTGGAGCACGTACAGCGGGTCGGCCAGCAGGCCGGCGTCGACGAGCGTCACCGTGACGGGTTCGGCCAGCATCAGCGCGACCATCACGGCGATGGCCGTCACGTCTACCGGCACCGCCTCCGTCGCGAACAGCGCGAGGGCGACGAGTATCAGCGCGAACACGAACGCCATGGCGGGCGTGACCGGGGGCAACGACACATCGGTGAGTAGACCGGGGTTGCCAAAAGATTGCGGATTACGTCAGCCGTCCCGCCCGAGGTCAGACAACAGGGCCTCGTAGCTCCGGGCGAACACCGGCACCGTCCGGAGAGAGTTGGCCGCCACCTGAAACACCGGGACAGCGAGGGGACCGTCGGTGCCCTCGACGACTACGACGGCCTCGTGGTCGGTGTCGGCAGACCACTCGCCGTCGAGTGCTCGGACCAGCACCTCGCCGAAGTAGCTCCCGAGTTCGGTGGTGACGCTGGTGAACGCGCGGTCGTCGAAGGTGGCCTCGCTCCCGAACGTCGCGTCCGAGAAGCGGTCGTCGTCCCACTCGGCCCCGACGAGGTCGTCGAGGCGGGCGAGCGACGCCGGCGTGAAGTCGAGGACGTGTTCGGTCCAGAAGTCGGTGAACTCCGTCGCCGTCGCGGCGTACTCGGCCCGGAGGCCGTCGCCCGCCGTGGGGTCCGTCTCCGTGGCCGGACCCGTATCGCCAGTCGTCGAGGGGGGTTCGCCGACCCCGACGGTCGGATCGGGGGCGGTCGGCGTGTCCGTCTCGACGTCGTCGTCGGTGTCGGAATCGGGCGCACCAGAACCGAGCAGGTCGACGTCCGACTGCTCGGCCTCGGCCGCGTCGGTCGCTCGCGCCGCGTCTGTTTCGGGGTCGCTATCGGCCGGCAGGTCGGGTGTCGTCGCCGTGTCGCGCTCTGTCTCGGCGTCCGACGGGACTGTCTCCGTGGTCGTCGCCGGGTCGTCGGCGTGTCCGTCTGCCGCGTCGGCTACCGGCGGTTGCTCGGCCCCGTCCTCGGCCGAGGGCGGGGTCTCGTCGTCGGTTTCGACCGCGTCCATCGTCGGGAACACTTCATCGGCCACCGTCTCGTCGTCGACGGTCGTCGAATCGGCCTCGTCCGACCCGCTCTCGTCGCCGAGTTCGAGTTCGGCCTCCAACCGCTCGGCGACGGCGGCGAACACCGGGTCGCCGGCCACCGACCGGGCGGCCACCTCGAAGACGTCGACGGTCACGTCGTCGTCCCGGCCGGCGACGGTGACGCCCCACCCGTCGTCGGCCGTCCACTCGCCGTCGTAGGTCCGGACCAGCACCTCGCCGAGGTAGCTCCCGAACTGGACGGTTTTCGGGGAGTAGGCGGTCCCGTCGGACGGCCTGCGCTCGGTCCAGTCGTCCTTGGCCGCGATGGCCTCGTCGAGCCGTTCGAGCGAGGCCACCGAGAAGTCGAGCGGGTCGCCGTCGCTGGCGGCGTTCTCGGCACGGTCACGAAACGCGTCGGGACCGAGTGCGGTGACGTCGACCATGTTCGGTCGCGCCTCGGTCTCGTCCGACCCGTCGTCGCCCCCGCCGACGGCACGGCGGATGCTGTCGAACAGCCCCATGGCCACCGCAAGACGGGCTATCTACAAGAAGGTACGCCCCTACTGCTCCTCGCGCAGTTCCATCTCGGCGACGATGTCGTAGGGGTCCAGCCCCTTCCGGATGCCGTCGAGCAACTGGAACGCCTCGTCGGGCGCGAGGAAGTGCCGGGTGACCGCGCGCCCCAACGGCGTCGGCGAGAGGCCGTCGATGAACTCGTACTCCAGTAGTTTCCCGAGCGCGTGTTTCGTCGGCACCTCGCCGACCATCCGGTCGTTGAGCCGTTTGGCCTGCGTGCCGGCGACGGTGACGTTCGCCAGCGTCTCCTCGACGGCGGCGCCCTCGTCGTAGCGGGTGATGACCGGTTCCATCTCCCCCTTCAGTAGCTTGAACGCCACCTCGTCCTCGGTCATCTCCATGCTGTTGTGGTACGAGCAGTCGGGTTCGACGAGGAGGTAGACGGTCCCCTTGTCGTGGTAGTCGGGCCGCCCCGCACGGCCGAGCATCTGCTCGAACTCCTGGACAGTGAGCCACTCGATACCCATCGCCAGCGAGTCGAAGACGACCTGCGAGGCCGGGAAGTCCACCCCCGCGGCCAGCGCGGCCGTCGTGACGACGGCGGCCAACTCCTGGTCGGCGAACTGTTTCTCGACCTGCTGGCGCTTGCGGTTGTCCAGCCCGGCGTGGTAGGGCGCGGAACTGTACTCCAGTTTGCGCGAAATCTGGTGACAGCGCCGTCGGGAGTTGGTGAATATGATGGTCTGGCCGCGGTACCCCTTGCTCGACTTCGTGTCGAACGCCCGCTTGACCAGTTTGTTCTCCGTGTCTATCTTCTCGCGGCCGTCGGCGAAGGTGACGTGGCGTTCGATGGGCACCGGGCGCTCCTCGAACTCGATGAGTTGGGCCCCCAACTTCTCGGCCAGTTCGCCGGGGTTGCCCACCGTCGCCGAGAGGTATATCCACTGGGTGTCCCCGTCTGCTTGCTCCCCACCGCCGCGGTCGTGGCGAGCGGCCTCGGTCGTCCCGCGCTCGCAGTAGTACTTCAGCCGCGAGACGAGGCCGTCGAGGCGGTGGCCTCGCTCGTCCTCCCCGAGCGTGTGCACCTCGTCGATGACGACGGTGCCCACGGAGCCGAGGTCCTTGCCCGTCCGCAGGGCGTGGTCGATACCCTCGTAGGTACCGACGATGACGTCGGCCTCGGGGTCGAACCGGCCGCCCTCGTCGGCGATGCGACTCGCGCCCACGCGCAGGGAGACGTCGACCATGTCCCCGTAGCGCTCCTTGAACGACTCGTACTTCTGGTTGGCCAGCGCGACCAGCGGGACCAGGAACAGCATCGTCCCCTTGCCGTTGAGGACGCGGTCCAGTCCGGCGAGTTCGCCGACCAGCGTCTTCCCCGTCGCCGTCGCGGAGACGACCAGTTGGTCCTGCCCGTCCATCGCGCCGTGGTCGACGGCGAGACTCTGGACCGGCAGCAGCGTGTCGAACCGGGACTCGACGTGCTGTTGGATACCCGGGTGGAGGTTCAGCGTCTCCGTCGACACGAGGTCGATGTCGTCGACGGTCGCCGATATCTCGTCGAACTTCGTCAGGTCCGGGTCCAGTTGGCCCGACAGGAGGTTCGTGATGCGGTCCAGGTCCTGCACCTCCAGCAGGAGCTCCTCGAGTCGTTTCCGGGCGTCGCCGGTGATGTCCCCCTCGAACGCGAGTTCCCGGTCGAGTTCCTCGCGGGCGCAGTCGGGACAGATGCTCTCCCCGTCGGCCTCGATGGCCGTCTCGCTCGTGATGGGCGAGTACCGGCCGGCAGACGAGCAGTACCGACAGGTCCGGACCACCTTCGCCTCGAGCTGGTAGCCGTCGAGCATCTCGCGGATGCGCTCGCGGGCCAGCGGCGACGTCTGCTCGGAGATGCGGATACGCGTGGCTCGGCGCGCCAGTTCGACGAACTGGTCGGGCGCGCGCAAGTCCTCGCCGGAGCCGTCCTTGATGCGGAGGCGGCGGGGTCGCGGCCCCGCGTCCGTCTCCTTCAGTTCGAGGACGCCGTGGAACAGGCGCCCGCCGTCGCGCTGGGCGACCACCCGGACGTCCTCGCCGTGCTCGTGGAGGAACAGCGTATCCACCTTCGCGGCCTGCTGCGACACGCCTGTACGTACGACGTGGCACCTACTTCAGTCACTCGCACTGGCTCGGCGAACG
This sequence comes from Haloarcula rubra, assembly GCF_019599465.1. Lineage (GTDB taxonomy): Archaea > Halobacteriota > Halobacteria > Halobacteriales > Haloarculaceae > Haloarcula > Haloarcula rubra. The sequence continues at coordinate 164,106 of NZ_RKLR01000002.1, forward strand.
CACCACCGGTAGTGGCTGTCGAGAAGACGGTGCAGAACGGTCAGAAAGCGGCCGGGATGCAGTGGTTGTGACGGCCGGTACTCCACCGATTGCTGGCCACAGGGCGTTTAAGTCGGTCGGCCGACAACAGTATCACATGCGTCGGTTTCGCATCGGGAGCGCCTTCGGCATCCCTATCCAGCTCGACCTGACGTTCCTGCTGGTCCTGCCCCTGTTCGCGTGGATCATCGGGACGCAGGTCGAGCAGACGACGGAGCTGTTGAACGACTCGCTCGGGGCGGGGCTGGACCCCGCCGTGCTGACCGAGGGTAGTCTCGTCTGGGTGCTCGGCGTCGTCGCCGCCGTCGGCCTCTTCACCGGCGTCGTCCTGCACGAACTGGGCCACTCGCTGGTCGCCATCCGCTACGGCTACCCCATCGACTCCATCACGCTGTGGCTGTTCGGCGGCATCGCCCAGCTGACCGAGACGCCCGAGGACTGGAAACAGGAACTGGCCATCGCCGTCGCCGGCCCCGCCGTCAGCGTCGCGCTGGGGGTGCTGTCGTACGTCGCCTTCTTCGTCCTCCCCGGCACCCAGTCGACGGTCGTGGAGGCCGCTCGCTTCGTGTTGGCCTACCTCGCCGTCATGAACCTCGCGCTCGCGGTGTTCAACATGCTCCCGGGGTTCCCGATGGACGGCGGCCGGGTCCTGCGTGCCCTGCTCGCCCGCACCCGCCCGTACGCCCGAGCGACGAAGATAGCCGCCGAGGTGGGGAAGATATTCGCCATCATGCTCGGCCTGTTCGGCCTGTTCGTCGCCGGCAACATCTTCCTCGCCGGCCTCGCGTTCTTCATCTACATCGGCGCCGAGGGCGAGTCCCGTCAGACGACGATGGCCGCCGCCTTCGAAGGGGTGACCGTGCGGGACGTGATGACCCCCGCCGACCACGTCACCTCGGTCACCCCGCGGCTGTCCGTGCGAGACCTCATCCGGACGATGTTCGAGGAGCGTCACACCGGCTACCCCGTCGAGAAGGACGGCGAAGTCGTCGGCCTCGTCACGCTGGAGGACGCCCGCGCGGTGCGGGAAGTCGAGCGCGACGCCTACACTGTCGGCGACGTGATGACCACCGACCTCTACACCGTCTCGCCGGACGCCGACGTGATGGACGCGCTCACCCAGCTCCAGCAGAACTCCGTCGGCCGACTGGTCGTCACCGACGCGGACGGCGCGTTCCTCGGCCTGCTCACGCGCTCGGACATCATGACGGCGCTCTCCATCATCAAGTCCAGCAGCGAGTACGGCTCTATCGGCGGTAGCTCGGAGTCACGGACGCTGCGGCCGGAACCCTGAGCGGCCACCGTCGGCCGCGAGTCGCGACGCTACGTCGTCGACGTCCGGCGGGAGAAGTTCCAAGTCCGGGTGCGGGAATTGAACCCACGTCTCAGCCACCACAAGGCTGAAGGATACCACTACCCCAACCCGGACACGCTCGTTGAGGCATCCTTAGATATCCTGCTGTCACAGAAATACGTTACGACTCCGGGGTGAGTTCGGGACGCTTTTACACGGTCACGGCGTACAGACGGCCAAGCGTGGCCATCACCGACAAGATTTACGTCAAGAACCACCAGCAGCTCGTCTCCCAGTTAGAGACGAGTTTCCCCAAGGGTGCGTTCAAGGGGGCGACGCTGGACATCCTCTTTCAGGGCGAGGGGCTGGCCAAACTCGACGACGCCTCGCGCGAGCGAGTGCTGGACTTCGCCGAGGACTTCATGGACTGTGACTGTCAGGCCGCGCCCCACTGTGGCTGTCCGGAACGGAAGTTCGTCGCGTACCTGCTGGAACTGCGCGAACAGGGGCTGGGGCCGGACGCCATCGTCGACGTGATGAGCGACGACTACATGCTGTACGCCTACCCCGGCGACGTGCTCTCGTTCCTCGACGACAGCGTGCGAACCCTCGAAGCCGTCGAGACGCTGGCGGACGTCGACGGCAACCGCGAGGTGGCCGAGGAAGTCCAGCGGCGGCGCAACCGACTGGTGTAGTGTGTGTCTGCGACCACGCCAACGTGAGACGCCGAGCGGCCGCCACGGGCAGTTCTGTGTGACAGTGGCGCCGTCGCCGAACCCATTGGGGATGTAACGAGTCCGAACAGTGAAGTGCGAACCGTGTTTAGGTAAGCCTAAATCGTCGCGTTTTTTCGACGGGAGACTGGCCTACGACCCCGCCTCGCCTATTGCTTTAGGCCGGCCTAAAAATCTAGTGGTTTTATGTATTTTTAGGCTGGCCTAAAGACTGTATGCGAGAGTCGAAGACACGACGAGAGCGGTATCGAAGGGTCACACCGTGCGGTTTCGGAGGGGTCACGCCATGAACTACGTGGACGGCGGCAACGACGCCATCCTCGCCCAGCAAGCCGACCGGGAATCGAGCGCGCGGACCTACCCCCGTCACCTCCCGCTGGCGATACGCGACGCACAGGGATGTACCGTGACCGACATGGACGGCGACGAGTACTACGACTGTCTCGCGGGGGCCGGGACACTGGCGCTCGGCCACAACCACCCGCGCGTCGTCGAGGCGATGGAGCAGGCACTGGCCGCCGAGAACCCGATTCACACGCTCGACATCTCCACGCCGGCGAAAGAGCGGTTCGTCGACTCGCTCTTCGAGAGCCTCCCCGACGCGTTCAGCGAGCGATCGAAGGTGCAGTTCTGTAGCCCGGCCGGCACCGACGCCGTCGAGGCGGCGCTGAAACTCGTCAAGACGGCCACGGGCAACCGGAGCGTCCTCGGGTTTCAGGGGGCGTACCACGGGATGACCAGCGGCGCGCTCTCCTTGATGGGCGACACCGACGCCAAGGAACCGATTTCGGGGCTGATGAACGACGTCCACCACCTCCCGTTCCCGTACGACTACCGGTGTCCGTTCGGCGTCGGCGGCACAGAGGGCGCTCGCATCGCCAGCGAGTACGTCGAGAACCTGCTGGACGACGGCGAGAGCGGCATCACCGACCCGGCGGGGATGATTCTCGAACCCGTGCAGGGCGAGGGCGGCGCGGTTCCCGCGCCCGACGAATGGCTCCGGGAGATGCGCCGCATCACGCGCGAGCGTGACATCCCGCTGATTCTGGACGAGATTCAGGCGGGGATGGGACGGACCGGCGAGACGTACGCCTTCGAGCACGCGGGCATCACGCCGGACGTGCTCACGCTCTCGAAGGCTATCGGCGGCGGCCTCCCACTCGCCGTCGTCGTCTACGACGAGTCGCTGGACGTCTGGGACCCGGGTTCCCACGCTGGCACCTTCCGCGGCAACCAACTGGCGATGGCGGCCGGCGAGGCGACCATCGACTACGTACTGGAGAACGACCTCGACGACCACGCCGCCGAGGTGGGCGCTCGGTTGCGCGACCACCTCGAAAGCACCGGCGCGGGCGTCGACGCCATCGGCGACGTTCGCGGCCGCGGGCTGATGCTCGGCGTCGAGTTCGTCGACCCGGACGCCGACTGGCAGGGGGCCGGCCCGCACGCGCCGGACGGCGACTTCGCGGCGGCCGTCCAATCGGAGTGTTTCGACCGCGGCCTCATCGTGGAACTCGGCGGGCGCGACAGCGCCACCGCGCGGTTCCTCCCGCCGCTCGTCGTCTCGCGCGAGCAGATAGACGACGTGGCGGCCATCTTCGACGAGGCTGTCACCGCCGTCCTGAACAAGGCGTCCCGTGCGGAGGTGCCCGCGTGAGCGCCACCGACCTGTTCCTCGGGTCCGAGGCGGGCGACGCGGCCTACCGCGAGGCGATGCGCCGGGCGACCGAGGCCGTCGTCGAGACGGTCGCCGACGGCGACGCGCCGTACACGGGTCGCTCACCGGAGGCGCTCGCGGAGCAGTTCGACGCGCCGGTCGTCCCGGAGGGGGGCGTCGGCCTCGACGCGGCGATAGACGAGGTGGCCGAGACGGTGCTGGCCCACTCGGTCGCCACGTCGAACCCGCGGTGTAGCGCCCACCTCCAGTGTCCTCCGATGGTGCCGGGGCTGGCCGCCGAGGCGATGCTCACCGCGGCGAACCAGTCACTGGACTCCTTCGACCAGGCGCCGGCCGCCACCGTCCTCGAACAGCGTGTCGTCGACGCGCTCTGTGGGCTGTTCGACCTCCCGAGCGGCGCGGACGGCGTCTTCACCAGCGGCGGGACCCAGTCGAACTTCCAGGGACTCTTGCTCGCCCGGGACCGGTACTGCCACCGGGCGTTCGGTCGGGACGTACAGGCCGAGGGACTCCCGCCCGAGGCCGACTCGCTCCGCGTCGTCTGCTCGGAGACGGCCCACTTCACCGTGAAGCAGGCGGCCCACCACCTCGGCCTCGGCGAGGACGCCGTCGTCACGGTGCCGACCGACGACGGCCACCAGATGGACGTGGCCGCCCTCGATAGGACGCTCGCCGACCTCACGGACCGGGGCCGGCGGCCGTTCGCCCTCGTCGGGACAGCCGGCACGACCGACTTCGGCGCCGTCGACCCGCTGGACGAACTCGTCGACCGGGCCGCGGAACACGACCTCTGGTTCCACGTCGACGCGGCCTACGGCGGGGCACTGGCACTGACCGACGACCACGCCGACCGCCTCTCCGGCATCGAGCTCGCCGATTCGGTGGCGGTCGATTTCCACAAACTGTTCTACCAGCCCATCAGTTGCGGGGCGTTCCTGCTCCGGGACGGCGAGAACTTCCGCTCGATGGCACGCAACGCCGCCTACCTCAACCCAACGGCCCACGACGAGGGCGGGGTCCCGAACCTCGTGGCGAAGTCGGTCCAGACGACGCGTCGCTTCGACGCACTGAAACCCTACGTCGCGTTCCGCGCCGTCGGCCGCGAGCGATTCGGGACGCTCGTCGAGTCGACGCTCGAACTGGCGGACGACGCGGCGGCGCTCCTCAACGACGCCGAGGACTTCGAACTGCTCTCGGACCCGACGCTGAACACCGTCGTCTTCCGCTATCGGCCGCGCGAGGGGATAGGCGACGAGACGGTGAGTCGGCTGAACGCCGCCCTCCGGCGGCGACTGCTGGACGACGGCCGGGCGGTCGTCGCCCGCACGACCGTCGACGGCGTGACCAGTCTGAAGGTCACGCTGTTGAACCCGACGGCCACGCTCGACGACGTCGCGGCGATGCTGGACGTGGTTCGGGACTGTGGGCGGGACGCTCTCGCAGAACTGGAGGTGACCGCATGAGCCTCGGCCTCGAACGGGACGACCGAGCCGTCGACCCGGAACGGCGGGCCGACGCGGCCACCGTCCACGCGTTCCTCAACTGCTACCTGCGCGAGACTGGCGACTACGAGGTCGGCGAGGCGGCGGTGGCCGGCGTCGACCCCGGCCCCGACGGCCTCCTGCGGAAACGACTGCCCGAACAGGGCGTCGACCTGCTGGCACCGCTCGCCCACCGCTCGCCGACCGAGCGCCACCTGTTCGAGACGCCCGTCCGGTACCGCCTCCCCGACGGGACGACCCACGCCGCGGATACGGCCACGCTCGCCTCGCTCGTGGTGAAAGACCTCTCGCTCGAACGAGACGGCGAGGCCGTGCCGGATGCCGTACTTGAGCGCGTCCTGCGGAGCAAGCGCAACGTCGAGCGGTTCGTGGCCGCGCGGACCGACGACCCGCGCACCGCCGTCGACCAGTCGTTCCGGGAGGCCGAACAGTCGCTTGCCTTCGGCCACCACCGCCACCCGACGCCGAAGAGTCGGCAGGGCATCGCCGACCGCAATCGGGAGACGTACGCGCCGGAACTGGAGGGGGCGTTCCCGCTGCACTACTTCCGGGCGTCGCCCGACCTCGTCGCGGCCGACTCCGCGCTCGAGACGGGTGCGGCGGCGTGGGTGGACGACACGCTCCGGGGGGACCCCGCCGTCTCGGACTCGTTCGTCGAGGAACACGTCGAGAGCGAGAACGTCTTGCTTCCGGTCCACCCGTGGCAGGCGGAGTTCCTCCTCGACCAGCAGCACGTCCGACGACACCTCGGCGACGGCCTCGAACACCTCGGGTCAGTCGGTCGGGAGTTCTACCCGACCACATCGGTTCGGACGCTGTACGCGCCGGACGCCCCGTTCATGGTGAAGTCGTCGCTGAACGTCCAGATAACCAACTCCGTCCGGACGAACAAGCGCCCCGAACTCGAACGGGGCGTGGCCGTCGCGGAACTGCTCGACACCCGCTTCGGTGACGAACTCGACGCGGCGTTCCCGGACTTCGACGTGGTTCGGGATCCCGCGTATCTCGCACTCGACGCCGGCGATGGACCGGAGTCCGGGCTGGAGACGGTCCTGCGGGCGAACCCGTTCCGCGGCGAACTGGCCGAGCGGTCGACCCCGCTCGTGGCGCTGTGTCAGGACGCCGTCGTCGGACAGTCGCGTCTGGGCCGTCTCGTCACGGCCATCGCCGACCGCGAGGACCGCACCGCGGCGGCGGTCAGCGAGGAGTGGTTCCGCCGGTATCTCGAAACCGCGATTCGGCCGGTGCTGTGGCTCTACCTCGAACAGGGCGTCGGCCTCGAAGCCCACCAGCAGAACTCGGTACTCACGCTGGACGCCGACGGCTACCCCAGCGAGTTCCGCTACCGGGACAATCAGGGGTTCTACTTCCCCGAGTCGCAGTACGACCGGGTCGAGACGTACCTCCCCGGCGTCGGCGAGCGAGCGGACACCGTCTGTGCGGACGCCGTCGCCGACGAGCGCCTGCGGTACTACGTCGTCCTGAACAACGCCTTCGACGTTATCAACGCGTTCGGGAGCGCCGGCCTCGTCGACGAACGGCGCCTGCTGGCGCATCTGCGCGAGGAACTCGAACGCGCCCGCGACCGGTACGACCGCCCCTCTTCGGACTTCCTCGACCCGCTACTGGAATCGCCCACGGTCTCCTGCAAGGCCAACCTGCTGACGCGCTTCCGGGGGCTGGACGAACTGGAGAACGACATCGAGAACCAGTCCGTCTACACGGACGTCACGAACCCGCTCGTCACCGAACTCGACACATGACAGGACCAGACGCCACTATCGCGACAGCGTACGACTACCAGACCTACGATCCGAGCATCGACCGCACGATATCGTTCAGACAGGCGACGCTCGACCGGGACCTCGGTCGCCTGCACGCGTGGCTCTCCAGCGACCACGTGAAGCCGTACTGGCAACTCGACCTGCCGCTCCCGGCGTTCCGTGACCGCCTCGCAGGGAAACTGGACGACGACCACCTCACGCCCTACGTCGGCTGTCTCGACCACGTCCCGATGAGCTACTGGGAGTGTTACTGGGCGGCCGAGGACGACGTCGCGGCCCACTACGACGCCGACCCCGCCGATCAGGGCGTCCACCTGCTCGTCGGCCCCGAGGAGTACCTCGGGAACGGCTACGCCCGGCCGCTGCTCCGGGCCGTCGTCGCCATGCAGTTCCGCCACCCCGAGACCGACCGGGTAATCGCAGAACCGGACGTGCGCAACGACCACGTCGTCCACGTCTTCGAGCAGTGCGGGTTCGAGCCACGCGGGGAGTTCCACTTCGAGAAGGCCGAGAAGGACGCCCTGCTGCTGGTCTGTGAGCGCGACCGCTTCGAGTCGGAAGTCCTCACGGACGCGGCGGCCGTGCCGACCACGGGGGTGTGGGGATGAGCGAGACGGTCCACGACGTCGTCGGCGTCGGCGTCGGCCCGTTCAACCTCGGCATCGCGGCCATGATAGACGGCGTCGAGGAGTCCGTCGACGCCGCGTTCCTCGAACGCGACGCCGAGTTCCACTGGCACGAGGGGATGTTGCTGGAGGGGACGACGCTGGAAGTGCCGTTCCTCGCCGACCTCGTGACCCTCGCGGACCCCACCAACCCCCACAGCTACCTCAACTACCTGCGGGAGACCGGCCGCATCTACGAGTTCTACTTCTACGAGACGTTCCAGACGCCCCGACGGGAGTACGACGACTACCTTCGCTGGGTCGCCGAGCGTCTCGACTCGTGTCGGTTCAGCCGCGAGGTAACCGACGTCCGGTGGGACGACGCCGACGAGTGCTACGTCGTCACCGCACACCACCCCGAGACGGACGAGCGCTTCGAGTACCGCGGCGAGCACCTCGCGCTCGGCGTCGGCAGTCGCCCCCAGATTCCCGAGCAACTGCAGGGCCACCCCGAGGAGGACGTCTTCCACACGGCGAAGTACCGCTTCAACCGCGACCGCGTCGTCGACGCCGACTCGGTCACCGTCGTCGGGTCCGGCCAGAGCGCCGCCGAGGTGTTTCGGGACCTGCTCGAACGCCAGTCGGCCCACGACTACCGGCTGGACTGGCTCACCCGCTCTGACGGGTTCTTCCCGATGGAGTACTCGAAACTCGGTCTCCAGCACTTCACGCCCGAGTACGAACAGTACGTCTACGACCTCCCGCAGGAGACCAAGGACGACCTCGTCCCGAACCAGGACTTGCTGTACAAGGGCGTCGACCCGGGGACGAGCGCCGAGATTTACGACCTGCTCTACCGCCGGTCCATCGGCGACCGCGATCCCGACGTCGGCCTGTTCGCGATGACCGAGGTGCGGGACATCGCGTCGGCGGGCGACGCCTACGCGCTGGACTGTCACCAGTGGCAGTCCGAGACGTCGTTCGTCCACGAGAGCGAGGTAGTCGTCCTCGGGACCGGGTACGAACGGCCGATGCCGGGGTTCCTCGAACCGCTCGAAGACGCCGTCAACTGGGACGAACGGGGCCGGTTCGAGGTGACCGAGGACCACCGCCTCGAAATCGACCTGCCCGGCGACGTCTTCCTCCAGAACGCCGACCTGCACACCCACGGCGTCGGCGTCCCCGACCTCGGTCTCGGCTGTCACCGCAACACGCGGTTCGTCAACCGACTCGTCGGCCGCGAGGCCTACCCCGAGGACGCGAACACCGTCTATCAGGACTTCGCCGTCGAACAGTTCGTCGACCACGCGCCCGGCGCGACGGCAGCGCGCGGGCCGGAACCGACCCCCACGCAGGACGACTAATCCATGAACCCCAACGACACCACGCGACGAGACGCACTGGACCCGGACGTATGGCAGACCGTCGAGCGACGCCTTCTGACGAAGATGCTGGAGGAGTTCGCCTACGAGGAGATACTCGACCCACGGGCGGTCGACGGCGACGCGGATCACGCCGTCTACCGCTTCGACCTCGGCGAGGCGATCTATCGCTTCGAGGCCGCAGAGCGGTTGCTGGACAGCCTCAGCGTCGACGAGGGGACGGTCGAACGGCGTGTGGACGGGGAGTGGAAACGGCTCGACGACCCGCTTCGCCTGCTCCGCGACCTCGGCGAGACGACCGACCTCGACGGCCTCACCGAGGGGAACCTCGTCCGGGAGTACAAACGGACGCTGCTGGCCGACGCCCACGTCGAGGCCCGCAAGCGAGAGCGCGAGGCGTTCGACCCCACCGACCTCGACTACGCCCACCTCGAAGGCGAGATGGCGGGCCATCCGTGGATAACCTACAACAAGGGCCGCCTCGGGTGGGGGTACGACGACTACCGGGCCTACGCGCCCGAGTCGAAGGAACCCGTGACCCTCTCGTGGGCCGCCGTCCGCAAGTCGAAGTCGACGTTCGTCGGCACCGAGGACGTCTCCCACGATTCGCTGGTCCGGCGCGAACTCGGCGACCACTACGACGTGTTCCGCGACCGCCTCACCGACCTGGGGCTGGACCCGGACGCCTACTACTTCCTCCCGGTCCACGACTGGCAGTGGGAGCACAGCGTCGTCCCCCTGTTCCCCGACCACATCGCCGCCGACGACGTCGTGGCGCTGGGCGAGGGGCCGGACGAGTACCTCCCACAGCAGTCGGTCCGCACTTTCGTCAACGTCGACGACGAGACGAAACACCACGTGAAGCTCCCGATGCGCATCCTCAACACGCTCGTCTGGCGCGGCCTGCCGGGCGAGCGAACGGAACTCGCGCCGACGGTCACCGAGTACATCCAGGGCATCTACGAACAGGACGAGTTCCTGCAGGCGCAGGGCCTCGTCTTACCGGGCGAGATTGCCGGCGTCAACTACGACCACTCGGACTTCACCGACATCGACGACTCGCCCTACCAGTACCACGAGTTGCTCGGCGCCGTCTGGCGGGAGTCAATCTACACCTTCCTCGACGACGACGAGCGTGCCGTAACCCTCTCGGCGCTGATGCACGTCGACGGCGAGGGCGTGCCCTACGTCTCGCGACTAATCGAGCAGTCGGGACTCACGACGGACGAGTGGCTCGACGAGTTCTTCGGGACGGTCCTCCCGCCACTCCTCCACTTCCTCTATCGCTACGGGACGGTGTTCTCCCCCCACGGGCAGAACACGATTCTCGTCCTCGACGACGACGACGGCGTCCCGTCCCGACTGGCCGTCAAGGACTTCGTCGACGACGTGAACGTCAGCGACCAGCCACTGCCCGAACTGGAACGGCTCTCCGACGAGATGCACGACGTCCTCCGGAAGGAGCCACCCGAAGGGCTCTGCCAGTTCATCTTCTCCGGCCTGTTCGTCTGTGTCCTCCGGTACGTCGCCGACATCCTCGAAACGCACGATGCGTACCCCGAAGAGCGGTTCTGGACCCACGCACGGGAGGCGATACTCGACTATCAGGCGCAGTTCCCCGAACTCGAAGACCGCTTCGAACTGTTCGACCTGCTCGCGCCGGAGTTCACGAAACTCACGCTCAACCGGAACCGCATCTTCGAGTACGGCTACGACGACGCCCCCGGACGCCCCCACGCCTGCGAGCACGGGACGGTGAGCAACCCACTCCACGACGTCGCGGCCGACCAACCGGTCGACGCGGCACGGCACACCGCCGACGACGACTGAGACGGATATCGGAGAAAGAGCGGCGGCGTGTCGGTCGCGCTCGCTCAGACGTCGTCGAAACTGCCGATGCGGTAGGAGGCGTCCTCCTCCTCGCCTTCGTCTAAGTCTTCGAGGTGGATGACCTCGTCCTGGTCCATCTCGTCGAGTTGCTGGCGGAGTTTCGTCACGTAGCGCTTGTGTTCTTCCAGTTGCTCGCGCAGGTGTTCGGCTTCCAGTTCGAGGCGTTCGTGCTCGCGGACGAAGCTCTTGGGCACCTCGACTTTCGGCGGGAAGCTCTCGGTACTGCTCTCCTCGGCCGCGTCTTCCAGTTCGTGCTCCGGCGCGACCTTCACTTGCCCGTCGTGGGCCACCAACGTGTCGACGTAGTCCCGGAAGACCGCAGAGAGGGAGATGTCACGCTCCTCCGCGATTTCGCGAAGCGTCTCGAACTTGTCCTCGCTCACACGGAAGGAGATGGTCTTGTTCTTGTTCCCCATCGTTGTGTCCTACTCGTCACTCATCGTATTTAATCGTTTGTCAGACGCTCGCACGCGACGCCGATATTCGGCACGAACGCGGCCGAGAGCGAAGCGGTTTAGCCCGACCCGCTCCCCGCCCCGGACATGGACGCGACTGCACACCACTACGCCGTCACCGTCAGCGACCTCGAACGCGCCGTCGAGTTCTACCGCGACGTCCTCGGACTGGACGTGCTCTCGCGGTTCTCCGTCGGCGGCGAGGCGTTCGCCACCGGCGTCGACGTCGCGGGCGCGAGCGCCGACTTCGCGCATCTGGACGCCGGGGGCGCCCGCGTCGAACTCGTCGAGTACACGCCCGAGGGAGACTCACGGACCGAAGCGGACCTCAACCAACCCGGCGCGACCCACCTCGGACTGGCAGTCGACGACCTCGACGCCGTCTACGAGACCCTCCCCGACGACGTGGAGACGCTCTCGGAGCCACAGACCACCGAGAGCGGCACCCGCATCTGCTTCCTGCGGGACCCGGAGGGGACGCTTGTCGAACTGCTAGAGACCTGAACCGCGAAGAACCGAACCGCAGGCGCCGACTCAGTCGGCGCTGGCTTCCGCCTGTTCGTCCTGCATGCTCTCCAGAGCGCCGACGACGGACTGTCGGTACCGCTCGACGTCGTCGCCGTACTCCTCGTGAGCCATCTGGACGTACTCGTCGACGTCGGGGTCGTCCGGGTCGGCGTCGTCGAACCGGCGGATGCGCTCTAAGGTGCGCTCGGCCGTCTCGACGACCCAGCGGTCACGCGTGGCCTCGTCGACCTGCGAGATGGACTCCGGGCGGACGGAGACGTTCACGTCGCCCTCGTCGGTCTCGTAGGTGCGTGGCTTGCCGACCACGGCGACGTACGCCGGCGGTTCCAGTTCCCGCAGCATCGAGGCGGCGTCTGGCTGGTACTGCCCGGCGTACATGAAGAACGTGTCGCCGTTGGGGTCGACCACGCGGCCCTGCCAGTACTCGCTGTCCTCGCCGACGTCCTCCGTCTCGGTCAGCGTCCCGACGAGGAACACGCGGTTGGCGCGCTGGCCCGTCGGCAGCAGGACGTACACCGGCGCTCGGTCGTCGTCGGATTCCTTGAACGTGTAACTCGCGTCGTTGAACTCGCGGGCGAAGACGCGTCGGGCGACTTCGCGGGTGGGGGTGCTCGCCATCTATATCGACCTCGCTTTGATGAGTACTTCGTCCGCATCCACTGCGCCGGTCAGTCGCTCCTGGTCGTCCGCGAGGACGTACCGGCCGAACGTGGGACCGGTGACCCGGTAGTAGCGCCCGAGGATGTCGTCGCGCATCTCGTCGGCGACGACGGTGGTGTCGAGCGCGTCCATCGCCATCTCCTTGGCCTCTTCGAGGGTGATACCGGTCAGTTTCTCCGTGGCTTCCTCGTCGAAGATGACCTCGGTGACCTCCTCGCCGTCGTCCAGCACGCCCTTGATGCGGAGGTCGAACTCGCCTTCGACCTCGCCGTGTTCGCTACAGCGGCCGTTCTGGAGGACGCGGGTGCAGTCCTCCTCGGGGCAGCGCTTGATGAGGCCCGACCCCGACTGGATGTCCACCAGCGCGCCCTCGACCTCGATGCTGTCGTCGCCGACCTCTATCTCCTCGTCGAGTTCCTCGATGGTGGTCGTCCGGTTGAGCTTCACGGAGAAGCGGCCCTGATACTCGTCGGTGACGACGTTTCGCAGGGAGTAGGACTTCCCTTCTTCGAGTTCGGGGAGGTCGGACTTCGACCACTTGGTGAACTTGATGGTGCCCGTCTCGTCGCCGAGCAAGCCGACCTGTGCGACGGCGTCGGCGCGCGGGTCCCACAGTTCGACGACGGTGACGCGCATGTCGACCCACTCCTCGGGCGAGTCGACGTCGGCCACCTCGACCTGTTCGTTGCCGCCGCCACCGCCGCCGAGCTGGTCGCGGTCCATGCCGGCCTCGTCGAGGTACGTGTTGGTGACGCTCCGGCGGGCCTCGTTGAGGGGGACCTTGTACTCGTTGACCAGCGTGTCGAGGCGCTCCTCGACGTCGTCGACGTCCAGGTCTAGCTGGTCGGCGAACTGCTCGTGTATCTCTTCTGCCTGTGTACGCAAATCTGACTCAGTCATGTGCTGTCACTGTCTCCGCCTTGTTTTCGATGGGAGACATTCGACGGTTGGTCGCCTTAGCGTATAAACCCTCTCCCGGCACGGTGAAAGTGAAACCGGACGATAGCGACGCCGCAGGCAGCGTCACGGTGAGAGAACCGTGGTCAGACGAACCGCTACTGTGGCGCTGGTGTCGTGGAACGAGTGGAGCGACCCGGAGTGTCACCGGAGAACGAGTCGAGCGTGTCGCTACGTCGGTCGGGTCGGTGGAACGGGCGAAGAATCGGCCGGGTTACTGCTCGCTGTCGGTCGTCTGGTCGTCGCTGTCCGTGCTGGTTTCGGTCTCGGTCGTCTCTTCCTCGCTGTCGTCGCTGTCTTCGGAGTCGTCGGTCTCAGTGTTCTCCTCGTCGCTCTCGGCGTCGCTGTCGTCAGCGTCGTCGGGGGTGACGTCGCTAATCTGCTCGCCGAGGTTGCCGTCGAGGTTCCCGTTCATGTGCTGCTGGACCAGCGAGTGAATCTCGCTGACGAAGTCGGGCACCTGTTCGGGGAGGTCCGCGGGCGGACCGCGTTCACCGTCCGGGCCGACGTCGGCGGGCGGGCCCTGACGCTCGGCGGCCGCACTCGCGTTCGACGCCTCCGCGTCCGCGTCAGACTCGTTCGACTCGTTCGTCGCCTCGCTGTCGTCGGCGTCCGTGACGGTCTCGTTCGCGTACTCGTCTGCCTGTGCGCCGTCCGCGTTGTCGTTGGCCTGTGCGCCTGCCGCCGCGGGCAGCGCCGCCGCCGACCCCGTGACGACGAGGACGGCCAGCAGCGCGCCGGCAATCTTTGTGAGCTTCATCGTGCGTTGTCTCCATCCCACCCTCACGACCGACACCACTTCAAGGGGACAAGCGGAGAAGCCGAATTAACTCGTATTCAGCCGATTTAGCCCGTCTAACTATCGTTTTAATCCGAGTTGAACGAACGATACGGGCCTCGGCGTCCCGTTTCCGCCGCCGAGGTCCGTGGGCGCGGCCCACCGCGGACGTGCGCGGTACCACGCGACACGCGAGAAGATTGATTTGGCGGCAGTCGTTACGTGGCGGTATGGGTGACGGCGACGAGCGAGACGAGGCCAGACTGGGGCGGTTCATCCAGGGGACGCTCCGGTCGGTCGGGAACCAACTCTCGGAGGCCAAGCGCGCGTACAGCGACGGGAAGCGCGCCGCCCTCGCCGGCCTCCCCCGCGACGAGGACGGACGGGCGCGAATCGTCTGTCGGCGCCACGCCGAGCGCCGCGCCGTCTCGCTGGACCCCGTCTCCCGCCCCGACTGTTTCGACGCCGACCACCCCGACTGTCAGGGGTGTGTCGAGGACATCCGGGACGGCACCGTCGAGACGTGGTGACCGCGCCCGGTCCGACGCCGGGACGGCGCGCGACGTCAGCGAAGGTGACAACCGACGTACTCACCAGCGGCAGGGCCGAGACGCAGTCGAAACGGAGGGGTCTGGGTATCGGTCACGTGGCCCTGTCGCCGATTCCTCGGCCACGTTTTGTCACCAAAAGCGTGTTTCTGGGCCGATTCGCGTCGTTACGTGAGAGCGAGAGAGTGTGGCCACAGTTCCGAAGGTCCGTTTCGACTGGACGGCAGAAGCGAGATCGCTAGCGAGGACCACCGGCACAGTGTCGGGGAAAGTGTCATTACCGTCGGCGGTGACGCGGGCAGTATGGACGGGATGGCGCGGCGGTTCTGGCTCACGGTCGTGCCGCTGCTGGCCGGTTTCTCGGCCGTCGGGCTCCTGGTTTTCGCGGCACTCTTTCCCGAACACCTGTACCCGGTCGGGAGCGTCGGCTACGTCGCGACGGCGGCGGTCGCGCTCGTCTCGCTGGGCTTGCTCGTCTGGCAACTCGCGGGCGGCGGGTCCAGCAGGGACCGGTTCGAGCGGCCCGGTCGCTAGCTCCGCATCGACCCGCCGTCGACCGGCAGGGAGACCCCGGTGACGTACGACGACCGGGCCGAGGAGAGGAACGCGACCACGTCGCCGAGTTCGTCCGGCTGACCGACCCGGCCGAGCGGCGCGTCCGACCACGACTCGATGCCAGCCTCGTAGGAGTCGTACTCCCCGCGTTCGACGGCGTCCTCGACGAGTTCCTCGATGCGCGGCGTCTCGTGGGCGCCCGGGAGGACGGCGTTGACGCGCACCTCGGGGGCGAACTCGCGGGCCTGCGTCTTCATCAGGCCGATGACCGCCCGGCGGACGGCGTTCGAGAGGACGAGGTCGTCGATGACCTCCGCGACCGACCGGGAGGTGATGTTGACGATGGTGCCGGCCTCGGACTCGCGCAGGTACGGGTAGGCGAAGCGCGTGGTCCAGACGACGCTCATCACGAGGACGTCGTAGGCGCCGTACCACTCCCGCTCGGTCGTGTCGAGGAACGGCCCCGGTGCGGGACCGCCGGCGCTCGTGACGACGTGGTCCAGCCCGCCGAACGTCTCGACCGTCTCCTCGACGAGCGCTTCGACCTCGTCGCGGTCGGTGATGTCGGCCTGCACGGCCAGTACGTCGCCGTCGCCGGCCGCCTCCAAGCGCTCGCGCGCCCGGTCGACGTGGTCGGGCGTCGTCCCGCAGACGGCGACGTTTGCGCCGTCGCTCGCCAGTCGCTCTGCGCTCGCGAGTCCGAGTCCGCTCGTCGCGGCCGTACACAGTGCGGCGTTCCCGTCGAGTTCGAGGTCCATAGCCGACACGACGGTCGAGTGGCCCAAAAAGCTCCGTGGTGACTGTCCCTAGCTGCCCCAGAAGTTGTCGCGGCTGCCGAGCCGTTCGTCGTCTTCGTCGTCGTCCTCGCCCTGATAGCCGCCCTCGTCGTCGTCCTCCGCCTCGTCGTCGCCCTCGTCGAGTTCGAGGCGTTCGAGTTCCTCCGCTCGCGCGTGGTTCGAGCGGACCTTGGTGATCTGGACCTTCGATTTGGCCGGCGGCAGGACGCCGTCGACCATGACGATGAATCCGTCCTCGGTCCGGCCGACGCCGGCGCCGCTCTCGTGGATGTCGTCGACGGTGACGACGACCTCCTGACCCGGTTTGACGGGTTGGCTCTTCAGGTCCGAGATGGGCTGGTTGTAGTGGTTACACCACTCGGCGCCACCTCGGTCGCCGTAGTGCGTACAGCCCATGCCCTCGATGCGTTCGGTAAAGCTGGGGCACTCGTCTGCGAGCGGACAGTCGGGCATAGCATCGCGTAGATGGGCCGCCGGCAAAACGCTTGCGACCTGCCAGAGGGCGGCAGTGCACCGTCTCGAAGGCGGGGTCGTCCGGCGAACGCTTTTCCTTCTGGACTGGTAACTAGTCACACGATAGCGAGGAACGAACACGCATGGGGACCCGCGCCGTGGCAGCCCTCCTGTGTCTCGCGGTTCTGGTCAGCGCGCCGTCCGTGTTGGCCGCCGAGCAACAGGTGGGCGGCGGCGAGGGCGTCCAGACGATGGACGTCCGCTACGTCGTCGACCGCCTCCCGTCGGAGGTGGGTCGCGTACAGGTCACGGCCGTCGTCGACGTCCCGGACCGCGTGAGCGGGCTCTCGGTCCGAACGCCGGCGAACGCGACGGTCCTGAGCGCCGACGGCCTCGCGTCGACCGGGAGTCGCTGGCGATGGGACGGCGACAGCGACACCGTCTCCGTGACCTACACCGTGCCGGTCGGCCTGCGGACGGCGTACGGCCAGCGGACCGCGGACACCGCAGAGTGGTCGCTGGTCGTCCGTCGCGAGGTCGCACTCCACGCTCGCTGGCGCTGGCAGACCGGGCCCGACCCCGGCTGGAACGAGACGATGACGGTCGCGGCCGGCCAACCCGGGGTCGGCGGGGAGACGGCCGTCTTCGTCGGCCCCCACGAGACGACGACCCGGACGACGCCGGCCGGCACCGTCCGGTTGGTCGTCCCCGACGCGGCGACGCTCGGACCCGCCCCGGCGGTCGTCCTCGACACCATCGGTGACGCACAGCGGTCGACCACTATCGGGGAGCGCCACGACGCGGTGACGGTCATCGCCACGCCGAACGACCTCGCCGTCGGCGGGTACACGCCGTCGAACGGCGCGCCCGTCGCCCTCGTCAACGCCGGCGAACCCGTCGGGGTACCGACCAACGTCTGGGTCCACGAGTACCGCCACACGCGCCAGACCTACCGGACCAGCGCCGGGATGACGTGGCTCGAGGAGGGGAGCGCCGACTACTACGCCGCCCGGTTGACGTATCGGCAGGGCCGCATCGGCTACGACCGCTACCGACGGCGGGTGACGACCGACCGGTACCACGACGCGAACCTCACCCGTCCGGGGACGTGGCCGTCGCCCGACGTCCAGTACGACAAGGGGACGCGCGTCGTCGCCGCCCTCGACGTCCACATCCGGCAGGCGACCGGCGGCGAGCGCACCTTCGCGACCGTCCTCCGACGCCTCTCGCGGTCCGACGAGCGAGTCACCCTCTCGCTGTTCGCCGAGACGGTCTCCGCCGTCGCGGGCCGGGACCTCGACGCGTTCGTGCGGCAGGCCGTCACCGGCCCCGCACCGCCCGTCCCCGCGGACCCCGACGGTGACGGCGTCTCGACGCACGCGGAGCGACAGCGCGGGACCGACCCGTACCGAGCGGCGATGGGCGACGGGAGCGCCGACCACACCGAAACCCGGGTAGACGACGCGCTGGGACAACAGGGCGACGAGGGTGACGGGCGAGCGGCGACCGACCGCGTCGGCGTCGCCGGTGCGTCAGGGACCGGTGCCGACCGGAGCGGCCCCGAACGCTCGGAGGTGCCACCGCCGCCGCTCTGGCTCGCTGTCCTCGCCGTGTGGCTCGTCCTCGCCGGCGTCCTCTGGCGGGACCGGCCACGTCGACGTTAGACCGCTCGTTCGACGGCCGCGATAGCCGCGTCGACGTCGTCGTCGTCGACGTCCCAGTGGGTACAGAAGCGCACCACGTGGTCGTCGAACGGGACCCCCTGTACGCCCGCCGCGGCGCAGTCGTCGAGGAACGCCTCGGCCGGCCGGTCCGTCTCGACGATGACGATGTTCGTCTCCGGGGCGTCGACCGAGAGGCCGTCGATACGGTCCAGCCCCGCGGCCAGTCGCTCGGCCCGGCGGTGGTCCTCGGTCAGTCGGTCACGGTTGTCGAGCGCTTCGAGTCCCGGGGCGGCAATCATCCCGGCCTGCCGCATCCCGCCGCCGAGCAGTTTCCGGTTGCGGCGGGCCGCTTCGACGAACGAGTCGGGGCCGGCCAGCACCGACCCGACCGGCGCGCCCAGCCCCTTCGAGAGACAGCACATCACGGTGTCGACGGGGGCGACGAACTCCGCGGCGGGGACGTCGTGGGCCGCCGCGGCGTTGAACAGGCGGGCGCCGTCGAGGTGGACCGGGACCCCGAGGTCGTGAGCGGCGGCCGCCGTCTCGGCGATGCGCTCTGGCGCGATAGCGGTCCCACCCTTGCTGTTGTGCGTGTTCTCCAGCGTGAGCAACCCGGTTCCGGCCCGGTGACCGTCGGCCTCGACGTACCCCTCGCGGACCTGTTCGGGCGCGACGACGCCCCGGTGGTCGCCGTCGAGAGTGCGTGGCTGGACCTGTGCGTGCTGTGCGAGGCCGGCGAGTTCCCACTTGTAGATGTGGCTCTCGCGCTCACAGAGCACCTCCTGCCCCCGCTCCGTGTGTGTCCGGCCGGCCACCTGATTCCCCATCGTCCCCGACGGGACGAACAGCGCCGCCTCGGTCCCGAGTACGTCGGCGACCCGCTCCTGGAGTTCGTCGACCGTCGGGTCCTCGCGGTAGACGTCGTCGCCGACGGCGGCGTCCCGGGCCGCGTCGCGCATCGCGTCGCTCGGCCGAGTGACGGTGTCGCTCCGGAGGTCTATCATGCGCCTGCGTAGCAATCGCACCCTCAAAAGGTCGGGGGCAGTTCCTATCCGCCCAGTGCGTCTTCGGCGCACCGCGCCGCGGTTCACTCACCCGAACGGAGTGAGGGTGAGCAGTTTTTCCCCACGTTTTTACGAGGAGTGGTTCCCGCAGCGACCGGCGGGAGCGAGGAAACCCGACGACGTAAAAAGTGGACGGGCACGGTGGGACCCTCACTCGACGGCGAGACTCGTTGCACTCGTCTCGCGTAGTTCGAATCCTCTGCGTGCAGCGATGTCAGCACGCCTCGCAGTGCTCGGCGACTTCACGGGCACGGTGGGATTCGAACCCACGACCGTCGGATTAGAAGTCCGACGCTCTATCCGGACTGAGCTACGTGCCCTCACCCGGAGGTAGTGGGGCACTCTCAAAAGCCGTGTGGATTAGCCGTCGAACTCCACGTCCTCGTCGGTCGCCTCGGCCGTCGTGATGGCGATGGCGTCCGTCGTCTCGACGGCGGCGAGGCCGTCGATGGCACAGACGGCGTCGACCCGGTCGTGGGGGACCGACACCGCGAGGTCGTCGAACTGGAGGTAGCGTTCGACCGTGCCACCGGCGTCCTCGACGGCGGCGGCGACGGCCTCGGGGTCGGCGTCGTCGGTCGTTTCCAGTGCCAGCGCGACCGACTCGCCCTCGATGGGGTCCGCACGGATGCTCTCGACGGCGCGGGAGACGTACATCACTCGGACGATGGGCCGCCGGGCCCTTGGTTGTGCCGTTCGCCCGTCGCGAGGCGGGACTCGGCGACGGCGAAGGCGAGGGTGCTGGCGAGTCCCAGCAACGTGCCGCCGGTGAGGACGACGGCGAGGTACTCGAGGTCCTGCGTCCCGAGGAAGAAGGCGCTCAGGCCGTGGAGGACGGCGCCGATGGCCAGCACGTAGAAGGGGGCGTTGAGGTAGCGCCACTCGAACGAGTCGTGGAGGTACTCGTCGGTGACCCGGCCCAGACTGGAGGTGATGCCGGCGGCGGCGAACCACTGGACGGCGCCGTTGACCAGCGCGGCGAGCACCTCGACGGGCGAGAGGGGTTCCGGTTGGGCTTCGAGCGTGTTGACCCCGCTGACGCCGCCGATAGCCAGCAGCGCGGCGGCGACGACGTAGGTGATGATGGTGATTCGGCCGGCGTAGAACCCGGCGGTGGCGCGGTCGACGGCCTCGTCCAGCAGTCGCTCCGCGCCCAGGCCGCGGGCGAGGACGTACAGCCCGAGCAACCCGGAGATGATGCCGAGTGCGGACCCGGGCAGTCCCAGCGAGTCGACGGCGATGGTCAGCGGGTAGATGAGCAGCAGGATGCCCAGCGGCACCAAGAGCGTGCCCCGCGTCTCCGGGTCGTCGAGCACCTGCTTGATGGTGTAGTACATCGACTCGAGGTCCTGTGCCTGTCGGACGACGACGCGGCGGACCCCATCGATGCGGATGCGCGAGCGGATGACCGGGACGACGGACTCGTCCTGTGCGCCGTCGGTGACGACGAGCGCACGGACGTCTTCGCTGGCCGCCAGCGACGCGAGGACGGTGTCGACCTCCTCGCCGACGGCGCGGTTGGCGGCCACGTCGCCGGCGTCGACGCCGGTCACCGCCGCTACCTCGACGGGTTCGTCGTCAATGTCGTCCGCGATGTGGACCCCCTCGAAGAGGACGTTCACGTCCGAGTCTTCGGGGTCGGCCTGCGCGAGGGCGACGGCGGCGTCGACCACGTTGTCACGGCCGACGACCGGCGTCTCGACGTCCGTCTTGCGGCCGAGGTCGTCGTCCAGGTCCACACACAGCACCAGCAGCATCGTGCGAGGGTACGCCAGCCGCGTTTATCTGTCTTCGGGCCTGTGGTTAGATGGCATCTGTGGCCGCCTCGCGAGTGCGCCGCTCGACGACCAGTAGCGCCGCCAGACCGAGGATGATGAGGGTGTAGGCGGCCGCGGCGAACAGGGCGGCCTGTTCGCTCGGATACTCGCCGGTTCGGAAGATGATGGCCTTTCGGACCATCGCGATGACGCCGGTGTAGATGACCAGACGGACGATGCGGCGCGTCTCTCCCTCCTGCGTGTAGGCGACGACGGTCTGGTACACCTCGACGATGATGAAGAGGAGCAGCGCGGTGTCGATGAAGCCGACGACGACCAGCGGGTCGGTAATGTCGCCGTCGAGTGCGCGCTGGACGATCTGGAGGCCCAGATCGAACACGCCGATAGCGAACAGTACCACGAGGACGAGCGCCGCGACCACTTCGACGTAGCGCATCAGGTCCTCGCTGCGGGCCAGCACCCGTTCGTCGAGCGTATCGGCCGGCGTGAGCGAGCCACCCACCGGGTCGTCGGCCTCGTCGTCGCTCATAGGAGAACCTGTGCACCGATTTACATCAAACTCGTCCCTATCTGATGTGGCCAGGGTCCGCTGGCCGGGCCTCGGGTGGCTCCTCGGGCGTACCCAGGCGGGCGACCAGCAATCCCACGGGAAGTAAGAGGAGGCTCCCGACGACGAACGGCGACCAGAAGCCGATAGCGGCGTAGAGACCCCCCATCACCGGCGGGCCGACGGTCCGTGCGAGACTGCCGGCCCCCTGTGTGACGCCGAAGGCGCTCCCCTGGACGTCGGCACTGGCTCGCTGGGAGACCAGCGCCGTCAGCGTCACCGAGAGGATGCCGTTCCCGACGGGCAACAGCGTCAGGACGGCCAGCAGGCCGAGCAGTTCGTCGGTGAGGAACGGGGCCAGCGCGGTGAGGTCCGGCAGGACGACGGCGAGGGACCGGGAGAACGGGAGCGCCCCGACGCTGACGACGAGGGTCGCCGTCCCGGCCAGCGAGAGGGTGACCGGACTGTATCGCGCGGTAAGCCGGCCCACGAGGACGCCCTGTGTCACGACGGCGAGCAGGCCGATGTAGGTCAGCAGGACGGCGCTCTGGGCCGCGGTGTAGCCGTAGATGTCCGCGACGTAGGGGATGAACATTATCTGGACGCCCGAGAAGGCGAAGGAGACGAGGAAGAACGCGCCGAGCAGTTCCCGCAGGCCCGGCGTGGCGACGGCGGCGCGCAGTTGGGCCAGCGAGGACGTGCGTTCGGTCGCCTCGCCGTCGGCGGTCGGCGTCCGAGACTCCGGGAGGAAGAGAAGCGCGACGACGACGCCGCAGAGACTGGCGAACGCGGCGGCGAAACTCGGTAAGGAGAAGCGGGTTATCGGGACGGCGGCCGGCAGCGCCGCGTCGACGGCGGCGACGGTGGCGTCGAAGCTCAGAACGGCGCCGATGCCCGGCCCGAAGATGAAGCCCAACCCGAACGCCGCGCCGATGAACCCGAGTGCGGCGGCCCGTCGCTCGGGCGGGGTCACGTCCGCGACGTAGGCCTGCGCCGTCGAGAGGTTCCCGCCCATCGCACCGGCGAGCATCCGCGAGGCGAACAGCAACCACAGCGCGTCGGCGAGTCCGAACACCGTCCACGCCAGCACGGATCCACACAGCGAGAGGACGAGGACCGGCCGCCGGCCGACGCGGTCCGAGAGCGACCCCAGCAGCGGCGCGAACCCGAACTGCATCGCCGAGTAGGAGGCCGCGAGCAGGCCGATGACGAACTCGGTGCCGCCGGGGAACGACCGGGTGTAGAACGGGAGGATGGGGATGACTATACCGAACCCGAGCAAGTCCAGAAAGACCACGGCGAAGACGATTGCGAGGCCGCGACGACGGCCGGCGTCCGACATGGGACGGAATCGGGCGGGCGAGGGGATAAGCGCGTGGGGGAGAACCGGTGGGGCCCCGGGCAAGTCGGCTCCCGGATAGCCCGAAAGGCTATACACTCCCGGCGGAGACGCACGGCCACGATGATGCTCCCGTTGCAGTACGGTATCGAAGGGGCAGGGACCGTCTTCGACTTCCTGTTCGCGGTGGGACTACTCGTCGGTGTGCTACTCGCCATCCGCCTCCTCGGTGGGGCCTTCGACCGACTGTTCTGAGTGAGCATGGACGACCCGTGCCGACCCACACCACGGCGGCGTAGATGCGCACGCTTTTTCCCGCTGGGTGCAGTCCTAGCCGTACACGATGATCTCCGAGGGCTGCGAACAGTGCGCCAAAGGCGGGAAGATGGTGCTGTTCGTCTACGGCTACTGCGACCAGCGAGACTGCTTCTACTGTCCCCTCGGGGAGAACCGCAAGAACGTCACCCAGATGTACGCCAACGAGCGTCCCGTCGAGGACGACAGCGACGTCATCGAGGAGGCAAAGCGCATGAGCGCGCTGGGCACCTCCATCACGGGCGGCGAACCGCAGGAGGCCCTCGACCGGACCTGTCACTACCTGGAACTGCTGAAAGACGAGTTCGGCGAGGACCACCACACGCACCTCTACACCGGTATCACCGGCGGCCGCGAGAACATGCGCCGCCTCTCGGAGGCGGGACTCGACGAGATTCGCTTCCACCCGCCGCTGGAACTGTGGGGCGACCTCCACGGCACCGAGTGGGAGGAGATTCTGTACATCGCCCGCGAGGAGGGTCTGACGCCGGCCTTCGAGATTCCGGGCATCCGCGCCGAGGAGGAGTTCCTCGAGTTCTTAGACGAGGGCGCCGCCGACTTCTGTAACATCAACGAGTTCGAGATGTCCGACGGCAACTACCGCCGGATGCAGGAGGAGGGCTTCGAACTCAAAGACGACCACATGAGCGCCGTCGAGGGGAGCCACGACATCCTAGAGACGATGGGCGACCACGAGAAGGTGTACTTCTGTACGAGCGTCTTCAAGGACGCCGCCCAGCACCGCTCCCGACTCAAGCGGATGGCCCGCAACATCCGCCGCGAGTTCGACGACGTGACCGAGGACGGTACCCTCGTCTACGGGAAGGCGTGGGTGAGCGAGGCCCGCCTCGAAGAGTTGGGCGTCCCCGAGGAGTTCTACACGGTCAAGTCCGACCACGTCGAACTGGCGTGGTGGCTCTTAGAAGAGATGGTCGAGGAGGGCGACGTGCCGAAGGGCGAAATCGTCGAGCAGTACCCGACATACGACGGCACCGTCGTCGAGCGGACGCCGCTGTCGGGCGGGTCGACGGGCGGCCGGGCGGCGGCCGACGACTGAGCGGACGGAGCGTACCGACGTAGCCCGGACACCCGGAGAGCACGGCGTCGGAAGTGGGTAACCGACCGAGAAGTGTAAGGTGAGTATAGCAATCCGGTACCCTCTCGACTGGAGAGGTATGGGTACACAGTATCCCACGATTACGCGACGGGAGATGCTGGCGCTCGCGGCCGGCACGTCGCTCGCCGGGTGTTCGGGGTTGTTACCGACGACTCGGGAGAGCGCCACGGGGGCAGCGAACCAACAGGAGTCGCCGACCGACGCCGGTGCCGACGACGACGGGACGGACCGAACCGGCGAGACGGTCCGGGCCTTCGTCGGGTCGTACCACTGGGGGTACTTCCTGCTGGACGCCGACGGCACGGAGGTGGACCGACTGACGCTGTCGCCCGGCGACGAACTCCGTCTGACGCTGTTCAACGTGGAGGCCGACGACGCCGTGGCCGAACTGCCACGGGCCGTCCGGGCGGGCGTCCCGAGTTCCGAACAGCGAGCGCGGCGGAACGAACAGGTGATTCCGGTTCCTCGGGGCACGTCGCTGGAGGCCCTGCACGAGGCCGCCGAAGCGGCCTATCCCGACCACAGTCTCGCCATCGTCTCGGACGAGTTCCTGCGGACCGGCGGGCGGGGACAGGGTGAACCCGGGCAAGGACCACAGGGCCCGGGTGGCGGGCCCTACGGCCCCGGAAGCGGTCCGTGGGGCGGCCATCACGGGCCACACGGCCCCGGTGGCGGCCAGGGTCCGGGTGGCGGATACGGGCCGGGTGGAGGTCCCTACGGGCCGGGACAGGGGCCGATGGGGCCCGGCGGGTGTTGGGGGCCGGCGTTCGCCGGGACGCTCGCCCCGACGACGTACCTCTGGCACCACTCGACGGTGCCCGCAGAGATGGGGTTCGTCGTCGACACGACCGGGTCGTTCGGCTTCGCGTGTACGGTCTACTGCGGATACGGTCACCCGTACATGGCCGAACCGGGACGGGTCGTCGTACGGGCCGAGAACGACGACTGAACTGCGCCGACAGGCCCGACGCCGACCAAGATTCATGCCGGTGATCCGAGTGTGTCTACTCGTTGCCCTCCATGAACTTCGACATCGACAGCGGCAAACTACTGTACGCGCTCGGCGTGGTGTTCGCCGCGGCGGCGTTCGTCTACTTCGTCCGCGACGTGGTGTTCGGCCTCTCGATTACGGTGAAAGCCGCCCTGCTGTTCGCGGCGTTCGTCGTCTTCTTCGTCGCCGGCGTCACCGTCCAGCGCGACGTGTTGGACGTGGTGGCCTTCGCCCTCTCCGGCGTCTCCTACGTCGTCTTCGTCGGGTACGTCGTCCTGCGGTACGGCCCCGGCGAGACGGGGACGTTCCTGTTGCTCGCACTGTCGGCGGCACTGTTCGTCGCGCTCGGATACGCACTCCGAGAGCGGGACCTGCGGCTCCCCGTCCGGACCGCTACCGGCGTCGTGGTCGGACTAGTACTCCTCAGTACTGTCCTCGTCGGCGTCGACGCCGTCGGTGGCGGCGTCAGCTACGAGTTGCAGACCGCGCAGTCGGTCACCGTCGACGCGCCGACGACCGACCCGCGACCGGAGTACGTCGAGCGACAGGCACGCGTCGGGACGCTGACCGTCACCAACGAGTTCGTGTTCACGCGTGCCATGTCGCTCCCGCGACTGCAGGGGTGTCTGGTCGGCGTCGACGACGTGCCCCGCCGGGACGTCTGGCTCTCCTACCGAGACGTCGACTACAGCCGCGACGACACCATCGCGGGCGGGGTCACGCGTCAGTTCGACGTCGAGGCCGGTATCCCGGTGGACGTGAACCGGACCGAGTCGACGACCTACGCCATCGAACGGGGGCGCGACTGCACCGTCGACCGACGGTCCCCGACGCTCCTCGTGACCGTCGGCGAGGACGAGTTGCGGTGGAACTGAGTCAGTCGTCGAGTTCGTGCAGACACTGCTGGCAGTAGGTCACGCCCGCACGGTTCGCCGTCCCGCAACTCGGGCAGGCGACCATCTCGTCGGGCACCGGGTCGCCGCTCGTCACCGCCGCCGTGACCGCGGTCGCGTCGACGCTCCACTCCGACCCCGACTGCTCCATCGCCTCGGCACGCTGTTGGGCGCGTTCGATGAGTTCGTCGTCTCGCATCGCCTCCAAGCCGCGCCACAGGGCCAGAAACATCACCGTCGGGGCGACGATGACGAACAGCCCCGACGCCACCCGGAACGCCAGCTCTAGCTGGCCGATTGCCATACACCCACATGGTGCTGGAGCGACGAGAAGCCTTCGGCGCCGTCAGTAGTTGTACAGCGAGACGACGTACGGGAGTTGGTTGTACATCCAGACGGCCAGCGGGATGCCGACGACAGTCAGCGTCAGCGCGTACGCGACGCCCGTCCAGATACCGCTCGCCCACCACCCGACCAGCAGGAACCACACCGCCCGCACCAGTAGGGAGTGCTGACTGCCGCCGTCGCTCTCCTCGACCAGCGTCCCCCGCCGTTTCAGCGACAGCACCAGCGGCACCCGGTTTATCATCTTGATGCCCAACGGAATGCCGATTATCGTGACGTTAAGCAGCCACGCTATCGAGAGCCACACGCCGGTCAGCCACCACCCGACCAGCAGGAACCACACCGCCCGCACCAGCAGGGAGCGTTGGTCACTCATGAGTGACACTACCCCACCGCGCGACATAAGCTTCCTGTCCAGTCGGAGCCGACAGAATCGCCGGTGGGAAGCTTGCTACGTCCTCTCGTGCCCGAGAAACACTTTTCTACGGCCCGGACGGGCAGGGAATCATGGCAGACCTCCCCGAAACCGACGCGTTCGGTGCGATGTGTCGGGACTACCACGACCACGGCGACGCCTTCGAGGTGGTCGAGCGCGACGACGGGTTCGTCGATTGCCCCGCTGGCCCCGAAGTGTACTTCTCGCCGCCCGAGGAGTGGGACGGACGGGAACACACCGCCCTGGCGTGGGCGGAGGGGCGTGTCCTCGACGTGGGCTGTGGCCCCGGCCGGCACGCGCTGGAACTCCAGCGTCGCGGCCACGACGTGACGGGCATCGACCTGTCGCCGGGCGCGATGGCGGTCGCTCGCGACCGAGGGGTCGCAGACGTCCGCGAGTGCGACGTCGCCGACGCCGACGGCCTCGACGAGCAGTTCGACACCGCACTCATGCTGGGCAACAACTTCGGGCTGGTCGGGAGTGCCGACCGAGCGCCGACGGTTCTCGGGGCGCTGGCCGACGCGACGACCCACGACGCCACGCTCGTCGCGTCGAGTCTCGACCCTCTCGATACCGACGACCCCGCACATCTGGACTACCACGAGCGCAACCGCGAGCGCGGGTGGCTCCCCGGTCGCCTCCGCATCCGGACCCGCTACCGCCGGTACACCGGCGTGTGGCACGACTACCTCCACGTCGCGCCGGAGACGATGCGCGAACTGGTGGCCGACACCGTGTGGTCGGTCGCCGAGGTGGAACGTGAGGGAGCGCTGTACGTGGCGCGGCTAGAGAAGGGCGACTGAAAAAGGCCGCACCTCGCTTCGCTCGGTGCGGTGTGAGACGACCTGTACGCTCTCTCTACGCCTCGAAGCCCTCTTCGAACTTGAACGTCCCATCCCGCTGGACCACCTCGCCGTCCACCTCGATACGGGAGTCCTCGCTCATGTCCACTATCATGTCGACGTGGACCGCCGAGTCGTTCTGCTCGTTGCCCTCGCCGACCGTCTCGTCGTAGGCGCGGCCGACGGCCATGTGGACGGTGTCGCCCATCTTCTCGTCGAACAGCATGTTGTAGGTGAACCGGTCGATGTCGCGGTTCATCCCGATGCCGAGTTCGCCGAGGCGACTCGCGCCCTCGTCGGTCTCTAAGACTTCGGTCAGCAGGTCCTCGTTCTTCTCGGCGCTGTGGTCGACGACTTCGCCGTCCTCGAACCGGAGGAAGACGTCGGTGACCTCCCGACCTTGGTGGTACAGCGGTTTGTCGAACAGCACCTCGCCCTCGACGCTGTCGGGGACGGGCGCGGTGAACACCTCGCCGCCGGGGAGGTTCTTCTCGCCGTAGTCGTTGAGCGTCACGTTGCCAGCGACGGACATCGTCACGTCGGTGGTGTCACCGGAGACGATACGCACCTCGTCGGCCGGGTCGAGAATCTCGACCATCTGGGACTGGTGTTCGCGCACGGCGTCCCAGTCCTTGTTGACGGCGTCCCAGACGAAGTTCTCGTAACCCTCGGTGGACATCTGGGCCAGTTGCGCGTTGGCCGGCGCGGGGTACTGGGTGAGACACCACGTCTTCGAGAGACGTTCTTCGAGGAGGGGTTGCTGAGCCTGCTGGTAGGCGGCGGTGGTCTCCGGGTCGACGTCGCTGGCCTCGGTGACGTTGGCGTTGCCGCGGATGGCGATGTAGGCGTCCATCGCCTCGTAGAGGGCTTCGATGTGGCCGGGCGTCTCGAACTCGTCGCGGTTGCGGAGGAACGCCCGGTTGAACCGTTCGCCGAGTCGCTCCTGCACGACGAGGGGGTTCGCGCCGCGGTCGGCGGCCAGTTCGTGTAGCGCGACGACGAGGTCCTCTGCGACGGGGTGGGCGTCGATGACGACGTCGTCGCCCTCGCTCAGGTCGATGGAGTGGTCGACGACGACTTCTGCGTGTTCGCGGATGCGCGGGTCCATAGGGGAAGGTCCGGCGACGGGCCCAAACCACTTTCGCCGTCGGCTACTTTTCTTTGCTCTGCTGGAACCCCTCTCTGAACCCTTGGAAGGTCCGGCGGAGCATCAGGTACATGAAGAAGAAGAACGCGAGCACAGCGGCCAGCAGTCCGTAGATGAGGATATCCTGCATACCCGGCGGTTGACAGGCACGAGACAAAGAGGTTTCGCCACCCCGACGCAGCGCGCCCAAAACGGTCGATTTCGAAGAGTGAAATCCGTCTTTGAGCGATATGTGCAACGCACGTGTTACCTTGGCAAAGACTCATAACATCATAGTACATACGATATCGCATGTCGTTGCTGCCCTCTCGGGACCCGGCGATTCCCGACGCGGAACCCCGGGTCATCGGGGTCGACAGCGAGGACGCGGACGACGTCCTCTCGGCGCTCTCCTCGGAGACTGCCCGCGAGTTGCTGGCGGCACTCAACCGTGAGCCAGCGCCGCCCGCGGAACTCGCCGACAGGGTGGGGACCTCGCTCCAGAACACACAGTACCACCTCAAGAAACTCGAGAACGCCGGTGCCGTCGAAGTCGTCGACACCGCGTACTCCGAGAAGGGCCGTGAGATGGACGTGTTCGCGCCCGCGAACCAACCGCTGGTCATCTGTGCCGGCGACGAGCAGGAGACGTCCGGCCTGCGGGCCGCGCTGTCGAACCTGCTGGGCGCCCTCGCCGTCGTCGGACTGGCGAGTCTCTTCGTCCAGCAGGTGTTCGGGCGCGGGTTCGGGTCCCTGTTCGGCCCCACGGTGCGAAGCGGCAGTGCCGACACGGCCGACCCCGACCCGAACTACTACATCGAGAACGGGAGCGTCGCGGACGGCGGCGAGGTGGCCACACAGACGGCCGACGCCGCGACACAGGGCGGTGCGGAACTGCTCGGGAGCCTACCACCGGGGCTCGCCTTCTTCGCCGGCGGGGCGTTCGTCCTCGCCGTACTCGGGGCCACTTGGTACGTCCGTCAGTAAGTGTCAAATCCGCGTTTCACTCTCCAACAGGTCCTTTATCGCGTAGTGGCAACGTACCACGTGCGCCGAACTGCTCGGCGCGCCACGGTCCGCAGTTGACACTCCCATCTGGCATTCCCGCGACGGCGCGGCCGGCACTCCCCACTCCCTCTCACCGTTCTCGGGTCGCTGTCGAGAACACCGCTCCATCCGGCGACCGGAGGCTGACGCGGACCCCGCCGTCGGTCGCTTCCAGTTCTGCGTGGGCAGGTCGGTAGCGTCTCGGGTCGGCGTAGCTCCCCGGGTTGACGAGGAGGCGGCCGTCGAGGGCCCCGATTTCGGGTCGGTGGGAGTGACCCACGACCACCACGTCGGCGTCCTCCTGCCGGGCGAGCAGCCCCAGCGCCGTCTCCGAGTGGTCGTGGCCGTGGACGACCAGTACCGTCAGCCCCGCCCACGAGAGCGTCGCGACGTCGGTGAGGCGCTCCCGGACCGCCGTCGTGTCGTTGTTCCCGTAGACGGCGGTGAGCGCCGACGCCTCGGCCGCGACGGCGTCGAGGACCGACTCGGTGGTGAAGTCGCCGGCGTGGACGACGTGGTCCGCGGCCCTGACCGCGTCGAGCGTGTGGCCGTCGAGTCGGTGGCCGTCGGTACCGTGCGTATCGGAGACGACAGTGAGCATACCCCGGATAGCGTCTCCAGCCGTAAATCCAGAACCACTTTCCCCCAGCCTCGTGACTGCCCGGGCATGGCAGGCAGTAAATCAGTCGTCCTCGCCGCCCTCGTCGCCAACGGCGCCATCGCGGTGCTGAAGTTCTTCGGGTTCCTCCTGACCGGGAGCGCCGCGATGCTATCGGAGACGTACCACAGCGTCTCCGACACCGGCAATCAGGTGTTCCTTCTCATCGGCATCCGGTTCTCCGGGCGCGAGGCGAACCGAGAGCACCCCTTCGGCTACGGCAAGGCACAGTTCTTCTACAGCTTTCTGGTCTCCGTCTTCCTGTTCGGCATCGCCGGGTGGGAGAGTCTGAAACACGGGTACAGCGAACTCACGTCGGGCGGTCACGGTGGAGAGGCCGCCGGCGGTGCCGTCGAGTTCCTGTTCATCAGTTTCACGCCGCCGGCGTGGCTCGACCCGCTGTGGGTCAACTACACCGTCCTGCTGGGCGCGTTCGTCTTCGAGACGTGGGCGCTGTACAAGGCCCGCGCCGAGATGCAGCGCCAGATGAAGCGCAACGACTGGGGCAGTTATCGGGAGGCGTTCCGCAAGACCAGCGACGTGACGACGCTGACGGCGCTGACCGAGGACACCATCGCGCTGGCGGGCATCGTCATCGCGCTGGTCGGCCTGTTCCTCGAACAGCAGACCGGCAACCCGGTGTTCGACCAGATATCGGCAGTGCTCATCGGCATCATGCTGATGGGCTTCGCGCTGGCGCTCGCGTGGGAGAACAAACGCCTCATCCTCGGCGAGAGCCTCCCGGCGGACGTGGGCCGAGAACTCCGCGCCGTCGTCACCGACCACGAACACGTCAGCGACATCGTCGACTTCCGGACGGTGTACTTCGGCCCGAACGACGTGGTCGTCTCCGCCGACGTGGTGTTCGACGAGGGCCTCGACACCGCGGAGATAGACGACGCGATCACGGCTATCGAGGACGCGCTGAAGGCGCTCAACGGCGACATCCGGAAAGTGTACATCGAACCCGAGACGGCATGAGTCAGCCGTACAGGCCGATTTCGTCGGCCCACCACGGGACCGGGACGCGGTCGATGCCGGTCGTGACCTGCCACCGGAGGACGAACACCGTGCCGTTGGACCGTCGCATCCAGTGGTCGACGTACCGGACGATACCCGTCCGGTCGACGTAGATGCGCGACCGGACCGCGACGACCGGGTCCGGGTCGGCGCCGCTGACCGGGGCCCCCGTGTCGTTGGACCCGACGACGGCGAGCGTGCGGCCGCCGCGCCGGACCGTTCCGAGGCGGTCGTACCCCTCGGCGTCGAGGACCACCCGAAGTCTGGCGACGCCCGACGCCGACGGGACGTACGGTATCTGCCCGTCGCTGGCTGTCGCGGTGTAGTCCGTGTCGGGGTCGTCGCGGACGCTGCGGTACAGCATCCCGTCGGCGACGACGGCGTCGTCGGTCAGCGGGCCGAACGTCCGCCGGACGCGGGTTATCCTGCGCTCTCGGTCGACCCACACGTCCCGCGTGTTCTGTGGTCCCTCGCGTTCGACGTGACGGTGGAAGCTCCGCTCGGCGAGCGCGGCCTCGTGCCGGGCCAGAATTCGGTCGAGGTCGACACTCCCGTTCTCGCGGGGGAGCGTGACGTTCTCGGTGGTCGTCTCCGGCACCGGCGCGGGCGTCAGCGGGCGCTCCGGCGAGGACGTATCGGCGCTCGCGAACAGCCCCGAACAGCCCGCGAGCGCGACCACCGCGACGAGGAGCACCGGCCGCCACATGGGTGTCCAGAGGGGCGCGAGCGGGATAGCTACTGGGGCGAACCCTTTTGCCCGAGAACGGCCAACGGACCCCCGTGGCGACGACAGACGACGGCTACCTCCGCTTTTTCCCCTACGAGGAGCCGTACGACCACCAGCGCGAGGCGATGGGCACCATCTACGACGCCCTCGACGACGGACGAGACGTCCTCTTCGAGGGGGCCTGTGGCACCGGCAAGACGCTGGCCTCGCTCGTCCCGGCGCTGGAACACGCCCGCGAGACGGACAAGACGGTGGTCATCACGACGAACGTCCACCAGCAGATGCGCCAGTTCGTCGAGGACGCCCGCGCCATCACGGACCACGAGGACCTGCGAGCGGTCGTCTTCCGCGGCAAGGGGTCGATGTGTCACATCGACGTCGACTACGAGGAGTGTCAGGCCCTTCGCGATACGACGCGCGAACTGGTCGACGTCGAGGGCGACATCGCCGACCTCGAACGGCGCGAGGGGGAACTGCTCGAAGCGGGCCAGTCGGGCGACAGCGAGGCCATGGAGGCCCGTAGCGCCGTCGTCGAGGAACTGCGGGACTTACAGGAGCAACGCGACGAACTGGAGAGCGAACGGTCGACCTGCGACCACTACTACCGGAACCTCACCGTCGACACCACCGACTTCTACGCGTGGCTCTACGACGACGTGCGCACGCCCGACGACGTGTACGAGTACGCCGAACAGCAGGGGATGTGTGGCTACGAACTGCTGAAGGAGGGGATGGACGGCGTCGACCTCGTGGTGTGTAACTACCACCACCTGCTGGACCCGACCATCCGCGAGCAGTTCTTCCGGTGGTTGGGCCGGGAACCCGAGGACGTCGTCGCCGTCTTCGACGAGGCCCACAACGTCGAGTCCGCGGCCCGCGACCACGCCCGGCGCACCCTGACCGAGAACACGCTGGACCAAGCGTTAGACGAACTCGACGGGAGCGACGACGCCCGCGCGGAGGGTGCCGCGAACGTCCTCGAAACCTTCCGGGACGCACTCGTCGAGACGTACGAGGACTCGTTCGGCTTCGGCGACCGGGAGGCCGTCGACGAGCACTGGGACGACGTCACCGTCGCCAACGACGACAAGAAAGACGACCTCACCCTCGCGTTCTTCCAGCACTACACCGGCCCCGGCTTCCACGAGGAGGTCGACCACGCCGTCGAACTGGGTCGGGAACTCGACGCGACGTACGAGGAGCAGTTCAAAGAGGGGGAACTCGACACGCGCAAGGAGTGTCAGACCCTGCAGGCCGCCGCCTTCCTCTCGGACTGGCTGGCCGAATCGGACGCCGCCGGCCAGTATCCCGTGGTGAGCGTGCGCCGCGACGAGGGCAGCGGCGACGTCTACGGCCGTGCCGAACTGTACACCTGCATCCCCGAGCAGGTGACCCGGGACCTGTTCGACGACCTGCACGCGGCCGTGTTGATGAGTGCGACGCTGCGACCGTTCGACGTGACCGAAGACGTCGTCGGGGTGGACGACCCGGTGACGATGGCCTACGGCGCGCAGTTCCCCGAGGAACGCCGGCGGACCTACGCCGTCGACGGCCCCGCCCTCTTCTCGAGCGAACGGGACAACCCAGAGACACAGCAGACCATCGCTCGCACCCTCGAAGACGTCGTCCGCTTCACGCCGGGCAACACCCTCGTGTTCTGTCCGTCCTACAGCGAGGCGAAGCGCTACCACGACATGGTCGCCGTCAGCGGCACCCGGTATCTGGACGAACCCGGGAAACAGGCCCGTGACCTCCGCGAGGCCTTCACCGACGACGACGGCGCCGTCCTCTTTACCTCGCTGTGGGGCACCCTCGGCGAAGGGGTGAGCTACGACGGCGACGACGCCCGCACCGTCGTCGTCCTCGGCGTCCCCTACCCCCACCTCGACGACCGGATGGAGGCCGTACAGGACGCCTACGCGACGGCGTTCGGCGACGAGGACGCCGACGAGGCCGGGTGGCGCTACGCCGTCGAGATTCCGACGGTGCGCAAGACGAGACAGGCGCTCGGTCGAGTCGTCCGCTCGCCCGAGGACTTTGGTTCGCGGGTGTTGCTCGACAAGCGCTACACCGAACACGCCGAGATGGACATGCGCGACTACGCGGTCCGGGGCACCTTCCCGCCCGAGGAACGCCGCGAGATGGTCGACATCGGCCCCGAGAAACTGAAGTTCGCCCTGCTGAACTTCTATCAGGACATGGACGCTTACGACGGGCCGCCGCCGAAGCCCTGAGCAGTGAACCGCCACGGATGCCGTAGGACAGTTTCGTTACCCCCGGCCTGCCGTTCGACGAGCCAGTGGGTGTGACAGTCGACGAACACTCGGACGACAGCGTCGTTCATCACGTCGGACGACCAACGTCGAACTGTCGATGATTCGTAACGCACTCACCGCCGTCGGCATCGTCGAACTCCTGTTTCCCGAAGCACTCGTCGGCGCGGCCGAACGGATAGCACTCGACAACCCAGACGAGTGCGAGTTACGGTCGTGGGTCGTGCCCGGGGCACGAGCGGAAGGACTCGCCATCCTATTCGTGATGTGACGAAGTGACGCCTCGTATTCGGCGTTCAAGCGACTCCTCGGCCTCGTCGGCGTCGTCGCTCTGGTCGCCCCGCAAGCCTACGTCGACTACGGCGCGGCGCTAGCGTACACCGACGCCGCCGACTGCAAGTGGAAAGGCTGGGTGTATTCGGGGACCCGCCTCGTCGGGTTGCTGTACGTCCTCGTCGCCGTAGCCGAACGACGAACCGACTGAGGAACGGCCTCGAACGGCCAGTCGAACCGCATCGGGCGGAAAGAGGTGGATAGAAAACCCCCGCTCTGCTATCCCCGGGCAATGCTAGTCGCCTTCGACTTCGACGGCACCCTCTCGGACTCCGAGATGACGGTCCTGCTGGGCAACCAGAACGGCACCGCC
Source organism: Haloarcula rubra (assembly GCF_019599465.1). Lineage (GTDB taxonomy): Archaea > Halobacteriota > Halobacteria > Halobacteriales > Haloarculaceae > Haloarcula > Haloarcula rubra. Next base: position 199,573 of record NZ_RKLR01000002.1, read on the forward strand.
GAGGACATGGCGTCGATTACCGAGCGAGCGATGAACGACGAAATCGAGTACGCCGAGAGCCTGCGCCAGCGCTGTGCGCTGCTCGAAGACCTGCCCGACGAGCAGGCACAGGCCGCCTTCGACGAGGTGGAACTGCGCCCCGGCGCGGCCGACGTCATCGCTGCCCTACGCGAGGCCGGCCACTACGTCGCCATCCTCACCGGCGGCTTCGAGCGCGGCGTCGAGGCCGCACTCGCGAAGGAGGGGGTCGAAGTCGACGCCATCGTCGCCAACCGCCTGCCGGTCGCGGACGGGAAACTCACCGGCACCGTCGAGGGACCGCTCGTCGAGGGGACGAAAGACGACGCGCTGGAGGTGGCGACGGCCATCGTCGGCGAGGACCGCGACCGCACCGTCGCCGTCGGCGACGGCGCCAACGACCTGCCGATGCTGGAGGTGGCGGGACTGGCCGTCGGGTTCGAACCGAAACCGGCCGTCGCCCCGTCGTGTGACGTGACCGTCTCGACGATGGCGGAACTGCAGGACCTCTTCGAGGAGAAGGAGATTCTCTAGTCAGGCCCGCGCCGTCTCCGTGTCCGCGTGGCCGTACAGCGAGTAGACGAGCAGGCCGAACCCGAGCGCGGTGACCGACCGCTGGAGGAGGACGCCGCCGAGGAAACTCCACCCGAGCAGTTGGTGGACGCCGCCGCCCAGGAGGAGCCCCAGCGTCACGAGGCCGAACCCGGCGGCGAAGCGGCGCATCACCGGGGACCCGTTCCGGCGGGCCGCCCGGTAGGCGAGGTGGGTAATCACGCCGCCGAGGACGAGGACCACGGCGCTCGTGAGCACCGCGAGCATCGTCAAGAGTGTCGTATCCATCTGTCTCTCCGTGTACTGAAATGTTGCTTCGGTGGCGGAACCGCCGTCGCCGGACCGGCGAGCGGCGGCAGGCCCGTGCGCGTCACCCGAGGAGGGCGCGGAGCCACGCGTTGTTCTGCACGACCTCTAGCTGTTCGAGGTAGGCGTCGAGGCCGAGGATGCGGCCGGCGCCGATGGCCCCGAGGCCGAACAGGAGCGCCGCGTAGACGACGTGGTCGTCGATGACCCAGCCGTGGGCCAGCGGGAGGCCGGCCATGAGACCGCCCTGAAGGCTCGCCGCCCAGAACATCATCATCATGACGGCGGCCCAGAACGCGTTCCAGCGGACGAACGCGCCGACGATGAGGCCGATGCCGGTCAGGGTGAGCCCCCACATCACGAGCATGTCGACGAGCGGGCTCCCGGCCATCGAGGCGAACATCCCGGTGAAGGGGTTGCCCTCGGGGATGGCGTTGGCGAGGTAACCGGCCGCCGTCCAGTTGTTCTCGGCGGTGGCGTCGAGGTACGTGACGAGTTTCGTGAGGCCGCCCTGTAACAGGACCCACCCCATCGTGAGGCGGAGCGACAGGATGGCGTAGCCGATCCAGTGTTCGGAGTACGCGAAGTCGGCCTTACGGCCGAACAGTTCGACGTCGATGTGTCGGGTGTCGGTAGACATGATTGATTTCCTCTACAGGTAGTAATCGGTGTGGAGAGGGCTTGAAGAGAGAGTCCCGTTCTCAAGTATTGAGAACCGAATACGTTCGGGCGTCCTACCGTTCTCGTCGGGCGGGAAACGGGTCGCGTGCCCTGAAAGAGGCGTCGACGCGGAAAAAACGGCTCGGCGTTACTCGGTGGCCTGCGCGATGGCCTGGTCGAGGTCCCCGATGATGTCGTCGACCGATTCCGTCCCGACCGAGAGACGCACCATGTCGTCGGTGACGCCGGCGGCGTCCTTCTCCTCGTCAGTGAGCTGCTGGTGAGTCGTGGACGCGGGGTGGATGACCAGCGTCTTCGCGTCGCCGACGTTCGCCAGCAGGCTGGCGATTTCTGTCGACTCGACGGTGGTCCGGGCGGCGTCGTAGCCCTCCGCGAGACCGAACGTGATCATGCCGCCGTACCCGCCGTCGAGGTACTTCGTCGCCATGTCGTGGGTCTCGTGGTCCTCGAGGCCGGGGTAAGTGACCCACGACACCTCGGGGTGGTCGTCCAAGAACTCCGCGACGGCCATCGCGTTCTCGCAGTGGCGGTCCATCCGCGTCGGCAGGGTCTCTAAGCCCTGCATGGTCTGCCAGGCGTCGAAGGGGGACTGCTGACAGCCAAGGTCACGCAGGCCGCGGGCGATAGCGGCGTAGGTGAAGGCGGCGTCGCCGAACCGCTCGCGGAAGTTGACGCCGTGGTAGGCCGGGTTGTCCCCGGCGATTTCGGGGTACTTCTCCTCGTACTCGTCCCACGGGAACGACCCGCCGTCGACGAGGACGCCGCCGACGGTGGTGCCGTGGCCGTGAATCCACTTCGTCGTGGAGTTCCAGACGAGGTCCGCGCCGTGTTCGATGGGGTTGCACAGGTACGGCGTCGCGAACGTGTTGTCCACGAAGAAGGGGACGCCGTTGTCGTGGGCGATGTCCGCGAGGCGCTCGAAGTCCGGCGTCACGAGCGCGGGGTTGCCGATGGTCTCGCAGTGGACGTAGGCCGTGTTCTCGTCGATGGCCTCCTCGTAGGCGTCGTAGTCCAGCGTGTCGACGAAGCGCGTCTCGACGCCGTTCCGGGGGGCAGTGTGGGTGTAGTACGTGTAGGTGCCGCCGTACAGCGAGGAGGCGGTGACCACGTTGTCGCCCACGTCGGCCAAGAGGAACGTGGCGAGGTTCAGCGACGCCATCCCCGAGGCGGTGGCGACGGCCCCGACCCCGCCTTCGAGTGCGGCCAGTCGCTCCTGGAGCATCCCGACGGTGGGGTTCATCAACCGGGAGTAGATGTGTCCCGGCTTTTCGAGGGCGAACTGCTTCGCGGCGTCCTCGGCGTCTTCGAAGACGTACGAGGTTGTCTGGTACAGCGGTGGTGCCCGGGCACGGGCCTCAGCGTCCGGTTCTTCCTGCCCTACGTGGAGGGCGTCTGTCTCGAATCCGCGGTCGTCGTCGCTCATACACTGGGGTAGTAACGGGCTACCCTCTTAAGTTCCGTCTACGGCGGCGAGACACCCCCCGAATCCGAGATACCGGTGATATTCCCGCGCCGGTCCGAACCAGTTCGGCCCCAGTTCGACCACCCTGATAAATCAAAGAGTTATCACCCAGTAGTGCAATGCGTACGGTATGACTATCCCCCGGGAGACGACAGTCCTCCTGGTCTCGGCGCCGTCACAGGCCGAGGTCGGCCAGCGACTCCGAGCGTCGTCTGCGGCGACTGTCAGGGACGTGGACTCGGTGACGGCGGCGGAACGGCACCTCCACGACGGCATCGACTGCGTCGTCAGTGGCGTCGACCTCCCGGACGGGAGCGGTCTGGACCTGCTGGAGCGTCACAGCGGGGGCGCGTGCGACGACCCGTTCGTCCTCGTTGCCTTCGACGGTGACGAAACCGTCGCCGCCGAGGCCGTCGCGGCGGGCGTCGACCGGTACGTCCCGGCAGACGACCCGGAATCGGCGGCCGGCGACGTCGCCGATGCCGTCTCCGCGGTCGTCGAGACGGGGGACGGGTCGGCGTCGATGGACCACCACGAGAAACTGGTCCAGTACTCCTCGGACATCATCGCGACGTACGACCGGGCGGGCCATCTGAGCCACGTGAACGACTCGGTCACCGACACGTTGGGATACGACCCTGCCGACGTCGTCGGCGAGGACCCGATAGAGAAGGTCCACCCGGACGACCGGGACCGAATCGCCGACTTCTTCGACGCGTTGCGGGGTTCGGCCGGTGAGACGCGGCGTGTGACCTACCGGTTCCGGACGGCCGACGGCGACTACCGCACCCTCGAGTCAATCGGCCGGAACCGCCTCGACGACCCGGAACTGGAAGCCATCGTCATCAACTCCCGGGACGTCACTGACCGAGAAGAACGGAAGGCCGAACTGGAACTGTACGAGCGAATCGTCGAGACGGTCCCCGTAGGTGTTCACGTCCTCGACGAGACTGGGACGTTCCTCTGGGTCAACGACGTCTTCGCGACCACGATGGGGACGACGCCCGAAGAGATAGAGGGCACGGATTACACGAGGGTTATCGAACAGGGGTACGTCCCCGAGTGGATATCCGACGCGTACGACGACGTCGTCCGCCGACTCCTGAGTTCGCGCACCGACGCCGAGACGGCGACTATCGACGCCGTCCCCGTCCAGACGGCCGAGGGTGAGAAGCGACTGTTCGACACCCACCTCGGACTGCTTCCGCTGGACGACGGGGCGTTCGCCGGCACCGTCACCGTGTTCCGCGACGTCACCGAGCGAACCGCCTATCGGGAGGAACTGGAGCGCCAGAACGAACGGCTCGAAGAGTTCGCGAGCGTCGTGACCCACGACATCCGGAACCCCCTGAGCATCGCCGCCGCCCACGTCGAACTCGCTCGAGAGGACGGGGAGAGTACACACCTCGACGCGGCCCACCATGCTATCGAACGGGCCGAGGAACTCGCCGAGAACGTCCTGACGCTGGCCCGGGAGGGGAAGATAGTCGGGGAGACGGTGGCCGTCGACGTGGCAGTGGTCGCCCGGGCGGCGTGGCAGACGACCGAGACGGGCACCGCCGCCCTCGAAGTCGAACCGGGCGTCGGGACGCTCCTCGCAGACGAGACACGGTTGCGACAGGTGTTCGAGAACCTCTTTCGGAACGCCGTCGAACACGGTTCGACGGATTCCGGTTCGCAGGCCGACGAAGACGGCGGGGAACACGGCGCCACCGACAGTCCGACGCAACCCGACGACAGCGCCCCCTCGGTGACCGTCACCGTCGGGCCGCTCTCGGACGAGGCCGGCTTCTACGTCGCCGACGACGGCCCCGGCATCCCCGAACACCAGCGCCACAGGCTGTTCGAGACCGCGACGGGAGACGACGCCGGGTTCGGCGTAGCCATCGTCAAGACCATCGCGGACGCACACGGCTGGACCGTCGCTGTCGGGGAGAGCGACGCCGGCGGCGCTCGGTTCGAGGTCAGCGACGTCACCACGCCCGACGCCGAGTCCTCAGCGGTCGAGTGAACCCGCGTACGACTGGTCGCGGGCGACGACCGTCGCCGGGTCGAACCGAACGAGGCCGTAGCCGTCGTCGTCGAGGTCACGGAACCGCTCGTCCCACGCGTCTCGGTCGGGCCCGAGATACGCCTCCAGTAGCCGGCCGGCCACCCCGTCGTCGAACGGCTCTAGCGTCGCCGTCCCGCGCATCCCGACGTGTTCGACACCCCCCGAGTTCGGGTCGAAGTCCACGACTGCGAGGGCAGACTCCGGGAACTCTCGGACTCGCTCGGGGTACGAGCGACCGTTCTCCATGGCGACGAGCCACACCGCCTCGCCGTCCCAGTGGAACCACAGGGGCGAGACGCGGGGCCCGGACGCCGACGACTGCGCGAGGAAGCAGAACAGCGGGCGAGCGAGAAAGTCGTCCAGCGAGGTATCGAGGGTGTTCTCGACGACGTCCATAGCGGGCCCTCGACCGCCCGAGGCAAATAGGTTCGAGTGGAAACGGGGGGCGTTCTAATACCTACGTGGCTACCAACTGACAACCGGGCGGTCGCGAGTGGTGCCCACAGCAGCACGAAGCGCCGCGAGGTGTCACCCGACGACGGAAAGGGTCGTCAGGCGAACTTCCGAACGGTCATGTCCAGCGTGTCGAGGTCCAGAATCGGGGCGAACCCGGCGTCGGGGTCGATGTTGACGGACTTCTGGAAGTCGGTCTGGGCCTGCCAGCACCCCGAGTTCAGCGCGAGGACGTTGTGGTACTTCCCCCAGCCGAGTTTGTGGACGTGACCCGTGTGGAAGACGTCGGGCACCTCCTCCATGACGAGGTAGTCCCGGTCCTCCGGTGCCAGTCGGGTGTGGCCGCCGTACTGCGGGGCGACGTGGCGCTTCTTCAGCAGTTGGTACATCGCCTTGTGGGGTTCCTCGTAACTGGCCTCCTCGTCGGGGAGTTCGGCGATGACCTCGTCCAGCGAGACGCCGTGGTACATCAGGACGGTGACGCCCTCCACCGTGACGAGCGCGGGGTTCGAGTGGACCTGCGCGTCGTGGGCGGTCATGATGTCCCGCAGTTCCTCGTCGAAACCGGGTTGCGGTTCCGCGAGGCGGACGGCGTCGTGGTTGCCCGGAATCATCCGAATCTCCATGTCGCCGGGGACCTCCTTGAGGTACTCCGAGAACCGCTCGTACTGCTCGTAGATGTCGACGATGTCCAGTTCCTCGTCCTGGTCGGGGTAGATGCCGACGCCCTCGACCATGTCGCCCGCGACGAGGAGGTACTCGACGTGTTCGGCTTCGGGGCTGTGGAGCCAGTCCGTAAAGCGGTGCCACGCGTCGGCCATGAACTCCTGACTGCCGACGTGGACGTCGGAGATGAGCGCCGCCTGCACGTGGCGGTCGGCCGTCGACGGCGAGTGGGTCCGCGGGACGTCCGGGAAGTACATCGAGTCGACGAAGAGGATGCCGGCGTCGTCGGCCAGCGTCCCGTCGACGGCGATAACCTCGTCCAACAGGAGTTGCTGGACCAGATCGGCGATGGGGCGGTCTTTCATCACGAGACAGGGGAACGTCCCGTTCGTGTCTTCGAGTTCGACGAGCCAGTGCCCGCTGGCCGTCGAGCGGATATCCGACACCATCCCGATGAGGGCGGCCTCGCTGCCGCCGGTCATGTTCTGGATGGCGTCGGTCGGGCGGTGGTTCACGCGACCCCGGAGTTTGCTCGCGAGTTTCTCGTAGCGGTCCCGGAACACCGAGACGAAGTCGCTGTACTCCCCGGTTCCCGTGGAGTTGCCGGTCATGTCGTTGGCGACCTCGATGGCCCGCTTCGAGAGGTCGACGTCGCGAGACCCCCTCGTTTCCGGTGGAACGTCCCCGCCCGTGTCCGGCGACGAGGGAGAGTCTGTTCCAGTCGAAATAGGGGGGTCTGCCGTAGCGCTCGACTCGGTCGTCCCGTCGGTCGTCGGACGACCACCGGCGGTCGCGTCGGCCCTCGATTCTCCACGGTCGAGCGCCGAGTCGACGTGGTCGGCCGTGAGTTTCAGCGCGTCGTCCGGCATCGTTTCCAGTGCGCGGTCGAGAGCGCGCTCCGGGTCCGGAGCGTCGGCCAGTTTCGTCACCGCGTCGCGTTCCGCGTTGTAGCCGCGGCTGGCGAGTTCGCTGACGATACGGGCCGGCGTCGAAAGCGGCACGTTAGCTACTCCGCGTCGGCAGGCAAAAACGTAGCGGACCGGCAGACGACGCGGGGCGACACAACATTGATGCCGTGGTGCTGACAAGCCGAGGTACGGATGGACCCCGACTTGTCGGCCGACGGCGGCCCTCCTGCGAGCGACGCCGGCGGCCGGAGCGGCGACGACAGCGACGGCGTCCCGGTCTCGGTGTACGTTCGCGACGTCGGGACGAGCGTCGGCGCCGTCCTGCTGGTCGGCCTGTTGCTGTTCGCCGTCAGCGGCGTCTGGCCCCCGCTCGTCGCCATCGAGAGCGGGAGCATGACCCCGAACATCGACACCGGTGACATGGTGTTCATCATGGCGGAAGACCGGTTTCCCGGCCCGGACGCTCGGCACGGCGTGGTCACCGCTCAGACGGGCAGCGAGTCGAACTACGTGATGTTCCGCGAACCCGGCGACGTCATCGTCTTCGAACCCGACGGCGACACACAGCGGACCCCCGTCATCCACCGGGCGATGTTCTACGTCGAGGACGGGGAGAACTGGTACGACCGCGCCGACCCCGACGCTATCGGTGCCGCCGATAGCTGTGCCGACCTCCGGAACTGCCCCGCCCCGCACGACGGGTTCGTGACGAAAGGGGACTTCAACGACGCCTACGACCAGGTGACTGGGACCAGTACGGTCGTCCGTGCCGAGTGGGTCGTGGGCACGGCCGAACTGCGCGTTCCGGGCCTCGGGTGGCTTCGACTCCAGTCCGGCCACCTGCTGGTCGGTCCACGGCCCACGGGGGCGTAGGTCACACAACGGAACGTTGATTGTTCGTCTCCCGGTAGTCCCGGTAGCATGTCCGGCGACGACCGTCCGTCGGCGAGCGACGACGGGGCTGGTGTACTGGTGTACGTGACCGACATGGTCGGGAGCGCCGGCGCCGTCCTGCTGGTCGGCCTGTTGCTGTTCGCCGTCAGCGGCGTCTGGCCCCCGCTCGTCGCCATCGAGAGCCCCAGCATGGACCCCCACATCGAGAAGGGCGACCTCGTCTTCGTCATGGAGGAGGAGCGGTTCGCCGGAGCGAACGCAGAGCACGGCGTCGTCACGGCCGCACGTGGCGAGCGCTACGTCCGGTTCAGCCGACCGGGCGACGTCATCGTGTACGCGCCCGACGGGGACAACGGGACGACACCCATCATCCACCGAGCGATGCTGTACGTCGAAGACGGCGAGAACTGGTACGACCGCGCCGACCCCGCCGCCGTCGGCGTCGCGGACAACTGCCGGGAACTCACCAACTGTCCGGCGCCCCACGACGGGTTCATCACCAAAGGCGACAACAACCGCCGCTACGATCAGGTGGGGTCAAGTCCCATCAGCGACCCGGTCAGGCCCACGTGGGTCATCGGTACCGCCGAGTGGCGCGTGCCGTTGCTCGGCGAGATTCGGCTCGGCTGGAATCAGGCCGCGCGCGTCTCCACGGTCGGGACGTCGGTCACAGCGGAGAACGGAACTGTCGTCGGCGCGTAGCCACCCGCAGTCAGTTGTCGAAGCGCGCCTGTACGAACGGTTGGACGTCGTCGATGTCGCCGAGTCGCGAGTCCGAGAGGAGCACCGCTTCGGTCTCTTCGGTCGGGACCGACAGCGAGATCTCTTTCGTCCGGCCGTAACGGCCCTTCGAGACGACGACGGCGTTGACGATGCCCAGCATGTCCAGTTCGGAGATGAGGTCCGTGACCCGGCGCTGGGTCAACACGTCGGCGTCTATCTCCTCACAGAGGTTCTTGTAGATGTTGAACACCTCGCCGGTGTTGATGTTGCGGACGCCGTTCTTCTCTAGGAGGATGATGGCGAAGAGGACTATCTTCGACTGGGTCGGCAGGGTGCGGACGACTTCGACGACCCGGTCCAGTTCTATCTTCTCCTGGGCCTGCCGGACGTGGTCCTCCTCGACCTGGTCGGTCTGGTCGCGTTCGGCCAGTTCCCCGGCCGTCCGGAGGAGGTCGAGTGCCCGGCGGGCGTCCCCGTGTTCCTGTGCGGCGAAGGCCGCACAGAGGGGGATGACGTCGTCGGAGAGCGCACTCCCCTTGAACGCGACGTCGGCACGGGCCTGTAGGATGTCACGCAACTGGTTGGCGTCGTAGGGCGGGAAGACGATCTCCTCCTCGCCGAGACTCGACTTGACGCGGGGGTCGAGGAAGTCGGTGAACTTCAGGTCGTTGGAGATGCCCATGATGGAGACGCGGGAGTTCTCCAGTTCGGAGTTCATCCGCGAGAGGTTGTAGAGGGTGTCGTCGCCGGACTTCTCGACGAGTTTGTCTATCTCGTCGAGCATGATGACGACGACCCGTTCGTGGTAGTCGACGGCGTCGAAGAAGGAGGAGTACACCCGGTCGGTCGGCCACCCGGTCATCGGAACCTCCTCGAAGTCGTCCTTGTCGGATTCGAGCGCGTCGATTTCGGCTTCGAGCGCGTCGACGCTGTCGAACTCCGTCCCTTCGAGTGCGGTGGCGTCCTCGCGTGCGCGTGACAGCGTGTCCTCGAGCGTCTCGATCCGGTCGTCGATGACGTCGACGTTCTTGTTGATGAACTTGTTCGCGAGCTGGGCGAGGACGCGGTACTGGGTGTCGGTCACCTCGCAGTTGATGTACTCGACCTCGCAGGGCACCTCGTACTTCTGGGAGGTGGTCTCCAGTTCCTCGCTGACGAACTTCGCGCTGGCCGTCTTCCCCGTCCCCGTCTTGCCGTAGATGAGGATGTTCGACGGAGTGTCCCCGCGGAGGGCGGTGACGAGGATGGTCGCCATGTTGTTTATCTGCTCTTCGCGGTGCGGGAGTTTGTGTGGCGTGTAGGAGGGTCGCAGTACCTCCTTGTTCTCGAAGATGGGTTCACCTTCGAGCAAGTCGTCGAACAGGCCGCGAGAGGCCTCGTCGGAGTCGTCGCTACTCCCCGTGTCGAGGTTGTCGAGCACGACGTCGTCCAGGTCCGGTGTCTGAGAGGACTGGTCGTCGGCCGCGTCGTCGGACGAGAGTTCGTACTCCGAGTCCTCCGATGTGTCGGGCCCGGCGTCCGAGTCGTCGAGTGAGTCGGTCATAGTCGAGAGCGCAACCCCCTTGTTTCGAGTGGAGAGCAACGGATACTCCCGAAGAGCGGACGTGAAGACCACGTCTGTGCTATCGCTGGCGAGTGACGACGCTCTCGGGTGCGTCCAGTTGAACCACATGAACCCGTGGGTGAGTCGATATTAAACATTTCGGTCGAATCGTGGCCGTGGGTCCACGTGAAAAGGTCCCCCTCCACGAAGCGAGCTGCTGCGGTCGAGGCGGGTCAGTCGCCGAGATAATCACGACTTAAGCACGAATTACCGTCGAATTCGTCGACGAGACTGGTGGATACCGAAGGTTGCAGGCGAACTAGGGGGTGGTCGGCCAAGGGCCGTCGGCTACGAGCGAGGGGACGTGAGTGTGAGTAGGTGGGGCATATCGACGGTACTGTCCGACGACGTGAATAGAGAGTGATATTTCCGGTGGACCCCCCCCACCCCTTCGTTTCAGGTGGAGCGGGGAACGAGCAGGGGTGGGGGGTGAGGGGGCGAACGGGAACGCTCTAGACTAGGAAAGATTTAATACATATACAGAAAAACCAAACCCGCGGGAAACAAAAAGAAGTGACTAGAGTGCTACAGTTGTTCTAGACTAGTGTCTCGACGCTTCTCGTCCGCGAATACGCTAGTCTAGCTCACAGCGGACGCCCCACTCCTTCCCGTCGAGTGCCGTCTCGACGCCGTCCGCCCCGGGCCTGCTCGTCGTTCCACCTGAAACGAAGGGGTGGGGGGCTACACCCTCCCCACCGTTTCCCCTCTGTCCTCCTCACCCGCTCGCACGCTCGGTCGTCGCGTTCGGTTCGGTCGTTCGGCAGTGTACCGGCCACCGATCCCCGTAGCCCCGGAGACTTCGTTCCCTTTCTCCGCGTGAGGCCCTCGGTTTCTCGTGCATCCGAACGCACGCGACGCCGAACCGAGTCGTCAGCTCTCGCCTCGACGTTCCACTCGGCCGGCCGCCTGTGTTTCAGCACGACGACGGCTCAGTCGGCTCTCCAAGACCTCTCTAAGATTTTATGCTTGTCTGACGTAGCCTTAAGTGAATTCGCCTTTCTTCTACGGGCAGAAGCCGCCAAACCGGCAAGTCCGGGCGGCGGGAGGATAGGATGGGACTGCTAACAAACCTCAAAGACAGCATTTCACGGGCAGCATCGACGCTGTTCTCCGAAGAAGACCCGAAGCGCATCGGGATATACGGTCCGCCGAACGCCGGTAAGACGACGCTCGCGAACCGTATCGCACGCGACTGGACCGGCGACGCCGTCGGCCCGGAGAGTCACGTGCCACACGAGACGCGCCGCGCGCGCCGGAAGGAGAACGTCGAGATAGAACGGGACGGGAAGAAGGTGACCATCGACATCGTCGACACGCCGGGTGTGACGACGAAAGTCGACTACACCGAGTTCCTGGAACACGACATGGAGAAAGACGACGCGGTCCGTCGCTCCCGCGAAGCCACCGAAGGGGTGGCGGAAGCGATGCACTGGCTTCGCGAGGACGTCGACGGCGTCATCTACGTCCTCGACTCGGCGACGGACCCGTTCACGCAGGTCAACACGATGCTCATCGGCATCATCGAGAGTCAGGACCTCCCGGTGTTGATTCTCGCCAACAAGATAGACCTGGAGGAGTCGTCGGTCCAGCGGATTCGGAACGCCTACCCACAACACGAGACCATCCCGCTCTCCGCGCTGGAGGGCGACAACATGGACGAGGTCTACGACAAGATAGCGGAGTACTTCGGGTGATACCATGGCAGAGATAAAAGGCCCCGACGACGGCGTGCAGATAGACCTCATCAGCGGCGAACGGATGGACGGCCTCGCCTCGATGGAGAAGATACGCATCATCCTCGACGGGGTGCGCGACGGCAACATCGTCATCCTCGAAGAGGGTCTCTCGCCCGACGAGGAGTCCCGTCTCATCGAGGTGACGATGACCGAGATAAGCCCCGACGAGTTCAACGGCATCGAGATAGAGACCTACCCCAAATCGGAAACGGCAGACCAGAGCATCCTGGACCGCATCATGGGCAAGGAGTCGACGAAGAAACTGACCGTCATCGGTCCTGCCAACCAGATAGAGACACTCCACAAGGACGAAACCCTCATCAGCGCGCTCGTCTCCCGGAAATAATGCCACACCAGTGTACGAACTGCGGCCGCGCGTTCGACGACGGCTCGAAGGAGATGCTGTCGGGGTGTCCGGACTGTGGCGGTAACAAGTTCCAGTTCCGGCCCGACGGCGTCGACAGTTCGAACCCGCCGGACCCGGACGCGGAGCCACCGGAACCCCCGGAGCCTCCGGGGGCCGACAGCACCGTCGCCCGCACCGTCGGGAAGACGGCGGCGACGGTCCGTGACATCGTCGGCGGTAACGGGGGCGACGACCCGAGCGTCGGTGCCGACCACGGGGCCGGCAGTTCCACTGGAACCACCGGGGCCGAGGGGACGTCCCCCGAGACAGACCGGAACGAGGCGGCGACGCGTCCGGAGGTCGAGGCCCAGCGGACGGATACCGAGGACGCCGCACAGGCGAGCGCCCGCGCGGACGTGGTGACGCCGGACGAACTCCCACAGGAGCCACAGACCGACGCCGAGAGCGAACATCGCTTCCGGCCCGTCGGGGCCGACCCGGACCCGCCCGAGGAACCCGAGGAGACGGAGCGCCCGGACCTCAAGGAACTCCGCGAGGAACTCAACGACCAGTTCGAGTCCATCAAGGTCCTCGAACCGGGCCAGTACGAACTCAACCTGATGGAACTGTACGACCGCGAGGAGTACATCGTCGCGTTGCAGGAGGACGGGCGCTACTCCATCCAGGTCCCGGAGTCGTTCCGCGAGTAACCCCTCATTCTTCGGGTCGAACCCGGCACAATCGTTATATAACACCGCGGAGATGAATCGCGTACGACCATGACACACCGGGACTACGGACAGACGGGCGCACACCTCGACGAGTGGGCGTCACTCCTCGGTACGGACATCGCCGAGGAGTCACGCGACCACACGGACGAGACCGACGTGCTGGAAGAGCAGTCAGAGCACGTCTGAGCGTCACGAGAGGAAACGGGAGAGGAGAACTGCGACGGCGGCTTACTCGATTTTGTCGTACTGGTCCGAGAGCTTCTCGGCCGCTTCGGCCATCAGGTCCTGTTCGTAGTCGTCGAGGTCCCACTCGACGATCTCCTCGACGCCGTTCGAGCCGAGTCGGACGGGGACGCCGAAGGCGGTGTCCTCGTGGCCGAACTCGCCCTGCAGTTTCACGGAGGCGGGCAGGACCTCGCCGGTGTCGCGGACGATGGCTTCGACCATGTGGGCGACGCCGCGGGCCGGGCCCCACTCGGTCGCACCCTTGCGTTCGATGACGTCCATCGCGGACTCCTGCAGGTCGCCGAGAATCTCCTCGCGCTCGTCGTCGTCGAACTCGGGGTCACGGCCGTCGACGCGGACCTTCGAGAAGACGGGGACCTGTGCGTCGCCGTGTTCGCCGAGGATGGTCGCCTCGACGTTCTGGGTCGGGGCGTCGAAGCGCTCGGAGAGGACGTAGCGGAACCGCGCGGAGTCGAGTCGGCCGCCGAAGCCGATGACCTGCTCGCGCGAGCGGTCGCCGGCCTCGTAGAGGTGCCGGTTGAGCAGGTCGACGGGGTTCGACGTCGTCAGCGAGACGTAGTCGTCGTTGTGCTCGTCCAGCGAGGACTGGATGTCCTCCATGATGGGCGCGTTGTCGCCCGCGAGGTCGATGCGGGTCTGGCCCGGCTGACGGGGGATGCCGGCCGTGATGACGACGACGTCCGAGCCGGCGGTGTCCTCGTAGCCGCCCTGTCGGACCGTCGTGTTCGAGTCGTAGGCGATGCCGTGGTTGGTGTCGGCGGCCTGCCCGATGGTGTCTTCCTCCTTGTCCGGGATGTCGACGAAGACGACTTCGTCCGCGATGTCGCGGAGCGCGATGTTGTACCCTGCCGCGGCGCCGACCGTTCCGGCCGCGCCGACTACGCTTACCTTTGTCATACCATTCGGAACGCCTCTCGCGCGAACGTTAAACGTGTCGAAACCCCCCTCCACGGGTCGCTGATTGCACCCGAAAACGGTTTTCAGCGCCACGGCGTTGGTACGTGTATGAGCGACTTCGACAAGGAAGCCGAACGCGAGAAACTCCGCGAGAAGTTCGAGAAAGAGGAGGAACAGCGCGCGGCCACCGAGCAGATGAGCGAACTCCTGTTGAAGGGGGCCACGATGACGAACGCCCACTGTTCGGACTGTGGGGACCCCATCTTCCGCTACGACGGGCAGGAGTTCTGTCCCACCTGCCAGAAGCCCATCACACGCGAGCAGGGAGCGTCGGAGGACGGGACCGACGACGAGGGCGACCAGTCCGCCGACGGCCAGTCAGGGGACCACATCGAGGTGGCGAACCCGAGCGACGAGGCGCGCGTCCAGTTCGGTGGCGACGACGCGGCGGCGAGCGACCAAGCGGCGAGCGACCCGGCGGCCCGGACGGACGAGCAGGCTCAGGGCGACGCCGAGGCCGGGCCGGACTCACAGCCCTCGGACCAGACTGCCGCCGACCAGCAGCCGGCGTCGCCGGCGGAACCGCGACGCGAAGTGCCGTCTGCCGACCCCGCCCGTACTCCAGACGAAGCGGGGGGCGACCGAGCCACGGACGAGCGAGACGACGCCACACGCCAGCCAGAGCGCGCGCCGCGCCGGTCTCCCGACCGCGAGGACCACACGGGCCGGCGGCCTGACCCGGACGTTTCCACTCGAACCGCGTCCGGTGAGGGGTCACGGAGTGACGTCCGCGCGGACCTCGCCGCCGCGGAGTCGCTGCTGGCGGAGACGGTCCGACGCTTCGCGGAACGGGCGGCGGCGGCCGAGGACCCGAGAGAGGCACGCGAACACCTCGCGGCCGCCCGCGAGGCCGCAGAGGCCCTCGACGCGGCGAGGTTCTGAGCGAGTCCGGCGTCTGGCGAGTACCCGGTGGTGGAGTCAGCCGTCGGCGCGGACCGCGTCGGTGGGTTCGACGGCGGCTCCGTCGCGATGGGCGTCGAGTCTGTCGCGGAGCGAGCGATAGTCGGGTAACACCGGGACGGCGGGGTCGCCACGCGGGGGACTGCCGTCGTCCCGGTCCGGGCGAGTCAGGGCTCGTAGTCGCCGCCGACGACGTCGCGGATACGGTCTGCGGTCACGTCGCCGATGCCGTCGACGGCGAGGAGGTCGTCGTGGTCGGCGGTCATCACCGCCTCGACGCTCCCGAAGTGTTCGAGGAGGTTCCGGGCGGTCACCGGCCCGACTTCCGCGACGGAGGTGACGACGTACTCCTGTTGCTCGGCCAGCGTCTTCGACTGCTTCTCGCCGTGGACGCTCACCTCTCGGTCGCCCTCGTCCTGTTCCCGGCCGGCGATGGTCTCTAGCAGGTCGGCCGTCTCGGCCTCGTCCGCGGTGCGCATCACGCTGGCACCGAAGTCGACGGCCAGCGAGGCCAGTGCGCCGTTGATGGCCCTGTGGTGGACGTTCCGGGCGCCGTAGAGGTCTTCGCCCTCGACGACGACGACCGGGCGAGCGTAGTGGCGGGTGGCGTCGCCGACTTGCTCGAACATCGACCGGTCGCCGCCGGTCAGCGTGTCCAGGAAGTCCGCGACGGTCTTTCGCTCGACGACGACGCGGTCCGAGAGGACGTAGTCGCCGACGGCCAGCGTCTCCAGTCGCGTCTCGACGCCGTCGCGGGTCGAGAGGTCCCGGGCGATGGTCGAGTCGAGTTCGCGCTGGTCGGCCACTATCTCGATGGTTTCGGTGTCGCCGGCCGCCGTCGCGACAGTCCCGTCCAGTTCGTCGGCGTCGGTCCCGGCCTCGTCGGCCACGTCCTCGCCGGCGAACGCGTCGAGGCCGGCCTGTCCGTCGTCGCTCGTGCTCTCGGCGCCGCCCCCGCCGCCGCTCTCGCCCCCGGTTTCGGCTGGAGCGGACCCGGAGCCGTCGTCTGTGGTGGTGTCCCGGTCGGCCTCGCTCTCGGTCCCGTCACCCTCGGCGTCGGCGTACTCGTCTAAGCCCGTCTGGTCGAGTTCGGCCTCCAACTCCCCGGCGACGCTCTTGAGGTTCTGTAACTCCCGCTTCATCCGCTTCTGGTCGTTCCGGGCCTTCCAGAAGTACGCCTCGTCGCGGGTGTCTTCGGCCAGCAAGACGACGACGCGGCCCTCCGCCTGCCGGCCGGTCCGGCCCTTGCGCTGGATGGCGCGGATGGCCGTCGGCACCGGTTCGTAGAACATCACGAGGTCGACCTCCGGCACGTCCAGTCCCTCCTCGGCGACGGAGGTCGACACGAGGACCTCGAACTCGCCCGCCCGGAAGCGGTCTAAGGTGTCCTGTTGCTCGGTCTGGGTCATCCCCTCGCTGCCGTCGGTGTCGCTCTGTCCGACGAACTTCTCGGTCTGGAAGTGGTCCGAGAGGAAGTCCACCAGCGTCTCGGCGGTGTCACGCGACTCGGTGAAGACGATGACTCGCTCGCCGTTCTCGATGCCCAGCGTCTCGGCCAGCAACATCCGCGTCTGGCGGAACTTCGGGTGCAGGTCGTCGTACGCGTTGGCCTTGCGCATCGCCTCGCGAATCTTGGGTTCGCTGACGAGTCGCTGGTCGGCCTTCGACGCCCCCGAAGAGCGGGCGGCCTCCTTCAGGCGCTCGAAGTACCGCCGCAGCGACTCGACGCTCTGGGTCTCGACGTAGGTGACCGCCGTCCGCAACTTCCGAATCTCCGCGAGCAGGCTCATCCCCTGATACCCCTCGCTCTGGTCGTTGTCCATGAGTTTCCGCAACTCGGCCTGCATCCCCTGAATCTCGCGCTCGGAGAGGTCCGGCGAGGACTTGTTGGTGACGCCCAGCTCCTTCAACTGTTCTAAGCGGTCCGCGACCACCTCGTTGACGGCGTCGCGTATCTCTATCACCACCTCCGGCAGTTCGATGCGCTGCCACACCACGCTGGTGTCGTGGGTGTACTCGGCGACGTCGGCGTCGTCCTCGGTCATCACGGTGACCTCCGAGAGGCCGAGATTCTCACACACTTCGAGGATGGCTTCCTCGTCGTCGCCGGGGGAGGCGCTCATCGCGGTGACGAGGGGGTCGTCGGCGTCGGCGTGGTAGCGGTCGGCGATGTAGTTGTAGGCGTAGTCGCCGGTCGCGCGGTGGCACTCGTCGAACGTGCAGTGGGTGACCCCCGAGAGGTCGATGCGGTTGCCGACGAGGTCGTTCTCGACGACCTGCGGCGTCGCGATGACGACACGGGCGCGCTCGAACAGTTCGGCCCGGTCGTCGGGTCTGACTTCACCCGTGAAAACGACGATCTCGTCGTCGGGAATCGTCAGCGCCTCGCGGTAGAACTCGGCGTGTTGCTGGACCAGCGGTTTCGTCGGCGCCAGCAGGAGGGCGGTGCCGCCGACGCTGTGGAGGCGTCGGGCGGTCACGAGCAGCGAGACGGTCGTCTTACCGAGGCCGGTGGGGAGACAGACGAGGGCGTGGGTATCGTCGGCGGTGTCGGCGAGTTCGACCTGATACCGACGGTTCTCCAGCAAGCCGTCGGTGACCAGCGGTTCCGTGACGTACTCGCCACCGGACTCGGCGTCGGTGGTCGCCATTGGCGTGGCGTTGGCCCCGGCGGTGGTTAAGGGTTCAGGTAGCGTGGTGGAAGTGAAACCGCGTGGACGAAGGTATTATTTCATCTTCTGATAATCATACGGCATGACGGTGACCGGCCCGGTCGAAATCGCACTCGTCGCGTTCTTCTCGGTTTCGGGGCTGTCGCTCGCCGGGCTCACGCTGTACCTCCGGACCTATCCGACCGGCATTCGGGGTGTCCGCTCGTTTACCGCCCTGTTGGCACTGACGGCGGCGTGGTCGTTCGGCGCCGCCGCGAAGATAGTCTCGCCGACGCCGGTCGAACGCCTGTTGGTCGCGCTCGAACTCCCGCTGGGGGTGCTGTTCGTCCTCGTCTTCTTCGTGTTCGCCTCCCAGTACACGGGCCGCGACTGGCACCGCCGCCCCGTGTTCGTCGCGTACGTGGTGGTCGTGCTACTCGGCCTCGGACTCGGTATCCTCACGAACCCGCTCCACCACCTGTTCTGGGAGGACATCGAACTGTCGACGGCGGTGTTCCCCCACCTCGTCCACAGGGGACTGGGGCCGCTGTACTTCCTCTACGTCCTCCTCTCGTACGGGCTGTACTGTCTCGCGGTGTACGCGCTGCTCGGCATCCACCTCCGGAGTCGGTACAGCACCGAGTCGGTGTTGCTCGTCGCCTTCGGGAGCGCGCTACCGCTGTTCGTCAACGTCGTCTCGCTACTGGACAGTGCCCCGATTCCGGGGCTCGATTACACCCCTATCGGACTGGCGCTGTTCGGCATCGCGACGACGTGGTCCATCCAGCTAGACTTCTTCGACATCGTGCCGTTGGCCCGCGATACGGCCGTCGAGCAGAGTAGCGAGGGCATGGTCATCCTCGACGCCGAGCGTCGCATCCGCGACTTCAACCCCACGGCCGCGGCGTTCCTGCCGTCGCTCGCGGACCACCGAAACGACCCGCTCGACCGGGTGGTCGAGAACGCCGACGAGTGGTTCGAGGACGCCGACGGCGGGCGGATAGAGTTCGCCCCCCAGACCGACGAAGACCGGTACCTCTCGGTCCAGACGTCCGCGATAACCGACGGGCCACACCACCTCGGCTGGACTGTCGTCCTTTCGGACATCACCGACCAGGAGCGGCGACAGCGCCACCTCCGTCTCGTCTCCCGGGTCCTGCGACACAACATGGCCAACCGAATCAACACCATCATGGGCCACGCGGAGGTGTTAGACGAGTTCGTCGACGAACGCGGGCGGACACATCTGGACGCCATCGACGAGAGCGCGAGTTCCATCATGGAGACGAGCGCGAAACTCCGGACGATACAGCGCATCGTCACCAGCGAGCGGAGCAGAGCGCGGACCGACGTCTCTGCCACCGTCGCGGCCGTCGTCGCCCGGTACTCGGACCAGTTCCCGGCGGCGACGGTGACGGCTTCCTGTCCCGACGAGGTGTTCGTCCGCTCGACGGTCGGACTGCAGGCCGCCCTCGAGAACCTCGTCGCGAACGGCATCGAACACGACCCGGACCCCCACCCGTCGGTGACCGTCACCGTCGCCGTCGACGGCGACGAAGTGACCGTCACCGTGGCCGACGAGGGGCCGGGCATCCCCGACACGGAGCGGCGCATCCTCGAAGAGGGGGAGACGCCGCTCCAGCACAGTTCCGGCGTCGGACTGTGGCTCGTCTACTGCTTCGTCGAACAGTCCGGCCGCGACCTGACCTTCGAGTTGGGGCCGGAGGGCGGGAGCGAAGTGTCGTTCACACTCGTCCGTGCGCCGGCGGAACTGGAGGGGTGACGCGTGGTCCGCAACTCGGGGCGTGGCGCACAGTCCTCACTATCGCCGGGGGAGTAGCCGACGAGAATGTCGTTCCACAGTCACCGCGGCGCCGACTCGCTCTGGGACACCACCGTCCGGTGTCTGTGGTGGGCACAGCAACTCAGCGTCGTCCAGAGCGTCGTCGCGGCCGCGAAGACGGCGTTCGCGATGGCTCTCCTCGGGGTGACTGCCCCGGCGGCCCCCGTCGTCGTCGGGTTCGTCACCTTCGCCATCTACACGGCCAACGACCTCGCCGACGTCGCCGAAGACGGCATCAACTGTCCCGAACGGTCCGCGTTCGTCTCCGACCACTGGGCGACGGTCGCGACCCTCGCCGTCGTCGGCCTGCTTCTCGGTGTCGGACTGGCGCTCGCGGCGGGCGGCGTGGCCGCCGTCACCGTCGCGCTGGTTCCGGTCGTCGCCTCTATCCTGTACAGCGTCCCGGTGGCATCCGGTCGCCGGCGACTGAAAGACGTGTTCCTCGTCAACACTGCGCTCGTGGCGGGTGCGTGGGGCGTGACGGTGACGCTGCTTCCGCTCGTGCTCGCGGGTCGGCCCGCCGGACCGCTCGCGGCGGCGGTCTGTCTGTTCTTCGTCCTCCGGTCGGTCGTCTCCGTCGAGGTGTTCAACGTCCGCGACGTCGTCGGCGACGCCGTGACGGGCGTCGACACGCTCCCGGTCGTCCTCGGCGTCGGCCGGACGCGCCACCTACTCGCGACGCTGGACGGGTGCTCGCTCGCGGTCCTGGTCGCGCTCACGCCCGTCGCCGACGCGTCGCTCCCGGCGGTGTTCGGCCTCGCCGTGGTGAGCTACTCGCTGTCGATTACGTGGTTCCTCGGGCAGACGAACGCGACGGAACTGCTGTGTCTGGCCAAAGACGGGGAGTACCTCCTGCTCGGACTGGTCGCACTCGCACTCGCCTAGACCGGGACGACGGCCAGACCCGTCCACATCGCGGCGGCCGAGAGCACGGGAATCGAGAAGTTGTCGTCGACGACGTAGCCCGCGACGGTGGGCTTGACGCCGTCGGCGAACGTCGCGGCGACGCCGCCCAGCACTGCCGCGGCCGGCGAGACGAACGGGGCCGCAAGCAGCGTACAGACGCCGAACATCACGAGCAACACCCACGCCTGCTTGACGTTGCTGGCCTCGGCGGACCCGAGCAGTCCGCTGATGGGGTCGCCGATGGCGAGCATGAACATCGCCGGCACCGCCACGGTGGTCGGCAGGCCGACGGCGACGGCACCGGCGACGACGGCCATCCCGACGATGTACAGCGCGTAGCCGGCGGGGTTGTCCTGTTCGTACTCGCGGGTGAGACGGTCGTAGATAGCCCAGTCGAGGCCGACCGAGAGGCGGAGGTACTCCAGCGTGACGACGGCGACCAGACACACCGACAGGAACGCCTGTACGACCCGCCACGTGACGAGGTCGGGGGCGAGCAGGTGCGATACCGGGACCGCCGACCCGGTGACGTGGACGAGTCGGCGGGCGACCTCGTCGGCCATCTTACAGGGCGTCGAAGGTCGTCTCGCCCTCGGTGAGGCGCTCTAAGGTCTCCGCGAGGCCGTCGATGGAGACGCGTTTCTGGTCGGTGCTGTCCCGTTCGCGGAGGGTGACCGTGTCTTCTTCGAGGGACTCGTAGTCGACGGTCACGCAGTAGGGCGTGCCGATTTCGTCCTGCCGGCGGTAGCGGCGGCCGATGGCACCGGAGTCGTCGTAGGTGACCGAGTGACCGGCCTCGCGGAGCGCGCCCGCTATCTCCCGGGCGTAGTCGGCCATCCCGTCCTTGTCCATCAGCGGGAAGACGCCGACGGTGGTCGGAGCCTGTTCCGGCGGGAGGTCGAGGTAGGTCCGCTCCTCGCCGTCCACCTCGTCCTCGGTGTAGGCGTGGGCCAGTACGGTGTAGACGAGGCGACCGACGCCGAAGGAGGGTTCGACCACGTGCGGGCGGACGTGCTCGCCGTTCTCGGTGACCTCCTCGACGCTGAAGTTCGTCTCCGCGACGGGGACGGTGAAAGAGTCGCCGTCGACTTCGACCGTGACCTCGTCGCCGTCGAAGGCCTCCGGATTCCGCTCGGCCAGCGCTTCGAGTGCGTCGGCCACCGTCTGGGCGTCGCCGCCGAACTCGGGGCCGAGGTAGCTCATGTCGGGGTCGACGGTCGGTCGCTCGACGGTCACGGGTTCGTCGTACTGCTTGAAGACGGTGAAGTCCTCGCCGGAGTGTTCGGCGTGCTTCTCGAGGTCGTAGTCGCCCCGGTAGGCGAACCCGGTGATCTCTATCCAGTCGCCGTCTATCTCGGCTTCCGCGTCCCAGCAGTCCGAGGCGTAGTGAGCGAGTTCGCCCGGCAGGTGCTGGCGGAACCGGAACCGGTCCATGTCGACGCCGATGCGCTCGTACCAGCCCTTCGCGACGCCGAGGTAGTAGGCCACCCAGTCGCTCGTGACGACGCCGTCTGCGACGGCCTCGCCGACGGTCAGGTGTTCGACGCCGCCGTCGTCGGCCTGTTGGCTCTCGGCCGAGTACAGTGGCAGGATGACGTCCTCGACTTCCGAGAGCGGCGGTTCGTCCTCCTCCGGGTCGACGAAGTGTTCGAGTTCGGCCTGCGTGAACTCGCGGACGCGCACCAGCGACTTCCGCGGGGAGATCTCGTTGCGGTAGGCCTTGCCGATCTGGGCGACGCCGAAGGGGAGTTGGTTGCGGGCGTACTCCGAGAGTTGCGGGAACTCCACGAAGATGCCCTGTGCCGTCTCCGGGCGGAGGTAGCCCGGCGAGGAGGTGCCCGGGCCGATGTTCGTCTCGAACATCAGGTTGAAGTTGTCGACGGGTTCGCCGGCCAGCGAGGCGTGACAGGACGGACAGGCGATGTCGTGGTCGGCGATGATGTCCATGACCTCCTCGTTGGGCAGGGACTCGGCCTCCTCGATGTCGGTGTTGTCCTCGACGAGGTGGTCGGCGCGGTGGGTCGCGCCACACTCGGCACACTCGATTATCATGTCGTCGAAGCCGTCGAGGTGACCCGACGCCTCGAAGACGGGTTCGGGCATCACGTCGGGGGCCGAAATCTCCTGGTGGCCCTCCCGGACGACGAACCGGTCGCGCCACGCGTCCTCGACGTTCGACTTCAGCGCCGCACCCTGTGGGCCGTAGGTCCAGAACCCGGCCGCGCCGCCGTAGGCCCCCGCGGCGGGGAAGTAGAAGCCCCGGCGCTTGGCCAGTTCGGTCAGGCGTTCGCCCTCGCTCATAGGCCCTCCAGCAGGTCGACGTCGCGGACGATGCCGTCGAGTTCGTCGCCCGCGACGAGCGGAATCTGTTCGATGTCGTGCTCTATCATCAGTTGAGCGGCCTTCTCTGCGGTGAGGCGCTTGCTCACCGTTACGACGTCGTCCGTCATGAACTCGCTGACGGGTTCGACCGGAATCTCGACGTTCCGGGTGGGCATGTAGCGGCCGCCGACGGCCTTGATGCCCTCCCACGCCCACTCGTCGTCCTCGTTGGCGATGGACTCGCCGGTGTCGTCCTCGCCCTCGACGACGCGGGCCACCTCGATGATGTCGACTTCCGTGAGCATCCCGGTCATCTCGCCCTCGTCGTCCAAGACGACGCCGTAGGGCACCTCGGCGTGGGACAGTTCGCGTTCGGCGACGGTCAGCGGCGTCTCGACGTAGATGCAGTTGATGTCGCTGCGTGCGAGGTCGCCGACCACGGCGCTTCCGTCGACGTCGCCGTTCGCGATGGCGTGGACCACGTCGGTGACGGTGACGATACCTTCGAGACGGCCGTCGACGACGGGGATACGCCGCTCGCCCTCGGTGAGCATCAGTTCGGCGGCCTCCTGAATCGTGGCCTCGGCCCTGATGGTCGGGACTTCCTCGACCAGGAGGGCCAACTGGTCCTCGTCGGGTTGGTCGATGAGGGCGTCCCGCGAGATGAGTCCGCGGAACTCCTCGCCGTCGTCGGTCTCTTTGATCACGGGGACGGACGAGAAGGCCCGCTTCTGGAGGTACTCCAGCACGTCGTCACGGGTGCCCGGAATCTCGACCGTGACGACCTCCGAGCGCGGCGTCATGGCGTCTGCGACGTTCATACTGGCAAAACTTCCTGCCCGCACCTACTAAGTCCTTAACATCCACCGTTTTCACCCCGGTGCGCGGCCCCCGCTGACGAGGGTGTGCGCCCTCGCGACGACCGGTCGAAACCCTGCCGCGCGGGCGAGGGCTGGCCCGAAGTCGCCCTCTTACGTCCTTCCCGCGAACGGATACGTTCATATCCGTTACTTAACGGGGACGGTAAGCTCGTCGTACCGCAGACGGCCGCACCGAGCCGAGTGGAAAACCACTGTAGGGAAACCGGATACGGTGGTCGCCGTCTGAATGCCGAGTACGAACACGGCTCGACGTGTGGCAGACAGATGTCTGACAGTCGGCCCGATTCCCTCTGGGGATTTCGCTACGTTTATATATGGGTGTTACATATTGTCATGCATGGAGCCGGACACGGTTGCCCCAGCGGAGGTTGCTGAGGACGCGGAGGTTATGGCTTCCGTCGAGGAAGGCACGACTGACACGCTCGTCATCGCAGACGTCTCGACCGACGAGGCGTATATGACACTCCCGCTGGTAGACGCCGCTTCGCTGCCCGAGTGGCGGTAACGCGCGGTCCGGGTCACTGCGGTTCGACCCGACGATTTCACCTTTTCGCCGTACGCGCCCTGTAGCCGCCGCTGGCGTCGGGGCGTCTGGCGCCCGGTCGGCGACGCGTGACCGGTCAGGTCCCGCTCTCGAACTCGAGCAGCGGTATCGACGGGGGTTCGCCGTCGGCGGCTAGCACCTCGGACTGGCGCACGCCGTCGGGCGTCAACAGGTCGAGGACGTTCGACTGACTCTCGGACTCGCGGCCGCCGAAGTCCCGAACGTCCCGTTCGCGCTCGACTCGGGCGACGCCGCCGTCGCCGGTCAGGGAGTTGCCCAGCACCAGCGGGACGAGTTCGGTCGTCGAGAGGTCGCCGACGGTGGCTTTCGGTATCGACAGCCAGAGGCCCCGCACGCCGTCGATAGTGTCGACGGTCACGTCGTCGGTGACGACGGTGCCGTCCGGCCGTTCGACGGCCGTCGTCGTCTCGCTCGCGACGACCCGACTGTGGTACGGTGCCGCCAGCGTCGCGCCGACGCCCTCGCGGGCCGCCGTCGCGCCGCCGCTCTCCTCGGGATAACGGAGGTACAACTGGAGGTGCTGGGGCCGACTCCCCGGTCCGTCCGTCTCGACGGGGCCGCGGAACGCGAACTGGACGCGGTAGCGCTCCTCGCCCTCGAAGACGGCGAATCGGGTGAGGTCCAGCGCCCCGTCGGGCCACCGCGAGGAGTCGGGGTAGGTGTACGTACCGGGGCCGTGGTCGTCACCGGTCGGGTCGTCCCACGCGGCCACGAGGTCCGCGCCGAGCAGGCGGTTCTGGACGCCGGTCGACAGCGAGACGGACGGGAGCGTCGCGCCCGCATCGGACCGAACTGCCGCCTCGTCGGTCGACGGGCCGACGAGCAAATCCGCGACGTTCGACTCGCTGGTCTGAGCCACGTCACCGGGCGCGTCGGGGTCGTAGCCGGCGACGAGTGCGGTAAATCGGAGGTCGCGCGGGTCCTCGGGGAGATACTCGTTCGGCACGTCGACCCGAATCTGGTCGCCGACGACCCGAGCGTCGAGGTCGGTCACGGCCTCGCCGTCGCTCGCTTCGAGCACGGCCGTCTGGGGCGTGACGACGACCCGGTACTGCGCGGGGTCGGCCAGCGACGCGTCGATGCCCGTCCGGGTGGCCGTCGTCCCGCCGTCGGCGTCCGGGTCGCGGAGGTACAGCTGGAGATGCTGGCTCGCACCGTCACCGGGCAGGTTCTCGAAGGACCAGACGAACTGGTGGGCGTCGTCGCTCTCGTAGACGTCGAGCGCACGGAGGTCCAGTGCCGACGCCTGCGTCCCGTCCGGCGCAGTGGCGTCGCCCGTAGGGTCCGAAAACGTCGCCAGCGGGGCCCCGCGACCGGAGAGCGCGTCGGCACGCAGGACGACGGCCGCGTCGACGGTGACGGCGCCGTCGTCGGTGCCCACGTCCGCACCGGCGATGCGGTCGGTCCGGGAGACGGCGGGGTGCTGGGCCACCTCGACGGGGTCCTCGCCGAAGTTCAGGAGGACGTGGACCCGTCGGCCGTCGGCCTCGCGGGCGTATCCGGTCACGCGGTCGTTCCCGGGCGTGACGGAGAGCGGTACCACGTCGGCGTCGGACTGGAGGGCGGGTTCCTCGTGGCGAACGTCCGCGAGGTTCCGGTAGAACGCCCGCAACGCCTCGTCGGCGTCGTCCCAGTTCATCCGCTCGCGCATCCCGGTCAGGCCGGTCTCCTGTCCGTAGTACACCATGGGCGCGCCGGGGAGCGTGAACGTCGCGGCGCCGGCGGCCATCTGCGCGCGCCGGGTCGCCCCAGCGAGGTAACGGTCGGTGTCGTGGTTCTCGACGTAGTTCAACAGGCCGACGTGGTCGGGGTAGCCGGCGTCGCGCCGCCACGCTGCTACGTCGTGGAGGGCCTCTGCCGGTTCCTCGCCGGCCCCTATCGCTCCGAGCGTCTCGAACAGGCCCTCGGCGTAGTGGAGGCCGAACTCGTTCTCGGCGAAGTCGGCGTAGTCGTCCTCCCACGGCACGCACTCGCCCAACAGGAGGAAGTCGGGGTGCTGGCGCTTGATGCGGGCACGGAACTCCTTCCAGAAGCTATGGGGGACGCCCCACGCCACGTCACAGCGGAAGCCGTCGACCACCTCGGCCCACTCCTCGGCGACGGCCAGCACCCACGACCGGACGGCCGGTTCGTCGAAGTCGAGGAGAGGGATACCGCGCCACCCGAAGTAGTACCGTGCCTCCTCGCCCTCCCAGCGGTACCAGTCGCGGAAGGGGGCGTCTTCGCCCGCCGTCGCGGACTGGAAGTATGGGTGTTCCCGGGCGGTGTGGTTCACCACGAGGTCGAATATCACCTCGATGTCTCGCTCGTGGCACGCGTCGACGAACGACTGGAACGCCTCGCGGGTGCCCAGCGCGTCGGCCGTCTCGAAGTAGTCGACGACGTCGTACCCGTGCGGGCCACCGGGTTGGGTCTCGTCGCGGTGGCTGTGGGCGTCCAGTATCGGCGTCAGCCACACCGCGTCGGCGCCCATCGAGTCGACGTACTCCACCTTCGATTCGAGGAACTCGAAGTCCACGTCCGCGCCGAACCGCCGGACGAAAATCTCGTAGACGACGGCGTCCTCGGCCCACGCCGGTGGCTCGGTCGGCCGTGCGACGGTCCCGTCCGGGTCCACCCGGACGGTGTCGGCGACGCTCCGGCCGGTCCGTCCCGCGGCGGCCGCGTGGACGCGGACCGGCCCCGACAGGTCGCCCGGCGAGAGGCGTGCCTCGTGACCCTCGACGGCGAGCGACCCCGAGAACGCGTCCCGGTCCCGGTCGTCGACCAGAAACTCGACGGTGAGGTCGTCGTCGGACTCGTCGCTACTCGCGGGCGCACGAGCGTCCGCGCGGAGGAGTATTCCGTCGGTGTCCGCCTCACCGTCGCCAGAGAGCGTCAGGGTCGGCCGGGGTTCGCCCGCCGTCTGCCGGGGGAACGCCCGGACCGTGAGCGGGTGGGTGCCGTCGGGGGCGTCCAGTTCCAGTTCGTAGGTCCCCGGTTCGTCGGGTTCGAACTCGACGGCGGCGCCGTCACCGACCGTCGCCTCGCTCCCGCCGGGCGCGTCGACGACCGACCACGCGTAGGCCCCCTCGCGGTCGGGATTCCACGGCGCGAGGTTGCTCTCGACGCCGGCGAACTCCGGGGCCCGAACCGTCTCGCCGATGCTCGTGAACACGGGCGGGCCCGGCGCGTGGGCCCCGTCGACGGCGGCCTGCGGCGCGTCCGCGACGGCGAGGCCGGTGTCGGTCGGCCTCCCGCCGTCGGTCGCCTCGCGGGTCTCTGTAGTGGTCGTCCCCTCGACGGGGCCACCGCTCGGACAGCCCGCTAGTCCGGCCATCGCCGCCGAGAGCAGGAGTCGGCGTCTGCTCAGTTCCGTGCGGTCGCCTGTCATGGGACGGTGTTGGGGGACCGATTGAATAAATGTTGAGGTTTTACAACATACGTATAACGGGCGTCGGCTACCGTTCAGGTCGGACCCACAAGAACGGGCGTGTTCGATACTACAGGTGTTTATACGATTTCGGCCCGGCAGCCGCCTCGCCTCCGGGACGAGAAAACAAATGTTATACACGCTGACTCGGTTCCTCTCGATATGAAGGTACTCGTCACGGACCCCATCGCCGACGCCGGCCTCGCTCGGCTACGTGAGGCGGGCCACGAGGTGGAGACAGCCTACGACGTCGAGGGCGACGCGCTGCTCGACGCCGTGGCCGACGCGAACGGACTCATCGTCCGGTCGGGCACCGAGGTCACCGACGAGGTGCTCTCGGCCGCTCCCGAACTGGTCATCGTGGGTCGGGCCGGCATCGGCGTCGACAACATCGACATCGACGCCGCCACCGAACACGGCGTCATCGTCGCCAACGCCCCCGAGGGCAACGTCCGGGCCGCCGCCGAACACAGCGTCGCGATGGCGTTCGCCACGGCGCGCTCCATCCCGCAGGCCCACGACCGCCTCAAGGGCGGCGAGTGGGCCAAGGGCGCGTTCCTCGGCACCGAGGTCAACAAGAAGACGCTCGGCGTCGTCGGCTTCGGCCGCGTCGGCCAGGAAGTCGCGAAACGGCTGGGCAACCTCGGCATGGACATCGTCACGTTCGACCCCTACATCAGCGAGGAGCGCGCCAAACAGTTCGGCGCGGAACTGGTCGACGAACTCGACGAGTGCCTCGAGAAGGCCGACTTCGTCACCATCCACACGCCGCTGACCCCCGAAACCGAGAACATGATCGGCGAGGAGGAACTCGCCCAACTCGAAGGCGGCTACGTCGTCAACTGCGCCCGCGGCGGCATCATCGACGAACCCGCGCTGGCCGAGGCCGTCGAGGACGGCGTCCTCAAGGGCGCGGCGCTGGACGTCTTCGGCGAGGAACCGCTCCCCGACGACTCGCCGCTGCTCGACGTCGAGGACATCATCGTCACGCCCCACCTCGGGGCGTCGACGGAGGCCGCACAGGAGAACGTCGCTACCTCCACCGCCGACCAGATCATCGCCGCGTTCAATCAGGAACCCGTGGCGAACGCCCTGAACGCGCCGTCGCTGGACCGCGCCACCTTCGAACAGGTCGAACCGTACCTCGAACTGGCGAGCACGGCGGGCCGCATCGCCGTCCAACTGTTCGACGGTCACATGTCCGAAGTCGAGGTCACCTACGCGGGCGACATCGCCGACGAGGACGTCGAGTACGTCACCGCCAGCGCCCTCGAGGGCGTCTTCGCCCCCTCGGACATCCAGGTCAACGCTGTCAACGCCCCGCAAGTGGCCAAGGAGCGCGGCATCGACGTCACCGAGTCGAAGACGAGTTCCGCCGAGGACTACCAGAGCCTCATAACCGTCACCGTCTCCGACGGCACCGACTCCGTCTCCGTCTGTGGGACGCAGTTCGGCGGCGAGGAGTCCCGCATCGTCCGCATCGACGACCACCGCATCGAAGCGGTGCCCCACGGCCACATGCTCGTGGTGCGCAACAAGGACGAACCGGGCACCATCGGCTTCATCGGGACCGTGCTGGGCGAATCGAACATCAACATCGCGGGGATGTTCAACGGCCGCGAGACCATCGGCGGCGAGGCCATGTCGGTGTACAACCTCGACGAACCGCCGACGGCCGAGGTGTTCGACGCCCTGAGCACCGACGACCGCATCATCGAGACCACCTACGTCGCCCTCGGCGACGAGTAACCCGCGTTTTCGGTTTTGAATCTTTAGGGGAACCGTTATCTGTTCCGCTAATCACTGTCGAGTAACGAGTTGGTGGGATGGACACGAACGACAGCCGACAGGTCCGGGTCCTGTCAACTGACGCCGGCGAGCGACTCGACGCGGTCTGGGCGGTCCTCACCGAACGCGGGTTCGACGTCGACCACGTCGAGAGCCCCGCCGCCCTCGGACGGGCCGACACCGACGCCTACGACCTCGTCGTGGTCGCACACGACGAGACGACGACGCCCGAACTGGACGGCGTCGCCGGCGTCGAGACGGCGGTCGCCGCCGTCGACTGTCCGGTCGTCCTGTACGCCGTCGGCTTCCCGGGTGCCGACGTAGCCGTCGACGCCCTCGCGGCCGGGGCCACCGACGCCGTCTACGTCCCGCCCGAACGCGCGTCGCTGCTGGCCCGCCGCTTCGACTGTGCGGCGACCGACGGGACCTCGTTCGACTCGCCCGAGGCGCTGCTGAACGACTTCTTCGAGCACTACCCAGAGGACGTGTTCGTCAAGGACGACAGCTCCCGAATCGCTATCGGGAGCCACGAGACGACCCGGCCACAGGGGTACGACCGCGACCAGCTCGTCGGGTTGACCGACTACGAACTGTTCCACCCGGACCTCGCGGACGCGCTGTACGAACAGGAGCGGCGCATCCGGGAGGAAGACGACCCGCAGGTGAACGTCGTCGAACACTACGTCGAAGACGGCGAGGACTGTTGGGTGTCCTCGACGAAGGTCCCGCGGTACGACGAGGACGGCGCGGTGACCGGTATCGTCGGGGGGACCCGCGACGTGACGGAGTTGCGCCGCAGGGAGGAACTCGTCGCCTCGCTCAACGAGTGGAGTCGCGACCTGATGCGCGCCGAGACGGCCGCCGACATCTGCCGGCTGACGGCGGCCATCGCCGCGGACATCGACACGCTCCCGTCGGCACAGGTAGTCCTCGACGACGGCACCCGTCTCACGCCCGCCGACGTCGACGACGACGGCCCCGCGCTGTTCGAGACCCACGAGCGCTGGTTCTGGCGGGCCTTCGAGACGGGGGACCCACAGTACGTCACGACCGGCCCCGACGGGCGGACGACACGGACCGACGGCGCCGACCCGACCGAAATCGAGGCCGTGGTGTTACCGCTGGGCGACCACGGGGCGCTCGGGCTATCGCCCGGCGACACCCTCGACGAGTTCACGCTGGACCTCGCGAACGTGCTCGCGGCGACCGTCGAGGCGTCGCTCGACCGGGCCGAGCGCGAACAGGAACTGCGCGAACACGAACGCGAGCTAGAGACACAGAACGAACGGCTGGAGGCGTTCACGACGATGGTCAGCCACGACCTGCGGAACCCGCTGCAGGTCGCACTCGGTGCCACGGACCTGTTGGACGAGGAGTCCGAACACGTCGACCGCATCTACACGGCGCTGGACCAGATGGACCGTCTCGTCGACGAACTCCTGACGCTGGCCAGACGGGGCGAAATCGTCGGCGACCGCGTCGCCGTCGACGTCGCGACCCTCGCCGGTGCCGCGTGGAGCGCCGTCGACACGGGCGAGGCGACGCTGACGCTCGACGACCCCGGCACCGTCGTCGCCGACCGCGACCGCCTGCGGGAGCTGTTCGAGAACCTCCTCTGGGTGTTGCTGGAACGCTCGGCGGCCGACCCGACCGTCCGCGTGGGGTCGCTCGGCACGGGGGGTCTCTACATCGAACACGCCGACCGGACGGCGACAGACGGTGACGGCGACCCGCTGGCCGCGTCCCCACTCGATACGGAGGACTGGACGCAGTACGGCCAGTACATCGTCTCGACTATCGCGGAAGCGTACGGCTGGGACGTGACCGCGGTCGACACCGGCGGCGACCACGTCCGGTTCGAGATAACCGGACTGGAGGGACGATGACGCCGGGTGGTGCGCGGCGATGAGCGAACCCGACCCGCTTGCGGTCACCTGCGTCGACCCGGACGGGCGACTCGACCCGGTCGTCGCCGCGCTCCGGGGGGCCGACGACGTGGTGGTCACGACCGTCGAGACAGTCGCCGACGTGCCGGCGACCGCGGACTGCTGTGTCCTGTTACACGCGCCGGCGACGGCGTCGCTCCCGGCCGTCGACGCCTTCGCCCAACTGGACGCGCTCACCGACGCCCGACCCGACGTGCCGGTCGCCATCTACGGCCACGACATCGGGTCGATGGCGACGACGACGCGGGCGTTCACCCACCGGGTGGTCGAGTCGGGCGCCGACGTCGCGATGACGATGACGGCCGACCGCCCGGAACTCGTCGTCCGCCGGGTCGAGCAGGCCGCCGGCCGCGAGACGCACTTCCAGTCCGACCCCGACCTGCTGGACTCGCTGCTGGACTCGTTTCCCCACCAACTGTTCGTCAAGGACGACGTCGGCCGGTTCGTCGACACCAGCGCGGTCACGGCCAGCGAGTACGACTTCGACCGGGACGAGTTGGTCGGCCTGACCGACTACGAACTGCTCCCGCACGACCTCGCGGAGGACCTCTACGCGGAGGAACAGCGCATCATGGCCGCCGGCGAACCGATGCTGCACAAGGTCGAACACTACGTCGACATCGAGGGCCGCAGTCGCTGGGTCAACACGGCGAAAGCGCCCCGATTCGACGCCGACGGCGACCCCATCGGTATCGTCGGCAGCGCCCGCGACGTCACCGACGAGAAGCGACAGGAGCACATGGTGCGGGCGGTCCACGAGGCCAGCCGTGACCTCGTGCGGGCGGGCGACCGGACCGAAATCGGCGAGGTGACCGTCGCCATCGCCGAGGACATCCCGGCGCTCCCGCGCGTGCAGGTCGCCCTCGTCGACGCCGACAGCGGCGACCTCCGGCCGGTCGACCCGGACGACGGGGGGCAGATATACGACCAGTACGCGGGGTGGTACGACCGGGCCTTCGACCGCGGCGAGACGCTGTTCGTCACCGCCGGCGGGGCCGACGCGACGGCCGAGTGGACGGCCGTCGACGAACCCGCCGCCGCCCTCATCCCCGTGGGCGACCACGGCGTCTTCGGCGTCACGACGGGAGAGGGGACCGTCGACGAGTTCACGCTGGACCTCGCCGACATCCTCGCGGCCAACGTCGAGGCCGCACTGGACCGGGCCGAACGCGAGCGCGAACTCGAACGCCAGAACGAACGGTTAGAGGAGTTCGCCAGCATCGTCAGCCACGACCTGCGGAACCCGCTGACCGTCGCCGACGCCTACGCCGAACTCGCCAGGGACGACCCGCAACCGGAGCACTTCGACAAGATAGACGACGCCCTCGACCGGATGGCGCAGTTGACCGAGGAACTGCTGACGCTCGCGAAGAAGGGTCAGGCCGTCGGCGAGACGACGCCCGTCCAGTTGGAGGCCGCCGTCGACGAGGCCCGGAATTCCGTCGACGCCGACCGTCTCGCGGTCCGAACCGTCGACCTCGGCACCGTCGAGGCCGACGACTCCCGACTGGTCGAACTCCTCGAAAACCTCCTCCGGAACGCCGTGGAGCACGGCGCTACGGGCACTCGGACGCCCGCCGGCGACGCCGTCGAACACGGTGATGACGGCGGCGACGCGGTCACCGTCACCGTCGGGATGCTCCCGGACGGCGAGGGGTTCTACGTCGCCGACGACGGCCCCGGTATCGCCGAGAGCGAACGCGAGAAGGTGTTCGAGATGGGGTACACCGACAGCGAGGACGGCACGGGGTACGGGCTCTACATCGTGAAGACCATCGCGGAGGCACACGGGTGGTCGGTGGCGGTCACCGAGAGCGACGCCGGCGGCGCTCGGTTCGAGGTCAGCGACGTGGCCGGCCACTGATTAGCGCTCGTCGAGCAACCGCTCGTACCGCTCGACGACCGCTCGACGGCGTTCGCGCTCGGACTCGAGCGCCGCCTCCAGCGCGGCGATGCGACAGTGCAGGACGGTCAGTTCGAACTGTGCGATGCTCGTCGGGGTGGCCCGGGTGGACGTGCGGTCGACGTCCGACCCGGACTCGGGCGTCGCCACTTGGGTGGGTCGTGTGGTCACACACCACGATTGGTGTCGAGTGTCAAAAGCACCCATCGGACGGTCGTCACACGCCCGTCATGCGGTCGTCGGCGGCCTGAGAGCGCAGGCCGACCTACATGAAGTCCGCGATGCCGGACTGCTTGTTGTGGTCGTTCTCGAACACCGACTCGATAGAGCGTTCGAGGATCTTCAACCGCTGTTTCGTGTAGTCGCGGGCGCCGAACTCGTCGGCGACGCGGATGGCCGTGTCGATGTACTTCGTCACCGACCCCTCGTGGACGGTGAGGTTCACGCGGCCGCCACACTCCCGGCAGTCGCCGGTCAGCGGCATCCGGCGGTAGGACTCCCCGCAGTCCAGACACCGCACCTCCTGTCTGGAGAACGCCCGGAGGTTACCGATGAGGTCCGGCAGGAAGTGGTACTCGATGATGCGCTCGGCCACGTCGGACTCGACGACGGCCCGCAGTTTCCGCGAGAGGGACAACTGGGCGTCCATCTTCTCCTCCATCGACCCGAGCGTCTTGTACGCCGAGAGGTCCGGCCCGGCCGCGAGGTCGGTGGTGTCGTGGGTGTGCCGGAAGTCAGTGTACTCGCGGTCGGTGCCCAGCGTCTCCTCGGCTATCGTCATGACGTCTTCCACCTCGGCGGGGTCGGCCAGCTCCCGCGTGGCCTCGTAGAACTCGCGAGGGTAGCGGTCCATGATGTCCATGTTGTGGGCCTCGTCGTCGATTTCGCTGGGGTCGATTCGCGAGGACATCACCAGCGGGGCGTCCATCTGCCCCCCGCGCTTGTTCGGGAGGTAGGACTTCGAGAAGTTGAGCAGGCCGTCCATCAGGAGCATCACGCAGTCCTCGTCGCCGTCGCACTGGCCGACGTAGGTGCCCTCGACGGCGACCCGGTGGGTGTCGGCGACGGTGAGACAGTAGACGTGGTCGACGTCGCTCTCGACGTACTCGACGGCGGTCACGGCGTCCGTCGGGACGCCCGCGCCGTCG
Organism: Haloarcula rubra; assembly: GCF_019599465.1. Lineage (GTDB taxonomy): Archaea > Halobacteriota > Halobacteria > Halobacteriales > Haloarculaceae > Haloarcula > Haloarcula rubra. Next base: position 234,173 of record NZ_RKLR01000002.1, read on the forward strand.
GCCACCGGGACGGCCGCCCCGGCACCGGTCATCGTCGTCTCGCCGCCGTCGTACGCCGGCAGGTCGTCGCCGACGTCGATGTCGCTGGCCGGGACTTCCTCGACGCCGTCGGCCCCGGCCCGGAGCATCGTGTGGTCCGGGGTGACCCGCAGCGTCCGGTCGCCGACCTCGACTCGGACGAGGTGGTCCGGCGCGGGGTGTTTCGAGACGGCCTCGACCGGTCTGCGGCAGGGGCCGTCCGCCCCCAGCGAGGGCACCGCGACGTCGCCGTCCAGTTCCTGCATGAGCGTCCCGAAGTCGTCCGCTTCGGGGTCGTCGAGCCGAGACTCCACCAGTTCCTCGATGGTGCCGTAGGCCCACTCGTCGTCCTCGTCGCGGTGCCAGAGGCGGGTCTCTGGATGGAAGCAGTTCCGCCGTTTGGCGGCGTGGAAGTACGGGTGGGCGTAGCCGACGGCCGCCGAGGTAAAGCCGACGACCCGGCCGACCGTCGCGGCGGAGGTGTGGGGGGCCATCCCGAAGACGAGTTCGCCCACGAGTTCCTCGCGGTCGTCGAACTCGTAGTACGGGTCCAGACCGTAGTACTGCTCCAGGAGGTCGTCGACGAACGCCGCGGTCTGGAGCATGTGTTCGGCCGCGCCGTCCGAGAGGACGATGTCCTGCACTTTCAGTTCGACCAGTTGGTCGGCGCGAGTCAGCGGGTCGCCGTGGATGTCCGTCTCGTAGCCGAGATGGCGCAGGCGGTCGGGGTCGACGTCGAGTTCGGCCGGTCGGACCGCCGTCACCGGCAGGTCGGTCATGTCGTACCGGACGGTGCCGTCCTTGAACGCCGAGACGTCGTGTTTCGCCCGCAGAATCCCCTTCTCCATCGGTTCGGGAAGTTTCTCCTCGGAGGTGAGCCCCTTGACCGCTTTCAGCGTGTCGAACGCCGTCTCGCGCTCGCCCACGCTCTGGAGGGCGTCGCGGTATATCTCCCGGATGTCTAGTTCCGTGTACTGGGTGGGCGAGGCCAGCGTCTCACAGCGGCCACACTCCGCGCGACCGGACTCGTCGGGTTCGACCTCCGTCTCGCAGTCGGGGCAGACGTACACCGTCTCGGCGACGGCGTCACACTCCGGACAGCGGGCTTCGTGGGTCTCCGTGGCGCAGTCGGGACAGCGCCGCCGGGCCACCTCCACCTCGACGCGGCCCGGTGTCTCGCTCATCGAGTCGGCGTGTTTGGTCGCGTCGGCGACGCTCCGCTGTGCCCCGCCGGCCTCGCCGATGGGGAAGAGCGTGTGGACCGCCGGCGAGAGGTCCCGCCGCTCTGACTTCTCGGGCCGGCCCATCCGGTTGCCGATGCGGGTCGGGGCGCGCTCCCGTATCTCGAAGGGCGACACCTCGTCGACCGCGAGGACGGCGTTCCGACCCGCCTCGTCGCCCAGTTCGTCGTCGACGTAGCCGATGGCGTCGGCCGCCTCCTGTTCGCCGTAGGTCTTCGCGCGGTCCGAGAGGTCCTCGATAGCCCACGTCCGTTCGAGCGACCGGTCGAAGCCGAGCGTGCGGACCAGCGGGAGCCAATCGGGGACGACGAGGCGGTCCTCGTCCTGTGAGTGCTCGACCAGTAGCCGTTCGAGGGCGGCCCGTGCGTCGTCGGTCCGCGGGAGGACGAGGTCGCCGTCGGCGGCGGCGCTCCCCGGCCCCTCGACGACGGCACCGTCGGTGTGTGCGACCCGTCCCTCGTCGATGGCGTCGGCCAGCGCCCCCATCTGCTCGACGCTCACGTCGTGCCAGAGGTAGGTGTACTTCGGGTGGAGCGGTGCGTCGTACTCGCTGGCCCACTCTAGGGCCTCCTCGGCGCTGGGGTCCGCGAGGTCGACGGTCGGACTGTCCCGCATCGCCTGCACGTCCGCGCCCGCGGCCTCGAAGTCCTGCTCCCACCACTCGACGGTGTAGGAGGCCGGGGCCAGCGGGTGGTTGTTCTCGACGAACTCGCCGTAGTTGACGAGGTACTCGCCGAGGTCGAGTATCTTCTCGACGCCGTTCCTGACCTCGAGCGCCTCCTCGGCGTCGTCGATGCGCCGGACGTCGCCGTTGGCGAGCCGGACCGTCGGCCCCTCGATGGTGTCGACGGGGACGACGCCCGCCGCCTTCCCGGGCCGTTCGGTCTTTATCTGGGTCCCGGTCGCGAGGAAGTCGTCGACCAGATGCATCGTCGCGGGGTGGACCCCCGCCGTCGCGAATCCGTGGTTGCGCGCCCGGCCGTAGCGCAGGCGGAAGCCGCCCGACTTCGAGGGGTGTGAGAACACCGGCCGGCCGGCGATGAGGTCACGGAGGTACTTCTTCGCGGGTTCGACGCGGGGCGGGCCGGCCTGTTCCTCGCTCGGGTCCTCGTCGCCGTCGTCGTCAGTGCCCGCATCGCTCGCGGTTTCACCGCTCGCGCTCTCCGAGGCCTCCCCCTGATCGGCCTCGCCGTCTTTCCCGATGGTGCCGTCGATGAGGTCCTGCAACCACGGCCAGTCGACCTCGTCCAGATTACGGGTGTAGCGCTGAATCTTCGGGGCCTTCAGCGCGATGCCCTCCGCGAGGACGAGACACATCCCGCCGCGGGCGGAGTTCGAGTCCACCCGTTCGAGGTCCCGATACCCCGACACCTCCTCGTCGCCGGTGGCCTCGCCGTCCAGCATGATTGGCATGTGCTCGGCGATGAACTTCGTCTCCTTCTCCTTCGGCGAGTACTGGAGGCCGGTGTCCTTGTCGTAGAGGTCTATCTCCTCGGCGTAGCGACCGATCTCCTCCTCGCGGGCCCTGTACTGGTCGATGCCCAGCAGTGCGCGGGCGTAGTCGGCGACCAACACCGACAGGGCCTGTGCGGTCCCACCCGCCGAACGGATGGGGCCGGCGTAGTAGACGTTGATGAACTCCGTCCCGTCGTCGTTCTCCAGCAGTTCGACGCGGTCGATGCCCTCGATGGGCGCGGCGACGACCCCCTCGGTCAGCAGGGCGACCGCGGTCCGAACGGCTCCCTCGACCTTCCCCTCGCGGGTGTCGTAGTCGCCGACGGTCCCCTCGACGAAGTCCTCGACGAGTTCGAGGGCGGCCTCCTCGCGTGACATCTCGCCCTCCAGTTCCCGCACTCGTTCGGCGACGCCGTCGATACCGAGGATGTTCTCGACGCGGTCGGCCATGTCCCGCGCGGTCGGAATCTCGACCTCGGGTTCGGGGTCGCCCCCGCGCTGGCGGGCGCGCTGGGCGACGTCCATCGCCGACTCGAGTTCCGTCTCGAGTGTCTCGAAGTACTGTTCGTCGGCCTCGCGCATCTCAGAGGTCCCAGAGGTCGAGGTCCGTCCGTTCGTCGTGTTCGCGTTCGAGGTGGGTGTCGAACGCGCGGACGTACAGTTCCCCGGCCCAGACGGTGCCGGCGTTCAGGTGGCCGGCGACGGCCTCGCCGTCCGGGCGAGAGAGGACGGCGTGGGTGTGGGCGAACCGCTCCCCCTCTAGCCACGAGACGTTGCCCACGCACGCGGCCACTTCCAGCGGTTCGTCGAAGGTGACGGCGTCGTACTCGGTCCGGTCCTGGTCGTAGAACCAGATTTCGGCGTCCTGCACCGCGCCGAGGCCGTAGAAGAAAGCCGCGTCGACGTCCTCGTCGTCGGCGAACGACTCTATCTGCGCTCGCCAGTCGGCGCCGTGGTCCAGTCGGCAGACGTACTCCGAGGCGGTGTCGACCTCCCGATAATCCATACTGGAACGGGACGGTAGGGGACGGCAAAAACGTACCGCCCTGACTCGCCGCCCCCTACGCCGGCAGGGTGACCCGACTGACGGACTGCCCGCGGTCGGCGTCGTGGAAGACGAGTTCCTCGACGGTCCACTCGATGGGGTCTAGCTCCCGGTCGACCAGTCGGTCGGCCGCCGCGGGGTCGCCGCCCCGTGCCACGGTGACGTGCGGGACGTACGCGTCGCCTTCCATCCTGTCGACGGGGTCGAACTCGCCACAGAGGCGTTCGTGGAGCGCCCGCAGGCCGGGGCTCTCGACGGCGAGGTAGACGACGGGGGAGGGACCGGTCACCGCCGTCTCGAACTGCTCGACGCCGGTGACCCGGACGGCGAAGGGGTCGGTGCCCCGCAGGGCGTCCCGGGCGCACCCCTCGATGCGGGCGTAGGCGGCGTGGTCGCCGCCCCCCAGTCGTTTGACGACCAGCGTGTGCTCGCCGCGGGGCCGTGCCTGCGCGCGCGGCACGTCTCTCGCGAGGCGGCCCGCGAGCGCCGTCACCGACGACGGCAGGGACACGTTCAGGCTGTACACGCCGCTAGCGAGTCGGGCGGTCGGCAAAAGGGGCGCGGTCCGCCGTCTACAGGCGGTCGGTCAGGTAGAGGACGATGAGCACGATGAGCGCGATGCCGAGGAGCGGCTGGAGCGGGCCGAGGAGCCACCCGAGGATGCCGAGCACGCCCTCGACGACTTCCAGCGCTATCCAGACCACGACGAGGAGGAGCAGTACTTTCAGCAGCGTGTCTACGTCGACTTTCCCGCGGTTCATGGCCCTGGCTTCCGGTCGGCGGGTGAAACCAGTTGTGGCCAGCGTTCGGCAACAAGTCATATTGTCGCCGAGCGTAAACTGCCCACAGAATGCGACGAATCGGTAGCCTACTGGTCGCTCTGTTGCTCGTGACTGCGACGCTGACCGCGACGGCGGCGGGCGCCGCCTTCGGCGGTCTCTCCCAGCAGTCGGTCGACCCCGACGTGGTCGTGATGACCGCCGACGTGCAGGCCGACGGCGACGCGCAGTGGACCGTCGCCTACCGGATTCGACTGGAGACCGACAACGACACGCAGGCCTTCGAGGAGTTACAGGCCGACATCCGCGCCAACGAGACGGCCTACACGGACCGGTTCGGCGACCGGATGGCCGGCACGGCCCGCGCCGCCGAGAACGCGACCGGCCGGGAGATGGCCATCGAGAACGTCAGCGTCACGGCCACACAGGAGTCGTTCGGGCAGACGTACGGCGTCGTCACCTACCGCTTCCAGTGGACGAACTTCGCCGCCACCGACGACGGCCGTCTCACGGCCGGCGACGCCCTCTCGGGGCTGTTCCTCGACAGCGAGACGTCCCTGACGCTGTCGTGGCCCGCGGGGTACGGCGCCCAGAGCGTCACGCCCCAACCGGACGACCGCTCGAACACGTCGGCCACGTGGCGGGGCCAACAGCAGTTCGGCACCGACGAGCCACGGGTCGTCCTCGCGCAGGAGGGCGGCGGGAGCGGTGACGGTGGCCTCGACACGACGCTCGTCGGCGGGGCGCTAGTGGTGGTCCTCGGCCTCGTCGGGGCCGCCTACTGGGCGCGCCGGTCGGGCCTGCTCGCCGGCGACGGTGGCGACGGCCGCGAGGGCGACGAACCGGCCCAGCAGTCGACGGCGGCGTCCGAGGGCGGGGCGAGCCAATCGGTGACCGACGACGCGAGTGGCGCCGCCGGGAACGCCGCCAGCGCCGGGGCCGCCGGCAACGGGGCGTCCGAACCTCCGGCGGACCTGCTCAGCAACGAGGAGCAGGTGTTGAAACTGCTGAACGAGAACGGCGGGCGCATCAAACAGCAGGAGGTCGCGAGCCGACTCGACTGGACCGACGCCAAGACGAGTCAGGTCATCGGCGGCCTCCGCGAGGACGACGAACTGGAGACGTTCCGCATCGGCCGCGAGAACGTCGTCACTCTCCCCGATACGGACGTGACCGAGACGAACGGCGGCGACGAGAACGACGAGTAATAACTGTTCCGGCATTTCACACCCCGCAAGCGGAGTACTACGCCGCTGTCGTGCGGTTTAATCCGGGTTAATCGGCGACGAACCGGGCTGATCGTGTGGGGTTTATACGTGGATAGGGGGCCAAGCAGTGGGTACGATGAGACGAGCCACTCCGGCACTCCTGGCCCTCCTGCTCGTGACGAGCGCGCTGGCTGCGGTGCCAGCGGCCACGATGGCACAGGAGACGTCGACCCAGACCGAACAGCGCGGTGAGAACGCGACCGTCGCCCCCGGCGCGCAGTTCGCCGGCGCGGTCGGCGTGCAGGGCGCCGAACTCGGCGGCGAGGTCGAGGCCCGCGCGTACGGCATCAGCGTCGCGAAGGCCAACACCGACACCGCCCGCGCGGCCATCGTCGCCGACGAGTCCGGCGAGCTAGAGGGCCGTCTCGAAGAGCTCCGACAGCGCAAGGCCGCCCTCCAGCAGGCCCGCGAGAACGGGTCGATGAGCGAGGGCGAGTACCGCGCCCGGATGGCCCAGCTCCACGCCGAGACCCGGACCGTCGAGCGGTTGGCCAGCCAGACCAACGAGACGGCGAGCACGCTGCCCGCCGCGGCGCTCGAGGCGAAGGGCGTCGACATGGAAGCGGTCCGCTCGCTGGCCCAGCGTTCCGCGGAACTGACCGGCCCCGAAGTGGCCGAAATCGCCCGCAGCATCGCCGGGAACGACGTCGGCGAGGGCGTCGGACCGGCCGAGGACCGCGGGCCCGAGCAACGAGCGGACCGCGGCGAACGCAACGGAGCGGACGCCGACGCCGGGACGAACGGCACGGTCGACGTGGAGACGAACGACACCCAGACGACCGTGAAGACGACGGCGAACACGTCCGTCGAAGCCGAGACCGGCGACCTGCCCGACACCAACACCACGGCGACCAACGAGACCGAGCCCTCGCCCGACGGCGACTACTGACGACACCCTGACAGTGGTTCCCGTGTGACTCTCGGCCACACTGTTTCTAACACGGAAGCTATTAGTACGGGACCTACAGTAGTCGGACGTACATGACGCGGACCACCGTCGCCGACGCGTTCGCCGCCGCCGACGAGCGGTCCGTCCGCTTCTCCCCGAGCCGACGACGACGACGGGCCCTCTGCTAGGCCCACTACTCTCCTCACTTCGTTTCACGGTTCGTCTCGACTCCGAGTACCGCCGGTCGGCTGTCCGGCGTGTCAGTCCAAACCGACAGTCACACCACGGAACCCACACAGTACACACCTATGCCAGAAGGAAACGGAACCGTCGCGCTCGCCTTCTCCGGTGGGCTCGACACGACAGTCTGCGTATCGCTGCTGAAAGAGGAGTACGGCTACGACGAGGTCATCGGCGTCACCGTCGACGTCGGCCAGCCCGACTACGAGTTCGAGGAGGCCGAGGAGACGGCCGAGGCGCTCGGCGTCGAGCAGCACGTCGTCGACGCGAAGGAGGAGTTCGCGGACCTCTGTCTCAAGGCCGTGAAGGCCAACGCCGACTATCAGGGCTACCCGCTGGGCACCGCGCTCGCCCGCCCGGTTATCGCGAAGGCCATCCTCTCCGTCGCCGAGGAGGAGGGGTGTAACGGCATCGCCCACGGCTGTACCGGCAAGGGCAACGACCAACTGCGCTTCGAGGCCATCTGGCGCGACTCGGACCTGGAGGTCATCGCCCCGGTACGCGAACTCGGCCTGACCCGCGAGTGGGAGAACGAGTACGCCCAGGAGAAGGGCCTGCCCGTCGAGGGCGGCGACGGCGGCCGCTACTCCATCGACACGAACCTCTGGAGCCGTTCCATCGAGGGCTCCGAACTCGAAGACCCCTCGACCATCCCCGAGGACGACATCTACAAGTGGACCGAGAACCCCTCGGGCAAGGACGCCGAACTCGTCGACGTCGAGTTCGAAGACGGCGAGGCCGTCGCTATCGACGGCGAGGAACTGGGGAAGGTCGAACTCATCGAGCGACTCAACGCACAGGCCGGTGCCCACGGCATCGGCCGCACGGACATGATGGAGGACCGCATGCTCGGCCTCAAAGTCCGCGAGAACTACGAGCACCCCGCGGCGACGGTGCTCCTGACGGCCCACGAGGCGCTGGAGGGCCTCGTCCTCACCCAGGAGGAGCGCGCGTTCAAGGCCCAGGTCGACCAGCAGTGGTCCCAGAAGGCCTACGAGGGCCTCGTGGATGCGCCGCTCGTGAGCGCACTCGAAGCGTTCATCGACGACACGAACGAGCGCGTCACCGGCTCAGTCACCGTGAAACTCGAGGGCGGCCACTGCCGTCCGGTCTCCCGCGAGTCCGACTACGCCGTCTACAGCGAGTCCGCCGCGTCTTTCGACGAGGAGGACGTCACCGGCGGCATCACCCAGCAGGACGCCACCGGCGTCGCGAAGTACCACGGCTTCCAGTCCCGTCTCGCCAACGGCATCTTAGAGAACGCGAAGAAGGGGACGGCCGTTCCGGACGGGAGCGGCGAGGACGACCACGGGGAGGGCTCGGAGGAGTAACCCAATGAGCGACGGGGAGGACCACGCCGGGGACGCCGACGACGAGACGGTGGTCCGCCGGGACCGCTTCGCGGGCGGGCCTGCGCGCTCGTTCCTCTCCTCGCTCGCCGACGACGAGCGCATCTTCGCGGCCGACCTCGCCGTCGACCGCGCCCACGTCGTGATGCTCGAAGAGCAGGACGTCGTCGACCGCGAGACGGTCGGCGAGATTCTGGCGGCGCTGGACGACGTCGAGGCGGCCGGGCACGCCGAACTGCCCGACGGCGAGGACGTCCACGAGGCCATCGAGAGCGCGGTCATCGAGCGCGTCGGCCCCGAGGGCGGGAAGATGCACACCGCCCGCTCGCGCAACGACGAGGTGGCCGCCTGCATCCGGTATCGCCTGCGCGAGGACCTCGTCGAACTCGTCGAGACGGTCGTCGGCGCCCGCGAGCAGTTGCTCGCCGTCGCCCGCGAGGAGGTCGAGACGGTGATGCCCGGCTACACGCACCTCCAGCCCGCACAGCCGACCACGGTCGCCCACTGGGTGCTGTCCTACGAGCAGGCGCTCCAGCGCGACACCGCGCGCTTGTTCGACGCCTACGAGCGCGTCAACCAGAACCCACTGGGGTCGGCCGCGTTCGCGGGCACGCCGTTCGACGTGGACCGCGAGCGAACCGCCGAACTGCTCGGCTTCGACTCGGTGGCGGAGAACTCGATGGACGCCTCCGCCGCGCGGGACTTCCTCGTGGAGGTCACGAGCGCCGTCGCGACGCTGGCGACGACGCTCTCCGGACTCGCGGAGGACGTGGTCGTGATGGCCAGCAAGGGCCACGTCGAACTCGACGACGACTACGCCTCCACCTCCTCGATAATGCCCCAGAAGAAGAACCCCGACACGCTGGAACTGGTGCGGGGCCGCACCGGCGACGCGACGGCGGGGCTGAACGGCCTGCTGACGAACCTGAAGGGGCAACCGCGCGCGTACAACCGCGACCTGCAACGCGCGGGCCGCCACGCGTGGGACGCCATCGACAGCGTCACCGAGAGCGTCGAAGTCGCCGCCGGCGCCGTCGCCACCGCGGAGTGGCCCGCCGAGACGCTCGAAGCCGCCGCGAGCGAGGGGTTCGCCACCGCCACCGGCGTCGCCGACTTGCTGGCGATGGCCGGCGTCCCCTTCCGCACGGCCCACGAAGTCGTCGCCGAGGCGGCCGCGGGGCTCGGTCCAGAGGAGGACGCCCCGGACTACGAGGCCATCTCGGCTATCGCCGAGGACGTTCTCGGCGACCCGCTCTCCCAGTTCGTCGACCGGGCGGCCGTCGAGGCCGCCCTCGACCCCGCCGAGAGCGTCGCCACGCGCGACTCCCGCGGCGGTCCGGCCCCCGAGGCCGTCGCCGACCAACTGTCCGTCGCCGAGGAGGTGCTGGCCGGCCACGGCGAGACGGTCCAGACGGCCGCCGCCGCCGTCGAGCGCGCACACGAACGCCGGCACTCGGAGGTCGACCGCTATGTGTGAGCGACGACGAGCCCCGTCGGGGGCGATTGTACCATAAATCTGATACGGAAATCGGACACGTGCGGTATACTGGATTTAGACGGCGCTAGGCGGTAGTGTGCGTTACTATTCTATTCTGATAAGTTCGGAGGTTTTAAGTGGGTGCGGCCGCGAGAGAGAGGTACAATGGCAGACTGCATCGAGTGCGGGGCGGAAGTCTCCCTGCACGACTCCCTCGAAGTCGGAGAGATCGTCGACTGTGCTACCTGTGGTGCCGAACTCGAAGTCGTCGGCACTGACCCCGTCGAGCTCGACAGCGCACCCGAGCTCGAAGAGGACTGGGGTGAGTGAGGTGGCCGCGGTGGCGCGGCACGTCGCGTCGCCCGTGACCCGTGACGCCGCGACCCGCGGACACACGGAGGAGACAGCATGAGAGTCGGGATACTCTACTCGCGCATCCGCCGGGACGAGAAGCTCCTGCTCTCGGAACTGCGCGACCGCGACCACGAGGTAGTGAAGATAGACGTCCGCAAACAGCAGTTCAACATCAGCGAGGCCCCCGAGGCGTTCACGGACCTCGACATCGTCGTCGACCGCTGTCTGGCCACCTCGCGGAGCGTCTACGCGACGAAGTTCGCGAAGGCCTACGACGTGCCGGTCGTCAACGGCCCCGAGGTCGCCGAGACCTGTGCGGACAAGGTGAAGAACAGCCTCGCGCTGGTCGACGCGGGCGTCCCGACGCCCGACACCGACGTCGCGTTCACGAAGGACGCCGCCCTAGAGTCCATCGAGGACTTCGGCTACCCCTGCGTGCTGAAGCCCGTCGTGGGGTCGTGGGGGCGTCTGATGGCGAAAATCGACTCCCGCTCGGCCGCCGAGGCCATCCTCGAGCACAAGGAGACGCTGGGCCACTACGAGCACAAGATATTCTACGTGCAGGAGTTCGTCGACAAGCCCGGCCGGGACATCCGCGTGCTGGCCGTCGACGGCGAACCCATCGCGGCGATGGTCCGCTCGTCGGACCACTGGCTCACCAACGCCGCGAAAGGCGCCGAGACGAACGAGTTCGAACTGGACGACCGCGCGCTCGAACTGGTCGAGAAGGCGTCGGCCGCCGTCGGCGGCGGCCTGTTGGGTATCGACCTGATGGAGGTCGGGGTGTCGCAGAGCGACACCCGGGACGCGAGCGGCGACGAGCCGCGAGCGGAGGACTACACGGTCCACGAGGTCAACCACACCGTCGAGTTCAAGGCGCTCAACGAGGTCACCGACGTGGACGTGCCCGCGGCGGTCGTCGACTGGCTCGAATCGAAGGCGGCAAGCGAGAGCGACGCGGAGGTCACCGCATGACGTACTCCGCCAGCGTCGTCGGCGGCTCCGGGTTCACCGGCGGGGAACTCCTCCGCATCCTCGACGGCCACCCGGAGTTCGAACTCGCACAGGCCACGAGTCGCTCGAAGGAGAACAAGACCGTCGGCCACCAGCACCCCAACCTCCGCCACTCGGACCTGCGCTTCTCCTCGCCCGAGGACCTCGAATCGGTGGACGTCCTGTTCGCCGCGACGCCACACGGCGTCTCGATGGAGCAGATAGACCAGTTCCAGGACGCGGCCGATACGGTCGTCGACCTCTCGGCGGACTTCCGTCTGGACACCGAGGCGCAGTACGACGAGTGGTACGACGGGCACACGCGACCCGAACTCCTCGAACAGAGCGAGTACGCGCTCCCGGAACTGAACCGCGACAACCTCGCGGGCGCGGACCTCGTCGCCTCCGGCGGCTGTAACGCCACGGCGACGATTCTGGGCCTGCTCCCGCTGTTCGAACACGGCGTGCTCTCGGGCGACGAGCAGATAGTCGTCGACGTGAAGGTCGGGTCCAGCGAGGGCGGGGCCGGCGGCGGCGAGGCCTCCTCGCACCCGGAGCGCTCGGGCGTCGTCCGCCCGTACGCGCCGACGGGCCACCGCCACGAGGCCGAGATTCAGCAGTTCCTCGGCGTCGACGTCTCCTTTACCGTCCACGCGGTGGACATGGTCCGGGGCGCGAGCGCGACCTGTCACGTCTTCCCGGACGGCCCCGTCTCGAAAGGGGACCTCTGGGGAGCGTACAGGGGCCAGTACGAGGACGAACCGTTCGTCGAGTTGGTCGCCGGCGGTGGCGGCGTCTACCGCTACCCCGAACCGAAGGCCGTCGCGGGGACGAACCGCGCCGAAGTCGGCTTCGAACTCGACCCCGCCAACAAGCGGCTGGTCGTCTTCTCGGCCATCGACAACATGATGAAGGGGTCGGCGGGACAGGCGGTCCACGCCGCCAACGTCGCCCTCGGCATCGAGGAGACGGCGGGACTGGAGTTCCAGGGACTCCACCCCGTCGGCGCACCGTAATCCCTGACCGTAGTTTTCATGACAGTAGTTATCAAAGTCGGTGGCGCTCGCGCGGTCGACCCAGCGGGGGCGCTCGCGGACGTGGCATCACTCGCAGCGGACGGAGAGCAGGTCGTCGTGGTTCACGGCGGCTCTACCAAAGTCGACGAGACGCTCGAACGACTCGGCATCGACCCGGAGTACGTCGAGACGCCGAGCGGCGTCGTCGGCCGGTTCACCGACGAGACGACGATGGAAGTGTTCGAGATGGCCTTCGGTCACCTCAACACCCAACTCGTCGCGGGCCTCCAGAGCGAGGGCGTCGACGCCGTCGGTCTGAACGGCGTGGACGGTAAGTTGCTGTACGGCCCACGCAAGTCCGCGGTCCGCGTCGTCGAGGACGGCAAGAAGAAGATTCGCCGCGGTGACCACTCGGGGACCATCAAGCAGGTCAACGGCGACCTCCTGCGGTCGCTGCTTTCGGACGGCTACACGCCCGTGGCGGCCCCGCCGATGGCCGGGGAAGACGACGGCGAAATCATCCCCGTCAACACCGACGCCGACCGCTCGGCGGCGGCCATCGCCGCCGAACTCGACGCGACGCTCGTCCTCTTGACAGACGTCGAGGGCGTCTACGAGGACCCCGACGACCCGTCGACGCTCATCGAGTCCGTCGAGACGGCCGACGACTGGACGGCCCTCGAAGCCGCCGCCGAGGGATTCATGGGCCGGAAGATAATGGCCGCCGAAGAGGCGCTCTCCGGCGGCGCACCCGAAGTGGTGGTGGCCGACGCGAACGCCGACGAGCCGATTCTGTCGGCGCTCTCCGGCGACGGAACACACGTGCAAGCGAGTGCGATTTCGGAGGTAGATTCATGAGCGGATTCGTCTTCAACGAGAAACCCATCCAGATCGAGCGTGGCGACGGTGCCTACGTCTACGGCGACGACGGCACGGAGTTCCTCGACATGGGCGCGTCCTACGCCTGCGTCCCGTTGGGACACGGCCACCCGGCCGTACAGGACGCGGTCACCGAGCAGTTCGAGAAGATAACCTACGTGCAGGCCTCCTACCCCAACGCCGAACGGACGGCGCTGTACGACCTACTGGCCGACACTGCCCCGGACCCAATCGACAAGACGTGGCTCTGTAACTCCGGGACCGAAGCCAACGAGGCGGCGCTGAAGTTCGCGCGCTCGGCGACGGGCAACTCCAAAATCGTCGCGACGATGCAGGGGTTCCACGGCCGCACGATGGGGGCGCTCGCCACCACGTGGAAGGACAAGTACAAGAAGCCCTACGAACCGCTCATCGGCGACGTGGAGTTCGTCCCCTACGACGACGCCGAGGCGCTGGACGAGGCTGTCGACGAGAACACCGCCGCGTTCATCGTCGAACCGGTCCAAGGCGAGGGCGGCATCAACCCCGCGTCGGCGGGCTACCTCGAAGCGGCCCGCGAGATTACCGAGGAGACCGGGACTGCGCTCGTCTTCGACGAGGTCCAGACCGGAATGGGCCGGACCGGCGCGCTGTGGGACTCTCAGCGGGCGGACGTGACGCCGGACATGATCACGTCGGCGAAGGGACTGGGCAACGGCTTCCCGGTCGGCGCGACGCTCTGTCGGGACTGGATAGCCGAGAACTACGGCTCACACGCCTCGACGTTCTCCGGCGGCCCGGTCATCTCCGCCGCCGCCGGCGCGACCGTCTCGACCATCGTCGAGGAGTCCGTCCCCGAACACGCCGCCGACATGGGTGAGTACCTCCAGACGGAACTCGAGGCGGCCATCGGCGACGAAGTTCGGGACATCCGCGGCGAGGGCCTGATGATAGGCGTCGAGGTCGGTCGCGGCGCGAACAAGGCGCTGAAACAACTCGCCTTGAACCACGGTATCCTCGCGCTCCCCGCGGGCCGGACCGTGGTCCGACTGCTCCCGCCGCTGACCATCGACGAGGAACACGCCGACGCCGTGGTCGACGCGATGGCCGAGGTGGTGGGATGAGCGAAGCAGTCAGCGAGGACGCGGACGCCGAGGCCCGGCAACTGCTCGAAGACGTCGTCCGCATCCCCTCGATCACCCCCGAGGAACGCGAGGCCGCCGAACGCCTCGTGGAGTTCTTCGAGGCTCACGACCGCGAGGTGTGGCTGGACGACGTCGGCAACGTCCGCGCGCCCGCCGACGACGGCGTCCTCCTGACCTCCCACGTCGACACCGTGCCGGGTGACATCCCGGTCCGAATCGAGGAGACCGACGAGGGCGACGTGCTGTGGGGCCGCGGCAGCGTCGACGCCAAAGGACCGCTGTGTTCGATGGCCGTTGCCGCCGTTCGCACCGGGGCCTCCTTCGTCGGCGTCGTCGGCGAGGAGGTCGACTCCCGCGGCGCGCGCTACCTCGTCTCCGACCGCGACGCCGAACCGGACGCCGTCGTCAACGGCGAACCCTCCGGCTGGGAGGGCATCACGCTGGGCTACCGGGGGCTGCTCGGTGGGACCTACGTCGCCACCAGCGAGTCCGGTCACTCCTCGCGCCCGGAGAACAACGCCATTCAGGACGCCATCGACTGGTGGGCCGCCGTCGAGGACGAGTTCGAACCCGACGACTGGGTCCCGGTGTTCGAGCGGGTGACCTGCAAACCCGTCGACATCGACGGCGGCATCTCCGAGGACGGCCTCTCCGTCGAGGCGACGATGGACGTACAGCTACGCGTCCCCCCGGAGTACACCACCGACGAGATTCGCGAAATCGCCGACGGCCACCTCACCAACGGCACGGTTCACTGGGACGACAAGGTCGAACCCGTCATGCAGAGTCCCCGGACCCCGGTCGCGCGGGCGTTCCGGGCCGCCATCCGCCAACACGGCGGCGACCCCACCTTGCTTCGCAAGACCGGCACCAGCGACATGAACGTCTTCGCGAAGGCGTGGGACTGCCCGATGGCGACCTACGGCCCCGGCGACTCCGATTTGGACCACGCGCCCGACGAACACATCCACCTCGCGGAGTACGACCGCGCGGTCGGCGTCCTCACGGACGTCACCGAACGCCTCCTGTAACCATGCACCTGCTCGACGTCGACGACCTCACGACAGACGAACTGTCCGCCGTGCTCGCTCGCGCGGCCGAAATCAAAGCCGACCCCGGCGAGTACGAGGACCTGCTGGACCAGCAGACGCTGGGGATGATATTCGAGAAGCCCTCGACGCGAACCCGCGTCTCCTTCGAGACGGGGATGACCCAACTGGGCGGACACGCCCTGTTCCTCGGCCCCGACGACATCCACCTGGGTCACGGTGAACCGGTCAAGGACACGGCGCGGGCGCTGGCCCGCTACGTCGATTTCGTGATGGCCCGCGTCTTCGACCACGAGGACGTCGAGGAACTGGCCGCGTACTCCGACGTGCCGGTCATCAACGCGCTGACCGACGACGCCCACCCCTGTCAGACGCTCGCCGACCTGCTGACCATCCGCGAGAAGTTCGACGGGTTCGACGTGGACGTGGCGTGGGTCGGCGACGGCAACAACGTCTGTCAGTCGTTCGTCCTCGGCGCGGCGATGACGGGCATCGACCTCACCGTCGCCACGCCCGAGGGGTACGAGGTGTCCGACGCGGTGCTCGACCGGGCCGCCGAGGTCGGCGACGCGCCCGCGACCACGACGGACCCCGAGGCGGCCGTCGACGGCGCCGACGTGGTCTACACGGACGTCTTCGTCAGCATGGGCCAGGAAGACCGCCGCCACGAGAAACTGGACGACTTCGACGGCTTCCAGATAACGACGGACCTGCTGGGCGACCGCACGCTCATGCACTGCCTGCCCGCCCACCGCGGCGAGGAGGTCACCGACGCGGTCATCGAGTCGGACAACGCCGTCGTCTGGGACCAGGCGGAGAACCGTCTCCACGCCCAGAAAGGGTTGCTGGCGTGGCTAGCGAGGGACGGAGCGTAGCGAGCGGCTACTTTTCACCACGCTCGCGCGCGAGTGGTCGTGAGCGGAACGGCCCTATCTCCCGACCGTCTCGGACAGCGACTGTTCGTCGGCCTCGCGCACGGCGATACCGCGCGAACGGAGCGCGGACGCCACGTCGCCGGCCGAACGCCCACTGAAGTCGGCGGCCTGCTCCAGTGTGTACGTCTTACTGCGGTACAGCGTCAGCGCCGTCGTGAGGGACTTGGATGACATTCTTTCGACGGTCGTAGCATACCGGTACTAGGTATTAAACATTCTGTGGCACACACTACCTCGAAACTTCGATAAATCTGGTAGAACAGTACGAATGAGTGGATACAGGTCAGGAATATGGCCGAACGCCCAAACGAAGAATCTGGGGCGGCCGAAGGACACCCACGTGTCCCGAGACGGTGGCTAGAACCCGCTGAACTTGTCGCGTCGGTAGACGTCGAGTTCGTTGACCGTCGTCGGGGGTTTCTGAGCGAGTGCGAACGCCACGGCGTCGGCCACCTCTTCGGGCTCGGTCACTTCGCCGGGGTCGAAGCGTTCCTCGAAGGCCGTCCCTTCCTCGCTACCGAACTCCGAGCGGACCTCCGTCGGGTTGACCACGGTGACGCCCACGTCGTCGTCGCCGACCTGCCCGGCGAGACTCAGCGCGAACCCGCGGACCCACCACTTCGTCGCGGCGTAGACCGGGTTGAACGGTCGGGGGTACTGCCCGGCGAAACTCCCGATGAACACGAGGTTGCCCGCGGCCGCGCGGAGGTGTGGGAGCGCCTCGCGAGCGGTGTAGAACGCGCCGGCGACGTTGACGGACTGCATAGTCTCGAACGCCTCGTCGGTCATCGTCTCGACGTCGCTCCCACGGGCGAGGCCGGCGTTCGCGACGACGCCGGAGAGCGACCCGAGCGTCTCGGTGGTGGACTCGACGGCGGCCGCCACCGCCGCGGGGTCGCTCACGTCTGCCGGGAGGACGTGCGTCTCGACGCCGTGGGCGTCGGCCACCTCGGCGGCCAGTTCGCGCAGTCGATCCTCGCGCCGCGCGAGCAACGCCACGTCCGCGCCGTCCTCGGCCACGCGCCGCACGGTCGCCGCGCCGATGCCCGCACTCGCGCCAGTGACGAGAACCGTCTCTCCGGAGAGTGTCGCGTTCGTCATACGTGACTCCCCGTCCGAGTGGGGCTTAGACGTTGTGCCGGCGAGTGTGGGTCCGGCCGCCCGTCGCTCACGAACTCGGCGGCGAGTAAACCCGTCGACTCCACCCGAAACGGTGCCCTTTTCGATACGTTCGACAATAGTTGACACAGCCCCGGCCGTCCCTGAATCGTCCGGTTCCACCCGAAACGCTACCCTTTTCGCTACGTTCGACAACGGTTGGCACCGTCCGTGCCGGGAGCTAGCCTGTCCGAACTCCCCGCCAGCGGTCGGTGGCAGCGGCGGTTCGTCGTCCTTCGACTGGTTCGTCGACGGCGGGCGCTGGGCGCGCTGGAGGCGGCCGGTGTCGAACGTGCTGTCGAAGAACCGCGCGAACAGCGGCCGGGCGTCGCCGCTGCCGGAGGCGAACGTGTCGGCGTCGTCGTCCCACAGTTCGTCGAAGCGGTACCCCGCCAGCGTGAGGCCGGCACACCGACACCCAACGATTAGATACCAGCGTCGCTCGACACGTATCGTCGTCCCTCGACTGTGTGGCTGTGTGTCACACCTCGCTCGCGGTAGCGTCCGACCGACGCAGAGATGCCCGACAGTATAAGCCGGTGGCGCTGGTACCGCAACCCGATGGAACCACTCGTCGTCGACGCCGGCGAAGCCGACGTCGAAGCGCTACTGGACGTCCTCGAAGACGGCCGGCGGGTCGTCGTCCGCACGCAGTTCCTCGGCGAGTCCCACGAGGTGACGTTGCGCTACGACGGCGTCTGGTACTGTGACACGCCGACGCGACTGCACAAGCACGACTCACGCGAGGAGATGCGGACCTGTCTCGAGCGGCAGGGGTACGGACAGGAGTGAGCGTTACGCCGGTTTCACCCGGTGAGCCGCAGGTAACGGCTCCGTTTATGCGTGGCGCGTGCCTATCCGCCGATACATGGCAATCGACCCATCGCCCGACGCCTTTCGTGAACTCATGGTCGACGACGAACCGTCGCTCGACGAGGTGATGGCCTGCGTCTTCGGCGTCCAGCGACACGAGGTCCGGACCTATCGGACGCTCCTCGACACCCCGGGGAGCACCGTCGAGGAACTCGCCGCCGAACTCGACCGTGACCGCTCGAACGTCAACCGCTCGCTGTCGACGCTCCGCGAGAAGGGACTCGCGAAGCGCGAACGACGGCTACTGGACGGCGGCGGCCACGTCTACCAGTACACCGCGACGCCGCTCGACGACGCCCGCGAGTTGATGCACGAGACGCTGGACCAGTGGACGGCGGCCGTCCACGAGCGCATCGACGAGTTCGACGCGACCGACGTCTAATCGCGCCGAGAACGCCGTCGTCGCCGGCGCACGGTCCCGATTCCTCGCCGACCGTAACCGTCCGACTTTTGCCCGGGCGGACCATCACCTCGAACAATGGCTGACCTGCAACTCACCGACGACGTGCCGTCGGCGGCCGACGACGGCGCCTGGCTCGCCTGCATCGAGTGCGGCGAGTCGTTCGCACCCTTCGATGCGGTTCGTTACACCTGCGACCACTGTGACGGCCTGCTGGAGGTCCGCTACGCCGACCTCCCCACCTTCGAGGACTTCGAGGGCGAGGGGTCGGGCGTCTGGCGCTACCACGACGCGCTGCCGTTCGACGTCGGCGTCACCCTGCCCGAGGGGAACACCCCGCTGCACCGCGTCCCGCGCATCGAGGACGAGGTCGGCGTCGACAGTCTGCGCGTCAAACACGAGGGGATGAACCCCACTGGCTCGTTCAAGGACCGCGGCATGACCGTCGGCGTCCGGGTCGCACAGGAGGTCGGCGTCGACCGCCTCGCGTGTGCCTCGACCGGGAACACCTCCGCGGCGCTTGCGGCATACGGCGCCCGAGGCGGGATGGAGACGCTCGTCTTGCTCCCGGCCGGGAAAGTCGCCGCCGGGAAGATCGCACAGGCGGCCCTGCACAAGGCCCGCATCCTCGAAGTCGACGGCAACTTCGACCAGTGTCTCGACATCGTGCAGGACCTCGCTCAGCGCGGCGAGGCGTACCTCCTGAACTCGCTGAACCCCTTCCGTCTGGAAGGGCAGAAGACCATCGGCCTCGAAATCATGGAGGAACACTACGCCGATTACGGCGAGTACCCCGACCGCATCGTCCTGCCGGTCGGCAACGCCGGCAACACCGCGGCGCTGTACAAGTGTTTCCGTGAACTCGTCAAGGCCGGGGCCATCACCGAGGAGCAGGTGCCGAAAATCACCGGCGCACAGGCCGAGGGCGCCGCGCCGATGGTCGAAGCTATCGAAGAAGGCTTAGACGAGACCCGTCGCTGGGAGGAGGTCGAGACCCGCGCGACGGCCATCCGCATCGGCAACCCCGTCAACGCCCCGAAGGCGCTGCCGGGCATCCGAGAGACCGGTGGGACGGCCGTCGCCGTCTCCGACGAGGAGATTACCGAAGCCCAGCGTGACCTCGCGGGCGAGGGCGTCGGCGTCGAACCGGCGTCGGCCGCCTCCGTCGCCGGCCTGCGGAAACTCCGCGACCGCGGCGTCGTCTCAGACGACGAGTCCGTCGTCTGCCTGACCACGGGCCACCTGCTGAAGGACCCCGACGCGGCCGCCGAGGCGGGTGCCAACCCCGAACCGGTGCCCAACGACACCGACGCCATCCTGGAGCACATCGGCGCCTCCTCGTCGGTCGCCGAGGCGGTTCGGCGACAGACCTCGAAGGCCGCCGACTCGCCGCTGGTCCCGGCGCTTGTCGCCGGCGGTCTCGGCGTCGCGTACCTCTACCGGAAACTCCGCTCGAAGGAGTAACGTCGGCGGGCGAGGCCGACGGCGACGAGTCGGTCGGCTATCCGACCACGGGTCACCTGCTCGAGGCCCCCGCCGTGGCTGGCACGACGCCGAACCCGTCGCCAACAGCACCGAGGCCGTGCTGGAGCAGTTGGCCGAGAACTGACCGACCGTTCGCCCTCGGTGGCGAACAATTCTTATCATTCTGGCGGGCGAAATCAACTCGATATGGTCGACACACGCCGGGACCGACCGGACCGTCAGACGCCGACAGGCACGCCACTCGACCGGAGGACCGCATGACCGGCGTCTACGAACGGGCGCTGGGCGAGGCGGCCGACGAGTTGCACCCGAAGGTCCGCGAGCGGTACAGCGTCGGTCCCGAGGACGGCGTCACGGTCGGCCGCGGCGAGATGGATATCTCCCGCGGCACGCACGTCCTCCCGGCGCTGTACGCGATGACCGCCCGGGACATGCTGTTCCCGGAGGCCGGTCACGACGTCCCGTTCTCGGTGACGACGGTGGGGTACGACCTCGACGGGCACGAGGCGATGACGACCCGCCGCTCCTTCGAGTTCGGCGGCAAGACCCGGCGGTTCGACTCCGTGACGGTGTGGGACAGCGACGGCGAGCGCCTGCTCGACTTTCTGGGCCGGGGCGGCCCCATCGCGACGGAACTGCACCCGCGCGTCGAGAACGGCGCGCTGGTCGTCGAGGCGGGTCGCCAGTGGCTCCACCGGGGGGACCGCTACGTCCGGCTTCCCGCCCCTCTCGTCGCGGACGTCGAGGTGCGTGACCGCTACGACGAGGCCGGCGAGTGCTACTACGTCCTCGCCACCGTCGAGAACGCCCTCGCGGGCCACGTCCTCAGCTACCGCGGGTCGTTCACGCAGGAACTGACCGGGCGAGACGAGGTTGCGGACCTCCGACCGATCCGCCACCTCCCGACGCTCCCGCCGCGATGACCGGGGCGGTCGGCCGGTGCCGACGGGCGGCACGTGAGACGCGAATCGCCCGTCAGCGCCGTCCCGCAGTGCTCGCATTCGTCGGTCCTCGCCGCGCTGTCGACGGCGCTGCCGAGCGCCGCGAAGGGAACGTGGCGAGGACGACGAACACGGCCAGCGCCCACCCGGAGGGGTCGAGAAACAGGCGGCCGACGACGGCGACGGTGGCCGGGACGGCCAGTGCGGCGGTGACCGTTCCGTCCCGGTCGAGCAGACTGCTACGCCTCGCGACGGCTACTGCTCCGGGCGACCGGGTTCGAGGCGATACCGGACTGTCGGCTTCCCTTCGAAGCGAGGCCCCTGTCCCGTGCGTGTGAACCCGGAGGCCTCGACGGCGGACTCGACGGCGGATTCGCCGTCGGGGACGAGCAACTCGACGTTCATGTGCTCCCGTTCGGCGAAGGTGATCGGTTCGTCGAGCAACCGTTCGCAGGCGTCGGCCGACCCCGCGAGTTGCGTGACGTGGACGGTGCCCTGTTTGGCGTCGTAGCTGACGAACCCGACGATGGTCTCCCCGTCACCCTCCTCCGCCCCGTTCTCCCCGGTCGCGTCCTCGCCCGTGGCCACTCGTACCGTCCGGTCGTGGACGAGGTTGCGCATCACGTCCGGCGGACTGTCCGCGAGGTCGGCGAGACGCCCGGCGTCGGCCTCGACGGCGTCACGTATCTCCATGCCTGTGACTGTGTGCCCCACGTAAATAAACGGTGTGTCGGACAGTACCACCCGGGCCGTGAATCGGGGCAGATGAACACAGTTATCCCCGGCCACGGCGAACGCGGGGGCATGACTCAATCACGCACGGCGCAGGTGGTACGATGCGCGTAGTCGCGAAGTTCGGGGGGACCAGCCTCGGCAGCGGCGACCGAATCAACCGGGCCGCAGACTCCATCGCCGCCGCCGTCAAGCAGGGCCACGAAGTCGGCGTCGTCGCCTCGGCGATGGGCAACACGACCGACGAACTCCTCGAAGGTATCGAGTACGACGCCGCCGACGAGGACCGAGCCGAGATCGTCTCGATGGGCGAACGGACCTCCGTCCGGATGCTCAAGGGCGCACTCGCGGCCCGCGGTATCGAGGCCGTCTTCCTCGAACCCGGGAGCGAGGAGTGGCCCATCATCACCGACGAGTACGGCGAAGTCGACGTCGAGGAGACGAAGAAGCGCGCCCACGCGCTCGCCGGGCAGATGAAAGACGTCGTCCCGGTCATCACCGGGTTCCTCGCCGAGGACCACGAGGGCAACGTGACGACGCTCGGCCGCGGTGGCTCCGACACGACGGCGGTGATGCTCGGCAACTACATGGACGCCGACGAAGTCGTCATCGTCACCGACGTCGAGGGCGTCATGACCGGCGACCCGCGCGTCGTCGAAGGCGCCCGCAACGTCGGCGAGATCTCCGTCGACGAACTCCGCTCGCTCTCCTTCCGCGGCGCGGAAGTCGTCGCCCCCTCCGCCCTCTCGTACAAGAACGCCGACCTCGGGGTGCGGGTCACCCACTACCAGCACGGTGACCTGCTCACCGGCGGCACCTCCATCGAGGGCGAGTTCCAGAACCTCATCGACCTGCAGGAGCAACCGCTGGCGTGTGTCACCGTCGCCGGGCGCGCCATCCGCAACAGTCCCGGCATCCTCGCGGAACTGTCCAGCGCCATCGGCGACGAGCGCATCAACATCGAGGCCAACTCCTCGGGGATGGACTCGCTGACGTTCTACGTCGACGCCGAGGACGCCGACGAAGTCGAGGCGCTCCTCCACGACGAAATCGTCGACGACGAGACCCTCTCGTCGGTCACCGTCGAGGACGACATCGCGGTCATCCGCGTCACTGGCGGCGACCCCAGCGAACACGCGCTTCCCTACCGCGTCACCCGACCGCTCGCCGAAGCGCACATCCACCTCTACGACGTCGTCACCTCCGCGACGTCCGTGTCCGTGTTCGTCCCGTGGGACGACCGCGAACAGGCGCTCGAACTGGTCCAGAGCACCTTCTGACCCACGTTTCCCCCGTCGAGACTCTTCCGCGCAGAGACGTTCGGAAGGCAGCGAATTCCGCTAGGACTGGCCAGCGCGTCGCTCGACGGCCGCCGTGACGACCGACGGCGAATCCTCACCGCCCCTGCGTCAGTCGGAAGCCGATTTCCCGGGGGAGGCCGGCGTCCTCGACGGCGTGGATGACCTCGGTCGTGTCGTACTCGACGCGGCGGTCCTCGACGGTCATCGTATCGAGGTCGAGGATGGCGTAGGCCGCGCGGTGGTCGCCGTCGCGCGGTTGGCCGACACTCCCGGGGTTCATCACGACGCCGTCGTCGTACACCTCGTGGTGCTGGTGGTGGGTGTGGCCCATCACGAGGACGTCCTCCTCGCCCAGCAGGTCCGGCCCGAACTCGTCGGGGTAGGTGTAGTGGTCCGGGTCGTCGGGGTGGCCGTGGACGAGTTTCACCCGGTCGTCACACGTCCGTCGCTCGTCCGGGAGGGCCGCGAGCCAGTCGAGTTGTGCTTCGTCTAGCTGCTCGCGGGCGTGGTCGACGCCGGCTTTGGCCATCCCGTTGAACGCGAAGGGGGTCGTGGCCGCGACGGCCCGGTCGTGGTTGCCCATCACCGTCGGCACCTCGGTGTCGGGCCAGTCCTCGCCGTCCCCCAGCCCCCGCATCGCGTCGACGCAGTCGGCGTGCCACGGGTTGTACCCGACGACGTCGCCCGCACAGACCAGCCGGTCGACCGGCGGCATGTCCGCGAGCACCGCGTCCAGCGCCACTCGGTTGCCGTGGATGTCGGAGAGAACGCCTACCTTCATCGTGTAGTCCTAACGGGTGAGGGGTCTTGAGTGTCAGCACTGCGTCAGCTATCGCGCCCCGCCGTCGTGGCTCACTCGCCGTTGTACACCGACACGTCGAAGTCGCCGGCCGCGCCGTCGACACCGGCCGCACAGACGGCGTGTTCGAACTCGTGGTCGTACACCTCGCGGGCGGCCGCGTCGGCGACCGTCGCCGAGAGGTCGAACGCCGTCGGGCTGTCTTCCTCGTAGGTGGCCACGAGCGTCGGTTCGGTGACCTCCTCGACGACGAGGGCGTCCCGGCGGACGGTGCCGACGACTGCCCCCGGTCCGTCGGCGTTCGTCGTCGGGTCGTCGGCGTCGACGCCGACGATGCCCGCGATGCGGGGTGTGTCGTAGTCGTCCTTCTCGAAGTCCAGCGCGAGGAGCGGTTCGGCCAGCGCGTCCCGTGCGGGGTAGCCCAGTTCGAGTTTCTCCGCGATGGGGTCGACGTGTGAGCCGTTGCCGACGACGGCGCCGCGCTCTGTCACGCGGACGCCGTTGTAGGAGATGTAGGGGTTGTCCGTCTCCGGGGCGTCCGGCGTCGGTTCGACGGTGACGGTGCCGTCTCGCTGTACAGCCTGCCGGTTCGGGAACGACCGCGAGGAGACTCGATACGCGCCTACCTCGGGGCCGACGACGACGAAGCGTCCGACGTACATACCCGACATGGGCGGCCAGCGTGGCAAAGCCGTGTCGATGTTCGGGCGAGGGTTCGACTACCGACGGGGGCCAGCCACGCCGTGACAACCCACCGCACGTCCGACCGCCCGACGGCACCTCGCCGGGTGCCGACGACTGACATGCCAACTCGAGTCCGCAACACTGAAATACAGCAGCCGGGTATACAGTAGTGTACGTCGCTGAGCGAAACCAGTGGCGAACGTGTCAAAGTTCCGTGGGGTAGTGGCCAATCCTGTTGCCTTCTGGGGGCAACGACGGAAGTTCGAATCTTCCCGGAACTACTCTCCTTCGTTCCCGACCGGCGAGCGACCGCGCCGTCACCACCCGGCTACTTGTCGTTGCACACACGAGATGTGGTATGGCACCCGAACACGTCCTCGTCCCCCTCGACGGCTCACCGCTGGCCGACGAGGCGCTGGTCCACGCCGTAGAGACGTTCGACTGTCGGTTGACGGTGCTGAACGTCGTCGCGCCGCTGGACAGCGCCATGAGCGAGGGCGGCATCCTCGAACCGGGTGACGAGCGGCGCGAGGCGGCGATGCGACGTGCGGACCGCCTCGTCGAGCGGGCCGAGCGGACGGCCGCCGAAGTCGACCGGACCGTCGAGACGGCGGTGGAGACGGGCGATCCCGCGGAGACAATTCTCGGCTTCGCCGAGGCCAACGACGTGGACCAGATAGTGATGGGCGGGCACGGTGGCGACCGGAACGAACTGGCCCGGCGGTTGCTCGGGACGGTGGCGACGGCCGTCGTCAGCGAGGCGCCGGTGACGGTGACCGTCGTCCGTTAGCCCAGCACCGTCGCGAACGCCCGGTAGAGGGCGAACCCGACGGCTACCGAACTGAACAGCGTGAGCACCCAGAAGCCGAGCGTCACTCCGATTTTCCGCCTGGAGACGCCCGCCGACCCGCCGGCGAGGCCGCCGCCGATGACGCCGGAGATGATGATGTTGTTGAACGAGATGGGGATGCCCAGCGCGATGGCGGTCTGGGCGATGATGAACCCCGGCACGAGCGCGGCGATGGAGCGCCTGACCCCGAGTTGGGCGTACTCGCGGGCGGTCGCTTGCAGGAGTCTGGGCGCCCCCATCCACGCGCCACCGAGGATGCCGACGGCGCCGAGGCCCAGCAACAGGAGGCCCGGCAGCCCCAGTTCCACGCGGTAGAGATTTTCGAGGGGACCGGTCGCCAGTCCGACCTGACTCCCGCCGCTGGAGAAGGCGACGACGCTCCCGAGGACGACCAGAAACGTCTTGATGCCCTTGTCGACGGACTGCTGGGTGCGCCGGCGGATGAACAGGAAACTCGCGGCGGCGGCCAGTACCGTCACGAGGACGACGACGCCGGGCAGGGGGACGACCATCGCGGCGAACCCGGCGATGGAGTTCTGCGTGGCGTCGGCCGGGGCGGGGATGACGCTCAACTCGACGTTGGCGACGATGCCGCCGACGACGGCGGCGAGCAGTGGCACACCGACCGTCTCGGGGATGTCGTCCCGGCGGAGGATGGTGGCGGTGATGTAGGCCAGCCCCCCGGAGACCGGCGGGACGAGCGCCCAGAACGTCGCGATGCGCTGGTAGGTGCCGAAGACGGGCGCGCCGCCCAGCGAGAGGCCGACGCCTATCATCGCCCCCGTCGTCGCGAAGGCGGCGGGGACGGGGTAGCCGCTGTAGACGCCGAAGGCCATGAACAGCGTCGCCGTCAGCAGGCCGGCCGTCGCCGCCAGCGACGTAATCTGGACGCCGTCGATGAGGCCGGCCCCCACTGTCTCGGAGATGCTCCCGCCCTGTGTGAGCGCACCGAGCGCCGCGAGGATGCCGATGAGGAACGCCGCCCGCATCGTCGAGATGGCGTTGGCGCCGATGGCCGGCGCAAAGGGGGGCGAGTTGCTGTTGGCACCGAGTGCCCACGCGGTTACGAGGCCGGTGAGCGTCGCGAGGACGACCAGCGCCCAGAAGACGAGTCCCGGCACCGACGACTCAGTCCTCCCGAGGTGGTCGCGTCGTAGTCATTGTCGGCCGTTCACAGGCACGACCGATAAACGTTCCCGCGGCGGCGGGGTCGAGACCGAACGCGGCGGGCGAGCGTTCAGTAGCCGAGCGACTCGCGAACGTCGCTGTCACCGGGCCACACCGATGTACGTGCCAGTGCGTACCGGCTCTGATGTTCTCGCCCGTCTATATAGCTCGCGTGTCGCGGTAACTGCACCCATCGAAGTCTTTAACGGTCGTGGAAACACCTCGTAGTACATGCCAGTATCACGTCGAACGCTACTCGGTAGCCTCGGTGCCGCGACTGCGACCGGCCTCGCCGGCTGTATCGGTGGCGGTGGCGGCAGCGACGCCGCCGCACGCGTCGGGATGGTGTACGCGACGGGCGGCCTCGGAGACGGGTCGTTCAACGACCAGGCCCAGACCGGCATCGTCCGGGCCGAGGAGGACCTGAGCATCGCCTACGACGAGTCCCAACCGGAGTCGACGTCCGACTTCGGGACGCTCCAGCAACAGTACGCCCAGTCGAGCGACCCCGACTACGACCTCGTCTGCTGTATCGGCTTCCTGCAGGCCGACGCGCTGACGGAGAACGCCAGCCAGTACAGCGACCAGCAGTTCATGATAGTCGACTCCGTCGTCGACGCCTCCAACGTCGGGTCGTACGTCTTCGCGGAACACGAGGGGTCGTTCCTCGTGGGCCTCATGGCCGGCCGACTGACGACGACGTCGTTCTCGGCGGGCGCGGGGTCGACCGCGGGCGACTCGACGAACGTCGGCTTCGTCGGCGGCGTCGAGTCCGACCTCATCAAGAAGTTCGAGGCCGGGTTCACCGCGGGCGTGAAGTACGCGAGCGACGACGTCGACGTCCAGACGGCCTACGTCGGCGGGTTCAACAAACCCGCCGCGGGACAGGAGGCGGCCATCTCGATGTACGACTCCGGGGCGGACATCGTCTACCACGCGGCCGGCAACACCGGCACCGGTGTCTTCCAGGCCGCACAGGAGGCCGGTCGGTTCGCCATCGGCGTCGACCGGGACCAGTCGGTCACGAAGTCCTCGTACAGCGACGTCATCCTCGCCAGCATGGTCAAGCGCGTGGACAACGCCGTCTACTCCTCGGTCGAGGACGTCGTCAACGACGAGTTCCAGGGCGGGTCCGTCACGACACTGGGCCTCGAACAGAACGGCGTCGAAGCCGTCTTCGGGCAGGACCTCGGCGGCGACGTCCCACAGGAGGTCAAAGACGAGATGAGTACGGCCCGAGACGACATCATCGCCGGCGAGATATCCGTGCCGACCGACCCCAATCAGGTGTCGTGAACCGCTTCGCTAGCTTGAAGCGTCGTCGTCTCGACGACTCCCGATAATGAGTAGGGCCGTCCACCTCGATGGTATCACGAAGCGGTTCCCCGGCGTCGTCGCCAACGACGAGGTCGACCTGACCGTCGAGCGGGGGACGGTCCACGCGCTGCTGGGCGAGAACGGGGCCGGCAAGACGACGCTGATGAACGTCCTCTACGGCCTGTATCAACCCGACGAGGGCCGCGTCGTCGTCGACGGCGAGGCGCGACAGTTCGACTCGCCGCGGGACGCCATCGACGCCGGCGTCGGCATGATACACCAGCACTTCATGCTGGTCGACCCGATGACCGTCGCCGAGAACATCACGCTGGGCAACGAACCGCGGAAGTTGCTCGGACTGACCGTCGACCGCGAACGCGCCGACCGCGAGGTCCGCGAACTGGCCGACCGCTACGGGTTCGACGTGGACCCGACGGCGATCGTCGAGGACATCGGCGTCGGCGTCCAACAGCGGGTCGAGATTCTGAAGGCGCTGTACCGGGGTGCGGACGTCCTCATCCTCGACGAACCGACGGCCGTCCTCACGCCACAGGAGGTCGCGGACCTCTTCTCCGTGTTCGAGGAACTCACCGCACAGGGGAAGACGATAATCTTCATCACGCACAAACTCGGCGAGGCGATGACCGCCGCCGACGAGATAACCGTCCTTCGCGGCGGCGAGAACGTCGGCGTGGTCGACGCCGACGCGGTCACGCGCGAGGAACTGGCCGAGTTGATGGTCGGGCGCGAAGTGTTGCTCGACGTCGACCGCCGACCGGCCGACGTCGGCGAGGAACGCCTCCGCGTCGCGGACCTCTCCGTCGAGGACAGCCGTGGGGTCCGGGCCGTCGACGACGTCTCGTTCTCGGTCCGGGCCGGTGAGGTGTTCGGCATCGCGGGCGTCGACGGCAACGGGCAGTCGGAACTGGTCGAGGCCATCACCGGCCTCCGCGGGGTGCAGTCCGGCGGCGTCGCGCTGGACCGGACCGACGTCACCGACGCCAGCCGTCGGGACCGCATCGAGGCCGGGATGGCCTACATCCCGGAGGACCGACAGGAACGCGGCCTCGTGATGGACTTCGACCTCGTGAGCAACGGGTTGCTCGGGAGTCAACACAGTCGGCCCTACGCCAGCGCCGGTCGCATCGACTGGGCGCAGACCCGCGACCACGCCGAGTCCATCGTCGAGGAGTACGACGTTCGGCCACCGGACGCCGACGCGACGGCCGCGGACCTCTCCGGGGGGAACCAACAGAAGTTCGTCGTCGGCCGGGAACTGGCCCGCGACCCGAGCGTCCTCGTCGCCTCTCACCCGACGCGGGGGGTCGACGTGGGGTCGATGGAGTTCATCCACGACCGTATCGACGCATTGCGGGCGGCCGGGGTCGGCGTCCTGCTCGTCTCCTCGAAACTCGACGAGGTGACCTCGCTCTCGGACCGCCTCGGCGTGATGTACGAAGGCGAACTCGTCGACGTCGTCGACCCCGACGCCGTCACCGAGGAAGAACTGGGCCTGCTGATGGCCGGCGAGCGACCGGACGATGTCTCCCGAGTCACACCGACCGACGGGGGGACGGACCGATGAGCGACGCCGACCGAGAGTGGGTCGACACCGTTCGCCAGCGACTCATCGCCCTCGGGCAGACGTCGGCGGGCGAACGCGTGCTCATCGCCGCCTCGGCGCTGGCGCTGTCGGTGTTCGTCGGGACGATTATCGTCTTCGTCGCCGGACTCGTCGCCACCTGTCGCGACCCCGTGCTGACGATGGGCGGGACGACACTGTGTTACGACCCGTTCTTCGTCTTCGACCGCCTGTTCCTCGGGGCGCTGGGCGACCCGCTGGCCGGCGGGTGGTCGCCGCTGAACCCGCAGTTCGCGCTCACGCTCCGGGAGACGACGGTGCTGGTGTTCACCGGCCTCTCGGTGGCGCTGGCGTTCCGGGCCGGCATCTTCAACATCGGGACGCAGGGGCAACTCGTCGTCGGCGGCCTGCTGTCGGCGCTGACGGTGCTGTGGGCCGCCCCGCTCCTGAGCGGCGGCCTCGGTGCCGTCCTGTTGGTGCCGCTGGGCGTCACGGCGGGCGCCGTCGGCGGCGGCGCGTACGGGGCGATACCGGGTGCGCTGAAGGCCTACGCCGAGGCGAACGAGGTCATCACGACCATCATGCTCAACTTCGTCGCGGTGCTTGTCACGCGGTATCTGGTGACAGGGCCGTTCGGCGACCCCAACAGTCAGGCCAACCAGACGCCGCCGCTCCCCGAAGTCGGGCAGTTCCCGTCGGTGGTGTTCGACCCGCGTACCGACTTCTCGCTGTTCGCGCTGTTGCTCGCCTTCGTCTTCGTGGGCGGCCTGTACTACCTGCTCGCGTACACCGCCTTCGGCTACGACCTCCGGACGGCGGGCATCCAGCCCACCGCGGCGGAGTACGGCGGCGTCGACGCCGCCCGGACCATCGTCGCGTCGCTGACGCTGTCGGGGGCCATCGGCGGCGTCGGCGGGGCCGTCTACGTGATGATGATACTCGGCAAGTTCCAGACGGGTGTCCCGAGTTACGGGTTCGACGGCATCACCGTCTCGATTCTCGCGGGCAACAACCCGCTGGGCGTCGTGTTCGCGGCGGCGCTGTTCGGCGTCCTCAAGTCCGGGTCGACGGTCGTCGCGTTCGCGACGAACGTCCCGCCGCAACTGGTCGGCGTCCTCCGGGGACTCATCATCCTCTTCGTCGCCATGCCGGAGTTCTTCCGACTGGTCGGCCGTCGACTGGCCGCCGGGCAGGAGGAGACGGGTGCCGCCGCCGTCGGAGGTGGGGCCGATGACTGACCTGCTGGATGGTCGGCCCTCCGGCCGACTGCTCGTCGCGGGCGTGGCGGCGCTGGTGTTCGTCGCGCTCGGGGTGGCCGCCCTCGTCGCGCCCGAGTCACAGGTCGGGCGACTGTTCGGCATCGTCGTCTCCGCCTCGACGCTCGCCGCCACGCTACGGCTCTCGGTCCCAATCGTGTTCGCCGCCATCGGCGGCATCTTCGCCGAGAAGTCCGGCGTCATCAACATCGGCCTCGAGGGTCTGCTCATCATCTCGGCCTTCACGGCGGTGTTCGGCGCCGACCTGACGGGGTCGCTGTGGCTCGGCTACCTCGTCGCCGTCGTCGCGTCGACGGCGCTGGCCGGCCTGTTCGCCGTCGTCTGCATCGAGTTCCGGGCCGACCAGATTATCGCCGGGCTGGCGGTGTGGCTCATCGCGCTCGGACTGGCGCCGTTCGGGTCGCAGGTCATCTACGGCGGCCCAAACACCAAGAGCGTCGACACGCTCGGGACCGTCACGGTGCCGGTGCTGTCCGACGTCCCCTTCTTCGGGGCGTTGTTCGACGCCTCGCCGGCCGTCTACCTGATGTTCCTCGCCGTCGCCGTCGGGTGGTACACGCTCAACCGGACGACCTTCGGCCGGTGGGTGCGGGCCGCCGGCGAGAACCCGAAGGCGCTGGACACCGCCGGCGTCGACGTCTCGCGAGTCAGGTACGCCGCCGTCCTGCTGTCGGGGACGTTCTCCGGTATGGGCGGCGCGTCGCTGGCGTTCAGCATCGGTCAGTTCACCGGTAACGGCCCGACGATGGTCAACGGGAAGGGGTTCATCGCCATCGTCGCGTACCTCTTCGGGAACTACAACCCGGTCGGCGCGCTGCTGTCGACGGCGCTGTTCGCGGGGCTGGACGCCGTTCAACTCCGCCTGCAGACGACGGACCTGTACGCCTTGCCGGACTCGCTGGTCCAGACGATTCCGTTCGTCGCCGTCATCGTCGTCCTCGCCTTCGTCGGCAAGACGCGACTGCCGGAGGCCGCCGGCGAGCACTACGAGTCCGGCGAGGAGTAGGCCTCACTGTCGGCGCCGTCTCCCAGCCAGCCCACACCCGTTCTGCCGAGATGCCGCACCGTGCTTGACGGGCCGGCGAGCGGTCGTCGCTAGCCGAACACTCATGTGCCACGCCGTCCCACTCCGAGGTATCGAATGTCGCGCCGCTACGACCACGCACGGGTCAAGGAGTACTGGCAGCACGTCTGGGAGCGCGAGGGCGTCTACGACTGCCCCGCCGACGCCGACGACCCGACCTACGTGCTGGGGATGTTCCCCTACACCTCCGGCTCGTTGCACATGGGCCACATACGGAACTACGCCATCACGGACGCCTACGCCCGGTATCGGCGGATGGCCGGCGACGACGTTCTCCACCCGATGGGGTGGGACGCCTTCGGCCTCCCCGCCGAGAACGCGGCCTACGAACGCGACACCGACCCCGAGTCGTGGACGCGGGCCTGCATCGAGCGGATGCGCGGCGATTTAGAGGAGATGGGCTTCGGCTACGACTGGTCTCGTGAGATAACCACCTGCGACCCCGAGTACTACCGGTGGAACCAGTGGCTCTTTACCCGCCTGCACGATGCCGGCCTCGTCGAGTACGACTCGGCGACGGTCAACTGGTGTCCAGACTGCGAGACGGTGCTCGCGGACGCACAGGTCGAGACCGAGGACGGCGGCGGCCACGACCACACCCACGGCGGCGTCTGCTGGCGGTGTGGCACCGCCGTCGAACAGCGCGAGTTGGACCAGTGGTTCCTCACCATCACCGACTACGCCGACGAACTGTACGACGGCCTCGAGGACTTAGACGGGTGGCCGGAGGGGGTCCGCGACAGCCAGCGCAACTGGATAGGGCGACAGGAGGGCGCTCGCGTCACCTTCGTGGTCGACGGCCACGACGTGGACGCGTTCACCACGAGGCTGGACACCGTCTACGGCGCGACGTACCTCGCGCTCGCACCGGGTCACGAGGTGGTCCGCGAACTGGCCGAGGACGACGACCGTATCGCGGAGTACGTCGAATCGGTGGCCAGCACGGACGACGCCGGTCTCAGCGGCGTCGAGACGGACCTCACTGCCATCCACCCCTACACCGGCGAGGAGATACCGGTCTACGTCGCCGCCTACGTCTTAGACGACGTCGGCACGGGCGCGGTCATGGGCGTCCCCGCCCACAACGAACGGGACCACGCCTTCGCCAGCGAGCACGACCTGCCGGTCGAGCAGGTGGTCGAACCCGTCGACGGCACCGGGACGAACCTGCCCGAAGAGCCCTACACCGACGACGGGATGCTCACCGACAGCGGCGCGTACGACGGGTTGGCGAGCACCGCGGCGCGGGACCGACTGCTCGAGGACGACGCCGCCGCGGAAGCGACGACCTACCGCCTGCGGGACTGGCTCATCTCCCGCCAGCGGTACTGGGGCACGCCGATTCCGATGGTCCACTGCGAGGACTGCGGCCGGGTCCCGGTCCCCGACGAGGACCTGCCGGTCGAACTACCGGAGTACGTCCAGACGACGGGCAATCCGCTCGACGCCGCCGAGGAGTGGAAGCAGACCGAGTGCCCCGACTGCGGCGAACCCGCCACGCGCGAAACGGACACGATGGACACGTTCGTCGACTCCTCGTGGTACTTCCTGCGCTACCTCTCGCCGCACTTCGAGGACGCCCCCTTCGACCAGCAGACCGCGGACGAGTGGCTCCCGGTCGACGTCTACGTCGGCGGCGAGGAACACGCCGTCCTCCACCTGCTGTACATCCGCTTTTTCACCCGCGCGCTCGCCGACCTCGGCCTGTTGAACCGCCGGGAACCCGTCGAGCGACTCATCAATCAGGGGACGGTGCTCCACAGCGGCGAGAAGATGTCGAAGTCGAAGGGCAACGCCGTCGCACCCCACGAGTACGGCGCCGAGACGACGCGGTTGTTCGTCCTGTCGGCGGCCCACCCCGCACAGGACTTCGAGTGGACGGTCAAGGACGTCTCGACGGCCTACGAGTTCCAGCAGACCCTCTACGAGATGGTCGACACCTACACCGCCGGACAGGAGACCCGCACCGAGAGCGCCCCACACGACGCCTACCTCGAACGCGAAATCGACCGGACCATCGCCGCCGTCACCGAGGAGTACGACCGCTTCCGGTTCCACCGCGTCGTCGGCGAACTCCAGCGATTCGCCCGTCTACTCCGGCGGTACGCGAGCTACGAGGCCCCCTACCGCTTCGCCTACAGTCGCGGCCTGCGCGTGCTGACGAAACTGGTCGCACCCATCGCCCCGTACCTCGCCGAGGAACTGTGGCACATGCTGGACGAGGACGGCTTAGTCGTCGAGGCACCTTGGCCCGAGTCGCTCCGGGACGTCGCCGACTTTCGCATCGAGCGCCAGCTCGTCCGGACGACGCTCGACGACGTGCGCGACATCACCGACGTGGTCGACATCGCGGACCCCGACGAAATCGAGGTGGTCGTCGCCGAAGACTGGAAGTACCGTGCCTACGACGTCGCCCGCGCCGCCGACCCCGGCGACGCCATCGTCGGCGCAATCATGAGCGATGCGTCGATACAGGCCCACGGCGACGCCGCGGCCGACTACGCCGCCGAACTCGCCGAACAGGGTGCGGGGCTCGAACCCGTCGTCGCCGGCGACCGGGAACTCGAAGTGCTCTCGCAGGCCGCGTGGCTGTTCGAGGACGAGTTCGGCGCGGACGTGACGGTCCGGCGGGCCGACGGCGACGACGAACTGGCGGGGAAAGCCCGGCCCAACAAGCCTGCAATCCACATCTCCTGAGTCAGAACCGGGCACCGACGCCCGGATTCGGGTCGAGAGCCGAGCGTACCGCACCAGCCACGGTAACGCCGTCTTATCGAGCGTCACGAGCCCCTGCTCATTGGTACCATCACACAACCGAACGCGCCGCCGACGCTGTCACCGCATAACTACGCTCGGCGGTCGCGGTACCCTAGACGGGCGTCTCAGCCCGGAGTATACCATGACACGAGACGACGGACCACCGACACGGACCGGGACAGACTCGTCCGACCGGGACGGCACGGACCGCTTCAGGGCACTGCCGTTCTTGCGGCGCGACTTCCTCTCCGACTCCGCGAAACTCGGCGCCGGCGCGCTCGCGCTCTCCGCTACGGGCGGCGCCGCCGCGCAGGCCGACGGCCAGACCGACGACGGACAGACCGAGGGTGGACAGGTCGACCAGCCAGAGGGAGCCAGCATCGAGGTTCTCGCCCCGCACGCGGGCTTCACCGACGACGTGGGGATGGCGCTGGGCGTCTCCTTCGAACAGGACGGCGACGAAGCGGCGTTCCTCCCCGACGCGTCGACTATCCTTCTCGCTCGGGTGACGCTGGAACCGGGTGGGACGACCGGGTGGCACACCCACCCGGGACCCGTCGTCGTCACCCTCGTCGAGGGCGAACTCGACGTCGTCTTCGCACACACCTGCACGACCCACACCTACGCTGCCGGCGAGGCGTTCGTCGACCCCGGCGGCCACGAAGAAGTCGCGAGGAACCCGAGCGACACCCAACAGGCCGTCGCCTACGCGCTGTTCCTCGGCGTCCCCGACGGCGAGTCGCCGACCACGCACGTCGAGCCACAGGACTGCTGAGGGCCGGCGCTCGCTCGACAGCGTCGACGCGAGCGTTGGGGCCAACCGTTTTCCCCCCGCAGTCGTTACCGGCGGCTATGGAGCAACGGACACTCTCGGTGAGTGGCATGTCCTGTACAGGGTGCGAGGAGTCGGTCGAGGCCGCCGTTCTCGGTGTCTCCGGCGTCGAAGCGGCCACGGCGGACCACGACGCGGACACCCTCGTCGTGGAGACCAGCGGCGCCGTCGACGACGACGCGCTCACGTCGGCCGTCGCGGACGCCGGCTACGAGGTCGTCTCGTAATCAGTCGTCGACCGCGACGTGGGCCGTCTCGACGGCCGTCAGGAGCGCGTCCCGCCCGTCGCTGCACACCAGATGCGAGCGACAGCCACAGTCCGAACAGCCGAAGTCGGGTACCGACTCGGTCGCTCCGTGGTCCTGTACGCGCTCGGCGACGGCACACTCGACGTCGGCGTGGGTCGTGACCACGGTGGCGACCCGCGTGGCGTCGTCGCCCAGCAGGTAGTCGACGTGCCAGTGGCGGGCGTCGTTGTCGCCGCTGGCGACGGCGCGGTGGCGGTCGACCCGCGAGAACCCGCCGGTCCCGAGCGCGCTCCCGGTGTAGGCGTACCACCCCGCGGGGAGCGACAGGTCGCCGAGCGCACCCACCGGGACGGTCCCGCCGCTGTCGCGTTCGCAGACGAGCGTGTACGTCCCGCCGTCCATCCCTTACGCGCCGATTTCGGGGTCCGCGGCGAGGTCGCCGAACCCGTCCAGACGGAACTCCCGGGAGTCGGTGCAGTCCTCGGTACTGGCGGCGAGTTCGCCGACGAGCCAGTCGAAGCGGCGCTCGAACCCGTCGTAGGGAGCCTCCTCGAACGTCTCCAGCACGGCGTCGGCCGTGAGGTCCTCGTCGTACTGCTCGGCGAAGGCGGCGACGTTCTCGGCGGCGGTCGCTGCGGTGTCTGCGTCGGTCTCCTCGCCGAAGGCGTCGGCGAGCGTCTCGCTGATGTCGGACATGTGCGGTGGAACGGCACGCGGTCACGTATGCGTTCTGGACTCCGACGACCGGGGCACCCTGACCTTTCTTGTGCGCTGCTCGACAACACTACTCCATGCGCCGTCCCGCCGAGAGTCCGACGCTCGTGACGCTGCTCCTCGTCGTCGGCGTGTTCGCGCTGCAGCAGGTCGTCGGACTCGTCGCCCGCCAGCGCCACGTCTTCGCGCTGTCGAACCCGCTGCTCGACCAGCCGTGGACGCTGGTCACGAGCGTCTACGCCCACGCCGGGCCCTCGCACCTGCTCGCCAACGCCGCGGCGCTGGCACTCGCGGGGCTCCTGCTGGAACGGACGACGACCAGCGCACGCTTCCACGGCTTCTTCGTCACGGTCGGTGCTCTCTCCGGGGTCGCACAGGTCGCCTTCGTCGGGACGTTCGGACCCTTACTCCCGGGCATCCCGGCGAGCGTCAGCGTCCTCGGGGCCAGCGGGGCCATCTTCGGTCTCTTCGGGTATCTGCTGGCGGCCAACCGCTTCACCGAGACGGTCGTCGGCGGGTTCGAACTCCCCGCTCGCGCGCAACTGGCGCTGGGCGGCGTCCTCGCGGCGGCGATAACCCTGCTGACGGCCAACCCCGGCGTCGCGCTGGTCGCCCACTTCACCGGCCTGTTGCTGGGCTTTCTGGCCGGTCGGGCCCACCTGCTGCGACCCGCCGACACCGCGCCGGAGGCCGACCCGGCACGGTTCTGAGTCAGCGGACGAACACGTCGTCGTGGAGGCTCCCCGTCACCTCGTCGGCCAGGGTGCGGAGGTTGACGGTGTCCTCGCGGTTGTACGACACCAGCGTCTCTAGGGCTCCGTCGCGGCCGCTCTCGTGTTCCCGCCAGAGGCGGACCGCGTCGCGTCCGGAGATGTCGGGCCGGTCGCGCTCGATGCCGATATCTTTCTCGACCTGCTTCAGCCCGCCCGAGAGTCCGATTTTCTTGCAGGTGTACATCAGGTCCAGATGCGGGCGCTGGAGGTCGATGTCGAAGTTCGCTTCGAGGAAGGGGACGTCGAAGCGCTTGCCGTTGAACGTCACCAGCAGGTCGGCGTCGGCGAAGGCCGCCCGGAGGTTCCCGGCGGTCAGGTCGTCACCGGCCACCAGCGTCTCCGTCTCGCCGTCCTGATGGAGGCTGACCGTCGTCACCTGATTCCGCTGTTCGTCCAGCCCGGTCGTCTCGATGTCGAAGAAACACGCCCGGTCGCGGAACGTCTCGTAGAGGCGCCACTGCTCGCTGTTCGGGAACTGGTGGTCGAAGTACGCCACGTCGGCCGCGTCGAGGTGGTCGCGTCCCTCCTCGATGAACCGCTGGATGCGGTCGCCGCGCTTCCCGCCGACGACGCCGGGTTCGAACTCGTCCCAGTGGGTGACACCCTGCTCCCAGATGGACCGCTCTGTCTGCTCGCCGACGCCGTCGACTCCGATGAAACTGTTCTCGACGCGCACGCTCTCGGGTAGTGGGGGCGGTGTATGTAAGTTCGTCGGGTAGCGAGGAATCGGCCAACAGCCGTCCTCGAAGCGACGCGGCGAACGGAGTGAACCGCGGAGCAGTAGCGAGGGGCGCGAGCGACGCGAGGGGCCCTCGGACAGCGAGCGGTGAAACCGCGAGCAGTAGTGAGGCAGCGCCCGCCTCGAACACCGAGCACTCCCGAAACGCCGAAGCCACCCGAGCGCCCACCCTCCAATATGACCGACTATCTCGTCGGCGCGTCGTCGGTTCACGTCACCGCGGCGGCCGCGGACTACCTGCAGGACCGCCTCGACCCCAGCGAGGACAGCGTCGTCGTCGTCGCCGTCGGAGAACCCGACGCGCCGTCTCGGGACGCCGGCGACGCCGTCAACGTCGCTCGCTCGCGCCTCGCGTCGGTGCTGCCGACGACGGAGACCAGAGACGGCGACCCGGTCGCGGAACTACTCGCGGCTATCGACGACCACGACCCCGACGTGGTGGTCCTCGGCGCGAACCGCGGCACCGAGGGGGCCGACGGCGTCGGGTCGACGGTCACGAACCTGCTGGCCCGCGTGAACCGACCGGTCGTGGTCGTCCCGCTCCCGGACCGCTAACGGCCGACCCGTTCGAGCAACCCCTCGTCCGGGAACTCGAGGTCGAGGGCCACGTCCAGCAGTCCCTCGGCGGCGACGGTGACGGCCGGCGCGAGGGCCGAGTCCGGGTCCAGCGCCGTCGGGACCGGAGCGGTCGGGTCGGCGGCCGGGACCTCGTAGTCGGCGGCCTCGACGGCGAGTGCCCGGTCGGCGTCGGTTCGCGTGGCGACGACGGCGTCCGCCGGCGCGTCGAGGTCACGACACCGGCCCTGTTGTCGCGGGAGGAGGTCCCGGCCGCGCTGGGTCGCCGGGACGACGAGTGCGCGGCGCTGTGCGGTCGTCAGCGCCGCGACGGACTGGTTCGCCGCGACCGGTGGAACGTCGAGCAGGACGTGGTCGAAGCGTGTCGCCGCGTCGGCGACGACCGTCTCGAAGGCCCGTGCGTGTTCGGGGGTTTTCGCGCGAGCGAGGCGCTCGAACGGTGCGTGAGCGGGACAGAACGCGACCCGACCGGGCACGTCGAACCCGGCGTCGTACAGCGCCTCGTTCAGCACCGCCTCGCCGGTCACGACGGCGGTCACGTCGGCCGAGAGTCGCCCCTCGACGTGCGTCGCCAGTCCCTGCGTGGCGAACGCGGCGTCGACGACGGCGACGGACCGACCCGCGCGGGCCAGCGTCGCCGCTACCTCGACTGTGGTTCTCGTCGTCCCGGCACCCCCGGTCACCCCTGCGAGTGCGAGTGTCGTACACCCCATACGACCACTCTCCCGCGGGACGAAATAAAAAGTTCTAGACGAACCGGACCGAAAATTCAGTCGTTCGGCTGACGAGAATAGTTATGCCGTCCGCCGGTGTTACGTACGACCTAGTAGGGTGGCCGAATGACACGAGACGGCGGTCGTGCGCCGTGGGACCGGCGTGCGTTGCTCCGGACGCTGGGGCTGACAGCCACGACTGCGGCGCTCGCCGGGTGCGGGAGTCTCACCGACCGGGAGTTCGTCGCAGACGCCGTCGTGTTGCCCGCGGCGGCGCAGTCGTCGCTGGGGTTCTCCCCGGTCGCCGAACAGTCGCGCAGACGGGCGGTCGAGCGAACCGTCGGTGGACGGGACGTCACGGCGACGGTCGAGAGCTTCCGCTCGGTGTACGCACAGACCGGCGGCGAACTGGCATCCGGGGGCCCGCCGGCGCCGCTCTTGCTCCGGTTCTGCGGCGGGCCTCCCACCGTCGGCGGGTCGACAGACCGACTGCTCGCCGCGCCCGCGACGGCGTTCGACACGGTAGGTGGCACGCTCCCCGTCCTCCGTGACGGCGTCGTCGACCCGCGCGGCGTGGTCCTGTTCGCCCCGGCGACGGCGCTGTCCGGCACGGGACTCGGCGCGAACCGAGTCCTCGCAGTCGTCCACCGCTCGGCGTTCTCCGCGGCGCAGTTCGTGGCCGACGACGCCGGCGTCACCGTCCCCGGTTCGGCGTTCTTCCCGAACTCGGTGTTCGACCTCGACACTGAGTGGTTCCCGGACAGGGACTGGACGCTGCCGGACGAGGGGGCGGGTTCGACCGTGGCGGTGTTTCCGGGGTCCGGCGTCGACACCGAGGCTCTCGGGGCCGGGGCGCGGCGGTTCGAGGCCGGGACGGCCCTCGACGCGACGTACGTCGCCGCACCGGCGGACGTGTTCTTCGACACGGGCGTCTCGGTGGCCGACCCCGAACGGACGCGCACGGTCCTCGGCACGGACGTTGGCGAACTCGGTGCGGCCGGCCCCGACGGGACGATAGCCGACGCCGGCGTCGTCGTCTTCGCCGACCGAGAGCGCGGCGTCCCGTTCGCGTACGTCCCCGGCGAGACGCTGTTCCCCGAGTCGACGTTCGTCCCCGACGCCGTCTTCGCCGCCGACCGACCGGTGCTCGCCGCGTCGCTCGGCGACCTGTTCTGCGACCGGACGTTCTTCCCGGACTCGTCTTCGCTCTCGGGGTCGCTGTTGAACCCGGAGTCGCTGGCGCTGTTCTTCCCGTCCGGACCGCTCTCGTCGGTCCCGGACCCCTTCACCGTCGTCGACTCGGACGCCGACCTCTCGCCCAGAGGCGTGATGCTGTTCTTCCCGACTGCGCCGGCCACCGTCGACGGCGCCGGCACCACCGGGGCCCCCGAGTCGCCGTTCTATCCGAGCGGCGTGTACGCTCCCGGGTCGCTCTCGTGGCCGGATTCGGTGGTCTGGCCCGACGGCCCGCTCTTTCCCGACGACGTGGTCCTCTCGATGGAGACGAACGGACACCCCGCCACGCGTACCGAACTCCCGGCCTCGTTCCCGCGTTCGGTCTTCGTCCCGGACGGGACGTTCTCGCCGACCGGGGTACTGCACCTCCCCGGCGACGTCGGCTTCTCGCCCGAACTGTTCGAGTCCGCGGGGACGACGGTCGGGCACGCTCGCTCGGCAGCGACCGAGGAACAGCACGCGTCCGAACTTGCCACCGCACCGCTCGCTCTCGGCGTCCTCAGTACGCCCGTCGCCAGCGTCGCGGGCCAGTCGCTCGACACGCTCGCGACCGTGCGCCTCTCGGACCTGCTGACGGACGCCCGAGCGGAGTCGTTCCTCGTCTCTGCCGGCGTCGGGGACGGCGGCGTCGAGTGGGCGCGCGGCCCGGCCCTGCTCGACACCGGGACGACGTCGATGCTGGGCGACTCGGTGACGATGGAGACTCACGCTGGCATCCTCGCGGGGTCGGGTCCCAGCGTCGTCTACCTCCACCTCGCACGCGTCGAGCGCGGCGACAACGTCGTCGTCAGCGCCGGCGTCCACGGGTTCGACGTCCTCGAACCCGACCGGCCGTTCGTCGGTGCGGACGGCTACGTCTCACAGGAGCGCCTCGACCGCTACCGCTCGGTCGTCGCCGCCGCCGACGCGGCGCTGACCGTCCGCTGACTCAGGCGGCGTCGCCGATTTCCGCCGCGATGCCGTCCAGTTCGTCCTCGGAGAGGTCCGGTCGGTCGCCGAACAGCGAGTGGATGGGCCGGCCGCCGTCGTCGTCGAACCGCGGAACGATGTGGCAGTGAGCGTGGGGGACCTCCTGTCCCGCCGCCTCGCCGTTGTTGAACGCGACGGTGCTGGCGGGCGCGTCGACGGCGGCCTCGACGGCCGGCGTGAGGTCGTTGACCGCCGCGAACACCGCCTCGGCCACGTCGCCGGGCATATCGCCCACGCGCTCGTGGTGGGCCTTCGGGATGACGAGCGTGTGGCCCCGTGCGAGCGGGTTCGCGTCCAGGAACGCCAGCACCGTGTCGTCCTCGTAGACGGTTCGGCTCGGGATGTCGCCAGCGACTATCTGGCAGAAGATGCAGTCGTCAACTTTGTCGTTCATATATTGTATAGACACCTCGTTGGGTTCACTCAAAATGTTGGCCCCGTAGATGATGAACGTGATGGAGGGTCCACTTATTATCCGTCATAATAGCAGTTGAACAAATATTGACCGAATCGCTATCAACGGTCCGTCGAGGTAACAACTCTATATTTGTATATCAGTTCAAGCGATACATGAGAAAATATAATTGAAGACGACTTAACTAAGCACACATTGTGCTACAGTCTTCAGCTGTACAGCAAGTAGATATTGCTACGAGACTGTTTCAAGCCGTTTTAGTTGTGACGCCATTCTATATGGCATCTGTTCGCTATATTACTACAAAAGTAGGAGAATATAATGAACGGAAAGAAGGATTTCGCACGAGTGATGTGATTTTTTGGGTCAATGCCACTTACACATCGTGGTTTGTACTTATACTTGCTGTCTACGAAAGTATCAAGGTTCTACTGCCGTTTTTGGACGTACATCTGACCCGAGCAGTCTTGCTGTTGGGGGGATTTATAGTCGTTTCAGGGTTCACAGTCTTAGGTCCTCTAACTGAGACTGCAAGAGATGTGTTGACTGAAGGTAACTTTTTGAAAACGGGTAGTGGAATAGTGATACAGTCTGTAATCTCACTCATGTATGTGACAATCATATCTCCAATCTAATTCTGTGGACCAAAGGAGTACTTCAGTAAGATTGTATGGTCTACCAATATCACTGCACGATGTTCGGACAGACGACGATGTGCCATGGGCGTGCAACCCTCGGCTATCAACTTCCGTCGACCGAAGACGCCGACGACAACGGCCATCCGACGGCGACAGACGACATTGAGAGGGGGTGACGAAAGATACAGGGGCAAGAACGCTTCTCAGAATACGGGTGAGGGCATCCCGATATCGCGTCTTCGAAGACTAATTCAGCCGACTATGTGACCGACGATGTTGTAATCCATCGGGCAGTCGGTGTTGTTCCGATGGCGACTATCCGTGTTCTCTTCGCTCAGCGCACTCGTTTCACTCTAAGTACCTACTGTATATCCACTCCTCTGCAAAATGGGAAGAGGTACTCCTGTTCTATCACGTGGTACGGTTCTCCTCGATAGAGTTGGGTCGGGGCATTAGCGACGAACTTGCGTGGTGCATACCCAATCAATCGGCACGTTGTTCTGTCAGCACGACTTGCGAGGACGTAATAGTCTGCTGTCAGTGGCTTGTATGCGTCAACGGTGAGTGCGGGCGACTGTCGATGTCGTCCAACTGTTTTCACATCGATTGTCGCCCCTTGATACGGTAAGTCAACGCCACCGTCGCCACCATCGGCGTAGACCTCCACATCAAGTCGGTCCTCGATGTGGAGGTAATGTGCCACGGCATCCTCACCAAGTAGGCCGATGAGGTGATTGTCCGACTTTCCTCTTGCACTATTGGCTATACGGCTTGCGTGTTCTCCCAACGCGTAGAATCGTCCATCAGGGATATGTACAAGCGGATGGTCGGAGAGTGACAGCTGTGCCGCCGACACAAGAGGTGTCGGTGCTGGTTCTTCTTGCGGCGTCGGATTGTTGTCTCGACTCATAGATGTCTCTCTTCGTGGTCCCACCGATTCTGAAATGACCGAAGGAATGAGTACCCCAAACGACGAAGGGCTATTCATCCCTCGGTCATCGAAGCACCTCGGTGGCCGTGGGTGCTATCTACGTGTGTCGTCGAGCTTGGTCGGCCTGCGACACACGTTCACACATTGTGAACGATAGCGATGCCACTCTTCGGGTGCTACCATTCACGTATTCATCGTTTTCAGGGCTTCTCAGCCCCGTTTTCGCACGATGCGATTAAGGATTCGGGGGATTGGTACTTAAAAACAGCGACCACCCAACAGAAGTCGCACGATTTCTGACTAATCACAAGACACCACAAGGGCTATTCTCAGAATTCTGG
The DNA here is from genome assembly GCF_019599465.1 of Haloarcula rubra. Taxonomy (GTDB): domain Archaea; phylum Halobacteriota; class Halobacteria; order Halobacteriales; family Haloarculaceae; genus Haloarcula; species Haloarcula rubra. The sequence goes on from NZ_RKLR01000002.1 coordinate 277,816, forward strand.
GCTATATAGTATCTATGTACTAACTAAGGACAGCAAATGTCGTGAATTAGCGGTCTACTGAACACTTCTGCGTACGAACTCTTGGAACGTATCACCACCATTGAATTGCCTTCTTTTTCTGGCCCACAGTACCGCCCCAAAACGTCTGATATATCGTTGAGCGTCAAGCGTCCCGTTCCACCCAACAAGGTCCTCAGTTTGCATTTCCAACAAATCCGTGTTGGTGCCATCTTCTGGTTCCCATATCTGAACGTCAACGAATTGTCTATCTTCTCTCGACAACTGTGGGCAGTGTTTCAGATGCTTATCCACTGTGGACTCAAAATCAGCCGATTCTACATCTCCGTCCACCCATAGACTATGCTTCAGCGTAACGCTTCCATCTTGGTTCGGACAAAGTATCCAGTGTCGAGCATAATCAAGACTCAAGCTCTCTCCAAGTTTGTAGCCGATTGCGTCTGTTACACTCTGCATAGGCGAGAGTAAATCGTCAAGATAGTCTGCTGGTGGACGGTATTCACCACGGTCGTTATGCAGTGGTGAGGAGAGAGATATCATGACACAATGAAGGTCCTCAAACTGGTGTTGAAGCTGTCTGTCCGCTCCTGCTACCTTTCCGTAGTGCCTTTTTGCATATCTGTCGACAAAACGGTTACTCGTAGACCAACTACCGTCTTCAAGGCGCATTTCTCTTGATTTCTGTCTCCGAAGATACGACTGAAAGGCAGATAGGGTGTCATCAACAGTCTTGACAGTGCCGTCGTCATACTCCGCTTCCTCTCGAAGCGAACTATCTCTTACTGTAAGAGGGAGTTCCTCGATACCACTATTGTGAATTGTCATGCTCGTTATTGCTCTTGGTATCCCGTACTTCGGGACCAACCTTAGGATTGCTCCACATTGTTGACGACATCAAATCAACGGTCGGCGGACGGTTCAAGCACTAACCCGCCAACTCATGACTTCAACGTCTTGCGATTGTTTCTTTTCCCCCTTCTTCTTTCTATTATCTCTATCTCCTCCCTTCCTCTTTCCCCCTTCTCTCCTCAATGAAAGTAATATTCTAACTCCTCTCATCCCCCATACGCGTAACCCTCCTCTGACTCTTGATTGACTAACAACATCTCCCAATTCTTCAAAAAAGGGATGGTGAATACAGCAAGAGTGTGTTTTTCGATGGTCGTTGAAAGATTGCTATCGACGGAGACGGTCCCCGAATTCTCATATTCTCAGTAATTCAGTTGAGACAGATACGGAGTTCTTAATTGGCTATCTTCTAACCACATACTCCATCATATCCACAGTCAGTTCTAAGGCTGTTCAGGCGCCGTGAAATCGTTCTATACTCTATCCAAGAGGGAAACATCATACAATCCCTCAAATCGATTGTGTGCCGTCTCAGAGCATATAAGATATTATTGAGATATGGTGAATACAGTAAATCCTCAGAATCTCGATACTGCTATTCGCCGTCCTTGGGTTCTTCGACAATCGGGACGCTTTAGGTACCTCCGTAACCAACGATGAACTACACAGATAGCCCCTTGAATGAGTCCTTCAGGGACTTCGCAGAAACAGACAAAACACGTCTAACTGCGTCGTCGGTCGATAACTTGGTAAGCTCGACCGAGGGACACTACGTCCGTCTACTAAATGGATACAGCCAACCACTCCGAATCAACGGATGTGGTGAGGGACCGACAGGGGAATCGTTCACCTCATAGGTGGACACAAAATCCATCGATATACAGCAAGTGAGTGTCTTACGACACCAATCCTCAACTCTGTATGATGATGGTGATTGTAAGATACTCGTATATCTTTTGACAGTATATTAGTAGACGGTACTGTCCGTCGATACACCATCGAGAATAAGGGCTACGTCTCTCCGTTGTCGTCAGACAGAACGGACCTACGATAACTGTCCTTGCACAGTCATGAAGATGTACGTCAGTGCGACGAATGAACCGAGAAGTCCCCCGACCCACGGAGTAATCACGTATCCGATGAATCCACCAATGGCACCAAACATTATCGTCCCGAAAGCGTGCCCCATCGATTTGTATAATGCTTCTGTCCGTTCACTCATACTCCAGAATGTCCGTATCATAAACATAAATCTGTGGGATAAATTAGAAGTCGTTGAGTCCTTTGCTGAGTGGGTGAAATATATCTGTATCCGTTATCAGTCGAATCCGAGGACAGGACCCTTGCTCTGAATCGCCTTCTTTGTCTTTTCCTCGTGTTCTCGAAGGTAGACCATTGTCGTCTCGATTTTCTCGTGATGCATGGCGTTCTTGACTTCGTTGACGTTCATGCCGTTCTCTAAGGCCATCATCCCAAACGAATGTCGTAGGGTATGAGGCGTGATTGCGACACGTTCATCGCCGTTTGCATCTGTCCCAATAACCTCCTGAAGCCCTGCTTTATCAGCCGCCGTCCGAACGATGTGCCGAATCGACTCGTATCCAATTTGTTCGCTCTGTCTTGAGACAAACAGATACGGTGAGGATTCCGCAGATGGATAGGACGGACGGTCGAGGTTGACATACGCATCAAGTGCGTCTGTCACCTTCTCCGAGCGCCAATAGACGGTAATAATCTCAGGGTCGTTCTCCTCGGATAGTTTCGGGGACTTGACCGTCAACGACGGCTCGTTCCAATCAACCGACTCAACTTTGGCTTCTTGAATCTCAGACGCTCGGAGTCCCGTGTTCGCCATCAGCAGTAACATCGCTCGATTCCGAACCGTCGGCTCGGGGACGTGGTTGACCAACTCCGATATTTCTTCAGGTTCGAGGTAGTGGAATGCGTCGTCGTTGGTGTCGTCCGACTCCTTCATCGTTGTCTCACCCAATCCCGACACATCCCCTCTGTCAAGACGTTCTGTCGGCGTCGGTTCGTCGTGAGGGAGTAGGTCCATCTCTCCCTTCAAGACGGAATAGAATCGACTGATTGCCGAGTAGCGGTGTCCAACGGTCTTAGGTTGCAACGTCTCGGCTTCGTTTTCGAGGAAAGATTTGACGACGTTACGGGTTACGTCCTCAGTTAGATGCTTGCCGTGGTCGTTGATTGCGTCGTAGAAGGGACCGAAGTTGACCTTATAGAATGATGCTGTGTTCTCCTTCTTGTTGGACTCTGCCCATCCCTCGAAAGCGTCACGAAGCTCCTCGTTGGACATCTCTGACGCTTTTTTATCCTCGTATTCGGTCGCATCCTCGAAGGGATTGTATGGCTCGCTCATTCTCTCGACTCCTGTCGGTTACGGAACTTTCGCCGTTTCTGTTCCTCATCGACATTTCGACCGTCGGCATACGGTTGAAATTCTAACTCACGGTCCGACCAATACCGTCGAACTTCATCCACCGTCCCTGTCTCCACGAACGAGTCTTGTTGCATCGTGAGGGCTTTGAGGGACTGTTCTACCGTCCCTCGGTCAACGTCCAACTGTTCGACAAAGGCGTCAACTGTACCTTCCCATATGACGGGTTCGCCCCACCGAGTGTCTTCGTACTGCTGTTTGTCACCCTCCCATGTCTCGGAATGAGGACGGGCGGGTGGAATCGCTCGAATGAGTTGGTCGCTGAATGGTCTGTCGTCGGACCCAAACAACTCTTGTTCGATGTATCCAACCGACTCGTCAGTCCGTTCAACGGTGGTCTGTACGTCTTGAACGGTGTCCTCAATGGTTGCAAGGCGGTCGGATAGGTCGTCGGGTATGTCAACGCTTTCCGACGACGACGCTGATTGTGATTGCTCGGGGTCGATGAACGCCTCAACTGCTGTTCGGACGAGTCCCGAGATACCACCGCTAACTCGTTTATCCTCCTCTGCGTAACGCTCCCAACGTTCTTTCTGTTCAGGGTCCAGTCGGACGTTGATTTGCTGTCGGTCCGTCATATCTCGCACTGTCTCTCGCCTTGTCTATAAATCCTATGTACGATTCAAACCAGAAGATGCAGTCGTCCATAGCTGTGTGGTCGTCCGGTTTTCACATCAAGGTTGGGCTACCGACGACGGCTGCTGGGCCGGGGCGGTTCAGTTCGGCTGTGGCACCGTCTCGGCGATGGCGGCGACGTACGCCTCGTAGTCGTAGCCCAGTCGCGAGAGCCACACCTCCTGATAGCTCGGATGCAGGAGCGGGACGACGGGGACGCCGAGCGTCTCGCTCCGGCGAACCGTGAGGACGCTGTCGAGGAACCCGTCCAGCGAATCGTCGTCCAGCGCCAGCACCGTCTCGGTGGCGTGTCGCCCGGTCGTGAGGACCGCTCGCGGCGCGACCGTCTCGACCTCCTCGACCAGATAGGGCCGACAGTTCGCCAGTTCCTCGTCCGTCGGGTCCCGGTTCTCCGGCGGGTGGCACTTCACCGCGTTCGTGTAGTAACAGTCCTCGTGGCCGAAGCCGGCGTCGGCCAGCAGTTCGCGGACCTTCCGGCCGGAGGCCCGCGAGGTGTAGGCCATCCCGGTCAGGTTCCCGCCGCGCCACTGCTCGGCTTCGGGGTCGCCGCGTGCCGGCGCTTCGCCGACGACCACGAGGGCGGCGTCGAGGGGGCCGTTCCCCCACGAGATACACTCGCGGCTCTCGGCCAGTACGGGACAGCGGTGACAGTCCGCCGCGAGTGCGCGGCGCTCGTCGCCGTCCGGAAACTGCGGCACGCTACTCGTCGGACAGGTGACCGGGACGCCACTCGCCGTCGAACTCGCGGTGGGTAAAGGGCAGGGCGTCGTCGCCGGCGTAGGTGGCGACCAACTGTCCGTCGCCCTCCAGATAGTACTTGTAGGTCGTCAGGCCCTCCAGCCCCACGGGGCCGCGGGCGTGAATCTTGCCCGTCGAGATGCCGACTTCGGCACCGAGGCCGTAGCGGTAGCCGTCGGCGAAGCGGGTCGAGGCGTTGTGGAAGACGCTGGCGGCGTCGATGCCGGTCATGAACGTCTCGGCGGTGTCGGCGTCCTCGGTGACGATGGACTCGGTGTGCTTCGAGCCGAAGGTGTTGGCGTGGTCGACGGCCTCGTAGACGTCGTCGACGACCTTGATGGACAGTTCGAGGTCGCCGTACTCGGTCTCCCAGTCGTCGTCGGTCGCGGGGTCGACGTCGACGACGTCGCGGGTGGCCGCGTCGCCGCGCAGCGTCACGCCGGCCTCGCGGTAGCGCGCGACCATCTCGGGGAGGAACTCGTCGGCCACGGCGTCGTTCACGAGCAGCGTCTCGACGGCGTTACACACCGCCGGGTACTGCACCTTCGCGTCGAAGGCGACGTCCCCGGCCATCTCGAGGTCGGCGGCCTCGTCGACGTAGACGTGACAGACGCCCTCGGTGTGGCCCAGCACGGGAATCTGAGTGTTGTCCTGGATGTAGGAGACGAACTCCGAGGAGCCACGCGGCATGACGAGGTCGACCTTGTCGTCCATCTCCAGCAGGGCGTCGACCTCCTCGTGGGCCTCGATGAGCGTCGCCCAGCCGACCGGCAGGTCGCCGGTCGCCTCGACGATGGTCTCGTAGAGGACGCGGTTGGACTCGCTGGCCTCGCTGCCGCCCTTCAGGATGACGGCGTTACCGGACTTCAGCGCGAGCGCGGCTATCTGGACCAGCGCGTCGGGGCGGGACTCGAAGATGGTCCCGACGACGCCGATGGGGACCGCGACCTTGTACAGTTCGAGGTCCTCGTCCAGTTCGCGCGCGGCCAGCGTCTCCCCCAGCGGGTCGTCCTGCTCGGCGACGGACTCGACCATCTCGGCGATGCTCTCTAGCTTGCCCTCGTCGAGTTTCAGTCGGTCGACGAGCGCCTGCGTGTACTCGCCCTCCGCGAGCATCTCCTCGGCGGCGGCGACGTCCTCCTCGTTGGCCGCGAGGATGGCGTCGCTGTTGTCGCGGATGGCGTCGGCGATGGCCGAGAGCGCGGCGTCGCGCTCGGCGGCGTCGACGTTGGCCAACCGCAGGGCCGCGGACTGTGCAGCGGTCACCTGTTGCTCGGTCGTCTCAGTCATCTGTCTCACCGTTTATCGGGACGAATATTGTGCCCACCGATTCCGCCTCGGCGACCTTCCGCAGGACGTCTGGCTCCGTCGACTCCGCGATGATGGCGGGGATGCCGTGTTCGCTGACGTCCCGCGCGCCGCGGACCTTCGTCTGGATGCCGCCGAACCCGCCGGTCGAACTCTCCGTGACGACGTCTTCGACCTCGCCGTAGTTCTCGCCGACGACCGGGATGTGCTCGGCGTCGTCGTCCTCCTTCGGGTTGCCGGTGTAGACGCCGCTGACGTCGGTCAGGGTCACCAGCAGGTCGACGCCGACGCCGATGGCGATGGAGGCCGAAATCATGTCGTTGTCGCCTATCTGGAGTTCCTCGGTCGCGACGGCGTCGTTCTCGTTGATGATGGGGACGATACCCCAGTCCAGCAGCGTCTCGACGGTGTTGCGGAAGTTGGTGAACCGCTCGGGGTTCTCTAAGTCGTGTTCCGTGATGAGTATCTGGGCGACCTTGCGGTCGTAGCGGGCGAAACTCTCCGTGTAGCGGTGCATCAGGTGGCTCTGGCCGACCGTCGAGAGCGCCTGTGACTTCTCGACGGTCTCGGTGTCGTGGTCGACCCGGCCGATGCCGGCGCCGACGGCCCCGGAGGAGACCAGCATGACCTCCTTGCCCCGGGACAGCAGCGCTTCGATGTCGTCGACGAGTTTGTCCAGTTTCTCGTCGTCCAAGTTCGAGGCCGCGTCGGTCAGCGAGTTCGTCCCGGCCTTGACGATGACGCGCTCGGCCGCGGCGGCCTGTTCGCGGGCGCGGGAGAGCGCGGCGCTGTCGACGTGCTCAGTCATCCTCGAACGCGGCCGCCAGTTCTTCCGAGCGTCGTTCGGCGGCCGCGACGGCGTCGGCCATGGCCGCGTCGGCGTCGCTGTCCCAGAGGACCTCCATGCCCTCGATGGTCGTCCCGTTGGGCGAACAGACCGCGTCGATGAGTTCGTCGGCGGTGCGGTCGTCCTGCAGGACGGTCTCGGCCGCGCCCTTGAACGTCTGGGCGGCGAGCACCTGCGCCTCCTCGTGGTCCAGTCCGCCGGCGACGCCGGCCTCGGTCATGGCCTCGATGAAGTAGAAGACGAAGGCCGGGCCGCTCCCGTTGACCGCGGTGGCGATGTCCATCTGGGACTCCTCGATTTCGGCGAACTCGCCCACGTCGTCCAGCAGTTCGCGGACCTCGTCGGTGACGTCGCCGGTCGCCGCGGCCGCCATGTCCCGCGTCTCGGCGGCGAGGTTCGGCATGATTCGCACGACCCGCGCGTCGGTCCGGGCCTCGACGAACGCCGTCGGGACGCCGGCCGCGATGGAGACCAGCGTCTGGTCGGCCGAGAGGTCGAGTTCGTCCAGCACCGCTTCCACGATGTCCGGCTTGACGGCGAGGAAGACGACGTCGGCGTCTTCGGCCCGCCCCACGTCGTCGGTCGTCGCTTCGCAGTAGTCGGCGACGGCGGCCAGCGCGTCCGGGTCGAGGTCGCAGGCGACGACAGAGTGGTTGCCAGACGCGTAGAGCCCCCTCACGAGAGCGCTGCCCATGTTCCCGCAGCCGATGACACACGTACGTACCATAGTCTCTAGTCCACCGGACGAGGTGGAGAGACTAATTGTGTTTTCATCTCGCACGGCCGAGTGGCGCGACCCCGAGACTGGCACGGTCGCCTGCACAGCGGCCAGACCGCCGGCCTGTTGCTCGAGCGCGAGCGCTGACGGCCGACGGCCACGCTGACAACCGATTGCCCTTTAATGCCGGCGGCGAATGTGACCGATATGGAACGGTTCGCCGCGGTCGACGACCAGTACGACCCCGAGTCTGTCGAGGACGGGGTCTTCGAGTACTGGGACGACGTCGACGCCTACGAGCAGACGGTCGAGCACCGCGCCGACGGGGAGGAGTTCTTCTTCGTCGACGGGCCGCCCTACACCTCCGGGGCCGCCCACATGGGGACGACGTGGAACAAGACGCTGAAGGACCTCTACATCCGCTACCACCGGATGCAGGGCTACGACGTGACCGACCGGCCGGGCTACGACATGCACGGCCTCCCTATCGAGACGAAAGTCGAGGAGCGACTCGACTTCGAGAACAAGAAGGACATCGAACGCTTCGGCGAGGAGAACTTCATCGAGGAGTGCAAGGCCTTCGCCGAGGAGCAACTCGAGGGCCTCCAGACGGACTTTCAGGACTTCGGCGTTTGGATGGACTGGGACGACCCCTACAAGACGGTCGACCCCGAGTACATGGAGGCCGCGTGGTGGGGGTTCCAGCAGGCCCACGAACGCGGACTGGTCGAACAGGGCCAGCGCTCTATCAACCAGTGTCCCCGCTGTGAGACGGCCATCGCCAACAACGAGGTCGAACGCGAGGAGGTCGGCAAGCCCTCTATCTATGTCAAATTCCCGCTGGCCGACCGGGAGGGGCATCTGGTCATCTGGACGACGACGCCGTGGACCATCCCCGCAAACACCTTCGTCGCCGTCGACGGCGACGTGACCTATCAGGGCGTCCGCGCCGAGAGAGACGGCGAGAGCGAGGTCCTCTACGTCGCCGAACCGCGCGTCGAGGACGTCCTCTCGAAGGGCCGCTACGAGGACTACGAGGTAATCGAGGAGGTCACCGGCGAGGAGATGGTCGGCTGGGAGTACGATCACCCGCTGGCCGAGGAAGTGCCCGACCACGCCCAAGGCGAGGGGTCGGGACAGGTGTACACCGCCGACTACGTCGACGCCGAGGACCAGACCGGGCTGGTCCACTCCGCGCCCGGTCACGGTGAGGAGGACTTCGAACGGGGTCGGGAACTCGGCCTCGAAATATTCTGTCCCGTCGGCGGCGACGGCGTCTACACCGAACAGGGTGGCGAGTACGCCGGCACGTTCGTCCGGGACGCCAACGACGACGTCGTCGCCGACCTGGACGCGAAGGGGTACCTGCTCGCCAGCGAGTCGGGCTACACCGTCAACGAGGGGCACTGCTGGCGCTGTGACACCGGCATCGTCCGCATCGTCACCGACCAGTGGTTCATCACGGTCACCGACATCAAGGACGAACTGTTGGCCAACATCGAGGACAGCGAGTGGCACCCCCAGTGGGCGCGTGACAACCGCTTCCGGGACTTCGTCGAGGACGCCCCGGACTGGAACGTCTCTCGGCAGCGGTACTGGGGCATCCCCATCCCCATCTGGTTGCCCGACGACTGGAGCGGGTCGATGGACGACGCCATCGTCGTCGGCGACCGCGAGGAACTCGCCGACCGCGTCGACCAAGATATCGACCCCGAGACGGTGGACCTGCACAAGGGTACCGTCGACGACCTCACGATTACGGAGGACGGGACCACGTACACCCGCGTCGGCGACGTCTTCGACGTGTGGCTGGACTCCTCCGTGGCGACGTGGGGGACGCTGGACTACCCCGAGAAGGAGGAGGACTTCGAGCGCCTGTGGCCCGCCGACCTCATCATGGAGGCCCACGACCAGACCCGCGGGTGGTTCTGGTCCCAGCTCGGTATGTCGACGGCGGCGACCGGCAAATCACCGTACGAGGAGGTGTTGATGCACGGCTACGCGAACATGCCCGACGGCCGCGGCATGTCGAAGTCGAAGGGTATCCTCGTCGACCCCCACGAGGTCATCGAGAAGCACGGTCGGGACCCGATGCGCCTGTTCCTGCTGTCGGTCACCGCGCAGGGCGAGGACATGAACTTCTCGTGGGAGGAGACTCAGGAGATGCAGCGCCGCCTCAACATCCTCTGGAACGTCGCCCGGTTCCCGCTGCCGTACATGCGGGCCGACGACTTCGACCCGGAGGCCACGACGGTCGAGTCGGTCCGCGAGGACCTCGAACTCGCCGACGAGTGGGTCCTCTCGCGCCTCCAGAGCGTCGAGGCGGCGATGACCGAGCACATGGAGAACTTCGAGAACGACAAGGCCGCTCACGAACTGCTGGACTTCGTCGTCGAGGACGTCTCCCGGTTCTACATCCAGGTCGTCCGCGAGCGGATGTGGGAGGAGGAGGACAGCGACTCCAAACAGGCCGCCTACGCGACGCTGTACCGCGTCCTCGAAGAAGTGGCCGCCCTCTTCGCCCCGTTCACGCCGTTCGTCGCCGAGGAGATATACAGTTCGCTGACCGGCGACGCGGGCCACCCCACCGTCCACATGTGCGACTGGCCCGAAGCGACCGACGACCTCCACGACCCCGCCCTCGAGGACGAGATGGAGGTCGTTCGGGAAGTCGAGGAGGCCGGCTCGAACGCCCGCCAGCAGGCCGAGCGGAAACTCCGCTGGCCGGTCACGCGCGTCGTCGTCGACACCGACAGCGAGGCCGTGGCCGACGCCGTGCGCGCGCAGGCGGCCATCGTCGGCGACCGCCTCAACGCTCGCACCGTCGACGTCGTCGGCCCGGACGAGGCGTGGGGGGAACTCCACTACTCCGCCGAGGCCGACATGAGCGAACTCGGCCCGGCGTTCGGCGACGACGCCGGCCGCGTGATGAACGCGATGAACGACGCCCGACTCGAGGAGCCGTCTCTCGATGCCCTCGAAGGAGACGTGGAGGACGCGCTCGGTGAGTCGGTCGAGTTGACCGACGAGATGGTGACCTTCCGCCGTGAGACGCCCGAGGGCGTCACGGGGACGGAGTTCTCGGCGCTGGACGGCGGCGGCGTCGTCTACGTCGACACGGCGCTCACCGAGGATATCGAGAGCGAGGGGTACGCCCGCGAGGTCATCCGCCGGGTCCAGGAGATGCGCAAGGACCTCGAACTGGACATCGAGGCCCGCATCGTCGTGGACCTCTCGATTGCGGACGACCGCGTCGACTCGCTGGTCCGCGAACACGAAGCGCTCGTCGCCGAGGAGGTCCGTGCCGACGAGTTCGGGGCCGTCGAGGACGGCCACCGCAAGACGTGGGACGTCGAAGGCGTCGAGATGGAGATAGCTATTTCGCCGGTCGCGGCGGCAGAAGCGTCCGACTGAAACGGTCCGTCTTCTCTTCGCCGCCTCCTTCGGGAGCATCTGGTAACAAATGCTACCGTCTCGCACGACGTAGTTCCTCGTAGCGCTCACTCCGAAGTCACGCAGTCCGGGGGGACACGTCGAGAGAGCGCACGGAGACACCGATGGCAGCAACAGCACCACTAGACGAGGAGAAACGAATCGCGCGCCAGTTCCCGGAAGAAGTCGCCACCGGCGGCGACCTCGACCTCGTCGACGACATCTGCACGGCGGACGTCGTCGACCACAGCCCGCTGGGCGAGATAGCCGGCCGCGAGGACCTGAAAGCACAGATACGCGGCATCCGCGAGTCCTTCGAGGACTTTACGGCGTCCGTCGAGGACATCGTCGCCGAGGGCGACACGGTCGCCATGCGGGTACACCTCAGCGGGCGACACGTCGGGGAGTTCATGGGCGTCCCGGCGACCGACCGCGACGTCGAGATAGAGAACATGGTCTTCACTCGGTTCGAGGGCGGTCAGATAGCTGAGCGGTGGGTCCAACCGGACATGCTCGGCCTCATGCAACAGGTCGGCGCCGTCGACCTGCCGGGGAACTGAGTGGATCGCCCGCTCCTTCCCTTTCTTTCGCCGACTTTTCGACTATATCTTCGACAGACCGTAACGGATTTGCTGTGATGTAGGCTGCTACCGAGCAGTGACAGACCGACGGCAACTGCAGGCGCTCTTTTTCACTCGCTTCGCCAACTCGTTCGGTATCGTGACGCTGCTGACGCTCCTGCCGACGTACATCGACCTGCTGGACCCACAGGGGTTCGTCCTCGGGATGTTCGCCACGGGGCTGACGCTCGCACAGGCGGGCACCGTCGTCCCGGTGTCGTATCTGGGCGACCGGTTCGACAAGCGGACGATACTGCTGGCGGGGCTGACGCTCGCCACCGCCGTCTACGGCCTGTTCCCGCTGGTCGGGTCCAGTTGGGGGTTCGTCTTCGTCCGCGGGTTGCAGGGCGTCGCCGCCACCGTCGCGGGACTGCTGGGACTGTCGCTGGTCGGGCAACTCGCCCGCGAGAGCGAACGGGGGACCACCATCGGGATGTCCAACTCTTGGCGGTTCGCGGCGGCCATCGGCGGGTCGCTGTCGGCGGGCATCCTCTACGACACGTTCGGCTTCGACGCGGTGTTCGGCCTGTTGATGGCCATCAGCGCACTGGCGTTCGCCGCCGTCTTCGTCTGGGTCGACCCCGACGAGACGACCACCGACGGGTTCGCCTTCACCGACCTCGCGCTGAACCGCCGCATCCTCACCATCACGAGTTTCCGCGCCCAGTACGCCGTCGCCGTCACCCTCGTCCGGACGTGGGTGCCCATCTTCGCCGGCGTGGCGGCCGCTCGCGGCGGGCTGGGGTACAACGCGGCGATACACGGCGCGACGGCCGTCGCCGTCGTCCTCGCCGCCGAGAAGTTCACCAACATGCTCGTCCAGCCCTACACCGGGAGTCTCTCGGACCGCTTCGGCCGCGCCCGCTTCGTCTTCGTCGGCGGCCTCTGCTACGGACTCGTGGCGCTCGTCGTCCCGTTCACGCCGGGCATCGGGTCGGCGCTGGGGCTCCCGGCGGTGTTCCCCTACTTCGGCGACCTCTCGCCGGCGTTTCTCCCGCTCGTGGCCCTGAACGCCCTCCTCGGCGTCGCGGACTCCATCCGCGAACCGGCGAGCATGGCGCTGTTCGCCGACGAGGGGAGCGGCAGCGGCGTCGCCTCCAGTTTCGGCGTCCGTGATTTGGTCTGGCGGCCCGGGGCCGTCCTCGCGCCGCTCGCCGGTGGGTGGCTCACGACGAACGTCGGGATGGAGTGGGTGTTCTACCTCGGCGCGGCGTCGGCGTTCACCGGCGTCGCGGCGTTTCTGGGCATCCTCACGGTCCGGCACGGTCGGGCGGGCCTGGCCGAGTGGTAATCAGAGTTCGGCGGCGACGACGGGCGCAGCGCTGACCTCGCTGACCGCGCGCTCTAACGTGTCGGTGCCGTAGACGGCCTCGACGCCGGCCGCCGCCAGTTTCGTCAGCGCGTTGCTCGCCAGCATCGGGTGGACGCAGGTGACGAACACGCGGCGTGCCTCTCGCTCTTTCAGCACCTCGACGGACTCGCTCATCGTCGACCCCGTCGCGATGATGTCGTCGACGAGCACCACGTCCCGCCCCGCGACGGGCGCGTCGCTCGGCGTGATCTCTACCTCGCCGCTGTCGTAGTCCCGGTCCTTCTCGAAGTAGTCCGTCTCGCCCTCGCCGTAGGCGTCTCTGGCGCTTATCGGCAGGTCGATGGCCCCTTCGTCGGGCGAGAGAAAGAGCGGGTCCGCCAAATCTTCGGGGAGGGGGTCCGCGAGGACGCCGGCAGCGTCGACGTGAGTGGTCGGCACGTCGAAGAAGTCACACACCGACGGCTCGTGGGGGTTGACGGTGAGCACGCGGTCGGTGCCCGTCGAGATGGCCCGCGCCATCGCCCGCGAGGAGACCGGTTCCCCCGCGCGGAAGGCCTCGTCCTGTCGCGCGTAGCCCATGTACGGCAGGACCGTGACCACCTCGCTGGCGCCGGCCTCGCGGACCGCGTCCTGCAACTGGAGCACCTGTACGTGCGCGTCGCTGTCGACGGTGGAGGCGACGACGACGGCACGCTCGCCCGCGACGGCCTCGGGCACGCGCACCACGTGTTCGCCGTCCGCGAACTGTTCGTACTCGACCCGCCCCAGTCGCTCGTCGGTGGCGTCGGCCAGCGCCGCGGCGAACGCCTGCGTGTCGGCCCCGGGGATAATCATGTGCGAGGGGTGGCTGGCCGGGCTAAACCCCTTTTCGATTCGAGGGCTAGCGAGGGCGATTCTGGGACGTACCGACGCTATCGAGCAGACCGTCAGAAAGCCCCGACGCGCTCGACTCGCGCGCCTCGCTGTGCGCTTCCTTCGCTCGCTCCGCTCGCTCAGTCCAGTGCTTGCGTCGGCGTGCTTCGCCGAACGCGTCGCCCCTTTCAGTCCCACCCTGCGGCTGTGTCACCGGCTACGACCGGCAGTTGTCTCACGACCGAAACCCGGCGGCTGTCCCGGTCGGCAGACGGTCGCGGGTCAGGCCACGGCGACGCCGACGACGTCGGGGACGCCGAGCGAACGCTGGCGCCACCCACCGCGGCCGTCGGCGGTGGCCTCGTCGGCGGTGTCGACGAGGAAGGTGCCGTCCTCGGTTATCGCGTAGGTGTCCTCGCCGTAGGTCACGTCGACGACCCGTTCGCGCACCGGGAGGTCACACGCTCGCCAGTCGCCGTCGACCAGTTCGGAGAGGCCGTCGTCGTCGGCCGCGTGGGTGCGGGTGTCGTCGCTCGCCACCGCGCTGTGGCGGCCCGACCGGACCTCGGTCCACTCGCCGTCGTCGAGGGCGTAGAGACCGTCGGCGGTGGCGGCGTAGCCCGGCGCCACGTCCGTCACGTCCGCGAGGCCGAGGCGCTCGCAGTCGGGGAGACGGTAGACGCCGCCGGCCGCCGCCAGCAGGTCGCCGTCGACGGCCCGAACGTCGGCCACCTCGCCCAGTGTCACCCACTCGCCGTCGGCGTAGCGGGCCACGCGGCCGTCGCCCGCCGCCAGCAGGCCGTCGGCGTCGTAGCCGACGGCCGTCGCCGGTCCGAATCCCGTGGTCGCGAAGCCGTCCTCGGTCGAGACCAGCACCGACTCGTCGGTGGCGACGGCCACTTCGCCGTTCGCGCCGGCGACGTCACGGGCGGTACAGCGCCGTTCGAGACTGAACCGGCCGACCTGTCCGCCGGCCGTCTCGACCCGGGTCACGCCGAGGCCAGACGCGACGTAGGCGTGGGTCTCCGGCCGTTTCTCCCCGTACATCCGCTTCTCCGAGAGGGCGATGTCGTCGTCGCTCACTTCATATCGCCTCTTTGTAGGCTTCGAGGGCATCGTCTACGTCCTCTGCTGTGTGGGCATCACAGATGAACTGTGACTCGAACTGGTTCGCCGTGAGGAAGACGCCCTGCTCTTTCATCGCGGGCCAGAACAGGCGCTCCCACCGCTCGGTCTCGGCCTGTTTCACGTCGCTGCCGTCCTTCGGACAGTAGTCGTACCGGGGGCACTCGGGCCGTTGCTGACAGCCACCCTCGCAGTGACCTTCGAAGGTATCGGGGCCGTCACGCGTGAAGACGACCTTGAACATCGAGTCCGTCCCGACGACGGTGTACTCTGGGGCCTGGTCTTCGAGGATGTCCTGCAGGCCGGAGCGCATCCGGTCCCCGAGTTCGTTCACGTGGCCGTATACGTCGTGTTCGGCTGCATACCGCAACGTCTCCAGCCCCGCCGCCATCGTCACCGGGTGGCCGGAGAAGGTGCCGGACTGGAACACGTCGCCGGCCGGCGTGAACTGCTCGATTATCTCGCTCTTGCCGCCGATGGCGCCGACGGGGAACCCGCCGCCGACTATCTTCCCGAAGGTGGTGACGTCCGGTTCGACGCCGAACTTCCCCTGTGCACACTGGAGGCCGCCGACGCGGAACCCGGTGATGACCTCGTCGAAGATGAGCAGCGACCCGTGGTCGTTACAGAGGCCCCGGAGCGTCTCGTGGTAGCCGTCGACGGGGTGGACGATGCCGTAGTTCCCGAGGATTGGTTCGGTGAGGACGGCGGCGATGTCGTCGCCGTGTTCGTCGAACACCGCGCGGGCGGCCTCGGGGTCGTTGAACGGCACCGTCAGCGTGTGTTCGGCGAAGCTCTCGGGGATGCCCGGACTCGACGGGTGGGTGTGGTCGCCCTCGCCCTCGACGAGGGTGGACTCCTGTGCGCCGTGGTAGCCGCTCTGCATCACGACGATCTTGTCCCGGCCGGTGTAGCCACGGGCGAGTCGCACGGCGGAGACGGTGGCCTCCGTCCCGGAGTTGACGAACCGGAGCATCTCGACGCTGGGGACGTGGCGGGTGACGAACTCGGCGAGTTCCACCTCTACCTCGGTGGGCGCGCCGTACATCGGCCCCTCGGCGGCGTGTCGCTGGACGGCGGACTGGACCTGTTCGGGCATGTCGTGGCCCAGCAAGAGGGGGCCGTAGCCCATCACGAAGTCGATGTAGCGGTTGCCGTCGGCGTCGACGACGTGGCCGCCGTCGCCCTTCTGGACGAAGAACGGGTACGGGCGGACGGCCCGGACCGACGAGTTCACGCCACCCGGCATCACCGACAGCGCGCGGTCGTACAGCGCTCGCGACTGCTCGTGGTTCATGCCGCTGGGTTCGAACGCTGTCAGAAAGAACCTGACGGGTCACGCCGCCCGACCCACAGGTACTGGACGAACACTGTCTGAAACTCGTGAAAGATAGACTTTCGTCAAGAGATAGCGTTTTGTATTGCCTCACCTTTCGGATAGACAGAGAAATGTTTGCCGAACGTGTTTACCTCTCGGTCCCGGTCGGACGGTCGTGCGCCCAGCGGGCGCGTGGTGTGGCATGAGCGACTGGGTCCCGACGACGTGTATGCGGTGTGCGGTCGGGTGTGGGCACATGCACCGCGCCGCCGACATCGGGTACGGCATCGACACGGTGCGGGGCGACGCCGCCCACCCCGTCAATCAGGGACTGGCCTGCGCTCGCGGCATCCAGGAGAGCCGCGACCCCGACGGCCAGTGGCTCACGCGGCCGATGGTCCGCGACGACGGCGAGTTGCGCCAGACGACGTGGGACGTGGCGCTCGCCCGGGCCGTCGAGGGCCTGCGGGAGGCCCACGAGAGCGACCCGGATTCGGTGGCAGTCCTCGGGAGCGGCCAGCAGACCAACGAGGCCGCCTACGCCCTCGGGAAGGTCGCTCGCGGCGGCTTCGGAACCCGACTGTACGACGCCAACACCACGCTGTGCATGGCCAGCGCCGTGACGGCGTACTATCAGGCGTTCGGCAGCGACGCCCCGCCCTGTACCTACGCCGACATCGAGGACGCCGACCGACACGTGGTCTGGGGGGCCAACCCCGCCGTCGCCCACCCGGTGATGTTCCGCTGGATTCGGCAAGCGGCCGACGCCGAGGGCGTCGAACTCCTCACCGTCGACCCCATCCGCTCGGAGACGGCCGAGAACAGCGACCACCACGTCGCGCTCGACCCCGGCAAGGACCTCGCACTGGCGCGGGCCGTCCTCGCGCGACTGGTCGAGACCGACCGCGTCGACGAGGCGTTCGTCGCCGAGGCGACCGACGGGTTCGACGAGTTGCTGGCGGCGCTGCCGACCGCCACCGAGGCGGCCGAGGAGGCGGGTGTCGAGATGGCCGAGGTCGACCTGCTGGCCGACGCGATGGCTCAGCGCGCCCTGCTGTACTGGGGCATGGGCATCAACCAGCACGTTCAGGGCACCGAGACGGCCCGCGCACTCGTCGACCTCACGCTGGCCTCGGGGAACCTCCGACCCGGTGGCGGCCCGTTCTCGCTGACCGGGCAGGCCAACTCGATGGGCACCCGTGTCTGCTCCTCGAAGGGGTCCTGGCCCGGCCAGCGCGCCTTCGGCGACCCGGACCACCGCCGACTGGTCGCCGACGCGTGGGACGTGCCGGTCGACCGCCTGCCCGACGACACCGGGCCGGGGCCGGTCGGGATGCTCGAAGCCGACCCAGACGCCGTCTGGGCCGTCGCCACGAACCCCGTCGCGGGGATGCCCGACGCCGACAGCGCCCGCGAGACGCTCGCTGACACCTTCCTCGTCGCACAGGACGCCTTCCACACCGAGACGACCCGACTGGCCGACGTAGTGTTACCGGCGGCGACGTGGGGCGAGAGCGAGGGGACGACGACGAACATGGAGCGGACCATCTCGCGGGTCCGTGCCGCGACGGAGGTCCCCAGCGGCGTCCATCAGGACCTCGACATCGTCGCGACCATCGGGTCCCGCCTGTTCCCCGGCCTCTTCGAGAGCACGTCGCCGGACCCGAGCGACGTCTTCGACGAGTTCGCGGCGCTCACCGAGGGCACCGTCGCGGACTGCTCGGGCATCACCTACGACCGCTTGGAGGACGCCCACGCCGTCCGGTGGCCGGCCCCCGACGCGGACAGCGCCGGCGGCTACCGGTACTACGAGGACGAGGCGGACGGCGCGGAGTCGTGGGCGTTCCCCACCGCGAGCGGCAACGCCCAGTTCTCGACCGGCCGGCAGAGCGACCTGCCGGAACCGACCGACGACGACTACCCGCTGACGCTGACCACCGCCCGCGAGGCCGACGGGTACAACACCGGCGTCCGCTCGCGCGACGGGGCCGCCGGTGACCTCGTGGCCCGCATCCATCCCAAGACGGTCGCGGCCCACGCCGACCGCGTGACCGACGACCGCCTGACGGTGACCTCCCGGCGCGGGTCCGCGACGGTCCTCGTCGACGAAGACGAGGGCGTCCCGCGTGGGATGGTGTGGCTCCCCATCCACCACCCGGCGACGAACCGCCTGACGCTCTCCGAACGGGACCCGCAATCGAAGGAACCGCACTTCAAGCAGTGTGCGGTGCGTCTCGTCGCGCCCGACATCGAGGTGCCGCCGGCCGCGGCCGACTGACCCGACGCCTCGGGAGCGGGAGTTCTCGGCCACGCGGTGGCGAACGGCGACCGCTCAGTCGTCGCCGTACGTGCCCGTCCGAGGGAGGCCGCTCCGGGTCACCGTCGTGGAGGTGTCCGGCGACGACAACCTGACGGCACACTGCTTGTAGTTCGGTTCCTTCGACTCGGTGTCGACGACCGGCAGGGTCAGTTCGTTGACCGCGGGGTTGTGGACGTCCATCCAGATGGCACCGGGTGGGATGCTGTCGTCCGGCGCGAGGTCGACGGTCACGCGCGCCCGGCGCGACTCGACGACGGTCCGACCACGGTCGAGTAAGTCGATGTACTGGCCGGCCGTCTCGGGGTGGATGCGCGCCGTCGGGACCCCACCGCCCTCCTTCCGGGTCCGGACACCCGTGTTGTACGCCTCGGCCCGGCGGCCGGTCGTCAGGAGGAGCGGATAGGCCGCGTCGGTCGGTTCCGGGAGTCCGTCGAACGTCGCCGTCCTGAATTGGGCGTTGCCCGAGTCGGTCGGGAACGACCAGTCGCCGTCGTCGTAGTAGCGGTAGCCGCCC
Source organism: Haloarcula rubra (assembly GCF_019599465.1). Lineage (GTDB taxonomy): Archaea > Halobacteriota > Halobacteria > Halobacteriales > Haloarculaceae > Haloarcula > Haloarcula rubra. Next base: position 296,878 of record NZ_RKLR01000002.1, read on the forward strand.
TGCGTGGACGTGTCCGGGGCCGGCCACCGGACGGCCAGTTCCGCGTCGAGGCGGTCGTAGGTGATGCCCGAGCAGTCCGCCCGCGTCCCCGCGGTCAGGTCGCGAATCTCGTCGAACACCGCCTCGGGGTCCAGCGTCGGTTCCGGGAACAGGGCGTCGTCGACGCGGTTCCCGACGGCGGCGATGATGTCGATGTCCTGCCGGACGGTGTCGACGACGTCGCTCACGGCGGTCACTCTGGAGACGCGCCGCTCCATGTTCATCGTCGTCCCCTCCGTCTCGCCCCACGTCGCCGCCGGCAGGACGACGTCGGCGTGTTCGACCGTCTCCGAGCGGAACGCGTCCTGTGCGACCAGAAAGACGTCGTCGAGCGACCGCGTGACGTTGCTGGCGTCGGGCATCCCCGCGACGGGGTTCGTGGCGACCGTCCAGCAGATGTCGACGTTACCCCGGTTCATCTGGTCGACGATGCCGACCGGACCGGGGCCGGACGACTCGGGCAACCGACCGAGCGGGACGCCCCACGTCTCGGCGACGGCCTCCCGGTGTTCCTTCTCGGTGAACGGCCGGTGGCCGGGCCACGTGTCTTTCGAGGCGACCACGCGCGCCCCCATCGAGTTGGCCTGTCCGGTCAGCGAGAACGGGCCGGACCCCGGGCCCACGTTGCCCGTTGCGAGACACAGGTTGACGAGCATCCGAGCGGCGTCGGTCCCGTTGGCACTCTGGTTGACGCCCATCCCCCAGTACAACAGCGTCGGGTCGGCGAACGCCGCGGCCAGCGTCTCGACCGTGTCGGTGTCGACGCCGGCCGTGCTCGCCGCGGCGTCGACGTCCGGGAGCGACGCCACCAACTCGTCGAAGCCGTCGGTGTGGTCGTCGACGAACGCCCGGTCGACGCCGTCGGTGTCGACGACGTGGGCGAGGACCGCCCGAGCGAGTTCGAGGTCGGTGCCGGGTTCGAGCTGGACGAACTGGTCGGCGTCGACCGCCGTCTCGCTCTCGACGGGGTCGACCACGACGAGTCGGCTGTCGTCGTCGCCGGCGCTGTCGAGAATCCAGCGGTACAGCACGGGGTGGGCCGCGGCGGGGTTGGCCCCCCAGACGACGTGTGTCTTCGCCTCGGGGACGTCGTCGTAGGTCGGCGGCGGGGCGTCGCTGCCGAAGGCGTCGTAGTACGCGGCCACCGCCGAGGACATGCACAGCGTCGTGTTGGCGTCGAAGTGTTTGGTGCCGATACCACCGCGGGCGAGTTTGCCGAGCGCGTAGGCGGCCTCGTTGGTCTGTTGCCCGCTCCCGAGGACCGCCACCGAATCCGGGTCCTCGGCTATCGCCTGGATGAGTTCCGTGGCGACGAGGCCGAGCGCCGTCTCCCAGGACGTGGGTCTGAGCGTGTCTCCCCGGCGGACCAGCGGTTCCGTGAGCCACTCGCCCGCCGGGTCCGCCGTCTCCCTGATGCCGCGCTCGCAGGAGAGTCCCCTGGTCCCGGGGTGGTCGTAGTCGCCTCGCACCTTGTCGACGCCGTACCCCTCGTCGACGCCGCGCTGCTGCTGGCCACAGCCGACCGCACACCGCATGCACGTGGTCGGTTTCCAGTAGGTCATCTGTCGAGACGGGCCGTCCCTCGTCCCGTCCACGGGAACCGGGCCCGCGGACGGTCGGCGTGGGTGCGTCGCGGTTGGGTTTGACGTTCGTACATTATTCTGCCGTCTCCTCTCTGTCTTCTCTCATAAGTGCGCACAATCGACGGCGATTTATCGATTCTATTATCGTGCAACTGCACGAATAACGCTTTCGTTGCACGAAAATATCGGCACTCGCGCCGCCGAGTATATGTCCCGGTTCGACGCCGAAAGCGAGCGAGACAGCGTATATAGACACTTTGGACTGCGAAATAATTCGAGAAACTGCGCTGCCGACGCGACGGATTGACGATTGCACAGTTGGACCGCCGTCTTTGCTGGTGTTACGAAAAAACGCTCGTCGCAGCGAGACAGAGCCGTCCGGATTGGTGGGATGTGCGCGTAGGAGCAGAAAGTTACGATTTTGTAAACGGATAGGGTTATTATCTCGTGTTCGTTACGACATTCTGTATCAATGTGTGCGAACGTCAGAGAAAAGCGAAGTAAAGTTCATGAAGTACAAGCAGAATCGGTCGGAAGTGGACAGCCGACCACGTCTGCGGAGGTGGCCTCATGGGACTGATTCGGATGACGAAGTACCGGACGCTGCTGCTGGCGACTATCGGGTTCAACTTCTCCTTTCTCATCTGGTTCTCGTTCGCCCCGTTCACCGGGCCGATGGCCGAGGAGTTCGGTCTGACGACGGCGGAGATCGGCATCCTCGCCAGTTCGGCCATCTGGATGGCGCCGTTCGGCCGGATGCTCACGGGGTGGCTCTCCGACAAGTTCGGCGCGCCGACCATCTTCGCCATCGTGCTGGCGTACGTCGGCGTGTTCTCGATGGCGAGCGCGTTCATCGAGACGTACTCGCTGTTCTTCGCCACCCGCATCATCGTCGCGACGGCGGGCATCACGTTCGTCATCGGCATCCAGCACGTCGCCGAGTGGTGGGAGGAGGAGAACCTCGGTCTCGCCGAGGGCATCTACGCCGGCGTCGGCAACGCCGGTGCCGCGGGCGGGGCACTCGTCCTCCCGCGCGTGTTCGGCAGTGGCTGGAGCGGCCCGCTGTTCTCGACGAACTGGCGCGCGGCCTTCTTCTACACCGGCGTCGTCTCCATCTTCCTCGCTATCGCGTACTACACGCTCGGCGAGGCCGCGAAGAGCGAGGAGAAACGGCAGGCCACGAAAGACAACGCGAGCTTCAAGGACTGGATTCACACGGCCACGCGCTACGGCACCGTCGTCCTCGCGCTGGCGTACATCATGTCCTTCGGCCTCGAACTGTCGATGAACGGCTGGCTCGCGACCTACTACCGCGAGGCGTTCAACCAGAACAACCTCGTGCTCGCGAGCACGTTCGCCGCCACCTTCTCCATCGCCGCCGGCCTGCTCCGGCCTATCGGCGGCTACGTCAGCGACGTGCTCGCTCGCAAGGAGATGGACATCCTACCGTTCTTCCACGGCCGCTACCGCGAGCAGTGGACGTTCGTCACGCTGTGTTTCATCGTCGTGACGATGTTCGGGATGACGCTGGCCGGGCTCTCGGGCGTCCTGCTGAACGCCGTCGTCGTCGGCTTCCTCGTCGGCACGGCCTGTGCCTTCGCCGAGGGCTCCATCTTCGCGATGGTCCCCTCGATGTTCCCCAACAGTTCCGGTGCGGTCGCGGGCGTCGTCGGCGGCGTCGGCACGGTCGGTGGCATCCTCTACCCGCTTGTCTACTCCGCCCCGTGGCTGGCGAACCTCCACCTCGGCTACTCCATCGTGGGGGCGTCGATGATTCCCATCGTCCTGCTGGCCGCGTGGGTGTTCCGCCCGGAAGTCGCGAAAGTCGCCAACACGGCCGGCTTTGTCGGCGACAGCAGCGGGACGGAGGCGGTGGCGTCCGGAGACGACTGATGCGCAGTGGCGTCGTCCTCGCGGGCGGCTACTCGACCCGCTTCGGTGCCGAAGACAAGGCGACGGCGGAACTTGACGGGACGCCGCTCGTCCGCCGCGTCGTCGACCGAATCGACCCTGCCGTCGACGAGGTGGTGGTCAACTGCCGACGCGGACAGCGCGCGGCCATCGCCGATGCACTGGCTGGCCACGACTACCGCCTCGCCGTCGACCCCGTCCCCGACGGCGGCCCGGTCGCCGGCGTCCGCGCTGGCTGTCGGATCGCCCGCGGGCGGGAGACGTTCGTCACGGCCTGTGACATGCCCTTCGTCCGACCGCGGCTGGCCGAACGGCTGTTCGAGGCCAGCGAGGACGACGGAGCCGTCCCCCGTATCGGTGGGCGCCTCCGACCGCTCGCGGCCGTCTACGACACGCGGGCCGCCGTCGAGGCCGCGGACACCACGCTCGGACTGGGGTCGGGTGCGCTCAGGGTCCTGCTCGACCGCCTGACGATGACGGTCGTGCCCGGCCCCGCGCCGGCACGTGCCGTCAGCGACATCGACACTCGCGCCGGCCTGCGGGCCGCCGAGTCCCAGTCGACGTGACCGACCCGTCGTCGCTCTCGTCGTTTCCCGTCCTGCGTCGGTTCCGTCACCACCCGAGCGGTTTTGGACGGTCGTCCGCCCCAGCAGGGGGAATGTTACGTTCGTCAAAGTCGCCGTCCTCACTCCGCATCCACGGGGCCGTTCTGGACGGTCGTCCGCCGGAGCGGTCGTAATGGCTATTTTGTCAAGGACTACCGTTTTAGGGTTCTAGATGCAACGACAAAACGTGAATTAGCGGACGTTCGACAATATATGAACGACAAAAGTAAACGAACTTTCGTAACCGAGGGAGTCTGACCATGGCACACAAGAAAGAGGACGTCAAAGGCGAACTGTACGGCGACGACGTGCGCGAGAAGCTAGAGGAGTTTGCCGAACAGGGATGGGAGTCCATCCCCGAGGACGAGCGCGAGGCGTGGTTCTCGCGGTTCAAGTTCTGGGGCGTCTTCCACCACCGCGGCGGGCAGGAGTCGTACTTCATGATGCGACTGACGAACTGTGGCGGGGTGCTGGAGCCAGAACAGCTCCGAGCTATCGGCGAAGTCGCCCGCGACTACGCGAAGGGTCCGGCGGAGAACCCCGAGTTCGGCAACGGCTGGATAGACCTCACGACCCGTCAGTCCATCCAACTGCACTGGCTGAAACTCGAGGACATCCCCGAAATCTGGGACAAACTCGAAGCCGTCGGCGTCTCCTCTCGCTCCGCGGGCGGGGACACGATGCGCAACATCTCCGGCTGTCCGGTCGCCGGGAAAGCCGAGGAGTACGTCGAGTCCCGCCCCATCTTAGACGAGATTCAGGAGACGATTCGCGACGACGACGACCTCGCGAACATGCCCCGGAAGTTCAACATCTCGGTGTCGGGGTGCCGGCAGGGGTGTGCGCAAGACGCCATCAACGACGTCGGCCTCGAACCGGCCCACAAGATAATCGACGGCGAGGAGGTCGAGGGGTTCAACGTCCGCGTCGGCGGCGGCCTCGGCGGCCGCGAACCGCGCGAGGCGCGCCCGCTGGACCTGTTCGTCCGGCCGGACCACGCCGTCGAGACGGTGCGGGCGTTCGTCGAGTTCTACCACGAGGCGGGGAACCGACAGAACCGTTCGAAGAACCGCGCTCGCTTCTTCGTCGACGAACACGGGACCGACGCCATCCGCGAGGAACTGGACGAGCGCCTCGACTTCGAGTTCGAGACCGCCGGCACCGATTTCCGCGGCGAGTACACGTACAACGCCGGGAAGAACGCGACGCACGGTGCCCACGACCACGTCGGCGTCTACGACCAGCGAGACGACGAGAACTACGTCGGCCTCTCGGTGCCGGTCGGTCGGCTCCCGGCCGAGGACGCCATCGAACTGGCCGACCTCGCCGACGCCTACGGCTCCGGGGAGGTGCGACTGACCCGTCGGCAGAACCCCCTCGTCATGGACGTGCCCGACGGGAACCTCGCGAACCTGCTGAACGAACCGCTCCTCGAGACGTACTCGCCCGAACCGAACCCGTTCGTGCAGGGCGCGATGGCCTGTACCGGGACGGAGTTCTGCTCGCTCGCGCTCACCGAGACGAAAGCGCGCATGGCCCGCCTCCTGCGATGGCTGGGCGACAACGTCGACGTGCCCGACGACGTCGACCGCATCAAGATGCACTTCTCGGGCTGTACGGCCGACTGCGGGCAGGCGATGACCGCCGACATCGGCCTCCAGGGGATGCGCGCCCGGAAGGACGGCGAGATGGTCGAGGCGATGGACGTCGGCGTCGGCGGCGGCATGGGCGAGGACCCGACCTTCATCGAGTGGGTACGCCAGCGCGTGCCCGCCGACGAGGTGCCCGGCATGATAGCCAACATCGTCGAGGCGTACGCGGCGCTGCGCTCGGAGGGCCAGACCTTCGGCGAGTGGGTCGACGCCACCGGCCACGAGACCATCGTGGAACTGGCCGAACCACACGAGGTCGAGGGGTACACCGACCCCTGTCTCGCCGACGGCAAGCAGTCGTGGTACCCCTTCGACGACGGCGAGAGTCCGGCGCCGACGGACGCCAGCGGCGAACGGCTGTCGGCGGACGACTGACCGTGCACGACGACAGCGAGGACCGCGACGAATCGGTGGTCCCACGCCGACAGGCGGTGGCATACGACGCCGCACCGGAACTCGTAGAGTAGCCCGCGGCCGTCCGTCGGCCCCACGGAGCTACCACACGCGGCCGCCGGCCCGGAGTCCGGCACCCCGACGGAGGGCTGGTCGTATCCGTCCACCTCCGTCGGTTCGTTCTGCGCTCGCCCCGTCTCAGAGCCACCGCGCCAGCCCTGCGCTCGTCGCCATCTCCACGACGCCGAAGACGACTGCCGGCAGCGCGGCGTCCGGCGGGAACCCCGCCGCGACGACCAGCGCCGCCGCGACGGCGAAGTCGCGCATCCCCACCGAGAGCGCGCCGGCGATGCGGGTCGGGCGGTCGCTCCCACTCGCCGAGAGCCATCCGAGGCCGTACCCCACGCCGTTGAGCGCCAGCGCCGCGGCCGCGACGACGGCGAGGACCGCGCCGTCGCTCCGCAACAGCGCGGCGTTCGCCCCTGTCACGCCGCCGATGACGAGGACGACCATCACCGCGGAGACGGCCGGGTAGACGCCCTCGTGTGCGGCGACGCGCGTCGGGAACCGCGCGCGGACGGCGATAGCCAGCGCCATCGGCCCGACGACGGCGACGAGCAACTGTTCGACGACGGGCCACGTGTCGACGGTGACGCCGCCGGCGAACAGGCCGGTGGCGACGGGGACGACGACCGTACTCCCGACGCCCGCGACGACCAGCACGACCGACGACAGGGCGGTGTTCCCGCCGGCCAGTTCGGTCATCGTCGGCGTCACGAGCTCCGGCGTCACCGCGCCCAGCAGGACGAACCCGACGGTCAGGGCCGGCGACAGCGAGAGGGCACGTGCGAGGCCGAACGCCACTATCGGCATCGAGAGGTGGGCGAGGAGCGTCGTCGCCAACGGCCGGGGGTCGATGGCCCGGAACCGGTCGGCCGACAGCGTCAGCGAGACGCTCCCGACCATCACGGCGAGCATCGGCGTCGCGGCCCGAGTGACGACGGCCACCTCGGGGACGAGGACACCGACGGCGACGGCCAGCAGGACCCACCCCAGCAGGTAGTCCTCGACGAGGTCGGTGACCGACACGCCCGGACGTGGACGGGCCGGCCAGTTGGGCGTTGTCACTCGCCGACGCGGGAGAGTATCGCGTCGACGTCGATGCCACCCTCCTCGTCCTTGTCCCAGACCGTCTCGCCGTCGGCGGTCACGCGGAAGACGCCGCCGTGGCCCGGCCTCAGGCGGACGCCGTCGAGGCCGCGGCCGTACTCGTCGAGGAGGGCTCTCTGGAGGTCGATGGCGTGGTCGCGGAGTCCACAGGGGACACAGTACTCGATGTCGACGTGCACGTGTGGCTCGTGGCGACGAGCGGCCGTAAAACGGCTGTACGCCGCAGGGAACCGGGTTACCGTGCGGAAACCCGCCCCCGTCCTTTTGGGCTCCGGCCGGCGTAGTGACGGTATGAGCGAAACGCGTTCGGACGCCGACTGTGCGGCGTCGTGGTGTACCGACGACCCGTGGTGTGGGCTGACCTGTGCCGTGGACGTGTTGGGACACAAGTGGCATCCCGTCGTCGTCCACCGGTTGCTCGCACGCGGGCCGCTGGGGTTCGGCGACCTGGCCGACGACATCGGCGCTGTCACCAACAAGGTCCTCTCGGAGACGCTCGCGGACCTCGAAGCGGCGGGCGTCGTCGACCGGACCGTCGTCGACGACCGCCCGGTCCGCGTCGAGTACTCGCTGACCGACGACGGCGAGGCGCTGGCCCCAGCAATCGAGGCGCTACAGGACTGGGGCGAGCGGTACCTCGACGACTGACTACAACACGTCGCCGGCGTTCGTGTCCACGGCCACGTCGGTGTCGGCGTCGATGTTCTGGATGAGGGCGACGAGCGATTCGAGTTCCGGGAACGTGTAGACGGTCATCCCGAGGTCGCCGTCCTCGACGGTGATCTGGGAGTCGATGACGAAGACGAGTTCCGACTCCGGCCACCCGCCCATCTTGTCGACGATGCCGCTCGCCGGGCCGTACACGAAGTTCGGCGTCCCCATGTCGATGGTCGTGTCCAGCACGTTCGCCCACCCGTCGATGAACGCCGAGGTCATGATGTTGCCTATCTCCTGCATGGCCGACCGTTCCATGTCGGAGAAGCCGTCGCCGTCGCTCGGGTCACCCATCCCGCCCATCATCGCCCCGGCCAGTCGCTTGCTGTCGGCCGGGTCGAGCATGAACAGGACGTAGCCGTAGGGCGGTTCGTTCAGCTCGACGAAGATGCCGACCTGTCGCTCGCTCCCGATGTGGGTCTTGACGTCCGAGATGTCGAGGAAGTTGATCTGTGACGTGTGTACCGACGCGTTCAGGCCGGTCAGTTGGCCGAGGTTGTCCGCGACGGTCCCCGACCCCTCCTTGGCCATCTGGTTGAAGAGGTCGAGTTTCCGCACGTCGACTTGCAGGCCCATACCCCTTCGAACGGCGCGAACGGCTTAACGCCACCGCACGGCGGGGCTGGCACCGGCCTCGACGGTGGTGCCGTGGGCGAACCGACAGCGAACGGCGAGCCACGGGCTCGGCGGTATCGAAAGGGAGAGAACTGCGGCCCCGACGGCCCGACTACGCGTCGGTGTCGTCGACCGGGAACTGCTCGTGTTCGCGGACGGTGTTCAGCACGACCGAGGTGGACGCGCTCTCGACGTCCGGGTCCGTGAGCAGGTCCTTGATGCGAGCGTTCATCTCGTTCGTATCGCGAAACTTCCCGACGGCGACGATATCGTGGCTGCCCGTGACCTCGTACACCGCGACCATGTTCTTCAGGTCGCGCAGGCGTTCGGTCACGTCCACGAGACCACTGCCGTCGACCGATAGCTGGAAGACGGCGGTGACCTCGTAGCCCAGCTCCTGATAGTCGAGTCGGGGCGTGTACTCCTCGATGACGCCGGACTCGACCAGTTGGTCCATCCGGCGCGAGACGGTCGTGGCCGCGACGCCGGTCTCGGCGGCGACGTCACGAGCGCTCGCCCGGCCGTCCCGGAGCAAGGCGTTCACGACCTGCCTGTCGATGTCGTCGACCATCGCGTGCCGCTCAGACTGCCTCTGGGCCGGTCTTACCCGTCCGGACCTGATAGGCGTCCTCCACCGGGAGGACGAATATCTTGCCGTCGCCCTTCTCGCCCGTGTGGGCGCCTTCGGCGATGGCTTCGACGACCTCGTCAGCGGGGATGTCTGCGACGACCGTCTCGATCTTGACCTTCTGGTGGAGGTCCACGACGTACTCCTCGCCGCGCCACTGCCCCTTCTTCGCGGGCTGTGAGCCGCGGCCGGAGACGTTGGTGACTGTCAGCGAGGGCGCGCCCACTTCCGCGAGCGCCTGCTTGACGTCGCCGAGTTTGTCCGGTCGAACCATTGCGACAATCATCTTGATGTCAGTGTCTTCAGTCATCTTTGGAACCTCCGTCAGTACGCACGTTCTCGCTCACCATGCCACCGTCGGCGACCACGCTCTCGCCGGAGCCGAACTCGGGGTAGGTCTCGACGCCGTGTTCGCTGACGTCGAGGCCCTCCTGTTCGTGTTCTGGCGTGACGCGGGCCTGTCCGATGGCCTTGAGGACGCCCCACACCGCTGCCGTCGCGACGATGGTCCACGCGGCGATGGCGACCACGCCGATGACCTGTGCGATGAAGGCGTTCACGATGCCGCCTGCGGGTGCCTCGGCGGCGACGAACGGGAACATGAGCGTCCCCAGCACGCCGGCGCTCCCGTGGACCGGGAAGACCGCACAGACGTCGTCTATCTGGAGGCGCTTCTCGATGAAGCTGAACACGATCGGGAGCTGTGCACCCGCGAGGCCGCCGACGAGGAAGGCGCCCCACCACGAGGTGGTGTCCGGAATCGCGGTGATGCCGACCAGACCGGCGAGCAGCCCGTTGGCGACGTACAGCGTGTCGACCTTCCCGGTCTTCGCCCACGCGACGCCGGCGGCGCCGATAGCGCCGGCGGCCATCGCGATGGTCGTCGTCATGGCGACGCGACCGACGTAGGAGAACGCGCCGAGCTGGAGCGAGCCGTCGGTGAAGACGAAGACGCTCGCGGCCGTGCCGACGTTGAAGCCGTACCAGCCGAAGGCGAGGATGAGCGTCCCCAGCACGGCGAAGGTCAGCGAGTGGCCGGGGATGACGTTCACCGACCCGTCCTCGTTGTACCGACCCATGCGCGGGCCGAGGACGTAAGCGGCGGTGAGGCCGGCGATGCCGCCCATGCCGTGGACGATCATGCCGCCGGCGAAGTCGTGGAACGCGGCGCCGCCGAAGCTGATGTAGGCACCTGCCCACGTGATGCCGGTGACGACCGGGTAGATGACCGCCGCCAGCAGGAACGTGTAGGTGACGTAGGCACGGAGCTTCGCGCGACCGGCCACGGCCCCGGAGACGATGGTCGCCGCCGTCATCGCGAAGACGGCGCCGAACAGCCAGCCGACCCAGTCGTTCGGGTTCTCGGCGACGAAGGCGGGCGAGAAGCCGCCGCCGCCGACGAGCGACGAGACGCCCGCACCGATGACGAAGAACACCGACACCCCGACCGACCACGTGAGGAGGTTCTTCGTGAGCTGGTTCGCGACGTTCTTCGAGCGCACCTGCCCCGCCTCGAGCATGGCGAAGCCGGCGTGCATGAAGAAGATGAGGAACGTTACGACGAGTACCCACAGGAGGTTGACTCCCGTGACCAACGTTTCGAGCGTTTCCGGTGAGGTTTGCAGAGGTTCGAGTACCATGATTTGTATCGTGTTGTGGTTATTGCGTTTGAACGTCCAACTTTATCGTATTCGGTGCCGACTTTGTCAACTCGTTCACGGAGAAATCTCTGGCAACAACACTACATAAGGATTGGGTTTACGAAATCGCAAATTTCGGGGCGTTGGGTAGACGACCGTCCAGATTACCGTATGATATTATGGATATAAGGTTGTTCTCCGTCAAGAAACTCGGCAGCTGTCTGCCGGGATTTTGGACGAATGTCGACCGCGAGTCCGGCCGAACGGGCCGAAATCGGCCGGTTTCGCTTGCGCGCGCTCTCGATATCGCTCCCTCTGGACGCGCGTCTACTCTCGGCACACGTTACTGGACGGTTGGCGAGATACCGACGAACGGAGTGGGCGGTCACGGGGCCCGCCGCTCTCAGAGGCGGTCGGCCACGTCCTCTGCGAAGTAGGTGAGAATAAGGTCGGCACCGGCCCGCTTGATGGAGAGCAGCGACTCGTAGGCGACTTCCTCTAGGTTCAGCCACCCCTTCTCCGCGGCGGCGTGCAACATCGCGTACTCGCCGGAGACGTTGTAGGCGGCGACCGGGTGGTCGTAGGTCTCCCGCACGTCCCGGACGACGTCCAGATACGGCAGGGCGGGCTTGACCATCAACACGTCCGCGCCCTGTTCGACGTCGAGTTCGACCTCCCGGCGGGCCTCGCGTGCGTTCGCGGGATCCATCTGGTAGTGTCGCCGGTCACCGAACGCCGGCGCGCCGTCGGCGGCGTCGCGGAAGGGCCCGTAGAACGAGGACTCGAACTTCGCCGCGTAACTCATGACCGGCACGTCGCTGTGGCCGTCCTCGTCTAGGGCCTCGCGGATGGCGCCGACCATCCCGTCCATCATGCCCGACGGCGCGACCATGTCCGCGCCTGCGCGTGCGTGACTGACGGCGATGTTGCCCAGCAAGCCGAGCGTCTCGTCGTTGCGGACGGTGAGGTCCGGGTCGGACTCGGCCGTCTCCTCCAGCACCCCGCAGTGGCCGTGCTCGGTGTACTCACAGAGGCAGACGTCCGTGATGACGTAGGCGTCCGTCTCGTCGGTGATTCGTCGGACCGCCTCCTGAACCACGCCGTCGCTGGCCCACGCCCGACTCCCGCGTTCGTCCTTCGACTCCGGGATGCCGAAGACCATTATCGCCTCGACGCCGGTCTCGAGGACGTCCTCGACGCGGGCGACGCTCTCGTCGACGGGGACGCGTTCGTGGCCCGGCATCGTCTCGATGGGGACCCGTTCGTCCGTCGTCGCGTCGACGAAGACGGGCGCGATGAGGTCCGACGCCGAGACCTCGGTCTCTCGTACCAGCGGGCGAACCCCGTCGGTCCGGAGCCGTCGGGGGCGACGTGTCATGTCCATATCCGAACTCCGGGGGTCGGCGGCAAGAAGGCTCCGCTCGTTCTCGGGCGTCCTCGTCAGTCCAGCAGACTGGCTTTCCCCCGCAACAGGAGGAGGCCGATGCCGGGGCTGGCGACCAGCGCGTTCAGCAGGTCCCCGACGACGGGGACGGCGCTGACCGCCCCGACGACGACGGCACCCACCGCCAGCGCCGCCCAGCGGTTGTCGACGTCGCCGACCCCGGTGAGCCACCGGCCGACGGCGTACGCGCCCAGCGGCGTCCCCACCAGCGCGACGACGAACAGCGCCAGCAGGCCGGGGATGGTGACGATGAGTCCGATGAGCGTTAGCGCCAGCAGGACGAGGCCGACGATGATTGCGAGGTAGCCGAGCGTGCCGACGGCGACGACGACGCCGGGGTCCTCGAAGATGTCGTCGACGGCGTTTCTGGTCCAGGCGGGTGCGGCAGCGAGTAGGAGAGCGCCGACGAGGAGGCTGTACCCGCCGGCCGCGGCGAACTGTGCGAGCGGCGACAGGGTGACCTGCCCGGTCGGTTGCTGTGCGGCGGCGACGCCCGGCAGGACCGCGAGGGCGGCCACTGCCGCGGCGAGACGCTGACTAGTGGAGGGCATCGGCCGGGAGTTCCCGAGGCGACGGTAAATATCTCGTGTCTCCGGCAGGCGGTCGTCACACCGGACACGAAGCCGTTTTCACCGTCGACCCAGTAGTCGTCGCTATGTCTGCTGTCGCGGAGAAGATGGCTGCCGCCCGCGAGGACCTCGCGTCGCGAGACGGCGTGGTGGTCGCGTTCTCCGGCGGCGTCGACTCGAGCGTGGTCGCTGCGCTGGCCCACGACGCCCTCGGGGACGACGCCGTCGCCTGTACCGCAAAGTCGGAGACCCTGCCCGCCGAGGAACTGCAGGACGCCACCCGCGTCGCCGAGGAGATCGGCATCCGTCACGAGATAGTGGAGTTCTCCGAACTCGACAGCGAGGAGTTCATGCGCAACGACGACATGCGGTGTTATCACTGTCGCTCGATGCGACTGGGCGCCATGTACGACCGCGCCCGCGAACTGGGTATCGACGTCGTCTGTGACGGCACCAACGCCTCCGACGTGGGCGAGGGTCACCGCCCCGGCCTCCGGGCCGTCGACGAACTCGACGCCTACTCCCCTCTGCTGGAACAGGACATCGAGAAATCGGAGGTTCGGGAGATCGCCCGCGAGTACGACCTCTCGGTCGCCGACAAGCCCTCGATGGCCTGTCTCTCCTCGCGCATCCCGACCGGCCTCGAAGTGACCGAGGACCGCCTCTCCCGCGTCGAGAAGGCCGAACGGCTCCTGCGGACGTGGGGCTTCGAGCAGTTCCGGGTCCGCGACCACGACGGCCTCGCCCGCATCGAGGTCGGCGAGGACGAACTGGAGACGGCACTGGACCCAGACTTCGTCCGGGCGGCCCGCGACCACGTCGCGGACTGCGGGTTCGACCACGTGACGCTGGACCTCCACGGCTACCAGACCGGGAGCGTCAGTCCGGAGCAGGAAGACGACGAGGACGACGTCGTCTCGAACGTCTTCGACGCCGACTACCCGACCGCCGAGTAACTCACTCGCGCCACGGCCGCACGCCTTCTGCGACGAGTTCCGCGTCCGACCCGTCCAGCCGTAGCTCCGTCACCGAGCAGTTCGGCGGCGAGTGGGCGGTGATGGTCGCGTCCAGCGAGCGCTCGGTCACCGCGGCGAGCAGCACCTTGACGACGCCGCCGTGCGTGACCAGCACCACCGTCTCGTCCGGCCCGACCGTCGCCCGCAGGCCGGCCCACGCCGACGAGACCCGGTCACAGAACGTCTCGACGCTCTCGGCGTCCTCCGGTGTGGCGTCGAGCGACGACACGCTCTTCTCGGGGTCGTGGTCGGGGTGGCGCTCGAACAATGTCTCGGCCAGAAAGCCCTGATAGACGCCGAAACCCCGCTCTCGCCACGCGCTGTCGACGGTCGGGTCGGGCAGTTCCGCCGCCGTCTCACGCACCTGTTCGGTCGTCTCGCGGGTCCGCCGGAGGTCCGAGGTCACGAGGCGGTCTACCGTTCGCTCGTCGGCGAGCCACGACCCCAGCGCCCGCGCTTGCTCGCGGCCGTGGTCGGTGAGTCGCGTCGGGGCCCACCCCTGCACCCGCCCCTCGCGGTTCCAGTGTGTCTCGCCGTGTCGAGCGAGGAGAACGGTCGCCACGGGGTGTCACTCCTGTGGTTCGGCCGTACTGCCGCCGCGGTACCGCGCGACCAGCAGGCCGCCCTCGAAGAGGACGACGAGGGCCGCGGCGACGCCGACGGCGGCCGTCGTCGCCAGTCCGAACTGGTTCACCAGTCGGAACAGCGTCGGGTCGGGACTGGAGAGGTAGCCGACGACGATGGCCACCGTCCAGACCGGCAGGCGGGCCTTCCGGAGGCCGCGCCACAGTTTCACGCTGCCGTAGTAGTTCTTGTTGACGTACGCGGTCAGTTCGAACAGCACGATGAGGCCGCCACCGACGAGTATCGGCGGCGCGAGGCCGACCTCGGCGAGCGTGCTCGTGACGCTCGTCGGCAACTGCCCGTAGTAGCCCGTCGGCACCGGCGCGGGGCTGAGGACGTAGCCGACCAGCGCGAACAGGGCGTAGGCGTAGGGCCGCCGGTTCGCGAGGTCCTCGGCGGTCGGGACGGGCGAACTGCTCCCGGTCCACTTCAGCAGGAGGAGCGTCCCCTCGAACAGGCCGATCATCGTCACGGCGACCATCAGCGGCGCCATCCCCGTCGGGTCGGGGCTGAAGACGAACGCGATGGCGGCGAACGCACCCCAGAAGTAGAGGCGCCGGTCGACGAGCCACCGTCTGGTCGTGACGCCCATCATGATGGCGAGCATCACGAACAGCGGAATCTGGAAGACGAGCGCGAAGAAGCCCAGCATCAGGATGATGAGGTTGAACGTCTCACCGAGGCCGAACGCGAGGTCGGCGGCCCGGTCGGAGTAGGTGATGAAGTAGTCGAACATCGCCCGCAGGACGGCGAAGTACGCGAAGCCGACGCCGATGGCCGCGAGCACCAGACTCGTCGGGACCGCCGCGAGGTAGTAGCGCCGCTCGCGGGGGTACAGCCCCGGCCGCATGAACAGGTACGTCTCGTAGACGAACACCGGGAGGGCGGCGATGAAGCCCACCAGCGAGGCGACCTTCAGGCGCGCGAGAATCAGCGCCAGCGGGCTGTAGACGTGCGGGCAGTCCGCACCGGAGACGGTGCTCTCGCCGCCGGGTTGGGCGTCGACGGCGAACTGCCCGCACGCCTCGGCCGGGCCGTCGAGGAAGGAGTACCAGAGGAAGTTGATGAGTTCGTCGGACGCCGGGAGGGTCAACACGGCGACGGCGGCCATCACGCCGACGACGATGAACAGGCGCGTCGCCATCTCCTCGACGTGGTCGGCCAGCGGCATCTCCTGGTCGTCGGGCGCGCCGCCGATGCCGGCCTCGCCGTCGGGGTCGTACCCCGGGTCACCGGCCCCCGCCGAACCGGTCGGCGATGGCGTCGCCGGGATGCCCCAGTCCGTCGGGACGTCGGCGGGCGTCGCGGCGCTAACCTCGTCCGGGTCGCGGTCGAACAGGCCCGCTCGGGTCGGCCCCGGGAGGCCGTGGGCGCCCGCCGTCGTCTCGTGGCCGCCGACCGGTCTGTCGCCCGGGCCGGTCACGTCGTCGGACGCGCCGTCGTCGGCCTGTCCGGGGTCGTCCTCGCTCGGGCCCATCTCGTCGGGACGACCGTGACGGTCGTGGCCGCGTTCCTCGGGGTGGACGTCACTGTCGCTCCGGTCGTCCGAGGACAGTAGCGGGTCCTCGGGCCGTGGGCGGTCGTCGTCTGCGTCCCCGTCCACCATCTATCTGGAAGCGCTTTGGCGGTTGGTGGTTGTAAACTTTCTTTTCGAGCGGCCGCGCTGGGGCCGTGAACGCGCCCGTGTGATGAACAAATTGATAACGCAGAATCGGCTACCCTCACGGACGATGGCGAGTGCAATCGACGAGGACACGGTCCAGACGGTCCAGAGTGGCCGTGCGACGCTGGGTGCGATGCTCAGTACCGCCCAGACCCACCTCCAGAAGGTGTTCATCGTCTTCGTCGTCGGGATGATAGGGACCATCATGGCCCTCCAGTACGGGGCCTGGGACCGACTCCGACAGGACCTGCTGTACTCCCAGATGGACCTCACCACGCAGGAGGCGACCAGTATCGTCGCCGTCACCCCCTTCGACGTCATCCTCTTGCAGGTGAAGATAGGGGCCGTCGTCGGCATCCTGATGTCGCTCCCCCTGCTCGTCTACTTCGGCCGCGACGGGTTGCGGCGTCGCGGGTGGTGGCCCGCCGAGAAGATTCCGCTCTGGAAGGGCGCGCTGTTCGTCGTCATCAGTCTGAGTCTGTTCGCCGCCGGCGTCGCCTACGCCTACGAACTGTTCTTCCCGCTGATGTTCAACTTCCTCGCCGGCAACGCCGACGCCGCCGGGTTCGTGCCCCAGTACTCCATCGTCAAGTGGGCACAGTTCGTCTTCCTGCTGGCGGCCTCGTTCGGACTGGCCGCGCAGTTGCCGCTGATGATGACGGTCCTCTCGTACACGGGCATCGTCCCCTACGAGACGTTCCGCGACAAATGGCGCTACGCCGTCATCGCCATCTTCGGGTTCGGCGCGCTGTTCTCGCCGCCGGACCCCTTCACGCAGATTATGTGGGCCGCGCCGCTGTGTGGCCTCTACGCGCTGAGTCTCGCGCTCTCGAAACTCGCGGTGACGGTCAAACGCTCCAGCGACCTCGTCAGCACTCGCCGGGTCGCCGTCGAGCACTGGAACACCGTCCTCGGGTCGGCCGTCCTCGTCGGTGGGCTGACCTACTACGTGGTGACGACGAGCGCGTTCCAGTACGTACAGGCCGTCGAGGCGGTCGCCGCACAGTACTCGACCCGACTCACCGGGAACCTCGCCCGGCCCGAACTGTTCGGCCTCTCCGTCGAGGGGACGGCCGTCCTGCTGGCCGCGGTGTTCGGGTCGTTCGCGACCGTCGCCGTCGTCTACTACCACGTCCTGCAGGCGCTCGACCAGAACGCGGTCGGGCCCGGCCGTCGCCACGGCGACCCGACGGCCATCGACATCGGCGAACTCAGTGCGTCGGCCATCGAAGTCGCGCCGCCGGAGGCCTTCGAGGAGATGACCGAGGAGGAGGCGCTGGCCCACGCCGACCGCGCCCTCTCCGAGGAGAACCAGGAGAAAGCCCAGTTGATCCTCGACCGGTGGGACATGGCCCACGAGGACGACGGGCCCGAGGGGACGGCCACGGAGAGCGCCGACGGCGACGCCGAGGCGGACGAGGAAGAGGACGTCCTCGCCTCGACGACGGCGGGGATGGTCAACGCCTTCACCGACGACGAGACCACCGAGGACGACATCGGCGGCTACTACTACGACATCCGCTTCATCTTCGACGCCATCGCCTCGAAGGCGTTCTGGGTGCTGGGCGTGTTCGGCGTCGTGCTGTCGGCGGCGTTCCTGTTCCTGTACCAGGGCGGTATCGGCCGCATCCAGCGCATCTTCGTCAGCCGTCTCCCGGAAGGGATGGCGGAGGGCGTCAACATCGTGACGCTCCACCCGGTCGAACACCTCGTGTTCATCGTGAAGTTCTCGACCATCCTCGGCGCCATCTCGGTGGTGCCGCTGTTGCTGTACTTCGCGTGGCCGGCGATGCGCGAACGCGGCCTCGTCGTCGGCGACCGGAACGTCCTCCTCGTCTGGGGCGGGACGCTGTTCGTGGCGCTCATCGGCGGGAGTCTGCTCGGGTTCCTCTACGTCGCCCCGATGACCATCTCGGCCATCGCCTACGACCAGTTGCAGGCCAACATGGTCATCGCCTACCGCATCAGCAAGTTCGGGTGGCTGGTGTTCTTCCTCACCATCGGCATCGGTCTGCTGGCGGAGATCCCGGTGACGATGTTCCTGTTCCACCGCGCGGGCATCGTCCCGTTTCACCTGATGTACGAGCGCTGGCGCGAGGTGGTCATCGGCATCGTCGCCCTCTCGGCTATCCTCTCGCCGAACGGCATCTTCACGATGTTCATCGTCGGCATCCCGACGGCGGCGGCCTACCTGCTGGGACTGGGCATCCTCTGGGTGTACACGCTCGGCGGCCGCCGGACGCCGAAGGGCCGGAGCGAACCGGCCGACTGAGGCGACGAGACGACCGATTTAAGCGGTGGTGTCGGTATGCTTTCGATATGCCCAAGATAAGCGTCGAGGTGCCCGCGGAACTGTTGGAGGACTTAGACGCCCACGTCGGCGAAGAGGGGAAGTTCGTCAACCGGAGCGAGGCCATCCGTGCCTCCGTCCGCAAGACGCTCGACATACTGGACGACATCGACGAGCGACAGGGACGACTCGACGATGAGCAGTAGCGGCGAGCACCCGGTTCGCGTCGGCCTCGTCGCCCTGTTCGTGACGGCGCTGGTCGTCTCGCAGGTGACGGCGTCGAAACTGCTGGCCTTCGGTCTCCCGTTCTCCCTGCCCGTGGCCGGCGAGACGCTCGTCCTCCCCGGCGCGGCGCTGGCGTACGCGCTGACGTTCTTCGCCTCCGACTGTTACGCCGAACTGTACGGGCGCCGGGCCGCCACCGTCGTCGTCAACGTCGGCTTCCTGATGAACTTCGTGCTGTTGGCGCTGGTCTGGAGTACCATCCTCGCCCCCGGCCTCCCCGCCGCGGCCCAACCGGTCGACCCGGCGGCGTTCCGCAACGTCCTCGCCGCGAGTACCGGTATCGTCGCCGCCAGCCTCGGCGCGTACGTCGTCAGCCAGAACCTCGACGTGTTCGTCTTCCACGCGCTGCGCGACGCCACCGACGGCGAGGCGCTGTGGCTCCGGAACGTCGGGTCGACGGCCACGAGCCAACTCGTCGACACGGTCATCTTCGTCGGCGTCGGGTTCGTCCTCTTTCAGGGCGTCCCGCTGTCGGCGGCGCTGTCGCTCGTCGTCGGTCAGTACCTCCTGAAACTGCTCATCGCGCTGCTGGACACCCCGTTCGTCTACGCCGTCGTCGCGCTGGCCGGCGTCGAGGACGACGAGGACGAGGCCACGCCGGCGGTGCAGTGAGCGGGTGCCCGATCGCTGTCCGGCGGTGCAGTGCGCCGCCCTACTCCGCGGGTTGCGCGAAGGCGTACCGTGGTTTCACGTCGTCGACGCGCACCTCTAGCGTCTCGCCCTCGTCGACGCCGCTGACGAACAGCGTGAAGTTCTCCACTTTGGCGATGCCGTCACCCTCTTCGCCGACGTCCTCGATGGTCACCTCGACCACCTCACCCTCGCGGACGGGGGCCGTGAGGCGGTGTTTCGCGACGAGGTACAGTTCCGAAGACGAGTCACGCGAGGCGTCGGGGCGGACCTCCCGGACGTACTCGAACTCCGGTTCGATGTCGGCTTTCAGGTCGTCGAGGTCCTGTCCGTCGAACACCTTCGCGGCGAAGTCCCCGCCCGACGAGAGCAGGTCCGTCGCCACCTCGAAGGCCTGCCGCACGAGGTGGACCGACCGGGCGTGGTCCAGGTCGTACTCGCCGGTCATGTTGGGCGCCATGTCCGAGAGGACCACGTCGACGGGACCGCCGAGTTCGTCGGCGTCGCCGCCGACCACGTCGCGAATCTCGGCTTTGGTGCTGTCCTCGGTCATGTCCCCGCGGACGTACTCGACGGTCGGGGCCGGGTCGTCGAGAGGGTCGATGCGCTGGCGGTCGACGCCGACGACGGTGCCCCGGTCGCCGACGCGTTCGGCGGCCACCTGCAGCCAGCCACCCGGTGCGGCCCCGAGGTCCACGACGGTGCGGCCCTCACCCAGCAGTCCGGCCGTCTCGTCCAGTTGCTGGAGTTTGTAGGCCGAGCGGGCGCGATACCCCTCCTGTTTGGCTCGGTTGTAGTAGTCGTCTTTCCCGGACATGGTCAGGTCACCGTCCGGCGTGATACGCGTCGCGACGCTGTGTCGCACGTCGTCTCGGTCATACCGGTACGGAGGCGGCCGACGCGGAAAGGCGTGCCGAATCGCGTACCGCGCCGTCGACGCCGACCGCGACGACGTGCCTTTTCCACGTCGAGACACAACGCCGACGGGCATGGTCTCCACCGCGAACGTCACGTCGGTTCTCCGCACCGTCGGGACCGAGTTCAGCGAGAAGAACGTCACGTTCCTCGCCGGGAGCATCGCGTACACCGCGTTCGTCTCGCTGGTGCCGCTCCTGTTGTTCGTCGTCCTCGCGCTCGCGCTCGTCGGTGCGGGCTGGGAACAGCGCTTCCTCGCGCTCGTCTCGGCGAACGTCTCGCCGGTCGTCGGACAGCTAATCGACCGACTCCTCCAGAGCCGGGGCGGGAGCGCCGGCCCCTCCTCGCTCGTCGGCGTCGTCGTCCTCGTCTGGGGGGCGCTGAAGCTCTTCCGTGGGCTGGACACCGCCTTCGAGGAGATTTACGAGGTGGACGCGGACGGCTCGCTGGTCCAGCAACTCCGCGACGGCGTCGTCGTCCTCGTCTCGCTCGTCCTCTCGGTCGGCGCGACCGTCGCGGTCACCACCGCGTTCGGCGCCGTCGCCAGCGAGGTTCCCGTTCTGGGTGTGCTGTTCCCGGTGGTGCTGGCGGCCGGCCTCGTCGTCGCGTTCCTCCCGATGTACTACGTCTTCCCGAACACGGACGTGACCGCCCGAGAGGTGTTGCCCGGCGTCCTCGTCTCGGCGGTCGGGTGGGCGCTCCTGCAGGGGCTGTTTCAGGTGTACGTCGTCGTCGCCACCGGCGGCGGTGGGGTCAGCGTCCTCACCGGCATCATGCTGTTGCTCACGTGGCTGTACTTCAGCGGCGTCGTCCTGTTGCTGGGCGCCGTCGTCAACGCCGTCCTCGGGGGCCACACCGACAGGGACCCGACCGCAGGCGGTTCGGCCGCGACGGCGGACTGAGACGGAGTCCCGTTCCCCACCCGAACACGTTCACTCGTCTTCCTACGCCGTGAGAACACGTCTCAGGTCCTGAGAGTTCCCTTTCCGGTATATGTGCGTCCGGTGCAGAGATACACCTGTAACGGAGGTCCCACTCATGTCATCCATCCCGACGGCGACGCGGCGCCGCGTGTTGCAGGCGCTGGGCGTCGGCACGGCCGCAATCGCGGGCTGTGCCGGTGCTCCCGGTGCCCAGACCGAACAGCCGACCGAACGGACCACCCCACAGGAGCCAAGCATGAACCCCGCCAAGCAGACCGACGTCGACCGTATCGCCGCCGACCCGACCGACATCCCGGCCCCCATCGAGCGGTCGACGCCGAAGACGGTGTCGGTCGAGATGACCACGAAAGAGCAGGTCGCCGAGGTCGAACCCGGCGTCACGTACACGTACATGACCTTCGACGGCCAGATTCCCGGGCCGATGATTCGGGTCCGCCGCGGCGACACCGTCGAGTTGACCATCACCAACGAGGAGGGCAACTCGATGCCCCACAACGTCGACCTCCACGCCGTGCGTGGGCCGGGTGGAGGTGCCGAGGCGTCGATGGTCACGCCCGGCCAGACCAAGACCTTCCGGTTCAAGGCCACCTACCCCGGGAGCTTCATCTACCACTGTGCGGTCCCGAACCTCGACATGCACATCTCCTCGGGGATGTTCGGCATGATACTCGTCGAACCGAAGGATGGCCTGCCGGAGGTGGACCACGAGTTCTACTTCGGCCAGCACGAACTCTACACCAAGGGCGAGGCCGGCGAGGAGGGACACCACGACTTCGACGTCGAGTCGATGCAGGCCGAAGAGCCGACCTACGTCCTCATGAACGGCGAGAAGTACGCTATCACGCCCGACGGCTACGGCGTCCCGAGCATGCAGACCGGTGAGACGGCCCGGGTGTACTTCGCCGTCGGCGGCCCGAACCTCGACTCGTCGTTCCACCCCATCGGCTCCGTGTGGGACGAGGTCTGGCCACAGGGGGCGGTCGCCAGCGACCCCCACCGGTTCGTCCAGACGACGCCCGTCAAACCCGGGTCGACCGTCGTGGCGACGTTGCACGCCGAGGTGCCCGGTCCCATCAAACTGGTCGACCACGCCCTCTCCCGCGTCGCTCGCAAGGGGATGATGGCGGTCATCAACCGCGAAGGGGAACCGAACCACGACGTGTTCCAGCCCGAAGTCTGAAGCGCCGCTGGGCCGCCCGTCCCGTCTCAGTCGTCCCGACTGCCACGGCGGGCACCGACGCCCAGTGCGGCCGCGAGCGCCGCGACCACGCCGAACCCTGCGCCACTCCCGCCGCTCGTCTCCGTCACGGCCTCGGCGTCGCCGCTGACGGCGGCTTCGAGTTGTCTCGAACCGAGTTGGACGAGTCTGACGCCGACGTAGCCGGTCGTACACCGTTCCTGTGAGTTGACGACGTAGAGGTTTCCCGGCTGGAAGTCCGTCGAATCGGGGACGTACACCGTCCGCTCGTACTGCTCGTAGTCCGGTCTCGCACGGTCGATGAGCGTCACGTCGTACGCCGTCGTCTCGTCGTCGGGCCAGTCGGCGAACCCACAGTCGGTCGCCGTCTGCGCTTCGACGGGGTTCGTCGACTGTCCGAAGTGGACGAAGAATCCGGTCAGGTCGCCGGTCCCCGACCCGTCGGCGACGACGGCCTTGGTCGTCGTCCGTGCCGACGCGCTGGTGGACGCGAGCAACGACCCACCGAGAACCGACGCGCTCGCACCCAGCACCGCCCGTCGGGAGTACGCGTTCGAGGCGCTGTCCGGTGTCGGCATCGTATCGACGACGTGGGTCGCCGCGCCACTGAACTGCAGGCTTGCACATACAAGTCGGCGACACGGCGGTCGCGTCCGCCTCCCCCACCGCCGGCCGGGCGCGGGCCCGCTGTCGGGCACACCGAGGGTCGCACGCGCACGCGGGTCAATGAGGGACTTTTTAATGCATGGGGGCGTAGCCCGGTTCAAGATGTTCAACGCCATCGTGAGTGCGGACACGCTCAAATCGGCTCTCGATTCAGTGAGCGTGCTGGTGGACGAGTGCAAGATCCACCTCGAAGAGGACGGCCTCGAGATTCGGGCGGTGGACCCCGCCAACGTCGGGATGGTCGACCTGCGACTGGAGGCGGCGGCCTTCGAGTCCTACGAGACCGACGGCGGCCTCATCGGCGTCAACCTCTCTCGACTCGAGGACATCGCCGGCATGGCCGACGCCGGCCAGTTGGTCCACCTCGAACTCGACGAGGAGACCCGCAAACTCCACATCGCTATCGACGGGCTAGAGTACACGCTGGCCCTCATCGACCCCGACTCCATCCGACAGGAACCGGACCTCCCGGACCTCGACCTCTCGGCACACATCGTCATCGAGGGGAAAGACATCAACCGCGCGGTCACCGCCGCCGACATGGTCAGCGACCACATCGCACTGGGGGTCGACGCCACCGACGAACTGTTCTACGTCGACGCCGAGGGTGACACCGACGACGTCCACCTCGAACTCACCCGCGACGACCTCATCGACCTCACCGCCGGGAACGCCCACTCGCTGTTCTCGCTGGACTACCTGAAGAACATGAACAAGGCCATCCCGAAGGACGCCGAGGTCGAGATGGAACTGGGCGAGGAGTTCCCGGTCAAGATGCACTTCAACTTCGCCGAAGGCGAGGGCCGCGTCACCTACATGCTGGCCCCGCGCATCCAGAGCGAGTAACGTCGCCGTCGAACTGGATTTCGACACCGGTCGCCCGCGATGGCCCGTGGGCCCCTGAGACCGCCGCTCCGGCCGTCTCGGGTCCGACGCACGTCTGACGCATCGTTTTGTGGGGGCAGGACGAACGGAGGGGCATGGAGAGTCTCGGAGACGCATACGGCGGTGACTCCCGCTTCGCGGGGCGTGACCCCCGCCGCGTCTACGCCGGCGCCGCCCTCGGTGTCGTGGGAGCGCTGGCCGTCGTCGTCGCCATCCTCGTGGTGACGACGCCGCTGTCGGCCGTCTTCGGCGCGAACGACCTCCGGGCCGCCGAGAAACTCGCCGGGACGCTGGGCGGACTGGGTATCCCCGCGATGTTCCTCTCGGTCGTCGCCGTCCTGCCGTCCTCGAAGCGCGAACAGGCCGGCGTCGTCCTCGGCACCGGCCTCTGTCTGGTCGGTATCGTCCTCTTCCAGCGAGCGTATCCCGCCCGCTGGACGACCGGGGCCGAGACGATGGCCTTCGAGACCACGATGGCGTACTTCCTCGGGGCCGGCCTCGCCTTCTGGTTCGTCTTCACCGCGATGGCGAGTTTCCGCGCCCGGAACGACCCCCAGGGGATGGTCCGACTGGAACTCACCCACCGGGGCGAGTCGAAGACGGTGCAGGTCTCGCCCGAGGAGTACCAGCGCTACGCGAAGGCGATCCGGAGCGACGGCGGCGAGAACGAGGCGATCATCCGCGAGATAGAGTCGCGAGCCGAGGACTGAGTTCAGTTCCCGGACTGTCCCTGCGTCCGGTTGCCCGACTCGCCGGCGGCCCCGTCGTCGGTCTCCGAGGCCACTTCCGTCTCGGTCGTCTCGGCGTCCGACGATCGCTCGACTTCCTCCACTTCGACGTCTCTGCCGGCGACACCGCTCTCGCTGATGACCGGCAGGAGGTTGTAGCCGTTCGGTCCCTTCTTGACGACGTTGATGTCGAAGACGAACTCGACGCCCTCGCCGGCGGTCACCTCGAACGGCTTGACTATCTGGAGCTTCTCGCTCGGCACCTTCACCGGGACCGTCTCGCCGTCGACGACGCCCTCGACGTCCGAGACGGAGAGCTCTATCTTCGCGTACCGGCCGGCCTCCAGTCTACCGTCGAGGACGCCGACGGCCTTGTCGCCGACGACTTCCGTCAGGTCGACCGTCGGGTCGTCGAGGTCGAACACCTCGAAGTCACCCTCGCCGTCGTCGCTGTCGTCACCGTCGTCGGCTTCGTCCGTTTCGTCGGTCTCCGTCTCCGATTCGGTCTCAGCCTCGGTCTCCGATTCGGTTTCGGCCGTTTCTTCTGTCTCCGTCTCGGTCTCGGCCTCGGTCTCTGATTCGGCTTCTGTCTCTTCGACCGACTCGGCACTGAACACGCGTGCCTCGTCGAACGTCACGTCGAGCGAGTCGAAGTCGCCGATGGCCGCCGGCCGGTCGCTGACGAGCAACCGGAACGTCCCCGTCGTCGACTCGGTCGTCGCCGCGCTGTCGGTCGCGTCGCCGTCGGTGCTCCCGCCGCCAGACCCGCCGCCGCTCGTCCCGCCGCAACCGGCGACGACGGTGGCTCCGAGCGCGCTGGTCGTACTGATGAATGTTCGTCTGTCCATACCCACCCGTCAGGACCACCATTGTATATAAAGGACCGTTCGTTCAGGCGCTCGACGGCGGATGAACGGAATGAACGACGGACCTGAACGGTTTTACCGCGGAGGGCCTACCACCGGGCAATGGCAAACTCGAACGCGAAGGGGGACCGCCGCGAGCGGGAGTTGGTCAACGCCCTCGACGAGGCCGGGTTCGCGGTGATGCGCGCGCCGGCCAGCGGTAGCGCTACCGAGCGGGAACTGCCGGACGTGCTCACCGGCGACGGCGAGACGTTCTACGCCATCGAGGCGAAGTCCAGCGCCGGCGACCCCATCTATCTGACCGGCGAGGAGGTCGAGGCCCTGCTGTTCTTCGCACGGAACTTCGGCGCGAAACCACGCATCGGCGTCCGCTTCGACCGCGAGGACTGGTACTTCTTCCACCCCGGCGACCTCTACACGACCGACGGCGGCAACTACCGTGTCAAGAAGGAGAAGGCCCTCTCGGAGGGGACGGACTTCGAGGAGTTCGTCGGTCACTCCGAGAAGGTCACGCTGGACGAGGTGGCCGACGACGGCCCGGACGAGGCTGTACTCGACATCCTCTCGGCGTTCGAGCGGGGCGATTTGGACAAAGACGAAGCGGCGGCGATGCTGGAGTAGCGAGGGACGCGACCGGAGAGTGGCCCTCGGTCATTCGACGAGTTGCTGGTCCGTCCGCGAGAGCCGACTGTACGGGAACGCGTACCGGCGCGGGTCGTCCCGACGGGTCGCGTCGGCGAGGTAGGTCACTTCGACCACGACGTCGTCCTCGGGATAGCCCTCGTTGGTGTCGTGGGCGGCGACGGTCCGGCCGGTCGCCGGGATGACGTACTCGTCGGCACGCTGGTCGGCCACGCCGGCGACGACGAGGCTGTCGCCCGTCTCACGGTCGACCACGACGTCGCCCGGCGACACCCGGCAGTGTCCACAGAGGTGCGGCGGGTCGGCGTCCGCGTCGACGAACGTGACGGCGCCACAGACGTCACAGCGGGCGCGCTGGTGGTGTGGCGGTGCCACTCTGCGGGCCGTAATCTCGATAGCGATCCGGCGGAGGTGTTTGCACCGCTCGCCGCGAATCTGGTGGTCGGGACAGGTACAGGAGTGGTCTGTGAGGTCGACGAGGTACGTGTGGCCGCTCTCGGAGGTGACGGCGTAGGTACTCCCGTCGCGGGGCCGGACGGCCATGCGCTCGGTCCAGGCCCGGAGGGCCCGGGAGTCGAGTCTGCTGGGGTCCGGTGCGAGTGCAGTGCGCTCCGAGTCGGCGGATGGCTCGATGAGTGTCATGGCGGGCGGACACGGCTGTGTTTCTCGGTGTGTCCAGTGGAAACGTAGGGCCTCCACGGAGGTAAACGTCTCGGCCAGCACGCCGCTGCGTGGGTCGTCTGGGGCCGCTTCGACACCCTTTTGCCCGGGCCACCGATATCGCGCCACATGGAAATCGACCGGGAGGCCATCGTGCAGATAGTGGTCTCGACCATCGCGCTCGTGACGTTCGTCGCCGCCGCCGTCTTCGTCTCGCTGAACTACTCCAGCAACGGTGGGCTCACCGACCAGGGTGGCATCGCGATAATCGGCGCTATCGGGCTGTTCATCGTCGTGATGCTCGCCGCTGGCATCTGGATGGAACGGCAGGAGTTCTAAGCGTCGGCCTCGTCCTCGCCGCTCTCGCCGTTCTCCTCGCGCCAGTCGACCAGTTCGTCGTCCTCGGCGTCGTCTAACTTCTGCTCGTAGTAGGCCATCGGGTGCGAGATGCGCTCACAGAGGTCGTCTTTGTTGACGCAGTCGCCGTAGGACACCATCGTCGAACACGCCGGCGTCGAGTACTCGGTTGGGCTGGTGTCGCCGCGGATGTGGTCGACCTGATAGCGGGTGGCCTCCTCCCCGAAGCCCGGGTTCACCTGAAAGAGGTCGACGATCTCGTCGGTCGTCATCCCGATGCTGGTGAGGAAGGCGGCGATGGCGAAACGGGAGTGGTGTTCGAGGTGGTCGCCTTGCTGGACCTTGTCCAGCAACGCCTGCATGCAGGGCGGGAACATCTCGGGGACGACGGTGTCTATCTCCCGGGTCAGGTCGAGTTCGGCGAGTATCTCCCGTAGCCGTTCGACCTCGGCGTCGAGTTCGGTCGCGATGGCGTCGGGCACGTCGAACGGCAGGCCGTCGGCGACGCGGTGCCGGATGGCCTGTTTCAGCAGGACGTGCAGTTCTTCGGCGGCGACGCGAACCCGACCGTCGGCCAGCGGCCGGTTGACCAGCCGCCACTGGTCGCCCCGCTGGTCGGCCGCCAAATCGAGGTACGCACCGACGTCGACCCAGTAGCCCGTCTCGGCCTCGTGGACCGCGCTCGCGAGGTCGAACTCCGCCAGCAGGTCCCGCAACTCGACGCGCTCGCTCTGGGTCGACTTGAACTCCGTCGTCGCCTCGAACTCCTCGCCGAACCGCTCCCGGGCCGTCTCGGCCTCCGCACGGGCGTACTTGCGGGTGCAGACGTGCTGGTCGACCAGCGAGACGAGGACGCGGGCCACCGGATAGGACAGCAGTTCCACCCGCGTCCGCCGGTGTGGTTCGCCGACGGTGCCGTCCGTGATGGCGTGTTCGACCCGCTCCAGCGCCCGCTGGGTGACCGCCTCGTCGGTGGCGACGACCTCACCGAGGTCGACCGCGGCGGCCTCGACGGCCTCCCGGGCGGCGGCGAGGAACGGATAGCGTGCGTGGAGCGGCTGCATGGACTGGCGTTGCGCGTGTGGCCGAATAAAATCCTCGTTCCGCCCCGCTTCGAATCCCGACGAATTATCACCTCGTATATCGTTGGACCTGCTACGTGCCAGCGACCGACCGCTCAGTCGACCTGACCGAGGGACCGCTCTTGCGGCCACTGCTCGCTCTCTCCCTGCCGCTCGTGGGGACACAGCTCCTGCAGGTCGCGTACAACCTCGTCGACACGTTCGTCGTCGGCCGACTGGGCGACGGGGCCGTGGCGGCGCTGACCTACTCGCTCCCGTTCATCTTCCTCACTATCTCGCTGGGGAGCGGGCTCACCGTCGCCGGCACCGTCCTCGTCTCACAGCACCGCGGCGCGGGCAACGACGACCGGGTGCGGGCCGTCGCCGGCCAGACCATCGCCGTCACGGCCGTCGTCTCGGGGTTCCTGTCGGTCGTTGGCTACCTCTTGACGCCGACGCTGTTGCCGTACATCGGGACGACGCCGGGGACGGCGATTCACGCCATGGCCGTCGAGTACACCCGCATCGTCTTCGCGGGGACGGCGTTCATGTTCGGCGCGTTCGCGTTTCAGGCCATCCTGCGCGGGTGGGGCGACACGAAGACGCCGATGTACCTCATGTTCGGGAGCGTCGTCGCCAACGCCGTGCTGGACCCGTTCTTCGTGCTGGGCTTCGACGGCAACGTCGTCTTCTCGCTACTCGGCCTCGGCGGCCTCGAAGCGACGCTGTACGCGCTGACTGGCTTCTCGGGGATGGGCGTCGCCGGGGCGGCCGTCGCCACCGTCATCTCGCGGGGCGGGGCCGCACTGGCCGGGTTCTGGCTCCTCTTCTCGGGCCGCCTCGGCTTCGCGCTCTCGCTGTCTGACCTCTGGCCCGACCGGGAGACGGTCTGGAAGATTCTGGACGTCGGCGGGCCCGCCGGCCTCGAACGCTCGGCGGACTCGCTGGCCTACACCGGGATGACCGTCCTCGTGGCGATGGTCGGGACGAACGCCGTGGCCGCCTACGGCGTCGGCAACCGCATCAACACGCTCGTCTACCTCCCGGCGGTGGGCCTCGCACAGGGCGTCGAGACGGCCGTCGGGCAGAACCTCGGGGCCGACCAGTCGGGCCGCGCCCGCCGGGCCGTCCTGCTGGCGGCGGGCCTCGGCGGTGGGGTCTTCCTGCTCGCGAGTCTGAGCGCGTACGCCTTCGCCGCGGCCATCGTCGCCCTCTTCTTCGACGTGAGCAAGACCGCTCCGGAAGTGCTGGCGATGGGCGCCGACTACTTCCGAATCATCGGGCCGACGTACGTGTTCATGGGCCTCTTTCACCTCCTGAACGCCGCATTCCGCGGGGCCGGCAGCACCCGGACGGCGCTGGGGTTCTCCATCGCCTCGCAGTGGTTCTTCCGCATCCCCCCGACGCTCGTCCTGATAACCGCCGTCGGGATGGGTGCCATGGGCGTCTGGTGGGGCATCGCCGTCTCGCACGTGGCCGCCGCGGCCCTCGTCGGGGTCTGGTTCCTCGTCGGCGACTGGGACGAGTCCGTCGTCGACGAGGACGACCGGGAGGACCGGTCGGACGACGAGGCGGCCGCTACCGCCGACTAAATCGCTTGTGTGGGGAAGAGTCACAGACTCACGGAACGGCTATACTGACTGACCGACCAGTCAGTACCATGTCGGTCCCCTTCTCTTCCCCTCCCCGGAGGTGTCGACGATGACGGCGACGAGCGAGCAGTCCGAGCGGTTCACGCAGGGTCGCCTGCTCTGGCCGCTGGTGACGCTGGCCGCGCCGCTGGTCGCCACACAGCTCCTCCAGACGCTGTACAACCTCGCCGACACCTTCTGGGTCGGCCGCCTCGGGCAGGACGCCGTGAGCGCCCTCTCCTTCTCGTGGCCCATCGTCTTCCTGCTGGTGAGCGTCGGCGGCGGGATGACCGGTGCCGGCACCATCCTCATCTCACAGCACACGGGTGCGGAGAACGACGGCCGCGTGAGCCACGTCGCCGGCCAGACGCTGGTGTTCGTCACCGCCCTCTCGGTGGCCATCTCCGTCGTGGGCTACCTCCTGACGCCGACGCTGTTGCAGGTCATCGGCACCGAGGCGGGCACGCCAATCCACGAGATGGCCGTGACCTACACCCGCTACGTCTTCCTCGGCCTGTACTTCATGCTCGGCTTCTTCGTCTTTCAGGCGCTGTTGCGTGGCTGGGGCGACACGAAGACGCCGATGTACCTGATGGTCGGCAGCGTCGCGCTCAACGTCGTGCTGGACCCGCTACTCATCCTCGGCTTCGCCGACAACCCCCTGTTCGCGTGGTTCGGTCTAGAGAGCCTCGCCGCGAGCGCGCTGGCGGCGACGGGGTTCACCGGCCTCGGCGTCGAGGGCGCCGCCATCGCCACGATATTCTCCCGCGGGCTGGCCGCCGCGGTGGGCCTCTGGCTGCTGTTCTCGGGCCGGGTCGGCATCGAACTCTCGCTGTCGGACCTCCGGCCCGACCTGTCGGAGATTCGCAAAATCGTCGGCGTCGGCGCGCCCCTCAGCGTCGAGACCAGCACGCAGGCGCTGTCGGTGACGGTGATGACCGCGCTGGTCGCGCTCGTCGGCTCCGACGCCGTCGCCGCCTACGGCATCGGCGGCCGCCTCACCTCGTTGGTGTGGCTCCCGATGATAGGGATGGGGATGGCCGTCGAGACTGTCGTCGGCCAGAACCTCGGCGCCGGGGAGCGCGCTCGGGCCCGCCGGACGGTCCTGCTCGCCAGCGGCATCCTCGTCGCGGTGTTCCTCGTCGCCAGCGTCGTCGTGACGTGGTTCGCCCCAGCCATCGTCGGCGTATTCATCACCGGCGAGGGTGCCGCCGCCGTCGTCGACCACGGCACGGCGTTCCTCCGCATCGTCGCGCCGACGTGGGCCGTGATGGCCGTCTTCCACATGATAAACGGCGCGTTCCACGGTGCGGGGTCGACCCGCCTCTCGATGGCGCTGGGCCTGCTGACGCTGTGGGGCTTCCGCATCGTGGTCGCCGCGGCGCTCGTCGTCGTGGTCGGCATGGGCGCGCCCGGCGCGTGGTACGGTATCGCCGCCTCCAACGTCGCCGCCGCCGTCGCCGGCGTCGCGTTCTTCCTGCGCGGCGGGTGGCTGGACGACGTCATCGACGAGGAACAGGGTGAGGCCGAGACGAGCGACGCTGCTGTGGCGGCGTAGACGGCTTAGAAAAGGCGTTCTCGGCTCTTTCTCGCGGCTTCCTGCGGTCGCCGCTCGCGTTTTCCGAAATCTTCGCTTCGCTCGGCTATCGCTACTGCTCGCGGGTCGTTACACTCCCCGCTGCGCGTCTGGCGGGCCACTCGCTCCGCTCGTGCCCCGCCCTACGTCCCGTGCTGCCAGGAATCCATGTACTCGGCCTGAGTATCCGTCAGCGAGTCGAACGCGACGCCCTCCGCGTCCAGTTTGATCTCCGCGACTTCCTTGTCCAGTCTGTCGGGCACGTCGTGGACGCCGGCGTCGTAGGCGTCGCCGTTCTCCAACATCTCACGGACGCAGACGGCCTGAATCCCGAAGCTCTGGTCCATCACTTCGACGGGGTGGCCGAGCGCGATGGGCGTCGCGAGGTTCACGAGACGACCCTCCGCGAGGACGTTCAGGCGGCGGCCGTCGGCCATCTCGTAGGCCTGCACGCCGTCGCGGGCCTCGTAGGTGTCCACCGCGAGGTCCGAGAGGGCATCGAGGTCGACCTCCACGTCGAAGTGGCCGGCGTTGGCGAGCAAGACGCCGTCCTGCATCTTCTCGAAGTGCTCCTCGACGACGACGTCGCGGTTGCCCGTCGTGGTGATGAACACGTCGCCCTCTTCGGCCGCTTCCGCCATCGGCATCACGTCGTACCCCTCCATGTGGGCCTCTAAAGCCCGGCGGGGTTCGACTTCGGTGACGACGACGTCGGCGTTCTGGCCGCTGGCCTTCTTCGCGACGCCCTTCCCGCAGTGGCCGTAGCCGGCGACGACGACGGTCTTGCCGGCCCACGAGAGGTTGGTCGTCATGGCGATGGAGGCCAGCGAGGACTCGCCGGTGCCGTGGACGTTGTCGAACAGGCGCTTCATCGGCGTGTCGTTCACGGCGAAGACTGGGTAGTCGAGTTCGCCGTCCTCGTCCATCGCGCGCAGGCGGTGGACGCCGGTGGTCGTCTCCTCGCACCCGCCGACGATGGTGTCGACGAGTTCGGGGTAGTCCTCGTGGATGGCAGCGACGAGGTCCATCCCGTCGTCGACGGTAATCGTCGGTTCGTGGTCGATGACGGCCTCGATGGCGGCGTAGTACGCCTCGTCGTCGACGCCGCGTTCGGCGTAGGAGGTGACGCCGTCGACGGCGTCCAGCGCCGCCGACACGTCGTCGTGCGTACTGAGCGGGTTACAGCCGGTGATGGCGACTTCCGCGCCGCCTTTCGCCAGCAGTTCGGCGAGAATCGCCGTCTTCGCTTCGACGTGCATCGCCATGCCGATGCGCTCGCCGGCGAAGGGCTGGTCGGCCTCGAAATCCTCGCGCAGCGAGGCACAGATGGGCATGTGCTGTGCTGCCCAGTCCATCTTCCGCCGGCCCGACTCGCGGGCGGCCTCGACGTCGTCGAGTCGCTCCGAAATGGGCGTGGTCATGCCCGACAGAAAGCGGAGAGTTCGTAAAACGCTACCGAAGGCGTCCGGTTATCGGCCCTTCGCGTTCCCGTTCGCGTGGTCCGGCGGCCCGCTCTCGCCGTCCTCGTCCGCTTCGTCGTCGTCATCGTCGTCGTCCTGTTCGGGCTCTTCGTCCTCGGTCTCCGCGTCCTCGGTCTCCTCCTCGGTTTCTTCCTCGGTCTCATCTTCGTCCGCGTCGTCCTCGTCGTCGCTCTCGGTCTCGTCCTCGTCGTCCTCGTCAGGGCCACGGTCCTCGGGCGGGCCCGCGTCGTCGGGGGCGTTCCCGGGGTTGTTCTGGGTGACGTACTCGGACACCTCCGGCCCGATGCCGGTGGCGCCGTTCTCCAGCAGGTAGTGGACGAAGGCGGAGACGCCGTCGAACTCCTCGTCCTCGGCGGTCTGGTTGACGTATTCGAGTGCGAGCGTGGTGGAATCGGCGGCGTC
Organism: Haloarcula rubra; assembly: GCF_019599465.1. Taxonomy (GTDB): domain Archaea; phylum Halobacteriota; class Halobacteria; order Halobacteriales; family Haloarculaceae; genus Haloarcula; species Haloarcula rubra. The sequence goes on from NZ_RKLR01000002.1 coordinate 330,361, forward strand.
GTCGGCGCTGGCGTTCACCTCGACAGTGACGTTCTCGCTGGGGGCGGCCAGCGACACCTCGCCGTCGGCGTCGGTCTCGTAGTCGCCGGTCCCCTCGTAGGTGGCGTTGCCGTCGGTCGAGACCGAGACGTTGGCGTCCTCGATGGCCGTGTCGTTGCGCGTCACGTCGACGGTGACGGTCCCGTCGTCGTTCTGGGCCGCCGAGACGTCGATGTCGTCGACCAGCGTGACGTTCAGTTCGGCGGTCTCGCCGTCGGTCACGGTCAGGGTCACGGGTTCGTCGTCCTCGGGCGTCGGGAGGACCACGGTGCCGTTCGCGTCCGTCTCGTAGCTCCCGGTGCCGTCGTAGTCGCTGTTGGCCTCGCGCGTGCTGACGTTGACCGTCGCGTTCTCGACGGCGGCGTCGTCCCGCGTGACCGTCACGACGACGTCACGGTTCTGTTCGACGTCGACCGCGAAGTCGGGGTCGAGCTCGGCCGTCGTCGCCGCCGTCTCGCCGTCGTCGCTGGCGGTGACGGTGACGTTCACGCGCTCGTCGGGCGTCGGGAGCGCGACGGTGCCGTTCGCGTCCGTCTCGTAGCTGCCGGACCCGGCGTAACTGCCGTCGACGGTGGCGACGGTCACCGTCGCGTTCTCGACGGTGGAACCGTTCCGCGTTACTTCGACGGTCACGTCGTCGTCCTGTGTGACGGTCACGGCGATCGATTCGTCGGCGGTGTCGGCGGCGGCCGCCGCCGGCGCGAGCGCAGCGCCGAACAGTGCGGCGACCGTGAGGAGGGCGATCACTTGGTTTCGCATTACGTCCCAGTCGTCCACCGGATACCCCTCTAAACCCCCCTCTCGTTCACACCGTTCAGTCCGATTCCCACGTTCGAATATACCGGCGTAGAACGCCCGATACGGTTCAAGACTCGCTCTGAACGTTTAACTCTCCTCGGCTCGCTCGACGAGCGCCGTCGCGTGCTCGCTCGCTCGCTCGCGGACCGCCGCCTCGTCGAACACCGTCAGGTCGCGGTCGCGCATCAGCACCGCGCCGTCACAGACGGTGTGGCGCACGTCGCTCCCGCGGGCGGCGTAGGCCAGATGCGAGACGAGGTCGTGGGCCGGCGTCAGGTGGGGCGCGTCGAGGTCGAGGACCGCGAGGTCGGCGTTCGCGCCGGGTTCGATACGGCCGCCGTCGAAGCCCAGCAGGTCGGCCCCGTTCTCGGTGGCCATCCGGACGACCGTCTCGGCGGCGACGGCGCTGGCGTCGTCGGCCGCCAGTTTCCCGAGCATCGCCGCGTCGCGCATCTCGTCGAACATGTCGAGGTCGTTGTTCGAGGCCGCGCCGTCGGTACCCAGACCGACGGTGACGCCGCCGTCTAGCAGCCGCTGGACCGGGGCCATCCCGCTGGCGAGTTTCATGTTCGATGCCGGGCAGTGGACCGCGCCGGTGCCCGTCTCGGCCAGCCGGTCGATCTCGTCGTCGTCGACGTGGACGCAGTGTGCGAGGAAGGTGTCCTCGCCGAGTAGCCCCACGTCGTCGGCGTATTCGAGCGGGCGCATCCCGTGTTCCTCGACGATGGGGGCGACCTCGGCTTCGGTCTCGTTGGCGTGGAGGTGCATCGGCAGGCCCGCCTCGACGGCTTCGGGGACGAACTCCCGCAGGTACTCCTCGCCGACGGTGGTGAGGCTGTGGGGCTGGAACGTCGTCCGAACCCGGCCGTCGGCCGCGCCGTCGAGTTCCAGCGCCACGTCCAGACTCTCCTGCACGTCGGCGCGAGCGCCCTCGTCGTCCTTCCCGACGGTGACGGCGGTGTGGCCCAGCACGGCCCGCACGCCGGCCTGCTCGACGGCCGCCGCTATCTCGTCGACGTGGAAGTACATGTCCGAGAGCGCCGTCGTGCCCGACTTCACCATCTCGACGAGGCCGAGTTCCGCGCCGACGCGGACGTCCTCGGGGGTGAGTTCGGCCTCGACGGGCCAGATGTCCTCCTGCAACCACGCGTCCAGCGGCTTGTCGTCGGCGTAGCCCCGCAGGAGGGTCATCGCCACGTGGGTGTGGGCGTTGACCAGTCCCGGGATGACGAGGCCACCGCTGGCGTCGAGTTCGTCGTCGCCCGCGAGTTCGCCGGGGGCCTCGACGGCCAGTATCTCGCCGGCGCTCTGGTCGACGAGGACGTCGGCGCGTTCGACTGTCAGGTCCGGACGGAGGACCCGTCCACCGCTCACGAGGAGTTCGCTCATGGCCGGCGGTTGGGTGGCCCCGCTCTTAGTTCGGCCGGGTCCGCCGTCGCCCCTTCCGTCACCGTCTTATCGGTCGCGCGCCTTCGCTCGGTACTCCGATGGCCGTCACCGACACCGTGCGTCGCGCCGTCAGCGGCCTCCGCGAGGGCCATCCCGGCAGCCTACTCGGGGCCGTCGCCGCCGGGTGGTTCCTCGTCCTCGGGATGCGGTTCGTCGTCCCGGCGGTGTTGCCGACCATCAGCGAGGAGTTCGGCCTCTCGAACGCGGCGGCGGGGCTGGCGGTGACGGTGCTGTGGCTCACCTACGCCGCGATGCAGTTCCCGACGGGGGCGCTCATCGACCGCGTCGGCGAGCGCACTCTGCTGGTCGCCGCGGCCGTCCTCTCGGGGGCGGGCCTGCTGGCGTACTTCGTCTCGACGACCTACGCTCTGTTCCTGCTGGCGACGGCCGCGTTCGGCCTCGGGACCGGACTGTACGGTCCCACGCGGGGGACGGTCCTCTCGCGGACGTTCGACGCGAACGAGGGGACTGCCTTCGGCGCGGTGATGGCCGCGGGCTCTATCGGTGCCGCCGCACTCCCGTTCGTCGCCAGCGTCGCCACCGCCCGGTACGGCTGGCGGGTCGCGCTGGGCGGCGTCGCGCCCCTCTTTCTGGTCGTGGCGCTCGCCCTCTGGCTCTCGGTTTCGGACCGGCCGACGGCGACGGACGGCCGCCGTCTCCGCGAGGACCTGCGGGCGGCCGTCGCCGGGATTCGCCAGCGACGGCTCCTGTTGGCCGTCGCCGGTGCGACCGTCATGCTGTTCGTCTTTCAGGCGGCGACGGCGTTCCTGACGACCTACCTCGTCACGGTGAAGACGCTGGACCAGAGCACCGCCGGGGCCGTCCTCGCGGCGCTGTTCGTCGGCGGCGCCGTCTCCCAGTTCGTGACCGGCCGCCTCGCCGACCGCTACGGCTCCCCACCCGTGCTGACCGCCGTGGCGCTCGTGAGCGCGGTGCCGCTGGCGTTGCTGCCCCGACTCGACGGAACCGTCGCGCTGGCCGCCGGCGCGGCTGCCATCGGTATCCGGATGAGCGCCGGCCCCCTCTCGAACGCCTACGTCGTCGACGTCCTCCCCGACGACGTGCAGGGGACCGGGTGGGGCTTGCTTCGCTCCGCCTTCTTCGCCGTCGGGTCGCTCGGGTCGACGCTGGTCGGACTGCTCGCCGACGCCGGCCTGTTCGACGCCGCGTTCTACCTGATGGCCGGGCTGACGGCGCTGGCGGCGCTGGCCTACCTCGCGCTCCCCCACCGGGCGTGACCCGCGAGGGAAAGACAGTTGGCCCGCCGCCGCCCAGAGGGCGTATGCGCATCGCCGTCCCCAACAAGGGCCGCCTGCACGACCCGAGCGTCGAACTACTCGAACGGGCCGGCCTCCACCTCGTCGACGGGGCCGACCGCCAACTGTACGCCCAGACGGTCGACCCCGACGTCACCGTCCTCTACGCTCGCGCCGCCGACATCCCGGAGTACGTCGCCGACGGCGCCGCCGATATCGGCATCACCGGCCTCGACCAGGTGCGAGAGGCCGAGGTCGACCTCGTGGACCTGCGCGACCTCGACTTCGGCCGCTGTCGCCTCGTCCTCGCGGCGCCCGAGGACGACGACAGCGTCACCGCCGTCGCCGACTTCGAGGGCGGCCGCGTCGCCACGGAGTTCCCGAACATCACCCGTCGGTTCTTCGAGGAACAGGGCGTCGACGTCGATATCACCGAAGTCTCCGGTGCCACGGAACTGACTCCCCACGTCGACATCGCCGACGGCATCGTCGACATCACCTCCACCGGGACGACCCTCCGGATGAACCGTCTCGAAATCGTCGCCGAGGTGCTCCAGAGTTCCGTGCGCCTGTTCGCGCGCGAGGACACCGCCGACGCCGAGAAGGTCCAGCAGGTCGATATGGCGCTGGGCTCGGTCCTCTCCGCGGAGGACAAGCGCTACCTGATGATGAACGCGCCCGAAGACGCCTTAGACGACGTGAAAGAGGTCCTGCCGGGGATGGGCGGGCCGACGGTGATGGACATCGCCGGCTCCGACGACGTGGCCGTCCACGCCGTCGTCGAGGAGTCGGCCGTCTTCGAGACTATCAACGACCTCAAGAGCGTGGGCGCGAGCGACGTCCTCGTCACCGAAATCGAGCGCCTCGTCGAGTGACGTAGCTGTTCTCCCGACTCAGTACACGTCGACGGTGCCGTCCTTCCGTGGTTCCGTCGCCCCCGAAAGCGTCCCGTCCTCGTATCGCGCTATCTGTGCGCCGCCGAAGTAGAGGGGGACGTCCACGCCGACGTCGTGTCCGCGGCGGGCCAGTTTCGAGGCCACGTCCTCGTCGAAGCGGGCCTCCGTCGCCAACGTCCCGTCCTCGCAGTAGCGCCAGCGCGGTTCGTCCAGCGCCGCCTGCAACGGCATCTCGCGGTCCAGGAGGTTCGAGAGCACCTGCACGTGGCCCTGCGGTTGCATGTACCCGCCCATCACGCCGAAGGCCGCCCAGTCGTCGGCACCGAAGCGCGCGAGGCCCGGAATCAGGGTGTGGAACGGCCGCTTGCCCGGTGCGACGACGTTCGGATGGTCGGCGTCCAGCGAGAACGACGCGCCGCGGTTCTGGAGCGTGAGACCCGTCTCGCCCGCCACGAGGCCGCTCCCGAACCCGTTGAACAGGGAGTTGATGAAGGAGACGACGTTGCCCTCCCCGTCGGCGACGGTCAGCAGGACGGTGTCGGCGTCCTCGGCCGGCGAGTCGAGCATCCCCACCTCGGCGTTCTCGATGGCCTCCGGACCCACTGCTTCGGCCCGTCGCTCGGCCCACTGTTTCGACGCCAGCGGCGGGACATCCTCGTACTCCGGGTCGGTGATGTAGTGGTGGCCGTCGGTGAACGCGAGTTTCGTCGCCTCGGCCAGCAGGTGCGTCCGTTCGACGGGGTCCTCGGTGTCGGGGACGCCGAGGGATTCGGCGACGTTCAGCGCCTCCAGCGCGACGAGGCCCTGATTGTTCGGCGGGAGTTCGTACACCTCGCTCCCGCCGTAGGTGGTCGAGACGGGGTCCGGGTACTCCACCTCGAACCCGGCGAGGTCCGAGCGTTCGAGGAGGCCGCCCTCGGACTGGACCGTCTCCGCGATAGCGTCGGCGATGTCGCCCTCGTAGAACGGGTCGGCCCCCTCCTCGGCCAGCGTCTCGAGCGTCGACCCGAGTTCGGGCAGGCGAACCCGTTCGCCCACCTCGGGCGCTCGTTCGCCGTCGACGAGGTACTGCTCGCGGGCGGCGTCGTTGCGCAGTTCCGGTTCACAGAGGCCCCACGCCGACGCGATGACCTCGCTGACGGGGAACCCCTCGGTCGCGTAGTGGACGGCGTCGTCGAGGACGGCGTCCATCGAGAGGCGCCCGAACCGCTCGACGGTGGCCTCCCAGCCACGGGGCGCGCCGGGCACCGTCACCGCCAGCGGGCCGCGGTCGGGCATCTCGGCGTCCGCCGGTGCACAGCCCTCGCGGTCGGCGACGCGCTCCCGCACCGTCTCCAGCGTCGCCGTCTCGGGCGCGCCGCCGCAGGCCCGCATCGCCCCCACGTCGCCGTCGGCAGTTCGATACAGCGCGAAGGCGTCCCCACCCAGTCCCGTACTCATCGGTTCGACGACGTTCAGCGTCGCCGCGGTGGCGACGGCCGCGTCGAAGGCGTTGCCGCCCTCGCGCAGGACGTCGATGCCCGCCTCGGCGGCGAGCGGTTGGCTCGTGGCGACGACGCCGCGGGTCCCGTAGGCCGTCGACCGACGGGAGGTAAAGCGGTCCAGATTCGGCTCGCTGTCCATAGACGAACCCGGTGGCTTGGCCGGAAAACTGTTTGGCCGGCCCTACTCGTCGAGCCGCCAGAGCGTCACCGCGAACACGAGTCCCAGCGCGGGGAACACGGCCAGTCCGAGGAAGGTGCCGCTCACGCCGACGGCGGCGAGGAGGTAGCCCGAGACCGCCGCGCCGGCGGCGCCGACCCCGAAGTTCGTCAGGTACGTGTAGCCGTAGGAGAGCCCCCGGTCGCCGGGCGGGCTGTACTCGGCGATGGTGGCCTGATACAGCGGCTGGAGCGTAAAGAGCAGGAAGCCCAGCAGGACGCTCGCCGCGAGGAGCGGCGCCAGTCCCGCTTCGGCGGCCGGGACGAACAGCAGGGCGACGACGGCGAGGCCGCCGAACACCGCCGCGAGTCCCGTCGTCGTCTCGATGCGGTCGGTGAGTTTCCCGCCGACGTACTGGCCGGCGATGCCGACGGTCAACAGGCCCGAGTACAGGTAGAAGGCGAGGTCGAACTCCTCGGCCAGCGGGCTCCCGGGTTCGAACACCCGCACGAACTCGGTGACGGGCGGGAGGAAGCCGCCGAGGATGTCCGGCAGGAACGTCAGCGTCCCGCGATAGAACAGGCCGTTCGTCGTCACGACGAGCATCGCGAGGGCGAAGCCCGTGGTGAAGAGCGCGCGACTGTCGGCGAGGAACTCGCCGACGGAGGCCGGCGGGCCGTCGTCGCCGTCCCTCGCCTCGCCGCCGTCGGTGCTGACCGCCGCCGTCTCGTCGAACTCGGCAGTGAGCGCGTACGCCACCGCACCGACGGCCGGGACGACGAGCAGGGCGGCGACGACGCGCCAGTCGAACGCGAGCAAGAGGAGCGCGGTCAGGAGCGGTCCCAGCGCGATGCCGGCGTTGCCGGCCATCCCGTGGTAGGCGAACCCGGTACCGCGCTCCTCGACGCCGGTGGAGATGAGCGCGAGGCCAGCCGGGTGGTAGACGCTGGCCGCCAGTCCCCAGAGCCCCAGCGCGATGGCGATGGTGAGGACGCCCGGCGCGACGCTCAACAGGAGGAAGGAGGCCCCCATCCCGACCAGACAGGCGGTCACGAGCAGGTTCGAGCCGTAGCGGTCCGCGAGGACGCCGCCGGGCAGGGCGCCCGCGCCGAACAGGCCGTAGCCGACGGCGACGACGGTTCCGAGAAGCGCCGTCGTCACCGGGAACTCGGTGAGCCAGACGACGACGAAGATGGGGATAGAGAGTTCGTACGTGTGGACCAGTCCGTGTGCCAGTCCGGTGAACGTCACGATGGCGCGGTCGTTATCTCGCATCTATACGGGTCCGAAGATGTTGAACAAAGTAATTCCAAGCACTGTCGCGAACGCGAAGTGCAGAGCCACGAGCGGCGCGGTCGACCGGGTCGACAGCCGATACACCGAACTGATGGCGATGCCGTCGGCCAGCAACGTCGCGGCGACGACGACGAGGACGCCGAGACTGGGCGAGACGAGGCCAGACTCGACGCCCCACCGCTGGAGCAACAGCGAGACGACGGTGGGAACGATGGCGGCCTTCGCGGCCAGTTGGCTCGGCGTCTCTCCGATGAAGAACGTCGCCGCCAGATGGAGTGTGATGGCGTAGAACAGCCAGGTGAGCAACAGGGTGACGACGACGGCGAGGACGCCACCGCCAGTCAGACTCGGCGTACCGGCCTGGAGCATACCTGTGGTTGGTCGTGGCGGCGCTAATGCGTTGTGTTCCCGACTGCGCGGGCGGTCCCGCGGCGAGCCGGGTCCCTAGTCGAGGAGGCCGAGTTCCTCGAGGCGGGAGACGATCTTGTCGACGGCCTCTTCGGCGTCTTCGGGCTTCTTGCCGCCGGTGATGACGAGTTTCCCGGAGCCAAAGAGGAGCGCGACGACGTCGGGTTCGTCGAGCCGATAGACGAGGCCGGGGAACTGCTCCGGTTCGTACTCGATGTTCTCCAACCCGAGGCCGATGGCGATGGCGTTGAGGTTGAGATTCCGACCGAGGTCCGCGGACGTGACGATGTTCTGGACGACGATTTCGGGGTCGTCGTCGACCTGTATGTTCAGGTCGCGGAGTTTGTCGAAGACGATACGCAGGCTCTGGTGGACGTCGTCGGTCGACTTCGCACCGGTACAGACTATCTTCCCGGAACGGAAGATGAGCGCCGCGGACTTCGGGTCCTGTGTGCGGTAGACGAGTCCGGGGAACTGCTCGGGGTCGTAGTCGGCACCCTCGAGGTCCATCGCCACGCTCTGAAGGTCGAGCTCCTGGCCGATACCGGTCGAGGCGACGACGTTTTCGATGTTGATGGTCTCCTTGGGGTCAACCATGTCTCGATTTAAATCACGTATTTAAGGCTTATAAAGGTTCATGGCATCGACTGACAGGTCGCACAGCTAAAACGTCGCTGAGCTGATTTATTCGGCGTAAATAGGGACGCGTAGTGGCCATCGACCGGCACGCTATTACCGGCACGGACGTACGATATCGGCGTGTACGTCCTCGAACTAGGCGGACAGGACGACGCCTTCGCGCGCACGGAGGCCGCGAGCGCGGCGAGCGACGTCACCACGCTCGCGCCGGGACTGGCCACCGCGCGCGGTGTCTCGGAGCGCGCGCGCCATCTCGCGTTCACCCATCGGGTCTGCGAACTGGTCGGGACGGGCGACCCGACGGTCGAGAGCGCGCACGCGCTACTCGACGCCGCGAGTATCGACCGCGAGGGGAGCGTCGCGGTGCGGGCCGTCGACGTGCGAGCGAGTACGGGTATCGATACCCAGCGTGCGGAGCGGGTGCTGGGCGGCGTCCTCACCGACCGTGGCTTCGGCGTCGACCTCGACTCGCCCGACAACACGCTGTACGCGTACTTCGCCGACCCGGCCGGCGACGAGGAGGCGGGCGCGGGCGAGGCCTGCTGTGCGCTGGGGTGGGACCACCTCGCCAGCGTCCGTGACTTCGGCGATCGACAGCCCACGAAACGGCCGTTCTTCCAGCCCGGGAGCATGGACCCACTGGAGGCCCGTGCGCTGGTCAACATCGCCGGCGCGCGGCCCGGCGCCACCGTCGTCGACCCGATGTGTGGCACCGGCGGCATCCTGCTGGAGGCGGGACTGGTCGGCGCGCGCTCGGTCGGCGGCGACGCACAGGATAAGATGGTGCAGGGCACCCGCGAGAACCTCACGTACGCGCTGGACGGCGACGGCCACCCGGACAGGGCGGCCTACCCCGAGGCCGGCCGCTGGGACGTCTGTCGGTCGGACGCAGCCCGACTCCCGCTGGCAGACGACGCGGCAGACGCCGTCGTCTTCGACGCGCCCTACGGCCGACAGTCACGCATCGAAGGCGAACTGCGCCCCCTCGTTTCCGGTGCGCTCGCCGAGGCCCGCCGCGTCGCACCGCGCTGTGTGCTGGTCGCCGACCGCGACTGGGGCGACGCCGCCCGCGACGCTGGCTGGACCGTCGTCGAACGGTTCGAGCGACGGGTCCACCGGTCGCTCGTCCGCCACGTCCACGTGCTGGAGTGACCGAACGTCCAGTTTTCTTGGACGTACGTCCACCTTTGTGACGTGGTAACAAGGTTTAAGCGAGCAGACTGACCATACAGCCACACGGATGCCTCGATGGTCAGACCCAGCACCCTGTGACGACGACGAACAACTGTTCGAGTGCCCGTCCTGCGGGAAACGGCTCTGCAGTGACCTCTCGACAGTCACCTGTGACCGATGTGACGAACAGATGCAGAACCTCAGCGTCCCGCGACCCGAGTAGCTACCGCACCACGTCGAGCGCCGCTTCTGTGTCGCCGTCCATCCGGTCGAGTAGCGACCGGACTCGCTCACGGGTCGCCTCGTCCGGCGTGACCAGCACCATCCCCTCGTCCGGCTGGCCGTAGACGACGCTCCCGCTCTCGGGTACCGCCAGTACTGCCGGGAGCGCCGCCAGGTCCTCCTCGCCGTCGACGTCTAGCAGGGTCGTCGCGCCGCTGTCGAGTCCCTCGCGCAGTGCCGTGAGCAACGCCCGAGTGAGCGTCGCCGCCGGGTTGGCGACGTCTACGCGGCGGTCGAACCCCTCGATAGCGGCGGCGACTTCGGCGTCGACGGCCGAGCGTTTGGTGCGCTCGTCGACGAGTGCCACGTCCGGGACGCGGCCCGCTTCTAACAGGTGGTAGGTGACGATGTCGCCGACGGCGACGATAGGGTCGCCCGCGTCGGCCAGCAGCGCCGCTGGGTCGGTGTACAGCCGTCCCATCGGCTCTTTGAGATCGGCGCGCAACCCGTCGGGCAGTTCGAGAACGACGTCGGACACGTTAGCGGACTTTCAGCGCGTACTGGCCCGGTTCGGTCACTTCCATCTCGCGGGCGATTTCGGACTGCTCGGGGTGGGCGATGACGACGTAGCCCGCCCAGTCCTCGGTGAGCGAGGTCCCACCGCAGGCCTCGCACTGACTCTCGATCTCGGCGCCCTGCACCCGGTGACAGTCGCGGCAGACGAGTCGGTCCGCCATCAGCTATCACCGACTTCCGCCGTGCCTTCCCGTTTCTCGCGCTCCTCCTGGAGCCAGCCGTGCTTGCCGAGGCCGACCTGTTTGGCCGTGAGGCCGATCTTCGAGTCGCGGGGGTTGCGCTCGTCGATGCTCTTCGTGACGATGCGGGCCCGGACGGCGTCGCCGACGGTGAGCGTCCGGTTGGACTCCCGGGAGGCGAGTTGCTGGTTCTCCTCGTCGTAGGCCAGATACTCGTCGGAAATCTGGGAGACGTGCAGCAGGCCGTCCACCGGACCGATGCCGACGAAGGCACCGAAGTTGACGACTTCGACGACTTCCCCGTCGACCACTTCCTGCATCTGCGGGTCGAAGGTCAGCGCGTCGAACTCGGCCTCGTAGTAGACGCCGGGCTTGTTCGGCAGGACGGCCCCGTCGCCGATGTCGTGGACCTCGATGACGGAGACGACGCTCCCGACGTCCTCGTCCATCCGGCCCTCCAGTTTGTCCTGCAGGAGCTTCTTGACCATCCCCGGACTGACGTCCGCGAGGTGGCGTGGCGGCACTTCGACCGTATCGCGTAGGCGTACCCGTTTGTACATATTATGGTTGAGTGATACCGAGTTTGTTCCGGCCCCTTAAACTAATTACTGGAACGCCTGCGTCGAGCAGGCGGCGTTTGAGGGGTTTGTCGTTCGTCACCGCGTGTGTCGCGTCCGGTCGTGTCGCGAGTTCGAGGACGGCGTCGTCGGCGTAGTCGGCCTCGGTATCGACGACCGAACACCGTTCGAGCAGGTCCCGTCCGACCGCGGCGGCCGTCGCCTCCGCACCGGCGCCGTCGGCCAGTTTCTCCAGTTCGTCGCGGACTGCCTCGGGGACGACGTAGTCGCGGCCCGCGTCGACTACGCCCGACAGCACCCTGTCGAGTTCCTCGAACACGCGGACGTTACATTCGACCGGCATCATGAGCGCGTTCGTGTCCAGGACTATCATCCACGCAGCGTGCCGACGCCGATGAGTCGCCATCGGGCACCGACACGGCGGTTGATAGCTATCTTCGCACCGGCTTCGGCACACACCGGCCGTTTGAGGGCGAGTTCACACTCGCCGTCGCGGGCGCTCGTGACCGACCCGACGGTGGTGGCGGTGCCGATGGTGAGCATCAGCGGTTCGCCGGTCGAAATCTCCTCGACCTCGCCGCCGTCGTCGCCGACGATACGTTCGAGCAGGTCCACGTCCATCGTGAACTGCTCGTGGGTCGGCGGGAGACTGCCGGGCGGGCCGGCGACCTGCCCGGCCAGCGCGTCGCCCTTCGTAATCGCGGGGTCGAGTCCCGTCCCGACGCCCAGCAGGCCACCCGGCGTGACCTCGTCGACGAAGTCGCCGCCGGCCTGCAGCGAGCGGACGTCCGTGGTGACGGGCCGCCACTCGGTCTTGCCGCCCTCCTCTACCTCGCGGCCGGGGCGGAGTTCTATCTCGTCGTCGTCCTCGAGTTTCCCCTGGACGAGCGACCCGCCCAGCACGCCGCCCAGCAGGTCCTCCCACGTGGTGCCGGGGCGGTTGATGTCGAACGAGCGGGCGACCATCATGCGGGCGTCCGCGTCGGGGTCCCGTTCGGGGGTCGGAATCTCGCGTTCGACGGCGTCGATGAGCAGGTCGATGTTGGCCTCCTGCTGGGCGCTGATGGGGACGATGGGGGCGTCCTCGGCGACGGTCCCCTCGACGAACTCCTGAATCTGTTCGTAGTTCTGCATCGCCCGCTCCTCGTCGACGAGGTCGACCTTGTTCTGGGCGATGACGATGTTGTCGATGCCGATGATGTCGAGCGCCGAGAGGTGCTCTTCGGTCTGGGCCTGCGGGACGGGTTCGGTGGCCGAGACGACGAGGACGGCGCCGTCCATGATGGCCGCGCCCGAGAGCATCGTCGCCATCAGCGTCTCGTGGCCGGGGGCGTCGACGAACGACACCGTCCGGAGGTAGTCGGTGTCGGCGTCGTGGTCCTCGCAGCGTTCGTCGACGGTGAAGGCGTCCGGTTCGTCCTCCTCGGGACAGCGCCGGAACGTGGCGTCGGCGTAGCCGAGCCGGATAGAGATACCGCGCTTCATCTCCTCGGAGTGCTGGTCGGTCCATTCGCCGGACAGCGCCTGTACCAAGGTGGTCTTCCCGTGGTCGACGTGGCCGACGAGTCCGATGTTCACCTCCGGTTGTTTGTTCGATGTCATTTCGAGAGTAATCTTGGTGGAGATTCGCCGCGTGCGACTGATAAACCTACTGTTTGCGGGTCGTGGGCGGTGGGGCGGTCCGGTTTCTCGTCCTCCGGATTCTCCGCGGACGCCCCCGCTGTCCGGGCGTCACTGGCCGCTGAGGGCGGCGACGGGTCTGGCGGGGGCCTCGCCACGGCCTGCGAGGGCGCCCGTACGCGCCGATGTGGTCCCGGCCGACGCCCAGCGACCGCGTGGGTCGCTGGCACGACCGGCGCGAAAAGCATGAGGTCGCTTACAGGAACTCGTTTCTGCGAACTCTTTTGTCCGAGTGGTCAGACGTCTCACACATGGCTCGCGCAGACGACAGACCGGGCGACGAGGGCGACGTCGACCCGGCGACGGCGTTCGGCGTCGTCGCCAGCGAGACGCGCCTCGACATCCTCGAAGCCCTGTGGCGGGCGGACGCGACGCCCGTGGCGTTCTCGACGCTGTTCGACGCGGTGTCGCTGACCGACAGCGGCCAGTTCAATTACCACCTCCAGCAACTCACCGGCCAGTTCGTCGCCGACGTCGAGGGCGGCTACCGCCTCCGACACGCCGGCGCGCAGGTCATCCGCGCGCTCCGCGCCGGCACGTTCACTCACCGGCCCGACGTCGACCCGTTCGCCGTCGACGGGGCCTGCACTCGCTGTGGCGGGTCGCTACTGGCCCGTTACGCGGACGAGCAGTTCGCCATCGACTGCGCCGACTGCGGGAAGGCCCACGGCGAGTACCCGTTCCCGCCGGGTGGACTGGTTGACCGGAGCGAGGCCGAAATCGCCACGGCGTTCGCCGAACGGGTACGCCACCTCCACTGTCTGGCCGCCGACGGGGTGTGTTCCGAGTGTGCCGGTCGGGTTCGGACGGTCATCTCACGGGACGGCGACTGCTGTCTCGACGTCTCGGTGCGGGCGGAGTTCGTCTGTGAGCGGTGTCGCCACGAACTGTGTTCGCCGGTCGGTCTCTCCCTGCTGGACGACTCGACGGTCGCGGCGTTCTACGCGGACCACGGCGTCGACCTCGCGGCCCGCCCGTACTGGACGCTCCCGTGGTGCGTCGACGACGAGTACACCACCGTCGAGTCGACCGACCCGTGGCGGGTCCGGGTCCGCATCCCTGTCGCGGACGAGGCGCTGCACGTCACGCTCGACGGCGACCTGCAGGTCGTCGAGACGGCCCGCCGGCAGTGCTAACCGCGCAGGAGGTTCATCACCTCGTCGGTGACGGCCCCCTCGACGGCGACGAGGAACCGCTCGCCCGGCGTGAGTTCCGTCTCGGGGCCGCCGATTCGCTCGCCCTCGGCGTCGACGATGATGAGACTGCCACGCGGCAGCCTGACCTCCGCGAGCGTCTTGCCGGCGGCGGGCGCGTCCTCGGCGATTTCGACGTCCAGAATCTCGACTTTGCCACCCACCTCCTCGATGCTCCGGACGCCGCCGCCGACGACTTCGTTGACGGCGACGCGGGCCGTCAGACTCGCCGTCGAGACGATGCCGTCGACGTACTGCGGGTACAGCTCGTCCGGGTCGCCGTCGATGCGCATGACGGTGTGGAGTTCGCCCATCCGCTGGGCGGCCATGCAGATGGCGAAGTTGGTCGACTCGCTGTCGGTCAGCGCCGCGATGGCGTCACAGCGGTCCGGCTGAGCCTGCCGCAACACGGCCGGGCGGGCGGCGTCGCCCTCGATGATGCTGGCGACGTACTCGGCGGCGACCCGTTCGCTCTGGTCGGGGTCGCGTTCGATGAGGACCACGTCGTGGCCCCGGTCGTGGAGCAGTTCTGCGGTTCTGAGGCCGACGGTGCCGCCGCCGGCGACGATGACGCGTAGTGATTCTGGCATGGGTCAATCCTCCGTCGACACGGTGACTTCCGGCTCGCTTATCTCGGGTTCCGGCTCCCGCGTCGGAACGCCCGGTTCGCCCCGGCGACGGGAGAGCAACAGGTAGACGACGGCGCCGACGACCAGCCACCCGACCGCCAGCGCCCACGTCTGGAAACTGATGAACGCCCCGAGCAGGAGGTTGAGGACGATACCGAGGACGGGGGTCGCCGGGTAGAACGGTACCTCGAACGGCCGGCGGAGATCCGGTTGCTGGCGGCGCAGGCGGACGACGCTCAGGTTCACGATGACGAACCCGAGCAGGGAGAAGAGGCTGGCGAGGTTGCCGACGAGTCGGATGGGGACGACGGCGACGGCGACCAACATCACGACGGCGGAGGCGGCGATGGCGACCAGCGGCGTCCCGAAGCGGTGGTGCAGGCGACCCAACCGGGCCGGGAGTTGGGCCTCCCGCCCCATCGCGAAGGCCACCCGACTCGACCCGATGATGACCGCGTTGAGCGCGCTTATCGTCGAGAACACCGCGCCGAAGGCGATGAGCGCCGCCCCGCTACCGAGGAGCGGGAACGACGGCATGAACCCCTCGGCGGCCTCCGCGATGGCCGTCTCGCCGGCGCCGGCCAGTCCCTCCGCGCCCAGCGTCCCGAGTGCGACGAACACCACGAAGAGGTAGACGACGACGGTGGTCGCCACCGACAGCAGGATGGCCCGCGGGATGTTCTTCTCGGGGTCCTCGACTTCCTCGGTCACCGTCGCGATGAGGTCGTATCCCTGAAACGCGATGAACGTCAGTCCCATCGCCGGCAACACGGTGATGGGGTTCCCGCGCTGGAAGAACGGGGAGAACTCGCCGACGTCGACGAACTGGAGGCCGAAGGCGACGAACACCACGAGGATGAGTATCTTCACCAGCGTGATGAGCGTCTCGGCGCTCCCGCTGGCGGCCGTCGAGACGGCGTTCAGCGTCACGAAGACGACGACCACCGTCGCCGCCCAGAACAGCACGTTCCCCGGCAGGTCGACCCCGAAGATGTGGCCGAACTCGATGAAGTTCGAGGCGAATCCCAGGGCATAGAGCGCCCCCGCAATCATGTACGTGAACCACCGGGTCCACCCCATGACGAACGCGATGGGGGCCGAGAATACCTCTCGGACGTAGGCGTAGCCGCCGCCGTTACGCGGAATCGCCGAGGCCAGTTCGGCGTACGAAAGCGCGGTAAAGGTCGTCACGCCGCCGTTCAGGGCGAACACGAGGATGGCCGCCGGGCCGGCCGTCTCGACGGCCAACCCCGTCAACACGAAGATGCCCGCGCCTATCATCGCGCCGATGCCGACCATCGTCGCGTCCAGCAACGTCAGCGTCGCCGCCGGCGAGCGGTCGCCGGCGTGACTCACGCGTCACCCTCCGCTCGGAGCGCGTGGTTGCCGTATCGTGTCATCCTGACACACGTATCAGACAGTTCACAGACCAGCAGTATAAAATTTCGACCGGGCGCACCCCTTTTGTCGCCGTCGCCCCTGTCTAGGGCCGTGCGGGAGTTCGGCTTCGAACTGGCGCTGTGTGCGGCCCTCGAACGCGAGGGCCACCTCGTGAGCCGCCAGCTCGGCGGCCACGTCCACGGCCGCCGCGTCCTCGACACCGTCGTCGTCCACCCGACCGAGGCCGTCGCCGACCGAGCGGCCATCACGCCCGATCGCATCCCGACGGCGGCCATCGAGTCAGACGTCGGGCCGGGCCGGGCCCGCTACTGGAAGGACGCCTTCGACTGTCACCCCGACCACGCCGAGCGAGCGACCGAACTGGCCGTCGAACGGGGCTTCTTCGAGCGCGAGCGACGCGGCGGGCGAACCTACGTCCGCCAGACCGCCCGCTACCCCGACTGGGTCGCGGGCATCACTGCCATCGAGAACAAACCGGACCTCGACCGGCCGGGCGACCTCCACGCGCAGTTACGTACCGACGTCTCGCTGGCGCTGGTCGACCGGGTGGTGTTGGCGACCGCCGACTACGTGACGCGGGCCCACCTCAACCGCATCCCCGCGGAGGTCGGCGTCTGGCGGTTCGACCCCGAGAGCGGCGACCGCGAGGTCGTCCGCGAGGCGACCGACCTGCCCACCGACGGGGGCGGCGTCGAACTGCTGGAACAGTCGCCCGCGCGAACGGACGTGCGGGTGGTGACGGCCGCCGAGAAGGCCCGCGCCCGGACCCGTCTGGCCGAACGGGCCTACGCGAAGGGGTGGCGGAGCTTCGAGTACCCGGCGTGTGCGCGCTGTTCGCCCGACGACGACGGCCTCCCCCACTGTGCGTGGAAGGGTCGGCCGGTCCGGGCGACCGAGGAGTGCGGGGCCGACTGCGACGGGTACGAGGACGCGACCCCGCCCACCGTCGACGGCGAGGCCCGTCGCGCCGAGCGCACGCCGTGGGACCCCGACCCCGACGGCCGTCGCCGGCGGCAGTCCGGCCTCGACCGGTTCCTCTGACTCACCCGGCGCGTCCCGCGGTCCGGAACTGGCGGTCGACTGCCAGTGCCAGCGCGAACGCGATAGCCACGTCCAGTGTCCACGACACCTCGCCGGTGGCGACGAGGTCACCGCTCACGGAGACGAGCAACGCCACCATCCCGGCCACCAGCGGGTACGGCCACGAACGGTTCACGGTGGCCGATAGCGTCGTACTCACTTACGAGATGCGGTCGCGCTCGGCGTCGGTCCGGTCGTCCGCGAGGGTTCCGCCGTCGCCCGCGGCTTGCGTGTGGTCCTCGTAGGTGTCGGCGGTGGCGTCTGGTGCCTCGGTCGCGACGTTCTCGGCGTGGCCCGTCCGGGCGCGGTAGTTGGCGGCCGTGGCGATGGCGACGCCGGCCGCGAGGCCGACGACGAGCACCCAGTCGACGTAGCCGGCGAACAGCCACAACCCGGCGACGGCGAGGCCCGCGCTCACCAGTGCCCCGCCGACGGTCTCCGCGACGCCACGTCTGTCCATGCCTCCGTGTGTGGTGTACTCTCACAAAAGTGTGCGGACGCTTTCACGTAGCCGAACCGGCCGCGCTCACAGCGAGAACCGCTCGCCGTCGACGGCGATGTCGTCGGCGAACGCTCGGTCGGCGGGGACGTAGTGGGCAGTGTGGACGATGCGGTAGGCGTCGGCGTCGACGTCGTCCGCGAAGTCCCGGGCCCCGGGGAGGGTCATGTGCTTCGTGCCGAAGGTGCGCGGGACGCCATTCTCGTCGTGGTGAGCCCCGCCCTTCGGGTGGAACTCGCAGGCCTCCTCGTGGACGATGCCCTCGACGAGTGCGAGGTCCGCGCCCGAGAGCGCGGCCTTCGAGCGCTCGGGAATCTCGTAGCAGGTGTCGCCGGAAATAGCGAGGACTGCGCCGCTCGATGGCTCCTCGATGCGGAGGCCGTAACACAGCAGCGGCGGGTGTTCGACGGGGACCAGCGTCACGTCGAACCCGGCGACCGTGAACGTCTCGTAGGGCGTCTGGGCGTGGACGGAGACGGTGTCGAGGTAGTCGTATCGGCTCCGTATCCCCTCGGCGACGCTCTCGCCGGTCACCGGGTCCGTCTCGTCGGCCGCGTGGACCGGCAGGTCGTCGAACAGGCGGTAGGCGTTGCCCAACCCGTCGAGGTGGTCGAAGTGGACGTGCGTGACGATGGCCGCGTCGGGGAGGCCCACGTCCTGTGTCAGAAACTGGTGGCGGAAGTCCGGACTGGCGTCCACGAGGAGGGACTCGCCGGTCTCCTCGTTCCGGACGAAGACCGAGAACCGGGAGCGCTCGACGCCGTCGCTCGGGTCGACGCCCCGGTCGCGCATCCGTTCGCGCAGTGCCGCGTCGGGGTCGCGGGCGCGCTCGCAGGTGTCACAGTCGCAGTCGACCGTGGGCGTCCCCGTCGTGTCGCCAGTGCCCAGCAGCGTGACCTCCATCGCTTGGCCCTCGGACGGCGACGTGGGTAAGTCCCGCGCTTTCCCGGCCTCACTCCTCGGTGACGAGGTCCTCGGAGTCCAACCCGTGCCGCGTGGCGGTGTCGGCGATTATCTCCTTCGCTCGCTCCTCGGCCACGTCGTCGACCAGACACTCGATGAACCCCGAGAGCAGGGCCGGGCGGATGCGCAGGTCGACGAACTCCACCTGCCCCTCGGCGACGACCACGTCGATGTCCCACTCGCCCTCTTCGGGGTCGGTCATGCGGACGTCGACCCAGTCGTCGTCGGACTCGTCGGTGTCTGTGAACACGTCACTTGCCATACCCGTACCTGACGGTACCGAGGCCTATAAGTATCGACTCGGAAACGTATCGCGTCGGTACCGCCGCGCTGTGGCGACTACCGGGCGATACGACCGCGCGACGACGCCGAGATGGTGGTCGTCGTCCGCCGCCTGCCAGAGCGCTAGCCGGTCAGTGGTCGTGGTCGTGGCTGTGGCCGCCGTCGCTCGCCGCGTCGGCCCCTTCCGAGAAGTCGCCACCGGCCACGAGGGCGTCGTGGTCCCCGTCTATCATGTCCATGTTCTTCAGGTTGTCACGCTCCTCGAAGTCCTTGATGGCGTCTTCGAGGTCCTGCTGGGTGAGCGTGGTCCGCTCCTCGGTCAACGCTTCGAGGACGGCCTCGCGGAGCACCATCCGGAGGTCGCTCCCGGTGAGGCCCTCGGTGAGTTCCGCCAGCGTCTCCGGGTCGAAGTCGGTGATGTCCATCTCCCGGGTGACGATGCGGAGGATGTCCGCGCGCATGCTGTGGTCGGGCTTGGGGAAGTTGACGATTTCGTCGAAGCGCCGCCACGCCGCCGCGTCGAGTTGGTCGGGGTGGTTGGTCGCGCCGATGAGCAACACCTCGTCCTGAATCAGCGAGATCTCGTCGATGCTCTTCAGCAGGGTGTTGACGGCGCGCTTGATGGCGGCGTGTTCGTCCGAGGAGCGCGTCTTCGCGACGAAGTCGAACTCGTCCATGAAGAGGATACACGGCGAGAGTCGTTTGGCCACCTCGAACACCTTCTCGACGTTCTTGGCCGTCTCGCCGAGGTACTGGCTCGTAATCATGGAGAGTTTCACCTCGACGAACGGGAGGTCGAGGTCGTGGGCCAGCGCCCGCGCGACGCTGGTCTTCCCGGTGCCCGGCGGGCCGACGAACAGCAGTTTCCCGATCTCGCGCAGGCCTATCTGGGCGAGGTAGTCCCGGTGTTCGATGGCCTTCACTATCTTCTGAATCTCGCCCTCCTGGTCGGGCGTCAACACGAGGTCGTTCAGCGTCGTCTCGACTTCGGCGGGGGCGCGCACGTCGACGAGGTCCAGCATCTCCTCGTCGTCCTCGTCGTCGCTGTCGAACGCCTCCTCCAGCATCGCGTCGATGAACGCACGGTCGGCCCGCGCCGGTCGGTTCGTGGCCCGTGCCTTCTCGTAGTCCACGTCGAGTTCGTCGCCGTAGGCCGCCGCGAGGACGGGGTTGCGTGCGAGTCGGTCCGCGTCGACCCGCTCGAGGTACCACTCCTCGGCCATCTCCTGATCGGTGAAGGAGATACTGCCGGAGAAGTCGTCGCGGTCGGTGAACATCAGGCCCGAGACGGCGCTCCACGGCCGTTCGACGCCGGTCGCTTCGCTCGCCGTCGTGTTGGTCGCCGACAACGGTCGCTCGATGTCGCCGTCGCTCCAGAACACCTCTCGGTAGGCAGGGGGTAGGTCGTCCGGGTCGAGGTCCCGTCGGTCGCTGTAGACGGCTGTCGTCAACAGGAACTCGACGACGTCCAGTTCCGGGTTGCTCATTCCCACTTAGGTTGCCACGCGATTGGGATAAGTGACTCGAAGCGCCGGCGTCGAGGGGGCTCGGACCCCTTCGGCTACTTCCCCGCCGACACGCTCGTATTTAAACAGACAGGTCTGGATTTATATGTATAGCATGTGTGTATATATTTCATGACATCGGATGGTGTTCTCACGCGGTGGTATCGCGGTCGTATCGGCACGCCGACCACGGACGACGAAGTGTACGGGTACTGGCTGTTCGTGGTCGGGTTGGTTCTCGGGACGCTCGGACTGGCGCTGTTCTACGCCGCCGCCCCGCGCTCGGGGCTTCGTGAGGTCGGCTACGTCCTCGGCGCCCTCGGGTTCGCGTCGCTGTTCGTCGGCCCGACGCTCCGGCTCCCGCTCTCACGACGCGCGCTGTTCGCCTCGTACGCTGGCGCGGTCGTCTGCCTCGTCGCGACGATATGGTTCACGACCATCTACCCGGCAGGGTGGAACGGTCCCGAGGGGAACCCGGCGGTCACGCTGTACGTCGTCGGCCTCGCGCTGGCGGCCATCGGCGCGGTGTTCGCACCGCTGTTGACCGGGCGACAGGAGGAGTACGAGCGGGTCACCGAGGAGGCGGCGGCCGCCACCGAGACGGCCGAACGGGCGACCGAGACGGCCGAACGGACGGCCACCGAGCGCGACTCGCTGGCCGACGAACTGGTGACGAGCGAGTCCACCCGCGACGCCCTCTCGACGGCGCTCGACGCCACCGAGGGAGAACTGGCCGCCGCGCAGGCGACCATCGCCGCGGCGATGGACAGCAAGGCCACCTTCGAGATGTACGAGGACAAGGCCGGCAAGTACCGCTGGCGACTCCGCCACCGCAACGGCAACGTCGTCGCCGACAGCGCACAGGGGTACTCCAGCAGACAGAAGGCCATGCAGGGGCTCCGCAGCGTCCAGACGAACGCCGCCGGCGGCGCCGTCGTGTTCTTCGAGTCGGCCACCGAGGACGACACGGCCGAAGACGTGCCCGAAGTCCCGGCCCCCGAGAGTCAGGGGACGTTCGAACTGTTCGAGGACAAGGGCGGCGAGTTCCGCTGGCGGCTCCGTCACGACAACGGGAACGTCCTGGCCGACAGCGGCGAGGGGTACGTCTCGAAGTCCAACGTCCGCCGGGCGCTCGAGAGCGTCCGGACGTACGTCCCCGGTGCGGCCTACCTCAGAGTCGACCCCGTCGCCTTCGAGGTGTACGCCGACCGGGCCGGGCAGTACCGCTGGCGACTCCTCCACAAGAACGGCGAGATTCTGGGCGACAGCGGCGAGGGGTACCCGACCCGGGCGAAGGCCCACAGAGCCGCCGAACAGGTCCAGTTCGTCGCCCCCAACGCCGAGGTGGGCGCGGAGTTCGAGGTGTACGAGGACAACGCCGGCGAGTTCCGCTGGCGCCTGTTCGACGGCGAGGACATCATCGCCGACAGCGGCGAGGGCTACACCGAACGCAACAAGGCGGTCCGCGCGGTCGAACGCGTCCAGTCCTACGCCGCCGAGGCCGACCTGCTGACGATCGGGAGCGCGGCCTTCGAGATATACGAGGACCGCGCCGAGGAGTGGCGCTGGCGACTCCGCCACCGTAACGGCGAGATTATCGCCGACAGCGGCGAGGGCTACCCCAAGCGAAGCGGGGCGGTCGCGGCCATCGAACGGGTCAAGCGCCACGCGCCGGGTGCAGACCAGCAGGAAGCGTAACCCAGCCACGCTCCGTTCGGCGAACGCTTATGCTCCGGAGCGACGAAGTTACACTTGCATGACAGTTGAGGACATGGAACAGTACGGTCTCACGCAGATGAGCGACACGGAGATGCGGGACTTCGTCACGAACCAGCGGATGGGCGTCCTGGCGCTCCCCGCCGCCGACGCGCCGTACGTCGTGCCGATGTCGTTCGGTTACGACGGCGCGTCGACGCTGTACTTCACGTTCGTCGGCGGGCCCGATAGCCGCAAGCGGGCCCTGATGGAGCGAGCGGAGGCGGTCAGGTTTCTCACCTACGCCGCCCAGTCCCCGTTCAACTGGGAGAGCGTCCTCCTGACGGGAACTGCCGAGCGCGTCCCGGAGTCCGAGTGGGACGAGTTGGCGGCGGTCCTCGAGACGGCGTGGCGGCCGGACGTGTTCGAGGCCGCCCGCGAGTCCGAAGCGGTGACGGTCTACCGGTTCGCCGTCGACGACTGGGCGGGCATCAAACACACGGGCCTGCCGCCGGGGTTCGACCCCGACCAGTCCCCGGCCTGACCGAGGGACAACTCGGGTCCCGCGGTTCCGAGTTTGTGAGCTTTTAACACGAACGGTGGCGTTGTCGCGTCCATGCCGACACCGGTCATCGTAGACGCAGTTCGGACGCCACAGGGCAAAGAGGACGGCGCACTCGCAGGCGTGCGCAGCGAAGACCTCTCGGTGCCGCTGGTCAACCAGTTGCTCGCGAGCACCGGCGTCGAGAGCGACGAGGTCGACGACCTGCTGTGGGGGTGTGCCCAACAGCGCGGCGAACAGGGCAACAACATGGCCAGGGTCGTCGCTCTGCTGTCGGACCTCGGCGAGGGCGTCCCGGGGTCGACCATCAACCGCTGGTGTGCCTCCTCCGCGGAGGCGCTGATGCGGGCCGCGGACGCCGTCGCGGCGGGCCAGCGTGACGTGCTCGTCGCCGGCGGCGTCGAGTCGATGTCCCGCGTCAAGATGGGCGAGAACACCCACAACGTCCACCCGCGACTCGCCGAACTCTACAACATCGGCGAGCTCCAGATGGGGATGACCGCCGAGAAGGTCGCCGAGGAGAAGGAGGTCGCCCGGCGCGAACAGGACGAGTACGCCGTCCGAAGCCACCAGCGGGCCGCCGAGGCGACCGACTCCGGCCGGTTCGACGACGAACTCGTCCCCGTCGACACGGACGAAGGCCGCGTCGAGGAGGACGAGGGCATCCGCCGGGACACCGACGTCGAGACCCTCGCCGGTCTCCCGACGGTGTTCAAGTCCGACGGGACGGTCACGCCGGGCAACGCCTCGCAGGTCTCCGACGGTGCGGCCGGCCTGCTGGTCACCTCCCGCGAGTTCGCCGAGGACCGGGGCCTCGACGTGATGGCCGAAATCGGCGCCCACGAGGTGGCCGGCGTCGACCCGACGGTGATGGGTATCGGCCCGGTGCCCGCGGTGCGCCAACTGGCCGAGCGAACCGGCCGTGACACCGACGCCTACGACCTCGTGGAACTGAACGAGGCGTTCGCCTCACAGTGTCTGTACTGCCAGCGCGAACTCGGCTTCGACGACGACGTCTACAACGTCAACGGCGGCGCCATCGCCATCGGCCACCCCCTCGGCGCGTCGGGCGCGCGCCTCCCGGTGACGCTCGTCCACGAGATGCAGAAACGCGACGCCGACCTCGGCCTCGCCACGGAGTGTGTCGGGTTCGGGCAGGGTGCGGCCATCGAGTTCCACCGGCCGTAACGTGGGGTAGCGGCCGGCTCAGTCGCTCTGCTCTCGAATCGTCAGCGACTTCACCGAGTAGTCTTCGACGAAGGCCCCGGGCCCGCCGACGGTGACGCGTTCCCCGTCGACGTCGAGGACGAGCGTGTTCTGGACCGGGAAGTCGTAGGTGGTCGGTTCCAGCAGGCCCTGTTTGATTTCGACGACAGTCCCGGTGAGCGTCGCGTGGTCCTGCCCCGGGAAGAGGTCGGCCGTCACTTCGATGTCCGTCTCCGCCGCGTGTTTCGTCGCGACGAAGACGCCGTGGCGGAACGAGAGGCCCTCGGCCGGCAGGGGGCGTGGGTCCGCGCTGGCGACTTCCTCGCCGGCGGCCCAGAAGTTGAACCACTGGGACCCGATGGCCCCGGCGGTCTTCGGACTCTGTTCGAGGACGAGGCCGTAGTCGCCGTCGCGGTGCTCGCCACGCAACAGCGAGGAGTCGCTGGTGACCGCGGCCTCGTCGTCTATCACCACGAGACTCTCGACCGGTGGTTCCCACGTCCTGACGACGCTCGCGACGTCGGTCGCCCGTTCGACGGCCTCGCTGTCCCCGCCACCGAGCAAGAGGGCGACGAACACCCCGCGGTCGCGGGCCCGCTCCAGCGGTCCGGTGAGGCGGTCGGCGACGGGAGCCGGAACCATCATGAATATCTCCGCTTCGGCGTCGTCGATGAGCGTCTCCAGTCGCTGGTACAGCGTCTGTCTCGCCCGGACGAGTTCGATGGCCGGGTAGTCACGTTCCGTGTCGGTGAACCGCTCCGAGAGGTCCGACTCGAGGTCGGTCAGTTCCTCGGTCATCGACTCGATGGCCGACTCGGGGTCGACGGCGCGAACCTGCGTCGGCGTCCGGTGGTCGTCGACGACGACGAGGCCGCGGTCGGCGAGACTCTCGACCAAATCGTAGACGTACCCCGTCGAGATGTCGGTCGCAGAACCCACGTCTGCGACGGTCGCAGACCCCCGTTCGAGAACCGCGAGATAGGTCTCTGCCTCCGTCTCGGAGAGGCCGAACTGCGTCAGTCGGTCGACTGTCGAATCCATTTACCCCGTCCGAGGACAGCGACCCTCTTTACTGCACCGCTCACGCGCTCTCTCCGGCAGGTCGGCGGCGCTCACCGAGTCGCGACCGGCCGCGCCCCGTCGCCGTCGCGACCGACGGGCCGACGACAGTCGGCTCGCACTCGGTCGGTCGTCGTAGGGCTATATATCGGTCATAGTAGCGTTTTCAACCCCCATTCGGAAACTGTTCGGTGATGGCAACACCGACGGCCGAGTACGCCGACCACACCTCGTGCCCGCAAGTCACCGATTGCTCCGTAGGCGTACCTTTTCGAGAGGGTCGTCGCATGTCTCACGAGCGGAACAATAGAAACGTTCACAGTTACTGGCTGTCACATACGAGTGCCGGGTACTGGGCTGTCAGAGGTCCGTCGCCGTCCACGACGGCGGCGGACGACGAGGCATGGTGCCGTCGGTGGCCACTCCCACCGACCACGTCTCTTCGGTTGTCTCCCGTTCGCTGTGACTTATACCGGCGGCGACACACTCCACGGTATGAGCCTGCAGGCACTGTTCAACGACATCCCGTTCGTCGAGGAACTCGGGATATCGCTCACGGACGTCGGCGACGGACACGCCGAGGCCCGTCTCCCCTTACGAGCGGAACACTCCTCGAACCCGAACGCGCGCATCGCCCACGGCGGGGTCACCTACTCGCTGGTCGACACCGTCGGCGGGGCGGCCGTCGTCTCCGTGTCGGGGACCATCTCCCCGACGGTGGACATGCGCATCGACTATCTGGCGCCCGCGACGGACGACCTGCGAGCGACGGCCGACGTCGTCAGGAACGGCGGGAGCGTCGCCGTCGTCGACGTCGAGGTGTACGACGCCGACGACCACCACGTCGCCAGCGCTCGCGGGACGTACAAGACCGACGGCGACGGCGGGCAGTCGCCCTGGACCGAAGGTGTCGACGCCGACACCGTGGAAAAGCTCTCTGACTAGCCGTCGCCGACGAGTTTCATCCCGTCGCGCACCGACTCGCGGCGACCCAGTAGCGTCACCATGTCGCCCTCTCGCAGGACGTAGTCGGCGGTCGGCACCTGCGACTCCGTGTGTTCGCCGCCGCTGACGAGGGCGATGAGACAGGCCTCCGGGAGCATCGGCCCGACGTCACGCACCGCTTTGCCGACGAGTTCGGGGTTGCGCACTTCGACCTCTTGTACGTCGCCGGTCCGGCCCACGTCGGTCATCCAGTGGGCGATGGCCGGCCGCTCTATCTGGTTGTCGATGGCCCACGCCGTCGCCATCGCCGAGGAGATGGTGCGGACCCCGAGGTCCTCGAACGCCTCGACGTTGTCCGGGTTGTTCGCCCGGGCGATGACGTGGTCGATGTCGAACTTCGAACTCGCTAGCTGTGAGACCAGCAGGTTCGCGTCGTCGTCCCCGGTCGCGGCGACGACGGTTTTGGCGTTGTCCGCGCCTGCAGAGCGCAACACGTCCGTGTCGGTCCCGTCGCCGATTTCGACGGTGTACCCCTCGTTGCGCCCTCGTTCGACTATCTGTTCGTCCTCCTCGATGATGACGACGTTCTCGCCCCGGTCTTCGAGGCGCTTGGCGAGCGCTCGGCCCACCTGTCCGCCGCCGACGATGATGACTCGCATTGGTATCACGTCCAGTTTTTCCGCGATGTATCGCGCCGACCCGCCTTCCAGCAGGGCCGTCGCGAAGATGACCAGAAACACCGTGCCGAGCAGAATCTCGGCCTGCGTGGTCAGCAGGTCCGCCTGCGCCAGCAGTTCGGTCGCCTCCTGTCCGCTCACCTCGGCCGCCTCCGTCCGCAGTTCTTCGGCGACGCTGTTCAGTTCCACCGCAAAGAGCGTCGCGACGGAGGCCGGGATGATGCCGCGCGGGCCGACGAAACTGACGAACAACTTCTCGGCGCGCGTGAAGCGGTCGCCGACCGTCGAGATGAACACCAGTAGCGGCCGGATGACCAGTGCGACGGCCAGCACCACGACGATACCGGCCAGTCCCACGTCGATGAGCGCGCCGAGGCTCAGTTGGGCCGCCAGTGCGATGAAGACGAACGAGAGGACGAGCAGCGTGATGTCGCCCTTGAACGCCTCGATGTCCTCCTCGTAGGGGTGGTCGACGTTGCCCAGCGCTATCCCGGCGGTGGCGACGGCGGCGACGCCCGCCTCCGTCGCGATGGTGTTGGCGGCGGCGTACGCCACCAGCGCGCCGGCGAGCACCAGCAGGCGGGAGTTCCGCGGGGCGTCGCCCGGCGAGAGGTCGATGTACTGCAGGAGGTAGTACAGCAGGCCGGCGACGACGAGGCCGACGAGCAGGCCGGTGCCGAGTCGGAGCGCGAACGCCTGCAACAGGCCGTTACTGCTCGCGCCGGGGTTGACCGTCTCGAAGACGACGACGGCGATGATGGCCGCCGTCACGTCGTTGACGATGCCCTCCGTCTCCAGCGCCGTCGCGACCCGGTCCCGGACCGGCACGACGTTCAGGATGGGCGTGATGACCGTCGGCCCCGTCGCGACCAGCAAGGCCCCGACGAGGAACGCGAGGTTCCACGAGACGGCCTCGTCGGCGAACGCGAACTTCACGGCGACGGCCGTCCCGACCAGCGCGATGGCGGCCCCCAGCGTCACCAGTCGGAACGTCGCTGTCGGCGCTTCGCGGATGCGCTCGAACCGGAGGTGGTACGCCCCCTCGAAGACGATGATGGCGACGGCGAGGCCGACGATAGCCGACAGCGCCCCACCGAACGTCTCGCTCCCGACGAGGCCGAGTCCCGGTTGGCCGATGACGACACCGACCAGCAGGTAGAAGATGATACTCGGGACCTGCAACCGGGCGGCGAGTACCTGTGCGAGAACACCCAGTCCGATGATACCGGCGACCAACGGAATCAGGAGTGTCGAGCTACCAGCCACTGCTGTCCTCCATCTAGCCCGCACAACGGTACCCCCCTGTATAAACGCACTCACTCCAGACGGGCGTGCCGCCGTCTGGTTATCCTGAGCAGGCCGACACGCCGCCGGTGGCGGTCAGTCGTCGTCGGCGGTCTGTCCGCCGACCCGCCCCTCGCCGACGAACGCTTGCTCGTCGTAGATACGGCCGATGCGGTCGGCGTACCGCTCCTTGATGGCCGGGCGCACCTTCTTCATCGTCGGCGTCAGCAGGTCGTTGTCCTCGGTGAACCCCTCGGCGAGGAGTTCGAACCGCTTGACCGTCTCGTGGGACTCCAGCGACTCGTTGGCTCGCTCGACCGCCTGCTCGACGAGGCCGTGTGCGGTGTCGTCGGCCGCGAGACGCTCGGGGTCGCCGGGTATCGACACGCCCTCGTCGGCCGCTCGCTCGGCCAGTCTGTCGACGTCGGGGACGACCAGCGCCCCGACGAACTTCTCGCCGTCGCCGAGCGCCATCGCCTGGTCTATCTCGGGTCGGTTCTCCATCGCCTCCTCTACGTGCTGGGGGGCGACGTTCTTCCCCGTCGAGAGGACGAGCAACTGTTTTGCCCGTTCGCGGAAGACGACGTAGCCGTCCGGACGCTGGGTGACGATGTCGCCGGTCCGGAAGTAGCCGTCGTCGGTGAACGCGTCCGCTGTGGCCTGTGGCATGTCCCAGTAGCCGTCCGTGACGTTCGGTCCCTTCACGAGCAGTTCGCCCGTCTCCCCCATCACGCCGCCGAGGTTCTCCTCGGGGAGGACGTGGGTGTCCAGTTCGAAGTCGATGTGTGGGACTGGCGTGCCGATGGTGCCCACTTTCGGCTGCTCGATCGGGTTCGTCGTGACCACCGGCGCGGCCTCGGTCAACCCGTAGCCCTCGTAGATAGGCAGTCCCATCCCGTGGTACAGTTCCGCCAGTTCCTTCGAGAGCGTGCCGCCGCCGCTGACCAGCATCTCGACGTTGCCCCCGAGCGCGTTCCGGACCTTCGAGAACACCAGTCGGTCGGCGACGGCGTACTTCGCTCGCAGTGGGACGCCGGGCAACTCCTCGCGGTGATAGCGCCGGCCGACGTCCACCGCCCACTCGAAGACCCGCTCGCCGACGGCGGACTCCTCGGCGTCCTCGCGGATAGCGTCGTATATCTTCTCGTACACCCGCGGGACGCTCGTGGCCACGGTCGGCTCGACCGACTGGAAGTCCTCTTTGAGCGTGTCGACGCTCTCGGCGTAGGCGACACAGCCCCCGAGCGAGAAGATGAAGAAGTGGCCGGTCAATCGCTCGAAGACGTGTGCCAATGGGAGGTACGACACCGTCTGCGTGCTGGCGTCGATTCGTGGCTCGCCCGGCGGGAGGTCGGCCGACGGGCCGTACCCCGCCTCGCACTGGGCGGCGTTGGCGGCGAAGTTCCGGTGGGTCAACTGGACGCCCTTCGGCTTCCCGGTGGTCCCCGACGTGTAGACGAGACTCGCGAGGTCGTCGGGGTCGCGCTCGGCTATCCACGTCCGATACCGGGGCTCGTCGAACACCTCGTCGCCGCGCTCGTACACCTCCGCGAGGCCGTAGACGTCCTCGCGGTCGCTCTCGGTCTCGTCCATCACGACGTACTGCTCGACGGGGACGTCGTCCTCGACGGCGAACACCCGCTCTAGCAGGTCGTCGTTCTCGACGACGACGGCCGTCGCCTCTGGGTCGGCGAGCAGGTGTCGTGCCTGCTCCGGCGAGGAACTCTCGTAGACGGTGGTGACGACGGCCCCGGCCGCCAGCAGGGCGAAGTCACACTGCGCCCACTCCATGCGAGTGTCGGCGAACAACCCGACCCGGTCGTCCGGACCGATACCGATGTCGCGGAACCCCGCGGCGAGTCTGCGGACGACGCCCGCCATCTCGTCGTAGGACAGCACGGCGAAGTCGCCGTCCGGCGCCGGGTCTACGGCGACCCCCGCGAGCGAGCGGTCGTACACCCCACCCTTGTACCGCTGTGCGGGCCGGTCGCCGTGTGTCTCGACGGTCGACTCGAACAGTTCACCCAGTGTTTGGTTCCCGATTTCCCCGTACGTTTCTACCCCTTGGTCTGGCATTATATGCCGTTTAGTAACATATCACAAATAACTGCTGCCCGAATTGTCACCCGAAACGCTACTCGTCTCGGTCCAGTGCGACGAGGACCCCGCGGACGTTCATCGCTACTTCCGCGCTGGCCTTGCTCTCGCCCCAGACGTCGGGCGTCTCGACCGTCTCGACGAAGTGGTCGATCACCGCGTCGTCGTCGCCCAGTTCCGACCGCTTCTCGTCGACGGCGGCCACCCAGTCGGTGAGTATCTCGGCGTAGACGTCGAGTTTGTCGCCGGTCGGTGCCGGGCCGAAGTGGCCGAACAACAGCGTCTCGGGGTCCAGTTCGGCGATGGTCTCGACGTCCGCAAGCGCCTGTTCGAGGTCGAAGTTCACCGGCGGCGTCGTGACGTGCATCTCGTCGGTCGAGGGGGTGTAGATACCCGCGGCGTCGGCCGTGAACACGCCGTCTATCGTCGGGTCGTAGAAGACCACCTGATGCGGGGCGTGACCGGGCGCGTGGACCACCTCGAAGGTGTGGTCGCCGAGGTCGATCTCGTCGCCGTCGGTTACCTCGACGATGCGCTCCTCGGGCACCGGTTTCGGTTCGGTGTAGTGCCGTATCTGGTCGCCGACGGCGCCCTTCGTCCCCTCCCAGATTCGCTCGGGGTCGACGAGGTGGCGCGACCCCATCTCGTGGACGTACACCGTCGCGTTCGGACACGCGTCGACCAGCAGTCCCGTGCCGCCCGCGTGGTCCAGATGGATGTGCGTGAGCGCGATTACTTCGAGGTCCTCTGGTTCGACGCCGGCCTCGGCCATCGCGTCGAGGACGCGTTCGTGGTTGGTGCCGAGTCCGGCGTCGACCAGCGCCGGGCGCTCGCTGTCGACGACGTACACCGTCCCGTACTCCGGGACGGCGTACGCGCCCGTATCGACGTAGTAGACGTCCTCGCACCTCTCGGCCTCGTACACGTCACCGATTGCCATAGGTAGGCTGGCGACTGGTGGCGGCAAAACGGTTGTGTTCGCTGGGAACGGGTGGCTCCAGTCACCGTCCCGACGACACGACGCCGAACGGCGGGAACGCTCCGGGCCGCTCGGTTGCCGCGGGAGCGTCGCCCGCCGGGGCTCTCCGGTCGTTCTGGCCGGGCCCAGCGACGTCACCTACGCGGGGCCTCACTCCTGCTAGGACCGACACGCCTAATTTCCGCCGTCGAGAACCGTCGCCCATGTTATCGAGACAGTTCGTCCGGGAGAACCCCGAGACGGTCCGGGACGCCATCGAACGCAAGGGCGTCACGGGCGTCGACCTCGACGAGATTCTGGCTATCGACGAGGAGTGGCGCGAACTGAAGGCGAGAGGCGACGGCCTGCGACAGGAGCGCAACGAGATATCCAGCAAGATAGGCGAGTACAAGCAGGCGGGCGAGGAGGAGAAAGCTCAGGAGGCCATCGAGCGCTCGCAGGAGTTGAAAGACGAACTGCAGGACGTCGAGGACCGCGCCGACGAACTGGAGTCCCAGTTAGAGGCGGCCCTGCTGGAACTGCCGAACGTCCCCCACGAGTCGGTGCCGACCGGGGAGGACGAGAGCGACAACGTCGAGGCCTACCGCGAGGGGTTCGACGACCTGCGTGACCTCCCCGAGGAGGTGATTCCCCACTACGACCTCGGCGAGGAACTGGACATCTTAGACTTCGAGCGGGGCGCGAAGGTCACCGGCGGCGGCTACCAGTTCGTCAAGGGCGAGGGCGCGCGCCTCGAACACGCGCTCATCCAGTTCATGCTGGAGGTCCACCGCGAGCAGGGGTACTCGGACATCCTCCCACCGATTCCGGTCAACTCCGCGTCGATGGAGGGCACCGGCCAGTTGCCGAAGTTCGACGACGACGCCTACCGCGTCGGCGCGCGACAGGGCGACGACTACGACGAGGACGACCTGTGGCTCCTGCCCACGGCGGAGGTGCCGGTCACCAACATGTACCGCGACGAGATTCTGCTCGACGACGACCTGCCGGTCAAGCATCAGGCGTTCTCGCCGAACTTCCGGCGGGAGGCCGGCGAACACGGCACTGAGACGCGTGGGTACGTCCGCGTCCACCAGTTCCACAAGGTCGAACTCGTCAACTTCGTCCGCCCGGAGGACAGCTACGACCGCCTCGAAGCCCTGCTGGAGGAGGCCGCCGAGGTGCTCGACCGCCTCGAACTCCCCTACCGCGTGCTGGACATGTGCACCGGCGACATGGGCTTTACGCAGGCCAAGAAGTACGACATCGAGGTGTGGTCGCCCGGCGACGACATGGAGGACGGCCCCGATATCGGCGGCCGCTGGCTGGAGGTCTCCTCCGTCTCGAACTTCGAGGACTTCCAGGCCCGGCGTGCCGGCCTGCGCTACCGGCCCGAGCGCCACGAGTCCGCCGACTACCTCCACACGCTCAACGGCTCTGGCCTCGCGGTGCCGCGCGTGATGGTCGCCATCCTCGAGTACTACCAGAACGAGGACGGCACCGTCACCGTGCCCGAACCGCTCCGGCCGTACATGGGTGGGCAGGAAGTCATCGAGGGCTCCGAACCGGTTGGCGAGAGCGCCCTCGGCGCCGGCGAGAAGGAGTAACGGTCAGTCGTCGGACGCCGCCGACGGCGACGACAGGTCGGCGACGTGCCGACAGACGTGACGGACCTGCGGGAGCGTCGACGCCGGGAGCGTCTCGGGGTCGACCCAGCGACACTCGAAGACGCCCTCTCGCTGGTCGGCGTCCGGTTCCGAGAGCAACGCGCAGTCGAACACCGTGTACGCCGAGACGGTGTCGTCGAGGCTGTCGTGGGCGTACCAGAACGTCGTCACGGGCCGGCCGATGTGGGCCCGACAGTTGAGTTCCTCGGCCAGTTCGCGGCGTAGTCCCTCCGTCGGACACTCGCTCCGGTGGACGCCGCCGCCGGGGAGGGTCCAGAACGGCGTGCCGTCCGCGTGGCGCTCTCTGACCAGCAGCACCTTCGACGCCGACGTCACCAGCCCCTTCGCCCCGTCTCTGAGGCGGAAGGGGCCGGCCCGCAGGGCCGTCTCTGGTTCCAGTCGGGGACTCGACCGTCCTGCCATGCGTTACGTAAACCGGTCTGAGGGGCATAAATAAACACCTCCTAATCCCTCGCGCGTCGGACCGCACGGTGGCTTCGACGGACGACAGTGTAGCGCTCGTACTGGGATATAGATACTCGTTAACTGGTGGCAAACATCGGAAAGGCGCCACTTCTCACGAGGCCCGAGGCCACCGGGTACTGGCGGTCGACCCCAGTTCGGGCGCCGTCGCCGTGGCACGCGATCACGGCGTCGACCGCTCAGCCCGTGTACGTCTCGATACGCTCGATACGTCCGTCGTCGAACTGGAACACGTCGACGAAGCGGGCGATGGGGTCGCCGTCGGCGTCGAGCAACCGCCCGCGCACCGCCACGCCGTCGCCGTCCGGCCGTCGGAAGAGGCCGTCGATGGGGTGGCTCGTGTCCGTCTGGGGCCGCTCCTCGCGCATGAACCGGACGAACCGCTCGCGACCCTCGATGGTCCGGTCGGGCCGGTCGTGGACGAACTCCGGCGCGAGCAGTCGCGTCAACAGGTCGTAGTCGCCCTCGTCCAGCGCCAGGTAGTACGCGCGGGCGTGGTCGGCCGGCGTCTCGTCGGCGTCAGTCATCGTCGTCACCGTCGGCCTCTCGCTCGCCGGCCACGGGGTCGGTCAGGTCCAGGTCCCCGTCGACGGCCGCGGCGTCGTCGCCCGGCGCGTCCTCTCCGTCCTCGGCGTCGGCCTCGGCCTCGGCCTCTCCCGGCAGTGTCTCGACCATCGTGGTCGGTTCTTCGGTCACCGCCTCCGTCGGCGGTTCGGTATCGGGGTTACTCGCCGCCAGTTCGGCCTGTATCTCGGCCAGTTCGTCGTCGCCGATTTCGTCGTCGCCCTCGTCGTCACCGTCCGCAGACGCCGCCGTACCGGGGTCGCTCGTCGCCGTGGCGTCGTCGGTGGTGTCCGCGGACGCCGTGGTTTCGGCCTCCGTGTCGTCCGCCTCGGCCATCTCGTCGTCGATGTCCACGCCCAGTGCCACGTCGTCGGGGTCCGGGTCCGTCGGGAGGATGGTCGACAGTTCGTCCGGCGCCTTCTCCAAATCGTCCTCCGCCGGCGGCCACTCGCCGTCCGGGTCCGGCGGTTCCTCGTAGCCGCGAGCGGTCTCGAGCGGTCGCTCGGCGTCGTCCCGCAGGTCCTGCCCCTCCGCACCGCTCCCGCTGGAGTAGGCGCTCGCGGCCTGTGTCAGCCAGTCGGCGGCCTGCCACAGCGAACTGGCCTTCGTCCGCGCCCCGTCGTAGATGGGGGCCAGCGACGCGTCGTCGCCGAACCGGACCGCAGTGTCGAACTGGGCTTCCGCTTCCTCGAACTCCTCGCGGGCGCGCTGGAAGTCCGACTGGGCCAGCATCCACTCGGAGTCGCCGAACTCGTTCATCGCCGCGGTGAACGCCCGTCGTCCCTCGGTGTAGTGAGCGTGGCCGATGCGGTAGCGGGCGAAGGCGGTGTCGTCGCCGCCGGTGTCGGCGATGGCGTCTTTGAGTTCGTCGACGCGAGGGAGTTCCGTCGGGTCGTCGGTGTGCCACGCGTACCGGACGACGCCGTCGTGGTCGACGACGGCGACGGCCCGTTCGACCAGTCGCTGACCGATGTCGTCGACCATCGTCAGGTCGTACTGCTCGGCGACGTCGCCGGCGGTGTCGGCGAGCAACGGCACCTTCAGGTCGTACCGGTCGGCGAACGCCCGGTGGCTGTACACCGAGTCCGGACTGATACCGAGGATGGTGACGTCCTTCTGCATGGTGAAGAGGTCGAGTTCGTCGAGGTCACACGACGCCTCGTCGCAGGCCTGATTGAAATCGGCCGGGTAGAACGCGAGGATGACGACGTCGTCGCCGACGTACTCATCGAGGGCGACTCGCCTGCGCTCGCCGTCGACGAGCGCCGGTAACTCGAACGTCGGCGCCACCGTCCCCTCCCCAATCACAGTTGCATCTATACCTACCGATACTTAAGGGTGATTGACATCGGCCCGCCGAGCGAGCCGTTTTTGACGGCTGAGGTGGAACTGACGGTGTGGAACTGCACGTTCGCTACGAGGGCGACGACGACCCCGACAAGTGTAGCGCCCGGAAACTCGCGCGCTTCGACCTCGCCGAGTTGCACCGGGCGACGCGGTCGACGCCGCCGGGCATCGTCCTCAACCCCTTCGCCGAGCAAGCGCTCTCGCCCGCCGACGCCCCGACGGTCGGCGACGGCGCCCGTCACGAGCGACTGGTCGCGCTGGACTGCTCGTGGGAGACGGCCGAACGCGAGGCCTTCGACCTACAGGGCGTCCACCGCTCGCTCCCCTTTCTGGTCGCCGGCAACCCCGTCAACTACGGGACGGCCTTCCAGTTGAACACCGTCGAGGCCTTCGCCGGCGCACTGTGTATCCTCGGCGAACGCGACCACGCCGAGGAGATTCTCTCGAAGTTCTCGTGGGGCCACACGTTCCTCGAACTGAACGAGGAACCGCTCCGGCGGTACGCGGACTGCGAGGACTCGAGCGACGTCGTCGCCGTGCAGGACGACTATCTGGCCGCGGAGTGAGTCAACTGATGACCGGGTCGCGAAGCGACGCGTCGCAGTGCGGACACGTCTTGCGGACCTCTGCTTCGACGACGTCGGTGATTCGTTCGCCGCAGTTCGGACAGCGCATGTGTATAGCTACCACGCCACGCGTCTTGTAGTTTGACCATCAGTTATCAGGGTCGCCGAACCCGACGCCGATGCCCGACGGGTCAGACGGCGGGGCGAGTGGGCTGGCCGGCACGTCCGGCGACGGGTCCGGGTCGTTGTAGCCGCCCGGCGCCACGTCGTTCGGGGCGTCGGGGTAACACAGCGAGGCCAGCGCCTGCACGTGGTCGCGGCCGACGCCGAGTTCGAACTGGCCGCCGCCGTACAGGCGGACGTCGTGGGCCTCGCAGTACGCGATGGTCTCCAGCACAGACTCGACGGTGCCACACCGCGACGGTTTCATGTTGAGCCACTCGGGTTCGAACGGCAGGTTCTCGATGCTCTCGACACCGGTGATGGGCACGTCCCACGTCACCCGCTCTTCCCGGCCGTCGAAGACGGGGCGCGTCTCGTCGGTCAGGTTCGGGTCCTCGATTAGCGCGTCGGGCAGGGCGTCGACCACGCGGCGGTAGAAGCCGGCGTCGACGGTCACCTCGACGCCCTCCGTCTCGTACAGTCCCTTCAGGTCGAGGACGCGCACGTCGTAGTCCGCCAGCGCCGTGAGCAGGTCGTCGCTCCAGTCGGGCGTCGGGTCGAGTTTGAACGCGAGGTCGTCGTGAACGTCTAAGAGCGCGTCTAGTCGGTCGGTCGTCGGCGGGTCCTCGTCGTCCGCCCCGGCGAGGCGCGTCGAGACGACGAACGAGACGGGGTCGTACTCGCGGCCGAGCGCGGCCCCGAGGCTGGTGTCGGCCTGCTTCAGCGCCAAATCGAGCGCCGCGCTCTCGAACGCCCAGCGGCGGTAGTGGTAGAACCGGTCCTCGTCGGGCGGGGCCGGCCAGAGGTCGGCGTCGTCGAGCGCCGTCGAGAACGACTCGACGGTGTACTCGCCGGCGAGGTCGACCGCGTGGTCGGCCAGTGCGTAGTGGGCCTCGTTGGTGTAGGTGACGTCTTCGCCCCGTCCCGTCTCGCCGCCGCCGGACAGCGCGACCGTGGTCGTCGCCCGGTCGAAGCCGCTGGAGGTGGCTCGCTCGCGCGACTCGAACGCACAGTCCTCGACGTGTAGCGGGAGGTCCGCGACCCGGTCGTACATACCCCGACGTCGGGCGCCGGCCTCAAAACCGCGCCGGTCGGAAACTCAAAGCTTAAACGGCCACACTGGCAACCGACTCGCATGGCTAGCTTCGAGGAAGCGTCAGACCGAATCCTGAACAAGCAGATTTGCATGCGCTGTAACGCTCGCAACCCCCAGCGCGCACAGCAGTGCCGGAAGTGCGGCTACGGCAACCTTCGCCCGAAGGCGAAGGAGACGCGCAGCGCCTGAGACAGTCTCACTTCTCACTCGCCGCCCGTCTCGGGTCGGCACTCGCCGCGAGTCGACCAGCGGCGGCTATCGTGTCGGTCTCACTCGTCGGGGTACTTCGGTTCGCGGCGCTCGGCCCGTTCGAGCGCTCGCTCGACCACCGCGCGCACGTCGCCGTGGAAGACGCTCCCGTGGCCCGAGTACATGTGTTCGACGCCGTCGGGCATCCGTTCTAACAGCGTCCTGATGCTCTCGATGAGTCGCTCGCGGGACTGACCGGGGTAGTCCGTGCGGCCGAACGACCCGTCGTCGAACGCGCCGTCGTCGTGGACCACCACGTCGCCCGAGAACAGCGAGTTCGCCGAGACCAGCGAGACGTGGTCCTCGGCGTGGCCGGGCGTGTACACCACGTCGCAGGCCTCGTCGCCGACCAGTATCTCCTCGCCGTCCACGAGCGCGTTGTCCCGGCGTGCGTGGTCGCCGTAGGCGTACAGCGGCGCGTCGAACGCGTCGAGCACCGCGTCCAGTCGCTCGACGTGGTCGCCGTGCTGGTGGGTCAGGACGACGGCGTCCAGCGTGTCGGTGTGCTCGCGAATCACGTCGACCACGCCCTCCATCGCGCCCGCGTCGACGAGCGTGGTCCGCTCGCCGATGGCGAGGTAGGCGTTACAGGTGAACGTCTCGGCGTCGGCGGTGACGTTGTGGACCTCCATGTCCGTGTCGTGTGGCGCTACTCGCTTGAGTGTACTGACGAGGCGGTGGCGTCGCGTCTGTCCGTGTCAGTCGCCGAAGCTATACGTCGAGCGGCGGAGGTCCTGCACATGGCATCCGTTACGGTCTGGAACGAGTACGTCCACGAACGCGAGGGCGGGGACGCCGCCGAGGTGTACCCCGACGGCATCCACACGGCTATCGCAGACGCGCTCTCCGAACGCGGTCACGACACTCGGACGGCGACGCTCGACGAGCCGGAGCACGGCCTCACCGAGTCGGTACTCGACGAGACGGACGTGTTGCTGTGGTGGGGCCACGTCGCCCACGACGAGGTCGACGACGACGTGGTCGAGCGAGTCGCCGACCGCGTCTACGACGGGATGGGGCTGCTCGTCCTCCACTCGGCACACGCCTCCAAGCCGTTCAAGCGACTGCTCGGGACACCCTGTGACCTGACGTGGCGCGAGGTCGGCGAGCGCGAACGGTGCTGGGTCGTCGACCCCGGCCACCCCATCACCGACGGACTGGACGACTCGCTGGTCATCGAGGAGGCCGAGATGTACGGCGAACCGTTCGGCGTCCCGGAGCCCGACAGGCTCGTGTTCACCTCGTGGTTCGAGGGCGGCGAGGTGTTCCGAAGCGGGTGTTGTTACCACCGGGGTCGCGGGAACATCTTCTACTTCCGGCCGGGCCACGAGACGTACCCCATCTACCACCGCGAGGACGTCCAGCAGGTACTGGACAACGCCGTCCGGTGGGCCACGCCGAACGAGGGGGCCGACGCTCACGCCGGCAACCGGAACGTCGACGCGCGCGAGTCGCTGTAATCCGTCCTCGTCAACTGGTCGTAAACGGCCGGTTCACGCGCCCACGCGCATGAAGCGGAACAGAGCGGGGTGGGACCGGCGAGTGATTTTTCACTGTGAACTGCATAGTTGTACACGTACCATGGGGTTCGGGAGCTACGACGAGTCGGAACAAGACAATCAGGAGTACGACACAGAGTTCGACGACGAGGATGGACTCGACGCCGAGGAGAACGCCCACGAGGGTGACGTCGAATACGAGTTCACCGCGTCGAACGACGAACTACTCGACCGGCTGAAAGACATCAAGGAGGACGAGAGCCAGAACACGTGAAAGCCGGCGTTCGCGCGCTCGGCGTCGCCGAATCGTATCGCGAGTCGACTAGTCACCTCGCGGGAACTGTCGTCCGTGCCAGCCGCGTCGTCGACGGGTTCGTCTTCGACACCTGTACCGTCGGCGGGCGCGACGCCACCGAGACTGTCTGTGCGATGGTCGACCGACTGGACCGCGAGGACGTCCGCTATCTCTTGCTCGCCGGCATCGCTCCCGCGTGGTTCAACGTCCTCGATTTGCACGCGATACACGACTGGACGGGACTGCCGACTATCTCGGTCACGTTCGAGTCCTCGCCGGGGCTCGAGGGGGCCATCCGCGAGGCGTTCGACGACCCCGACATTGTCAGGGGCCGCCTCGACACATACCGCGCCCAGCCAGACCGCCGCCCGGTCACGGTCAACGACGAGACGGTGTACGTCCGCGCGGTCGGTATCGAGGACGACGCGGCCGCCGACGTGGTCCGCGCGTTCACGCCCGAGGGCGGCCGCCCGGAACCGCTCCGGGTCGCCAGACTCGCCGCCCGGGGACTGGTCGACAGGGAGTGAGCGGCGACCGCCGGCCTTGATACGACCCGGGCCGAACGACGGGTATGGAGCAGATGGACGGGCTGGACGTGGTCGCCTGCGAGCGCTGCGAAGAGCTCTGTGCGTCCCGGTCGCGCATCGTCAACGGCGTCGGCCCGGCCGACGCGGACCTCCTGTTCGTCGGCGAGGCGCCGGGCGCCAACGAGGACGAACGGGGCGAACCGTTCGTCGGCCGCAGCGGCGACGTGTTGGACGACGGCCTGCGCGAGGTGGGGCTGGACCGCGGCGACGTACGCATCACCAACTGCGTGCGCTGTCGCCCGCCGGAGAACCGCGACCCGAGGAAGGGAGAACTGGCGAACTGCCGCGAGTATCTGGAGACCGAAATCGACCGCGTCGACCCGGAACTCGTGATTACGCTCGGGAAAGTCCCTGCCGAGCACCTACTGGGCCGGGACGTCGCTGTCACCGGCGAGGCCGGCGACGTGGTCGACGTGGCTATCGAGGGCCAGCCCCGGCGCGTGATGGTCTGTGTCCACCCGGCGGCGACGCT
The DNA here is from genome assembly GCF_019599465.1 of Haloarcula rubra. Lineage (GTDB taxonomy): Archaea > Halobacteriota > Halobacteria > Halobacteriales > Haloarculaceae > Haloarcula > Haloarcula rubra. Next base: position 370,213 of record NZ_RKLR01000002.1, read on the forward strand.
GTACGACCCGAGTCAGAAGGAGACGTTCGCGTCGACGTTAGCGAAGGCGGCCGACTTCACGGACGGCGAGAGCGGACAGCGACGGCTCGGGGACTTCTAGGGACGCCGCGCGTCGGACGGGTTCGGTGACATCGCTTTGCACCCGCCGGCGAAACCTGTCCGAAGGGGAACGCACTTAGCCCGCCTCGGCCTACTCGCGCACATGAACGTGAGACAGACGGCCGCCGACGTGGTCGTCGTCGACTACGGGTTGGGGAACCTCCGGAGCGTCACGCGCGGCCTCGAACGTGCCGGCGCGAGCGTCACGCTCTCGGAGGACCCGGCCGACTTCGACGCCGCCGACGGCATCGTCCTCCCCGGCGTCGGGGCCTTCTCGGAGGGCATGGACAACGCCGGGCCGTTCCGCGACGCACTCGTCGAACAGGCCGAGGCGGGCAAACCGCTGTTCGGTATCTGTCTCGGGATGCAGATGCTCCTGACCACCAGCGAAGAGGCCGACCACGCCGGGCAGGGCGACGCCGAGGGACTGGACCTCGTCCCCGGGAAGAACGTCCGCTTCAGCCGCGACCAGACGGTGCCCCACATGGGCTGGAACGAACTGCACGTCGAACGCGACCACCCCCTCGTCGAGGGCGTCGACGGCGAACACGCCTACTTCGTCCACTCGTACTACGCCGTCCCCGACGACGAGGAGAGCGTCGTCGCCACCACCGACTACGGCGTCGACTTCGCCTCCATCGTCGCCAACGAGGCCGGCAACGTCTTCGGCACCCAGTTCCACCCGGAGAAGTCGGGCGAGACGGGCCTGCGTATCCTGCGGAACTACGTCGACTACTGCGTCGACCAGCGGTAGCGGGTCGCGTACGGTCGCGGTGGCCGGGAGCGCGCTCCGTCGCGCGACGACGGGGGAGGGCAGGAACACCACCGAAAGCATACCGCGCCGGAGGCGCGGTTTCACCGGAATCGCCGTGGGCGATTCCGGCTTTTTTAGCGTAGATTTTTGCGAGGTGGGTGCCCACAGCGCCGCGTAGCGGCGCGAGGACACCCGCCGAAGCAAAAAGGTACTACAGGAAGTCCCGGACGTCCGAGTACCACATGTCGTGGTCGTCGACGGCGTCGATGGCCTCGGCGATACGGACGGCGATGGCGTGCCAGCACAGGTCGTCGGGGTCGTCGCTGTCGAGGTTGTACTCGGCGTCGGCGCAGTGACAGCCGCCGTCCTCGACGATGTACTCGTCCTCGTAGCCGACGACGACGGTGAAGTCGCGATAGCCTTTCACGCGACTCTCGCCGACGGCCTCGATGGCGCGCTGGCCCCGGTCGCCGTGGGCGTCGACGATAGCTGTCACTGCCTCGGGGGTGAGTCCCCCCTCCGATTCCAGCAGCGACACCCACTCGTCGACGGCGGTCACACGATGGCTAGGCAGAGGTGTGACAAAACAGCGTCGTCTCTCTCGGTCGGCGAGCGCCCCGGAACCATAAACAGGGAGCGGGCCCACGACACGTCATGGTCGGCGCTGTCCCCTGGCTCGCGCTGGGGTCGTTCGCCTCGGGGGTGGGGTCGCTGTACCTGTTGGCCCAACTCCGCGACCACTGGGACAAGCCCGGCGCGAAGTGGTTCGTCGCCACCATCGCGACCATCACGGTCTGGTGTGGGACCTACGGCGTCGCCGTGCTCGTCTCGACGCCGCTCGTCCGCCGGGGACTGGAGGCGGTGACGTGGGTGTGTCTGGTGTGGATAGGGTTCTTCTTCCTCGCGTTCGCGCTGGGGTACACCGGTCGGACGACGATACTGGAGAGTCGGCTGTTCCGCGGGCTGGCGGCCGTCCCGGCCGTGGCATCCCTGCTGGCGTTGACGAACCCGCTGCACGCGTTGCTGTGGGACGGCGTCCGCCTGACGACGGTCGACGGGGCCTCGCTCGTCCAGTACACGTTCCAGCCGCTGGGGTACGTCGTCGTCTTCGTCGCCATGCTGTTCGTCGTGTTCGGGACGGTGCTGGTGTTCGACACCGTCATCAGCTACGGCCCGCTGTACCGCCGCGAGGCCATCGCCGTCGGGCTGAGCCCGGTCCCGCCCGGCCTCGCGGTGCTGGTGTGGGCGCTGGGCATCGGCCCGACGGCGAACCTGACGACGCTGGCGTTCCTCCCGCACATCGCGCTGGACGCCTACGCCTTCGTCCGGAGCGACATGTTCGAGTTCCATCCGGCGACCCGGCGGGCGGGCGAGCGAGCGGCCATCGACGACATCGCGACGCCGGTGGCCATCGTCGACGTCGACGGCCGCATCGTGAACCTCAACCCGGCCGCCGAGCGGATGCTGGCCGTCGAGAAGCGGTCGGTGCTGACCGACCCGCTGGACGGCCTCCTGGTCGGCGAGGCGTTCGCCGTCGGCGAGGCCTACGACCGGTTCGCCGTGGAGAACGGCGGCCGGCGGGACGTCTACAAGGTCCAGCAGACGGAGTTGCGCGACGAGAGCGACACCCATCTGGGGTACACCGTGGTCTTTCAGGACATCACCGACGAGATACAGCGCGAACGTCGGTTGGAGGTGCTCAACCGCTTCCTGCGGCACAACGTCCGCAACGAGAGCGTCGTCATTCAGGCCCGCGCGGAGTTGCTGGCCGCCGAACTCGACGGCGACGAGGCAGACCACGCCGCGACTATCGAGCGGGCCGTCGACCGACTCGTGGAGTCCGGCGACAAGGCCCGCACCCTCTCGGAGGCCAGCGTCGACGCCGACGACGTCGAACCGGTCGACCTTCGCGAACGCGTCGCGGACGTCACGTCGGCGCTCGCCGAGGAGTACGGGGGGACCGTCGACGTCGACGTTCCGGCCGCCCTCACACTCCGGACCCAGCCGGTCCTGCTCGGCGTCGTCGTGACCAACCTCGTCGAGAACGCACTCCAACACGTCCCCGGCGCCGCCGTCTCCGTCTCGGCCCACGCCGACGGCGACGACGTGGTGCTCACGGTCGCCGACGACGGACCGGGCGTCCCCGACCACGAACTGTCGGTGCTGGCCCGCGGCCGAGAGACGGACCTGGACCACGGGAGCGGTATCGGCCTGTGGCTGGTCCACTGGGCGGTGCAGACGCTGGAGGGGGACCTCGACTTCGACACGAGCGACGGGACGACGGTGACGGTCCGACTCCCACGCGACCGCGCCGTCGCCAGCGACCCCGCGGCGGCCTGACCCACCTTCGAACGACTTAACGGCGCCCGCACGGAGAGTCGGGTATGCGCGTCAGCGAGGGGCAGGTCACCGTCTCGGTCCCCGAACAACCGGACGCCGGCAAGGGAGCGGACGTGTTCTTCAACCCCGTGCAGGAACTGAACCGAGACCTCACCGTGGCGGCGCTGCGGGCCTACCGGGAGCGTGACGACCGCGTCGAGAGCTATCTGGACGCCACCGCCGCCAGCGGCATCCGCGGGGTCCGGGCGGCCGCCGACGGGTGGGAGACGACGCTGTGTGACGTCGACGACGACGCCGTAGCGCTCTGTGAGGCGAATCTGGAACGGAACGACCTCGCGGCCGAGGTCCGCCACCAGAACGCCAACGTCCTCATGCACTCGGAGGCCTTCGACGTGGTCGACGTCGACCCGTTCGGCACGCCCATCCCCTTCGCCGACGCCGCCGTGCAGGGGACCAAACACCTGCTCTGTGTCACCGCCACCGACACCGCACCGCTGTGTGGCGCTCACTTCGAGAGCGGCGTCCGGAGTTACGGGGCCGTCCCGCGCAACACCGAGTTCCACGCCGAGATGGGGATGCGCGTGCTCCTCTCGGCGATGGTGCGGACCGCCGCCCGCTACGACATCGCGGCCCGTCCCATCCTGAGCCACGCCACCAAACACTACGCCCGTACGTACCTCGACTTCGAGCACGGTGCCCGCGTCGCAAACGACTGCATCGACGAACTGGGCTACGTCCACCACTGCCAGCACTGCCTCTGGCGAACGCACGACTACGGCCTCATCGCCGACGCGCCCGACGCCTGTCCGGTCTGCGAGGAACACCTCCAGACCGCCGGCCCCATCTGGCTGGGCCAGACCTGCGACCCCGAGTTCGCCGCGTCCGTCGCCGACCACCTCACCGAGGACATGGGCACCGCCGAGAAAGCGGCGGAACTGCTGGCGACACTCGGGGCCGAACTCGACACGCCGACCCACTACGACCAGCACCGCCTCTGCAAGCGGTGGGGTCGCGGTGCCGAGGCGATGGACACCTTCATCGAGAAACTCCGGGACGCGGGCTACGAGGCCTCTCGCTCGCACTACGGCGGAACGACGTTCAAGACTGACGCCGACGTGGTCGAGATTCGGGACGCGACGGCGGAGTAGCGCCGCCGGCCTATCGGCCGTTGACCTGCTTGTTCCCGCCACCGACCGACCGAACGAGGCCGTACGCCAGCAGGTACACCGGTCGCAGGAAGTAGTTCAACATCCCGGCCAGTCCGAGCAACCCACCCAGCGCCTGCACTTCCTCGGGGGTCGCGCCGAGTTCGAGGACGAGGGGGGCGGCGGCGAGGACCGGCGCCAGCCACAGCGAGTCCAGCAGGCTGTCGGCGTCGACGCCGAGGACGAACCCGACCTCGCCCTCGTCGGGGCGCGTGAGGTACAGGCCACCGCCCAGCGCGAGCAACACGACGACCAGCGGCAGTGAGGCCGGGACGCCGGCCACCCCCAGCGCGAGCAACAGGCCGGCCGCGACGAGCAACAGCACCGTCACCTGCATCGTCGCCGACCGGATTGCCATCTCCGTCTCCATGTCTCGGTGCTCGCTCGGGCCGGCTATAAACCCTGTGCGCGCCGGTCGGGTGGTAACCCATTTGAGGGGGCACCGACAAGGGCGTGTGCGTGTCGTCCCGCTACAATCCCGTCCGTGCCGTCCTGCTGTTGGTCGGCGGCCTCCTCGCTCGCGCCGGCCTCGTCGACCGTGAGCGAATCGCACGGGCGACGGACCTCTCCTGGCCCCGTATCGTCACGGGACTGGCCCGGATGTCGAAGTCGACGGCCGACGTGGCGATGGTGGGGCTGGCGATCGGGCCGACGGCCATCGCCGGCGTCGGGTTCGCCTCGCCGTTCTGGGGGCTGGCGTTCGCGCTCGGCGGCGGCGTCGCCGGCGGAACCATCGGGATGGTGTCCCAGCGCTTCGGCGCCGACGCCCACGAGGAACTGGGACTGACGGTCACGACGAGCGCCGCCGTCGTCCTCGCCATCACGCTCCCGGTGGCGGCGGCCTACTGGCTCTATCCCGGGTTTCTGGTGGACCTCGTCGGCTCCGGGGCGGTTCCTGTGGGGTACGGCGAGCGCTATCTCGAGGTCGTCTCCATCGGCGTTCCGTTCGCCGCGCTGAACCTCGTCGGCAGTCGCACCCTCGTCGGGGCCGACGACGCCTACGCGCCCATGCTCGTCCGTGGCGGCGGGGCCGTAATCAACGTCGTCCTCAACGCCGTCCTCATCTTCGGCCTCGGGATGGGCGTCGTCGGGGCCGCCATCGGCACCGTCGTCGCGAACGTCCTCGTCACCGCCGCGTTCGCCGTCGGCCTCGCCCGTGGCGGCCTCCCCGGCGTCGACTTTCCGGTCCAGATTCCGCTCTCGCGACCGTTCCTCGACGCGTCGCTGGCCCGTGACCTCGCCGAGATGGGGGCGCCGCTGGTCGGGACGAACCTCGCTCGCACGGGCGCGCAGTTTCCCCGCCTGTTCATCGTCGGCCTGTTCGGGCCGACCGTCGTCTCGGCGTACGTCGTCGCCCTGCGGGTCCGGATGCTGCTCGACACGCCGAACTGGGGCCTGAGTCTGGCCTCCAGTAGCCTCGTCGGGCAGGCACTCGGCGAGGACGACGAACGCGAGGCCACCGAGTGGGCACGGACCGTCCTCCGCCTCGGCATCGCCGTCTATCTGCTCGTCGCCGCCGCGCTCACTCCTCTCTCCCGACAGATTAGCCGCCTGTTCGTCGACGAACCGGCCGCGCTGGGCGTGGTGACGGTGTTCGTCGCCGTCGCCTGCGTCAGCGTCGTCTTCCGTGGCGTCGACGGCGGCGCGACGGGGCCGCTCCGGGCCAGCGGCGACACCCGGTGGCCGCTGTACTCCCAACTCGCCGGGATGTACCTGTTCGCGCTCCCCGTCGCCTACGTGGGTGTGCTCGTCCCGGCTATCGGCGTGTTCGCGCTGTACGCCTCCCTGCTCGTCGAGACGGCCGTCCCCGCCGCCATCACGTACTACCGGTTCGACTCCGGGACGTGGCGGGTGGTGAGTCGGTCCTACCGGCCCGACGCCGCGCTGGACGACTAGCGGGCCGCCGCGTGCGGGGCGCGGACATATTTGTACCGGCCGCCCGAGACATCGACGTGGACCGCAATCGCGTCGTCGCCGTCGTCCGCGAACTCGTCACGACCGTCCGCGAGGACCAGATATCGTTTCTGGCGGCCAGCATCGCCTACTACCTGTTCGTCTCCGTCTTCCCGCTCCTCTTGTTGGCGCTGGTCGTCGGATCGATACTCGGCGGCGAGGCCTTCGCGAACAGCGTCGTCGGGGCCGTCGGGTCGGCGCTGTCGCCCGCCGCCGCCGACCTCCTCGAGGACGCCTTGACGAGTGCGACCGGCCGAAGCGGCGCGACGATACTCGGCCTCGCCGTGACTCTCTGGGGCGCACTGAAGGTGTTCCGCGGCATCGACATGGCCTTCTCCAGTATCTACGGTACCACCGACGTGGACTCGTTCCTCGACACCGTCGTCGACGCGGTGGCGGCGCTGGCCGGCATCGGACTGGCGCTCGCGGGCCTGTTCGCCCTCGGGTCGCTCGGCGCGTTCTTCGGCGTCGAGGTCGCCCTCGGCGGACTGGCGCTGGTCCCCGTCCTCACCGTCGCCTTCCTCCCGCTGTACTACCTCTTCCCGGACGCCGACCTCTCGCTCCGGGAGGCCCTGCCCGGGGCGTTGCTCGCCGCCGTCGCGTGGACGGTGTTCGGGACGGCGTTCAGCATCTACGCCTCACAGGCCGGGAACTTCCAGTTGTACGGCGTCATCGGCGGGGCGCTCCTGCTCGTGACGTGGTTCTACTTCGCCGGCCAGATTCTGCTGGTCGGGGCGGCGTTCAACAAGGTCCTGCTGGGCGATATGGACCGGCAACTACAACAGGAACCGCTCCGACGGTCCAGCAAAGCGATGAGTGAGGACGCCGACAGGCCGTCGGGTGAGACGCCCCCGCCGGACGCTACCGGTGCCGGCGACGACCTGACCGACGAGGAACTCGAACAGTTGCGCGAGGAGTTCGAGTCGTTCCGCGACGACGTCGAGGACCGAACGCTCCACCGCGACGAGGTCAAGGACGACCTGCAGCGGTACGTCCGCCGGCGGATGCGACGGGGCCACGCCCGCGGGTGGGGCCCCTACGTCGTCCTCCTCTACGGGACGCTCATGACGCTCGGCGCGTTCTACTACCTGCAGGACCAGGCGATGTGGGCCGTGGCGGCGATGCTCGTCGTCTGGCTCTCGACGCTCGGCCTGTACGTCCTCATGTTGCTGGTCGGCGTCACGTTCCGCGTGACCGGACTGCCGGGCGTCGCCATCGACAAGGTCCGCGACTGGCGCAAATGAGCCGCGCTGTCGGCCTCACGGACCTCCTCTCGGCGCTCCCGGGCGTGGTCGTCGTCGCCTTCGCGCTGGTCACGCAACTCGGGGACTTCTGGTTCGTCGCCTCGGCCTGTCTGCTCGCCTACTGGGTCGGCGCGCAGACGCCGCGCCTCGGGCGGGGGTTGACCCGGGACCGAGCGGCACGCCTCCTCGGACTGCTCTCCTGTGCCGTCGCGCTCGCCGTCGGACTGAAACTGGTGTTCGCCCTCCCCCGACCGCCGGGCGCGGGAACGGCGCCGAACGCCCAACTCGTCCCGACCGCCCTCCGCGGGGTCTACGAGGCGATGGCCACCGGCGACGGCTACGGCTTCCCGAGCGGCCACGCGACGACGGGCGTGCTGGTCTGGGGCGGGTTCGCCGCGACGCTCCGGGTCGGCACCCGCCGCGCTCGCTACGCCGTGGCCGCCACCGTCGCGACGCTGATAGCCCTCTCGCGTCTCGTCATCGGCGTCCACTATCTGGTGGACGTGGTGGCCGGCGCCGCTATCGCCCTGACGGTTCTGTGGGTGGCGCTGACCCGCCTCCGTCGCCCCGAACGGGTGTTCGCGCTCGCCGCGGCGGCCGCGCTCGTCGGCGTCGCGGCCGGCGGACTGACCCGTGACGTGGCGGCCGGCCTCGGACTCGCGGCGGGCGGGGCGCTCGCGTGGCCGCTCCTGCCGACCGTCCCCGAACCGACCCGGCGGGGCGCGACGGTGACGGTCGTGCTGGGGGCGCTCTCGATAGCGGTCCTCGCGGTCGGTATCGGTGCCGCCGAGTCGATGCCGCCGGTGGTCGGACTGCTCGCGGGGACCGGGATGGCGCTGACGCTGGCGCTGCCGCTGGTCGGCGAGCGCGTCGCGGAAAAAATCTGAGGTCGGGTCCGGCTTAGAACTTCTCGAGGTACCGGTCGAGTTCCCACTGGGAGACGTCGACGAGGTACTCCTTGTGTTCCTGACGCTTGGCTTCGACGAAGTTCTCGAAGACGTGCTCGCCCAGCGCGTCGCTGACGACTTCGTCCTCTTCGAGGGCGTCGACGGCCTCGCCGAGGTTCTCCGGCAGCGTGGTGATGCCGTACTCCTCGCGCTTCTCCTCGTCGAACTCGTAGATGTTCTCGCGGACGGGGTCGTCGCACTCGAGGTCCTTCTCGATGCCGTCGAGACCGGCGTGGATGAGCGCGGCAAAGGCGAGGTACGGGTTACACGACGGGTCGGGGAAGCGGGCCTCGATACGCGAGGCGGCCGGCGTGCGGGCGGCCGGCTTGCGGATGAGTGCCGAGCGGTTGCGGTCGGACCACGCGACGTAGACGGGTGCCTCGTAGCCGGGGACGAGTCGCTTGTAGGAGTTCACGGTCGGGTTCGTGACCGCCGCGAGCGCGGGTGCGTGCTCGAGGATACCGGCGACGAAGCTCTTGGCCGTGTCGCTGAGGTTGAACTCGTCGTCCTCGTCGTGGAACGCGTTCTCGCCGTCCTCGGTGAACAGCGAGATGTGGGTGTGCATCCCGGAGCCGTTGATCTTCGGGATGGGCTTGGGCATGAACGTCGCGTGCAGGTCGTGTTCGGCCGCGATGGCGCGAACGACGGACCGGAACGTGGCGACGTTGTCGGCCGTGGTCAGGGCGTCGTCGTACGTGAAGTTGATCTCGTGCTGGCCCTGTGCGACCTCGTGGTGGGACGCTTCGATGTTGAAGCCCATGTCCTCGAGGCCGTAGATGATGTCACGACGGACGTCGGACGCGAGGTCCTTCGGCGCGAGGTCGAAGTAGCCACCGGCGTCGTTGGTCTTCGTCGTCGCGCGACCGTCTTCGTCTTCCTCGAACAGGAAGAACTCCGGTTCGGGGGCGGCGTTGACTTCGAAGCCGAGGTCGCTGGCGCGCTTGATGGCGTCCTTCAGGACACCACGCGGGTCACCCGAGAAGGGCTCGCCGGTCGACGTGTTGATAACGTCACAGATGAGTCGAGCGCTGGAGCCGCCCTCGACGCTCTCGCGCCACGGCAGGACCGAGAAGGTCGACGGGTCGGGGTCCAGACGCATGTCGGACTCCTGGATGCGGACGAAGCCGTCGATGGACGACCCGTCGAAGTAGATGCCCTCCGTGAAGGCTTTCTCGGCCTGGTCGGCCGTGATGGAGACGTTCTTGACGGTACCGAGGATGTCTGTGAACTGAAGTCGCAGGAAGTCGACGTTCTCTTCTTCGATTTCGTCGAGTACCTCCTGTGCCTCAGCCGAGAGTTCGCTTGTCATCTTTGGACACCGGGTAGGAACATTGCTACCACTAAAATACTGCCGTTTTACGCAAGGATTCCGAGGGTACCGCTCGCAGTTGGACATTCGTAAAATTCTAATCCCCGGAGGACGTGTGTGGGTGTAATGACGTACGAAAATCTCGACCGCAAGTTGGTGAATGCGCTTCTGGGGGACGGACGGGCGAGTCTTCGAAGTCTCGGTGAGGACCTCGACGTCTCGGTGACGACCGTCTCGAACCACCTCTCCGCGCTCGAAGAGGACGGCATCATCAACGGCTACACACCGAAAGTCGACTACGACGCGCTTGGCTACGACGTCACGGCCATCATCCAACTCAAGGTAGAGGGGTCCTCGCTCCCCGACGTAACCGAGAGCCTCAAAGAGCACAAGCAGATGATATCGGTGTACGAGGTCACCGGCGACTACGACATCATCGCCGTCGGGAAGTTCATGGACACCGACGGGATGAACGCCCAGATAAAGGAACTGCTCACCGACCCCGAAATCAACGAGTCCAACACGTCGGTCGTGCTCAACACCGCGACCGAACACGAGCAGTTCGAACTGGACCTCCACGAGTAACCGCTTCTGCCGTTCGTTCTCCCCGGGGAGCCGCGGGGACCGATGGGTTCTTGACTGACTGGTCAGTTAGTTACAGGTAATGAGCGACGGCGACACCTCCGAAGAAATCATGGGCGCGACGTACCGCGCGCTGTGTGCCCACGGGTACGCCGACCTGACGATGCAGGACATCGCAGACGAGTCAGAGAAGAGCAAAGCAGCCCTCCACTACCACTACGACAGCAAGCACGACCTCCTGTGTGCGTTTCTCGACTACCTCTACGACGGGTTCGTCGAGCGGACGTCCGACGTCGAGGGCGAGGCCCCCCACGAGACGCTCCTCGCACTCGTCGACGCGGTGCTGGACAAGCCCGACGACGACAGCGAGGAGTTCGGGACGGCCATCCTCGAGATACGCGCGCAGGCACCCTACGAACCCCGCTTCCGTGAACGGCTGACGCGGTTCGACGAGTACCTCGCGGACGAACTGACGGACATCCTCGAAGCCGGCGTCGCGGACGGCACCTTCGACCCGGAGATGGACCCCGACGACACCGCGCGCTTCCTCGTGACGGTGCTGACCGGTGCCGCCACCGAACGGGTCACGGCCGGGCAGTCCGTCGAGTGTACGCGGCGGATGCTCGCCGAGTACGTCGAGACCCACGTGCTGGCGGCCGACCGGGAGGTCGAGGCGTGACGGTCCGTGACCGGGTGACCGCCCTCGGCGAGCGACTGGGCGGCCTGTTCAAAGGACAGGAGGACCTGAACCTCACCAGCGGCCCCATCGGCAAGCCCCTGCTGTTCCTCTCCTTTCCCATCGTCGTCACGAACCTCCTGCAGGTGGCGTACAACCTCGCGGACACGTTCTGGCTGGGGCAGTACTCCACGACGGCGCTGGCGGCCATCTCCTTCGCGTTCCCGATGATATTCCTGCTCATCTCGCTGGGGATGGGCCTCTCGGTGGCCGGGAGCGTCCTCGTCGCCCAGCACACCGGCGCTGAGGAACCCGAGGAAGCCGAGTACGCCGCCTCGCAGACGCTCACCTTCGCCGTCGGTGCCTCCGTCGTCCTCGGTGCCGTCGGCTTCTTCTTCGTCGAGGACTTCCTCTCGTTGCTCGGGGCCTCACAGCAGGTCTTGCCGGGTGCGACCGGCTACCTGCAGGTCGTCTCGCTGGGCCTCTCGACGATGTTCGGCTTCTTCGTGTTCATCTCGCTGATGCGGGGGGCCGGCGACACCGTCACCCCGATGCTCGTGATGTTCGGCACCGTCGTCCTCAACATCGTACTGGACCCCTTCCTCATCTTCGGGGTCTGGCTGTTCCCGGAACTGGGCGTCGTCGGGGCGGCCGTCGCCACCGTCTTCTCTCGTGGACTCGCGTTCGCCGTCGGCGTCGCCATCATGCTCCGCGGGAACCGCGGCATCCGCGTCAACCCCCGCGACATGGTGCCCGACCTCTCCTACCTCCGCAAACTGCTGGAACTCGGTATCCCGGCCTCCGTCGAGGGGACCGGACGGGCGCTGTCGGTCAACGCCATGCTGTTCATCGTCGGGACGTTCTCGGTCACCGTCGTCGCCGCCTTCGGCGTCGGCATCCGCGTGTTCTCGCTCGTGTTCATGCCCGCCATCGCGATGGACCGCGGCGTCGAGACGATGACCGGCCAGAACCTCGGCGCCGAGCGACCCGACCGCGCCGCGAAGGCCAACCACTTCGCCGCGAAGTTCTCCTTCGTCGTCCTCACGGCGCTCGGGGCGGTCACCATCTTCGCCGCGCCCACGGTGGTCAGCGTGTTCAGCGACGACCCGGACGTGGTCCGTATCGGCGCGGAGTTCCTCCAGTGGGTCGCGCCCACGTTCGGCTTCATCGGCATCGTCCGCTCGTACTCCGGCGGGTTCCGCGGGTCGGGGAAGACGCTCACTTCGGCGGCGCTCGCGGTGACGATGCTCGGCGTCATCCGCCTGCCCGTCGCGTGGGTCGCCTCCCGACCGGTGGCGGTGCCGGCGTGGCTCGGCCCGACGGTGGTCGACCTCTTCGCGTTCTCGCTGGCCGAGCGGGGCATCTGGCTGGCCTTCGGCGTCTCGAACGTGCTGGCGGCCGGCATCGCCGTCGCGTGGTTCCTCCGCGGGACGTGGCGCGAGGCCGACCCACGGACCGAGGGTGCCGCTATCGCCGACGACTGACGCGTCCGGCCGTGTGACGGCCGTCTGACGTACGTTGATGGGGGTGTACCGACAACCGCGTACCAATGAGTACCGGCGCGCAGTCGGGGGCGGGGGACGGCGAGCGACTGCTCGCGGTGTTCGGTCGCCCCCTGTTCGCGGCGCTCGACGGCGACGCCCCGCGCGAGGCCGCCTGCGCGCTCTGTCTGCTCGCCGACGCCGACGAGTCGCTCTCGCGGCCGCTCGCGACGCGGCTCCTCGACCACCTCGCGGACGCCGACGACCGCCGCCCCTTCCTCCGGACGCTGGCGACGCTCGCCGCGGACCACGGCGACGCGGTCGAGACGGCGCTGGCCGACGCCGGTGCGACCCGTCGCCTTCGGACCGCCGTCGAGGCGACCGAGGGCTGGTCGTTCGCCCAGCGGGCCGACGGCGGCAGCGTCACCGAGGCGGTTCGGCAGGTCGTCGAGACCGACGACACGCGGGACCCCGGACCGGGCGTCGCACAGCGCGGGGGCACCGACGACGGTCCGGCCGCCGACCCGGACCGCGCGGCCGAACGGGAACACCGCGGGGACCCGGCGGCCGTGGACCGACGCGACCGACTGGCCCGCGCCGAACAGTCCCGCGCGTTCCGGGCCATCAGCCTGTTCGGCGAGTTCGACGACCTCACCGTCGTCGAACCCGAGCAGGCGGTCCGGTACGGCTCCGTCCTGCGGACGCGCGCGACCCTCGACGGCGAGGAGCGCGGCGTCGCCCTGCGTCTGTTCGACCTGCCCGACGAGGCCGACGCCCGCACCGAGTTCGCGGCCAGCGTCGCCGAGTCGCTGGCTCGCTGGGACGGCGTCGCCGACCACGACGGACTGGTGACCGTCCACGACTGGGGCGACCACCCGCGGCCGTGGGTGGCGACGCCGTACCTCGACGGGTCGCTGGCCGACCGTGGCCGCCCGAGCGCGGAACGCGCGCTCCGCGAGATAGCGCACCTCGCCGGTGCGCTCGCGACCTGCCACCGCAACGGCCTCGTCCACGGTGGTATCGACCCCGAGGCCGTCGTCTACCCCACGTCGTCGCTGGAGGGGTTGCCGGCCCCGCGGCTGGACAACGTCGGCCTGATGGACGCCGTGCGCGCCCACTTCGAGCCGTCGTCGTACCTCGACCCCCGCTACGCCGCCCCGGAGTACTTCTCGCGGGAGTACGGGAGCATCGACGCCGCCACGGACGTCTACGCGCTGGGGACGGTGTGTTACCGCCTGCTGACCGGTCACCCGCCGTTCGCGGGTGACTACGACGAGATTCGCCGCGGCGTCCTCGAGGAGCGACCGCCGGCCCCGACCGAGGTGAACCCGCGACTCCCGGACGCCGTCGACGACGTCGTCGCGAAGGCGACGGCGAAGGACAAACTCACACGCTACGAGACGGCCGCGGCGGTGCGCCGCGACTGCTGGCGGCTCGTACAGACACTCGGCTGAGTCGCCTACCGCTGGGCTCGCTCGAAGCGCTCGTCGACGAGGTACACCGCTCCGTCACGCACCGTCACCGAGACGCTGTCGAGTGCGTCGCCGGCACACGGGCCCGCGGTACAGATACCCTCGTCGCGCTCGAACCGCGCCCCGTGCTTGTGACACACTAGCTGGTCGCCCGAGACGATAGCACCCGTGCCCGTGTCAAGCGGCACTTCGGGGCGATGTGGACAGGAGTTCCGCCACGCGACGACGGCGTCGCCCGAGCGGTGGAGGATGCAGTCGACGCTCCGCCGCCCGTCGACGGCCCGGAACCGGAGCGTGCTATCGCGCGGGACCGCGTCCAAATCGACGATGCGCCGTGGCTCGTCGTCGTCGGCCGCGTCGGTCGTCCCGGCTTCGCGCTCCGCCCGGTCGTCTGTGTCGGACGTGCCGAACTCGAACTGTACGGTCGCGTCGCCGGCCTCGACCTCGCCGGTCCCGTCGCGGACCTCGACGACCTCGGCGTCGTCGTCGTGTTCGACGGTCACCCGCACGTCGTCGGTCATGTCCGGCCCGTCGGAGCGTGTCGGGGATAACCGTGTCGGGAACGGTCCGCAACTGAGTTACCGCCGACGGTGTAACCCACCCACATGGACTCCGAGAACGTCACCGTCGACGTCGAAGTCGAAGTGGAGATAGACACCGAGGAACTGGAAGCCGAAGTCGAGGACGCCACCGAGTTCGAGGCGGCACTCGACGCCGACGGCGTGGAGATCGAACTGGAAGCCGAAGTCGAGTTCGAGGGCGACGAGACGGACGAGGCGGACGAAGAGATGGACGAGGACGACGAAGCGGAGTAACTCGGCCGCTCACAGGACGAGACCCGACTGCAACGCCGCGACCAGTAGCGTCACGGTCAGGACGCTCGCGAGCGTCGTCACCAGCACCGTCGCGCTGGTGAACTCGCCGGAGGCGACGCCGTCCCCGTCGCGGCTGAACGCGCCGACGAGGATGAGCGACGTGACGCTGGTCGGTGTCGCCAGCAGGAGGACGACGACGCGGGCGACGGTCGGGTTCGCGAAGCCGACCAGCAGGACGACGCCGGTGCCGACGACGGGGGCGAGCAGGAGTCGCAGGCCGCTCGCCGTCCCGACCGGGCGGAGCGTGTCGGTCCCGTCGACGTTCGAGAGCTGGATACCGAGGATGAGCAACATCACGGGGATGGAGGCGTTCCCGAGCAGTTCCAGCGTCGCCATCAGCGTCGACGACTCGGGCGGGACGACGCCCAGCCAGCGGACCGCCAGCGCGACGACGACGGCGTACACCAGCGGGACGCCGAACACCCGGCGCATGTCCGACAGCGGGTTGCTCTCGCTCCCCCGTGCGGCGACGTAGATGCCGAGCGTGTACAGCATGACGCCCTGTAACGCCGTCACCAGCACCGCCACGCTCCGCCCCGTCGCGCCGAACGCGAAGTCCGCGAGCGGGATGCCGTAGTTACCCGTGTTCGGGAAGACGGTGACGAGGACGAACGCCCCCAACAGCGGTTCGGTGTGGCCCGAGAGGCGGCCGACGAGTTCGGCGACGACCAGCATCGCCGCGGTGAACCCGAGGACGGCGACGACCACCTGTACGATGGTTCCACCGGACAGTTCGGAGGTGGTCAGACTGTGGACCACGAGCGCCGGCGCGAGGACGTACACCGTGACCGTGGTGAGCGCGTCTGCCTCGACGCCCTCGTAGCGGCCCAGCAGGAAGCCGACGGCCGCGACGCCGACGACCGGGAGGATAGCGGACGCGAAGATGCCCAGCAGTGACACGCTTCCACTCTCGGAGCGACGCCAAGAACCCTTTCGACTTCGCGCCGCCACCCCTCAGCAGAGTTCGTACCGTGCTATCTCCCGCGACCCACACTGCCGACAGGCGTCGAGTCGCTGGTCCATCGTCACCCCGCAGATGCGACACTCGTACAGGATACAGGACTGTGCACCGTGCAACGCTCGTTTGACCCACTTCACCACCGACATCGTGTTTCGCTCCGTCCCTCGGCGACTGTTGACCCGACCATGGCGGAGCCAACCAGCCCGGACAAAAAACTGTATGTACCGGTCGCTCACCGTTGCTGGCCAGCTATAGATATTTTATTACTAACTGATAGTTGACTATAGTTCTGTTAGCTGTTTTTCTATTATATCTGTATTCTGAGTACGTACGACGTAGCTGCTGACAACGCGTCGATGCGTCAGGTCTAGTCACCATCTCGACACACGAGACTACCGTGTGGCGCTGTGTCGCGTCCCGTCACACTGCCGTTCGCCGGCCGAACAGTGATGTTCCTCGCCGGACTCACTGGTGGCATGCAGGAAGCCTACGTCGTCGACGCGGTCCGGACGCCCTTCGGCGCGCGCGAGGGGTCGTTCCGTGATACGCACCCACAGGACCTCGCGGCCGAACCGCTCGCGGCGCTCGAAGCCCGCAACGGCTTCGACGGACCTGCTATCGAGGACGTCGTCTACGGCTGTGTCGTCCCCGTCGGCGAACAGGGGCTGAACGTCGGGCGCATCGCGCCGATGGTCGCCGGGTGGGGCGACTCCGTTCCCGGCGTCCAACTCAACCGAATGTGTGGCTCCGGTCAGCAGGCGGTGACCTTCGCCGCCGGGCAGGTCCGCGGCCGGATGGCGGATCTGCTGGTCGCCGGCGGCGTCGAACACATGACTCGCGTCCCGATGGGTAGCGACACGCCGGGCGAGGGTCACAGCTACGCCGACCCGGGCGGCGTGACGGATACCTACTTCGAGCACTTCGACGAACTGACCACACAGGGCGAGGGGGCGGAACGAATCGCCGAGCAGTGGCGGTTCTCGCGGACGGAACTCGACGAACTCGCCGTCGACTCCCAGCGCCGGTGGGGCGAGGCCGTCGCCGAGGACAGATACGCCGAACAGGTCGTCCCCGTCGAGACGACGCTCGACGGCGAGGCAATCGAAGTCACGGAGGACGAACACCCCCGCCCCGGGACGGACGTCGAGACGCTCGCGGGCCTGCCGCTGGCCTTCCGCGAGGAAGGCGAGGGCGTCGTCCACCCCGGCAACGCGTCGGGCATCGTCGACGGTGCCGCCGCGACGTTGGTCGCCTCGGGCGCGGCCTGCGAGTCGTACGGCTGGGACCCGCTCGCCCGCGTCGTCGACAGCGTCGTCGTCGGCGTCGACCCGACGACGATGCTCACCGGGCCGATTCCGGCCACCGAGCAGCTACTCGCTCGCAACGACCTCGCTATCGACGACGTCGACCGCTTCGAAGTCAACGAGGCCTTCGCCCCCGTCGTCGCGGCGTGGCTCGAAGAGACGGGCGCCGACTGGTCGAAGACGAACGTCTGGGGCGGCGCCATCGCTCACGGCCATCCGCTGGGGGCGACGGGAGCCGCACTACTGGGGAAACTGCCGTACCAACTGGCCGACTGTGACGGCCGCTACGGCCTGTGTACGATGTGTATCGGCTTTGGACAGGGTATCGCGACGCTCGTCGAGCGAGTCTGACGGCGCGGTCCGTGGCGGGTCGCCGTCCGACGAGCCACCGGCTACGGCGTCGCGGAGAGATGAGAGAAGATTCGGTTCGCGAACGGTGCGTTAGACGGAGTGGGTGGTGTGAGTGGCCTTAGGCCGACTTCACATCATGCCGCCCATGCCGCCGCCCATGCCGCCCATGCCGCCGCCCATACCGCCGGGGGCGCCACCGGGGCCGCCGGGCCCGCCTTCCTCGTCGTCGTCGTCGCCCTGGCCACCCTTGAGGTCGCCAGCGGCGATGACGTCGTCGATGCGCAGGATCATCACGGCCGCCTCGGTGGCGGACTCGATGGCCTGGGTCTTGACGCGGAGCGGTTCGACGACACCGTCTTCCTCCATGTCGACGACTTCGCCGGAGTAGGCGTCGAGGCCGGAGGTGACGGCACCGCCGTCGTGCTTGCTGCGGAGGTCCACGAGCGAGTCGATGGGGTCGTGACCCGCGTTCTCGGCGAGGGTGCGCGGGATGACGTCGATGGCGTCGGCGAACGCCTCGACGGCGAGCTGTTCGCGCCCACCGACGGAGTCGGCGTAGTCACGCAGACCCAGCGCGAGCTGCGTCTCGGGGGCACCGCCGCCGGGCAGGACCTTGCCGTCCTCCAGCGTGGCGGCGACGACGCCGAGCGAGTCCTCGATGGCGCGCTCGACTTCGTCGACGACGTGTTCGGTGCCGCCGCGGAGGATCATCGTGACCGCTTTGGCGTCCTCGACGTCCTCGACGAAGATGCGCTCGTCGCCGGCGATGTCCTTCTGGGCGACGGAGCCGGCGAAGCCGAGGTCGTCGGCCTCGATGTCGTCGATGTTCGAGACGATGCGGGCGCCCGTCGAGCGCGAGAGGGCCTCGATGTCGGACTTCTTCGCGCGTCGGACCGCGAGGATGCCCTCCTGAGCGAGGTAGTGCTGGGCCATGTCGTCGATGCCCTTCTGGCAGAAGACGACGTCGGCGCCGGCTTCTTTCAGCTTGTCGACCATCTCCTTGAGCTGTTTCTCTTCCTGGTCGAGGAACTGCTGGAGCTGGTCGGGGTCGGTGACGTTGACCTCGGTGTCCAGTTCCGTCTCGGGGACCTCGATGGCCGTATCGAGGAGCGCGACGTCGGCGTCCTCGACGGCGAAGGGCATGTTGTCGTGGACGCGCTCCTTGTCGACGATGACGCCTTCGACGAGTTCGGACTCGTCGGTGGAGCCACCCACGACCGTCTCGATCTGGATGTTGTCGGTGTCGACCGTGCCGTCGTCGTCGGCGACGGACTGGACCGCGCGGACGACGAGTTCGGCGAGGACGTCCTTCGAGGACTCGGCGCCCTTGCCGGTCATCGCGGTGCCGGCGACCTTCTCGAGAGTCTCGGTGTCGTCGGCCTCGACGTCGATGGCGTTCTCTTCGAGAATCTCTTTGGCCTTCTCGGCGGCCTGACGGTACCCCTGAGCCAGGATGGTGGCGTGGATGTCCTGGTCGAGGAGTTCCTCGGCCTTCGACAGCAGTTCACCGGCGATGACGACGGCCGTCGTCGTGCCGTCCCCGACCTCGTCCTCCTGGGTCTGGGCGACTTCGACGATCATGTTGGCCGCCGGGTGCTCGATGTCCATCTCGTCTAAGATGGTGACGCCGTCGTTCGTGACGACGACCGACCCGGAGTTGTCGACGAGCATCTTGTCCATGCCCTTCGGACCGAGTGTGGTCCGAACGGCCTCCGCCACGGCCGTCCCGGCCGTGATGTTCATGGACTGTGCGTCCTTCCCGGAGGTTCGCTGGGACTCCTCGGAGAGTACGATCATGGGCTGATTGCCCATCTGCTGTTGAGCCATAGTCAGACGATGATTGAATGTGATTCTATATAAAGCTTGTTGTGGCGGACGATGTATCGCCGTACTGTCTCCCGCTCTCGCCGGTGTGGCACTGTCTACCGTGCCGTGTTTAAATAGCCTCTCAGGGCCGTTTCGGGGGGTAAGCGTGAACTATCCATAGTATTTGTTAGGTGTTCACACGAACTGGGACACGGAGGGAAGAGACATGGGCGTCCTCGACAACATCACCGACCTGTTCGCATCGGATTCGGTCGACAAGTACCGCTGTGACGACTGCGACGCGGTGTTCGAAGTCGAAGGTGGGACCCGGGACCCGCACTGTGAGTCCTGCGGGTCGGCGGCGGTGACGTTCATCAACCGCGTCTGAGCGGGTCGCGACGAGGCCGTCGGCGCTTCTCAGTACCCCATCCCGAACCGACGGTGGCGCAGTTCGGGCGTGACCTGTATCCGGTCGACGTCCTGCCCGGTGCGGTACCAGACGAACGCCGCGCGCGTGAACAACTCCCGGCACTCGATGCGCACCTCGCGGGGGACGCCGTCGGTTCGCTCGTGGACGTCCTCGATAGCGGCCCGGGTGAACAGGTCCGGGGCCTCGCCGTCGTAGGGCTCACCCCGGAAGTACGCCAGCGAGCGAGCCACGTACTCCGCCACGTCGTCCGGGCCGAACGGTTCGATGTTCTCATAGTAGCGCAGTCGAGAGTCCAGCGTCCCGCGAATCTCCGCGACCCGGCGCTTCCCTTCGGGGGTCCCGGTCAGGAACAGGCGGACGCCGGCGTCGCCGGCGACCTGCAACGGCGAGAGCAGGTCGGCCTCTAGCACCTCTATCTCGTCGACGACCAGCAGGAGCGTCTTCCCGTGTTCGCGCACCCGCTGGACGACTTCACGGAGCGCCGTCTTCGCCTCCGCCGTCGCCCACGGGATACCGTTGCGAACCTGCGAGTAGCGCCCGAAGTCGACGGAGAAGCCGTCGGCGTAGGCCGCCTCCAGCACCGTCTGGTACAGCGCCCGTGCCGTCGTCTCGCGGGGGTTGTCCAGATGCGTCACGACGAAGTCGTCGTGTTGCGAGAGGTCCCGGAGGACGATCTCACGGAACGCCGACTTCCCGGTGCCGTAGGGACTCACGAGGCCGATGTGCTGGTCCTGCAACAGCCACGAGGTGACCTGGTTCAGCATCGCCGTGTCGTGGCGGACGTACAGCGGTTCGGGCATGTGGTCCAGCCCCGCCTCCTCGGTGAACGGGAGGTCCGTCACGTCCTCGGGGTCGCCGCCCAGCGCCTCGCCGAACGCCAGCAGGCGCTGTTCGACCTCCCGTAACTGGTCCAGCAGGACGCCCTCGGACACCGACGCCGAGCGCTCGTCATCCTCGGCCCGAAGCCGCTCCAGCCGGTCCATCACGTCGCCGACGGTCTGGCCGCTCTCGCTGCCGGTGTCGGTCCCGCCGGCGCCGTCGCTGTCGTCTGACACGGTGGTTCTTCACTGTGGTTGACGGGCCGCGGCGTTATATGTTACGCCCGGACCGGAGGAAAAAGCCGCGTCGCCCGCTCACCCGGTGAACTGGTGGTACTCAAGTCCCTTGTGCTTCATCTCGTTGTGCTTGCGTTCGAGGAAGGAGTACACCGAGCCGTGGGGTGCGCCGTCCAGTAACATCTCGGCGGCCTCGCGGACCGCGTCGACCTGTTCTGGCCCGCCGATGATGCCCAGCGTCGACCCGTAGATGACGACGGCGGCACCGGTCAGTTCCTGCATGAGTTCCCGGGTCCGACCACCCTCGCCGATGAGACGCCCCTTCTGGCGGCGGAGGTCGTTCTTGTTCCGGGCGGCGGCCTCGATGTCTATCATCTCGAACATCATCATGTCGTCGTCCAGCAGCGCCAGCGCGTCTTCGGGGGCGAACCCGCGGCCGATGGCCTTCACGATGTCCGGCCCTTTCAGCGCCGTCACGGGGTCGCCGACGGACTCGACCTTGACGGTGCCGTCCTCGGAGTCGATGTCCAGACGGACCTCCGCCCGCTCCTCGATTTCGCGCATGGTCTCACCACCTTCGCCGATCAGCACGCCGATTCGGTCCTGCGGAATCTTCACGTGTTTCATAATATGCTTCCGAGTACGGGGTTCTGCCTGTTTAAGACTTCGGCGTCTAGTTTCGGCAGTGTCGCCGGGCAGACGGCCGACTGCAAAGCCACCAGCAAACCGCCCGACTCACCCCTCGCGTCGGTCCTCTGGCGTCCCCTGTGGCACGGCGTCGTCGTCGCTCCCCGGGGCGGTGTCCTCGTCGTCTTTCGGCGTCGCGTACTCCCTGACGTAGGCGAGCAACTCGTCGGGTGTGGCGTCGACGCCCTGCCGGGCGAAGAAGTTCGCGACGTTCCGGCAGTCCCGTTCGAGGAACTCGTCGGCGTTGGGGTGGTGGATGGTGACCGCCTGTCCCAAATCGATGATGTACAGTTGTCCCTCGTGGAAGACGACGTTGTACTCCGAGAGGTCCCCGTGGACCAAACCGGCGTCGTAGAGCCGTCTGACGTACTCCTTGACGACTTCGTAGGCCGTCTCCGGGTTCTCGATGTGGACTTCGTTGAGGCGTTTGGCCCGCCCCTCCTCGGTGCCGAGATACTCCATCACGAGGACGTTCCGTTCGACGGCGATGGGTTCGGGCGTCCGGACGCCCGCACGACGGGCGCGCTTGAGGTTCGAGGACTCCTTGCGGACCCACGCGGTGACGACCTTCTTCTTGTCCGAGCCGATGCCCTCGAACCGGGGGTCGCCGTCGAGGTAGCCCCGCATGTCCTTGAAGTCGGAGGCGTTGATACGGTACACCTTCACGGCCACCTCGTCGTCGCCCGAGAGCGCGGTGTAGACGTTGGCCTCCTTCCCGGTCGAGATGGGGCCGCCGAAGGCGTCGATGTGGCCGTCCTGTACCAGTTTGTACAGCGCGCCGTAGGTGGCGTCGTCGAAGACGCTGGCCTCGACCTTGAACTGGTCGGCGTCCTTGATTCGCTTCCGGAACTCGTTGAACTCGCGGTCCCGCTTCCGGGCGATGCGGTCGGCCTCGGTGTCGGAGACGTCTATCTCCTCCCACTCGTCGCCGACGCCCTCGGCCTCGTCGGTGTCGAGCAGGCCGAACTCCGCCTCGCTGTCGCTCACTGCTGAGCCTCCGTCGGCGCTGGCACGCGGTGCATCAGGGCGCTACTCCTGGATGTGTCCCTCCTCGCGGAGCTGGTCGGCGTCCTGCTTCTCGTAGCGCCACGTGATGTCGGCCTTCTCGTCCTGCCAGTCCCACGGCGAGACGAGGACGACGTCGTCCTCGCGAATCCAGATGCGCTTTTGCATCTTGCCCGGAATCCGGGCTGTGCGTTCGACGCCGTCCATACAGCGTACCTTGACGCGATTCGCACCGAGCATGTTCGTGACGACGGCGAACACCTCGTCGTCGTCCGGCATCCGCAGGTCTTTTCGGCCCTCGTTGTCGCTCATAGCAGAGTGTTCGGCCCCGGGAGGGTTAAGTTTTGTACGATTACCAGTCGCCCGGCGACACGCCCGAGTGGTAAGGCACAAGGTCCGGCCACGGTAACCGGCGTCCATGACTCTCAGGTTGCCCGCCGATGCCGACGACTGGGCGCAGGCGTGGCGCGACCGCATCAACGACCGCGAGGGCTTCGCCGAGGCGGCCGCCGACTTCGACGCGACGTTCTGCTTCGAGATTCAGACCGACGAGGTCTACGACGGCGACCCGATACGGTTTCTGGTCACTATCGGCGACGGGGCCTGCACGGACGCCCACGTCGTCGACGGCGACGCCGACTACGACTTCGCTCTGCGCGGCCCCTACGAGGCGTGGACCGCGATGTTGCAGGGCGAGTTGGACGTCTCCGAGTCCGTGATGAACGGCACCTTCGACGTGACCGGCAATACGATGACGCTCCTGCGCCGACAGGACGCCGTCGCGGAGATGGTCGGCGCAGCACAGGGCGTCGACACCGAGTTCGAGTACTGACCGACGGGCTTTTGTCCGCCGGACGGGCGAACTCGGGTATGCTCGACAAACTCGGTCTCTCCGGCGTCGCCGGCGTCGTCGTTCTGTTCGGCGGTATCGGTCTCGTCGCGTGGCAGAACCTGATTCTCGCGGCCGGTCTGGCCCTCGTCGTCGGCGGCCTCGGCCTCATCGTCTACGGCCTCGTCACGAGTCTGCTGGCCTCCTTCGGCATGGGGATGGGCGGCGGGATGCCCTAGGCGGCCCGCAGGTCGAACTCGAAGCGCGCCCCGCCGGCCTCGCTCTCGCCCGCCTCGACCGTCCAGCCGTGGGCTTCCGCGATGGTGCGGACGATGTACAACCCGAACCCCGTCCCCTCGGACGCGCCGCTCACGCCCGGTACGAACACCGACTCGCGGTCTGCGGGGTCGATGCCGGGGCCGTCGTCCTCGACGGCGAACCCGTCGTCCGTCGCCGCCAGCGTGACCGTCACGTCCGGGCCGGCGTGTTCGAGCGCGTTCCGGAACAGGTTCTCGAACAACCGCCGTATCCGGTCCGCGTCGGCCTCGACCGACAGCGACGGCGGCAGGGCGAGGACGGCGTCGCCCGTCTCGACGGTCGCCCACGCGTCGGCCGCGAGCGTGGGCAGGTCGACGGGTTCGACGTCGGCCGCGAGCATCCCCTCTCTGGACGCCGTTCGCACGTCGTCGACGATGCGCGCCATCCGCTCGTGGGCCGCACTGACGGCGCTCAGCGCCTCCGTGTCGGACTCCTGCCGCGCCAGCGCGAGGTGGCCGTCCGCGACGGCCAGCGGGTTGCGCAGGTCGTGGGCGAGGATGTCGGCGAACTCCTCCAACCGCTCGTTCTGTTTCGCGAGGTGCCAGGTCTGTTCGTACCGGTCGGTCACGTCCCGGCCGATGCCGGCGAAGCCCAGCGCCGACCCGTCGTCGTCGGTGACGAGTCGCCCGGTCAACTCGAAGCGGATGCGCCCCTCCGTGGTCTGGCCCCACGCTTCGACCGACGTCTCGCCGGTCTCGAAGATCTCGTCGAGGGCGTCTTCGACCGCCGGCCGGTCGGCCTCCTCGAAGAAGTCCATCGGCAACATGCCGTCGAGGTCGTCGTCACTCAGCCCGAAGAGGTCGTTCAACCGGCTGTTCCAGTGGCTCAACCGCCCGCTCTCGTCGTAGACGTAGAAGACGTCGTCGAGCGTGTCTAACGCGCGTTCGAGAACCTGTCCGTCCCCCACCATACGACAAGTAGACCGCAGGCGCTCTTAACACTTCTCTCTAAATCACATCCTGAGCCGTCAACGGGCCGGTATTCGTCGGCTGACGGCTCACGGGAGGGGTCGGCTGTTCCGAGGCGGACCGTCGCTCCCAACCGTGTCTCGCCGGCCACCGCGTCGCTTCGAGGGCCGTGCTTCCCGCGCCCCTCGCTACTCACGGTTCGCTCCGCTCACCGTCCGCACTCCGGACCCGTCACTTCGTTCTGGCTCTCGCTACTCCTCTACGGGTCTGTCGGCCCGGTGTTCGCTGATTATCTGGTCGACCATCTCCGCCTTCTGTGCTTGCTCCCGGTCCGCCGCCCGGTCCTCCCAGTCGGTGACGGCGGCCTCGACCTCCGCCTCGCGAGCGACGGCCAGTTCGTCTATCTCCTGCACGGTGACCATCTCGACGGGCGCCACCGGGACGTCGTGGTCGAACAACACCTCGTCGGCGGCGTCCGAGAGGTTACCGTCCCGCAGGACGACGCGGGGGTCGACTTCGGCGAGTCGCTCCGCCGTCGACCGCCCCGCGCCGGAGGCGTCACGGAGCATGACGACGTCGCCGGCCACGAGGCCGAACTGGTCGTCGGCGGCCTCGATGGCGTCCCGAGTGAACTGCTCGACGACTTTCACCGGGACCAGTCCGGCCCGTTCGTCGGCGACGTCGGCGAAGTTCGAGTGGTCGAGTTTCCACAGCGACTTCAGGCGGTCGAGTTTGTCGGCCAGTTCCTCGCGTTTGGCCCGTTCGTCCTCGACTTTCCGTTCGAGGGCCTCGTTGCGCCGTTCGAGTCTGGTGACCTCGCGGTCCTTGCGGACCTCCCGGCGGCCCTCCTGTCTGGCCTTCTCCAGTTGCTCGTCCTTCTCGCGTAACTGCTCGTCTTTGTGCTGGATGGTGTCTTTCAGGTCGTCGACGTGGGATTCGAGGCGGTCGATGCGGGCCTCCAGCCGTTTTATCTCCTTCTCCTCGTCGCTCAACTCGCGGGGCTGGTGGCTCGACGACTCGTCGTCGCTCTCGTCGTCGCCCTCGATGTCCCGCAACACCGACTCGACGGACTCGTCGCCGGCGACGACGCGGGCGACGACCGGCCCGACCTCGTGCTGTGGGGGGACCTTCCCGGCCACGCGCTCGAACTGGCTCTCGTGGTGGTCGAAGGCGTACAGCGCCGCCGCCATCGCGTCGCGTTCGTGGTCGTTGTCGTAGGCCTCCTCGCGGGTCCGATGTTTCTTCTCGTCGACGGGCAAATCCCGCTCCGGTTCCCACCCGGCGGCGTCGAACGACCGCCGGAACTTCTCGACCGTCTCGGGCATCGGCGTCACGTCGGCGGCGACGACGACCGGCCGCCCGCGTTCGATTATCCACTCGATTACGTCGGCCCGGTCGTTGGTCCGCGAGGAGTAGACGTCGAGCACCTCGCCGTCGAGGCCGACGATGGCGACGGCGGTGGTCGTCCCGGGGTCGACGCCGACGACGACGTGGTCCCGGCGTTTGGCCAGCGGCCGGAACTCGATGCCGTCCCGGCGGACCCGCTCTATCTCGATGCGGGTGTCGCCCGAGCGGTGCGTGGAGACGGGGATGTCCTGTGGCCGGGCCTGCACGCGGAAGACGGCGCTGGAGAACCCCCCGTACTTCTCGGTGACGTCGCGTTCGTACGCCAGCCCTGCCCCGTCGAGTTCGGACTCGACGTCGCGGGCCTGCTTCTTGACGGCGCCGTGGATGCGTCGGGTGTAGCGGTCCTCCGACCAGCCGCCCTTTCCGGTCGAGCGCCCCCGCGAGACCTTCACCTCGGTGGTGTCGGTGAAGGCCGACACCTCCTGTCCGACGTTCGCGGCGGCGAGTCGGGCCGCGGCCTCCGCTTCCTTCATGGGCTTCTTCCCGTACGGCACGCCGTGGCGCTTGGCGACCCGCGAGAGCGGTTCCGGGCGCTCGTCGCCGGTCACCTGCACGAGTTTCGTCTCGTCGGGGAGCGAGCCCAGAAAGTGGACCAACTGGTCCTTGTCGGCCGCCAGTTCGTACATGTTGTCCGTCGCGAGGATGTCCGGCTCCACGTCGTCGACGAGCCGCCGGAGCTTCCGTCGGGAGACCACGTCCCGCTCTATCTCTTCGCCGTCGAACACCACCAGCGCGTAGGAGGGGGCGTCACCGCGCACGTCGCCGCTCTGGATGTCCACCCCGAAGACGACGGCGTCGAGCGCTGCCGTGCGATTCACGCACTCCGCTAGGTGGCGCGTGACTATAAATCTCGTTCCGGCGGGCGGGCTCCGACCGCCGGCGCGTTACTCGCCGTCGTGGGCATCGGCGCTCCCGAAGTCGGCGGCCTCGACCAGTCGCGCGAACGCCGCCCGTTCGCGCTCCTCTATCGTCTGCTGGGCCGACTCGTCGCGCATCCGCGCCTTCAGTTCCCGGAGCGCCCCGTGGTCGACGGCGGCCACCTCGTCGGCGACCGCTCGCGGGTCGTCGACGACGCGCGAGACCAGCCCCATCCGGAGTGCGGCCTCGGCGTCGACGGTGCGGCCCGACAGGGCGAGGTCCAGCGCCTCGCCCTCGCCGACGATTCGTGGGAGTCGCCCCGTCCCGCCCCACGCGCCGAACAGGCCGAGTTCGACGCCCGTCTCCGCGAACGTCGCGTCGGGGGTCGCCACGCGAATGTCACAGGCCAGCGCCAGCTCGACGCCGCCGCCGCGGGCCGCCCCGTCGACGCCGGCGACGACAGCGCCGTCGTACTGTTCGATGGCGGTGGCGACTCGCTGGCCCAGCGCGGCGAACTCGGCGGCGTCGTCGCCGTCGAGCGACTGGACGACGTCGAGGTCGGCCCCGGCACAGAACGCGTCGCCGGCGCCGTGGAGGTAGACGACTGCTTCGGTCGCTGCCTCGACGGCCGTCTCGAGGTCTCGGAGCGCCTCGCGGTCGAGCGCGTTGCGTCGCGCCGGCCGGTCGAGGGTCACCACGCGTACGTCGCCGTCGGCCGTCGTCCGGACCATGCGCAGTCTGACTCCGCTGTTTCCAAAGGTCTTTGCCCTTGCCGCCGCTAGGTCGCACCAATGGAGGAAGTGGCGGCGGTCCGCCAAGCCGCGCTGGCGGCGGTCGACGACGTCGAGCCCGAACGTCTCCGCGAACGCATCACGGCACGCCTCGACGACGCCTCGCTCTCGCCAGGCGTGCTGACGCTGGTCAGCGCCAGCGCTGCCCGGGAGCACCCGGCAGACCCCTCTGACGGCGACGCCGACCGCGCCGCGGGCGTGCAACTCATCTACGAGGGACTCCGGCTCACCCGCCAACTCGCCCACGAGGACCCGTGGACGGACGGCGACCGCGACGCCGCCGACCTCGACATCCTCATCGCCGACATCCTCGTCTCGCGTGGGTTCTACCTGCTCGCTCGCACGGAGGCCGCCGACGCCGCCGTGCAGGTCGTCCGCTCGTTCGGCCACGACCAGACGGTCCAGCGGACCACCGGCGACGAGAGCCTCGACGCCGAACTGGAGGTCGACATCTGCGAACTCGCCGTCGTCGCCGGCGTCACCGCCGGCGGCGTCCACCCCACGCCGACGCTCCGGGAGTTCGCGACCGGCCTCGGGAGCGACGGCCTGCCCGAGAACGGCCACCTCGTCGGCGAGGACGTCACGGACGCGCTGACGGCCCACACCCGGACCGACCACCCCCAGAGCGACGGGACCGAGGCCGCCGCCGACCACTGAGAACAATCGCCACGCCGGCACCGAATCGAAACGCCTAAAGACAATTGCCGGGTACATCGAACTGCGCCTGGGTAGCTTAGCGGTAAAGCGCGTCCTTGGTAAGGACGAGACCCCGGATTCAAATTCCGGCCTAGGCTTCTCCCGACCACACTTCTGCGAGGCGCTCCGTCGCCGAGCGACCGCTGTGGTCGGGGACCCCGGCAGCGGGATTCGAACCGAGAGATGCCGCAGCGCGAACGGAGTGAGGGGCCGTCTTCGCGTCGCCGAAATCTCGGCCGAGACGTCGCCTGCCGCCCTGTCTCACTCCCGCTCTGGTTCGTTGGCCAGCGCCCGGTCGCGCAACTCCTCGCACTTCTTCCCCTTCACGGTCAACTCGGGCACCGGGACCGGTGTGCCGTCCTCGACGGCGACGAAGGTGGCGTAGGCGCTGGTGGTCTCCTCCGTCTCCCCGGTCCGTGGTTCCTCCCGGGACACCTCGATGCGGACACGCACGCTCGTCCGACCGGTCGCGTAGGCGTACGACTCGACGAGCGCGGTGTCGCCGATGGGGATGGGACGCTCGAAGTCGACGCGGGACATCTGGGCCGTGACGCACGTCTCCTCGGCGGCGCGCATCGCGGACATGGCGCCGATTTCGTCCATCCACTTCATCACGATGCCCCCGTGGGCGCTCTCGTAGTTGTTGGCGTGGGTCGGCTGGACGCGCTCCCGGTTCACGATGTGGGTATCGGCGATGTTGGGCATGGAGCGGGATACAGCGCCCGCGGGTAAAAACGGGTCGTCGGGCTACTGCTGGGGACCGACTTCTTCGAAGGGCTGGACGACGACGAAGCCGTCGGGGTTCGTAAACTCCAGTTGGTACTGCTCGCCGGAGGACTGGCCGACCATGTCCGAGAGGCTCCGGTTGACGCTGCTGGAGGGGGAGTTGTCGGCGCTCCAGGCGACGGTCGCCGCCGGGTCCGTTTTGACCGGCGGGGTGAGAACGAGCGGGTCGCCGTGGGTCGTGATGGCGACGCTCCCGGGGCCTTCGAGGAAGACGTTCGTCAGGCCGCCGGTCGACGACCCGGCGAGGCTCCCGATGGTGGAGATGCTGTAGTCGACGCTCGACTCGAAGGCCAACACGTCGTTCCCGTTGACGGAGATGGACTCGCCCTCGTTCAGGTCCATTATCTGTATCTCCTTGGCCTGGTCGGCGACGTAGAGGTGGCCGGTCCCTTCGACCTCCATCACTGGGGTCCCCTCGCTGGTCGCTTTCGACTTGACGAAGCCGGTCAGGCCGCCCTCGGCGTTCGACTTCCCGGTGAAGGTGAGGTCGCCGTCGTAGGCGACCATCGCGCCGGCTTTCGTCAGGACGGTCCCGTCGACGGCGACGTCGAGGAGTTTGTCGTTCTCTAGCTGGAAGGTGTCGCCGCCCTCGTCCGGTCGGTTCGCGCTGATGAATTTGTCGACGTCCATGGTATCGGGGCCGAGTGCTCGGCCACGAGCACCGGTTCGACGCGGGGCGTTGAAACCCTTCTCCCGCCGACCGTCGTCGGTTACCGTTCGGCGGCCGAGAGAGACGCCACCAGCGGGCGTCAGAACGGGAGCGGGAACGGCACCGACCCACGCGAGTACCCCTCGACGCGGCCGTCGGGGCGGTAGCGGAAGACGACGAGGGGTTCGTACCCGACGCTCGGCTTCTCGGCGTGGACTCGTCGCCACTCGTCGTCGTGGAACGAGGTGCAGTCGACGACCAGAACGGCCCCGGGGTGTGCGGCCAGTTGGTCGCGTGTCTTCGCGTCGCCAGAGGCTTTCAGCGCCCCGATGGCGGTGTCGACCTGTCGGCGGGTCGGCGGCCGGGGCCGGGTCACCTCGACGAGGGTGTCCTCGACGCGGAAGTCGACGGAGTGGCCCGACCCGAGTTCTATCTCGGGTTCGATGGCGTTGCCCGAGTCGACGAGCAGTTTCGCGGTGTTGAACTCCCCCATCGTCGCCTGCATCCGCGAGAGGTCGAACCCCTCGCTGGTGCCGAGTTTACTGGCCATCGTGTAGCGGTACTCGTCTAAGACGCCGGTCGCGAGAAAGTCGTCGTAGAACTGCAGTCCCTCGGACTGACTGGCGTCGGGAAAGCCGCCGGCGTGGTCGCGGAAGAACGTGCGGGTCGACTCCCGGCCGTCCTTCGAGAGGAAGACGGGGAGGAAGAAGTGCGCGACCGCCTCGTACTCGGTGAGCCACGGGTCCTCGACCTCTAACTGGGCGAGCAGTTCG
This sequence comes from Haloarcula rubra, assembly GCF_019599465.1. Lineage (GTDB taxonomy): Archaea > Halobacteriota > Halobacteria > Halobacteriales > Haloarculaceae > Haloarcula > Haloarcula rubra. The sequence goes on from NZ_RKLR01000002.1 coordinate 400,764, forward strand.
CGCTGGGCCCACTCGGAGATGGGGTCGGGCGCCTCGTCGAACGTGCGTTTGTTCGTCCGCCAGAGCGTCTCCGGCGTCTGTGTGTTGCCCAGCCAGTAGGCCTCGGTCCCGTTCCAGCAGAACAGGGCTAGGTCGCCGTTGTCCATCTCTAGCCGGCGGGCGGCCCACCCCTCGGGCGGGGCGAACCACGGGCCGTTCAGTTCGGCGCCGAAGGTGTTCTGCAGCGGAGAGAGGAGGTCACGCCGGACGCGGTCCTCGCTCCAGCGCTCGGTCGAGTAGCGAAATCGAAGTGGGCCAGCCACGGCCGTCAGTAGTCGGTCGGTGGTCTTGTGCGTTCCGCATCCCGGCGTCGGATGGGCCGGAACGGCAGCGAACGGCGTCGAGAGCGCCCGAGCGGCCACTATCTGAACGACCGTTACATTGATACGTACTAACATGCAAGTTCGAGTGTGGTAACGTATGTCTATGGGAGCGTATGACGACGACGAACACGAACGCCGTGAGCGCAAGAACAACGAGGTCGACCTGTCGGAGGACGACGACCGCACAGCGTATCACGGGACCGTCGACTACGACAGCGGGGAGTCCACCGAAGAACTGCTGGACCAGTTCAAGCAGATCAACTCCGAGTAACGCCGGCCCTTCTCGACCGGACCTGTAGCAACGTCACCGACACGGCTGTGACCACCGTGACGGCCGCGACGTGTGCCAGCAGCGCCGCCAGCAACACCGGCTGGTTCAGGACGAACGGCACGAGCACGAGCTGGAGGACGCCGAACCCCCACGTCTCCAGGTCGGCCCGCTGGAAGACCCGTGCCGTCTCCGGGTCGAACCGGAAGCGCAGCGACCGCCAGAGGCCGGTGACGCTGGCCCACCACCCCGTGCCGATGCGGTAGCTCACGTCCCAGAGGATGAGCAGCGTCAGGTACACCACCAGTACCGGGGGGTCCTCGCCGAACAGCGTCGTCACCAGCGGCATCTCTCTGGTCTGTGGGTCGAAGACGAACAGGTGGGTCAGCATCGCGATGTACGCGAGCACCGACAGCACCACCTCCATGTTCGAGGAGAACAGCAGCGCCCGGTAGGTGGGCGGGACGTCGATGCGGCGGATGAGCGTGCTGATGCGCAGCATCTCGACGCTCCCGATGGTGGCGACGAAGACGACGGCCGTCGCCGCGATGGCGGCGTTCCAGACGTCGTAGTACCACGATAGCCCGACGACGGCCACCTCGAAGACGACCAGTTGGATGGCCAGTGCCGCCCACGTCGGCAGCCGAATCCCCGGAAGCGCACCGACGATGCTCTCGTACACCCACGTCTCGCCGTACTCGGGGTGCGGACTCTCACCGCTCATTCGGACTCACCGCCCTCAGAGCGGGACGCCGGCGAGTTTCGTGTCCGCGACTCGCTGCCGTCTGGCGGTCGGTCCGACGAGGGCCGCTGCCCATCGGCCCGCCCGCCGCCGTCGGCGACGGCGGGCACGCGCCGGGTCCCTCTGGTGCCGTCGAGCGCCCGGCCGACGGCCTCGTCGAACGGTGTCAGCGTCACCGGGACGGCCTGCTGGATGCTGTCGTCGCTCGCCACCACGGGCGTCTTCAGGCCACGGATGAGCGGCTTGGCGACCGTCGAGGGGACGTCGGTCACCAGTCCGATGGACAGCGCCGACAGCCGCGGACTCAGTATCGGTATCGGGACGATGCGTGGCTCCGCGTCGTGCATCACCTCGCCGGTGCGGCGGAGTATCTCGGCGTAGGTCATCACCTCGGGGCCGCCGATTTCGTACGTCTCGCCCGCCGTCGACGGGGTCTCGAGGACGCCGACGAGGTACTCGACCACGTCCTCGATGGCGATGGGGTGACAGTCCGTGCGGACCCACTGCGGCGTCAACATCAGCGGGAGCCGTGCGTTCAGTTCCCGGATGAGACGGAAACTCGCGCTCCCGGTGCCGATGACGATGGCGGCCCGGAGCGCGGTCAGGTCGTACGCACCGTCGGCGAGGAGGTACTCGACTTCGCGCCGGGACCGGAGGTGCTCCGAGCGAATCTCCTCGTCCTCGCCGAGGCCGCCCAGATAGACGACCCGGTCGACGCCGGCGTCGTCGGCCGCGGCCCGGAAGTTTCTGGCCGCCCGACGGTCACGCTCGGCGTAGTCGTCTCCGGCCCGCATCGAGTGGACGAGGTAGTAGGCGGCGTCGACGCCGTCCAGTGCGGCCTCGAAACTGCCCGGTTCCAGCAGGTCGCCCGTCGCCACGTCGACGCCGTCGGGCGGGTCGTACGTCGACGGGTCCCTGACGAGGGCGCGGACGTCGTGGCCGGCGGCGCGGAGTGCGGGGACGAGGTGGCTCCCCACGAACCCCGTCGCGCCGGTCACCAGCACGTGCATGCTCCACTCACAGCACGGCAAGGGGTTAAAATGCATCCCTGTCGTGCGAACGGGTCACGCGGACGGGTCGGTGCCCCGGTGTCCGGTCACCACCCGGGCGTCGGCGGCGCGCCGTCGTCGTCCTCGACGTCCCGCGCTACTCCGGGGTCCGGCGCTCGCTCGCCGAGTCCGTCGGCCGCCTCGGCCCACCGGTCGATGGCCCGGCCGGCCCACGAGTCGGCGGCCAGCACCGTCTCCAGCGTCTGCTCGTACCGTTCGTCGTTGACGACGAGCGTCCCCGGACTCGACGCGGTGGCGACGGCGACGAACTCCGCGCGGTCCGCGGCGGTGAGGGCGTCGTCGCGGAACCGCTCGACGGCGCCCGAGACGCGGTCGGGTTCCGGGTGGGCGAACACGCGCTCACCCACCGCGCCCGGACCGAACAGCGGCGTCACGTCCGGTGGGTCGTCGTCGAGCAAGCGGCGGCCCCCGTGGACGGACTCGACGCGTTCACACTCCGTCTCGGTCTCCAAGAGGAGGTTCTCCCCGGGATAGGTACTGCACGCGTGGGGGTAGTGCTCACTGTCGTGGATGCGACACTGGAGCGTCGTCGGGTCCAGGAACGCGCAGGTCCGGAGCCACGTCGGCGGCCGGTCGAACGGCGCGACGGGCTTCGGCGGCTTGCGCAATCCGACGAAGAAGACGGGGCGGCCGTCGATGGCGGCCACGTCGACGCCGGAGAGCGTGACGCTCCGGTCGTCGTCCTCGGCCCGCCAGAGGCGCGGGCGCAGGGCGTCGCCGTACCCCGCGTCGACGAACCCGCGAACCTCCTCGCGGGAGAGGGGGACGAGGTTGTACGTGTCGTCGAGCGGCTCGAACGGCCCGCGCCGCTCGTGGTCGATGTCTCGGCCGGTGAGCGGGCGCCAGTCGATGCAACACCCCGCGCACCCTTCGCAGTCGACCTCCATACCGTGTGCTTCGGTGTCGTGTGGCAAAAAGAAAAGGCCCTTATCGCCGTCCTCGCTAGAGAACCTATGGCATCACAGCCCTGTGACGGCTGTGGCGAGAGCGTCTCGATAGGTGGCGGTATCGCCAACATCTGGACACAGGAGAGCAGACCGACCGAGGGTATCGTCCTCGAACTCGGCGACGGCACCGAACACTTCCTCTGTTACGACTGTATCGACAGGCTTCCCGACGACGCCGAGGTGACTGCCGAGGACGTGGCGGCGCTCTCCGAGGAGTCGTGAATCGCCGTCGCTCGCTGTCGCTCGTTGTCGTCGTCGGCGCGACGCTGCCGCTCTGGACGTAGTGTTCGATAAAACGCGTCAGACGTGGTCGCTAACGCGACCGGAAATCTGCGTTAGTTGCGGACGACGTTCGTCGCGCGGGGGCCCTTGTCGGCCTGTTCGATGTCGAATTCGATCTCCTCGCCTTCCTCAAGGTCCGGGCCGCCGACGTCTTCCATGTGGAAGAAAACGTCCTCGTCCGCGTCCTCAGTCGAGATGAAACCGTAACCGCCTGTGTCGTTGAAGAAATCAACCTTACCGTTTGCCATTGCAAACAAACATACAGGGGGTATATGTATAAGGCTTCCGAGGGTACCACTCACACGACCGTCAGGGTGTGAACACGCCTCACGCCGTCGATGGGGCGGGACCCGTCGCCCGACGCTGCCGGCACCTGACAGGAAAGGTTTACCCCCACCGGTGCGTTGCCTTCTCGCGTGTACCCGGCGCGGATTCACGACGAGTTCCCCGCTCCGAGCTACCGCGGTAACCAGAAGGAGGGCCTCTCGGACGTCCGTGCGGCCTTCGAGAGCGGGAAAGACGTCGTCCTCGTGCGCGCGCCGACGGGAAGCGGCAAGTCGCTGCTCGCCCGCGCCATCGCGGGGTGTGCCCGCACCGCGGGGGAAGCGAGCGCCGAACAGGTCGTCGACGCCTACTACACGACGCCGCAGGTGTCGCAACTCGACGACGTGGCCGAGGACGCCCTCCTAGAGGACCTCTGTGTCATCCGCGGGAAGAACAACTACGACTGCATCCTCCCCGGCGAGACGGACACGCCGGTCAATCAGGCCCCCTGCGTGCGCGAACGGGAGTTCGACTGTCAGGTGAAACACCGCTGTCCGTACTTCTCGGACCGCGCCATCGCCTCGAACCGCCGCATCGCCGCCATGACGCTCGCGTACTTCATGCAGACGGCCGGTAGCGACGTGTTCGGCAAACGGGACGTGGTGGTCGTCGACGAGGCCCACGGCCTCGGCGAGTGGGCGGAGATGTACGCCACCATCGACCTCTCGCCGTCGACTATCCCGATGTGGTCGGACCTCGACGTGCCGGACCTCGACGGCCTCGACGAGGCCGTTTCCTTCGCCGAGCGCCTCGAACACGTCACCGAACGCCGCGTGAAGGAACTGCGGGGCAACGCCGAACTCACCCCCGACGAGGTGGCCGAACGCGACTCGCTGAACAAACTCCGGAGCGACCTCTCGTGGTTCCAGGAGGACTACCGCGACCCGGAGAGCGCGACGACGTGGGTGGTCGATCAGGCCGACGGCGAGGGATCGCCGGTCACCATCAAGCCGATGAACCCCGAGCGGTACCTGAAACACACCGTCTGGGACCGGGGCAACAAGTTCGCCCTCCTCTCGGCGACGATTCTGAACAAGGACGCCTTCTGTGCCAACGTCGGCCTCGACCCGTCGGACGTCGCTCTCGTCGAGGTGGGCCACACCTTCCCCGTCGAGAACCGCCCGCTGTACGACGTCACGCAGGGGAAGATGACCTACGACCACCGCGACGACACGCTCCCGAAGGTCGCCCGGCAGATCGTCCGCATCATGGCCCGACATCCCGACGAGAAGGGACTGATACACTGTCACTCCTACGCGATTCAGGAGCAGTTGGACGACCTGCTGACCGACTTCGGCGTCGGCCCGCGGGTCCGAAGCCACGACAAGGAAGACCGGGACGGTGCGCTGGCGGCCTGGAAGCGCAGCGACAACCCCGACGTGTTCCTCTCGGTGAAGATGGAGGAGGCACTCGACCTGGAGGGCGAGTTGTGTCGCTGGCAGGTCCTCTGTAAGGCCCCCTACCCGAACACGCGGGACTCGCGGGTCGCCCGGCGACTGGAGGACGGCCAGTGGGGCTGGTACTACCGGACGGCACTCAGAACGGTGATTCAGGCCTGCGGACGCGTCGTGCGGGCACCCGACGACTACGGCGCGACGTACCTCGCCGACACGTCGTTACTGGACCTGTTCGAACGCGCCCGTCACGACATGCCCGACTGGTTCGACGAACAGGTGGTGCGGATGTCCGAACCGGACCTGCCCGACTTCGCGCCGGACCGGGCGCTCTCGGGCGTCAGTGCGAGCGCGAAACGCCGGCACGACCGCTCTCGCTCGCGGTCGGGCGGCGGCAGTCACCCCCTCTCGGACGTGTGGGACTAGAAGAACGCGAACGCGAGTCCGTAGACGACGGCCGACCCGACCATCAGGAAGGCCAGAAAGACCGCCATCACCTGTTGTCTGTCCATGCACGCCGTTCGGCTGACGGCTAATTAGGCGTTACGACGGGCCACGGACGCGGGCATACTGTTAAGACGACCCTACCGTACAATCAGGCATGCGTCTCGCACTCATCGGGGTCGGTCAGGCTGGTGGCAAGGTCACGGACGCCTTTCTGGAGTACGCCGACCGGACGGACAGCGATATCGTCGTCGACGCGCTGGCGGTCAACACCGCCAAAGCGGACCTGCTGGGCCTCCAGCGGGTCCCGGTCGGCAACCGCCTACTCATCGGCACCGACCGCGTGAAGGGCCACGGCGTCGGCGCCGACAACGAACTGGGCGCCGAAATCGCGCAGGCCGACAGCGAGGAGGTGCTGGACGCCGTCGCCGACGTCCCGACCCACGAGGTGGACGCCTTCATGCTCGTCGCCGGCCTCGGCGGCGGCACCGGGTCCGGCGTCGCGCCGTACCTCGCGAAGGAACTCGGCCGGCGGTACGAGGAACCGGTGTACGGGCTGGGACTGCTCCCAGCGAAGGACGAGGGCGGCATCTACATGCTCAACGCCGCCCGGTCGTTCATGACGTTCGTCCGCGAGGTGGACAACCTCGTCGTCTACGACAACGAGACGATGAGCGGTGCCGGAGACAGTCTCGCCAGCGGGTTCGCACGGGCCAACGAGCAACTCGCCCGCCGCTTCGGCGTCCTCCTCGCCGCCGGCGAGACAGACGGCCGGGTGGTCCCCGAACAGGTGGTCGACGCCAGCGAGATCATCAACACGCTCGCCTGTGGCGGGGTCTCCTCGTTCGGCTACGCGGCCTCGCCCGTCGAGCGCAAGCGGGGGTTCTTCGGCGGGAAGAAGGCCGCCGACCCCTCCGACGCGACGCCACGCATCCTCTCGACGGTCCGGCAGGCCACGCTGGGTCGCCTCTCGCTGCCCTGCGAGATAACGAGCGCCGAGCGCGCACTCGTCGTCGTCGCCGGGCCGCCGGAACTGCTGAGCCGGCAGGGCGTCGAGAAGGCCCGCAACTGGCTGGAGGAGGCGACGGGGACGATGGAGGTCCGGGGCGGGGACTTCCCGGTCCCGGATGCCGACGAGGTGGCCGCCGCGGTGGTCCTCTCGGGGGTCAGCGACGTCCCGCGCGTCAAGGAACTGCAGGGCATCGCCATCGAGACCCAGCAGTCGATGCGCGAGTTGAGCGATCGCTCGGAGACGAAGCTCGCGGACCTGCTGTCGGCGCCCGAGGGCGACCTCGAACCGCTGTTCTAACCCCGCATCTCCTCCGGATACCGGACCTCGGCCCACCAGTCGGCGTCGTCGTAGCGCAGGAGCCACGTCCCGCTGTACTCGGACACTTCGACGGCCACGTCGTCGTGGTCGCGGAACCGCTCGACGAGCGCCGTGAACGCTTCCGAGGGCGGGTCCTCGGACTCGGCCTCGCCGTTCTTGGCGTCGTCGAGGATGGCCCGCTGGTCGGCGGGCAGGGCGCCGAACGAGAACCGGAAGCGCTCGCGTGCGATGCTGGCCAGTCCGGTCTCGTCTTCGGCCAGCAATTCGGCGCGGTACCGGTAGTCGGCGACCTCGACGTCACGGCTCTCGGGGACGGCGATGCCGAACGTCTCGCCGTCGCGCGTGACACCGTCGTACTCGGGTTCGGGGACGACGACGGAGTCGGCGGCCTCGGCGTCCGTGTAGTGCACGCTGACGCCGAACGTCGCCCCAGAGTCCCGTCCGGTGTCGGGGTTCAGCAGGTGTCCGATTCTTTCTCTGTCGACCCTCGGCAAGTCGGTGAACGCGACGGTGTTCTCGGGGGCAGGGTCCGGGTCGAACGTCGCCTCGACGTTGTACCGCGTCTCGGTGCGAACGTCGGTCTCCTCGTAGCTGACGTCGTAGTACGACCCCTCGTACTCGATGGGGTCGCTCGGTTCGAACGGCGGGTGCGTGTCGGTCACCGTCGCGCGGTCGGCGTCGCCTTCGATTGCGCCGACGGTGAGGTCACGGTACGAGTCGGGGAGATCGGCAGCGGGGAAAGCCCACTGCGCGGCGAGCGTGGTGTCCTCGCTCACGTCCGTCAGGCGGATGGACCCACGGGGGTCCGAACAGCCAGCGAGGGGGAGGGTCGCGCCGACGGCGACGGCGGCGAGGAACTGGCGGCGTCGCATACCGACACCTGTCGGACGGTTGGTGAATAGTTTGTGGTCGGTTACTCGACCCGGGCGTCGACGACGACGTGGGCGACCCCCTCGCTGTACCCCTTCACGCGCCGGGTGTCCAGAATCTCGACCGAGCGACCGGCGTCGTTCGCCGCCGCTTCCAACCGCTCGAGAGGGCGCTCGAAGACCAGCGCCTCGGGCGTCGCCTCGTGCATGTGGACGACGCCGCCGGCGGCCAGCGCTTCGAGTGCGCTGTCGAGGTACTCGTATGCGTCGTAGTACCCCATCATCACGCGGTCGGCGCGGGCCTCCCTCGCGAACTCCGGCACGACGTCCCGGCAATCTGCCCGGTAGGGCTGGACGTTCCCGTCGACGCCGTTTCGCATCACGTTCTCGACCAGATAGCGGAAGGCCGTCGGGTTGCGCTCGACGGCGGTGACGTTCGCGCCCGCGCGGGCCATCGGGAGCGTGAAGTAGCCGATGCCCGCGAACATGTCGAGGACGCGCTCACCGGCCGAAACCACGTCGCCCATCCGCGCCCGCTCGGCCTTGTTCCCCGGCGAGAACATGACGTCGGCGAGGTCCAGTCCGTACTGGGTGCCGTGTTCGGTGTGGACCGTCTCGGTGTCGCCCTCGCCGGCGACGACGGTGACGTCGGGTTCGCGGTGGTCGCCGGCGATGCCGCCCCGGTCCAGCACCGTGTCGGCCTCGCCGTGCAGGGCGAGCAACGCCTGTCCGACCTCTTCGGGACGGGGGGCGTCGCCCACGTCGACGAGGACGACGCTTCCGACGACGGCCCACGAGGACGGTGCAGCGTCGAGTTCGTCGTCGGTCCAGCCACGGTCCCGGAGGTGATCGTCGAGCGTCCGCAGGCGTGGCTCGCCGACCTGCTGGACGACGTCGCGCACCCCGACCGACCGTGGCGGTGCCGTCACCGGGACGGCGACGCTGTCCGTGTCCCACGAGCGGACGCTCCGGTCCGGGTCGTAGACGCCCTCGTCGGTCAGCGCGTCGACGACGGTCTGGGCCCGCGGTTTCGCCACGACGACGGCGAGACGCTGGCCGCGGTCGGCGTCGTCTTCAGCCATCGTCGCCGGTCCCGTTCTCGGGCAGGACGTGCAGGCCGGCGGCGCTCTTGAACACCGTCAGTTCGTCGGCGTCGGTGTCCAGATAGTCCGGGCGCGGAATCGTCACGCTCTCGAAGGTGTCGGGGTCCAGCACCTGCACGGCGTTCTCGTCCTCGACGGCGACGAGCGTCGTCGTCTGGCCGTCCTCGCGAAAGCCCAGTCGCTCGCCGTCGGGGGCCTCCCCCGCCTCGAAACTGGCCTCGTAGTGCTCGCCCGTCGCCAGTCGAACCCCTTTCAGGTTCCCCTGTACGGAGCGCACGAGGACCGGGCCGTCGCCGTCCTCGGGGTCGATTATCTCGCCCTGCTGGTAGCGGGGGAGGCGGACGGCGTAGGTCATCCGGTAGAGCTTCTGGCCGTCCTCGTCCTCGGTGATGAGGCGCTTCGAATCGGAGTACGAGCCACCCAACTGGGCGGTGATGCGTTTCGCGATGCCCAGCCCCATCTGGTTCGTCGAAATCTTCATGTTCAGCCCCTCCGGGACCTCCTTCTTCTCGGTGATGAACGCGTTGCGGTCCCCGGTATCCTCTCGGGTGGCGATGTACTCTTCGGCGATGGTCTTCGCGCGCTCGACTTCCTCGTCTGTCGGGTCCCGTTCGTCGGCCCGCACCTGCACGACGCTGGCGAACGAGCCACCCGCTATCTTCCCGCAGCGCTCGCAGGTCTGCCGGGAGATGCTGACGGGGACGACGACTTCCTCGGTGACTGGCGTCTCGCGGACGACGCCGGAGAACTCGGCGTGCATCCGGATGTTGTTCTGGTCGACCTGTTCGGGGGCGACCTGCCACGCGATAGACTGGGCGTCGACGTGGACGCCCAGCGCCTCGCTGACCTGTTCGACGGCGACGTCGGTGTAGTCCTCGGCGCCGACGTCGACCCAGCGGTTCCCCTTGTGGACCGCGCCACACTGCGAGCAGACGCGGACCTGTATCTCCTCGGGCGCGTCCACGAGGTCGAACTCGTCGAAGTAGCAGGCGTCACACAGCACGCGCTCGGAGTCCCGCTGAGCGCCCGGGAGGTCGGGGCGGTCCTCGGGTGGCTCCGCCATCTCGTCGCCACAGCGCGGGCAGAAAGCTCCAGACCGACTCATTGTCTCCGGATACTGGACTCGGGCGGTTACGTATTGCGTTCCGCTCTGGCGGGACGTCGGCTTACTCCCCGAGCAGACTCGGCGCCGGAACGTCGGCGTCGGCGGCCTCGCGCCACGAGTGTGTCGGCTCCCACGCCAGCAGCCCTTGCGCCTTCGCCGTCGAGAGCGCCGACTGGTCGCCGTCGAGTTCGCACTCGGCCGGGAGTTCGCCCCAGAACTCCTCGACGAGGTCGGCGGTCGGCCGGCCGACGTAGTTGTCGGCGGCGGCCGCGTGGAACGCCTCGTGGCCTCCGAGGTCGGCCTCCAGTGCCGCGGCGACGAGCGAGGCCACGTCCCGCACGTCGACGTACGACCAGCAGTTGCCCGCCCCGCCGGCGAGGTCTCCCTCGGCGACGTCGCGGCAGGTGTACTCGCCGGGATACTGAATCCACGAGGGGCGAATCGAGGCCACGTCGACGCCGTCGCGCCGGACGACCATCTTCGCTATCTCCTCGCCGGCCACCTTCGACGTGCCGTAGGGGTCCTCGGGAGCCATCGGGTGGTCCTCGTCGATGGGGAGGTACGCGGGCAGCGGCGTCTCCTCGGCGAACGCGAGGCCGTAGGCGCTCTCGGAGGAGGCCCACACCACGTCGGCACCGACCCGTCCGGCGGCGTCCAGCACGTTGTACGCGCCGGAGACGTTGGTGTCGAAGACGCGCGTCCCGGCGTGCCGTTCGGGGGCCGGAATCGCCGCCCAGTGGACGACGGCTTCGGGGGCGTACTCCGCGAGGAGGTCACGGACCTCCGCCCCGTCGGTGACGTCGACGGCTTTGAACTCGACGTGGTCGCGTTCGGGCACTTCCCAGCCCGGGTGGTCCAGGTCGACGCAGACGACGTGGTACTCGCCCGCGAGGTGGTCACATATCCAGCGCCCGGAGCGGCCGCGGCCGCCGGTGACGACGACTGTCTCGGTCATAGCCGTCGTTACGGCCGCTCGCACAAATGCGTAGGGACACCGGCACACGGCGTCGTCTCGCCGCCGTGTGCCAGCAGGACACACGATAGCGGGGTTTTAGACCGTCCATCGCATACCTCCGGGTATGCAGTGGCAAACCGACTGGGGACTCCGCGGTCGGATGGCCTTGACGATGTTCCTGCTGTTCGGGCTGTACATCGTCTTCATCGGCCTCCTCAGTCTGTACTTCACGAACTTCGCCGCCATCGTGCTGGTGATGGCGCTGTTCATGGGCGCGCAGTTCTTCTTCAGCGACAAACTGGCGCTGTACTCGATGGGCGCCCGCGAGGTCGACCCCGACGAGTACCCCGAACTCCACCGGATGGTCGACCGCCTCTCCCAGCAGGCCGACCTGCCCAAGCCGAAGGTCGCCGTCGCGGACTCGCGCACCCCCAACGCCTTCGCGACCGGTCGGTCCCAGAAGAACGCGGCCGTCTGCGTGACAACCGGCCTCATGCGCATGCTCGACGACGAGGAACTGGAGGGCGTCGTCGCCCACGAACTCGCGCACGTCAAGAACCGCGACGTGATGGTGATGACCATCGCCTCGTTCCTCTCGACCATCGCCTTCCTCATCGTCCGCTGGGGGTGGCTCTTCGCCGGCGGCCGCGACCGCGGCGGCCAGCAACAGGCCCCGGTCTTCGTCGCCATCCTCGCCTCGCTCGTGGTGTGGATAGTGTCGTTCCTCCTGATTCGGGCGCTCAGCCGCTACCGGGAGTTCGCCGCCGACCGCGGCGGGGCGTCCATCACCGGCAAGCCCTCGGCGCTGGCGACGGCGCTGATGAAGATAGACAGCGGGATGGAGAAGGTGCCGGAAGACGACCTGCGCGGCCAGTCGGAGATGAACGCGTTCTTCATCGTCCCCATCCGCATCGGCTGGATCGGCCGCCTGTTCAGCACCCACCCCCAGACCGAGAAGCGCATCGACCGCCTCCGGGACATGGAACGCGAACTAGAGGGTCGCTGAGGAACCGGCGTCGTCGCTCTCGCCGTGGTGGTCACGACTCTCTACAGCCAGAAAGCCCAGTGGAACGTCCGGCTGGTGGGACCGAAAGGGGCCAGTCGCTCGGCGTTCGAGACGAAGTAAGCACCGTGCGGAGCGAGGCGCGCAGCGAGTCGCAGTAGCCGAGCGACTGGGGGCTTTCTGGCCGTTCCCGTCGACTCACGACGCTGCTAGCACGAAAACCGCCTTATCCCCGGCCGACCACGTACGGGTATGGGACTGTTGGACGGACTCAAGAGCGTCCTCGGCGTGAAGGCCGAGGCCGACGCCACCCGCGACGCCGACCCGGAGGACCTCTTCGGGATGTCGACGGCCTACGTGACGATGGAGGCCGACCTCGGCTACGAACCCACCGGCGACGCCGCTCTCTGTTTCGGCGACGTGGACAGCACGGACTTCCAGGACGCCAAAGACGAGGTGGAGACCATCCTCGAAGCCGGGGAGGCCGAGACGGGCACCGTCGCGGAGTTCACCGAGGACGGCCACGGCTACCAGTGGGTCGTCCTCCACGACGACGACTTCGAGGACCTCGTCACCTCTATCCACTTCGCCGCCGACACGCTCATCGAACGACGCTACGGGTCGCGGCTGTTGGCCGCGCTCTTCGGCTTCGAGGACGGGCGGACCGGCGACCCCGTCTACTGGGTGTACTCCTTCCGCCGTGGGGCGTACTACCCGTTCGCCCCGGGCCCAGACCGGGACCACGAGCGCAACACGACGGCGGAGTTCAAGTTAGAGAGCAACCTCGACGGCGAACTCACCGTCGAAGGGGACAAGGAGTTCTGGTACCCGCTGTGGCCCGACCGTTCCGGGGACCACCCGTGGGAGTAGTGCGTGGCTGACACCCCTGCCGTCTACGACCACTACCGACCGAGCGGGACCGACTACCCCGACGGCGTCTACCGCGTCGTCGGCACCGACGCCGACGGCGTGACGCTCCTCCGGGTCGGCGACGCGGACGGCCGGCGGCGGCACACGGGCGAGGTAGTGACCGTCCCGACCGCCGCCCTCTCGGGGTTCGAGGCGGCCGAGAACCCGGACGGAAATCGGTCGCGGCAGGCCGTCGTCCGCTCGTCGCTCGACGGCCTCTACTGGTCGGCCCGCGCCTTCGTCCAGACGCTCGCGGAACGCCCGCTCCTGTCGACGGCCGCGCTCGCGCTCTTGCTCGCCGGCGAGTTCGGATCGGACGCGCTCTCGCTGTCCGGGCTGCAGGCCGGCGCACTCATCGTCGTCGGTGGTCTCGCGCTGGTCTACATCGGGAGCGGGCGTCTCTGACACCGACGCCGCCGCGTCGCTATCGGTCGGCCGCCCCCTTCCCTTCTAAACGTCCCGATACCGCTCTTCCTTGTCCCGTCGCCGTCCCTCTGTTTCACTTTCACCGCGCTGTTAACGGAGGTTTATATGCCACCGGGCAGAACTCGTATCTATGTCCGCAAGCGAGGACCTCGAAGACCTGCCGGGCGTCGGTCCGGCCACAGCAGAGAAACTCAAAGAGAACGGCTTCGACTCCTATCAGGGAATCGCCGTCGCCTCCCCCGGCGAACTGTCGAACACGGCCGACATCGGCGAGTCGTCGGCCGCCGACATCATCAACGCCGCCCGCGACGCCGCCGACATCGGCGGGTTCGAGACCGGCGCGACGGTCCTCGAACGCCGCGAGCAGATCGGGAAGCTCACGTGGGGCGTCGACGAGGTAGACGACCTGCTGGGCGGCGGCGTCGAGACCCAGTCCATCACCGAGGTGTACGGCGAGTTCGGGGCCGGCAAGTCGCAGGTGACCCACCAGCTATCGGTCAACGTCCAACTCCCCGCCGAACACGGCGGGCTGGAGGGTAGCGCCATCTTCATCGACTCGGAGGACACGTTCCGCCCCGAGCGTATCGAACAGATGGTCAAGGGCCAGACCGACGAGGTGCTGGAAGACACGATGGTCCTCCACGGCGTCGCCGAGGAGGGCGAGGCCGACGCCACCGACGAGGCGATGCTCGACGCCCTCGTCGAGTCGGTCCTCGACAAGATTCACGTCGCGAAGGCGTTCAACTCCAACCACCAGATTCTGCTCGCCGAGAAGGCCCAGGAGATAGCCAGCGAGACCCAAGACGAGGAGTTCCCGGTCCGCTTGCTCGCCGTCGACTCGCTCACTGCACACTTCCGCGCGGAGTACGTCGGCCGCGGTGAACTCGCCGAACGCCAGCAGAAACTCAACAAGCACCTCCACGACCTGATGCGGGTCGGCGACCTGAACAACACCGCCGTCGTCGTCACGAATCAGGTCGCCTCCAACCCCGACTCGTTCTTCGGGGACCCGACCCAGCCAATCGGCGGGAACATCCTCGGCCACACCTCCACCTTCCGCATCTATCTCCGGAAGTCCAAGGGCGACAAGCGTATCGTCAAACTCGTCGACGCGCCGAACCTGCCCGACGGCGAGGGCGTCATGCGCGTCGAGGAAGGCGGCCTGATGAACGAGTAGGCCGCCAGCCCGGTTCGGCCTCGCAGTCCCCTTTTCGCGTTCGGTACCGACCAGCGCCGCGACCACCGACCGAGGCGGGGCGAGCGTGTGAGACGTCCCCGAGACCCGAACCCCCTCGTTTCACCTCGAACCCGCTCCCGTCGGGCGTCTGTCGGGCGTCAGACGCACCGGAGTGAAAGTGAATCAGGTGACGACGAATCGCCAGAGGGCTGTACATCTCCTGTCGAAACGAGGGGGTTGTGGGAGAAAACCACACGACGACGGCCCGATTCCACCCGTGACCGAGGGCTACGTCGTCGTCTGGAGATTCTGGTACGTCCACTCGGGATGGTCGGCCGTCCGAGAACGCGGTCGTCGGTGCTCGGTGGGGAGGCGCGGGGAGGTCAGTCGCCGGCCGACTTCGTGCCGGTGTCTTCGAGGTCCTCGCCGCCGACCGAGGAGCGCAGGGCGTCCATCCCGTCGTCGCGGTCGACGCCGAAGTTGTCGGCGTACAGGTCCTGCACGCGCTGGAACTCCTCGTCGCTGAGCGGCGGCGTGTCGGGGGCGGCGGCCCACTCGTCGATGTCGTCGGTGGTGCGGAACGTCGGCGTCACGGAGGCGACCTCGTCGTGGGCGAGGAGCCACTGGATGGCGGCCTGTCCCATCGTTCGCTCGCCGTCCCGTTCGAGGAACCGGATGGACTCGACCTTCTCCCACCCGGTCTCGTACCACTCGGTCGGGCGGTGCGCGCGGTGGTCGCCCTCGCCCAGTTCCGTCTCGGGCGTGACCTGCTCGTTCAACAGGCCCGAGGAGTGGGGGACGCGCGCGACGATGGAGGTGTCGGCGTCCCGTTCCCGGATAGTGTCGACGAAGTGCCGGCCGGGCGTCTGCTCGAAGAGGTTGAACACGGTCTGGAGGACGTCGAACTCCTCGGCGACGGCGGCGTCGCCTTCGGCCAGCCACCCGATGGAGGGGCCGAGCGCCCAGCCGATGGCCTCGACTTTCCCCTCCTCGCGGAGTTCGTCGAGCGTCTCTAAGACGTCTTCGTCCACTTCGTCGACGTTGGCGTTGTGGAGCATCAGCACCTCGACGTGGTCCATGTCCAGCCGGTCGAGCGAGCGGTCCAGCGCGGTGCGAACCCACTCTGGCGTGACCTTCTTCGGCAGTTCGCCGTGGCCGGCCTGCGGGTTGTTGTAGAAGTCGTAGCCCACCTTCGTGGAGACGGTCACTTCGTCCCGGACCTCGGCCAGCGCCTCGCCGACGAGTTCCTCGCTGTCGCCGTGGCCGTACACGTCGCCGGTGTCGACGAACGTGACGCCGCTGTCGACGGCGTGTTGGACCATCTCGACGGCGTCCTCGCGCGTGCGGTCGCCCCACCAGTCCGTGCCGACGACCCACGCGCCGAACCCGACTTCCGAGACCTCGACGCCCGAATTCCCGAGGGTATCGTACTTCATAGTACCGTGTTGGGCGTCTCCGCACTTATCCGTCGTGGTTCACCAGCGACGCCCGCGTCAGCCGTCTATCGAGCGCGTCCGAATCCGCAACTCCGGCGTGGCCACCGCCTCGAGCACCTCGACGGCGCCGTACTCCCGGCGGACCCACCACGCGAGCGCCGCCGTCCCGACGACGAGCAAGGGGAGCGCGACGAGGCCGCCCTCGATGCCGAACGACCCGCCGGTCACGAGCGCCGGGCCGGTCGACTCGGTCCCGAGGAGTGCGGCGCCGGTGTCGAGGCCGCTGACCGGGAAGTTCCACAGCGAGAGGGTGTAGTTCCACGCGACGTGGAAGCCACAGGCGATGGCGAGTCGGCCCGTGAGGACGTAGCACGCGCCGAGCAGGACGCCGTACAGGGTGATGTTCGCGGTACTGAGCAGCGAGGCGCTCGGGTTGGCGAAGTGGAGTATGCCGAACAGCGCGCCCGTGGCCACGGTGGCGACGACCACCGAGCGCCACTTCCCGAGCGTGCCGGCCAGTCCCTCTGCGAGGTTCGTCAGGAGGTACCCGCGGACGAGAATCTCCTCGGTTGAGGCCTGTACCAGAAAGAACGGGGCGAGCAGGGCGAGTCGGACCAGCGCCCCGGTCGACCCGAACGCGAACGTGTCGCTGGGACTGGTCGGCAGGACGCCCGTGACGGTGGTGAACCCGACGGCGACCTGTCCGACGAGTGCGAGCGTCGGCAGTCCGAACCCGAGTGCGAGGCCGAACCCGGCGTCGCGCCACCACTGGCGGTCCGGCGCGAGGCCGTAGTCCGCGAGCGTCCGTCGGTCGAGGAGGTAGCCGACGCCGAGACCACCGACCGACAGCACGAGGAAGCCCCACGTCTGCTCGGCGATGGCGTAGAGGGCCGGCGTGAACCCTGTCGCGCGCTCCGGGGCGGGAACAACCCCGAAGAGGGCACTGAAGACGATGACGACGAATCCGGCGGTGAAGGCCCAGACGACGAGGCGCCACGGCGTGCGCAACCGTCGCTCCGCGGGGTTGACGAGGTAGCCCCGTACCTCCATGATGAAGTCCGACCTGACCATGCCGGGGTGTCGGCCGGCGTCGGTTTATACTGTTGGCTCCCGGACCGGGCGACGACGTGGTGGTGACACCGGTGTCACCGGCTATCGGACACGTAACGGAAACCCATATCTTTCCCGACGGCGACGTACGGGACATGACCAAGCGCCACGTGTCGCTACCACCGCTCGCCGAGGAGGGCCTCAGAGCGTTCATCGACGAAGTCGACGAACGGCTCTCGGGTGACGAGGACACCTGCGACGTGGTCACGGACGTCCTCGTCGACCTCCACGGGGACCGGGACGCGTACGAACGCTGGCAGTCCGGCGAAGACGTCTCGCCGGCCGAGAGAGTCCGTCTGCAGGGGTACGACCCGTGCAACACCACGCTGGAGAGCGAGTACTACGCAGAGAAGGACGAGGAGCGGTTCAAGCGCTCGAAACACCTCCAGTGGCTCTGGCGGCAGTTCGACGCGACGCCGATGGCCGACAACGTCGAGTTCGCGCTCCGCTTCCGGCGGATGCTGGCCGACCACCTCTTCGAGTCCTGCGGGGAGAACTGCCGCTTCTTCAAGGGTATCTCCTTCACGTACGGCCACAACATCGAAATCGGCGACAACGCCGTCGTCCACGACGACGTCCACTTAGACGACCGCGGGAAACTAACCATCGGCGACCGGGTCTCTATCTCCGACGACTCGCACATCTACAGCCACGACCACGACGTCGTCGACCAGACCCACGTCGACAACTACCACACGATAATCGAGGACGACGTGCGCCTGACCTACGACTCGATGGTCCGGGCCGGGGTCCGCGTCGGCGAGAACGCCATCCTCGCCGCCAAGTCCATCGCCGGCAGCGACGTCCCCGCCCACCACATCGCCGCGGGGACGCCGGCCAAGTCCATCGCCATCAAAGACGGGTGGGAGTCGGTGGCCGACCCGCTGGAGGACGCGAACGTCGACCGCCGCGAGGAACGACGACTCGACTACGACCTCCCCGAGGACTTCAGACCCTTCGACGAGTTCCAGCGGAACCTCACGCCGCCGGACCGCTGAGTCCCGACGCCACACCGAACGGACGGTTCTGTCAGTATCACTCCTGAAACTGCGGCCCGAACACCGAAGTAGCAGTTCGACGGAGGACGCGTATGGAAACCTGGGTGTGGCTCACCGCGTACGTCGTCGGGTTCGGACTGTTGCAGGTCCTGCTCTACCGGTACTTCCGGCGGGGCGACCCATCGCCCGAGACCACGGAGGGACGCGTCGACCGGACGGGCGGCCCCGGGCCGCAGGCGCCCGACTCGCAGGGCGTCGTCCACTGTGACCACTGTGGCACGGACAACGAGGCCCACCGGATGGTCCGGTACTGCCGGTCCTGCACCGAGTCGCTCCGGTAGCCCTTTGCTCGCTCGCCGCGACGAACGTGTATGCGGAGCGTCGCCATCAACGTCGGGGCCAACACCAACGAACCCGGCTTTCGCGGGCCGCTGTACCCCGACGGGACCTTCGAGTATATCCCGATTCCGGAGTCGAAACCGACCGCCGTCCCGGTGCCGACCTACGCCGACCTCGATTTGGAGACGGACGTCGGCAGCGTCGCCGACCGACCGGTCCACTTCGACCCCGAGTTCCCCGAAGCCGGCGGCGAGCGCTACACCTACGGCGACGAACACGGGGTGAAGGCCGGCCCCATCTCCGAGTTGCGGGCCGGCGACTACCTCTTCTTCTACGCCACGCTGTCGACCACCGGCGACGCCGACTGGGCGCCGCCGTCGTGGGGCGCCTTCCTCGTCGGCCACTTCAGATTGGCCCGGGACGCCGTCACGGGCGAGGCGTACCGTTCGCTTCCGGCCGACGAGCGGGCCGTCTTCGCCTCGAACGCCCACGTGCGACGCGCCGAGTTCGACGCCCGCGTCCTCGTGCTGGGTGACCCCGACGACTCGCGACTGTACGAGACGGTCGTCCCGCTGTCGGAACCGACCGGCGGGACGGACGCCAACTGGCTGGTCACCGAGCGCTCGTCGGACTCGGGGAAAGGGCCGTGGTGGCGCCGCCCGATGCGGTTCGACGAGTCGGGGACGGAGACGTTGCTGGACCTCACGGACGACCACCCGAGCGCTGTTGAGCGCTGACCCGGCCGGGGGAGTTATCACGGGTGAAAACGGAGTACCAAGACATATGTCCAGACGTGCGCACGCTGGTGGTATGCGTATCTCCAGCGGTGTGCCCGGCTTCGACGAACTCGTACAGGGTGGGTTGCTCACCGACCGCCTGTACGTCGTCAGCGGGCCACCGGGTAGCGGCAAGACGACCTTCTGCTCGCAGTTCATCACGCAGGGGGCCAAAGAGGGCGAGAGCTGTCTCTACGTGACGATGCACGAGACGAAGAAAGAACTGATGCAGGACATGGCCGGCTACGACTTCGGTTTCGACCGGGCGATGCAGTCCGACGCCGTCCAGTTCCTCAACCTCGTCACCGAGAGCGGCAAACGGACCATCACGCAGTTCGGCACCGACGGCGGCCTGACCAACCGACTGGTCGCCTACATCGAACAGAACGACATCCAGCGTGTGGTCATCGACTCGACGATGCTCCTCCAGCACTTCATGAACGACGTCGACAGCGAGATTACGGGCTTCCTCTCGGCGCTGAAACAGACCGAGGCGACGACGTTGCTCATCTCGGAGATGACCGACCCCTCCTCGTACAGCGACGAACACTACCTCGCACACGGGGTCGTCTTCTTCCACAACTTCCTCGAAGGCGGGAGCATGACCCGCGGCGTGCAGGTCATCAAGATGCGCGGCACCGCAATCGACTGTGACATCCGCCAGATCTCCTTCAGCGACCACGGCCTGCAGGTCCACGCCGACACGAAGGTCGACGCATGAGCCGATACGAGCGCGAGTTCGACGCCGACTGGGCGACGCTGGGCAAGGACGAGGCCACCGACCGGGCCTACGCCATCGGCGTCGCGGAACGCCTCGGCGAGTACAACCGGGAGGAACTGGAGGCCATCTACGCCGAGATGGACTCGGCGTACCACCGGAGCATGGTCGAACTCGCGTACGACGAGGGACGCAACGAGGCCAAGGCGGCCGCCGAGAGCGGCGCCGACGACGCCGACGCCGTCTGGGCCGAACTGGTCGAGGGCGAACAGACGTTCGTCGAACCCGACGACGCGCCGACTGGCGGCCGCGACGGCCTCCCGCGAGCGCTGGAACCGACGGAACTGCTCGACCGGCAGTCAGTCGACAGCACCGAGGCCGTCGACCGGCCGGACTTTCTGGAGCGGTAGCGCACGGCCCCAACAAGATTATAAACTAGACCGGACAAGCCGGCGCGTATGAGCAAGATCAAGGTCGAGTTACCGGACCAGGTCGACTCCGACATCCAGCGTCTCGTCGAACAGGGCGAGTTCCTCAACCGCGACCAGGCCGTCGAGGACCTCCTCGCGCGCGGTATCTCCGCGTACAACACCACGACCGAGGAGTCCGAGACGACCATGGAAGACGACATGTTCGGCCAGACGGCGGCCGAACAGCAGGACCCCGCCCTCCGGGACGACGACGAGTTCGGCTTCTGAACGGCGCGACCGCTCGGCGGTGAGCGCGCGAAAAGGGTTGAGCTGGGGTCCGACTGGGCGGTGTGGCCTCAGAACGAGACTTCTTCGGGGCCGTCCTCGCCCATGCAGATGGGGTCGCGGTCCGAGTACCCCTTCCGGCCGATGGCCTTGCTGGAGACGCCCGCGTACGCGGTCAGCCGCGCGTCTTCGGCCGTCTCGAACGTCTCCGGTGCGGACCGGCTGAGCGCGTCACGCAGCGTCTCCGTGCCGTTGGGCAACTCCAGTGTCATGTCGCCTTCGGCCTCGATGAGTTCTTCGGTGGTCATGGGGTAGTCGTACGCTTCGAACGCCTCTGCCGCGTTTGACATCATTCGCATACTGCGGAGAAGTACATGGTAGATAATAAACCTTCACTATTGATAATGTTAATACACCTTAGTGCGTTTAAGGCACACGCGAGGGACGCTCACACGACCCACGCCTCGGGAGGAAGTGGCTTGTCGCTGGGGCCGTACCGTCCCGTATGGTCGTCGCGGACCTCCACGTCCACACCACGCGCTCCGACGGGTCGCTCGAGTTCGACGACGTACCGGCGGCCGCCCGCGCGGCCGGCCTCGACGCCGTCGCGGTGACCGACCACGACCGGGTCAATCCGCACCTCGACGGGCCGGTGACCACCCACGACGGCGTCGAGGTGGTCCACGGCATCGAACTGCGCGTCGAGGCCGACCGGCAGCGACTGGACCTGCTGGGCTACGGCGTCGACCCGACCGACGCGCTCGTCGCCGAGTGCGACCGCATCCAGCGGAACCGCCGCGAGCGCGGCGCGCGCATCATCGAGTGCGTCGAGGACCGACTCGGGGTCGCGCTCCCCGTCGAACCGCGTGCGGGGCTGGGTCGCCCCCACATCGCGCGGGCCATCGCCGAGGTGTCCGACTACTCCTATCAGGGCGCGTTCGAGCACCTCGTCGGGTCGGACTGCCCCTGCTTCGTCGCCCGCGAGGTCCCCGACTTCGAGCGCGGGGTGGCCCTGCTGACCGAGGCGTGCGGCCTCGTCGGACTGGCCCACCCCTGCCGCTACGACGACCCCGAGAGCGCGCTGGACCACTGCGCACACCTCGACGCCGTCGAGGTCGACTACCCGTACGGCTTCGCGGCCGACCTCGCCCTCGTCGAGGACGCCGTCGAGCACTACGACCTCGTCCCCACCGGCGGCAGCGACGCCCACGACGAGACGCTGGGGGTCGCGGGACTGGACGCGGCCGCGTGGCACCGCGTCCGCGACGAAATCGTCTGACACGCGGCACACGCAACCCGAGGGTTCAATGCCTTCGGGAACCAACTACCGTGCATGCAGTGTCACTACTGCGACCACGACGCGGACATCGCCGTCGAGAGCGACGGCGTCAAGGTCGGGGTCTGCAAGACGCACTTCCGCGAGCAGATGGCCGAACTCGAAGACGCCGACTGGCTCGACGAACTCGACGAGGAACTCGACATCGACCGGCGGGAGTAAGTCGGTACCCTCGTGGGACCGAGACGGTGCCGTCGCCCTCCCCACACTCCGGCCCGGTCGGACGGACCACTATTTTGTCGCCTCCTGCACAGGCTCGACCATGGAGCAGGTCAGTCTCGACGCCGTCGACGACCGGATGGGGCCCGCCACCGTCAAGCGCGCCCTCTCGAACGCCCTCGACACGACAGCGTTGGCGCTCAACTACTACGAACTCGACCCGGGTGAGACGTTCGGGTTCGGGTATCACCGCCACCCCGAACAGGAGGAGGTGTTCTACGTCCAGTCGGGCACCGCCACCTTCGAGACGGAAGACGGCGACGTCGCCGTCGACGCCGGTGAGGCGATTCGGTTCGCTCCCGGCGAGTGGCAACTCGGACGCAACGACGGCGAGGAACGCGTCGTCGCGCTGGCGATGGGCGCGCCGAAAGACACCAGCGAGACGGAGATGGTCCGCCACTGCGAGGACTGCGGCGAGCGGACGACCCAGCGCATCGAGATGACGGCGGACCGGGACGCGCTCGTGACCCTCTGCACGGAGTGTGACGCCCAGACCGGCCGGTTCACCTAGACTTACGTGTCGGGCCGCCGACGCTGTGGCCGATGCTCTCCATCGGTCAGAAACTCGTCGCCCTGATTACCCTCGTGTTGCTCGTCGCCGTCGTCGCCGTCTTCTCGCCGGTGTTCGCCCTCGTCACGCTGTTCGTCGCCGTCCCGTTGGCTATCGCGATTCTCCGACGATAGCGGCGGTACGGCGTTGCCGCCGTGACGGGCCGTTCGGCCCGACGAGTGGCCCGTAGCGGAACGTCACCGTTTTGTCCGACGACGGGGACGTTCGGGCACCGTGGTCGAACCGTACACCCGTCGGGCGTGGATTCGACAGGGCACCAGAGTGGGTGCGCTACTGTCTGCGCTCGGCGCGGTGGTCTGGCTCAGCGGCCTCCCCTTCCTCTTTCCGAGTCTCGGCCCGACGGCGTACCTCTTCGCGACGCGGCCGGCCGCCCCGGAGTCGTCGGCGCGACGGGTGCTCGGTGGTCACACGGTCGGTGTCCTCGCCGGCCTCCTCGCGTATCACGTCGTGGCGGGCGGCGTCGTCATCACCGCGTCGATGGGTGCCGGCACCGTCGGAACGTTTCGACTCGCTGCCAGCGGCGTCGTCGCCGTCGCGCTGACGACGGCGGGGATGCTCGTCACCGACACCGGGCACGCGCCGGCCTGCGCGACGACGCTCATCGTCGGTCTCGGCATCCTCTCCTCGCCGTTACAGGCCGGTATCATCGTCCTCGCCGTCGCCGTACTCGTCGCAGAACAGGCCCTCTTGACCCGACTGGGCGGCTAGTCGTCGCTGGCGACGCGCGGGGCGTCGCCCTCCGCCGCCCGCCGGGTCCGCACGTAGTCGGTGAAGTTGTCGAACACCTGCTTGGCCTCACAGGCCGCCCGGTAGTTCGCCTCGGTGATGCCGTCCAACACTCGCTGGATGCGCTCGTCGGGGAGGTCCTTCCCCTTCGTCACCGTCTCGGCCGTCTCGGGGTCGTACTCGGGGTGGAACTGCACCGCGAAGACGTCGCCCTTCCGGAAGCCGTGGACGCCGTAGTCGTTCTCGGCGAACTGCTCGGCCCCGGGCGGAATCTCGGCGACGTGGTCCGAGTGGGTCGTGAAGACGGTGAACTCCTCGTCGACGCCGTCGAGAAGCGGGTTCTCCCCGTCGTGTTCGACGGTCCGGTAGCCGATTTCGTACTCCGGCATCGCCTCCACCCGGCCGCCCAGCGCGTGGGCGAGCAACTGGTGGCCGAAACAGACGCCCAGGAACGGCACCCCTCGGTCGACGGCCTCGCCGACCCACGCTTCGAGGTCGGCGATCCACGGCTCGTCCCAGTAGACGGAGGCCCGCGAGCCAGTGAGCAGACAGCCGTCGAACGCGAAGGTGTCGGGCAGTTCGCGTTCGGTCACGTCGTACTCCACGAGGTCGGCGTCGAGTTCCCGCCGGAAGTTCCGGCGGTTGTCCTCGCCGTCGTGGGCCGCGTTGAGCATGGCGATGCGCAGACTCATCGCTTCTAGGGAACGTGTGGACGACCAAAAATGCCTGCATCTACGGCAGGAACTGCCGTTCACTCGGACGCCAGCCACAGACCGACCCCCGCCAGCGCGCCGTATCCGACGGCAATCGCCAGCAGGGCGGGTCGCCACGTGGTCAGGACCCACGGGAGCGCGAGGCCGTACGCCACGCCGAGCAGTCCGCCCGTCGCCGTCCTGACGGCGTTCGAGCCCCGCCGCTCGCCGAGCGTCGTCGCTGCCCAGTCGACGAGCGCGGGGAGCGGTCCGAACGCGACGACCGGGAGCCACGCTCCGCGGCCGACACCGAGCAGCAAGACGCCGACCCCGAGCGCGATACCGGGGTAGATGCCCGAACAGCGGGCACAGAGGTGGAGCGTCCGTCCACCGACCGAGAGCCGGTGACAGCGATGCCGCTCCGCGGGGGTGTGATGCGAGAGGAGGAACGGGAGCGTCGCGGCCAGTCCGCGACGGAGTTCGCGACGGCGGTCCACGCTCGCCGCCTCAGTCGCCGCCGTACTGGCGCTGAAACTCCTCGTCGGTCTTCGTGAGGTAGACGATGCCCTCGATGACGCCGACGAGCGCCGGGATGAAGGTCCACGAGAAACAGAGGTAGAGGACTCCCAACCCGACGTTCCCGAGGTAGAAGTGGTGGACGCCGAGGCCGCCGAGCAGGATGGCGAAGATGCCCGCGGTGACTCGGTCCACGTCGCGTCCGTCGCCCGACTCCCCCGCGTCGGTCACGTCGTCCTGTCGGGCGCCACAGTCCGGGCAGTACGCCGCGCTCGCGGCGATCTCGGTCCCGCAGGCGTGGCAGTACTTCGAGTCGTCGCCCGCCGGTTCGTCGAGTCGCTCTTCGGTTTCGGGGTCGTACTCGGCCATCGAGGCGGTGTCCGCCGTCTCGTCGGCCGATTCGCGCTCCTCGGGGTCGGGGGCGGTCGCTCTCTCGTCCGGCGTCTCGTCCGCCGGGTCCTCGTCGTCGGAGGGAGCGTCGTCGGCAGGGGACATATCTACCGCAATCGACAGCGCACGGGTTAAAACTCGTGGTCGGTGTGCTCGTCGAGGAACGCCGTCAGACGGTCGGTGACCGCCCGTGCGTGTTCGACGTAACAGCAGTGCCGTCCCTCGACGGCCTCGGCGGTCCCACGGGGCAGGTCGTCCGCGAGTGACTCGGCCGCCGCGACGGGGACGACGGGGTCGTCGACGCCGTAGTACACCTCCGCCGGTTGGGTCACCTCGTACAGCGGCGGGGCCTCGAATCCGGTCGCTGCGGCGGCCTGTGCCCCGAACGCTTCGCCCGTCGCGTCGTCGGCCCGCCGCCACTCGGTGATGCGGTCGAGGAGGTCGGGGTCGGCCTCGCGAAACGCCGGGGAGAACGCGCCGTCGAGCGACGCCGTGTCGCCGGCGTCCAGCGAGAGCGAGCGGAGCGCGTCGCCGTCGACGGCGTCGCCCGAGGCCGCCGTACAGTACAGCGTCAGCGTCCGTGCCCGGGCGTACTCGTGGGCGTACCGGAGCGCTATCATGCCGCCGAGGCCCGCGCCGACGAGGTGTGCGCTGCCGACGCCGTGGTCGGCGAGGACGGCCTCGAGGTCGGCCGCCAGCGTCGCCACGTCGTACGGCCCCGCCGGTGTGTCGGAGTCTCCGGTGCCGCGCAGGTCCCAGACCACCGTCTCGTAGGGGCCGGCCAGCGCGTCGTAGTGCCAGCCCCAGAGCCACGCGCCGTAGCCCACGTCGCCGACGAAGACGACGGTCGGCCCGTCGCCGTCGGTCTCGTAGTGCAGCGACACGTCGCGGTTCGTTGCAGTCGGCATCGGGCGAGGTTCGCCCGGCCCGCCGGTGGCTCTTTCGGTCGGCGTCAGGGCGGCCGCGCGGTCGGCGGTACGTCCGTCTCGTCTGCCGCCGTCTCCTCGTCCGCCGCCCGGTCGACGGCGGGGACGACACCCGCGTCGGCCGCTTCGCGGTACTGATAGCCCCAGAACGCCCCGCAGACGTAGCCCGCGTACGTCGAGACGAACGCCGGCCCGACCAGCGTGAGTATCGACACCAGCCACAGGACCGCCGCCCCGAACAGCATGAGGACCCACGCGGCGAACGCCTCCAGATACCGCGTCGAGGTGGCGAAGGCCCCGGCGTAGCGACTGGAGAACGCCCGGGGGAACCGCCGGGTCGCGGCGTAGGCGGTCAGCACGGCCGGCGTGAGATACAGACCGCCGAACGCGACGAGCGCCACGGCGAGGGCACGGACGCCTCCGGCGAGGCCGACCTGTTCGGCCACCGCCGCGACGGAGGCCCCGACGGCGACGGTCACGCCGCCGAGGACGAGGAGGGCGACGGTGGCTCTGAGGCCGTCGACGAACAGGCCGAGGAAGTCGTCGAACTCCGGCGGGTCGGTCCGCCCGTCCGCGGCGGCCCCGGTCACCCGGAACGTGTAGCCGTACGTGAACAGGGCCAGAAGCGGCACCACCGACCCGACGAGCGCGAAGATGCTCCCCAGCAGGAACGGTTCGTAGCCGTCCCGAGCGGGGTACGAGAGGGCAAAAGAGAGGCGTCTACGCTCGAACGGGTCCGTCTCGTCGGAGGCCTCGGCCACCGACTCGTGGGCCGACTCGGCAGTCTCCGTGGCCGTCCGCTCCACTCGCTCGTCGGGTGGCGTCGCCGCCGACTCGCTGCCGGGGTCGTGGCGCTTCGTGCCACACTCGGGACAGAAGGCGTCGGCGGTCCGGACGGTGGCCCCGCAGGCCGTACAGTACGGCATATGCGATACTGTCTAGCGGGCAGGGGTATCGTTCTTTCCCCGCTGACGGACCGTGGTACTAACCCCGGACCGTGTCGGACGGCGCCGCTCAGACGTTCGCGACGGACTGGAGAATCTCCGCCGCGTCGTCCAGGGCGTCGTCCAGCGCGTCGCCGTCGGGGCCGCCGCCCTGTGCGAAGTCCGAGGGGCCGCCGCCACCGCCGCCGACGCGGCCGGCGAGTTCGCCGACGACTTCGCCGGCGTCCACGTCGACGCCGTCGGGGACGGCGACGACGAACTGTGCGCCGTCGCGGCCGGACCCGAGGACGGCTATCTGGCCCTTCTCTACGAGGGCGTTGGCCTGTGCGCGCAACTCGTCCATGTCGGCGTCGATGCGCTGGACGACGGCGGTGGTCCCGTCGACGTCCACCTCCTCGGTGTCGGCGCCGCCGGACGCTCGCGCCTCGGCGAGTTGCTCCTTGAGGTCCTCTATCTCCTTGCCGCGGGCCTTCCACTCGTCGAAGAACCGGGCCGCGGTGTCGGGGACCTCTTCGGGCGCGACGTCGAGGACGTCGGCGGCCTCGTAGAGGGCGTCCTCGGTGCGCTGGGTCGCCTCGACGGCCGCGTCGCCGGCCGCGAAGGTCAGGCGGATGACGCCGTCCTGAATCCGCTCGGTGCCCAGCAGTTTGATGCTCCCGATGTCGCCGGTACGGGCGACGTGGGTGCCGCCACACGCCTGGATGTCGTCGGCGACTTGGATGAGTCGAATCTGCTCGCCGGCCGGGATACCGCCCTGATACAGGTCGAAGCCGTGCTTCTCCTCGGCCTCGTTGCGGTCGGGCCACTGCTGGGTGACCGGGACGTTGTCCTGGACGAGGTCGTTCGCGTACCGCTCTATCTCCTTGACCTGCTCGCGGGTCACCGACTCGTAGTGCCGGACGTCGATGCGCGAGGAGTCGACGCCCTTCTGGGCACCGGCCTGCCGGACGTGCTCGCCCAGCACCTGCCGGGCGCTGTGGACGACGATGTGCGTCGCCGTGTGGTGTTGCATCAGGCGCTTGCGGCGGGTCGCGTCTATCTGCCCGCGGACGAACTCACCCTTCCCGGGGTCGGTGTCGCAGGTGTGGAGGACGACGCCGTCGTGGCGCTGGACGTCCTCGACTTCGGCGGTCACGTCGTCCGTCGAGAGGGTCCCGTGGTCCGGCGGTTGGCCACCGCCCTCGGGGTAGAACATGGTCTGGTCGAGCACCACGTCGAACTTGCCGTCGTCGCGGTCGAACACCTCCAGCACGACCGCCTCGAACTCGGTGCGCTGCTGGTCCTCGTAGTAGAGTCGGTCGGTGTCGGGCAGTTCGGTCAGTCGGTCGGCGTAGGGGACGCCGGTCTCGTCGGTCGCGGCCGTCTCGCCGCCGTGGCGGTCCGCGACGACGGAGTAGAAGTCGTCGGGCACGTCGACGGCGACGCCGCGCTCCTCGGCTATCTCCTCGACCATGTCTGGCTGGATGCCGTGGGAGTCGTACAGTTCGACCAGTTCGTCGGTCGGAATCGGCTCGCCCGTCTCGGCGTACTCGTCGGCGAGTTGGCGGACGCGGCGGCCGCCCCTGTCGAGCGTCTCGCGGTACTTCTCGACCTCCGTGCGGACGATGTCGCGGATGGTGTCGCGGTTCTCGTAGTCTAGCCGCTCGGCCTGCATGTCGACCAGTTCGTCCAGCGGGGCGTCGACGCCCACGCCGTCGACCAGTCGCTTGGTGCGGCGGAGGACCATCCGAGCCAGATAGCCCGTCCCGACGTTCGAGGGGACGATGCCGTCGCCGAGCATGTACGCCAGCGTGCGGCAGTGGTCGGCGATGGCGTAGATGTCCTCAAGTGGCCCCGTCAGGTCGCGCAGTTCCTCGACGCTGACGCCGACGTGGTCGGCGATGGTGTCACGTTCGGCCTCGATGTCCTCGGCCTCGTCGATGTCCATCCGGCCCGCGAGTTTCGCGGCGTCGTGGACGATGGCCTCCTCCTCGTCGGTGAGTTCGACCCCGGCGTTGTCCTTGAGGAACTGTATCATGTCGGGGTAGACGGCCTCGTAGACGGTGGGCGTGCCCTGTGAGACCCACGTCCACCGCTCCAGCCCGTAGCCGGTGTCGACGACGTAGGTGTCCATCTCCGAGTAGCGGTTGCCGTCCTTCATCTCGTACTCGCCGTCGGGGTCCTGCTCCAGGGACATGAAGACGAGCGTCGCCAGTTCCGCGCCCTCGTAGATGACCTCGAAGGCCGGCCCGGCGTTGCCGCCGCCGACCCACGGGTCCTCGATGAGGGTGAGTTCGTCCACGTCGGCGCCCAGTTCCTCGAACAGGTCGACGCAGTACGCGACCGTCTCTTCCTTCCAGTAGACTTCACCCTCGTAGGCGTACTCCTCGGGGTCCTCGATGTCCTCCTTCGCGTTGAACGCGTGGTGGGCCATCATCTCGAAGGCCATCGTGTGCCGGCCCGTCTTGCCGACGTTGTCGATGTCCTGCATCCGGATACAGGGTTGGGAGATACACAGCGGGTTCGCCGGCGGGGGCGTCGTCCCGCTCGTGACGAGCGGCTGAAAGTCGTAAATCGAGGCTTGGGTCAACAGGACGTCGTCGCGCCAGCGGTTCGCGGCGACCGGATACGGGTCGATGCGGGTGTGGTCGCGCGCTTCGAAGAAAGAGAGGAACTCCTCGCGCATCTCCGAGAGGGTGAACTCCTCGTCGAATCCGGGGTTGTCGATGAAGCCGTACTCCGCACAGGGCGGTTCGCCACAGGTGTCGCGGTCCGCGCGCGACCAGAACATGTCGCCACACTCCGCGCACTCCTGTCGACGGAATCCGGCCTCGTCGAAGTAGTCGAGTTGGTAGGCCTCGTCGAGGTCACTCATTGGCGTAGTGTTGGCCCAGCAGCGGGTAAAACAGTTCCGAAGGGGGGCTACACCGTGACGGCCGACTCGCCGGAGAGCGTCTTCGGGACGACGATTCGCTTCACCGTCGTCGCACCCGAGGCGGTCGTGATGCGGACCGTCGCCGTCTCGCCCTCGGACAGTCGCTGGCCGAACACGTCCTCGCTGTCGAGGACGTCGGCGCTCTCTAAGTCCAGCGTGATGGTGAAGCGGTCCTCCGTCGAGTCCAGCACCGGCGACGACGCGGGTGAGTCGTCGTCCTGAACCACCGAGACGCCGAACCGGCCGTCGGGGTTCCCCGAGGCCCCGTTCTCGGCCAGTTGGTAGTACGACCCGCTCGGCCCGACCCACTGCACCGTCGCCTGCCCGAGGTCGACGTTGCCCGCTCCGGGGGCCTTCTTCACCGTGATGTTCACCACGCCGACCGCGTTGTTCTCGAAGTGACTCCCGGTCGTACTGACCACCTGTACCCGGTTCGTCGTCGAGTCGCTCGCCCCCTGTCCGGTCGCCTCCGCCGAGCTCTGCAGGTAGCCCGACGTGTTGATGAGGACGCCGGCGGCGATGGCCGCGACCAGCACCATCGCGATGAAGACGATGAGTGTCCCGATACCCACCTGCCCGCGCTCACCCCGGCGTCGGTTGCTCGAACTGTTCATTCAGTTACTGATAGCTAGCCGACTACTCTCGTATAAACCTGCGTGAGCAATTATCGCGGGTGAAAACGACGGTTTCGGGTCGGGACTAGCTACTGGCCTTTCGCGAGGGTGGCCAGCATCGCCTCCAACTGCACCGTCTCGTTGGCCCCCTGCGTGATGCGGTAGTCCGTCTCCCCGACGCGTTCGAGGATGCGCACCGCCGCCTCGTCGTCGACGTCGAACTCCCACACCGACCGGTGTAACTGGTCGATGACGTCGCCGCCGGCGATGCCTTCCTCGGTGAGCAGTCTGTCGAGGGTCGCACGGGCGGCGGTGAAGTCGCCGTCGAGCGCCGACTGGACCATGTCGTGAATCTCCTCGGGCCGGGCCGTGGAGGTGATGGCGTACACCGCCGACTCGTCGACCACGTCGCCGCTGACCGACGCCGCCTGCAGGCCGTTGATGGCCTTGCGCATGTCGCCGGCGGCGGCGTAGACGAGTGCGTCCACGCCGTCGTCGGTGAGTTCGATGTCCTCCTCGGCGGCGATGTGGCGAATCTCCTGTTCGACGGCGTCGTCCGACAGCGGCGAGAACCGGAAGACGGCACAGCGGGACTGGATGGGGTCGATGATCTGACTGGAGTAGTTACACGAGAGGATGAAGCGGACGTTGTTCGAGAACTGCTCCATCGTCCGGCGCAGCGCGGACTGGGCGTCGCTGGTCAGCGCGTCGGCCTCGTCCAGGAAGATGATGCGGTACTCGTGACCCCCGAAACTGGTCCGCGCGAAGTTCTTGATGCGGTCCCGGACCACGTCGATACCCCGCTCGTCGGAGGCGTTCAGTTCGAGGAAGTGCTCGCGCCAGTTCTCACCGTACAACTCGCGGGCGATGGCCGTCGCACAGGTGGTCTTGCCGGTGCCCGCCGGCCCCGAGAACAACATGTGCGAGAGGTCGTTGCGCCGGACGTAGCTCTGTAGTCGGCCCACGATGTCCTCGTGGCCCATCACGTCGTCCAGAGAGTCCGGACGGTACTTCTCTATCCACACCTCTTCGCGTCCCGCCCGCGACTCGGACTCGGCCTCACTCATGGTCGGTCGGAGGCGCGGGCTAGCCTTAAACGCCCCGCTAGCAGTGTTCGGACTCGGCGTCAGTGACGGAGTAGTATCGCCTGCGAACCGCCAGAAAGCCTCGGCCGGCTACGCTTCCGCGGCTCGCTGTGGTCCTCGTCACTCACTGCGTTCGTTCCTGCGGTCCTTACTTCGCCGGGGTTCGCGTAGCCGGCCGCCCCTCTTCGGTCCCGCCCGCTCGGTTGGTCCACGGGGCGCGCGAGCCGAGACGCCCGGGGCTCTCTGGCCGTACGTAGCCGAACTCCGAGCGATATGCGGTCCGGTTTCGCGTCTCCCCAGCCGACACACTCAAGCCGTCCATCCCGATACACGGAGGTATGGACGTCACCGTGGAGGTGGCCGGCGAGGAGACCCACGACCTCACGGTCGAGGACGACGCCACCTACGCCGACCTGCTGAAGCCGCTGGACCTCTCGCCGCACGCGGTGTCGGTGCTCGTCGACGACCGGACGGTCCCGACGAACCAGCCAGTCGAGGACGACCACGTGCGCGTGGTCCGTCTCATCAAGGGCGGCTGACCCGGCGGTCGGAACCGCCCGTTTTTGCCCGTCGAACCCCACGCTACGGTATGTCTCTCGAGGCGACCGACTTCTCCCTGCCCAACGTCGGCCCCGGCCCGGACCCGCTCTCGCTGTCGGCGCTCGCCGCAGACCACGAGTTCGCCCTCCTCCTGTTCCAGCGGGACCACTACTGTACGAACTGCCGGGAGCAGGTCCAGACCGTCGCCGGGCGGTACGACGAGTTCGTCGACCGGGACGCCGAAGTCGTCTCCATCGTGCCGGAACCCGAAGACCGCGTACGGGAGTGGCAGGACAGCTACGACCTACCGTATCCGCTCGTCGCCGACCCCGATGCGACGGCCGGCGATGCGTACGACCAGCCGGTCCGCTTCGGCTTTCTGGGTGACTGGAGCGACTTCCTCGGCCGGATGCCCGAGGCCGTCCTCGTCGACCTGCGGGACGGCCCCGAGGTAGTGTGGTCCTACCGGAGCAAGTCGACGTTCGACCGGCCCGGCGTCGACGACCTGCTGGACGCCATCGACGACGCCCGGACTCGCTGACGATGTTCGTGCGCGAGGCCACGGTCGCCGACCTGCCGGACGTGATGAACGTGCTCGACGGCGCGGCGCTCTCTATCGACGTCGCGACGGTCCGAGAGAGCATCGCCGAGGACGGCGTTCTCGTGGTCGTCTCCGAGGACGGCGAGCGAGTGCTGGGTTCGCTCGTCCTCGACGGCGAACACGTCGCGGCCGTCGCGGTCCGCCGTCGTCGCCGCGGACAGGGCATCGGGACGGCGCTGGTCGAGGCCGCCGCAGACCGGCGGGAACGACTCACCGCCACGTTCGACGCCGACGTGAAACCGTTCTACGAGGGCCTCGGGTTCACGGTCGAACCCGTCGAGGAACCCGGCCGCTGGCGGGGCGAGCGGTAGGTGTAACCGCCGGTAGCGCGACGGCGCCCGCTCAGTTCGCCCGGCCCGCCAACTCCTCGATACGCAACTCGTAGAGCGTCAACTCGAGTTCGTCCAGTGCCTCGTCGAACACCCGGATGGGGGCGAACCGGTCGTTGATACTGACGGCGTCGTAGGCCGGGTCGTCGGGCGGAACCACTCGAATCGGCCCACGGGCGAGGACGCTCCAGCCGTGCTGTTCGGCGTCGTCGCCCGTGGCTTCGGCCTCGTAGACGACGTACGTCGCGGTGTCCGTCGTCTCGACGTAGGCGGCCTTCCTGCTGTCGGGCGTCTCGCCCAGTCGGACGTACAGCGACCCGTCCTCGTAGTGGTGAAACACCGGAATCGCGTAGGCGTCGCCGTCGTCGGCCAGCGCGAGGACGCCGCTCGTGGCGTCGCGCAGTCTGCTCTCGACTTCGGCCTCGGTCAGCCCCTCGGTGTAGGCGAACTCGACGTCGGGGTCCATGCCGGACCAACGCGGCCCGGCGAGTTAAACCAGCGGGACGACCAGTTCGCGGCCGGCGCGCAGGAGTTCCGTCACGCGCTGGTCGCTGCCGGCCTCTGCGTAGACCCGGAGTTTCGGTTCCGTCCCCGAGGGGCGGACCAGTACCCACGTGTCGTCGGCCAGCCGAATCTTGAACCCGTCGACGGTGTTGACGCCGGCCACGTCGACGCCGGCCACCGAGTCGGGGAGTTCGTCCTCCAGCGCGTCCAGCACCGGGCCCTTGCGCTCGTCCGGGCAGTCGACGCTGACCCGGCCCTGATGAATCTCGCCGTGTTCGTCGAGCAAGCGGTCGACGCGGGCGTCCAGCGATTCCTCGGCCTCGGCGGCGGCGGCCACGAGCGCCAGCAACACGCCGTCCTTGTTGCGGAGGTGGTCGGTCAGACCGAACCCACCCGATTCCTCGCCACCCATCAGGGCGTCGTGGTCGGCCATCGCCTCGGCGACCCACTTGAACCCGACCGCCACCTCGTGGGCAGACTGGCCGTGGGCCTCGGCCACCCGGTCGACGATGCTGGAGGTGGAGACGGTCCGCACGACGTCGCCGGACCGCGACTCCAGCAGGTAGTCGTACAGCGCCGCGAAGAAGAGGTTCGCGTCCAGATAGCCGCGCTCCGGCGTCACGATACCGATGCGGTCGGCGTCGCCGTCGTTGACGATGCCGAGGGCGGCGTCGCCCTCGCGCACGCGTGAAATCAGTTCCTTGACGTTCTCGGCCGCTGGCTCCGGCGACCCGCCGCCGAACTCGGGGTCCTGCTCGTCCCGCAGGGCGGTCACGTCGGCCCCGGCACGTTCGAGGAGCGCGTCGGTGACGCCCCGACCGCTCCCGTGCATCGCGTCGTAGGCCACCGAGAGGCCCGAGAGGTCGGTGTCGGCGTAGTCGATTGCGTGGTCGGCGTAGTCGGCGACGAGGTCGCCCTCGGTGACCGACCCCCACTCGTCCTCGGGGAGGGGGTCCGGGTCGCCGAGGTTCTTGACGATATCCTCGGTCGCATCCGGGAGCGCGGGCGCACCCGACCCGGGGACGAACTTCACGCCGTTGTACTCCGGCGGGTTGTGACTGGCCGTTATCTGGAGCGCCCCGACGAGGCCGCGCTCTCTGACCGTCCACGCGACGACGGGCGTGGGCGTGTCACGGTCCGGGACGAGCACGTCGAACCCGTTGGCACACAGCACGCGGGCCAGTTCCTCGGCGAACCCGCGCGACGTCTCGCGGGCGTCGTAGCCGACGGCCACCGTCCCGCTCTCGCCTCGCTCCCGGAGCGCCGTCGCGACTGCCTGCCCGACCATCCGCACGCGCGGTGCGGTGAACTCGTCTAACGTCGCTCGCCACCCGTCGGTCCCGAACGCTATCGCCGCGGCGTCGTCCTCGTCCATGCTGGATACCTCTCGGCGAGATGTGAAAAATTCTCGCGTCGTCTCACGGGTCGAACGCCGCCTCGGCGTCCGAGGATTCCACGAGCCGTTCCTTCTCGGCCCGGGAGAGCTGTTTGATGTCGTACTCGCGGCTCATCGCCGCGGATCTGGACTCGAACTCCTCGACGTGGACGAGTTCGACTGGCGTCCGGCCACGGGTGTACTTCGCCCCGTCGCCGGCGTCGTGTTCACGCACCCGGCGCTCGACGTCCGTCGTGTAGCCGGTGTAAAAGCTTCCGTCACTACACCGCAGCACGTAGGCGTAGTGAACAGGGCTCCGCGTGGTGGTCATCGCACGATGCGGGCGGCCCAGTGGGCCTCACACTTCGTGGGCGCGCTCTCTCGATACCTCGGCGATGCCAGCGTTCGCCGAGCAGTTCGGGCAGGCCCTGATGTGTCCGCGCTCGTCAGCGAACACACGGGCGAACTGGTCTGAGACGTGCGCGCCGCAATGGTCACATTCAGGCATCGTGTTCGTCGGCGACACCACCGCCGACGTATGTTCCGAGGGGTGCCTGAGGGATATTCGTTTACCCAAATGTGTGGGTATTCTCGCCCAACTACACGTTCGGCCCTACGCATCCTCGGCCCGTGCGTCGTCGACCTGTCTGGCGACGAGGCCCGCCTGTGCGCCCGCCGTGAAGCCCGCGTCGATGTTCACGACCGAGAGGGTGGTACAGGACTGAATCATCCCCGAGAGGGCCGCCTCACCCTCGCCGTCGTGCCCGTAGCCAGTCGAGACGGGGAGGCCGATGACCGGGGTGTCGACGAGGCCGGCGACGACGGTGGGGAGCGCCCCCTCCCGGCCCGCGGCGACGACCAGTACGTCCTGGTCGCGCAGACGGTCGACGGCGTCGATGGTCCGGGCGATGCTGGCGACGCCCACGTCGGAGATGCGGGTCACCGTCGCTCCCATCTCCGTGGCAATCATCGCCGCCTCGCCGGCCGGGACGGCGTCGGAGGTGCCGGCGGTGACGACGCCCACACCGGCGTCCAACTCCGGGCGCTCGAAGCCCGGTGCCGTCGCCACCAGCCAGTTCGACCGCTCGGACCACCGGACCGTGGCCTCGGGTTCCTGTGCGGCCAGTTCCCGTCGGACGGCCGTCGCCGCCGGCGGGTCGATTCGGGTGACGATACCCCTGCCCGTCGTCTCGACGGCCGTCGCCGTGAGGTCGGCTATCTCGGCGGGCGTCTTGCCGTCGCCGAGCACCGCCTCGGGGACGCCGGAGCGAGTCTCCCGGGCCGCGTCGAACCGTCCCGCGCCGCTGGTGGCGTAGCCGGCGAGTTCCGCCTCCGCTTCGGCGGGGGTGACCTCGCCCGCCGCGACTGCTTCGAGTAGGTCGCGCATGCCCGCCTCTCGGGGGGCCGGCTACTCCTATCCGTCGGTCCGCGGTGAGCGCGCGCGAGCGCCCCAGACGCCGACGCTCGGCGTATCTCGGTCCGATTCCCGCCGGAGACGGGTCCGTCGACCCTGATATATCCGCTCGCGGGGCTATTTATATAGGGGCCAACGGCCAAAAACCTCTCAAACCCCCGTGAATACCGGCGAGAGCAATCGCATTGGGGAAAGTATATAAGCAACCCCTACGCTACAACGGCTTGTATGGCAGACCTAATCGTCAAAGCCGCCGTCAAGGAAGAGCTCGATGACATGAACGTGGCCTCGGACTTCTACGATGCCCTCGACGCCGAGGTCGAGGAGCTGCTCGCCGACGCAGCTCGCCGAGCCGAGGAGAACGACCGCAAGACCGTTCAGCCGCGCGACCTGTAAGGTCGTCTCCGAGCAGTCTTTCTTTCGACGCTCTCCGCCAGCGACAGCTACAGGTCTCTGACCGTGACGCCGTCCTCGCTCCCGACGTAGACGGCGTCGGCCACGCCGACGAACAGGCCGTGTTCGACGACGCCCGGGAGTGCCGACAGTGACGTCGCAAGCGCCTCCGGGTCGGCTATCTCGCCGAACGCACAGTCCAGCACGAGGTTGCCGTTGTCGGTGACGACCGGGCCGTCCTTCCGTTCGGCCCGCCGCAGGTCGGGGTCGCCGCCGAGCTCTCGGACCGAATCGGCGACGGTGGTCCGGGCCGCCGGGAGGACCTCGAGCGGCACCGGGTACGACAGCGTCTCGGCCTCCTTCGTGGGATCAGCGACGACGAGGAAGCGGTCGGCGCTCGCGTCGACTATCTTCTCGCGGGCGTGGGCTGCCCCGCCGCCTTTCACGAGGTCGCCGCCGGCCACCTCGTCGGCGCCGTCGATGGCGAGGTCGACGCGCACCGCGTCTAAGTCGGCGAGCGGAATCCCCGCCTCGCGGGCGAGTTCGCGGGACTGGAAGGAGGTCGGGACGCCGACCACGTCCAGTCCGGCGTCGACCTGCCGGCCGACGGCCCGGATGGCGTGGGCCGCGGTGCTGCCAGTCCCGAGGCCCACTACGTCGCCGTCCTCGACTGTCTCGGCCGCCGCCTCGCCGGCCGCGCGCTTCGCCGCGTCGGAGCCGCCCTGTTTCATGTGCGGAGATGCCGCAGACGCGGACAAAACGTTTGTTGCTCCGAGCGCTCGGCTCGGACATGGAGTGTACGTACTGCGGCAGTCCGGTCGAAGACCACGACCCGGTGTACCTCTCGGACGAGCCGAGTGGCGCGCCGACGGCGCAGTTCTGCAACTACGGCTGTCTGTCGGCCCACGTCGACGAGGCGGGCCTGACGACGGGTGCGGCCTGCGAGTGGTCGCCGGAGTGACCGTCGGTTCCCGTGCCGACATTCTTTTTCCGTCTCCCCTCGCGCACCCGGTATGACACTATTCGGGACGAGTGGCATTCGAGGACCGGTCGGCGACACCGTGACCGCCGACCTCGCGCTCTCTGTCGGGCGAGCACTGGGCGTCGACAGCGACCGCGTGGTCGTCGGCCGGGACCCGCGTGAGAGCGGCGAGTTCCTCCGGTCGGCGCTCGTCGCGGGCCTGCGCGAGAGCGGGACGGACGTGGTCGACGTGGGACTGGCGTCGACGCCGACGGTCGGGCGGGCCGTCGGGTGGCGCGACGCCGACGCCGGCGTCTCCATCACGGCGAGTCACAACCCGGCCGAGGACAACGGCATCAAACTCTGGCAACCGTCCGGGCAGGCGTTCGACACGGCGCGGCGCGAGACCATCGAGGAGCGCCTCGAAGACGGTGCGTTCGACCCGGCCGACTGGGACGAGGGCGGGACCATCGACTCGTGGGAGCGGGGTGCTCGCACCCGCCACGCCGAGGCGATTCGCTCGGAACTCGACCGCGAGACCCTCGCCAGTCACGTCGTCGTCGACGTGGGCAACGGTGCCGGCGGCGTCACCGTCGACGTCTTGCAGGCGATGGGCTGTCACGTCGAGACGCTGAACGGCCAACCCGACGGCGCGTTCCCCGGTCGTCCGAGCGAACCGACCCCCGAGAACTGCCAGTCGCTAGCGACGCTGGTCGCCGAGTCCGACGCGGACGTGGGTATCGCCCACGACGGCGACGCCGACCGGATGCGCGCGGTGGCCGGCGACGGCACCTACCTCTCCGGGGACGTCCTGCTCGCACTGTTCGCGCGGGCGGCCGCCAGTCCCGGCGAACGGGTCGCCGTCCCGGTGGACACGAGTCTCGCCGTCGCCGACCACCTCGCCGAAATCGACGTCGACGTGGAGTACACGCCGGTCGGCGACGTCTACGTCGCGGAGGCCGCCAGCGAGGACGGCGTCGCCTTCGGCGGGGAACCCAGCGGTGCGTGGATATGGCCCGACCACACGCTCTGTCCCGACGGCCCGCTGGCGGCCTGTACCGCGGTGACGCTGGACGCCGACCGACCGCTGGCCGACCGGGCCGCCGAGGTGCCGGAGTACCCCATCCGGCGGGACAACGTCGAGGTCGACGACAAGGGCGCGGTGATGGACCGGGTCCGCGACCGCGTGCTCGACGAGTTCGACGACGTGACCACGTTAGACGGCGTGCGCGTCGACCTCGGGGACGCGTGGTTCCTCCTCCGGGCCAGCGGGACCCAGCCCCTCGTCCGGGTCACCGCCGAGGCCCGCGACGCCGACCGGGCCGACGAAGTGCTGACGACGGCGCGGGACCTGTTGGCCGACGCGCGGGCCTGACGCTGTCGGGACTCGCGGCCGGCGGAGAACGCCCGGAGAGAGACGGCCCGGGCGAACGAATCGAGCGCTCGACCCCCAGTTCGATTACCCGCGTCGGGTCGACCGGGCCTCGCGGACGTCGGCCCCGTCGCGAATCTTGTCTTCACACTGCGGGCAGACCCGCGGTTTCTCGACCCCATTCGGCGTGAAGACACGCGCGTAGTCGGCCGTTACAAAATTGCCGCAGTTCTGGCATTCCGGCATACAGGTACGAACGACGGTCTATAGCGTCTTAATTGTTGGTGCCTTGGTAGTTCGTGGCACACCCGGCGATTGGGTGTCGACGACGCGCTCAGAACTCGCTCGTGACCGTGCCGTCCTCGCCGAGTTCGACGACGCCGTCGAACAGGGCGCGGAACTCGTCGACTGTCTCGTCGTCGTGGACCCCCTCCGCGAGGTGGAACATCCCGACGGCGTCGTACTCCGCCAGCAGTTCGAGGATGTCTTCGACGGCCTCCTTGGCCTGGTCCTCGTCGGCGTAGTAGATGAGTTCGGTCAGCGAGTCGAAACTCACGCGCAGTTTGCCGTCGTGGTCCTGCAGGAACGTCTCCGTCTCGGCGACGATGCCTTCTAGGTCGTCGGGTGCGGAGGCGTAGCGGACGTTCTCCGACTGTCGACGGGTGTAGCCGCGTTCGACGGACAGCGTGTCGAGGATGGTCGCGCTGTCCTCGTCGACCTCGTAGTACTCCAGTTTCTGCTTGACCTCGCGAGCGGTGGTCCGCGTCGAGATGACCAGCATCGCGTCGGTGTCCGTCGACAGAAAGTCCGTGTCGAGTCGGTCCGTCTCGCCGGTGCTGGGGTGCAGGAGAAGGATACCCGTCCCGCCCTCGACGGCGTCCGGCGTGTTGTCGATGGCCAGCGTATACTCCATGTAGCCGAGAAAGCGGGGCGACAGTCATTAAGTCTGCGGGTCCCGCTCAGAACACGCTGTCGGCCGTCGCCGCGCCGACCACGCTGAAGATGGCGCCGACGGTGGTCGCCTTCAGCGTCGTCACGGCGACGGCCGCCGGCGTCGGGTCCGGGAGGATGCCGCCCTCGACGAGGAAGGTGTCGGGGGCGGTGAAGACGAGTGCGAGGACGGCGACGGACCCGAAGGCGACAACCATCAACGAGACGAACCGTATCGGGATACCGGCGACCTCGGCCTCCCGGTCGATGTCGCGGTCCGCGTCGGCCTTGTAGAGGGCGCCGTACCCGATGGCGAAGACGATGCCGGCCACCAGTGCGGCGTGGACCGTCGTCATGTTCGCGGCCAGCACCCACACCTCCTCGGTGACGACGAACGGGCCGGCCAGCAGGAACCCACCCACGACTTGCTGGGCGGTGTCCGCGACACGGTAACGGGGGCGACGCCGGCGCATACCCGTCCGTGCACGGTCCTGTCGGATAACTGTCTCGGAGTCGGCGGCCGAGTCGAAGGGTGTTTGGCCGGGCCACTCCCACACTGGGCCATGAGCGTCAGCGACGAGTTCGACGACTGGGCGGCCCGCGGGAAGGACCGCGGGATGGAGGACCGCCACTGGCACACCGCCAAACACGTACTGGCCCGGATGCCCGTCGAAGCGGGCGACACCGTCCTCGATTTGGGGTGTGGGAGCGGCTACGCCGGCCGCGCTCTCAAGGAGACGAAGGACGCGGGCCGGACCTACGGCATCGACGCCTCGCCGGCGATGGCCGAGAACGCACGGTCGTACACCGACGACGCCGACGTCGGCTTCCTCGTCGGGGACTTCGAACACCTCCCGTTCGAGTCCGACAGCGTCGACCACTGCTTCTCGATGGAGGCGTTCTACTACGCCGGCGACCCCCACGCCGTCCTCGACGAGGTGGCCCGCGTCCTCCGCCCCGGGGGCACGTTCCACTGCGCCGTGAACTACTACGAGGAGAACGTCCACTCCCACGCGTGGGACGAACTGGTCGAGGTGCCGATGACTCGCTGGAGCGCCGCCGAGTACCGCGAGGCGTTCCGCGAGGCCGACCTCTCGGTGGCGGTACAGGACAACGTCCCGGACCGCGACATCGAGATACCGCCCGCTAGCGAGTTCCCCACCGAGGACTGGGACACCCGCGAGGCGATGGTCGAGCGCTACCGCGAGTTCGGGACGCTGGTCACCGTCGGCGTCGCGCCCTGACCGAGTCGTTTCGGACAGTTGTCAGCTCCGGGAACGTTTTTGACGGGCGATACGAAAGGTAGTGCGTGGCTACTCGCCAGCGGACGTACGTACTCGCGGGCCTGCTCGCCGCACTGGCACTGCTGACGACGGCGTTGCTGTCCAGCGTGCTGGCGACCGTCTTCTTCGCGATAACCGTCGCTTACGTCCTCTTTCCGCTCTCCGAGTGGTTCGTCGGCCACGGCCTCTCGAAGCGACTCGCCGCGGCGGCGGCGACGGCCATCGCCTTCGTCGGCGGGTCGCTCGTCCTCGTCCCGCCAGTCGTCGTCCTGTACCGGCGCCGCCGGGACCTCTTCGCGTTCTTCCGACAACTCCCCGAGGACGTCACCGTCGTCCTCGGCGAGATGCGTTACACGCTCGACATCCAGTCGGCGCTGGTCGGCCTCCGGCGGTCGCTGACCGACCTCGCGGTGGGACTCGCCAGCGAGACGCCCATCATCGCGCTGAAGGTCGTGCTGTTCACGATTCTGGTGTACGCGATGCTCTGGCAGCCCAGCGCACCCGGGAAAGTGCTGTACCGGACGATTCCGCACCCCTACCACGACGTCGTCACCCGCTTCCACGAGCGCCTGCGCGGGACGCTGTACGCCATCTACGTCCTGCAGGCGGCGACGGCCTTCGGCACTTTCCTCGTGGCGTGGGCCGTGTTCGCGGCGCTGGGCTACGACAGTGCGTTCTCGCTGGCCGTCGTCGCCGGCGTCCTCCAGTTCGTCCCAGTCGTCGGGCCGAGCGTGGTCGTCCTCGCCATCGCCGCCGCCGAGGTGGTCGTCGGCGACGTCGTCGGCGCACTGCTCGTGACGGTGCTGGGACTCGTGTTGGTCGGGTTCCTGCCGGACGCGGTCATCCGCCCCCGCCTCGCCCGCTACACGACGGGGATGCCGGCCAGCCTCTACTTCGTCGGGTTCACCGGCGGAGTGCTGTCGCTGGGGCTGGTGGGGTTCATCGCCGGGCCCGTCATCGTCGCCCTGCTCGTCGAGGCGGCGAACCTGCTCGCGGAGGAACGCGGGCCGGGCCAGCAGGCGCTGGGGTGAGACGACACCGACGCTCCGGTATCAGTCGTCGAGTCCGGTCGCCAGCGGGCGGTCCTCGGCCTCCCACTCGGTCAGGCTCCCCTCGTAGAAGTCGACCGTCTCGAACCCGAGGTGTCGGAGGACGACGTACGTGTGGCTGATGCGCCGGGCGGTGTTGCAGTACAGCACCACGCGCTTCTCGGGGACGATACCGACCGATTCGAGGACGTCGAGTGCCTCCTCGCGGGGCAGGAGGCCCCGCGTCTCGTCGTCGACGAGGTCGCGCCAGTCCAGCAGGACGGCCCCGGGGATGTGGCCCTCGGCGTACTCCTCGTCCTCGCGGGTGTCGACCAGCACGGCCTCGGGGTCGTCGGCCGCCGCGGCCACCTCGTCCGGGCCGACCAGCGGCGACGAGTCGGGTGGCGAGACGGTGTACTCCGTGGACGCCACCTCGGGTGTCTCGCTCGTCGTCTCGCGTTCGAGTTGCCAACTGGAGAAGTCGCCGTCGAGCAGGTGGAGCCTCGCGGGGTCGTGGCCCAACAGTTCCGCCGTCACCAGAAACCGGGCGGCGAAGACGCCGTGGTGGTCGTCGTAGGCGACGACGTCGGTGTCGGCCGTGACGCCGGCCGCCGACAGGATGGCAGCCCAGTCGTCCTCGCTCGGGAGCATC
The DNA here is from genome assembly GCF_019599465.1 of Haloarcula rubra. Taxonomy (GTDB): domain Archaea; phylum Halobacteriota; class Halobacteria; order Halobacteriales; family Haloarculaceae; genus Haloarcula; species Haloarcula rubra. Next base: position 443,861 of record NZ_RKLR01000002.1, read on the forward strand.
CCCGCCTCGCCCTCGCCGGTACGGAAGGTGTCGAACGGGACGTTCACCGCGCCCGGCAGGTGGCCGAGGCCGTCGTACTCCCACGCGTCGCGCACGTCGACGATGCGGACGTCCTCGCGGTGGTCGGCGACCCACGCCGCGGAGACGATGTCTGTCATTGGCTGTCCGTTCCGACTCGGGCCGCTTGAAGACTCTCATCGGGGCCGGTCGAAGGTGGTGGCAACTGTTGCCGGGTGTGTCGCGACGGGGTCCCGTGGCCCGGCCGGACCATCGCGCTGTCCGCCGTTCCGGTCGTCCGTCGTGTGTCTCGTTCACATTGGACGTTCGTGTGATAGAGGCAACATATGCCGTCAGGGGGGAGGAGTGGCCGTACATGCCGCCACTCGTGGTAATATATGTGTGGTAGCCGAATGGTTGGTCGCACAATGACTGATTACGCCAACGACGTGCTCGTCTCGGCCGACTGGGTCAGCGAGCACCTGGACGAGTTCCAGAGCGACGACCCCGCCCACCGACTCGTAGAGGTGGACGTGGACACGGAACTGTACGACGAGAGCCACATCCCCGGCGCCATCGGGTTCAACTGGGAGACGGACCTCCAGGACCAGACAACGCGGGACATCCTCTCGAAGGACGACTTCGAGGACCTGCTGGGCTCGCACGGCATCAGCGAGGACTCCACCGTCGTCCTGTACGGCGACAACTCCAACTGGTTCGCCGCCTACACCTACTGGCAGTTCAAGTACTACGGCCACGACGACGTGAAACTGCTCGACGGCGGCCGCGAGTACTGGGTCGAGAACGACTACGAACTCACCGACGAGGTGCCCGAGTTCGACGCCGTCGACTACGACGCCTCCGGCCCGCGCGAGTCCATCCGCGCCTACCGCGAGGACGTCGAGAACGCCATCGAGCGCGAACTGCCGCTCGTGGACGTCCGCTCGCCAGAGGAGTTCTCCGGCGAGATTCTCGCACCGCCAGGACTGCAGGAGACGGCCCAGCGCGGTGGCCACGTCCCCGGCGCGAAGAACATCTCGTGGGCGGCCGTGACCAACGACGACGGCACGTTCAAGAGTCGCGAGGAACTCGAAGCGCTCTACGCCGACGAAGGCATCGACGGTGACTCCACCGTCGTCGCCTACTGCCGCATCGGCGAGCGCTCCTCCGTGGCGTGGTTCGCGCTCCACGAACTGCTCGGCTACGACGACGCCATCAACTACGACGGCTCCTGGACCGAGTGGGGCAACCTCGTCGGCGCCCCCATCGAGAAGGGCGAGGCGGACGACTGAACGGAGTGAAGGCGTCCGCCTCGTGGCGGAACGGCGAGCGTAGCGAGCCGTGAAGCAGGGCGAGGCGGACGACTGACGCGAGAGCCGAGCGAAGCGAGGCTCTCGGAACGAACGAGCGGGGAACGAAGTGACCCGCGAGCAACGTAGCACGGGAGTCGGCCTCGACTCGAAGCCGACGACCGAGGCCAGTTTTCGACGTCGCCATTCTTTCGCGCGTCGCCCGGTGAGCCACGCCGCCGTTCGTACGGCGAGCACGCGTGGGCCAGAGCCAGTGGCGACGGCCCCCTCCGAGCCGTGGATTCAAGAGTACGGCCGCCAAGCACACCGTGTGGACCGACAGGAACTCGAAGCGGTGCTGCGCGAGACGTTCGACGCGGACGACGAGCCAGTCGCCGTCGTCGCGCGACAGGCCCGCGACTTGGCCGAGGCCGGGCAGTTCGACGCCGACTTCGACGGCGAACTGACCGTCGACACCGTCGTCCGGAACCTCCGGGACGCGCCCGACGACTATTCGCTCGTCGAGCGGTGGAACTGGTGGCTGGGGGCGCTGGACCTCTCACACGGCGGCTACGCCCGGTTCAGCGTCCGGCCGGACGTCGACAGCCGGTCGTAGCGGCCGCTCGGCAGTCTGGGAAAACGGGACGCGATACGCCAGTCAGAATACGCTGAGTCCGTGTGCCTCTCGTGCGTGTTCGAGGAGGGCCTCCGTCGTCTCGAAGTCCTCGCCGCAGCTGCACGTGTGGTACGTCGTCGGTGTCTGCTGGCGTGTCGCCATGACAGGTTCACCTTATCGCCCAATCATAATAATTGTTTATGTGCTACTGGTACCGAGGCACAAATTACGTGTTACCAAGTAACACATATCGCCAGACTGCGGCGGTTTCTCGTCTAACTATAGCTTGGGAAACACGACTGTCCTCGCCGCTGTCACACGCCGTCCGGTCGGACAGGCCGAACGTCGCCGCTCCAGCCACCCCCCTGTCGGGTGTCACCACGGCATAGTATCAGGAAGACTACCTTTCCTGCGCCGGAGGAACCACCGGCGACCACACACCCGTCCGTGTCGGTCACAGACTCATGCCCGTCGAACCCCAACAGCCGCTCGTCATCGCCCCAGTTGCGAGCCACCGACCGTGACAGACATCGACGCCGGCTCTGGCGAGTGCCGCGAACGGGTGTACGACGCCTTCGCCGACCGTCGGACGTCCGTCGAAGACGCCGCTCGCCGACCGACCGTCCTCTTCCGGTGACGAACCGACGGAGGGAAACCGTCACGACGACTACTGCGGGGCGATGGAGGTCCAGTTCCTCGGCGGCGCCGACGAGATAGGTCGGAGCGCCGTCCTCGTGGACGACTCGCTGTTGCTCGACTACGGGATGGCCAGCGAGTCGCCACCGCAGTACCCCGTCGGCGACGTCGACCCCGACGCCGTCGTGGTCAGCCACGGCCACTTAGACCACGCCGGAGCGGTGCCGGCGCTGATGTCCAGCGGGGACCTGCCGCCGGTCCACTGGACGCCGCCGACCCGCGACCTCGCGACGACGCTGGCCGAGGACACGCTGAAACTCCACGGCTCGACCCCGCGCTGTCCGTTCACCGACACGGACGTGCGCCGTCTCACGCAGGCGTCGGTGACCCACGGCTACGGTGAGTCCTTCGAGGCGGCCGGCTACGATGTGACGCTGTACAACGCCGGCCACATCCCCGGGAGCGCGCACGTCCTCGTGGACGACAGCGAGGTACGACGTACCTCGGGCAATCGGACGCAGTCCGATGACGGCGAGACGCAGTTGCTCTACACGGGCGACTTCCACACCGGGACCCAGCGACTCGTCGCTCCCTCCACCGCACGTCCCGAGGTCGACGCCGTAATCTGCGAGTCAACGTACTCCGACGTGACCCACGAGGCCCGCGAGACGGTCGAGAAGCGGTTCGTCGAGAGCGTCCGCCAGACCGTCTGGGAGGGCGGGACCGTCGTCGTCCCCGCGTTCGCCATCGGCCGTACGCAGGAGGTGATGCTCGTCTGTGCGGCCCACGACGTCGACTGCTACGTCGACGGGATGGGTCAGCGAGTCACCGAGCAACTGAAACGCCACCCGGAGTTCCTGCGGGACGCCGACGCGCTCTCGGGCGCGACCTCGGCGGCGCGGTTCGTCGACGGGCGCGACGGCCAACGGAAGCGTATCGCGAAGCAGAACACCGTCATCGTCACCACGAGCGGGATGCTCTCGGGCGGGCCGGCGATGACCTACGTCCCCGCCATCCGCCAGCACCCGACGAACAAGGTGGCGTTGACCGGGTATCAGGTCGAGGGGACGCCCGGCCGCGAACTCCTGGAGACGGGCAGTGCCGAACTCGACGGGCGGGTGCTGCCGGTGAGCGCACAGGTGGAACTCCACCAGTTCTCGGCCCACGCCGACCGCGAGGGGCTACTCGACTTCCTCGATAGCTACCGGGACACGGCGGTTCTGGTCAACCACGGCGACCGGACGGCGGCCTTCGCCGAGGCGTTGCGTGCCGACGGCTTCACTGCGAGCGCGCCCGAACTCGGCGAGACGGTCGAACTCTGACCCGGGCGGACGGCGCCGCGCTCACTCCTCGTCGTGGGTCTTCAGCCACTCGTCCAGCAGGTCACGGATAGCGGCGTCGCGGTTGTCGCGGTGGTCGGCGAAGGCCTTCTCGTCGATAGCCTCGAGCAACTCCTCGTCCAGTTCGAGTTCGACCTCTTCGAGGTCGAGGAACGTCTCGTTCATCGGGTTCGAAACAGGATGCGGGTGGGTAAATACTCTCGTCAGACGACTGTCCTGCGTTCGTGTGACACGGGCCGGCACACCCGTTCAGTGCAACGTCCCCTCGCGTTCAGCCACGTCGTAGGCGAACAGGGCGTACCCGACCTCGTCGACGGCGTACCCGGTCTCGCTGGCGACGTCCCGAATCGGGCCGAGCATCGTCACGTAGTCCGCCGCGTCGAACGACTCTTTGCGTCCCTCGAGATACCCCAGTCGCTCCAGCGAGGCCCAGACGCGCGTGTCGACGACGGCGTGGCGCTCGGGGTCCAGCGCAGTCAGCACCGCCGACGCCGTCGGCGCTTTGAACCCCGAGAGCCCGGAGAGGAGCTGAATCTTCGAGAAGTCGCCGTCGACGTGCCGGACGTTCCGCGTGACCTCCCGACACCGCTCCGTGGGGTTCGACTCGACGTGGTAGGCGCTCCGCGTGGAACTGGCGTACGCGACGTCGTACAACTGCTCGCGCGTGAGGTACCCCTGCTCGCGGTAGGTCGCGCCTATCCCGTCCAACCAGTCGGGGTCCAGCCCCTGCGTCTGTTCGTACTCGGCCAGCGACTGCTCGACGAGCGACCGTAACTCCATGTCCCCCGTTCGGCCGACCGTCTGTTGAGCGTTCGGACTCGGTTCGTTTTTCACTCGCGGACCGGTGGGTCCGACGATGGCATCCCTCCGGTCGCTCCTCCGGTCCCACCGGTCCGACGCGCTCGTCGCGTGGCTCTCGGCGGCGGTGTTGGCTGGTTCCGCCGGGCGGTTCCTCCTGCTCGGCGAACCGGACTGGGCGGTGCTGGCCCTCTGTATCGTCGCCGTCGTCCTCGTCGTCCCGGTCCACGAACGCGACCCGGCGACCACCTTCCCGGGCGAACTGGTGGCGACCGTCTCGCTCCCCGTCGTGGTCCGGGCGGTCGGTCTCGCGCCCACCGTGACCCCGTTCCTCGCCGTCGCGGGGCTGGCCGTACTGGTCGCCGTCGCCCTCGACGCGTTCACGTCGCTGTCGATGACGCCGCGGTTCGCCGTCGTCTTCGTCGTCGTGACGACGATGGCGTTCGCGGGCGCGTGGGCGGTGGCCGCCTTCGCCGCCGACCGGCTCTTGGGGACGGCGTTCCTGACGGACAAGACCGAACTGATGTGGGACCTCGTGGGCGCGACCGGCGTCGGCGTCGTCGCCGGCGTCGTCTTCGACCAGTACTTCGAGTACTCGGCCCGCGTCGACCACCTCCGGGAAGACGCCGACCGCGAGTCGACGGCACCCGAGGGGCCGACGACGTCGTCCGACGGCGACCGGCGTGCCCGCCTCGCCACCCGGGCGCTCCAGTTCGGGCTGGTCGGTATCAGCGGGGTCGCACTCCTCCGGCGGGACCCGACGTTGCTCGTCAACAGCGGCGGGCCGCTGGCGGTCACGCTCCTGCCCGCTCTGTTCCGGCGGGAGTACGGCTATCGGATGCACGGGGGGCTGGTGCTGTGGCTCGCGCTCGCGTCGACGCTCCACGCCGTCGGCGCCGTCGGTCTCTACCAGTCGCTGGGCTGGTACGACAGCCTGACCCACACGCTGTCGGCGACGCTCGTGGCCGGCGTCGGCTACGCCGTCGCCCGCGCCGTCGAAGACCACACCGGCGCCGTGTCGTTCGACCGGGAGTTCCGGGCGACGTTCGTCGTCCTGTTCGTCCTCGCCGTCGGCGTCGGCTGGGAGATACTGGAGTTCGCCAGCGGCGGCCTCGCGACGCTGGTCGGCGGCGAGGCCGTCCTCGCCCAGTACGGCACGACGGACATCGTCAACGACCTCGTGTTCAACACCGTCGGGGCCGTCGTCGTGGCGCTCTGGTCAAGTTCTCACTTCGAGGGGGTCGCTACGCTGCTCACCGACCGCGTCGGGGCCCTCGCCCGGCGCGAGGAGTGACGGCCCGCAACCGACACCACGGCGGCGACCGAACGCACGGGCATGGAACGCACGCGTCTCGACTTCGACCGCTACTTCGAGGTCGTCATGGAGACAGAGGAGGCACAGGCCGCCGAGATGACCGTCGACCCCGGCCGGCGCGTCGGCGGCCCGGAGAACTACCACGCCGACAGCGACCAGTGGCTGTTCGTCGCCTCTGGCACCGGCCTCGTAACCGTCGACGGGGCGACCGAACGCGTCGACGCGGGCGACCTGGTCCGCATCGAGGCCGGCGAACGCCACGGCATCGAGAACGACGGCGAGGCCCCGCTGGAGACGGTCAACTTCTACACGCCGCCGCGTTAGGCCACGCCGGCCTGTTCGTCCATCGGGTCGCGGATGTCGCCGACGACGGCCTCCAGCGCGTCGGTGACGGTCAGCATCCCGAGCACCTCGCCGTCTTCGATGACCAGCGCGAGTTCCTGACTCTCGGCCTGAAACCGGTCGATGGCGTCGCTGACGCTGGTGTTCGCCGTCATCGTCATCGGCGGGGCCGCGACGGCCTCGAGGTCGATGCCGTCGAGTAGGGTGCCGTCCAGCGGTTCCTCGCCCTGTTCGCGGACGAGTTCGGGGACGTAGACGATGCCGAGGAACTCGTCGAGGCTCTCGCCGACCAGCGGGTACCGGGTGTGTGGCGTCTCGGCGACCCGGCGGGCGTTCTCGGTCTCGCCGAGCGTCGTTGACAGGACGACCATCTCATCGCGGGGGACCATCACGTCCCGGACCTGCTGGTCGCCGGCGTGGAGCGCTGCCAGCACCTCCTCACGGCGCTCCTCGGAGAGGTCGCCCTCGCTCAGCACCGACCCGAGTTTGTTCCGGAGGTCCGCGCGGGACTCGATGACGTCCTCCTCGGTTTCGAGCCACGCACCCGTCATCTCGATGCCGAACAGTCCCAGCGTCCACTTCGCGACGGCGTCGCCCAGCGTGATGAGCGGCGAGATGAGCCAGTTGAACCAGTACAGCGGCGTCGCCCCGTAGCGACAGACGAACTGCGCTCGTTCGACCCCCAGATACGTCGGCGTCTGCTCACCGTGGGTCAGGTGGACGAGGTTGATGATGAGGAAGGCGATGAGCGCACCGAGACCGATACCGGCCAGTCGCGACCCGGCGAACACCGGTTCGAAGATGGCCGCGAGCGCTGGTTCGGCGACGATACCCACCGCGATAGAGGAGGCGGTGATACCGACCTGACAGGTGGTGAGATATATCTCGAGGTCGTTGGTCATCTCCCACGCTCGCTCCAGGGCGGCGTTACCGTCGTTCACGAACTCGCCTTCGGTGAACTGCCGGGCGCGAGTCAGTGCGAACTCGATGGCCACGAAGAAGCCGTTGGCGAGGATGAGGCCGAGGCCAGCGAGCAGTCTGACCGCTATCTCGACGGGTTGCATTGGCCGTGGGTTCTCGTTCGACCCGGGAAAAAGTACTGTCATCGAGCGGGCACGGAACCGCGCCGATGCCCCCGGCTCGCCCGGTCAGAACGGGAACAGCGAGTCGGCCTCGGAGTCCCGCTCCAGCAGTTCTATCTCGTGGCCGTCGGGGTCCTTCGTGAACGCGTACATGTCGTCACAGCTCTCGGGGTCGCGGTAGTCCGCGGCCTCGCGGGTCATTAGCTGGTCCCAGTCGTCCTGTAGGTCGTCGAGTCGGACACAGAGGTGGCCCCAGCCGTCGCCCATCTCGTAGCTCCGGCCGTCGTAGTTGTAGGTGAGTTCGACGGACATCTCCTCGGGGGCGGCGTCGGTCGGTTCGACGAAGTAGTTCGCGAAGGTGTCGGACTCCCAGCGCCCCACCTCGTCGTAGCCGAACTTGCGGGTCCAGAAGCCCAGCGCCGCGTCGGCGTCCTCGACGCGAATCATCGTGTGGTCGAGGCTCCACTTCGCGCCGTGGTCGCGCTGGACGATTTCGACCTCGTGGCCGTCCGGGTCCTTGACGAACGCGTAGCGCCCGCCGCAGGACTCGGGGTCGCGGTAGTCCTCGACGCCCTCCTCCATCAGCTGTTCGTACGCCGCTTCGAGTTCGCCCTCGGGGACCCGCACCGCGATGTGGCCCCACGCGTCCCCGATGTCGGGCGTCTCGCCCTCGTTGTGGGTAATCTCCAGCATCGCGCCGTCCTCGTGCATCTCCTCGGGCCCGAGGTAGACGATGGTGAACCCGTCGCCCTCGTGGCGGTCCTTCTCCTCGTAGTCCAGATGTGTCTGGTACCAGTCCAGCGACTCCTCGAGGTCGGCGACGCGAATCATCGTGTGGTCGAGTGTACCGTCCATACCTCCCCCCAGTAGCCGGGCGAACAAAAGCGGTCGGCCCGAGCGCCAAGTCGGCGGCCGGTCCGCCCGTCCCGCTCACCCGCCGAAGTCGTAGGTGACGCCGGTCAACTCCTCGGAGACGTCCCAGAGTCGCTCGGCGTCGGCCTCGTCCCGCGAGGCCGCGTTCGACTGCTGGAACTCGGGGTGGCCGCGCATGTCCAGCAAGCCGTCGGGCCCGACGTACTCGCCGCCGATGACCGCCTCGGCGGTGGCGGCGTACAGCATCGGCAGCGCCCCCTGTGCGGCCGACTGACCGAACAGCGCGTTTGCGACCTTCATCCCGGCCATCCGGAGCGACGACCCCATCTCGCGAGGGCCGCGGAACTGCAGGTCCGTGTCGGCGTACCCCGGGTGACAGGCGACGCTGCGGACGTCGGCGCCGCTCTCGTCCAGCCGCCGTTCGAGTTCGTAGGCGAAGAGGAGGTTCGCCAGCTTGCTCTGCCCGTAGGCCGACCACTTCCCGTAGTCCCGCTCGGACTGGAGGTCCGCGAAGTCCAGCTCGCCCATCTCGTGGGCGCCGGAGGACTGCGTGACGACGCGGGCCTCGCCGTCGCTCGCTCGGAGCGCGGGGAGCAGGTGGCCCGTCAGCGCGAAGTGGCCGAAGTGGTTCACGCCCAGTTGCATCTCGAAGCCGTCGGCCGTCTCCTGTCGCGGGATGGCCATCACGCCGGCGTTGTTACAGAGGACGTCGACGGCGTCGTACTCCTCGCGGACGACCTCGGCGAACGCCGCGACGCTGTCGAGGTCGGCGAGGTCACACTCCCGGACGTCGAGTTCGCCCCTGCCGTCGGCGCGGCGAATCTCCGAGGCGGCCCGCTCACCCCGGTCGAGACTCCGACACGCCATCACGACGGTCGCGCCCTTCCGGGCGAACGCCTTCGTCCCCTCGTAGCCGAGGCCGCTGTTGGCCCCGGTCACGACTACTGTCTGGTCCTCCATCGCCGGCATGTCGTCGGCGGTCCAGCCTGCCATGGACCCTCGTTGGGACCGGACACACAGAAACCTCTCGGCGAAACAGATGGGCATTTGCCCGTCGAGCGGGTACGGCCGGGTGATGAGCGACGTGTCCGTCACGGTGTACACGCGCGAGGACTGTCACCTCTGTGCGGAGGCCGTCGACACCATCGAACGGGTCGCCGCCGACGAGGGCGTCGAACTGGACCTCTCGCTGGTCGACGTCGACACCGACGAGGAACTGCGCGAACGGTACGGCGAACGCGTCCCCTACGTCCTGCTCGACGGGTCGCCGGCGTTCAAGTACCGCGTCGACGAGCGTCGACTGCGTCGGAAGTTGACCGCGTAGTCACCGCTCGGCCCGGCCGCGTTCGACCGCCTCGCGGAGCGCCGCCGTCGCCGCCTCGGGGTCGTCGGCCCCGGTGATGGCGGTGATGACCGCGACGCCGTCGGCCCCTGCGCGGGCCACCTCGGCGGCGTTCTCGGCCGTGATGCCGCCGATGGCGACGGTGGGGAGGTCGACGGCGGCGGCGACGTCGGCGACGCGCTCCGGCCCGATGCCGTGTTCCTCGTCGGGGATGTCGTCTTTCGACCCCGTGGCGTACACCGCGCCGACGCCCAGATAGTCCGCGCCGGCGGCCTCGGCGGCCTCGGCGTCCGCGACGGTCGATACCGAGCGCCCGACGATGGCGTCCTCGCCGAGTATCTCGCGGGCCGCGGCCACCGGCAGGTCGTCGTCGCCCAGGTGGACGCCGTCGGCGTCGAGCGACTGTGCGAGGTCCACGCGGTCGTTGACGACGAAGGGCACGCCGGCCTCGCGGGTCAGGTCGCGAATCTCGCGGCCCATCTCGTAGCGCTCGCGGACGGTGCGGTCCTTCTCGCGCAACTGGACGACGCCGACGCCGCCCGAGACGGCCGCCTCGACTATCTCCCGGGTGGTCCGCCCCGCCGACAGCGACTCGCCGGTCACCAGATACACGTCCCAGTCGACCATGGTCGCCGGTCGGTCGGCGCTACGCCTGTCTCTTGCGGTCTGTGACGGTCCTGTGCCAAAGGTATTATTCGCAAGCACGCCTTCGTTCGGTCGTGCGAAACTTCCACGTCACGACGGTGTGGGGCATTCCCATCCGCGTCAACATCTCACTGCTCGTCTTCTTGCCGGTGCTCGCGTGGCTCATCGGGAGCGGGTCACAGATAGAACTGTACGCCGGCCTCGTCGGCGGCCTCGCCGGGACGACGCTCGACCTCGCTCGCTTACAGGCCGGGTCGACGCCGTGGCTCGTCGGGACGCTGGCGGCAGTCGGACTGTTCGTCAGCGTCACGCTCCACGAACTCGGCCACGCGTGGGCGGCGATGCGCTACGACCTCGAAGTCGAGTCCATCACGCTGTGGATTCTCGGCGGGCTGGCGAGCTTCAAGCAGATGCCCAGAGAGTGGAACCGCGAGTTCTGGATAGCGGTCGCCGGCCCGATAACCAGCATCCTCGTCGGCGTCGTCTGTTACGCCGGCCTGCTGGCGCTGCCGGCCAGTGCGACCGTCACGCTGTTCGTCGTCGGCTGGCTGGCGGTGACGAACGTCTTCCTCGCGGTGTTCAACATGCTCCCGGCGTTCCCGATGGACGGTGGCCGCGTCCTGCGGGCGTTGCTCGCGCGCTCCCGCCCGTACGCCTCCGCGACGCGCATCGCCGCCCGCATCGGGACGGCCTTCGCCGTCCTCTTCGCCGTCGTCGGTGCGCTCTCTTTCAGTCCCTTGCTCCTCTTGCTCGCGCTGTTCATCTACGCCGCCGCGACGGGCGAGTCCCGGACCGTCGCGCTGTCGGACCTGCTCGACGGCCTGACCGTCGGCGACGTGGCCCGACCGGCGGCGCTGACCATCGAGGCCGAGGCCAGCGTCGAGGACCTGGTCGACCGGATGTTCGCCGACCGCTCGACGGAGTTCACCGTCACGCAGGGTGGTGAGGTGGTCGGCGTCGTCACCGTCGCGGACTTCCACGCCCTCTCGCAGGCAGAACGCTCCTCGGACACCGTCGCCGACCTGATGGAGACGGACCTGCCACGGCTGGCCGCCGACCTCTCGGCGTTCGACGCGCTGGTCGAACTCGACACGTCCCGGGCGAGCGCCGCTCTCGTCGAGGGGCCGGACGGCGTCCACGTCGTCTCCCGCGAGGACTTCTCTTCGGCGATGGAGATGCGTCGTCTGGTCGGGACCGGCGACCCGTTCTAGTCGCGCTGGCGGTACCAGTCGACGCTCCCGGCGGCCACCCCGAGTAGCGCGACGACCGAGAGCGCGAGGTGGGCCTCGCCGAACCAGAAGGGGACCCACGGCGCGACGGCCCGGACGCCGACTAACGCCAGCGAGAGCCCCGGAATCCGGCCGCCGTCGGTGGCCGTCCCGGTCCCGGTCGCCGCCTCCGTGGCGGTTCCGGTCCCGGCCGCCCCGTCGGCCGTCCCGTACAGTTGCGCGCCGACCCGTTCGCCCTCGGGGAGTCGCTCGGCCTCGTAGGGGATGGGTGAGTCGCTGGGCGTCCCCGTGCTCCAGACGACGGTGCCGTTCGGCGTCACCTCGAACACGCGCTTGTTCAGCGTGTCGGTGACCAGCGTGTTGCCGTTGTCCAACCGGTCGGCGTCACGGGGCCAGTGGACGTCGATGCCGCCCGCCCGTTCGAGCGTCCAGACCGGCTCCCAGCGGCCGTCCTCGCGGTGGAGTTCGACCACGCGGTCGTTGTCCGAGTCCGCGACGAGGACTGCCCCCTCGCCGAGCCACTGGGGGTTGTGCTGGTGGTTCAGAACCTCGGGGTTGCCACAGCGCATGTCGCCGTCACCGTCGAAGTCCGACAGTTGGCCGCCGACGCGGCAGGTGCTGTCGTCGCTCCCGCGGTCCTCGTTTATGACTTCGACGACGCCCTCGCCGCGCTCTATCAGCAGAATCTGGTTGGCGTTACGCACCGAGACGAGGTAGTGCGTCTCGTTGACGGCGTCCACGTCGTTGATGTGCAACCAGTCGCGCTTGGTCACGTCCGGCGGCGCGTCGTAGAACGAGGACGCGTTCCACTGCCACGTCACCGTCCCGTCCTCGACGGTGAAGACGCGCTCGTGTTCCATGTCCGAGAGCAGGTACTCGCCGGAGTCTAGCCGTTCGACGTCGTGGGTCTCGCTGTTCTTCGCGGTGCGGACGGGGAAGGCGTACTCGGAGACGACGCTCGGCCCGCCGTCGGCGTCGGGGTCGATGATGCGGAACCCGGTCTTCGTACACGGGGCCTCGTAGGGGCCACACCCGGAGTCGTACCCCGAGTGCATGAACCCGGCCATCACGGTGCCGTTCGGCAGCATCGTCACGTCGAAGTAGCTGTCGGCGCTGTCCTCGCGCCACGCGATAGAGCCGTTCTCGACGAGGTAGACGCTCCCTTTCTCGTGCCACCCGGGGCCACCGCCCTGTGACCCGACGAGCGTCGCCCCCTCGCTCCCGTCGCCGGCGACGCCGCGGTCCGGCGCCGTCGCCGCACCGACCGCGAGCGTTCCGACGAGGAGGAGGCAACTCAGAGCGACGAGCGCGGCACCGCGCGTGGCACGTTCCATCACCCCCGTCTCCGCCGACGGCGGAAAAAAGCCTTCCGGGGTCGGCGGGCGGTAGCTACAAAGGCCACGCCGACGCAGGCCACGACGATGCAGTCAGGACTCGCCGAGGCGTTCTCGTCGCTCGTCGGCACCGACCCACTCGTCACGGGACTGGTCGGCGGCCTCGTCATCGCCGGGATGAACCTCTTCGGGGCCTCGCTCGTGTTGGTGTGGCGAGACCCCTCCCAGGAGGCGCTGGACACCGCACTCGGGTTCGCCGCCGGCGTCATGCTGGCGGCGGCGTTCACGAGCCTCATCATCCCCGGCATTGAGGAGTACTCCGGCGGCAACCCGATTCCGACGCTCGTCGGCGTCGGACTGGGGGCGCTCTTTCTGGACCAGGCCGACCGGTTCATCCCCCACGCCCACTACCTCCTGACCGGGAGCAAGCGAGAGGACGCCGCCCACCCGAGCGAGTCGCTGCCGGTCGACGACCAGCGACTGGCCGGCGTCGTCCTGTTCATCCTCGCGATTACGCTCCACAACATGCCCGAGGGGCTGGCCGTCGGCGTCGGGTTCGGCGCGGCCGCCACCGACCCCTCACAACTGGGTGGTGCGCTGGCGCTGATGCTCGCCATCGGCATCCAGAACGTCCCGGAGGGCCTCGCGGTGTCGGTGGCGGCCGTCAACGCGGGCCTTGACCGCCGCCTCTACGCCGTCGTCGCGGGCGTCCGGGCCGGCGTCGTCGAGATTCCGCTGGCGATTCTGGGGGCCGTCGCCGTCACGCTGGTCGAACCCTTACTCCCCTACGCGATGGGCTTTGCGGCGGGGGCGATGCTGTTCGTCATATCCGACGAGATTATCCCGGAGACCCACCGGAGCGGCCACGAACGGGTGGCGACGCTGGGGCTGATGGCCGGCGCTATCGTCATGCTGTATCTGGACATCTCGCTCGCGGCCTAGCGGTCGTAGGGCCAGTTCGGGTCCCGGTCGAACCCGTCGGCGGAGACGCAGGCCTCGACCTCGTCCGGGTCACAGGCCCCGTGCTTCCGGAAGTTCTCCCGTGCCGTCGCCAGCGAGACGTGGTTGGTGTCGCTGACGTAGTCGACGTCGCCGAACTGGGTCGGGTCGTCGAGCCAGTGACACACTGGGCACACCTCGTAGGACCCCGGCCGCCCCTTCGGGAGTGTCCGGTAGCCACAGCACGGGCAGTACCCCAGTTCCCGTGCGGCGGGGTTGCCGGGCGTGTCGGTCGACATGGCCCGTGGTAAGTGACGACACATCAAAGAACTACCGGGTCGTTCACGGTGGGTGACGACCGCCCGACAGCGGTCTACTCGGACTGTGCGGCCTCGACTTTGCTGGCGTACTCTTCGAGTTCGGCCGCGAGTTCGCGGGCCTGTGCCGCCGACAGGGTGACCGTGTCGGCGTGGGGCTTCACCGCGTCCAGTTGCGTGTTGTCCATCTCCAACTGGAGTTCGACGTGGTCGGGGTTCTTCCGCGGGGCGGTGACGTTCAGCACCGCCAGCGCCTCCTCGTCGAAGCCGTGGCCCTCTACCTCGCCGTCGAGCAGGTCGAACGTCGTGTACGCGTTGACCTTCATGATGCGGTCTGCCATGCGATAGCGTTGGCGCGTCGTGGTCTAAACGCCTGCGCTCTCGGTCCTCGCTGGCAGCGACCGTCGGTCGCGTACCCGGCAGAGACGGTCGGTCGGTCAGTCGTCGGTGAAGCCGACCGTCTCCGCGTCGGCGGCGGCGCGCTCGATGGCCGAATCGAGGTCGAACTCGCGGACTATCTCGCCGCCCCGGAGCAGCGGTTCCATCAGCGAGACGGCGTCGTCGGGGCCCTCGTGGCTGGCGAGGCCGACGTGGTGGCCGCCGTCGGCGGTCCGGTACACCGACTTCTTGCCCGTCAACTTCCCGCGTTTGGCCGCGGGTTCGCCGTCGACTTCCACGATGTCGAGCGAGAAGTCCAGCGGGTCGGCGTTCGAGACGTAACTTCCGACGCCGAAGCCGTCGGCCACGTCCCGGAGACTCCGGAGTTGGTCGGGGCCGAGGCCGCCCGACAGGAAGATGTCCACGTCCTCGTGGCCGTGCGCGTCCAGCGTCCAGCGCACTTCGCGGACGATGTGGCGGAAGTCACCGCGCCGAGAGCCGGTCGTGTCGAGTCGGACGCCGTCTAAGTCGTCGACGGCGGCGGCCGCCCGCAGTGCCTCGTCCACCTCGTCGGTGTAGGTGTCGGTCAGCGCGATGCGCGGCGTCGACTCGGGGACGGCCGCGTCGAAGGCCCGCCACGCCGCCTCCTGTTGCCCGCGGCCGAAGCAGATGACCAGCGCGTGGGGCATGGTCCCGCCGGCCTCCCGACCGAGGACGTCGCCGGCGGCGACGTTCGAGAAGCCGTCCAGGCCGCCCAGCAGGGCCGACCGCTCTATCATCGCGCCCAGCGACGGGTGGACGTGCCGGGACCCGAAGGAGAGGAGCGACGTCTCGGGGGCCGCCCGGCGCGCTTCGAGCGCGCGGGTCGCGACGCCGGTCGGGTGGGAGAGAAAGCCCAGCAGCGCCGTCTCTAACCGACAGAACTCCCGGTACGGGCCTTCGATGCGCATCACCGGGCCGCCGTCGAACAGTTGGCCCTCCGGGAGGGCGTCGACGTCTATCGCCCGCCCCTCCAGCAGGTGCGCGGCGTCTTTCAGGCCGGCCAGTAACTTCCACGCCCCCGTGGCGAACTGGTTGGCCGTCACCTCGGCGACCACGTCGGGGTTCTTCCCCGCGTGCTCCAGTGCCTCCATCGTCCGGTCGAAGTAGGCGTCGGTCGCCCGACCCTCGCGGATGGTCTCGGGCGGGACGACGTCGAACTCCTCGCTCATACCCGGCTTTCGGAAGGTAGTTCAAAAAGGACCCCGGTCCACCGGTCGTCACGGCGTGCTCGCTGGGTCGCAGGAGGTGCTCGCGGTGCCGACGGTCACCGGTCGGCGAGTTCGGACCGCGTGCCCGCGTCGGTCGTCGCCTCGATGAGCGCCTCGCTTATCTCGCTCTTGCGGTGTGATACCTGCAGGTGGACGTAGACGTCGGTCGCCGTCTCACTGCGATGCTCACACAGTGGGCAGGCGTACGTCGTCTCGGGGTGCTCCATCGTCTGTGGCGATGTGTGCATCAGTCTGGATGATGTTGCCCAAGCTACAATAATCTGTCTATCAAACTGACCTTCCGCGTCGCGTTCCTCCCCGACGCGCTCGACGACGCATTCGCCGGCCGCCGGTCCTCACTCGTGTGCGTCGGCGACCGGCAGCGTCAGAGTCACCACCGTCCCGCGCGGCGCTCTGTCGGCGAAGTCGAGCGACCCGCCGAGGTCACGGAGAATCCAACTGACCTCCCAGAGGCCGAGGCCGCTCGTGTGCTCGAGTTGTGACCGGTCCCGTTCGTCTTTGAGGAGTTCGACCTCACGGTCGGGCATACCGGGTCCGTCGTCGGCGATTCGCAGGTCGACGTACCCACTCTCTGCGGCGACCTCGGCGCTAATCTCGACCGACGAGCCGTCGGTGTCGTTGTGGACGACGGCGTTCTCGACGACGTTGCCGACGGCGACCGGCAACGCGTCGTTCCCCCTGACTGCGGGCGTGTCCGCGAGCGAGACGGTGACGTCGAGGTTCGGGTGGTCGGCTCGGACCAGCTCGACTCCGTCGGTGACGACGTCGGCCAGTTCCGCCGCGTACGGTTCGTACTCCCCGGAGACGACTTTCTCGACCTCTCTGGTCTGTTCGCTAATCTGTCGGAGGTCGTCGATAGCGCCCTGGATGTTCCCGGCCAGGGACTCGGACTCGCCGTCGAGCGTGTCCTCCAGCACCTCCGCCGTCCCGTACGCCACGTCCATTCGATTACGGATGTCGTGGCGCAACGTCCGTGAGAGGACTTGGAGGCGCTCTCGACGTTGCTTCCGGTCGGTGACGTCGACGTAGTAGGCGTACTCCTCCTCCTCGGTCTCGTCGTCGATGGGTGCCGTCACGCGGACGAACTCCCGCTGTCCGTAGTCCGTCTCTAGGGTCACTTCGACCTCGGTCCAGTCGCTCTCGTCGGCCCCGGCGGCGGACTGTGGGGCCACCGACCGTTCTTCGCCGTCGATACGCTCCGGTTCCTCGTCCGGTGGCCGCAGGACGTCGCGCAGGTCCCGTCCGGCGAGGTCGGACTCGGTGTAGCCGAACACGTCCTCGAACGCGGGGTTGACCATCTCGACTCGGACCTCCTCGTCTTCGAACCGGACGGCGATGACCGGGTTCGGGACGTTCTCGAACAGGGCAACGAACTTGTCTCGCTCACGCGCCAGCGCTCGCTCCGTCGCCAGTCTGCCCGCGTCGTACAGTCCGAGGCCGAGGCCCGAGAGCACGGTCAGGCCAGTGATGGCGACGACGACGATGAGTGGTTTGAACCGGGACTGTAACGCCTGCGCGCCGAGGACGAGGGCCGCCGTGACACCGACTGCACCGACGGCCACCCCGACCCAGCGGCTCATCCGCTCGACCTGCAGGCGGTCGGCCTCGGTCGCGAACCAGTACCCCCCGACGACCAGCGAGAGGCCGATGCTCAGCGAGACGGTGTTCTCGAGCAGGGTCGTCCACAGCGGGTCGTCCTGTGTAATGGCGTCGGCGTAGACGTCCCCGGCGCCGGTCGCGAGGATTCCGGCCCCGGTGAGAACGACGACTGCCCCGACCACGACGCGTCGTGCCGTCAGCGTCGGCATTAGCGACCAGCCTCTGTGCGCCATCCGTAACTACTGCCCCCTCGGTCACCCGTCACTGAGACACGGTACGACCGACCGACGTATAAAAGACCCCCCGAAACGGATAGGACTACCCGACCGCGCTCAGGACCCGCGCGGCCGGTGAATCCCGTCCAAGTCCTCGACCGTCGGGCCGTTGACGATGCGGACGGTGTCGCCCGACCGCGTGACCCGGAAGGCGTCCGCGAAGGAACTGCTGTCGGGGACGACGTAGACGTTCGTCCGGGGCTGGGTCGCCCCGTGTTCCTCGACCAGCGCCGCCCGGTAGGCCCGTGCGAACTGGCGAGCGTCTTCCTCGGAGTCCCACGTGCTCACCCAGACGTAGCCGCCGGCACCCGACGCGTTGCGGTAGGGGACGACGCTGTCACCGCCCCACCCGGCCGATGGCTCGCTCTCGTAGCGGTAGCGACTGGCGTCGGTCTGGTTGTTGTGGTACATCGTGGCGAAGATGGAGGCCTCACCGACGGTGTCGGCCACCGGGTCGTGGTCGAAGCGGTTCCACTCGTCGTTCGAGCGGTCCGGGACGGTGACGTTCTCGGGCTCCTCGTCGGGGTACTTCTCCGGGTGGATGACCTGTTCGGTGCTCTCGGGGTACTGCTCGTAGACGGCGTCGACGGCGTCCCACCCGCCGTCGCCGTAGACGCTGTCGATGAACGCCGGCCCCGTCGCGTAGGGCTGGTAGATGACGGTGAACAGGCCGGGGTACCGCGGGCCGCTACCGCCGCCGCCACCGCTCCGCTCGGGGCGGGCGACGCAGCTCCAGTCGTCCTCACAGCGGCGCTGGTAGAGGTACTGGACGTAGTTCGCCTCGCCCTCCACGAGGCCGTCGCGGGCCAGTTGCTGATCCTGGGTCTCGGCGGAGCCGTTCAGTCCGAACTGCTGGTCCTGCAGCGCGTGGACGAGTTCGTGTGCCAGCGTCCGCCGGTCGATGTGTGGCGTCTCGGTGGGACTGACGATGACGATCTCGTCCCGACTCGGCGAGTAGAAGCCCTGCACTGACGTCGAGAGCGTGTCGTCGATGGCCTCGCTGCTCCCCGACTCCTCGCCGATGAGCAGCAGCGACTCCCACACCTGGTCGTTCCACGGGTCCTCGGGCGGGCCGCCCGAACTCCCGTTGCCCCGCGAGCGGTTGCGGTACTCCGCTCGCGAGATGACGTCGACGGGCACCGACTCGATGAACTCGCGGTTCCGAATCTGCTCGATGCGGGCCATCGTCCGGGCGGTGACGGCCTCGCGCTCGCTCTCGTTGAGGCCGTCCTCGGTGGTCACGTCGACGGGGTCGTCGTACCAGTAGCCGTTCTCCCAGCCGATACTGTCCTCGCCGTTCGGGGCGTCGGGGTGGTCGTTGCCGCCGAAGGCGGGGACGGTACAGCCAGCGAGGACGACAGTCAGTACGAGTAGTAGTTCCTTACGCATCGTAGACCTCGTTCAGTTCCGATTCCGTCGGGGCGTTGACGACGGTGACGGTGTCGCCGGAGACGTGGACGGCGACGGCGTCGGTGAACGGACTCGACTCGGCTAGCACCCACGTCTCGTCTGCGGTCTGGGTCCCGCCCCAGTGTGCGAGGACGGCCGTCCACGTCCGAGCGAACGCCGCGGCGTCTGCCTCTGTCTCCCAGGCCGTACGCCAGACGTAGGCCGTCTCCGACCCGTTCGTGTAGACGTGCATCCGGCCGCCGTCCCACCCGGTCGTCGCGGGGAGCGCGTAGTTGTACGGGTCGGTGTCGTCGAGTCCGTTCCCGTCGTAGTTGAACACGTCGCGCTGGGTGACGACGGCCGACTCGTTGTAGTCGTCGGCGAGCGTGTACGCCGCCGTCGCGGCGATGGCCGACGGGCCGACGACGGCGTAGTCGGGCCGGGCCCGGTCGGTCGACGGTCTGACGCGCTCCCACTCGTCGGTCGAGCGGTCGGCCAGTGTCACGTCTCGTGGCTCCCAGTCGGGGTACTCGGCCGGCGTGACGACCTCGCGAGCGCCGTCGGGGGTCTCGTCGTAGGCGTCGTTCACGGCGGCCCACCCACCGCGGTCGCGGAGGTCCTCGACCAGCCCCGCCCCGTCGCTGTACGGGAAGTACAGCAGGAAACCGATACCGAAGTGTCGGTCACCGCCACCGCCGCCACCGGCCGCACTCGGCAGGCACTCCCACTGGACGCCACAGCGGGCGGTGTAGTCGTCGGTCGTCGCCACGGCGTCGCCCTCCACGAGGCCGTTGCGCCCCTGTATCGCGTCTCGCGTCCGGGCGTCACTGTCGAGGCCGAACCGCTGGTCCTGTAGCGCGTGGACGAGTTCGTGTGCCAGCGTCGACTCCGCTATCGTGGGCGTCTCCGCGTCGGAGACGACGACGATGGCCTCTCGGCTGGAACTGTAGTATCCCAGCACGCTCGACCCGAGTTGGCTCCGCTGGACCGCGATGGAGTCCCGGTCTTCCCCGACGAGGAACAGCGCCTCGAACTTCGCGTTGTCGAACCGGCGGAGCGACTCGCCGGGGTCGCCGCCGCGACTCTGGTTACGGTACTCCTCGCGAGAGACGACGGTGACGGGCACCGTCCGTTCGAACTCCAGTTCCCGGACGAACTCGACGCGAGCCATCGACCGGGCGACGACGGCCTCGCGCTCGCTCTCGTTGAGGCCGTCCTCGGTGGTCACCGCCAGCGTCTCGTTGTGCCAGACCCCGTTCTCCCAGCCGCGGACGTCCGTCTCTGGGTCCGGTGGCGCCGTCTCGCTCGCACGGTCGTCGCCGTCGCTCTCGTTGGTGTCCAGTTCCAGCGTGAACACCTCGTCCGCCGTCGGCGACGGCGTCGCCGTCTGGTCGGGCGAACCGAGGCTACTCCCGAACCCCTGACACCCGGTGAGCAGGAGGGCGACGGCACACAGGAGGACGGCGGACTGGCGGCGCATCTACCCTACTGAAGGGGAGCGCGGTGAAAAGTCACACGCCCGGAGTAAGGTTGGTAGGCCTCGCGGCCGAACTATCGGGTATGCAACTGGACCCGACTAAGACGGCCGTCGTCGTGGTGGACATGCAGAACGGGTTCTGTCACCCCGACGGCAGCCTCTACGCACCGGACAGCGAGGCGGCCATCGACCCGGTCGGCGAACTGGTCGCCCGGGCCCGCGAGGCCGACGCGAGCGTCGTCTTCACCCGCGACGTCCACCCGGCCGAACAGTTCGAGGACAACCACTACTACGACGAGTTCGAGCGGTGGGGCGAACACGTCGTCGAGGGGTCGTGGGAGGCCGAACTCGTCGACGAACTGGACGCCGACGCGGCCGACCTCGTCGTGGAGAAACACACCTACGACGCCTTCTACGAGACGCAACTGGGCGGGTGGCTCGACGCCCACGGCGTCCGCGACCTCGTCGTCTGCGGGACGCTGGCGAACGTCTGCGTCCTGCACACCGCGTCGAGTGCGGGCCTGCGGGACTATCGCCCCATCCTCGCCGAGGACGCCGTCGGCTTCATCGAGGCCGAACATCGGGACTACGCCCTCGAACACGCCGAGTGGCTGTTCGGGGAACTCGCCGAACGGGACGACATCTCGTTCGCCTAAGCGGGGTCGACGGTCACCTCGACGGCGTCGCCCATCGCCAAATCGACGCCCTCGCCGACGAGTTTCACGCCGGCGTCGTCCCGCGAACAGAACAGCGCCAGCCCCGTCACCGGGTCGCCGTTCGCGCGGACGGTCACGTCGTCCCACGCGACCGTTCGCCCCTCGGCAGTGCCGACCTGCTGGCCGGCGACGCTCGCTCGCCTCGGCCCGTCGCCCACACCGGCGCCCAGTAGCCCGCCCCACTCGTAGTGCGGGAGGCCGCCGTCGAGGACGCCATCCGCGTCGTTCGCCACCCCCGCGAATCGCTCGCCCGGAGCGGGATGGGCGGGACTGTCGAGTCGCGCCCACGTCTCGCCCGTCTCGACGACGGTGCCGGTGCCGTCCCACGCCAGCGGTTCGACGTCGACAGCCACGTCGACGGGCAGCGACCCTGACGCCCGGTAGGGGTCGGCGTCGTGATCCCGAAACCCGAGGTGGACGTGGTTCGGGACCCACGGCGCGAAGAAGCCCGCTCTGACGTGTTCCCCGACGTCGTCGCCGACGGCGACGCTGTCACCGGCTTCGACGCTCGGGTCGACGTGCAGGAGGCGGGCGACGTAGTCGCCGGTGTCGACCAGAATCAGGTGGTCGTGTTCGGCGGCGTAGGGTTTCGGCGGCGCACGCACTGCCTTCGTGTCCAGCACCTCGCCGGCGACGGGCGAGGGCGCTCGCGCTCCCTCGGGGTAGAGGTCTATCGCACAGCCCTCGTCGTGGGCGTCGAACGGCGAGTTGTACAGCGAGAAGCGGTAGTACCGGTGGAGTACGTCCGCGGCGACGGTGACGGCCATCGGCCACAGTTTGGGTGTCGCGGGGCATGTGCCTGTCGTCCGAGAGTTTATGCCCGAAGACGGGACCACGGCCGGCAGTGCGCTGAGTCCCGCCGCGACGGGGGCCGCGGGTGTGCGACACGTCCCGTCGTGACCGCCGTGTGTCGCCTGTCCGCAACCACGTACCGGCGGGAGCGTTTAGTTCACGTCGGCCTTACGACCGCTATGCGACTCCTCCGGGGCCGGACGAGCGACTACGAACGCGACTACGAGCGCACCCGCGAGATGGTCGCCGGTGTCGCCGACGACGCGACGCCCGCACTCCGCGTCTGGACGCCGCACCGACAGGTGGCGTTCGGTCGGCGTGACCGCCGTGCCGGGGGGTACGACCGCGCCCGCGAGGCCGCCGAGTCCCGGGGCTACCCGGTCCTCGAACGGGCCGTCGGCGGGCGCGCCGTCGCCTACACCGGCACCACCGTCGCGTTCGCCCTCGCGGAACCGGTCGACGGCGGACGCGGTGACATCGGGGGCCGCTACGACCGCGTCTCGGCGGCGGTCCAGCGCGCTCTCGGCGACGTGGGCGTCGACGCCGTCGAGGGTGAACCCCCCGACTCCTTCTGTCCGGGCACCCACTCCTTGCAGGCCGACGGCAAAATCGCCGGCCTCGCCCAGCGCGTTCGCCAGAACGTCGCGCTCACCGCCGGTATCGTCGTCGTCTGCGACCACGACGCCGTCGCGGCGGTGCTCGACCCGGTGTACGAGGCGCTCGCCGTCCCGTTCGACCCCGACGCCGTCGGGAGCGTGTCGCGTGCAGGCGGCCGCGGCGACCCGGACACGGTCGTCGAGGCGCTCGAACGGGCACTCGTCGGCGACCGGTCCGTGACCGCCCGCGAGACTATCGGCTGACTCGGGCGGGGCGTCTTCCGAGACACTTAGGGGTGCGCCCGGACGAGGGACGGTATGCTCATCCGCAACGCGACGCTCGCGGACGGCCGGCAACGGGACGTCCGGGTGCGTGGTGAGACCGTCGCCGAGGTCGGCCGCGACCTCGAACCCGACGACGAGGACACCATCGAGGCGACCGGCAAGCGACTCTTCCCCGGAATGGTGGACGCACACGTCCACTTCCGACAGCCCGGCTACCCACACAAAGAGACGTGGGAGAGCGGCTCTCGGGCCGCCGCCGCGGGCGGCGTCACCACCGTCGTCGACCAACCCAACACCGACCCGCCGACCGTCGACGGCGAGGCCTTCGACCGGAAGACCGAGTTCGCGGCCGACTCGATAGTCGACTGGGGCATCAACGGCGGCGTCACGGCCGACTGGATACCGAACGTCCTCCTGCGCCGACGCCTGTTCGCGCTGGGCGAGGTGTTCCTCGCGGACTCGACCGGCGACATGGGTATCGAGACCGACCTCTTCGAGGAGGCGCTGGAACTGGCGACCGACGAGGGCGTCACCGTCACCGTCCACGCCGAGGACGCCGACTACTTCAACGACGACGCCCGCGCTCGCACGGACGCCGACGCGTGGAGCGCCTACCGGACCGCTGAGGCGGAGGCGAAGGCCGTAGAGCGGGCCTGCGAGGCCGCCCAGCGGATGGACGCCCGCATCCACGTCGCCCACACGTCGACCCCGGAGGGTATCGACGTCGCCGCCGACGCCGGTATGACGACGGAGGTGACGCCCCACCACCTCCTGCTCTCGCGGAAGGACCTCGGCGAACTGGGCACGTTCGGGCGGATGAACCCGCCGCTCCGCCGCGAGAAGCGCCGTCGCGAGGTGTACGACCGCGTGGCCGACGGCACCGTCGACATGATCGCGACGGACCACGCGCCCCACACCCGCGAGGAGAAGGACGCGAGCATCTGGGACGCCCCCTCCGGCGTGCCGGGCGTCGAGACGGTCCTCCCACTCTTGCTGGCCGAAGCACGGGACCCCGACACGGAACTGACCTACGAGCGCGTCCGGGACCTCACCGCCGCGAACCCCGCCGACGTCTTCGACGTGCCACAGAAGGGCGCCATCGAACCCGGCAAGGACGCCGACCTCGTACTGGTCGACACCACCGAGACGACGGAGATTCGCGGCGACGACCTCCACACCGACTGTGGCTGGACCCCCTTCGAGGGCTTCGAGGCCGTCTTCCCCGAGTGGACGATGGTCCGCGGGACGATGGTGTACGAACGAGACATCGACGAGGACGTCTTCTACGACCAGCAGGGCGAGAACGTCCGGGACGCCGACGGCGAAGTGTTGGAGTGAGGCACCGTGCCCGGTCTCGGGGTGTGTGTACACAACGCATACCCGCGCTGTGGTCTTACCTCGACACGGTGAGAGGAACGTATGCCACGCTGTGAGAACTGCGGCGCCGAACTCGAGACCGCCGACGACCTCGAACACGACGAGGTCGACGAACTGACACTCGTCGAGGAGGGAGAGGGGCCGCCACGCATCCAGATCGGCGTCGACATCCGTGACGTCTACCGGTGCAAGAAGTGCGGGAAGGTCCTCGGCGTGAGTTGAGGCTACCGCTGTCGGTCGAGACGGTACTGGGGGACCGGCCGGAGCAGTCCGTAGACTGTTCTGTACCCGACGAGGCCGACGCCGAAGCCGACCAGCGCCGCCGTCGCGACGACGGCGACCGGGTGCGGGAGCAGGACCGCCATCCCGGCCGCGACGCTGACGAGCAGGACGAGCGACGCGAGTGCGACGACCTCCGGGAACAGGCCGGGTACGGCGTCGTGTTCGACGACGTAGAGTGCCACGGCGAGCAGGCCGGCCATCGCCACCGTGACGGCGGGGACCGCCGTGACCGCCGCGACCCCGTCGCTGAAGAACGCCACGGCGAGGACCGCGAGACCGACGAGCAGGTCGTTCTTCAGGACCGCTCGCGACTCATCGGTCATCGACGTCGAACTCGTGGCCACACTCCGGACAGCAGACCTCGTCGTGCCGGAGCGCCGCCGAGTGTTCGCGGACCTCGCGCATGACCGTCGAGATGCGGTCCTCGGCCTCCATCTCCTCCTCGACGGCGAGGTCGACGCCCTCGACCTCCAGCAGGAACTTCGCCACCTCGGTGGCCTCGTACATCACGTCGTCCAGTTCCTCGGCGGTGAAGAAGTCCGACATCGCGCCGTAGAGGAACGTCGCGCCGGCCTTACGGACCTTCTCCTCGAAGGACGCCCGTGCTTGGTTGACCGCCTGTGGCGTGTACGTGTCGGTCATGAACGGGACGAGTTCGGGGAGGTTCTCGCCGATTTTGGTCATCTCGACGCCCGTCTCGGTGCGGAAGTCCGCACACAGGCGAGCGATGGCCCACTCGCGGGCGGTGACGTACGTCCGCTCGCGCAGGAACTCGTTGGCGCGGTCGTAGGTGCCCCCCTCTATCTTCGTGAACCGCTCGTACTTCCGGACGTCCTCGGGCACGTCGCTGGCCGGCGTGACGCCGCCGTCGACGGCGTCCTCGGCGCCCGACCCCTCTGCCCCGTCGTCGGGCGCGTCGTCTGGTTCGTGTGGCCTGACTACCCGTGTCGGCTCCTCGTCGCTGTCCGGCGGTGTCATGGCCGTCAGTGTGTGCCCGCGCCGAAAAAGCGTATCGCCCCGACCGCTCGCGCTCGCTCGTCAGGTGGCTTTTTCAGCGATGCCGACCGAACCCACTCGTATGCACATCCTGCTCGGCGTCGGGGGCAGCCAGTTGTCCTACCACGCACTCGAGGAGACCATCGACCGCGCACAGGAGACGGACGACGACCTCACTATCGCCATCTTCGACAACGAGGAGGCGGACACGGACGCGGAGGAGGTCAGAGAACGCGTCGAGTCGACGCTCTCCGAGGCCGGCTTCGAGGCGTCGATACGGTACATCGGCGGGGAGTCGCCCGGCAGCGAACTGGTCGACATCGCCGAGAGCGAAGGGTTCGACCGCATCGTGCTGGGCGGCGGCGAGCGCTCCACGCTGGGGAAGATTCAACTCGGCTCCGTCGTCGAGTTCGTCCTGTTGAACGCCCAGACGCCGGTCACGCTCGTCAGATGAGCCGGACCTACCCCGACGAACCGGCCGGTGAGTTCCCAACGCCGCCCCGGACGGTCACCGACAAGGAGGGCCGCGACGTCGAGTTGGTCCCTGCCGACGAGGCCGACCGCGAGGCCGTCGTCGCGATGTACGTCGACTTCGACCCGGCCGACCGAGCACAGGGCATCCCGCCGGCCAAGGAGGCGGGCATCCGCGACTGGTTGGACACGATTCTGGACGGCGACTGTGTCAACGTCGTCGCCCGGTACGACGGCGACGTCGTCGGTCACGCGACGCTCGTGCCGGACCGACACGGCGAACACGAACTCGCCATCTTCGTCCTCCAGTCGTTTCAGGGGGCCGGCATCGGCACCGCCCTCGTCGAGACGCTGCTGGGACAGGGCCAACACGCCGGCATCGAGAAGGTGTGGCTCACGGTCGAGCGGTGGAACGACGCCGCCGCCAACCTCTACCGGAAGGTCGGGTTCGAGACGAGCAACGCGGAGAGCTTCGAGATAGAGATGGCGATACGGCTCTAGACCGAGAGGACTGGCTGGCTCGCGTACTCTAAGACGTACAGCGCCGCGCGGCCCACCGCCTCCCCGCCGTCGCCCTCTCGCGGGACGACGATGAAGTCGGCCTCGACGTCCTCGGCCACGTCCAGCACGACGCTCCCCGGCGTCTGCATCAGGCGGTGTTCCGAGAACGCCGTCGCGGTCGAGGTGTCGAGAGCGCCGTCGTGGCCGGAGTCCCGGAACGCCTCACGGACCCGTCCAGTGAACGCCCGGTGTTCCTCCGCGACGGCCTCGGCGTCGACGTGCCCGTCGTCGATGTCCCGACGGAGGCGTTCGTCGAGCACGAACAGCAGGTGGAGGTCGGCGTCGTATCGCTCGGCGATGGCGATAGCGTACTCGGCCGCCCGCTCGGACCGGTCGCTGCCGTCGACCGGCACGAGTACGAGGTCGATGTCCATCACCTGTCTCTGTGACCGGCCCGGACAAAAAGCCACCCCCTCGCGGGCGCTGTGGGCCGATGGGGCGGCTTTTTGGTCGTCCCCCCGGTAGGCCGAGACATGTTCGACACGGTGGTCATCGCGACAGACGGGTCCGGCAGCGC
The DNA here is from genome assembly GCF_019599465.1 of Haloarcula rubra. Taxonomy (GTDB): domain Archaea; phylum Halobacteriota; class Halobacteria; order Halobacteriales; family Haloarculaceae; genus Haloarcula; species Haloarcula rubra. The sequence goes on from NZ_RKLR01000002.1 coordinate 470,937, forward strand.
GGAACGGGCCGTCGAAGCCGCCCTCGACCTCGCCGCGCACTTCGACGCGACCGTCCACGCGCTGTACGTCGTCGACTCCGGCGAAGTCGATGCGACGCCCGAGGAGGTGCGGGAGGAACTGGAACGCGCGCTGGCGACGACCGGCGGGCGCGCCCTCTCGTTCGTCCGGGAGACCGCCGCCGCCGAGGCCGACGACGACGTCGTCACCGCGGTCCGGCAGGGCGACCCCGCCGACGAGATATGCCAGTACGCCGTCGACCACGGCGCCGACGTCGTCGCCACCGGGACCCGGGGGCGACACGGTGAACACGGCTTCCTGCTCGGCAGCGTCGCCGAGGAAATCGTCCGACAGGCGCCGATGCCGGTGCTCTCGGTGCGCCAGCTAGAGGGCGAGGCCAACCCCGAGCGCGAAGCGGTCTGAGACGGACCGCCGGGTTCATTGCCGCCGGCCGGCACGTACGGGCATGGACGATTGGCTCATCGACGACGACCGTCTCTCTATCGAGCGTAAGTCTGTCCTCCCCGGCGAGGGCTTCTTCATCCCCGACTCCTACGAGGAAGAACAGGCCGAGGCCGAGGCCGCCGAGACGCTCTCCGACGCCGGCGTGGTGGTCGTCGCCGACCCCGACGCCGACGGACTGGCCTGCACGGCCCTGATTCGCGAAGCCCACGGCGAGGGCGCCCTGCTCCCGGCCGGCCCGCACGAACTGCAGGAGGCGCTCGCGTGGACCGCCGAGTACGCCGAACCCGAGGCGACCGTCTTCGTCTGTGACCTCTGTCCCGACAGCGAGTCGGACCTCGGCGCACTCTCGGACCTCGTCGCCCGCGTCGAACGCGTCGCGTGGTTCGACCACCACCAGTGGGACGAGGCCCTCGGCGAACTGGTCGACGAGGCCGGCGTCGAGCGGACCGTCGGGGAGAGCGACGAGGTGTGTACCGCCGACGTCGCCCTCGAACAGTTGGACCACGAGTTCGAGGAGCGATGGGCCGACCTCGCGGCGGTCACGCGGGACCACGACCTCTGGATTCGGGACGACGAGCGCAGCGACGACCTCGCCGATTTCTCGTACTGGTCGGACCCCGAGGAGTACATCGAGGCCGTCGCCGAACACGGCCCGGACCTCTCGCCCGAGGTCCACGAGTTCCTGGCGGAGAAGCGCGTCGAGAAGGAGGCCCTCATCGAGAAGGCCGTCGACCGCGCGGAACTGCGCGAGGTCGGCGGGTGGACCGTCGGCGTCACCTACGGCCGCTGTTCGCAGAACGAGGTCGCCGAGGCCCTGCGCGAACAGGGTGCCGACGCCGCCGTCGTCGTCAAACCCGCCGGCTCGGCCTCCATCCGGGGCACCGAGAACTTCGAACGCGCTCACGAAGTCGCCCGGCAGGTCAACGGCGGCGGCCACCCGAAAGCCGCCGGCTGTAAACCCGACATCTACGACGACATGATGGACTACGCCCACCACTGGACGACTCACGGTGCGGTGGCGAAACAGGCCATCGTGGACGCGTTCAAGCGGTTGCCGGAAGAGGCGGAGGAAGGCGTCGACACGGAGCGGTAGGTCCGCGAGCGGAGCGAGCGCCTTTTTCGCCCACGTTTTTCGAGGAGTGGTGGTCGAGCGGAGCGAGACCACCCGACGAAGAAAAAGGTGGACTCGGACGACTCACGGTGCGGTGGCGAAACAGGCCATCGTGGACGCGTTCAAGCGACTGCCGGAAGAGGAGTAGCGAGGCGCGAGCGAAGCGAGGGCCTCGAACCGAAACGGCGACCGAAGGGAGCCGTGAAGGACGAAGAAGGCGTCGACACCGAGCGGTAGCGGGTCGAGGCGCGATTACTCGTCGACGACCCACTTGTCGCTGTACCGCTCGCCGCAGGCACAGACGGCGTAGGCGTGAATCACGTCACCCTCGGCGTAGAGGCCGCCCACCTCCTCGTTCTGTGCCTCGGCGAAGGCGAAGACGAACCGCGTCGTGTGGTTCTCCTCCGGTTCTTCCTCTTCGACGGGACAGACTGCGCCGGTCAGGTCGTCGCTGACGTGGCCTTCGGTCCCCATCGCCTCCTGTGCGAGTCCCATCGGGTCGATGCCGGTGGCCGACTGGAAGGCGTTGCGCCCGTCGTCGCCGGGGAGGACGAGGACGTGGCCGTCCTCGACGCTCTCGGCGTACTCCGCCAGCGCGCCGGGGTTCGAGACGGCGTCCTCGTGGAGGAAGAAGAGGACGTCGTCGGGCCGCTCGCCCGCCAGAAACTCCGTGTGCTTGCTCATACTGGCTCCGAGTCGTTCGGAACGCAAAAGCACGGCGTTCTCCGGTTCAGTCCGCTCCGGACGCCGTCTCCGTCGCCGAGAATCGCCTATCGCCTTTTTCACTCTTGTTGCCGAAGTAACACGTATGGTGACGCACCATCCCGCCAAAGGTGTCGAACTGTACCGCGAGGACGGCGCGTTCGTCGTCCTCGTCGAACTGTCGGAGTTCGACCGCGAGGACGTCGACCTGCGGTGGCACGACCGGCGGCTCCACGTCGAGGCCGAACGTCACGAACCGGGCGAGCGCTCGCGAGTCTTCCACCGCTCGGTGGGACTCCCGCGCCCGATTCGCGAGGCCGACATCACGGCGACCATCGAGGACGGCGTGCTGGAAGTGACGCTCCCCATCGACGACCGGGCGCGCGAGGGGCGACGCATCGACATCACGTGAGCGGTCGGCGTCGACGCATCGACTGTCCGACCGCCCCCACAGTTTTGCGCCGCCGGGCCGACACGGCCACGTATGGTCGACCTCAGCGAGTACGTCACGGACGTCGTCCACGAACCGACTCAGACGGACAGTCCCGGCTTCGACCTGACCGTCGCCGCGGTGTCCGAGGTGGTCGAACCGGGCCGCGTCGACTTCGGCGGCGGCGAACTCGAACCGGCGACGACGACGCCCCACGCCAGCGCGAAACGCGACCCCGACGACGATTACGAGTGGTGGACGCTCCGCGAGGGCCAGTACCTCGTCGCGTTCAACGAGTCGCTGACCGGAGAGGCGACGGTGACCGTCCAGCCACGGACCGAACTCCTCGAACGCGGCGCGACGCACCCGACGCTCCACGTCGACGAACTGCCCAGCGTCCCGCTCTCGGTCGGTGGCGCCGGACTCGAACTCAAGGAGAACGCCCGCATCAGCACTATCGTCGCCGCCGACGAGTGAGTCAGTCGTCGGCGACGGCCGAGGACGCGGCGGTCGCCGACCCGTCGCGGCCGGCCCGTGGCGTCGGCGTCGGGGCGTCGCCCGACAGCGTCTCGGCCGCCCGGGACAGCGACGTCGAGACCGCTCGCTGGTGGTCGCTCGCCCGGCAGGTGGTCGCCTGCAGAGCCACCACTGCCTCGTTCAGCGCGGTCAGTTCGTCGCTCAAGCCGTCCATCGACTCGCTCAGCGTCCCCATCGCGTCGCCGAGGTCCCGTGCCGATTCGTCGCTGCCGATTCGCTCGTCCGTCGCCGCCGTCTCGTCCATACACCCACCGACGCACCACCCGCTGGTGCCGGCAGTACCTAACCAGTTAGCGTTTCGACCTCGCAGACTGCCCTCGACAGACCGTGGGGGACGGTCACGAGGGATGGCACCGACGCTTCGATGCGCTTTTGAAGCGTCATAGATACACAACAGGTATGGCTGAATTCACTGTCGCTGTCTCCGACCCGGAGAGCGGCCACACGTACCAGATCGACGTCGACGGACAGGACGCGAACCGCTTCATCGGCCGCGAACTCGGCGACGAGGTAGATGCCGGTGCCGTCGGCCTCGACGGCTACACGCTCGAACTCACCGGTGGCTCCGACACCGCCGGCCGACCGATGCGACCGGACGTTCGCGGGTCCCAGACGAAGTCCATCATGTCCGACGGCGGCGTCGGCTTCGAACCGACCACCGACGGCGAGCGAAAGCGCATCACCATCCGCGGCCGCGAGGTCAGCGACGACACCCGCCAGATCAACGCCAAAATCGTCGGCCGCGGCAGCGAGTCGGTCGACGACCTCCTCGGCGCCGACGACGAGTGAGCGAGCGCGTTCCGAGCGACCACGACGCCGTCGAGACACACCGCGTCCCCGTCGAGGCCATCGGCCGCACCAACCGCCCTCGAGTCGTCCTCCCCGACACCGTCGACCTGCAGGACGGCGACGTGGTCGAGATGGCGCTGGACGGCGACGACTACTACGCGGCCGTCGAGACCAGCATCGAGGGCGACGTCGTCGTGACCCACGTCGCCGACAACCGACGCGTCGCACGCGACCACGAGGGCGAGAACCGTCTCGCCGAGTGGGTCCGCGACGGCACCGTCTCGCTGGGCGGGTCGGCGCACCTCGACGTCGTCACTGCCGGCCACCAGTACGGCCTCCGAACACCGGGCACTCGCGTCGTCTACACCGCGACGGACGCCCCCGACTCGTCGTTGTCCGACATCGCACAAGATTTGGACGGATGACGCCGTCGACTTCGGTTTTCCCGACTGATACTGGCGCGAAACGCTCAATAGACCGGCGGCTGTAACCGGTACCACGAGCGACATGTCGGAATCAGTCATCGCGGACTTCGTCGGCCAGTTCAACTCGGAGGTGGCCAGCCGCGGTGACCCCATCAAGGGGCGCGTCGTCCTCTCGCAGAAACGCCTCGTCCTCGCCGCCAGCGAGGACGACAAACTGACGATTCCGCTGGACTCCATCTTCGACATCGCCATCGGCCAGGTCCCGCCGGACCTCGGGGACTTCTTCAAGTCGACGGTGACAATCGCCTTCGAGAAGAACGGCCGTCGACTCGTCGCCGCCGTCGAGGCCGACGACGAGAAGATAGAGAAGTTCGGGACGCTTCTGTTCAAGGCTATCGTCAACGGCACCGAGACGACGGTCAAAGAGCGCGCCCGGGTCGGCGGCCGGGTCACCGACGACGAGTTCCAGTCGGCCCGCCTCTACCTGACGCCGGGCACCGTCGAGTTCCGCCGCGGCGACGACACCTTCGCTATCGCCCTTGAGACGGTCTCCGACTTCGAGCGGACGACCAGAGAGATTGCCGGCGCGTCTCGGCCGGTGCTCGTCGTCCGGCACATGCAGGACGGCACCGCGGTGACGACGCTCGCGGCACTGGCCTCCAGCCGGAAGATGGCCATCCTCGGGCGGTACCTCCGCCGGGAGTACTCCGGCCTCATGGAGGAACTCCAGAACGTCGACCTCACGAAGGACAAGAAGGAGGTGCTGGTCGCCATGTACTCGACTGGCGACATGGAGGGGATGCCGCTGGCGAGCATCCTCGGGAAGGACTCGGCCGCGGTGTCGATGCTCCTGCAGGACCTCGAAGCCGACGGCCTGATTCAGGACGGGTCGGACGGCCCGACGCTCACGCCGAAGGGACAGGTCGTGGCGAGTCGGTTCCTAGAGGACGTCAACGCCTAGGCTCCCACTTTTTACTGCGGGGGTGTCCTCGCGCCGTCGGCGCTGCGGGCACCCCCGCTTGCAAAAACTTGGGGAAAAACGGCCGAAGTCGCGGCGACGCCGCGAGTTCGGTGTCCTGCGTGAGCCCTGCCTGCCCCCGGGTCGCTCGGGCGCGATGCGTCGCGCCACTCGCTCCCGGCCACCGCACCGCCAGACCGTCTCTGCACGCGAATCGCTACCCCTCGGTCGCTGCCTCGACCAACTCGGCGGCCAGTCGCGCCGTGTCCGCGCCGGTTTCGGACAGAATGTACGTGATGGGTTCGATGCCGAACGCGCCGCGGTGGAAGACGACGTCCGGGACCGCGCCGCGCGTTTCGAACTGCTCTCGCAGACGGTCCCCGCGGTCCTCGTAGCCCGCGTCGAACTCCATCGTGTCGAGGCCGCGGGACTCGGCGGCCGCGAGGAGGGCGTCGTCGGTCGCGAGGTTCAGCGCCCCCCGGCGCTCGGGGTCGACGGCCATCGCGGCCAGAATCGTCGTCGCGACGTGTTTCGAGGCCCCGAACTCGGGGTTCGCGGGCACTTCGACGCCGTTGTCCATCACGTAGATGCGGCCCGGCACGGCGGCCACGTCCGAGCGACGCTCGGCGTCCGGGAGCGCCGTCCCGACGTTCGTGCCGACGTTCGGGACGAACGCGGCGAGGCCGGGCGTGGTCGCGAGGACGCGACTGGCCTCGCGGACGCTGTCCAGCACCGCGCGCTCGGTTCGGAGTTCGGGGTTCGCGCCCCGGACACAGAGGTCACAGCCCAGTCCTTCGAGGCCCGGCATCGCCTCCTCGTGGAGTTCGCAGATGGGGCCCCGGTCCTCGAACGCGCGGACGAGTTCTAAGACGGCCGCGAGCGCGTCGTAGGGGTCCATCTCGTCGGTCGCCAGTCCGTCGGCGACTCGCTCGACGGTCGCCGCGGTCCGCGGGTGGTCGACGATACGTGGCTCCAGCGCCGGGTCGCCGCTGACGTACGTCGAGACGGCCGCCTGCGTCACGCCGAGGTGCGCCGCTATCTCCTGCTGGGTGAGCCCGTGGTCCGCGAGTTCGCGGGCCAGCAACACCCGGAGCGTCGGCAACACGTCCTCGACGACGATCTCGCTCGGCAACCGGAGCGACATACCACGGGATTGGACGACCCGCGGCTTAACAGTTCGACATCGGCGGCCCGTCGTTTATAATCGGGTTGTATCAACAAGTTATATTGCCGTGGGCCGACGACGCACATCCATGAGTTTCACCGACGAACTGGCCGACGTGGGCGACCCGATATGGGACGCCGTCGTCGACCACCCGATGGTCGAACGGCTCGGGGAGGGGACCCTGGACGAGGCCCCCTTCCGCTACTGGGTCCGACAGGACTACGTCTACCTCGTGGAGTACGCACGGGTGTTCGCGCTGGGGGCCGCCAACGCCCCGGACCTCGAACGGATGGGCACCTTCGCGGAACTGCTGGACGCGACCATCAACACCGAGATGGACCTCCACCGGGAGTACGCCGCCGAGTTCGGTATCTCGGAGGCCGAACTGGAGGCGACCGACCCGTCGCCGACGACGCGGGCGTACACGGACTTCCTCGTGCGCGTCGCCGCCACCGGGACGTTCGGTGACCTCGTGGCCGCACTCCTGCCGTGTATGTGGGGGTTCCACGAGACGGCCGTGCGACTCGACGAACGGGGCCGCCCCGACCACGAGCAGTACGCGGCGTGGATAGAGATGTACGTGGGCGAGGAGTTCGCCGACCTCGCCGAGTGGTGCAAGGACCTGATGGACGACGTGGCCGCCGACGCCACCGCGGCCGAACGCGAGCGCTATCGCGACATCTTCGAGACGTCGGCCCGCTACGAGTACCGCTTCTGGGACGCCGCGTGGCGCGAGGAGGAGTGGTCGGTGTGACCGGGGACCCGTCGGCGGTGCCGGACACCTACGCCGCCTACGCCGAGAACCGCCCGGACCCCAGATTCACCGACTGGCTTCGCGCACAGTCGGGGTCGTCGTGGGACGCCGCCACCGACCATCGGTTCACCCGCGAACTCCACGCCGACGCGCTCGACGACGCCGTCTTCCGGCGGTACCTCGTGCAGGACTACGCCTTTCTGGAGACGCTCGTCGGCGCGTTCGGTCACGCAGTCGGCGACGCGCCGTCGATGGCCGCCAAGTCCCGACTGGTCGACTTTCTCGGGACGCTCACCGACGACGAGAACGACTACTTCGAGCGTTCGTTCGACGCTCTCGACGTGCCCGAGTCGACCTACGAGGACCCGGTGCTGACCGAGACGACGGCGGCGTTCCGGGACCTCCTCCTGCGAGCCTCGCGTGAGGGCGGGTACGCCGAGACGCTGGCCGTCCTCGTCCCCGCGGAGTGGGTGTACCTCGCGTGGGCGACCGCGGCGGGCGACGCCGACCGGCCGGAGCGGTTCTACCTCGCCGAGTGGGTCGACCTCCACGCCGTCCCGGCCTTCGAGTCGTTCGTCGCGTGGCTTCGGACGGAACTGGACCGCGCCGGCGCGGCCGCCAGCGAGCGCCGACAGGCCCGCCTCGCCGACCTGTTCTGCCGGACCGTCGACCTCGAAGTCGCGTTCTTCGACGCCGCCTACGGGGCCGACACGGCGGCGACCGACGGGGGTGACCGCTCGTGGTGACCACCGCCGTCGCGCTGGGACTGACCGTCGTCACTCTCGTCGCCTTCGCCGCGCTGGGCGTCTGGTACACCCGTGGACAGGACCGCTCGGCCGACGACTTCCTCACCGCCCGCAACTCCGTCGGCGAGGGGCGGACGACGGCGACGCTCGTCGCCTCGGTGATGGGCGTCTGGATACTCCTCTCGGCGCCCGAGGCCGGCGCCGGGTTCGGTATCGCCGCGGTCGTCGGCTACGCCGTCGGCGAGGCCGTGCCGATGCTGGCCTACTCGAAACTCGGCCCGCGCGTCCGCGAACTCCTCCCGGAGGGCCACTCGCTCACCGAGTACGCCCACGCTCGCTACGGATCGGCGATGTACGGCTTCGTCGTCCTCGTCAGCGCGCTGTACATGTTCGTCTTCGTCGCCGCGGAACTCACCGGCATCGCGGGAGCGCTCTCGCTCGTGGCGGGCGTCCCGCAGTGGCAGACCGCGATTCTCGTCGGCGGGTTCGTCCTCCTGTACACGGGGTACGGCGGCCTCCGGGCGACTATCGTCACCGACACAGTGCAGGCCGTCCTCGTGCTCCCCCTCCTCGCACTCGTCGCCGCCGGCGTCCTCCTCTCGCTGGGCGGCCCCGCCGCCGTCTACGACGGCGTCGTCGCGACGAACCCAACGCTCGTCGACCCGGGCTTCCTCCCGGGCCTCCAGTTCGGCCTCGGTCTGGCCTTCGCCATCCTCGGCGCGGAACTCGTCAACCAGACGTGGTGGCAGCGCATCTACGCCGCCCGCGACAGCGAGACGGTCGCCGGCGGCTTCCGCAACGCCACCCTCCTCAACGGGGTTATCGTCTTCGTCGCGGCACTGCTGGGCGTCGTCGCCGCCGGCCACGCCGACGTGGTCACCGACATCTCCAGTTCGGCGTACAACGCCGACGTGGCCTTCTTCGTCCTCGTCGAGAGCGCGTTCGGCGAGTGGCTCCTCCTCGGCGTCGTCCTCCTCGCACTCTTGCTCGTGGTCAGTTCCGTCGATTCGCTGTTCTCGGCGCTGGCGAGTCTCGTCACGGCCGACCTCCCGCGACTGCTCGCGGACCCGGACGACCGCACCCTCCGACTCGGCGCACGGGCGCTCACCGTCGTCGTCGCCGTCGCTGCCGTCTACGTCAGCCTGCGCGCTCGGAGTGTCTTGCGCCTGTTCTTCTTCGCCGACCTGCTGGGCGCCGCCGTCGCCTTCCCGCTGGTCTACGGGCTCTACTCCCGCGGCCTCACCGGGCCCGGCGCCCTCCTCAGCAGTCTCGCCGGCCTCGCGGTCGGGCTGGCGTACTTCCCGGACCTGCGCGGCGTGACGACGGCGGTTCCCGTCGTCGGGGACCTCCTCCCGGCGGCCGACCCGCTGTATCTCACCTCCTTCGCCGGCGCCTTCCTCGTCTCGACGGCCGTCGCCGTCGTCGCCGCCCGCGTCTCCGACGCGTCGTTCGACTTCGACCGTCTCGCGGACGCCGGCCGGGCGACGGTGACCGACGGCGGCACCGACGCCACCGACTGACCCGGCGCCGGTTCTCCGACCTGATAACCGCCCCACCACAGTCATATACCGCCGTTGCCAACCGCCGGTATCTATGGAGCGGCGCTTGCTCGCCGGGTTCTCGCTGGTCGTCGTGGTCGCCGCCGTCGCCGCCGGACCGCTCGGTATCGCGGGTCTGTCGCTGTTCCCCAGCAGTGGGGAGTTCCTCCTGCCAGTCTCGCGTGCGCTCAGCGAGCAGATACACTACGCGCGGTTGTTGGGCAGTTCGCCGCCGGTCTGACTACTGGTCGGCGATGGCGTCGCCGGCGATAGAGCGCCCGCGGGCCTCCAACTGGACCTCGCGGCGGGTTCGGACGGGTTCGAGAATGTCGGCCTCGACGAGTCGGTCGTAGACCGCCTCGACGTCGTCGACGTCCATGTCGACGAAGTCGGGAATCTTGAACGGGGAGATGCCGGAGTACAGCGCCATCAGCACCTGCGTCTCCTCGGGCGCGAGGTCGACGTCGTCGGCGGCGTTGCGCTGTTCGCCCTGCCGGACCAGTCCCTCGACGAGCGAGACGTGGCGCCGCCCGCCGGAGATGTGCGTCTCGACGCTGGTACCGTCGATGGTGTGTTCGACCTCCAGCAGGGGGCGCTCGGTCCCGCGAATCGCCTTCGTCTTGGCCTCGACGGTGCCGACGTCGTCGATGTCGAGTTCGACGAACGTGCCGCTGGCGATGGCGAGGTTGAGCGTGTCCTCGTGTTCGTCGTCGAGTTTCAGGCGCGCCTTCTCCCACCCGGTGTCCCGTACGACGCCGCCCTCGACGGCGGGGTGTTTCACGAGGACGACTATCTGGTCCAGCAGCGCCCGGTACAGTTCCTCCTGAAACTCGTCGTCGGCCTGTGCCGCGACGAGCGTCACGTCGCGGCCGGCCCGTAGCTTGACGTAGCCGTCGACCTGTGCCAGCGACTGGTTCATCTGGCTGGCGGAGACGCTGGTGAGTTTCGACAGGGGGATGGTCCGCTTGCCGTCGTTGGTCGCCAGCACCAGCCGCTTGTTCGACAGGAGGATACGGCCGGGGAGCCACTCGATGTCGTTGCGCTTGCGCCCGTCTTTGACGACCTGGACGAACTTCCCCTTCGTGTCGACCAGTGGGTGTTCTCCGTCGGCCATCGCTACTCAGCTATCGCCCGGTGGTTCGGTCCGGTCGGCCTTAGTCTGCCCGGCTGTGCCGGCCGGCCGTCGGTCATCGCCGCCCACCCAGTTTCGAGATGGCCGAGAAGGCCTTCTTCCGGACGACGTCGTGGTCCGTCTCGTCGATGAGTTTGTCCAGCACCTTCCGGGAGCGCTCGCCCCCGACCTTCCCCAGCGTGAAGATGGCCTGTCCGCGGACCTGCGGGTCGACGCTGTCGTCCTGGACGACCCGCAGCAGGCGGCGCTCGACCATGTTGTCCTCGCCGCCGAGTTCCGCCAGACTCGTCGCGGCGAACTGCCGGAGCATCTGGCCGTCGTCGCGCAAGGCGTTCACGAGGGCGTCGATGACGCGTCCCCGTTCCTCCTCGCTGGTCGCTCGGCCCAGTAGCCACGCGGTGTTGCGCCGCTGGGCGGCCTGCGTACTCTCTTCGAGAATCTCGACCAGCGGCACGACCACGCTCCGGTCGTCGGTGTTCGAGAGCTTCTCGACCACCGTCTCACGGATGGCGTGGCTCTGCTCGGTCGGGACGTTCGAGAGCAGTTCGACGAGCGAGTAGACGGCGGTCCGGCGGACGCCCGGCGACTCGTCGGAGAGCGCTTCCACGAGGTAGTCGACCGGGCGGTCGTTCTCGAAGTTGCCGAACGCGCCGACGGCGATGCGCCGGACCTGTTCGTTGTCGTCCTCGTACATCGGAAGCAGGGCCTGCAGGGCCTGCCGGTTCCCGACGTTGCCCAGCGCCTCGGCGGCCTCCCGGCGTACCGCCGCTTTCGGGTCGGTCAACAGGGATTCGAGCGGTCCGGTCGCCCGCGAGTCGCCTATCTTCCCGGCCGACCGGGCGGCCCGTGCCCGCACGCGCGGGTCGGGGTCCTCGAAGCGTGCCGCGAGTTTCGGGACGGCGTCGGTCTGGTCCAGTCGGCCGAGGCCGTTGGCGGCGGCCATCCGCAACTCCGGCACGTCGGCGTCGAGCGCCTGCACGAACGCCTTCGCACGCACCCAGTCGGCCGCGTCGTCGTCGAGGTCGATGCCGGCAATCCCGCCGATGAGTTGCTCGATGGCGTCCCCGCCGAGTTCGTCCAGCGAGTCGATGGCCGCCGCCGTGATGGCGTCGCTGTCGGCCTGTGCGGCCTGTACGAGCGCGTTGACCACGTCTCTGCGGTCGTCGTGCTCCGGGAAGTTCCCCAGTAACTCGGCCGCCCGGACCTGCACTCGCTCGTTGTCGCTCTCCCGGAGCAGACGGATGAGTTCCTGGACCTCGCCGTCGCGTTCGAGTTCGTAGAGGCTCATACCCGTCGGTAGATGCGGTGTTGCTTGTCGACCGGGTCGAACGAGTCCCGACACTCCGTCGGCAACGTCTCGGTCATCCCTATCATGAGGTAGCCGCCCTCGTGGAGCGACCCCCGGATGGTCTCGAAGATGGGGACCTTGTACTCGGTGTCGATGTAGATGAGCAGGTTCCGGCAGAAGACGAGGTCGAAGTCCCGCTTCGGGTTCCCGCGGATGAGGTCGTGTTGCTGGAACGTGACCATGTCCGTCACGACGTCCCGAACCCGGAACGTGTTCCCGTCCTCCTCGACGTACTCGCTGTAGTCGTCCAGCGGTGCCAGTTCCTCGGCGATGTCCGTCGTCTGTGACGTCTCGTAGGTGGCCCGTCGCGCCTCCCGGAGGATGTCGGCGTTGATGTCCGTCCCCGTAATCTCGACGCGACTGGCGTCGATTTCGGGGTCGTCGAGCGCCAGCATCGCCGCCGAGTACGGCTCACGCCCGTCGGCGCTCGGCGCCGACCAGAGTCGCACCCGGCGGTTCTCGGCGGTCAGGTCGCGCAGGACCGGGCGCAACCGCTCCCACGCCTCCGGGTTCCGGAAGAAGCCGGTGACGTTGATAGACAGGGAGTCGAGCAACTGTTCGCGCTCCCCGTCGTCGCGTTCGAGGAGGCGTTCGTACTCGCGGTAGGTGTCCGAGTCGGTCCGGCGCATCCGCGCCGTGATGCGCCGGTCGAGGTAGGCGTCGTTGTAGAACCCCGACTCGAAGTCCATCTCCGCCCCGATGAACTCCAGCAGACGGTCGAACTGACGGTCGGTACCTTTGCTCATAGGGTCACCACGTCGAGGATGTGGACGATGTTGCCGTCGCCCAGCACGGCCGTCCCGGAGAGGCCGGGGGTCCCCGAGAGGATGCCCTCCAGCGGTTTGACGACGACTTCCTCCTGACTGTTGACCGAGTCACAGTGGAGCGCCACCTGTCGCTCGGACTCGCGGATGCGAATCAGCATGCCGTCGCCGTTGGCCGTCTCGCCGGGCACGTCGAACGTGTCGTCGAGGTGGATGACGGGGTAGATGTCGTCGTTGTGCTTGATGACCTCTTTGCCGTTGACCTGTTTGACGGCCTCCGTCGACGTAATCTCGTCCACGTTCTTGATGGGGACGCCGTACTCCTCGTCGCCCACCTCGACGAACAGCACCTTCACGATGGCCATCGTCACGGGGAGACGCAGGGCGACGGTGGTCCCCTCGCCCTCGGTGGACTCGACGTTGACCGACCCGTCGAGTTGCGTGACGGTGTCGTGGACGACGTCCATCCCGACCCCGCGACCGCTGGTGTCGGTCACCTCGTCGGCCGTCGAGAACCCGGGGTGGAAGACGAGGTCGTATATCGAGGAGTCGTCCATCGCCTCTATCTCCTCGGCCGAGCGGACCCCCTTCTCGATGGCCTTCTCCTTGATACCGGTCACGTCCAGCCCCGCGCCGTCGTCCACCACTTCGATGATGACGTGGTCGCGTTCCCGGGAGGCCCGCAGGGTGATGTGGCCGGTCTCGGGTTTCCCGGCGGCCGCACGCTCTGCGGGCGGTTCGATGCCGTGGTCGACGGCGTTGCGGAGGATGTGCATCAGCGGGTCCGAGATCTCGGTGAGGATGGTCCGGTCGAGTTCGATGTCCTCGCCCTCTATCTCGAACTCGATGTCCTTGTCGAGTTCGCGGGCGAGGTCACGGACCAGCCGCGGGAACTTCCCGACCACCTTCTTCAGTGGGATGAGCCGCATGTCCATCACCGTGTTCTGGAGGTTCGCCGTAATCTTGTCCAGTTCGTTCAGCGTCTCGCCGGCCGAGTCGAGGTCCTCCTGTTCGACCGACCGCCGGAGTTTGATACGGCTGGTCACCAGCTGTTCGACGAGGCCGTGCAGGTCGTCCAACTGGTCGACGTCCACTCGCACCGACTTTATCTCGTCGACGCTGTGTTCCTCGCCCTCGCCCTCGGTGGCGGCGGGTGCCGGGTCCGACTCGGCGCTCGGAGCGGCGCGCCCGCCCGCGAGGTCGTCGGTCACGTCCGTCGCGGTGAAAGTGGCCACCTTGCCCACGGTGCCTAGTTCCGCGTCCACGGTCGCGGCGTCGGACGCGTCGAGATAGAGGTCGAACGTCGCCTCGAACTCGCCGTCCTCGATGGCCGCCCGGTCCGGGTCCGACGCGAGGATGTCGAAGACGTCTTCGATGGCCTCCAGCGCCAGCATCGCGTCGACGCCCACCATGTCGGAGTTGCCGACCCCGACCACGGCGTGGACGACCCGACCGTCGGCCTCGCTCGGGTCGAGGTCGACGTCGGTCGCTATCTCGGCGTCGGCACCGTTGTCGCCGGTCCCGTCGGCCGCCGCGTCGCCCGCGGCCTCGGCACCCTCGTCGAGGACGGCCCGGAGTTCGGCTACCGTCTCGTCGGTCCGGGTCTGTGACTCGCCGTCGGCCTCTATCTCCCTGACGATGACCTCTATCTGGTCGACGCCGGCGAAGACGAGGTCCATCACGTCCGACGTGACCGCCATCTCGCCCTGCCGCATCGCGTCGAGCAGGTCCTCCATCGCGTGCGCGAGGTCGGCCGCGTCGTCGAACCCCATCGCACCGAAGTTCCCCTTCAGCGTGTGTGCGGTACGGAAGATAGAGTCCATCGCCTCCTCGTCGGAGGGGTCCGATTCCAACTCGAGCAGTGAGTTGTTGAGCTCCGTTATCGCCTCCTCGCTCTCGCGGATGAATGCGTCGAGATACTGGTCGTCCATTATTGAGTCACCTCTGTCGTAATCGTGTCCAAGATTCCGGTCGCGACGTCGTCTATCGGGAGTACGTCGTCGACACAGCCGGTCTCGACTGCGCGCTTCGGCATCCCGTAGACGGCCGACGTGGCCTCGTCCTGCGCGATAGTTCGGCCACCGGCGGCTTTGATGCGCCGGATGCCGTCCGCACCGTCCTCGCCCATCCCCGTGAGGATGACGCCGACGAGGGGGTCCTCGATGGTGTCGGCGGCCGTCGCCATCGTCACGTCGACGGCCGGCCGGACGCTGTTGACCGGCTCGCCCTGCGTCAGTTTCACGCGGAGGCGTCCGTTCCGGTAGTTCTTGACCGCCATGTGACGGTCGCCGGCGGCGACGAGTGCCTCGCCCCCGCCGATCCGTGCGCCGTCCGTCGCCTCTCTCACGTCGTAGTCGCTCCGTGCGTCGATGCGCTCAGCGAACCGGCCCGTGAACCCCTCGGGCATGTGCTGGACGACGAGGATTCGGAGGTCCGCCGACAGCGGCAGTGACGACAACACCTGTTCGACCATCTTCGGCCCACCGGTCGACGACCCGACGACGAGCGTCGGGTTCGCCGCGTACGCCGCCGTCTCGGTCCCGGACCGGCCACTCGCTTGGTCCGTCGCCCGCGGTGTCGACCGACCGCCCCCGCCGACGTCCACCTCGGCGACGGAGGCGACGATGTCGACGAGTTGGTCTTTCAGCCGCGACATCTCCATCGACACCTCGCCGCCCGGTTTGGTGAAGCAGTCGACTGCCCCCTTGTCGAGGGCCTCGAAGGTAACGTCGGCGTTCTCGTCGGTGTGGGCCGACAGCATCAGGACCGGCGTCGGTCGCTCGGCCATGATTCGCTCGGTGGCCTCGATGCCGTTCATCTCGGGCATCTCGACGTCCATGGTCACCACGTCGGGGTCGTGTTCGACGACCGCCCCGACGGCTTCCCGTCCGTTCCGGGCCTGTGCGACGACGTCGATTTCCCCCTCCGACAAGATGTCGGAGATGACACTTCGCATGAAGTGGGAGTCGTCGGCGACGACTGCACGCACACCACCGGCCATCGTCACGCGTGCTCCTGTGACGTGGTCGTCGTTCGCGGGCGGAGCATCTGCATTCCTGTCCCGTACTCCCGTTCGCCCCGAAATAAAGACTCCGCCCACGTAATCAAAGTTGATAGCCCAGCAGACATCTTTATACACACCTACGGACCACGTTCTGGTACTCCGGGACCTATGTCAGCCCAGTCAGCCACAACCGGCCAGGTACTCGAATTCGAACTCGGCGAGGAGACCTACTGCGTCAGTATCGACTACGTGACCGAAATCGTCGACGTCGGTGACCTCACACAGGTCCCCAACGCGCCGGCACACGTAGAGGGCGTCATGGACCTCCGCGGTCGCACCACCTCCATCGTCGACCCGAAGGTCGTCTTCGGTATCGACGACGACGCCGACGGCAAACGCATCATCGTCTTCGACCCTGCCATCGTCCAGAGTCAGGGGGCGGCGGGATGGCTCGTCGACGAGGTGTTCCAGGTGGTCCAGATATCGCCCGAGCAGGTCGACCAGTCGCCCGCCAACGACACGGGGTCCATCCGCGGCGTCGTCAAGCGAGACGACGACTTCGTCATCTGGGTCGACCCCGCTATCGTCCATAGCGAGGGCTGAAACCGCTATTCCCGGGCGTTCGTGAACAAGGCTTTTCACAACCTACGACACAGGCTTACACAACCTCCTTCCGACTCATACAACATGATAGAGCAAACTAAGACAGGCATCGACGGCCTCGACGACATCCTCAACGGCGGTATCGTGACGAACTCGACGACCCTCATCAGCGGCAACCCCGGTGCCGGGAAGTCGATTCTCTGTCTCCAGTACCTCTACAACGGCGTCGAACAGTTCGGCGAGAAGGGAATCTACCTCTCGTTCGAGGAGAACGAGTCCGACCTCCGACAGGCCGCGGAGTCGCTGGGCTTCGACAAGTGGCCCGAGTTCGTCGAGAACGGCGACATCAAGGTGTACGACAAGCAGGTCCTCCTCCGCGAGAACGACTTCTCCTCGTCGATGGACCTCCTCCTCGACGACCTCGAAGACGAGGAGTACGACCGACTCGTCCTGGACTCGCTGGCGATGTTCGAACTGTTCTTCGAGAACGAGAAGGAGAAACGGACCTACCTCCTGAAGTTCACCGATATCCTCCGGGAGAACGGGCTGACGACGCTCCTGACCAACGAACAGGGAGCGGTGTTCCCCGACACGGAGATCGGACTCGAGAACTTCCTCACCGACGGGAACATCTACCTGATACAGACGCCGACGGACACCGGCGTCAACCGCTACGTCTGGGTCGCGAAGATGCGGAAACAGAACATCGAGACCGACATCTACCCGATGGAGATAGACTGGGGTGGCATCAAGGTCCACCAGAACGCCAGCGCGTTCTCGATGATGAGCGAAGAAGAGTCCCCGATATAGGGCGAGCTTAAGCCGTTATTAATCGATGAAACGCACGCTTCAGGGTCTGAAAAGGGGTTTTAGCCGATCCCTCGGTTAACCGACTGTTTCGGCCGAACTCACGTAGTATCATCGGCGATAGCTTTATTAAATGCCAAATTCATGTTTTGATAACGATGGCTTCAGCGGATCTTCTCCAGACGCTGGGGAACAAATACAGCGCCGAGATTCTCGACGCTACCGACGAACCGGTCTCAGCGCAGGAGTTGAGCGACGAACTCGGTATCCCCATCGCTACCTGTTACCGCCGCATCGACGAACTCACCAAACACGACCTGCTGGAACTCCACGACAACATTCTCTCCGACGACCGACGTCGAATCAAGGTGTACCGGCGGAACGTGGACGAGGTCAGCGTCGACTTCGAGGACGACCTGAGCGTCCACGTCGAGGAGCGCTCGGAAGTGACCAACAAACTCGACGAGGCGTGGCGGACGCTCTCGGACGGATAGGGTCAGCACCGGCGTTATCTTCTGATTATCAGGACAGATATTTTAGAGGGTGGATTTAATAACGGGTTTCGCATAGCCGTTGGTAGTGCCGATGATAGAACTCCTCTACGCCATCTCGACGCTCGTGTTCGTGGTTGCCGGCCTCACTATGGTCGGGATGGCGATGCGGGCGTACGTCCAGACGTCCCGGCAAGCGATGCTCCACCTCTCGCTGGGGTTCTCGCTGGCCGTCGCGGGTGCGGCTGCGACGATGATTAGCGCGTTCGTCAACGACTTCGAAGGGGTGCGCTCACTGCTCCTGGTCAACAGCGGACTGACGACGTTCGGGTACCTGTTCGTGATGTACAGTCTGGTCACCTACGAGTAACCACCAGTCGACACGTGCCCGTCTGTCGTGTCGCAGGCCCTTCTCCGCTATTCATCTAGTCTCTCTGACACTCGTAACCAATTAACTACGTATTTACCACTACTCGGCGACGGCGACAGTGGCTACGGAAGCGGGTGTTCACTGTGGACCGGACAGTTCGGAACCGCCTACCCGCCGTTTTCACACGATGTGGTTCACCGTCTGTAACGGGCCGATTCCGACGGCCGAATTCACGTGAAATGCTGTGTTAGGGTCTGAGGACTGCGTTATCAGGATAGATATTTTGGGGGGAGGTATTATTACTGGCGAAAGTTTGGGTGATAGTAGGGTCAGACAGGCCCGGAATATTCAATGTTCACGGAACTACGAAACGACGACGACCGCGGGCAGGTCGGTATCGGTACCCTCATCGTGTTCATCGCGATGGTGCTGGTCGCCGCAATCGCCGCGGGCGTCCTGATCAACACGGCTGGTTTCCTCCAGAGCAGTGCGGAGGAGACTGGTCAGCAGAGCAGCGAACAAGTTACGAATCGTCTGCAGGTTGTCAGTGCAGTCGGTGTCGGCATTTCTGGCAACACCGTTGATGAGGTGGAAGTCACGGTGAAGAAGGCACCCGGTGCTGACAACATTGACTTAGGAAGTACTATCGCACAGTGGGTTGATTCATCTGGATCAGAAGACTTGACCTACGACAATACTGGGCCTGGGCAGGCTACTTATTCCGTGACTAGCGTTCAAGACGATGATGGTTCTATTGTCACTGATGGCAGCTCTAGCCCAGTTCTTAACGATCCGTCGGATCGTGCTACCCTAGAATTCAACGCACACTACATTCAGGAGAACACTGATTCCGGTAGCGGGTCCGGCCTTTCCGAAGGTGAAACTGCAACCATCCGACTTAACACGCAATCGGGTGGTACCACTACGGTTAGATTGGTGGTTCCAGAAACCTTGTCTGGTAGTTCCGCCGTCACGCTGTAAGCCGGCGCACTTTCTCTTTTCTCGCTAGCGAACTCCCACCAGCGACGCGTCTCTCGGAAGTGACCCCCCACCAGCGACGGAATTATACCATTCCCTTACGCACTAGTGGCTATGGCCCCGGGGTCAGACGAACCGAATCCGGAGGACGGCAAGATACTCTCCCCGGAGGAGTTGGACATCGCGGACGACGACCACGTCACGGAGATAGACGAGGGTCGGTACGTCGTCTCGCCGGACGTGCGGACCGACGACTCGTACGGCAATCAGGTCTCTGCAGAGTCAGAATCGGCCCCACAACCGGCGCCGAATCCGGAACCGGACACACCGGAGTTCACCGATGCGAACGTCCACGAGTGGCTCGCCGAGCAGATGGCCGACTCGAACAGTCGCTACGGCTTCGACGTGACCGCGAAGTTCGACGGCGACGTCGACCAGCAACGTCTCGTCTCCAACGACATCGTCACCGCCTTCGAGAGCTTCATGCTCTGGTACGGCCGGCAGATGGACGGGTCGACGCCGGTCAAGGACGTGCTCGGCATCCTCCTGTCGGAGTCGAACGTCCCGGTGAAGTATCCGCCGGGGAGCTTCAAACAGATGGTGCAGTCGACGGGGCTCTCGCCCGACGATAGCATCGCCGACCTCGTCGAAGCCGTCGAAGCACAGAACGGCGTGCAGTTCTGAACGCCGAGAACTTTAACTCCGGCCGGGGTCGTTCTCCGTCAGGTGATGGTCCGACGGTATCTGACGACCGGTGTCGCACTCTTCGTGGTAGTCGTCTCGCTCTCGACGGGTCCGCTCGCTGGCGCCGACGTGACGAACGAGCGAGCCACTGACTTCGGTGAGGGGACGGCGACCGTCTCGTCGGTGGACGTCGAGGCGGCGTCGATTCGTGTGACGGACGGTCGGTTCGGAACCGGCGTGGAGTACGTTCGACCGCCGACGGCGACGGTCAGTGTCGAGTCGGTCACCGGGCGACCGCGACTCGTCTATCTCGTCTCGATTCCGAACGTAGACGTCGAACTCGTCGAGACGACAGTCGTAACCGGACCGGGAACGTATCGACTCGAACCCGAAGACCACGGGATGGCAACCGGGACTGCGGACGCGGGGACCTACGACGGCACCCTGACGGTCCGCGTCCAGAGTTTCACCGCCGACCGCACGGTCTACCGAGAGAACGTGACCGTGGAGGTGGCGACGTGAGCGGCCCCGAGCGCGTACGGCGGCGTCTCCGAACGGCCGCACGCTGGGCATTCGCCGACCGGTACGGACTGGTCCTGTGGCTGGGTCTGCTCTGCTGGTTCGGGCTGACGTGGCGCGTCGGCGTCTTCATCCAGGACACGTACGCGACGGCGAACACGCTGGTCGCACTCGCCGACGGGCAGTTACACGTCACGGAGATTCGCTACTCGCTCACGCTGGGATCACAGCCCGGACTCCACCGGTACGACGGCCTGCTGTACGGGCGCAACTACGGGCAACTCGCGCTGGCGGTGCCACTGGTCTGGGCACTGGAGGGGGTCGCCACGGTGGTCGACCCGCGACTCCTCCTCGCCGGCCTGTGGGCCGGCCTCGGATTGGCGTTCGTCACACAGGTCGGCCGACTCGACGGCGTCGACAGGGAGCGGACGGTCACCGCCGGCTCGGTGGTCGTCGCACTCCTCTTCGCCGGGAGCGTCCTGACGGCGACGAATCTGGACCCCGACCGACTCGCGCTGGCGGCCTACCAGCTCTCGACGATGGCCGCGGCGGCGACGGCCGGACTCCTGCTGTACCGGCTGGTCGCCGACTGGCACGGGCGAAGGATCGGGCTGGCCGCCGGCGCTGCACTCGGCCTCGCGACGCCCGTCGGCTTCTGGGCCACGATTCCGAAACGGCACACGCTGGTCGCGGCGCTGGTGCTCGCGACGGTGTACGCCTTCGCCGTGAGCAGACGGACCGACGGCCGGACCGCACTCCGGGCCAGAGCGGCGGCGTACGCCTTCGCCGGCGCGATAACGTGGGTCCACGCGTTCGAGGCGTTCTTCGTCGTCGGCGTTCTGGGAATCGTCGACCTCCTGACCGCGCGGTCGAACCGGCCTCGTGACCTGCTGGTCGTCGGCCTCGTCCTCCTGCTCGCGGCGACGCCGATGCTGGCGACGAACTACGCCATCTCCGGCAACCCCGCGGAACCGCCGCGCCTGTTGCCGAACGTCGACGGTGGGGACGTCGAGTTCTCGCCAGACACGGACGGCGGGGCTGACGGGAGTGGGGGAACTGACGGTGCGAACTCCGGTACGGACGGAGGGAGTGGTAGTACTGGAAGCGGTGGGGACGGTACGAGCGGCACACAGGACGGCGAGTCGGCACGTACACCACCTGATACCGACCCCGTCGGTTCGTTCGTCGAGTCGACAGTGGACACTGCGTCGTCGACGGCCGGCGCGGTCGAGCCCATCTGGACGTTCGCCGGCGGGGCAGTCGCCGACGGCGTCGACACGCTCGACGAACCGGCCCGCCTCTCGCACGTCTTCGTCCGCAGCGGGCACGTACCGGGCGTCAGCTATCGACTCAACGACTACGAGGTGATAGAACTCACCTTGCTGGAGGCGACGCCGATACTCGGAGCGTTGCTGGCGGTACCGGTGCTCGCGGGGCGACGACTGACCGGAGTCACGTTCGACTCGCTCCGCCCGCCCGACCCCCGAACGCTCTCGCCACGCCGGCAGACGGACTCGCTGGTCGTGGCGCTCGCCGTCGTCCTGACCGTCGTCTACCTCCCCCGGTTACCGCTGTTCAGCCAGCTGACGGTGCGATACCTCCACCCGGTCGTACCGCTCGCGGTGTACGGCGTCTGCCGGGTGCCCGCCGTCCGGACGGCCGTCGTCGACGAGACTGCGTGGTTGTGGCGGGCCTACGTCGGGAGTCTCCTGCTGGCAGTCACCGTCGTCCTCGGCGGCATCGTGGGCCTCGGGTTGGCGCTGGGGGAAGCCGTGCAGTACCACGCGCTGTGGAACCTCGCGGCGGCCACCGTCTGCGCACTCGCCGTCGTCGGGCGGACGCTCGCGCCAGAGCGCGTCACGACCCGCACCGTCGCCGCCGGACTCGCACTCCCGGCCGGGTTCACGACGGCGTTTCTGGCGCTGTCGGGACTCGTGTACTTCGAGTACGGGACCTACGCCTTCGACCTCGTCCGGGTCGTCGCCGACCTGTTGCCGACGCTGTGAGCGGGGCGACGACGAGCGTCCCGTCCGACCGCAGTACACCGGTATCAGAGGCGATAATTTACGGGACACCTTTATTTAGCTCATCACGGTACTTCGTCTCGATAGGTCATGCCAGACGTACTGATTGCCGACGATTCGGAGTTTATGCGCAACCTCCTCCGGGAGATTCTCGAGGAGGACCACACTATCGTCGGGGAAGTCGAGAACGGCGTGGAGGCCGTCGAAGTGTACAAAGAAGAGACGCCGGACCTCGTGATGATGGACATCGTGATGCCCATCCGGGACGGTATCGAGGCGACCGACGAGATAAAGTCCAGTAACCCTGACGCGAACGTCATCATGTGTACGAGCGTCGGTCAGGAGGAGAAGATGAAAGAGGCGGTCAAGGCGGGTGCGGACGGGTACATCACGAAACCGTTCCAGAAGCCGAGCGTCATCGAGGCCATCGAGGACGTCGTCCCGTCATAGATGAACGTCGACATCCAGTCGCTCGGCACGTTCAACCAACTCGCACACGAGGGGGCCCAGCAGGCCACACAGTCGCTGGCACAGATGACGGGCATCGACGCCGTCGTCGACGTGACCAAAATTACGCTGCTGGACCGGGCCGACGTCGGCGACGACCTCACCGGGGCGGAGTTCGTCGGTGTCCAGTTCGGGTTCGAGGGGGCACTCGAGGGGGAGACGGTCCTCGTCTTCGACCGGGACTCGGCCGACACTATCGCCGACTCACTGATGCCGGGGGCGAGCGACGACCCCGCGATGGCCCAGAGCAGCGTCGAGGAGATAGGCAACATCATGATGAGCGGGTTCATCGACGGGTGGGCCGACTACCTCGACTCCACCATCGACCACTCGCCGCCCGAGTACATCGAGCGGTCGGGTGCCGACGTGTTGCCCGACGCCCCAGAACCCGACGAGCACCAGCAGGTGTTCGTCTTCAAGTCGGAGATAGAGTGGGTCGGCGAGTCGGTCAACTTCTACATCTACATGCTCCCCGAGTACGACCCGCTCGCGGAGATGATGATGGAACACGGCGACACCGACGGCGACGCCATCCCCATCGACAAACTCCAGACGTTCAACGAGATGACGACGAGCGGCACCCAACAGGCCGCCGGCAACGTCGAGATGATGACGGGCATCCCGACGACGGCGGAGGTGACCGAGATCAGCTTCGCGCCCATCGAGGACGTCCCGAAGCAGATCGGGACCGACACCTACGTCGGGACGGTGGTCGAGTTCACCGGCACCCCCAGCGGCTACCTGATGGTGCTGTTCGACGAAGTCTCGGCGGTCAACGTCGCCGAGGCGATGATGCCCGTCGAAGTCGAGGGCGACGGCGTGACCGACCAGCACAAGGCTGCCATCGAGGAACTCGGCAACATCATGACCAGCGGGTTCGTCGACGGGTGGGCGAACGTCCTCCAGACGTCGGTCGACCACACGCCGCCGCGACTGGTCCACGACATGGGGCGGTCCATCGTCGACCCCCTCGCGGCACAGGTCGGCCAGCATCAGGAACACGCGTTCATCATCAACTCGACGATGCGGACCGACGACATCGAGTTCAACGCCGAGATACACGCGCTGCCGAACGAGAAGGAACTGCGAGAAGCGCTCGAAGACCTAGACGTAGAGCGCGCCGACGAGACCGACGCGGACGTCGAACAGATATTCGAATAATGAAAGTGTACGACGGCAGCCAGACGGAGCGTGCCCAACAGAGCGAACCAGAGCGTATCAAAGTCGGTATCGCCGAGTATCGGGTGACCACCGACGAGGCCGTCCTGACGACCAGTGGACTGGGCTCCTGTATCGGCGTCGGCATCTACGACGAGGTGTCGGGTGCCGCCGGACTCGTCCACGTCATGCTGCCGACGGCGGAGGACGTCGAAGGCGGGAACCGGGCGAAGTTCGCCGACACGGGGGTCGCGGCCCTCGTCGAGGCGCTAGAAGCCGAGGGTGCCTCGCGTGACGGCATGCGCGCGAAGATAGCCGGTGGGAGCGACATGCTCGACTTCTCCGAGAACGGCCCCTCTATCGGCTCTCGGAACGCCGACCAGGTCAAGGAGACGCTAGCGGCGTTCGACATCCCGGTGCTCGGCGAAGACGTCGGCGGGGACCACGGTCGCTCGCTCAGACTGGAGTCCGACACCGGCGACTTCGTGGTCAAGAGCGCGAACACCGAGTCGACGACGCTTTGATTTCGCCGTCCGATAACTGGGGTCGCCCCAGTATCGGTGACGATGTCTGACGCCCGTCTGCCGGAAACGCGCCCGTCAGCCGCTTTCGCGGCCAATCTCCACTCGAAGCGTTCCTCCCGATAAAAATGCACTAATCTGAACAAGGAATTTAAACCATAAAAGTCGGAAATAGTGTTTTTATTATCAACGATGATAGGCTAGACGGAATATTCAAGGGCGTTTGCGGCAATTAACTGGCTAATGAGTAGTCTCGCTCTCCTGCCGACGCTGCAGGCACTGGCCCCGGACGTGGTCGCACTCGTGCCCGCGTTGCTGGTGCTCCTCTCCGGGGGCCTCGTCGGTATGAGCATCAAGAACATGTTCGACTCCATCATGTCGGACGACGAGAGCGACGACGACGGCGACGACGAGATGGCCGACGGCGGTGGACTGATGGCCGAGGAGGGCGGCGGGGGCGACGACCTCGGCGGCCTCGGCGGTCTCGACGACGGCGGCGACGACATGGGCGGGTTCGGTGACGACGAGTTCGGGGACATGGAGGACGCGACTGGCCCCGACACCGACGAACTGGAACACCGCATCGACGAACTGGAGAACGAGGTCGGCAGTCTCTCCTCGACGGTCAACACTGTCCGCACGGAGAACGAGTCCATCTCCGAGTCGGTCGACGAGGTCCAGGAGAACGTCCGCAAACTGCTGGACATCTACGAGATGGTCACGCGCGGGGTCAACCCCTTCGCGGACGACGTCGACGCCGGGATGGGCGGCGGCATGGGCGGTGGTGGCTCCTTCGGTCTGTTCGACGACGACGGTGGTGGCGACGAGGAGGAGGACATCGACGACGACGTCGCCACCGCGGACGCGGAGGGCTTCTTCGACGAGGACCTCGTCGAGGACGACGGCGGCAGTATGTCGATGGACGACGGCGACGACATGTTCGCCGACGACGACTTCGGCGGCGGCGACTTCGAGGACGACGGCGGGTCGTTCGACGAGGGGTTCGACGACTTCGAGGAGGACGACGACATGAGCATGGACGACGGACTCGACGTGGACGAGGGGGGTACCGACGACGGTGACGACGGTGAGGGTGGCAAGTCCTTCGCCGAACTGAAAGACGAGTACGAGTCCGGCGACGCCGACTGGGCCGAGGGCGAGGAGTCTGCCGACGAGGCGGCGATGGAGGCGGGCGACGAGATGCTGGACGACGACGAGGACCTCTCTGCGGACGACGACCTGTTGGAGGACGACGACGGTGGCCTCGAGAACGACGACCTGTTCGACGAGGTCATCGAGGACGACGCGATGGACGACGCCCCGGAGGCAGTCGAACCGGACCCGGAACCCGAAGTCACGTCCGACCCGGACCCTGAGCTGGAGCCCGAACCCGGCGCCACGCCGGACCCAGACCCGGAGCAGGCGCCGGACCCGGAACCCGAAGTCACGCCCGACTCGGAGCCAGAACCGGACCCCGAACCGACGACCGAGGCGGACCCCGACGCCGACAGCGACGGCGGCAAACCGTACCTCCAGACGATGCCAGAGGGGTTCGCGGCGGACCTCATCGTCGTCGAGTGGCTGGAGTTCCTCGTCAGTCGGGCCGGTTACCGCGAGGCGTCCCGTGCGATAGACTACTACGAGACCATCGGCTGGATAGACGCGTCCGTCGCCGACAGCCTCACGGAGTACCTCCGCGGGTTCGACGACGTGGACGACACCGGCAGTGGTCTCACCATCGACCACCACACCGAGAGCCTCCGCTACATCTCGCAACTGGACGACGACAGCGGGGCCGACGCCGTCGCGCTCTCGAAACTCGTCGGGGGTGGTGCCGATGGGCTTCAGCGTTAGTGGCTCGGCGGCCCTCGTCTTCGTCGCCATGTTCATCGGCTTCGGGATGTTCTACTCGGCGACCGCCAACGGCTTCGAGAACGTCAACGACGCCCGCGACGCACAGGCCGACCGGACGCTCGAACAGCAGAACACCGCCATCGACGTGACCGACGTGACCTACAACACGACGGCCGACTCGCTGAACGTCACCGTCGTCAACACGGGGTCGACCGACCTGACCGTCGCCGACGTGGACTTGCTGGCGGACAACGTGTACCTCACCGGCTACCGGACCGCCGTCGACGGCGACGAGACGACGGACATCTGGCTCCCCGAGGAACGACTCGTCGTCAACGCCACGGGGCTGACGACGGACCCCGGCCGGGTGAAGGTGGTCACCGGCCCCGGCGTCTCGGCCGTCGAGACGACGCAGGTGGTGAGCTAGATGGCGAGCGTCTCCGTCTCTCACCTCATCATCTTCATCGCGTCGATGATGATAGCGGCGAGCGTCGCCGGCGTGTTCACCGACAGCATCGGCCAGTTGAGCAACGCCGTCTCCGAACAGGGACTGGACGTCAGTAGCGACGTCCGGACCGACGTCGAGATCATCTCCGACAGCGGGAGCGACGCCGTCTACGACAGTAACGGCGACGAGAACGTCACGCTCCACGTCAAGAACACCGGGTCCGAACCACTCGGGGCCGACCCCGGACAGATGGACCTGTTCCTCGACGGGCAGTTCGTCTCGAACTTCGGGGTGACGCTGCTCGACAGCGGGAGCGTCTGGCGACCCGGGACGGTGGTCCGGGTCGAGATAGCGACGTCCGGCCTGTCGGCGGGCGACCACCGCGTCAAGGTCATCGTCAACGGCGACGAGGAGGTGTTCAGGTTCCGAGTATGAGTCTCGCAAGCACCGACCTGTTCTCGCTGGGACTGGACGACCACGACCGACTGAACAAGGAACTGGGCGGGGGCATCCCGCCGGGCAGCATCATCCTCGTCGAGGGCGACTACGGGGCCGGCAAGTCGGCGATGAGCCAGCGGTTCACCTACGGCCTCTGCGAGGAGGGCCACGACGTGACGTACCTCTCGACGGAACTCACCGTCGGGAGCTTCCTCGACCAGATGCACTCCCTGTCGTACGACATGGTCGACCACATCCTAGACGAGGACGTCCTGTTCTTGCACGCCGACATCGGGGACTCGAACACGTTCTCGGGCGGCGAGGAGGAACAGGACCGCAAGGAACTGCTCCGCCGCCTGATGGAGGCGGAGGTGATGTGGGACGCCGACGTCGTCGTCATCGACACGTTCGACGCCATCCTCCGGAACGACCCGAAGTTCGAGGCGCTGGTTCGCCAGAACGACGAGCGACAGGCGGCGCTGGAGATAATCTCCTTCTTCAGGGACATCATCTCACAGGGGAAGTGCATCATGCTCACCGTCGACCCGTCGACGCTGGACGAGGAGGCCATCGGGCCGTTCCGCGCCATCGCCGACGTGTTCATCGAACTGGAGATGATAGAGGTCGGCAACGACGTACGCCGGCAGATAAACGTCCTGCGTTTCGCCGGCATGGGAGAACAGGTCGGTGACACCGTCGGGTTCTCGGTGCGGTCGGGGACCGGCATCGTCATCGAATCGCGGAGCGTCGCATAGGAGGTGACCTAAGATATGACAGACCACGGACGCGCGAAACCCTCGGACGAACTGCGACAGATTGCCGCCCGTCGCCCCCACCTGCGGGACCACCTCAAGAAGTTCAAACAGATCACCGGGGAGTTCCCGATGCTCATCGACGAGGCCGACGGTGAGTTCGAGTCCGACCGCCCGAACGTCCTCTACCCCGTCGGTGGTCCAATCTTCTGTCACGTCTACGGCGACGTCGGACAGGACACGAAGTACTACGCCATCGAACCGGAACTGGACCAGGAGGAACAGGCTGTCTTCGGGAAGGTCCGAAACCGACTCCTCCAGAAGAGCGTCAACAAACCCGCACCCGAGGACGAGGCGGAGTACGACGACCGAATCGAGGAGTTGTTGCAGGAGACCACGCGCGTCCGCGACGAGGACACCGACAGCGGCGTCCTCACTCGCCTGTCGAACCTCACCGACGTCGGCAGCGTCGAGGTCACCCAGTCCACGTACGAGAACATCCTCTACCGCCTCAACCGGGACATCGTCGGTCTCGGACCGCTCGAACCGGTGATGCGCGACCCGGCCAACGAGGACATCCACGTCATCGGCCGGAGCGAGTGTCACGTCGACCACGGGGTCTACGGGATGCTGGAGACGACAGTCGAGTGGCAGAGCGAGGAGGCGTTCGACCAGTGGCTTCGGAACATGGGCGAACGGATGGGCGACCCCGTCTCGGACTCGGACCCCATCGTCGACTCGACGCTCCCGGACGGGTCGCGACTGAACCTCATCTACTCCGACGACGTGAGCCTGAAAGGGCCCTCGCTCACCATCCGGCAGGGCGACGAGATTCCCCTCTCGGTGTTCCAGATTACGAAGTGGATGACCCTCTCGCCGGAACTGGCCGCGTACCTCTGGCTCTGTCTGGAGAACGAACAGACGGTGTTCGTCGTCGGCGAGACGGCCTCGGGCAAGACGACGACGCTGAACGCCATCACCTCGTTCATCCCCGACGACGCGAAGATATACACCGCCGAGGACACCGCAGAGGTGCTCCCGCCGCACAACACGTGGCAGCAACTGCTCACCCGCGAGGGCGAGGACGAGGGGACCAGCATCGACATGTTCGACCTCGTGGCGGCCGCACTCCGGTCCCGTCCCGACTACATCATCGTGGGCGAGGTCCGTGGCGAAGAGGGTCGGATGGCGTTCCAGGCGGCCCAGACCGGCCACCCGGTGATGCTGACCTTCCACGCCAGCGACATCGTCTCGATGATTCAGCGCTTTACCGGCGAACCCATCAACGTCCCCGAGACGTTCATGGACGTCGCCGACGTGGCCCTGTTCCAGAACCGCGTCAAGCAGGGCGACAAGGTCCTGCGCCGGGTCACGAGCGTCCAGGAGATAGAGGGCTACTCCAAGGAGATGGACGGCGTCGTCACCCGGCAGGTGTTCAACTGGGACCCCGTCGAGGACGAAATCGTCTTCCAGGGGATGAACAACTCCTACGTCCTCGAAGAGCAGATTGCGACGCTGCTGGGGTACGAGGACACCCGCGACATCTACGACGACCTGCAGTTCCGGGCGAACCTCATCGAACGCGCCATGCAGGAAGGCATCCTCGGCTACCACGAGGTCAACGACTTCATCTCCGACTTCCAGCGTGACGGCGTCGAGGGCATCCCGTTCAACGTCTCCAGGCCCAACTGACGATGGCCCAGAGCGAAGCCGAGACCGGCATCGACCTCACCATCACCGAGACTATCCAGAGTCTCGTCGAGTCGTACCGCCAGATGACGATTCCGCTGGAGCGGTACCTCTTCTTCATCCTGCTTCCGTCGGTCGCCTTCTTCGTTCTCTCGACTGTCGGTGCACTCCTACTCGACCTCCCGATGGCCGTCCGTGCACCCATCCCACTGCTGGGCTTTCTCGCGATGGTGTCGGCCGTCTTCTACCCGAAGATTCTGCTGAGTCAGCGCAAGCGCGAACTCAACAACCGCTTTCACCTCCTCATCACCCACATGACGGTGCTGGCGACGACGAAGATAGACCGCATGGAGGTGTTCCGCACGCTCGCACAGGAGGAGGAGTACGGGGAACTCGCCATGGAGATGCACCGCATCGTCCAGTTGGTCGACACGTGGAACCAGAGCCTGGACGACGCCTGCCGACGCCGCGCCAAGGAAGTGCCCAGCGACGCCTTCTCGGATTTCCTCGACCGGCTGGCCTACACGCTCGGGGCCGGTCAGTCGCTGGAGGACTACCTGCTCTCCGAACAGGAGCAGATCATCCAGCACTACACCACGGTCTACCGGAGTTCGCTGGACAGTCTGGAGGTCATGAAGGACCTCTACCTCTCGATGATTCTCTCGATGACGTTCGCGCTGGTGTTCGCCGTCGTCCTCCCCGTCCTCACGGGGACGAACCCGACGATGACCGTCAGCGCCGTCATCGTGATGTTCATCTTCGTCCAGTCGGGCTTCTTCCTCGCCATCCGCTCGATGGCGCCCTACGACCCGGTGTGGTTCCATCCGGAGGAGTACCCCTCGCCCATCGAGGAGCGGCTGGACAAGTCGATGTACGTCGGCGTCGGCCTCTCGGCACTGCTCGCGTTCGTCACGGTCGGCGGGTTGTTCGGCGTCTCGCCCGTTACGCTGAACGACCTGCTGTTCTTCCTCGACTCGGTGCCGTTGCCGTTCTACGCCGTCGTCCCGATCACCCCGATGCTCGTCCCCGGCATCGTCTTCCGGCAGGAAGAACAGCGCGTGAAGGCCCGCGACGACGAGTTCCCCAGTTTCATCCGCGCGCTGGGGGCCACCGAAGGGGCGAAACAGTCGACGACGGGGA
The DNA here is from genome assembly GCF_019599465.1 of Haloarcula rubra. Taxonomy (GTDB): domain Archaea; phylum Halobacteriota; class Halobacteria; order Halobacteriales; family Haloarculaceae; genus Haloarcula; species Haloarcula rubra. The sequence continues at coordinate 501,786 of NZ_RKLR01000002.1, forward strand.
TGGTGCTCCGGACCCTCCGGAAGAAGGACTTCGGGCCGCTGACCCACAACATCGACGACCTGTACAAACGCCTGAACATGCGCATCGAACCGACGGCGGCGTGGCGCTTCTTCACCGCCGACTGTCGCTCGTACCTCATCCAGACGTTCTCCGAGATGTACCTCATCGGTCGGGAGATGGGTGGGTCGCCGAAGCAACTGGGCGAACTCATCGCCGCCAACATGAATCAGGTCCTCCAGCTGCGCCAGAAGCGCAAACAGGCGACGACGACGCTCGTCGGATTGCTGTACGGGATTACGGCCGCGTCCACCTTCGCCTTCTTCATCGGTCTGCAGGTCGTCAACATCCTCGCCCAGATGTCGCTGGACCTGAACGCCGGGAGCCGACTCGACGTGAACTCCCTCATCAACACCGGCGTCTACAACATCCCGCTCATCGAGTTCCTGCTGGTCGTCATCATCATGTTCTCGGCGATGCTGTCGGCGCTGATGATTCGGACCGTCGATGGCGGCCACAAGGCCAACACCTACATGCACTTCGTCGTCCTCTCGTGGATCGGTGCCATCACCGGGACGTTCACGAAGTGGCTGGTGACGCAGTTCCTCGCTATCTAGCGACCACTTTTTGCACCGTCGCGAGCGCGGCGGTGGCGCGCTCGCTCGGGCAAAAACGTGGGGGAAAATCGCGGCATCGCCTCCCGTCGCGCCTTCGGCGCGGTGGTCGGCTCGCCGCGGTCGAACCGGCGGCTGCGCCGCCGGATGCTCACGCTGGGCGGCCTGCCTTTCCCCGTCTTCGCTCGGGACCGGTACGCCGGTCCACTCGTTCACGGCCGACTGGCCCGGTATCGACAGTCCCGTCGCTCACGGACGCAGCGAAAGAAAAACCGTGATTGTGGATTCCGCTCAGTCGTCTGCGGGCGCGCCGCTGCCCTCTTCGTGCTGCTGTTTCGTGTGCGAGAGCTTGCCACCGGCGGCGAGGATCTCGCGCTCGCGCGGGGAGGCGTCGAGGTAGCCGGTCGCTTCCCAGTCGTCGTTGACGCGGATCGTGAACTCCTCGTCGCCGGAGCGGACGGCCTCGGCGGTGTCGTCGACGATCTTGACGTCGTCGCCCTGCTCGATGCGCTCGTAGGTCTCCTCGTCGATCGTGAGCGGGACGATCCCGAAGTTGAAGAGGTTCGCCTTGTGGATGCGGGCGAAGCTCTGTGCGAGGACGGTCTCGATACCGAGGTACATCGGGCACAGCGCCGCGTGCTCACGCGAGGAACCCTGCCCGTAGTTCTCGCCGGCGACGAGGACGCCGCCGTCGGCTTCCAGCGCGCGCTCGGCGAACGTGTCGTCGACGCGCGAGAGCGTGAACTCCGAGAGCTTCGGGACGTTCGACCGGTACATCAGGATGTCCTGCGTGGCCGGGATGATGTGGTCCGTGGTGATGTTGTCCTCCATCTTGAGGAGGGCCTCACCGCCGACGTCGGCCTCGAGCGGGTCCTTCAGCGGGACGTCGCCGATGTTCGGGCCCTTGATGAGGTCGTCGTCGACGGCCTCGTCGGGAGCGATGAGGTCCGACTCGGAGTTGCCGATGTACTCGTCGGGCATCTCCAGACCCGGCGCTTCGAGGTCGCCGAGTTCGTCGGCGAGGTCGCGCGGGTCCACGATTTCGCCCTTGATGGCCGCCGCGGTGGCGACCTCCGGCGAGCAGAGGTAGACGTTGTCGTCCTCGATACCGGAGCGACCCTCGAAGTTGCGGTTGAAGGTCCGCAGGGAGACCGAATCCGAAGCCGGGACGTGGCCGATGCCGATACAGGCACCACACGTCGCCTCGGAGAAGTTGACGCCGGCGGCCATCATCTCCGCGGTCCAGCCCTGTCGGGCCAGCATCTCGGAGGCCTGCTTCGACCCGGGAGCGACGATCATCTCGGTCTTCTTGTCGATGTTACGCCCTTCGAGCATCTTCGCCGAGGGCAGGATGTCCTCGTAGGCACCGTTCGTACAGGAGCCGATGATGACCTGCTCGACGTCGACGCCCTCGACCTCGCGGACGGGGACGACGTTGTCCGGCATGGAGGGCTCGGCGATGAGCGGTTCGAGGTCCGAGAGGTCGACGACGATCTCGTCGTCGTACTCGGCGTCCTCGTCGGGGCCGATGTCCACGAACTCGTCCTCGCGGCCGAGGCGTTCGAGGTAGTCCTCCGTCTGCTCGTCCGTCGGGAAGATGGAGGAGGTGGCACCCAGTTCGGTGCCCATGTTGGTGATGGTCGTCCGCTCGGGGACGGTCAGCGTCTCGACGCCGGGGCCGGTGTATTCCAGCACCTTGCCGACGCCGCCCTTGACCGACAGGCGGCGGAGCAGCTCCAAGATGACGTCCTTGGCGGTGGCCCACTCGGGCAGTTCGCCTTCGAGACGCACGTTGACGACTTCGGGCATGTCGATGTAGTAGGCGCCGCCACCCATCGCGACGGCGACGTCCAGCCCACCGGACCCGATAGCGAGTTCGCCGAGGCCGCCGGGGGTCGGGGTGTGGGAGTCCGAGCCGAGCATCGTCTTGCCGGGCGCGGCGAAGTTCTCCTTGTGGACGTTGTGACAGATACCGTTGCCGGGGCGCGAGAAGTGCGCGCCGAAGGTCCCTGCCGCCGAGCGCAGGAAGCGGTGGTCGTCCGTGTTCTTGAAGTCGAACTGGTAGGTCTGGTGGTCACAGTACTGGGCGGCCAGCTCCGTCTGGACCTCTTCGAGGCCCAGCGCCTCGAACTGCAGCCAGACGAGTGTCCCCGTCGTGTCCTGTGTGAGTACCTGGTCGATCTCGATACCGATCTCCTCTCCGGGTGTCAGCTCCCCTTCGACGAGGTGGTCGTCGAGAATCTTTTCCGTGAGCGTCTGTCCCATAACGTCCCCATGTCGATTGCCAGCGCGTATAAATCCCGCGTATTCCGCCCTATTTTTCATCGACCGCTACCGGCGTCGGTCGATTTGCTGCGGCGGGCAAACAGCAGCGTTTTCGCCGTGGGGGTCGACCCACCGTCATGTTCAAGAGTGGCGCGTTCGTCGCCGACAGGCTCGGCGACGTGCGGGAGGCACAGGTCCAGCCGAACGGCGTCGACCTGACGCTGGGTGCGGTGTACGAGCAAGTGGAACCCGGGCGTATCGAACGAGACGGCAAGACCGTCGGCAAGCGTCGCGAACTCGACCCGGAAGACGGCGTCTACTCGCTGGAGCGAGGCGGCTACGTCGTCGAGTACGCCGACCGGGTGGTCGTCCCGGAGGGACACGTCGGCTTCCTGTACCCCCGGTCCTCGCTGCTCCGGAACTCCTGTATGCTGGATACGGCCGTCTGGGACGCGGGCTACGAGGGCCGTGGCGAGGGGCTCTTGGAGGTCCACCACCCCGTCGAACTGGAGCGCGGCGCCCGCATCGCCCAACTGGTCCTCGCGGAGGCGGCCCACGAGGGGACCTACGAGGGGAGCTACCAGCGCGAGAACCTCGACTGAGCGTCGTCGGTACCGGACCGACCTGCGCCGGCGTCCGGATACGGTAGGTGGTGCGGATATGCCGGACTCGACGGGCATATTTAAGTAATACTACGGAGTAATACTCACTGGTGTCTCGGACCGCCGGGCCACGCCTCTGACAGCACGTTCCCTCGGTCCACCCGGACACCGGTTTTCTGTCGGACGGTCGTCTGCCTGAGTTTTATGTCGCCGCCGCCCGGACGTGAGGACATGATTGTGGAATTTCACGTAGAGACAGGGTTCCTTCGTGACGTCGGCAGGTCGGCCGACGACGGAGTCACGATGCAACATCTCCAGTGTACCGAGGACGGGTGTCGGGCCGTGGTCTGGGTCGGCACGGACGAGAAGAGCAGCGTCGACGCGACGCTGGTCCGCGACGACAGCGTCGCCAGAGCGGTCCACGTCGGACCGGAGGCCGGGGGTCACTGGTACGTCGTTCACACGACGAACGCGCCGCTGAACACTGTCGGTGACGGGTTGCTGCGTACCGACGGCGTGTTCGTCCGTTCGACGTTCGACGACGACGGCTGGGCGGTCCGCGGCCGGTTCCCCGACCGCAGTGCCGTCCTCACGTTCCGCGAACACGTCGTCGCGGAGAACCTCGACGTCGACGTCCGTTCGATGGTCGAGGACGACGCCGACGAAGCGACGGAGACGTTCGGCGTCACCGGCCCGCAACGGGAGGTGCTCTTGCTCGCGCTCGAATCGGGGTACTTCACCGTCCCGCGGGACGCGTCGCTCTCGGACCTGGCCAGCGTCCTCGACATCTCCAGTCAGGCGGCCTCCGAGCGACTGCGACGCGGGACGGGGACGCTCGTCGAGCAGACGCTCGCGGCACCGGACCGCCACCAGCTCGGACTCCCGAACAACTGAGACGCACCGTGGCGTCTCGTCGTCGGGCCGGTTGTTTCACGTTCTGAAACCACGCATAGCTGGTTATACCCTTCGACGGGATAGGTGTGACCATGAAATCGGACGACGGAACAGTGTACATGATACGGGGCGGGGCCGCCGGTGAGGGCAGCGACGAGTGGGTCAGCCCCGAACCTGCGGCCGACGTCATCGTCGACGCCGTCGTCGCGGCGACGGACCTCGACCGTGACGACGTCGACGCTATCGAGTCGTACGTCGACGCCGCCGACCTCCGAGCGGTGGTCGGCGACGGTGACCGCGAGCGAATCAGCTTCGAGGTAGCGGGCCACGAGGTGACCGTGACGGCCGACGGGGACGTCACCGTGGCCTGACGGGCGATACCACTTTGCCGGCCGCCGACGTTGGCCGCGACATGGTACGCGTCGCACTCATCGCCCACGACGACGAGAAGCCCGAGATGATAGACTTCGTGACGGCGTACGAGGGCATCCTCTCGGAGTTCGACCTCGTCAGCACGGGCACGACCGGGAAACGAATCATGGAGGAGACGACTCTCGACGTCGACCGGAAGCAGAGCGGTCCCCTCGGCGGCGACACGCAAATCGGCGCGCTGGTGGCCGAAGACGAGATGGACGCCATCGTCTTCCTCCGGGACCCACTGACCGCACAGCCACACGAACCGGACATCTCTGCGCTCTTGCGAATCTGTGACGTCCACGACGTGCCGATGGCGACGACCCGAACCTCCGCCGAGTACGTCGTAGAGGGTGTCGCCGCCGACGCCGAGGCGGAGTGACGCCGTCAGTCGGCGTACTCCGGCCGCTCCGCGTACGGTATCGGGTCGCGCTCGCCGACCCGCTGGAACGCTTCTAGACGGAAGGCGCAGGCGTCACAGGTGCCACACGCCGGTTCGTCGCTCCGGTAACAGGACCACGTGTCGGCGTAGGGGACCCCCAGTTCGAGTCCGCGCTCGGCGATGTCCGTCTTCGAGTCCTCGACGAACGGGGCCTCGATGCCGATGTCCGTCTCGGGTTTGGTCCCCACGTCGACCACCCGCTCGAACGCCTCGAAGAACGCCGGGCGGCAGTCGGGATACCCAGAGAAGTCCTCGCTGTGGGCGCCGACGAACACCGCCCCGCAGTCGTTGGTTTCGGCGTAGGAGACGGCCATCGACAGCAGATTCGCGTTCCGGAACGGGACGTAGGAACTCGGAATCTCGTCGCTCTCCGTGTCGGCGTCGGCGACGGCCATCTCGTCGTCGGTGAGCGACGACCCGCCTATCTGCTGGAGGTGGCTCGTCTCGACGTGACAGAAGTCGGCCGCGTCGACGTGGTCGGCCAGCGCTCGCGCGCACTCGAACTCGCGTTGCTCGGTGTTCTGGCCGTAACTGGTGTGGAGCAGGTACAGGTCGTCGTACCCGCGGGACTGTGCTTCGTAGGCCGCCGTGGCGCTGTCCATCCCGCCGGAGGCGAGGACGACGGCGCGGTCGTCGTGTGTCATCTTGGTAGAGTCTCAGGTGCCCGGCGCGTCGTTCCAGAGGTCGACGTGCAGGCGCGGTGTGTACCGGTAGCCGTACTCTATGGCGAGGTCGGCGACGACCCCGCGGGTCGCTTCGAGTTCGTCTCGGGTCTGGCCCTCCGGCATCAGAAGGACGCGGTCGTCGGGGACGGCGGCGTCGGCCGCCTCGCGCACGCGTGAGACGAGACTCTCTATCTCGGCCACGTCCTCCGGGCCGGTGACGACGAACTTCAGTTGCGTCTCGTAGCTCTCGACCAGTTCCGACAGCGTCGGCACGTCGAGTCGCCGGTCCTCGTGACGGTCGGCCCACTCGCCGTCGCCCTTCGGGTCCCGGTCGGCGGTGGGCGTACTGGAGGCGAGTTTCGGGCTGACGCTCGCGAGGTCGATCGGGGCGTCCCGATAGATGGTCCCGTTCGTCTCGACGGTGGTGTGGTACCCCCGGTCGTGCAGTTCGTCCAGCAGGTCGACGCTGGCCTCGTGAACCAGCGGTTCGCCGCCGGTCAGGACGACGTGGTCGGCGTCGTACCCCTCGACGGCGGCCACCACGTCCTCGACGCTGTACCAGTCGCCGGTCGGTTCCCACGAGGTGTGGTACGAATCACAGAACCAGCACCGGAGGTTACAGCCGCTGGTACGGACGAACACGGAGGGGACGCCCGCGAGACGGCCCTCGCCCTGCAACGAGCAGAACAGTTCGTTGACGGGCAGGTCGCCCGCCGAACCGGAGCGGTCGACGGCCTCGTCTACGCCGTCGGCGTCGTCGGCGACCGGCATCAGCGGGTACGGAGTTCGCTCGTCTCCCGGACCGACACCGAGACGTCGGAGACGGTGTCCGGGAGGCGGTCGGTCAGACGCGACTCGAGGACGACGGCCATCACTTCGGCCGTCGGCGGGTGGTCCAACACGACGAGGGCGTCGCCGTCGCCGCTGGCCTCGAACGCCTCGACGAGGGGGTCCCCTCGTTCGACGAGGAACCGGTGGTCCCACTCGTCGACGACGCCGGTCACGTCGCCCTTGTCGACGACCCACCCCTCGTCGGTGAGGGTACCGGTGACGCGGACCGTCACCTCGTAGTTGTGGCCGTGGGGGCGCGAACACTTCCCGTCGTGGTGCATGAGCCGATGCCCGGCCGAGATGCGGATGGGCCGGTCGCCGCCGACGACGAGCTCCCGCTCGCCGGTCGTCGCGACCGGGTCCTCGACGGACGATATTCGCTGAGTCATACTCCGTGATTACCGAGGTCGGAGATAAACCCCTCGGACCGTGGCCAGACACCGTGTGTGGTGCGCACCCGCCGCAAACGATAGGTCGGTGCAGTCCTCAGGGAGGGGTGTGACACGACGAGCGGTCGAAGACGGGTTCGAGACGTACCTCTCGGACCTCGTCGACGAGACGTACGCGGCGTTCGACGTGGCCGCCGTCCTGCGTGGGTCACGCAGCGGCGGCAGTCGCGCCGCGAGCAAACTCCTGAAGAACAGCGACCCCCTCGAACGCCACGTCGTCCGGCCGAAACTCCGCGAGTACCAGCGGACCATCCTCCACCAGTTCGACCCGGTGCTGGACTACGCGGCCGACACCGAGGCGTCGTTCGAGGCGTACGAAGACGAGGTACTGGCCCGGGACCTGTACTGGAACGCGCTTCGGCCGTCGGTCCGGGGCGAGCGACGCGACGCCATCCGCCGGCGACTGCTGGACCGCCAGCGGGCGTTCGGGGACGCCCTCGTCCCCCTCGTCGCCGCCGACAGCGACGACTTCTGGGCGGCCGTCGTCGAGGCCTACGACTACGACGAGGCCGTCGACGTCGTCGAGGAACACTTCGAGTTCAGTACGCCGCTTCGGGACGAACGGGACGCCTTCGCGTTCGAGTTGGAGATAGACCCCGGTGAGGTGCTGGGCGGACTCGCACGGGCGCTGCCGTCGCTGACCGTGGAGTTCACCGACGAGGCCGTCCGGTCGATGCGCCGCGCCGAACAGCGCGTCATCCCGCAGGCCAAAGCCGACGCTGAACGGGCGTTCGGGGACTGAGTATCGGCGGCGCTCGGAGACGTTGGCAGGTCGGTGCCACGCCGTGGTGGGGTCGGCGCGGCACCAGCGATTGGATTGGTGCACGGGACCGCTCCTGACACGAGAGCGGTCACGTTAGGCTGACTGACGACGGCAGGCATGGGTCGGCCGTGGAAATGGTGTAGACGCCATGTGGGCATGGGGTCTGGCGACCGGCTGGTGGGTGGGAAGCCCGGTCGCCGAAGTCGGCCTGACGGCCCGCCACCGGTACACAGACGTCGCTCCGGTAAATAGTCTACGAAATATGTTACTTTCAAACCGAGTAAGTTCTTTCACCACCGAGGAGGCGAGCTACACGCTATCTACCCGGGAAAAACATATTTCGAATATTGTCTCGTTCGTTATATGACTCCCCTCGCCGCCCGAGCGCGGCACCACGTCAGGTCACCGCGTCGAACGCGCGCGCGACGAGGTCGGGGTCGTACGTCCAGACGCCGCGGTAGTGGTCCTCGTCGGTCGCTTCGGCGACGAGCGCACAGCTCTGACTGTCCCCGCCGGCGTCGAACAGGACGAACCAGTACCGGGCGAGTTCCGTGTCGACGTCCGTGTGGGCCGTCAACGGGGCGTCGTCGAGGTAGCCGTCGGGCGCGCCATCGGGCACGTAGACGTGGACGTCGACGTCGCTGGTCGCCGCGAGGTCACGGTAGAGGGTCGCCTGCGCCTCGAACGCCGCCACCGACTGGAAGCCCACGTAGAGTCGCCCCCGTCCGGTCCGCCACGCCCGGTCCTCTATCTCGCGTGAGGTGGCGAGCAACTGGCGCCGGTCGAGGGTGACGAACACCGTCTGGTCGAGCAGTTCGAACAGGGCGCGATACTCGGCGTCGGCCGAGTCGAGGTCCTCGGGCCGGTTGATGGGCGGGGCGAGAAACACGAGCAGGTCCGACAGCGAGAGCGCACCACGGAACCGGCCGTCGTCCCTGACGACGACGAACGCCTCGGCGCTGATGGTGGGTATCTTCCGGTGCTCGACGCTCAAGTTTCTGGTCGCGAGCGTCTCGGAGAGGTCGCTTCCTGTGTCGTCGGGGGCGTAGACGACGACCCGCTTCCGTTCGGCGGCGACGTCGGCGAGAATCGACCCGAGCGTCATCGACACGGGTGTCGTATCACGAGTCGGGTGTCGGTGCCTGTCCCGTCTCGACGGCCCGCTCGTACTCGGTGGCGAACCTGAGCAGGTCGCAGACGGGGTCGGAGAGCGACGCCAGTCGTACTTCGTCGGTGCTCTCGTCGTAGTCCACGAGGCCGGTGTCGGCCAGCAGCGGGACGTGTGCGTGGACGAGTTCTATCTTCATCTTGGCCCACTCGTCGGGACCCGCCGGCCCGCTGTCCGTGGCCTCCCAGCCGACGAGGACGTCCGTCAGGTCGTCGAGCGAGGCGGTCGATTCCTCCGTCAGTATCGCGAGCAGGCGTCGCCGTTTCTCGTTCGCCAGCGCCTTGAAAAGCTCGTCGGGCGGCGGACCTACCCCCTCGCCATCGAAGTCCCCGGCGTCGAGCGAGAGCGCCGAGTGGCTGTCGTCACCGGGCGTCATGCGTTATCACTAGACTATAACTACGGTTGGTGCATTAATAGTTGTTGCCCAGCTTTTAACTCCGAGTGGTGGTCTCGAAAACGCCACTCTTAGACACTCTATAGCCGGAAAAACTCACCCGCTCGGTGCGGCTCACCCCGGCGCGGTCAGTCGTCGTACGGCCAGTCGCCGGTAATCTTCATCCCTTCCGCGAGGGCCTCGGCTTCGAGTGCCGCGGCTATCGTCTCGGGGTCTGCCCGGTCGTACGACTCCGTGGTGAGCGTGACGGCGAGCTCGGTCAGCAAAATTGCCTGTTCGCGGAGGGTGCGAGGTTCCAGTTTGTCCAGCGTGTCCGCGTGAGTGTGCCCCCAGCCACGGCCCGTTTCGCCCGTCTCGCTCATGACGTGGATTCCGGGGACACCCCACTTGACGAACGGCCAGTGGTCGCTGTGGGGGCTCTGTTCCGGACTCGTCGTCACGGGGTGGTCGAACCGGTCGGCCACCGACTCGGCGGCCTCGCCCAGCGCGTCGAACCCGTGCGTGAAGAACTGGAGGGTACGGCCGCGGACGACGCCGTCTAGGTTCAGTATCGCCCGTATCGATTCGAAGTCGCGCGTCTCGGCCAGTCGACCCGACCCGACGAGTCCGACCTCCTCCGCGCCGAAGGCGACGAACTCGACGCGGCTCTCCAACTCGTCCTTGCGGGCGGCCAGCGCCCGGGCGAGTTCGACGACGGCGGCGGTGCCGGCGCCGTTGTCGCTGGCGCCCTCGGCGATGTCGTGGGCGTCGACGTGACTCGTCACCAGCACCCGCTCCTCGGTGTCCGGGCCGAGTTCGGCGTGGACGTTCTGACTCGTCGCGGCGGGCGTCTCGCAGTCGACGGCGACGGTCACGGCGTCGCCCTCGTAACGGCGGGCCAGTCGTGCACCCGTCTCGTTGGCGACGCCGACGGCGGGTATCTCGCCGATGGGCGCGTCCTCGGTGCCGACGCTTCCGGTGGGCGGGAGCATCCCTTCGACGTGGTTCCGGTAGACGAAGGCGGCCGCCCCGGCCTCGACGGCGTGGTAGTACTTCTCCCGGCGGTGGATGTAGCGCTCGTACCAGTCGGGCACGTCCGACCGGGCCATCGCCACCTTCCCCTCGCAGTCGGCGTCCTCGAAGTCCTCCGGCAGGCCGTACCCCACGTCGACCAGTTCACCGGTGGCCGACCCCGACGGGGAGCGCGGCAGGGCGATGACCTCGCGGTCGGCCGCGGCGACGGTGGCGGTGTCGACGGCGATGCTGCTGTCGCCGCGGACCCACCCCTGCACGTCGAACGGTTCGAGGCGGGCGTCCTCGGCGTACTCGCCCAGCGCGTCCCGTGTTCTCACGGCGGCCTCGCGTTCGCCCTCGCTCCCGGCCATCCGGTCGCCGACGTCGACGAGCGTCTCCAGATGCGACCAGCCGACGTCGCTGGTGAACGTCTCGCCTATCCACTCGCTGTCGGTCATACCCGCTTCTGGGGGCCGGACGCGGTTTAATCCCCGCCCTGCCCCCGCCGTTTTCACCGTCCCGCTCCAACGAGGAGCCATGCGCGCAGCAGTACTGACGGGGTACGGCGACCCGCTGACGATTCGCGATGTCGACCCGCCCGACCCAGCGCCGGACGGGGCTGTCGTCGCCGTCGAAGCCTGTGGCATCTGCCGGAGCGACTGGCACGCGTGGCAGGGTCACGGCGAGTGGGCCGACGACGACGTACCGCTGGGGCAGGTGCTCGGTCACGAACCGGCCGGCCGCGTGGTCCAGACGGGCACACAGGTCCAGTCCGTCGCCGTCGGTGACCGCGTCGTCGTCCCGTTCAACCTCGGCGACGGCACCTGTCGGCACTGCCGGAACGGCCACGGCAACGTCTGTGCGGACGGGTGGGCGCTAGGGTTCGAACCCGACGCGCCCGGCGCGTTCGCCGAACGGGTGGCCGTGCCACGCGCCGACTACAACCTCGCGCACCTCCCGGACGGCGTCGGCTTCGGGGCGGCCGCGGCGCTGGGCTGTCGGTACGTCACGGCCTACCACGCGCTGGCCCACCGGGCAGACTTGGCTGCCGGCGAACGCGTCGCTGTCCACGGGTGTGGCGGCCTCGGCCTCGCGGCGGTGCAGATTGGGAACGCGCTGGGCGCCCGCGTCGTCGCCGTCGACGTGCGAGACGCACCGCTCGAACTGGCTCGCGCCGTCGGTGCGAGCGCCACCGTCGACGCCTCGGCGTCCGACGACGTGCCGACGGCGGTCCGGGACCTGACCGACGGCGGCGCACACGTCTCCGTGGACGCGCTGGGGCGGGCCGAGACCTGTCGCAACAGCGTCCAGAGCCTCCGCTCGCGAGGGCGACACGTGCAGGTCGGGCTGACCACCGACGCCGAACGCGGCGAGGTACCCCTTCCCACCGACCGGATGACGCGCTGGGACGTGGACTTCCTCGGGTCCCGCGGGATGCCGCCCTCACGGTACGACGAACTGCTGGCGCTGGTCGCCGACGGCACCGTCGACCCCGGCGAACTCGTCACGCGACGGGTGGCGCTGGACGACGTTTCGGACCGACTGGCGGCGATGTCCGACTACGACACCGAGGGCATCGAAGTCGTTACCGACCTGTGAGGTCCTCGACGTGGACCGTCTCTCCCCGCTGGGTCGCCTCGTAGGCGGCTTCGAGGAACGCCGTCACAGCCAGTCCGTACTCGCCGGTGACGACGGAGTCGGCCGTCCCCTCCACGGCGTCGACGAAGTTGCGGAGTTTCCGCTCGGTCAGCGTCTCGAAATCCCGGTCGCCGTCGACGTGCACCTCGCGAGTCGAGTCGGGCGTCGTCACTGTCAGGTCGCCGCCGGCGAGCGAGACGTGGCCCTCCGTGCCCCAGATAGAGATTCCGTCGTCGGGGACGATGTCGGTGCCGTCGCCGCTGACACAGACGCTCGCCGTGACTCGCCGGCCGTCGGCGTCGAGCGTCGCCGCCAGCGCGCTGTTGACGTCCACGTCGTGGCCCCTGTCGTCGACGACGCCGGTCACGGCCGTCGGTTCCGCGTCCAGCACCCACAGCGTCGCGTCGACGAGATGGGTCCCGGAGTCGAACAGTTGGCCGCCGCCGGAGAGCGACGGCGTGGTCCGCCACGTCCCCTCGTGTTCGGCTATCCACCGCTGGCCCAGATAGGCGTTGACCGTGTGCGGCGTCCCGATGGTGCCCGACTGGACGATGCGCCGGAGTTCGGCGAACAACGGGTCGAAGTGTCGCTGGAACCCGACCTGCAACACCCGGTCCCGGTCGGCGGCCGTCTCGACCAGTTCGCGGGCCGTCGCCAGTTCCGTCGTCAGCGGCTTCTCGACGAACGCGTGCAGGTCCCGCTCCAGCGCCGCCATCGCGTGGTCGTGGTGGAGGGTGTGTGGCGTACAGACACTGACCGCGTCCAACTCGTCGGCGTGTCCGGCGAGCAGTTCCCCGACCGACTCGTAGGCCGGGCGGTCGAACGAGTCCTCGAACGTCGTCCGGGCCTCGGCCGCGACGTCGACGCCGGCGACGAGTTCGACGTCGTCGAAGCCCGCGTACTGTCGACACTCCCGCCGGCCGAGTCCGCCGAGGCCGATGGCACCGATTCGGACTGTCATGCCGGCAGCGACGCCCGTCGAAGGAATAAAACCGTCCCGTCGCCGCTCACATCGAGAGGAACGTCCCCACGAGCAGGAGGGCGTTGTAACTGCCGTGTGTGACGATGGGCACCAGCAGATTGCCCGTCCGCTCGTAGATGGTGCCGAAGACGAGGCCGCCCACGGTGACGACGGCGACGCCGGCCAGCGCACCGGCGACGGACCCGGTGAAGTTCAGCAGGTGGATGCTCCCGAAGACGAGACTCGACAGTACGACTGCGAGGGTGGGGCCGAACGACTGCCGGAGTCGCCCCTGAATCGCCCCGCGGAAGAGCAGTTCCTCGGCCGGTGCGACGAGGACGATAGAGAGCGCCGCCAGTCCGAGCGCCACCCGCGGGTCGGCCATGATGGGGCCCTCGAACACGCTCCCCTCGGGCGCCAGTCCCAGCGACGCGAACAGGACGCTGAGGCCGACTGCGGCGGTGAGGGTGACGAGGAGTCCACCGACCGTGTAGCGAACGTCCACCCGCGTCGGCCAGCGAACCCGCACGCCGCCGTGCCGTCGAACGTACAGGTAGCCGACGACGAGGAATGCGAGTTGGCCGGCCGCGGCGAGGACGAGGAACCCACCCGGACTGCCCACGGACGGGCCGAACAACACGAGCGGCACGGTGAACACGACGCCGAAGACGACGCTCACGGCCAGTCCGGCGACGAGCAACCCGGCGGCGACACCGAGTGCGCGGAGTGGCCCGTCCGGACCGGTGCGCTCTTCGACCATACGGTCTCTCTGGCTTTCTGTCGTGAAAAATATGCGCCGCGTTTCCAACGGTCACGGTCCGGTTCGGGAGTCCACGACACCGCCCGTGGCGGTCGGTGTCACTCCCCTTGTTCGACTTCGTATATCTCGTCTGCGGTCAGCCCGTGGGCCTCCCGGTGGACCTTCTCACCAGCCTCCTTGTTCGGGCCTTCGAAGAGGCAGAAGACAGCACCCTCCTCCTCGTCGAACCAGTAGTTCCGATAGTCGACGTCGTACTTCTCTTGGGTCTCGAGGTCCTTCTTGTGGGCCTCTACGACGTCCTCGACGCTCGCCTCGACGTCTCTGTGGACGTCCATGAACAGTGGCATAGCACCCATAATGTACGCATCGATGACAAATAACCGTGATTGTCGGATGGCTCTCCTTGGCCACAGATACAGTCCACGTATTGCCGTTCGATAGTGGGATGTGACGCAGATACGATAGAACCCATACGACCTTCTCCGTCGTCGTGTCCCACGACCGGCGCGTCGTCGCCCGTCGGGATTCGTCCCTCTCGGTACGTCGAGAGCCGCGGACCAGCGCAGAGACCCGTAACCCGCTTTCCGCTGGCGGGGGCGCGCTCCGCACGTCCGTCGCAGAAAGCGGGCGGCGAGGGATTCGAACCCGGTGCGAGACTTCGCTTCGCTCGTCTCGCGTGATTCAACTCCCTCGTACCGAATACGTCGCTCGCGATTTGCGAGCGACAGAATACGGGCGGCGAGGGATTCGAACCCCCGACCATCTGGTCCGGAACCAGGCGTTCTGTCCGCTGAACTAGCCGCCCACGTCTCCAGATACTCCGCAACCGCTTGTAAGAGTTGTGAACCCGCGAGTCAGGGCGATTCGCTCGTCTCGATGGTGAAGTCGTCGACGGGGTAGGCGACACAGGTCAGACAGTAGCCGTCGTCCATGTCGTCCTCGAACAGTGACTCGTTCTGGCTGTGGCGGATGTAGTCCTCGGCCGGGCCGTCCTGGATGTGGCCGGCACAGGAGATACACTGGCCCTGCCGGCAGGCGTAGGGGAGGTCCCAGCCTTCCTCTTCGCCGGCGTCGAGGATGGTCTCGTTGTTGGCGACCTCGATGGTCTCGCCTTCCTTCGCGAACTCGACGTCGTAGTACTCGACCTCGTCGTCGGCGATGTCCTCGGGGTCGAAGCCCTCGTCTTCTTCCTCGGCTTCTTCGCCCTCGGCGAGTTCACCCTCCGCACCGCCGGCGGGGATGGCGGCCGCACCGCCACCGCCGATAGAGCGGTTGTACGGTTCGGCGAAGTCGGTCTCCTGGACCGACGCGGCGCGCTGTTCGAGGACTTCCTGGGAGATGTCTTCCGGCGCCTCCCAGCCGGTCCCCTTCGCGTAGTGGAACGCCACCACGATGAGAGTCAGCGTGGCCCCGCCGAGGAGCCCTGCGAGTTCAACCATGTGCGCGGCTATGGAGTACTGGTTTAACTAAGCTTTGGATTCGCCCGTTTCGCCGCGTTCTGTTCCGGTTCGAGCGGCCGTCGTTCGCGCCAGCGTACCGCAGAATGATGGGTACTCGACGTCGACGCGGGTCGAACCACAGGTGCGAACCGGCAGTCTCGGACGGCTACTCGGACCGTCGCGGGACCTCGTGGCGACCGAACCCGTACCGGAGACGGCTGGCGAGGCGGCGGGAGAACCGGCCGTCGTCGGCGCGAGAGCCGAACCGCTCGGCCAGCGCCTGATAGATGAGCGGCACGGGCACCTCCTGTTCGAGGGCCTCCTGTACCGTCCACGTCCCCGTCGACCCGCCCTCGACGCGGTCGGCGACGTCGCCGAGGTCGTTGCCCTCCTCGCGGAACGCCTCCTCACACAGCTCTAAGAGCCACGAACGGATGACCGCGCCGTTGTTCCACGTCCGGGAGACGGCCTCCAAATCGAGGTCGTACCGGCCGTTCGCCAGCAGTTCGAACCCCTCGCCGTAGGCCTGCATCAGGGCGTACTCGACGCCGTTGTGGACCATCTTCACGTAGTGGCCCGACCCGGCCGGCCCCATGCGGTCGTGGCCCGCCGGGCCGGTGGCGACGGCGTCGAACACCGGCGTCAGTTCGTCGTAGGCCCACTGGGGGCCGCCGACCATCAGCGAGAAGCCCAGTTCCGCACCGGCCGGGCCACCGGAGGTGCCACAGTCGAGATAGGCGGCGTCGGTCGCCTTCGCCCGGCGGACCGAGTCCTCGAAGTGGGAGTTGCCGCCGTCGACGACCACGTCGTCGCCGTCGACCAGTCCGTCGAGTTCGTCCAGCGCGGCGTCGACGGGGTCGCCGGCGGGGACCATCAGCCAGATGCGCTTGTCCTCGCCCAGCGAGTCGGCGAGGTCCGGAATAGAGTCCGCCGCCCGTGCGCCCGCGTCGGCGGCGTCGGCCACCGCCGCGTCGTCGATGTCGAAGACGACGACGTCGTGGCCCGCGTCGAGCACGCGGTCGACGACGATACGTCCCATGCGTCCGAGTCCGATGACGCCTAGTTCCATACGGCAGGACTCGCCGAGCGGACAAGTAGGGGTTCCGGTTCCGAGCGTGGACTCAGGGCACGAACCAGATGCCCTGCCGACGGTCGAGCCAGTCGCCGACGACGACGTGGGGGAGGGCGACGATGGAGACGAAGACGCTCCAGAAGGCGACGCCGCCGACTAGCGGCGAGGCCGACCCCAGCGGGTTCGGCGCGAAGCGGTACAGCAGGCCGGCGAGCAGGAAGGTCAGCACCGCGCCGGCCATCAGCAGGCCCCACGCCGCCAGCGCGACGCGCTGTGGCTCCTCGAAGTCGAGGACGTCCGGGCCGCCGGTCCCGCGCGCGGCGTCGATAGCCACGTCGCGGCCCACCTGCCGCGTGGAGTACCACAGCGGGAAGTACAGGCCGACGGCGACGACCACGGGGACGACGACGAAGTACGCCCCCAGCAGGGCCGTCTCGGCGGCGTCGACGAGCCACGACCGGCCGCCGCCGCGGCGGAAGCCGACGCCGACGTGTGCTAGCGCCGCCGCCAGCCACCCGCCGCCGACGACCCACCGCGTCGTCTCGAAGTACGGCGTGTACGGCAACAGCGCCCCGGGGTCGAAGATAGCGACCATGTGGTGGCTGAACGTCTGGAAGACGCCGGGCCACGCGACGAGCGGGACGGCCATCACCGCGCCGCCGCGGACGAGGGCGGCGAGCGCCCGTTGCCACCGCGCTGGCAGGTGGTCGGTGCCGCTGGTCGCGTCGAGCACCGCGAGGCCACCGAATCCCCCCTTCGCCACCGCCACGCCGATCGCCAGCGCCAGTCCGGCGACGGGCGCGACGACGAACAGGGCGACGAACGCCCCGACCAGCCCCAGATAGCAGCCGAGGTAGCGCCACCGGAAGTCGAGTTCGCGCCGCCGGAGGTTCGCGAAGTGTTCGTAGCCTCCGTGTGGCAGGTTCAGCGCGACCATCCCGAACAGGTAGATGCCCGCCTGCGTCGACAGGGACAGCGACACGCCCGCCGCCCGGAGGCCGAGGAACGCCAGACAGACGGCGACCAGTCCCACCCGTGACACCGTGAGAAACCGGTTGTCACCCGTCAGCGCAGGCAGTGACCGGTGCCCGAGCCGTGTGAGCGTCTTCCCACTCATGGCGGGCCCTAGGGACGATTTCCGGGTCAACGGCGGCCCGCGATGTTGGGGGCGTTTTTCAACTCCGAGCGAGTCCGCTCTCCCCTGTTCGTCACTGCGGCGTCCGTACCAGCCAGATGGGTGCACACGACCGCGCGTCGACGCTCGCGCGAATCGGGTGACCCGACCGACAGCGGTACGCTTTCCCACTCGCCGCCCGTCGACGGGCGCATGGACGACCGCGTACGCGAACACGCACGGACGCTGGTGGACTGGAGCGCCCGCATCGAGGCGGGCGACGACGTCGTCGTACAGGTCGACGAGGGGGCACACGACCTCGCCGTCGCCGTCGCCGAGCAACTCGGACGGCGGGACGCCAATCTGTTGGCGACGTACGGGTCCGACGAACTGCGCCGCGCTTACCTCCGGGCCCACGACGGCGAGTTCGACGCCGACCCCGAGTACGAACTCGCGATGTACGACCGGGCCGACAGCGTGTTGATTCTGAAGGGCACGCACAACACCGCCGGCACCGCCGACGTGCCCAGCGACCGGCGACAGGCCCACTCGAAGGCCCGGCGGGGCATCCGCGAGGCCCGTCTCGACACCGACTGGGTGTCGACCCAGCACCCGACGCGGGCGATGGCCCAGCAGGCCGGGATGGCCTACGAGGCCTACGCGGACTTCGTCTACGACGCCACGCTCCGGGACTGGGAGGCGCTGGCCGAGGAACAGGCACGACTGAAGACGATTCTGGACGACGGCGAGACGGTGCGAATCGTCGCCGACGGCACCGACCTCACGATGTCCATCGCGGGCCGCACCGCGGTCAACTCCGCGGCCAGCGTCGCCTACGGCTCGCACAACCTCCCCTCGGGCGAGGTGTTCACCGCCCCCGAGGGAACCGAGGGCGTCGTCACGTTCGACGTGCCGATGACGATTCAGGGTCGGCGGGTGCGGGACGTGGAACTGACCTTCGAGGACGGCGCAGTCGTCGACTTCGCGGCCGCGCAGGGCGAGGCCGTCGTCGAGGAGGTCCTGGAGACGGACGAGGGCGCGCGCCGCCTCGGCGAACTCGGCGTCGGGATGAACCGCGGCGTCGACCGCATCACCGACAACATCCTCTTCGACGAGAAGATGGGCGGCACCGTCCATCTGGCGCTGGGACGGGCCTACGACGCCTGCCTGCCCGAGGGCGCGGCCGGCAACGACAGCGCGGTCCACGAGGACCTCATCACGACGATGGGCGAAGGGTCGCGGTTGGAGGTCGACGGGGAAATCGTACAGGAGGACGGGCAGTTTCGGTGGGAGTAAGGGGGTTCGAGCGTCGCGAGCAGCCGCGAACGTCGTGAGCGGCGGTCACCGACGCCACGCATCTCGTCCGACGCCGACGCGACAGACTCGACGCCCGGCCACACGGCTGTCGGACTCGCGTCGGCACTCGGAACGGTAGAGATCGGAAAGAGGGGGTGGGGGTGGGGGGTGGTGGCACCCAAAGTGGGTGCACCCGTAGCTTCGACGGTGATAATTAAGAAGCTTCCGGCCTCGCCGTCTCGCGATACGTCGTCTCCCCTGAATTTCAAACGCGATACTCCGCTCTGCACACGGTCGCGTTCTGGCCGACGAATCGGCGGCAACACCTTTGTGCTATCACACCATACCCCGAGACGTGACGACCGTCGCACCGGAGGGACCCGACGGGGCCGACAGCCCACGGGTGAGGCAGGCAGAGCGGGCCGACCTGCTGGAGATTCACCGCATCGAGCAGTCGGCGTTCCCGCAACCGTGGCCGTTCTCGGCGCTTGAGAGCTACCTCGGCGAGGAGGGATTCCTGGTGGCCGAAGCCGACGGCCCCGAGGACGTCCCGTCGGTGGCGGGCTACGTCGTCGCCGACACCGTCCCGAACCACGGGACGCCGCTCGGGCACATCAAGGACATCGCGGTCCGCGACGAGTACCGGCGCGAGGGCGTCGCCAGCGCACTGCTGGAACGGGCCCTCGGCGTCCTCGCGGTGACGGGCGCCGGGTCGGTCAAACTGGAGGTCCGGGCCGACAACCACGGCGCGCGACGGCTGTATCGACAGTTCGGCTTCGAACACCGCAAGACCATCCCGAACTACTACAGCAACGGCGAGAACGCGCTCGTGATGGTCCGCTTGCTCTGAGACCCGACGGCATATACGTCCGGGCCGTCTCTGTGGACGTACGATGGGATACGCCTGTCCAGTGTGTGGTGACCCGCAGTCAGACGCCGGCCACCTCGCGAACCACCTCGCCTTCACGGCGCTGACCGGTGGCGACGACCACGAGACGTGGCTGGACGACACCGTCGACGACTGGGGCCAGATGGGCGAATCGGAACTGGCCGAGGCCGTCGTCGACCACGCCGAGGAGACGGAGTTCCCGCAGGTGTTCGAGGAGAGCGGCCTCGACGACCACGACCACGACCACGGCGACGGACACGACCGCGCCCCGACGAGCGACCTGCCGCCGGGGGCCGACAGTCAGCGCGGGCGGTCGATGAGCGACGACGACCGGGAAGTCCTCGCCGAGGCCCGTGACCTCACCCGCGAGATGTTGGACGACGAGGCGGACGACGCGTCCGAAGGCGAAACCGAATAAGCCCGCCGTCCCCTAGACCCGCGCATGGAGACCGAGGGGCAGTTCTCGCCGACCACAGTCGCCGAGGCGCGTGACCGCTACGAGTCGTTCGGCCCGACCGCACAGGTCGTGGTCAAGGAAGTCGCGAAGGCGATGGGACTGGACGCCGACGAGTACGAGGAGCGAGTCACGAGCGACGTGGTCGAGACGGCGCGTGACGTCCTCTTCGCCGAGTCGCTCGCCGTGACCGTCGGGACCAGCGAGGAGTTCGAGTCGTGGCGGGCCGACACGGACCACGAGGTCACCGTCGTCGGGTCCGAGAACGTCGACAACGTCGTCTGGCACGCCCCGCCGTTCGCCGACGAGGCGGTGGCGGCGACGTTCCAGTCCGAGCGCAGGGCCGCCGTCGGGACCCTCCGCCGGCAGGCGTTCGGTCGCGTGTACAGCGAGGTCGTCTGATGCGCACGGTCACCCGGAACTTCGTTATCGGCGTGGCCGTCGTCGTCGTCCTCTTGCTGGCGCTGGGGGCGCTCCCGAGTTACCTCAAGAGCGGCGACCCGTACTACCTCACCGCCACGGCCGAGAACGCGAGTGCCGTCGACGCGAACGGGAGCGCCGTGAACGCGAGCGCCCTCTCGGCCCAGCGGTACCCCTACACGACGGCGGCGCTCGCAAACGCGACGGCCAACGGGAGCGACGGGGCTGGCCGATCCGACCCCTACTGGCGCGGCCCAGTCGGGCTGAAAGGCGCGTTCACGCACTCGCCGTTCGACGAACTCGACGCCCTCCGCCAGCGAGTGCCCGAGGCGGCCGACGACGAGACGGTGCTGGTCCGCCACGACGGTACGCTTTACCGCCTCGCGGTGACACAGCAACCATGAGCCGAGAGCCGACCCACGACTGGCCCGTCGTCGAATCCGAAGCGGAGTACGAGACGGGGTGGTACACCGGTGGCTACGACCGCGTGCGCCAACCCGACGGCTCCGAGAAGGACTACTACTGGGCGGAACTGCCCGACGCCGTCGTCGTCGTCGCGCGAACGGGCGACGAACTCGTCTTCGTCGACCAGTTCCGGCCGACCATCCGCGAGCAGTGTCTCGAACTCCCCGCCGGCATCGTCGAGGACGGCGAGTCCTACACGACCGCCGGCGCCCGCGAACTCCGCGAGGAGACGGGGTTCGAACCCAGCGGCGTCTCGCTGCTGGAGGAGTTCTGGTGTTCGACGGGCGTGTTGCGCCACCGACGCGGCATCGTCTTCGCCGAGGGGTTGACGCCGGTCGACCAGAGCCTCGACGACAACGAGTTCCTCTCGGTGACGACGGTCCCTATCGCGGACGCACTCGACGTCGCCCGCCGCGAACCTGCCAACGACGCCACTATCGAGGGTATCCTGCTCGCACGGGCCGAGGACTTGCTCTGAGTCGGTGGGCGTCGGCGTCTACGTCCGGTGAACGTTTAGGTATCGACCGCTAGCAGTCCCACATGGACGGCGAAATCGGGACCGAGGAACTCCGGTCGCTACTCGACGACGAGGACGCCCGTGTCGTGGACATCCGCCCGCCGGCGGCCTTCCAGCGAGGCCACATCCCCGGCAGCGAGAACGTCCCGTTCCAGTCGCTCGTCGACGAGGTCGAACGGTTCGAGAGCGCGGACCGCGTCGTGACGGTGTGTCCCCACGGGAAATCGAGCGTGCAGGCCGCCCGCCTGCTGGCCTCCTACGAAGGGTTCGACGGGACGGTCGAGAGCTTCGGACCCGGCCTCGACGGGTGGGACGGGCCGCTCGAAGACGCCACGGCGGCAGAGGCGGCCGAAGCAGCGGCCGACGAAGGCCCGGACGCCCCGTTCTGAGTCGGCCATCTCGGCGTCGCGGCGGCACTCGTGACAGGTCCGCAGGAAGCGGGCGAACCGGACGACTTCACCGAGTGACTGGCCCTCGGGATACGCCTCGATGCCCTCGCCGAACCGTCGAACCGTCGTCTGTGCGTGTCTCTGAGAGGCACTTCGACGCCGGAGACGAACAAACTCGAAGCTGCCGTCTATCGCCGACCGTGGTCGTTCGATAGCCCTCGCTGTTCGGTGAGAGTGTGGTGGCTCGGTCGAAAAACGCATCGTCACAAGGGGCTCAGCGGGGGTAACTGCTCGTCATCGCCACCGACACTGGGTACACTACCGACGCTGAAAAAGTCGTCCATCGGCCGCTGGTGTCCGACTCGGGACCGACGCCCCGCCGACCCCGCTGCGTCCGGACGTCGTGGTCGGACCGAGCGGGCGCAGTGTGCGCCCGTGCTACAGGTCCGCTTCGAGCCAGACGTAGTCACACGGGTCCAGCAGGAAGGTGACGCCGCCGTCCTCGACGTGGTAGCCGCCGGTGCCGACGACTTTCTCCGTCGCGACGTCGGGCACCTCGAACCCGACGACTGGCTCGCGGTACTCGTCGGCGAAGTTGTGCACACACATGAGGGCCGTCCCCTCGTGGTCGATACGGTGGACGAAGACGTCCTTGTGCCCGGAGTCGACGATAGTGTACTCGCCGTCGTTGATGACCGGGTGGTCGTGGTGGGCGTGGACGAGTCGCTGGACGCGCGAGAGCAGGGAGTCGGGGTCGTCGCGCTGGTCGGCGACGTTGACGTGCTCGTAGCTGAACCGCCCCTCGTCGACGACGGGGTTGTACAGGTCCGCTGGGTCGGCCGACGAGAAGCCGCCGTTCTCGCTGTCGTCCCACTGCATCGGCGTCCGGACCGACTCCCGTTCGGGCAGCGAGAGATCCGCGCCCATCCCGATCTCGTCGCCCGAGAGCAACACCGGCGTCCCGGGCAGCGAGAGCAGGAGGCTGTGGGCCATCGCGATGCGGTCGTGGTCGGCGTCGTACATGTCGGCCAGTCGGAGGCGGTGGCCGCGGCCGAATATCCACGAGTCGCCCTCCTCGTCGCCGAAGTACTCGCGGGCGTGGTCGATGGTCTCGTTCGGGAGTTTGAGGAGGTTCCACTCGTCGTGGTTCCGCAGGAATGTCGCCCACTGGCCGAAGCCTTCGATGTCGGGCAGAATCTCGTTGGCCCGGTACAGCGGCCACGTGTCCTTGACGCCGACGCCGTAGGTGAGGTGGACGTTCAGCACGAAGTTGAACAGGAGGTCGAACGCCTCGCCGTCGCCGAAGTAGTGGCCGAGGTTCTCCGGCTGGTCGTCGGCCTCGGCCAGCAGGACGGCGTCGCCCTGTTCGTCGCGCACCACCCGGCGCATCTCCTTGAACAGCCCCATCGGGTCGTCCAGCCGGTGGCCGTGGTGGCCTTTGGCCTGTTGCATCGGGTGGGCGGCGTCGATGCGGAAGCCGTCCGCGCCCTGGTCTATCCAGAAGCGCAACACGTCGAATATCTCCTCCTGCACCGCCGGGTTCGCGACGTTGAGGTCCGGCTGGAAGTGGTAGAACTGGTGGAAGTAGTGCTTCCCGGCGGCCTCGTCGTAGGTCCAGACGCCGTCCTCGCGGTCCGGGAAGATGTTGATCGTCTCGTAGGCGCCCTCGAGGTCGTCGGTCCACAGGTAGTAGTCGTGGTACTCCGAGTCGGGGTCCTCGCGGGCGCGCTGGAACCACTCGTGGTCGCTCGACGTGTGGTTGAACACGAGGTCGGTCAGGATTCGGATGTCGCGGTCGTGAGCCCGCTCACACAGCTCCTGGAAGTCCGCGAGCGTCCCGAGTCGGTCGTCGACCCCGCGGTAGTCGGCCACGTCGTAGCCGTTGTCCCGGAGCGGACTCGGGTAGAACGGGCGCAGCCACAGACAGTCCACGCCCAGTTCGTCGAGGTAGTCGAGTCGGTCGATGACGCCCTGGAAGTCGCCCCAGCCGTCGCCGTCGCTGTCGTTGAACGTCTTGACGTCTAGCGAGTAGACGACTGCGTCCTCGTGCCATCCTTCGTCGTAGGTCGGTATCATACTTAGATATCTCCTGTGTCAGTTCGCTGGTTCTCCGTCGGGAGGACGGCGACGCTCTCGACGGTGACGGTGTCGCCGTCGCCGGCCACGTCCGTGCCCGTCACCACGTCCCGCGTCGCCACTCGTTCGCCGGGGACCGAGACGGACGCGGTCCCCTCGCCGAAGTGGAGCGCGACGACGTAGCGCTCGTCGGCCTCGCGGGCGAACGCCACGACGGCGTCGCTGTCGCTCTCGTAGGGGACCGGTTCGTAGTCGCCGGCCGGCCCCAGCGCCGGCGTCGTCTCGCGGGTCTCGGCGAGCCGTCGGTAGTGCTCGCGCAGGTCCTCGTCGGCGTGGTCCCAGTGAATCTCGCCCCGGCGGGTTCGCTCGCCTATCTCCTGCCCGGCGTAGAGCATCGGCACGCCGGGGAGCGTGAACTGCGCGCCCGCGGCGGCCTCCGTCGCGGCGCGACCGCAGGCGTCGACGTAGCGCTCTTCGTCGTGGTTCTCGACGTAGCAGAGGAACCCGGCGCCGTCGGGGAACCCGGTCAGCGTCCGCTCGTCGATGGCGTCCGTGATGGCCTCGGCGTCGGCGTCGCCCGCCCCGACGGACCGGAACGCGCTGTACAGTTCGGTGTCGAAGTGGGTCTGGAAGGCCAGATGGTGGTAGTCGGCGACGTAGGGGATGGTCTCGTCCAGCAGGAGGAACGTCTCGTCCTGCGCGCGGACGCGGTCCCGAATCTCCCGCCAGAACGAGATGGGGACGGCCCACGCCATGTCACACCGGAAGCCGTCGACGTAGCCGGCCCACTTCTCGACCGCGTCGAGCAGGTGGCGCCGGACTTTGAGGTTCCGGAAGTTCAGGTTGGCGATGTACGGCCACTCGAAGTACGTCGCGGGACTCCCGTCGTCTTCCCACTCGTACCAGTCCCGGTACTCTGGGTCGCCGCTCTCGGCCCGCTGGAAGAACTCGTGGTCCCGCGCCGAGTGGTTCAACACGAGGTCGAAGAGGACGTGCATGTCCCGTTCGTGGGCCGCCTCGACCAACCGCTCGAACTCCGCCTCCGTGCCGAGGTCGTCGGCGACCGAGTGGAAGTCGGTGATGTTGTAACCGTGGTCGAACCCGTCGTGCTGGAGGACGGGCGTCAGCCAGAGGGTGTCGACGCTGAGGCTCTGGACGTAGTCGAGGTTCTCGGCGATGACCTCGAACACCGACTGGTCCGGGTCGGGGTCTTTGAACCCCCGGACGTACACTTCGTAGACGGACATCTCCGTGCTCCACGTCGGCGGTTCGTTGGGGAACTCGACGGTGCCGTCTCCGTGTACCGTGACCACGGTGGGAACGCCGTACTGCTTGCCCAGCGCGACGGCGTGGACCCGGACCGAGCCGTCGACGTCGTCGAGTCCGAAGACGGCCTTCCGAGTGCTCACACGGAAACTGCGCGGGGTCGAGTCACGGTCGTCGACGCGGAAGTCGACGCCGAGCGTCCCGTCGTCGGTGCCGCCGACGCCCGCCGTCGCGTCCGCCCGCACCGTCACCACGCCGTCGTCGACGTCGACGGAGAGGTCGACACGGGGCCGGCCTGCACCGCCGCGGCGGCCGGCGTGGGCGGCCACGCCGGACCCGCTCCCGCTCGCGCTCATCGGCACGCCGGTGTTGGTTCCGTCGCCCGCGCCCCCGCTCCGCCCGGCGAACTCGTCGAGGAAGTGGCCGGGGACGGACAGGTCTCCGGGGAACACGCGAACGGTCAGTTCGTAGCTCTCCTCGGGCGCGTCGAGTGCGACGGTGTACACGCCGGGTGCGTCGGGTTCGAACCGAACGACCGGGGCGTCGTCGAGTGTGACCGCGCTCGCCGCCGGTTGCTCGGCGATTCGCCAGCGATACGTCGCGTCCGGGTCCGGGTCGCGTGGGGCCAGTTGTGTGGCCTCTCCGACAGCCAGAAACCTCGGTGGCCCAGGATGGGGCATACCAGCACTATCCAGAGGGATAGTAAATAGATTTTGCAGACGACCACAACCCCCGTTGTAAACGAGCCCGAGTCGGGGCGGGGCGAGCGACGTCGCCCACCGAACCGACCGTCGACGTGCGGCCCCGAACCGAGAGCTACACGGCCTATATAGCCGACTGTACCACTACGCTCGATACGGAGCGGACCGGGCCGCTCATACTCCAAAATACCCCTATTATAAACGAGTTTAATACTCCTCCGGCCTGTTTCAGGTGATGACGCAGGACTCAAAGACGCTGTCCGACCGTGTCTCGCGGCGCAAGTTCATCGCGGCCACAGGGGTTTCGGGTGCGGCAGCCATCGCCGGGTGTTCGAGCGGCGACGGCGGTAGCTCCGACGGCGGTAGCTCCGACGGTGGTAGCTCCGGCGGGGAGTCCACGGAGAGCATGGAGAACACCGACAGCACCGACAGCGGGAGCGAGTCCGGTTCCATCTCCCCGCTGGAGGCCGGTGGGTCCTCGACGGTCTACCCCGTCTCCAACACCGCGGCGTCCTACTGGAACGCCAACCGACCGGCCAGCGACTCCGAATACTGGCCTCACGGCGAGTACGACATCGACACCGACAAGAATCTCGCCGACTACTGGGCGGGCCTCTACGGCTTCGAACCCGGCGAGGACGGCGACCCGCCGTTCACCTTCGCCGTCGGCCTCTCGCACTCCGGGACCGGCGTCGAGAAGGTCATGAACGGCCAGCACGACATCGGGAACTCCTCGGGGAACGTCGAGGACGAACTCCCGGACCGAGACTCCTACGAGCAGTTCGTCGACCACGTCGTCGCCGTCGACGGCCAGCCGCTGGTCGTCTCCCAGGAGATAGCCGACGCCGGCGTCGAGCAGATCACCGGACAGCAGCTCAAAGACCTCTACAAGGGTCGCATCACGAACTGGAGCGAACTCGGTGGCCCGGACAAGGAGATTCAGGTGCTCGGCCGCGTCAAGGGCTCGGGGACCCGCACCTCCTTCGTCTCGAACGTCTTCGGCAACCCCGAAGAGGACACGCAGGTCGCCAACCGCTACGGCCAGAACCAGCGCCTCGCACAGGCCATCGCACAGGCCGACAACGCCATCAGCTACCTCGCGCTGGCGTTCATCAACACGGACGGCCTCGCCCCCATCGCCCTCGAGTGGGAGGGGACGACCTACAGTTACCAGGACGAGCAGAACGGCCTGGACTCCAAGGAGTACCCGCTCTCGCGCGACCTGCACATATACACCTGGGAGGGCACCTCCGAGAAGGAGGCCTCCGTCATCAACATGTGCCTGCACCCGTTCGGGCAGGAAACCTTCGTCGCGCCGAACAACTACTTCACGCTCGGTCAGCGCCGTCTGGAAGAGCAACGCGCCAAGCTGCCCGACCAGGTCTGACCGCTGCGAGTCGAGGACAGCAGTCGGGGAGAGACCACGACTTCCGCATCGATTTTTGATACAACGACATGATAGACGACGTACGAACGAACACACGAGAGACGATACTCGGCGGGGACGCGACAGAGGGGTCACTGCTGGCGGTCGGCGCGTCGGCGGCGACGCTCGCGGCGACGATTCTGGTGTTCCTCTTCCGCCCGGCCATCGCCGTCCCGATGGTCGGCGCGTTCATCTTCGTGACCGCACTGGGGTGGGTCACGTACCAAGCCGAGATAGCACGATTGCTGACGCTAATCGCCACCGTGTTGACGGTGTTGACTGTCACCTTCATCACCATCTTCCTCTTCGCCAGCGCCCTCCCGGCGTTCGTCGAACACGGGTTGGGGCTCTTGCTCGTCCCGATTCAGGGCGGGGAGGTGCGCTGGTTCTTCTGGCTCGAATCCGTTCTGCCGGTCGGCGAGAGCTACTGGAACCCCGCCGGCGGGGCCTACTCGCTGATTCCCGCCATCTGGGGGACGGTGATGGTCACGCTCGTCGCGGGCGCCATCGCCGGACCGCTGGGCCTGTTCGGCGCGCTGTTCATCGCCGAGGTGGCCAGCGACGGACTGCGCGAGGTAATCAAACCCGGCGTCGAGGTGCTGGCCGGGATTCCCTCCATCGTCTACGGGTTCATCGGCTTTCAGGTGTTGAACGGGTTCGTCCAGCGGTCGTTCCTGGACGACGGCGCGAGCTTCCTCATCGCGGGCGTGGTCGTCGGCGTGATGGCGCTCCCGACGGTCGTCTCCGTCGGCGAGGACGCCCTCTCCAGCGTCCCCGACGCGATGGGTGACGGCTCCATCGCGATGGGTGCGACTCGCTGGCAGACGATGAAGAGCATCTCCATCCCCGCCGCGTTCTCGGGTATCTCCGCCGGGGTCATCCTCGGACTGGGCCGGGCCATCGGCGAGACGATGGCCGTCGCGGCCATCATGGCCGCCGGCGTCGGCCTCGCGAACCCGCTGTTCGACTTCTTCGACGCGAGCGCGACGCTGACGAGCCTCATCGCGGTCAACTACGGGAGCGCCTCGGAGAGTACGGTCGACGTACTGTTCGTCGCGGGCGTGATGCTGTTCGTCATCGTCGCGGGGATGAGCGTCGTCTCCCAGTACATCGAGCGCCAGATGCGAGAGAAACTCCGGGGTGAAGCATGAGCGAGGGATACGCCGACGAGACGACACTGGTCAACGCGGAGTCGAACGTCTACGACCGCGGCCTCGACGCCGCCATCGGGCTGAGCGTCCTGACGTTCGCGCTCGGGATGGTCACGCTCGTCGACGCCGTCCCGCTGAACGCCAGCGGCGCGGCACTGGGCGAGTCGCTCGTGACGGTGCTGGCCGTCGTCGGCGGCGGCGTCGGCATCGTCGGCGTCTCCTCGTGGGCCAACGTCACGCCCGTCGAATCCCATCGGGTCCGCGGCATCGCGCTCGGACTGGTCGGCAGCACGCTCGGTCTGACGGTGCTGGCCTACGCGGTCCCGGTGACGCTGGCGACGCTGCTGGGCCTCACGCTCGTCGTCGAGGCCGTCGCCGTCGCGACTGCCGGCCTCGCCTCGCGCGTGGAGGCGGTCGACACCGGTCCGAACACGAGCGCCGGCCTGCTCGCCGGCGTCGTCTTCGGCGCGCTCGGACTGGCCATCGGGACCGCAGTCGGTGGCTCGCTCGTCGGCTTCGATTCGCCGGCGTGGGTCGCCGTCGCGCTGGGTGCCGGACTGGTGCTCACGGCCCTGACGGTCCTCCCGCGCGAGGACGTCGGGTCGACGGTTCCGGCGGCGCTCGTCGTCGGGACGCTCGGTCTCACTATCGCCACGGCCGCCGTCGGCGTCGGCTGGCAGTGGAACCCGCAGTCGCTGTCGGGCGGGTTCACCGGCGGCGCGGTCGTCCCGCTGTTCGTCCTCGTCGGGGCGGTTCTCTCGGCGTGGGCGGCCGCGAAGTGCCGCGCCGGGTTCGGCGCCCGCGGCCGAGAGTTCGGCGCCTTCCTCGTCATCAACCTGAACGCGTTCCTGATGGTCGCCGTCATGGCGACCATCGTCGTGTTCGTGACGGTGAAAGGCGTCGGCTACGCGCTCCACGGGTTCACCATCGGGGCGCTCTCGGCGCTCGTCCTGCTCGCGCCGCTCCTCGTGGTCGTGGCGAACGCCGCGCGGACGCCTGCGGGGACGAGTGACTGGCACACCGGCGCGCGCCAGTTGTTCCGACTCCTGCCGCTCGCCGCCGTCGGCTCGGTCGCGGCCGTCCTCCTCTCGGTCCTCCTCACCGGCGACCGACTGGCCTACCCGTTCACCTACTCGGTACAGGTCAACCGGGCCCAACGGTCGCTCGACACCGCACTCGCCGTGACGCCGGAACCGACGGTCGGGTCGCTCCTGCTCGTCGTCCCGGCGCTGTCGCTGTCGGTCTACTTCTTCCGGTCGTACGGCTCGCTCCGCAACGTCGGGCGTCGCTTCGAGTGGGTCGAGACGGCTCGGCGGACGCTCCCGCTCGCCGTCGCGGGGACCGTCGCCCTGACCGGCCTGTTCCTGCTGGTCGGCCCGACCCCGCTCGGCCTCCCGCTGGGCGGGACGCTCGGCCTCGCCGTGGTCGTGCTGGCCGCCCTCGCCGCCCTCGCGCTCTCGGCGCTCCCGCTGGGCGGCGTCCTCGTCGGCGAGGGCGCGCTGGCCGACCGCGCACAGGACGCCGCGACGCTGTTCACGCTCGGCGTGTTCGGCGGTCTCGCCCTGCTGACGGCGGCCCTCTTCCTGCAGGCGACGGCGACGGTCACGCCCAGCGTCGGCCCGGTCAACGTCGTCCCGGCCGTCGCGCTGGCCGGCGCGGTGGCGTCACTCGCGGCCACGGCGCTGGTCGCCCGCGCGAAACGCCGGACCGACGAGACGCTCCAGCGGCGCTTACTGGGCGAGGAGACGTCTCTCGGCCTGACCGGCGTCGCCGGCTTCCTGACGCTGCTGGGGCTGCACGTCGCCGTGACGAAGGTGTCGTTCACCGCCCTCGGCGTCAGCGTCGCCAACGCCGGCACACTCTCGTGGCCGATGACGATGCAGACGTACGTCCCGCTGGGGGCCGAACCCGGCGGCATCCTGCCCGCCGTCGTCGGCACGGTGTGGCTGGTCACCGGCGCGACGCTGTTCGCGGTGCCGCTGGGCGTCGGCGCGGCCGTCTTCCTCACCGAGTACGCCGAACAGGGCCGCTTCACCGCGCTGGTCGAGATAGCGACGAACGCGCTCTGGAGTACGCCGAGCATCGTCTTCGGCCTGTTCGGGGCCGCCTTCCTCATCCCTCGGCTGGGCGGCGACGAGTCCCTGCTCGCGGGGATGCTCGTCCTCGGGTTCATGCTCCTGCCGCTGGTGCTCATCACCAGTCGCGAGGCGGTCAAGGCCGTTCCCGACGAGTACCGTGACGCGAGCGCGGCGCTCGGCGTTTCCCAGTGGGTGACCATCAAGAGCGTCGTCGTGCCGGCCGCGATGCCCGGCGTCATCACCGGCGTCATCCTCGGCGTCGGCCGCATCGCCGGCGAGACGGCCCCGCTCATCCTCGTGCTCGGGTCGACGCTGAACGCGACGGAGTCGGCACAGGTGCTGGACGGCTTCCGCTTCACCGCGCAACCGCCGTTCGTCGCCAACGACGCCCTCCTCTCGGCGTCGGCCTCCCTGCCGACGCAGGTGTGGGCGGTCATCGCCGCCGGCGTCAGCGGCTCCCCCTCGATGGGGTGGGCGTCGGCGTTCGTCCTGCTGCTGGTCGTACTGACCTTCTACGCCGTGGGTATCACGGCGCGGACCTACTTCCGGAGGAAGCTAACCTATGAGTAACGCGCTTGACGACAGCGAGACGGAGACGACGGGGCGTACAGCGAGCCAGACGACCACGACGACGGCCGGCGAGAGCGACGAGCGGGTCCGCGAGGCGTGGACCGACTACGACTTCGCGGGGACGCCGAAGCTCTCCGTCGAGGACCTGAACGTCTGGTACGGGGACGACCACGCGCTCAAGGACGTCTCCATGGACATCCCCGAGAACTCCGTGACGGCGCTCGTCGGTCCCTCGGGCTGTGGGAAGTCGACGTACCTGCGCTGTCTCAACCGGATGAACGACCGAATCAAGGCCGCCCGAATCGACGGGTCGGTCGAACTCGAAGGGACGGAAATCTACGACCCGAACGCCAACCTCGTCGAACTGCGCAAACGCATCGGGATGGTGTTCCAGTCGCCCAACCCCTTCCCGAAGTCCATCCGCGAGAACATCTCCTACGGCCCGCGCAAGCACGGCAACATCGAGAAGGGACTGCTGGCGCGCCTGTTCGGCCGCGACGACACCGAGGCGGAGTACGAACTCGTCGAGCGCTCGCTGAAGCAGGCGGCGCTGTGGGACGAGGTCGAGGACCGACTCGACGACAACGCGCTGGGCCTGTCGGGCGGCCAGCAACAGCGGCTCTGCATCGCCCGCTGTCTCGCCGTCGACCCCGAGGTCATCCTGATGGACGAACCGGCGTCGGCGCTGGACCCCATCGCCACCTCGAAGATAGAGGACCTCGTCGAGGAACTCTCGAAGGAGTACACCGTCGTCATCGTCACGCACAACATGCAGCAGGCGGCCCGCATCTCCGACCAGACGGCCGTCTTCCTCACCGGCGGCGAGTTGGTGGAGTACGACGACACGGACAAGATATTCGAGAACCCCGAGAGCCAGCGCGTCGAGGACTACATCACCGGCAAGTTCGGGTGAACGCCTCGGGGCGCCGGCGTCCGGCGCACCGACCACGACCGTATCGTGCCCTACGCGAGGCGTCGTCCCGCCGCGTGGGTGTGACTACCACGACACACGACCGATGGAAACACGCAAGATACAGCAGGTCGGCGGCGGCACGTACACCGTCTCGCTCCCCAAAGAGTGGGCCGAGGTGGCCGGCATCGAGACGGGGTCGGTCGTCGACCTCCACACGCACATCGACGGCGTCCTCGTCGTTCAGGCACAGGAGCGCGACCGGGAGACGACGGGCCGCCTCAGCCTGACGGTCCCGCACGCCGACCCCACGTGTATCGAACGCGCCCTCCGCGCGGCCTACGCCGCGGGCGTCGACGTACTCGAACTCGACGCGCCCGACGGGTTCGGCGACGCACAACAGCGCGCCGTCGAGCGCGTCGCCCGGACGCTCACCGGCGTCACCGTCACCGAGTCGACGCCGACGACGATGACGGTCCGGACGCTGTTGGACGCGGACGAGGTGTCCATCAGACAGTCGGTCCGGCAACTCCAGTTCGTCGCGCTGTCGATGCACCGCGACGCGACGGCGGCCCTGACCGGTCCGACGACGGTCGACAGCCCCGCCGACAGGGACGACCAGGCCGACCGCCTGTACGCCATGGTCGACCGCTACTTCGAGCGCGGACTGGCCCGCTTCGACGAGATGGACGCGCTGGGGTTGACCCGCTCGGAACTGTTCGTCTGCTGGGTCACGGCCAGAGAACTCGAACGGGTCGCCGACCACGCCGAGCGCATCGCGACGACGGCCGAGGCATTCGACGACCCGATGGACGACGCCACGGCCGAGTCCGTCGCCGACCTCGCCGCGACGGCCCGGGACGTCGTCGAGGACGCGGTCCGCGCCATCGTCGGCGACGCGGGCGTCGAGTCGGCCCGCGAGGCGCTCCACGCCCGCGACGCGCTCCGGGCGGACGTCGAGGCGCTCGACCGCCGCCTGTTCGAGTCGCCGACCGCCCCGTACCGGCTCACCCACGTCCTCGACAGCATCCGTCGGACCGCCGAACACGGCGGGAACGTCGCCGAACTCGCCCTGCGGACCGCCATCCGCGACGGTGAACTGGGCGACCAGACGGTCGAGACGACGGTCGACGGTCGGCCGGCGGAGTGAGGCCGCCGCCCGAAACCGCCGACTTATCCGTCCCGCGGTGCGTACGGCAGGCAATGACCGTCCACCACGAGGGGGTGACCGTCGACTGGCTCGGGTACGCCACCATCCGCGTCGCCGGCGACGACACCGTCGTCTACACCGACCCCGGACGCTACGGGGTCCTGACGGGGGAGTGGGAGCCGTACGCGGACGGCGTCGGTCACCCGCCGAGCACCGACTACCGCCCCGAAGACGCCGACGTGGTCTGTGTCACGCACGTCCACCACTACGACCCGGACGGCATCGACCGGGTCGCCAACGAGGAGACGACGGTCGTCGCCTTCGAAGGTATCGACGGCCGCGACGTCGAACGCGACCTCCCGGCCATCGTCGACCTGCCCTACGAGGTCCGGCAGGTCGACGCCAAGGCGCAGGTGACCGTCGGCGACGTCCCAATCTGGACGACGCCGGCCCACAACGAACCCGACGGCCCGCACACCCTCTCCGACGGCACGCCGTACCACCCCGAGGGGTTCGGGTGTGGGTTCATGGTCAAGGTGAACGGCACCCGCGTCTACTACCCCGGCGACAGCGACGTGCTGCCGGGCCACCGCACGCTGGACACCTCGCTGTTCTGTCCCCCCATCGGCCCGCGGGCGACGATGGACCGCCACGAGGCCGCCGCCCTCGCCGCGACCATCGAACCCCGTCTGGTCATGCCGGTCCACTACAACACGTTCTCGAACCTCGAAGCCGACTCCCGCGAGTTCGCCGCGGACGTGGCCGAGGCCGGCGTCCCAGTCGTCCTCGACGAGAACTGACCGCGCCGTCTCAGTCGCCCTCCTCGTCCCACGCGGCCCACTCCCGGTGCGTGGCGGCGACGGCCCCGACTTCGTCGGCGTCGAGTCGGCCCCGCTCTGTCACGACGGCGGTCACCGCCGCCGCCGGCGTCACGTCGAAGGTGGGGTTCGCCACCGTCAGGTCGGCGTCGCCGTCGTACACCTCGGCGGCGTCGCGGGGTTCGAGGTCGTAGTCGGCCGTCGTCGCGACTTTGTCGCTCGACGCGACGACCAGACAGTCGGCGCCCGCCGCGGCCGCCGCCAGCGCCGCCGTGCGGGTCCCTACCTTGTTGACGACGCGGCCGTCCGGGAGGACTCGGTCGGCACCGACGAGGACGGCGTCGGCGTCCCAGTCGGCGAGTTCGAACGCGAAGGCGGCGTCGGTGGTGAGCGTCACGGCCGTCCCGTCGGCCAGCGACTCGGCGACGCCGACGCCCTCGCCGCCGGGCCGGGACTCGGCGACCAGCACCGCGTCGGGGTCGGCCGCCCGAATCGCCGCCGTGACGGTACCCGACCGCGAGAGCGTCGCCACACGGCCCGGGAGCGTCTCGGCGGCCCGTTCGGCCGCTCTACGGTCGGCGTCGACGGCCCGTTCGATGGCCCGCCGGGCCGCCGTCTCGACGGCCGCGGGCGTCCGGTCGTCGCTGGCTGTCGACATCACGCGGTCGACGCGGGTGGCGAGGACGGCCATCGACGGCCGGGTGTCCCGGAGTCGTCGCGCGAGCGACGCCAGCCCCGTCCAGTCGTCGCCGTCGCGGTCGGCCGATTCGAGTTCGTCCGCCCGTCCCTCGGCGGCCAGTGCCGCCTCGTCGCGCAGGGTCTCGAGTGCCCGCAGCGAGAGCCACGCCGACCCGTGGGTCCGGTCGTCCCGGACCGTCGCCACGCGGGGCCGCACCCGGTCGTAGGAGGTCCAGAGGCGCGGGACCGTCTCGCGGCGGAGTATCTCCGGCGGGTGGACCCACGCCGTCGCCGTCGTCTCCTCGTTCGTCTCGACCGCCCGCGAGTCGCAGTCGAACAGGAACGGGTGGACGAGCCATCGGATGTCGCGGTCGGCGTCCTCGACGGGGAACGGGTCGCCGCCGGTGACGAGTGTCGACGCTCCGGCGAGGCCGGTCTCCTCGGCTATCTCGGCCCACGCCGCCGTCTCGGGGTCGCGTCGCTCGCGCTCCCGTTCGTCGTCGACGACGTGTCCGGCGACGCCGCCCCACCGACCCCGGTACGACCCGACGGCGTCGCTCCGCCGGCGGAGCAACACCTCGCCGTCGTTGCGGAGGAACGCGGTGACGACTGCCCGTTCGTCCATGCGTTCGCGTAGGCTCCCGGTCCCAATCAAACCGGAGGCCGCAGTCGAGTCGGCGACCCCGGCTCCCGCCCGAAGTGACGGCGAGACTATATGATTCTGTGGTCCCTCTGTGTCGACGTGGCAGACACGACACCGCACTTCGACCTGCTGGACGGCGAGTTCGGCCGCCGTCCCCGCACTGCCGTGTTCCTCTACCCCGCGGACGACGCCGTCTACGACGAGTGGGTCGACGGCGGCCCGGTGGCGGCGGCCGTCGTCGACGGCCTCGACCAGTTCGTCGAGTTCGGGGCGCTGGGCGGGTACGCGGCGTTCACGCTGGCGCCCTCGGAACCGTTCGTGGCCGACGACGGCGGGGCCGACTACGACGACACGACGAAGGCGGCCTTCGTCGACGCCTTCGAGACGTACACGGAGCGCCACCCGGAACTGTACGGCGCTCGGGGGCTGCACTACGGCGTCGCCGGGGGGTTCGACGGCGGCGGCGGGTTCAGCGCCGACGAACTCGACGAACTCGCCTTCACCACGAACTGCCGGATGGTCGTGGGGACGGCCTCCGAGGACGCCGCCCGCGTCGAGGCGTTCACCAAGCAGGAACTCGGACACGCCCTCGTCGGCTACCGCCACCTCGCGAAGACGAGCGTGCTGGTCGAGCGCGGGAGCCACATGCACGAACACGACACGGGCGTGGTCTCCCCCTCCGGCGAGGTGTCGCCGATGGCGGTGACCTACCACGACAGCCACGCCGCCCACGGGGCCTGTGCCAACGGCCACCCGCACTTCCGGGGGTACGACCCGAACTACACCGACTGCACGAAGCTAGCGGTCGAGCGCACGGCCGAGGCGGTATTCGGGGGTGAGGGATGAGCGACGACTCGACGGCACGGGTCACCGCGACCCGACGCAGTGTCCTCAGGGCCGGTGGCGTCCTCGGCGGTGGATCGCTCCTCGGCGTCGCCGGAACGGCGTCTGCGGGGACCACGACGCGGGTGGTCGACGTCGCGGTCGAGTTCGACGTGGACACCCCACCAGACACCACCCTCCGGGCGTTGCACGTCGACGGGGCGCCCCCCTACCGCGTCGCGACCGACGAAGGGCGACTCGTCACCGACCCGTACGGTACCCTGACGGCCGCCGACCGGAGGCGACTCGACGACGCGGCCTTCGTCGTGCGGGACGCCGCCGGCGTGACCGACACGGGCGACCGCCTCTCGACGGCGCTGGCCGCTCGGGACGAGACCGTCCGGTGGCTTCCGAGGCGACTCGCGTCCGACTACCGTCCCGTCGCCGCGGTCCGACTGGCCGCGCCGCTGGCCGTTCGCCGCCCGTCGGTGTCCCGCGTCGGCGAGGCGGCCCGTGTCGGTCTCGGGAGCGACCGCCACCGCGTCTCGCCGGGCGAGACGCTGACGCTCGAACTGTCGACACGAACGGCGACCGTGGAGACACGGACGCTCGGTGCGGGTGACGGGGACGCGGGACCTCCCGACGGTGCGGACGACCCGGCGTCGCTCGCCGACGTCCCGCCGGCCGTCGAGACCGACGTCGGAGAACTACGGACCGCCGTGACGCCGCTCGTTCGCGTGCGGCACCTCGGCGACCTGATCGTCGAACACGGCTCGCGCGCCTGACCGACTTACAGCGCGTCGAGCAACCGGTCCACGTCGCCCTCGTCGTTGAACGCGTGGACCGACGCCCGGACGGCCTCGGGGTGGGGGAGCGACCGGACGACGATACCGTCCGCGGCGAGTCGCTCGACGGTCGCCTCCGGGTCCTCGACGGCGAACGTGACGAGGCCGGACTCGTACCGCTCGGGGCTCAGCAGGCGGTCGTCGAGGCCGTCTTTCAGGCGATCGGTCAGGCGCTCGACCCGCGTCTCGACGGTGTCGAGGCCCACCGACTCCATCGTCTCGATGGCCGCCGCGAGCGCGACGTAGGGTGCCGGCGAGGTGGTCCCGACCTCGAACCGTCTGGCGCCGGTGTGGTAGGCGTACTCGTCGGCGTTCATCTCCTCGACGCTCCGGTAGCCGATGCGGGTCTGTCGGAGTCGGTCGTGCGCGCCCGGGTCGACGTACAGCACGCCGGCGCCCCAGATGCCCAGCAGCCACTTGTGGCCCGCGGCCGTCACGAAGTCCGCGCCCCACTCTGTCACGTCGACGGGGTGCTGGCCGACCGACTGGACGGCGTCGACGAGTACCTGCGCGCCGGCGTCGTGGGCGATGTCGACCACCTCGCCGACCGGCAACCGGGTGCCGTGGGTCCACGTCAGCGAACTGAGTACGACGAGTCGCGCGTCCGCGACGGCGTCTCTCACCGCGTCTAGGTCG
The DNA here is from genome assembly GCF_019599465.1 of Haloarcula rubra. Classification (GTDB taxonomy): domain Archaea; phylum Halobacteriota; class Halobacteria; order Halobacteriales; family Haloarculaceae; genus Haloarcula; species Haloarcula rubra. The sequence continues at coordinate 539,461 of NZ_RKLR01000002.1, forward strand.
AGACGGCCCCGCTCCGTCTCGAGCACCCGGACCTCGACGTCGTGCGTGTCGGCGAGTCGGTCCCACGGCAGGGTCCCGGCGGGGTGTTCGAGGTCGGTGCGGACGACCACGTCGCCGGGTTGCCAGTCGATGGCACTCGCGACGAGGTTGACGCCGTCGGCGGTACTCCGGGTGAACGCCACGTCGTCGGGCCGAGCGCCGATGTGGTCGGCCGCCACCTCCCGTGCGGCGGCGATGGCGTCCCACGCGACGGCGTACGGGCCCTCGCCGGCGGGCGCTTCGAAGGCGTGTCGTTCCAGAAAGTCGGTCGCCGCGTCGACGACGGGCCGGGGACTGGGGCCGCTCGCACCCGTGTTGAAGTAGGTACACCGGTCCAGTGCGGGTATCGCCGCACGAAGCTCCGCAGGGTCCATAGCGGTGTCAGGAGGGCCGGCGCCTTGAGCGCTGTGCCGTGGTTGTCTCAGAGAATTAGACTGGTCTAAACTTTGCCTTAGAACACAACTATTATTTAGTTCGCCCCTTCTCTTTCCTCCATGTCGAACGACGACGGTCAGCGCAGTCACGGGCGAGGAGTATCCAGACGACAGGCCCTCGCCGCCGGTGGCAGCTTGCTCGCGACGGGACTCGCCGGCTGTATCGGCGGTAGCACGGGTCGGTCCGATAGTGCGGAGAACGGGTCGGGACAGTCGGGCGACGGTCCCGTCGCGGTGGCGTCTTTCTTCAGTTTCTACGACTTCGCACGGAACGTCGCGGCGGACACGCCGATTACGGTCGAGAACCTCGTCCCGACGGGGCTGCACGGGCACGGCTGGGAGCCGAACGCCAGCGTCACGAAGGACATCGTCGACGCCGACGCGTTCATCCACGTCGGGGAAGACTTCCAGCCGTGGGCCGACCGGGCCATCCAGACGCTCGAAGACGACGACGCCGACACTCACCTCGTCAACGTCCGCGAGGGCATCGAACTGGTCGACCTCGCGGCGACGCTCGACCGCGACGAGGAGGGCGTCGGCGCACAGCGCGGCAAGGACCCCCACTTCTGGCTCGACCCCGGACGGGCCGCCACGTCGGTCGACAACATCGCCGACGGGTTCGTCGAACTCGCTCCCGACCACGCCGAGACGCTACGGAGCAACGCCGAGCAGTACAAGTCCGAGGTCCTGCAGCGCATCGACGCCGACTACCGCGCTATCTTCGACGCGGCCGACCGCGACGTCGTCCAGCTCGCGGCCCACAACGCGTTCCAGTACATCGGCGTCACCTACGGCGTCCGGATGCGGCCGCTCGTGACGAACCTCGCCGCCAGCGGCGACGTGAAGCCCTCCGACATCACCGAGGCCAAGGCGGTCATCGAGGACAACGACATCCGGTACATCGCCAACGGCGTCTTCGAGTCCCGCAAGCCCGCGAAACAGCTTCTGGCGGAGACGCAGGTGGAGGCGTACTTCCCCGTCACGCCGTACGCCGGGGTCCGCGAGGACTGGGTCGAGAACAACTGGGGCTACGAGGAGATAGCCTACAGAATCAACATGCCTACCTTCGAGGTCGTCCTCGGGAACAAACCGCCAGCCGAGGCCGGGTACGACGGCTGGGCCGAGGAGTGGAGGAACTTCGAATGAGCGAGGCCGACCCGGTCGTCGAACTCGCCGACGTGTCGTTCGGCTACACCAGCGCCCGCGTCGTCGAGGACGTCTCGTTGCGAATCGACCCCGGCGAGTACGTCGCCGTCGTCGGCCCCAACGGCTCCGGGAAGTCGACGCTCATGCGACTCGTGCTCGGTCTCCTGCGGCCGGACGCGGGGACCGCTCGCCTGTTCGGTGACCCGGCCCACAAGTTCGACGACGGCGCCCGAATCGGCTACGTCGCACAGCAGGCCAGCGCCTCGAAGGAGATGCCCATCACGGTCCGTGAAGTCGTGCGGATGGGCCGCTACCCGCACGTCGGGTTCGGCCGCCTCTCGGCCGAGGACCACCGAATCGTCGACCGAGCGCTCGACACCGTCGGCATGTACGACTTCGCGGACCGCCGCATCACGAACCTGTCGGGTGGTCAGCGCCAGCGTGCGTTCATCGCCCGGGCGCTGGCCAGCGAGGCGGACCTCCTCGTCTTGGACGAACCGACCGTCGGCGTCGACGCCGAGTCGGTCGACGCCTTCTACGACCTCCTCGAATCGCTGCACGCCGACGGCATCACCGTCCTGCTCATCGAACACGACCTCCGGGCCGTCACCGAACACGCCGCCCGCGTCGTCTGTCTCAACCGCGAGGTGTACTTCGACGGCCCGACCGACGCGTTCGTCGAGAGCGACGCGCTGGCCCGGGCCTTCGGGACGGCGATGCCGGTCGGGGGGGACGCCTGATGGGCGCGCCCGCCTTCTTACTCCAGTCGAGTCCGACCGACGCCGTCCTCTGGCCGCTGTACTGGCTGCTCGGCCTCTGGTCGGCGTTCCTGTCGTGGCTGGGTGGCGTCACCGGCCTCGAACTCCTCCAGTACGGGTTCATGCACCGCGCCGTCCTCGTCGGCCTCTGCATCGGCGTGATGGCGCCGCTCATCGGCACCTTCCTCGTCCACCGGCAACTCGCGCTCATCGGCGACGCGCTGGCGCACACGGCGTTCGCCGGCGTCGCCGTGGGCCTGTTCCTCAACGCGGTCGTCGACCTCGGCGTGTCGCCGTACCTCACCGCCGTCGTCGTCGCGATGCTGTCGGCGCTGCTCATCGAACTCATCTCGGAGGCGACCGACGCGTACAACGACGTCTCGATGGCCATCGTCCTCTCGACGGGGTTCGCCCTCGGGACGGTCCTCATCAGCCTCAACGCGGGCGGCCTCGCGGTCGGCATCAACCAGTACCTCTTCGGCAATCTCTCGACCGTCTCGGCCGAGAACGCCGCCATCCTGCTCGTCCTGTTCGGCGTCGTCGTCGCCACCGTCGCCGTCACGCGCAACCAACTGCTGTACGTCACGTTCGACGAGACGGCGGCGGCCGTCTCGGGTATCCCGGTCGGCTGGTACAACCGACTGATGGTGATGCTGACGGCGCTCGTCGTCGTCGGCGCGATGCAGATAATGGGCGTCATCCTCGTCGCCGCGATGCTCGTCGTCCCGGTCGCCAGCGCGGCACAGGTCGCCAGCAGTTTCCGCTCGTCGCTGCTCACTTCCGTCGTCCTCGCCGAACTCGCCGTGACGCTCGGCATCGGCGTCGCCTACTACGGCGAAGCGACGGCCGGCGGCGTCATCGTCCTCGTCGCCGTCGCGATATACGTCGTCACCGTCCTCGCGGGCAAACTCCGCAGTCGCCTCGGCGACACGACGGCCGCGGACGTCGGCCGCATCTCGGCCGAGGACGAGTCGACCGCCGACTGAGTCGCTCTCGCCGTCAGACCAGCGCCGTCGCCACGACCCCGCCGAGCGCGACGCCGACGAGGGCGACGACGAGCGTCCCGCCCGCGTACAGCGCCGCCTCGCGGGGGTGGCCCAGTTCGGCCAGTCGTACCGTCTCGAAGGCGAACGACGAAAAGGTCGTGAAGGCCCCACAGAACCCGGTGCCGACGGCTAGCGCGACCGACTCGCCGACCGGCGCGACGACGAGTGCGCCCAGCAGGACGCTCCCCAGTACGTTCACCGTGAGCGTGTCCGCCCGGTTGCGTTCGAGGCGCGTCCCGACGAGGTGACGGCCCAGCGCGCCCGCCGTCCCGCCGAGGCCGACGAGCAGGAGGGGGTTCACGACACCCACCTCGCGACGAGGCGGCCGAGGACGACGCCGAGGAACGCCAGCGCGTAGTTGGCCGCGACGTTCCCGACCGCGAGCATCGGGGGGAGCCCGCTCGTCTGGACGGCGAACGTGCTGTACGTGGTGAACGAGGAGAGAAAGCCCGTGCCGACGACCAGACGCGTCTCCGCCGAGAGGACGTCCGCGAGGTGGGCCTCGTACAGCAACACCCCGAGCGCGAAACTCCCGGCGACGTTGACGAGGAGCGTCCCGACGACGGCGCCGTCGACGGTCCCTCCCCCGGGCACCGCAATCGAGACGGAGTGGCGCGCGACCGCCCCGACGAACCCCCCGAGCGCGACCAACAGGAGCGGTTCGGCCCGCGAGAGGGCGTGCGATTCGGTCATTACCGACCCCTCGCGGTGGCCCTACTCGTCAGTTGTGATGTGCGCCGCTCACCCGCTCGGAGACGCGCGGACTCTCGCCTCCGTGAGGCGTCCGTCGCTCTCTGACTTGCACGTGGTGGACGGACTCGGTCACGTCGTCGACGACCAGCGCCGCGCCCGTCGCCGTCGGGAGGCGGCCCTCGATACCGCCGTCGAGGTACGTGGGCCGCGCCTCTACGAGCGCCGCCACGTCCGCCTCGCTGGTCAGCCGATGGGCCAGCAGCAGGTCGGCCTGCGAGACGGCGACCGACGGCAGGGCGCTCGGGCGTTGCGTCGCCAGCCAGCAACTGACGCCCGGGTGGCGTCCCCGCGTCAGCAGGCGACGGAGCGCCCGGCCCGCGACGCCGTCGGTGAAGGCGTGGGCCTCGTCGACGAGGAGCCACGGCAGTCGTGGCGTCCTCTCGGCCACACGGGCGTCGTACAGCGTCCCGGCGACGGCCGCGAGGACGGCGTTCGCGGGCGCGCGGTCGACGCCAGAGAGGTCGAGGACCGTCACGCGCCCGCCGCAGAGCGACTCCAAGGACAGTCCCGTCGGGTCGAAGACATCCCACGTGGCGGCGAGCGAGAGGTGGTTGCTCGCGGCCCGCCTCGTGGCCGCGTCGGCGTCGCTCCCGTCGACCCACTCGGCCATCCCCGTCAGCGTCTCCCGCCGGGTCGCCGCCCGCCAGACCAGCGACCCCGGACCACTCGCCGGGTCGAGTCCGAGGAGCGCACACCACAGCGACGGGTCCAGCGCGTCGGCCCGGACCCGTGGCTCGACCACCGTCGCGTCGATAGCGGCGTCCGAGAGCGGGGCGAACGCGCCCATCGGGTCTGCGACGACGGGTGCGACGCCCTCGGTGGCGGCCAGTTCCTCCAGCAGGACGCCCAGCGTGTACGTCTTGCCAGACCCGCGCTTGCCGACGACCAGCCCCGCGTGTGGCCGGTCGACGTCTACGTCCACCGGCGCGCCGTGGCTCCCGTCTCTCGCTCGGTAGTGACCGAGACGCGCCGTGGGCCCGCGCTCGGCCGCTCGTCCGACGACGACCATACCGGCGCTGGCCGTGCCTTCGGACTTGAACCTCCGGCCGAGGGTTCAAGTGCGGAGCCGGGACCACGCCACCCCATGAGCGACTCACTGTGGCGCGACGAACGGGCTATCGAGGGACTGCCGATTCGGCTGGTCATCGCGCTGGTCGTCGGCGTCGCCTGCCTGAGCGTGATGATGAGTACCATCTCCGGCATCGAGACGCTGCAGGTCACCGAAGTCGACGTGCAACCCCACCCGGAGGTGACGACGCCCGGGGAGCGCGAGGTGGCCGTCACCGTCGTCGACCCCGAAGGCGCGCCCGTCTCCGGCGCGACTGTCGTCGCGAAGAGCGGGACGGCGACGCTCGACAGCGTGGCGACGGCGGAGACGGGGGCGGCCGGCAACGCCACCCTCTCGCTGTCGCCGTCGCTGGGGGCGAACCAGCAGGAAGGGACGGTGGTCTTCGACGTGAAACCGCCGGCGAGCAGCAGCTATCGGGACAGCCGGTCGAACACGGACCTGCTCGTCGTGCGCGGCTAGTCCCAGTCTATCCAGTCCTGCTCCCACCCGGTGCGGGACTGGGCGTTCCGTCGGGCGTGCTCTTGGTCCTCGCGGCGGGTCCGGTTGCGCTCGACGGTGTCGGCCTGTTCGCCCTCGACGAGCATCGGCCGGAACGCGACGCTGCCGAGCCGCTGGGCCTCGCCGTCGGCGTCGACGATGGCCAGCGTCTGCTGGTTGGCGCCCAGCGGCATCACCAGTCGCCCGTCGTCGGCCAGTTGCGCGAGCAGGGCACGGGGCGGTTCGATGGCCGCCGCTTCCAGCAGAATCCGGTCGTAGGGGGCGTACTCCGGCAGGCCGTCGGCGCCGTCCCGTCGGTCGACGAGGACGCCCTCGTAGCCGGCCTTCGCGAGGTTCTGCCGGGCGTCGATGACGAGTCGACGGGTGATGTCGATGGCCTGCACGTTCGCGGCGCCGACCCGTTCGGCGAGGACGGCGGCAGTGTAGCCGACGCCGGCCCCGACGACGAGGACCTCGTCGCCGTCCTCGGGTGCCAGCGCTTCGAGCAACCGGGCGGCGGTGCTGGGCGAGAGGACGCGGGTTCCGAGTCGTTCGAACGGGCGGTCGGAGTAGGCCTGTTGCTCCCCGACGAAGGCCTCGCGCGGGACCGCACGCATCGCCGCCGACAGCCACGCGCTCTGGACGACACCCTTGCTGTCGTGTTGCAGGCTGTCGACCATGTCGCCGCGCAGTACCGCAGGGTCCATATCCGAGATTCCGGCCGGAGCTATATGAATCACGCGCCCCGCGGGTCGCCGCGGTATCGTCGGCTTACTGCAACCGGACGAACCGGACGGCGCCGTGGTCCTCACGGGCCAGCGACCCGTCGGGGCGTCGACGGGCACGGACCAGCGTCTGTCGGCGCTGGCCACCGACGGGTGCGAGCAACAGCCCTCCGGGCCGGACCTGTTCGACGACGGCGCTCGGGAACTTCGAGGCCGCACACGTCAGGTACGCGCGGTCGTAGGAGGCGTACTCTGGCCACCCCTGTCTCCCGTCGCCCGCGCGGACCGAGACGTCGCCGTACCCCGTCTCTGCGAGCGTCTCGCGTGCTCGCCGGGCCAGTTCGTCGTGGTACTCGACGGTGTAGATGTCGGCCGAACCGACGAGTTCGGCGGTGACGGCGGCGTGGTAGCCACATCCGGTCCCGACTTCGAGGACGCGGTCGCCTCGCTGGAGGTCGAGTAGTTCCGCCATGATGGCCACCATGTGGGGCGCAGAGATCGTCTGGTCTCGGCCTATCGGGAGTGGCCGGTCGCGGTAGGCGTCGGTCCGGTACTCCTCTGGCACGAACCGGTGTCGTGGGACGGCCTCCATCGCCTCGAGAACTCGCTCGTCGTCGACGCGTCCCTCCCGGAGTCGGTCGACCAGTTCGGTGCGAGCGCGGGCCCAGTCGGGCATCCTACCAGGCGGACCAGGCCGTCGAGGACTCGTCGCGGACGTACAACCGGTTGATGTCTTTCGCCACTGCGCTGTCGCCGTCGAAGTCCATCTTCTTGTGGTCGTAGCCGTGGGCGTCGTCGCGGACGTGGATGCCCTCCACCGTGAACTCCTCGTCGCCGAACGCCTCGGTCTCGCCGACGACGAACTCGAAGTCGCCGGGCACCTGCAGTTTGAAGCTCTCGGTCTCGTCGTGGCGCCCGTCCTTCGGGTGCATCGTGACGTTGACCGCGACGTTCCCCACCGCGCGGGACCAGATGGTCTCGACGGCCTCGACCGAGGCTTCCTCTTCGCGGCCCTCGTCGGTCTCCAGACTCGTGATGCGGACGGTGAGAACGGCCTCCTCGGTCTCCAGCAGGAACTCCTCGCCGACGGCGAGGTCCGCGTCCTCGGGGACGTCGACCTGCGCGGTGAACGATTCGCCGTCCTGGGAGACGACGACGTCTCTCTGGAGCGTGGTCTCCTCGGGCAACTGTTCCTTGTGGACGTGGTCGCAGTCGGTACAGCGGACGGTGACGTGGCCGCCGGGTTTGAGGACCTCGTGGACGGTCTCTAAGTCCGGCGAACAGGCCGGACAGGGGAGCGCGACGCGCTCTCCGGGTGTCGCTTCGGTCATACCTCCGTGTTGACCGCCCGGGCCTAAATGGTCGTCGCCACGGCTCTCGTCGTGGTTCTCCGTGGCACGGACCGGTCGCCGGCCCGACCGTTCACTCGCCCCGCGGCAGGTCCACTTCCACCCCGTCCGCGTACACGGTCGGCTCGGTCAGGATGCCGTCCAGATGGATGGGGGCGTGCGTGTCGCCGCCGATGGCGTGGTCGTCGCCGATGGCGATGTGGACGGTGCCGCCGGCCTTCTCGTCCAGCAGGACGGAGCCGACGAGGTCGGTGACGGCGACGTTGGTACCGATGCCCAGTTCCGCGAGGTTGTAGGCGTCCCGGCCCACCTCGTCGGCGGCCGTCTCGACCTGTTCGCGGATAGCCGGGTCGTCGATGTCGGTGACGTAGCCGTCCGCGACTTCGAAGCGGAGTTCCCTCCCGTCGAGTTTCCCGTGAGGGCGCATCGTCCCGTCGACGACGAAGGTGCCGTCGGCCGTCTCCGGGGCGAGGAACACCTCGCCGGCCGGGAGGTTCGACATCTCGCCGGGTTCGTGGACGATGCCGGTGTCCACGTTCCACTCCCGGGATCCGACGCCGAACGTGATGTCCGTGCCCTGCGGCGAGGTGACCCGAATCTCGGCGGCGTCCGCGACCTGTGCGAGGACGTCCTCGCAGTGCTGTCGGATGGCCTCGTAGTCCGCGTCTAGCCCCATCAGGAACACGCCCTCGCTGATACCGGGGAGGGTGGCGACCCGCGCGCCGGCGGCGTTGGCCTCGCTGCGGGCCTCGGTGTGGCTCAGGCTCTTGGTCGTCGGCGCCAGCACCACGTCGGCGGTCCGCATCGCGCCGGCGACGGGGGCGGGCGGTTCCTCGCCGTGTTGGCTCCCCGGCGGGTAGCGCAGGAAGACGGTGTCGTCGGTAATCTCGGCGGCGACACGGTACAGCGCCTCGCCGATGGCCTCGCGCTCGTCGTCGGTCACGACGGCACACGACTCGTCGGACTGGAGGTTCATGCACTGCCTGACGGCCGTCTCCGCCGGGGCGCGAAGGGAGGAGTTGTCCATACGGACGCCTCGGCCCGGTCGGGATTAACTCTTGGTGGAAACTCGGGGGTGGACGAACGTCGAAACCACCGCCGTGTGTCGTGGTAACAGGGTCCGATAGTACAACTATCCGAGTTAATTTCTATCATCATTAACCGCAAAGAATATCCTCTCACCCCGTGAACAGTCGTCCATGCTCCACGTGGGCATCAACGGCTTTGGCACCATCGGCAAACGGGTCGCTGACGCGGTCCGTGTCCAGCCGGATATGACGGTGGCGGGCGTCTCCAAGCGCTCCCCGAACTTCGAGGCAACTATCGCAGACGACCGCGGCTACGACCTCTACGCGGCCGGCGAGGACGGCAGGGTTCCGTTCGACGCCGCCGGTCTCGACACCGCCGGCACGGTACACGACCTCGTCGAGGTCAGTGACGTCGTCGTCGACACGACGCCGGGCGGCGTCGGCGCATCCAACGCCGAAATCTACGAGGACCACGACACGCCGGCCATCTTCCAGGGCGGCGAGGACCCCGACGTCGCCGACGTGAGCTTCGTCGCTCGCGCCAACTACGACGCCGCCGTGGGTGCCGACAGCGCCCGCGTGGTCTCCTGCAACACGACCGGTCTCTCACGCCTGTTCGCCCCTCTAGAGGAGACTTACGGCATCGAGAAGGCGCGCGTCACACTGGTCCGCCGGGGTGGCGACCCCGGACAGACCTCGCGCGGCCCCATCAACGACACACTCCCGGACCCCGTCGAGATTCCCTCCCACCACGGCCCCGACGTCAAGACGGTGTTCCCGGACCTCGACATCGACACGATGGGGATGAAGGTGCCGACCACGCAGATGCACACCCACAGCGTCAACGTCACGCTGGAGTCGACGCCGTCGGCCGAGGCGGTCCGTGAACTGCTGGGTCGGGAGTCACGCCTGTTCCTCATCCCCGAGACGCTCGGTATCGACGGCGCCGGGAAACTCAAAGAGTACACTCGCGACGCCGGCCGCCCGCGCGGCGACGTCTGGGAGAACTGCATCTGGGCGGAGTCGGTCACCGTCGAGGACAACGACCTCTACCTGTTCCAGGCCATCCACCAGGAGGCCGACGTGGTCCCCGAGAACATCGACGCGGTGCGTGCCCTCTCGGAACGGACCGCCAGCGCCCGCCAGAGCATCGACCGGACCAACGACGCACTCGGCGTCGGCCGCGGACTCGTCGAACACGAGGGGAACGCCCCCCGAAGCACTGCCGACGACTGACCGACCGGTCGCCGGTCAGCCCAGTTCGTGGAACGTCAGGTCGCCGCTCTCTGTATCCAACGTCGCCACCGAGAACGGGTCCGAGGCCGGCGGGATGGCGATGCCGCCGGGGTTGATTCGTACCGTCCCCTCGTACTCCTCGGTGCCGGCCTCGTGCGTGTGACCGTGACAGACGTAGTCGTACGTCCCGCACTCGACGAGTGCGTCGACGATAGCGCCGCTCGTCCCGTGGTACACCGCGAACTCGGCGCCGTCGAGGGTCAGTTCGCCCATCTCGCCGAGGTAGGTGCCGAACTCCTCGACGGTCGATTCGAGCGCCCACTCGCCGTCGTTGTTGCCGCGGACGGCGTAGAACGCCCAGTCGCCGTCGAACGGCGTCGCCGAGAACGGGGCGACGAAGTCCCCGCAGTGAACCACCGTCTCGACGCCCGCGTCGTCGAACGTCTCGACGGCCGCCTCGACCAGTCCCGTGTTGTCGTGCGTATCGGAGACGATGCCGACCTGCATGGACTGGCGTTCGCCGGGTGGTCACAAGAACGTACCCCTCGCCGCGTCCGCTCCCGCGAGGCTTTTGTCCCGCAGGAGCGAACCCCAGTCAATGGCACAGGGTATCCTCGACACGCTGGGACTGATGGCCATCGTCGTACTGGCGATTCCGGTCGGCCTGTTCGGCGTCGAGCACCTCGTCCGGGGCGAGATGGTCGCCGGTGTCGTCTACCTCGGCATCGCCGTCGGGATGGTCGTGATAGAGCAGTACCTCACGACGCCGACTGACGTCCCGGGGATGGTCGCGGAGAAGACGGTCGGCGCCGTCGTCAAGACCGACGACCCGGCCGACGAGGACTAGCGCTCCGACCGCCAGCGGTCGGGGTCGTCCGCCGCGAGATACTCCGTCAGCAGGGAGGGGAAACTCCGGCCCTTGAGGTACCGTAGCCCGAAGTCCTCCGCCCAGTTGATGATGCCCTGGTCCTCCGTGACGACGCCGGCGTCCAGTTCCTTCGCCAGCATCAGGAGGTCGAAGTCCTCGCGGGAGTCCAGCACCCCCTGCCGGAGGGTGTCGCGGTACTCGTCGCGCAGGTCGGAGATGACCTTGTCCACCTCTGTCATGTGGTCGTGTTCCTCGACCGTCTCAGCGCGGGACTCCTCGGCCTTCCGGACGGCCTTCTCGGAGACGCGCAGGCCGCGGTCGACCCGGTCGGACATCTCGTCGATGAACTTGTAGACGAGGTCGGCGGGGACCATCACCTCGTGGTGGGCCGGCGCCTTCGTGATGACCCACGTGTCCAGTTTCGTCAGCACGTCGTCGCTGACGTCGCGGTTCTCCAACATCCCCGTCAACTCCGCTTTGATGGAGGGCGGCATGTAACAGGAGATGTTGTGAATCTGCTTCGCCGCCGCGACGAGCTCCAGGAGCTCCCGACACGCCGCCTCGACGTCCTGGTCCGGTCCCCGTATCTCCGTCGTGAGAAACAGCGAGGTGTCCAGCACGAACCGTTGCTTGAGCGGGCGGTCGGCCATACCGGCGGTAGGACGCCTGTCCACTAATGTCTGCTGACGGGTCCGACGCCCCGATACGTTTAGTCACTACGTGAACAACTCCCACACATGGCTCGGGACTGGTCGTCGGTGTTCGACCTCGGCGACACCGACCCCGAAGACCTGCTGGAGCACTTCGACCGGGCGTGGTTCCGCGGGGAGGCGTATCGGTACCTCTCGGACGCGCGCCACGGCGTCGAACGCGGCACCGCCATCGTCGACGACGTCGTCGTCCGGGGCTACCCCTCGATGCCGCGAGCGCTCGTCCTCGAACCGGCCGTCCACGAGGTGTTCGACGGCCCCGTCGCGGTCGAGGAGAAACTCAACGGCTACAACGTCCGGGTCGCCCGCGTCGACGGCGATGTGCTGGCGTTCACCCGGAGCGGGTTCGTCTGTCCGTACACGACCGCGAAAGTCGAGCGGACACTCGACCCCGACGGCTTCTTCGAGGACTACCCCGAGCACGTGCTGTGTGGCGAACTCGTCGGCCCGGAGAACCCCTACACCGAACACGACTACCCGGAGGTCGAGGAGGCGGCGTTCTACGTCTTCGGCGTTCGCCACCGCGAGACGGGCGACCCGATGCCGGTCGACCGCCGCCGGGAGTGCTGTGTCGACTACGACCTCGACCCGGTCCGCCACTACGGGACGTTCACGCCCGCGGCGGCCGTCTCGACGGCGAGAGAGGCCGTCCGTGACCTCGACGCCCACGGCCGGGAGGGAGTCGTCCTCAAGTCCACCGACGGCCGGCGCGCGCTGAAGTACACCACCAGCGCCATCCACCGCGCCGACCTCGAACACGCCTTCGCGCTCCCGTTCGATTACGGCCGGGACTTCATCTTCACCCGCGTCCTGCGCGAGGCGTTCCAGGCCGTCGAGTTCGAGGACTCCTCCGAACGGGTCCGAGAGCGAGCGCGAAAACTGGGTGAGTCGGTCCTCCTGCCGGCCGTCGAGACGGTGCGGGCCGTCGAGGCAGACGACCCGGTCGGCGAGACGCACACGGTCAGGGCCGACCCCGCGGTAATCGAGGCGCTGTTGTCGTACTTCCGGGACAAGGGGCTGGAACTGACGGTCCAACGGGACGAAATCGAGGACGGTGAACGGGTGGTCACGTTCACGAAAGTGGCCCGGTCGACCCGCGACAAGACGGCGTACTACCTCTCGGGCGGGACGATAGACGAGTGAGTCAGTCCGCGACGATGGCCTCGCCGGCCTCGTCCAGCAGTTCGTCGATGGAGCGCTCGCTCGGTTCGTTCTCGAGCAACACGTCGATTGGGAGGGTCGGTGCGCCGTCGACGAGGTTCTCCATCAGGACGAGGCGCTCGCGGGCCCGGGACATCCCGACGTAGAACACGCGCCGTTCGTTGTCGGTCAGCGTCGGCACCGGACTCGTGTGTTTCGTGAACTCGTCGACGCCGGGCACGTCGATGCCCTTCTGGTCGACGGTGGCGGCCATCTGCTCGACGACCTTCTCGGTGAGGTCCGTCGCGACGAACACGTGGTCGGCCTCCCGGCCCTTCGCGGAGTGGATGGTGCCCAGACGGACGCGGTCGGGGTCCATCCCGCGGTAGTCGCCCTTGAAGTAGGCGTTGACCGTGCGCTCCTGGAAGTTCGTGACCTTCCGGAGCATGTCGCCCGCCGAGGCGGGGTCGGGAACGAACGGGACGTGGTCGGTGACGACCGTGTGGTCGATCTCGATCTCGGCGATGTCCTCGGAGTCGCTGTCCTCCTCGATGTCTTCGAGGGCGTCGAAGAACTCGTCGCGTTCGCCGGTGCCGAAGGCGGAGTCGACGAGCATGTCGGCTAGTCGCCGCGCTTCGAGTACCGAGAGCGTCTCCTCGTTCTCGACGGCCTCGACGGCGTTGACGTACTGGGTCAGTCGGTCGGTCCACATCCGCTGGTCGGTCAGACAGGAGAAGGGGATGCCGTCGCCGATGAACTCGTCGATGAACTGGAACATCTGGTAGCGCGCCCGGAACAGCACCATCACCGTCTCGTCGGACTGGTCGACGGTGCCGGTGACGTTGCGCGCGAGGTCGTACATCGAGGGGTTCTGCACGGCCTCGACGCGGCCGCCCTCCTTGCGCGGATTCAGGTCCTTCTCCTGCCGTTTCTCGATGTGGCGCACCTCGCGGTTGACGACGTTGAGGATGCGCGAGGGGAGTCGGTAGGAGTTCGGGAGAATCTCGTCCTGCGTGACGTCCTCTTCGAGCAATAGGTCGGGGTCGGCCCCCTGCCACGCGTAGACGACCTGGTCGTCGTCGCCGGCGATGAGGACCCGCTTCATGTGGGGTTTCCACTCCTCGTAGACGTCGTACTGCAGGGTCGTGATGTCCTGGAACTCGTCGATGATGAGGTAGTCGACGTTCGGGAGCAGGGACCGCTGGGCGACCCGTTCGAGCATGTCGGCGAACCCGGTCAGGTCGTTGTCGCCCTTGTAGGTGCGCCAGCCACGGATGGCGCTGGGCACGTCCACCCGGTCGTCGTCGGTGGGCCACGTCGGCGTGTACTTGTTGCCCGTCTGGGCGTTGTCGTCTATCTCCGGCGGGAGGCGGACCTCCTCGTCGTCCCACTTGAACGGCACGTCGTACCAGTCGGCGACGTCCCGCCGGGTCCGCTGGAGCCACTGGCTGGTGGCGATAATCTTGTTACCGAGCGTCGTCGACCGGGCCGAGCGCCGCCGGGACCCCTCGTACTCGTCCTCGTACTCGATGCCGAACTGCTCGCAGAACTCCTCCTTGTCGTCCTCGCCGACGACGTCGCCCCGCGAGAGGTTCAGCAGTTCGTACGCCTTCGCGTGCATCGTACAGACGTTCCCGCGCAGGGCACGCGGTGTCAGGTCCAGTCGCTCGGCGAGACGCTCCCGTATCTCCGCGGCCGCGGCCCGCGTGTACGAGACCACCAGCACGTCCCGGAAGTCGACGTCGTCGTCCTCCAGCAGTTCCTCGACGCGGTCGAGCAGCGCCGTCGTCTTCCCGCTACCGGGCCCACCGAACAGGCGGACAACCTCGGTGGTCGAATCAGTCATTGCACCTATACTAGGCCCCCGGACCAATAAACGACGTGCTTTCGAGAAACGGGGGTTACTCGGCTCAGACCGCTACCGATACAGCGAGACGTACAGCATCGCGAACCCGATGATGAAGGGGATGGTCTCGGCCATCTGGAAGAACACCTGCACGAGCGCGCCCACCTCGCCGGCGCTCAACTGGGTGATGACACTGGAGATGGCGACGCCCATGCTGATGAACGCGAAGCCGACGAACGCGTACTGGAGTCGTTCGGACGGTCGCTTCCGGTAGGCCTGAAAACTGATGAGCGTGATACCGAGCGTCAGGCCGAACACGACCATCCGCATCAACACGAGCGCTCCGCGCGCGATTGCGACGCCCTCGGCCATCCGTTCAGTACTCCCCTTTCATGCGGTCACTCGGGATTCAGTTCGTCCCACAGCTGACTGAACCGGTCTGGGAGGTTCTCTTCCCGGTAGATACGCACCTTGTACTCCTCGTCCTCCAGCGAGATGACCGTGGACTCGAAGTTGGACTCGTACACCTTGTAGTGGTTCCCGTCCTCGGCGACCAGCGTGTGGTCCTTGACGAGGTCGTACTCGTCCAGCAGTTCGATGCGGCGGTACACGGTCGGCAACGAGAGGTCGCACTCCTCGGCGAGTTCTTTGGCTGAATGCGGTTCGCGGCTGATGGCTGCCAGCACCCGTCGTGCGTGCTGGTCCCCGATTGTGTCGAGAACCTCCTCGATACTCTTGTCCTCTGCCACTGTAAGTGAGTTCTCATCCGGTCACATAAGCGTTTTCGAGAGCCGGGGTTGTTTCAGAGTCGGAAAACGCTGGTGGGTTTATATGACGACACGGCCACTACGCTCTCTTGCGGATCGCGTTCAGGTGAGATGATGTCCGGAGACAACCTCCGTCGCGTCGCGACGGGCAAGACGATGGGTGACCGACCAGACGAGCGACTGACCCCCCTCGGAGGGTCGAGTGACCCACGAACGAACGACACTGCTAGTCGTGACGCTCTCCCGGAGTCGCTGTTGACTTCGGTCGTCGACGACGTCGCCGACGGCGACCTCGCCGTCGACGACGGCATGGTGACCCAGAGCCTGGACGAGATTCTGCTCGCGCTGATAGCGTTGTCCGACGACGAGACGCACGGGACCGGTCTCATGGCGGAGCTGTCGCGTCTGTTCGACGCGGACCTGAGTCCGGGTACCGTGTACCCGCGTCTGCACGACCTCGAAGCCGACGACACGCTCACGGTGCACGAGCTCGTACAGACCAAGCAGTACTCGATAACCGACACCGCCGCAGCGGAATCGCGAATCGAGGCCGCGGCGTACAGGCATCTCCTGCTGGGGATGTTCCTACACGCGTCGCTGGACGCGCTGTAACTACTCTCGTCTACCGCTTTGCGGCGTCGACGAGGGCCGACGACTGACCCCCGTCGGCCCCTCGGCGCTCGGGCGACGAACGCCACCGGTCGACGACTGACCCCCGTCGGCCGGTGGCCGTTTCTCGCGATACTCGACCCGACAGCGCACCCGCTACGTCGTCGGATGCGGAAAAAACGGACCGCCGTCGAACCGGTCTCAGTTTACCGGTGTCCAGCCACACACCGAGCACTCGCTCGCGGCAGACTCGTGAAGGCCGCCACAGTCCGGACACTGCTTCTTGTTGTAGTTCTCCTCCCAACCCGTCTCGTCGACGTCGTGGCCTCGTTGGGAGAGGAATTCGTCGAACATGTCGTCTCCACTCGGTGCGGTCGCCATACATGCTATGGTATAGCACACCAGTATTTAGAGCTACCGATACTGAGAAACGTTGCCGCACGACACGATACGTATCGACGCCGGTGCCGTACCGACCTTCCGTCCGCCGATTCGTCGCCGTCGACGGTAGGTCCGGAGATACACTTACCCCGACGCCGGCCGAGGCGTGGCTATGGCTATCGGTGAGGACCTGCTCGTACCGACGCTGATCGTCGGGGGTATCGGACTGTTTCTCCTCGGTGCCGGGCTCCGCGAGGCCTACCTGACGGTCCGGCTCTGGCGCCGGCGTGCGGTTCCCATCGGTGACCTCGGGGAGGCGTCCGGGACGGTCACCGTGACGGGCCGTGCGGAACGAATCGACGAGACGCGCCGGGCACCGCTGTCCGGACGGGACTGCCTCGCCTACGCCTGGCGAATCGTCGGCCTCCGGACGGTGCGCGGGTTCGACGGCGCGTCGAACAGTCCTACCACCAACTCGCCCGCGGGCAGGACGCCGTGCGGTTCCGACTCAGCGACTACAGCGGGAGCGTCGTCGACCCGAGCGAGGCGACGCTCCGCCTGAACGAGGCACAGGTCTCCGACCCGGTGCGCGACCCGGTCGGGCGGAACGACGTCTCGCTGGCCGGCGTCTCCCACGACGGCCCCCGCCAGTACTACGAGGCGCGCGTCGACGAGGGCGAGACCATCGTCGTTCAGGGCCGCCTCAGACCGTCCGACGACGCCCGACTCGACGTCGAGAAAATCGGGGTCCAGCTGTCCGGGCGCGGCCTGTACATCGCCGATTCGGACCGGTCGCAGGCGATTCGCCGCTCGGCGCTCGCCGCAGGCGTATCGCTCGTCCTCGGCACCGCGGCGCTGGCCGTCCTCGCCGTCCTCCTCGGCGTCGTCCCCTGACCTCGAAGCCCCTCGGAGTCCCGTCGTGAGAGACTGGCCTATCTCCGTGGTGATTCCGGTCACACTATCCCGGCGTAACGGGTGTCTCTACGAAGACGACACACCGAGTTCCGTCGGTCGGCAGGTCGTCGACCTGGAACCGGGCAGAAGTTGGATGGGCCCTGCCGGATTTGAACCAGCGCTCAATCGGTTATGAGCCGATCGCTTTAACCAGACTAAGCTAAGGGCCCCTTCGTGCGTCGTTTCTCGGTTCCACGTCTTTAGCCTGTCGGGTCCGCGTCGGCCGGTTCGTGGGTCGCCGGCTCGCGAGGCTCGCCGTGTAGCGAACCGAGAGAAGGACGCCACCGCCAGGGCTCGAACCTGGGACAACCTGGGTAACAACCAGGTGCTCTACCAACTGAGCTACGGCGGCTTGCTCGCATGCATCGATTGACGGAGTTGTTAAATATGGCTTTCGTTTCCGAGCGCCATCGACACGCTTTCACGCACTCTGTGAGTACCGGCGGACATGAGCGACGAGTTCGACGCCGTCGTCGAGCGGGTCCACGAGCGGGTCTCGCCCGACGCCGAGGAGCGCGAGCGGTTACAGCGGGCCGCCGAGACGGTGATGGAGCGGGCAGCGGACGCTATCGCCGACCTCCCCGTCTCGGCCGAGGTGATACAGGTCGGGTCGACGGCCAGAGGGACGTGGACCGCGGGGGACCGCGACGTCGACGTGTTCGTCGCGTTCCCGCCGGACCTGCCACGGGAGACGCTGGAGGAGTACGGGCTGGACGTGGGCCACGCCGTCCTCCCCGAGGGCCGCGAGGAGTACGCCGAACACCCCTACGTCGTCGGCGAGTGCGAAGGGTACACCGTCGACCTGGTTCCCTGTTACGCAGTCGAGGACGCCACGGCCATCCAGTCGGCCGTCGACCGGACCCCGTTCCACACCCGCTATCTCGACTCGCGGCTGGACGACGCACTCGCCGGGGAGGTCCGGGTCACGAAGCAGTTCCTGAAGGGTATCGGCGTCTACGGGAGCGACCTCCGGACGCGGGGGTTCTCGGGCTACCTGACGGAGTTGCTGGTGCTGGAGTACGGTGGGTTCCGCGAGTTGGTCGCGGCGGCCGCCGACTGGCACCCGCCGGTCACCTTCGACCCGGAGGGCCACGGGACCGTCTCGTTCGACGGCCCGCTCGTGGTCGTCGACCCGACGGACCCCGAGCGCAACGTCGCCGCCGTCTGTTCGGCGACCAACGTGGCGCGGTTCCAGCACTACGCGCGTGCCCTCCTCGCGAACCCCCGAACCGACCTGTTCGAGGCCAGCGACCCCGACCCGTACGACGCCGACGCCGTCAGGACGGCCGTCGAGCGTCGCGGGACGACGCCGGTGGCGTTGCGGTTCGACGCCCCGGACGTCGTCGAGGACCAACTCTGGCCACAGTTACGGAAGTCGCTGGGCGGCCTCACCGACGAACTCGACCGGCGGGGGTTCGACGTGCTCCGCTCGGCGACGTTCACGACGGACACCAGAGGTGCGAATGAGGAGACCGAGTCGGACGGCGCGGGCGAGGCGGTGCTGCTGGCGGAACTCGCCGTCGCCGAACGCCCGGCCGTCGAGCGCCACGACGGGCCGCCGGTCCACGTCCGCGAACACGCCACGGGGTTCTACGAGGCGTACGCCGACGACCCCGACGTGGCGGGCCCGTTCGTCGACGGCGAGCGATACGTCGTCGAACGACCGCGCGAGGTGACGACCGCGGAGGCGTTCGTCACGAGTGACGCGCTGTTCGACGTGCGACTCGGGCCGCACGTCGAGTCGGCGCTCGAAGCGGGGTACGACGTGCTCGTCGGCGAGGAGATAGCGGCACTGGCCGACTCGTTCGGCGTGGCACTGGCCGACTACTTCGATCCGAAGCCCTGAGCGGCGACCCGGTCGAGGACGTCGCGGGCGTCCTCGCTCACGCCGTCGTCGGGTTCCATCGGTTCGTAGCCGTCGAACACCTCGTGGACGGTCGTCACCGAGTCCGAGAGGGTATCGAGGCCGTAGCCGCCTTCGAGGACGAAGGACAGGTCGGCGCCACAGTCGTCGGCGAGCGTGCGCACCCGCTGGGTCATGGCGCCGTACCCCTCCGTGGTCACGCGCATCCGCGAGATGGGGTCGTGCTCGTGGGCGTCGAAGCCGGCGCTGACGACGAGCAGGTCCGGGTCGTAGTCGGCGATGGCCGGACCGATGGCCTCGTCGATGGCCGCGAGGTAGTCGGCGGTGTCCGCGCCGGGTTGGTACTTCACGTTGAGGTTCGTGCCGTCGGCGTCGTTCTCGCCCGTCTCGTCGATGGCACCGGTACCGGGATAGAGGCCGTCCTCGTGGATGGACGCGTAGAACACGTCCTCGCGGTCGTAGAAGATGTCCTGCGTGCCGTTGCCGTGGTGGACGTCCCAGTCGAAGATGGCGACCCGCTCTGCATCCGCTTCGAGGGCGGCCTGTGCGGCGACGGCGGCGTTGTTGATGAAACAGAACCCCATCGCGTCGTCGTAGACGGCGTGGTGGCCCGGCGGGCGGCCGAGTGCGAAGGGTGTGTCGCGGGCCGAGACGCCGTCCATCGCCGTCTCGGCGGCCCAGACGGCCAGCCCGGCCGAGGCTACCGCGGCGTCCCACGTCGCCTCGACGGCGACGGTGTCGGCGTCCCAGTTGCCCCCGCCGTCGTCGCAGAACTCGCGGAACTCCTCGACGTAGTCGGCGTCGTGGACGCCGTGGACCAACTCCATGTCGACGTCGTTGGGGGCGACGTACTCGACGCCGTGGCGGTCCTTGAGTGCGCGTCTGACCGCCCGGAGTCGGTCGGGACTCTCGGGGTGGCGCGGGCCGGTGTCGTGGTCCAGACAGACCTCGCGGTAGCCGAAGTTCATTCAGTAGTACTGGCCGAGTTGGAAGTAGGTCTCGATGTCTGCCGCTTTGACTGTTCGGCGGTCGGCGTGACGGGCCAGCGTCGCCGCGGCGGCGGCCACGTCGTCGGCGAACGCTTCGAGGATGTTCGCGAGGGCGACGCGAGCGTCCATCGCCACGCGGTAGTCGTCGTCGATGTCGAGGCGCGCGATGCGGTCGACCGGCGCCACCGGGAGTTCCAGACTGTCCTTGTCCGGGACGTGTCCGACGCCGAAGTCCGACGGCATCAGCGTCTTTCGGCCGTCCGCGGTCGCTTCCTCGGCGGCGGTGACCGCGAGCGACGCTCCCCGTCGTTGAATCCGACGAGCCAGTTCCTCTGCCGCGTCGGCACTGACCCGTAACCCGTCCGCGTTCCGTCGGATGACGGCGTCCACCGGCGCGAACGGTAGCTCGACGCTCATACCCACAAGCGGGAGTGTTGCGGCCTTAAGAGTTTCCGTAGCGGCGCTCTCCCGCTCAGAACACGTCGTCGGCGTCCAGACGGTCGCCGTCCACGACCCCGCGGACCGTGATTTCCTGTCCCAACTGGACGCGCTCGCTCGTCTCGACGCTCATCGTCTCCTCGCCGTCGTCCAGTACGACCGGGTCGCCGGTCTGGACGACGGTCCCGGTGAACTCGACCTGTTCGGCGGCCTGCGCGCCGCCGCCGTCGTCGGTCCGGCCGGAACTGCCGCCGGCCTCGCTCGACGCGCCGTCGCTGTCGCCGTCGGCGAACGAGGAGAGGCCGGCGTGTTCGTCGTCGCCCGAGGGGGCTGGTGCACTGCCGACGTCCGTCCCGTCGTCCAAAACGACCACCGTCGACGCCCAGTTCGCGGAGGCCTCCTTGTCGTCCTGCCAGCCGTCCTGTATCTCCACGTCGGCGGCCAGTACCTCGTCGCCGGGCGCGATGTCCTTCTCGGCCTTGTCGCCCCACAGCGCCACCCGGATATCGCCCGTGGCGTCCTGAATCCGGACGTTCCGGACCTGTCCCTCGCTGCCGTCGTCGCGGTCGAAGGTGCGGACGGGGTCGGCCGAGCGGACGACGCCGGCGATGTCGACGGTGTCGCCGATCTCGACGGTCTCGATGGGGTCGGCGTCGGGTTCGAAGTCGACCGCCTCGTCTATCTCGTCGACGGCCCCCTCGTCGCCGACGTGCAGTTCGAGCGACCCGTCGCGCTCGCGGACGTAGCCGTCGACGACTTCGACGGCGGTGCCGGGGGCCAGTTCCTCGGCGCGGTCGGCGCGGTCGTCCCACATCGTCACTCGCACACGTCCGGTCTCGTCGCCCAGCGTGAGGTTCGACACTCTGCCTTCGCTCCCGTCGTCGCGGTCGAAGGTGCGGATGCTGTCGGTGTCCAGGACGAGGCCCCGCAGTGTCACGTCGGACTGCCCCATCGTCAGCGACTCGACGGTGGATCCGTCGCCGGGTTCGACGTCGATGGTGGCGTCCTCGTCGGGTTCGGCCTTGTCGACGGAGACTTCGAGGCCGTTGTACCCTTCCTTCGGTCGGCCCTTCACCCGCAGGACGTCGCCGACGTCGAGTGCGCCGTCGTCGATGTCGGCGGCTTGCTGGTCCCAGAACGCCAGCCGAATCGAGGCCGTCTCGTCGGCCGCCTCGACGTTGATGACCCGGCCGTCCTCGTCCTCGCCGTCCCGTTCGAACGTCTTCAGGTCGCCGATGGCCATCACCTTCGCGAGGAACTTCACCTCGTCCATCCCCGGTTCCACGTCCGCGACGGTCTCGACTTCGCCCTCGTTGAGTTCGTGGGCGAGCAACATCGCGGCCGTCTCCTCGTCGGCGAGGCCGCCCATCTGTTCGACCTTCTCCTCGACGGCCTCGCGGAACTCCTCCTCCGAGACGTCCGTCTCTAAATCCGCGTAAATGTCCTCTATCGCACCCATCTATCTATGGGACGCAGGGATGGGCCGCGCTTAAGCGTTGTCGTTGGCCGAGCGAGGCGCTGCAGTCCGTCGATTCCGTCGTCGTTCCCATGCTCGACGTTGGCCTCGTCACCCGATATAAACCTCCGCCCGACGGGAACTCCGCCTCACCGTTCGGCCGTCGTCACTTCAGTCGGGCCGTCACCGTGGTCGTGGGTGACGACGACGCGTCCGGGGAGACCGGCCGCGAACTGCACGGTCGCCTCGTAGTCGATTTCGACGATGGCCTGCGTACACGCGTCGCCGGCGTCGTCGCGGTCGACCGTCTCGACGGCGACGGTCAGTTCGTCGGCCGTGGCGTCGTAGTCGGCACTCGACAGTGCGGCGGTCTTACAGCCGTTGGCGCCCCAGATGGTCCCTTCGACGGTCACCGCGTCCGTCCCGAAGGTGACGCTGGCCTCGCTGGCTTGCGTCCCGGACCCGCGTCCAGTGACGGTGAACTCGCTGTCGGTCACGCGTGGGCCTTCGCCCCCCGTGCCGTTGTCTGTTCCGCCGTCACCCGTTCCGGGGTCACCACGCGACGCGCAACCGGCCAGACCGACCGTACCGACCGCGCCGAGTCGTCGAAGAAGGGTTCTGCGTTGCACACCCTGACAACCGTCCGGAGATACGAAGGCCCTTGTGATGGTTCAAATCCGGCTTTGACCGTGGTGTGCTCTCCCGTCGCGCGCGGCCGTCGAACCGTCACCCTTTTCATACCGACCACCCTCCGTCAAGATGAGTCCGGATAGGGTAGTGGACTATCCTCTTGGCTTGCGGAGCCAGGGACCGGAGTTCAAATCTCCGTCCGGACGTCATTCTCTCGAAGCAAACCGGCGAGCGCCACGCTCGCTCCGCTCGCGTGGAACTCCGTCCGGACGCTACATTCCCGCGCACCAACTCTGCGAGCGACGGCGTCGTCACGCCACTTTTGCCGACCCCCCACGTATCGCCGTGCATGGACGCCCACCTCCGGGCCGGTATCGCCGTCTACGACGCCGGGCGGTTCCACGCCGCCCACGACGCGTGGGAGGACTACTGGCTCGAACTCGACGAGGGCCGCGACGAGCGCTTCCTCCACGGCCTCATCCAGTTCACCGCCGTCGTCCACCACGGCCGCGGGGAGAACTGGTCGGGTGCGCAGGGACTCGCGGAGAGCGCCGGCGAGTACCTCGCGGACCTGCCGGCCGACTACCGCGGCGTGAACCTCGGCGACGTGCGGCCGTTCCTCGCACGGGTGGCCGCCGACCCGGCGGCCGTCGACTGGGGCGCGCCGCCGAAACTGACCCACGAGGGTGCGGTGCTCGACTACGAGGCGCTGGACTTCGACGCGACGGCCGTCGCCGCTGAGGTGTTGGCAGAGGCCGACGGCTACGACGAGTCCGTGGTCGACGACGCCGTCGACTACGCCCGCGACGAACTCGGCGAGCGGGGCGAGGGGCGGTTCGTCGGCCTCCTGTTCTCGTTCGTCCGCGACGGCGATAATCGGCCGGTCGTCTACCACCGACTGCGCGACCACGTCCAGCGCGAACGGCAGAAGGACGACGACGTACGGGGACTGTTCGACTGAGCCGACGCGTCGGAACCCGGTTGTTCCGGACTCAAGCGTCCGGCTCGACGACTCGGTCTTCGCCCTCGAAGTGGGCGGAGTTGTCCTGCGGGCGGTAGCCCAGCACCTCGCGGGCGCGGTCGAGGGAGTAGTACTTCCGGTCGTTGTCGGAGATGCCGTAGACGATCTCGAACTCGTAGTCGGCTTCGAGCGCGCACTCGTGGATGTGGGCGCAGTCGGGGTAGGAGAGCCACATCGCCTGTCCGCGCTCGTAGTCGATGGGCGGGTGCCCGCGGGTGAGGTTCCCGATGCGGATGTTACACACCTTGATGCCGTGTTCGTCGTGGTAGTAGCGGCCGAGAACCTCGCCGGTGGCCTTCGAGACGCCGTAGAGGTTGCCGGGGCGGGGGAACTCCGACCCGTCGAGCAGGAAGTCGTCTTCCTCGCGGTACATCTCGGGGGTGCGGCGGTCGGTCTCGAACGCGCCGACGGCGTGGTTCGACGAGGCGTAGACGAACCTCTCGACGCCCTCGTCGACGGCGGCCTCGTACATCTTCTGGGTGCCGTCGATGTTGTTCGCCAGCACGGAGTCCCACGGAGCCTCGGGACGTGGGTCGCCGGCGAGGTGGATGACGGCGCCGACGCCCTCGACGGCGGCCGCGACGTCCTCGTCGTCGGCGACGTCGCCGACGAGGTACTCGTGGGATGGCTCCTCGGCCGGCGGACTGTGGAACATGAGTTTCCACTCGTAGGCGTCGCCGATGCCTTCGAGGATGGCCTCCCCGACCGCGCCGCCCGCGCCTGTGAGTAGAACCGGGTCGTCCATTCGTATACGGTGGATAGACAGCGCACAATAGGTAGCTTGCGGTTCCGTTATGTGCCGGCAGACCGACCATTCGGTATGGACCCGACGACGCCGCAGGTCGCCTGTTTCGAGGCCGGCATCAAGTTCGGCTCGCTGTATCACCAGTTCGCCGGGACGCCGGTGAGTCCCGACAGCGCGGACTCCTTGGCGGCCGCGATGGAGGACGCCATAGAGAACCAACCACACTGCGAGTCGGTCACCGTCGAGGTTCGCGAGGCTCCCCTTCGCGAGGCTATCGCGGCGGCCGGGGCCGACTACACGGAACTGACCGGCCGCTTCCTCGACGTGTCGATGACAATCGACTACGAGGGCTGTGTCGTCGAGACGAGCATGGCGATGGCGGACGGCTACCCGCTGATGCAGGTCGACTCGGTCGGGGAGTGACGCGTCGCTCGGTTGGTATCGCCACGCTACCCTCCGAAAATTTTACCCTCGCTGGTCGTGCAACTCCGGTGATGACCCTCCACGCGATAGACAACATCGACGACGCTATCGACGCCACGCAGGCGTTCCTGTTCCCGTTCGACCTCCGGAAGTGGCTCAAACTGGCGTTCGTCGTCTTCTTCGTCGGCGGCGGTGGTAGCGGCCTGAACTTCGCTCGCAGTCTGAACAGTTTCGACGACTTCGGTCAGGGGCCGACCGGACCGAACGGTTCCGGGAGCGAGTTCGCGCTCACCGGCACGCTGGACGTACTGCCGTCGATTGCGGACGGCACGCTGTCACAGTTCACGCCGCCCGGTCCGGAGCTTCCGCCGGGTGCCGCCGAGGCGTTGGCCGGTGCTGGCATCGTGCTGCTCGTCGCGCTTCTCGCCGTGGCCCTCTTCGTGTTGGTCGTCGGCCTGCTGAGCAACTTCATGGAGTTCGTCTTCGTCCAGTCCCTCGTCGAACGGGAGGTCCACGTCCGGCGATACTTCGGCGAGAACGTCGGGAACGGCGTCCGTCTGCTCGTGTTCCGCCTCGTCTTCGGCCTCGTGACGCTGTTGCTCGCCGGTGGTGCCTTCCTCGTTCTCTTCCTCGTCGTCGCCGGCGGGGAACTCGCCAACCTCGGGCCGGAAGCCCTCGTCGCGTCGTCCACGCTACTGATTCTCGGGTTCGCCGTGTTCGCCGTCGTCAGCGGCGTCGTCAACGGGTTCACGACGGTGTTCGTCGTGCCGCTGATGTTGCAGGGCGACCACGGCGTCGTGCAGGGGTGGCGACGGCTCCTCGCCTCTATCGGCGAGCACCCGAAGCAGTATCTCGCGTACCTCGCCCTCTCGGTCGTCCTCGGCATCGGGGTCGGCATCGTCGGCGCAGTCGCCGGCGTCGTCGCGTTCGTCGTCCTGCTGATTCCGTTCGGCCTCGCCGCCGCCGCCCTCTGGTTCGCGCTGGGACAGGGACTCGTCGCCGGCGTGCTGGCGGGCCTCGTCCTCGCCCTGTTCGCGCTGGCGATGCTCGTCGTCGCGAACCTCGTCAAAGTGCCGCTACAGGCGTTCCTGCGGTACTACGCCATGCTGGTGTTGGGTGCCATCGACGCCGAGATGGACCCGGTCCCCGAGGTCAGAGCCGACGTGGCCGACTGAGAGAGCTTTTCGGTTTTCGCGCCGTCCGCCCGCTCACGTCCGTCGGTTTCACTTTCACTTTCAGGCGGGCTTTTAACCCCTCACCACGTCAACTGGTAGCCATGAGTCAGACCAGTCTGGACGACGACGAACTGTTCGGCGAGGCCGCGAACGAGATGCGAAGCGACGTCGAGGCCTCGTTGGCCGAGGCCCGCGACGCCCTCCCCGAGGCCGACGCGGTGTGGGACGTCGATGCCGACAACACGCTGGGCGTGCTCAACGCGCTGAAGGGCGCACTCGACGTGGGCGACGCCGAGGACCACCTGCGGGACGCCAAGAAGTGGTACACGATGGGGGAACGCGCCGACGCCTTCGAGGACGCCGACGACCTCGCCGAGGAGATAGAGACGGTCGAGGAACTCGTCGCGGACGTGGAGGCGGCCCGCGAACAGGTCGGGGACCTCACCGCGACGATTCCGCAACTCCGGAGCACGCTCGAAGAGTTCGAGGCCGACGAGGACGCGGACGCGGACACCGACGCGGACGCCGACGCCGACGCCGAGGAAGCCGAGGCCTGACGCCGCACGACCCGTCGATTCGTCCGGTATCTCGTCCGAGAAGCGCCTCGCTCGTCCCGTCCAGCGGTCGGTCACCGGTCCCTCGCTCTCCTCGATTCGGTGTCGCTCGTCTGACTTTCCTGCCTCCGCCGTCGACGTGGTGCCGCTAGCTGGTCCTGTGAGTCGCTGGGCCACACCGGGACACGCGAGCGGTCGGACTCAGACGATGGAGTCCGGTCGCGTCGCGAAGTAGTTGAACACCGCGCCCAGACCGATGCCGTAGACGACGTGGGCCGCCAGCGTCAGCACGGCGTACAGCACCAGCGCCAGTCCGGACTGGCCGGTGTAGAACGCGAGGACGAACCCCGTCCACATCGCCGCACCGAAGAAGGCCCCCGAGATGGGGTCGGACTGTCCCGGGAGGTACTCTTTCAGCGACGCGAACAGGAGCGGCCACGGGAACATCCCGCCGCCGAGGAACATGACGTACCCGAACAGTACTTCGGGAACGTAGCCGGTCAGCCCCACGAGTTCGGTGAGGATAGCGAAATCGGAGAGGCTGAACGCGCCCAGCGACTGCGCGATGAGGAAGACGACGCTCATCATCGCCGTGCCGACCAGTCCACCGGCCGCACCGACGACGCCGTCGGCGAGGATGCCTCGCAGATTGTCGAACTCCTCGCTCTCCGCGACCGAGTCGTCGTTCATCGGGTCTTCGACCCCCGGTGACGTGTCTGCCATGTTGTGTTGTACCATACCAATGAATAAAAAAGTTCGCGCACACGTTCGGGTAACGCACTGCATATGTAAGCGAACTGTCCACAATACCTAATATGAGGTGCAAAAAATCATGAGGAAACGATGGGCCACTTGGTACCACACGCCGTGGTCGGCGTCCCACTCCACGGGGGCGACGTCAGGGCACCGGCGGACGTGTTCAACAGTATCTTCGAGGTGTTTCTCGTCCTCGGGACGGCCGTCGGCGTCCTCGTGGTGACGTACACGCTGTATCACGCCATCAAGTATCGCGAGACGGCGGGCGAGGACCCCTACGCCGACAAGGTCGAACGCCCGTCGATGGGTGAGATGCCCACCGGCGGGTCGGGGGGGCGGAAGGTGTTCTACTCGTTCGGCATCAGCGCCATCATCGTCGTCTCGCTCATCGCGTGGACGTACAGTTCGCTGGCCTACGTCGAGGACGGTCCCACGATAGAGGGCGAGGAGGACATCACCGTTCAGGTCGAGGGGTTCCGCTTCGGGTGGGCGTTCATCTACCCGAACGGCCACGAGACGTCGACTCTGAAGGTGCCTCGGAACCGGGTGGTCAGATTAGAGGTGACCTCGCGGGACGTGTTCCACAACTTCGGTATCCCCGAGTTGCGGGTCAAGACCGACGCCATCCCGGGCCAGACCACCGACGCGTGGTTCACCACGAGCGAGACGGGGACGTATCAGGCGAAGTGCTACGAACTCTGTGGGAGCGGTCACTCCGTGATGGTCTCCCCCGTCGAAGTGCTGCCACAGGACGAGTACCAGTCGTGGTACGCCGGGACTAACGGGACCGAGAACGGGTCGTCGAACCAGACTGCCGCCAGCGTGGGAGGTGCCCCGGCATGAGCGACGCCCACGACCACGGCCTGCCGCCCAAATCCTCGGTCAGTAGGTGGTTCCTCACGACCAACCACAAGGACATCGGCGTCCTGTATCTCATCACCGCCCTCTTCTTCCTCGTGTTCGGCGGCCTGCTGGCACTGCTCTTCCGTCTGGAACTCATCACGCCCGGCGCGGACCTGCTTGGGTCACTGGGGTACAATCAGGCCGTCTCGACGCACGGTCTGTTGATGGTGTTCTGGTTCATCTCGCCCTTTGCCTTCGGGTTCGCCAACTACGTCGTCCCCCTGCAGATCGGGGCCGACGACCTCGCGTTCCCGCGCCTGAACGCGCTGTCGTACTGGCTGTACCTCTTCTCGGGGGTCCTGATGGGCGTCTCCTTCTTCCAGGGGACCACCTTCGCGGGCGGGTGGACGATGTACGCGCCGCTCAATACCCCGGCGTACATCCCGGGTGAGGGACTCGGTGCGACGTCGGTCGTGCTGGCGCTCATCATGTTCACCGCCGCCGTCACGCTGGGGTCGGTGAACTTCCTGACGACGATGTACCGGATGCGCGCCGAGGGCCTCCGGATGCGGGACATCCCCATCTTCTCGCTGTCTATCAACCTCACCGTCTGGATGATGCTGTTCGCGTTCGCGGCGCTACTGGCCGCGCTGATGATACTGGCCTCGGACCACATCCTCGGGACGACGTACTTCCAGTTCGCCAACGACGGGTCGACGCTGGCCACCGACGCCGACAACCCGGGTGCCTCCCTCTTGTGGGCGCACCTGTTCTGGTTCTTCGGCCATCCGGAGGTGTACATCGTCTTCTTCCCGGCGCTGGGCGTGATGGCCGAGTGCTTCCAGACGTTCACCGGGCGACGGCTGGTGGGTCGCAAGTGGTTCATCATCTCGATGGTGCTGGTCGCCATCCAGAGCTTCGTCGTCTGGATGCACCACATGTTCCTCACGGGCATCAACCTCCCAATCAAGACCATCTTCATGGCGACGACCATCGGCATCTCCCTGCCGTTCGACCTGATGGTCTTCTCGCTCATCTACACGATGGCGAAAGGGCGGGTCCGGTTCACGACGCCGTTCCTGTTCTCGCTGGGCGCGCTGATACTGTTCATCGTCGGCGGCATCACCGGCGTCTTCCTCGGCGCTATCGTCCTCGACTACCAGTTCCGCGGTACCTACTGGGTGGTCGCGCACTTCCACTACGTGATGGTCTCCGGGGCGACAGCCCTGTTTGGCGGCCTCTACTACTGGTACCCGAAGATAACCGGGAAGATGTACGACGAGACACTCGGGAAGATACACTTCGCGGTGTACTTCGTCGGGTTCAACCTGCTGTACTTCCCGATGTTCGTCGCGTGGGAGACGCCGCGCCGGGTGTTCGAGTACTCCCGCGACCTCCAGATCTGGCACTCGATGGCCACCGTCGGCGGGTTCATCCTCGGCGCGAGCATGCTCATCATGTTCTACAACCTGTTCGTCTCACTGTGGCGCGGCGAGGACGCGGGCGACAACCCGTGGGACTACGCGACGACGGCGGAGTGGGCCGTCTCCTCGCCGCCGCCGCTGGAGAACTTCCCCGGCGTCCCGACGTACGCCGACGGGTCGCTGTCGTTCATGGACGACGCGGAAGTCGCCCGGCGGACGAGCGGGTCTGGCGGCAGCGGCGTGGCCGCGGACGGCGGGACGGCGGCCGACGGCGGCACCGCTTCCGTGACGACGGCGGCCACCGCGACGCCGGCGTCGCCCGCCCACGAGACGGCCGGCGAGGAACACGCGAGCCACGCCAGTTTCTGGCCGTTCCTCGTCAGCCTCGGCGGGTTCGTCGCGTTCCTCGGTCTCTCGGGCGTGCGCACGGGGAGCGTCGTCTACGTCTCGATGGCGGCCGTCGGCGGCCTCGCGACGTTCGGGGCGCTGTTCGGGATGACCCGGGAACCGTTCCACGCGCCGGAGATGCCTATCGCCGAGCGGTGGCCCTTCGACAGCGTCGAGAAGATGAAACTCGGGATGTGGACGTTCCTCGCCAGCGACATCGTCCTGTTCGGCGCGTTCATCGGGTCGTACGCCTTCGTCCGGGTCGCCTACGGGTGGTCCGAGTGGCACCACGACCTCATCCCGGCCGAACACGTCACGATGCCGGGCCTCATCAACACCTATCTCCTGCTCACGTCGAGTTTCCTCGTCGTGCTGGCGATGGTCGCCGCCGAACGCGAGAGCAAGAAGGGGACGACGGCGGCACTCGCGGGGACGTTCGCGCTCGGCGTCGGGTTCCTCGTCAACAAGGGACTGGAGTGGCAACACCTGTTCCACATCCACACCGAGATGTTCCCTAACGGGTGGAACCTCTCGACGAACATCGCCTCGTCGACGTTCTACCTCACGACCGGTCTCCACGGCGCCCACGTCACTATCGGCCTCGTCATCTGTGCGTACATGACCTATCGGGCGTGGAACGGGGCGTATCAGGGCGACGACAGGGCCATCGAGTACTTCGGGTTGTACTGGCACTTCGTGGACATCGTCTGGCTGTTCCTGTTCCCGCTGTTCTACATCCTCTGAGGTGACATCATGGACTGGAAAGGATACACCGTCATATACGTCGTGTTGTTCGTCTTCGCAACCGCACAGGCCGTCGTCGAGTTCGCCGGCCTCGTCGACAGCGCCTACTGGGTGGCCTTTGGGGTCATCATGGTGCTGTCGGTCGTCAAGGCCGTCGGCGTCGCCGCCTACTACCAGCACCTGCGCTGGGAACCCCGGTCGGTGACGTACCTCGTGCTGGGCGGGACCGTCGCCGCCCTCGCGCTGACCGCCGCCGCCGCGTACTCCATCGTCTGACCGGGGGAGGCCGTCCCGCTCCGGTCGTCTGGGTCACCAGACGAGCACCGCCGCCAGCAAGGCGAGGCCGACGGCCCCGAAAGCGAGGCCCGTCAGGATGACACCGGTCCCGCCGCCTCCAGCGTCTAGCGGTTCTGCAGAGAGCCGGAGCGGGGTCTCGTCGCCGCCGGTGAGGACCATCTCGTCGGGGTGGCCGGCGGCGGTGTCGGCGTCGGCCCGCCGGGTGACCGTCCCGAGGACGCTCACCTCGTCGCCCGGCCGGAGCCACCCTTCCCGATAGCGCCGCCGACTCTCGTCGACGGTCGGCGTCGACGCCATCGGGTCGGTGGAGAGGCCGTCGGTCGCGTCGAGGAACCGCGCCAGTCGCGGCGGTGGCGCCTCTCCGTAGTCGGTCTCGAGGTGCGTGTCGAAGCGTTCGAATCGGCACCTGACCTCGGGCGTCGAGACGCCCGCCGACACCAGCACGCTCTCGGGTGTGAACACGTCCTCGGTCGCGTTCCCGACCACGTGGTCCCCGACGTCGACCAGTAGTCGGCCGCCGTCGACGTCGACGGCGAACGGGACGCTCGTGACGCCCCACGCGGCCTGCTCCCACGTGGTGTCGGCCGGTGTGTCGTACTGCTCCTCGATCTCGTAGCCGGCCAACACGCACTCGCGGTCGGCGACTGGCGAGGCGAGCGTCCCGTCGGCCGTCGCCGTGACCGTCCCACGGACCCGTGCGAGGGTTCCCGGCTCTGCCTCCTCCGGCGAGACGGGGTCGGCGTCGGCGAGCAACGCCGCCGTCCGGCGCTGGTCCCACCCGAAGTAACACAGGAGGCCGCCACAGACGAGTAGCAGGGCCCCGCCACCGAGCGCCACTTCCTCGAGAACGGCGACGAGCCAATCGGGCAGCACCACCATCGTCACGACAGATTGTGCGACAAATGCGTATTTGAACGTTGGGGCTCGGGCTGTCAGCGGGCCACCGTCGACGCCGAGGGCTCACCCCATCAACAACTGGGCGGTCACGGCGACCAGAAAGAGGACGCCGGCCACCGTCGCGGACTCGGCGACGGCCAGCGACCGTGGGTGGCCCCGTCGCGTGGCGGAGAGGTAGACGCCGAGCAGGAGGTAGCCCACGAGGACGAGCCCGCCGGCCACGGCGACGGCCAGACCCGCCGCGGCCTGCATCTCGACCGGGCCCGAGACGACGAGGACGACACCGCCGACGAACCCGACGACGAGCAGCGTGAACGCCACGGCGAGCACTCGCGGGTCGTCGGACAGCGTTCCGAGTTGCGTCTCCCCCTCGCCGCCGTGTGCCCAGCCGATGGACTCGGCGCTCGGCGAGTAGTGATACCAGCCGCGACTCCGTGCCACCCAGCCCAGTACCGCGACCACGAACAGCCCCATGACCGCCGTGCTCACGAGAAACGCGGTCGTCATGGTATGGCAGTACATGACACTCCATGATAACTGTTTGTGCCGTTTCGTGGGTCGTGGCGGGGTCCGGGCCCGGTTAGAAGTGTCGGGGAACCGTACGCACCGTCGACGGGTATCGAGGGTGACGCCTCGAACCCGGCCGTCCTCGAACGGGCCGACGACGTGGCGGACCTGCTGCGCGGTTAGGCCTCGACGGGTCGTTCCGCGACGGTCTCGGACTCACTCAGCGCCCGACGGACGCTCTCTTCGAAGGGGGTCAGGTCCACGTCGACTATCGACCTGATGCTGTCGTCGGTGACGACCACGCGGTTGCGCAGGCCGTCGACCAGCGGTTTGGCGACGCTGACCGGCACGTCCGTCACGAGGCCGAGCCAGCGGGCCGACAGCCCCGGCGAGAGCACCGGAACCGGGACGATGATCGGCGGGCGCCCGAGCAGGAGTTTCGCCGTCGTCGTCAGTATCTCCTGATACGTCAGCACGTCGGGCCC
The DNA here is from genome assembly GCF_019599465.1 of Haloarcula rubra. Lineage (GTDB taxonomy): Archaea > Halobacteriota > Halobacteria > Halobacteriales > Haloarculaceae > Haloarcula > Haloarcula rubra. The sequence continues at coordinate 572,431 of NZ_RKLR01000002.1, forward strand.
ACCGACTTCGTACGTCTGGCCGGCCGTCTCCGGGGTCTCTAGCACCCCGACGAGGTAGGCCACCACGTCGTCGACGTGGATGGGCTGACACTCCGTGCGGACCCACGACGGCGTCACCATCACCGGCAGGCGGGCCGCTAGCTGGCGGATTATCTGGAAGCTCGCGGACCCCTCGCCGATGACGATGGCCGCCCGGAGCGCGGTCAGCGCCGCCTCGCCGTCCCCGAGGACGTGTTCGACCTCGCGCCGGGACTGGAGGTGCTCCGAGAGGTCCTCGTCCTCCTCGTTGCCGAGGCCTCCGAGGTAGACGATACGGTCGATGTCCGCCGCGTCGACGGCGTCACGGAAGGTCCGGGCGGCCCGCCGGTCCCGTTCCTCGAAGTCCTCGCCGGCCTGCATCGAGTGGACGAGGTAGTAGGCGGCGTCGACGGACGGCAGCGTCAGGTCCGGGTCCAGCACGTCTCCCTCGACGACGGAGACGCCGGCCGGCGCGTCGTAGCTGTCGGCGTCGCGGGTCATGGCGACCACCTCGTGACCCCGCGCGAGCAGTTCTGGCACGAGATGGCCACCGACGAAGCCGGTGGCTCCGGTGACGAGGACGCGCATACCCCTAGATGTCGCTCCAGTGGCTTAATGGCGACCCACGAAACGGAGCGACGTGACGGCCCTCTCGCGGTTCAGTCGTCGGCGTCGGTCCGGGCCCGGCGCTGTATCGCCCGCTGGACGAACTCTTCGGGCAGTTCGTCTATCTCGCCGGCCTGCACCGCCCAGAGGTTGGCGTACAGCCCCTCCGAGGCGAGCAGTTCCGCGTGGGTCCCGCGCTCGACGACGCGCCCGTCTTCGAGGACGAGGATGGTGTCGGCGTCTTTCACCGTCGAGAGGCGGTGGGCGATGGCGAAGGTGGTCCGCTCGCTCGTCAACTCGTCCAGCGAGCGCTGGATGAGCATCTCCGTCTCCGTGTCGACGTCGCTGGTGGCCTCGTCCAGAACGAGAATCTCCGGGTCTTTCAGCATCGCGCGGGCGATGGCGATGCGCTGGCGCTGGCCGCCCGAGAGTTTGACGCCGCGTTCGCCGACCATCGTGTCGTAGCCGTCGGGGAGGTTCTCGACGAACTGGTGGGCCTCGGCGGCCTCCGCGGCGGCGCGAATCTCCTCGTCGGTGGCGTCGAAGGTGCCGTAGGCGATGTTCTCCCTGACGGTGCCGTAGAAGAGGAACGTCTCCTGACTGACGTAGCCGATGGCCTGTCGGATGGAGGGAATCTGCACGTCTCTGAGGTCCTGTCCGTCGATGCGGACCGCGCCCTCGTCCACGTCGTACATCCGGAGGAGGAGTTTCAGCACCGTCGACTTACCTGCGCCGGTCGGCCCGACGAGGGCGACGGTGTCGCCGCCCTCGACTTCGAAGTCGACGTCTTCGACGACGGGGTCGTCGTCGTAGCCGAAGGTCACGTCGTCGTACTCGACGGCGCCCTCTGTCACCGACAGCGGCGGGGCGTCGTCGGCCTCGGCGAGTCGGCCCGGCGTCTCCATCAGGCCGAAGACGCGCTCTGCGGAGGCGTAGGCCCGCTGGTACATGTTGATTATCTGCCCGAACTGGGCCATCGGCCAGACGAACCGCTGGGTGTAGATGATGAACGCGACGAACTCGCCGGGCGAGAGCGCCACCGACAGCGCCGCGGGTGCCTCGCCGATGACCATCAGGCCGCCGACGACGAAGGTGACGACGAACCCCAGTCCCGAGACGAGTCGGAGGCCGGGGAAGAACGTGATGCGGGTCTCGATGGCGTCCCAGTTCGCGTCGAGGTACTCCTGTGAACTGTCTTCGACGCGGTCTGACTCGTAGGTTTCCGTGTTTGCGGTCTTGATTATCTGGATGCCGCTCAGGTTGTTCTCCAGCCGAGAGTTGAGTCTCCCGACCGACGAGCGCACGTCGGCGTACTTGGGCTGGATGGTCTCGATGAACCGCTTGGTGAAGACGGCGATGATGGGGACGGGCAACAGCGCGACCAGCGCCAGTTGCCAGTTCATGTAGAAGAGGTAGGTGGCGATGCCGACGACCATGATGACCAGCCGCGAAGAGGAGTTCAGCCCGTCGTTGAGGAACTTCTCCAGTCGGTTCACGTCGTTCGAGAGCACCGACATCATCTCGCCGGTCTGCTTGTCGGCGAAGAAGTCCATGTTCAGCCGCTGCATCGTCTCGTACGTGTCGGTCCGCACCGCGTGCTGGACGTGCTGGGCGAACTTGTTCCACCCCCAGTTACGCGAGTAGTGGAAGATGGCACCGCCGGCGAAGGAGGCGGCGATGAGCCCCGCGGTCAGCCACAGCTGGCCGGTCGTCTCGTCGGGAATCAGTCCCTGCGGGACGAACAGGAGGCTGTACCCGGACTCGCCCTGGATGACGGCGTCGATAGCCAGCGCCAGCAAGAGCGGTGGCAGGAGGTCCAGCATCCGCGCGAAGACGGAACTGACGAGGCCGACGAGGAAGGCCCCGCGCTGGCCACGCCCGTACTCGGTGAACAGCCGCCACATCGGCCGCTCGACGCGGTCGCGGGCGTCCTCGAAGACGTCCTCGTCGGACGCCGCGTCGATGTCCATGGTCCGTTCTCACGGGGTCGACGCGCAAAAGGCCGTCGGGCTACGCGACGCCCGCGGGCAGTTCCACCCGGTCGCCGACGCCGACGCCGGTCCGGTTGGCCCACCCGCGGTTCACCTCGAGGACGTACTTCCCGCGCCCCTCGTAGCGCTTCAGGTCGGACTCGCTGGTCCCTTCGGGCGGGAGCGGCGCGTGGTGAACGGTCGTGATGGTCCCGTTCGCGTCGACGAAGATGATGTCCAGTGGGAAGGACATGTTCCGCATCACGTAGGCGTACTCGCCTTCCTCATCGTGGACGAACAGCATCCCCTCGTTTGGCCCCATAGAGTCGGTCTTGCTCAGGCCCACGTACCGTTGTTCGAAGGTGTCGGCGATGCGAACCTCGACCGTCGCCAACCGCTCTGCGTCGTCGCGGACGGCGACGGTGGTGGCGTTCGCCGACCGGGTGGCCGTCTCGGTGGCCGTCCCGTTCGCCGTGCCGGTCGTCCCCTCGCGGACCGTCACCGTCCCCTCGTCGTACTCGCCGACGCCGAGGACGCCGACCCACGCGCCGCTCTGAAGCACGAGAACGCCGACGACGAGGAGGCCGACGAGGCCGAGGACGGCGGCCAGCGGACGGCGGTTCATACCCGCTACTGAGGGACAGGGCGACGGTAAGGGTTCCGACCGAGAGAGAAAGCGTTATTCCTGCCGGTGGAAAATTTGGGGATGCGGGTCCGTGGTCTAGTTGGTTATGACGTGGCCTTTACAAGGCCGAGGCCGGTGGTTCGAATCCGCCCGGACCCATACATTCTGCCGCGAACGAACCGTGAGCGGTGAATGTCTCTTCCGGGCGGTTCGAACTTCGGGAGTCGCGCGCAACGGAGTGAGCACGTCTCCCCCCAGTTCGAATCCGCCCGGACCCACTTCTGACGGCGACTGCGACGAACGGAGGTGAGGAGCCAGCGGCGTCTGTGTGGGATAGCGGATTCGCGCCCCGAAAGACGAGCGACGCGAGTCTTTCTCTGGTTCGAATCCGCCCGGACCCACTGAGTTCTCGCGGCGCTCACGCCGAGCGCTCTCCGTCGACGTCCCAGCCTGTTGCCCTGTCGACACCTGCCGAAAGTCACTTATTACGACCTGTGGTACCGCAAACCATGATAGACGGCTCGACGTGTCCGAAGTGTAGCGGGCGCGTCTCGACGGACAACGGCACGGAGTACACCTGTGACGACTGTGGCGCGGAGTTCGACAGCGCCGACCTCTTCCTCCCGTAGGTGGTGTGGTGACGCGCCTCGCGATTCGGCCGATGGCGGCGGGGTATCGAAATCCTTTTTTCTACCCTCGTCCTCGCACAGAGTGCGCGCCGCCTTAGCTCAGACTGGGAGAGCACTCGACTGAAGATCGAGCTGTCCCCGGTTCAAATCCGGGAGGCGGCATACCCTTCTCGGTTCACATGCCCGAACGACAATCCCCCTTAGCCAGGGGTCTGTCAGGGGGTGGTCGGCGTGACCGATTCGAACCCCGACAGCGAGGGGAGTTCTCCCGACGCAAACCCTGGGGATGAGGGCCTCGAAACTACCGTGCAAGCGTTGGAAGCGCGGCTCGACGCCCTCTCGACACAAGTCTCCGGGCTCCGTGAGGAGCTTCACGATGAGCGCGACGTACGCGAGGAGCTAGAGGAGGAGCTGGCCGCGCGTGACGAGCGCGTCGACGAACTGGAAGCGGAGGTTGCGCGCCTCGATGCGCGTACCGACATCCTGGAAGTCGTCGAGAACGCCGACAAGATGTCCGGCAAGCAGCGCGCGGTGACGCTGGTCCAGCACCTTCACAGAGCTGCGAAGGCGCGTGAACGCCGCGACGAGCCGCCTGCAGCGACCGTCGACCGGGATGAAGCCGAGGAAGCGCTCCACTACCCGAACATCGACCGGACGACGATCTACCGGGACATGGAGCGCGCGGCTCGGTTGATCAACGGCCGCGCGCTCCAGTACGAGAACGGAGAGCTACGTCTTGATCTCGACGCCGGGAGCCTTCCCCGGAAGTACACGGCTGACCAGGAGGGTGAGAATCTGTGAAGTCCTCACAACAGATGCGATGGGGGAAGCCCCCACCGGATAGGTCCAGTCTGAGCGATACCGTCTGAAACCTTAGAGTTTGCAGGGTAGGACGGTTATGTAAACAACTGTTCGTTAGCTGTTAGTACGCTCGCAAACCGCTCGCACCGCTCGCAGTCGATACGAATCAACAGCCTCCGTGGCTGTTGTGAAGACTTCACAGAATCACATGATGCCCGAAAACCACGAACTCACTGAAGAACTGATACAATTCTTCCGGGACTACTACTCGGAAGAGATCGCACAGCTCGCACAACGCTACCCCCAAGAGCAGAAATCGATCCACGTCGACTACGACGACCTGTACCGATTCGATCCGAACGTAGCCGACGACGTGCGGAACCATCCAAAGGAACTGCAGGAACACCTAGAGGAAGCGCTCCGTCTCTACGACCTGCCGGTAGCGGTCGAACTTGACGACGCCCACGTACGTATCTACAACCTCCCGGAGACACACGTATTTGACCCCTCTGGTGTGTCCCGTCACGAGAACGTCGGCCAGTTGCTCGACATCCGGGGACAGGTCCAGAAGGTCTCCGACGTGAAGCCGCGCCTCACAGAAGCCGTGTGGGAGTGCCAACGCTGTGGGATCCAGACTGAGATTCCACAATACGGCGAGAGCCTGCAGGAACCGCACGAGTGCCAGGGGTGTGAGCGACAGGGTCCGTTCTCACTCGATGCGAGCGCCAGTAGCTGGACCGACCACCAGTACGCCCGTATCCAGCAACCGCCCGAGAAAACGAACGGCGGAGAAGCACAGAGTGTCGACGCGCACCTCGAAGACGACCTGATCGAAGGCTTCGATGCCGGTAACAGGGTGATTCTGACCGGGATTCTCGACATCGAAGAGCCCGGAGCCGACCAGGGGCTTGACTTCGACACGAACCTCGACGCGCGTTCAGTCGTCAAAGAGGAGAGCGACTACGACGATGTCGACGTAGAGGAGCACCTCGACGAGATCGAAGCCATCGCAAACGGGGAACGTGGCGACCCGTACCGGCTACTTATCGACTCGATCAACCCGAAACACCGAGGCGATGAACACGTCAAGCTGGCCGTCGCGCTGCAGCTCTTCGGCGGCTGGGTACACGAGTACCCGGACGGCAGCCGCGACCGTGGCGACTGGCACATGCTCCTCCTTGGAGACCCCGGCTGTGGGAAATCCACGTTCCTCCGCTACGTCGACCAAATTGCGCCGCGGTCGACATATGCCTCGGGAAAGGGTGCGACGGCGGCGGGAATGACGGCAGCCGCTGTATCGGATGACTTCGGGGATACGGAGTGGGGACTGGAAGCCGGTGCGCTGGTACTGGCCGACGGCGGGATTGCCTGCGTCGACGAGATCGACAAGATGCAGTCCGACGCGGTATCCTCGATGCACGACGCCCTAGAGAGTCAGCAGGTCCACATCAACAAAGCCGGCATCAACGCCACGCTGAACGCCCGGACTTCGTTACTTGCAGCGGGGAATCCGAAGGACGGCCGCTTCGAGCGCTACCGTCCGAAAGGGGAGCAGATCGATATGGGACCGACACTGCTCTCCCGGTTCGACCTGATGTTCATGGTGTCCGACGAGCCCGACAGGGAGGACGATGCAGATGTCGTCGAGCACATGGTCCAGAGCCGGCAGGCTGCAGGCCGCTACACCCGGGGTGAGGAGCTGAGTGAGGAGGAACAGCAGCGGGTCGAACCCGCGATAGACCGGTCGGTGATGCGGGCTTACGTCGCTCACGCCAAACAGACTTGTCGTCCGATCATCGAGAGCGACGAAGTAGCGGAGCGACTGAAGCAGTTCTTCGTCGAGTTCCGAGCTGGGGCTGGTGAACAAGACGACGACTCACCGATTCCGGTGACATTCCGCAAGGTCGAAGCGATACAGCGGCTCGCAGAGTCGAGCGCTCGGGTTCGTCTTTCCGATACTGTGGAGGTCGAAGATGTAGAGCGGGCGATTAAGCTCGTGACGAAGTCGATGAAGCAGGTAGGGTACGATCCGGAGAGCGGTGAGTTCGATGCTGATATTATTGAAACTGGGCAGTCGAAGAGTCAGCGAGAGCGAAGACAAGCGATTCTTGACGCTGTTGCTGAACTGGATGGAGCATCTACAAAAGAGATAGCTGAAAATTTAGCCTTCAAAAAAAGCACCATTGAGAATGATATTAACCATTTAAAACAGAAGGGGATGCTCTTCCTCATAAACGAGGAACTCAGAAAAGCGTAGAAATGTTATAGAGAGCCTTTCTAACAATAATCCAGGGTGCGGTGTACCGTGGTGTGGAGGAAACAATGACGTCTGTAATCAAATTTTTATGTCTCCTGACAGAACACTCTCGCAACCGGTTCACTTAGGAGGCCGCAATGGGGTGTTCCGGACCTTTGGACTAATCTGGAACACTTTCTCGAAGAGCCTTGAATTGGAATTTCATTTCCATTATGACGTAGTGACATTTATGTAGTAGCCTGCAAATTGTCATTTGCTATGTCATTACTGGCCAAGAGGAGACAGAGGTGATGTCTTCTTGCGTATATTAGCGCGTATCAACGCACGCGCCGATACTGCCTACGACAACACGTACCACCACAAGCTTCGAGGGCGTATCTGGAACGCGCTCGACGGGACGGAGTACGATTCGATCCACGACGAGAATCGCCCGAAAGGGTTCACGTACTCGAACCCGTTCCCTCCGGGAGATATGCGGGAGGGGGACGAACGAACCCTGCTCGTAGCCTCTCCCAACGAGGAATTACTCGCCCACGTTGCTGCCGACCTCAAAGACGACCGGGAGCTGAACATCGGTGAGATGCCTTTCCACGTCGATTCTGTCAACGGGTTGGCGACCGACGTGGGCGAACCGGGCACATCGGGAACGATCGAGACGGGGACGGGCGTGCTGGTTCGGATCCCGCCATGGCGCTTCGAGGAATACGACATTGACGTTGACCACGACGAGGCGGAGTTCTGGCGACCCCAGCACACGATGGAGCCGTTCCGCAATCAAATCGAGAACAATCTCGACAAGAAACACGATCTGTTTTGTCCCGACTACCTTCCCGGGCCGTCCGAGGCTGACGGCGATCTGTTCGACGGCGCGGACCTGATCAAGACGTTCTCGATCCCGGTGACCGTGACACAGGGCCAGCGTGAGACGTGGGTGTTGAGTAAATGGCGGTTCGACTACACCGTCCGCGACGACCACCACCGTCGCCATCTGAATCTCGCTCTCGACACCGGTATCGGCGAGCGCAACTCGCTCGGGTTCGGATTCGTCAACATCACCGAGAAAGACAGTCAGGACGCTCGTACGGGAGGTCGAATCGGTGCTCGAACCTGATGCGTTCTACGAGGAGTATCCACCAGAGAAACTGGAAGACGAACTCCCGGAGCGGCCGATCTCCTCGCTTCGAGACATCCAGCATCTATATGGTCGTCTCTACACGCTGGCGACAGCAGGCGGCGGCGAGTATGCCGCGTATCTGACACCTGACCAGGCCAACGACTTGGTCGGCGCAGAAGAGAGCCTGATCGTTGTCAGAGTAGATCTATCGGGCGAGCAGCCAGAATTGGCCGACCCTCCGATTAGGATAGCTCAGTATACTGATGATCACGTCGATAAGATCTGCCACTGTTACTATTTCAACAGAGGATCAGGAATCGATCACAGTATAACTCACCGATCTGGGAAAAATAAAGAACCAGAACGACTCGGCAAATATGCAGCGGACCGTCTCACTCGGTGGCCAACCGAGGATGCCGTTACTAAGGTTGCACAACAACATGACGAGGGTTGTATAATTGACTCATTGGCCCAGATCGGCGAGCGAGACGACGTTCTCGATACCCTAAGAAACAGGATCGAGGACGATCTCGGCGGCAAACGTACCTCTCTAATCACGGTGAAAATAAAAGAGGACGAGGAATCGGATTACAAATGGCCGGGTGAAGTACCGGTTCTCAACGATGCAATGCGGGCTCAAAAGCTCCATAAACTTGTCTCAAAAGGTGAGGCAACGAACTCGGTCGGACAAGCAACTGATCTGATTACCGGAGAGGTCTGTCGTACAGTTGGTACCGCTCAAGATCCACTCAACTATTTCTTGGGCAAGCAGATGGAGAAGTTCCCGGGACTGGATCCCGACGAAGCCTGGCGGAGCCACCCCATCTCCGAGGACGGGGCGGTCACGCTGATGAACGCCGAGGAGTTCGTCGACGCCTGCTCTTACCGGACGTTCAACGCGGACGTGTACTACCTCCCGTACTTCCTCGGTCGACCGAAGCCCAAGGAGACGTACAAACTGTATTCGGCACTTCACGGCGTAGCACAGGCGGACGACATGGATCCGGTCCAGCAGTTTTACGACCGCTTCGGGGAGCACGAAGACGAGTTCGAGGGGCGGCTGCGATTTTACGTCGCCGCAGTGATGAAACACCAGATGTCTCGCTTCGACGTGTACGGCGAGACGCTGAACGGTCGACTCCACTATCCGACGGAGGTCGGTAAGCGACACGAACAGGTCTCCGGCAGTTGGGTGTTTGACGACGATGACGCGAGGAATGAGGAGCGAACATCACCGATGCCTTCTCACGAGGAGTGGCCACTGACGAACGGGGGGAACCCACGGGGGAGGGTTGCAGATGGTCGTTATCTCTACGCGACGTTCCCTTTTACCGACGAGGACACCGACGCGACAGTGGACGACGAGCGCATTGATGTTCACGTCTCGATCCTCGCCGGCGACCCAGTGCCGAGGGGCCAACTCGTCAGCGCCTACGTTGAGCGACTGCTTGACTGGGACGGCGACGATGTCCCCGAGTTCCAGATCGCTTCACAGTTCGCACAGCTGTGCGCTCTCGAAAACGCCAATCTCGTGACGACAGACGCTGGCGATACTGAATCACACCTGATCGACGGACCAGACTACGACACTATGCAATCAGATGCTGCACGAACCGACGGGGGCACTGTCGCCCTCGATCGCACCGAGAAACTCGAATCGTTCATCGACCAGACGGATGGCCTCGACAATCCCGAACGGCGAGGTGCGTTCCTGATCGGCGCACTCGTCGGCCAGGTCGGCACCTACCAACAGGCCTACCACGACCGATCGACGACCGTCATCGATCAGTACCCAATCAAGTCGATGACCAAGACAAAGGTCAAGCGCATTACGCAGGAGGTGATCGACAAGGACGTCGTCTATTCTCGGGAGAGCGCCAAGAAAGGCTCGAACATCAACTCGACGATGTACAAGGAGGTCACCAACGGGATCGTCGAGACGATGGCCGAGAAGGATCCCGACGTATGGGAGATCAGCACCGACGATCTCCGCTTCTACTACGCACTGGGTGTGACCTACGGAATGAACGACCGTTCGACGAACCAGGACGCAGAGAACAGCGACGCAGACACCGACGACACTATCGATACCAATGAGTGAACACTATCCCACCGCCTCGAACCGATCAGAGATCGTCTTCGCCTATGATGCAGTCGACGCGAACCCCAACGGCAATCCGCTCAGCGGTGCGAACCGACCACGAATCGACCCGCAGACAGACCAAGCGATCGTCACAGACGTTCGTCTCAAGCGGTACCTCCGCGACCAGCTACAGGACGACGGGCACGGCGTCTATATTCGCAATGTCAAGGAGGAAGGCGATCAGGCGACGCGCGAAGATCTTCTCGAAGATCGACTGAAGGATGTCGAACTCGACGATGTGGATGGTGACGAGATCGAAGACGCAGTCTTCCAGCAGTTCCTCGAAAACAGCGCCGACGTACGCTACTTCGGCGCGACGATGAGCGTCGATATGGACGAGGAGAAGTACGAGGATATCGCCGACGAACTCCCTAGCCACTTCACCGGTCCGGTCCAGTTCTCGCCCGGTAAGTCGCTCCATCCGGTCACCGAGAACGAGGAGTACAACAGCCTCACGAGCGTCATCGCGACTGGAAAGGGCAAAGAGCAGGGCGGCTTCGACCTCGACGACCACCGCATCCAATACGCGTTCATCGGGTTCCACGGTCTCGTGGACGAACATGGGGCCGAGGACACGCTGCTGAAGAATGAGGATGTTCGGCGGCTGGACACGTTGTGCTGGCGTGCGCTGAAGAACCAGACGATCAGCCGGAGCAAGGTCGGCCAGGAGCCGCGGCTCTACCTCCGGGTCGAGTACGAGGGCGAGAGTTTCCACCTCGGTGGTCTCGATCAGGACCTCGCACTCGATGAGGAGGCGTCCGAACCGGCCGAACAACTCCGGACGGTTCGGGACGTGTGTCTCGACGTGACAAGCCTCGTCGACCGACTCGACAAAGCGTCCGACCGGATTGACACTGTCCACGTCGTCGCCAGCGATGTCCTCGACGTTTCCGTCGACGGGGAGATAGGCGGTCACGAGTTCCTCTACGGCGCACTTGAAGATGCCATCGGTGCCGATTCCGTCCGGGTGATCGACGTGTACGAAGACGCCAAAGCGACGATGCCGGAGGAGTGAGCCGTGACCTTGCACGCCTCGACCGCGTCGAATCTCCCCGACGACGCGGAGACGTGTCTGTCGTTCACGATCAGCGGTCCGTGGGGGCACTTCCGACGTATCGAGGGCAACATCGTGAAACAGACCTACCGGGTCATCCCGCGGACAACCGTCGCGGGGCTGATCGCGGCGATGCTAGGGATCGAGCGTGACGGCTACTACGACCTGTTCGCGCCAGGGGAGTCCCTCGTCGCCATCGAACCGGCGACCGAACTCCGCACGATGAAGCTCCCCATGAACACGCTTTCGACGGCCGACGAGCACTTGGCCTCGCTGAACCCTCGTGGGAAGCTCTCGATCAAGCTCCCCGATCCGTCCAAGCCCCGCCAGCAACACAACTATGAGGTCCTCGTGGACCCAGCCTATCGGGTTGACGTGTGGCTCTCAGACGACAAGCGGTACGAACAACTGCGCTCGCTGCTCGAATCTGGGGAGTCGTACTATGTCCCGAGTCTCGGTCTCTCCGAGTACCTCGCGACGGTCGAATACCACGGGGAGTTTCCGATCGAAACGGGACCGAACGGTGAGACGGTGACTATCGACTCAACCGTTCCGGAAGCCGTCGATTCGATCGTCCCACAACCGGACACCCGCTACCAGATCGAACAGACGCCCGCGTTCATGGAACGCGACGAGGGCGGTCGGACGACCAGCGCGTTCGTCTCCTATGCCTACAACCCTGACGGGGGGTCGCTACGGCTGACGGACTTGTCACCACAGACGGTCGACGGCAGAGTCGTGGTGTTTACCTGATGACCAACGCCCCGATATCTCACCCTCCCGAGGGGGACCACGAGGCGACACTGCTCCGCCATCATCTCGACGCGGTGGCCGGTCGAACACGCGACACGATCCCGGCAGACGCCACGACGATCGGTGGCGACCCGCTCGATGAGGTTGCGGCGGTCGTGGCCCAGTGTCACGATGTCGGCAAGGCGACGACGTGGTTTCAGGAGTACGTAACAGGCCAGCGAGAGTCCAGCAAACGGACGAACCACTCCCTGTTCGGTGCCTATCTCGGGTACTACGTCCTTGATCGATCGGGCTATGACGGCGAAGACTGTCTGGCGGCTTTCGTCGCGATCGCCAAACATCACGGTCGCCTCCCGGATGTCAAAGAGTACGTCGACTGCGTCTCGCGGTTCGAGAACCAAAGCGAGGCGAACAACGAGCGCCAACGCGTCGTGATCGAGCAGGTCCGGAACGTCGACGACCATCACCGAACGTTCGCACAGTCGTTCGTCGCCGACGTAACAGAGGGTGCTGGATCGTGGGACGAGTTCGGGACGAAAATCACGGACAAAACGTTCTTCGAGACGGTCCACGAACACGTCGACAGGTTTGATTTTGGAAGCAAGCGGGCAGCACCATCCGACGAGTTCTACGGTCTGCTCATCCAGCTCTGGAGCGGGCTGATCCTCGCTGACAAGACCACAGCCGCCGGGATTGAAGACGAAGATCTCGACGCCTCCGAACCGAACGCCGCTGTCCTCTCGGAATACATCGATGGCCTCGGTGGAGAAAGTGACGAGGACAGTCAGGCCGATGTCCTCGATTGCTTCCGTGACGAGGCGAGACATGATGTCATCGCCGGCGTTGAGGAGTTTCGCGATGCCGAGTCGTCGATCGCGACGCTCACCCTCCCGACCGGGATGGGCAAGACCCTGACCGGGCTGAGCGCCGCCCTCGCGCTTCGTGGGGAGAATGGGCGCGTCGTCTATGCGCTTCCCTTCACCTCGGTCATCGATCAAGTCGCTGACGAACTCACAGACGTGTTCGACACCGACGGCTGTGACGACTTGCTCACGATTCACCACCACCTTGCCGAGACGCGCACCGAACTGGGCGACAGCGCGGAAAGGGAGGAGGACACAGACGAGAACGCCCGACGTGAGGAGATGGTCGCCGAGAGTTGGCGCTCCGGGCTGACGCTCACGACGTTTGTCCAGCTCTTCGAGAGTCTCGTCGGTCCCGGCAACACGCAGTCGATGAAACTGCCGGCGCTGTACGATTCTGTGATCGTGCTGGACGAACCACAGGCACTGCCCATGAAGTGGTGGAAGGTCGTTCGCCGGATTGCGGAGATCCTCACGGAAGAGTACGACGCGACGGTCGTCGCCATGACGGCGACGCAGCCGGCGCTGTTCAGTGATGCGTTCGAACTGGTCAACGACGTGGATCGATACTTCAACCGCTTTGAGCGCGTCGAGTACGAGGTCCACGACTCCGCTCTGGCGTTTGACGACACCGACGCTACGATGGGCTACGAGAACGCCGGCCGGGTCATCCTCAACGAGACGGGGGAGACCGACTCGGTACTCGCGATCTGCAACACCATCGATAGTGCCATCGCGCTCACTGACGCGGTTGAGGACCGCGAGGCGGTCGTCGATGTTGGCCGGTGTCTAAGGACCGAACTCGATGATGAAGGGATCGATCTCGATGCCCTCGTCGACAAGGTCACGACGACTGTCGGACCGAATGAGCGGGCACTCGTCCACCTCTCGACTCGTCTTCGGCCGCGCGACCGTCTTGCACTCGTTGAGGCGACGAAGCGCCTCACTGAGCGGTCGATCCCGCTCGTCGCAGTGTCGACACAACTCATCGAAGCCGGCGTCGACATCAGCTTCGATCGGGTATACCGCGACGTCGCACCCATCGACAGCGTCGTCCAGGCAGCAGGCCGGTGTAACCGGTCGTTCGAACGCGACTACGGTACGGTGACCCTCTGGTGGCTCGCACCGCCCGAAGGAACGACCAAGACGCCCTCACAGGCCGTGTACGACTCCCAAGGCGTAAGCACGATCTCGTTGACTTCGAAGACGCTCGATGCAGTCGGGGCAAACGAAGGAACCATCCCGGAAAGCACGATGACTCGGGAGGCCGTCCAGCACTACTACAGACTCGTGTCAGACCGAAATCCGGGGTCCCCCGAGTACGTCGACTGGGTGGACGAGGCGAACGCGGACAAACTTGGATCTCTCTCCTTGATCGGTCGGCGTGACAGTGTCGACGTCATCGTCTGTCGGACCGACGCCGACAGTCAAATGGCTGAATCGATGAAGACGGCCATTAGAGAGTTCGACTACGAGGCGTTCGAGACTCTCAGAGATGAGAGTAAGGATATCACGGTTTCTCTGCCGATCTACAGCCAGGACTCGCGTGAGGCCGAGACGGTCCGGAACCTCGAAGAGCTCGGTGATACCGGTCTCCACGTTCTCAGGCGATCCCGGAGTAAAGACTACTTCGACGAGACGAAGGGTCTGGCCGTGGACAACCCGAGCGTCGACGATCGGTTCCTATGACCGACCCGTCGGCCGACCCCGTCGACCGGTTTCTCGCCGCCGCTAGAGATGAGACCGAGGAACTTCCGTTCCGGCTCACCGGCGTCATGTTTCAGTACTACGTCGTCTGTGAGCGCGAACTCTGGTTCCTCAGCCGCGATATCGAGATCGACCGCGACACGCCGACGATCGTCCGCGGGAGCGACGTGGACGACTCGGCGTACTCGGACAAACGTCGAGACGTACGCGTCGACGGGATCATCGCCATCGACGTGCTGGACAGCGGCGAGATCTTGGAGGTCAAACCCTCCTCGTCGATGACCGAACCGGCGCGGTTGCAGTTGCTGTTCTACCTCTGGTATCTCGACCGCGTCACCGGCGTCAAGAAGACCGGCGTTCTCGCACATCCGACTGAGAAACGGCGCGAGACGATCAAACTCACTACCGAGACTAGCGGCGAGGTCGAATCGGCCATTCAGGGGATTCGCGAAGTCGTCACCGCCAAGTCCCCACCGACGGCGGAAGAAAAGCCGGTCTGTGACTCATGTGCGTATCACGACTTCTGCTGGAGCTGTTGATCATGAACGACAACTACCACGTGTTTTCCAACGGACGGATCGAACGCCATGACGACACGGTGCGGGTCGTCACCGACGACGGCGAGAAGAAGTACCTCCCGGTCGAGAACGCCGAGGCGATCTTCCTCCACGGCCAGATCGAGTACAATACTCGCTTCGTCTCCTTCCTCAATCAGGAAGGCGTTGCAGTCCACGTCTTCGGCTGGCATGACCACTACGCCGGCTCGATCATGCCAAAGCGAGGTCAGACCTCTGGCCAGACGATCGTCGATCAAGTCCGGGCCTACGACGACCCGGACCACCGGCTCAAACTGGCGAAGGCGTTCGTCGACGGGAGCATCCACAACATGCGTTCGAATGTCACCTACTACAACGGGCGTGGACACGACTTCGAGCACGTGCTGGAGGAATTGGAGGATGCCCGAGCGTCGCTTGACGGAATGGGGACGATCGACGAGACGATGGGCGTCGAAGCGCGTGGCCGGAAGGCCTACTATTCGACCTTCGACGAGATCCTTCCCGAGGGATTCGTCTTCGGCGGCCGCCAGTACAATCCACCGAACAACGAGGTCAACAGCCTGATCTCCTTTGGCAACTCGCTGGTCTATGCAAACGTCGTCTCGGCAATCCGAGCGACGGCACTCGACCCAACGGTCAGCTTCCTTCACGAACCGGGTGAACGACGCTATTCGCTGGCACTCGACATCGCCGACCTGTTCAAGCCGTTGCTCGCTGATCGGATCATCTTCAGGCTCGTCAACCGTGGTCAGCTGACTACTGACGATTTCGAGGACGACATGAACTCGTGTCTCCTGAACGAACGCGGTCGAAAGACCTACTCGAAAGCCTACGAGGAGACCCTCGAAGAGACAATCGATCACCCGAATCTGGGTAAGAAAGTGAGCTACCAGTATCTCCTCCGAGTCGAAGCATACAAACTGAAAAAACACCTCCTGACAGATGAGGAGTACGTTCCGTTCCGACGGTGGTGGTGACTGTGGTCTACGTCGTCGTGGTCTACGACATGGAAGCAGATCGGACCCACAAGATGCTGAAATTCCTCCGTCGGTATCTCACACACGTGCAAAACTCCGTGCTTGAAGGGGATGTGACCGAGGGAGACCTAGAAAAGATCCGATCCGGTGTCGACGACCTGCTCAAACCCGGAGAATCAACGATCATCTACCGCATCTCCTCCGAGAAGATGGTTGATCGAACTGTGTTCGGTGATGATCCCGCCGCTGACGACCAATTTCTATAGTTCTCCCCTCTTCCATCGACCCCCGGGGGTCCAGGGATTATCGCGGGTCGACGGAAACGATGAAGTGTGAACGGGCAGTAAAGACGAATACGTGGCCAAATCGGCCATGGTTACAGACGGACCCTTGTGGGGTCGAAGCAAACCCCAACAGGGGTATCTCGTACAGCAAACAGGAGTTACAGACGGACCCTTGTGGGGTCGAAGCGCCGAGAGGGCGACGATGCCGATGACCACCTCGCGCGTTACAGACGGACCCTTGTGGGGTCGAAGCGTCGGCCGGCGCCGTCGACGGGTCGCCGCCGCCCGGCGCGTTACAGACGGACCCTTGTGGGGTCGAAGCACCGTCCAGGTGTGCGTGCCGGCAGTTTTCGCGCTGGTTACAGACGGACCCTTGTGGGGTCGAAGCTGCAACTCGGCCGACGTCCCCCAGCCCTTGCTCGGTTACAGACGGACCCTTGTGGGGTCGAAGCGGCCAGCGTGACGCCGCCGGTCGGGCTGCTGTTGTTGTTACAGACGGACCCTTGTGGGGTCGAAGCCCGTTGCTCGTCAGGTTCGGCCACCGAGGGGCGAGTTACAGACGGACCCTTGTGGGGTCGAAGCGACACGGCGTTGTTCGTCTTCGGTGAGGAACCCGTCGTTACAGACGGACCCTTGTGGGGTCGAAGCTACACATGGATTCTGGGGTAGGAGATACCGACCGCAGTTACAGACGGACCCTTGTGGGGTCGAAGCGCCCTCGTCGGGGCCTTCGCCGCGGTGTGGCTGCTGGTTACAGACGGACCCTTGTGGGGTCGAAGCCCCTACCTCGTCAATCGATACTTCTCTCTCGGTGTTACAGACGGACCCTTGTGGGGTCGAAGCAAGTCCCGCACCATCCGTATGTCTATATTTAATTATGTTACAGACGGACCCTTGTGGGGTCGAAGCTTGCTCGTATCCGACCACAGTTGATGTGTACAGTGGTTACAGACGGACCCTTGTGGGGTCGAAGCGACGCTGGCCGACTGGTGCGAGCACGTCCGCAACAAGTTACAGACGGACCCTTGTGGGGTCGAAGCTCGGGGAAAGCCGGCGACGAGACCGACGCTCTCGTTACAGACGGACCCTTGTGGGGTCGAAGCTAGGATTACTGTCCCCGGTGTCGATGTCCACCGACTGTTACAGACGGACCCTTGTGGGGTCGAAGCGGCCCTGCGTGGATTGAGTGAGGATTTGCCGAAAATGTTACAGACGGACCCTTGTGGGGTCGAAGCTCGCCGTCCGTCACCCCGCAGGAGGGCGTACAGCAGTTACAGACGGACCCTTGTGGGGTCGAAGCGACGTTGACTTCGTCGGCCGGCGCGATGCCGAACTTGTTACAGACGGACCCTTGTGGGGTCGAAGCGAGGAACTCCAGCGGCATCCGGGTGGGGAACTCCGGTTACAGACGGACCCTTGTGGGGTCGAAGCTCTTTCGCTTCGGCGGCCATCTCACGAACCTCTTGTTACAGACGGACCCTTGTGGGGTCGAAGCGACCTGTACACGTACAAGATGCACCCGTACCTGCCGTTACAGACGGACCCTTGTGGGGTCGAAGCTGGTCCCCGGCGGGGTAATCGTCACGACGCCGTGTTACAGACGGACCCTTGTGGGGTCGAAGCCCAATTTCGGCGTTGACAATCTGACAGGAGCATGAGTTACAGACGGACCCTTGTGGGGTCGAAGCGCGGTCACGACCCCCGGCTGGCTGACGCTGGTTCTCGTTACAGACGGACCCTTGTGGGGTCGAAGCGCCAACTCGGTGTTTCGGGACATCCGGGTCGAGCAGGGTTACAGACGGACCCTTGTGGGGTCGAAGCTCGGCGAGGTCCTGTCTGGCGTCGTCGCCACCCACGTTACAGACGGACCCTTGTGGGGTCGAAGCGCGTCCGGACAGGTGGCGAACATGCTGAAGGGCCGAGTTACAGACGGACCCTTGTGGGGTCGAAGCACGGCGCCAGTACCAGTGGCGATGATACAGGAACAGGTTACAGACGGACCCTTGTGGGGTCGAAGCTCGGTGCCGTCGGTCGCCACCTCGTACAGCGGACTGGTTACAGACGGACCCTTGTGGGGTCGAAGCGACGGGTCGGAGGGGACGACAGCGGGGGCAGAGGACGTTACAGACGGACCCTTGTGGGGTCGAAGCCGGGCGTTTTCGTTTGTAGAGTCCGCCGCCGGGACGTTACAGACGGACCCTTGTGGGGTCGAAGCGCCCGGAACATGTACCTCCACGCCCCCGGCGGGACGCGTTACAGACGGACCCTTGTGGGGTCGAAGCAGGTCGCGGAGTTCGCCCGGCGTCATGTTCGTTGCGGTTACAGACGGACCCTTGTGGGGTCGAAGCCGGTTTTGTCGACGTAGTCCGAGCTCGAGACGTTCGTTACAGACGGACCCTTGTGGGGTCGAAGCTGCCATACGTAGATAGTACCGCCGATGAATCCGAAGGTTACAGACGGACCCTTGTGGGGTCGAAGCACACCCGATGCACTCTCGACGAAAGAACAGGTTGACCGTTACAGACGGACCCTTGTGGGGTCGAAGCGGGTGATACAGCGGGTGGTCCGGGTCGTGTGCCTGTTACAGACGGACCCTTGTGGGGTCGAAGCCGAACGGGTCGCCGCCGAGTACGTCGCCAGTATCAGTTACAGACGGACCCTTGTGGGGTCGAAGCGAGTAGCGAGGTCGTCGTAATAGGCGGCCAACTGCTGTTACAGACGGACCCTTGTGGGGTCGAAGCAGGGCATAGATTTGGAGGGAACCGGCGGATGCGGAGTTACAGACGGACCCTTGTGGGGTCGAAGCGTGGATACTCCGCCGTCGGTCTGGTTGGCTTTGTTAGTTACAGACGGACCCTTGTGGGGTCGAAGCCCGAAGGTGGCGGGGATGGGGCTAACGGCGAATATGTGTTACAGACGGACCCTTGTGGGGTCGAAGCGCCGACCAGTACGACGTCGAACCCGTGATAGAGAGGTTACAGACGGACCCTTGTGGGGTCGAAGCCCGTCGACGGCGCTGTTCGCGATGGCGATCGAGACGAGTTACAGACGGACCCTTGTGGGGTCGAAGCAACCCCCGTCAGAAGGGTCGACAGTACCTTCACCCGGTTACAGACGGACCCTTGTGGGGTCGAAGCACTTTCACTCCGGGTCTGGCCGACCTTCTTTAGCACGGTTACAGACGGACCCTTGTGGGGTCGAAGCGCGTGCGGTCGGCGTCGGGCATCACGCAGGTTATCGTTACAGACGGACCCTTGTGGGGTCGAAGCGAGAATGCGTTCCTGCTGACGACGGATCTCGGCGGGTTACAGACGGACCCTTGTGGGGTCGAAGCCAGTCCCGTCGCGGAATAGATACCCATCAATGGGGTTGTTACAGACGGACCCTTGTGGGGTCGAAGCGGTGCCCATGTATATTTGGCGGTCGATGAGGTCCTCGTTACAGACGGACCCTTGTGGGGTCGAAGCGAGCTGGCCGCGCCGGGTTCGAGCGTCTCCGTGCCGTTACAGACGGACCCTTGTGGGGTCGAAGCTCGTAGCTGAGGTACGAGTCGTTGACGGCCTGCTGGTTACAGACGGACCCTTGTGGGGTCGAAGCAGGTCGATGATGTCCGCTGTCCCTCTGTTGGGATGGTTACAGACGGACCCTTGTGGGGTCGAAGCCGTACCGAGTCTATCGCGTAGTAGGGCTTGAGGCCGTGTTACAGACGGACCCTTGTGGGGTCGAAGCTAAGAACTCGTCCAGTGCCTCTCGGCCGTTGAGGTTGGTTACAGACGGACCCTTGTGGGGTCGAAGCCCGCGCTTCGGGCGCACGTACCGGGCGAGGTCCTGTTACAGACGGACCCTTGTGGGGTCGAAGCCCGCTTTTGAAGTGCGGAGCGGACGTCGTCGAGTTCGCGTTACAGACGGACCCTTGTGGGGTCGAAGCGAGGATACTCCCGAGGTCCGTGCCGCCGAGTGTGTTACAGACGGACCCTTGTGGGGTCGAAGCCCGCACCATCGTCGTAGACGAGTCCGCACGGAATGTCTGTTACAGACGGACCCTTGTGGGGTCGAAGCGAGGAGCGCGTTAAGAACGAGCCATGATGTGCGCAGTTACAGACGGACCCTTGTGGGGTCGAAGCTCCTCGATCAGGTAGGTCTCGTCGCCTCCGTCGGTGTTACAGACGGACCCTTGTGGGGTCGAAGCTACCTCCGGGAGCCCGCCCGAGTCGTCGCTAGCGCTGTTACAGACGGACCCTTGTGGGGTCGAAGCCTCGAAAGAGTAACCCGCCGCCCTTTTCGCATTAACGTTACAGACGGACCCTTGTGGGGTCGAAGCTGGATTATCAGGACTCAGGCCTTGACCCGTGGGAATCGGTTACAGACGGACCCTTGTGGGGTCGAAGCCAGCCATGTTCCCGCCGACCCACTCGATCGGACGCGTTACAGACGGACCCTTGTGGGGTCGAAGCCCGCCATGCACGGACCTCGCTGTCAGCGGGGCGCGCGTTACAGACGGACCCTTGTGGGGTCGAAGCGTCGTCCGCAACATCTTCGACACGGTGCCGTCGTCGTTACAGACGGACCCTTGTGGGGTCGAAGCATGGCTTGCACCCGTCGTCGGCGCGGGACTGGTGAGCGTTACAGACGGACCCTTGTGGGGTCGAAGCGACAGGTGGGCCAACGTGGCGTTGTACTGCCGACCGTTACAGACGGACCCTTGTGGGGTCGAAGCACACAACACCAGCGCGGCGAGGACGTACCGCTAGTTACAGACGGACCCTTGTGGGGTCGAAGCCAGGACAATGCTGACGAGGACCTACCGGGCGTGACTGGTTACAGACGGACCCTTGTGGGGTCGAAGCCGGCGGCCGACGCCGACGACGGCTGTCCGTGGTGCGGGTTACAGACGGACCCTTGTGGGGTCGAAGCCTCACCCATCCCATCACACTCGACACGACAGCGTGTTACAGACGGACCCTTGTGGGGTCGAAGCGTTGCTCAGCGCCGTCCACATGTCGTCGGTCGGCGGTTACAGACGGACCCTTGTGGGGTCGAAGCTCGGCCCAGCTATCCTTAGGCGGGACTATAACGCCGTTACAGACGGACCCTTGTGGGGTCGAAGCATCACCGACGACATCCTCGGCAACCTGTTCGCGCTGGTTACAGACGGACCCTTGTGGGGTCGAAGCGAGGTGAAGATAGACGCCTCGCAGGAGGGCAAGGTCGTTACAGACGGACCCTTGTGGGGTCGAAGCACGGGCAGACATTCGGTGCCTCCTTCGTGGCTCTGGTTACAGACGGACCCTTGTGGGGTCGAAGCGCGTAGTGTGTGCGTTTCATCTGTTTGTCCTCCACTGCGTTACAGACGGACCCTTGTGGGGTCGAAGCAAACAACAGCTCTCGCCGGACGTCTCCGGGCTCTTGTTACAGACGGACCCTTGTGGGGTCGAAGCTTTGAGCGCGTTGAAGTGCCCTTTGTACGCAAGTTGTTACAGACGGACCCTTGTGGGGTCGAAGCCAGCCTCGCTCGTCGGGGTCGCCGCCGTCGGCTTCGAGGTCGTTACAGACGGACCCTTGTGGGGTCGAAGCTATCGCTTCCACGACCTCACCATCGACGACGCCGAGTTACAGACGGACCCTTGTGGGATCAAAGCTCTTCCTACCGTCACCACCGCCCAAACGTCTTCGGACGCGGGAGAAACCCACCGCGGGATTGGAACTCAAGCGACAAATCCACAGTGCCGTTCTTTGACGCCCTACGTTCGAGAAACCGGGGTTACACGAACAGATAGATTAGGACTAAGTATAGGACTAACATAAGGCCTATACAGAGATGCCGAAGACACGCGTCAGTCAGGGATCGAACGGGCAGTACAAGGTCACGGTGCCGAAGGGTGTCGCCGAAGCGATGCAACTGGACGGGAAGCGCCTCGACTGGAAGGTGAAGTCGGGGAGCACCCTAGAGGTGACCATCGTCGATGAGTAGCGCCGTCGGCTACACCCGAATCTCCCAGGAGTCGGACACGTCCATCGACCGCCAGAAGCACCACATCCGCACGTACGCCGACGAGAACGGCCTCAAGCTCGAAGCCATCTACGACGACGGAGAACACTCCTCGGGCTTCGACGAGAGCCGAGAGGAGTACCAGCGCGTCCGGGAGCGCGTGCAGTCTGGAGGGATCGCAGCGGTCATCGTCAACGACAAGCGTCGCCTCGCCCGGGACTTCGACGAGACGATGCGCCTCGTCCTCGATCTCCGCGAACACGACGTTGAGGCGCACACCTTCCAGGAGGGACGACTGGACCTGTCGGACCCGGTGCAGGCCGCCGTCGAAGTCCTCCAAGCCGCCAGCGAACACGAGGCGAAAAAGAAGGAGATTGAGCGCGCCCGCGAGGCCGTCCAGGAGCGCATTGAGAATGGGTACGACCACGGCCGCCCGCCTATCGGCTTCCAGTTCGATGACGCTGGCGAACGGTGGGTGCCGGACCGAGAGGGCCGTTTTGAGCACGTCGTCGAGGCCATCCGCATGGTGGAGGACGGAGCGACTTACCGCGACGTCCAAGAAGAGCTGGACATCGCACCCTCAACGATGTCGGGCGTGATGGACCGCCGCGACCGCTACCTCCAGGAGACTGAGAGCCCATAAGCAACGACGTCGATCCCGAGGATCTTATCCTCTGAACTCGCCAATTTGTATCTTCCGTTTTAGGGTGTCATTGAAGAGTTCACAATATGGGTAATTTCAATGTTATCGGAGGAGAATCGTGTGCTCAACTACATGCGAGCTGACCGCTGGCCCCCTGTCAGAACTAAGTGATGTTCAGTGTATCGTGCTGAATACAGCGCGCGAGTCGGTTATCGCTCGGTCTCCATCACCGGTTTTGCTGAGTGTTAGACAAAGCTGACGTCCTTAATGACGTCAAAGAGCGAGTGTCTCATTCTTTCATATGCTCTATGGAAAACTGGGTGGCCAGACCAACAGTAGCTTCTTCTGTCGGGGCGTCAGATCTCGCTGAACGTGCGAATCTACGATTGTCACCGGTGGCGCTCAGTTGAAGACGAAGAGGTCGTCAATAGAGAGCTCTCCGAGCCACGAATATACCAAATGCTGAAGTGCGACCTCAGAGACTTCAGGTTCGAACGCGACGCCGTCTGACACGATGAATCCGGAGAGACTGATATCGTCTCGTCCCAACAGGTACGATGAGCTATCCCAACCACCGTGCCCCGGGTCTGGCTTAGCGAATTCAAAATACCGCATGAGTTCGTAGATTCCGTCGGAGAGAGTGGACCGACTTTCGGTATGTTTGATCTCTCCCAGAATCACATGATTTGGTTGGCCATCTGCTTGGTCCATCGGATAGCGCTCTATCACGATGTCGGGCCGGCCTGAATAGAGGGACCGCCTGGTATCGTGATCCATGATATCCCGGTGTCGGTCAAGTGCCCGCCGTGACTGGCGAATATATTGTACGGAATTGTTCTCCGGCACCGGTTCGTGAAAGCGTAGCCGTCCAGTGTTGTCGTGATAGATTCGATACTCCCAGTTACTGTCAGCCATGACTGCAATCGCGTCGCTGCCACGCTCGATCGATCGTAACGTTACCTCCGCCTGCTCCGAGAAAGCGTTGAGAAGCTCAAAGATAACGGCCAGTTCAAATAGGGTTGCCGTTTCGGGGACAGATAGGGATTCCAACAGCACCCGCCCAGCGTCATCGTCATCGAAGTCTCGGGCCAGAAGCCGTTCGTACAGTCGATAGAGGTCGTAGGCTTCATAGTAGAGCGGTTGACGAGATTGCCGGGCCTGATCTAGAGCCTTTGGCGTGACCCTGGTATCGCTATCGGCGTTGATCCGGTTCAGGTGGACGTTTCGGTTGTAATGGCGCAGGAAGGACTGGATATTGCCATCGTCCCATCGGTCGCGTCGCCACTGGTAATCAATCTCCAGCAGCTCACTCCTGGCTGTCTCGGCAATAATCGACAATAAGGCCTTCATCAAGACGTTTTGTGGTAGTTGATACTCAGTTGTTGCCGACCGTGTCACGAACCTGGATGTATCACCTGGGTGCTCCGAATAGCGTTGTCGGATGGTCTGGCCCCAGTCAATCGCCCCCCGTATTTCCCCACGAGTCTCCTCGCTCTCGACTGTGCTGTCGGTTTTTACCCGCCGGAGCCGATCGTGAAGCTCCGACAGGTAGTCCTGAACTGGCTCCGAGAGGGCAAACCGGATCCTGAGCAACCGATCAAGGTCCTGAATCTGGAGGCCCGTTTTGTCGAGAGCATGTACCAACTGCTCCTGGCCAATCGGCCGCCCCGATTTTAGATAGGCTATGAGCTCTGTCTGAACCCTCTCAGTGAGGGTTTCACGCGTCGTCTTTGTCATCGAAGTCGATAGCGAACATATCTTCGGCAGTGGCTTTCAGGGCCCCTATATCGACACCAGGGGTCACCTCGCGGTCATTGTCGACCTGGCCTTCATCCTCGACACCAGCCTCCGTGTCTTCGGGCTCATGATCTGAGTGGACCCACTGAATGGTCGTGCTATCGTTTAGCGAATTAATCAGATCTTTCTGCTCATCAGGCCGCAAGCCCTCCAGTTGAGGGTAGACTAGTGATATCACCGCACTAGTTAGTGCACTTCCTGCCGCCTCGCTATCATAAGCTGCCGTGTAAGAGACAAGGTCCTCAATAAGGGCGGGACCGATTTCATGGCCGGCGTTGATATTCGCCCAAAGGACTGCGATTCGATCCCCAATATTGTCGAGAGTTCTAGCCAGTCCGACTGAGTCGTCATCTACATCCTCTTCGATATCCAACTCGGTGGTTGGGTCGATCGCTAGCCAGGAGGTGGCGTAGTTATCCTTACCAGCTGCCGGATTCAACAGCCAGGCCTGAACGTCACCGTCTTCGATCAGCTCGGGGATGCCGACATGGATGAACGCGAAGCGCCGCATGAAAGCATAGGACATTTCATAGAGTGAGGCTTTATCTGCCGTGTTCATAGTCCCCAATAGCCGCCATTGCGGTGTCACAGGATAGCGATCTGGGTTGGTTGCGATCGCTTCCCGCTGTTCCTGGAGGGTCCCGTCATCGACCCAGTCAATCTTCACTGTGTCATCGCGTTCGTAGGGGAGCTCGACGGAGTCACCGGACAGGACCGAGAACAACTGGCCAAACGCTTTGTCGATATTCGAGCGGTTGAGTTCGTCGATCACCAGCCACCTGGTCCGGATGTCTCCTTCATCTGTCCGGAAGCACCGTAGGAACTGCCCGGGTGAGAACTTTAGGCTCCCATCTTTTTCATTCTGGCTGGGCATGTAGCCGCCGACGGTATCGTATGCTGTCCACTCGGCTGTTGCTGTCGTGAACACTGAGCCGTCGATGACCCCTGCCTCAGTCAGCTGGGCACAGACTGCTGTTGCCAGTTTCGATTTTCCCGTTCCTGGCGGGCCAGTGAACACGATGTGTTTACCGCCGTTCAGCGCTGCTCTGATTTGATTTCGGATCGAAACGGCCTGCTCACTCGGATAGTAGAGTCCTTCCGGGAGGTCTGGTTCGACCGGTGGTAACGAGAGCCGGTCTTCCAGTCGATCTATATTCTGTTGGGCAGTCCCCAACTGCATGAGTTTCTCACCAGCCGATTCGGAGACACAATAGAGGTATTCCTGGTTTGGGCCCGAGGGCCCCATCGGATTATACTTCTCCAGGCGATATTTGTCTTGGATGAAAATCGGATAGAGATCGGTCAACCCGATCGGCTCTTTAAATTGCGTAAAAGTGACATCGATTTGCTGTTTGTATGCTCCATCGACCTCTGTCACGTAAGCTTCCGACGCAACGACTGAATAGCCGAGTAGCTCCCCGTCGTGATAATTGAAGACGGTGTCACCTACCTCCAGTTTCCCAAGGTTGTGTGACCAGCGCTCATCAAGACCCGCCTGCAGGTACTTGTCAGCGACTGGTGCTTTTCCCTCACTCTGGTTCACCCAATAATAGGGGGCGGTTGCAGGGTTGTCGATATCCGGTAGCGATGGGAGCCGTCGTTGGCCAGATTTGGTTTTCTTCTCGGTCGTTTTAGTCTCCCCATCGCTTAGCCCCAAAGTCGTGTGGAGAGCATCAGCAATCTCCTGATACGTACGGTCCGTGTCGACAAACGAGCGCTTCCGACACGTTGCGGCGCCGATCTGCTGGTAGGCCTCCTCTGAGAGGGTTTCTAAGGTCCACTGATTGAAGACCTCTTGATTGTAGGTGATCGTGATCGGTAGTCCTTGCTCTGCGACCGGGAACCAATCGACTTGGATGAAGCGGTCATGAGGCATTTCAATGTCGCCATTGTATTCATCGAGGACAGCATCTTGATCGGTCGAATCAAAACCAGCCGTCACGACCCCAAAACCATATACACGGCTCAAGTTGTCTTTCTGTGAGCCTGCTACGATGAGGTCCCCGTCCTCGATGTTTGTGACGAAATCATAGAGCTGCTGTTCGCTCTGATTCTTCTGCCAGTTTTCACGGACGTCCTGCGAGGCAGATTGGACATCTGCCAGCTCATGTCCCCCGAACCCAACGGAGGCAATCCCACACTCTGACCATACCTCCCATAGTCCTCCGCCCGAGCCTGGCCCGATACGCCACATCTGGCCGGCTGGCATTGTCATCGTCGGTGTAGAGCCGACAGTCTTCAACAACTGTTGATAGGTGCTGATAATGTTTTGTAGATCTTCTCCGGTAGTATCCTCTGAGGACTGTTTGAATGCAGTCTCACCGTATTCACGATAACAGATCGCCCCACGCCCATACTTTCGGGCCTTTGAAGTATCATTAGTCAACTCAGGCGACTGTGCGGTGAATCGGTCAGGGACCGTTGCAAGCGCCTCTCTGTAGGATTCGGCAGCTCGGTCTAACAGGTCGTAGGTATTTGCACCCGACTCTGCGCAATGACTTGCTTTGGTTGCTTCTTGGGCGCCTTGATTCAGGGTTAAAAAGACACTATCTGCAGCCGGGTCAAAAAGAAACACAACATAAATTCCGTTTTGGGTACTCGTAGTGTGATTTTTATCGAAGACAGCCACATAAGGGTCATATGCCATTGTCCCCTGGCCCATTCCAGCACGGATTTTGTAATCGAGGTCTGTCTCGGCGACAAACTCCTTGATTGCAGCCGTCGCTTCACTTTTTAACCAGCCCTGCAGGCGGGGATAGTTCGAAACGC
The DNA here is from genome assembly GCF_019599465.1 of Haloarcula rubra. Lineage (GTDB taxonomy): Archaea > Halobacteriota > Halobacteria > Halobacteriales > Haloarculaceae > Haloarcula > Haloarcula rubra. Next base: position 599,987 of record NZ_RKLR01000002.1, read on the forward strand.
TTCGCTCAGCCTCACTTCCGGAGATCTCCTCTTTCGCAGGATACCTCGATGCTATTTCTCCTAATACGTATTTGAGCCCAAGCTCCCTGGGCTTGGGGCCGATCATCGCTGGCGTGGCCATGCGCCGTTGGTCCGTGATCGACTCCAGAAGTAATTCGACTTGAGCGGGACCCTCAAACTCCTCTAAACCGTCTTTGTCAACTTCGGTGATCACTCGGAGTAGCTGGCCGATCTCAATATTCAGTGACACTTCATGGTCAGTCTCTTCGGTGGCGTGACCACAGAACTCCAGATAGTCAAGCTTGAAATCCTCGTAATGAACATGAGCCTCGTTGTAATCATCCGTCGAGGGATAACCAAACAGTTCCAAACCAGCTAGCGTCTGGCTGTTTATTGGGGGCGCCTCATCGATGTGAAACCGGCCGTAGAGCTCCCGAACCATCCACTTCGCATCTAGCTCATCTTCCCATCCAGTGTCATAACTGCTCGCATCCTGGATCTCTCCGATCAAGGTCGCTAATTCTTCGGGTTCTCGCCCCTTTGTCTCAGTCCACTTCTCGTAGATGTTGCTTCCCGAATCCGTACTGACACCGCTGTTGAGGTGATCCCGGACAGCCTTGAATGTCTCCAGATCAGGGCTTGAGATAAACGCTTCAACATTAGTCTGAAACCCATCAAAGTCATAGGGGTCCACAAAGTCGAAATGCTCTCCTTGTGGCTGTTCTTCAGCTACTGCCTGCCACTGCTCAAGCAGTGATTCGCCCTCTTTTGAGACTGACTGAAGTGCCAGGCCATCCGTCTCAAGATCAACGATTCTGTAGTCACCTGGGCGAAGGCGTTCGATCGCGCCAATGGATGTCAGGTCCTGAAGGGCCCTCCGCATCGACTGGCGGTGTGTACTAGAAGTAGGAAATTGCGACTGTAGCCGAGGCTTTGCCTGGGTAAACAATGCCTCAACACAGAATTCATCCCGCGACGACCACTGCTGAAACCGTTCTATCTCCCGGCAAACGGCTTCTCCCCAATCTGTCATAGGAATCAGTTCCTTAGCCAGCACTTATTGTTTTTCCGACAACGCTCGATCATAACATTCAAGCGTTATTCTAACGGAAAATTTCGACTTTTCTTGTACATGTATGCCATGCTGGATTAGGAAATGTCAGTCAAAAACCGCAGTGTCACACGGGCATTTCGCCGTATCTATCCTCTGTATTCAGCACACGACTCGTGGCAGCTTTCGGGCAGATCTCCGAGTGACATGTTCGAGCACTCGTCTGTATTGAACGAGTAGAGGGCGAGAAGAACGAGTGTGAGATCCGTTGTATGACACCCTCTCTTCCGTTTGCCTATTTTTACCGACACCTAATTCCTATTTGGGCCGCCGGAGCGTGGCCTATAGGCTAACACTGCAGCTGGCCCTCCGGAGTGGACCCGTTCTTGGCCGGCAGGCACCGCTATCACCCTTCCGAGTGACCCACTTCAAAAAGGCCAACCCATCCACAGAATAGGGCGAATATGCTGGCCCCTGAGGCGAATCAGATGGGATCCAGAGTCGATGTTCGCCCGGCTCCTTGACCATCTTCCCCGATATCGCCCAACTCTCGGCCGGTGAAGCGTGACCTGTGAGCTGGCTGTGCTGCAGCCGGTTTTCCGGGATAGACCCATTCCTGACCGGCAAAAACCGTTTTCGGCCGCCTCAAGTGACACCGAAAGTCCACTCCCGGCAAAGCAAGAGGTGGGATAGGCCGGGCCACGAGCAAACCCCGGTTGACAAGGCCGACCAGACAGGAAGTGGACCGACTAGCTCCCCGATGTCCACCAATTCTCCCGGCAATCATGCTCTGCTGGCCGACAATTCTGCGCCCGACTGATCATCCTTACCCACTCACGCCATTCATCCTCGATGGACAGTCCAATTTATCGGCCATCACGGACAGGGCGAGATACTATTGTCCGGGTCTACACACGGTTCTGGTCGTCCAAAGGCGCCGAACCGACTTTGGGACCCGGAACCGGTGTGACTAGCGCGAGTGTCACCGACTGAACTGGGGATAGCTGGCATCGAACACGATACCAGTCCGCGTAAACCCCGACTTCTCCATCGTTGACGGAGACAAATGGGCAGATTGCTCTTACATCGCCACCATCACAGATCGAGGTCGGCCTGGCGCGCAGACACGAACGAACCACTGATTCTGGCAGTCCTCCATATCTATGAGCACCGTTGACGGCTTCGCCAATCCAACCGAGAGATATCCGTTCTATCCCGTGAGACGCCGTCTGTGAAAACGGGCCTGTAGGGATGGATGTACTGGCAGGCGGCGCCCACTGAGACCGCACCAGCGACAGGCACAGTGGGCCGTTCTATTCGCACGACGGGCGCCATTATAATGGCGGGAGCGATAGGCGCTGGCCTTGTTCGCCTGTCCCTCGCGGGATGCTCCCGATTCGTTGGTTCCCGCTCTATCTCTCTGAGGCACGCCTGTTCCGGTACTCGTTGAGGTGGGCAAGATGGATCCGACCATTACCGCCACGCCTGGGTCCTTTTTTATTCTTCTCCGCTCTCTCAGTGTGGGTTATCGCCGGCAATTGGGCGGCGAATTGCCTATCCATATCGGGCAAGCGGACACGTGGCCGGATCGAATAAGGTGACCGTGACTGCATGCCCGTATTTCCGGCCTTGAGACTCGCAACAGAACCAAATTATCAATTCCGGCCCGTGAGAAGCGTTCTGATCGGTGGGTTATTCTTTGTCAGTGGCCGTGTCGCTGTCCAATATGTCGTCTTCTCGCAGACGTTCCAAATCCTCGTTATCGAGATCACCGTGCCTTACCAGAGCACCAATCTCCTTATCGGTGAGCCACTCACCGTCTCGAAGCTTCTCCATCGCGCGCTCGGGGTCGACGAATCGGACACGCCAATCTACCTCGATGTTCACCGACGCAATAGCCGCCTTCTGATGCTCTCCTTCCGTCGCCTTCCGGCTCCGGTTACTCCCTATCTCGATGGCTTCCTCTAGGAGTCGTTCGAAGTTCACATGAGTGTGCTCAGTGATGCCATAATAGCTGAATGCGAGAGCCCACCGAATACCGTCGTACACCTCGCTGATCTCTGAACCCTCTGGCGGCTCAGTGATGTCGCTAAATATAGTCTGCAAATCACGGTCATCCAGGTAGTGGAAGAGCAGTTCGAAGTCTACGAGACCGTTCCGTATCCGGTCACGCATCCGCTGGCGTAGCTGCGTCTCCGATGCGTCACTGATGTCTTTTTCTCCCAGCAGGTATTCTCGGTCATCGTAGGTGAGAAGTCCCTGGGGTCGATCATGCGGATCTTTGTTATGCCTGAGCCAGCTCTCCCTTTCGTCCTCGGGGTCATCGTCTAATTCGTCGGTGGTACACATGATTAACAGTATGTACTAACCATGGGTACACAAAAGCCTAATTACCCGGGATTCATTGAGGGGTGTATGTCGGTGAACTCCGATGAAGGATGGACGTCGATCCCCGTCCGTCCCAGTACTCGAGACAAAGTGAGCGATGTCAAGGACACCGGAGAATCTTGGAGTGACACCCTGGAACGCCTACTTGAGGAGGGCAACACACAGGAACCACTAAGATCTCCGAATTAAAGATATCGCTCAACGCGTCTGAATCGTCCAACGACAGGCACCACCCGTAGAACGGGAGGCCGCTCGGGTGTCCTACCACCCGTCACCGTGGCCCGTCGTTGAAACAACCGATATGGGAGCCGTCCTATACGCACGTACAACAGGACGACCGTGTTAACACATTAGCAATCGTTGCTAATGAGAGTTCGGGTTCGTTCTGTTTTCGGCGGCTCCGGTCTCGCCGGCCTAACCGGCCCATCACCGGACTATGGAAAGCAAAAACGATGGACTGATCATAGCGGATCGCCCCGAAGAAACGACTCTCACCGAGCGAGGTGCCGGCCGATGATAGAGCGGTTCGGCCACGACAAGATTCGACTCGTCAAGTGTCCCGCTTGTGGGGTCGACCTACGTGACAAGAAAGCCTCCTTCCACGTCGAGAGCCACACGCCGAACGACTTCGGACTGTCACCGCAGGGGGTGATTCAATGACGGCGAAGAGAGCAGACGGGGACCAGTTCGTTCAGGAGAACAAGGAGACGCTCGTTCGTATCCTCAAGCACGGAAACGACGAGTTCGTCCGCGCACTTGCACTGAGTGCGCTGGTCCGGTACGGAAACGAACCGCTCCTCCACGACGTTGAAGCGGAGATCGAGCGCGCCAAGGAGGAGGTGTAGCCGTGTCTGTTTCAGTTGCCGCCGGCACTCGCGAACTCCCGTGCTTCACGGAGGAGTTCGGGGTTCTCGTCGCCGAGTTCGATGAACCGCTCGACGTTTTCGAGATTGCCGAGAAGCTCGGGATCGTCGCGAGCGATTCGGAGCAGCTCGGCACGGGTCTCTCGTTGGTCCGCTTCCAGCTCTTCGACCGCTGCGGTGTCCATCGCCTGACTACACCAGACACAGGTGGGTTCGTCACGAGGGGTTTCGTTCCGGCATCGTGGGCACGTCACCGGCGCAATTGGGTCGGACTCGTCTTCCTCGACGTCGACGCCGTGGGCCTGCGCGATAGCGCGGTCGTTAGCGTCACCGAAGACAGCGACATAGCGAGAGGCGACCTTCGAGCCGCGGTCCCAGCCGTGATGGTCCTCGATGTGGGCCTGATTCACGCCGTCGGAAGCGAGGTAGGACGCCGACGACTTCCGCATCCGGGTGAACGTCACGTCGGCGTGCGTGATGCCAGCCTTCCGGGCGTGCTTCTTGAGAATCTTGAGCTTCATCTGGTAGCTGATGTCCTCGGGCTTGCTCAGTTTGGACCAGAGCGGGGCCTCTGGCTGGTTCTTGCCCGGATGGACGCTCAGCCACTGCTGGAGGAAAGGGACGGCGGTCGTGAGGATGACCGACCGCTCGCCCTTCTTCCCGTCGACGGAGATACGCAGGCCGTATTTGTGGTCAGAAACGTCTCCGACGGAGAGGTTCCGGATTTCCCCGCTACGGGCTCCAGAGTCCCAGGCGACGGCGATGAGCGCCTTGTCTCGGGCGTGGCGGCACTCTTCGAGCATGGGCTTGATATGTTCGTCCCACCAGAGCATCTTCGCCGGGTTCGGCATGGGGTTGTAGTCCTTCGACGTGGTCGCGGAGACCCACGCGATACTGTCGGGAATCTCGTCGCCGTCGCTGACGTGCTTCCCGAACATTCGCAGCGCGACTCGGTAATCCCGGTTGGACTCTTCGTTGTCGTAGGTGTCGTGAATCCAGCGGACGATGTCCTCGGCCGCCCGCTTGTCGTCGAGGGCGTCAGCCAGTCCACCGACTTCCTCGGCGATGCGTACACAATGCCTGAGGAGCTTCTCACGGCGCTCCTTGCCGTACTGACTCCCGAGCAGGGCCAGTCGGTTGTCGAAGGCCTGCAGTACGTCTCGGTTGTCTCCACTCATCTCCTCGGCGCGCTCAATGCGGCCCTGCAGATTCTCGATGCGACGATCTGCGTTTCTCGTCATCTACATGGGGGGATGTCATACCGGCATGTAAACCACCAGTTGAGGTCCGGGAGGCGGCATTTTCCTGCAGTTCGTTCCGTATCGACCGGACAGCGACCGCGTTCGACTGAAGTCGTCTCATCCGCCCTGAGATTACGTCGTCCTCCAACTCGCGCGCCGTCGTAATCTGGCGATTCACTCGCATTCGAGCCCGGCGCGCCCACGAGAGTACGGGCGACGTGAGGACGCGGGATTGAACAGGCCGGCTGGCAAACGACGTGGCGATGTCAACGTCCTCGTCACGGCGCGACGACGCCGCCGGGTTTCTCTCGTATCACGACATCTTGGAGCGAGAGATGGTCGACGCGCTCCGAGAGATCGACCGCCCACAGTCGGCGGTGTTCGTCTCCGGACTGGCCGCTGGCCTGAATGTGAGCTTCGGCGCACTGTTCATCGGAATGGTCCTGTCCTTCTCCGGCGGGTTCGAGTCGGCACTGGTCCAACAGGTCGCGCTCGCCGGCGCGTCGACCATCGGGTTCCTGTTCGTCATCCTCGGGCAGACGGAACTGTTCACCGCCCACACCACGATGGCGATACTGCCGGTGCTGGACGGACGGGCGTCGCTCGGGGAGATGGGACAGCTCTGGACGACGGTCTACGTCGCGAACCTGCTGGGCTGTGGCGGGTTCGCGCTGCTCATCGCGACCCTGGGGCCGTCGCTGCAAATCGTGGACCCGTCGGCCTACGGGGCGCTCGCGGCGAACCTCCTCCCATTCTCGGGGCCGACCATCATGTTCAGCGGCGTCGTCGCGGGCTGGTTGATGGGGCTGGTCACGTGGCTGGTCGCCGCCACGGAGGACACCGTCAGTCGCTTCTTCATCGTCGTGTTCGTCACGGGCGGCATCGGGTTCGCACCGTTCCACCACGCGCTGCTCGGGACGACGGAGGTGCTGACGGCGGCGCTCCTCGGCCAGGGCGTGACGGTCGGGGGCTTCCTCCGCTTCCTCGCGTGGACCACCGTCGGCAACATCGTCGGCGGGTCGGTGTTCGTCGGGCTGCTCAACTACGGGCACGTCGCGTTGACCGACCGCTCGGAGTACGACCTCTCGGATAGCGACGACGCCACGGAGGGGGAGGAGGCAGACCACGGGGAACCGTCCGGGACGACCGGCGACTGAGGAGTGGCCACCGAGCGGTGAGTGCCTCCCACGAGACGCCTGCAGGCGCCGATAGGGACGCCGATGACCGTCAAACCGGCCCTGACAGCCGTGGCGGCGAACCACTCCGTGGCTGTGTCGGCAGTGTCGTCTCCTTGCGGGTCCGCGTCGTCTGGCCGACCCTGTTCTGTCGTTCGACGACCGCCGTCGTTCGGTCCGTTTCGGTTCCGGGGCATTACGGTCCCCAAGTCATTGCAGTCGCCAGTACGCAATTCGCGGGCTGATGAGCGCCTGATTCGGCCAGACCGCGAGTACGTCGCTCACTCGGGGGCTGGCCGTTCGCCCGAGACGACGCCGTGCAGTCGGAGTACCTCCCACGTGACCGACGTCGTCCACTCGACGCGCGTCCGCCGGGTGGTGTTCCGTTTCGTCGTCTCGACGATGTAGGCCGTCTCGTTCAGGTCGCCGGCGACCTTCCGGGTGAGCGAGCGGCCGGACCGGCCCATCGCGTTGCCCCGGCGGAACGACCGGGGCCCGTCGAGGCGGTACTCGTCGTTCACTCGGGCGATAGCCGTCTCGGCGTGGGGCACGGCGTCGCCGGTCACGGTCGGGAAGACGGCCTGTCCGACGCCGCCGTCGACGCCGTAGATGCCGTCGGAACTGTGGAGGTCGACCACGACGTCGGCGTCGTGCCGGACGAGGACGCTCCAGATGGCGCGGGCCTGCCGACTGGTCGGCCGGTCGCCGACGGGGAACTGCGCGTTCAGGTCGCGGCCGTCGACCTCGCGGGTTCCGTTGTCCAGCGCACGCGGGTTCGCTTCGGGGACGACGACGAGCGTTCCGCGTTCGACTTCCCACGTCGCCACGTCTCTCGCGGCCACCGCGCCGGCCGGTTCGTTGCCGTGTTGCCCGCCGACGACCACGACGGTCGGTCCCGGACGACCGGAGTCGGAGACGTGGACGGTCGTCGCGTTCGCGCCCTCGCGGAGCGTGTACCGGTATCGGCGGTCGTCGGTCGCCGTCGTCGTGGTCGGCGTCCGTGTCGGTTCGGTCGTCGTGACGGTCGGAGTGGGCGTGGGTGTCGTCGTCTGAGTGGTCCCGGGTCGCTCGCCCGGCGTCGACGCCTCCGTGGCGGCGAACTCGGCGGGGGCGAACCTGCTCGCCAGTGACGTCCCGACCGCCAGCGGCCCGGTGACGACGACGGCCGTGACGAGAACCGTGACGGCGAGGACGAGGACCGTCGACGCCGACGGCTTCGATGAGGGTCCCATAGTGACGACTCGTTCGCAGTGACGGTCCGGGCACCCGTTACTATCGGGCGGCTAAGCCGACCGGTGGCGGGTGCCGATTAGCCGGCGAATAAGCATCCCGTACCCCGGACTAGGTGAGGACATGACTGATTCGAAGTCGGGGTCGGAGACGTCACGTAGAGCGAGTGCGACGGTGGTCGCGGTCGGACTCGTCGTCGGTGCGCTCCTCCTCGCGGCAGGTGGTATCGTCGCCCTCGGCGTCGGTCCGTTCGGCGCCGATAACGGCACGCAGACGACGCCGACGGGACCGACCGCGACGCCGAACGAGAACACGCCGGGCGAGAACCACGTCCGCCCGTTCACCATCGACATCCGGAGCATCGAGAAGTGCGGCGAGACGTGCCGAGACGTCACGGTCGCGATAACGAACAACGGCGGGAACGCACGCGAGAACGTCACGGTCACGACCAACATCTACGCCGGCAACGACACGGTCTGGAACGCCGAGGAGTCCGTCGGCACCCTCGCCTCGGACGCGTCGCGGACCGAGACCAAACGCATCGATGTCGGCCTCGTCGGCGGGGCGAAGATAAAACAGAACGACGGCGAGATAACGATAGAGACGGTCGTCCGCTGGGAGGGTGGGTCGGCGACCTTCAGCGAGCGTCGCGACGTCACGTGAGGCCACTCGGCTCCCGGCCCCAGTCGCTTAAGACCGAGTTAACCGCGGGCGCGACGCGATAGCGACTGCATAGGGAATCGGGAGGCGGTACTGGACGCGGTATGCGTACCCCTGATAGACGCACGGTCCTCGTTGCGGCGGGCCTCGCACTCGGCGGCGCGTTCGCGGGCGACGCCGCTACTGCGACCGACGGGTCGGCGTCGACCACGCCGACGCAGTCCGCCCAACTCCAGTACGACGCGGCCAAGACAGGACAGACGGACGCGAGTGCCCCGTCGACGGCGCTCGGTCCGGCGTGGCGGTTCCAGCGACCGGGCGCGGACGGTTGTCCCTCCGCGCCCGCCGTCGCCGACGACACCCTGTACTTCCTCTCGGCCACGCGCGGCGACAATACCGTCCACGCCGTGGACGCGGACGGGACCGAACTGTGGCGGACGGAGACGGCCGTGACCCAGTGCTCACCGGCCGTAGCCGACGGACTGGTGTTCGTCGGGGGCCTCGGGGGACTGTTCGCACTCGACGCCGCGACCGGGGAGGGTCGGTGGCACGTCGACAGAGGCGGTCTCTTCGAACCGTCGCCGACCGTCGCCGACGGCGCCGTCTACCTCCCCGGTGCCGGCGACGAGGGGCGAATCGCGGCGCGGAACACGACCGACGGGACCGAGCGGTGGGCCTTCCAGGCCGGGACGGAACTGCCCGGCAGTACCGCGTCGATGACGGCCGTGGCCGTCGCAGACGGCGTGGCGTACGCGGCCGTCGGCACGGACGCCGGCGTCGGCGAACTGTACGCCCTCGACGCCGCCACCGGCGACCAGCGGTGGGGCGCTGGCTTCCCCAGAACGGGGGCGCGATACGTCGGGAACGTCGCGACGCCGACGGTGGCCGACGGGCGGGTCTTCTTCGCCACGGACAACGCGCTGTACGCGCTCTCGCTCGACGGCACCCAGCAGTGGCGGGTCGCCATCGACGGGTTCACGCCCGGGAACTACACCGAGCAGTCCCCCGCCGTCGCGGACGGGACGGTCTACTTCCCGGACGGCGACGGCCTCTCCGCGTTCGACGCGGCCACCGGCCGGCGCCGCTGGACGTTCGACGCGCCGGCGGCCACCGTCAGCAGTTCGCCGACCGTCGCCGGCGACGTCGTCTACGTCGGCACGGAGGAAGCGGGCGTCTACGCCCTCGACGCCGGCAGTGGCGACCCGGTCGGGCAGTACCGCTCTAGCCCGGACGTCCGGGTCGTCGTCCCGCCGGTGGCCGTCGACGGTCGGGTCTACGTCGGCGAGTTCGCCGAGGCCGACGACGCGGACCCGACGCTCGTCGCGCTGGAATCGGGCGATGAGTCGGTCGCCTCGGCCGAACCCGTCCCGGAGTTCACCGTTCCGGACGAGGTCGTACAGGGGACGCCCGTCGAGTTCGAGAACCGCTCGGACGCGTTCGGTGACCTCACGGCCGTCGGCGACGCGGCGTTCCGCTGGGACGTCGACGGCGACGGCGAGACGGACGTCCGTACCGACGCCGTGACCGACCCGGCCCGGTACACGTTCGAGGGGAGTGGCGAGCGGACGGTGACACTCACCGTCGAGAACGACTACGGGTGGGCCGCCTCGACGAGCAAGTCCGTCACGGTGTCAGAGCACACCGACGAGGGTCCTGTCGCCCGCATCGAGACGGAACCGCCGGACGCCGAAGCCCGGACCTTCGAGAGCGGCGCGACGGTGACCCTCGACGCCAGCGCCTCGACGGGCGGGACGAGCGACCTCGCTGCCTACGAGTGGACGGTCAACGGTCACGACGACCGCTCCGGCGTCGAGACGAGCGTCGAACTCGACGGCGTCTGTGGCGACTGGCACGTCACGCTCACCGTCACCGACGAGGACGGCGTCACCGACGAGACGACCGTCGTCCTGACCGTCGAGGACTGACGCTACTCGGCCCGTTCTTCCGGCGGGATGAACGACCCGACGGAGACGGTGTACAGCGTCACCGTCGCCACGCGGAGGATGTAGGACACGAGGACGGCCAGCGGCGAGAAGACGACGGCAGTGGCGACGCTGGCGACCACCGGGAGCGACGCGACGGGGAGCGTCGGCGACCCGCCCGGCCCGGCGTACACCTGCGCGAGGTAGAAGGTGACGAGCAGGGCCGGGACGCCGGTGTAGATGAGTTGCCGGGAGAGGGCGGCGAGGTCCTGCTGGACGGCCAGCGTCTTGAAGAACTGCCGGATGGTGGCGATACCCTTGAGCAGTTCGAGGATGTCGTCGAGCGCCCCTGCGGCCGCCTCGGGGAGGCGCTCGCCCGCGCCGCGCTGGAGCGCCCGCACGTCGTCCATGAGGTCCGCGTACTCGGTGCCGAAGGTGAGCGCGAGCACCTCGAACGTGCTCTCGGAGTCCTCGCCGGACTCGAGATGGGCGGCGTAGCTCACGAGCTCCGTCGCGAGCGTCTGGGCGGTGTCGCGGTGGGCCTCGGGCACGTCCTCCGCGCGCTCGACCTGCCGTTCGAGTTCGGCCGCCCGCTCTTCGAGGGTGCGGGCGACCAGCGAGAGGAAGGAGCCGGGGTCGTTCGGACTCGCGTCGACGCCGGCGATGTCCTCGACGGAGCGACGGAAGTCGAGGTTCCCCTCCAGTCGGTCGGTGAGGTCGGCCGGCGCGCCGAACACCCGCGAGAGGATGAGTTGGTTGATAGAGAGCGTGACGGTGACGATGGTCGCCAGCGCGCCGAGCATCCCGCTCGACAGCACGGACGCGAACGTACTGCCCGGCCCGACGTAGACGACGCCGGCGGCTATCAGGCCGCCGGTCAGTCCGACCAGCGAGAGGAGCGCGACGGCCGACAACACCGTCCTGCTCCCGGTCAACAGTACCCAGCGCTTGGCCGGGAGGTCGGTCGGCCCCGACCACCCGGACCGTTCGGTCTCGGACATGCAACTGCGTCGTCGGTTCAGATGCCAGCACAATAAGTGGCGGTTGCGGGGCGACGCGACGGCGGTCGCGGACGGGACGCTACGTCGTGTCCTCGTCGCTCTCGACGTCTATGTGGTGGGCCTCCTGCTCGGAGCGCTCGTCGCCGCCCAGCAGTTTCGAGCGCACGTCGTCGGCCAGCGACTCCACCTGATTGCGGAGGGTGCCGACCTCCTGTTCGAACTCCTCGACCGACCGCTCGACGTAGTGGACTCGCTCTCGTGGGATCCGACGGACGACGTCGCGGTCGGCGTCCTCGTCGGTCTTGAGTATCCAGTGGTCCTGGAAGTAGGCGATGTGCTCGTTCTGGACGGTCCGTTCGACGGTGCCGTCGTCGGCTGTCTCGTACACTATCGTCGCCGTCCCGAGGTCGTCGTCGACCATGTGTGTGCCGTGGAGTCGGCGTCGGTTATGTCCTGTGGCTACCGACGAATAAACTTTCAACCGGTGGTTGTTTCTTCTTTCGAAGCCCCCTTCCTGCCGTCGGGTGTACAGCGTGCGATGCCAGAGACGAACCGCGTCTATCGGCTGGCGCACCGCCCCGAGGGAACACCGACCCACGACGCCTTCGAACTCGCCGAGGAGCCCGTCCCGGACCCCGGCCCGGGCGAGGCGCTCGTCAGGACGCTGTATCTCTCCGTCGACCCGTACATGCGCGACCGGATGCGCGCCGGCGAGTCCTACGCCGAACCGTGGGCCGTCGGCGACGCGCTCCGCGGGGCCGTCGTCGGCGAAGTCGTCGCGTCCAACGGCGCGGGCGTCGACGCCGGCGACGTGGTCACGGGAGAACTCGAGTGGGCCGACTACGCCACCGCGCCGGGGACCGAACTGACACGCGTCGACCCCGACGTCGCCCCGCTCTCGACCCGGCTGGGCGTCCTCGGCATGCCCGGTCTGACCGCCTACTTCGGGACCCGCGAGGTGGCCCAGCCCTCGGCGGGCGAGACGTTCGTCGTCACCGGCGCGGCGGGCGCCGTCGGGTCGGTCGCCGGCCAACTCGCGAAACTGCAGGGCGCTCGCGTCGTCGGTTTCGCTGGCTCCGACGAGAAAGTCGCGTTCGTCGAGGACGAACTGGGCTTCGACGCCTGCATCAACTACGAGACGACCGACGACTACGGCGCGGCGCTGGACGAGGCCGCCCCGGACGGCGTCGACGCCTACTTCGACAACGTCGGTGGCGAGATAACCGACGCCGTGTTCACGCGGTTGAACGTCGACGCGTCCGTCGCCGTCTGCGGGCAGATTTCGATGTACAACGACGAGGAAGTGCCCGTCGGCCCCCGAAAACTCGGACATCTCATCCAGACGCGGGCCACCGTCGAGGGGTTCCTCGTGAGCGACTTCGAACCGCGGTTCGAGCAGGCGGCCAAACGGCTCGGCCGATGGGTCGGCGCGGGCGACGTCGCCTATCGCGAGACCGTCACCGAGGGGCTGGAGAACGCCCCGGACGCCTTCCTCGGCCTGTTCGAGGGAGCGAATATCGGGAAGCAACTCGTCCAGGTCGCCGAGCGCGAGGGCGGTCAGTAGTCGGCGACGGCGGCGACGATACCCGCCGTCTGGCCGACGTTCGTCAGCGTCAGTCCCGCGAGGACGAACGCGGAGAGGGGCGCGAGGACGCCGACGGTGTACGCGACAGCACCGCCGACACTCAGCGCCGCCCCGACGGTGTAGGCCCGCGGGTGCCGGTCGACGTGCAGGCCCGTGTACACGAGGCCGGCCGCGGGGACGAGCATCCACCCGACGACTGTCGCCGTGAGCACCGGTTCCAGCGGCGGGTCGGTCAACAGGCCGGCGGTTCCGGCGAGCGTGACCACCAGTCCGACGAGCAGCACGCGGCGCCACGCCAGCAGGACCCCGTCGGTCATCTCGCGCCACGAGAGGACGGCGAAGACGGCGATGACGGTGTCCATGACGAGATGCGCGACGAGGACGGTTCGAAGCGCCAGCAGGTCCAGATGGGCCGCAGTGGCGAAGGTCCACGCCAGCGGCACCAGCACGACCGGACCGTTCTCCCGCAGTCGGCGGAACATACCCCGACTCTCGGTCGGGACCTACAAGAACGGTGTGTCTACGCAGGTCGGGGGAGTTCGACGACGAAGTGGGCGCCCTCGCCCTCGTCGGCTACCCAGATGTCGCCGTCGAACCGTTCGACGAGCGTCTCGACGAGGTGGAGGCCACCCCCGTGTGTGTCGCCCGCGCGCGGGGCGAAGATACTCTCGCGCTCGCCCTCGGGGATACCGGGGCCGTCGTCGACGACGTGGAGTCGGACCGTCTCGTCGCCCCGTTCGACGGTGACATCGACGGTGGGGTGGTCGTCGTTGTGTTCGACGGCGTTCTCCACGAGGTTCTTCACGACCGGCCGGATTGCCTCGTTCGCGCAGACGGTCGCACGGTCGGGCGTGTCGAGGGATATCGTCGCGTCGTAGGTGGTCCGGGTTCGCTCGACGACGCCCTCGACGACGCCGACGAGGTCTCGCTGCTGGACGGTCGGCCCCGACGAGAGCGTCGCCGCGACGGCGCCGGCGTTGTCCACCAGTTGGCTCATCTCCTCGACCTGTTCGCGGATGGCCCGTGCGGCCGTTCGCCGAGACTCGTCCTCGGCATCCGCCGCCAGCATCGCCGCACGGCCGTCGACGACCGTCAGTCCGTTCGTGATGTCGTGGCGCAGGAGGTCGTTGACGAACGTCAACGTGTGCGTCGCCCGCGCCGCACGGTCGGCGTCCCGGCGCGCCCGCGCCGCGAAGTAGCCGGCGACGGCGCCCGCGACAGCGCCCGTGTCGGCGGCCAGCAGCATGATGAACACCGGTTCGGCGACGATGCGGCCCTCGGTCTGGCGGATGAAGATGCTCAGGCCGATGACGACCGAGAACAGCAGGCACCCCGCCAGACTCCAGAGGAACACCGTCCAGATGCGCTCCATCGGGAGGTCCGCCCGAACGAGGCGGTAACTGCCGTAGACGAGCGTCAGGGGGACGACCCCGTCCAGCGCGAACGAGACGACCGGGCCGCTCAGCGTCGCCAAATTAGTCGTCTCGACGGCGAGGTGCCACACTGCCGCGATGGCGTACAACGAGACGCCCAGGCCGGCGAGTAGCCACGGGGCCGCCCGGTACACCCCCCTCCGTTCCATACCCGCTATAATTTCAGCATTCTTATAATTGTTGTGAAGAAGGACTACTGCTCACCACCGCTATCGGGCATTTCGGTGGCCAGAACGCTGTTTCGCGTCGTCGGTGGCCGTACCGGAACTGTTATCCGTGGTCCCGGTCACTCTCCGAGTGCAATGGCGAAAGGAACGGTTGATTTCTTCAACGACACTGGCGGTTACGGTTTTATCGAAACTGAGGACGCGGACGAGGACGTTTTCTTCCACATGGAGGACGTTGGCGGTCCGGACCTCGAAGAGGGACAGGAACTCGAGTTCGACATCGAAGAGGCAGACAAGGGTCCGCGAGCGACCAACGTAACACGGCTCTAACAATGGCGAAAGGCAAAGTCGACTTCTTCAACGACACGGGCGGGTACGGTTTCATCGACACTGACGACGCAGACGAGGACGTCTTCTTCCACATGGAAGACGTCGGCGGTCCTGACCTCGAGGAGGGGCAGGAAGTCGAGTTCGATATCGAGCAGGCGGACAAGGGTCCGCGAGCGACCAACGTCACGAGGCTCTAACGATGGCGAAAGGCAAAGTCGATTTCTTCAACGACACGGGCGGGTACGGCTTCATCGACACTGACGACGCGGACGAGGACGTCTTCTTCCACATGGAAGACGTCGGCGGCCCTGACCTCGAAGAGGGGCAGGAAGTCGAGTTCGACATCGAGCAGGCGGACAAGGGTCCGCGCGCGACGAACCTCGAACGACTGTAAGACGGTTTCTGTCTTCAGTCAGCACTACACTCGGCGACGAGCGACTGCTCTCGACGGGTGCGTCGGCGTCAGGACTCCGTCAGCGGCGCCGCCGCCCGGTAGACGAGTCCCATCGGCAGCCCTGCACTGTCCGTCGGCGGGTTCTCCGGCAGGGTCCGTAGTCTCCCCTCGCCCGGCCGGGCGGTGTAGGCGAGCACCACGGCGTCGAGGACGTCGGCGACGGTCACGTCGTGGCCGGCGGTGGCCTCGGCGGCGTTCTGGACCAGCGGTGCGGCGTCGCGGTCGTAGTGGACCAGCGTCCGCATCCGCTCGGCGTACCCACCGGCGGTGTCCCGGTCGTACTCGAGCGGTTCGCCGGCGAACGCTCGGAAACACACCTCCGGGTGACTCTCCCGGACGGCCGCGGCGGCCTCGGGCACCTCCCGGAGGAGTTCGTCACACATCGCGATGCCCTCGCTGGCCTCGAAGGCGGCCTCCGAGAGGGCCTCCCCGCTCTTTCGCTCGTTGACGCGGTTGGCGGTCGAGTACCGCCGCTTGCGGGTCGCCTCCCGCACCGGCGGGTCGAAGACGGCCTCGCTGCGCGGTCCGAGGACCGAGCGTGCGAGCGTGTCACACCGCCGGACGGGGTCGCCGGACTCCACGAGGCCGACGGGGACGTCGACCAGTATCTGACTGGCAGTGTCCTCGTAGCGGCCCCAGCAGTCCCCGATGCCCTCGAACACCGCGGTGTGGTCGTAGCCGTCGGGCCCGAACGCGACGGCCAGCCACGACCCGTCGCTCCAGTGGACGCCGACGTGCAGTTGCCCAGCCATCGGTGGATATCGGTGACGGGGGCACAAAGGTCTGACCCGCCTGTGTCGGGTGGCTCACTCCTCCGAGCCGACGAACACCGTCCGGAGACGCGCCCCGCAGTGGGGACAGCACAGGGTCTGCCACCCCTCTAAATCGCCGAACGTCCCCGACACGTCGGCCTCGGCGCGGGCGACCGTTCGCCCGCAGGTGTCGCAGTCGAACCGTGCGTCGGTCATCGGTCGGACTAGGTCGTCGCCGGTGAAAAGCGACCCGCCGGGACGCTTTTTCCCGTCGCACCCGAGTAGTCACCCATGGACGGCGTGGTACTGGCCGCCGGCGAGGGGACGCGGATGCGCCCGCTGACGGCCGAACAGCCGAAGGGACTCGTCGACGTCGCCGGGCGACCGCTCCTCGCACACGGATTCGACGCGCTCCGGTCGGTCGGCGTCGACCGAGTGGTCGTCGTCGTCGGCTACCGCGGCGCGGACGTCGTCGAGCACTTCGGCGACAGCTACCGGGGGACGCCGCTCGAGTACGTCCGACAGGACGACCGACTCGGCACCGCCCACGCGCTGGCACAGGCGCTCCCTGTCGTCGACCCGCCGCTCATCGTGCTGAACGGCGACAACGTCTGCCGAGCGAACCTCGACGCGGTGGTCCGGCACCACCGCGAGTCGGACGCGGCGGCGACGTTGCTGGTCGAACGAATGTCCCGCGAGACGGCCCGACAGACCGGCGTCGTCGAGACGGACGCCGAGGGTCGCGTCACCGGCCTCGTCGAGAAACCCGACGACCCGCCGTCGACGCTCGTCACCCGGGGGTTCTACGCCTTCGGCGGCGCCATCGGCCTGGCCATCGACGAGGTCACGCCGTCGGCCCGCGGCGAGTACGAACTGGCCGACGCCGTCGACCTGCTCGTGCAAGCCGACCAGCGTGTCGAGACCGTCGAACTCGAGGGCTGGTGTCACAACGTCAACGACCCCGGTGACCGGGCGGCGGTGACCGACCGGTTGCAGTCGCTCGACGGTACAGAGAACGGCGAGTGAGGTAGTGGTGCGAGGGCCTCAGCCTTCCATCCCGCTGAAGGAGAGGCCACCCTCGATGTACCGCTGTGCGAAGAGGTACACGAGCATGATGGGCGTCGCGAAGGTGAGCGCGAAGGCGGAGAAACGCGCCCACGGGATGGAGTACTCGCCGACCAGCGAGTAGAGACCGACCGGCAGGGTGTAGTTCTCCGTGCCCAGTAGCGTCTGGGCGACGACGAACTCGGTCCACCCGGTCAGGAAGATGAAGATGAACACCGTCGCCAGTCCGGCGGCGGACATCGGGAGGATGACCTCCGTGACCACGCGCCACGGCGGCGCGCCGTCGACGACGGCGGCCTCCTCGTAGGAGACGGGGATGCCGTCCATGTACGTCTTCAGCAGCCACGTGTTGAACGGCACGGCCGTCGCGGCGTAGTACACCGCGAGCGCCAGTTTGCTGTTGTTGATGCCGAACTGCACGTAGATGGCGTACATCCCGATGAGCAGGGCGACGCCGAGACCGCCGCCGACCTGCGTCATCAGCACGTAGAGGAACAGCACCTTCCGGCGGAGCAGGAACTCCTGCCGGGAGAGCGCGTACGACGCCGGGATGATGAGCGACATCGCGATGAGCACCGTCGGGATGGCGACGGTGACGCTGTTCCAGAGGAACTTCTTGAACTCCGACGGGCGCTCGATGCCGTAGTTCGCGGCGTCGAGTATCGTCACCTGCGGCGTGTCGAACACGACCGCGAGGTCCGTCAGCGGGATACTGAGGGAGATGGCGTACCCCGGGACGATGAGGTCGCCGACGACCCAGATGAACGGTTGCAGCGTCGGGTCGGCCGGAATCAGCGTGAAGCTCTCGGAGGTGTACAGCGACGCGCCACTGCCCGACAGCGCGGCCATCAGGATCCAGTAGATGGGGAACAGGAGCGCGAGCACCATCAGTGTCGCGAGTACCGTCGAGACGGCGACTTTCACGACTTCGGAGGCCGGCACTTCGCCGCGTTGGACGGCCTCGGCGGTGTACTTCCAGTTCCGGAGCGTGTCGGCGGGCGTGGTCGCGACGTTCTTCGCGTCCTGCGAGAGCTTTCGCCCGATGTTGGCGAGCAGTCCCATCAGTCGTTCACCCCGTCAGCCAGCCGTCCTTTCTTGACGTTGAGCCACATGAACGCACCGATGAAGACGAGTGCGACGATGCTGATGGCGGCCCCGCGACCGTACTCCTGGAACTGCAGCGCTTCCCGGTAGCCGTAGACGACTAGCAGTTCGTTCGCCCGCGCGGGTCCACCCTCGTTGAAGACGAAGGGGATGAGGAACTGCTGGAACGACGCGGCGGAGGTCAGGATGGTCGCGAACAGCACCGGTCGCTTGATAGAGGGGAGCGTGACGTGGAGGAACCGGGAGACGAAGCCCGCGCCGTCGACGACGGCGGCCTCGTGGAGTTCCTCGGAGACGTCCTGCAACGCGCTCACGGTGATGATGACCATGAACGGGTAGGCCAGCCACGCTTCCGTGATGTTGTACGCCATGAACGCGGTCCAGCGGCCCGAGAGCCACGCGACCGGTTCGAAGCCGAACCCGGTGAGGAACTGGTTCATCAACCCGAACTGCGCGGAACTGAAGATACCGCGCCACACCGTGATGGTGAAGATGGCCGGCAGGCCCATCGGGAAGATGATGAACGAGCGCAGGAACCGCTTCCCGCGGACGAGGTCACTGGTGACCACCAGCGCGATAGAGATGCTGGTGAGAATCTTCAGTAGCACGCTCGTGGCGACGAACAGCCACGTGACCCCGAAGGAGTTCCAGAACTGCGGGTCCGTCAGCACGTCGGCGTAGTTCTGGAGGCCGACGTAGGTGGCGTCACCGAAGGTGAGGATAGACACCACGCCCTCGCCGGCGAAGAGGTTCGCCGGTTCGGCGTTGGTGAACGATATCCCCACGAGGTAGACGACCGGGAACAGCATGAACGCCGAGAAGATGAACAGGCCGGGGAGCACCAGCAGTAGCGATGCGTCTCCGCGGCTGAGGAAGGGCACCTTCTCGACGCGGTTCGCGACGCGTGTTGCCGTACTCATGCTGGTCCGGGCTTACTCCCAGTTGCTGCGAATCTGCGCCGCGGCGTTGTCGAGCGCCTTCTGGGGCGTCTTGTCGCCGTTGAACGCCTGCGTGAGTGCGGTGCCGACCGGTCCCCAGACGTCGCTCATACGGGGGGCGCTGGGCATCGGGACGCCCTGCCCGGCGGACTCGGAGTACGCCTGCACTTCCGCGGGCAGGTCGCTGCTGCCGACGAGGCTGTCGAGGACGGGAATCGCGCCCTGTTCGTTGGCCAGACTGAGGAGGTGGTCCTCGTTGGTGACGAACCACTCGGTGAACTGTCGCCCGGCCTTCGCGGCGGCGCCGCCGTCGGCCATCGGCTTGGCGAAGTACCAGACGGAGATGCCCGTGTAGGGGCTCGGCGTCCCGTCGCTCATCTCGGGGAAGCTGAAGACCTCGTAGTTGATGTCGTTGCTGTTGAGGCCGGACAGCGACCACGGTCCGTTGATGGTGAACGCGGCGTTGCCCTCGGCGAAGGCGGCGGCCTGCGGTTCGTAGCTCGGGTCGTTGGGCATGTACGGACGCAGGTTCTCCAGCGCGAACTCGAGGCCGCGAACCGTCTCGTCGTTGTTGACGCCGAGGGGTTCCTCGGCGCTCGGGTCGAAGTAGTAGCCGCCGAAGGCCTGGAGCCACGCGCTCGCGAAGTACGGGTCGAAGGGGTAGCCCAGTCCGTACTGGCCGTTGTCGGGGTCGTGGTGTTCCTCCATCATGGAGACCATCTCGTCGACGGACTCCGGAACGGAGTCGACGACGTCCATGTTGGCGATGGGCGTCACCGTCTCGGCACCGTACGGGAGGCCGACGAGGTTGCCCTTGTACTGGACGGCGCTACGGGCCGTCTCGGTGAACTGGTCGAGGCTGACCGACACCTGGTCGCTCTGGTCGACGACGAACCCCTGCTCGTAGGAGTTGCCGGCCCAGTCGTGTGCCCAGTCGAATATCTGCGGCCCCTCGCCGGCCGGGATGGCGCTGGACGTCTTCTTCTTCAGGTCGGAGATGTCCGCCCCTTCGACGGTGTGGCGGTTCTCGTCGTTGAACGCACTGATTATCTCCTCGCGGCTCGCCAGTTCGCTCTCGGACAGCGAGTACCAGGCCGTCGCCGTCCCGGCGGGGCCCTGACTCTCCGTCCCGCTGCTGCCGTCGGAGCTGCCGCCCGACTCGCCGTCGGACCCGGAGCTACCGTCGCCACTGTCTTCCTGCACGCTACATCCGGCGAGTGCCGCCGCGGCACCGACGCCACCGATGTGCTTGATCAGCGTTCTGCGGTCCATTGTCATGGATGGATAATGGATGAAATAGTCTTTCACAACTTAAATCATTCGGATAGTCACAAACGATTATCACATATCTAGCGATTGCAGTCGCTCGTCGAGGTGGTGAAAAACGAGGGCCGTGGCCGCCGACGCGCTCGCCGTGCTAGCCGTTCACATCTATGTCTACCCTCCATGCACAAAAATACTACGAAATTGTACCTCACGTCTGTAACGAGCGAGTTGAACGATTGGTCGACGACTCACCGAGACGTCGAAACCAAGGGGAACAGTCAAATACCGAGGTAGCAAGCCATGCCGTATGCACCACCCCGGTCCGCCGCGGTTCTGTACGGTCGGTGAGGCAGTCGAACTGGCACCGCGCCGACCAGACCCCGAGGCCACGTTCAGATGGCGACTCGCCGACGCGCCCGCCGACAGTTCCGTCTCGCTTGACGACGGGCCTGTCGTCCACCTCGAACCGGATGCGCCCGGCACGTATCGCGCCGAACTGGACGCGCCGGACGGCACGCACACGCAGACGGTCCGCGCGTTCCCGGCCACCGCACGCGAGACGGTCCGGTTCAGCGTCACGGCCGACGACGTCGTCGAGGGCGACCCGGACGACGTCGCGGACGCCGAGGACTGCGTCGTCATGGGCCGGTTCAACGACTTCACGATGGGGACTCACTGGGCCACCGAGGAGAGCGAGGGCGAGTGGGTCTTCGAGACGGACCTTCCGCCGGGTGCCCACAGCGTCATCTTCGCGTTCGACGGCGAGTTCGACCCGTTCGCCGACGACGAGGTGACCGTCGCGGGCGCGGGCCGACCCCGCGTCGAACTACAGGGCAGACGCGAGGGCGACACCGTCGTCGTCACCGCCGACGCGCGCGCGGCCCCCGACGGCAGCGACCCGGACGTGGAGTTCCACCTCGACGACCGGGACGCCCTCGCCGAGGCGGACGTCACCGTCGACGGCGACGAACTGCGCGTGCCGGTCGACTCGCTCCCGGTCCTCTCGCGGGTCCACGCCGTCGCCGTCGCCGAACAGCACAGCGTCGCCGACACGCTAACCCTCCGCGCGGACGAGGACGTCTCCTTCGAGCGACCCGCCGACGCCCCCGAGTGGGCCAGCGACGCCAGCATCTACGAGATATTCGTCCGGGAGTTCGTCGGGGACGTCGCCGAGACGTCCTTCGAGGAGATAGAGCGTCGCGTACCCTACATCGAGTCGCTGGGCGTCGACGTGGTGTGGTTCACCCCCGTCGTCCAGAGTCCGACCCGACACGGCTACCACATCACCGACCTGTTCGACACGGCGACGGACCTCGGCACGCGCGAGGAGTTCGCCTCGCTGGTCGAGACGCTCCACGACGCCGGCATCCGGGTCGTCTTCGATTTGGTGATCAACCACACCTCGCGGGACCACCCGTACTTCCAGTTCCACCGTTCGGGCGTCCCCGGTTACGAGGACTACTACGAACGGATTCCCGAGTCCCAGAACGTCACGGGCGTCGACTGGGCCGGCGACGACGCGGCGGGCCTGTACTTCAAC
This sequence comes from Haloarcula rubra, assembly GCF_019599465.1. Classification (GTDB taxonomy): domain Archaea; phylum Halobacteriota; class Halobacteria; order Halobacteriales; family Haloarculaceae; genus Haloarcula; species Haloarcula rubra. The sequence goes on from NZ_RKLR01000002.1 coordinate 622,152, forward strand.
TGGACGAAGATTCCCAACGTGAACTACGACTCGCTCGACGTCCGCCGGTGGATGCTCGACGTGGTCGACGAGTGGGCCGGCGAGGTGGACGGCTTCCGCTGTGACGTGGCGTGGGGGGTTCCCCACGGCTTCTGGAAGGAGGTCCGCGAACGGGTGAAAGCCGAGGACGCCGAGTTCCTCCTGCTGGACGAGACGGTGCCCCGGGACGCCGGTTTCCGCGAGAACGAGTTCGACGTCCACTACGACACGGACTTCTACTTCACGCTCCGCGACGTCGGCAAGGGAGAGGAACCGGCGACGGCGCTGTTCGACGCCCTCGAACTGTCGCCGCGACGGGGCTACCCCGACCGCTCGGTCCACATGCGCTACGTCGAGAACCACGACGAGGACCGCTACCGCGACGACTGTGGCGAGACGCCCCTACGGGCCGCCGTCGGCGCGACGTTCACCGTCCCCGGTGCGCCGATGATTTACTACGGGCAGGAACGCGGCGTCGAAGACCAGCGCGGGACGATGCGCTGGCACGACGGCGACGCCGACCTGACCGACTTCCACCGCCGACTGGTGGCGCTCCGACAAGACCACCCCGCACTGCGCGCGCCCGGCGTCGACCCGGCCGACTGGACCGTCGTAGCGGGTGACGCCGACGACGTGGTCGCCTACACTCGCTCGGACGGTGAGGAGACGCTGGCCGTCCTGTTGAACTTCGGTGCAGAGGCCGCGACGGTGGCGCTGGAGGCCGACGTGACCGGTCACGACCTGCTCTCGGGGACGGACGTGACGACCGGGGACGGCCTGCGGGTGGCCGACGTGGTCGTGACGCCGGTCGAAAAGTAGCGGTCCGGTTTCTGCCGCCTCAGTCCCCGGTGTAGGTCACCGTCTGTCGGTCGACGGCCAGCGACGCCTCGACCAACTCGCCCGTGTCCTCGACGGCGACGACCGTAATCGTCGTCCGGATGCCCGAGAGTGGGACGTCGACGGCCACGCTCCCGTCGCTGACGGCGGCCCGCCGGGTCGTCTCGTCGGCGTGGACGAGCACTTCGGGGGCGTCCGTCTCCACTTCGACCGTGATGGGTTCGTCCTCGGTGGTCGTCGGGAGGTCCGCGACCGACAGGGAGGGTCGTGGTCGCTCCGTGCCGAACCGCTCGGCGACGATAGCGGGCGTCTCGACGGGTTCGCCCGCGTCGATACCGTGGGCGAGACGGACGAACTGGGCCATCGACCACGACAGCGGTGTCGCGGAACCGGTGCCCTCGCCGAACGCCCAGCCGTACTCGGTGGGGTCCTCGCGGTCCCAGACCTGCTCGGGAATCATCCGGCCCTCGTTGGCGAAGTTCGCCATCGCTTCGAGCAGGGCCTCGGGCGCGACGTCGTCGGGGCTGTCGGCCCGCCGGAGTTCGTACTCGCCGCGTTCGCCGGTGAAGATAGGCCACAGGCGTCCCTGGCCCTCGCTCGTCCACGGTTCGCCGCTCTCCGGTTCGCCGTAGCCGTCGCCGTTGTAGCGGTACCAGGCCGGGCCGTTCGGCGTGTCGACGCGGATGGTGTCGTCGACGACGGCGACGGAGTTCTCGACGGTCGGGTCGTCGGCCGGCACGACCCCGAGACGGACGAGTTCGAGGAAGCCGGCGTCGATTACGTTCCGCTCGTCCAGCGTCGGCCCGCCGTTGGCGAGGTCGCGGTCCGCGCCGTCGTCGGGGTCCGTGTCGTCGTCGACCCGGATGTAGTACGGCGTCGTCGTGTGCTCCTCGGTCCCGGTGGTCGTCGCACACCACTCCTCTACGTTGCGCGCCCAGTCGTCGGCCGTCGCCAGCCATCGGAGTGCGTCGTCCCGTTCGCCCGCGTCGGCGGCCAACGACGCCGCGGCGGTCAGCCCGGCGATTTCGGCGGCGATGGTCGACGGGGAGTAGCCGCTCTCCTCTTCCCACCGTTCCTGGTCGGTCGCCGGCCCGCTGTTGGCGACGTAGTTCGCCGACGCCCGGACGTTCTCGAAGTCGTAGTTCACGTCCTCGAACGCGACCCCGTGGCGGTCGGCCAACTGGTAGGCCATCACCAGCGGGAAGGCGATCTCGTCCATCTGCTCGCCGCCCCAGCGGGTGCGCCCGTCGACGAACGTGTTCTGCGGGAGGAAGCCGGAGTCGTCCTGCTGGTACTCGAAGACGTACTCGAGGGCGCGGCGAGCGCCCGCGACGTCGCCCATCGCCCGGAGCGCCGTGAAGGACTGGTAGAGGTCACGCGCCCAGACGAAGTTGTAGCCGTAGTCGCTGGGCGGGGTCGCACCGACGGCGGCGCCCCACGGGACCGACGGCGACGCGATGCCCGCGCCGAGGTAGGTCTTGTCCTCGACAGCGGCCAGCGTCATCGCGGCGACGCGGTACTGGGTCAGCAACGCCCCGGAGACGCTGTCGGGCACGTCGAGTTCCGCGAGGTAGTCGCGCCACGCGTCCAGATACGCCGTCCGGGTAGCGGCGAAGTCTATCTCGGCGGCGGCCGCGGCCGTCTCCGCCGCGGCCCGGTCGTCTCGCTCGCTCGCGAAACCCAGCGCCAGCGTCGTCTCGCCCGACCCCGACAGCACGCGGCCGGCCAGCGTCACCACGTCCTCGGCCCCGTCGCTGTCGGTCCACGCGCCCGTTTCGAGGAGTCGCTGGCCGTCGTCGGCCGAGAGCGCGCTGGCGCGGTCGAACCCGTCTCCGCAGGCCAGTCCCATCGCCACCGCGTAGGGTTCGCCGTCCGCCCGGACGACGTGCTGGTTGTCGTTGTCGGTGCCGTCCCACGCGACGAGGGCATCACCGTCCGCGCCCGCGACACGGCCCACGTCGGCCCCGGCGCTCTGCGAACAGGCGGTGCGAGCGACGGCGTACACCTCCAGCGAGTCGGTGCCGTCGAAGGTCACGTCGCCGACCAGCGCGTCCCGTTCGGGGTCGGTGACCCACTCGACGGTCAGCGACCAGTCGCCGTCGGTCGGCGAGGCGGTCTGTTCGTACAGCAGGCCCTCGTCCGTCGCGAGGGTCGTCGAGCGCTCGACGCCGTCGTCGGTGGTCCGGTCGGCGTCGTGGGTGCGCCACGTCTGCCCGGCGTCGGCGTCGACGACGAGGAACTCCAGCGTCCGGAGGTTCATGAGGTCAACCCGCGGGAACCGGACCTCCGTCACCGCGCCGGCGGTGAACGTCGCCCACACGCGCGACGGGGCCTCGCTCTCGTGGTCTGGCACCGTCGCCACGCCGTACTTCTTCCCGGTCGTCCACCGGGGCGGGACGGCCTCGATTCGTGCGTCCGTGGTCGTCGCGTCCGTCCCGGCTTCGGTGGCGTCTGTCGGGGTCCCGCCGTCTCCCGACCGACCGGGACAGCCGGCCAGCCCGGCGAAACCGACGCCCGCCGCCGTGCGCATGAACTCTCGTCGCCGCCTCATCTGTGCCTCCCGCCTGTCCGTGGGACGTGAACCATCGTCGGTTACAGACACGCCGGCACGAAAACCTCTACGAAATTTTCCCTCACAAATTCGAAGTTTTGGGGAACATTTATCATGCGGGACACGTACACAGGGAGTAATGGCGAGTCTCGAACTGAAATCGCTTCGCAAGGAGTTCGACGGCGGGTCCATCGTCGCGGTCGACGACCTGAACCTCGAAATCGAGGACGGGGAGTTCGTAACGGTGGTCGGGCCGTCAGGCTGTGGGAAGTCGACGACACTGCGGATGATAGCCGGGCTGGAGCGACCGACGAGCGGTCGCATCCACGTCGACGGCGCCGACATCACCGACGTCCACGCGCGCCACCGCGACGTGGCGATGGTGTTCCAGAACTACGCGCTGTACCCCCACAAGACCATCCAGCAGAACATGGCCTTCGGCCTGCGGATGAGCACCGACATGTCCGCCGAGGAACGGGAGCAGAGAGTGTACGACGCCGCCGAGATGATGGGCATCGAGGACCTGCTCGACGATACGCCCGGCGAACTCTCGGGCGGGCAGAAACAGCGCGTCGCGCTGGGACGGGCCATCGTCCGCGAACCCGACGTGTTCCTGTTCGACGAACCACTCTCGAACCTCGACGCGAAACTCCGGACGACGATGCGGACCGAGATTCAGCGCCTGCAGGAGGAACTGGGCATCACGTCGGTGTACGTCACCCACGACCAGGAGGAGGCCATGACGATGGGCGACCGCATCGTCATCCTCAACGACGGGGAACTCCAGCAGACGGGCAAACCCACCCACGTCTACCAGAACCCGACCAACCAGTTCGTCGCCGGGTTCGTCGGGTCGCCGTCGATGAACTTCGTCGACGTCGAGGCCGACCCCTTCGACGGCGGCGTCCGCCTGAACGGCGCCGACGGGAGTTTCTCCTACGACCTGACCTCGGGCCGGGCCAGCGCCTTCGGCGACATCGCCGGTGGCTCGTACGTGCTGGGCATCCGTCCGGAACACGTCGCGGTCAGCGAGGGCGACGTCGCGGGCACCGACACCATCCCGGCGACGGTGGACGTCGTCGAACCTGTCGGGAGCGACAACTACCTCTACCTCGACCTCGGCACCGAATCCCGGAGCTTCGATACCGAGGACGCGCCGGACTTCATCGCCCGCGTCCCGGCCGACATCGAACCCGAGGTCGGCGACGTGGTACAGATCGCCTTCGACGAGGACTCCGTCCACCTCTTCGAAACCGAGACGGGCGAGGCCGTCACGGCGACCGACGCCGAGGCGGTCACGCCGATGCAGTAGCCACTCGCCGGTCTACGCTTCTGTTCTCCAGTTGCCCGCTCGTCCGATAGCGTCGCCGCCGTAACACTCGTGACGGGTGCGTTTCGCAGAGGACTAGCCCCTCGCGTCGCTCCCGAGGCCGCTCACTCCGTCCGAGCCGTCGCCTCCGCCGCCTCCACCCGCAGTTCGCCCACATCGTCGAGGTGGGCGACGGTCGCCAGTCGGAGCGCGTGGGGCCACCCCAGCGGCGTCGCGGAGTCGGGCGTCCCGTCGTCGAACAGTTGCTCGGGGAGGTAGCCGCCCTGTCGGGCGAGCGACCCGCCGGGGAGAATCTCGCCGAGCAAGTCGCGCGACCGGCCGAAGACGTCGGCCACCCGGTCGTCGTCCCGGCCTTCGAGGAGGCTCCCGAGTTCCGCGGCGGCGTTGGCGCCCCACGCCGTCGAGACGGTCCACACCTTCTCTGCGCCCTGCCCGTGCTGGCGCCAGTCGTCGCCCTCGAACCGGACGAGGCCGCGGATGGCCGCCGTCTCGCGTTCGAGGCCGTCCAGCGTCGTCTCCACGTGCGTGACGAGGCGGTCGACCGTCTCGTCGGCGACCGGTGCGACGGCGGCGTACTCGCGCATCGCAGCGGCCAGGGCCAGCGACCCGGAGTCGAGTCGCTCGTCCAGTTCGCCCCCCTGTTCTCGGAGCGCGTAGAACTCGCCGGTCCACAGGCGGTCGAGACCCTCGACGACGGTGTCGGCCTGTGCCCGTGCGTGGTCGCGGAGGTCGGTCGACACCGGCGCTCGGGCGACGGCGGCGTAGGCGTGGAGGAACGTGGCGGCGGTGTGGACGAACCGGCCCTGCATGTTCTCCCACGCGTTCTGACAGGCGACGGGGAGACCGTCGGCCTCGAGTGTGTCGTCGAGGCTCTCGACGGCCCGTTCGATGGCGGCCTCGACGCGCTCGGGGTCGTCCGGGTCGCCGGTCCGCAGGAAGGTCGCGAGGAAGCCGGCGACGCTCCCGCTCTGGTCGGCCTGATAATCCGTGTCCGTGCCGCTCTCGATGCGGGCGTTGGCCCACCCCGGTGCGAGCGTCTCGTCGCCGGGCCAGACGCGGTGGGGCCAACTCCCGTCGTCGAGTTGGGTCCGGCAGTAGAACTCGGCCGACCGCTGGTGCCAGTGGCTCAGGTCGACGCCGAGGGCCTCGCTCCCATCGAGCAGGAACCGAGAGATTTCGGCGTCGTCCCGGAACCACGTGTAGCCGTAGCCGCCGGAGGTGACGTAGAAGGGGTCGAAGTCCGGACCGGCGATGCGCGCGCCGTTCTCGGCCGACAGCATCGAGACGACGCGCAGGTCGTCGACGACCGTCTCGCGGTGGGCGACCGTCCGAGGGACCTCCCAGTCGCGCCGGCGCTCGCTCGCCGCCGTCAGCGCCGCCCCGTCGCCAGCGACGTCGTCGAGTCTCGACAGCGCGGCCTCGCGGTCCGTCTCGCCGCGCTCGGCGAGGAGGGTGACGAGGGTGACGCTCCCGTCCTCGAACGGGGCGGTGACGAGGACGCCGGCCGTCAGCACCTCGTCCTCGTAGCGCTCCTCGTCGGTCGTCCGCGGGAAGTCGACGGGGTCGTCGGCGACGAGTTCGTCGAACCGTTCGGGAATCTGGCCGTGGGCCCCGGACAGGTCTGTCGAGACGCCGACGTAGTCGTGTTCGCGACGGTGGTAGGCCTCGACGGCGTCGTCGTGGACCAGTAGACTCGTCTGGCCCTCGCGGCCGTCCGGAGCGAACCGGACGTACGCCCGGAGGTCGAGGTCCGACGGCGCGTCGCCGTCGAGTTCGAACCGCGTGACGTGTGCGCGGCCCAGCGTCAGGTCCTGCTGGACGACCCCCCACTGGCCGTTGTCGTGGACCGTCTCCACGACGCCCGTCTCACCGCGATAGCGCTGGTCGGCGTCGGCGTCGAACCAGTCGTCGCCGACTCCGAACCGAGACGCGTCGATGCCGGAGAGACCGCTGAGCGGGTACGAGTAGTCCCGCAACGAGCCGTCCGCGTCGACGTGGACGAGACGGTCGCCCTGCCCAGCGAAGAGACCTGTCGTAGAACGGAGTTCACCGGGGAACTTCCGGTCGGCGTCCCGGTGGCGTTTGAAGTCGTCTAACGATGTCCGGAGCGTCATTGCCACTAGGCAACACGCCCTCCACCATAAAATATGGTGTAATTATTTTTCGCACTTACAGACCGACCCGGCGACCCGCTCAGACCCGGTCGTACGCGACGGTGGTCTCGACCTCGGGGAGGTCGCCGCTCGCCGCGACGACCGTGACGCGCGCCCCGTCCTCGGCAGCGACGGTGACGTCGACGTCGCCCCCGGAGACGTGGACGGTCTCGGTCTGGGTCTTCACCACGAGGTCGTCGCCGTCGGTGTGGCCCGTCACGCGGGCGGCGTCGTCCGCTCGCTCGATGGCCACGTCGAGGGCCGGCCCGTCTGCCGGCGCGTCGCCGTCGTAGCGTTCTCGGACGACGGCGGGCGTCTCGACGGGTTCGCCCGCGTCGATACTCCACGCGAGGCGGACGAACTGGGCGTTGGTCCACGACAGCGGCGTCGCACTCGACGTGCCCGACCCGAACTCCCAGTCGAAGTCGTTCTCGCCGGCCTCGTCCCACACCTGTTCGGGGAGCATCCGCCCGTCGTTGGCGAAGTCGCCCAGCGTCGCCAGCAGGGCCTCGGGGTCGAAGGTCGGGTCCTCGAGCAGGAGTTCGTACTCGCCACGCTCGCCGGTGAAGAACGGCCAGAGGCGACCCTTACCGGTCTCGTCCGGCATCCACGGCGCGCCGGACTGGACCCGCTTCTCGCCGTAGCCGTCGCCGGTGTAGCGGTACCACGCCGGGCCGTGGGGCGTCTCGACCATGATGTCGTCGTCGTACTCGAGGACGGTGTTCCGGACCGTCTCGTCGTCGGCCGGCAGGACGCCCAGTCGGACGAGTTCGAGGAAGCCACCGTCCAGAATGTTACGCTCGTCCAGCGTCCCGCCGCCGTTGTTGTGCGTGCGGAGTTCCCCGTCGTCCGGGTTCCCCTCGTCGGTGATGCGCACGTAGTACGGCGTGTTGGTGTGTCTCTGGGTGCCGGTCGTCGTCGCGTGCCAGTCTTCGAGTCGGTCGACCCAGTGGTCGGCGACGCCGAGGTAGGCGATGGCGTCGGCGGGGTGGCCGGCGTCGAGTGCGAGGTCGGCGGCACAGACGAGGCCGGCTATCTCGGCGGCCGTCGTCGACGGCGAGTAGCCGCTCTCCTCCTCCCAGCGCTCCTGCTGGCTGCTGGGGCCGTTGGTGACGACGTAGTCGCTGGACAGGCGGACGTTCTCGTAGCCGTAGTCCGCCTCCTCGAAGTCGTAGCCGTGGCGTTCCTTCAGTTGCTGGGCCATCACCTGCGGGAAGGCGATTTCGTCCATCTGCTCGCCGCCCCAGCGGGTGCGCCCGTCCAGGAACGTGTTCTGCGGGAAGAAGCCGTCCGATTCCTGTTGGTACTCGTAGAGGTACTCGGTGGCGTCGATGGCGCTCTGGAGGTCGCCCATAGCGTCGAAGGCGGTGTAGGCCTGATACAGGTCGCGGGGCCAGACGTAGTTGTAGCCGTAGTCGATGGGGGCGTTGGCGTCGACGGCGTCCCCCCACGGGACCGACGGCGAGGCGATGCCGGCGCCGGGGAACGCCTTGGAGTCGGCGGCCTTCATCACCATCACGGCGGTCTTGTACTGGGCCAACAGGTCGTCGTCGCCGGCGACGCTGTCGGGGACGGCCACCTCGTCGAGGTACGTCGCCCACGAGTCGACGTAGGCGGCGCGAACGTCCTCGAACGGGTCGTCGAGGGCGGCCTCCGCGGTCACCAGTGCGCCCTCGTCGTCGCCGTCCTCGGCGAACCCGAGCGCCAGCGTGGTGTCGTGACTCGACAGCGTCCCGGCGAGGACGACGTTGCCCTGTGCCTCGGCGTGTCGCTCCTCGGTCGACCCGCGCTCTACGAGTGCCGTCTCGACGTCGCCCTCACGGACGTCGGCCGTGGTCCAGTCGAACCCGTCGGCGCTCGCGAGCGCCAGCCCCACGTCTATCGGGTCGCCGCCCTCGTAGCAGAACGCGGGGTCGGCACCCGCCGGCCGGTCGTGTCGGGCCAGAAGGGCGTCCTCGCGGGCGCGTGCGACATCGTGGTCGGCGTGTGCCGACAGCGCCGAATCGACGACGACGTGGCAGTCGTACCCCTCGCCCTCGAAGGTGACGTCCAAGAGGAGGGCGTCCTCGTCGGGGTGGGTCGCGTGGTCGACGGTCAGCGACCAGTCGTGGTCGTCGGTCGGTCGGGCGGTCTGGCGAAAGAGGAGTGCGTCCTCGCTCGCCGCCGTCGTCTCACGCTCGACGGCGTCCGGCAGGTCGCGCCGTTCCCGGAAGGTCCGGGCGGCGTAGCCGTCGCCGTCGGTGACCAGAAAGTCGAGTTCGCGGACGTTCATCACGTCGACGCGCGGGAACCGAACTTCGGTGACGGCGCCTTCGGTCAGCGTGTACCAGACTCGCGACGGGTCGGCGTCGTCGTGGTCACAGACGGTGCCGAACCCGTATTTCTCGCCGACTGTCCACGTCGCGTCCGGCGTGGCAGTCGGTCGCTCTCGCTCTGTCATACGAGCCCCTATGCGACCAGTACCTTAATGGTTTCTCAAGTCGTAACGAACTATTACAACTACCCTGCTCGGGGCAGTAGCGGCCCGAACGGGACCGAAACCAAATTACTTGCCACAGTGGAGATGATGAATTAGCATGGACGATTCGACGCTCGCGGACAGACTCACACAGTTGGGGCTCTCGGAGAAGGAGGTCGACACCTATCTCTCTATCCTCCAGAACGGGGAGGCGAAGGCCAGCGAGATCGCCGACGACACCGGCGTCTCGAAGCGGTACGTCTACAGCATCAGCGAGTCGCTGGAGAAACGGGGGTTCGTCGAGGTCAACGACCACGTCGTCCCGACCACGATACGCGCCCGCCCGCCCTCGGAGGTCATCGAGGCGCTGTCGGACCAGTTAGAGGAGATGGAGACGGCGCTCGACGACCGGTTCTCCGACACGGAGCGGCGGGCCCAGCAGTTCGACGTCATCAAGTCCCGCGTCACGGTGGTCAAACGGCTCACCGAGTACCTCGCCAACGCCGAGCGCGAGGTCATGCTGTCGGTGCCCCAGCAGTACCTCCCCGAGATAGCCGACGAACTGGAGGCGGCCGTCGACCGGGGCGTCCTCGTCCTCCTCGTGGTCAGCAGCGCGACGGACGTCGACGGCGACGACGTCGCGGGGATGGCCTCCGTCGCCCGCGCGTGGGACCAGGAGATGCCCATCGTGCTCACCGTCGACGGCCAGTTCGGCCTGGTCGCGCCCGCGGACATCATCATCCGCTCGAACTCCGACCAGCGCGCCATCGCCTTCGTCCAGGAGCAACTCGTCCCGGTCCTCTCGGGATCGTTCCTCGGGAACTACTGGCCGATGTCCAGCGAGATATACGTCGCCGAACCGCGTGTACTCCCGGCCACCTACCAGAACTTCCGTCAGCCGGTGCTGGAGGCGACCCTCCGCCTTCGCGCGGACGAGGAGGTACACGTCTCCGCTCTCGTCCAGCCCGTGCAGGCCGACGACGACCCCGGAACACTCGAAGGGACCGTCGTCGACACCCGACAGGGCCTCGCCGAACCACAGACCAACGCCTACCCAATCGAACACACCCTCGTCGTCGACACGGGTGAGGAGACGGTGACCATCGGCGGCCCCGGGTCGTTCATCGAGGACTACGAGGCCGACGAGGTCACGCTCTCGAACCCCTAGCGGCGACTCGGGTCCGGCCAGCGGTAGACGACGTACGTCTCACTCTCCGTCGACGGTTTCGGGTCCCAGACCAACCGGAGCGTCGCCTCGCTCAGGTCGAGGTGTTCGCCCGGCCCGACTTCGCTGAAGTGACCCGCGTGAATCGATATCTCGACGCCGGACGTGATGCTGGTCGGCGCCTGCGTTCCCAGCGGGTCACCGGTCAGGGTCGCGTCGGTGCCCGTCGAGTCTCTCGCCCCCGAAATCGCGAGCGAGAGCTTCGTCCGGTCGAGCGTGTCCCCGCTCTCGAAACTCAGGTTCAGGTACTCGCCGTTCCCCGTCGTCCGCTCGCTGTAGTCGGCGACGATGGCGGTCTGGGGCGCCTGTGACGGTTGCTCGCCGGTGAACACGACGAGGTAGGCCCCGACCGTCGCCGCGAGTACGACCACGATGGCGACCATGAGTACCACGCCGACGACCGGACTGACACCCCGTTCTGAACCCACACCCATGCATCCTCTCTACGACTCGGCGTCAAAAAGCGCTCGCACGTCCTCGCCGCTCGATACCGACCAGAGACCGAGCGATTAGGCGGTCGCGAACAGGTCTTCGGGGGCGTCGCCGGGCAGTTCGTCGCGGTCGTGTGGCGCCTCGAAGTCCGGGTCGGGGCCCATCGGGACGATGCGCTTCGGGCTGACGTCCGGGTGGGTGGTGTAGTAGTGTTCCTTGATGTGGGCCATGTTCACGGTGTCGGCGACGCCGGGCGACTCACGGGCCGGGTCGCTCCCCGTTCGTTCGTCCGGCGTCCCCTCGCTCCGCTCGGGAACGCCAGTCTGGTAGAGGTCACGCAGGTACGGCCAGAGGTTGTCGTACTCTCTGATGAACTGGTGGTTGCACATGAAGTGGGTGTGGTACACCTCGTCGAAGCGCACCAGCGTCGTGAACATGCAGATGTCCGCCTCCGTCAGTCGGTCACCGGCGAGGTACCGCTGGTCTTCCAGCACCGAGTCCCAGTGGTCCAGCGCGTCGAACAGTTCCGTGACGGCGTCGTCGTAGGCGTCCTGCGTGTTCGCGAACCCGGCGCGGTAGACGCCGTTGTTGATGGGGTCGTAGATGTCGTCGACGATGCGGTCCACCTCGTCCCGATACCCCTCGGGGTAGAGGTCAACGTCGTGATCGGCCACGTCGTCGAACTCCGTGTCGAGCATCCGGAGAATCTCCTTCGACTCGTTGTTGACGATGGTCTCCTCCTGTTTGTCCCACAGGACGGGGACCGTCACGCGGCAGGTGGCGTCGGGGTCGGCCTTCACGTACAGTTCCCGGAGGTAGTCGGCGCCGTACTGCGAGTCCTCGGTACAGCCCTCCTTCTCGGGGGTGAACTGCCAGCCGTCGTCCGCGCGGTACGGGTCCACGACGTCGACGCTGATGGCGTCTTCGAGCCCCTTCAGCTTGCGTACGAGGAGCGTGCGGTGAGCCCACGGACACGCCAGCGAGACGTAGAGGTGATAGCGGCCCGCTTCCGGTTGGAAACGGGCGTCCGGGTCGTCATCGATTCGGTCCCGGAACGTCGTGTCCTGCCGGTCGAACTCTCCGTCGTCGTTCGTACTCTCGTAGGCGTCTGTCCGCCACTCGCCGTCGACGAGCATGTTCATGGTACCCCTCCGTTGGCGCTCGAAGCGGATAAACACCCCAGCGTGGTAACACTCGCGTCACCCTCGACGACAGCCTCTCGGCCGCTCCGGGGCGTGTGGGTCCGACCCACTCGCACGCCGGTCCTTCGAAGCCCTTATCAGGTCGCTCGGCCACGTATTCGCCAAGAGTACCTATGTCGGACAAACCTGCCTCGATGTACCGGGACATCGACAAGCCCTCGTACACCCGACGCGAGTACATCACGGGCATCCCCGGTTCGAAGATCGCACAGCACGAGATGGGTCGCAAGACCGCCGAGAAATCGGACTACCCCGTCCAGATTAGCCTCATCGTCGAGGAGTCGGTCCAGCTTCGACACGGCTCGCTCGAAGCCTCCCGCCTGTCGGCCAACCGCCACCTCATCAAGCAGCTCGGCGAGGACGGCGACTACCGCATGACGCTGCGGAAGTTCCCCCACCAGGTCCTGCGCGAGAACAAGCAGGCGACCGGTGCCGGGGCCGACCGTGTCTCCGACGGGATGCGACAGGCCTTCGGGAAGATCGTCGGCACCGCCGCCCGCGTGCAGGCCGGTGAACGGCTGTTCACCGCCTACTGCAACGTCGAAGACGCCGAACACGTCAAAGAGGCGTTCCGCCGTGCCTACAACAAGATTACGCCCTCCTGCCGCATCAAGGTCGAGAAGGGCGAAGAACTGCTGATCGCGTAAGCCGGTCGGGACTTCGCGCTCGCCGGTCGCAGAGCGCGACGACTTTCTCACACTGGTCGTCCGACCGGACGACGACTCGTCTCCTCTAGCGGTCGCGCTGAGCGTCGCCGGATGTAACCGACTCGACGAAGTGCTGCAGGCGGCAGTCCCACCGCCGAAATAGTATTGTCCTAACATGTCGTAGCTAGCGGTATGGTCCTCAGATTGCTACTGCTGGCGGTCGGACTGCTCGAACTCGCCGCCCCCCGGAAGATGGTCGACTTCTGGATGGACCTCGCGGCGGAAGACGGCGACGTCGAACTCAAACCGTGGGTGTACAAGGTCGCACGGGTCGAGGGCGCCGTCATCGTGCTGTGGGTCCTGTTGCGTGGCCGCGGGAACAGCGAGGCGTAGGCCCTCGGCGCCGACAGCGAGAGGAAACACACCTATGTAGCGACCGGCCCAAGCGACGACGATGCTGGACCTCGCCGTCACCACGCGGGCCGAGACGTTCGAGCGGATGGCCGACCCGCTCGCGGCCCGGGACATCGCTGTCGGGCACGTCGACACCAGCGAACGGGCCGTCTCGCTGACCGACGACCCGTTCGACGACTACGACGTGGGGTTCGTCTACCCCTCCCGAATCATGGAGGGGGGCGTCGCCGACGCGTTGCTGGACGTGCCGTGGGTCAACGACCGCGAGGCCATCCTCCGGTCGCGCAACAAGGCCGACGTCCTCGCTCGGTTGGGACGGGCGGGTGTCCCTGTCCCCGAGACGGTGATGGTGTCGAACCCGGCCGGCGAGTCCGAACTCGTCGCCGCCTTCGAACAGGTCGGGCCGCCCGTCGTCGTGAAACCGAACTCGACGACCCGCGGCGTCGGCGTGACGACGGCCCGCGACCTCGACTCCTTTCTCGGCGTCGCGGACTACCTCGATCTGGTCCACGACTACCGGGCGACCGGCGACCGGTCGTTTCTGGTGCAGGAGTATCTCCCCGACGCGCGGGACTACCGGGCGATGGTCGTCGACGGCGAGTACGTCGGCGCGGTCGAACGTCGCCTCCCGACCGCGGCCCGCGAGCGCGGGCGCTGGAAGCACAACGTCCACCGCGGTGCCGAGGCCGAGGGCGTCGACCTGTCCGGGGAACTACGCGAGTTGGCCGAACGGACGGCGGAGGTGCTGGACGTCCCGTATCTCGGCGTCGACCTGTTGGCGACCGAGGACCGTGCGGTGGTCAACGAGACGAACGCCCGCCCGACCATCGACAGCGCGACGAAGTACGAAGACGGCTTCTGGGACGACCTGGCGAGGTTGATTCGGGCGACCTGTGACCGGTCGCGAACGGCGTGAGCGACCGGCTTTTTCGCCCACGTTTTTGCCGTGCGTGGTGGCCGCAGGCCACCCGAACGGGAAAAAGGTGGTCTCGGGAGGAGTCGGCGAGGTTGATTCGGGCGACCGCGTGACCGGTCGCGAACGGGGGCACGGCTGGCCGGTCACGAACGAACACGACGCGAAAACGGAGAGAACGGGGACGGGACGACCTTACAGTTCGATGTCCGCGGAGTCTTCCTCGCGGTCGAAGGTGACCTCGAGGATACCGTTGTTGTAGGTGGCCGACGCGGAGTGTTCGTCGACCTCGCTGGGGAGGGTGAGCCGCTCGTGGTACTCTCGCTGGTGGCTGTCGGCGTCGATGGTGAGGACACTCCCGTCGCACTTGAGGTCGATAGCGTCCTTCTCCACGCCGGGGATGTCGGCGACGACGCGGACCTCGTCGTCGGTCTCGTGGACGTCGACGTGGAGGTCACCGCCGCCGTTCGGGCCGTCGCGGTCGATGTGCACGTCCCCTTCGGAACCCATCATCTCGTCCATCATGCGTTCGATTTCGCGGAAGAACTCGTCGAAGGGGTCGTCGTTGTCGTCCCGTCTCATCAGTACGAGGCGGTACGTCGCTCTGTCTGAAAAGCCTTCTGACGGGCTCACTCTTTGCTTCCACTTCCGGCGGTTCGACTCGACCGCGCCGCGCCGTTCGCGTGAGGACGTATATTCGGTACGGAATGCTCATAAACAATCACCTGCGAAAACAACTCCGAAAACACTTTACTCCGTAGCGCAGGTTTACTAGGCGGTATGAGCGACCCAGTTCGCGTTGGCCTCAACGGCTTCGGCCGTATCGGCCGCAACGTATTCCGAGCCTCGCTGGAGAACGACGACGTCGAAATCGTCGGTATCAACGACGTGATGGACGACGACGAGATCGACTACTTCGCCCAGTACGACACCGTGATGGGCAACCTCGAGGGTGCGAGCGTCGACGACGGCGTCCTGACCGTCGACGGCACCGACTTCGAGGCGGGCGTCTTCCACGAGACGGACCCGACGGAACTCCCGTGGGACGACCTCGACGTCGACGTCGCCTTCGAGGCGACCGGCATCTTCCGCACCAAGGAGGACGCCAGCCAGCACCTCCAAGCGGGCGCCGACAAGGTGCTCATCTCCGCGCCGCCGAAGGGCGAGGAACCCGTCAAGCAGATCGTCTACGGCGTCAACGAGGACGAGTACGACGGCGAGGACGTCGTCTCGAACGCCTCCTGTACGACCAACTCCATCACACCGGTCGCGAAGGTGCTCGACGAGGAGTTCGGCATCGAGGCAGGCCAGTTGACGACCGTCCACGCCTACACCGGCTCGCAGAACCTGATGGACGGCCCCAACAGCAAGCCGCGTCGCCGCCGCGCCGCCGCCGAGAACATCATCCCCACCTCGACCGGCGCCGCACAGGCCGCCACCGAGGTCCTGCCCGAACTGGAGGGCAAACTCGACGGGATGGCCATCCGCGTCCCGGTCCCGAACGGCTCTATCACGGAGTTCGTCGTCGACCTCGACGACGACGTCACCGAGAGCGACGTCAACGCCGCCTTCGAGGAGGCCGCCGAAGGTGAACTCGAAGGCGTGCTGGGCGTCACCAGCGAGGACGTCGTCTCCTCGGACATCCTCGGGGATCCCTACTCCACGCAGGTCGACCTCCAGTCGACGAACGTCGTCAGCGGGATGACGAAGATTCTGACGTGGTACGACAACGAGTACGGCTTCTCGAACCGGATGCTGGACGTCGCTCAGTACATCACCGAGCAGTAAGCGCCGTCTCGACTCGCAGTATCTTTTCACCGCTCCCCGGAGTGGTCTCGCCGTCGATTCACGGGTACCGGCGGCGCTGGACGCCCGTAGTGCGGTCGCCGGTCGCTCGACTCGGAAACGCCTATACACGGGGCCGGCGTTGTCTCGCCTGATGACCTTCCAGACGCTCGACGACCTCGAGGACGGCCAACGCGTCCTCGTCCGACTCGACCTCAACTCGCCGGTCGAAGACGGCGAGGTGCAGGACAACCGCCGGTTCGACCGCCACGCGGAGACCGTCCGCGAACTGGTCGACCGCGACTTCGAAGTCGCCGTGCTGGCCCATCAGGGCCGCCCCGGTCGGGACGACTTCGTCTCGCTCGAACAACACGCCGACATCCTCGAATCGCATATCGACAGCGACGTCGAGTTCGTCGGCGACACGTTCGGGCCCGACGCTATCCACGACATCGCAGCCCTCGACGGTGGCGACGTCCTCGTCCTGGAGAACACCCGGATGTGTGACGAGGAACTCCCCGAGGAGGACCCCGAGGTCAAGTCCCAGACGGAGTTCGTCCAGACGCTGAAAGGCGAGTTCGACGCCTACGTCAACGACGCCTACTCGGCGGCCCACCGCTCGCACGCCTCGCTCGTGGGCTTCCCGCTGGTGATGGACGCCTACGCCGGCCGCGTGATGGAGACAGAGTACGAGGCCAACACCGCCATCGCCGAGAAGGAGTTCGAGGGACAGGTGACGATGGTCGTCGGCGGCACCAAGGCCACCGACGTCATCGACGTGATGACCCACTTAGACGAGAAGGTCGACGACTTCCTGCTGGGCGGTATCGCCGGCGAACTGTTCCTGCGGGCGGCGGGCTACCCCGTCGGCTACGACATCGACGACGCCAACCTCTACGACGAGCAGTGGGAACAGAACAGCGAGAAGATAGAGTCGATGCTCGAGGACCACCGCGACCAGATTACGCTCGCGGTCGATTTAGCCTACGAGGACGAGGACGGCTCTCGGGCCGAACAGAGCGTCGACGACATCGAGGAGAAGACCGTCTCCTACCTCGACGTGGGGAGTGAGACGGTCATGGAGTACTCGCCGATAATCCGGGACTCCGAGGCCGTCTTCGTGAAGGGTGCACTCGGGATGTTCGAGGACGAGCGCTTCTCCGTGGGGACGGCGGGCGTCCTCGAAGCCATCGCGGACACCGACTGCTTCTCTGTGGTCGGCGGCGGCGACACCTCCCGGGCTATCGAGATGTACGGGATGTCAGAGGACGAGTTCGGCCACGTCTCTATCGCCGGCGGGGCCTACATCCGCGCGCTGACCGGTGCGGAACTGGTCGGCGTCGAGGTCCTCCAGCGCTAACGTTTCGTCATGGCGTGGCGTCGGCCGCGCCCGTCTTCGGGGTCGTAGACTGCCACCGGGCGGTTCTCACGGGGGCGGATTCGCGCGTGGCGGGCCGTCCAGTCACCGTCGTCGCGCTTTCGGGGAGCCATCGCAGACATAGCCACTGCTACGACCCTCGGTAGTAAATTCCTTGTGATTGATTGTGAAAAATACAACTCGGTCGTGAGTAAGTACTGACGACGGTCGCCCGAGTCGAAGTGTTTTCGACGCCAGCGCCCCACCTCCCGGTATGTTCACCGGCATCGTCGAGGCGACGGGCGAGGTACAGGCAGTCGTGGACGACGAGGGCGGCCGACGAGTTCGCATCGGCGCGCCGTTCGCGGGCCTCGACCACGGACAGTCGATAAGCGTCAGCGGCGCCTGTCTCACCGTCGAGAAGTTCGCCGACGGCGAGTGGTTCGAGGTGTTCCTCGCCCGCGAGACGCTCGCCCGCACGTACTTCGACGACCTCGCTGGAGGCGACGCGGTCAACCTCGAACGGGCGATGCCGGCCGACGGGCGGTTCGACGGGCACATCGTGCAGGGGCACGTCGACGCCACCGCCGAAATCACGGCTATCGAACGGGAGGGCGACGACTGGACGTTCACGTTCTCCCTCCCCGAGACACAACGGGACTACCTCGTCGAGAAGGGCTCTATCACGGTCGACGGTATCAGTCTGACCGTCGCCGCCCGCGACGACGAGTCCTTCGACGTGGCCATCATCCCGACGACGTACGACGAGACCACCCTCTCCGAGAAGTCGGTCGGCGACCCCGTGCATCTGGAGGTCGACGTCGTCGCGAAGTACGTCGAACAGCTCTGTTAGGGGTCGAACTCGGTCCGCTCTGGTTCGTACGCCGTCTCCGCTGGCCCCGCGTTGGCCGTCCGGTAGGCCTGCCGGTAGGCGTCCAGTTTCCGCAACAGGAACAGGCCGAACACGCCGTCGTACACCAGCACGAACGCGAAGAAGGCGACCAACTGGTCGACGCCGAACACCACCGAGAGGACGCCCGTCGCCACGCCCGAGAGCGAGTTGTAGGTGGCGTGGATGACCGTCGCGATGAGCAACCCCTTCAGGACGATGGGGCCGGCGTCCTCGGGGTTGAACTTCGCGAGTCCGAGGTAGTAGCCCGCGAACGCGGAGTAGATGACGTGGCCGGGACCGGCCAGCGCCCGCACCGCCGCGATGTCGCTCCCGGCGTCGAACGCCGCCAGCGTCCCGGTGACGACGTCGGTGTTCTGGACGATGTACAGCGCGTTCTCGATGGTGGCGAAGCCGAGCCCCGCCGCCGCGCCGTACACCGCGCCGTCGATGACCGCGTCGAACCGGTCGTCGCGATAGGGGTACAGTCGGACGGCGAGCAGTTTCACGCTCTCCTCGACGGGGCCGACGACGAGGAAGAAGAAGAACAGCGTCCCGGCCGGCTGGAACAGGCCGAACCCGGAGCCGATGGCCTGCACCGGGCCGCCCAACACGACGTTCAGCAACCCGGCGAACCCGGCGAACAGCACCCCCAGCAGGAAGGTACCGACCAGCAGCGTCAGCGGTTCGGCGGTGGTCACGTCGGCGTACCAGATGTAGGCCGCGAGCAGCAACGCCGGCACGGCCGAGAGCGCGGCCAGTCCGGCGAACAGTGGCTGGACGCCCAGCGCGCCCAGACTGCCGAAGGCGACCTGTAACACCAGGATGGCGACGGCGACGAGGATGACCAGTCCCCGGAGCGCCCACAGTCCGGCGTGATAGAGCCAGTGTGCGAACCGGTCCAACCGTGAGCGGACCTCCCAGTCGGCTATCTCGTAGAGGTCCGTCGACCGGTCGGCGTTCGACGCGACCGGGTCCCGCCGTCGCTTGTCCATGCACTGGTGGTGGGGAGCGCGCCACCTAACGGTTTGGCTCGCGGTAGCTGCTCGGAACGTGGCCGCGACGAGTCTCCGTCGAGACGAGAGTGTTTTGACGGTGCCCAGCCTACCACGTGACATGAGTCTACGGGCAGGCGTCCTCGCCGTGCAGGGCGACGTGTCGGAGCACGCCGCGGCCATCGAGCGTGCGGCGGCGGCCCACGGGGAGACGGCGGACGTCGTCGAGATACGCGAATCGGGCTTGGTTCCAGACTGCGACGTCCTCCTGATGCCGGGCGGGGAGTCGACGACCATCTCGCGGCTCATCGAACGCGAGGGCATCGACAGCGAAATCACGGCCCACGTCGAGGCCGGGAAGCCGGTGCTGGCGACGTGTGCGGGCCTCATCGTCGCCGCCAGCGACGCCCACGACGACCGCGTGGACACGCTGAACGTGCTGGACGTGACCGTCGAGCGCAACGCCTTCGGCCGGCAGAAGGACAGTTTCGAGGCACCGCTCGACGTCGACGGACTGGCGTCGCCGTTCCCGGCCGTGTTCATCCGCGCGCCGGTCATCGACTACGTCGCCGACAGCGTCGAGGTGCTGGCCTCGTGGGACGGCCGCCCCGTCGCGGTCCGTGACGGCCCCGTCGTCGGCACCTCCTTCCACCCCGAACTGACCGAGGACCCGCGCATCCACGACCTCGCGTTCTTCGACAGCGTGGAGTCGTAGGGGTTCGACGGCCTGAAGGCACACCCCGCCGATTCCCGGCGTATGGACGACGCCGACGACGTCATCGACGACCTGTTCGCGGTCATCGAGGACCGCAAGGAGCACCTCCCCGAGGACTCCTACACGGCCTCGCTGTTCACCCACGAGAAGGGCGAGAACGCCGTCCTGGAGAAACTCGGCGAGGAGACGACGGAACTGATTCTGGCCGCGAAAGACGACGACCACGAGGAACTGGCCCACGAGTCGGCCGACATCGTCTACCACCTGCTGGTGTTGCTGGCGATGAAGGACATGGACCTCGAGGACTTGCGGGCCGAACTGGCGGAGCGGCGGTAGCGAGCGCGCGGGCGGAGCGGGGGTCTCGAAGCGCGAACGGGGAACGACGTGAACCGTGAGCGGTAGCGACGTCGCCTATCGAGGCCGTGTGAGGTAGACCATTTAAGACCGTCCCACCCTCGATACGAGGCATGGACGCCGGCCGCTCCCCTATCGAACTACTCTGTGTGGACGACGACACGGAGGCGCTCGACGCCCTCGCCACGGGGCTGGACCGTGCCGAGGGCGACTTCGCGGTCACGACGGCGACGGGAGCGGCCGACGCACTGGACAAGTTCGACCACGCGGCGTTCGACTGTATCGTCAGCGAGGCCGCCATGGCCGACATCGACGGCCTCGCCTTCCTGCAGGCGGTTCGAGCCGAGCATCCGGACTTCCCGTTCGTCCTCTTCACCGCACAGGGTAGCGAGTCGCTGGCGAGCGACGCCATCGCCGCCGGCGTCTCCGAGTACATGCAGCGAGACGGCGACGACGGTCGGTATCGACTGCTCGCTCGCCGCGTGCGTACCGTCGTCGAACGACACCGAGCGACGCGGGCGGCCGCCGAGACCAAGGCCAGCACCGAGATACTGTTGGACGCCGCGCCCGACGCGATTCTCGCCACCGTCGACGGGCGCGTCGTGTACGCCAACCCCGCCGCCGCCGACTTCTTCGAGGTCGGGGAGCGTGACGCCCTCGTCGGCCGGCCGGTCGACGACGTCGTCACTGGCGGGAGCGACGTGTTCGAGGCGGAGCGGGCGGCCGGACAGACGGCCCACGCCGTCGAGACGACGGTCCGGCGTGGCGACGGGTCGACGGTCATCGCGACGGTGACCGCCTGTACCGTCACGTGGGACGGGGCGGCGGCCGTCGTCGGTATCTTCCAGCACACGACCGAGTCGGACACTCGCGAACGCCGTCTCGAAGCCCTCCACGAGGCGACGCGGGAGTTCATGGGCTGTGAACGACGGGACACGGTGGCCGGCATCGGCGTCACGGCGGCCTCCGAGATACTCGGTCTCGACGCGAACGCGGTCCATCTGGTCGACGACGACGGACACCTCGAACCGGTCGCCGCGACCGCGGCGTTGCGCGATCTCGTCGGCGACCTCGGGTCGTTCACCGGCGACGACAGTATCGCGTGGCGCGTCTACGAGAGCGGCGAGATGACGGCGCTCTCCGACGTTCGGGACGACCCCGACGTTCACAACCCCGACACGCCGATTCGGAGCGAACTGTACCTGCCACTGGGCGACCACGGAATCCTCATCGCCGCGTCCACCGTCGCCGACGCGTTCGACGAACAGGACGTGGCGCTCGGACAGGTCCTCGCCGCCAACATGGAGGCGGCGCTGGACGCGGTGGTCCGCGACGACGAGTTGCGCGAACGCGAACGGGAACTGGCGGCCCAGAACGACCGTCTGGAGCGGTTTGCCAGCGTGGTGAGCCACGACCTCCGGAACCCGCTCAACGTCGCGTCCGGGCGCCTCGAACTGGTCCGCGAGGAGTGTGACAGCGAGCATCTGGACGCTATCGACCGGTCGCTCCGCCGGATGGAGGCGCTCATCGAGGACCTGCTGATGGTCGCGAAGACGGGTGAGGGGGTCTCCGACCTCGAACCCGTCGACGTCGGCGCTGTCGTCGAGGAGTGCTGGGCGACCGTGGAGACGGGGGCGGCGACGCTGGTGGTGGAGACGGACGCGCGGATTCTGGCCGACGTGACGCGGTTCAAACAGCTACTGGAGAACCTCGTCCGGAACGCCGTAGAGCACAGCTCTGCGACCGGTTCGGCCCAGTCCGACGACGACGCCGGAGGTAGTGGAGCCGTGACCGTCACCGTCGGCGACTGTCCCGGCGGGTTCTACGTCGCCGACGACGGGCCCGGCATCCCCGAGGCCGACCGGGAGAAAGTGTTCGAGAGCGGCTACTCGACGCGGACCGACGGCACCGGGTTCGGGCTGGCAATCGTCGAACAGATAGCCGGGGCACACGGCTGGGACGTGCGGGTCACCGAGAGCGCCGACGGCGGCGCCAGATTCGAGATTACCGGCGTGGAGACTGCCGACACGTGAGACGGGCGCTATCTGCCGCCCGGGTCTTTCGACGTTCGAAACGAGCGTGACACTTTTTGCAGTTCCAGTTCGCTCACACGTCGTATGAGTACGTCGACAGTTCGAGGTACGGTCGCGGGGATGGGGCAACGGGCGAACCCGGCGTTCGCCGGCGGGGTGGTCGCCGTCGCGGTGGCGGCGCTGACCTACGCGACGACGACGGCGTCGGTCCAGCACCACACGTACGTCCACGTGATGGCCGGCGTCCTCTGGACGGGGACGGACATCTTCATCGGCGCTATCCTCGGTCCGGTCGTCGGGAGTCTCGACGAGCAACAGAGCGCCGCGGTCTTCGAGAAGTTGACGCCGAAGACCGCCTTCTTCCTCCCGTCGATGGCGTTTCTCACCATCGCGTCGGGCCTCGCGCTGGCGCTCCGACTGGGCGTCTTCACGAACCCGGACCCGTGGCTCGCCCTGTTCACGGCGGCGAACCTGATTCCGGTGTTGCTCTTGCTGGGGTGGCGGCTGAACGCGTGGTCGGACTGGCGCTGGCGCCTCCCCTTCGCCGTCGCCACCGTCGGGTCGCTCGCGTGGGTCGCGACGACCGTCGGCCAGTTCCGGATGACCGAACCCGCAATCGCCGTCGCACTCGTCCTCGTGACGGTTCTCTCGGTGCAGGGCTTCGGCTTCCTGATGCCGGGCGAAATCCGCATCTACAGGGAGATGACCTCGGCCGCCCCCGACGCCGGCATCATCTCGGCCATCGGGCGACAGAACGCCATGCTCGGCGGCGTGCAGGGACTCGTCCAACTGCTGCTTATCGCGGACATGGTGTACCTCCGGTACGGCGGGTTCTGACCCGCTACGCCTCGACCGGTTCGAAGCGGTGCCGGACGACGTCGCTGTCGTCGTCCCACTCGAACTCGTCGTGGACGCGGTTCAGGCGTTCCCGGTAGGACTCGAGGTCGTCCGACCCCTCTCGCCGGGCGTCCTCGTCGGTCACGTCACCGAGCGTCCGGTGGGTCACGTCCGTCACCTCGAAGCGCTGGCCGTCTATCTCGAAGGTGTCGCCCTCATCGGCGTACTGGTGGCCGCGGTGCATCTGTGTCACCCGACCCGCGGCGGCCATCTGCTGGACGTGCTCGTTGGGCAGTATCTCGCCGGCGTCGATGTGTGCCATACCGGGCCTCGGGACGCCACGGAGAAAAACGTGTGCCGCCGACCGTCGGAGCGCGGCCGTCGAGTCCGGGCACGACGACACCTCAGGCGTCGTCGCCGAACTCGCCGCGGGACGTGAGCGCGCTGTCGAGTTGCGAACTGAACGGGAAACTCTCGGCGGTCCGTCGGGCCACGACGGAGAGACGGACGACGTAGGAACTCAACACCAGAAACGGGGCGAACCCGGCGGTCAGGACGGCCGGCACGAGCACCTCGAGCGTCCCGTGTGACACCGACGGCGGCGTCCCGGGCGTCGTGTAGAACAGCGTCACCAGCACCGCCGCAATCTGGGCCGGCAACCCGACGTAGAGGAGGTACCGCGACAGCTCGGCCACTTCCGACTCGATGAACGTCGTCTTGAACAGCCGTGTCGCGACGACCATGTGCTCCAGCGTCTCCGTCAACCGGGTGAGCGGTTCGCTGACCGCGTCGGTGTACTCGTCGTCGTACTCCGTCTGGAGGTACCACGTCCGGTGGACGTAGTTCTCGTAGTCCGTCGTCAGCGTGACGAACAGGGCGTGTTTCAGCCCACTCGACGGTTGTCTCAGGAGGGCGACCACGTAGTCGATGTGGGCCGCCAGTCCCTCGACGAGGTCCTCGAGTTCCTCGCGCGTCCGCTTCGTCCGCGTCTCGTCGGTCACGTCGCTGAGCGAATCGAGGTCCTCGCGGGCGTTTCGGTAGAGTTGCAACAGGAAGGCGTCGGGTTTCACCGGCATGAGGTGCTGACCACTCGTCTCGCCGACGTCCCGACGGTAGGCGACGGTCTCGTCTATCTCCGCCCGAATCTCGCCCGGTGATTCGAGCCGTCGCCCGAGGACGAACTGGCTGAGCGACGTGACGATGGCGATGAGCGTGAAGTTGCCGGCGATGAGTGCGAACAGGAGGAACAGAACCGGCGTGTCCGACCGTAACGGCACGAGACTGGAGTTCACGACCGCCGTGACCGTGGTCACCAACACACCGAGCTGGAGGGCGCTGACGAGGCGGCGGTCGCCGGTCAGCAGGAGCCACTCGAGGGCGTCGTCCCTGAACAACCGTGCCTCGAACCGGAGCCACGAGACGCGGTCTGTCATACGGGCGGCCGCGCCCCCTCACTGACGCGTGTCCATCCGAACGCGAGCATGCGCTCCAATCTCTCGGCGCCGGGGGTAATATGCCATGGGGTGACGCCGCGTGGCGAGTGGACGCGTTTTTACGCACCGACCGTCTACAGCGCCGTAATGAGCCATCCTTTCGAGAATCTACCGACGACACCGACCGCCGAGGAGGTCATCGACAAGGCCTTCTCGCGGGCGACGCGTGCCGGCGGCGCCAAAGAGGGCGTCGAGGCCCAGCAGTCCATGCTGATGACGGCCTCGAACATCGTCTCGGACAACCTCCAGAACGTCGCCCAGTCGTGGCCGACCATCGACGACTTGGACCCCTTCTACGTGGAACTGGCCGACGCCATCGTCGGCGACGCCTACCCCGCCGACGACGACCCGGGTATCGACGCCCTGAAACAGCACCTCTCGGAGGTGTCGTGGGCCGGCCGGAAGGCCAAGGAGATTCGCCAGGAGTACGAGGGGCGTCTCGTCCGTGGCGACAAGGACACCGCCCGGAAACTCCGCAAGCAGGCGTTCGCCCGCATGGCCGACGTCGTCGAGGAGGTCGAGGACGACCTCGCGGCCGTCTCGAAAGCCCGCGACGCGCTGAAAGGTATCCCGGACATCCGCCCGGACGAACCGACCGTCGTCGTCGCGGGCTACCCCAACGTCGGCAAGTCCTCGTTCGTCAACCGGGTGACCCGGGCCGACAACGAGATAGCCTCCTACCCCTTCACGACGACACAGATTCGCGTCGGTCACTTCGAGGACCAGCGCATCCGCTACCAGCTCGTCGACACGCCGGGCCTGCTCGACCGGCCGCCGGAGGAGCGCAACGAAATCGAGTCACAGGCCGTCAGTGCGCTGGAACACGTCGCCGACGCCGTCCTCGTCCTCGTCGACCCCAGCGAGGAGTGTGGCTACCCCCTCGACCAGCAACTCGACCTCCGGGACGACATCGAGGCACGCTTCGACGCGCCGGTGTTGACAATCGCCAACAAGAGCGACCGCTCCACCGACGTCGAGGCCGACCACTACATGAGCGTCACCGAGAACGACAACGTCGACGCCGTGTTGCAGGCGGCTATCGACGCCGTCGGCTACGAGATAGAGTTGCCGTTCGACGACGAGTAATCGGAGACCCGCCGTTCTCGCGTCAGTTCAACTCGTAGGTCACCTGCACCGTCGCGTCGACGGTGACGGGACCGGGCGAGATGGTCGTGCTACCGCCGGCGTCGGCCGCGAACGCGGTCTCGGCCCGGACGACGTACCGACCGCTGTCGCTCGTCTGGATGGTGGCGACGCCGTCGACGCTCCGGCCTTCGGCGGCGGCGACCGTCTCGGCGTCGGCACGGGCACGCTCCATCGCCGTCGTCAGGGCGTCCTCACGCGCGTCCTGCCGGGTCGCCTCGCTCAGTTCGTAGCGGATGCCGTCCACCCGGTCGGCGCCCGCGTCGACGGCCGCGTCGACGAGGGTCCCGACCGAGTCCACGTCGCCGGTCTCGGCCTCGACGGTGTGGACGGCGACGTAACCGACCTGCTCGCGACCTTTCTCGGTGCGTTCGTACTCGGGGTGGATGCTGAACCGCGAGGACGTGACGTTCGCGCCCGCGTCTTCGAGGGCTTGCTGGACGGCGGCGGCGTCACCGGTCAGGTTGTCCCGGGCGGCCGCGGCCGTCTCACCGCGACCGACGGCGGCGACGGTGACCGTCGCCCGGTCGGGCGCCCGTTCGACCGTCGCGTCGGCGCTGACGCTGACTGTCGCGTTCTCTGCTGTCGGCGTCCCGCCGCTGTCTGCGAGTGCGAAGCCGGCACCGCCGGCCAGGAGGACTGCGACGACGCCTGCGATTGCGAGTGGTTTGGAGACCATACCCGGGTGGACGCTACCCGAGATATTTAGCACGTCGAACGCTCAAACCTCGTTTTGAGCGTCACGAGGCCGTCTCGACGACGACGTAGTGGACCGACGTCTCGACGTCTCGGCCGGCGGCCGCGTCGACGATTTCGTCCAGTTCCGCGGCCAGCCCGGGTGGGTCGGTGCCCGGCGGGATACCGACGGTGATGACGACCCGGCGCGGTTGCTGGAAGATGACCGTGTTCGTCTGTTCGACGTCGACGGCGAGGACGCGGGCCGGCGACTCGACGGCCCCTTCGACCCGGTCGTGAATCTCCGCGTCGGTCGTCGCCCGCTGGAACGAGTCCAGCGTGACGCCGCCCAGAAACGCCGACAACACGAGGATCGACGCCACGAGGACGCCGATTCGCTTGACCGTCGCCGACCGGGCGTTGCCCTCCCGGAACCAGTGTTCCGGTCGGTACCCCTGATACCAGAGGCCGACGAGGACGGCGAGGTTGATAGAGAGGACGTTCACGAGCAAGAGGACGCCGGACCCGAGGCTGACCAGCGGTTCGCCCCACGCGATGCCGATGCCCACCGTCGCCGCCGGCGGGATGAGCGCGACGGCTATCATCACGCCCACCAGCGCCGTCGAGACGCCCGACGTGAGGCTGATGACGCCGGCCGCCCCCGCCCCGAGCGCCACGACCAGCGAGAGGAAGTCGGGCGCGACTCGCTCGCGTATCTGCTCGACGGACGTGACGTCCGCGAGGGGCGGGATGACGTTGGCCGTCCGGACGAACACGGCGAAGGCGGTGGCGCTGACGACGGCCAACAGCAGGCCGAACGCCTGCAGTTTGACCCCGCGCACGAACAGTTCGTGGTCGTCGACGACGGTGCCGACGTTGGCGGTCATCGCGGGCCCGATGAGCGGCGCGATGACCATCGACCCGACGACGACGGCCGGCGAGTCCAGTAGGAGGCCGGCGGTGGCGATGACCGCGCTGATGACGGTCATGATGGCGTAGGTCGGGAGCGACGGGGCGAGGTCGTTGGCCTTCGAGGTCAGTTCCTCGCGGGCGATGCGGTCCTCGTCTTCCTCCTCGGCGAAGCGGTCTTCGAGCGCCTCGAACTGGCGGGAGATGACCGTGTTGGCGTCGACGACGACGGTGTAGGCGTCGTCGTCGATACCCACCTCGCGCAGGGACTCGAGGACGGGTTCCAGTGCGTTCGTCGGTAGCGGGAACGAGACGACGGCGGCGATGTCGCGGTTGCTCGTCTCGTCGCTGACGACGTAGTCGATGCCCTCGTCGTCTAGGACGCCGAGTGCCGCCTCGCGCTTGCCCGTCGGGACCGAGAGATGTACCAACCGCACGGCTACCGCTGGGACGCGACCGGACAAAAACCCGGGTGATGACCGGTTCCGCGACCCGCCCTCCGCCGCGGCCGGAAACTGACGCGCTTTTCCCCCTCGGCGCTGTATCGGGGGTATGTTCGAGTCACGCCCGGACCGCGACGCCGAAGTGGTGCTCGTCGGCCGGTCGAACGTCGGCAAGTCGACGCTGATGCGGGAGGTGACCGGTCACACCTTCGACACCGGCCAGCGCCCGGGTGTCACCCGGAGCCCCAACCACTACGACTGGACCGGCCCCGACTTCATGATAACCGACCTCCCCGGGTTCGGGTTCATGAAGGGCGTCCCCGAGGAGGTTCGCGAGGAGATAAAGACGGACGTGGTCCGGTACGTGGAGGCCAACGCCGAGAAGATTCTGGTCGGCATCCTCGTCGTCGACGGCAAGTCGGTCGTCGACATAATCGACCGTCACTCCGGCCCCGACGAGATTCCCCACGACGTCGAGATGTTCCACTTCCTCCGGGAGGTGGGCGTCGAACCCGTCGTCGCCGTCAACAAGATGGACAAGGTCGACGACGAGGACGAACGGCTGAACGACCTCTGTGACCGTCTCGGCCTGTACCCGCCGTGGAAGCAGTGGCAAGAGACCATCGCCCCCATCTCCGCGAAGCGGGGCGACATCGACGCCCTGAACGAGGCGGTCCGCCACCACCTCCACGAGGCCAAGCGCGACGATTTGTTCCAGTTCTTCTGACCGCCCCGCTCTGTCCCGAACCGGAGCGTGATTCGCCGTGGCGCGTCGCGTGCAACGGCGCCCGGTGCCGGCCTTCCGGTGCCCGGTAACCGCCGATACTCTCGCGGGTGTGGTGCCTCCGGGTAGGGTCCGCGGCGACGGCGAACCGGAACACACGGGACCGACCGCGACCACACACCACCGGCCGGTTCGGAGAGGGTATTTGCCGCCGTGGCCGCTCAAACGTCAACCTAAATATAAAAGTAACTGGGGGATGTTGCAGTTTCCATGACGTCTGGACACCTCTCGATCTCCTGTGCCTGTGTGGCCGTCCACGAGGCGGAGTACAGCGGCGATAGTGAGCGGCCGCCGTCGGTCGCGGTCGTCGAGGCCGTCGCGGCCGCGGAAGGCGTCGAACCGACCGAACTCCGCTCGCTCTCGGCGGACATCGACCTCGAGGCGGTCGACGCCCTCTTCGAGAACGACGACACGACGGGGCAGGCCCACGTCCTCAGCTATACGGTCGCCGGGTGGAACGTGTTCGTCCGCGGCGACGGGGCCATCCGGGTGTGTGACCCCACACAGACCGGCGAACCGACGCCGACCTTCGAGCAGGCCTGCTGTGACTGACGCGGCCCGGTGTCTCTCGGCCGACGGCGCGGCCACTGTCGGTACTCGTGGGCTAGCTACCACAGAACCGTTCCGGGGTCGGGAGATTAGGCGACGTTGAAGCCTTTGTCGCGGAGGAAGTCCTCGACGCGACCGGTGTGGTTGCCCTGGAGCTCGATTTGGCCGTCTTCGACGGTCCCGCCGCAGGCGAACTTGCTCTTCAAGTCCGAGGACAGCGAGTCCATGTCGACGTCTTTCGGGTCGAACCCCTCGATTATCGTTACCTCCTTACCGTAGCGGCGCTCGTCGATGCGGATGTTTATCTCCTGAGACTCCTTAGCGACGTCCTCGCAGACGCAGAGCTCCTCAGGCAGCCCGCACGTCGAGCAGACTTCCGACATTACATCGGGCCGTACGAAACCTTCGTATTAAACACTGTCGGGGGAAAGCGGAGCTTACCGGTTCGAGACGACGCTGTCGGCGATTTCGACGGCCTCGTCGGCTGCTACTTCCGAGACAGTCCCACCGTACCGGAGCCGTTCGCGGAGCGTCGCGAGGTGACGGACGTCCGCGTCGGCGTCGACGGCGTCGAGATAGGTCCGGACCGTCTCGCCGGCTTCTCGGGGACGGTGCTCGTCCTGCAGGACGTACATCGCTCGCTGGAACGCCCGCTCGACGTCCGTCTCCGGGTCGGTCCGACGCTGGTGGCGGAGCCATATCGCCCGGGAGACGCGCTCGGTGACGCCCGCCCTGCGGAGGCCGGCCGCCGTCCCGAGCAGTGCGACCAGTCCCAGCGCCGTCTCCTCGCGCGAGGGGAGGTCGGGGACGGTCAAGCCCGACGAGCCCTCGCCGCCGCTGTCGCCCTGTGGGCCACCGAACGGCGTCGTCGTCTCGTTCGTGGTGTTGGTCGGCTCGGGCGTCTCCGTCGTCGTGGTCTCGTTGTCCTCGGTCAGTGGCGGCGGGGTGGGCGTCTCCGTCTGGGTGAACTCGGAGCCGTTGCCCGTCTCTCCCGTGTCGACCGACTCTACGCCGTCGCCGCGGGCCTCTTCGATGCGGGCCTGTTCGGCCGCCTCCCGCGGGTCGCTTGGCGTCGGGTCGAACTGGACCCAGCCGTGACCGGGGAAGAAGGCCTCGACCCACGCGTGAGAGTCGAGGCCGCGGACCACCCAGCGGTTCTCGTCGACCTGTTCCCCCGGCGTGTAGCCGACGGCCATCCGCGCGGGGACGCCCTGCGTGCGCAGCATCGTCACCATCGTCGTCGCGAAGTAGACGCAGTAGCCCCGGTCCATCGCGTGGAGGAACCGGTCGGCGACGTTCCGCTCCGGTCGCTCGACCTCCAGCGAGTACTCGCGGTTGTTCTGGAGCCATCGCTCGACGACGAGCGCCGTCTCGTAGGGGTTCTGCGCGTTCTGGGTCAGCGTCGCCGTCGTCTCGCCGACCCGGTCGGGCGTGCTCTCGGGCAGTTGCAGGTAGCGGCGGGTCACCACGTCGGGGTACTCCGTCCCGGCCTCGCGCAACTGCCGCGGCGTCGCGACAGGCACTTCGCTCACGACCTGATAGCTGTCGCCGGCGGCGACGTCACCGACCGGCTGGAACCCCTCGTGCGTCGTCAGTTCGACCGCCGGGTCGCCGTTGTACCGCACCGGCTTCCAGGCGGCGGGGACGGTGCCGATGTCCGACTCCGCCTCGAAGGACTGCCGGACCGTCCGGCTGTCGCCCGGTGGCCCGGCGAGACGGGTCCCGTCGTACGGACTGTCGTTCCCCGTCCGGACCCACCCGTCGCCGGTGTAGCGGTCGTAGGCCGCGACCCGCCAGTAGCGCGCCTCCTCGCTCTCGACGGTGTAGCGCACCGTCGGCGACAGCGTGATGTCCCCCTGTACCGTCATCGACTCGTCGGCGTCGACGATGCTCCCCTCGACGGTCGGTTGCTCCTCGTCGGCGAACGAGAGCGACGTCCCCGCCACCGACGGCAGTCGCGAGAGTATCGCCGGCAGGACGATTATCGCCGCCAACTGTTCGAGCACGCCGCGCCGACCCGAGTCGATGCCCTCGTCGTCGGTGCTCGTGCCCGGGCCGGCGGCGTTCCTCTCCGCCGTGCGTCTCTCACCGTCGTCCAGCGTGTCGAGCGTCCCGAACCCGATGGTCGCGAACGCACCGACGACGCCGAGCAACGTCGTCACCACGCCGGCGTCCGTCGTCAGGACGAAGAAGCCCAGCGCCGTCCCGGCCGCGAGCGTCGCCGTGACGTACCACCGGCGGAGCGCGAAGTACGTCGTGAGGAACACCGGGGCGGGCGCGAAGGAGATGACCCACAGGCGGACGTTGGCTATCTGGAGCAGTCGTCGACCGCTCAACAGCGCCAGGGTGTCACGCAGGAGCGCGGACACCGCCGGGTCCGTCGAGAGGTTCGTCACGTACCACACGAGGCCGGCACCGAACAGGACCGCACCCACCGCTATCGCGAGTATCGGGCGCAGCACTCGTGCGAGGACGGCCGCCGCGGCCAGCGACACGACGGTCACGACGAGGAACACCGTCGGCGACCCGACCACGTCGATGAGGTGGTACATCGTCCGGAGCGGCGCGCCGAGGACGAGTGCGACCGACAGCAGCGCCAGCAGTCGCGTCTCGCCCCACGGTAGCCGTCCGCGGACGCGGGCGAGGACGCTCACGACCCCACCTCCCCGGCGAGGGGGTTGTCGTGGCTCACGGTCACGTCCTCGAAGGCCCGCTGTCTGTCCTCGACAGTGACCGTGACGCCGTCGGCGTCGGCGGTCACCAGCACGTCCGCGTCGCCGCTCCGGCCGGTCGTCCCGGCGCCGGTGCGTGCGAGCGTCTCCAGCAGGCGGACCCGGTGGGTGTCGCCGTAGCCCGTGTCGACGCTCCCGTCGGGCGTCACCAGTTCGACGGCGAGGCCGCTCTCCAGAGCGCCCATCGCCACCGTCGCGGCGGCGGCGGCCATCTCGTCGGCGTGTCCCTCCTCGGCCTCCGCGACGACGACGAGGCCGCGGTCGCTGTTCCGGTCGGCGAACTCCTTGACGAGCAAGTCGTCGCGCTTCGCGCTCGACTTCCAGTGGACGTCCCGCAGTGAGTCGCCGGGGACGTACTCGCGGAGGCGGTCGAACGCCTGCCGGTCCTCGGCGTCGGGAGTGAGCGTCCGGACGAACGCCTCCGGCCCGCCCAGTCGGTAGACCCGCGGGTAGACGAGTACGTCGTCGGTCACGTCGACGGTAGTCGAGGCGGTGACGAGGCCCAGCGAGTCGGTCACCCTGACGTCGACCGGGCCGAGGCGGTGCTCGCCGCGTCGGTCGTAGGTCACGTCGTACCTGACCGTGGCCGGCAGCGAGCGAGCGGTCGTCGTCGTCCCGTCGATGCCGTCCGGGAGGCGGTCGGTGATGCGGGCGACGCCGCTCCCGTCGACCGTCAGTTCGACGCTTCGTCTCTCGCCCGGAAACCCACGGCGCGGTGGCTGGCGCTCGACGGTCGGCGTGCCGGCCCAGTACACCTGTCCGGCGGCGGCGACGACGGCGACGAACAGGGGACCGGCGACCGCACCGAGCGCCTGCTGGCCGAACTGCGCGCCGACGGCGACGGCGGCGCCGGCGACCAGCAGGACACCGACGCCGCGACGTGTCGGGCGCATCTTACTCGACGTCGACGGTGTTCAGGGCCGCGGTGACGAGGTCCGCGGCCGTCTGCTCGCTGCTGTCGGTCCGAATCCGGTGGGGGAGGACCACGGGCGCTTCCTGCTGGACGTCGTCGGGGACGACGTACTCGCGGTTGTTCAGCACCGCCCGGGCCTGTGCGGCCCGCAACAGCGAGATGCTCCCGCGCGGGCTGACGCCCAACTCGGCGTGCTCGCGGGTGTAACGGGCGAGGCGCGTCGCGTAGGCCCGAATCGGCTCCTCGACGGACACGTCGGCGACGGTGTCCCGGGCCGCTTGCAGGTCGCTCAGCGTCGCGACCGGTTTCAGTTCCTCTATCGGGTGGTGGCCGACGACCTCGCCGAGCATCGCCGTCTCCTCGCCCTCGTCGGGGTAGCCCAGATGGAGTTTCGTCATGAACCGGTCGAGTTCGGCCATCGGCAGGTCGTAGGCCTTGTTCTGCTCGACGGTGTTCTGGGTGGCGATGACGGTGAACGGTTGCGGGACGCTGTGGGTCGTCCCGTCGACGGAGACCTGTCCCTCCTCCATGGCTTCGAGTAGTGCCGACTGGGTCTTCGGCGGCGCGCGGTTGATCTCGTCGCCCAGCACGACGTTGCCGAAGATGGGGCCGCGGCGGAACTCGAACTCCTGGGTCTTCTGGTTGAACACGTTGACGCCGGTGACGTCCGTCGGGAGCAGGTCGGGGGTGAACTGGACGCGCTTGAACTCGCCGTCGAACGACGCGGCGACGGACCGCGCGAGCATCGTCTTGCCGACGCCGGGGACGTCCTCTAGCAGGATGTGGCCACGGCCCAGCATCGCCGTCACGATGTGCTCGATCTCGTCGTGGTGGCCGACGATGACCTCCTCGACGTTCTCGATTACCTGTGTCGCGACGCCGGTCGCGTCGCGGAGCGCACTGTCCGACTGTTGGCCGCGTGTAGTGTCCGTATCTGTCATGAGTGGAGGGTCCGCACGGTGGTGGAGACCACAGGGCATCCTGCGTTGGTGCGACGCCGAGTAAGTGCTTTGTCCCCGTGCCCGTCACCACGGTGCGAAGTTCCAGTTGCCCGTACTTTGGGGCGAGAGCACGTAACTCTGCTGGATGCGCACCTATGACACACGACCGTATCAGGCCCGGTCCCACTCCTTGCAATCTACGCAGACGAGGGAACCGTCCTGTTGCCAACGACGTTCCACGACCTCGCCACACGACGCACACTGCGTGCCCTCGTCGGACCACGCGTAGGTGGTCGTCGCCGGCGTCGGGTCGCCTTCGGACGCCGTCGCCGTCTCGGTGTCGGCGTCCTCGCTCGCAGCCTCCTTGTCGACAGCCGTCGCGTCGCTGGCGTCGCTCGCGTCGGTGTCGCCCGCGTCGTCGTCTCCGTCGTCTCCGCTGCCGACGAACTGGTCCAGCGAGGCGTCTTCTCCCATGGCGCTCACTGGGGCCGGGAGCGTCAAATAGCTGTGTGGCTCGGTCGCCGCGAACGGAAGCACAAAGTGGGCCGACTGCTAAGCGGCGCGTATGCAAGGGCTACTCACACAGCTTATCCAGAGTATCGTCGAGATGCCGGTTCGGTTCGCCGACGTCGCACTGGCCGACCCGCTGTCGGCTATCCTCATCCTGTTCGGGACGCTGTTCGTCGGTGCCGCCTCCGTCGTCTTCGGCTACCTGACGCTGGGCGCGGCGCTCTCGCTCGTCATGCGTCCGGGGAGCGGCGGTCGGTCACCGCCGCCCCGAGAAGCGAGATAGCCCGTTCGACGTCGGGACCGAGCGGCGAGGCGAAGACGACGCTGTCGGCGTGTTCTCGCAGTGCTTCGGTGCGTTCGGCGACGTCCTCGGGCGTGCCGGTGATACAGAACGCCTCCAGCATCGACTCCGTGACCAGCCCGAACGCCGTCTCGAACTCACCGGCCGAGATGGCGTCACCGACGTCGCTGGCCACGTCGTGGTCGATGCCGTGGCGGTCTAACACCGGCGGTGGCGACCCGGCCGCGACGAACGCGACCGGTGGCCGGGCGGCCTCGCGGGCCGCGTCGGCGTCCTCGGCGACCGAGACGCTGGCGTAGGCCGCGAGGTCGAACTCGGTGTCGGCGACGCGGTCCTCGGCCATCTCCTCGACCTGTTCGCGGGCCCACGCGAGGTCCTTCGGGTGCGCGCCGTTGTACAGTGCGCCGTCGGCGTGTTTGGCGGCCATCCGCGTCATGTGTGGCCCCTGCGCGCCGACGTAGACCGGAATCTCGCCGACCTCGTAGTTCAGGCCCGCGTCGTCGGCCGTGAAGGTGCCGTCGTGGTCGACGCGTTCGCCGTCCCAGAGGCGCTGGGCGACCTTGAACGTCTCCAGCACGCGCCGGAGGGCGTCGTCGTGGTCGAACCCGAGGTTGCGGATGGTGGACTTGTCGCCGGGGCCGACGCCGAAGACGGCGCGGCCGTCGCTCGTCTCCGCGAGCGTCGCCGTCCGCGAGGCCAGCGTCACTGGGTGGGTCTCGTAGGGGTTGGCGATGCCGGGCCCGAGCAGAATCTCGTCGGTTTGGCTGGCCATCGCTCCCAGCGACATGAACTGGTCGCGGTTGTTGTAGTGGTGGCTGGCGAAGACGGCGTCGAAGCCCGCCTCTTCGGCCTGCACGGCGAAGTCGGATAGCTGTGCGACTGGGTGTTCCGGAGTGAGTTCAATCCCGTACATGAGACCATTCCCTGAGTGCCTGCCGGACGACGTCTTTCTCCGGCGAGCGGTAGAGGTCGTCGCTCCCGCCGTGGTCGCCGAACTCGAAGCCCCGAATCAGAGCGACCGGGGTGCCGCCGTCGCCCTCGCCGGTGACGAGGTTGCCCGCGGCGGCGAGTTCGTCGACGACGGCCTGCACGGTGACGCCGAGTTCGCGCCCGTCCCTGTCGTGTTCGCCGCGCCAGTCGCGGGCGGCGTGGATGCCCGCCCACCCCAGCGCGACGCCGCGCTGTCCGAGACGGAACGGCCGGCCCGAGGTGTCCGTGACGACGACCGCCACGTCGGCCCCGGTTCGCTCGCGGACGCCCGCCCGAATCCGCTCGGCGCAGTCCGTCGGATCCTCGGGGAGCAACAGCAGGTCGGCGTCTGGCACGTTCGAGCGGTCGATGCCCGCGTTGACCGTGATGTGGCCGAAGTGCGTCACCGCGAGGATGAACGGCGCGTCGAGGATGATCTCCTCGCTCTCCTCGATGACCGCCTGCGCGAAACGCGGGTCTTTCTCCTCGCCGGCGACGGCCGCGATGCGGTCGGCGATGTCCCGGGCCCGGTCGCTCGCCTCGAAGTCGTCGAGGTCGGCCTGTCGGCCCGCCGCCTTCGAGACGATGGTACTGGCCACGCAGAGCACGTCGCCGTCCTGCAGGTCCGCACACTCGGCGACGAGTTCGGCCACGTCGTCGCCGGGGCGCACCTCGGGCAGTCCCTCGACCGCGGAGACGTCCATACTGCTCCTGTGGGTTCCGCGGGAAAAAGGACGCCGTTAGTAGCAAGCCCGTCCGACGGTGGCAATCGCTGCCGGTAGCGTCCGTGGGGTTTTGTCGCCCGGGCTCCGAACGACGCCATGGACGCCCGTCTGGCCGCGTTCCTCCTCCTCCACGCGATGGGGTCGACCGCCGGCCTCCTGTTCGTCTTTCACCTCGTCCGGACGCTCTCCGGGGCGGTTCCCGCGTGGCCGGTCCGTCGGGACTACGCGCTCGGTGGCCTGTTCGTCGTCGTCGGCCTCGGCCTGCGGTTCCTGCTGGTGCCGACGGCCGTGACGCCCGGTGTGCTGGCGTCGCTCCCGGCCGCCCTGCTCCGCCCGGTCGGTACCGTCCTCGCCGCCGTCGGGACCGTGGGCTGTCTCTGGGCGCTGTGGCGTCTCGTCGGTGGGCCACGCCGCGACCCGACGACGCAGTCGTGAGAACCCGGACGGCTACTGCTCGTGGAGCGTCACGTCGAGGTCGCCGTCGGCGACGGTGGCGGTCATCATCGTCGCTCGGTCCGCCGGCGACGCGCCCGTCGCGCTCCCGGGGTTCAACAGGCGCACGCCGCCGTGGGTCGTGTCCAGCACCTCGTGGGTGTGGCCCGCGACGCCGACGGCGTCCGGCCCTGCCGCCTCCCGAACGATGCCGGCCACCCGGTCCTCGTAGCCGCGGCGCGACCCGGTGCCGTGCGTGACGACGAACGTGACCCCGCCGAGTTCGACCGTCGCCACGTCGGGCAGGCCGATTCTGGGGTCCATGTTCCCGCCGACGGCGGTGAGGCGCGGCGCCGCCGCTCTGACGTTCGACAGCGCGCCCTCGCTGTCGAAGTCGCCGGCGTGGACGACGTGGTCGGCGGCCTCGATGCGCTCGCGGAACGCGTCGGGTATCGCCGTCGCTCGTGACGGGATGTGCGTGTCGCTGACGAGTGCGACGTCCATGGAACCCGCTTCGACGGCCCCCGTGAAAACGGTTGGCCGGCCTACTCGGCCGTCTCGGCCGTCGGGACGAGGTCTGCGAGGTCTTCGAGGCGCTCGACGAGGCCGGCGATACCCTCGTTGATGGCGGCGACCCGCTGGCCGATGTCGTCGGCCGGAACCGCCCCCTGCGGTGTCGGGTCGACGAGTTCGTCGTCTTCCAGCATCCGCAGCGAGTACCGCACCTTGTGCTCGGGGATGCCGGTCTCCTCCGAGAGACGAACGATACCTATCGGCCCCTGTTCGATGACGACTTCCAGAATCGCGAGGTCCCTGCTCTCCTTCTCTACCTGATTGGCGAGTCGCTCTATGCCCATTGAGAATCGTACCTACGGTTACGCGCGGCAGTATATAAACGCTCCAGTTGTGGTCGCGTCACCGGCCGCGTGGCGGGCTGCCCGCTCTCCGGTCGCGCTCTCGCTATCGCTCCACGGGTCACTCCGTTCCCCGTTCCGCCGAGGGTCCTCGCTCCGCTCAGACCCTCGCTACTGCTCGCGGTTCACTCCGTTCACCGCTCGCGTTCGAGGTGGGCCGCTCGATTCACTCGCGCCCCACCCTACTCCTCTACGGGCGTCCGACGCAACTCGTCCAGTTGGTCTCTGAGCTTCGACAGCTCCGTCTCCAGTTCCTCGCGCCGGTCGATGAGCGTGCTCAACTCCTCCGTGTTCACCGAGTAGTCGTTCTCTAACGCGACGTCCAGGCCGTCGGTCGTCGCCGACGCGAGGTCCGTCGCCACCCGCAACACCTCGCTCGGGGTGCCGCGTGACTCGTACAACTGCTGGTCGCCCGAGAGCGGACTGTACGTTATCATCGGCGACTCGACGGTGTGGTGGTACGTGACGGTGTAGCTGGTGTCCGTCACCGGGTTCAGACGGTCCTCCGCTCGCTCCGTGCGCACGATGTTGAACGGTTCGGCCAGCGTCGGGTACGTCTCCGCGAGGTCACGCAGGCGGTCGGCGGCGGTCACGTCCAGTTGGGCCTCCACGTCGCCGAAGAACTGCCGGGAGTTGGTGAGGCTGAAGGCGACGGTGTAGAACACGGACTCGTCGCTGTCGGCGAGGTTGCGGAGGCGCTCACGCACCTCCCCGTGGCGGCCCTCGATGGTCAACTTCTCCAGTTCCTCCAGTAGCGCCCGCACGCCCTCCTCGCGTTCGAGGAACGCCTCGACGATGGCGCCGGGCATCTCCTCGCCGTCGACGTCGTCCATGCCCCCTGTTGGTACGGCGCCACTAAACAGTCTGTCGACGGCTGTCGCGGGACAAAGCCTATGCCCGATTGGCGTCAGTCTCCGTACGTCCGCCCCCACGGCGGGCCTATGACAGGGAGAGGGGGGACACCCCCTCACGTGCCGCAGTTCTCGGCCCGGTCGTTTGGTTATACCGCCGCTAATCTGGGGTGTCGACGACGAGCGACGGTCTTGAGCACACGGCACGACGAGACGCCTCGCTGGAGAGTTGAGTGAGAGAGAAGACGCCCGGAGCCGGATTTGAACCACCTGAACTTCGTTCGCTCCGCTCACTCGTTCCGTGCTTCAAATCCCTTTCAGCGTTTCACCCACTCACTGTGACGAGCACACACTACGCGATGGTCGTCGGAGTTGTTCGCGGTAGAAGACGCCCGGAGCGGGATTTGAACCCGCGTCACGACCGTGACAGGGTCGTATGATGGGCCACTACACCATCCGGGCACGCTGCCTCGCTGCATTCATTCGTATCCCGGTGGTAGTATTAAGACTTTCCAAAGGAAGGCGCCCTGTTATGGGTACTCGTGACGGGACCCAAACTTCTATATTCGGTCTGGTCGAACTGGCTGGTACGAGAGGCCATCCCACGGCCGCCTGTGTGTGGGCGCTGTGGGCTCCAGTAGCTACAGCAGGCCAAGTTGGTAAGTGTTATATGCGTGCCGACAATACCGACCTGTAGTATCTCGTGACAGCCACCTTCTCCAGCAGCAGGCCCCACGCACGCACACACACATGGTAGATGTAAGTCAACACGACCTCGTCCCCGACCACAGCGTCGTCGACGAGGACGACCTCGAGGCAGTGCTCGACGAGTACGACATCAAGAAGACCGACCTCCCGAAGATCAAACGCGCCGACCCGGCACTCCCGGACGACGCGGAGGTCGGTGACGTCATCCGCATCGAACGCGACTCGCGAACGACCGATACGGCAGTCGTCTATCGGCTGGTGGTGGAATAATGAACACACAGGACCGACGCGCGATCTCGCGTGAGTACTTCGCGAAGGAACGGCTCGCAGAACATCACTTCCGCTCGTTCAACGCGTTCTTAGACCGAGGGATGCAGCAGGTGGTCGACGAGAAAGAGACCATCGACACCGACATCGGCGACAAGGAGGGACAGGAACCGGTGTGGGTCGAACTCGGCGACGTCCGCGTCGTCACCCCGCGAGTGCGGGAGGCAGACGGCAGTGAGGAACTGCTCTACCCGCAGGAAGCCCGTCTCCGGAACATCACCTACTCCGCGCCGGTGTTCATGGAGATGGCCATCGTCCGCGGCGGCGAGGAGGAACCGGAGGAAGTCGTCGACCGGACCGAGACCAAGATCGGACGGATGCCCATCATGGTCGGGTCGAACAAGTGTAACATCGCCGGCTTCTCCGACGAGGAACTCATCGACATCGGCGAGGACCCCGCAGACCCCGGCGGCTACTTCTGTGTCAACGGCTCCGAGCGCGTCCTGATGACGAGCGAGGACCTCGCGCCGAACAAGATTCTCGCGGAGTACGACACCAAGTACGGCGACGAGGTGCAGGTCGCCAAGACCTTCTCCCAGCGCCGTGGCTACCGTGCGCTCGTTCTCTGTGAGCGCACCCGCGACGGACTGCTCGAAGTCTCTTTCCCGTCTGTCTCCGGCAGCATCGACTTCGTGACGCTCGTGCGCGCGCTCGGCCTCGAATCCGACGAGGAGATCGTCCACCGCGTCTCCGAGGACCCGGAAATCGTGAAGTTCATGCTCGAGAATCTGGAGGAAGCCGAGGTCCAGACGACCGAGGAGGCCATCGAGACGCTCGGCCAGCGCGTCGCCTCCGGGCAGGGCAAGAACTACCAGCTCAAACGCGCCAACTACGTCATCGACCGCTACCTCCTGCCGCACCTCCACGAGGAGGGCGTCGACGAGGAAGAGGTCCGCATCAACAAGGCGTACTACCTCTGCCGGATGGCCGAGGCCTGTTTCGAACTCGCACTCGAGCGCCGTGAGTCCGACGACAAGGACCACTACGCCAACAAGCGGCTGAAGGTCAGCGGCGACCTGATGACCGACCTGTTCCGGACGGCGCTGAACAAGCTCGCCCGGGACGTGAAGTACCAGCTCGAACGCGCCAACATGCGGAACCGACAG
Organism: Haloarcula rubra; assembly: GCF_019599465.1. Classification (GTDB taxonomy): domain Archaea; phylum Halobacteriota; class Halobacteria; order Halobacteriales; family Haloarculaceae; genus Haloarcula; species Haloarcula rubra. Next base: position 662,722 of record NZ_RKLR01000002.1, read on the forward strand.
CTCTCTGTCTCCACTGTCGTCCGCTCCGACGTGCTGACCGAGCGACTCGAACACCCCATCGCGACGGGGAACTGGGTCGGCGGCCGCTCCGGCGTCTCGCAACTGGTCGACCGCACCGACTTCATGGGGGTGCTCTCACACCTCCGACGGCTGCGCTCGCCGCTCAGCCGCTCGCAGCCCCACTTCGAAGCGCGTGACCTCCACGCGACCCAGTGGGGTCGCATCTGTCCCTCCGAGACGCCTGAAGGCCCGAACTGTGGGCTCGTGAAGAACTTCGCGCAGGCGATGGAGCTGTCACAGGACGTCGAGGACGCACAGGGTCTCAAACAGGAACTCGCAGATATGGGGGTCCAGGGCATCCCCGGTATCGAATCTATCCAACAGCAGCCCGCGGACGATTAACATGAGTCAGGGACGAGAAGCCAAGGTATACGTCAACGGTAGTTTGGTCGGGACACATCCCGACCCCGAACAGCTCGCAGATCAGGTCCGACAGGCGCGACGACGGGGGGACGTCTCCCAGATGGTCAACGTCTCGGTCAAGGACCGCACCGACGAGGTCATCATCAACGCCGACGCGGGCCGCGCCCGCCGACCGCTGCTCGTCGTCGAGGACGGCGAACCGCTGATGTCCGACGAGGAGGTCGAGCAGGTCAAGAACGGCGAACTCGAGTTCGAGGAACTCGTCGAGCGCGGCGTCGTCGAGTTCATCGACGCCGAGGAAGAGGAGGACATCCTCGTCGGCGTCGACGAGGACGAACTCACCGAGAACCACACGCACCTCGAAGTCGACCCGCAACTGATGTTCGGTATCGGTGCGGGGATGATTCCGTACCCCGAGCACAACGCCAGTCCGCGGATTACGATGGGGTCGGGGATGATAAAGCAGTCACTCGGGCTACCGAGCGCGAACTACCGTATCCGCCCGGACACCCGCCAGCACCTGCTGCACTACCCGCAGCTATCGATGGTCAAGACCCAGACCACCGAGCAGATCGGGTACGACGACCGGCCGGCGGCACAGAACTTCGTCGTCGCCGTGATGTCCTACGAGGGGTTCAACATCGAGGACGCACTCGTCATGAACAAGGGGTCGGTCGACCGCGCACTCGCCCGTTCGCACTTCTTCCGGACTTACGAGGGCGAGGAACGGCGCTACCCCGGCGGACAGGAAGACCGCTTCGAGATGCCCGACGACGAGGTCCGTGGCGCTCGCGGTGAGGAAGCGTACACGCATCTCGACGACGACGGCCTCGTCAACCCCGAGACGGACGTCGGCGAGAACGCCGTCCTGCTGGGCAAGACCAGCCCGCCCCGGTTCCTCGAAGAACCGGACGACATGGGCGGTCTCTCCCCGCAGAAGCGCCGCGAGACGAGCGTCACGATGCGCTCGGGCGAATCCGGCGTCGTCGACACCGTCACGCTCATGGAGGGCGAGGACGGCTCGAAGCTCTCGAAGGTCTCGGTGCGTGACGAGCGTATCCCCGAACTCGGGGACAAGTTCGCCAGCCGACACGGCCAGAAGGGCGTCGTCGGCCACATCGCCCCGCAGGAAGACATGCCGTTCACCGAGGAGGGCGTCGTGCCGGACCTCATCATCAACCCGCACGCGCTCCCCTCGCGCATGACCGTCGGCCACATCTTAGAGATGATCGGCGGCAAGGTCGGCGCACTCGAAGGCCGCCGCGTCGACGGCACCGCCTTCACCGGCGAGGACGAGGAGGAACTCCGCGGGTCGCTCGAAGCCCACGGCTTCGACTCCAGCGGGAAGGAGACGATGTACTCCGGCGTCACCGGCGAGAAGATCGAGGCCGACATCTTCGTCGGGGACATCTTCTACCAGAAGCTCTACCACATGGTCTCGAACAAACTGCACGCCCGTTCGCGCGGGCCGGTGCAGGTGCTCACCCGTCAGCCCACCGAGGGGCGCGCCCGCGAGGGTGGCCTCCGTGTGGGCGAGATGGAGCGGGACGTGCTCATCGGGCACGGCGCGGCGATGGCGCTCAAAGAGCGTCTGCTCGACGAGTCCGACCGCGAGTGGATCAACGTCTGTGGCGAGTGTGGCATGACCGCCGTCGAGAACGTCGAACAACGGCGCATCTACTGCCCGAACTGCGAGGAGGAGACGGACATCCACGAGGTGGAGATGTCCTACGCGTTCAAACTCCTCCTGGACGAGATGAAGGCGCTCGGCATCGCTCCGCGAATCGAACTGGAGGACGCAGTCTAGCATGAGTTCCCAACAGACACCACAGGAGATCGGTCAGCTCAGTTTCGGGCTGATGGACCCCGAGGAGTACCGAGAGATGTCGGCCACGAAGGTCATCACGGCCGACACCTACGACGACGACGGCTTCCCCATCGACATGGGGCTGATGGACCCGCGACTGGGCGTCATCGACCCCGGACTGGAGTGCAAGACCTGTGGGAAACACAGCGGGTCCTGTAACGGTCACTTCGGCCACATCGAACTCGCCGCCCCGGTCATCCACGTCGGGTTCGCGAAGCTCATCCGACGGCTCCTGCGAGGGACCTGCCGGGAGTGTTCGCGGCTCTGTCTCGACGAGAGCGAACGCGAGGAGTTCACCGAGCAACTCCAGCGCTCGCGTGACCTCGGCCGCGACCTGAACGACGTGACGAAGGCCGCCATCCGACAGGCCCGAAAGAAGGACCGCTGTCCGTACTGCGGCGAGAAGCAGTACGACATCAAACACGAGAAGCCGACGACCTACTACGAGGTCCAGCAGGTGCTGTCGGCGGACTACCCCGACCGCATCGCCGAGGCCATGGAGGAGGCCGACGAGCGCATCTCCCCGTCCGACCTCGCCGAGGAGACGGGCATCGACAGCGGCCGCGTGCAGGAGATTCTCAGCGGCGAGTTCCGTCCCCGACAGGAGGACCGGCGCGCACTGGAGAAGGCGCTCTCGGTCGACCTGACCGAGGAGGACATGAACAAACTCATGCCCTCGGACATCCGGGACTGGTTCGAGGACATCCCGGACGAGGACATCGAAGTGCTCGGCATGAACCCCGAGCGCTCCCGCCCCGAGTGGATGATTCTGACGGTGCTGCCGGTGCCGCCGGTCACCGCCCGTCCCTCGATTACGCTGGACAACGGCCAGCGCTCCGAGGACGACCTGACCCACAAACTGGTCGACATCATCCGCATCAACCAGCGGTTCATGGAGAACCGCGAGGCGGGTGCCCCGCAACTCATCATTGAGGACCTCTGGGAACTGCTGCAGTACCACGTCACCACGTTCATGGACAACGAGATTTCGGGCACACCGCCGGCACGACACCGCTCCGGTCGGCCCCTGAAGACCCTCTCCCAGCGGCTGAAGGGCAAGGAGGGACGCTTCCGTGGCTCGCTGTCCGGGAAGCGCGTCAACTTCTCGGCGCGTACCGTCATCTCGCCGGACCCGACGCTCTCGCTCAACGAGGTCGGCGTCCCCGAACGCGTCGCCCGCGAGATGACCCAGACGATGAACGTCAACGAGCGGAACCTCGACAACGCTCGCCGCTACGTTGCCAACGGCCCCGAGGGCCACCCGGGTGCCAACTACGTCCGACGACCGGACGGCCGCCGACTCAAGGTGACCGAGAAGAACTGCGAGGAACTCGCGGAGAAGGTCGAACCCGGTTGGGAAGTGTCCCGCCACCTCGTCGACGGCGACATCATCATCTTCAACCGACAGCCGTCGCTGCACCGGATGTCCATCATGGCCCACGAGGTCGTGGTGATGCCGTACAAGACGTTCCGCCTGAACACCGTCGTCTGCCCGCCGTACAACGCCGACTTCGACGGCGACGAGATGAACATGCACGCGCTGCAGAACGAGGAGGCCCGGGCCGAGGCCCGCGTCCTCATGCGCGTGCAGGAACAGATGCTCTCGCCGCGCTTCGGCGAGAACATCATCGGCGCCATCCAGGACCACATCAGCGGGACGTACCTGCTGACACACACCAACCCGCAGTTCAACGAGACGCAGGCGCTGGACCTGCTCCGGGCGACTCGTATCGACGAACTGCCCGAACCCGACGGCGTCGACGACGCCGGGGAGGAGTACTGGACCGGCCGCACGCTGTTCTCGGAACTGCTGCCGGACGACCTCAATCTGGAGTTCACGTCCTCCGCCGGCGACACCGTCGTCATCGAGGACGGCGAGATGACCTCCGGGACCATCGACGAGGACGCCGTCGGCGCGTTCGGCGGCGAAGTCGTCGACACCATCGCGAAGGACTACTCGAAGACCCGCGCCCGCATCCTCGTCAACGAAGTCTCCGCGCTGGCGATGCGCTCCATCATGCACTTCGGGTTCTCCATCGGTATCGACGACGAGTCGATTCCGCGACCGGCCGAAGAGCAGATCAACGACGCCATCGACAACGCCTACGACCGCGTCGAGGAACTCATCGAGACCTACGAGGCCGGCGACCTGGAGTCCCTGCCCGGCCGCACGGTCGACGAGACGCTGGAGATGAAGATAATGCAGACGCTCGGCAAGGCGCGTGACTCCGCCGGTGACATCGCCGAGGACCACTTCGACGACGACAACCCGGCCGTCGTGATGGCCGAGTCCGGCGCGCGTGGGTCGATGCTGAACCTGACCCAGATGGCCGGTTGTGTCGGCCAGCAGGCAGTCCGCGGCGAGCGCATCAACCGCGGGTACGAGGGGCGGACCCTCTCGCACTTCGAGGAGGGCGACCTCTCGGCCGACGCCCACGGGTTCGTGGAGGCGTCCTACCGCTCGGGGCTCGGCCCGAAGGAGTTCTTCTTCCACGCCATGGGTGGTCGCGAGGGGCTGGTGGACACGGCAGTCCGGACCTCGAAGTCCGGGTACCTCCAGCGACGCCTCATCAACGCGCTCTCCGAACTGGAGACGCAGTACGACGGCACCGTCCGGGACACCTCGGACACCATCGTCCAGTTCGAGTTCGGCGAGGACGGCACGTCGCCGGTCGACGTCTCCTCCAGTCAGGAGGAGGCCGCCGTCGACGTCGAACAGATAGCCGACAGCGTCCTCAACGAGGAGTTCGAGAGCGAGAAACAGAAAGAGAGCTTCCTCGGGCAGCGCACCGAGCGGACCAACCTCTCGGAACACGCCGACGACTGGTGGATGGCCGAGGGTGATGACTGACCATGGTATCCGAAGACATCGAGGCCGTCGTCGAGGACACTGAACTCCCGCGACGGCTGAAAGACGAGGTGTACAGCACGATAGAGGCCAAGGGCGTCGGCGTCGAGGACGCCGACCGCATCGCGAAGGCCGTCGAGTCCCGCTACATGGACACGCGGGTCGACCCGCTCGACCCGGTCGGGACCGTCTCGGCCCAGTCCATCGGCGAACCGGGGACCCAGATGACGATGAACACGTTCCACTACGCGGGCGTCGCCGAAATCGACGTCACGCAGGGGCTCCCGCGCCTCATCGAACTGGTGGACGCCCGGAAGACGCCGGACACGCCGATGATGACCGTCCATCTGGACGAGGAGTACGCCGACGACCGCGAGCGCGCACACGAGGTCGTCTGGAAGATAGAGGCCACGCGCATCCTCGCGCTGGGTGACATCTCGACGAACGTCGCGGACATGCTCGTCCAGATAGACCTGAACGAGGACACCCTCCTGGAGCGGTGGCCCACCGTGAACGACACGGAGGCCATCGCCGAGGAGATAGCCGAGACCATCGAGTCCAACCTCGGCGTCCAGACCCGGCAGGCCGGCACCGTCATCGAGTTCGGCCCCGAGGAGCCCAGTTACCGGGACCTCCTCCAGCTCGTCGAGGAACTGCGCGACATCGTGTTCAAGGGTATCGAGGAGATATCCCGCGTCGTCATCCGCAAGGAAGATCTCGAAGACGGCGAGGAGTTCGTCCTCTACACCGAGGGGTCGGACTTCGGCGAGGTGCTGGGCATCGAGGGCGTCGACGCCTCCCGCACCACGTGTAACAACATCCACGAGATATACCGCAACCTCGGCGTCGAGGCGGCCCGCGAGACGCTCATCAACGAGACGATGAACACCCTCGAAGAACAGGGGCTGGACGACGTGAACGTCCGGCACCTGATGCTGGTCGCGGACATCATGACCAACGAGGGGACCATCGAGTCCATCGGCCGCCACGGAATTAGCGGGTCGAAAGACTCCGTGCTCGCTCGCGCGGCGTTCGAGGTGACGGTCAACCACCTCCTCGACGCCGCCATCCACGGCGAGGTCGACGAACTCGACGGCGTCACAGAGAACGTCATCGTCGGCAAGCCCATCAAACTGGGCACCGGCGACGTCGACCTCCGCATGGGCGCGAGTCAGGACTGATGCGGGTCGAAATCTCGGACGAAGCGCGCCGACTGGTCGCCCTCTTCGAGGACGAGGCCGACGTCACCGTCCGGGATTGCGTCGTCGACGAGGACCACGACCAGATCGTCTACCTCGTCAAGCGCGGGGAGATGGCCGACGCCATCGGCCCCGGCGGACAGACCGTCGAAGCCGTCGAAGAACGACTCGGCCGTGACGTGAAACTCGTCGAGGACGCCGAGACGGCCGAGAACTTCGTCGCCAACGCTTTGGCTCCGGCGGCGGTGTACAACGTCACCGTCTCGGAGAACGACGACACCGTGGCCTACGTCGAGGTCGCCCAGGAAGACCGTGGCGCGGCTATCGGCCGCGAGGGGCGCAACATCGACGCCGCTCGCCAGCTCGCGAAGCGGCACTTCGAAATCGACGGCATCGAACTGACCTGACGACGCCCGTTTTTCAGTCGTCGCCCTGTCCGTCGGCGGCGACGTCAGGGTCGAACACGTCGGTGTCGCCGACGAACTCCTGGTCGGACTCGACGTCGAACTGTGTCAATAGCTCTCGGAGGTCCGTCGCCTGTGCCGACAGCGACTGGATGCTCGTGGTCACTTCGTCGATGGTCGCGGTCTGTTCTTCGGCCGCGGCGGCGACGCTCTCGGCCTGACTGGCGGTCGCCTCGCTGATAGAGCCGACCTCGTCCACCATCGAGACGGTCTCCTCGGTGGCGCTCGCCTGTTCGTCGGTCGCGTCGTTGATAGACTGGATGCCGTCGTTGACCTCTTCGACCCGGTCGACGATGGTCTCCAGCGAGCCGATGGCGTCGTCGACGGTGTCGATACCCTCCGTGATGCTGTCGCCCATCTCGCGGATGTCCGAGACGGCCTCGTCGGTTGAGTCCTGCACGTCGGCGATGACGGTGGATACCTCGTCGGTGGCGTCGCTGGTCTCCTCGGCGAGTTGCTTTATCTCGTCGGCGACGACGGCGAACCCGGACCCGGCCTCGCCGGCGCGTGCGGCCTCGATGGAGGCGTTCAGCGCCAGCATGTTCGTCTGCTCGGCGATGTCGTCGATGAGGTCGACCACCTCGCCGATGTGGGTCATCTCCTCGTCGAGGGCCTCCACGCGCGCGATGGTCTCCTCGGCCCGGTCCTCGATGTCGTTCATGACCGACACGGCCTCGCCGGCCCGTTGGCTCCCCGTCTCGCCGACGTCGGCGGCCTCCGCGGCGGTGCCGGCCACCTCGTCGGCCTGTGCGGCGACCTCCTCGATGGTCGCAGAGAGGTTCGACATCTCGTCGGCGGCCTGCTGGAGGTTCTCGTGTTGCCGGTCGGCCCCGCCCGCTATCTCCTGAACCGACTCGCTGACCTCCTCGCTCGCGTCCCGGACCTCGGTGGCGCTCGCGGTTATCTGGTCGGCGGAGCCGTCGACGTCGGCCGCGAACGCCCGGATGTGGACGACGGTCTGGCTCAACTCGGCGAGCATGTCGTTGAACGCCCGCGCTATCTCGTTCATCGCCTCGGTGTCGGTGTCGGCGTCGAGACGCTGGCTCAGGTCGCCGTCGGCGGCCCGGCGCATCACGCCCGAGAACTCCTCGGCCTGCCGTTCCAGCGAGGTCGCCAGTGCCTCGGCCTCCTGCTGGGCGGCCTCGGCGTCGGCCTTCGCGTCCTCTATCTCCGTGACGAACTGCTGGAGGTCGGTCCGCATGGCGTCAAGCGAGTCACCGAGGCGCCCCGGCACGTCCTCCTCGAGGACAGGGTCGTCGAACTCCTGTCTGGAGAGTGCGTCGGCCTGGTCGGCGACGGTGCGGAGGTACGACTGGATGTCGGTGAACGCCCGTTCGACCTGCCCGACCTCGTCGAGTCGGTCGCTGGTCTCGCCGGTCTCGTCGATACGACCGGCGGCCAACGCCTCGGCGTGGTCGGCGACGCCGGTCAGCGAGCGACGGATGTCGCGGCCGACGAACGCGCCGACGGCGACGAAGCCGAGCAAGGCGAGGCCGACCAGCGCGAAGAGGTCTCGCTGGACGCGGTTCCGGAGGGCGTAGGCGTTCGCCGTCGGCACGCTCTTGACGACGACCCAACTGCTCCCCTCGACGGGCGCGTAGCTCAGGACCTGTTCGCCGTCCTGTATGACGCCGCTGGTCCCGTTCGCGGCCGACGAGACGGCCCGTGTCTCCGCGGTCCTGTCGTAGGAACTGAATATCTGTGACTCGTCGCCCGCGAAGACGATTTCGTCGCGACCGCTGGTGGTTTCGACGACCCGCGTCGCCCCACCCTCGATAGAGTTGCTGAACGTCTCCGAGTGCTGGCTGACGTTGTAGAACGTGACGGTCAGGTAGTTGGTCCGGGGGACGCTGCTGGTGAACGCGAGGTAGAAGTGGTCGCCCTCTTTGAACACGCGCGACTGTGCGACGTCGTTGGTCCCGCTGAGAACGAGCGAGCCGCGCTGCCACGCGATGCCGAAGCTACTCAGCGAGCGGTCCCGGTAGCCGTCGACCGTACTCCGCTCTATCCTGTTGGTCGACCTGTTCACGAGATTGATGGCGTGGACCGACCCGCCCAGACGCTCCTGTTCGTGCTCGAAGGTCCCCTGCGCCCGCGTCGCCGTCGCGTCGCTCACGTAGTAGTGATTCGACAGCAGCCGAGTCGTCTGTGTCCGTCGTTCGAGCCACCCCTCCATGCCGTCCGCTTCCTGCTGGGTCGTCGTCCGCAGTTCGTTGGTCCGCTGGTCGGTCAACTCGCTCGCGATGGCGCTCTGTGCGACCAGTCCAGCCGCCGTCACGACCAGCGCGATGACGGCGACGGCGAGAGCGAACTTACGCAAGTAGCTCTCGCGGACGAAGTCCGGAAGAAAAGTTTCTATGTTCATCGTACCTGTCGGCTCTTGTCCCGTGGTCTTTCGACAGTCTACCTAAGTTCTCCCGTCCAGTTATCAAGAGTAAGTATCGGTCTCGGGGGCGTGGAAACAACGGGCCGTTCGCACCCCCGGACCGGGGCGACGTCGTGTGTGCGAACGCCACACACCGGGCGTATCGGCCGACGACGAAAGAAGAGTCTTAAGTACCTCCGCAGGATAACGACGCGTACTATGGCAAACGGCAAATACGCCGCGCGCAAACTCAAAAAGGACCGCCAGAAGCACCGGTGGTCCGACTCTGACTACGCGCGCCGCGAACGCGGCCTCGGCAAGAAGTCCGACCCGCTCGAGGGCGCGCCGCAGGGTCGAGGCATCGTACTGGAGAAGGTGGGCATCGAAGCGAAGCAGCCCAACTCCGCGATTCGGAAGTGTGTCCGCGTCCAGCTCATCAAGAACGGGAAGCAGGTCACCGCGTTCTGTCCCGGTGACGGCGCTATCTCCTTCATCGACGAGCACGACGAGGTCACCATCGCCGGTATCGGTGGGGCGAAGGGTCGTGCGATGGGCGACCTCTCCGGTGTCAACTACAAGGTCGAGAAGGTCAACGGCGTCTCCATGATCGAACTCGTCCGTGGCAACGCCGAGAAACCGGTCCGATAACCATGAGCGAGGAAGAACAACCCGAACCCGACGCACCCGCCGGCACAGACGAGGAAGAGACGGCCCGCGCCGAACTGTTCGGCGAGTGGTCGGTGACGGACATCGAGTACACCGACCCGTCGACCGAGCGCTACATCACCGTGACGCCCATCGCCCACACGATGGGTCGCCACGCGGACAAGCAGTTCAAGAAGTCCGAGATAAGCGTCGTCGAGCGCCTCATCAACCGTCTGATGCAGACCGACGAGAACACGGGCAAGAAGCAACTGGCCACCTCCATCGTGCAGGACGCCTTCGACATCGTCCACGAGCGCACCGAGGAGAACCCGGTCCAGGTGCTCGTCCAGGCCGTCGAGAACAGCGCGCCCCGAGAGGAGACCGTCCGCCTGAAGTACGGTGGCATCTCCGTCCCGAAGGCCGTCGACGTCGCGCCCCAGCGCCGCGTCGACCAGGCCCTGAAGTACCTCGCAGAGGGCGTCTACGGCAGCACGTACAAGACGACCACCAGCGCCGCCGAGGCGCTCGCTCAGCAACTCGTCGGTGCCGCCAACGACGACGTCCAGACGTACGCCGTCAACCAGAAAGAGGAGAAAGAGCGCGTCGCGGCCGCCGCTCGCTGATCTGCGGGACTGTCTTTTCGCTTCTCTCACACCGTCCGGCAGTCGCGTCGCTGCCTCGCCCACGGCGTCGCCGCACGACCTCGTGAACCGTCGGTTATATTCTGGTTGACGTGAGAGGCTAGCGTATGTCTCAAGAGTACGCGTCCGTCGACCTCGTCGGGGACGAGACGGTCAAGCACTTCACACAGGCGGTGCTCGTCGCGGCGCTGACGGCGGCGCTCTCGCAGGTGTCGATACCGTTGCCCGGGACGCTCCCGCCGTTCTCGCTCCAGCCGTTCGGGATGTTCTTCGCGGGCCTCCTCCTCGGCCCGCTATGGGGCGGGTTCGCGCTGGCGCTGTACCTCCTCGTCGGTATCGCCGGCGTGCCGGTGTTCTCGAACGGTAACGCCGGGCTGGGCTACGTCCTCGTCGGGCAGGGGACCGGGGGCTTCCTCGTCGGCTTTCTCGTCGGGAGCGTCGTCGCCGGCGCCGTCGTCCACCGGGGCGTCGAACCCCGCGACCTCGCCGCGGTGTCGGTGCCCGTCCAGATCGTGGGGCTGTTCGCGGCGCTCGTCGTCGTGTACGCCATCGGCGTCCCGTGGCTGTCGGCGGTCACGGGACTCCCGCTCCCCAAAGCAGCGGCCGTGATGGCCCCGTTCGTCCCGCTCGACCTCCTGAAACTCGGTATCGCCGTCGCCATCGTCGAGGGTGGCTACCTCGCCCGGCGATGATAACGGTCCGGGACCTCACCTTCCGGTACGGCGACCGGGTCGTCCTCGACGACGTGTCACTCTCGATTCCCGAGGGCCAGTTCTGCCTGCTCGTCGGCCCCAACGGGAGCGGGAAGACGACGCTCGTCCGGCATCTGAACGCGCTGTTGACGCCCGACAGCGGGACGGTCGACGTCGACGGGACCGACGTGCGCGAGGCGCCGGTGGTCGCGCGGACGACCGTCGGGATGGTGTTCCAGCACCCCCGCGACCAGTTCGTCGCGGCGACGGTCGGCGCCGACGTGGCCTTCGGCCCGGAGAACCTCGGCCTCGACAGGGCCGAGATAGACCGGCGCGTCGAGGACGCCCTCGCCGCCGTGGGGCTGGACGGGCGGGCCGACGAGCGGCTGGACGAACTCTCCGGCGGCGAACAGGCGCGTGCGGCCATCGCGGGCGCACTCGCGATGGAACCCGACTACCTCGTGCTCGACGAACCGCTGGCGGGGCTGGACTGGCCGGCCCGCGAACGCGTCCTCTCACGTCTCGACGCGCTCCACGACGACGGGACCGCGCTCCTCGTCGTGACCCACGACCTGCGTGACCTCCACGACCGGGCCGACCGTGTCGTCGGCCTTCGGGACGGGCGGGTCGTCCTCGACGACGACCCCGAGGGGGCGCTCGACGACCTCACGGACCTCGGCGTGCGTGACCCGCGATGCTGAGCTACCGACCCGGCGAGACGTTCGCCCATCGGCTGGACCCCCGTTCGAAACTGCTGGTCCAGTTCGGCCTCGCCGTCGCCGTCGTCGCCCACCCGACGGTGCCGTGGCTCGCCGCCGCGACGCTGTTCGGCCTGCTGGCGGTGGCGGCGGCACGACTCTCGCCGCTGGCCGTCCTCCGGTCCTACCGGGTCGTCTTCGGCGTACTGGCACTCGCACCGGTGCTCGCCGGTCTCACGCTGGGGCCGCCGTGGTTCCGGGTCGACCCGGCGCTTCGCTCGGCCCGCCTCGTCGCCCGGGTCGTGCCGGTCCTGTTCGTGAGCGCCGCCTATCTGCGGAGTACGCCGGTTCGGGAGACGCGTGCGGCGGTCCAGCGGGTCGTCCCGGGGAAGGCCGGACAGTTGCTCGGCGTCGGCACGGCGCTGGTCGTCCGCCTGTTCCCGGTCGTCCTCGGCGACGTGCGCGAGATTCGGGACGCGATTCGGGCCCGCGGCGGCGAGCGTCGCCCGCCGTGGGAACGGGCGCGACTGCTCGTGGTCCGGTCGCTGGAGCGGACGCTCGCACGCTCGGACCGACTCGGCGTCGCGCTCCGGGCGCGCTGTTTCGCGTGGAACCCGACGCTCCCGCCCCTCGCGTTCGCTCGGGCCGACTACCCGGTGTTGGCGCTGGGGCTGGCACTGTCGCTCTCGCCGGCGCTGGCACTCCTCTAGTCCGCGGCGCGACCGCTCTCGTCGCTGGCGTACGCTCTGGTCACGTCGACCAGCGCCTTGCGGAACTCCGACTCGTCGGGGTCCGGAGCGAGCGACTCGAAGTGGCGCTTGAACTCCGAGAGGTCGACGTCGGCGGCGTCCTGTGCGGCCGCGTGTGCGAGGTCGTACAGCCTGTGGTCCTCGGCCACGAGGTCGTGGCGCTCACACAGTGCCAGTGCGAAGGCGGCGTTGACCGCCGTGATGTCCGGGTCCGCGGCCGGCGTGAGACGGGTCGCGCTGCCGGTCTGTCGCGGGTGCTGTGGCGGCACGGCGACACTCCCCCACCCGCGCATCTCGGCCGGTCGGTCGGCGACGGCGGCCGCCAGACTCGCCTCGAGGAAGCCGACGAGTTTGTCGCCCGGGGCCATCGCCATCCAGACGTCGTCGGCGTAGACGTCTTTCATGTGGTTGGCTATCTGGTAGCAGTGAATCAGTTTCCGCCGTTCGACGGACCGACCGGCGAGTGCGAGATAGATGGCCTCCTCGGTCGACTGCGTGTGTGAGGGGTGACCGCACTCGTAGTGGTGCATGTGTGCGAACTCGTGGAGGGCGAGTTCGCGGGCCATCGCGCTCGTCGCGGCCTTCCGTGAGATTGTCAGTCGGTGGCTGTCGTCGTCGTGACTCACTCGGGTCCGCTCGTCCGGGTCCGCTTCCACCCGTACTGTCACCGGTCGGTCGAGGTCGTACTCGGTCGAGAAGAGGTCCCGCGCGCTGAGAAACGGTTCGGCCGGCCCACTCCGTACGTGGACGTCCATGTGTGTTGTTCACACGCTGTGCGGACGTATGGCTCTTGCGGGCGAGTCGCCCCGTTGCCGACCGTCTGGCGCCGCGACCGGTGGGCCGACGGGACTGCCGTCTCCCGAGTGGGACGTTCGCGTGCGAATAGCACGCTCACACGGAAACACTATCCTTTTGACCCTCCTGTGGATACGCTTCTGTATAATGGGCCGACGCAAGAAAATCGTTCAAGAATGTGAGACACTGATGGACGACCCGGAGCACATCCGGAACATCGCCATCGCCGCTCACGTCGACCACGGCAAGACGACGCTGACGGACAACCTGCTCGCCGGTGCGGGCATGATCTCCGACGACACGGCCGGCCAGCAGCTGGCCATGGACACGGAGGAGGACGAGCAGGAACGTGGTATCACCATCGACGCGGCGAACGTCTCCATGACCCACGAGTACGAGGAGACGAACCACCTCATCAACCTCATCGACACCCCCGGCCACGTCGACTTCGGCGGGGACGTGACCCGTGCGATGCGCGCCGTCGACGGCGCGCTCGTGGTCGTCGACGCCGTCGAGGGTGCCATGCCCCAGACGGAGACGGTGCTCCGACAGGCGCTCCGCGAGGGCGTCAAGCCGACCCTGTTCATCAACAAGGTCGACCGCCTCATCTCCGAACTGCAGGAGGGGCCCGAGGAGATGCAGCAGCGTCTGCTCTCGGTCATCCAGGACGTCAACGAACTCATCCGCGGCATGACCGAGGAGATGGACGACGTCGAGGACTGGACCGTCTCCGTCGAGGAAGGCACCGTCGGCTTCGGGTCCGCCCTCTACAAGTGGGGCGTCTCGATGCCGTCGATGCAGCGCACCGGGATGGACTTCGGCGAGATCATGGAGCTCGAACGCGCCGACAAGCGCCAGGAGCTCCACGAGCGCACGCCGCTGTCGGACGTCGTGCTCGACATGGTCTGTGAGCACTTCCCGAACCCCGTCGACGCCCAGCCGATGCGTATCCCCCGCATCTGGCGCGGCGACGACGAGTCCGAACTCGCCGAGCAGATGCGACTGGTCGACGAGGACGGCGAGGTCGTCCTCATGGTCACGGACATCGGCGTCGACCCCCACGCCGGCGAGATCGCCGCCGGCCGCGTCTTCTCCGGCACGCTGGAGAAGGGTCAGGAGCTGTACGTCTCCGGGACCGCCGGCAAGAACCGCATCCAGAGCGTCGGCATCTACATGGGTGGCGAGCGCGAGGAAGTCGAGCAGGTACCCGCCGGCAACATCGCCGCCGTCACCGGCCTGAAAGACGCTATCGCCGGCTCCACGGTCAGTAGCGTCGAGATGACCCCCTTCGAGTCCATCGAACACATCTCGGAGCCGGTCATCACGAAGTCCGTCGAGGCACAGAACATGGACGACCTGCCGAAGCTCATCCAGACGCTCCAGCAGGTCGCCAAGGAGGACCCGACCATCCAGATCGAGATCAACGAGGACACCGGCGAACACCTCATCTCCGGGCAGGGTGAGCTCCACCTGGAGGTCATCGGCCAGCGCATCGAGCGCAACCAGGGCATCCCCATCAACACCGGCGAACCCATCGTCGTCTACCGCGAGGCGCCCCAGAGCGAGTCCCGCGAGGTCGAGGGCCGCTCGCCGAACAACCACAACCGGTTCTACATCACCGTCGAACCGCTCAGCGACGACATCGTCGAGACCATCAAGCTCGGCGAGGCGTCGATGGACATGCCCGAACTGGAGCGCCGAGAGGCGCTGCAGGAGGCCGGCATGGACAAGGACGACTCCCAGAACATCGAGCACATCCACGGGACCAACATCCTCCTCGACGAGACGAAGGGTATCCAGCACCTCAACGAGACGATGGAACTGGTCATCGAGGGGCTCGAAGAGGCCCTCGACGACGGCCCGCTGGCCGCAGAGCCAGTCCAGGGGTCGCTCCTGCGTCTCCACGACGCCCGTCTCCACGAGGACGCCATCCACCGCGGTCCGGCTCAGGTCATCCCGGCCGTGCGTGAGGCCGTCCACAACGCCCTCATCGACGCGGACATCAAACTGCTGGAGCCGATTCAGCAGGTCCGTATCGACGTGCCCAACGAACACATGGGCGCGGCCTCCGGCGAGATTCAGGGTCGCCGTGGCCGCGTCGACGACATGTACCAGGAAGGGGACCTGATGGTCGTCGAGGGCGTCGCGCCCGTCGACGAGATGATCGGGTTCTCCTCCGACATCCGCTCGGCCACCGAGGGTCGCGCCTCCTGGAACACGGAGAACGCCGGCTTCCAGGTCATGGCCGACAACCTCCAGCCCGAGAAGATCACCGAGATTCGAGAGCGAAAGGGCATGAAGACGGAACTGCCCGCCGCCATCGACTACTTCTAACGTCTGCCGTACTGCGGTTCTGCCTCTCTCTTCTCTTCTCTCTCGCCGCCCGCTCGATAGTCTGTGGCGTCGCACCGGTTGTTACAAAAATCGTGTGCCTGCTGTCTCGTCCCGGGACTCACCGAAGCACCGAGACGTGTTCTCTCGACGCGAACACCGAGAAGTTCGTGGCACCGCAGGTCCGACACTTCCGCGGACTCGTCTCCGACGTCGTAGCCATCACGACCCCACATTCGCGACAGACGTGTAGCGTGTCTCTATCTCCCATGGTGAAAGCTACGATACATGATGTCATAACAACATGTTAAAACATCTCTCGCGAGGTGAATCCGACGTCGGACCTGAGCCACCATGCTTAGGCGGTTGCACGGTCAACTGGCGGACATGGCGAACCGACTCCATCAGGTCGTCGACCTCCTCGTCGCCGCACTCGTCGCCGGCACGTCGACGTTCCTCTGGCAACTGGTCGTCCCGCCGGCCGTCGCACTCTGGATATCGACGCTGTTCGCGGCCATCTACTACTTCTCGCGGAACCCGTGGGGTTCGCCCCGCGGCGAGCAGTTCAACGAACTGATAGACGACATCTACGACCGGTACCTCCCCTGACGGTGCCGACTAAACGGACGGTTTCTTATACGTGCCCCTGCTGAGTCTCCCACAATGAGCGGTACTACTTCACAGGAGGTGAGCGGGCGATGAGCGACTCGACCGACGAGGTTCGGTCCTACACACTGCGGCTCGAACTGGTCGACGAACCGGGCGAGCTGTTGCGCGCGCTCGAACCCATCGCCAGCAACGGCGGGAACCTCCTCTCTATCTTCCACGAGCGGGGCAACGTCACGCCCCGCGGGCACATCCCCGTGGAGGTCGACCTGGAGGCGACCCCCGAGCGATTCGAGGCTATCGTCGACGCCGTCCGCGACGCCGGTATCAACGTCATCCAGGCCGGCGCCGAGCGGTACAGCGAGACGCTGACGGTCGTCATCTCGGGTCACCTCATCGACTCGGACCTCTCCGATACGCTCTCGCGTATCCAGGAGTCGACGAACGCCACGGTGACCGACCTCTCACTGTCTGCCCCCGAGGGGACCGAGGACGCCTCCAGCGCACGCATCCGGTTGGCGACCGAACAGGGCGCCGCCGACGGCGTGATGGAGACGGTGCGTGACCTCGCGGCGGAGAAAGAGCTTCGCGTCATCGAACCCCTCGCGGCCGGAGGTGACCTATGAGACTCGCCGTCCTCGGCGCCGGTGCCGTCGGCTCTTCCGTCGCCGAACTGGCGGCCGACTACGGCCACACGGTCACCGCCTACGCGGACTCACAGAGCGCCGCCGTCGACCCCGACGGCGTCGACGTGGCGGGCGCAATCGACCGAAAAGCGACCGACGGCATCGTCGGCGACGCCGACCCCGGAGAGGCGGTCGCCGGTGACTACGACGTCCTCGTCGAGGCGACGCCCACGACGCTGGGTGACGCCCAGCCCGGGTTCGGCCACGTCGAGGCCGCGCTGGAACGGGACCGGCACGTCGTCCTCGCCAACAAGGGCCCCGTCGCCGAACGCTACGCCGACGTGCGCCAACTCGAACGGGCGAGCGAGGGGTCGGTGCTGTTCGAGGCCACCGTCGGCGGTGCGATGCCGGTGCTCTCGACCATCGCCGACTTCGACCCCGAGCACATCGACGCGGTCCGCGGGGTGCTCAACGGTACCGCGAACTTCATCCTCTCGCGGATGAGCGCGGAGGGGCTGGGGTACGAACACGTCCTCGCGGAGGCTCAGGACCTCGGCGTCGCCGAGGCCGACCCGACCTTCGACGTGGACGGCACCGACGCCGCCCTCAAGGGCGTCATCGTCGCCAACGTCCTCGCCGACGACGGCGAGGAGTACACGCTCGACGACGCCGACGTCGAGGGCATCGAGGACATCGAGGGCAGCGCGCTCGAACTGGCCGCCGAGGACGGCCGGACGGTGCGCCTCATCGCCGAGGTGGCCGACGGCGAGGTCCGGGTCGGCCCCCGACTCGTCCCCGAGAACGCGCCGCTGGCCCCGACGGGCACTCGCAACATCGTCCAGTTAGAGACCGAACACGCCGGGCGCCTCAACATCTCTGGCCGCGGTGCCGGCGGCCCCGAGACGGCCAGCGCCGTGCTCGCCGACGTGGGCCGTCTCCCCGAACTGTAGGCGCTTTCTGCCGGTGTGTGCCGCCCCCGTCGCGTGACACCGCGTCCCAAATCGCCAGACAGCGCGGTTCTCGCCCGCGATTGCTTTCGAAATCGTTTTATGAACCACCGGCCAAAGACTCCGATATAGCGCCCCTGCGCGTGAGAAACAACAATGAGCGACGAACAACACCAGAACCTGGCCATCATCGGCCACGTCGACCACGGTAAGAGCACGCTCGTCGGCCGACTCCTGTACGAGACAGGGTCGGTACCGGAGCACGTCATCGAACAGCACAAGGAAGAGGCCGAGGAGAAGGGCAAGGGCGGCTTCGAGTTCGCCTACGTCATGGACAACCTCGCCGAAGAGCGAGAGCGTGGTGTCACCATTGACATCGCCCACCAGGAGTTCAGCACGGACACCTACGACTTCACCATCGTCGACTGTCCCGGCCACCGCGACTTCGTGAAGAACATGATCACGGGCGCGAGCCAGGCCGACAACGCCGTCCTCGTCGTCGCCGCCGACGACGGTGTCCAGCCGCAGACTCAGGAGCACGTCTTCCTGGCCCGTACGCTGGGCATCGGCGAACTCATCGTCGCCGTCAACAAGATGGACCTCGTCGACTACAACGAGTCCGACTACAAGCAGACCGTCGAAGAGGTCAAAGACCTCCTCAACCAGGTCCGCTTCGACACGGAGAACGCCTCGTTCATCCCCATCTCGGCCTTCGAAGGCGACAACATCGCCGAGGAGTCCGACAACACGGACTGGTACGACGGCGACATCCTGCTGACCGCCCTCAACAACCTGCCGGCTCCGGAGCCGCCGACGGACGCGCCGCTCCGCCTGCCGATCCAGGACGTCTACACCATCTCCGGCATCGGTACGGTCCCGGTCGGCCGTGTCGAGACGGGTATCCTCAACACCGGCGACAACGTCAGCTTCCAGCCGTCTGACGTCTCCGGCGAGGTCAAGACCGTCGAGATGCACCACGAGGAAGTCCCGAAGGCCGAGCCCGGTGACAACGTCGGGTTCAACGTCCGTGGCGTCGGCAAGGACGACATCCGCCGTGGTGACGTCTGTGGTCCCGCCGACGACCCGCCCTCGGTCGCCGAGACCTTCCAGGCCCAGATCGTCGTGATGCAGCACCCGTCGGTCATCACCGAGGGGTACACGCCGGTCTTCCACGCTCACACCGCACAGGTCGCCTGTACCGTCGAGTCCATCGACAAGAAGATCGACCCGTCCTCCGGCGAGGTCGCCGAGGAGAACCCGGACTTCATCCAGAACGGCGACGCCGCAGTCGTCACGGTCCGACCCCAGAAGCCGCTCAGCATCGAGCCGTCCTCCGAGATTCCGGAGCTCGGTTCGTTCGCTATCCGCGACATGGGCCAGACCATCGCCGCTGGGAAGGTCCTCAGCGTCAACGAGCGATAACACATGTCCCAGCAGGCACGCGTTCGGCTCGCGGGTACGAGCCCCGAGGACCTCGACGACATCTGCGCCGACGTGCGGGAGATAGCGGAGAAGACCGGTGTCGAACTGTCCGGTCCCGTCCCGCTCCCGACGAAGACGCTGGAGGTTCCCACCCGGAAGTCCCCCGACGGTGAGGGGACCGCGACGTGGGAACACTGGGAGATGCGGGTCCACAAGCGGCTCATCGACATCGACGCCGACGAACGGGCGCTGCGCCAGCTGATGCGCATCCAGGTGCCCAACGACGTCTCCATCGAGATCGTCCTCGAAGACTAGACCACTCCGGTCTCCCGCTTCGAGACGGCACCCGCCCCGAATCGCACGCCGGGACACACCCCACATACCGTGTGAATCGCTATCGAAGGTCGCCCTCACGCGCAGGGTTTATACCACCCCGCGTTCGAGTGGCAGACGACGAGGGCTCGTAGATCAGTGGCAGATCGCTTCCTTCGCAAGGAAGAGGCCCCGGGTTCAAATCCCGGCGAGTCCATTCCTACTTATATCCCAGTTAGGAGTGTTCTACAGCTGATTTTCGAGGGGCGTGAGTAACTCCTCGTGAATTCATCACGCTCCATGACGGATGTCATTTAATGAGTACCCCCTCCCCAGAGGCCACTCTCTTGTTCAGTCCAGCGGCAAGGTTTTGTATATGTGAACGTAAAGCATGTGTATATGTCTGATGCAGACACCACGACCGGCGATGATGGACCAGAGATGGTCCAGATCAACCTCCGGCTGAGCAAGGCGTTCCTCGAAGACATCGACACAACGTGGAAAGAGGAGGGATTCAATTCGCGGAGTGAGTTCCTCCGATACGCAGCACGCGACGCGGTGAAACACCCCGAGTTCTCTCGCGAGGGATGGAAACAGATTGCTGCCAGTGAACACGAACTGCGGTCTGGCGACGCAGAGTTAGTGTCGCGTGAGGAAGTCGTCGAGCTGATGGGTCGAGACGAAGATGACGAGTGACGAGTGGACGTGGAAGTTCACGACGAGGGCGGCCGACCAGTTCGATTCCCTCGACCCGCACGTACAGGACCGAATTATCTCGAAATTGGATGAAATCGTCGAGTCAGAATGGCGCGAACCTGACGACTTTCTCGAACCGCTGACTGGTGGCCCGTTCTCGAAACTCCGGGTTGGGCAGTACCGACTTGCCTGTACACTCGATCGAAGCGGACCAGTACTGGAAGTCCATCGCATCGAACATCGGAGCGGTGCCTACACTGCCGACGACGATTAGATATCCCCATATTCGTAATCACCTGACTGCGGGCTGATTTAACCGATTCTTTCACGCAACGTCATCGTATCCCGGCGAGTCCACTCACGGTCTATTCCTCTCGTTAGCCGATAAATGGCTTGATGCGGTTGTTTTGCCGAACTAGCTTAACTCGATTCCGTCACGGTTCGTGATGCACCCCTCGTCGTCGTGTGATTTGCCGCATTTAATCGTCTCGAGCCCTGATACATTTCGACGGCTGTGCTGAATACAGAGCGCGTATCGGTCCTATGTATAATGGTAGCTATTCATATCAATCAGCAGATATATAAAATATGCTGGAATGAATGTTACCACGGAGCAACCCGTTCGTTGGGCTAAAGGAGTGGTCTCGTCGTGGATGCTTCAGATGTAGTTACAACAGTCGTCGAGATTGGCACCACAGCGGAGTCCGACACCAAGCCTCCGGCACAAACACAGCACCCTGGCTTGGAGATAGAGCGGGTCCACAGTGTAGAGCAGGTCCTTGATCGGGTTCGCAACAGTGACCCAGACGTCCTGCTCGCCGGAGGCCCGCTCTCCGAAATGGATAGCCCAGATCTCGTCCGTGCGGTCCGCTTGCTGGACGAGAGGCTGCCGATCGTCGTCGCGGAGGCAGACCAGGAACGTGCCAGAGCGGCCAGAGCGGCTGGGGCCGATGAAGTGATCGCGTCACCGGGAGAATCGGGGGAAATAATCGCATCCCTGGAGGAGGTTGTTACCGGAGATAGTGGGGACCCGGAGGAACTGGAGAGTGAACGGCGGTATCGAGAACTGGTGCAATCTTCTCCCGCACCGATCAACATCTTCGACAAGGAGGGAACAATCCTCTACTCGAATCAGGCGACCGCCGACCTGCTCGGGGTAGACAGTCCGTCCGAACTGAGCGGGAGATCGATCTTCGACTTCATCGACACCGAGTATACCGATATCGCCGAGGGAGAGTTAGCTCAAGTGATCGCCGCAGAGGAGGCGGTCGGACCGACGCAGATGCGGATTGTCAGTGAAGACGGAGACGAGCGATACATCCAAGTTTCAACTGCACCTGGAGAATTCCGCGGCGAACCTGTCGGTCAGGCAGTAGTCATCGATGTCACGCCCCTCCGCGAAACCGAGCACGACCTTCGAGCCGAACGGCAGTTCGTTCAAGATGCACTGGACGCCCTTGACGACATATTCTTCGTCACGGATTTCGATGGGGAGCTCAGGCGCTGGAATGCGGCCCTCTCAGAAGTCAGTGGATACTCCACCTCCGAGCTGGATGAGAAACCCCTCCCTGAACTCGTGAGCGGCGAAGACGAGTCCCGAATCTCCGAGGCAGCCGTGACGGCCCTCGAAGAAGGGACCGCGATGACTGAGGCGACGCTCGTTTCCAGATCCGGGAGAGGGATCCCACTCGAAGTCTCTTTCCAGCAGATCACGGATACCGAAGGAAATCTCATCGGAGTGGCCGGAATCGGCCGGGACATCTCCGACCGGAGACAGCGTACCCAGGAGTTGAAGAACCAACGCGAGCAACTGTCGGTGCTCACCCAGACGAATCGGCTGGTGCGGGATATCAATGCGGAATTGATCAGGGCGAAGAATCGGCGCGAGATCGAGCGGGTCGTCTGTGAGCAACTTGCGGAGGCCGGGCCGTACGAACTCGCCTGGATCGGCAACTTCGACCGGGAGGGTGAGCGATTCGTTCCCCGGACTGTGGCCGGAGAGGAGAAAGGTTTCTTGGACACCCTCGTGTCTGGAAGTGACGAGTACACTACCAGAGAGCCGATGGAGCGAGCGCTTCGCACGGGCGAGGTGCAGTCATCCTCTGTGTCCGACCCCGTGTTCGACCGCTGGCAGGACGCCGCAGAGGCATATGGCTTTAGTACTGTAACTGCGATTCCGATATCCTACCAATCAGCCACGTATGGGATTCTCACCCTCTACTCCGGTACGAGCAGTGGCCGGGAAGCCCTGAAGAAGGATGTCCTTCGAGAGTTGGGAGAGTCGATCGGGGCCGCGATTAATTCGACCCAGCGAAAACAGGCACTCCACCCATCTCCGGGAACAGAACTCCGAATTCGGATAACAGATTCGACCGAATTCTTTGTCCGATTCGCCACTGAACTCAACTCGAAGGTGACGCTGGCCAGGTCGACGCCGCAACCCGATGGCACCTACAGTCTGCAGGTCTCGGTCGCGGATCCCGAGAGACTCCCCCGAGTCTGCAATCAGTTCATCTCGATCGATACGTGGACCCGGTTCGATGACGGCGATGAAGATATCTCCGTCGAGTTGCAGGTGACGGATGTTGGTCTGGTCGAATGGCTTGCAGACCATGGCAGTACGCTAATCGGGTTGACTGCGTACCCGGAGTACTGTGAAATCACGGCCGCTACTCCGCCTGAGACCGATAGCCGGACGTTCGTCGACCAGCTCAAGTTGAGTTTCAACGGCGTAGACCTACTCGCCAAGGAAGCGGCCGTGAATCGGCTGGGACCATCTTCGTGGGATGCGATCACCAATGCGCTCACGAATCGACAGTACGAGGCACTCACGACCGCGTACAACGAGGGCTATTACGAAACCCCACGCCGCAAGAGCGGGGCCGAGATCGCCGATATGATGGGCATCTCAGCGCCGACGTTTGGCAATCACCTTCGGAATGCCCATCGGTGCATCCTCGAGGAAATCCTCGGGAGCCAATCGGATACGAGTGACGAGTCCGTAGACGACAGATGACGGGAACGCAGCGGCTATGGTCCTCAACCCAAGTGATTGCGTACGGACGGTGGGCTCGAATCGTGGGGCGGCAATTCATACTCACTCGACCCGAAGAACCTGAGAAACGACAGTCCTGCTGGCGTCTACAATGATTATGTGGACTAGGGTCGGTCGGGAATTCCCAAATCCGGCTCCTCTACATAGACATAGGCGATGGGTGGATCGAACACGGCGTATTTTCCCTGTGCAGGATCGTACAGGATTCGCTTTTCCGTATCGATCGCGAAGTCGACGAGGTCTTCTAACGTATCGAGTTGTGCTGTGTTGATTGGGTGGTGTGCTGGGAGTGAGCCCTCCGAGATCCATTCCGCGTAGCGGGCTTTGTGGAGGGTGGCCCGTTCACGGTCGGCATCGAACCGATTGCCGTAGACGACGGCCAGGCCTGCTCCGACCAGTCCTCCGAGGCTAAGCAATGCGAATACGAGTGTCGTGTGGGGGAGGGTAACCGCACCCAGAACAGGAAACGGAAGGGAGCTTGTTTTTGCAGGATCCACCCGGACGGGACTGTCCGTCGGGCGTAGCTCATCCTGTACAGATCCGTGACCGATTTTGTACGAGCCTTTGCTGATGTGAATCGGTCCGCGGTAGTGCAATGAGCTGGACTCAGTCGGAGTGTTGTATCGTGATTCAGCGTCGAGATACACGTGAACCTGTCCAGCATCACCGATCTCCGATTCAAGTCGGGCGACGTTCCGGGCTACCTCGGTGACGTTTATCCTCGCGGCAGTCACCACACTTTCGCCCGACGTTGCGGTATTCGTCCGGTTGAGTCGCTGTCGTTGTGTTATGAACACCTCGTTTCCAGCGGTGCGAGCTTCGTAGACGAGCGTCAGGCGTTGGTCAATCTGTACACGGTCGGTAGCGGGTGGGGTCGTTACCAGTCTGGCCGTAACGGTGGGTGTGTACGAACGCAGGTACACAGGCATGTCCGTGATCGTTTCCCCCCTGGTATAGAACGAAGCCGCATTCTCGACCGTTGCTTGCGAGTGAAGGCCCATCGATATTGACTCCATCTCGCTGCTGTACGGAGCCTCAGTGGTCGGTGGTGTCACAGCGGTAACTCCACCCCCGACAAGGCCGACGAGCACAAGTACGAGACAGACCCCTGTGATCACTCTGCCCCGCGTGGCGAGCAAATACCGTAGTTTGTGAATTCCGGGAATCATCTATGTGGTCAGTGATACGTTTCTGTCCGGTGCTGTCACTGTCAATCCGGTCCCTGTCGCGTTCACGCCGAAGTAGATCTGCTCGCCATCGAGCGTCGAGTCCGACACCACGTCGATATCGATTTCCCGAGACGTACCCGTCGCAAGGGAGAACGTGTACGAGTCGCCAACGCTCGTGCCATCGACGACGAGGTCTCCCTTGTCGGTGGAGTCGGCGCGGAGCGCGATCTCGACCGAGACATCAGTCCCAAGGTCGTTCGTGACCGTCACCAGCCGACTCGTCTGCCCGATGGTGGCTGATGATGCGACAGCGAGGTTGTGAATGGCGTTCGAATCGTCGACCACCGAGATCGTCGCCCCACGACCCACCTCCGCAGTCGTGAATGATGCCGCAGGGAGGACGGTTGCGCCCACGAGGACGGCGGTGCTCACGACGATTACCACTCGCCACCAGTTCCGGTGACGCGGGTGGGTCCGCCGTCTCATCTCAGTCGCCTCCCGAGCGGTCGTCGTCGAGACTGGACCTGGAGAACGGTCTTCCCGTCGACGAAAACCCACGTGAGAACGTAGATTGCACCGAACAGGGTGGACATCGTTGTGAGTGCGGCAACGGCGGGGTGAACGGCCTGGAGCGGGGCGACGACCCCGTACGGTACGATCGCTGGATACCGATACAAGCGGACCTCACCCCGGTATGGCCCGGGCTCCGACTGTGCAGGTATCTGAACCCGAAGCGCGCCCGACTCGGCGGTGGCGTCGGTTGATTCGATGGCCATCCCGTTCGTTTCGATGAACTGGTGGGTGTACGCCGGCTGTTCTCCGATGTCGACATCGAGCGTGCGTGTCGCGGATTCCCCAACCGGGATCGAAAGCTCGCTCGCCGAGGGGGTGTCGGTTACGGTGAAGGTGGCCACTGCCGCGGGTGCACCCAGGACGAATGCCGCCGAGGTCCCAACGACCGCCATCAGAACGAGCGGCAACAGCAGCGTCCGTAGCCGAACGACGTCTCGGCCTCGTGTCGTCTCCCGTGAGATTGTGACCAGGCTGAACAGCGCGACCAGTCCGCCGAGACCGAGCCTCCAGTGCTCCTGGACGAACTCGATAGCGATACCCAACCGCGGGAAGACGACCGGAGTGGTGCCGACCGTCGCCACCTTTCCGAGCACCTCGTCGCGCGTGACGGGCGGGTATCCCGCCCGCTGGTCCGTCGTTGGATTGTTGTCTCCCTGCGTCACGAACCCGTCCTCGGTGACCGCGACGACGCGATGGGTCGCGTACTCGCCCCGTTCTTCGGAGTAGAACGTGAGAACATCGCCGGACTCGACGGTCCCTGCAGGGACCAGGAGATATCCGTCGCCCTCTCCGATCGTCGGCTCCATGCTGTCGCTGTAGACGTACGACAGCTGGATCGGCGAACTCGGCAGTACGAAGACCGCCAGACAGACGACCGCGACGAGGTAGAGCCACCGACCCATAGAGAGTGAAGGTGGACGGATCAGGCCGTGATGGTGAGCGTCCCCGAGAGGTCCGTCGTCGACGTGTCGACGTTCGTCGTGTCGATGGTCAACACGACGTAGTAGGTCGTGCCGGCGGTGGCCGTGAAGGTCCCGCTGCTCTCCTCGCTCGCAGTCGCCTCGTCGACCGCCTGCGTGTTCGTGTCGTCCCACGAGTACACGTCGAACTGGACGTTCGGGTTGCCGCCGTCGAGGTCGGAGTTCGTGAGTGTGTAGGAGAACGTGACGTCGTTGCCCTCGGACGGCGTGAGGCTGAACGCGTACGTGGTGTTCGGACTGGTGGCGTCGCCGAAGACGAACTCGGAGCCGCCGTTCAGCGACGAGAAACTGATCGAAAGCTGTCCGCCGCCGTCCTTGGTGATCTGACTGAAATCCGCACTCGGCGTGAGCTGGACGAGTGCAGTGTCGTCTGCACTGACGTTGATTGTGGCGCTACGGGTGACGCTCGCGCTCGTGTACGCAGCGGTTCCGATACCAGTCCCGACGACTGCACCGACTGTTGCGATGAGTGTTCTTCGACGCATCAATAAAACCGTGCCACCCTATCTGCAAAAGCAAGAGCAATAATTAGTAATACCGAGCAATCTCCACGTACTAACTACTTAGCCCCCACTCAACGAGGGATGGTCAAGACAGCTCGGATGAGCACGAGTCACGCTCCGAGACTTGGCGCGCTGGCGCGCACCTATCGCCCGCCGTCGGCGGTCAGTCCTAATCATTTCTAGTCGTCTGGCGGGAATCGGCGCAAATGCCACCATAGGAGATGAAGCGATCGGCAGCGAGCCCCCACACCGTGTATAGAATGCCGACTCTAAGGGAGTTCCGAGACCCGAAACGATCTGCACAACTGACGAGACCGCTCAATCGTATCGTTTCTTGGCATACTGAGTAGAATATACTCTAAGTCATAAGCTGCTGAACCCACCCTCTGTATCGGTCACGCCGTTACTGACAGGACTTGAGCAGGTCAATCGCGACTATGCGAGATGCATAGCGCGAATCTCACACAGGAGTACCCGGTCGTCATCAGGTTATCACACCGTTCGCTTCCCAACTGTAGGCCAACTAGTCAGGGACTGGCCCCACAACGGAGCTTGAGCCGACAGAAGACGTATTAGTCAGAGGAGACTTGAAAGAATCTGGACCTGAGAATTGGACCAAGACAGGATGTGAGACAAACATGCCTGAGCGAACCGAAACCGCAGACGTTGTCGTCGTCGGCTGTGGCCCCGGCGGCGCTGTCCTTGCCTACCTCCTGGCCCGGAGCGGAGTTGACGTCGTACTCGTCGAGCGTGCCGCCACGTTCGAACGCGAGTACCGGGGATTCGGCTGGAATCCCGGTGTGATCCGCCTGTTCGACGAGATGGACCTCCTCGAGGATGTTCTTGCCCTAAGTCACGAGACCGTCACCGACGGTGCGTTCTCGCTGTACGGCGAGGAGATCTCTGTTCTCGACTTCGACCTGCTCGATACCGACTATCCGTACGCGCTCATGATGGAGCAGCCAGCACTGCTGGAATGCCTCGTTGACAACGCCAGTACCTACGACAATTTCACGTTTTACCCTGCGACTACCGTCAGGGATATCCCCACGAACACGTCGGAGAGGACTCGAGGCGTGGAAGCCCGCGACCGGAACGCCGACGAGGACGTTGCGTTCGAAACGCAATGCGTCGTTGGAGCCGATGGTCGATACTCGACGGTTCGTGGCAGCGTCGGCATCGATCCCGGACTGTACCAATCGCCGATCGATCTCGTGTGGTTCAAGCTGCCTTCCGGGGTTGTCGACGCCGGGGCACAGGGTCGAATCGACCGCAACGGTGTTCTGCTGTACTTCGGTCTTGGGGGCGGTGACCTCCAGATTGGATACCTCGTACGGAGCGGTGAATGGAGTTCGATCAGGGAAGGTGGGTTCGACGCATTCAGCCAGCAAGTCGCCGAGATTGATCCGCACGTCGGCTCAGCGATGGGCGCGCATCTGGATGGATTCCGTGACACTACCCTTCTCGATGTTGCGCCGGGCATCGCGGACACCTGGTGCAGGGATGGGCTTCTGCTCATCGGTGACGCCGCACACACTGCAAGCCCCATCGGCGCACAGGGCAACCCGCTCGCCGTCGAGGACGCAGTCGTTGCCCACGATCTTCTCGTCGACGCACTCACCGATACGGACGACATTCTCGACACCGAGATCCTCTGCGAATTGGAGACACGCCGGCGCACGCACGTCGAACAGGTTATTTCGCTCCAGCGTCGCGCCGCGTCCAATCTCGCGTTCTGGCTCGATTACGGTGGCTATGTCCCACCGAGACTCGTTCGAGGGGTAACGAAGATGGCCGGGTGGATAGTGCCTCGCTCGAGGTGGGTCCGAAGGCTGATCGAAACGTTCGCACTCGGTGATCGGTCGGTTTCTGTCGCCCGAGCCCACTTCACTGAGTACCCTGTTTGACTCCGTTCTCCCCAACGACCAGCAAAATTGTTTCGTCACGACGGTCACCAGGCACCCTCACCAACTGGGGCAAACACTGTTTCTCGATGGACGGTCACAGTTCACAGGAAGACATCTGAACCCCAACGCCACCCTTCATTTTCAATGGAGCACGAAACCTTATTCAGTGAAACATCGATGTGCGAGTGATTTAGCGTCGGACATCTGAAAAAACGAACGCCGTATCTCAGAACGTTTCAGCTCCGCCGCGAACTCTACAGAACACTAGGTGACGAAGCGCTCAAACATGCTATCGATGCCGTCCTCTGAAAAATCAATAACGTGCTTCCCAAGAGCGAGAACCGAATGTGCAGTGCTGAATTCACCCTCTGTATCGATCACGCGGGTCCTGACTGGACTCTGAGAGTTCGTTCAGATGGTGCTGAATACAGGGCGCATATCTTGGACGCTCTGCACCGGCAAAACCGGTGATAGCGACATTTGGGTCTCTAACAACAAAACGGACTGAGTTGGGTTGCTGGTCTACTCGCGGTCCCAGAGATACACCGCAAGCGCAAGGAGTCCGCCGAAGAAGGTCAAAAAGGTCAGTCCGCCAACGGCAAGCGCCCAGAATGCAGCGTTCTCGTTCCCACGCTGCTCTGCATCGTTATACACCCAGTAGGCCAGCACGAAGGGAATAATCAGGAAAAACAGACCGATTATTAGGAGTTCTGGACCGCCGGGAATACCGAATTGGAGGGGGACCATAACTACCCGTTGTCCCATATAGATGAAAAAAGGTATGATAACTTGGAAGTCACACTCGCGGTACATTCTCCACGATGGGCGTTCCTGATGGCGTTTTACGCACCCGGTCTGTAGTTCCCGTGTGCTGAACGCAACCTCTGTATCGGTCACATCGCTACTGACAGCCACCGAGTAGTTCTCCGAGACTGTGCTGCATACAGAGCGCGAGCCTTACAAACCGTAGATTGAACCGTGCCCTCAAAATAGAGCATGGCTCCGGCGCTCCATTCGGCCTATGGAACAGGTCTATGAACGTCGGATGTGAATTTTTTCGTCCTCGTATCTATCTACGTCTTCCCGGCGGAGCTCGTGGGTTTGATCCTCGTCGTCCCATCCCAACATCTCCTTGATTTCATCAGTCAGGCTGTCGTGGTCGTCGGTCCGTTCAACGGTTGCCCGGTCACTCCGTACCTCTTGGACGGTTCCGATCGTGTGGCCATCGTACGTGACAATCGGTTTCCCTCGGTGTAAGTCGCTGAACTCGCTATGCATACCACCTGTTATGTGGTGATACAGGAGGAAAAAGGAAGAGCTTGCAAGTGCTTGCTCCTGAGGTTACTGACCGACCGCCAGCGCGAAGTACGCGCGGTGGCAGAGAAGTTGGGCTACTACGACACGCCGCGCCGGGCGACCCACGAGGACGTCGCCGATCGGATCGGTCTCAGTATCGGAACCGTCACCGAACACCTCCAGAAGATCGAAGCCAGCGTGTTCGACCAACTGGTCACCTGACTCGGTGCACCGACCGGGAATCCGTCGATTGGCCCGTCCGTTGTGCGAAGCGCCCGCTCGGAATCGCCTACTCGAACGGTCTCTCCGGATGACTACATCCGTGTTCGCGCGTCGGCTGTTCGTCTCAGCTCTCCAGCGCGCCGACGGAGACAGCGCGTCCGTCGTTCCACCGAACCCGGTCGGCACCCCATCCGACAGCTGACACCGGTGGTACCGCGACTCGCCCGTGCCACGTCGTCGAGCCCCGGCGAGTGGACGCGCCGGTTCTGTGGGCCATCGAAACGGTCGTGGACTATACGACTCCGACGTCGCTCGGTGTCACGTGCAGCGGAACGACGTCACCGATGGGTCTCCTGCGCGCGCGCTGTCGGTGGCGGTCACACCGTGCGTATCGGCCCGTCGAGTAGCATTCGACCGCGTTCCGGGCCGACGGCACATTCGGTCGGCTATGGTGCCACTCGCTTCCGTGACTGTCGGTTCTTCGCCTTGCCGTCGATTCTTGGACGGTGCCGTGGCACTGGTACGGCTTGTTCAGGCACTTAGCGGCCGCTCGTGCTGATACCCGTCGAAGCACGTCGCGTTTTATATTGGAATCTAGCTCTTCATCTACGCACCAGAAGCGTGTGAAACCGCCACACGTATGCGCTATGTGGGGTCGCCACAGGGCGTCCGCGAGACGAGTCATTTATGTATACCCCTCCCATCGGATATGATGCGAAGGTCGCCCCGGGTCGCCCCGGGCCGACACGGTCCGTCGCCACCTGGCGACGGGCCACCCAACATGAGGATTCCACCCCTGCGGTCCGCCGTCAAGATGGAATCTGATGTGAGCCCACGGACCCATACAGTAGTCACCATCGACGTAGGAGTCGATGGGTTA